>NZ_JAAGOW010000005.1 GCF_010499245.1 Variovorax sp. WS11
CGCCCGTGTACGACGTGCAGCCAGCCCCGGGCTACTGGCGAGGCGAGCGCTGGCGCCATCGCCATCACCAACGCGACTGGGATGACCGCGGTGACCGGGACTATCGGTACTGAGACGTGCTGAATGCCCGGGGGGCCGGAAACGAACCGGCACGCCGATCGGTGAGCGAGCGCTGCCCATCAGGCTCTTTCTTCAACTGTTCCTTGGTGCGATCGAGCTGCTTCATCTGCTCGCGCAGCTTCTTGACCTTGTCCTGCAGCCGCTCGATCTTGGCTTCGACTTCCGTCGGCTGCGTGCGATCGTTCGTCTCCAGGGCGTCGAGGTAGCGCTGGATGCTCTGCTCGATCTGCCGCTGCCGTGCATCAATCTTACCGGCGTTGAAGCTACGATCGCGGCTGTTGACCGCCTTGAACTTGCTACCGTCGATGATCACAATGGCATGAGAGAACAGCTTGAGGTCGCGGCACAAAGCCGACGAAGCTCCTCGCCTACTGCCTGCAGGTCACCTTGAAGGCCCAGCTCAAACGCTTGGCACATGGCATCACGCCGGCCAAGGTGATCGCCAAGATGGTGGACGTGCACGCGCCCACCACCGATGGCAGGGAGCTCGTGCTGTCGCAATACACCCAGCACGAGGCCGATCACCGCATGCTGCTGGACCTGCTGCGAAGCTGCCCGAGCAACCTCCGCCGAAGATCACCGCCAAGCACGCCCGCATCACCGCCAAACCAGTCTCGCTGTAGTGGAGACCTTGGCGATCACGCTCAATCAAATCAAAGTACTTAGCCAGGCTTCACACAGGTCAGTTGAGAAAGATGGGCTAAATACCTGCTTGGGTCGCCAGTTCCGCCACTGACACGCCGATACCCGCGGCGATCTGCACGATGGTCATCACGCCAGGGTTCTGCGTCCCGCGTTCGATGCTGCTCATGTAGGAACGGTCGATCTGGCTGCGATGCGCGAGCTCTTCCTGCGAGATGCCGCGCGCCTTGCGCAATGACCGGATGGCAGCGCCCAACTCGACCAATGCGGGGTCGAGCGCGTGTTTGGGCGAGGCGATCGGCATAGACAAAATGCTCTCGCCATGTGTACGATCGCACCACGGACGATCTTCCACATTTAAAGGCTCCTTCCCAGGCTCTCGTATCGCCACAGGGCCTGGCTTCGCAACACAAGGGCACCGTTGCTGCATGACCCGCCGACAGCTTGCTTCGCCGCTTCCGACGGCCCGCTCCCTGAGGCTGCCGGTGTCCGTGACACGCGCACGGCCGCTGCTCATGGCGCAACCAGAGCGCAGCAGGCCTGCGTCGCTGATTGGCCGCCAGGTGCGCGCCTTGCGCGTGGCAGCTGGTGCTTCCGCCGGCGGCTTGGCTCGAAGCTCGGGAATCTCTCCCTCCATGCTCTCGCGTATCGAGCGCGGCCTGGTCTCCCCTTCGGTGGAGACCCTGGACCGCATTGCCGTCGGCCTGGGCGTGCCGGTCTCGCGCTTTTTCGGCGACCAGGCCAGCCGCACGGACTTCAGCCATGTGCCCGCAGGAAAGGGCATCCTGGTGGACCGCATCGGAGCGGTGGCCGACTACCGCTACGAGCTGCTGGGCCACCAGCTCTCGGGCAACCTGTTCGTGGAGCCCTACCTAGTCACGCTGCTGCCCGGGGCCGAGCCCTACGTGACGTTTCAGCACCCGGGAATCAAGTTCCTGCACCTGCTGACGGGGCGGATCCGCTACCGCTATGGCAACAAGGTGGTGAGCCTGGGCGCGGGCGACTCGCTGCTGTTCGACGCCACGGCGCTGCACGGCATCGAGGACATCGGCGAGCTGCTCGTGGCGTACCTGTCGGTGGTGTTCACGCTGCGCGACTGAAGCGCTCGATGGCCCATGCGGGGTGCGGCCTGCATCGGTTCGGCCGCCCGTGGTGTGCGCGGTGGGGAGGGCTGGCGTCAGACAATGTAAACACGCAGGCGCTGCCGAGCCTCAGTCGGCTCGACGCTCCACGCCGGCGCCGATGCGATCGAGGTCGCCGCGGATCTCTTGCAACACGCCGACGTTGAGCTTGAGGGCATCGAAGTAGACCTGCTTGATGTGGGAGCTCAGCCCGGCGACACCAGAGGCGGCATGGGCGCGCTGCAGCAGTTCGGCCTCCTCGTCGTTGAACTTGATGGACACGATGCTGGGCATGGTCCTACCCCCTCAGGCCCTGTCCATGCGGGTTCCGGCCGGCTGGGTCATACCCCGCCGGTTGCAGGTCATACCGGACTTTGCAGTCTGCATGCGGGTTTGCCGGCACCTGGTAGGTGCGTATGGTGTATCGCCCCTAGGCGAGTCGGCGAACCCTGTGCCATCCGCCAAAACGCGACCTTCAAAGAGGAAAACGGGTCGGCCGAGCCGAAGGATCGGCCGAGAGCGTGACAGTAGGCCGAAGGCAGACTGCGTCCAAAGTGTGCTCAAGGTGTACTCCTGCTGCGTCTTCGATGTACTCGTGGTGCATCCTGAATTGCAAGACGTTCAGAAACGCACCGAAAGGCTGGTTGCGGAGAAGCTCCGAAGCACGTCGATCGTGACCGTGCGCCTGCAGTACCTCGTTGCGGAAGCCCATCTGCTGGGCCACAGCCACTCGGCCATCCATGCGCGCCTTCAGGCCGGCGGCCTCGAGGCCAGTTGGAACAACTACCGTGTCTGCCTCGTCAGGGCCCGCAAGCGCGCGGTGCGTGCCGCCAGAGCGGCCGCGGCGCCTCCCGCGAGCTCGCAGCCTGAGCCCAGCCGAGCTTCTCGAGCGCCACACGGCGCAGCCGAGGGTCGTCCCGGAAGTTCCTCCCCGACGCACGTCCTCGACGCGCTGGCCGGAGCCAAGCAAGTGGCTTCGCGCGACTACGCACAAGTCGCCCGAGACCTTCATCGGAAGACCCGCCCATGAAAATCCGTGTCCTCAACCTCTCGGGCAACGTCGGCAAGAGCACCCTCGCCGTGCACCTGCTCGCTCCTTTCGCCCCCGCCTCCAAGATCAGCAGCGTCCAGTCCATCAACGGCAGCAACGTCAACGACGTGGCCGACTTCCCTCATCTTGAGCCGGTCCGCCGGTCCGCCGGTCCGCCGGTCCGCCGATACGCCGCATGTCGCCCAGTCAAGACCTGTTTGCCGGGCGTGGCCCGAAAGTCAGCTCACGAGACCACGAGGGTGGGATCGGCCTTGGGCCTTGCACCCTGTTGACGTGCCCTCACGACCCTTTTTGCACGCCCTGGGCCGTGTCGCCTTGGCGCACAGGTGATGGAATGCAACTCGACATCTTCGAACACAGCCGCGAGGTGATGCTGAGGAACGACGCCGTGCATGCGCTCGAGCAGCGCGACGCGTCGGCCGCACTGCAGGCTTACCAGCCCCTTTCCCGGGAATATCCGGCCGACGCGTCCTTGCCGGCACTACGCGTTCTCAGCGGGTACATCGAGCAGGCCGAAGTCGACCGGCACGACGTGCTTCGCGACCATGAAGCCTTGCGCGAGGCGCGGCAGTTGCTGCACGAGACGAGCTGACCCGCCGCACAGCGCACCTTCGGGATCTCGGTGCCGCCGCGTGGCTCGCTGCGAGCTGGCGGGAGCGATGCCTCCGCACGTCGAAGGCGAAAGCCTTGAGCTGGGGGCGGGTGCAGTGCACACCCCCAGCTTCTGGCGCGCTGGCTGCTGCTGGGGCATGTGGCGAGTCACGCCGAGCGTGCGCTCAAGGAGCACGAGCAAATGCTGGCGCAGATGGCTTCGCGCGACGTCGCGGGCCTCGGCGCCAGCGTCTCCTCCCATATCGACCACATCACCGCGCATGTTGCCGCACTGCGCGAGCAGGCGCCGGCGACCTACTTCGCCGATTGAGCGGCCTGCGGCCAACGCCGTGACCAGGACTGGGCCCGTGACGCGTTCGCCGCGATCGAAGCGGGCCAGCGGCGACGCCGTGCGCAAGGTCGCCGAGCACCCGACGAAGTGAATCGATCCGCCGCGTCCCGTGCCCTTTCTTGTCGGACTGGCAGACAAGAAAGACCCATACTCTGAGGGCCAACGGGGGGCGCAAATGGAAAGCGTAGAGAACCTGGAGCAGACCGAAACTGGCCCGCGTCACGTTATTCAGGGCATCTACCAAGGCACCCGGATTGAAGTGATCGCCGCCACAGCATCCATGCCGACGAGTGGCTGTTTCATGTATATGTTCATCACAGCCAGGGACGCGCCGATCGCTTGACTGAATTGCCGACTAGCCATAGGGCAAAAAGCTTGCAAGACGCCTTTGACCATGGCTTGAAGCTTGCCCTGTCTCATCTGAGGTCCAAGCAACTTCGCCTTGCAGTGGCCGGTCGATCCTCAGCATCGGGTCTGAGGGTACTCGACACGCCTCCCGATATTTCGCGTTCCTGCATCCGGCAATGGACGGCGCGCGTACTACCGGCATGAATCTTCGTTTCCAATTCAAGCGGCACACGGTGCTGCTGAGCGCCGCGCTCCTCATGGGCTGCTCGCCGGTTCGGATTCTCAATAGCTTTGTGCCAGAAGGCACCTACCAAAGGGAAGCGGGCATCGCCTACGGCACCGAGCCACGACAGCAACTGGACGTCTACCAGCCGCTCGCAGGCGGGGAGCCCACCGAAGGACAGCGACCGCTGATCCTGTTCTTCTACGGCGGAAACTGGAGCCAGGGCGAGCGTGCCGACTACAGGTTCGTCGGAGAAGCGCTGTCGGCACGCGGAGCCGTAGTCGTGATTCCAGACTATCGCCTTTCGCCCCAGGTGACATACCCCGAGTTCCTGCGGGATGGAGCAAGGGCCCTGCAGTGGAGTTTGCGCAATGCGGCTAGCCTCGGCGCCGATCCGAAGCGGGTGTACGTGATGGGCCACAGCGCAGGCGCCTACATCGCCGGAATGCTGGCGCTTGACGCGCGCTGGCTGAATGAAGCCGGTGCCGGACCCGATCAGCTCGCCGGCTGGATCGGTCTGGCCGGGCCCTACGACTTCCTGCCGATCGGAGATCCAAGGACGCGGCTAGCCTTCAACTGGCCGGATACGCCCGCGAACTCGCAACCGCTGGTCCATGTTTCTCCCGCATCGCCGCCGGCCCTCCTTATGGCGGCTTCGAACGACAGAGTGGTCGATCCACGGCGCAACACCGCTCGCATGGTCGAGCGTCTGCGCGCCGCCGGAGTCGAGGTGACGACGCGCGAATTCGACGACCTCGGCCACGCCACGCTGATCGGCGCGGTCGCCAAGCCGCTGGAGTGGATCGGCGGGCCGGTGCTGCCGCCGATACTCTCTTTCGTCGGCCTGGCGCCGGCCGATTCATCACCTTACCCGCGCGCCGCGGCCGCAGCGACGATGCGTGCGACGTTGGCTTCATCAAAGAAGTCGGCCGGCGACATCACGCCCGCGTTCACGCGGGCGAAGCCGTCCATCGCCTCCTGGTTGCCGTGCACCGCCAGCAGCAGCTGCTGCAGTTCTGGCGGCGGTGGCTCGAGCCTCGCGAAATCGCAGCTGAACTCGTACATCGGCAGAGCCTGTGTGTCGCGCGTGGCCTGGTACTCGCCCATCGCCGCGTCGAAGCCGCGCTCGCCCGAGAACGCCTGGTCGAGCGCGGTTGCACAGAGCTCGGCGTCGCGGAACGCGTCCTGGATGCCTTGCGCGGTGATGAATTCCTTGTCGTAGCCGGCGTCGCCCACCAGCGCCCAGCCCGCACCGTACGGCTTGCGGAAATAGTTCGGCACCGCGGTGCCGAGCAAGCGTGCTTCGCGCCGGGCTGCGTGGATCCGCTCGGCGAAGGACGGCGCCAGCTCGAACGTCTTCAGCACGTTGCCTTCGATGTCGTCCTTGTTGGCCTTGAACTCGGCGGTCGGCCAGCCGGCGATGACCAGGGTCAAGTCGTCGTTCGTCGGCCAGGCCGCGAACGCCCGATGCGGGCGCACGCAAGCCTCGAAGCGGCCGTTCATCGGCAGCCCGCTCCAGTAGCTGTAGTAGCCGTAGCACAGCGGCGGTCTCTCGTGGTACTGCTCGGGCTCGACGGTCTTGGCGACGAGCGAGTGCCGGCCGTCCGCACCGATCACGACGCGGGCGTGCTCGGTGACGCTGGCGCCACCCCGGCTGCGACCGCGGATGCCGGTGACACGGCCCGCGTCGATGATCAGCTCGTCGACGCTGAATGCCTGCCGCACCTCGGCCCCGGCCTCGGCCGCGGCCTCGACGAGCAGTTCGTCGAGCACGGTGCGTCGCGGTCCGTACGCGACCGGACTCGCGACGGTGCCCGGCGCGCCCGCGATCGTGAAGGGGCCGAAGTCGAACGCGTAGGTGTCGATCGGCGGGCAACCGCTGGCAACGACCCGGTCGAGCAGGCCCCATCGGTCGAGCGCGGCCACGCCCGGGGGATGGACGAGGTGCGTCGAAAGGGTGTCGCTCGGGAAGCTCGCCCGATCGACGACGAGCACTTTGCAGCCCTTGCGCGCGAGCAGCATCGCGGTCGGGGCGCCGGCGCAGCGCGCGCCGAGCACGATGGCGTCGTAGCGGTTCATTGCATCGTCTTTCTCCGTTCACGTGCAGACGACGCTACGCGCGAACGGGTGTTCGCGCGTCGAAGGAAACACCCAAATTGCCTCGACGGCGGCGTAGGTGGTTTCACCCACTCTCGGATTGACCCGTGTCAGGAGCGGATCAGCTGCAGCTCATAGGCGCGTGCCGTCGCTGCGGTGCGCGACGGCACGTCGAGTTTGGCGAGGATGTTGCTGACGTGGCGATCGACGGTCTTCTCGCTCAGGAACAGCTCGCCGGCGATCGCCTTGTTGGTCTTGCCGGCGGCGACCAGGCGCAGCACCTGCAGCTCACGGGGCGTCAGGCCATGCGGGTGCGCGGCGCTGGCGGCGCTGGTCAGCGCATCGATCCGCGCCACGTCCGGCATCGCGCCGAGCTGCTCGAACACGGCACGCGCTGCGTCGAGCTCGAGCCGGCTGCCGTCGTCGTCGCCGAGCGCGCGGCAGGCGAGCCCGGCGAGCGTGCGCACGCGCGCAGCAAGGTATGGCGCCTCGGCGCGCTGCCACACCTGCAGCGCGCGGCGTGCCGCTACGAGCGCGGCCCGCGCGTCGCCTTGCGCGAGCACGAGCGCCGAGCGCGCCGCGGCCGCGACCGCGTCCAGCTCGTCGCCGCCGCAATGGCCGGCGATCTCGTCGAGCTCGGCGCAGGCGCGGCGTGCCGCCTCGACGTCGCCCGCGGCCAGCGCGATCTCGACGCCGGCGGGCAGGAGCCGCACGCGCTGCCAGCGGTCGGCGGTCGTGCCGAGCGCGCGTGCGACCGCGTTGGCCGCGGCCGGCAGGTCGCCCTGCGCGGCACGCAGCAGCGCGAGGCCGGGTTGAGGGTCGCATCCGCAGCGGCTCGCGCGGCGGTACGCCTCCTCTGCCGCCGCGAACTCGCCGCGCAGGCGCTGCACTTCGCCTTGCTGATACAGCGCCAGGCCGGCGGCGTGCGCGCTGCGCCCCTGCCGGCAGCGATCGAACGCGCGCCGCGCCTCCTGGAGCGCCTCGGCCCACATGCCGCGCAGCTGCATGATCTCGGCGCGATGCACGAGGCACACGCCGCTGAAGGCAACCATGTCCGGCTGCTCGGCACACCACTCGGTCAACGCGTCGGTCCATTCGCGCGCACGGGCGAGGGCGAACGACAGCTGACAGCCGTCGATCGCGTTGCAGTAGGCGAGGCCCGAGACCAGCGGCGTCAACTCTCCCGTGGCCACCGCGAGCATCGCCTCGTCGAGCAGCGCGAGCCCGCGTGCGACCTCGCCCTGCTCGATCAGCACATGCCCCTCCAACTGGCGCGCGGAGGCGCTGAGGTCGGCATCGGCGAAGCGGTCACCGATCTCGGCCGCGGCGGCTGCAGTGGCGACCGCCGCGTCGAGGTCGCCGGCGGCGACCTGCTGACTGACGACCGACAGCATCAGATAGCCGCGCTCGACGCAGTCCGGCGGCTGGCACTCGAGCAGGCGGTGTGCGCGCGCGAACCAGCCGGTCGCGCGGCCGCCGTCGCCGCGCAGGTACAAGCGCAACCCGAGCCAGAACGCGCAGCGCACCGCGCGCTGGTTATCGCCGGCCGCGAGGTAGCTGCCATGTGCGCGATCCAGCGTCTGCAAGTAGTCGTCGTCGCGACCGAGCAGGTACGCGGCCATTGCGAGGCGCTCGAGGTCGTCGCCTTCCAATGGAGCCTGTTGGTCGGCGCGCGAGAGCGCTTGCCAGGCTTCGAACCAGGCGCGCTGGGCATAGCACTCGCGACCGCGATGCAGCGGGCTGTCGAGCGCGACGGCGCAAACCCGCGCCCGCGGATCACGATGGCGCATCGACTTTGCTTGTGCCATGACGGCCGAGCCTACTGCAACGTCGGCAAGTGGGGAAATCGACGGCGATGATCACGCGCGGGCCGGTCGATTGCTCGCGGCGACGCGCCTATTCGCCTGAATGCGGAAGTCGAACTGTTGGGCCTGAAACCTGGTGCGGCCTCGACGCTGACGCCTGAGTTGCGAAGCAGGGGCCCGAGGCGATGCCTGGGACGCCCTTCACCTCATAACGACCACGGCCACCACCGCCACGACGATGGCCAGGGCGATCAAGGACAGATGGCGGCGCCAACCCGGCGCATCTGGTTCACGCTGCTCTTGGTGAAAATCCGACAGCTCCTGGAGCTGGGTGGGGCCGGTGTCCAGAGCTGCCGCAAAACGGTTGTGATCGCTGAATCTCTTTGCCATGGCTGCGGAGGTGGATGGTTGTGTTGCGGAAAGTGTAGCCATTTGTAGTACTGAAGGATGGGCAACAGGTCTCGCTTTTGTGATCTTTTCACTTATCTGCAAAGCGAATGTGTGTGTCGAGCGATGACGCGATGCGCAAGAAGGCGCGCCGGCGAGCAACGGCACGCCCGCGGATCAGAGTCAGCCGCGCAGCGTCAGCGCAGCGCCGATCGTCACGAACAGGCCGCCGCAGATCTGGTTGAACCGTTTGCCCGCGCGCGCAAGCCGTGCGTTGATGCGCTGTGCCATGGCGACGATCAACAGCTCCGTGGCGAACTCGAACAGCGCGAAGGTACCGGCCATCACGACGAACTGCGTCACGAGGCTTCCGGCCGGGTCGATGAAGTGCGGAAGGAAGGCGGCGAAGAACAACAGCACTTTCGGGTTGGTCAGCGCCGAGAGCGCCCCCTGCCGGAACATCGAGGCACCCGATCGTTCGTTCGCCGGCGCGCCGAGCTGCACGCCGACGGGTGGCGAACGCCACACCTGGATACCGAGCCAGACCAGATAGGCCCCACCGACCCACTTCATCAGCGTGAGCCACGTCAACGACTCCTGGAGCAGGGCGCCGATGCCGAACATCGACAGCGCGATCACCACAACGAATCCGAACACGCCGCCGGCCACGGTGAACGTCGCCTTGCGCCATCCATAAACGGCACCGTGCGTCAACGCCAGCAATCCATTGGGGCCCGGTGACAGCGACAGGCCGGTGACGGCCACCACGTAGACGAGCCATGTGTTGAGATCCATTGCAGTGCTCCTTTGTCTGGTGCCAGTTGCCGATGGCCGGATCGTCGGGTGCCGGCTGTCGAGGGTAATGCAGCGGAGACGACGATAGCGCTTGGTCGCACACGCGCACAGCCACAGCGGGGAGGCGACCTGTGCCACACAGCGCATCGCCCGGCGCCATCTGTACCAGTCGTGGCGGCCACCATCTGTGTCAGTCCGCGGAATCGAGCACCGTGCAGAATGGCGGCATGCGAGAGCAAGACCGCTCCGGGATGCTGTACCTGCAGATCGCCGAATCGATCGCCACGCCGATTCGTGCCGGTACGTTGGCGCGGGGCGAGCGCATCCCGTCGGTGCGAGAGCTGGCGCGCCGACATCGCGTCTCGTTGGGCACCGTGCTGCAAGCCTATCGAATGCTCGAGGACTCGCGCTTGATCGAAGCGCGGTCCCGCTCGGGCTACTTCGTCGCGGCCCGACCCCCGAGGCTGCCCGAGCCTGAAGCCTCGACGCCCCCGGCGAGTTCGATGGCCGTGGACGTGAGCTCGCTCGCGGCGCGCGTGATGCGCCTGGCGCACGATCCTGCCTACGTCTCCTTCGGCGCCGCGTGTCCGAGCTCGGACTTGTTTTCAGAGGAGCGCGTGCGCCGTGCGGTCAGCCGCGCCGCGCAGCGCCATCGGGCGACGCTGACGAGCTACACCATCGGCCCCGGGGACGAGAGCCTGCGCCGCGCCATTGCGCGTCACGCGCTGCGCATGGGTTGCCAGCTCGATGCGCGCGATGTGGTCGTGACGAACAGCTGCCTCGAGTCGATCACGCTGTGCTTGCGCTCGGTCACCCAGCCAGGCGATGTGGTCGCGCTCGAATCGCCCACACTGTTCAGCTTCCTCGAGATCCTCGAAAACCTGCACTTGCGCGCGCTGGAAATCCCGACGCATCCGCGCACCGGGCTCTCGATCGATGCGCTGCGCCTCGCCTTCGACACGCAGCCGGTCAAGGCCGTGCTGGCGGTGCCTACGCTGTCGAATCCGATCGGCTCGATCATGCCGCTGGCCGAGCGGCGACGCCTGGCGCAGATGGTGGCCGAGCGCCGCGTGCCTCTCATCGAGGATGTTCTCTACAACGATTTTGCCGAGGACGATGAACTGCGCCGCGCGGTGCGCTCGTTCGACACGAGCGGGCATGTGATGACCTGCGGTTCGTTCTCCAAGACGGTGGCGCCGGGGCTGCGGCTGGGCTGGGTGGAGGCCGGGCGCTGGGGCGAGAACCTGGCGCGCCTGAAGCAGGCGACCAGCGGCAGCCAGTCGGCCATGCTCGAGCGTGCGCTGGCCGATCTGCTGACGCAGCCGGGCATCGAGGCCGGCTACCGCCAGATGCGCGCGTCCCTCGCGGCCCGTGTCGACGAGGCCCGCGGGCTGATCGCTCAACACTTCCCCAAGGGCACCCGGGTCACCAATCCAGCGGGTGGCCTGATCCTGTGGGCCGAGCTGCCGCGCGGTACCGACTCGCTCGCGCTGTTTCAGGCCTGCCTCGCCGAGAACATCGTCATCGCCCCAGGGACGATGTTCAGCGCCACGGATCACTTCCGCCACTGCATTCGACTGGGGCTCGGCGGCATGTGGGACGATGCCCACCGTCGCGCGCTGCGGCGCGTGGGGTCTTTGGCAGCGACGATGCGGCAGCGCTCGGGCGTGCGCACGCACTAAGACACCATCGCGCATGTGGCGACACGGCTCAAGGTGTCGATCTGGAGCCGACCACGACGCCTTCGCAAGGCGCCAGCACCAACCCTTCTTTTTCTATCGGCTCGGGGCGCGTGGGATTCGTCGATGCCAGCACGATCGAGTGTGCCGGCAACAGCGCGGGCGACAAGGCTGCTGCGCTGGCGCCGAAGTTCAACAGCACCACCACCCGCTGCCCCTCGAACTCGCGTGCGTACGCCAGCACTTCCTCGTCGCTTTCCAGAGCCTCATAGTCGCCCCGATTCAGCGCCGGCTGCGCGCGGCGCAACGCGATCAGCCGCCGATAGAGCGTCAGCATGGATGCGGCGTCGCGCGCCTGCGATTCGACGTTGCGCTCGGGCCAGTCGTCCGCCAGGCGCAGCCACGGGGTGCCGGTGGTGAAGCCGGCCTGCGGCGCGCTGCTCCACGGCATCGGCGTGCGCCGCGGATCGCGGCCCAGGCCCTTGCCCGGCGCGTTCTTCTCGAACGGGTCCTGCACTTCCTCTGGAGAAATGGCGACGTCGGTCATGCCGATCTCGTCGCCGTAGTAGAGCGTGGGAGTGCCGCGCAGCGTGAGCAGCAGCATGGCCGCCAGCCTGGCCATCTGCGGACCGACGCGACTCGCGATGCGGGCCTTGTCATGGTTTCCCAATACCCAGTTCGGTGCGGCACCGGCGGGCAAGGCGGCCTCGTAGTCGCGCACCAGGCGGTCGATGCGCCGGGCCTGCCACTCCGCTCCGATCAGTTGGAAGTTGAAGGGCAACTGCACGCCTTCGAGCACGCCCTCGGCGTTGCGCCCGTAAAAGGCGACCAGGCGCGAGAGCGGCAAGTAGAGCTCGCCGATCAATACGCGCGATGACGTCGCATCGCCGAAGGCGTCGACCACGCGCCGCATCTCCGCCACGATCTGCTGCATCTCCGGCCGATCCGTGGAGTAGAGCGGGATCCAGCGCAGCGCCGGGAATTGGCCAACGACGAAGTCCGGGTTGAGCGGGTTGTCGCGGAATTCCGCGTCCTTGATGAGGTCGGAGAGCACGTCGACACGAAATCCGTCCACGCCGCGCCGCAACCAGAAGCGCAGCACTTCATACATCGCGGCGCGCACTTCGGGATTGCGCCAGTTGAGGTCGGGCTGTTCCTTCAGGAAGGAATGGCAATAGTACTGCCCGGTGGCGGCATCGAGCGTCCAGGCCGGGCCGGCGAAGTTGCTCTGCCAATTGTTGGGCGGCCCGCCGTCGGGCGCCGGGTCGCGCCACAGGTACCAGTCGCGCCGTGGATCTCCGCGCGCGCTGCGGCTCTGCAAGAACCAAGGGTGTTGGTCTGACGTGTGGTTGGGCACGAAGTCCAGGACGAGCTTGAGCCCCCGCGCATGGGCCTCGCTGACCAGGGCATCGAAGCCGGTCAGCGTGCCGAAGCACGGATCGATGTCGCAGTAGTCGGAAACGTCGTACCCGAAATCCGCCATCGGTGAGGGATAGATCGGCGAGATCCAGACGGCATCGATGCCGAGCGCGACCAGATGGTCGAGCCGCGCGCGGATGCCGTCGAGGTCGCCGATGCCATCGCCGTTGCTGTCCTGGAACGACCTCGGATAAACCTGATAGAAGATTCCGTGCCGCCACCAGTCGTCTGCTGACATTCGCATCCTTTCGGGTTCGAGGGCGCCCATTCTCCTCAAGAATTCGCGCGGGCGCTCAGTCGAAGGTGTCGTTGGATGTTGTTGCGCGGAGGCTTCGCAGCGGTTTAGATGGATCTACCTCCTCCCCTTGCGTACAGTCCGGAGGTTCCATTTACAACGCCCATGACTTCGCCCCGCCCCCCAACCCTGCACGAATTCGCCGTCCTGCGTGTGCTTCGCGCCGAGGCCGAGCACCTGCCGCGCACAGCCGCAAGGATGGCGGCAACCTATCTGCCCAGCATCGAACTGCCCAGCACCTGGCGGCCGGTGCTGGCACGGGCGCTGGAGGAGCGAGCCGGTGACCTGACATGTCCGCCGCTCGACGAACTGCAAGCCGAGTACGGCCGCTTGGGCGCATGGCTGCCCGCCGCCTATCACGGCGATGCAACGGACGCGCGCTTCTGGCTGGTGGGTCTGCAAGACCACGCGGCCGAGTACCTGCCCCGGCCGCCCTCCCCCCCGCCCGACAGATCGTCCCTGATCAGGCGCTCCGCCAGGGCGTCAGCCGCCGCTCCGCCCATGCCAGGCTGCCGTACAGAAGTATCCCCAGCAGCGCCAGCATGAAGACCGCCGCGAACACGCGGGTGGTGTCGAAGGTGCCCTGGGCGCTCAGGATCACGTACCCCAGCCCGCGCTGCGAGGCCACGAACTCCCCCACGATGGCGCCGACCAGCGCGAGAGAGATCGCGACCTTCATGCCGGTGAGGATCGAGGGCAATGCGCAAGGCAGCCGCACCTTCAGGAAGAAGTCCAGCGTCGAGCCCTTGAGCACGCGGCCGAGGTCGAGCACATCCTGCGGCACCGAGCGCAGCCCATGCACCGCATCCACGATGACCGCGAACACCGCGATCAGGAAGGCGATCGCGATCTTCGGCTCCGAGCCGGTGCCGAGCCAGATCACGAAGAGCGGCGCGACCGCAACCTTGGGCACGCTGTTCAAGGCCACGATCAGCGGGTAGACCGCATGCTCGAACCAACGCGAGCCGACCAGCATCATCGCCAGCAGCACGCCGATCACGACCGACAGCACGAAGCCGCCCAGCGTGGTCAGCAGCGTGTAGGCGGTGTGTCCGAGGTACCAGCCCCACTCGCTCGACAGCTCGTCGACGACCGCACTCGGCGGCGGCAGAGTGATCGGCCGCACGTGGAGCAGCCTGACTACCGCTTCCCACACGAACAGGAAAACCAGCATCGTCACCGCACCGACCAGCCACTGGCGGCCCTTTGCAATCCAGGGGTTCATGCCGCCATCTCCTCGTTGACCTTGCCGGGTTCCTCGTTGATGAGCCCCATCTCATGAAACAGATCACGGATGCGCCCCGTATAAGCGCCGAACTGCGCAGTCTCACGCACGGCAAGCCGGCGCGGGCGTGGCAGGTCGACCTCGATGATGTCGGCGATGCGCCCGGGCCGCGGCGAGAACACCACCACGCGGTCGGCGAGGAACACCGCCTCGGCGATGCCGTGGGTGACGAACATCACCGTGTTGCGCGTCTCCAGCCAGATGCGCTGCAGCTCGACGTTCATCTGGTCGCGCGTGAGCGCATCGAGCGCGCCGAAGGGTTCGTCCATCAGCAGCAGGCTGGGCTGGTCGATCAGCGCGCGGCAGATCGCGGCGCGCTGCCGCATGCCACCGGAGAGCTCGCGCGGGTAGCGGTCGCCGAACTCGGAAAGACCCGTGAGCGCGAGCAGTTGCGCCAGCGCCGAACGGTAGCCCTGCACCGCCTTTCCCGCGAACTCGATCGGCAGCAGGATGTTGCGTTCGATGGTGCGCCATTCGAGCAGCGCATCGCGCTGGAACACCATGCCGACGTGGTCGGGCGGACCGGTCACGGGCCGGTCGTCCACGCGCAGATCGCCCTCGGTGATGGTCTCGAGGCCGGCCACGCAGCGCAGGAAGGTGCTCTTGCCGCAGCCGCTCGGCCCGAGGATGCTGACGAATTCGCCGGGCCGGATGTCGAGCGAGATGCCGTCGAGCGCCGTGAGCGCGCGTGCGCCCGCGTAGACCTTGCGCACGCCCGCGGCGTGGATCGCGGCGGCGCTCATTTCGCCACCGCCGCGCTGAGGGCTGCCGGCCGCACCAGGCCGGGGACGTAGAAGTCGTTGCCGTCCTTGATCGACTTCAGCAGCCCGGCATCGCCGAGCGTCTTCACCGCGACGGCCCAGTCGGCCGCCACCGGCGCGCCGAGCGGCTGGCCGGCCGTGGCGGGCAGCTGGAAGAAGCCGCGCAGCGCATCGATCTGCCCGCGCAGCACCTTCTTGTCGAGCTTGGCCTGCGGGCGCTGTGCCACGATCGCATCGACCGCCTCGTCCTCGTGCCCGTTGTAGACGTACTGCCAGGCGCCGGCGACGACGCTGGCGAATTTGGCGATCGCCTCGCGCCGCGATGCCAGCTTGGCCTCCGAGGCGAACAGGCCAAAGCTCGGCATGTTGAGGTTGTAGTCGGCAAAGCGGATGGCGTCGGACGGCCGCGTCTGCGACACCACCGGCAGGAAGAACGGGATGGTCGAGAACGCGGCATCGGCGCGGCCGGCCGCATAGGTCGCGGCCTTGCCGGCGGCATCGACGTTGATCAGCTCGAGGTCACCCTTCTTCAGGCCGCCGGCCGCCAGGAAGGCATCGATGAACGGCGCCTCCAGCGAGCCCGCGGTGTAAGCCACCTTCCTGCCCTTCAGGTCCTTCGGCCCCTTGATCCCGGCGCCCTGAGGCACCAGCAGGCCGACGTCGCTCAGCCGCGCGAACACCGCGACCGCTTTCACCGGCAGGCCCTTGTCGCGCGCGATCATCATCGACGCCAACGCCGCGTGGCCGACGTCGAACTGATCGCCGGCGCCGACGATCTGCACGGTGGTCACCGACCCGTTGCCGTCTTCCATCTGGACGTCGAGCCCGGCGGTGCTGAACCAGCCCTTCTGCTGCGCCAGATGCATCGCGGCGTGGACGCCCCAGGGCGTCCAGTCGAGGCGGACCTTCAGCTTTTCGACGCCCTGCGCCGCGGCGCTGGCTGCCAGGGCCAGGCCGGCGCAGCCGGCGAGCACGCGGCCAAGAATTCTCGGAATCAATGCGTTCATGGTGGGATCTCCGTTTAGAAAGGCAAAGCGCGACCCGCGGCGCGTGCGGTGGGCACGCGCCGTGGTCGGTTGGTGGGGGGTGGCGGCCTGTTCCTCAGTCGCCGGCGCCGAACAGGCGCCGGATGCGCGACCACAAGACACTCCAGCCGAGGCTGAAGGCGTTGAGCCGTGCCGGCGGCAACGGCGCGTCAGGCGAGCGCGACGGATCCATGCGCAGCGCCACGTTCTTGCCGAACTCCTGAATCAGGCGTCCGACGAAGTCCTTGACCAGACCCGAGCGCGAGAACTGCGCCAGCGGGCCTTGCAAGGCGTACAGAAGGTCGACGTCGACGCGCGTCGACGACGGCGAAAGCTCGACCAGTTTGTAGGCCACATCGCCGTTGGCGCGCGACTGGCTCAGCGTGTCCTGCCCCGCGCCCTTGAGCACCGCCGAGCGCGCAACTTCGTCGCGGTCGAGCCGCGCCGCTCCGTTGAAGCTCGCGGACATCGGGCCGAACTTGATCGCGACGCGGCCTTTTACGCGATCGCCCGTGTGCTCGGTCAGCTCGGCGCCGGGCAGGCAGCCCGCGACCGCCGGCAGATCGGCCATGAAGCGCCACACGTCGGCAGCCGCGAAGGGCACGGTGAAGTGGCCCTGGATGCGCGTCCCGTTGGCCGACGACGCGTTCTGCACCGGCGCCTCCGGCGTGCGCTCGGCGGTGGTGGACGCCGCCGTGCCGGTATCGACGGGCTCGAAAGTCGCGAAAGGCGGGCGGGCCGCCGGTGCCGCGCCGCCGGCGATCCGCATCACTTCGCGCATCGCCGCGATCCCGGGATGCGCATCGCCGCGGCACTGGCCGAGCACGTCGCTCACCGCTGCGACGATGCCCATGTAGCCGGTGCAACGGCAGAGATTGCCCGAGAGCTCGAGCCGGATCTTCGCCTCGTCGGCCTCCGGGAAACGCAGCACGATGTCGCGGGCGGTGGCCAGCATGCCGGGCGTGCAGAAGCCGCACTGCAGGGCATGGTGGCGCGAGAACGCGGGGCGCAACAGCGCCATCACCGGATCGGCGTCGTAGCCTTCGACCGTGGTCACCTTGCGGCCATCGCAGGCGACGGCGAAAGCGATGCACGAGCGCACGGGCTTGTCGTCGACCAGCACGGTGCAGGCACCACACACGCCGTGCTCGCAGCCGAGGTGCGTGCCGGTGAGCCGGCCTTCGTCGCGCACGAAGTCGCCCAGGTGCATGCGCGGGGCGACTTCGCGTTCGAGCTTGCGGCCATTGAGTTCGACGGCGATGGGGATCATTGCACGGGCTCCGGAGTCAGGACCTGGCCGAGGCAGCGCTCGACCGCCGCGGCCAGCAGCTTGCGATCGACCGCGTCCTTGGACGCTGCGGCCGCCGTGACGGCCGCCTCGATGGATGGGCGATCAGGCACGGCGCCGCTGCGTGCGACCTGCGCGGCCAGCGCCGGCAGCGCTCGCGGTGCGCCGTCCAGCGCACCGAGCACGACGCGCGCCAGCTTGCGCGCGGGGTCGAACACCGCCGCACAGCTCGCCTCGGCGAACTCGCCGGTCTTGCGGCAAAACTTGAAGTAGCCCCAGCGCGCGGCGGGCCCGAGCCTGCGCACCCACAGCGCGGCGAGGAGCTCGCCCTCGCCCAGGACGGTGGTGTAGGCGCCTTGCATGAAGCCGTCCATCGGCACGCGCCGCGTGCCTGCCTGGGTCGCGATCTCGACCTCGGCACCGAGGGCCGTCGCGGCCAGCACCCAGTCGGCCGCCGGATCGGCATGCGCCAGGCTGCCGCCGACGGTGCCGCGGTTGCGGATCGCCCGGTAGGCGATGCCGCCCGCCACCGACTGCAGCAGCCCGCCGCGCAGCAGCGCGTGCACGCCGTCCTCGATCTCGGCGTGGGTGACAGCCGCGCCGATGCGGATCGCAGCGCCTTGCTGCCTGACCTGGCGGAGTTCTTCGAGCGCCGACACATCGATCACCAGCTTCGGCCGGGTGAGCCGCAGGTTCAGCATCGGCCCGAGCGACTGGCCGCCGCCCATCACCTTCGCGCTGCCGCCGGCATCGGCCAGAAAGCGCAGGGCCGCCTGCAGCGTGAGCGGACGTTGGTAGTCGAAGTTCGCGGCTTTCATCGTTCGGTCCTCACGCGGCCTTCCTGCTCGCGTCCGCAAGCTGCGCCGCGGCGATGGCTTCGAGCAGGCGCCGCGGCGTGAGCGGGGTCTGCGCGACCTCGGCGCCGAGCGGCTGCAGCGCATCGTTGACGGCATTGAAGATCGCCGCCGGCGGTGCGATCGCCCCGCCCTCGCCCATGCCCTTGGCGCCGAACTCGGTGTGCGGCGACGGCGTCTCGAAATGATGGATGCGCAGGTTCGGCACCTCGGTCGCGCCGGGCAGCATGTAGTCGGCCAGCGTCGAGGCGAGCGGCTGGCCGTTCCGGTCGTAGGGCGTCTCCTCGTAGAGCGCGGTGCCGATGCCCTGCGCCACGCCGCCGTAGGTCTGCCCCTCGACCACCATCGGGTTGATCATGGTGCCGCAGTCCTCGACGATGACGTAGTCGAGGATCTCCACATGCCCGGTGTCCGGGTCGACCGCGACCGTGACCGCATGGCTCGCGTAGGTGAAGGCGCCGGTGTCGACCTTGGGCTTGAAGCCGGTCGTCACCTCCAGGCCCGCGGGGTCGACGTCGGCCGGCAGGCGGTCCGGGCGCAGGTACCAGGCCTGCGCGACCTCGGCGATCGACACGCTGGCGCTCGGGCCGACGACGCGGCCCTGCGAGATCGACACCGCCGCCGGCGCCACGCCCAGCAGGTGCGCGCCGATGTGCATCACGCGCGGCGCCAGCGCCTTGCAGGCCTTCGACACCGCGCCGCCCGACATCACCAGCGAGCGCGAGGCGTAGGTGCCGGTCGAGAACGGCGTCTGGCCGGTGTCGCCGTGGACCAGCTTGATGTTCGCAATGTCCACGCCGAGGATCTCGTGCGCGATCTGCGCGAAGGTGGTCTCCATGCCCTGGCCATGGGAGTGCACGCCGACGCGCATCTCCAGGCCGCCGTCCGGTGTCATTCGAACGGTGGCCGAATCGAAGCCAGGAATCACCGGCGTGCCCCAGGTCGCGAAGACCGAGGTGCCGTGCGCCGACTGCTCGGTGTAGGTGGCGAAGCCGACGCCGATGAGACGGCCGTCTGCCTCGGCCTTGCGCTGGCGCTCGCGCACGGCGTCGAGGCCGATCATCTCGTGCGCCTTCACGAGGCTGGCCGGGTAGTCGCCGCTGTCGAAGTGCTTGTTGGCCACGTTGACGTAAGGCATGGCCGACGCGGGCACGAGGTTTTCGAGCCGCACCTCCCACGGCTCGCGGCCGACGGCGCGGGCGATCGCGTCCATCGTGAGCTCCATCGCGAAGCACACGCCGGTGCGCGCCACGCCGCGATACGGAACGAAGCCCGGCTTGTTGGTGGCGACGCACTCGGTGACGCAACGGTAGCCGCGGAAGGCGTAGGGCCCGGGCAGGTTGCCGACCGCCTGGCCCGGCTCGAGGCCGATCGTGAAGGGCCACACCGAGTAGGCGCCACCGTCGATGGTGATGCGCGCATCGAGCGCCAGGAGGCGCCCGCGGTCGTCGGCGTAGGCCGTCATCTCGTAGTGGTGCTCGCGCGTGTTGGCCCCGGCGATCAGGTGCTCGCGCCGGTCCTCGATGTAGCGGAAGGGCTTGCGGTGCGTCTTGGCGAGCCAGGCGACGCACAGCTCCTCCTGCTGCAGCACGCACTTGTAGCCGAAGGCGCCGCCGACGTCCGGCGAGATGACGCGCACGCGGCCCTGGTCCAGCCCCAGGCACTGCGCGAGGATGGTGCGGATCATGTGCGGCACCTGCGTCGCGCTGACGACGACCAATTGGTCGGCCTGGTGGTCCCAGTACGCGAGCACCGCCTTGCCTTCCATCGGCACCATGCAGTGGCGTGCAAGATCGATCGAGCGGCGGACCACGAGCGAGGCCTGCTTCGCGTGCAGGTCGAAATCCTTGTCGGCGTTGAGCGTGACGAAGGTGTTGTCGCGCCAACCCTCGTGCATCAGCTCGCCGGTGGCCGCGCGCGCGCTCGCCGCGTCGGCGTAGACCGGCAGGTCGTCGAACTCGACCTCGACCTGCTCGGCCAGGTCCTCGGCCTCGGCGCGCGTCGGCGCATACACCATGGCGACCGGCTCGCCGACGAAGCGGACCTTGCCCGAGGCCAGCGGCGGCTGGGCCGAGCTCTGGTAGGTGGGCAGCGTGGAATCGGCCACGATGTCCAGCGCGTCGCCCATCGTCGCGCGCAGCACGACGCGTTCGGCACCCGCCGCCGGCAGCCGGGTCGAGACGATGCGCGCGTGCGCGAGCGGGCTGCGCAGGAAGGCGACCTCGCACAGCTCCGGCATCGCGAAGTCGGCGACGAAGCGGCCGCGGCCGTGCAGGTGGCGCGCGTCTTCCTTGCGTTCGACGCGGGCGCCGACGCCCTGGCCCGGGCGCGCGGCGTGTTCGTGGGTTGCAGCTGTCATCGGGTGTTGCTCATTTCGGTTCGTCTGCGAACATCTTCGACGGATCGTCGCGCTCGGGCGCCGCCTCGTCGCCGGCCGCGCGCTGCGGCGCGCTGATCTGGATCTTGTCGACGTCCACCGCCTTCTCCTTGTCGAGCAGCGCGGTGACCGTCTCGGGCACGAAGATCACGATGGCGACCAGGATCAGCTGCATCGCGACCCAGGGGATGGCGCCGAGGTAGATGTCGCGCGACTCGATTTTGCGCGGCAGCGTGCCGTTCTTCGCAAGCGTATCGGAGATGCCCCGCAGGTAGAACAGGGCGAATCCGAAGGGCGGATGCATGAAGCTGGTCTGCATGTTGACGCAGATCAGCACCCCGAACCACACCAGGTCGATGCCCAGCTTGTGGGCCACCGGCGCGAGCAGCGGCAGGATGATGAAGGCGATCTCGAAGAAGTCGAGGAAGAAGGCCAGGAAGAAGATGAAGATGTTGACGGCGATCAGGAAGCCCAGCTGCCCGCCGGGCAGGGCCGCGAGCATGTGCTCGATCCACAGCCCGCCGTTCACGCCCTGGAAGACGAGCGAGAAGGCGCGCGAGCCGATCAGGATGAACACCACCATCGCCGTCATGCGCATGGTCGAGGCCATCGCGTTGTTCAGCAGCGGCCAGCTGAGCCGGCGGTGCAGCGCCGCCAGCGCGAAGGCCCCCAGCGCGCCCATGGCGCCGGCCTCGGTCGGCGTGGCGATGGCGTGGTCGATGCCCGGCAGGCCGCCCATGCTGCCCAGCACCGCGAAGATGAGCACCGCCGAAGGCAGGATGCCGCGCAGGCACTTGGCCCACAGCTTCCAGCCCACCAGCGTGCGCGCCTCCTTCGGGATGCCGGGCACGTCCTGCGGACGCAGGCGCGAGAGGATGAAGGTGTAGAGCGCGAACAGCAGCACCTGCAGGATGGCGGGACCCCAGGCCCCCTTGTACATATCGCCCACCGAGCGGCCGAGCTGGTCGGCCAGCACCACCAGCACCAGCGAGGGCGGCACCAGCTGCGTGATGGTGCCCGAGGCGGCGAGCACGCCGGTCGAGTAGCGCATGCTGTAGCCGTAGCGCATCATCACCGGCAGCGAGATCATCGCCATCGCGATCACCTGGCCGGCCACGGTGCCGGTGATGGCGCCGAGGATGAAGCCCACGATGATCACCGAGTAGCCCAGGCCGCCGCGCACCGGACCGAAGAGCTGGCCCATGGAGTCGAGCATGTCCTCGGCCAGGCCGCAGCGCTCGAGGATGCAGCCCATCAGGGTGAAGAAGGGAATCGCGAGCAGCAGGTCGTTGGACAGGATGCCGAAGACGTTGAGCGGCAGGGCCGCCAGGAAGCCCGCCGGGAACCAGCCCATCGCGATCGCGATGCCGCCGCAGGCGACGCCGAGCGCCGCGAGGGAGAAGGCCACGGGAAAGCCCAGCAGCAGGATCAGCGCCAAGCCCGCGAACATCAGCGGCGGGAATATCTCGAGGCTCATTGCACGGGCCTCTCGTAGTGCGTATCCATCTCGTAGCGGTGCTGGAGCCACAGCACGCGCTTGCAGATCTCGGCCAGGCCCTGCAGCACGAGCAGCAGGAAACCCAGCGGCAGCGTCAGCATCGCCGGCCAGCGCACGAGCCCGCCGGCGTTGGACGAAGCCTCGCCCGAGCTGATCATCTCGACCAGCAGCGGCCACGAGAGATAGACCAGCAGCCCCATGATCGGCAGCAGGAAGAACACCAGGCCGAAGAGGTCGAGCCAGACCTGTCGGCGCGCCGGCCAGCGGCCGTAGAACAGGTCCACCCGCACGTGCTCGTTGAGGCGCAGCACCTGCGCCGCGCCGAACATCACCCCTACCGCGAACAGATACCACTGGATCTCCAGCCACGCGTTGGAGCTGTAGCCGAACACGTAGCGGATGATGGCGTTGCCGCCGCTGATCACGCAGGCGGCCAGCAGCGCCCACTTGGCGAGCGTGCCGAACAGGTCGGTGACGCGGTCCACGATTCGCACCCACGCATACGGTTTGCCGGCCTCCGGCAGCGCATCTTTCATGTCACTGGGGCGATTTGACGACGGCGGAGAAGGTGTAGTTGTCGAGCTCGGACTCGGCCACGCGGAACCAGCTGGCCTGGTCGCGGCGCGACTTCAGCCATTGCGGCAGCACGGCCTTGAAGTCGGGGTTCTTGTCCGCGAGCTCCGTCAGCAGTTCGGACGAGGCCTTGAAGGCGGCCTCCATCACCGGCTTCGGGAAGTAGGCCAGCTTCGCGCCCTGCCCGATCAGCTTCTTCAACGCGTCGGGGTTGCGCGCGTCGTAGTCGGCCAGCATCTTCGTCGTCTGCTCGTTGGCCGCGCACTCGAAGGCGGCCTTGTACATGGGCGGCAGCGCGGCCCAGGCCTTGTCGTTGACCATCGCGGTGATCGAGGCACTGCCTTCCCACCAGCCCGGCGCGTAGTAGTACTGGGCGACCTTGTGCAGGCCGAGCTTCGCGTCGTCGTAGGGGCCGATCCATTCGGCGGCATCGATGGTGCCCTTCTCCAGCGCGGGATAGATGTCGGCTGCGGCGATCTGCTGCGGCACCGCGCCGAGCTTGGACATCACCATGCCGCCGATGCCGCCGATGCGGATCTTCAGGCCGTCGAGGTCGGCCACCGTCTTGATCTGCTTGCGGTACCAGCCGCCCATCTGCACGCCGACGTTGCCGCAGACGAAGTTGACGACGTTGTATTTCTTGTAGAGCTCGCGCATTGCCTGCATGCCGCCGCCCTGCTGCATCCACGCGTTGTGCTGGCGCGCGTTGAGCCCGAAGGGCAGGCCGGTGTCGAAGGCGAAGGCCGTGTTCTTGCCGATGAAGGCGGAGGCGAGCACGTGGTTGCACTCGACGGTGCCGTTGCTGACCGCTTCCATGTTCTGCGCCGGCGGCACCAGCTCGCCGCCCGCGAAGGGGTGGATCTCGAACTTGCCGTCGGTCAGCTCGCCGATGCGCTTGCACATCTGCTCGGCCGAGCCGTACATGGTGTCGAGGCTCTTGGGCCAACTGGTCGACATGCGCCACTTCACGCTGGGGGCGGCTTGCGCAAAGGCGGGGGCGGCAAGGGTTGCCAGACCCGCGAGGGTCCCGGTCTTCTCTAGAAATCGGCGTCGCTGCATGAAGTCGCTCCTGTGCGGGTTCGTGGGATGAATATAGTCAGTATGCTGATCAGATTCATCAGTGTCAACGCAGTTTTGCTAGGACTATCCCGGATGGTGCAGGAAGAATGCCGGCGCCCTGTTCAAGGGCGAGATTTTGCATTTCTCCCAATGAATATCACAGAATTGGTGCCTTCGAGGCGCAATGAAGGGCGTCAGAGTCGACGAAGGGTATTTCCGTAGACAAGCGTCATTTATGTTCAGTACACTGACGATAACAGCTCAGCATACGTTTCAAAGGAAAGCGCCCATGGCTTGGACCCGAATTGCCGCGGCAACCCAACTGCAGGACGACGAAGTGATCTCCGTCGCGCTCGGCGACGCACAGCTGGCGCTCTATCGAAGCGCCGGCGAGTTCCACGTCACCGACAACGTCTGCACGCATCAGTACGCCCTCCTGTCGGACGGCTATGTGGAAGACGGCTGCATCGAATGCCCGCTGCACCAGGCGCGCTTCGACCTGCGCACGGGCGCAGCCCTGTGCGCGCCGGCGACGCAACCGATCCGGGTCTACCCGGTGCGCGTCGAAGGCAACGACGTGCTGGTCGATGTCTGAGGGAGGCGCCATGACGCACGACGCGCCCATCCTCATCGTCGGTGCCGGACAGGCCGGCGCCACCGCGGCCGCGGCCTTGCGCAGCCACGGCCATGCGGGCCGCATCGTCATGGTCGGCAACGAGCGGCCGCTGCCCTACGAGCGCCCGCCGCTGTCGAAGGCGGTGCTGTCCGACGCCGCGATGGACGAACGCATCGGCATCCATCCCGCCGGCTTCCACACGGAGCGTTCGATCGAGCTGTGGCTCGACACCGAGGTCACGGCGATCGATGCTTCGCGTTCGGTCGCGCAGTGCAGCGACGGCCGCTCGCTGGCCTTCGGCCGCTGCCTGCTCGCCACCGGCGGCAAGGCACGCCGCCTGCCCGGGCTGCCCGAAGGAACACCGCGCGTTCACGTCGTCCGCACGCTGGCCGATGCGCAGGCGCTTCGCCAGGCGATGGCGCAGCACGCCGCCGTCACGGTGCTCGGCGCCGGCTTCCTGGGCCTGGAGATCGCCTCAACGGCACACGCCCTGGGCCTGGCCGTCACGGTGCTGGAGAGCGCGGACCGGGTGCTGCCGCGCGCGGTGCCGCCCTCGTTCGCCGCTTGGCTTGGACAGCGCGTTCGCGACAGCGGCGTCGACCTGCGGCTGGGCGTGCGCTGCGCCTCGGTCGATGCGCACGCGGGCGGCATCGCGATCGCGCTGGCCGACGGCAGCCGGCTCGACGCCCCCTTGCTCGTGGTCGCGATCGGGCTCGTGCCCGATGTGGCGCTGGCCAGGGCGAGCGGACTCGAACTCCATCCGGCCAACGGCGGCATCCGCATCGACGCGCAGGGCCGCACCAGCGCGCCGCGCATCTTCGCGGCGGGCGATTGCACGAGCCAGTTGCAGCCGCTGCTCGGCGAAGAGATCCGGCTCGAGTCCTGGCAGAGCGCCAACGAACAGGCGCGCATCGCCGCCGCGGCGATGCTGGGCGTTGCGGCCGAAGGCGCGGCCACGCCCTGGTTCTGGACAGACCAGTTCGGCTGCAACGTACAGATGCTGGGCATGCCGGCGGCCGGGATCGCCTATCACCTGCGGGGACAGCAGGCCAGCGGCGATCCCGCCCCGAAATTCCTGCAGGTCGGACTCGACGCCGAAGGCCGACTGCGCCATGCCATCGCCGTCAACGCCGGCGGCGACCTGCGCCAGCTTCGCCCACTGATCGACCAGGGCGTGCCCTGCGATGCGGCCCGCCTGTGCGACGCATCGACCCCGCTGCGGCAAGGGGTGCGAGACACCCTCGCCGCCGCGTCCACCCCATCCCTGATTTGACCGGAGCCTTCATGTACAGCACACACGCCGTCATCAACTGGACACCGAGCGCCAAGGACGCGGCCCTGGCCGCGTGCAAGTGGCCCGAGGACGCCCTGCACTTCATCCCCGACTGGGTCTACACCAGCCAGGCCGTCTACGACCAGGAGATGGAGAAGATCTTCCGCGGCCGTTCGTGGAACTACGTCGCGCTCGAAGCGGAGATTCCCAACACAGGCGACTTCAAGCGCTCCTATGTCGGCGCCACGCCGGTGGTGGTCGCGCGCGCCGGGGACGGCTCGATCAATGTCTTCGAGAACCGCTGCGCGCACCGCGGCGCCGAGTTCTGCCGCCATGGCCAGGGCAACGCCACCGAGTTCGTGTGCCCGTACCACCAGTGGTCCTATGACCTGAAGGGCAATCTGCAGGGCGTGCCTTTCAAGCGCGGCGTCAACAAGCAGGGCGGCATGCCCAAGGATTTCCGCAACGAAGACCACGGGCTGCTGAAGCTGCACGTGACCACGCGCCACGGCGTGATCTTCGCGTCCTACGCGAGCGACATGGAGCCGCTGGAGCAGTACCTCACGCCCGACATCCTGAAGGACTTCGACGTGGTCTTCAGCGGCAAGCGCCTGAAGGTGCTCGGCTACTACAAGAACGAGCTGCCGTGCAACTGGAAGATGTACCACGAGAACCTGAAGGACCCCTACCACGCGACGCTGCTGCACTCCTTCCTGGTGGTGTTCGGCCTCCTGGTCGCCGGCAACGACGCGGCCATGATCACCGACCCGGTGCACGGCCGTCACGGCACGATGGCCTCCGCCAAGAAGGAGGACAAGTACGCCGCGGTCAGCGACGAGAACAAGAAAGAGATGCGCTCCTTCCACGAGGGCATGTGCCTGCGCGACGACCGCTTCCTCGACTTCGTGAAGGAGTTCGACTCGCCCTGGTCGGTCACCATGCAGACCATCTGGCCGAACCTGGTGGTGCAGCGCGAGATGAACACGCTGGGCGTGCGGCAGATCGTGCCCAACGGACCCAACAGCATGGTCATGCAGTGGACCATGTTCGGCTACGAGGACGACTCCGAGGAGATGCAGCAGCATCGCCTGCGGCAGGGCAACCTCATGGGGCCGGCCGGCTTCCTCGGGCTGGAGGACAACGAGGCGATGAAGTTCGTGCAGGAAGGCGTACGCCGCTCCAGCACCGACCGCAACGTCCTGAAGCTCGATGCGAATCACGTGGGCACCACGGACTCGCTGATCTCGGAGGCATCGATCCGCGCGATGTACCGCTACTACCGCGGCGTGATGGGGTTCTGACGCCATGAAAAGCCTCGCCCAAGCCCTGTACCGCGAACGCAGCATCGACGCGGCCCGTGCGCTCGCGCTGCGCCACGAGATCGAAGACTTCAACAGCGACTATTGCGCCGTGCTCGACGCCGGCCGCGTCGAATCGTGGCCCCACTTCTTCGCCGAGGACGGCATCTACCGCGTGACCGCGCGCGAGAACGCGGAGCTGGGCCTGCCGGTCGGCCTGGTGTATGCGCAGGGCCGGAACATGATGCACGACCGCGCCGTAGCGATCGCGAGCACGCAGATGTTCGCGCCGCGCTACAACCTGCACCTGGTCGCCAACACGCGCGTGACTTCGGAGTCGGCATCGGGCGAGATCGCCGCGCAGGCCAACTTCCTGCTGCTGCAGACGCTGGTCGAGGGCCCGAGCACGATCCACATGGCAGGCACGTATTACGACCGCTTCGTGCGGGTCGACGGCGCCTTGCTGCTGAAGGAGCGCCAGGCGATCTACGACACCACGATCATCGCCAACGACCTGGTGTACCCGCTGTGACGAGGCTAGATCGTGCGCAGCACAGTGCGGCTGTACTGGTTGTTGGCTTCGACCAGGATGCGCATCAGGTCCATGAGCATCGTGCGCTCGGCCGGACGCAGCGGCTCCAGAAGACGCTCCTGCGCACGCGCCATGCCGCCGCGCAACGACTCGACGACCTTGCGCCCTTCTTCGGTGAGCCGCACGTGGCGCGTGCGCTTGTCGGCGGGGTTCGCGCGGCGTTCGACCAGGCCGCGGTCCTCGAGCCGCTTGAGCACGTCGGCCGTGGTGGTGCGGTCGAGGCCGACCTCCTGCGCGAGCGAGGTCTGGTCGAGATCGGGCAGCACCGACACCGCGGTGAGGATGCCGTACTGCACCGGCGTCACGTTCTGCGACTTGCACTCCTCGAAGAACAGCGCGTAGTGGATCTGGTGCAGGCGCCGCACCAGAAAACCGGGCCGTGCGAACAGCAATTCCTTCGCCGGGTCGACGGTGGTCATCTCCAGTTCCGGCTCCTGAATCGCGGTCTTGTCCACTGATCGACGCTGCCTGGATGCCACCTGAACCCCTTTTGTAAGCACACTGATCATTGTAGCGACGCGATGCACCCGCAGGCCCTTTCCACCCCGAGCCCGATCCCCGAAAGCCGCATCCGGCGTGCCCATCAGCGCGGTACGCTGGAGACCGACTGGCTGCATGCTCGCTTCAGCTTTTCCTTCGGCGACTACCACGATCCGAACCACGCGCACTGGGGTTCGCTGCGTGCGCTCAACGACGACTGGGTCGCACCGGGACGTGGCTTCGCATGGCACGGCCACCGCGACATCGAGAGCCTGACCTACCCCATCCACGGACGCATCCATCACAGCGACAGCCTGGGCAACGACTACGTGTTCGGCCCGGGAGAACTGCACCGCATGAGTGCCGGCAGCGGTGTCGCCCATGCCGAGATGAATGCGTCGGACACCGAACCCGAGCGCCATCTGCAGATCTGGCTCTATCCGCGAACCCGCGGCGAAGGCCCCGCCTGCGAACTCGTGCGCATCGACGAGGACAGCAAACGGGACCGTTGGCGCCTCATCGCCTCGCCCGACGGGCGCGAGGGCTCGGTCACGGTGCGGCAGGACGCGCGGATCTTCGCCAGCCTCCTGAGCGAAGCCAGTGCCCTTCACTACACGCTCGAGGAGCACCGGCTGGGCTACCTGCACGTGGTCGCGGGCGATCTGCGCGTCGGCCCGGAGCAGCAACTGCATGCCGGCGACGGCCTGCGCTTCACCCACCACGAGGCGCTCTCCATCGCAGCGGCCTCGTCCGACACCGAGGTGCTGCTCTTCGATCTGTAGATCGCGCGGCGCCAACGGACTTTCCCATTTCACTCTGGAGTTACCGATGACGAGGATTCGCAAGATCGCGCTGGAAGAGCACTTCATGGCGCCCGGCTTCGAGCGCTATTCGAAGGCCTTTCTTCAACACATCGACCCGGCCGTCTACGCCGAGCTGTCCGGCCGCCTGAACGATTTCGACGAGCTCCGGCTCGCCGAGATGGACCGCGCCGGCATCGACATGACCATCCTGTCGCAGACCGGCCCCGGCGTGCAGGGCGAGCCCGACGCCGACGCGGCGATCGCCCGCGCCCGGGAGAACAACGACTTCCTCGCCGAGAAGGTGGCGCGCCACCCGACGCGCTACGCCGGCTTCGCCGCCCTTCCGATGCAGGACCCGAAGGCCGCGGCCGACGAGCTGGAACGCGCGGTGGTGCAGCTCGGCTTCAAGGGCGCGCTGGTGAACGGGCACACGCACGGCGTCTATTACGACGACCCGGCCTACGACCTCTTCTGGGAGCGGATGCAGGCGCTCGACGTGCCGCTCTACCTGCATCCGATCGACCTGCCGTCGATCCCCGCCTCCTTCGCGGGCCATCCGGAACTGCACGGCGCGGCCTGGGGATGGAACGTCGAGACCGGCACGCATGCATTGCGCATCCTGTTCGGCGGCGTGTTCGACCGCTTCCCGCGCCTCACGCTGATCCTCGGTCACATGGGCGAGGGCCTGCCCTTCCAGCGCTGGCGCTTCGACAGCCGCTTCGCCGCCTATCCGCACGGCATCAAGCTGCAGCGCGCGCCCTCGGAATACATCGGCAGCAACATCGTCATCACCACCTCCGGCGTCTGCTCGCACGCGACGCTCGCCGGCGCGGTGGCCGAGATGGGCGCGCAGGCCGTGATGTTCTCCGTGGACTATCCCTACGAGTCGACGGCAATCGCGGCCGAGTTCATCGAGACCGCGCCGCTCGACGAGCGCACGCTGAATCTCGTTTGCCACGGCAACGCCGAGCGGCTCCTCAAGCTGAACACGGACTGAGCCCAAGTCTTTCTCTTTCCCATCTTCCTCAACGACGACGGAGCAATCCATGCCCAAGACGAACTACCGCATCGGCCAGATCGTGCCGAGCTCGAACACCACCATGGAAACCGAGATCCCGGCCATGCTGACGGCCCGGCAGCTCGTGCGCCCGGAGCGCTTCACCTTCCATTCCAGCCGCATGCGTATGAAGACGGTGAAGAAGGAAGAGCTGGCCGCGATGGACGCCGAGTCCGACCGCTGCGCGCTCGAGCTCAGCGACGCGCGCGTCGACGTGCTGGGCTATGCCTGCCTGGTCGCGATCATGTCGATGGGCCACGGCTACCACCGCGCGTCTGAGCAGCGCCTGCGCGCGCGCACCGAGGAGAACGGCGGCAACGCGCCGGTCGTCACCAGCGCCGGCGCGCTGGTCGACGCGCTGAAGGTGCTCGGCGCGAAGCGCATCGCGCTGGTCGCGCCCTACATGAAGCCCTTGACGGAACTGGTCGTCGACTACATCCGCAACGAAGGCTTCGAGGTGACGGACTGGCGTGCGCTGGAGATTCCCGACAACCTCGAGGTCGGGCGCCATGACCCGGCACGCCTGCCGGGCATCGTCGCCGGCATGGACACGCGCGACGTCGACGCGATCGTTCTTTCGGCCTGTGTCCAGATGCCTTCGCTGCCCTCGGTTGCCAAGGTCGAGGCGATGACCGGCAAGCCGGTCGTGACCGCGGCCATCGCGACGACCTACGCGATGCTCAAGGCCCTCGATCTCGAACCGGCGGTCCCGGGCGCCGGCGCGCTGCTGTCGGGTGCCTATTGAAGAGGCGCAGCATGACCATCAGCAGCAGCACCCTCCTCCATGGCGGCAACGTGCGCGCCAACGGCATTCGCCAGCACTACCAGCGCTACGGCGGCAAGGGCCGCCCGGTCGTCCTGGTGCCGGGCATCACGAGTCCCGCAGTCACCTGGGGCTTCGTCGCCGAGACCCTCGGGCGCCATTTCGACACCTACGTGCTCGACGTCCGCGGCCGCGGCCTGTCCGAGAGCTCGGACGCGCTCGACTACGGGCTCGATGCCTGCGCAGCCGATGTCGGCGCGTTCGCCGAAAAGCTGGATCTCGACGGCTACGCCCTCGTCGGGCATTCGATGGGCGCGCGCATCGGCATCCGCACGGCGCGCCGCCACCCACGCGGTCTCGAGCGCATGGTGCTGATCGATCCACCGGTATCGGGTCCGGGCCGGCGCGCCTACCCCGCGCAGTTGAACTGGTACATCGATTCGATCCGCCTGATGCGCGAAGGCGCCGGTTTCGAGGCGCTCCGCCCCTTCTCGCCGACCTGGACCGATGCGCAGCTGCGCCTGCGCTCCGAGTGGCTCCACACCTGCAACGAGCGCGCGATCGTCGCCACCTACGACGGCTTCCACCAGGACGACATCCATGCCGACCTGAAGCAGCTCGACCTGCCAACACTGCTGATGGTGGCCGGTCGCGGCGACGTGATCCGCGCCGCCGACCTCGAAGAGATGCAGCAGCTGATGCCCGCGATGCAGGTGGCGCACGTCCCGAACGCGGGCCACATGATCCCCTGGGACGACGAGCCCGGCTTCTACCGCGCCTTCGGCGATTTCCTCGGTGTTCCGATTCAAGGAGACGACCATGCCCGTCAGTGACCATCAATTGATCGGCGCCTGGAGCCAGGTGCTGACGCTCTCGAGGCTGGAGCCCGGCCAGACCGTGACCGTGCTGACCAGCGCCGCCACGCATCCGCAAACGCTGTCGTGCGCGCTCGCGGCGGCGCAGGCCAAGGGAGCGATCGTCAACCGGCTCGACCTGCCGCCCGTCAACGCCGAGAAATCGCTGAGCCGCGACAGCCTCGCCTATCTCGGCACCACGCCGCTCACCGGCAACCGCGCCGCGATCGCCGCGCTGAAGGCCAGCGACCTGGTGCTCGACCTCATGACGCTGCTGTTCTCCCCGGAGCAGCACGACATCCTGGGCTCGGGCACCAAGATCCTGCTGGCGGTCGAGCCGCCCGAGGTGCTGGTGCGCATGGTGCCGACCGAGGCCGACCGCAGCCGCGTCACGGCCGCGGCGCAGCGCGTCGGGCGCGCGAAGGAGATGCACGTGGTCTCCGGCGCGGGCACCGACCTGCGCTGCCCGCTCGGCCAGTTTCCGGCCATCAGCGAGTACGGCTTCGTCGACGAACCGGGGCGCTGGGATCACTGGCCCAGCGGCTTCGTGCTGACCTTTCCCGATGAAGGCGGGGCGAGCGGGCGCATCGTGATCGACCGCGGCGACATCCTCCTGCCGCAGAAGTCCTATGCGTCGGAGCGCATCGAGCTCACGGTCGAGAAGGGCTATGCGACGAAGATCGAAGGCGGCCTCGACGCCGAGCTGCTGAACGACTACATGGCATCGTTCCGCGACCCGGAGGCCTACGCGATCTCGCACATCGGCTGGGGGCTGCAGCCGCGGGCACGCTGGTCGACGCTCGGCCTCTACGACCGCGAGGCCTCGATCGGGATGGATGCGCGTGCCTACGAAGGCAACTTCCTGTTCTCGCTCGGCCCGAACAACGAGGCCGGCGGCAGCCGAACCACGGCCTGCCACATCGACATTCCCCTGCGCCGCTGCACGGTGAGGCTGGACGGCGAAGACGTGGTGCGCGAAGGCCAGGTGCTGGACGGCAAGGGGCCCGGCGATGCACGCTGAGATCCGGACCTACGAACGCCAGGGCTTCGGCGCCTCGCTGCCGCTGAAGGCGCCGGTCGGCCTGCTGATCGTCGACTTCGTCAATGGCTTCGCCGATCCGGCGGTCTTCGGCGGCGGCAACATCCGCGAGGCGATCGCCAACACCGTGCCGCTGCTGGCCGCGGCGCGTGAGCGCGGCTGGGCCGTCGCGCACAGCCGCATCGTCTATGCCGACGACGATGCCGACCACAACATCTTCTCGATCAAGGTGCCCGGGATGCTGGGGCTCAAGGAGCAATCCCCGGCCAGCGCGATCGTGCCGCAACTGGCGCCGCGCGCCGGCGAGCTGGTCGTGCGCAAGACCGTGCCTTCGGCCTTCTTCGGCACCTCGCTGGCGGCCTGGCTCGCGCAGCGCGGCGTGCAGACCCTGTTGGTCGCCGGCGCGGTGACCAGCGGCTGCGTCAGGGCGAGCGTGGTGGATGCGATGTCGTGGGGATTCCGGCCGCTCGTCGTGTCGGATTGCGTCGGCGACCGCGCGGTGGCGCCGCACGAGGCCAACCTGTTCGACATGCAGCAGAAGTACGCGGCGGTCATGCCGCGCGACGAGGCGCTGCGTGCCCTGGACGGGCTCGCCGCCTAGCAGGCAGCGGGCCGCGCCACGGGCAGCGGCGCCCCTCGCCCGCTGGTGCGGCCTACCCGCGGCCCTTGACCGCCACGAGCCGCATTCCCGGCAGGAGTTCGGCGGCGAGTTCCGGTCGATCGAGGGCGTAGTCCAGGTTCATGCGGGCGATCTCAACGTGCTCCTCGCCCAGCGCCTGGGCACGGGAGCCCTGCCCGCGCTCGATGGCCTGCACGAGGGCGTGATGCTGGCGGTGGGCCTGCTGCATCCACTGCTGCCCCTCCTGCATCGAGGACTGCATCGGCAGCATGGCGCTGGGCGACGCAAAGGGCTGCCCCAACAGCAGTTCCATGATTCGCTTGAGCGTCGAGTTGCTGCAACCTTCGATGATCAGGCGATGGAAGTTGTCGTTCATCTCGACGTAGGCGGCATAGTCGTCCAGCTCCATCTGGGGCTTGTTGACCGCCTTGTCGCCGGCTTCGAGACACTCGTGCAGCTCGCGCAGCAGCTGGCGCGGGGCGCCCTCCTCCGCCAATAGGCGGGCCGCGAAGCCCTCGACCACGCCGCGCACCCGGATCGCGTCGGCGATCTCGCGCGACGTGAAGCGCCGCATCTGGTAGCCGCCGGCAGGCGACGGTTCGATCAGGCCTTCGTGCTCCAGGCTTCCCAGCGCCAGGCGAACGGGCGTTCGGGAGGCGCCCAGCTTCTCCGCCAGCGGGATCTCCGCCAGGCGCTCGCCGGGGACGAATTCCCCTTTGAGGATCATGTCCCGCAGCTGTACCAGTACCCGGGATTGTTGAGAGTCCATTTCGGTTGCATGCAATCAGCGTGGGTGCAGTTTAGCTGAATCGGCAGATTGCACACAATGCATGCATTCTTGGCATATTTCTGCATACAGAAGATCCTGGCTAAGAGCCTGGATGACTATCAAGCCCTTCATATGTCCGATAAACATAACAAATACCATATGTTTTCTTGATTTTAAGCCAATCTATGCGTTCTCTCTTGACCAATGGCGATGCTTAATCCAACAATGCATCCCGTTGCATGCAGTCGTATCCCATGACCTTCAGGAGTTCCCCATGATCAGTGCAGAAAAGAACGACCACATGACCCAGGTCGGCCCGGACAAGCCGGCGGGCCAGTTGCTGCGGCGCTACTGGCAGCCTGTCGCGCTGGCGGAAGAGCTGGAAGGGCCGCGCCCGCTCAAGCCCGTCAAGTTGATGGGCCAGGACTTCGTGCTGTTTCGCGACCTGCAAGGCCGGCTCGGCATGCTGGACCGCGACTGCCCTCACCGCGGTGCCGACCTGGCCTTCGGCCGCCTTGAAAGCGGCGGCCTGCGTTGCGCCTTCCACGGCTGGCTTTTCGACGCCAACGGCAAATGCCTGGAAACGCCGGCCGAGCCGGCCGGCAGCAAGCTGTGCACGCGGATCCAGCAGTCGGCCTACCCCGTCGTCGAGAAGAGCGGCATCGTCTTTGCCTACATCGGCGAAGGCGGCCCCCCCGCCTTCCCCGACTTCGACTGCTTCGTTGCGCCGGACAGCCACACCTTTGCGTTCAAGGGGCTGTGGGAGTGCAACTGGCTGCAGGCGCTGGAGGTCGGCATCGACCCGGCGCACGCCTCCTTCCTGCACCGCTTCTTCGAGGACGAGGACACGTCCGAGAGCTACGGCAAGCAGTTCCGCGGCGCATCGGCCGATTCGAAGATGGCGATCACCCAGGTGCTGCGCGAGTACGACAGCCCGGAGATCCGCGTCGCGCCCACCCCCTACGGCATGCAGCTGACCACGCTGCGCAAGCTGTCGCAAGACGAGACCCACGTGCGCGTGACGAACCTCGTCTTTCCGCAGGCCTTCGTGATCCCGATGAGCACCGAGATGACGATCTCGCAATGGCATGTGCCCGTGGACGATACGCACTGCTACTGGTATGCCATCTTCACCAGCTTCGCGGGCGCGGTGGACAAGCAGCAGATGCGCGAGCAGCGCCTCGCCACGATCGAGCTGCCCGAGTACACCTCGCGCAAGAACAAGCGCAACAGCTATGGCTACTGCGTCGATGAGCAGCTGACCCAGACCTACACCGGCATGGGCGCGGACATCAACGTGCACGACCAGTGGGCCTGCGAGTCCATGGGCCCCATCCAGAACCGCACGCGCGAACACCTGGGCACGACGGACAAGGGCATCGTCGCCTACCGGCGCATGCTGCTGGAGGCCATCGACGGCACGCTGGCCGGCGAGGCGGCACCGATGCTTCCCAACGCTGCGCAGGCCAGCGCACTGACCGGCCCGCCTTCCATCGACGGCGTCGCCGCCGCCGCTGAAGCCGACAACTACTGCCGCGATGCGGACCTCGCCCGGCGGCGCGGCTCCGATTGGGCATCCGCACGCCTGGCGGCCTGAGGACTTGCCATGGAAAGCTTTGTCGAACGCTTCGGCCTGTGGTCAGCCGAGCAACAAGCGCAAGCCGACGCCGTCGTCGGACGCCTCCAGGCGGGCGAGGTGGACGTGGTCCGCTTCGCCTGGCCCGACCAGCACGGCCTGCTGCGCGGAAAGACTCTGGTGGCCGAAGCCGCGCAAGGCGCCTTGCGCGACGGGGTGAACCTCACCTCCACCCTGCTGGCCAAGGACACCTCGCACCGAACGGTGTTCCCGGTGTTCTCGGCGGGCGGGGGCTTCGATACCCCCGGCATGCAGGGCGGCGCGGACTTCACGGTGGTGGCCGATCCGGCGACCTTCCGCGTTCTGCCGTGGGCGCCCCGCACGGGGTGGGTGCTGTGCGATGCCTACACCTCGGACGGAAGCCCTTGCCCTTTCGGCACGCGGCAGATCCTGCAGCGCGCCCTCGCCGAACTCGACGCCCTCGGCCTGGAGTTCGTGGCCGGCCTCGAGGTCGAGTTCCATGTGTTCAAGCTCGACGATCCCAGCCTGCAACTCGCGCACGCCGGCCAGCCGGGCGAGCCGCCGCGCGTGTCGCTCCTGACCCAGGGCCACCAGTACCTGACCGAGCTGCGCTACGACCGCGTCGACGCGCTCATGGACCTGCTGCGAACGCAGCTCGCCGCGCTGGGCCTGCCCCTGCTCTCCCTGGAAATCGAGTTCGGCCCCAGCCAGTTCGAGCTGGTGTTCGGGCCCACCACAGGCCTGGTGCCGGCGGACACCATGGTCCTGCTGCGAAGCGCCATCAAGCAGATCTGCCAGCGCCACGGCTATCACGCCACCTTCATGTGCCGTCCCCGGATCCCGAACGTGATGTCCAGCGGCTGGCACCTGCACCAGTCCCTTCGGCGCAAGGCCGACGGCCGCAACGCCTTCATGCCGGAACGGGAGGGCCAGGCGCTGAGCGAGACGGGCCTGCATTACCTGGCAGGGCTCAAGGCCCACGCCTGCGGCTCCGCCCCCCTGGCCAGCCCGACCATCAACGGCTACCGGCGCTACCGCCCCTTCTCGCTGGCACCCGATCGCGCCATCTGGGCGCGCGACAACCGCGGCGCCATGCTGCGGGTGCTGGGCGGCCCCGGCCAGAACGCGACGCGCATCGAGAACCGCGTGGGCGAGCCGACGGCCAACCCCTACCTCTACCTGGCCTCCCAGATCTTCGCCGGGCTCGACGGCATGCGCCGGCGGCTCGACCCCGGACCTTCGGCCGACGCGCCCTACGAGACCGCCGCCGACCAGCTGCCGCGCACGCTGTCCGACGCCCTGGCGGCACTGCGCGCCGACAGCGTGCTCACCGAACAGCTCGGCCCGCGCTTCGTGGACTACTACTGCCACATCAAGGAAGCCGAGATCGCCCGTTTCAACCTCGAAGTCAGCGAGTGGGAACACCGCGAGTACTTCGACATGTTCTGAGACTTCGCATGCCCACGATCACCTACATCCTCAAGGACGGCAGCGCGCGCCGCATCGACGCCAGGACGGGCGCCAGCGTGATGGAGACCGCCGTCCATCACAACGTGCGCGGCATCGATGCCGAATGCGGGGGCAGCTGCTCCTGTGCCACGTGCCACGTCTACGTGGCGGACGATTTCATGGACCGCCTGCCGCCGCCCGACGACATGGAGAACGAACTGCTGGATGGCGTGGCCGCCGATCGCCTGCCCGGCAGCCGGCTGAGCTGCCAGCTCGTCGTCGGGCCGGAGCTCGACGGGCTGACCGTGCGCATCCCCGAGAGCCAGGCCTGATGATGAGCGCTCGCGCCCCCCTGGTCATCGTCGGCGCGTCCTACGCCGGCACGCAGCTCGCGGCCACTGCGCGCGAGCTCGGCTTCGACGCACCGATCATCCTGCTGGGCGAGGAAGGCCACGCACCCTACCAGCGCCCTCCTCTGTCGAAGGGACTGCTGACGGGCCAGACCTCGGTCGACGCACTGGCCCTCAGGGGGCCCGGCTTCTTCGCCGACCAGGCCATCGACCTGCAGCTGGGGCGGCGTGCCAAGGCCCTGGACGCCGCAGCGCGGACGCTGACGCTGGACGACGGCAGCACCCTCGGCTACGGCTGGCTGGCGCTGGCCACCGGCGCGCGCTGCCGGGCACTGCCCGTGCCGGGCACCGATCTCGACGGCGTCTACAACCTGCGCACCCTCGACGACGCGCTGCGGATCTCGGACGCGCTCGCCCAGGCCACGCGCGCCTGCGTCATCGGCGGCGGCTTCATCGGGCTGGAGGTCGCATCGGCGCTGGCCGCTCGCGGCGCTTCGGTGACCGTCGTCGAAAGCCAGCCGCGGCTGCTCGCGCGCAGCTTCCCGCCGCTGATGTCGGACTACCTGGCCGGTGCCCACCGCCAGCGCGGCGTAGAAGTGGTCCTCGGACGCGGCGTGCGAGCCTTGTCCGGCGATGCAGGCCGAGTCCGGCACGTCGAGCTGGACGACGGCAGCCGCATCGCCTGCGACATGGTCGTCCTGGGCATCGGCGTGCAGCCGAACATCGAACTGGCGCTGGAAGCGGGCATTGCCTGCGACAACGGCATCCTCACCGACGCACTGGGCCGCACCAGCGCCCCGCAGGTCATTGCCGTGGGCGACGTGGCCAACACCCTGCTTCCTGCCGTGCCTGGCTGCCCGCTGCGTTTGCGCCTCGAGTCCATCCAGGCAGCCAACGACGGCGCGCGCGCCGCGGCCAGCGCGCTGGCGGGCACGCCGCAGCCCTTCGAGGGCGTTCCGTGGTTCTGGAGCGACCAGCACAAGCTCAAGCTGCAGATGGCCGGACTGCCCATGCCCGGCGACCAGGCCGTCGTGCGCGGCGAGATGCAAAGCGATCGATTCAGCCTCTTCTACCTGCGCGGCGGGGTGATGGTCGCTGCCCATTCGGTGAACCGGCCCGCCGAACACATGCTCAGCCGCAAGCTGATCGCGGCTGGAGCGCGCATCGATCCGCAACAGCTGCAAGACGAGTCCGTCGACCTCAAATCCACCAGGAGTTCCCCATGAAGATGATCAAGAAGACAAGCTTTCTGAGCGCCGCCATGCTGGCCTGCGCCGGCGCCTTCGTCCCGGCCCATGCCGAGGATGCGCTGCGCATCGGCCTGATCGCCACCTATTCCGGACCCTACGCCGACTATGGCCGTCAGTTCGACGCCGGCGTTGCGCTCTACCTCAAGGAGCACGGCGGCAAGATCGCCGGGCGCAAGGTCGAGATCGTCAAGAAAGACACCGCAGGGCCCGCACCCGATGCCGCCAAGCGCATCGCCCAGGAGCTGGTCGTCCGGGACAAGGTGAAGGTGCTGACCGGCCTGGACTTCAGCCCGAATGCCTACGCCGTCGGCGCGATCGCCACCCAGGCCAAGGTGCCCACGATCGTGATGAACGCGGCGTCCTCGGCCATCACGAGCAGCTCGCCCTATGTCGCCCGCCTGTCCTTCACGGTCCAGCAGGTCACCGACCCGATGGCGCGGTGGATGCTCAAGCAGGGCGTGAAGGAGGCCTACACGGTCGTGGCGGACTACGCTTCGGGCCAGGATGCGCAGACGGCGTTCAAGAAGGCCTTCACCGCCGGCGGGGGCAAGGTGGTCGGCGAGGTGCGCACGCCGATGAGCAACCCGGACTTCTCGGCCTACGTCCAGCGCATCAAGGACAACAAGCCGCAGGCCGTGTTCTTCTTCTTTCCATCGGGGGTGATGCCCCCGGCCTTCCTCAAGGTCTGGAAAGAGCGCGGCATGGAAGAAGCCGGCATCAAGCTCTTCGCAACCGGTGAAGCCACCGACGACAGCTTCCTGGAGGCCACCGGCGACGTGGCGCTCGGCCTCGTCACGAGCCATCACTACTCCTATGCGCATCCGAGCGCCAAGAACCGGAAGTTCGTGAAGGACTTCGAAGCCCAGTTCGGCACCAGCATGCGCCCGAACTACTTCGCGGTGACGGCCTACGATGCCATGGCCGCGATCGACCTGGCGCTGGCGAAGACCCAGGGCGATGTCTCCGGCGACAAGATCATGGAAGCGCTCAAGGGACTCGCGTTCGAGAGCCCGCGCGGCCCGGTCGAGATCGACTCCGCCACGCGCGACATCGTGCAGACGGTCTACATCCGCAAGACGGAGAAGGCGGGCGGCAAGCTGGTCAACGCGGAGTTCGACAAGTTCGATCGCGTGAAGGACCCGGCCAAGGAAGGCAGCTGAGGCACCGCGAGGCACAGTCCCATGGCAATCGTGCTCTTCGATGGAGTGGCCTACGGCATGCTCCTGTTCCTCATCGGCGTCGGCCTGTCGATCACGATGGGCCTGATGAACTTCGTCAACCTGGCCCATGGCGCCTTCGCGATGGCGGGCGGCTATGCCGCCAGCCTGGCAATGCAGCACTGGGGCCTGGGCTTCTTCCCGGCGCTGGCCATGGCCTTCATCGCCGCGGCCGCCATCGGCGCCGGCCTGGAGTTCCTCTTCTTCCGGCGCCTGTACCGCTCGCACCCGCTGGACCAGGTGCTGCTGTCCATCGGCGTGGTCTTCGTCGCCATCTCGGTAGCGACCTACCTCTTCGGACCGTCGATGCAGGCCTTCTCGCTGCCGCCCTCCCTGGACGGACGCGTGAACCTGCTCGGGCTCGAGCTCGGGCGCTACCGCCTCTTCCTCATCGCCAGCGGGCTGGTGGTGCTGGCAGCGCTGCTGCTCGCGCTCAACAAGACGCGCTATGGCGCGATGGTCCGCGCGGCGGTGGACAACCAGCGCGTGGCCGCGGGCATGGGCATCCATGTGCAGCGTCTCTTCTTCCTCACCTTTTCCTTCGGCTGCGGCCTGGCGGGCCTCGGCGGCGCGCTGAGCCTGGGCCTGCTCGGACTCGAACCCTCCTTCGCCTTGAAGTACCTGATCTACTTTCTCATCGTGGTGTGCGTCGGCGGCGCGGGCACCATCAGCGGCCCCTTCCTCGCCGCCCTGCTGGTCGGCATCGTGGACGTCGCGGGCAAGTACTACCTGCCCGGCGCGGGCGCCTTCCTGGTCTATGTCGTGATGGTGCTGACGCTGCTCGTGCGTCCTCACGGCCTCATCCCTCGCAAAGGCCTGGCATGAAAGCGTTGACCATTCCCCGCGATCGGCTCCCCTGGGTCGAGGCCTTGTTCTGGCTGGCGCTGGCCTGCAGCTTCTTCCTGATGCCCGACAAGCTCACGCTGCTCAGCCAGATCCTGATCTTCGGGCTCTTCGCGGTCTCGCTGGACATGGCCCTGGGCTACGCCGGCATCCTCACCGTGGGGCACGCGGCCTTCTTCGGCATGGGCGCCTACGCGGCCGGGCTGCTGGCCAGGCATGGCTGGGCGGAGCCCTTCTCGGGACTCCTGCTGGCCCTGGTCGTCTGCGCCCTCCTCGGCTATCTGCTGAGCTACCTGGTCGTTCGCGGCGCGGACCTGACGCGGCTCATGATCACCATCGGCGTCTGCGTACTGCTGGCCGAACTGGCCAATCGCCTCGGCGGCATCACCGGCGGCACCGACGGGCTGCAGGGCATCGAGATGCGGCCCGTGTTCGGCCGCTTCGCGTTCGATCTCTGGGGCAGGACCGCCTTCTTCTACAGCTTCGGTGTCGTTCTCGCCATGTTCCTCGTGGTCCGGCGCGTGCTGCATTCGCCTTTCGGCCTGGCGCTGCGCGGCATTCACGACAGCCGCAAGCGCATGCTGGCAATCGGCTCGCCCGTGGAGGCGCGGCTGCGGCTGGCCTACTGCTTCTCGGCGGCAGTCGCAGGCGTTGCAGGCGCATTGCTGGCGCAGACGACCCAGTTCGTCGGCATCGAGTCCATCGGCTTCAACCGCTCGGCGGAGATCCTCATCATCCTCGTGCTGGGCGGGACCGGCCGACTGTATGGCGGCATGGCCGGGGCAATCGTCTACATGCTCGTGCACGATGTCTTCGCCGACATCGATCCCCAGTTCTGGATGTTCTGGCTCGGGATCTTCCTGATCGCCGCGGTGATGCTCGGGCGCGGCGGCATCATGGGCATGCTGTCGCGTCTGGTCGCCACCAGGGGAGCGAAATGACCGGTTCCAGGACCCCTTCCCTGCGCACGCGGGGCCTCGGCGTTCGCTTCGGTGCCTTCGCCGCCGTCACGGACGTCGATCTGACGCTGGAGCCCGGCGCGCGCCAGGCGCTCATCGGCCCCAATGGCGCCGGCAAGACCACGCTGATCAACCTGCTGACCGGCGTCCTGCGGCCCACGAGCGGATCCATCCACCTCGGCGACCGGGACATCACGCCGCTGTCCTGCGACCGCAGGGCACGCATCGGGCTGGCCCGCACCTTCCAGATCAACACGCTGTTCCCGAGCCTGACGCCGCTCAGCTCGATCGTGCTCGCGATCTGCGAGCGCGATGGACTGGCGTCCACCTGGTGGCGCCCGCTGCGCCGCATGACGCCGGTCTACGACGAGGCGCATGCGCTGCTGGGGCGTTTGAAGCTCGACGCGCTGGCCGACACCCCGGTCTCCGCCCTCGCCTACGGCAAGCAGCGCCTGCTCGAGATCGCGCTGGCCATGGCCGCCAAGCCGCGCATCCTGCTGCTGGACGAGCCTGCGGCCGGTGTGCCCGAGGACGAAAGCGGCGAGCTGTTCGAAGTGATCTCCGAATTGCCGCAGGACATCAGCATCCTCTTCATCGAGCACGACATGAATCTCGTCTTCCGATTTTCCAGGCGCATCTCGGTCCTGGTGTCCGGCAGCGTGCTGACCGAAGGCACGCCAAGGGACATCGCAGCCAACCCGCGTGTCCGCGAGGTCTATCTGGGAACTGCAGGAGTGGCGCATGGCTGAGATGCTGGCCTTCGATGCGCTCAGCGCAGGCTATGGCAACGCCGTCGTGCTGGACCGGCTGTCCTTTTCGTTGAACGAGGGCCAGAGCCTGGCGGTGCTGGGACGCAACGGCGTGGGCAAGACGACCCTGCTCGAAACGCTGATGGGCCACACCCGCGTGATGAGCGGCGAGATCCGCTGGCGGGGCCAGCCCATCACGCGGCTTGCGCCCCACCAGCGTGTGCGGGCGGGCCTCGGATGGGTGCCCCAGGAACGCGAGGTGTTCCCGTCGTTGACGGTCGAGGAGAACCTCCTCGTCGTGGCCCGGCGCGGCCCGTGGAACCTGCGGCGCGTCTACGAGCTGTTCCCGCGTCTGCAGGAGCGGCGCGGCAACTATGGCAATCAACTGTCCGGCGGCGAACAGCAGATGCTCGCCATCGGCCGTGCCCTGATGACCAATCCCCGGCTGCTGCTGCTCGACGAACCCATGGAAGGCCTCGCGCCCATCATCGTCGAGGAGCTTGCCGGTGCCATCCGGGCCCTGGGTGAGCGCGAAGGCCTGGCCTGCATCGTGGTGGAACAGCATCCGGTGCTGGCGCTGTCGATGACGAACCAGGCCATCGTGCTGGAGCGCGGCACCCTGGTGCACTCGGGCGACAGCGCCGGCCTGGCCGAAGACACGGCGCTTCTGCATCGCCTGCTCGGGGTCGGCATCGAGGAGGACCTGGAGGTGGCCGCCGCATGAAGCCCATCGCGATCTTCCAGCACACCGAAGTCGGGGCGCCCGGCACGGTTCCCTCGATCCTGGATGCACTGCAACTGCCCTGGCGCATCGTGCGCATCGTCGATGGCGAGCCCGTGCCCGCGAGCGCCGATGCCTTCTCCGGTCTGGTGTTCATGGGCGGCTCCATGAGCGTCCACGATCCGCTTGCCTGGATCGCTCGAGAGATCGCGCTGATCCGCGAGGCGGCTTCGCTGGGCGTTCCGGTCTGCGGCCATTGCCTGGGCAGCCAGATCCTGGCCACGGCGCTCGGCGGGAGCGTCCGGCGCAATGCCAGGCCGGAGATCGGATGGAACCCCATCACGGTGGCCGAAACGCCAAGCGCGCAGGAATGGCTTGGCGAGGCCCCCGGGACGCGCCTGCCGGCATTCCAGTGGCACGGGGACACCTTCGAACTTCCGCCGGGCGCCGAGCGCATCGCCACCAGTGCGCACTGCGAGAACCAGGCCTTCGTGATGCATGGGCGCCACCTGGCGATGCAATCCCACCTGGAGATGACGCCGGAGCTGGTGGAACTCTCGGTCGCACGCAACGGCTCCCAGTTGGACAGAGAGCTTCATGCAGGCAACCCCGCGGTCACATCTCGCGAACAGACCCTGAGCGATCTGCGCGAGCGGACGACGGCCATGAAGGCCATCCTGCTTCGTTTGTATTCGCGGTGGGCAGAGGGCTTGTCCCGCTAGGTGTGATGTCTCAATAGGTTGTTCACCCGGAAGAGTCTGGGAGACTGGAGTTACCACGCTTCAGTACATCTCAGAGGGAAATTTGTCCTTGTCACAGGCCGTACGCGAACGACGGCAGTCAGTCCAGACCGGTTCTAGCCGGCGGAGGTGCGACCGACAGGTGATGGCCGTTCACGGTACTACCATGATGCCTTGAAACTTCATGGCGCAACGAAGTTCTCCCGCATTTGGGCTTGCTTCTCGGAAGGCGCGCCTGCCTTTCCATCCTCTGACCCACCCTATGACAGAACAGACCACCCTCATTCAGGAAGCCACTCTCTGGAGCGACGAGCGCTGGACGGCGCGCGTGATCAAGAACGAAGACGACGACGGCTGGGCCGTCTCGATGACGCGCCACGGCGACCTCGAGCCGGCACTGGTCGGGCCCTGGACCATGGGCCGCGACAAGAAGAATCCCAAGCCGCTGGATGCGCCGGCCTTCCATACGCTGGTCAAGACCGCCGCCGAGGTGCTGCGCCGCCACGAGCAGCAGCTGCATGCCCAGCTCAACAAGAGCGTGAGCGTCGGCGCGGGCTCGGAGCGCATCCGCGTCTCGCTGCAGATCGTGCCGGACGAGGACAACCCGCATGCCCTGCTCCGTGCCCATGACGAGCTCGGCGCTCAACTAGGCGAGGTGCGCGTGGCCCCCGGCTTCAAGCTCAATGCAGACAGCGCGGCGGTCTGGATCGAAGGCGGCTTCCAGAGGCCACACTGACATAGGTCTGGAGAGCCAATCTCTCTTCAGTGGCCGACGCACCTCCTCTCCGCGCCAAGGCTGCACCGGTCACCCTGACCGCGTCCGATCCGCTAGCGGACGCCGGCAGCCAGGGACGCCGCCAACTGCCGCGCGGACCGCGCGCTGGCCCCCTTGCCGGTGATCGCCAAGGCCGGAGGGTTCGCCAGCATGCGCTCGAAGACCGCCCGCACATCTTCCGCGCCGATGCCGTCGATCATCGCAATCGCTTCGGCCATCGGCGTCACGGTCCCGCTGGCGAAGAGCTCTTCGACGGCCTGCTCCATCGTCGCGTAGGTCCGCTCGCCGGCGCGCACGCGTGACACAGTCAGCTGGTTCTTCGCCCGCTCCAGGTGCACCGGATCGATGGTGGTGGCCTGCGCGCGCAGCAGCCCGCCCGTCGCCGTCACCAGCGCGTCGAGCTTGTCCGGCGTGGTGACCGCATGCACCACGAAGTTGGCCCAGATGTCCCCGCTGTCCATCGTCGAGTGGGCCGTATAGGCCAGGCCGAGCTGCTCCCGGACCCTGTCGACGAGGGGAGCCGACATCCCGCCTCCGAACAGGTTCACGGCCAGCGAAGCCGCAAGGCGCCAGCGCTGCTGCGGCAGGTCGTCCTGCCCCGCGGGCGCCAGCGGGTAGGCCATGTTCAGGAACACCTGCGACACCTGCGCGAAGCGCCGGGCCAAGGCGTGACCGACGTACTTCGCCGTCGCGGCAGGGCGTGGCACAGATGGGTCGGCGCAGGCGGGCATCGCTGCAAAGAGTTCCCCGGCGAGCGCCAGCCAGGCTTCGACGTTGAAGTTCCCGGCCGCCGCAACGACGGTCTTTTCCGCCACGTAGTGGGACTGCACGTGGCGGACCAGGTCGTGCCGGGTGAAGCCTTCGATGTTCCCGACGGTGCCGATCACCGGCATGCCCATCGGGTCGTCGCCCCAGATGGCGCGGTCGAGCAGTTCGCTGGAGCTCTCCTGCGGATCCTCCTCGTATTCGATTGCCTCCTGGCGAATCACTTCCAGCTCGCGCTGCAATTCACTGTCGGGAAAGGTGCTGTTCAGGATGATGTCGGCCGTCATGCGCAGCAGATGCTCCGCGTGCCGGCCCAGGCCGGTCATGAAGTAGCCGGTGGTGTCCTTGCCCGTGAACGCGTTGACATCCGCGCCCAGCCGCTCCGCATCCAGGTTGATGGCCTGCACGGAGCGGGTGGTGGTCCCCTTGAACGCCATGTGCTCCAGGACATGACTGATGCCGTTGGTGACCGGCGTCTCGTCGCGGGAGCCGACGCGCAGGAACACGCCCACGCTGGCGCTCTGCACATGCCGCATGGGGAGCGCCAGCAGCCTCACCCCGTTCGGGAGCGTGTGAAGGATCGGCGTGCCCGCCGCAGCCGTGTGCACGGCCTGCAAGTGGACCATGGCTCAGCGGGCTTCCGGCTGCTGCAGCCTGACGCCGATGCCGTAGAGCGCAAGCAGGCCCAGCACGTGCCCGATGGCCACGCCGGGCTCACCCGCTTCGATGCGGCCGATGGTTTGCACATGCACGCCCAGGCGCGCGGCCGCGGCTGCCTGGCCCTCCCCGGCCGCCGATCGGGCCCGCCTTGCCGCTGCCCCCAACTCCTGGATTGCGTGCAAGGCGTCGCCGCCGATGTCTGCCGAGATGCGCTTGCCTTGGGCCATGGGTGCATTGTCGCTGTGCCAAAGCCATCAGGGGTGCCTCTTCAGCCGAACGTCCTGGACCACCAAGGCCGGATCGACCATCCGGACCCGGTGATCCACGTAGTAGCCACCGTACTCCGTGTACCGCAGGAACACGCTGCGACAGGTGCCGCACGCATACACGTCGCTCCGGTTGAAGGGAAACCACGAGACGGCGATGGGCGCGTCGGCCGATCCATACCGGGTGCCGCCTGGATGGAACTCCTCGAATGTCGGCTCGTCGATGTCCGAGGCGCGGAGTGTGCCGACCTGCTCGACCCCGGCAGGCCAGCGCTCCAGCGTGATGCTTTCCCAGGAAGGCGTCTGCAGAACACTGCAGCTACAGCCGGGTACCCTGACTTTCAGTTGCCTCGAACTGAGCTCGCGCAGTTGCGCAGCATCGATCATGGGTCCGGCTCCGTCGGTTGAGTCAACAAGCCAGCATTGTGAAGGCGGCGCGGCGCACCGGTTTGCTCTGCCGCGATCAGCCACTCGCGTCGCCTGGCCGCTCGATCGTGGTCGTCAACCATGTCAACCGTGTCCATCAGTCTCCCGAGCTTCGACGCATCGGGAGCACGACAGCATCTGATCCGGTCTCGCATGCACCGCCGCAGTGACAGTTCGATCGAGACCGGTGCGCGAGCATCGGCGCGGTGCGTCCTCACCCTCTCCAGGTCTTTGCGATCCACAGAGTCAGAAGAACCGCCTCCCCTCTGAAAGCGCCCCACCCCCGCGCTCCCGCGTTCGCTGGCACGCGACCTGCTAGGCATAACCCGTCATAACAGGTTGATCCCGCCCCATGAATGCCATTCGCAAGTCACGGCAGCCAACGAGCGCCGACGCCCGCGTCGTGCCGATGTCGTCCGTCCCGATGCACACGCAGATCCGCGAAATCATTCGCCGGCGTGTGCTCGACGGCACCTACCCGCCGCACTCCCAGATGCCCTCCGAGAGCCAGATGATGGAAGCCTTCTCGGTCAGCCGCATCACGATCCGCCAGGCCATGGGCGACTTGCAGAAGGAGGGCCTGATCTTCAAGGTCGCCGGCAAGGGCAGCTTCGTCGCCAAGCCCAAGGCGTTCCAGAACCTGTCGCGCCTTCAAGGCTTCGGCGAGGCCATGGGGCCTTCGGGCTACGAGACTTTTTCGCAAGTGCTCAGCACGCGGCGCGTAGCCGCCAGCGAGATCGTGGCGCGGCGGCTTCAGGTCGGGCTCGGCGAGCCCGTCTACGAGATCCAGCGGCTGCGCTACCTGAACCGCGAACCGATCTCGGTCGACCAGAGCTACTTCCCGCTGGCGCTCGGCGAACGCCTCGTGCAGGAAGACCTGGCGACGCGCGACATCTTCGTGATCCTCGAGAACGACTTCGCAAAGCACCTCACCCATGCCGACGTGCAGATCGAGGCGATCTCGGCCGACGCCTTCCTGGCCCGCCAGCTGCGCATCGAGGAAGCCTCGCCGCTGCTGCGCATCGAGCGGCTGACCTATGCCGACGAGCATCCCATCGATTTCGAGTTTCTCTACTACCGCGGCGATGCCTTCCAGTACCGCCTGCGCATCGATCGAACCTAGGAGCTGAGCATGAAGACTATCGACATGGAATTCGACCTCGTCGTCATCGGCGGCGGCACCGGCGGGCCGATGGCCGCGGTGAAGGCCAAGGAGCGCAACCCGAAGCTGCGCGTGCTGCTGATCGACAAGGCCAACGTGAAGCGCAGCGGTGCGATCTCGATGGGCATGGACGGCCTGAACAACGCCGTCATCCCGGGACATGCGACGCCCGAGCAGTACGTCAAGGAGATCACCGTGGCCAACGACGGCATCGTCGACCAGGAGGCCGTCATGGCCTACGCCGCGGGCAGCTTCGACATGATCCAGGAGCTGGACCGCTGGGGCGTCAAGTTCGAGAAGGACGAGACCGGCGACTACTCGGTGCGCAAGGTTCACCACCTGGGCGCCTACGTGCTGCCGATGCCCGAGGGCCATCACATGAAGCGCATCCTCTACCGGCAGTTGAAGCGCGCGCGGGTGGAGATCACCAACCGAGTGGTCGTGACCCGCGTGCTGACCGGGCCGGACGGCGAGGTCGCCGCGGTGATGGGCTTCGACTGCCGCACCGCCGAGCTCTACGTGATTCGCACCAAGGCGGCGGTGATCTGTACCGGCGCCGCCGGCCGTCTCGGCCTGCCCGCATCGGGCTACCTGATGGGCACCTACGAGAACCCGACCAACTGCGGCGACGGCCATGCGATGGCCTATCACGCCGGCGCCGACCTGGCCAACCTGGAATGCTTCCAGATCAACCCGCTGATCAAGGACTACAACGGCCCCGCCTGCGCCTACGTCACCGGGCCGCTGGGCGGCTACACGGCCAACTCCAAGGGAGAGCGCTTCATCGAATGCGACTACTGGAGCGGGGCGATGATGCAGGAGTTCTACAACGAACTGCTGAGCGGCAACGGACCGGTGTTCCTGAAGCTCGACCACCTGGCCGAGGAAACGATCCAGGAGATCGAGACCATCCTGCACAGCAACGAGCGCCCGAGCCGGGGGCGCTTCCACGAGAAGCGCGGCAACGACTACCGCAAGCAGATGGTCGAGATGCACATCTCGGAGATCGGCTTCTGCAGCGGGCACAGCGCATCGGGCATCCACATCAACGCCCGCGGCGAGACCTCGGTGAAGGGCCTCTACGCGGCCGGCGACTGCGCCAGCGTGCCGCACAACTACATGCTCGGGGCCTTCGTCTACGGCAAGCTGTGCGGCGAGAACGCCGCGGCTTATTGCGCCGAGGTCGGCCACGCGACGCCGGATGCCGGCGCACAGGCGGCCGAGAGCGCCCGCATCCTGGCACCGCTGCAGCGCAGCGGCGGGCTCACGCCGCACCAGATCGAGTTCAAGACACGCCGCCTGGTCAACGACTACCTGCAGCCGCCGAAGATCACCAGCAAGTACGAGATCGGCCTGCGCCGCTTTGCGGAGATCCGCGAAGACATGGAATCGATGTCGGCCGGCGATGCGCACGAGCTGATGCGGGCGATGGAGGCGCACTCCATCCTGGACTGCGCGGAGATGGCCGCACACGCCTCGATGTTCCGAACCGAGAGCCGCTGGGGCCTGTATCACAACTACGTCGACCACCCCGAGCGCGACGACGAGAACTGGTTCTGCCACTCGCTGCTCAGCCGCGACCCGCAGGGCCGGATGGCGCTGCGCAAGAAGGCGATCGAGCCCTACATCGTGCCGGTCGACGACGAAGAACGAACCGCCTACCAGCGCCTGCGCGTCGCGAGCAGCGCCGAGGCCGCTTGAACCAGGAGCCCCACGAATGACCACCGCCGCCACCCTCACCCAGGTCCCCGTCCGCGTGGACGAATCCAAATGCATCGCCGAGAAGGGCTGCACCGTCTGCGTCGACGTCTGCCCGCTCGACGTGCTGGCCATCGACATGTTGACGAAGAAGGCCTACATGAAGTTCGACGAGTGCTGGTACTGCCTGCCCTGCGAGCAGGACTGCCCGACGGGCGCGATCAGCGTCGACATCCCCTACCTGCTGCGCTGAAGGGGCCGCCATGGAAACCGGACTCAACAGCTTCGCCGAAAGACTGGCCGATGCCGACGCCGCCGTGCGGCGCCTGGCGGTGATCGACCTGCCCTACAGCGACGAGGACGACATCGTGCCGCTGCTGCTGCCGCGCCTGGCCGACAGCGACGCGCTGGTGCGCGCGGAGGCCGTGCGGGCGCTCGAAGGCTTCGAGCAGACCGAGGTCGTGCAGGCGCTGGCGCCGATGCTGCTCGACGCCGACGCCGAGGTGCGCAAGGCGGCCGGGGCCGTGCTCGCCGAACTGAAGGAGGGCGCGTCGGCCGCGCCCCTGCTGCCGCTGCTGCTCGACGCCGGCGCCGAAGTGCGCGCCCTCGCCTTCCATGCCATTCGCGCGCTGCGCTCGCCGCAGGCCTTCGAGCCCGCCATGCATTCGCTGCGCGACCCCGATGCGGCCGTGCGCCGCGAGGCGGTCGGCGTGCTCGGCTACCTCAAGGACCCGGCAGCCATCGGCGACCTCGCCGAAGTGGCGGCCAACGACCCCGACATCGAGGTGCGCCGCATCGCGGTGGGCGCCCTCGGCTACGCCAGCACCGTCAGCGTGCTGCCGGCCCTGACGCGCGCCCTCGCCGACGGCGGATGGATGGTGCGCGAGGAAGCGGCGCAGACCATCGGCAAGCTGCGCCTGTCGCCGGCCATCCCCGAACTCGTGCATGCGATGCAGGACGACTACTGGCAGGTGCGCGTCAAGGCCGCGCGCAGCCTGGGCCTGCTCAAGGCCGAGGCCGGCCTGCCTTCGCTGGTGGCGTCGCTCGCGCACACCATCAGCAACCTGCGCAAGGAGGCGGTGATCGCCCTGGGCGAGATCGGCGATACGCGCGCCATCGCGCCGCTGGAGGCCGCGCTCGCCGACCCCGATCCGGACGTGCGCAAGCTGGCGCGCCTGGCGTTGACGGCCATCGGCCTGGCACAGAAGGCCAGGCGCGAGGGAGCTTCGTCATGACCTTCGTCGTCACCGAAGCCTGCATCCGCTGCAAGTACACCGACTGCGTGAGCGTCTGCCCGGTCGACTGCTTTCACGAGGGGCCGAACTTCCTGGTGATCGACCCGGACGTGTGCATCGACTGCGCCGTCTGCGCGCCCGAGTGCCCGGTCGGCGCGATCGTTGCGGACACCGGCGTTCCTGCGGGTCAGGAGCACTTCGTCGAGATGAACGCCCGCTATGCCGCGCAATGGCCCGTCATCAGCCAGGCGCGCGAGCCCTTGCCGGATGCCGAGCAGTGGGCCTCGGTGAGCAGCAAGCTCGACCATCTTTCAGAACCCGCCTGAGCCCATCGAACCCCTCTTCCAAACCCCACGGAGAACCAGTCCATGAAGCACCTCATCTTGCGAATCGGCGCGGTCCTGGCGCTCGCCCTGACCGTTGCCCTGCCGGCCCTGGCGCGGCAGGAAGTGGTCATCGGCATCGGCACGCAGAACACGACGACGAACACCGTCACCGGCGGCGTCGTGCTCAAGGAAATGAAGCTCATCGAGAAGTACCTGCCCAAGGCCGGCAAGTACAAGGACATCGACTTCAAGCTCGACTGGCAGAACTTCACCTCCGGCCCGCCGATCACCAACGGCATGATGGCCAAGAAGCTGCACATCGGCATGATGGGCGACTACCCGCTGCTGGTGAACGGCGCCACCGGCCAGGCGCAGCCGGGCAACGAAACGCTGCTCGTCGCCATCATTGCGTACAACGCCTTCGGCTCGGGCAACGGCGTGGTGGTGCACAAGGATTCGCCCTACTACGACCTGGCCGATCTCAAGGGCAAGCTGATCTCGGTGCCCTTCGGCTCGGCGGCCCACGGCATGGTGCTGCAAGCCATGCAGACCCGCGGCTGGAAGGACGACTACTGGAACCTCGTGAGCCAGAGCCCCGAGGTCGGCACGACCAACCTGCAGGAAAAGAAGATCGAAGCGCACGCCGATTTCGTTCCCTTTGCCGACCTGCTGCCCTACCGCGGCTTCGCCCGCAAGATCTTCGACGGCGCCGAGACCAAGGTGCCCACCTTCCACGGCGTGGTGGTGCGCAAGGACTTCGCGGCCGAATACCCCGAGGTGGTGGTCGCCTACATCAAGGCGCTGATCGAGGCCAACACCTGGGTGCGCAGCAACCCGACGGCCGCCGCCGCGAAGATCGAGGAGTGGACGCGGATCGAAAAGGAAGTGGCCTACCTCTACCTGGGCCCCGGCGGCATCCACACGCTCGATCCGACCATCAAGCCGCGGTGGCTGGAGACCATCAAGACCGGCCACGAGGTGCTCACCCGCCTGAACCGCGTCAAGCCGCTCGACATCAACGCCTGGGTCGACGAGAGCTACGTGCGGCAGGCCTACAAGGAGCTGAAGCTCGACTACGACGCGCAGAAGCAGACGCTCGCCAACTACGACATCAGCGGCACCGACGCGCTGTGCAAGACCCCCATCACGCGCCCGAAGGAAGCCGGCGAGGTCTGGATCGAGGGCGCGCCGATCGCCGCCTACGCCTCGCCGGCCTGCACCCTGGCCGCGATCAACAAGGCCCAGGGCGAGAACAGAAAAGTCAGGGTCGCCTATCTCAACGACAAGACGCTGGGCATCAAGCTGTTTGCCGACAAGGCCTTCTACGCGGTGAGCACCAGCGATCCGCGCAAGCCCCAGATCGTGCCCTTCCTGCTCCGCAAGGATGCGCAGGCCGAGGCGGCTGCCATCGGCGGCAAGCTGGCCACCTACACCGAAGCGCTTGCCGCGGCCGGCCTCTGAACCGGAAGGCCCACGATGTCCACTGCCACGCAACGCCTGTTCCATGAAGTGCCGGCCCATGAACTGGCGGGCCATGAAGTACCGGTGCCCGGCGATCTCGCGCAGGCTGCGCCCGCACGCGGTCTGGCCCGCCCCGATGAGATCCTGCGCCCGCTGCCCGTCCCGCCGTCGGCCACGGTGGCGCTGAGCCCCGCCGAGCGCGGCTGGCAGGCCGTTCGCCAGCATGCGCCCGCCTATTTGATGGGGGCCTGCTCGCTCCTGGGCATCGTGCTCTTCTGGCATCTCGCCACCACCTACCGGCTGGACTTCTACGTGCGCTTCACCAACATCCCGACGCCGATGGAGGTGCTCGCCAAGGTGATCGAAGTCAACGGCTCGCCGAAGTTCATCAAGAACGTGAGCGTGAGCCTGCGGCGCATCTTTCTCGGCTTCGCGATCGCCACGGTGCTCGGCGTGGCGCTGGGCCTGCTCATCGGCCGCTACCGGCTGACGCGCGGCTTCCTGTTTCCGGCGATGGAAGTCTTCCGCCCCATCCCGGCGATCGCCTGGGTGCCCATCTCCATCATGCTGTGGCCCGACAACGAGGTGAGCATCGTCTTCATCACCTTCATCGGCGCGTTCTTCCCGATCCTGCTGAACACCATCAGCGGCGTGCAGGCGGTGGACGGCGTGCTGCTGCGCGCGAGCCAGTGCCTGGGCGCGCGCGAGCGTCAGATCATGTGGTACGTGGTGCTTCCCGGCGCGGCGCCGCAGATCTTCACCGGCTTGGCCGTGGGCATGGGGGTGGCCTGGGTCTCGCTGATCGCCGCGGAGATGATCTCCGGCCAGTTCGGCATCGGCTACTTCACCTGGGAGGCTTACTCGCTGATCTCGTACCCCGAGATCGTGCTGGGCATGATCACCATCGGCGTGCTGGGCCTGCTGTGCAGCGGACTGATCCGCTTCGTCGGGAAATCGATGATGCCGTGGCTGAGCTATGGCGCGCGCGCCGGGAGCAATCCATGAGCGCCGCTGACAGCGCCCGCAAGGGGCATGTGCAGATCCGCGACGTGTCGGTGCGCTTCGGCACGAAGGGCCAGATGACCGAAGCCGCGAGCCGCGTGTCGCTGGAAGTCAAGCCCGGCGAGTTCGTCAGCGTCATCGGCCCGTCGGGCTGCGGCAAGTCCACGCTGCTGAACATCGTGGCCGGCTTCATTCGGCCCAGCGACGGCGAAGCCCTGCTCGACGACAAGCCCATCGGCGGACCCGGTGCGGACCGCGGCGTGGTGTTCCAGCAGTATTCCCTGTTCCCCTGGATGACCGTGCGCAAGAACGTCGAGTTCGGGCTGAAGATGCAGGGCCTGGGCCAGAACCAGCGCGAGTCGGCCGCGCGCTCGCTGCTCGGCATGACCGGCCTGCTCTCGTTCGAGAACCACTACCCCGACCAGCTGTCGGGCGGCATGAAGCAGCGCGTGGGGATCGTGCGCGCGCTGGCGACCAGCCCGCAGGTGCTGCTGATGGACGAGCCTTTCGGCGCGCTCGATTCGCAGACCCGCGCGGTGATGCAGGAAATCCTCACCAACATGTGGCAACAGCTGCAGCTGTCGGTGCTGTTCATCACCCACGACATCGAGGAGGCGATCTTTCTCTCCGAGAAGGTCTACGTGATGACGGCGCGCCCGGGGCGCATCAAGGCCGAGGTTCCCATTCCGCTGCCGCGCCCGCGCACGCCGGAGATGACGGCTTCGCCCACCTTCCAGGCGCTCGTGCGGCAGCTCAAGGCCTTGATCCGCGAAGAGAGCCTGGCCGCCATGGGCGGCGAGCTCGGCAGCGGCGGGCTGCAGGGCATGGACCACCACTTCGGCCGCGACGGGATGAAGGCGCTGACATGAGCGAAGCGCCGCCCTCGCTGGAGGCTCATCCCTTCCCCATCGACATCGTCGACCACCAGGCCAGCGGCGTGCTCGAGCTGCGCTGGCAGGACGGGAGCGCGAGCCGGCTGGCGCACGGGCTGCTGCGCGCCCGCTGCCGTTGCGCGGCCTGCGAACAGTCGTACCGCGAGCGTGGCAGCCATCCCGAAGCTGCGTCGTCGATCCGCCTCGCGGCGATCCACGCCGTGTCGGACAAGGGCCTGAACCTCGTGTTCTCCGACGGGCACGGGCGCGGCATCTTTCCCTGGGCCTATCTGCGCGAGCTCGGCCTTTCCGCAACTTCCTGACCCCCCGTTCCCATGTCCCAACTCGCCACCGAACGCGTGCTGCATGTCCACCACTGGAACGACACGCTCTTCTCGTTTCGCACCACGCGCGACCCCGGATTGCGTTTCCGCAACGGGCACTTCGTGATGCTCGGCTTGCCGGTCGAAGGCAAGCCGCTGATGCGCGCCTACAGCGTCGCGAGCGCGAACCACGACGAGCATCTCGAGTTCTTCAGCATCAAGGTGTCCAACGGGCCGCTGACTTCGCGCCTGCAGCACCTGCGACCGGGCGACGAGGTGATCGTCGGGCGCAAGCCGGTCGGCAGCCTGGTGCTGGACGACCTGCGGCCCGGCCGGCACCTCTACCTGCTGTCCACAGGCACCGGCCTGGCGCCGTTCATCAGCATCATTCAGGACCCCGAGACCTACGAGCGCTTCGAGAAGGTGGTGCTGATCCACGGCGTGCGGCAGGTCAGCGAGCTGGCCTACGCACGCTTCATCGAGCACGAGCTGCCGAACAACGAGTACATCGGCGAGACGGTGCGCGACAAGCTGGTCTACTACCCCACCGTCACCCGCGAGCCCTTCCGCCACCAGGGCCGGCTCACCGAGATCATCGAATCGGGCCGGCTGTTCGGCGACATCGGGCTGCCGCCGCTCGACCCCGCGGTCGACCGCGCCATGATCTGCGGCAGCGCCGCGATGCTGGCCGACAGTTGCAAGCTGCTCGATGCGCGCGGCTTCCATATCAGCCCGCGCCAGGGCGAGCCGGGCGACTACGTGATCGAGCGCGCCTTCGTCGAGAAATAGCGTGTCCATCGCCGACGCGCTGCGCGCAGGTCAGAAACGTTATATTGCGTTACCGTCACTGCCACCGCACCGCCACTGCCCGCATGGACAACGACGAGGTCAATCAGCTGCTCGTACGCATCGGCCGCGAAGACCAGGCGGCGTTTCGCCAGCTGTACAAGGCGTTCAGCCAAAGGGTTTACGCCTACGTCCTCAACATGCTGAACGACCACGCGCGGGCCGAGGAGGTCGTGGTGGACACGCTCTACGAGGTCTGGCGGCACCCCGAGCGCTTTCGCGGCGACTCGCAGTTCTCCACCTGGCTCATCGGGATCGCGCGCCGAAAGGCGCTGATGGTCTACCGGGCGCGCCGGCCCGACGAGGTGCATGCGGACCTCGACGACATCGCAGAGACCACCGCCTCGGACACGCCCGACGGCTACGCCGAGCTGGCCGGCAAGCAACGGCGCGAAGGCGTGCAGCACTGCATGGGCAAGCTCTCGGACGAGCACCGCGAATGCATGCACCTGGTGTTCTACGAGGGCATGGGCCTGGCCGAAGTGGCCGAAATCCAGAACTGCCCCGAGGGCACCGTCAAGACGCGCCTCTTCCACGCCCGGCAGAAGATCAAGAAATGCCTGGAGTCCCTGCTGCGTAGCGAAGGAGGTGCCGCCAACGCCAAGGGCGCCCTCGCCTCCTGAAGCTTGCGGTGCCCCTGACATGCGCGCAAAAATAATCTGAACCATCCGCCGAGCTCGTGCAACCCAGAGGCCACACGGGAAAGTCCCGTGCAGGTAGATCGGGGTCTCGCTGCGGTGGGTTGAGCACTATATTGCGTGTTCTCGCCACAGTCGCCGCTGGCATGGACAACGATCGGGTCAGTCACGGGCTCCTGGGAGCCGAAGGATTCTTGGTGGTCACCATGATCGAGATCTTTTCATCGTTGCCGCACCGCAAGGCTGCGACCTTTGCCGCGGGAGCACAGGCATCATGAACAACAAACGCTTCGAAGAACTGCTCCCCTGGTACGCCAACGGCTCGCTGGGGACCGAAGACCGGGCCTGGGTCGACGCCTACCTGGCACAGAACCCCGAGGCCCGCAGCGAGCTGGACTGGTACCGCTCCCTGCAGATGCGCGTTAGGGAAAACGCGCCGGCCGTGCCGGCAACGATCGGCCTGGCGCGCGCCATGCGCCTGATCCAGGGCGACCGCCCGACCCTGGCCGAGCGCATCGGCGCCTTCTTCGGCAACTTCGGCATGCGCCCGAGCTTCGCGATGGCCGGGCTGGCGCTGGTGGCCGTGCAGGGCGGCGTGATCCTGAACCTGCTGGGCAACGTCCGGGAGAGCGAGAACGAGATCCGCGCACTGAACGCCGTGCGCGTCACCGAAGCGCCGATGCTGAAGATCAGCTTCGCACCCGACGCCAAGGAGGCCGACATCCGCCTGCTGATGGTCCAGATCCAGGGCGAGCTGGCCGGCGGCCCGGGCCAGCTCGGCGACTACTACCTGCGCGTGCCGGCCGGCACCGAATCGGCGGCGCTCGCCAAGGTGCAGGCCGCCCCGATCGTTCAGACCGCCTCGCTGTCACCCGGCGTGCCGCCTCGGGAGTAAACGCCATGGCCCCGCTGCCCACCCGCCGTATGCTGCTGCGCTGCGCATTGGGCGCCGCGGCGCTGCCTTTGGCGCCCGTCATGAGCGGGCCTGCCAACGCCAACAACGCCGAGTCGCGCATCGCCCTGGTGATCGGCAACGGCGCATACCGCGCCGCCCCGCTGAAAAATCCGACCGGCGACGCCACCGCCGTCGCGGGGGCGCTGCGCGGCCTCGGCTACGACGTAACCCTGCGCCAGAACACCCGGCTGCCGGAACTGATCGAGTCGCTGCGCGAGTTTTCTCTGCGCGCCCCGAAGGCCTCGGTTCGCATGCTGTTCTACGCCGGCCACGGCGTCCAGGTGAGGGGCCGCAACTACTTGGTGCCGATCGACGCCGACCCGCAGACGGAAGAGGAAATCCAGCGCCAGAGCGCGGATGTCGGCGAGTTCGTCGACCGGCTCAGCGCCATCCGCACCGGCATCAACATCGTGGTGCTCGACGCCTGCCGCGTGAACCCCTTCGCCGGCGGCGTCATCGTCGGCCCCGACGGACGGCGCCTGAAATTCCGCGGCGCCACGCCGGGTGGCTTGGCCACGCTCGATGCGCCGGTGGGCACCCTGGTGGCTTTCTCGACCGCGCCCAACGGCGTGGCGCTCGACGGCGCCAGCGGCAAGCACAGCGTCTATGCCCGTCACCTGCTGGCCAACCTGCCGACGCCGGGGCTGCAGATCGAGCAGCTCTTCAAGCGCGTGCGCATCGGCGTGGCCGAAGACACCGGCCGCGTACAGGTGCCCTGGGAGTCCTCGAGCCTGACGGCCGACTTCTGCTTCAAATCGGACGACAAGGGCCGCTGCGGGTAAACCCGCTACGCGTGGTCGTCCAGGAAGCGCTCCAGGTCCCGCGCGAAGCGCAGCGGCTCGCTGACATGCGGCGAATGGCCGGCCCGCGGGTACACCGAGATCTGCGCATGCTTCACCGTATCCCGATACCAGGCATCGAGCGGCAGGCCGGCGTAGTGCGGGCTGCGCGCCCCCAGCACGACCAGCAACGGCGCGTCGAGGCGCGACAGCGAAGCGCGGAAGTCGGCCTGCGCCATCGACTCGGCAAGGTCGAGCAGCGGCCGGATGTCGATGCTCCCCAGGCGCCGGCGCAGCATGCGGCCGAGCGGCGCTTCCACACCCAGCTGACGCCGGAGCCAGGCGCCTCCGATCGCGCCGACCTCGTTCAGCAGCGTCTCGGCCAGATCCTGGCGCGCCCCGGCGATCAGCCCCGACAGCATGGTTGCGCTGCAGCCGCCGAACAGCCCCAGGCGCCAGCCGTCGTCCGTCACGATGCGCGGCGACTGGTCGACCAGCGCCACCGCCGCAACCCGCTGCGTGCCATACGCATGCAGGTACTGCATCAGCGCCAGCGCACCCATGGAATGCCCGACCAGCACCGAGCGCTGCAGTCCGAAGTGGTCGAGCATCTCGGCCAGGTCGGTCGCCAGCCGCGCCAGCGTGATGCTGCCGCGCACCGGCCGGCAGCTGCCGTGGCCACGCGCGTCCCAGGCGAGCACGCAATGGTGCCGTGCCATCCGTCGCGCCACCGGCATCCAGTCGCGGTGCGAGCACCCGACCCCATGCACCAGCACCAGGGGCGGGCCCTTGCCGAGCACGTACACGGGAACGACCTGGCCATCGCCGGCGGTGAAGCTGTCGTAGTCGCCGGCGGCGGGCGCGCCGAGGCTCACCAGCCCGAGATTGCGCAGCGCGTTCCAGGTGCCGCGCAGGCCCGTCAGGCGTGGCGCGTGTGGAGGCGGTTCAGGCGGGGCGCCGTCGAGCATGGCGGGCAATCCTACGCTGGCGTGCGGCCGGCCCGAAATCGGCTCGAACCCTTCTGGGAAAACCGGCTGCAAATCTTTTGAACCGTTTCCGAAACGGCCGCAACCCATGGAGCGGGAAGGCAGGCAAATCGGCAAGCCCCACCACAAACCCTAGTCCCTCACTCTCAGGAGATCATCATGCAAGTCGTTCGCAAAGCTTCCGTCCTTGTCGCCCTCGGTCTCGTCTTCGGTGGCGCCATGGCCGGCGAAATCACGGGTTCCACAGTGCTGTCCACCGGCGCCGTCAACACCTCGGCCGGCTTCCTGTCCACGGCGCGCCAGAACATCGGCGTGGCCGAGCAAAACGGCAAGATCACCAACAGCACCGTGATCGTCAACGGCGCCAACAACACCGCCGCAGGCTTCCTGTCGACGGCAACGCAGAGCGTCGGCCGCGCCACGCAAAACGGCAAGATCACCAACAGCACGATCATCGGCAGCGGCCTGAACAACGTGGCTGCCGGCTTCCTCAGCACCGCCACGCAGGAAGTGGGTTTCGCCAAGGACAACGGCGAGGTCGTGAACTCGACGGTCATCGCCAACGGCGCCAGCAACACGGCCGCCGGCTTCCTGTCCACGGCTCGCCAGCAGATCGGCGGCGCGCAAGGCAACGGCAAGCTGACGAACTCGACGGTCATCGCCACGGGCTCGGTCAACACCGCCGCCGGCTTCCTGTCCACCGCCGACCAAAGCATCGGCGTTGCCAAGTAAGTCGCCGCCGGGCAACGCCCGGTTTCCCCGCTCGATCCGACCCGCCCGCGCACCCGCGCCGGCGGGTCTTTTCTTTCCGGCAGCCCAGGCGCCGTACTTGTGCTGCGAACGCAAATTCGCTTGAACCGTTTGCGAAGCCGCCGCAACCCATGGAGCGGAAGGCAAGCAACAGCAAGCCACCACCCCAACCTCGCCAACCCTTCAGGAGAATCACCATGAAAGCCGCTTCCAAACTTTCCGTCCTCGCCGCGCTCGGCCTCGTCTTCGGTGCCGCCATGGCCGGCGAGATCACCGACTCCGGCGTCTTCTCGACCGGCGTCGTCAACACCTCGGCCGGCTTCCTGTCCACCGCGCGCCAGAACGTCGGCGTGGCCGAGCAGAACGGCAAGATCCGCAACACGGCCGTGATCGTCAACGGCGCCGTGAACACCTCGGCCGGCTTCCTGTCGACGGCCAACCAGAGCATCGCGCGCGCCACCCAGAACGGCCAGATCAGCCAGACCGCCATCGTCGCCCAGGGCGTGAACAACACCGCCGCCGGCTTCCTGAGCACCGCAAACCAGGAAGTGGGCTTCGCGAAGGACGACGGCAAGGTCCAGGGCAGCTTCGTCGGCGCCACCGGCGTGAGCAACGTGGCCGGCGGCTTCCTGTCCACGGCGCGCCAGCAGATCGGCGGCGCGCAAGGCAGCGGCAAGCTAACGAACTCGACGGTGCTCGCCACCGCGCAGGTCAACACCGCCGCTGGCTTCCTGTCCACCGCCGACCAGAGCGTCGGCGTCGCGAAGTAAGACCTCGTCCTTCTTCTTTCCCTTGCGCCGGCGTCTCCCTCCGCCGGCGCTTACTCACCCAGGAGACCACCATGAATGCAAGCCTCGCCCTCACCGCCCGCATCGTCCTCGCCGCCGTCACGCTGGGTGCCGGCGCCCACGCATTCGCGGGGCAGGAGCTGATGGGCGTCGACACGCGCTTCCGCGCGAAGATCGCAAAGGAAAAGATCCGCATCGCCGCGCAGGAGCGCAAGGCCGACGAGCAGGGAAGGTCACAGGGAAACTCCTCGGACTCCAGCACCTGCGGGAGTCAGAACATCGGCAACATCGACACCGGCGGGCGCATCGGCGCATCGCCGCGCGAGGTTTTCGTGTTCGCACCCAACGCGATCAACATCGTCGGCCGCGGCGGGTGCCGCTGAGCGCAACGTCCCGCCCAAGGGAGATGAAAATGAAACCGCCCAAAGCCGCGCGCCTTCTCGCGCTTTCCGCCACCCTCGCCGCCCTGGCCGGTTGCCAGACGCTCGAGGTCAAGCAGCCCACCATCGACCAGACCAACGAGATCCGCAAGGGGCCCGAGGACCGGCCCCAGCGCTCGATCACCGGCTTCTCGCATGCACTGCGCTGCATGGACACGCTGCTGCTCGACTACGGCGTGCGTGACATCACGATGCTGACCGAGGAAATCAGCGACGAAACGAAGAAGCTGAACGCCGGCACGCGCGACATGCTGATCTCGTCGGTGTCGGACATGTCGCGTCGCAGCCGTGCGGTGCGCCTGGTCGCCTTCGGCAAGGACACGGCGAACGTCATCAGCTATCTCGCTTCGGCGCAGAACGCGGCGGCCTACCAGGCGATCCCGCTGTACGACATCAAGGGCTCCGTCTCGCAGTTCGACGAGAACCTGGTCAAGAACCAGAAGGACCTCGGCATCGGCTTCGCGCCCTTCATCAACCTCGGCGCGGCCAAGGATGCGGGCTCCAGCATGCTGGCGCTCGACCTCAGCGTGCTGACCACCAGCGACATGGCGGTGCTCGCCGGCGTCACCTCGCGCAACTCCGTGATGATCCTGAAGCAAGGCAGCGGCATCGATGGCGACGCCGCGTACCACAAGTTCGGCATCAACTACAGCATGAACCTGGCGAAGGCCGAAGGCCAGACGCAGGCGCTGCGCGGACTGGTCGAGCTGGCGGCGGTCGAACTCATCGGCAAGCTCACCAAGACCCCCTACTGGACCTGCCTGGGCGTGACCGACCCGAAAAAGAACGACGAAACGCGCCTCGAGATGTTCGACTGGTACCACGCGATGGCCTCGACCCGCATCGAGCTGATCGCCTACTTCCAGAACCAGCTGCGCCGGCGCGCGTTCTACGACGGCCCGATCGACGGCGAATTCAACCCGGCCATCGACGAGGCGATCGCGAACTACCGCGCCGCGCTGGGCCTGAGCCGCGAGGCCGTGCTCAACGAGGAGTTCTTCTACGCCTTCCTCGCCGCCGACCACACCAAGATCAAGCGCCCGGACCAGCCGGCACGCTACGTCGCGCCAAACACGGTGGCCGGGGCGCCCGCATCGATTCCGGTGGTGGCAAGCGCAGCATCCGCCTCGCCCGCGGCGGCAGCGGCGGCCGCATCAGCCACGGCGCCGCTGAAGCTGTCGGTGACGGCGCCCAAGCAGCAGACCCGATTCGCCCGCGGGGAGTCGATCAACCTCTCCCTCGCACCCTCGCAGGATGCGCATGTCTACTGCTACCTGCAGGACGAGGAGTCCAAGGTCATACGCTTCTTCCCGAACCGATTCGCCCGCGACTCGCGCATCGCTGCGGCCCAGCCGCTCACGCTGCCCGGCGCCATGCGCTTCCAGCTCACGATGAACACGAAGGGCGTGCCCGAGACCATCTCCTGCTTCGCAACGCAGCGCGACGTGATGGCTTCGCTGCCGCAGGCCCTGGTCGGCACCGACTTCGAGCCCTTGCCCGGCGCCACGCTCGAACTGATTCGCGGCGCCTTCGTCAAAGCCAGCGGCGGCACGCTCGCCCAGGAGAACTTCCGTGTCCAAGCCAAATGAATCCCTTCCTGGCCGTGCGAAATGGCTCGGCATCCGCCTGGCCGCCGTGAGCGGGGTCGCCCTGGCCGCCGTGGTCGGTCTCCTGCAACTGCCCTTCGGGGCGAGTGCCGGCGTCGCGACCGCCACCGCTGCCACCGAGGATCGCGTAGTGACCGCTCTCCCGCCGGCGCCCCCGCCCCCGGCCTCGACGCCGGTACCGAGGCAGAAGGGACAGGGCACCTATCGGCTGCGCTGCTGGCAGTACGGCCGCCTGCTGTTCGACGAGGGGCCGGTCACCCTGGGCCCCGAGGCACGGCAGGGCGCGAAGCTGGTGGCGACCGATCGCAACGGCGGCTCGATGATCGTCACCGACTCCGGCTGGACCACCTGCCAGGCGCGGCCCTTCCCCCCGGAGCCCAACCTCGCGCTGCCGCGCTGAGGCCAGCGTCCGCCGCACCCAGGGAGCTGCACCATGAACTGGTTCACCCGTGTGTTCCCGGCACAGGGCTCGATCCGGGCCGCCGCCCTGGCCGCCGGATCGGCCGCGGTACTTGCCGCGGCTACCGCCGGGCCGGCCCAGGCAGCCACCGAGACCCGCAGCGTCGCCGACTTCGACCAGGTCGTGTTCGCCGTCGCCGGCGAAGTCAGCATCGAACAGGGCGCCAGCGAGACGCTGACGTTGGAAGCCGAGCCCGCCGTGCTGCGCAAGATCACGACCGAGATCCGCGACCGGCGCCTGCTCATCGGCCTGTCGCCCGGCCGGATCGAGACCCAGCAGCCGATCCGGATGAAGATCGGCGTGCGGACGCTGCGCGCCTTCGAGTCGCGCACGGCCGGCGCGATCAGCATCGGACCGCTGCGCAGCGACGCGCTCGCGCTGGTGCTGGCGGGCGGCGGCTCGATCCGCCTCGATCGCCTGGACAACGCGCGCAGCCTCGACGTGCGCATCACCGGCGCCGGCGATGTCGCCGTCGGGGGCGGCAAGGTGACGGCCCAGCAACTGGCCATCACCGGCACGGGCAGCTACACCGCGCCCAAGCTCGCCAGCGAGCGCGCCGAGGTCGCGATCGACGGCAACGGCGAGGTGCGCCTGGCCGCCAGCAGCACGCTGGCCGTGCGCATCGGGGGCGTGGGCCACGTGCGCTACCACGGCGACCCGGCCGTGACGCGCTCCATCCGCGGCATCGGCACGATCGAGAAAGATTGAACCGCGCAGGCGGCGCGCGCAACCCATGGGCATCGAGAAATTCAACGCCACGCCCAAGGAGCCCGAAATGACCCGCTACCTCAGCACCCTCGCCCTCGCCCTCGCCGCCGCCTTCCTCGCCCCCCAGGTGAAGGCCGAGAAGGTGATCATGTATCGTGAAGGCCAGCTCGTGAGCCCGCACGACGTGGCGGCCGTGCTCGGCAACGGCACACGTTCGATCCGCCTGCTCGACGATGCGCCCGCAGCGGCGACCCCGACCAAGTACGTCGCGGCGGCGGCGGTCGCCCTGGCGAAGACCTCGGCGCGTCCCCCGGCCCGTGCGCCTGCCGCGCCCGACGACGCGAACGGCGACGCCTCCGCGCTGTCGCTGCCGGTGCGCTTTGCCTTCGACTCCGCCGAAATCGTTCCGGCCGCACGGACCCAGCTCGACGCATTGGCCGAAGGCATCAAGCTGCTGGCGCCGAACAGCATCGTCACGGTCGAAGGCCACACCGATGCCGTCGGCACCGATGCCTACAACCTCGATCTGTCGCGCAACCGCGCCCGCGCCGTGCGCGACTACCTGGTGCAGCGCCACGGCATCGACGCCGCGCGCCTGAAGACGGTCGGCTACGGCGAAGCCCGGCTGGTCGAGCCCGCCGATCCCAGCGCTGCCGTGAACCGCCGCGTGCAGTTCCGCGGCAGCTGAACGGGCTGCCGCGCACTCCTCTTGTGCCGCCGCTGCGCAGCGCCGAGAATGGGACGCGACAGGCTCCCTCTCCCAGCGGGAGAAGGAGCAATACCTGAGGGGGCAAGACCAGCATGAGACTTCTCGAAGTCCAGGCATTCGGTGAAGTGAGTCGCCGCCGCCTGCTCCCCTTCCTCGGCCTCATGCCTGTTCTGTGGAGCGGGCTCTGCCACGCCCAGCCCCAGCCCAAGGTCGAGGCCTCCAGGCAACGCCGGATCGCACTCGTGATCGGCAACGGCCGATACCCCGAGATTCCGCTGAACAACCCCGAGCACGACGCCCGCCTGGTCGCGCAGACCCTGCGTTCGCTGGGCTTCGAGGTGGGCGAGTACCTCAACCTCAATGCCCGCGACTTCAAGCGCGTGCTGCGGGAGTTCGCGCGCCGCATGGACGACGACCAGGCCGCCTCGGTCTTCTACTATGCCGGCCACGGCGTCCAGATCGGCGGGCGCAACTACCTGCTGCCCGTCGACATCGCGCTGCGCGACGAGGCCGAGGTGCGCGACGAGGCCATCGACCTGCAGGAGGCGCTGCTCGCGCACGTCGACCGGGTGCGTCCACGCGCCCGCATCTTCATCATCGACGCCTGCCGCAACGACCCCTTCGCGGCGCGCGGGCGCTCGCGCAACGCCAACGGCCTGGCCGAGATGGCGGCGCCGGGTGCGCTCATTGCCTTCTCCGCAGCGCCCGGCGGGGTCGCCGAGGACGGTCCGATCGGCGGCAACAGCGTCTACACGAAGTACCTTGCCGCCGAGCTGCGCTCCGTGGGCGTCGAAGTCGAGGACATGATGAAGGCGGTGCGCGTCAAGGTGCTGCGCGACACCGCCCAGCGCCAGATCCCCTGGGTCAATACCTCGATGGTCGTGAACTTCATGTTCAACCCCGGTGCGGCGCCGGCACTGGCCGGCGCCAAGCGCAATCTGCAGCTGCTCGTGCAGGCGCAGCGCAGCCTGAACACCGATGCCCGCAACGCCTCGGCCTCGCTGGCGCTGCGGGTCTATGTGCTGCGCGATGCGAGCGGATTCGAGAAGGCGAGCTTCGACAGCCTCTACGACGACGACGAGGCCACCCTCGGCTCGAACGTGCTCGTGCGCGAGAGCCTGCACCTGCGCCCCGGCGAGGCGCGCGAGCTGGCCCTGGAGCTGAGCGGCGATGCGCGTGCCCTCGCCGTGTTCGGCGCGTTCCGGGAGATCGAGCGCTCGCAGTGGCGTGCCATCCTGCCCTTGCCCGTCGGGACGCTGGCGCGCGTGCGCGTCGACGCGCAGGCGCGCCAGCTGCAGCTGGGGTGGGCCAAGTGAAGCGGCCCGTCGCCGCCCCCGCAGCGCCGGCTTCCGGCCAGGCGGAGAGCGTCGACGAGCCGGCCGCCGCGCGGGCGCTGCGCGCCCAGGCGCTCCCCTTGATCGCCTTGATGGCCGGCTTGCGGGACGCGACGCCCGCCGACCCGGCCGCGCTGCGCCGCACGCTGGCTGCAGCCGTGAATCGCTTCGAAGCGGATGCACGTGCGGCGGGCGTCGACGAGCCCACCGTCGCCGCCGCGAGCTACGTGCTGTGTGCCTGGGGCGACGAGCAATTCGAGGCGGCGCCCTGGGGTGCGCAGGGCGCCGGACTGCTGCAGCACTTTCACGGCGAGGCCAACGGCGGCGACAAGCTGCTGCGCCTGCTGGCGCGGCTGGCCGAGAAGCCGCGCGAGCACCGCGCACTGCTCGAGCTCTTCCACACCTGCCTGAGCCTCGGGCTGCGCGCGCGCAGGGTGCTCGACAACCGCGACCACGAGAACCTGCGCTCGCGCGTGCATCTCGCGCTGCAGCAGGCGGCGCCGGCGCCGGCATTGGTGGCCCCCTGGCACTGCGCGGCGGCGGCCGCAAGCCCGCCGCGGGCGCCGCGCGTCGCCTTGCCCGCGGTCCTGCTGCTGGGCGTGCTGGCCCTGGGCATCTACAGCGCCAGCCAGCTGCAATTGGCGGCGCGGGTCGACGGCGTGCTGGCCTCCTTGCAGAAGCTCGTGCCGGCCGGCACCGCCACGGCCGTGGCCGCGGCGGGCACACCGGCGCCGCCACGGCTCGCCTCGAACCTGCGCGAGGACATCGACGCCGGCCGCCTGACGGTGCGCGACGAGGCGCTGCGCAGCGTGGTCGTCATCGGCGCCGACGCACTGGGCGACGCCGCCGCCCCTCTGAAGCGCGTCGGCGCCGCGCTGGCCAGGCAGCCGGGCAAGGTGCTCGTCGTCGGCTACACCGACGGCAGCGATCCCCCGACGGCCCGAACGCCCTCGGCCTGGCACCAGGCGATGGAATGGGCGCGCGGCACCGCCGACCTCCTGCGGCCCCAGCTCGGCGATGCGCGCCTCGCGGTCGAGGCCCGCGTCGACGCCACGGGCGGCAAGCCGCTGCGCCGGGTCGAGATCGTCCTGTTCCCGGAATGAAGGCGCCGACCCGCTTCGCGCAAGGTGCCGTGAACCTCGGCGCGGCAGGCGCCCTGCTGTGGTTCGCGGCGCCGCTCCTCGCCTTCGGCTCCTGGCATCCCTTCGACGACGTGCGCGCCCGCCTCGCCTTGCTGGTGCTGGTCGCGCTGTTGCTGCTCGGACTGCGCGGGTTGCGGCTGCTGCTGGCCCGGCGGCGCAACGAGCGCCTGCTGAAGAGCCTCGAGTCCGGCGATGCCGGCCCCGAGCTGAGCCAGCGTTTCCGCCAGGCGCTCGCGATGCTGCGGCAAGGCATCGAGGCGAAGGGCGCGCGGCGCTGGTGGCAGGGCCGGCGGCAGCTGCAGCAGCTGCCCTGGTACCTGATCATCGGTGCGCCCGGGGGCGGCAAGACCACGGCGCTGCTGCATTCGGGCCTGCGCTTTCCGCTCGCCGAAAAGCTCGGGCGCGACCCGCTCGCGGGCGCCGGCGGCACGCGCCACTGCGACTGGTGGTTCAGCCAGGACGCCGTGTTCATCGACACGGCGGGCCGCTACACCACGCAGGACAGCGACGCATCGGCCGACGCCCGGGAATGGCAGCAGTTCCTCGCGCTGCTGCGCCGGCACCGGCCGGTGCAGCCGATCAACGGCGTGCTCGTCAGCGTCAGCGTGCCCGACCTGCTGCAGGGCGGCGCGGAACTCGCGCGGCAGGCGGCCGCGGTCGCGGCGCGGCTGGACGAACTGCGCCGCGAGCTCGATCTCGCCTTTCCGGTCTATCTGCTGGTGACCAAGGCCGACCTGCTGGCCGGCTTCGTCGAAACCTTCGGCGACCTCGACGCCGCGCAGCGCGAGCAGCTCTGGGGCCTGGTGTTCGATCCCGATGCAGGCGGCATCCCGGCCGATCTTGGCCCGCGCCTGGCCGAGCTCGCGCAGCGCCTGGCGCAGCGCAGCCCCGAGCTGCTGCAGCGTGAGCACACGCCGCAGCGCCGCCTGCCGCTCTACGCCTTCACGGCCCAGTTCGAAGCCCTGCTCGCACCCCTCGAGGGCTTCGTGCGCAAGGCCTTCGCCGGCATTGCCGCCGAACCGGCGCAGCGCCTGCGGTCGATCGCGCTGACCAGCGGCACCCAGGAGGGCAATCCGATCGACCGCGTGATCGGCGAGCTCGCGCGCAGCCACGGCCTGGCGCTGAAGCCGCTGGCGCGGCCCGATGCCGGCGGCAAGTCCTTCTTTTTGAGTTCGCTGCTCAAGCAGCTGGTGATCGCCGAAGCGCCGCTTGCAGGCCAGCGGCTGCAGCGGCTGCGCACGCGCCGGCGAGCCGTCATGGCCGGCGCCGGCCTGGCCGGGGCCGCGCTGCTCGCCGCCTCCGCCCTGTGGTGGCAGAGCTACCGCCGCAACCTCGACTATGTCGACACCGTGCGCACGCGCGTCGAGCAGCTGACTCAACGCATCGGCTCGCTGGAATCGGCCAAGCTCGAGCAGGTGCTGCCGCTCTATGCGCTGCTGGAGCGCCTGGCCGCGAACGACGGCATCGATCCGAACGAGCCGCCCGCGGGCTTCGGCTTCGGGCTGTTCCAGGGGCCGCGGCTGGCGCGCTCGGCGGAGCAGGCCTACCGCGAGATGCTCGATCGCAGCCTGGCGCCGCTGCTTGTCGAGCGCCTGCGCCGCGACCTGCGCGAGGCCGAGGACAGTGCCACGCGCTACGAGGCACTGCGCGCTTCATTGATGCTCGCCAGCCCGGAGCGCCTGGTCCGCGGCGAGTTGCGGCCCTGGGCCGAGCAGACGCTGGTGCAGGCAGGCGGCGCCGGCGAACGCGCCGAATGGGCGCGCCATGTCGATGCCCTGCTGGAGCGCAGCGGGCTGCCCGAGGCGATGCGCTCCGACGATGTCGGGGTGCGCGCGGCGCGCAGCGCGCTCGCGGCGTTGCCGCTGGCGCAGCGCGTGCACGAGCGCCTCCTGCGGCGCGTGGCCGACCCCGAGCCGCCGCAGGACCTGCCCACACGCCTCGGCGCGGCCGGCCCGCTGATGTTCGCAGCGGCCGGCGCCGGGCCGATGCCGGCGCATTCCAGCGCGGCCGACTGGCGGCGCAAGCTCTCGCCGGCGCTCGAGACGATGCTCGACGAGCTCGCGAACGAGGCCGACTGGGTGCTCGGCGACAGCGGGGCCGAAGTGCGGCGCCTGAAGAACGACCGCGCCTGGCGCGATGAGATCGGCACGCAGGTCGGCAAGCGCCATGCCCAGCGCGTGATCGCCGCCTGGTCGCGCCAGCTCGATGCCCTGGCGCTGGCGCCCGGCAGCGATGCGGAGGGCGCCTCGCGCCAGGCGACGGAGCTCACCGCGCCCGATTCGCCGCTGCGCCGCCTCCTGACGCGCCTGGCCGACGAGTTCAGCGCGACGGCCCAGGGCGGCAGCACGGCCGAGGCCGCGTTCGACACCGCGCTGCGCGCCCGCTTCGGCGAGCTCGGCGACTACGCCGCAGGCGCCGGGCCGCAGGCGCTCGACCGCCTTCACGCCCTGGCCACGGCCCGGCGCGGCGCTGCCGCCAATGCCGAGCTCGACGCGACCTTGCGCGCCGAGGCGGCCCGCGCGCCGGCCGCGCTGCGCAAGGTCTACACCGGCCTTGGGACCCTGATTCGCTCGCGCGGCGGCGCCAAGCCCGGTTTCGATGCCGCGCTGGCCGAGCTCGCGCAGACCTGCGGCACCTTGACACGCGATCGCTTCCCCTTCGGCACCGCCGCGTCGCGCGACATGGCGCCCTCCGATTTCGCGCGCCTGTTCGGGCCCGGTGGCCTGTTCGACGAGTTCCGGCGCAACCAGCTGAGCGAGCGCGTCGACACCTCGGGCCGGCCGTGGAAGGCGCGCAGCGCACCCGCCGATGCGGGCATGCCGGGCGCCTTCGAGCGGGCGGCCGCGATCGGCGCCCTCTTCTTCCCCGCCGGGGCACCGATGCCCGAGCTCAAGCTGCGGCTCACGCCGCAGCGCATGGATGCCGCGCTGCTGCAGTTCAGCATCGATGTCGATGGCCAGCTGCTGCGCTTCGAGAACGGCCCGCCGCGCCCCAAGGAACTGGTCTGGCCGGGACCGGCTTCGACGCAGAAAGTGCTGATGCGCATCCTGCCGCCCGGCCCCGCCGGAGTCGGCGCCGAAGTGCATGAAGGCGCATTCGCCTGGCTGCGCGTGCTGTTGCGCGGCGACTGGAGGGGCGAGCGCGGTGCGCCCGCGCGCCTGGCCTTCGCCGTCGACTCGCGCACCCTCGAGGTCGAGGCGAGCGCAGCCGGCGCGCCCGAGGCCGACATCTGGACCCTGCGGGAGCTGGCCAGCTTCCGCTGCCCGCAAGGAACATGGTGAAGCTGCCCTCGCGTCGCGTGTCCTGGTACGGCAAGCTCCCCGCGCGCGGAGACTTCGTCGGTAAAGGCCTGCCGCCGCGCTGGCGCAGTGACTGGGACGGCTGGCTGCAACGCGGCCTGGCCCTCGCCGCCACCACGCTGGACGGCGCCGCGCTGCGCGAACGCCTTCGCGCCTTCGCGCCGTGGCGCTACCTGGCGTTGCCGGCGCCCGGCGAGATCTGGTGCGGGATCATGGTCGCTTCGCACGACCGCGTGGGGCGTGCCTTTCCGCTGACGCTGGCCGAACGCCTGGCCGTGCCGGCCTCACCGGGCGAGAGCGCTGCAAGGCTCGCATCGCTGCTGGACGCGGCAACCGAAGGACCTGAAGCGCTGGAGGCGGCGATCGCCGCTCTGCCGCCGCATTCCGCGCAGGACTTCCAGCCCGCCGAGGCCTGGCCGCCGCAGCCGGCCAGCCTGTGGTGGCCGCTGGCGGCGGCGCAGGATGTGGTGCCCCGGCTGGCGGCCTGGCCGCCGGAGCCGGCGTTGTTGCTGGAACTGCTGGGTATTCAACCGGCCGTGCACCAGACCGCGAGCGCCGAATAGTTGTCCTGGTCGCTGCGGCCGGCCTTCTGCACACCCGCTTCGAGGCGATCGAGCCAGGCCTGGGCGCCGACGCAGCCGGCCACGCTGCGCGCCATCGCCCCATCGTCGAAGGCCGACCAGAGGCCGTCGCTGCACAGCAGCAGCGCGTCGCCGGAGGCGAGCATCTGCGGGGCTTCCAGGGCCTCGAAGTCGAAGCCCTCGGGCGAGCCGAGCGCCGAAGTCAGCTGCCCCGAGGCGGCGGCGCTTGCGCTCAGGCCGGCGTCGCGCAGGCGCTCCTCGAGGCTCTGGTCGCGCGTGCGCCCGAGCAGGCGGGCGTCATGCCAGCGGTACAGGCGCGAGTCGCCGGCATGGGCCCAGAGCGCCGCGCCGCTGAACAGATCGAGCAGCAGCACCACGATGGTGGTGCGCATGTCGGCCGTCAGGGTGCCGGCCACCTGTTGCGCGACCACAGCTTCGTTGGCCCCCTGGACCAGCCACTGCAGCGCATCCAGGCTGACCTCGGGATGGAGCGCGAAGGCTTCCAGCACATGCGTCACGGCGGCACGCGAGGCTGTCTGGCCGCCGCCATGCCCGCCGGCGCCATCGCACAGCACGGCGACCAGGGAACCCGCGCCCTCCCAGTAGCCGAAGGCATCTTCGTTGCACTCGCGCTGTCCGGTCTGCGACAGCGCGGCGAGCGAGACGGTCAACGCGCGCCCCGCCATGGCGCCTCCGGCGATGGGGGGCCGGCGTCGGGGCCGGCGTTGCCGCGCGACTGGGCTTCGTAGGCGCGCAGGAATTCGCGTCCGAAGATGGTCTGGAAGTCGTCGTCCAGGTGCTCCAGCAACTGGGCGTGCTGCATGCGGTGGCGCTCCCAGAGCGCCGCGGCGCGGAGCGTGGGCACGCGCGAAATCCCGTGCGCCGGCCCCTCCCCGCTCTCGGCGGCCTCGGGGCCCAGCCGGGAGAAAAGCTCGAACACCGCCGCGCGCATGCCGGCCACCATCGCCACCTGGTGCACCAGCAGGTCGTGGTGCGCATCGTGCAAGGCCGCCACGGGGTCGAGGAAGCCGGGGCTGGCCTCGCGCTGGAGCATGCGCGTCAGCGCCTCGGTCGCATCCGGCGAGAACTTCAGCGGGTTGTTCTGGCGTGGCGTGATGTGCGTGCCCTCGGCGCGCATCTGGCGTTTCGTGACGGCGCGGCTTTGCAGCAACGCCAGCGTGCCCTCGGCCGTGGCCCGCAGCAGCGCGCCGAGGTGTTCCATCCACTCCGGGGTGAGCGGCGCGACCTGGGCGTCCAGGCCGGCGCCGCGGCTGAAAGCCGCTGCGAGCTCATGCAGTTCGGGCGGCACGTTCCCCGGGCGGCGATCGACTCTTCTAGCGGCAGCCGGCGCAACAGCCTCCGAAAGCGGCGCAGGCGATGTCGAATCGGCGAATGCATCCGATGCATTGGACGGTGTCAGCGGCGCCGCGGGCGGCGGCATCGACGCTGCACTGGGCACCATCGGCGTGCCGGTGCGCACCACATGCCGGCTGGTCTGCCACGACACCACCGCGCTGGTCGCCGCCTCCTCTGGCGAACGTGCAAGGCCGGGCAGCGGCGATTCGGCGGCGAGCGGATCGGGCGCGCCTTCCAGGTCGAACCAGCGGTCCAGCCGCGAGCGCTGCGCAGCCGTCGCCACGGGCTCGACGGCGAGCTCGAAGCCGCCGATGCGCAGGCGATCGCCCACCGACAGGGCGCGTTCTCCGCCCGGATCGAGCTGCACGCCGTTCACCCACAAGGGGGTCTTGTTGCTGATGCAACGCACCCGTGCCGCCTGCCCGGCGGCGATCACCTGCGCATGCTGGCGCGACACCAGGCGCAGCGGGTCCGTCAGCACCAGGGCGCAATCGACGGAGCGGCCGATCGTGAGGCCCTCGGGCGGCATCGGAAGCGCCGTCGCATCGGGTTCGGTGCCGCCGGGCCGGCGCGTGACACGCAGCGCGATCACGGGCCCTCCCGATTCAGCCGAGCGCACGCCACAGGTCGGCCTGCACGCGGCGAGCGTCCATGTTCGGCGTGAGCTGTTCGACCACGTAGGCAACGAACTGCTCGCGGGTCTGCGACTTCGCGGCGCAGCGCTTGGCGACGACCCGCGCAATCGGACCCATCGAGGAAAGCAGTGCGGCGGCCGCCTTGTCGACATCACCCTCGCGCATCGGCATGCCGGCCGGCGCTTCGCCCGCACCCTGCGTGGGCCGGAACTGGGTGGTCGCCGTCGGGACCATGGTGCCGGGGCCGGTGCGGGTGGACGGGGCGCCGCCCTTGGCCAGGAAGCGCTCGCGCGCCTCGAAATCGACGATCGAGCCGGCGACGGCCTGGCGCACCGCCGCCAGCGAGGTCAAGCCGCGCGCGGCGCGGCGCACCAGCACCCGCGCCACCGGGCCGACATGCTCGGCCAGCTCGCGCTCGACCCCCGCAAGCGCGGCGGTGTCCCAACCGGTGGGCACGGGCACCGAAGGCGGGCTGGTGACGGGCAGCGGCTTCGACGGGCTCAGGGGTGTGGTCGGCGGGTCGTTGATCGATGGCGCCGCCGATGTCGCGCCCGGCCTGGAAGGCGCGGAGGGATCGCGCTCCTTCGCGGCGGCCGGCTTCGCGTCGGGGCTCTTGAGCCGGGGCGCGAGCACGATGCCCGCCGGGAGCACGTCCGGCACCGTTTCCGTCGCCAGCGCCAGCAGCGCGGTCCGCATCTCCATGGCGCTTGCGTAGCGCTGCGCCGGGTCCTTGGCCAGCGCCCGGTCGAGCACCGCGTCGAAGGGCTCGAGCGCGGGATCCTTGGTGACCTCGCTCAACGGCTTGTGCGGCTCGTAGACGATCTTGTACATGATCGCGTCGTCGGTGCCGGAAAAGGGCGTCGTCCCGCTCAGCGTCTGGTAGAGCAGCACGCCTGCCGAGAACACGTCGACGCGCCGGTCGACGTCGCTGTTGGTGTACTGCTCGGGCGCGATGTAGCCGGGCGACCCGATGACGGAAGTTCCGCGGGTCAGGTTCGACGATTCGGTGCGCGCAATGCCGAAGTCGGTGATCTTGAGGCGCCCGTCGTCGGCGATGAGCAGGTTCGCCGGCTTGATGTCGCGATGCACGATGCCGCGCTCGTGGGCGTAGTGCAGGCCGTCGAGCAGCTGCCCCATCAGGCACAGCACCTGCGACACCTCGAGCTTGCGCGGTGCGTGGATGTAGTCGCGCAGGTTCCGCCCGGCGACGTACTCCATCACGATGTAGGCGCAGTCGTTGTCCTCGCCGAACTGGTAGACCGAGACGATGTTGCGGTGGGTCAAGCGCCCTGCGGCCTTGGCTTCGACCCGAAAGCGCGCCGCCACGCTCGGGTCGTCCTCGCTCGATTCGATCAGGCGGCGGTGGATCGTCTTGATGGCCACCAGCCGGTCGATGGCCGGATCGTGCGCCAGGTACACCATGCCCATCGCGCCCGAGCCGACCACGCCGCGGATCGGGTATGGACCGACATATTGGGGGATGGTGGCGGACATACGTGGGGGAGGACCTCAGGTCTCCAGCATTTTGATGGCCTGGTCGAGGCTGTGGCGCATGCGCGCGAACGATTGGGCCAGCGTCCCGATCTCGTCATGCCCATGCGTCTTGAATTCCGGGACGTCGGGCTCGCCCAGGCTGACGCGGTTGGCCAGCTTCGACAGCGCCGTCACCGGCCGGATGACCAGCAGGTAGAGCAGCACGTTCAGCACGATGCCGATTGCCACGAAGATGCCGATGAGCGACGCCATGAAGACCTTGAACACCTGCTCGGCCCGCGCCAGCGGCACCGCCATGGGGACCGACACCACCTGCGCGCCGATCACCTCGTTCAGCTGCCAGCCGAAGCCGTTGGCCGGGCCGTACTTGTCGATCAGCGTGCGCGGCGCCGCCTCGACGGTGCTGTGGCATGCCAGGCAAGCGGCGTTGGTGATGCGCAGCGGGCGCGCGATGTAGAGGGAGCGGCCGGTGCCCGACTCGCGCTCGCCGACGAACTCCTTCTTGTCGGCCTGGGTGCGGAAGCGATTCACGATATCGGCTTCCCAGTCGACCGCCCGATCGCGCGGATTGGTCGGGTTCAGGGTCGCTTCCTTGTAGCTGTAGTCGGGGAAGTTCTTGGCCAGCGTCGCCAGCACTTCGGTGGCGGAATAGGCCGGAATGGTCTGGGGCAGGAAGGTGTACTTCATCTGCGTTTCGAGCAGCGGACGGATCTGGTCGTTGGTGTAGGTGCGCACCGCCAGCGCCTTTTCCATCGTCAGGCGCGCGTGGTTGAGCACTTCCTCCTTGGCGTTGCTTTGCAGCAGGTCATAGGACACCTTGCCGGCGCCGAGCACACCCGCGACGAAGACAACCAGGAAGATCAGATTGAACTTGAAAAGAAGGCGCATGAGGTACTCCAGTCCTGCTGTCTGTCGTCGCTTGAGTTGCGGCAAGACTCGCGACGGTTCACTATGGTTTACCCGAGCCCGCGCTGGTGCCCTGGGCGGCAGCGGCGGCCGCCGCGGCGGCGGCCCGGCGCGCGGCCTCCCGGGCGCGCCGGCGCTCGGCCTCCTCGGCCATGCGGCGCGCATAACCCTCGGGGTCCGCATAGGGTTCCCATTCGGGGTGCCGCGCCAGTTCGGCCTTGGCCGCCGCGCGGAAGGTTAGGTCGGCGGTTGCGCGCGCCTTCCACAGCGGCAGCAGCGGCAGACGCAGCCCCGGCTCGGTGCGCAGCCAGGCGGCCACGTCGTTGTAGGTGATCTCGCCGAGCGCCTTGGGCGAGACGGGGCGCCTGGCGAACTGCTCGCCGCGCGCGGGCAGCCGGTCGCGGAACTGGCGCGGCACCTTGGCCAGGAACTCGGGCGCGGCACGCCGTGCGACCGTCGGCGTAGCGCCCTCGCGCCGCTGTGCGAAGTCGCCGCTGGCCAGCTGCGAGACCGTCTGGCCGCCTTCGCGCAGCGTCAGCTTGGCGGTGCCGCTTTCGACGAACACCTCGTACGCCGTGCCTGTCGTGTAGACCACGGTGCTGGCGGCCTGCGTCGCGAGCTCGAAGGCGGGGCTGGCATAGGCGAAGGCGCCGCCGGTGCTGGTCTTGAGCCAGCCCTGGAGCAGGTAAAGCGGCGGCGCCGTGAGCCCCTTGCCGACGCGGGGCCGCAGCATCAGCCTGGTCGATTCGCCGATACCGACGAGAACGTCCCCGGGGAGCTCGATCTGGACGAAGGCACCGGGTGCCGTCTCGATGATGTCCTGCTCTTTCAAGGCCACGCCCTCGGCGAGCGTGTGGCGCGTGGTCTGGCGAATCAGCGTGGCACTGCCCTCGACGATGCCGACGATGCTGGCAGCCTGCGCCCAGGCCGGCGACGACGCGAACAGGCTCGCGACGCACAACAGGAAAGACCCGAACGATTTCTTGGTGAGCCGCAAGACGTTCCTCCGCTGGCCATTGGCCACCATTGAATCTGGTGATTCTGGTTGTCAGCCAATGTGACAGCACATGTTAGCGAAGTCCCCACTCGGCGTGTTCGTCGTTTTCCCGGCTGACGTCCTCACATTGGGGGGGGAGACGCCGTCCGTTGCGGGACTGCCCAAGCCGCTTGCCATCGCGTCCGCCGGCTCCGAGAATTCCTTTTTGCACGTCAGAGGACTCTCTTGAACCTCGACCCTGTCCCTCCCGTTGCGCTGGTGGTGGACGACGAGCCGGTGGCCCGCCTGATGGTGAAGGTGGCGCTGCAAGGCCTCGGCTGCGCGCCGGTCCTGGAGGCCTCCGACGGGATCGCGGCGCAGGAGGTCCTGCGCGAGCACCCGGAGGTCGCCCTGGTGCTGACCGACATCATGATGCCGCGCATGGACGGCCTGGAGCTGCTGCGCTGGGGACGCGAGGCCGTGCCGGACGCCATGTGGATCGTCCTTTCCGGGCTGGAGACCTTCGACTCGGCGGTGGCCGCGATCCGGCTGGGGGCCTTCGACTTCCTGCCCAAGTCGCCGCGCTCGGAAGAAATGGCGGTCGCGGTGCGCAATGCGCTCGAGCGGCGGCAGCTGCTGGCCGAACGCGAGCGGCTGCACCGGGAGTTGCAGCGCAAGGTCCGCGAGCTCGAAGAGACCTCCGAAGTGCTGCGCCGCGACCTCGAGCGGGCGGAGGTGATCCAGCGCGCCTTGCTGCCGCGCAGCCCGCCCCCCATGGAAGGCTATTGCATCCAGGCGGTCTACCGCCCAGGGCAGCATGTGGGCGGCGACCTGTACGACGTGATCCGGCTGGGCGAGCAGCACCTCGCCTTCTACCTGGCCGACGCCACCGGCCACGGCGTGACCTCGGCAATGCTCTCGGTGCTGTTCAAGCAGCGGCTGGTCCTGGTGGACCCGGCGACGGGCCTCCCACTGCCGCCGGCAGAGGTCCTGGCCGCGGTGAACCGCTCGATCTGCGAGACGCACGCCGCGCCCGGGCTGTTCCTCACGGCCGTCTTCGGCCTGCTGGACACCTCGGACGCGAGCCTCACGCTGGCCTCCGCGGGCCATCCGCCCGTGCTGCACGCGCGCGAGGGCCGGGACACGCGCCTGCTCCGCCGCACCGGGCCCGCGCTTGGGCTGGCGCCGGATGCGCACTTCGGGCAGGAGCGCCTCCAGCTCCTGGCGGGCGACCGCATCCTCCTCTACACCGACGGGCTGCTGCCCTCCGGCTCGGAGCACGAGCTGGAGCTGCTGCAGCAGGTGCTCGCCAAGCCGCTCTCCAGTGCGCAGGAGGCGATGACGCTGCTTCACGGCGATGCGCCGGCGGGCGCGGACCGGGACGACGTGACCATCCTGCTCATCGACGCGCACGCGGGCGCCTCCTGGTTCGACAACGGCGCCGCGCTCCCCGGGGCGGCCGCATCCGGCGCGCCGCGGCCCGAGAGTGAAGCGGTGTTCTATGGCGAAAGCGTCGCTGCCGCCTACCTGGCGCTGCGCGGCCGGGCCAACTGGATGCACTGCGATGCCTTCCACGAAACGGCCCTGGCGGTGCTGAACGGCGGGCGCCCCCTGGTGCTGGAGCTATCCGGCTGCGAGTACATGGACAGCACCTGCCTCGGCACGGTGCACGAGCTGGTCGCCCGCGGCGGCGTGGTGCTCGCCGGGGTGACGCCGGCCGTGCGCGCCCTGTTCGAGGAACTGAGCATGGAGCAGGTGCTGGCCGCGATCCGCGAGGACGTCCCGGCCGCGCCCGAGCTCTACGCGCTGGGCGCGGGGGGCGAGCAGGCCGTGGTGCAGAAGCGCATCCTCAAGGCGCACGAGGCCCTCTCCGCGCTGAGCGAACGCAACCGCGAGGAGTTCAAGGACGTCGTCGAGTCGCTCCGCGGCGAGCAGGACGGGCCGAGATGAGCCCGACCACGGCCATCCGCGTGCTGCATCTCGAAGACGACGCGGCCGATGCGCAGCGCATCGGGGCCGGGCTGCAGGCCGAGGACCTGGCCTGCGACATCACGTGGGTGCAAACCCGGGAGGACTTCATCGCGGCCTTGCAGCGGCAAGCCTTCGACCTGGTGCTGTGCGACTACGAAGTCGGCGGCATGGCGCTGGTGCGGCAGGTGTTGCAGCAGCATCCGGGCATTCTCCTGATCGTGGTTTCCGCCGAGATGCTGTCCGAGGAAGAGGGGGTGGAGTGCATGGAGGCCGGCGCCACGGACTACGTCATCAAGCTGCGCCTGCGCCGGCTGGGTTACTCGGTGCGGCGAGCGATCGCGGAACGGCAGCACATGGCGGCCCTGCGCCAGGTGGAAGACGACTTGCGCGCCCTGAACGCCGACCTGGAGGCGCGCGTTCACCTGCGCACCGCCGAACTGGAAACCGTCAATGCGTTCCTGAACTCGGTGATCCATCACATTCCCTACCAGGTCATCGTCAAGGACGCCAAGGACCTGAAGGTCGTCCGCGTCAACCGCGCCATGGAGACGCTGACGGGGCGCAGCCAGCAGGAGTTGCTGGGGAAGACGGCCTACGAATTCGTCAATTCCAAAGAGGAGGCCGACTTCTTCACGGCCAAGGACAGGGAAGCGCTGGCATTGGGCCGTGAAGTGGACATCCCCGCGGAGGAGCTGCATACCCGCGATGGCAGCGTGCACGTCCTCCACGCCAAGAAGATCCCGATCCTCGACGAGGCCGGCCAGCCGCGCTACGTGCTGACCATGTCGGAAGACATCACCGAAAGAAGGAAGAAGGAGCGCGAGATCGAGCGTCTGAACGTGACTCTGGCGCAGCGCAGCGAGGAGGTGGAAGCCGCCAACCGCGCCAAGAGCACCTTCCTGGCCACCATGAGCCACGAGATCCGCACGCCCATGAACGGCATGCTGGGCATGCTGGAGCTCCTGAGCCTGACCGAGCTGGACGCCGAGCAGCGCGAGACGCTCGGGCTGGTGCGGGAATCGAGCCGCTCACTGCTGCGCATCATCGACGACATCCTCGACTTCTCGAAGATCGAGGCCGGCAAGCTGGAGGTGCGCCCCGAGGTCGTGTCGATCAAGCGCCTGATCGAGGAGGTGCAGAGCATCTACCTGGGCAATGCCAGCAGCAAGGGCCTGATCGTGCGGCGGATGGTCGACCCGCGCGTCAGTCCGGCGCTGCGGGTCGATCCGGTGCGCCTGCGCCAGATCCTCAACAACTTCGTCAGCAACGCGATCAAGTTCACCTCCGAGGGCTGGATCGATATCAACGTGCAGTGGCTGGGGCGCGCGGATGGACAGGAAAGCCTGCGCTTCGAGGTGAAGGACACCGGCATCGGCATCTCGCCCGAGGACCAGCAGCGCCTGTTCCAGCCCTTCAGCCAGGCGGAGGGCGACGAGGCGCGGCGGCGTCCGAGCGGCACCGGCCTGGGGCTGGTCATCTCCCGGCAGCTGGCGCAGATGATGGGCGGCTCGATCAACCTCGAGAGCGCGCCGGGGAAGGGCTCGACGATCAGCCTGGAACTGTCGCTGCCCGTCGCCGAGCCCCTGCCCGGCAGCGGCGCCGACGGCGCGCGCGCGCTCCCGGCGGGCTCGGCGATGCGCCGCATGGCGCCCGGCACCGCGCAGGCCGAGACGGAAGGAACGCTGGTGCTGCTGGTGGACGACCATCCCGTCAACCGGATGCTGCTGCTGCGCCAGGTGCGAACGCTGGGCTATGCCGCCCAGACCGCGGACGACGGCGTGCAGGCCCTGCAGATGTGGAAGTCGGGCCGCTTCGGGTTGGTCATCACCGACTGCCACATGCCCCACATGGACGGCTACGAACTGGCACGCAGCATCCGCCGGGTGGAGTCCGATGAGGGCCGCCCGCGTGTGCCGATCGTCGCCTGCACCGCCAATGCGCTGCAGGGGGAGGCCGAGGCCTGCATGGCCGCCGGCATGGACGCCTTCCTGGTCAAGCCGGTGGAGCTGGCGCAACTGATCGACAAGCTCGATCGATGGCTCCCGCTGCCTCAGGCCACGTTGCCGCTCGCCGCGCCCGCCGGATCGAGCCCAGCGGCCGCCTCTTCCGCCGGCCCGATCGACCAGGCGCTCCTCACGGCCACCTGCGGCGGCGACGCGTCGATGGTGGGCGAGGTCCTCGCAGCCTTCAGGCGGACCTGCGAGGACGACTCGGGCGGACTGCGGCAGGCGGTCGCCACCGATGACGTTGCCCAGGTCACACAGTTCGCCCACCGCATGGCGGGCGCCAGCAAGATGGTGGGCGCGCTCGCATTCGCGGCCGCCTGCGAGAACATCGAGCGCGCCAGCCGCAACGGCGACTGGAAGGCGGTGCTCGCCGGCATGTCGGCGTTCGAGCAGGAACGCATGCGCCTGGCTGGCTATTTCGAGGGGCGCAAGCAAACGACTTGAGGCATAGGCCACCCCTAAGGCCAAGCCATGAGAGATGGCGACGGAGTCGCGGAAGCTGGAATCCATCGGTACAGCGTGGGCACCGATACGCTCAGGTTCTTGGCTGATTCGATCTTGCTGCCGGTCATCTGTTGCTTGCGTCCGCCCTTGCGGCCAAGCCGACGGGCGACTTCCAAACCGGCTCGGCATGAATTGAATTTTCCGGTTGCCAGGCCGCACGACTTATATTAGTCGCGGTTTGGCTGGCGCTGCCGACGACCGCTTTCCGGCAATCATGACGTCTGCTGGCGGGCTGGAATGGGCCCACTGCCGACCTTCGCCTTGGTGCTCTGTGTGTCCGCAATGCGGCGGTGAGCAGTCTTCCGTGCCCGCTGGCAGAGAGCTTCAAGGTACGTCATAGGCGGCCACCGAGACAGCGCGCTGCTCGGCCGAAACCCGGCTGTAGCGGTACCGCCCCCTGAAGGGCCGTTACGGCCGACTGTTGAGGGCCTCCGGCCGCAAATGGAGGAGCAAGGCGCCGCATATCAACCCAAAGGCGAGGCGCGGCGCGACGAAAGCGACAAGCGTCGCGGTTGCGAAGATCGCAAGGACAGCGAGAGATCGGTGCCTTGCCATGCGCCGCGCTCGGGCGGAGACCTGCGTGGCATCGGCTCGCCCCAAGACCTCCCGCTCGAAGACGTTGAAGGCAATGTCTACGCACACGAAGAGCGCAGCGTAGAACACAACAGGTGCCGACGCGAGCTGGGTGCGTGCAATCCATGCCGTTGCGAATGGCAAGAACGACACCATGAAGAGATGGGCGAAGTTGATCCATATCAATCGCAATGTCGGAGGACCCACAAGCCCCATGAGGTAGTGGTGGTTGATCCAGATAATGGCGATGAACAGGTAGCTCACGGCGTAGCTGACTACCGTGTGCCACAGGGGCCAGAGGGCGGAAAATGTTGGGTGCTCCGGTGCCTTGAGCTCCAGCACCATCACGGTCATGATCACGGCGATCACCGCGTCTGAAAATACAGCCAACCGATGCGCGGTGACCGCGCTGACCTTCTCTTCGTGCATGGCGTGCTCCTAGGAAGTCGTGACCTGCCTTCTACCGGCGCTCGAGCAACTGCTTCGTCTTGCTGCTGCGAGGCGAGCGCTCGCGATGCGTGGCCTGCTTGGCACGATTTCCGCATACGGCCATGCTGCACCAGCGACGAATTTGTCCCCGGGTGGTGTCGACGAACAGCAGGGTGCAGGTATGCCACTCGCACCCCTTGATCTGCGTGAAATCGACTGTGGTCACCAGGTCCGCCATCACCTTGGCCAGAGGCAGCAGCAGACTGTCTGCGGAACGCCAACGGCGGTCTGCGACGAACGCGAGCCCCGAGATGCTTTCGCCGTCTGAGGTGGCATTTCGAGAAACGATCTGGCCATACACCTCGTCTCGAGCCAGCAGTCGGTTCAAGGGCTCCAGCTCTCGAATCGCCTCGGGGCCGAGGCGGGCGCCCATGTGGGATGTCACGAAAGAGCGAAACCAGTTGCGAAGCGCGCGCGCTTGCGCTGCCACAGCGTCAAGCTCCCCAGGACCTGCCGACCTGCGCATGTGCTGTAGTACCTCAGGCTTGACCAGATCTGCCTGCGACAGCCAATTTAAGAAATCTTCACCTGAGCTGAGCCATTCCACCGGGGCATCCACGGGCGAGGCGATCGAGTTGAGGAAGTCCAACGCGGAGGCACCGCCGATGAGAAAGGGCGGAGGCAATGCCTGAGTGACATGACGTGTTGCAGTCTTCTCTTGACTGATGTGTGGTCGAGCTGACACCGCGGGTACTCCATGAAACTCATGTGAATGCCCATTCTCGCTGATAACCCTTGTTATCGCATTTGACAGGTTACCCGTCGAGAGATAACCTCTGCACCGCATGCACGATGGTTACGTTACGCTAGCCAGATGGATGGATCGGCGCATAGTCCGTCGCATGCGCTTGCCGACAATTTGGAAGTAGAGATCGTATTTCCCGACACCGGCAGGACAAATATGATACGTAACCTGTACAACGGTTACATCGAGGTCAATCAAACCTGAAAGGAGATGGAGATGAGCACCATCGGGTACAAGCGGGTCGATGTCGATGGGTTCGGCGTGGCCTATCGTGAAGCCGGGCCGGTGAACGGCCCAACGCTGCTCCTGCTGCACGGCTTCCCGACTTCGAGTCACATGTTTCGGGACCTGATCCCGAAGCTGGCCGACCGGTACCGGGTCGTGGCGCCGGACCTGCCGGGCTTCGGGCAGTCCGATTTGCCCTCGCGTGAGCGGTTCAAGTACACGTTCTCGAATCTGGCGAAGGTGATGACGCGTTTCACCGAGGTGCTGAAGCTCGATCGTTTCGCCGTGTATGTGTTCGACTACGGCGCACCCACGGGCCTGCGGATGACGGTCGAACACCCGGAGCGGGTGACGGCCATCATCACGCAGAACGGCAACGCTTACGTCGAAGGACTGAGCGACGGTTGGAATCCGATCCGCGCGTACTGGAAGGAGCCAACCCAGGCCAACCGCGACGCGTTGCGCGCGCTGCTTACGCCCGAGACGACGTACTGGCAATACACGACCGGCGTCAAGGACACGTCCCTGGTTTCTCCGGATGGCTACAACCTGGACAACTACTACATGACCCGACCCGGCGCGCACGAGGCACAGCTCGACCTATTCCTCGACTACGCGAGCAATGTCGACATGTACCCGAAGTTCCAGGAGTACTTTCGCAAGCACCAGCCGCCGGTGCTGGCCGTCTGGGGCAATGGAGACCCGTTCTTCTTGCCCGCAGGCGCTGAGGCTTTCAAGCGTGACTGCAAGAACGCGAAGGTCACGTTCTTTGACACCGGACACTTCGCTCTCGAGACGCACTGCGACGAAATCGCTACAGCCATCCGGGACTTTCTGCCGGGGTCGAGGTGAGGGCTCCGCGCGGTGACGAGACCCTCCGGGAGCCGTGATGCTCGCCTTGGAAGTCGTCCAGTTGCCTGTCACCGATATCGACCGTGCGCTCGCCTTCTACACGGAGCAGGCTGGCTTCATCCTCGACGTCGACTACCGACCCGCCGCCGAGTTTCGGGTTGTGCAGCTCACCCCGCCCGGATCGGCATGTTCTGTACAACTGGTCATTGCAGACTCGCCTGGCCGGGTGCACAACCTGTACCTCGTGACGACTGACCTCGCCGACGAGTGGGCGAAACTGATCGCCCGCGGCGTGGCGGTCGGTGCGGTCCGGCACAAGGACCCGGTCGAGACGTGGGCCGGCAGATGGAGCACGGGGCTGGACCCCCAGCGTCGCGACTATGCCAGCTTCGCCGACTTCGCCGACCTGGACGGCAATACCTGGACCCTACAGGAACGCGGTCACCGAGCGTCATGATCCCGCCCACCCGAATGAAAGGAACACCACCATGGGGCTGTCCTGGCAACAAGGTCCGTTGAGCGGCGCGTCAGTGGGCCGCTTCCTCACTCCCGAGCCGCTCCCGGAACGACTGCTGTTCGCCGAGCGCCTTCGCCGGAGGCTCCGGGTCAAGCTGGCCGACGAATGGATCGCCGACAGCGAAGATGTGCTGCTGCTCCACGAGCCCGCACGCTACCCGGTTGCTTACTTTCCGCTCGGCGACGTTCGCCCCGGCGTTCTGGTCAGAGAGAACCGCACTACGCAGCACCGCGACTTGGGGGATACCGACTGGTTCACCGTCAACGTCGGCGACCGGCGTGTCGCCCACGCCGCATGGCGGTACACCGGCCTGCCCGACCACGCCGGCGAGCTGCAGGGCCGCATCGCCTTCGCCTGGCGAGCGATGGACGCCTTCTACGAGGAGGATGAGCGCATCGTCGGCCACGCCGCCGACGCCTACCACCGCATCGATATCCGCCAGAGTTCACGAGATCTGGTCGTCAAGAACGGCGTGAGGACGATCGCTGACACCAAGCGGCCGGTCGTTCTGTACGAGTCCGGTTTCGCACCGCGCTGGTACGTGATGCGCCAGGACGTCGACGAAAACGCGCTGATCCCAACCGAGGGACAGACGTTCTGCCCCTACAAGGGCCTGGCCAGCTACTACGACATCGGTGACCACAAACGGGCGGCCTGGTATTACCCGCAAGCGTGGATCGAGGTCGCACGCATCTCCAACCTCGTCTCCTTCGAGCCGGACAAGGTCGAGGTCTACCTTGACGGCAAGAAACTCGCCCTCGAGCCTGGTCAGGGCGTCATGCCGCACGGAATCGACCGAGGCCTGGATCCCGACGAGATACTCAACCGGGCCGATGGCCCGGTCCGCCCCTAGCGCTCGCCGCTTTGCAACTCAGATGTCGATCACCACGTCACCCTGGGGCCAGGAGCAGCAGATCAGGACATTTCCTTCCGCCGGCGGATCGAGCGGATCAGGCCGGTAGGCGACGGACCCGGAGATCAATCCGCTCTCGCAGTTGTGACAGACGCCGGTGCGGCACGACCACCGGACGGGCACGTCACACGCTTCCGCCAATTCAAGAAGGCTCTGGTCATGCGACGAGCGCCAGCGAACGGTGATACCGCTGCGTGCGAAGGACACCAGTGGACCTGCGCCGGTGGTGCCCGTTGGCTGATGCGGTGCGCGCATCGGGGTGGAGCCCACGCCGGGCGTCAGCGAAGGGCCACCGGAAAACACTTCGGAATGGATCCGGTCCGGAGGCACGCCCCAGGCAGTCAGGCCCATCATCAGATCGCCGAGGAAGCTCGATGGCCCGCATAGATAGAAGTCGCCATCTCGCGGGACGCGCAGCTCTTGGAGGGCCTTTATCCCAAGACGACCCGTCGCGTCGTAGTCTTGCCCCTCCCGATCATCCGCATCCGGTCGGCTGTACCAGATGTGACTTCGCCCGCGAGTAAGCATCCCGAGAAGTTGCTGCACCTCCGTGGCGAAGGAATGCGAATTGCCATTGCGTGCACTGTGCAGCCACCAGACCTCGCGAAGCGAACCGTTCTCGGCCAGACCGTGCAGCATGGCCAGGACCGGCGTTGCGCCGATTCCTGCACTTAGGAGCACCACCGCCCTGTCTCCCGGCTGCAAGGTGAAGCCGCCTCTCGGTTCGCTGACCTCGAGGACGTCGCCGGTGCGAGCACTGCTGTTCAGGTAGCTGCCCGCGGCGCCATTTGGCTCGACCTTGACGCTGACGCGATACTGCTTGTCGGAGAGAGGTCCGGAGAGTGAATAGCTCCGAAAGAGCAGCGGACCGTCGGGCCTCGGACGCAGACGGAGCACGACGAATTGGCCAGCGAGTGGCGTCGTGAGCCGCCCTCCATCCATCGGCTCCAGCGACAACGAGATCACATCCACGCATTCGCGATCGATCCGTGAAACTCGCAGCGGCCGAAACCCAGGTCCTGCCGTCCGCGCAGCCGCTGCTGGCACCAGACCCGCGTTGCCCGTCGCGCCAGGGTGGGCATCCTGGCTGCGAACCAATTCCTCGAAAGACCACCGCCAGCCCGGGGACAGCGCAGGGATTCGCAGCGCCCGCTCGAGTTGATCGCGGGGATGGTGGGAGGAGTACAGCAGTGCATTGACCTCGGCAACGGTCATGCACTCCGGCCCTCGAGTGACCGGCAGGATCGGGTCGCCGGCGCCGACCTCGCCTTCCTCGAGGACGCGCAGGTAGAAGCCCGGCCGTCCGCTGGAGGTCAGGAGCGCAGCCATTTGGGGCTCGTTCATCCGAATCCCAACGCGGTAGCAGGTGACCCGAGGCTGGGTCACCTCGAACAGAGCAGTCCCGATCCGGTACCAGTCGCCGATGCAGACCTCGTCATCCGCCAACCCCTCGATGGTGAAGTTCTCGCCGAACTGCCCGTGGGTGAAATCGCGACAGCCCAGTCGCTCCTCCCAGTAACGATACGATTCGATCTGGTAAACGAAGACCGCTCGCTGCTCGCCTCCGTGGCCATCGAGATCGCCCTGCCCGTCGCCTTCGACATTGAGTCGCTTGACGCGCCGACGGCCCTGCACGGGCTCCTTCCAAATGCCGGTGTGCACGGTCCTTCCACGCCACTCGATGTCGCGGGGAAGCCCGACGCTGACGGAAATTAACCGGGCCATCGAGATACCTCCGGGTTCCTGCGCGCGTGTTGGCGACCATTGAAATTATCACGATAGGAACGTCACTTGTGGTGCGTGGTGTTTTCTACCTCCGAGGTGCCAACGTCGCCCCGGGCCGCCTGATCCAGAGACCGCTTTGCGGCGTCTTTTTCAGCCCGATGCATCCGCTCTAGTGCGGAGAGCCGTTGTCGTCGCGGAGGACCGGAATCACGTCTGAACCGGAAGTTCGATTCAGCTGTCCGAGCGACCGGCGGTCATGGCCGCATCTTGCCCTTTGACGTTCAGCCGCATTTGAAGCGCTGCTTCGTACTGCATCGCGTGAAGCGCTTGGGAGATCGCGTCTGCCGTTGATGGTTGCGCCGGCGCCGATGTTGACTATGCCGCCCGCGGCGGCCGCGATGTGAATCGCGTCACCGAAGCCGCTGCCGCCGATAACGTTGCCAACACATCCACCCCGTAGGTGCCGCTGGTGCTTGAGGCGCGGATCCCGTCCCCGCGGTCCTGGTGGTCTCAAAGGCGGTCGATCTTGTGAAGCACAAGATCTCGGCTTGCGGCGGCGCGGCAGCACAGTCGCTCGCGGGTGGCCATCAGGGCCCAGAGCTCTCTGCCGTCGCCGCTCACCTTTCGGCTCACATCGCCGCCTTTGAGCGTTTGCGTCCGATGCATTACGCCAGAGGGAATTGTTTGGTCGGACTCGGCCTTAAGCGACATGCCCTGCTCCGTGTCCTCGGCGATTCCGTTCCCGACCGGACCGCACTTTCCCCAACCAGGGGAGCTCCGATGCATTGCCGGCATGTGATCCTTTCGAGCATAAAAACGATGCAAACAAGCATCGTCATTTGCATTCCCGGATCTTAAAGTTGCGGCTCCTATTGATGAAGAAGCTGAACCATGACTGATATTCCTGCCATCCAATCTGCCCGCCGCGTCACCGCGAATGTCCGCGCACTAGTCCAGGACGGGATCCCTGCGACCAATCCTGTCGTCGAAACCATCCTGAGTCGTAGCGCAGCCAAGTACTACGACCCGGTCGCTACCTTGAGCGACGAACAAATCAGTGAGCTGGTGCGTATCACCACGACCGCGCCGACGTCCTTCCACTTGCAGAACTGGCGCTTCATCGCCGTACGCACGCCGGAAGCCAAAGCTCGGTTGCGTCCGATTGCGTGGAATCAACCCCCGATCACAGACGCTGCAGTCACCTTCATCATCTGCGGCCAGTTGGCCGATGCCAGCGTGATTCCGCAGCGCCTGGCACCGTTGGTGCAAGCGGGCATCATGCCGGCAACGATGGTGCCGGAGTGGGAGAACCCCGCTCGTAGTCTGTATGCCGAGGACCCGCAGCAGCAGCGAGACGAGGCGGTGCGCACTGGTGCCATCGCCGCGACGGCACTGATGTACGTGGCCCGGTCTTGGGGCCTTGGCTCGACGCCCATGATCGGTTTCGACGCTGAAGCGCTGGTCCGCGAGTTCGCGCTGGCCGAGAACGAAGTGCCGGTCATGTTGGTAACCGTCGGTGCAGAGCGAGCGGGAAATTGGCCGCAAAAGCCGCGCCGTCCAGTCGCCGATGTGTTGGATCTCGTATAGCCAAGCACAGACCCTTGCCCCCCTATTTCCCAACTGTTGAAAATCTAAGGAGCCTACGATGCCCAGAACGCTACCCACGCCGCAACAAGTGCCGGCAGAGTCGAAGCCGACCCTCGATATGTTCACCAAGAACATCGGCTTCACCCCAAACATGATGGCGACCTTCGCGCAGAGCCCGATCGCGTTCAACTCATGGGCCACACTGCTCGGCTCGCTGAGCAAGGTGCTGGACGTGAAGACGCGCGACAGCATCGGCCTTGCAGTCTCGGAAGTGAATGGGTGCGATTACTGCCTCACGGTTCACAGCTTTACGGCCGAGCGGATGGCCAAGATGTCTGCCGACGAAATCATCCTCGCTCGGCTGGGACATGCCACCGATCCTAAGCGGCACGCTGCCGTCCAATTCGCGCGCAAAGTCATCGAGAACCGCGGCAAAGTCAGTGACGCCGATCTGCAAGCCGTTCGCGATGCTGGCTACACGGAGGCGCACGTTATCGAAATCGTCGCACTGGTGGCCATGTACTCGCTGACGAACTTCTTCAACAACGTGTTCGATCTCGAGAAGGACTTTCCCGCCGTTGCCCCGGCCGGCTCTATCAGAACGCAACCTGTCGCTCCGACCACCTCGGAGGCGGAAAGCTTCAGTCAAGTGCGAACCCACACCTACGAGCAAGAGTGATGGCTCAGTCATCGGATATTGCGGCGCCGGCGGCGCAGTCAGAACGCGGATTGAAGGGCCTTGGCCGCCTTCGCTGTCACCGCCGCCGATCCTAACCAGGCAACTTAATACGGAGAGATCTCATGAAAGCGATTGTTGTTACGGACCAGGCGGCGGGAAAAGCCGGGATGAAGCTGGTGGAGCGGCCCGATCCGGTGCCTGCGATCAACGAAGTCGTCGTTCAGGTTTATGCGTCGGGATTCGTCGGCACTGAGTTAGCGTGGCCTTCGACTTGGACCGATCGCGTCAGCCGGAACCGAACACCGTCCATCCCAGGACACGAGTTCGCCGGAGTGGTCACCGCTCTCGGCTACGGCACGACGGGACTCTCGGTGGGCCAGCGGGTATTGGGCATCACCGATTGGTATCGCGACGGTACACTGGCCGAGCATGTGGCGGTCGAGGGCCGCAACCTGGCGTCCCTGCCAGGTGATGTCGACTTTGCCGTAGGCGCCAGCCTGCCAATCTCGGGCCTCACCGCGTGGCAGGGACTATTTGATCATGGCCGCCTTCGTGCTGGCCAAACGATACTCGCCCACGGCGCTGCCGGCGCTGTTGGATCAATCGTGACGCAACTCGCGCGTGAGTTCGGCGCCTACGTCGTCGGTACCGGACGCGCCGCTGACCGTCAGGCTGCTCTGGATTTCGGCGCGAACGAGTTCGTCGACCTCGATAACGAGGTCCTCGAAAACGTCGGCGGCGTGGATCTGGTGTTCGATCTCATCGGCGGCGAGATCGGGAAACGGTCCGCGCGCCTGGTGCGAACAGGAGGAACGTTGGTCTCCGTCGTAGGGCCCTCAGAAGCGCGGCCCACCGACGGCTTGGCGGTCGACTTCGTTGTCGAGTCCGACCGTGCACAACTTGGTGAGATCGTCCAGCGGGTGCGGGACGGACGACTGCGGACGCACATCGCCAGGGTTGTGCCCCTCGAAAATGCTGTCGCCGCCTTCACCCGCACCGAGAGGATCAATGGGAAGACGGTCATCCGGATTCGTTCGTGACGAGCCGGCAGGAGCGCAGTTCCGCGTCCCTTGCACGTCATCGCGGTGCCGCTTGGGTGCATGGCGATCGGTCGTCATGCATCCTGGAGGACGCCTGCGTCGTTGATGCATCACGAGGTCGAATGGTCGTGATTTCGATCGCGTCCAGGCCCGAGCTTTTGCCCTGCATCACCACCGTGGGCCGTCGGCTCTGCCGCAAGCAGCTGATTCTCGATACGGCCCTCGGCAACTCGCGCGGCCAGCGCTTTTACTTCAGGCAGGGGCTGCTTTCTCGAGCCTTGCATTTCGGCCAAGCCCTTCCGGAGGAGTGAGTGTTACGGGTGCCATTTACGCTACCGCGATACGATTGTTGAGCACTTTCACCTCCCGAAATCCCATGTCCGAAGTCGACTGGCTGAGCCAGCTCCTGCAAATGATCACTGTCACAGGCCGGCTGGAGGTCCGCTGCGCTTACGGCGCGCCTTGGCGCGTCTCCTGGCCCCAGGCCGCGGCAGACGAGATTCCCTACCACATCGTGCTCAAGGGCCGGGCCATTCTCAAAGATTCAAAGATGGAGACGGTCGCGGAACTGATGGGCGGAGACATTGTGCTGCTGCCTCACGGCTCGGAGCACGTGCTGGACGATGGCAGTGGAGCGGCCCCGGCGCCCACACACAATCGCCGAGATTCGGGAGGTTGGATGCTCAGCGAGAACGATGGCTCGGGCGAGCGTCTGGATCTGTTGTGCGGGAGGTTCTTCGTCAGGCAACCGCATGACCGCTTGATTCGCAATTACCTGCCCACGAATGTCGTCATACGGGCGTCCGACAGCAATGTCGGCGAAGGTGTCAGCTCCGCTTCACAGCACCTGAGCGGTCTGATGGGCCTGATGCGGCTTGAGTCCACCAGCGACAAACTGGGCGGAAATGCCGTACTGAACGCGCTGTCCTCCGCGCTGTTCACACTCGTACTGCGTGCAGCAAGCGAATCCGAGCATGCCCCCGCAGGCTTGTTGGCGTTGGCCGGCCATCCACGCCTGGCGCCGGCCATTTCAGCCCTATTTGCTGATCCGGCACGCCCTTGGAAGCTGCCTGAACTGGCCGACTTGTGCAGCATGTCGCGCGCTACCTTTATGCGGCACTTTCAGGACAAGCTGGGGCGCTCGGCCATCGAACTGTTGACCGATATCCGCATGAGTCTGGCCGCCAACGAGTTGACGAAGCCGGGGATTACAACCGCGGCCGTAGCCGAGTCCGTAGGGTATCAATCCGAGGCAGCATTCCGGCGTGCGTTTGCCGAATGGATGGGAGTGACGCCCGGGCAATGGCGCCTTGCGGCGCGTGAGGGTCGTTAATGGCGCTCATTTATTGGTAGGTCGGGTTACTGGAGGTGCTCGGCGAAGGTCTGGTGTTGGGCCGCATCCTGCCACATCGCCAAGCGGCGCGGACGCTCCCTAAGCCGTCTTTGGACTGTTCCGAAACCAGACCTTCAACGGAGGAGCTCAGCAGATGGGATCCGCTGGAACACTTGGTCAAGCCAGCATGGTCAACGGGGCCGACGGCGGTACATCATCGTGGCCCGCATTTCCTGGGCAACCGCCGTCCTGCTTGATGCAGCGCCGCTCGAGGGTGATCACGCCGCGATCAGACCGCGTCGAGCGGAAACACCGGGCGGCGCACCTTGGAGAACGGGAACAGGCTGTAGTCCGAACTGGTCACGCCCGGGCTGTCGCACTCGACCAGCGCGGCGGAGATCGGCTCGAACACCGGCCGGCAGTACATGCGCGACTTGAGCAGCAGGAAGCGCTCCTTGCGTGGATCGAGCCCCGCGCATGCGAAGACGCCGATGTCCCAGGGCTCCTGCGTGCGCTCCGTGACGACGATGCGCGCCGCGCCGATGTCGAACAGCACCGTGCGGCCCATGCTGCTGCGCTGGCCGGTGTAGGTGGGGCCGGTGATCACGTATTCGCCGTTGCCGATGGTGCGCACCACGCCGGTCAGCGCAACGGGCGTCTTGGAGAGTCCAATGCCTGCCAGCGACACCTTGTTGCCGAGCGCCACCGTCACCGTCGCGCCCTCGCCTGCCGCGATGAGCTCGCCCACCGCCTCGGGGTCGCACAGCGGACCGACGCCGATGCCGTCGAGCCCCTGCGCCAGCGCCTCCTGCAGCACGTCCATGGTGTCGCAGCTGCCGCCCGACATGCAGTTGTCGCCATGGTCGAGCAGCAGCACCGGCCGCGTCGCGCCGTCGGCGATCTGCCTGGCTCGCGCAATCGACTCGGCCAACGGCTCGCTGCGGTAGACGAAAGCCTCGCGCTCGTCCCACATCTGCCCGGCGATCCGGTCAGCCGTGGCTTGCGCCCGCTCGGGCGACCGTGCGTCGACCACGACCACGCTCATGCAGGGTGCCTCGATGTCCGACAGCGAGAAGCCGGCAAAGATCGACACCGCGAGCGATTCGAACTGCTCGGCGGCGCGCGCCGCCTCGATCGCCCGCTGCATCGCGCCGGTGAACGATGCACTGCGCAGCGTGTGGGCCATCAGGGGCAATGGATGCCAGCGCATGGCGGGCTTGCCGCGTCCCGCCAACATCTTGAAAACGAGGCGGCCGGCATGCTCGCCCGTCTCGTACATGTCGGTGTGCGGATAGGTCTTGAAGCCGACGATCACGTCCGCATTGCCGACCATCGCAGGCGTGACGTTGGCGTGCAGGTCGAGTGCCACGCCGATGGGCACGCCGGGAGCCGCCGCGCGCACCCGGGCCAGCAGGTCGCCCTCGCCGTCCTCGCTGTTCCGCGCCACCATGGCGCCGTGCAGGTCGAGCAGGATGGCATCGCAGCCCGGCGCCGCATCGACGATGCATCGAGTGAGCGTGGTGTAGGCCTGCGCGTCGACCGGCCCGCTCGGGTTGGCCGAAGCCGACAGCGGCGTGACCACCGTCGCGCCCACCTGCTCGGCCAGGTCGATGAAGGCCGACATCGCGGTACGCATGCCCTTGTTGTCGCGGTAGGCCTGCTCGCCGAAGCTCGGGCCGTAGGGCCCGAAAGCCGCGAGCGGCGTGGGCACCGGCGAGAAGGTATTGGTCTCGTGGTTGAGCCGCGCAATCAGCACCTTCATGAGAACGCGACTCCCGCGCTTTGCAGCATCGCCTGCAGCAGCACATTGCAACCCGCTTCCAGGTGATCGGGCTGCGCATCTTCGATCTCGTTGTGGCTGATTCCGTCGAGGCAGGGCACGAAGATCATCGCCGTGGGGCACGCGCGCGCGAGGTACACGGCGTCGTGGCCGGCACCGCTGATCAGGTTCATCCAGGTCATGCCCTGCGCCTGCGCGGCCTCGCGCACGGCCGAGACGAGCGTGGGCGTGAAGGGCTGCGGCGGAAAGTAGACCACCTGCTCCACCGTCGTCTCGACCTTGCCTTTGGCGACGATGCGCTGCACCGCGGCCTTCAGTTCGGCGTCCATGGCCGACAGCACCACGTCGTCCGCCGCGCGCAAGTCCACACTGAGCTTCACGCGTCCCGGAATCACGTTGCGTGAATTGGGATAGTTCTCGATCCAGCCGACGGTACCGCGTGCATGCGGCGCATGGGCCAGCGCAATGCGGTTGACCTCGATCACGAGTTCGGAAGCCGCGAGCAACGCGTCCTTGCGAAGCTCCATCGGGGTCGGGCCGGCATGCGCCTCCATGCCCTGCATCACCACGTCGTACCAGCGCTGGCCCAGCGCGCCCTCGACCACGCCGATGACGCGTTCATTCGCCTCGAGCACCGGACCCTGTTCGATATGCGCCTCGAAATAGGCGCCCAAGGGCGAGGCCGCGGCCGAAGCCGGCGCCGCGCCCGCATAGCCGATCGACGCCAGCGCCTCGGCCACGCTGATGCCGTCGTGGTCCCGCTGGGCCAGCGCGTGCTCGAGCGTGAAGGCTTCGGCGAACACGCCCGAACCCATCATCACGGGCACGAAGCGCGAGCCCTCCTCGTTGGTCCACACGGCGACTTCCAGCGGTGCTTCGGTGACGACCTTGGCATCGTTCAGGGTGCGGATCACCTCCAGCCCGGCCAATACGCCGTAGTTTCCGTCGAACTTGCCGCCCGTGGGCTGGGTATCGATGTGGCTGCCGGTGACGACTGCGGGGCGCGTGTTGTCGCGGCCGGCGCGGCGCGCAAAGACGTTGCCGATCTGGTCGACTCGCAGCTCGCAGCCGGCTTCGCGCGCCCAGCGGGCAAAGAGGTCGCGGCCCTGCCTGTCGAGGTCGGTCAGTGCGATGCGGCACACGCCGCCCTTCTCGGTGGCGCCGATCCGGGCCAGTTCCATCAGCGAGCGCCAGAGCCGCTCGCCGTTGACGCGGAGTTGGGTGTGTGAGTTCATGGCTTTTGCAAGTGCGGAAGGGATGCGCGAGCCTCAAACAAGGCCCACGCCCAGATAGCGGTCTTTCACCTCGTGGTCGGCCATGAAGGCCGCATTGCCGGCCTCGTGCACGATCACGCCCTGTTCCAGGATGTAGTGGCGGTCCGCCAGTTGCACGCAGACCTCCAGGTTCTGCTCGACCAGCAGGATGGCCACGCCGGCCGCCTTGATGGTCTTGAGCTGCGCGACGATTTCCTCCACGATGACCGGCGCGAGACCTTCGACCGGCTCGTCGAGAATCAGCAATCGCGGATGGTTCATCAGCGCGCGGCCAATGGCCAGCATCTGCTGCTCGCCGCCCGAGAGTTGCCCGCCGCCGTTGCGGCGCCGCTCCTTCAGGCGCGGAAAGATGCGGTAGATGTCCGCGAGCTGCCAGGGCGACTCGCGCCGTTGGCCGAGCAGGAGGTTTTCTTCCACCGTCAGCAGCTTGAAGACGCCGCGGTGCTCGGGGACCAGGCACACGCCGCGGGTGGCAATGCGGTGCGGCGGCAGGCCCGCGATGTCCGTGCCCTGAAAGCGCACGCGGCCGCTGGTGGGTGTGACCGCACCGGCAATGCTCTTGAGCGTCGTCGACTTGCCCGCCCCGTTGCGGCCCAGGAGCGTGACCAGTTCGGCCTCGCCGACGCGCATCGACACACCCTGCAGCACATGGCTCTTGCCGTAGTGGCTGTGCAGCTTGTCGACTTCCAGCATATTGCTCATCGGAGTACCTTCGCCTTCGGCTGCGGTGCTATGAGCCTTCGGGACGGCCGTGCGGCTCATGCTTTGCCCCCGGTGATCATGTTGCCGAGGTAGGCCGTGCGCACGCGCGCGTCGCAACGAATGTCGCCCGGCAGGCCCTCGGCCAGCACCCGGCCCTGTTGCATCACGGTCACGGTGTCGGAGATGTCCATCACGATGTTCATGTTGTGCTCGATGAGCAGCACGGTGTGCGCGTCCCGCAGGCCGCGGATCAGCCGCTTCATGTCGTCGAGGTCGTCGATGCCCATGCCCGAGGTCGGTTCATCCAGGAAGATGGCCTTGGGCTTCGCCGCGAGCGCCATGCCCACTTCGAGGCGGCGCTGCTGGCCATGCGAAAGCTCGCCGGCGGGCGTGTCGGCCAGCCGCTCGAGGCCCACGCGCTCCAGCACTTCGGCCACGGTGTCCGCGCAGGCACGCTCGCCGACCGGTGCGTTCCAGCAGTTCATGGCCTGGCGCGGCGCGAGGCCTTGCGCCGCAACGCGCAGGTTCTCGCGCACCGGGAGGCTCGCGAACAGGCTGGTCACCTGGAACGAGCGCGCCATGCCGCGCTGCACGCGCTTGTGATCGGGCTCGCGGGTCACGTCGTGGCCGTCGAACAGGATGCGGCCGCCGGTGGTGGTGCCGGTGCCCGTCAGCATATGGAACAGCGTGGTCTTGCCCGCGCCGTTGGGCCCGATCACCGAGTGCACCGTGTTGCGCTCGATCTTCAGGTCGACCCCGCCGAGCGCGGCGAACTTGCCGTAGTGCTTGGTGATGCCGATGGCTTCGATGAGTACGGATGGGTTCATGCCTCTTGCCCCTGCGCTGCAGGCGCCTTCGGTGCGTCGTTTTCGGCCGGACCCTTGCGGAACAAGCGGCGCCATGCGCTCTCGCCCAGGCCCCAGAGGCCGCGCTGCATGCCGATGCTCACCGCGATCAACAGCAGCCCCAGCAGCAAGAGCCATCGCGGCCAGAGCGTGGAGAGCCAGTCGGCCAGCAGCACGTAGAAAGCGGAGCCCAGCACCGAGGCGAAGAGGTTGCCGGTGCCGCCGATCACGGTGATGACCAGGATCATCTCGCTCGTGTGGTACTCGGCGTTCGACAGCGGTGCGATGCCCGTCATCATCGCGTGCAGGCCGCCCGCCAGGCCGGTCACGGCGCCCGAGATCACGAACGCCAGCAGCTTGAAGCGCTTGAGGTCGTAGCCCACCGCGGCGGCGCGGTCCTCGTTGTCGCGGATGGCCAGCAGCGTGCGCCCGAACACCGAGTCGGTCACGCGCAGCAGCAGGCCGAACGCGATGAGGAACATCACGGCCACGAAGGCGTAGTACTTCCAGGGCGTGTCCAGGAAGGCGGGACGCGGCACGTCGAGCAGCCCGTTGTCGCCGCCGGTGAGCCCCGACGCGGTGTACGCCACGAAGTAGAACATCTGCGCGAACGCCAGCGTGAGCATCACGAAGTAGGTGCCGCGCTGGCGAATGGCCACCCAGCCGACCACCGCTGCACCGAGCGCGCCCATGGCGATGGCCGCCAGCAGCGCGAGGGGCATCGGCAGCTGCAGCCGTGTGAGCAGGATCGCGATGGTGTAGCTGCCCAGCCCGAAGAAGATGCCCTGTCCGAACGAGAGCAGGCCCGTATAGCCCAGCAGCAGATTGCAGCCCAGGGCCGCCAGCGCATAGATCAGCACCTCGCTCGCGAGCGAGCCCGAGCGCAGCACCAGCGGCAGGCCGAGCGCGACGATCAGCGCCAGGAGGAAAGTGATTTTTCTCGGCATGGCGTGGTTCATCCTCTGCGGCCGAGCAGGCCGTGCGGGCGCAGCAGCAGCACTGCAGCCATCGCGATGTAGATCATCAGGCTCGCGCCCGGCGGCCAGATGGTGCTCATCAGGCTCTGCACGATGCCGATGAGCAAGCCGCCGACGAGTGCGCCGGCAAAGCTGCCGAGCCCGCCGATCACCACCACCACGAAGGCGACGCCCAGCGCCTCGACGCCCATGAAAGGCTCCGCGCCGCGGATCGGCGCGGCCAGCACGCCGGCGAGTGCCGCGGTCGCTGCCCCCAGCGCAAACACCAGGCTGAACACCCGGAACACATTGATGCCGAGCAGCGACACCATTTCGGTCGACTCGCTGCCCGCGCGCACTGCGCTGCCGAGGCGCGTGCCTTCGAGCACCCACCACAGCAGCACCGCCAGCACGGCGGTGGAGCCGATCACGAACAGCCGGTACTTGGGATAGACGAAGCTGCCCCAGATCACCACCCCCTGCAGCAGCTCGGGCGTCGGCACGCTGTTGCCGAGCGGCCCCCAGGACACGATGACGAGCTCCTGCACCGCGAGCGCAAGCCCCACGGTCACGAGGATGTGGAACTCGTGCGCCTTGGCGTACACGCGGCGCAGCAGCAGCTTCTCCGCCAGCCAGCCCAGCGCGCCCACGAACAACGGCACCAGCACCAGCGCGGCCCAGAAATCGAGCCCCCATTGCATGGCCTGGAAGCACAGATAGGCGCCCAGCAGATAGAAGGCGCCATGCGCGAAATTCACGAAGCGCAGCAGGCCGAACACGATGGACAAGCCGACGGCCAGCAGGAAATACAGCATGCCGATGCCGATTCCGTTGATGGTCTGGAGCAGATAGACGGTCATGGGCAAGCGCGGGGTCAGCCCAGCTTGCAGCCGGTCTTGTCGAGAGGGAGAAAGGACTTGCCGGAACTCACCACGTCCACGAAGTCGGCCGGGTTCTTCATCTTCGACTTCGGCTTGCCCTTGAGCAGGTAGTAGTCCTTGATGACCTGGTGGTCGGCCTTGCGGATTTCCTCGGCGCCCGTGAGCCCGTCGTACTTCATGCCTTCGAGCGCCGCGATCACGGCCTTCTGGTCCACCGTGCCCGCCTTCACGATGCCGTCGAGGAGGATCTTGGTGCAGACATACGAACCCGCGAGGCTGTAGTTGGGCACGATCTTCAACTGGTCGGCCGCGAGCTTCACCAGGCTCTTGTTGAGGGGCGTGTCGGCGGTGTGCCAGTACTGCGCACCGAAATAGACACCGTCGCACAGGTCGGCGCCCAGTTCGTCGAACTGCTCCAGGCCCGAGGCCCAGGCTATGAGGATCGTCATGTTCTTGTGCATGCCGAAGCTGACCGCCTGGCGCAACGCGGCCGACGACTGCGCGCCGAAGTTCAGCAGCAGCAGCACGTCGGGCTTGGCGGCCATGGCGTTGGTGAGGTAGCCGCTGAATTCCTTCTCGTTGAGCGAGTGGTAGCTGTTGCCCACGTGCTCGATGCCCTTCTCCGCGAAGATATTCTTGGCCGCACTCAGCAGGCCGTCGCCGAACACGTACTGCGGCGTGATGGTGTACCAGCGCCTGGCCTTGGGCATCGTGGCGATCAACGGGCGCACCGTCTGCTCGATGGCGCCGAAGGTGGGCACCGACCAGCGGAAGGTGGCGGGGTTGCAGTCCTTGCCCGTGATTTCGTCGGCGCCCGCGGTGGTGATGAAGATGCCGCCGGCCTTCTCGGCTTCCTTGCCCATTGCCAGTGCTTCCGAGGACAGGATGCCGCCCGCGAAGAAGTTCGTGCCCTGCTGCTGCGACGCTTCCTGCACCTTTCGCACGGCGGTGGCGGGCTTGCCTTCGGTGTCGAGCACGGTGTAGGCCAGGGGACGCTTGAGCACGCGGCCGTACTGCTCGATGGCCAGCTTCATGCCCAGGTCCGCGAACTTGCCGTTGGCGGCGAACGCGCCCGACATGGGCACCGGGCAACCGAAGCGGATGGCATCGGCCGATTGGGCAAAGGCGGCGCGGCCGGCCAGTAGCGAGGCTGGCGCGGCCGACAGGGCGGCGAGTTGAAGCAGGTGTCTGCGCTGCATGGGGGTTCTCCGGTCGTGGTGTGGAAGAGGAGGGGCTGCGGAATGGCCAGCAATTTAAGTGGATAAATATGATTAATATGCTGGTAAAAACCCTCTAGCAATCTGCATGCCAAAATCCGACAGATGCACAGGCCCAATGCCCGCATACCACTTGCTCCCCGCTCTACCTCCCAGCCCTGAACGCATGAGACCGCCTTCGTCCGATCGTCAAGCAGCGCCGCCTCCGGCGACGACTCGAAGCGTGCGCACCGGGGAAGAAAGCCCATGACCTTCGGGCAGAACCGCCCCAAGCGGCAAAAGCTTTCGGACGTCATCGTCGAAGACGTCAAGCGCTGGATCGTTGCCGAGCGCAAGCAGCCGGGCGACCGGCTGCCCAACGAGAAGGAACTGATCGAGCTCTTCGGCTATTCGAAGAGCACGGTGCGCGAGGCCCTGAAGGCGCTCGAAGTGCGCGGGCTGGTCTCCATACGCACCGGTCCGGGCGGCGGCGCGTACCTGCAGCAGGTGTCGCTCGACCATGCGTCGGAGCCGCTGCGCAACTTCCTGCACTTCCATCACCTCGATGGCCACCACATCTATCAGCTGCGCAAGGTGCTGGAGCCCGAACTGGCGGTGAGCGTGGTGGGAAAACTGACGCCCGAGCAGTTCGAGCGGCTGGAAGAAAACGTGCGCCTTTGCACGCTCGAGCCCACCAACGAGGACGAGTTGCGTGCGCAGCGCGAGGCCGAGCTCGCGTTCCACACGATGCTGGCCGAGAGCTGCCCCAATCCGGTGCTCTCCTTCATGTGCCGCTTTCTCAACGACCTGCTGCGCGACCTGGTGGTCTACAAGAAGGCGCTCGACCATCATCATTTCGGCGAGGCCAACGTCGACTATCACACGCAGCTCCTCTCGGCCTACCGCCGCGAGGACGCCGACGAGGTGCGCCGCCTGATGGCCGAGCACATGATCGACGCCGAGGCCCACATGCACGAGATGGAAGCGCACATCGGCGCCAGGCACCTGCTGCTTCCGAGCGGGCAGCGCTAGCCGGCCGTCTTGCCGCGCCGGCGGGTCGGCGCACGAGGCTGCCGCAGACCCGCCAGTGACCCGCCATATGCGCGCACCGGCTATGCATGCGCAAAAGCCTTCGTTGGGAACGGGCGCTGCCGCACGCAGACTGCAGCGTCCGTCCCCCTACGAGGAGTTTTCCCCCATGAATGACCGCTTGAGCCGCGTGCAGGCATCGCGTTCCGCCGCCGTCAAGGCCCGCCTTCAGCATCCGGTGATCGACACCGACGTGCACGTCAACGACTATGCGCCGGTGCTCGAAGACTACATCCAGCACTACGGCGGCAACGCTTTGGTCGACGCCCTGCGCAAGGCCCTCGGCGGCCGCTTCGTCACCCGCACCGGCGGCGGCAAGGACTGGTACCAGCAGACGCCCGAGGAGCGCCAGTACCACCGCACCCTGCGCGCGCCCTGGTGGGCCCGCGTGACGCGCAACACCTACGACCTCGCGACCTACACGCTTCCCGCACTGCTGTACGAGCGGCTGGCCGAGCAGGGCTCGGACTACTCGGTGCTGTTCCCCAACGACGTGCTCTCGCCGGCCGCGGCCGGCAGCGAGTACCGGCAGCCGCTGCACCGCGCGATCAACCACTTCCACGCCGACCAGTACCGCGCCTATGCGGACCGCCTGACGCCGGTGGCCGGCATTCCGCTGCACACGCCGCAGGAGGGCATCGAGGAACTCGAGTTCGCGGTCAAGACGCTGGGGCTCAAGGTCATCAACATCGCCGGCGGCGTGCGCCGGCCGATCCGCGCCATCGCCGACAAGTACCCCGCCAAGGAGCATCCCGAGATCGCCAAACAGGCCGGCTACATCGACTTCTACGGCATCGACAGCGAGCACGACTACGACCCCTTCTGGGCCAAGGTGGTCGAGCTCGGCGTGCCGGTGACCACGCACTACGGCAGCCAGGGCTGGACCGGCCGCCAGTCGATCAGCAACTACATGAACAACCACATCGGCCATTTCGCCGATGGCTCGCAGGCCTTCGCCAAGGCGCTGTTCTTCGGCGGCGTGACGCGGCGCTTCCCCGGCCTGCGGGTGGGCCTGCTCGAAGGCGGCGCCGACTGGGGCGCGCATGTCTACACGCACCTGGTCGACCGCTGGGAGAAGCGCAACCGCGTGGCAGTGCGCAACTACGATCCCGCCGAGGCCGACGTGGCGCTGCTGGTCTCGCTGTTCGAGCGCTACGGCGCCGACTACATCCGGGGCCGCGCGGGCTACGAGTCCACGCCTCGGCATCTCCGCCCTGCCCCACAGCCGCGAGCCCGACGCCTCGGAGATCGACGACTTCGCGCTGGCCGGCATCGAGAAGACGGAGGACATCCGCGCGCGCTGGGTCGACAACTTCTACTTCGGCTCCGAGGCCGACGACCGCACCGTGGCGGCCGCCTTCAACACGCGCGTGAATCCGCTGGGCGCGAAGATCAACGCCATCTGGTCCTCCGACGTCGGCCACTGGGACGTGCCCGAGTTCACCGAGCCGCTGGCCGAGAGCTGGGACCTGGTCGAGCAGGGCGTGATCGCCGCGGCCGACTTCAAGGCCCTCGTGTTCGACAACCCGCACCGCTTCTACACCGAGGCCAACCCGCGCTTCTTCGAAGGCACGGAGGTCGGACGCAAGCTGGCGACCGCCGCGTCCTGAACACGACACGAGAGGACAAGAAGACATGCGACAGACCCTGTCCCTTCTGCGCCGATCGGCCTCGGCATTGTTCGTGCTGGCCTTGTCCGCACTCGCCGCCGCGCCGGTGCAGGCCGCACCCGAGGTGATCCGCATCGGCGTCGCCACCGCCGGTGGCGGCGAACCCGTCACCTGGGGTGGCTCCCCCGGCGGCGTGGTGCGCGTCAACCACTGGCTCGAAGAAGAGTTCAAGGCCTCGGGCATCAAGGTCGAGTGGCTGTTCTTCAAGGGCGCCGGCCCGGCCGTGAACGAAGCGCTGTCGAACAAGCAGATCGACTTCGCCTACCAGGGCGACCTGCCGTCGATCGTCGGCCGCTCCAACGGCCTGAAGACCAGGCTCCTGGTGGTGAGCGGCGCGCGCAACAACCTCTATGTGGTCGCGCCGCCCGCCTCCGACATTCGTTCGGTCAAAGACCTGAAGGACCGCAAGGTCTCGATCTTCCGAGGCACCAACGGCCACCTGGTCGCGATCAACGTGCTGGCGGCCAACGGCCTGGCCGAGCGCGACATCAAGGGCGTCAACCTCGACACCGGCAGCGCGCAGGCGGCGCTGGTGTCCAACGGCGTGGACGCAGCCTTCGGCGGCTACGAATGGTTCAAGGTGCGCGACCAGGGGCTGGCGAAGGTCATCTATTCCACGCAGGGCCAGGACCCGGCGCTCACGCGGCAGGCGTCGCTGCTGGTGCGCAGCGAGTTCGAGGAAGCGAACGGCGCCGAAGTTCAGCGCGTGGTCGACGTCTTCGTGCGCGCCGCGCATTGGTCTTCGCAAGAGCAGAACCGCGACGCGCTGTTCCGCATCTGGGCCAGGAGCGGCACGCCGGTCGCTTCCTGGGCGGCGGAATTCGACAAGCAGTCGCTGGCCGATCGCAACTCGCCGCTGGTCGACGACTTCATCGTCGGCCGCTACAAGGCCGTGGTGGCCGATGCGCTCAAGCTCAAGCTGATCCGACGCGAAGTGGCCATCGACGGCTGGTTCGAGACGCGCTACCTGCAGAACGCGCTGAAGAAGCAAGGCCTGGAGAACTACTGGACAGCTTACGACGCCAAGGGTCAGCCCAGGGCCAAGCAGTCGGTAGCAGCCAATGAGCGCTGAGCGCGCGGTCACGGCGCCGGTGCAGGTCGCCGGCCTCGACATCGAGCAACCTGATGCGACTCGCGCCGCACCGCTGCCCTGGCGGCGGATCGGCGACGCGCTGCTGCCATGGCTTCTTCCCTTCGCACTGCTCGCGCTCTGGGCCACCGGCGCTGCGCAAGGCTGGATCTCGCAGCAGGTCCTGCCTTCGCCGCAGTTCGTCTGGGAGACGCTGCGCGACCTCGCGAGCGGCGGCGACCTTCGGCTGCACGTGAGCGCCAGCCTGGCGCGGGTGCTGGTCGGCTTTGCCGCAGGCAGTGCGCTGGGCCTGCTGCTGGGCTCGGCCATGGGCCTTTCGAAACGCATCGAGGCCTATGTGCTGCCCAGCTTCAACGCGCTGGTGCAGATCCCGGTGCTCGCGTGGCTGCCCTTCGTGCTGTTGATCGTCGGCATCGGCGAGCCGCTCAAGTACATCCTGATCGCCAAGGCGGCGCTGGTGCCGGTGGCCCTCAACACCCTGCAGGGCTTCAGGCAGACGCCCCTCGCGCTACGCGAGGTGGGCGAGGTCTACGGCTACACCCGGCGCCAGCAGGTGCTGGAGATCGTGCTGCCGCATGCCGTGCCGACGCTCTTCACGGGCCTGCGCCTGGGCTTCACCAAGGCCTGGCTGTCGCTCGTGGTGGTCGAGCTCGTGGCTTCGAGCGAAGGGCTGGGCTACCTCATCGTCTACGGCCGCCAGCTGTTCCAGCTCGACCTCGTGATGGCGGCCGTGGTGGTGGTCGGCGCCATCGGCTATGCGATCGACCGGCTGCTCGATGCGCTCGAATCCTTCGCGCACCGCCGGCGGCCGGGAGCTGCGCGATGAGCGGCCCGACACGCGACGCGGCCGAGCTCGCCGCGGTACAGCCGCTGCAGCCGGCCGAGCGCAGCCGCTGGCGCGGCCTGGTGCTGCCGGTGGCCGCCGTCGCGCTGTGGTGGGCGCTGTCTTCGGCCGACCTGGTCAACTCGGCGCTGCTGGTGTCGCCCGGCAAGGTGCTCGCCACCGCCGTCGACCAGGTGGCGAGCGGCCGGCTCTGGCGCGCCCTCGGCGCGAGCCTGGCGCGCGAGGCGACGGGCTTCGTCATCGGCACCGTGCTGGGGCTTCTGCTCGGCGCGCTGCTCGGCCTCTCGACGCTCGCGAACCGCATCGTCGGGCCGAGCTTCAACACCTTCAAGCAGATCTCGCTGTTCGCCTGGATTCCGCTGATCTCGGTCTGGTTCGGGCTCGGCGATGTCGCCAAGGTGGTGTTCCTCTCGCTGGCCGCGCTGGTGCCGGTGGTGGTCAACACCTGCGACGGCATCCGCACCACGCCCCCAGCCCTGCTGGAGGTGGCGCGGGTCTACGGCTACACGCGCTGGCAGACCGTCACGCAGGTGGTGCTGCCGGCAGCGCTGCCGTCGATCTTCACCGGCGTCTACCTGGCGCTCATCTACTCGTGGCTCGCCACCATCGGCGCCGAGTACCTGCTCGTGGCCGGCCGCGGCATCGGCAACACGCTGATCGAAGGCAGCGAGCATTTCCAGATGGACCTGGTGATCTTCGGCATGTTCGTGATCGGCCTCGTCGGCTGGTCGATGAACGCCGCGGCCCGCGCCGTCGAACGTCGTTTGGCCCGCTGGACCGGGCGCACCTGAAGGCGCAGAAAGAACTCAATCCCCATGACCTCCACCCTTGCGAACCCCACCCACGAACTCGACATCCGCGGCCTCGGCAAGCGCTACGCCAGCACGCAGGCGAGCGGCGGCGAACTGCAGGTGCTCGAAGGCATCGACCTGCACGTGCCGGCCGGGCGCTTCGTCAGCATCGTCGGCGCCAGCGGCTGCGGCAAGTCCACCCTGCTGCGGCTGATCCTGGGCCTCGACGCGCAGTACGAAGGCGAGATCCTGCTGGACGGCCAGCCGGTCTCGGGCACCGGCCGCGAGCGCGGCATCGTGTTCCAGGACCACCGCCTCTTTCCCTGGCTCACGGTGGAGCAGAACATCGCGGTCGGCCTGCGCAATGCCCCCTTCAGTGCCACGCAGAAGCGCGAACTCGTGGCCGCGCATGTGGCGCGGGTCGGCCTCGAAGGCTTCGAGAAGTCCTTCCCCCACCAGATCTCCGGCGGCATGGCGCAGCGCGTGGCAATCGCGCGCGGGCTGGTCAACCGGCCGCGCGTGCTGCTGCTGGACGAGCCCTTCGGCGCACTGGACGCGCTCACCCGCTCCCGGCTGCAGAACGAGCTGCAACGCATCTGGCAGAAGGAGCGCATCACCATGCTGCTGGTCACGCACGATGTGGAGGAAGCCGTCTTCCTCGGCGACCGCGTGGTGGTCATGCAGCCCTCGCCGGGGCGCATCCGGCGCATCGTGGAGGTGGACCTGCCGCACCCGCGCAACCGCAGCGACCCGGCCTTCATCGCCCTGCGCGACGACGTGCTGCGCGACTTCCTCGACGTCGGCGCCGATGCGTCGCCCGCCGTCGCACCGCCGGCCGAGCGGCCCGGCGGCATCGCCATCGGGCTGCCGGGGCGGCTGCAGCTGGCCTGGTAGGCGCCGGCGCCGATCGGAGCCCGAACGTGGCGATCAGCGAGGCGGGGGCTCGAAGGCCGAGTCTTCCGAATCCGGCGGCTCGGCAGCCTGCGCCAGCACGGCGCGCGTTTCCGCCTCGATGGCATCGAAGACTTCTGCAGGGAGATTCGCAGCGAAGCGCTTGCGCTTGCCGTTCGAGATCGTGCCCCCGCCATCCATCGCGATCGAGATCAGGGTTGCGAGCAGCGATCCGCGAACGTCGTAGCGCTCGTCGATCGCGCGCCGGATCGCATCGAAGTGCGCAAGGTACTGCGTCTCCTGGCGCAGTTCCACGTCGAGCGCCTGCTCGGCCATCGCAAACCCGAATTCCACCGCCGCAGTGGCGTCCCAATACCGATAGAGGGTGTCGTCGGCCTTGAAGTCGAAGTAGAACTGGCCTTCGCCGGCAGACGTCACCTGGACCCGCTCGCGCGCGGGCATCGAGAAGGCCTGGAGCGCCTCGAGGTACTGCCGCTCGTGGCGCTTCATCGCCACCGACACGGGCAGCAGCACGCCCTTTTCGAGCTGCCCTGAGGTGCACAGGGCCTTGTGGAAGAGGAATCGCGACAGGCGGCCATTGCCGTCCATGAAGGGATGGATGTAGACGAACCCGAAGGACGCGATGCTCGCGGCAACGATCGGGTCGATCTGCCTTGGCGCATGGTTCGCAAAGGCCATCCACTCGTCCATGAGGCGGGGCACCGCGTCGGGCGGCGGCGGCACGTACGAGACGCTGGAAGACCCGCCCCTGTTCCCGCCGCTGCGTAACCAGTTCTGCTCGTTGCGAAACTGGACGGCCTTCTCGAAGGCGCCGCTGACGGTGGAAGACTGAAGCTCGACCAGGTACTCCTCTGAAAGCGGCCTGCCTTCGTGGGCCTGTTTCAGCAGGGCGATGAACTTGCGGGCCTTCTCCTCCGAGGGCGCTTCGCGCTCGATGGCGTAGCTGTCCTCGGTTTCATGCAGGTAGGCCCACGAGAGCGCGCGATCCATCATCTCCTTGCCGAGGCTGTCGATGAACGCCTTGGTGCGCCCCAGGACATCCGACTCGATGCCGGCTTGGACAGCCGGCGTGCGTTCGACGGTCACGCAGTAGCTCGGCGAGCCGAGGCCGTTGAAGTTCAGGCGCCATCTGCTGTTGCGCTTGTCCGGACCGGTCACGTACCGCGCCGGGTCGAAAAGGTTTACGTAGCGGCCGGCGATGTCCGGCTTGCCCTCGAGGACTGCCCCCGTGTGCAGTTCCCACAAGTAGCAGGCAGCGCGAACATATTGCCCGTTGGGCGAGTCCTTGAGCTCCTTCAGCATTCGTTCGCCCGGGATCTTCGGCAAGGCCTGCGCAAGGATCTGCATGTTGACCCCCTCATGCTTCAGCGCGAACAGCAGGTGGGTCAGGGGGTCTTCCGTCGGCGGCACCACGTGCGCCGGAATCGCCAGGTGTCCCTCGATGGCCTCGATCCGCGTGACGGATCGAACGATCGCCGGCCGTGCAGGCGGAATGGCGGGGAGCTTCAGCGAGTTTCTGACCAGCTCATACCCTGCATAGGCCATGTTTTCTTTCAGTTTTCTGAATTATTTTTTAGTTTAGCAGTTTGCGCCAAATTTTCTTTCAGTTTACGGTTCGATTCGGACACTGAACGGAGGCAAACGTCCGGGATTTTTCTTTCACCTTTCCGAGATTTTTTTCAGTATTGGGGTCTTTCGGCTTTTTTCCTTCAGGTCGCGTCTACGTACCGCACGACGCGACAGGCCGATCCAGGGAAAGTTCCTGCAGCAGCGACCAGGGATAGATGCCGCGGTCATGGCCGTCGCTGAACAGCAGCTGCAGCCCGTACTCGCCGACGGGCGCGGCGCCGGTGAGCTGCACCGCTTCGTCGGAACCCCGCTCGCGCGCGGCGCGTGCGCGGCAGGCGCCGCAGCGGCAGGCGGCGCGCAGCGCCACGGCCGGCAGGTGGACCGAACCCTCGCACCATTGCACCTGCAAGCCCTCCGCCCGCAGCTCGATGGCCAGCGGCGCGAGACCGCTCATGACGGCGCTCCCAGGCGCTGCAGGGCCAGGCGAACGGCCTTGCGCACCTCGGGATCGGGATCGCCCGCGGCCGGGCCGAGCGCAGGCACCGCGCGAGCGTCGCCGATTTCGCCCAGGGCGATGGCGGCTTCCTTGCGCAGGTTGCCGGCCGGGTGCACCAGTGCCTCGGTCAGCACCGGCAGCGCCTGCGCGTCCCGCAGCCGGCCGAGCGAGCGCGCGGCCCGCAGGCGCACCTGCCAGTAGCCGTCGTCCATCGCCGCGCGCAGCGCCGGGGCGGCCGCCTCGGCGTGGAGCTTACCGAGCGTGGTGGCGGCCTCCTCGCGCACGGGCCATGCGCTGTCGCGCAGCGCCGCGCACAGTGCCGGCAGCACCCCCTGCACCGCGTCGGCCGAGGCCAGGCCGAGCGCGCCGGCGGCGGCGCGCCGCACCTCGGCATCGACGTCGTCGGCCGCGGCAGCGGCAGCGGCGAGCAAGGGCAAGGCGGGCGCATGCTTGAGCCAGCCCAGCACGCCCACCGCCTCGCGGCGCACGGCGGCCTCGGGATGGCGCAGCGCGGCCATGGCCGGCCCGGCCGCGCCCGGCACGCGCAGCTCCTTCAGGCCGCGCAGCGCGGCAGCGCAGACGAAGGCATCGGCATCGGCGGCATGCGGCAGCAGGCGCGCCCCGGCCTGCGGGTCCTTCAGCTCGGTGAGCGATTGGGCGGCGGCCGCGCGGACCTCGGGCAGGTCGCGCAGCGCCGCGGCCAGCGCATCGACCACCTCGGCGTCATGCCAACCGGCCAGGGCGCGCGCGGCCTCGGCCCGCAGCGCGGGCTCGGGGTCGCTGCGCAGCAGGCCCGCCAGCGCGGGCAGCAGCGCCTCGTCCTCCAGGTCGGCGAAGTCCAGCACGGCGACACGGCGCACGCCGGCGTCCGGGCTTTGCAGGCGTTGCAGCAGGTCGTCGACCGCGGGGTCTTGGGAATTCAGGCTTGTCGTGGGTTCAGATCGAAAAGCGCCACTGCGCCTGCGCCTCGGGCGGGCCCAGCGGCGTGAGGCGCTCGAGCGGCGGCGCATCGCCCTCGTGCCGCAGCCGCGAGAGGCTGCGGCGCTTCAGCGCAACGAAGTCGGGATGGGTCAGCAGCGTGGCATCGCGCGGCCGGGCGAAGCGCACCGCCAGTTCCTCCACGATGCGGCCCGGCCGCGGGCCGAGCACCAGCACGCGGTCGGCCAGGAACAGCGCCTCGTCGATGTCGTGCGTGACGAAGACGACGGTGGTGCGCATGCGCGTCCAGAGGTCCAGCAGCAACTCCTGCATGCGGGCGCGGGTCAGCGCGTCGAGGGCGCCGAAGGGCTCGTCCATCAGCAGCACGCGGGGGTGGTTGATCAGCACGCGGGCGATCTCCACCCGCTGCTGCATGCCGCCGGAGAGCTCGCGCGGATAGCGCTGCTCGAAGCCCTCGAGCCCCACGAGCTGCAGCAGCTCGCGCGCACGGCCTTCGCGCTCGGCGCGCGGCACGCCTTTCATCTTGAGGCCGTAGCCGACGTTGTCGAGCACCGTCTTCCAGGGGAAGAGCGTGTGGTGCTGGAACACGAGCCCGCGGTCGGGATCGGGCCCGGCGATGGCAGCCCCGTCGAGCCGCAGGCTGCCGCGCGAAGGCGCGAGGTGGCCCGCCAGGGCCCCGAGCAGCGTGGATTTGCCGCAGCCCGACGGCCCCAGCAGGCAGACGAACTCGCCCGGCTCGGCAACGAGCGACACGTCGTGCAGCACTTCGAAGCGCGCCGGGCCCTCGCCCAGCTCGATCGAGACGCGCTCGACCTCGATACGCCCGGCCCCGCTCATCTCGTGCTCCCCTGCGGCCGATGCCAGGGCATCAGGCGCTGCCCGGCCTGGCGGATCAGCGCGCTGCTGCCCATGCCGAGCGCGCCGATCACGAGCATGCCGACGACGATGTCGGGATAGGCCTGCACCGTGTAGGACTCCCAGGTGTAGTAGCCGATGCCGTACTGGCCGGCGATCATCTCGGCGGTGACCAGGCAGAACCAGCAGGTGCCCATGCCGATGGACAGGCCCGTCACGATGCTGGGCGCCGCGCCCGGCGCGATCACCTCGGTGAAGAGCCGCCATCCGCGCGTGCCCAGGCCGCGCGCCGAGGCCACCAGGCGCGCATCCACCGCCTCCACGCCATGGATGGTGTTGAGCAGGATGGGGAACAGCGCGCCGACGAAGGTGATGAACATCATGCTGACTTCCGACGAGGGGAACATCAGGATCGCGAGCGGGATCCACGCCACCGCCGGGATCGGCCGCAGCACCTCGAGCGGCGGCAGCAGCGAAAGCCGCGCCCACGGCAGCCGTCCGATCAGCAGCCCGAGCCCCACGCCCAGCAGCACCGCCGCGCCGAAACCGCAGCCCACCCGCATCAGGCTGCTGCCGAGGTGCGGCCACAGCTTGGGCGACGGCAGCAGCCGCCACGCAGCCTCCAGCACCTCGGCCGGCGGCGGCACATTGGCGAAAGTGACGACGCGCAGGTTCAGATGCTGTGTCGAGGCCCAGTGCCACAGCAGCACGCAGGCCGCGATCGACCCCCACTGCAGCAGCAGGCGCACGACCGGGATCGGTCGCCGCCGCCGCGCCGGCGTGTCTGGAGAGGTCGCGGCCAGCACCGCGGAGCCGGGATGGATGGCGCTCATGAGGGCTGCCTTGCGCGTCAGGGCGTGGCCTTGGCGACGGCTTGCGCGCCGGCGAAGTCGAGCACGCGGCCCTTGTTCGCCGTCGCATAGGCGCTGGCCGCGTCCTTCTGCAGGAAGGCGCTGAGCTGGCCCTTCGCATCCACCGCGTACCAGCTGGTCGGCGCGAGCAGCTTGATGCGGTGGATCAGGTCGTGTACGTAGACCGCCCTCGCCTTCCTGCCGCCCTGCTCGATCTTCTGCAGGTCGGCCAGCGCGCCTTCGATGCTGGCGTAGTGGCGCACCTTGGGCTCGCCCTGCACCCAGATGCCGGCGACGCGCTGGAAGTCGGCGATCGGCTTGCCGGCGACCGCGTCGTTGGCCTTGAGCGGCAGCTTGTCGTGGTCGGCCAGCCGGGCCTCGTAGTTCAGGCCCGCCTGCTTGAACGCCGCGCGGATATAGCGGTCGTCGACGAAGGTGTCGGCGTCGAGCGGCGACTCGCGGCCCATCAGCTTGAGCGTCTCGATCGAGGTCTTGAGCGCCTTGCGGTACTCGGGCTTCCAGGTCAGGTCGCGCGTCTGCAGGCCCAGCGGCCCGTGGTAGAGGTAGTTCACCGCCGCCTCGATGCCGGTGGTCTTCTCGATCAGCTCGCTGTACTTCTCGGGCTCGGCGGCGATCAGCCGGTCGGCCTCGATCGCCGCACGCAGGAAGGCGACCACGACCTCGGGGTACTTCTGCGCATACTCGCCGCTCACCAGCGAGCCGTGGTACGTGGGCGCGCCGACCTGGGCGCCGTCGTAGATCTTGCGCGCGATGCCGCGGTGCTCGAAGAGCTCGACGAAGGGCACGAAGTCGGCATGCGCCTCGATCCTGTTGGCCTGCAGCGCGGGGCCCGCCACCTCGGGGGCCTGCGTGATGATGTTGACGTCCTTCTGCGGGTCCAGGCCCTGGGACGCGACGGCGCGCAGCAGCATGCCGTGCGCGGTGGAGGCGAAGGGGACCGAGATCGTGCGCCCCTTCAGCTCCGACAGCGCGGCGATGCTCGACTGCCTGGGCACCACGACGCCGTTGCCGCTGCCCAGCGTGCTGCCCGACAGCACGGTGATGAAGACGCTCTTCTTGCCGGCCTTCAGGAAGGCCGCGCCGTTGTTGGAGCCGGGAAAGTCGGCCATCGAGCCGATGTCGAGCTTGTCGGCCACCATCTCGTTGGTGAGCGGTGCGCCCGAGGTGAAGTTCTTCCACTGGATGTCGTAGCTCACGTCCTTGTAGCGGCCGTCGCGCGGCAGGTACTTCTCCAGCAGCTTGAGCTCGCGGATGAGCAGGCCGCCGGTGGCGCAGTTGATGGTGGTGTCCTGCGTGCCGATGGCGACACGGATGGTCTCGGCCTGCACGGCCGTGGCGAAGGCGAGAGAGAAGGCCAGGAGGAGGGATGCTTTCATGGTCATGGGGCTTTGTGTTCGAGTCGAAGGCGCATCGGTCAGCGCAGGAGGTAGGGAATCTCGACGTGGACGGCACCCGTCGGGCAGTCCTTCTCGCAGGGCATGCAGTACCAGCATTCGTCGAACTTCATGTAGGCCGTACCCCGGCTGAGGTCGATGGCCAGCACGTCGAGCGGGCACACGTCCACGCAGACGGTGCAGCCCTTGTGGGCGATGCACTTGTCGGCATCGACGGTGACGGGCACCTGCGTCGGCGTAAGTGCGACGGGGCGAACGGGTTGGGTCATGGTCGCGGTCATGCGGGGGTCCTCCGGGAGTTCAGGCAACGGGCGCATCGGTGGGGATGCGCAGCTTCTGGTAGGCCGAGCGCTCGGTCTCGGCGATGGGCACGATGTAGGGCTCGATCGGGCGCTTGAACGAGACCATGCGTCCCTGCTCGTCCTTCCTGAGCTGCGCATGGACCAGCCAGTCGGCGTCGTTGCGATCGGGGAAGTCCACGCGGGCGTGGTAGAGGCCCCAGCGGCTCTCGGTGCGGAAGAGCGAGGCGCGCGCCGCCATCTCGGCGCAATCGCGGATGGCGCGCACTTCCAGCGCGCGCATCAGCTCGTGCGGGTCGCGCGCCTGCAGCCGGTCGAGGTCTTCGTGGATGCCCTCGAAGCGATCCAGGCCGATCTCCATCTTGCGCGTGACCTTGGGCGGCTGCAGGTAGTCGTTGACCATGCGTCGCAGCTTGTATTCGACCTGGTTGGGCGGCAGGCCCTTCTCGCGCAGCAGCGGCGCCTGCACACGCGTGCGCTCCTGCTCGACCTGACCGGCATCCACCGGCGCGAAGTCGTGCCCGGCGCAATGGGCCGCGCTGCTTTCCCCGGCGAGCCGGCCGTAGACGAAGGCGCCGAGCATGTAGTTGTGCGGCACGCTGGCCATGTCGCCCGCGGCATGCAGGCCCGCGACGGTCGTCCGTGCCTGTTCGTCGACCCAGACGCCGGAGGCGGAATGGCCGCTGCACAGGCCGATCTCGGAGATGTGCATCTCCACCATGCGCTCGCGGTAGTCGGTGCCGCGCCCGGTGTGGAAGCGCCCGCGGCTCGGCCGCTCGTTGGTGTGCAGGATGGTCTCGATCTGTGAGATGGTCTCCTCGGCCAGGTGGTCGAGCTTGAGGAACACCGGGCCCTTGCCGCCCTGCAGCTCGCGGTAGAACTCCCACATCATCTGGCCCGACCAGTAGTCGCACTCGATGAAGCGCTGCCCCGCGGCATTGGTGGTGTAGCCGCCGAAAGGCCCCGTGACGTAGGCGCAGGCCGGGCCGTTGTAGTCCTTGATCAGCGGGTTGATCTGGAAGCACTCGATGCCCGAGAGCTCGGCACCGGCGTGGTAGGCCATGCTGTAGCCGTCGCCCGCGTTGGTGGGGTTCTCGTAGGTGCCGAAGAGATAGCCGCTGGCCGGCAGCCCGAGCCGGCCTGCCGCGCCGCAGCTGAGCACCACCGACTTCGCGCGGATCACGTGGAAGTCCGCGGTGCGGCAGTCGAAGGCCATCACGCCGGCCACGCGGCCCTCGGCGGTGAGCAGCCGGGTCGCGACCAGGCGGTTGGTGATCTCCACCCGCGTGCGCTTGAGCTGGCGGTACAGCACCTTCTTGATGTCGTGGCCTTCGGGCATCGGCAGCACGTAGCTGCCCATGTGATGGACCTTCTTCACCGCGTAGTCGCCGGTCTCGTCCTTCTCGAACTTCACGCCCCAGCGGTCGAGCTCCTCCACCATCGCGAAGCTGTTGGCCGCGTAGGCCATCACCGCCTTCTGGTTGACGATGCCGTCGTTCGCAATGGTGATCTCGCGCACGTACTGCTCGGGCGTTGCGTGGCCGGGGATGACGGCGTTGTTCAGACCATCCATGCCCATGCTGATGGCGCCGCTGCGCTTGACGTTGGCCTTCTCCAGCAGCAGCACGCGCAGGGAAGGATCGGCCTGCTTGGCCTTGACCGCCGCCATCGGCCCGGCGGTGCCGCCGCCGACCACGACGACGTCGAACTCATGCTCGAAGGTCTGCATGTCAGTGCTCCTGGGGGCGGTGGCGATCGACGCGCAGCCGGTACTGGAAGGTGTCGGCGCGGAAGTACAGGTACTCGAAGTCGATCGGCCTGCCCTGGGCGTCATGGGTCAGGCGCTCGATGCGCATCAGCGGTGCGCCCTCGACCAGGCCGAGTGCGGCGGCGAGCTCGGCGTCGGCCAGGATCGCGTCGATCTTCAGGTCGGCATGCCCGAGGGGCAGCCCGCCTTCGTTTTCGATGATGAGGAAGATGTCCCGCGTGACGAGATCGGCCTGCGCGAGCTTGCGTCCGAGCGCTTCGGGCACGTAGGTGATCTCCAGCGACACCGGCTCCCGGTTGAGCAGGCGCACGCGGCGGATCTCGGTCACCGTGGCGCCTGCGGCCAGGCCGAGACGCTGCGCCACCTGCGCAGCGGCGGGGCCGAAGCGCAGGTCCAGCAGCTGGTTGATCACCTCGTAGCCCATCGCCGACATCGATTCGGCGAAGCCCATCAGGCTGCTCACGTTCTGGAACGCCTTGGGCCGCGAGACGAAGCTGCCCTTGCCCTGCAGCGTGTAGATCAGGCCTTCCTTCTGCAGGTCACCCAGCGCCTGGCGCACGGTGATGCGGCTGGCGCCGAAGGTGGCGCCGAGTTCGCTCTCGGAGGGCAGTTGCGACAGCGGCGGATGGCTGCCGTCGAGGATGCGCGCGCGCAGCGTGTTCTTGATCCGGGCGTGAAGCGGTGCGGAGGGCAGCACGATCAGCTCGGCGGTGTGGGATTTCATGCGAAGCCGGCCTGTTATGACGAGTGATGCGAAGCGTAGTCATCGCGGCGGCCGGCGTGAACCGCGATTTCCGCATATCGATATCGGTTCTGCGCACAACAGCGCGCAGCCCTTCGGCTCAACGCTGCTTGTTGTTGTCGGCTATCACCTCACGTGGCCGGCGGCCATGCCTTACCTGAACGGCTACTCTCGAGTGCGTCCTTCGTCAATCCAAGCCAGAGTTTCCTTGATAACGGCCGGCGGGCTTGCGCACCTCCACGTGGAGCCTGTGGGCGGCCTTACCGCTGTCGAACATCTCGATGGGGTCGATGCAATCCAGGGTCGTCCCCACGGTGCTGACCGCAGCGAAGCACCATTGGACAACGCGTGTGCGGCCCCGGGCGCAGCCCGGGATCAGCTTGCCGGCCTTCTCAGAGCACGAGCGCGTCTGACTCGGCCACCACGAAGCCGTCGTTCGTCGATGACTGGCGCCTGGTGGAAGGGGCTGATCCGACTGTAGACATCGCCAGGCCTGGATCCGGTCACACCACCCGCATCCTGGCCGGTTGGCCCCGAGCGACCTCCAGCGCGTGCAGGACCAGTTCCAAGCCCATCTTGAAGGCGTCCGCGGGATTGAGGCTGGTGAGGCTCTGGCGAATGAAATGCGTGCTTGGAAATTGCGCCGGGTCGAGGCTGGCGAGCTTCTCATTCAGGAACTCACCGTGCTGGCTGGGCCAGCGACGCGCGATCGTGGCGTGCGCGAAGGAAGTGATGAGATCGGCCAGCAGGTGAGCGTAGCCCGCGGTGTGGAGCGCATCGAAACCGGCTCCACGTACCGCGCTGGTGAATCTTTCGAAGAACAGGATGCCGTAATCGATCTCGCCTTCATCCACGTCCTGCACCAGGCGATAGCGGTTGTGCGACGCCAGATATACAACGATGCCCGGGTATCGCAGATAACCACGATAAACGGCGTTCGCCACCACCTCGAGATTCTGCTTCCAGTCCGGCAACTCGCTGGGCCAACTTTCGACCGCTTCGCGATAGAACGCGTTCATGATGCCCGAAGTCAATCGGTCGCGGCCTCTCAGGTAGTAGTGGATGAGCCCCGGGGTCACGCCCAGTTCGCGCGCGACCCGCACCACCGAGAGCTCCGACAGGGGCACCGTCTTGCTCAGTTGCAGGGCCACCGACAGAATAGTCGATCGATCGAGCATGCCGCTGTCCGCGCCGGCGGGCCGTCCCGGCCGCCGGCCAGCGATCGGCCTGGCGGCGCGCCCTGCGGCCTCCTTCGCCTTCCGGGGTGTGGCGGAGACAGTCTTTGTTCCTCCTGCCACGGCCGCTGAACGTCCCGCTCGTTTGGCCATCGTCTTGTCCACTGCCGGCGTCGTCGCGCTTTCGGCTGGTGTTCTTGCTTTGCGGGGCATGGTCGGGCTGGTTCTCCTTTCGGCGAGCGTCATCTCTGGGGACGCGTAAGGGGGGAATTATCACCCCAGATGAATTGGGCTTGCCGATGCCGGCCCCGCTCGGTTCAATCGCTGCGTGCAATGCCAGACCGCCATCATGCCTGCGGCGCGATCGGCAGCATGCCAGTCTCCAATCCGTTGTCACGGAAGATGCCGGCATTGCAAGACTACTCGATCACTCGGGCTGGAGACCCATGTCCCTGGCCACCTTTGCCCATCGTTCGCGCTCCGCCTTCACGAACCGGGTCGCGCCGGCCTGAGAGCCGGGTGCCGGTTGCAAGCCAAGCTCGGCCAACCGGGCGGTGACGTCGGGCATCTGCAGCACATGGTTGACGTCTTGGTTGACGCGGGTCGTCACCTGGGCCGGGGTCTTCGCCGGTGCGAACAGCGCGAACCAACCCGCTGCTTCGAAGTTCGGCACCGTCTCCGCCACTGTGGGCACGTGGTCCAGTCCGGGGAGCCGCTTCGAGGACATGACTGCGATCGCCCTGAGACGACCGGACTGGATGTGTCCCATCAGCGGCGCCGGGCTGTCGATGGTGACCTGTCCGCCCTCCCCCGCGATCGTCGCCGTGATGGAAGCGGCGGATCCGTTGTAGGGCACCGAGAGCATCTTCATGCCCGTGGCCGCGCTGAGCATTTCGCCGGTCAGGTGCGGCACCGAGTTCAGCTGTGGGAGCGCGAACTTCACGCCGCCGGGTTTGCGTCTGGCGAGTTCCACCAGGGCCGGCAGAGTGGAAACGCCCAGACTGGGCGTGGCGACGAGGAGCAGGGGCGAGATCACGATGTTGGACACAGTCACTACGTCCCTGTCCACGTCGAACTGGGGGTTCCGGAACAGATGCGGTGTCAACGCGATCACCGCCGTGGGCATGACACCGAACGTGTGACCGTCGCCAGCGCGGGCCAGCGCGCTCATCGCCGGAATGCCGCCGGCGCCCGCCCGGTTGTCCACGATCACCGGCTGGCCCCACATTGCCGAGAGCTTTTCGGCGCACAGGCGGGCGACGATGTCCGGTCCGGTGCCTGGCGGCGTGGGCACGACGATCTTGACGGCTTGCGACGGCCAGGATTGGGCCTGCGCGCTCGCACCGGCCGGCACCAGCACCAGCACCAGCCCCAACTCCAGCGCGGAAAGAAATTTGCGGACCTTCGACATGGCGGATCCATTTTCCTTCTCGGCCGGACATCCGACTCAGGCGCGCTCGTAGATCGCAGCCACGCCCTGGCCGCCGCCGATGCACATCGTCGCAAGGGCATAGCGCCCGCCGATGCGGTGCAGCTCGTGGATCGCCTTGATGCTGACGATCGCGCCGGTGGCGCCCACCGGGTGTCCGAGCGAGATGCCAGAGCCGTTCGGATTGACTTTCTCCGGATCGAGGTCCAACTCGCGCGAGACTGCACAAGCTTGCGCCGCGAACGCCTCGTTCGACTCGATCACGTCCAGGTCTTGCACCTTCAAACCGGTGCGCGCCAGGACCGCCCGCGTCGCGGGCACCGGGCCGATGCCCATGTACGCCGGCTCGACTCCCGCATGCGCCCAACCGACCAGGCGAGCCAACGGCCGCAGGCCTAGCGCCTGTACGCGATCGCCACTGGCGAGCACCACTGCGGCGGCACCGTCGTTGATGCCCGCGGCGTTCCCGGCAGTGACCAAGCCGTCTTCCTTGAAGGCCGCCTTCATCTTCGCCAGCGACTCGCGCGTGACGTCCGGACGGACATGCTCGTCGACCTCGAAGTCCACCTCGCCCCGTCGGGTCCGGATGCGAACCGGCGTGATCTGTTCCTTGAAGCGGCCCTGCGCGATGGCCCGGGCCGCGCGCTGCTGGCTACGCCAGGCCATCTCGTCCTGCATCTCGCGTGTGATGCCGTGGCGCCGGGCCACGTTCTCGGCCGTGATGCCCATGTGAAAACCTTCCCAGGGATCGCGAAGGATCCCTGCCAGGCAGTCGACCATCGGCGCGTCGCCCATGCGGACGCCCCAGCGCAGGCTGGGAGACAGGTAAGGGCCGCGGCTCATCGATTCCGCCCCGCCCGCCACCGCCATGCCGCAGTCACCGGTCTGGATCGCCTGGGCGGCCGCGATGATCGCCTGCAGCCCGGACCCGCACAGGCGATTCACATTGAACGCCGGGGTCTCTTGCGGTAACCCGGCGTCGAGGGCCGCGATGCGCGACAGGAAGGCGTCTCGCGGTTCCGTGGGCATCACATTGCCGACCACCGCAAGCCCGATCTCTGGGAGGTCCACGGCCGCTCGCTCCAGCGCTGAGCGGACCGCCACGGTCGCAAGTTGAGCCAGCGGCACATCCTTGAGGCTGCCGCCGAACGAGCCGATAGCGGTGCGGGCAGCCGCGACGACGAACACGTCTTTCATCACATCTCCTGGACGAGGGGGCCCGCGCGAAGGTTCAACGCGGGCGTTGGCACAGCTTTCTCAGCCGGGGGCGCCGCCGCAGGCGACGTCGGCACCTGCCGCAACAGGAAGTACGAGAGCGCCGGAATGAGCACCAGGGCGCCGACCATGTTCCAGACGAACATGAACGCCAGCAGCAGGCCCATGTCGGCCTGGAACTTGATCGGCGATGCGGTCCATGTGATGACGCCCACAGCCATCGTCACACCGATCAGAGCCACGACGCGCCCGGTGAAGCTGACTGCTGCCCCGTACGCCTGTGCCAAGCTGGCGCCGCGGCGCTGCATCGCCAGCTGCACGCTCAGCAGGTAGAGCGCGTAGTCCACGCCCACGCCAACGCCTAGCGCGTGCACGGGCAGCGTGGCCACTTTCAGGCCGATGCCGGCCAGGACCATCACTGCCTCGCTGATCAGCGCCGTGATGAGCAGCGGGATCAGCGCGACGATGACCGCGCGCCAGTTGCGGAAGGTGACAAAGCACAGCAGCGCCACGGCGCCATACAGCAGCCACAGCATTTCGAAGTGCGCCTTGCGAACGACAACGTTGGTGACGGCCTCGATGCCGGCGCTGCCGGCCACCGGCAGGAATCTGATCGTCTCGGAGTCGCGCTTGCGCGCGAAATCTTCCACCGTCTTGAGCAGGCGGGCGAGTGTTTCAGCCTTGTGGTTCGTGAGGTAGGCGACCACGGGCATGAGCGAATAATCGGCATTGACCAGCTCCAGGCCCTTCTGCGTGTAGATCGTGTAGACGGCGACGCCGGCGTTGCTGTTGCGTGGGATGGTCAGCCACTTGGGGTTCGCTTCGAACTGGCCCATGTTCACGTGGGGGACATCCGCTGCGATCGAGTTCACGGCCTGCACGTCCGGGTCTTGCTGCAGCAGCCAGCCCAGGCGGTCCATCTCGATCAGTGTGTCGTACTGCTGGCCTCCGTTCCTGGGCGTTGCGACCATCACCGCGAATTGATCACTCGACAGGCCGAAGTTGCGGTTGATGAAATCGACGTCGCGGTTGTAGGTGGAGCCAGGCCAAACCTCCGGGGCCCCGGGATCCAGGTCGCCAACCTGCATGTTTCGGCCGATCGCCCAGGACGCACAGGCGAGCAGCATTGCCGTCGCGATGGCGGCGGTGGCCCAACGCGGTTCGCAGAACCGGACCACGAACGCGAGGCCGGAGGCACCGCCGCTTCGCTCCCGCTTCTGGTCCAGTGCCAGGCGCCGCTGTGCGGCGCGGTGGCTGACGCCGATGTACGACAGCGCCACGGGAATCAGCACGAGCTTCGTGAAGATGAGCACCGTCACGCCGATGCTGGTGATGAACGCCATCTCGCGGATCACCGGGATGTCGACCCACATCAGCACCGCGAACCCCAACACATTGGTCAGTAGCGCCGTCAGCCCGGTCAGGAACAGGCGCCGGAACGTATAACGCGCCGCGACGTAGCGGTGAGTGCCGCGTGCCACGTCCTGGGCGATGCCGTTCATCTTCTGCGCGCCATGGCTGATGCCGATGGCGAAGATCAGGAATGGCACGAGAATGGAGTACGGATTCAGCGCACGGTCGAGCAGCGAGATCAATCCCAGCAACCACACCACGCCGAGCAGCGACACCGCCAGCAGCAACAAGGTACTGCGCAGGCAACGGGAGTAGGCATAGACGATCGCGCCGGCGAGCAGCACCGCCAACCCGAAGAACAGCATCACCTGCCGCAGGCCTTCGATCAGTTCGACCATCAGTACCGAGAAACCCACCGCGTGCACCTTGACGGTGTCCGTCTCGAGCGCACGCAGAGCCTTCATGCCAACGCGGCCGAACTCTTCGTAGTCGAGCGGCTTGCCCGTGTCGGGATCGTGGTCCAGCATCGGCACGACGATCATGCTCGACTTGAAATCGGGCGACACCAGTTGGCCGGCGAGGTTGGCCCGCTGCACGTTCAGCCGCAGCTTCTCGAGCATTGCGGGTGAGCCGTCGAAGCCGTCGGGCATCACCGGCCCGCCGGCGTAGCCCTCGGCGATGACGTCGGTCCAGCGCACCGTGGGCAACCACAGCGATTTGACCCAGCCTCGGTTGACCCCTTTGGTGACCATCACCTGATCTGTCACCTTGGCCAGCACTTGCAGATAGGCGGGGTCGAAGATGTCGCCCTTCGTGTTCTCCACCGCGATCCGGACGGTGTTGCCCAGGGCGCCAAGATCCTCGCGGTGCTCCAGGTAGTTGCGCATATAGGGATGCGACTGCGGGAACATCTCCTCATAGCTGGCGTTGACACGCAAGTGCAGGGCCTGCCAGCCGAGCCAGAGAGACGCCGCGAAGCACAGGACGAGCATCAACGCACGATGGTTGAAGATGGTTCGCTCCAGCCAGTTGCCGGAGCGCGGATCGAAATCCTCGATCCGTCTGACGACGGGCATCGCGTCCGAGTGAATGTCGGTGATCATGAAAGAGGTGCTCGCGGTCAAGGTGTGGCGCTGCTGAGCGCACGCACGCCGCCCAGACCTGCCAGAACCAAAGTGTTGTTGCCGGCATCGATCACGCCGGTGTAAGGCCGCAAGGCGCCTGCGTTCCAGGCAGCGAAGCTTCTTCCATCATCGCGGCTCACCCAGACTCCACCGCGGCCGTCGACCAGGATCACGCGGCCGTCGGCCAGCACCGTGCCTCCCGTCAGCGAGGACGAGCCGAGACCGGATGGCTGTTCCCAGGTCTTGCCGCCGTCACGTGACACGACGGCTCGCCCAAGCAGGCCATACGCCAGCACGAAGTCCGGCTTGCCCAGCACACCGAACAGACTTGCGCCCTCGGGCGCGTGGCTGCTGGCGAAGCGTTCACCGGCGGAATCCATCTTCAACAGCAAGCCCTGTTCGCCGGTGATCCAAAGTTGCGAACCAACGGCGCGGATCGCGTAGAGATGGGCACCGGCCGGGTTCTCGACGCGATGCAGCCAAGGCGTCCAGGTCTTGCCGCCGTCGGTGGTGTGCAGTACGACACCCCAGGCGCCGATGATGAAGCCCGCATCCGTGCCGCTGAACCAGACATCGAGAAACGGCCGTGCGCCGTTCTCCTTCACGAAACGCTGGGCCTCGGCGAGTGCCGCGGACATGCGCGCGTCACCCGTGGCTTGCTGCGCCGCGTAGTAGTCGGCCATGAGCTGTGCGGCGCGCCGTCCATCGAGCACCAGCGTCCAGGTCTTTGCCCCATCGATGCTCTTGAGCACCACACCATCATGCCCCGTCGCCCAACCAACCATCGGGGTCGGAAACTGCACGCTCACGAGGTCGACGCTGACTGGCACGCGCGCCTGTACCCAGGTCTGGCCACGATCGTCCGAGTACACGATATGACCACGGACCCCGACACCAACGATCCGGTCTCCGGCTGCCGCGACCGCGCTGATCGGTCCTTTGACCGCCAGCCGGCTTGCGGTCGCCGGAATCTCGATGGGTTCAAGGACGACGTGCGCACTGCTTGCCGCAGGCAGCAGCATCACGAATGCCCACAGCGCAGACCGGACATGCACCTGGAGTCGCGCCAGCCGCCGATGCAGTGCGCCCATGACGGAGCCGGCCGGTTCGCTGCCGCAGGTCAGGGCGCGCGTTGAAGCACAACAGCCCGTCATGGCTATCGGACGCCCCGCGCCGCCATTGATTCCGGAGACCAGTCGCGCTTGGTCCAGGTCGGCGCCGAGCCCGGACCGTTCAGGCCGGCCCTGAGGGGACCGTTGCCCGCCATGCCGCACATGACATAGACATTGTTCGACAGGTCGTAGACCAGCCAGGGCAATGCATACGCGATGTCCTTGTCGTACAGCTGGATCGGCAGCGACATGCTGACGCGAAACAGCTTGTCGGCGTTGTCGTACTGGTCGGACATGCCCGTCCCGGGATTGTCCTCGTCCCAGTAAAAGACACGCTTCTTGTAGAGGTGCCGCTTTCCGTCGAGCAACTCGGCCTCGACCACCCAGACACGGTGCAGTTCCCACCGCATGTAGTCCGGATTCAGGAACTTCGGCGTCCCGGTGACGGCCATGCCCTTTTCGAGGTCGTTGGTCTGCTGGGACAGGTAGAGCTTGTAGGCGTTGTACGGGAGGTACATCTCCTTCTTGCCGAGCAGCTTGAAGGCGTAGCGATCCATCCGTCCGGAGAACACCCCGATGTCGTCGAATGTGACCATGCCCGCCCCTGCGGAGTAGGGCGTGTCGTAGGCCAGTTCAGGTGCGACCTTGACGCGGCGCTGTCCGGGCACGTACTGCCAGGCGCGGCGATCGGCCGTCGTGAAGTCCAGCGGGTCGACCAGGATGAACTGCTGCCCGGCCAGCGCTGCCGGCGCAATTGCGTTGGTGTTCTGCTTGAGGTAGATGCTGTTGCGCTCCGGGTTGTCCGCTTGGTAGTACGGATACTCATAGCGCATGTTCGAAGTGCCGGTCAGTGTCCGGCGGCCGGTGCGGTCCACGTAGTAGTTGCTCGAGGTGAATTCCACCACTTCTCCGGAATAGGCCAGCAGGTGGTTCCACATCACCTCATAGCCGTTCTTGGGCACCGGGAACGGAAGGCCCCCTTCCGCACCCGTGATGCCGAGGCCGTTGCCCGTCGTCTGGGCGCGTGTGGCGTTCTTCACCGTGGCATCGATCACCGATTGCGGCATCGCCGCCGACCGGTGGGTGGGGTAGATGTCCATCCGGTAATCCGGGTAGCGCGTGAGCAATGCCTTCTGTCCTTCGGTCAGCTTCTCGGCGTGCTCGGCCATGTTCTTCGACGTAATCGTGAACAGGGGCTTGTCGTCCTTGTAGGGATCCGGGTAGAACCCGCTCCCCGGCTGATAGTCGGGTGGCGCCTTGCGCAGGCCACCGGTGTAAGGCGGAATGGTTCCGTCCTTGTTGCCTGCGATCTCGGCGCCCCACGGCGTGAGCGTTGTGCCGAGCTGCTTGGCCTCTTCCGGCGTGACGCCGGCGTGGATCAGGCCGGCGGCCAGCGCCAGCGCACAGGCGGACCAGCGAGCGAACTTCTTCATGTTTGTCTCCTTGCAACTCAGAACGTCGTCTTGAAGGTCAGCGAGACCCAGCCGCGGTCGGCGAAGGTATTGCCCAGGCCGTTCACGGCGCTGACCGCCGGCATGCCATTGACCAGCCCTTGTTTTGTCTTGAGCAGATAGCCGTTGTATTGAAGGCTGAAGCTGTACTTGCCGCGAACCTCGGCGGTGAGGCCCAGGCTGTAGGACCCCGCGCCTTGGTTTCCGCCAAAGGGCACGGGCGAGTTACCTTTCAGGCCCGTTTGCAGGAACATCGGCGCCTTGAGGTCGACGCCGCTGAAGACCTGGTACCAGACAGGCTCGAAGCGCAGCGCGATTCCCCAGGCGCCGCGCGTGGCGCAGCCGTCCCACTTGTCAGCCGTCGGGCAGCCCGGATAGCCCACGCCGGCGTAGTTGGCCCCGTTGCTAGTCACCTTGTCCAGGCGGCTGTAGGTCAGCTCGGCGATGTAGGTGGCACTGTCGAACAGCGCGTTGCCCGGCATGAGCCCGAGGATGTTGACCAGCGCATGCCAGGTGTTGCCGCGCGGCTCGGCGCCGGCCAGCGTGGCCGCGCCGTTGACCAAGCCAGTGTTCTTGCGATAGACGATCTCGGAGCCCAGGCTCAGCCCTGCGATCTCCTTGCTCAGGCTGACGCCGAAGAGCTTTGCACCGGGCAGGTAGGACAAGCGCAGGTCGGTGGGAAAGCCCGACGGCTGCAGGCCGCCCTGCACGTACTGCGGAAAGCGGTCGGTGTATTCGCGGTAGTAGAAGCCCAGCGCTCCGTTGAGTGCCTCGGGTCGCCAAGTCGCCTTGGCGCCCCAGTCGCCCCGGTTCCGGGGCCGGTCTTGTACGCCGAGGAATGGCACGGCGGCAATCGATCCCGGGGGCATGCCGAACCTGCCAGCGATTGCGTTCGCCGACGCCGGGTTGATCACATAGGTGCCGCCACCGAGCGACGAAAAGTCCACTGCGCCCAGATAGGTGCCGCCATCGGGCAGCCGCGACGGATCCCACTCCAGCATGTACTGCGCGCCGACACTCAGGTTGTCCGTGAGGTGCACCTCGCCCGACGCCTGGGCCTGCGGCAGATAGAGTTCCTTGATCTCCACGCCAGGCGTGGTGGAGAGCTTCCGCAGGTCCACCGGGCCCTGGGAGTACGACACCCCATGAACGAAGGAGAAGAACGACTCCCCCCAGTAGACGTTGTGACGGCCCAGACGTACGTCCACCGGCGTGGCGCCGGCGTCGAAGCGGCCGAACACGAAGGCGTCGAGCAGCTCACCGGAGGGACCTCGGTTCCAGCGCCGGGTGTACGCGGAGTAACGATCTCCGGGGTAAGCGCCGCTCAGGTTGCCCAACCCGGGGACCGTGAACAACGGGTTCGACTTGACTTCGGTGTTGCGGTAGGCGTGGTCGTACCAGGCCGCCCCGCTGATGCGCCCCCCGAATCGCTGCTTGTACTTCACATCGAACTCGCTCAGGAGATCGACCCGGTGAGTGACGACGTCCCCGCGCCCGAATTTCGAATCGGAGTCGTCGTAGCTCGTGTTGTTGAGCACCGCCGAGTCCTGCCGTTGCGCGCGCACGCCGAGGTTGTAGCGCACCGTGTTGTCCCAGCGCACCGACAGATCGGGATTGTCTGTCTCCAGCGGCATGGCGGAGGCCCCCAGTGGCGCTCCGCAGCACGTCAGCAGCGCGAGTGCTCGGCGCATGCGACGGCGGGCGTGGGCGCGGTTGCTCGCACGCTTCCGCTGCCGCTCTTTCATCGGTTTCATCTTGTCTCCAATCTCTTACTTCCTGAGGATCGAACAGCGATCGCGTTCAGTGACCTGCCGCGTCGGTTGTCCGGGCTTGGGGCTACGGCGGCATGTCGAGTTCGTCGTTGCCGAAGGGGAAGCTGGCCCGATAGGCCTCCAGCCGCTCCCTGAGCACGGCCGGCAGCGGGCGAGACTCGCGCACCGCCCGGTGAACGCACACCGCGCTGAACTGCGCATCGAACAAGCGCAGGCCCTCCAGGTCCCGCGCCTCCATGGCCAGGTCGAAGCTGCGCACGCGGATGTCGCTGACGAAGACGCGCATGTCGAACTCCTGGTCGGGTCGCAGCGAGTGGTGAAAGACGAACTGCATCGCCTTCGCGGGCGTGCCGAGATCGATCTCGGCCATGCGCTGCTGCAGAGGGACACCCAGCAAGCGCTCCATGAAAGCGTCCAGCGCTTCCACGATGTAGTCGCAGAAGCGCGGTGTGTAGACCACGCCGGCCGGATCGCACTCTCCCCATCTCACGCGCCGCCGCATCCGCACCAGGCCGGTGTCCGGCGACGCCGACGCTTCGAGCGCGCTCATAAGGCAAGCTCTCTTTGGTTGAAGGCCGCCGAAGTGCTGCGGCGCAGGGTTGTCCACCGGGCTTGGTTGTGGACAACGCGCTGGCCCTTTGTCAGGCCACGAAGCGTGTTGTCCACAACTGCGAAGCACCCGGTGGTCAACCCGTGTTCAGCGCGAGGACTTTGCGTGTGTGCGGCATTGACGCCGTCGAGGAGAACAACCGAAGGTATCGACCGACTTCCGTGCCCCTGCGGTGACTGCCTAGTGCGCTTGCCTTTCAAAGGCCCGAATGAGACCCGCAGCCCGCAGGGTGCCGGAAGGCCACGACGGGCCACAGGATGTAGCGCCAGGCCTACCCAGCTGGAGCGCCAATTTATGAGCTTCCCGCCGCGCCTTCCGACACGGGCAGTCATACCGCAACTTCCAGGAGTCTGTCCATGAGTACCAATGCTTGCAGCAGCGTGTTTGTCGGCCTGGACTGGGCCGTGCACACCCATGCGGTGTGTGTCGTCGACATCACAGGCCGTGTGCTTGAGCGCTTCGAGATCGCCCACGATCGCGAGGGCCTGGCCGAGTTGATGCGACGCCTGGCTCGCTTCGGCGCGCGTGTGCGCATCGCCATCGAGCGGCCTTCGGGCCTGATCGTCGACGCCCTGGTCGAGGCCGGCCATCGTGTCTTTCCGATTCATCCCAACGCGGTCAAGGCCAGCCGTCCGCGCTACCGCAGCCATGGCGCCAAGAGTGATGCCTCCGATGCTTACCTGCTGGCCGACCTGCTGCGCACCGACGGCCACCGCTGGGGGGAGTTGTCGCCGCAGTCCGATTCGATCCGCGCGCTGCGTGCGCTGGTGCGCTCGCGCGACGATCTGGTGGCCACCCGCGTGGCACTGGGCAACCAACTGCGCAGCACGCTCGAGGCCTTCTGGCCCGGCGCGGCTTGCATCTTCTGCGACATCACTTCGCCCATCGGGTTGGCGTTTCTCAAGCGCTATCCCTCGGCCGTGTCGGCCACCCGGCTGAGCGAGGCCGCCTTGAACCGGTTCTGCCGCAGCCAGCACTACAGCGGACGCCGCAGTCCGGCCGAGTTGCTGGTGCGGCTCAACAGCGCCGCAACGGGCCTGGCCGGCCCCCTCACCAATGAGGCTGCTGGGCAGCTCGTGCGCTCGATGGTGGCGGTGCTGCAGCCGCTGGTCGAACAGATCGCCGAACTCACGCGACGCATCGAGCGCTTCGTCGAGTCGCTGCCCGACGGGCAGATCATCATGTCCTTCCCGCGGGCCGGCCGTGTCTGCGCCGCGCAGATCCTGGCCGAGTTGGGTGATGTGCGCGAGCGTTTCCCCACGCTCGATCAGCTGGCCTCTGAAGCTGGCGCCGTCCCAGTGACCTACCAGTCCGGCAAGACCCGCAGCGTGGCCTTCCGATGGGCCTGCAATCACCGCCTGCGCCAGGCCATCACTTGCCTGGCCGACAACTCGCGTCACGCCAACGACTGGGCACGCTCCATCTACGCCGCAGCGCGTGCCCGCGGCTGCGATCACCCCCATGCGATCCGCATCCTCGCGCGAGCTTGGCTGCGCGTCATCTGGCGCGCATGGACCGACCGCATTCCCTATGACCCAGCGCGCCATCTTGGCGCCCTCAAGCTCGCTTCCAGCGAGGGAGGTTGACCCAGGATGTCTCATTGGCGCACCTCGGCCCGGTCACACGCGAAAGTGCGCGACGGGTCCGGCAAGTTCGCGCCGTACCGCTTCATGAAACGCGGGTACTCGGCGTAGAGCCGGGCCGCATCGACCCGGCCGGTTCGGGTCAGGAAGTCGAAGACAAAGGGGATCGGATCCAGCGCGTCCACCTTGGCCGGGAAGCTCTCGTACCACATGAAGCTCTTTTCCGCGGCGGCCACGAGCTTGGCCTTCGCGGGTTCGCGCGCCAGGCGGAAGGTCGCCAACGCGCTGCGCATGTCGGCCGGCGAACTCGCGAGTGCGTCGGCCAGCGCGATGGCATCTTCCATCGCAATGCGGGTACCCGACCCGATGCTCGGGTGGGCACTGTGCAGCGCGTCACCGATCAGGACACGGTGTCCGACCGACCACTGCGTACTGCGCACCACCGGCAGGCTGTGCCAGAGCGACTTGTTGCTGATCAGCGCACAGCCGCCCAGTTCCTCCGCGAACACCTGCTCGGCCAACCCGCGACGCTCGTCGTCGCTCATCGCGTCCAGGCCGAGCCGAGTCCAGGTACCGGCGTCGCACTCGGCCACGAACGTGCTCATGCGCTCGCTGTACGGGTAAGCGACGCCGACGAAATGCCCGCCGCGGTACCGACGGAAACACATCACCGGATAGGGGAAATGCTTCTCCGTGCCGTACCAGGCAAGCCTGTTGGTCAACATCCAGCTTGTGGTGCCGAACGCCGCCTCATGGCGCTTGCGCAACACTGAGTTCACACCGTCGGCCCCCACCACCAGGTCGGCGTCTTCGATGGCGTCGAGGTCGTCGAGGTCGTCGATGCGCATGCCATGATGCAGACGGACGCCCGCGGCCTGGCAATGCGTTTCCAGAATCTGCAGCAGGCGCAGCCGAGCAATGGCCCCACCGTAGCCTCCGCCATCGATGAAGATGGTTTCGCCAGGGTGCTTGATGACCCGATGGCGCGTGAAGAACGAGGCCTTCACGATGGCCGCGTACGATGCTTCGTCGGCCCGCTGGAGGCGGTCGAGTCCCCGGTCCGCCAGCACGATACCGAAGCCGTACGTGGCACCTTGCGGATTCTGTTCGAAGACCTCGACCCGGGCACCCGCGAACCGGCGCTTGGCCAGCAAGGCGAAGTACAAGCCGGACGGGCCGCCCCCGATCACATGGATCTTCATGGCGCGCCTTCGCTTTCGATGCGCATGACATCGCGCCCGTATTCGGTGATGCGCCCCCGGAATCCACCGGACAAGGCGCTATTCCACAACGCAGGACCCAGGCCGAGCTCCTTGCGCGAGAACTCGAGCACGCGCTCGGCCTCGATGCGCCAGTACCCGTGCACCGGCTTGCGGACTCGGCAGCCCGCCATTGCCGCGGCTTTCAGCAGCGGCTCGAACTCGGCGATATCCGGAACGAAGACGGTGACCATCAGAGCGACTCCGGCAACTCTCGCGACACGAGTTCACCCTTGGCACGCCACACGGATTCGATGCTCCGCTGGCGGCCGCCCGCCGTCCGCTGCGCAGCTTCATCCTCGACCGCGGCTCGCAGCGTCAGCTCCGCGTCGTGCGCATCGATCTCGTTGAAGGTCCGCAGCGGCCTCGTGATCTCCAGGTAATAGCCGTTGGGGTCGCGGAAGTAGATCGACTCGATGACCTCGTGTTCGATCTGGTACAGGATCGGAACGCCTCGGCTTTCCAGGCGGGCGCGCCAAGCGATCAGCTCCTCGCGTGTCTCGACCTTCCACGCTGTATGGTTGGCGTCGTTGTCGTACTCAGGCCGGTGCACGAGGTGCTCGGGCTGGTCGTTGCCGAGGTAGTAGAAGAAGGCGATCGTGCTGCCCTGGCCGCTGTCGAAGAAGAAGTGCAGGAAGTCCGGATGGTCGGCCGGCCCCCAACCGCGGGCTGATACGGTATGCACCAATGGGAGACCGAGTACATCCTTGTAGAACGCGACCGTCTCGGCCAGCCTCCAGGTGGGCCGCGCCGAATGGTGAACCCCATTGAGCATCAATTGAGGGGTTGTCATGCTGCGTTCACTCCCGCAGCCCAGGCCGCCTGGGCTATTTGTTCTTCGGCCAACTTGGCCCGGATGGCGCTGCGAAGCACGGCCTTGTCGAGTTTGTTGACTTTCGTCACCGGCAATGCCTCGATCACCTCGATGCGCTCAGGCCACTTGAACTTGGCTAGGCCGAGCACCTCGAAGTGGCGTCCGAGTTCGACGACGGAGGGTGCGCACTCGCCCTCCTTGATGACAAGGAACGCGCATATCCGCTCACCGAGCACCGCATCCGGCATGCCAACGACGGCGCAGCCGGACACGGCCGGATGGGTGGACGCCGCGTTTTCGACTTCCTCGCAGTTGACCTTCTCGTTTCCGCGGTCGATCACATCCTTGGTGCGTCCGGCGAAGGCGTAGTAGCGCCTTCCGCCGATCATGCGTTCCACCAGGAGGTCGCCGCTGCGGTAGAAGCCGTCTTCGGTGAAGGCCTGCTGGTTGCGCTCCGGAGCGTTGTAGTAGCCGCTCAACGTGTACGGCCCCCGACAGGTCAGCTCGCCAACCTCGCCGAGCGCCACTTCCCGATCGCCGCCCGGCTCGACCAATCGGATTTCGTCGAACCGGGACAGCGGCCGGCCGATGGTCCAGTCGAGCGCTTCGTCGGGATCGCCTTCGCGACAGTAGAGATTCATGCCCTCGGTCATCCCGAACATTGCAAGGCTCGGAATGCCGTACTTCTCGCGCACGAGCCGCGCGCCGTCCGGCGACCAGCTGCCGCGCACTCGCTCAAGTGAGCCATAGTCCTTCTGCAACATCTCTTCGAGACGCGGCAGAAGCGGGCGGATCAAGCCGATGAAGGTGGGCTTCTTCTCGCGGAAGATGCGCCCCCAGGCCTCGGGGGTCAGGTCCCTCGGAATCGTGAACGACGCACCGGCCAGCAGACAGGGCAGCCAGAAGCAGATCATCGAGGCGTTGTGGATCATGGGCATCGGCATGAACAGCACGTCGTCCACGGCATATCCGAGCACGTCGATCGTGAGCCGCGCGTTCAGCAGGTAGTCGTTGTGCATGCGCGGTATCACCTTCGGCACGCCGGAGGTACCCCCGGAGAGCTGGAAGACGGCGACCTGGAAGGGATCGCGAGGGACGCTGCGCAGGGACTCGCGTGCGCTGCCTCGCTCCTGAGCGGACACCAAGTCATCGAAGCGAAGCACGCCCGCTTTGCCCTCGCCGCCGATGGAAATGACATGGTGCACCGTCGGGATTCGCGGCCGGACCTTGAGCGCGAAGTCGATCAGGTCGAACTTCGGGTCGTTGCCCTGCACGATATGCACGCGCGCCTCGGTGTGACAGCCGAGATAGACGATCTCGTGCTCCCGGTGCACGGCCAGCGTACAGACCGGAATGAGCCCTGCCTTCAGGCAACCCACCACGGCGTAGACCAGCTCCTTGCAGTTGCCGCATTGGAAGAGCACCCGGTCCAATGGCTCCAGGCCGAGCCCGAGCAGCGCCCCTGCGAAGCGATCGGTGATGTCGTCGAGCTGCGCGTACGACACGTCGCCTTCATCCGTGGCCAGCGCGGTACGGCCGGCGTTCGCGGAGAAGGAGGCGCTGAGCGCATCCACCAACGTCTCCAGTTCGAGTTCTCCGCCCTCGACATAGCGCTTCAGGCGCTCGACGGGCGGATAGATGACGCCCGGGATCGGGACCTTCACTCCAATCATTGCTTTATCTCCTGGTGGCGCAGATCGTCCGTGTTGGCCCACTGATCGGGGATCCGGTCTGCTCTCGATGTTGACGCAAGATTAGTCGATATTTATCTGCCCTGTCAATTCTTTTTGATTGAGCAACTCACATCGACGGCGTCAACCATGCGGTGGGACATCTCGCCGATGCGCTCGATCCACAAGCTCACCGTGTCGCCCGCCTTCAGGAACCGCCCGTGCGGCACACCCACGCCTGCCGGCGAGCCCGTAAGGATCAGATCCCCGGGTTGCAGCGTCAGTCGCGTCGACAGCCACGCGATCTGCTCTGCCACGCTGAAAATCATGCGATCGGTGCTCGAGTCCTGCATCAGGACGCCATTCACCCAGAGCTTCATCGCCAGCCGCTGCGGGTCACCAACTTGCGCCGCGGGCACGATCCACGGACCCAACGGACACGCCCCGTCGAAGCACTTCATCGTGATCCAGTCGTAGTGGAAAGGCGATCCCTGCGGCGTCAAGGGACGCCCGACCTCGCGCGCGGACAGATCATTCGCAATCGTGTAGCCGGCGACATGCGCGAGGGCTTCCTCCACTTTCACGTTCCTCGCCGCCCTGCCGATCACGGCGGCGAGTTCGATCTCGTGGTCGACGCGCACGGAATAGCCAGGCATGGCCACGTCAGCGCCTGGACCAACCAGCGCGTTCCGGCCGGTCTTGACGAAGTGGAACGGGCTCTCCCCCTGCTGCTTCGCGTTGAGACCCACCGGCTGAGACAGGACTCGCGCCATCTCCTCGACGTGATCCTGATAGTTGGCACCCGCCCCGAAGATGGTCGTGGAGCCCGGCAGGGGAGCGAGCAGCCGGACTTCTTCCAGCGAGGTGGATGGTTGATCGAGCAGGCCGGCCTGCGCGCGCTGCGCCGCCTGCCTCAACGCCGGTTCGGCAACCTCCCAGTCAAGGAGGATCGCCAGCAAGCCGTCGTACCGCTGGAGCCCGGTCGCGTCCGCCGCGTCGAAGACCCGCTCTCCCACGGCCAGCCCGGCGCGCGCGACGCCACCCTTCTCGAAGCTCAACAACCGGTACGACATGCCCAACTCCTTCTTTGTCTCTGATGCCTCAGTATTTAATTGGGATGGCAATACGTCAAGTCACATCAGCTTCTCGGCAGCCACCAGCCACCTGAAGCAGGCGCCGCTCGCGTATGTCAAGAGGAATTGCCCGGCGCTCTTTCAATGCATCACCATCATTGACATCCCTATCAATGATGGCTATGCTCGCGCCCCATGTCATGGAAAGGTGCCGAGAATGAGTTTCTCCGTCCGACTGAAACCGAGTGATCGAAGTTTTTCGGTGGAAGCGGACCGCACCGTGCTGGGTACCGCGTTGGCCAACGGCATTGGTTTGCCGTACAGCTGCTCGAGCGGCATCTGCCGGACCTGCTGCGCACGCGTGGTCGAAGGCTCGGTCAAGCACAAATTCTCTTCCTTGTCTGCGCAGGAGGAGGACGCCGGCTTTGCTTTGCTTTGCCAGGCCATGCCGCTCACCGATCTGGTGATCGAGGCGCAGGAGGTGTCCCTGGTCGGGAAGATCGAGGTCCAGCGCGTGATCGTGTCCGAGATGCGGCTCGCCGCGCCCGACGTGATGGTCGTGACGCTGCGGCTGCCTCCTCGCAAGAGCCTGAATTACTTGGGAGGCCAGTACCTCGAAGTTCTACTGCCCGATGGCGAAGCCAGGCGCTATTCACTGGCCACCGTACCGCAGGTGGCCGGCAACTGGGAATTCGATCTGCACATCCGGCACTGCCCCGGTGGGCGCTTCACCGATCATGTGTTCGGCGCGATGAAGGCGCGCAGCGCCCTCACGATCCGCGGGCCGCTGGGCACGTTCTTCTTGCGCGAGGACAGCGACCGGCCGATCATCCTGGTCGCCAGCGGAACCGGGTATGCCCCCATTCGTGCCCTCCTCGGGCGCGCGCTGGAAGCGCAAACCCAGCGCGACATCTGGCTCTACTGGGGAGCCCGCAGCCGCGGCGACCTCTATCTGGCCGACGAGCCCCGGCAGTGGGCTGAGCGGCACGAGCGGCTGCGCTTCGTCCCGGTCCTGTCCGAGCCCCTGCCGTCGGATCACTGGCAAGGCCGCACCGGATTCGTTCATCAGGCCGTCATGGCCGATTTCCCCGACCTGTCAGGCATGCAGGCCTATGCGTGCGGCGCGCCCGCCATGGTCGATGCCGCACGACGCGACTTCGTGAACCTGCGCGACTTGCCGGCAGCGCAGTTTTTCGCCGACGCGTTCCTCAATGAAGCCGATCTTGCCGAGAAGGCAACGACGGCCTGAAGTACCCATCACGCCCATCCGAAGGAGACATGAAATCATGGAAGCAACCACCGAAGTTCTGACGTGGGAACATCGCCCACACCCCAATCCGGTCGTCAAGTCGATGCTGCTGACGCACGGCACGGCGGAATCCTATGACCTCAAGAAGAGCCGGCGGTTCTACGAGGAGTTCCTCGGCCTCAGTTGCGTGCAGATCGCTCCCGAGAGCGTCATCTTCGCGCTGGGCGTTCGCTTCCACGTCGTAGTGCTCGCCTTCGGACAGGCGCCGCGGCCGCAGGGCATCGCCAACCACTGGGGCGTTCAGGTCGGCACGAAGGAAGAGGTCGACGAGGCCTACAAAAAATGCATCGAGCTCAAGGACGAGTACGGTATCCGCGAGGTCGTTCCGCCGGCTGACCAATCCTGGGGCGCCTACACCCTCCTGTTCGAGGACCTGGACCACAACTGGTGGGAGATCGAGTACTACCCGGGAAACCTGACGGACGACTTCTTCGCCTTCGGCGACGTCACCTAGGAGCATCCCTCTCCCGCGAAGCGCCGCCGGCACCTGCCGGCCGCGCTTCGCGTCCGCAAGACCCACGCACGGATGCGCTTCGCGCAGCCGTGGAAAGTCACATTCGTATCTTTCATCAGCCGAAGCTACCCCATGATTCAGAAGACGCTCAAGATCGAGCATGCGGATTACCTGTTCACGCTCGATCGTGACCGCCGCATCATCCAGAATGGCTCCTTGCTGGTCGAGGGCCAACGGATCCGTCGCATCGGACCCGCCGCCGAGCTCCAAGACGTCGCCGCCGACCGAGTGATCGACGCCAGGGGCAAGGTGGTCACGCCGGGATTCGTCAACGCGCATGATCACCTCTACCCCCAGATCATGCGCGGCATGATGCTCGACGAGATCGGCCCGACCTACGTGGAGGACTTCTGCTCGGTGCGCGATGCGATCAGCGAGGAGGAGGAGTATCTCGGCGTGCTCTCGTGCCTCACGGAACACCTCAAGTACGGCACGACGACGATCCTCAATCCGGGCGACTCCCCGCGGCTCGATCCCGCCTTCCAGGCCTACGAGGAAACCGGCGCGCGGGTCATCATGGGCCGCAACGTCACCGACGTACCCAACAAGGTCCAGACCCGGACAGTGCCGACGCCGCAAGCACTGGCCGAGCTGGAACAGGTCATCAGGCGCTACAACGGTCGCTGCAGCGACCGCGTCACGGCATGGGTCATGCTGGCCTATGCGACCACGGCGTGCAGCGAAGAGCTGGCGGTGGCCAGCAAGCGGCTGGCGGACACGCATGGTGTTGGCATGACCTTCCACCAGTCAGCACGACAGGTCCATGTCGATGAGAGCCTGCGCTTGCATGGCATGCGCCCGGTCGAATACCTGGAGAAGCTCGGCGTTGTCGGGCCGAATGTTCTGCTCGGCCACGCCCTGCGTGTGAGTGACCGGGAAATCGAGATCATGGCGCGCACGCAGACGCGGGCCGTGGCCTGCCCGGGGACCTCGTTGCGCTGCGGCTACGGGACGACCGCGATCGGCAAGTTGCCCGAGATGCTGGCGCAGGGCGTGGTGGTCGGCTTGGGGACCGACTCCAGCGACTTCGGCGTGGCCGAGACGATGCGCCAGATGTACCTCGCCGCGACGCTGTACAAGGATGCGCGCGAGGACACGCGCCTCGTTCCGGCGGAGAAGGCATTGGAGATGGCGACCATCGACGGCGCGCGCGTCCTGGGCCTGGAGAAGGACATCGGCTCGCTGGAACCCGGCAAGAAAGCGGACATCGTCCTGTTCGACGCGCGTCGCCCGGAATGGCGCCCGATCCTCAATCCGGTGAACAACCTGGTCTACAACGCCGACGGGCGCAGCGTGGAGACGGTGATCGTCGACGGCAGCATCCGCATCGAAGGAGGACGTCCGACCTTCATCGACGAAACGGCGCTGTCGGACCGGGTGCAAGCCGCCGCCGACGCGCTGGTCGCACGCGCCGGCTTCAACGTGCCGTCCCGCTGGCCGATCGTGCGCTGAATGCGCTCAGCCTGAACAGGAGATTGCCTTGACCTACATCGTCGCTGCCGATACCGGCGGCACCTTCACCGACCTCGCCGCCTACGACCGCGACACCGGCCGGGTCGTCTACACAAAAAGCCTGACCAACTACACCGAATTCGTCGACGGGGTGATGGATTGCGTGCGTAAGGCCGACATCGACCTGTCGCGCACCGGCAGCGTCAAGTTCGGCACCACGCTCGTCATCAACACCTACGTGCAGCGCAACGGCGCGCTCACCGCCGTGGTGACGACGCGCGGCTTCCGCGACGTGCTCGAAATCCGCCGCGGCAATCGCCCGATCCCCTTCGATCTGCGCTACGAGCGTGAGCCGGCGCTGGTCGAACGCGAGCTGCGATTCACGGTCGGCGAGCGCGTCGGTGCGCGCGGCGAGATCCTCCAACCCCTCGACGAGGCCGGGCTCGAACGCGTCGCCGACGAGCTGAAGCGGCTGGGCGTCCAGGCGGTGGCCGTGTCGTTCATCAATGCCTATGCCAACGACGCTCACGAGCAGCGCGCGGCGCAGATTCTGCGTTCGCGGTTGCCCGGCGTCTACGTGTGCGCAGGCACTGAGCTGAGCCGCGAGTGGTACGAATACGAGCGCACGTCCACGGCGGTGGCCAATGCCTATGTCGGCCCCAAGCTTCAGCAATACGTGGGCCGGCTGCAAGACCGGCTCGCGGCGCAAGACTTTACGAAATCGTTCTTCCTCATGGCGTCCAACGGCGGGGTGTTCTCGGCCGCGATGGCGCAGCAGCGCCCGGTGATGCTGGTGGAGTCCGGGCCTGTCGGCGGCTGTATCGGCGCAGGCGTGTACGCCCGCGAACTCGGCCTCGAGCGGGTGATCGCATTCGACATGGGCGGGACCACCGCCAAGTGCGCAGTGCTCGAGAATGGCCGTTTCGAAGTGAAGTCGCCCTACTACGTCGGCGGCTACGAGCGCGGCTTCCCGGTCAGCGGTGGCGTGCTCGACATCGTCGAGGTGGGTACCGGCGGCGGTTCCGTGGCGTGGGTGGACGCACAAGGCAGCCTGCACGTGGGGCCCCGCAGCGCCGGGTCCACGCCCGGCCCGGTGTGCTACGGCCGCGGCGGGACGGAGCCGACCGTCACCGACGCTAACCTGGTATTGGGTCGCATCGCGCCCTCGTCATTCCTCGGCGGCGAGATGCCGCTCGACGAGTCGGGGGCGCGCGACGCCATCGCGCGGCTCGCCAGCCAGCTCGGCTTCGAAGGACCGGGCGGGGTCGACGACATGGCCCAGGGCATCCTGTCGATCGGCGCCTTGACGATGGCGTCGGCCATCAAGCAGATCACGATCGAACGCGGCTACGACGCGCGTGACTTCGCGATGGTGGCGTTCGGCGGCGGTGGGCCGCTGCACACGGCCGCGCTGGCGCGCGAGCTGTCGATCCCGCACCTCGTGATTCCACCGGAGCCAGGCAACTTCTCGGCACTCGGCATGCTCCTGGCCGAGGCCCGCGTCGACCAGGCGCGCACATTCCTGCGGCTGCTGGAGCCCAGCTCCATCGACGAGATGGGTGCGTGCTTCCTCGACATGCAGGTGGAAATGACCGACACGCTGGCCCGCGACTTCGCCGGCGCACGGCTGCGGTTCGAGCAGCAGGTCGAGCTGAGCTTTCGCGGTCAGAAGCACTCGTTGCGCCTGCCGCTGGAGTCGCAGCACGGCGTCGACGGCATCCGGCGCCAGTTCGAGGAGATCTACCGGCGCCGCTACGGTCACGTCGAGGAGGGCGCACCCATCCAGACCGTCGCGCTGGTACTGACCGCGTTCGCGGACGTCGAACGCCCCGATCTCGCCCTCCTGGCGCCCAAGGTGGCGGCCTCGCCACCGGGGCCGGCGCGCACCCGGCCGGTGTACTTCGCGGAGCGCGGACGCCGACTCGAGACGCCGGTGTTCAGCCGGTACACGCTGCCCCCTGGCTTCGCCCACGCGGGACCCGCGATCATCGAAGAGTACGGATCGACGACCGTCGTGGGTCCCGACGACCGCTTCGAGATCGGTCGCCTGGGCGAGATCCACATTCGTTTCCACTAAAGGCAGGGAGGTGCCACTCATGTCCAAGACCGACATCAACCCGATCACCGCGGAGATCATCCGCCACAGCCTGCAGGCAATCCCCAAGCAGATCGAGCTCAACATCACCCGCACCGCGTACAGCCCGCTGGTGTTCGAATTCAAGGATTACGCCGTCGGCATCGTCGACCCCGAAGGCCGCCTGATTTCGGAATCCGGCGGCGGGATACCGCTGTTCGTCGCCGACGCGCTGGGCGTGGGCGTGCGCGATGGGCTCGCCGTCCACGGGCGGGACGGCATCCGGCCGGGCGACGTGCTCATCTCCAACCATGCCGGCACGATGGGCCAGCACCTCAACAACGTCATCATGTACACGCCGGTGTTCGTCGACGCCGAGCTGGTCGCGTTCATGGCGGTGATCGTGCACTGGATCGACATCGGCGGATGGGCCGTCGGTTCTGCCGCGGCGGTAGGCACCACCGACATCTTCCAGGAAGGGATGCAGTTCCGCAGTGTCAAGCTCTGGTCGGACGGCAAGCCGGTCGCGGACATGTACCGGACGATCGAACTGAATTCGCGCTTTCCCCGCATGCTGATGGGAGACATCGAGTCGCAACTGGCCGGCTGCCTGCTCGGCCGCGACATGATCGCCGAGCTGGTCCGCAAATATTCGCTACCGACCCTCCGCGCTGCGGTCGAGTTGACCTGGCACAGGTCCGAGATGGCCGCCCGGGAGGCGATACGGCGCATCCCGGACGGAACGTACGAGGCGAGTTCCTTCCTGGACGACGACAACCTGGAACTCGGCAAGCCGGTGCCCATCCGCGTCGTAGTGCGTGTTCGCGGCGATGAGATGACCGTGGACCTGTCCGGCGTGGCCGACCAGGTCAAGGGCTCCATCAACTCGGGCCGTTTCGGCGGGGCCACGACGGCGGCGCGCATCGCCTTCAAGTATCTGTGCGCGCCTCACGAGCCTTCGAACGACGGCAGCTATCGTCCCCTGCACGTGGAAATCCCGGATGGAAAGTTCCTCAGCGCGAGCGGGCGCGCGGCGATGTCGATGTACAGCCCACCGCTGCCAACCGTCATCGACACCATCCTGCGCGCGATGGAGCCGGCGCTGCCGCAACACGTGGCGGGCGGCCATCATGCCAACTTCGGCTCGCACGTCTTCGAAGGACGCCATCCAGACAGCGGTGAGCTGTTTCTGGCGCTTCTGGGCACCCACAGCGGCTGGGGCGCATCGGCCGGGCACGACGGGCCCGGCCCCTACAAGACGATGGCGCACGGCGACACGCTCGACGTACCGATCGAGGCGATCGAGCAGCTCTATCCGTTGCGCTTCGAGCACTACGAAGTGCGCCCGGACTCGGCTGGCGCTGGCCAGTTCCGCGGCGGCACCGGGTACGAGAAGGTCATCCGCGCACTGGCGCCCTGCACGGCGCAGCTGAACTTCGATCGGGCCGGATGTGCGCCGTGGGGCATCCAGGGCGGCGCAGACGGCGCCGTGCCGATCACGACCATCGAGCGGCCCGGCACGTCGCCGGAACGCAAGATGAAAGCCTCTGTGGACCTGCAGGCCGGCGACAGGCTTCGCGTGCTGAGTTCGGGTGGCGGCGGCTACGGCACATCGAACCTGCGCGAGCCGGAACGGGTCGCGCTCGATGTCAAGCGGGGCTATGTGAGCGTCGAGGGCGCGCGTCGCGACTATGCGGTGGCGCTGGACGCGCGAGGCGAGCTGCTGCCAGGCGAAACCAGCGCCCTGCGCGGCCGGAACGGCAGCTGACCGGACGATCGAACGAGATGAAGCAACCGCGCCACTCGGCTGGCCGGAACTGACAGCCGGCCCGCGCACGTCCCGGAGGTGGCGGAGGACATGGGCGGCGCCGTCAGGGATTTGATCCAGGCCGGGCAGGTCCGGCACCGATCGGGACTTCGCAGACATCGAGGACGCCGCTGCGCAGATGACCGTGCAAGGCGCCCGCTATACCGCGCAATTAAAAAAGCGAACTGGGTTCTGATTCAAGGCCGCATCGCCAGCCAGCCATTCACAAGCAGCAGGATCAACACCGCCACGGGCGCGATCGCATGCAGGAATTCGCCATGAAGAAGGACTGTGCCCGCCGCCGCAACCATCATTGCAGTTCCGACCAACACGCCAGCGATGCGTGTTCGCACAAAGAGCAGCAGCGCCGCCGTGGACATCTCCAGCACCCCGCTCACATAGTGAAACCAGCCCGGATAGCCCCAACGAACGTAGTCCTCGAGGATCTGATCCGCTGCAAAGACGTTACCGAATCCGCCCAAGAGAAAGAAGGCAAACAGGAGGCCATTGAACAGGACTCGGGGCGATAGCCTGATTGCCAAGAATCTCTCCGTGTGCGGTGTCGTAAGAATGCAGTTCGACGCGGGCGCGGGAACTGGCGTGTCGCAGCAGGCTGCGACGGAACAGGCCTCAAGCGATGCCGGTGGTTCGCTCGGAGACCGACCACAGGCGGTCGGCCCGTTCAGGGTCCAGCACGTGGGCGGCCACGCTGCCGGAGGAGGAGTCATCCTGCGCCGGCTTTGCCACCGCGCAATCCTCCAGGCAGAGACCGCCAACCCCCTCCAGTTCGTCGGCAACTGCAGCCCACACGCTGGTCGCCGCGCCTTGTTGCGGTGTCTTCATCGGAAGGCCGGCCACACGTGAGAACAGGAAGGTGCTTTCCTCCGTGCTGAGGTCGCGCATGAGTTCGGTGCGAATCACTCCGGGCATCACTGCGTTGGCCGTGATGCCCCGCGGCCCGAAGCGCTTCTGGAAACCGACCGCGAACATCACGTTGGCGGCCTTGCTGCGGCCGTAAGCGGCGAAGAGCGCGTAGGCCTGGGTGCGGAAGTGCATGTCGTCGAAATCCACCGGCCAGGGACGATGGCCGCCCGAGGTCAATTGCACCACCCGCGACGGGCCTGCGCGCTCCAAGGCAGGCACCAGCAGCGTCGTGAGCAGGAAATGCCCGAAGTGATTCACGCCGATGTGCTTCTCCAAGCCGTCAGCGGTATAGGCCAGCGGCCCGCCCATCACGCCAGCGTTGTTGATCAACAGGTGCAACGGCCGGTTTCCCCAGCGCTCTGCGAACGTCCGGATGGACGCGAAACTGGCGAGATCCAGCACCTCGGCGCTTGCCGCCACGCCCCACTCGGCTCGCAACTGTTGTGCCACGCGCCCGCCCGCGGCCGCATCGCGAACGGCAAGCACTACCTGCGCGCCGGCACTGGCCAACGCGCGCGCCGTTTCCGTCCCGAGCCCGCCGGCACCGCCGGTGACGATGGCCGTCCTGTTCGAAAGGTCGTGCCCGTTGGCCACCTCCAAGGCCGTCGTCTGGCTGCTGAACTCTGAACACCTTTCGCTCTGCATCGATTTGTCTCCTGGAAGGGGTACCCGTGGCCGTATCGGCGGTTCTAGTGCACGACTGTCGAGGGATCGTAGTGCTAATTAATACCACTGTCAAACAGCAAGCGGAGTGTGCACCCCGAGCTTGCCGAAGCCGAAGCCGAAGCATCCGGAAACGCAGGGAGCTGGAGATGCGCGTCATTCACTGGTTTGGCGCGCCGATTCCGCGAGCATGACCAGCACGCTGGCTCCGGTGATCAGGATGGTGTTGCCAGTGTGTTTCATGAGTCGCGATGATCAGCGGAACCGCTCATCCAGCCATGAGACCACAGCGCGCACGGCCACTGACTGCGGCAGCTCTTCGCCGGCAGCCAGGGCGTGCCCGTGATGGTTTCCCTTCACGTCGATGCGCTGCTTCTCACGGGTCGCCAGGGTCTCGAAGATGGCAGTGACATCGCTGGGGAACACCGTGTTGTCACCGGTGTAGTAGATCACCAGGCTGGGCTGCTGCACGCTGGCGCCGCAGCGCTCGAAAGACGCGTTGGAGGACAGGCCGGACCATGTGGAGAGCCAACCTTCCGGCGTGCATATGCGGCCGAACCCGACCGCGCCGAGGTTGGAAGCCATGGGATCGCTGCCCCAGACGGTTCCCCAGCGACGGTCAGACGGATCCAGCGTCAAGTCGAAGGCGCGCGGATCTGCGTCGGTTCGCCAGACCTGGAAGATGGCGTTGAGGGCGCCGGCCATGTCGTCGCGCCGATTGCCCCGCCCCGCCCTGCTGCGTCCGCGGGCCGCCATGCGTTCGGTGATCATCGCCTTGGCGGCCGCGTCGATACGTTCCACGCGGCGCCGTTGGGCCGCGCGATAGCGGCCCATGAATTCGGCCGCATATTGGGCGCTCTGCGGGCGCGGCCTGAAGCCGTTGGCCTCGCTAAACGGATCGAGGCTGGAATCGACCGACAGAGGGTCGCGCTCGTCCACGACCGAAGGATCGATGCAATTCATCAGCAGGGCGCCCTGGCCGCCGTGCGGCGCGACGAAGACGAAGCCGTCCGGCTCCGGCATGACCACGTCGGCCAGCTTGACCGGCCGTCCCCCGGGGGTGCTTCCGAGACGGCGGCCGGAATCGGTCAGGGCCTGCTGGTTGTAAAAGGCGAACAGCGGCGCCCCCCCGGAATTGCCGAGCATGACGATCTTCTTGAAGGCCAGCGAGCGCAATTGGCCGACGCCAGCGGCCACATCAAGCAAGGCCACTTCGTGTTCCAGCCGGATGTCATTGCCGACGGTGCGCGCACCCTGCACCCAGCACGCGTAGCCCGCCTGCACGAGCGCGGGGACCATGTAGTGCGTCACAAGCAGCTCGCGCGGGTGCATGATCATCACCACGGCTTGTTCGCCCCCACAGGCATGCAGATAGCCGACGACTTGCGCGCCGTCGGCGGTGGCAACCGGCATCACCTTGGTTTGCAACGACGCGGGAACAAGCTTCGAGTCCCACGATGCGCCTCTCAATCCCGCAGTAGGGCGGGTTTCGACCCGGTCAGCGGTGGCTGTATTCGACTCCATCGATGCGCATCCTTTCAATGTAGCTGACGTCGACATGACGCACAGGCGAGGCGCCACAGATAGCCACCCGCCGATGAGCGCCAAATCCACGCAGCGCGCAGATATTATGATGGATGTTAATTAAATGCAAGAACATCGGCCCTGTTGAGGCGTGGGACGCGAGTTGTTCAGGTGCTGGGCGGGCGTGCCCAGATGGCAACTGCTCCCGTCGCCCGCCGGGATGGGCCTTAACCGGCAGCATGTAGCTGCGAGCGCTGCTGTTCTGGCCTGCAGAGCCCGCCGCGTGAATCCGGTCGCGACGGGGCCCGCTCCCAGCCCGCCGATTCAATCGAAGAAGCGGAAGCGCACCGCCGGATCCTCGAGCACGCGGCGGCTCAGGCCGCGCTCCCACGCGAGGTAGTCGGCCCAGACCTCGTCGCGGCGCGGGCCGAAGACGCGCATCACCGAGCCCCAGTCGTCGTCGAAAGGGGTCAGCAGCTGATGCGGCGCATAGGCCGACTCGACCGGCCTGCCCTCCGCCGCCCAGGCCTCGGTGCCGCCGGCCAGCCAGGCGAAGGCCGATGCGGGCCAGCGCTTTCTCGCGTCGCGCGCGGCGAAACGGGCGGCGGCGCCGTCGGGCGAGCTGAAGACCACCGGGCGACCCGAAGCCAGCAGGGGCTCGAGCGGTGCGAGCGATGCGGGCAGCAGGAAGCGTGCGCCCGGCAGATGGCGTTTCTCGTAGTCGAGGCTGGGGCCGACGTCCAGCAGCTCGGCATCCCCACGCTCGATCCATTGCGCCAGCGCATCGGGCGCGAGGCCCGGGTCCGGGTCGTCCGCCGCTTGCGCCGATGCAGGGGCCGGCAGCAGGGGTAGCTCGCCCGACAGCACGAAGACCTCGGCCTGGTTCAGCTGCGCGAGCCAGTAGGCGGTCACGGCCGCGCGCAGCCGGTGGGGCTCGTCGACCAGCACGATGCGCGCATGGCGCGTGCCCACAAGGTTCTCGAAATGCATGAGCAGCTGGCCGCCGGCCACTCGGCGCACGCCGGGCTGCGCGGGTGACGGCGGCGACGGCCGAAGGTCGAACAGATAGAGCGAGCGCTCCTCGTCGGCCGAAAGCCGTGCGAGTCCTTCCGCATCGATCACCGGCAGCCCATGGCACGCGATCAGGCGATCGGCCAGGGCGCGCAGCAGCTCGGGCGCCTCGGTCGGGATGTCGTCCACGGGGCGGGCGTTCTGCACCACCGCGCCGCCGCGCAGGCCCCAGGCCATCACGCCGTCCTCGAGGAACACGGCGTTGGCGCCGCCCAGCAGCCGCAGCGTGGTGGCGCCGATGATGCCGCGCGTGCGGCTGAAGCAGTTAACCGCCCACACATGATCGGGCTCGCCCTCGGGCAAGGCGCGCAGCGCCAACTCGGTACCCGGGTAGTTGCCGGCGCCTTCGATCGAGAGGAAGTCGTACTCCTCGCGCGGGCGCGCGTCGATGAGCGTGGTGGGCTGCCCCGCGCGCCGGCGCCGCTCGAACTCGGCCAGCGACAGGGTGGGCGTGCCGTAGTGCAGGCGGGCGAGATCGCCGAAGGCCTTGACCAGGGTGGCGTAGCCGTCGATGAGCGGCAGGCCCTGCGCGCGCCACGCGTCCAGGCCGCCCGCGAGACGCCGCAGGCGCGTGTAGCCGAGCCGCTCGAGCAGCGCCGCCGCGCGCGCGGCCGGGCCCTGCTGCGCATCGGTGTCGTCGTACAGCACCAGCTCAGTCGTGCGCCGCGGGACCAGCGCGCCGACCTGCAGCTCGAGCGTGGAGAGCGGCGCCAGCCGCGCGAGGTTGAGATGCGCTTCGCAGAACCAGCGCGCCTCGCGCACGTCGAGCAGCGCGAGCTCCGAGTTGCCGAGCAACAGCGCCTGCAGGGTGCCGGGGGAGATGGCTTCGTCGTTCAAGAGACCTCGAATCTAGAACGACCCCGCATTCCCGGCAACGAAGCTTTGCGCATGTCCTCATGCGCAACGGGCGCATGCGAAGAGGGCAGGCCTTCCTAAGATCGGCGCGGCCCGTGCCATGACCGTGCCATGACGACGACCGTCCACCCCTCCTCTATCCGTCCGCCGCGCGCCGCCTGGTGGCTGCACTACGAAACCCCCACGCTGCTGCTCGCCGCCGCGCTCTACGCCGCCTGGGCCGCGCTGCTGTGGTGGCATCGCTCGCTGCCGGCCTGGCTGCTGTTCCTGCTCGGCGGCTGCCTGGGCCAGCTCCATTCTTCGCTGCAGCACGAGAGCATCCATGCCATGCGCCACCTGCCGCGCTGGCTGCGGCACGCGGTGGTTAGGCCGCCCATCAACCTGTGGCTGCCTTACCCGCTCTACCACAGCAGCCACAGCGCGCACCACGTCAACTTCCACCTGACCCATCCGCACAAGGACACCGAGAGCGTCTACCACGCCGCGCATGCCTGGCAGGGCTACGGGCCATGGCGGCGGCGGGTCTATGGCGCCAATCAGACGCTTGCCTTCCGGATGACGGTCGGCCCCTGGCTGTGCCTGGCCGAGCTGGCGCGCGGCGAGGCCGCACGTCTTTGGGCAGGGGACGCACCCCGCGTCCGGATGTGGCTCACGCATGCCTTCAGCGTGGCGCCCGTGCTCTTCTACGTGATCCAGGTCTGCGGCATAGACCCGGGCACCTACGTGCTGTGCTTCGTCTACCCCAGCATGATGCTCGAGTCGAACCTGTTGTTCGGTTTGCTCTACCTCTACAACAACCTGCACCACGTGCATCATCGCGCGCCCACGATGCCGTGGTACGAGATCCCGATCCACTTCCGTCGCCACAGGGCCGCGGTGCTGGCGGCCAACGGCCACTTCTACTACCGCGGCTACGGCGAGATCGCGCGCCGCTTCCTGTTCCGGCCGGTGTTCGAGCCGGTGCATCCTCGTTGGTAAAAAAAGCGGGCTGCCAAGGCCCGCAGAACGTCGCTTCGATCAGGCCTGCGCGGCGACCACGGACACGCCGTGATCGGCCAGGTAGAGGCTCACCGGCGCGCCGGGGTTGAGCGGCTGCCTGACTTCGGGCGACACCACGAAGATGTCGCCCAGCGGGCTGCGGAAGGTGTACTCCACGATGCTGCCCACGTAGGTCCGCTTGACGACGCGGGCGGCGAGCCCGTCGTTCGCCACCGGCCCGATCACCCAGGCCTCCGGCCGCACCGCGACCTTCACCGGGCCCGGCCGCACCTCCGGCGCGGCGACCACCGTCAGCGCGCCGAGCGGCACGCGGCCATCCTCGCCGCAGACGCCGTCGAACAGCATCGCCTCGCCCATGAAGCCGGCCACGAACTCCGATTGCGGCGCCTCGTAGAGCTCGTGCGGCGTGCCCTGCTGCGCGATCACGCCCTGGTCCATCACGATGATGTGGTCGCTGACGGCCAGCGCCTCGCTCTGGTCGTGCGTGACGTAGGCCACCGTCAGCGCCAACCGCTGCTGCAGGGCGCGGATCTCTTCGCGCATCGAGCGGCGCAGCCGCGCGTCGAGGTTGGACAGCGGCTCGTCGAAGAGCAGCACCGCCGGCTCCAGCGCCAGCGCGCGCGCCACTGCCACGCGCTGCTGCTGGCCGCCCGAGAGCTCGCTGGGCATGCGTTCGTCCAGCCCGCGCAGGCCAACGGTCTCGAGCATCTGCCGGGCCTTGTCGCGCGCCTCGCGCAGCGGCATCCGGGACATGCGCAGGCCATAGCAGACGTTCTCGATCACGGTCATGTGCGGGAACAGCGCGTAGCTCTGGAACACCAGGCTCACGTTGCGCTGCGCGGCGCCGAGCGCGGTGACGTCCTCGCCGTCGATCAGGATGCGCCCCGAGGTGGGACTCTCGAGGCCGGCGATCATGCGCAGCGTGGTGGTCTTGCCGCAGCCCGAGGGCCCGAGGATCGTCGTCAGCGTGCCCTTGGGCACGCCGAAGCTGATGTTGTTCACCGCCAGCGGCGCATCGGAAGCCGCGCCATAGCGCTTGGAGACGTTCTGGAATTCGAAGCCGTACATGAGGATGTCCTTGTGGTTCAGAGCGGTGCGGCCATCGGCGCGGCGCGCCCGGGGTCGACGGGTTGGACCCGCTGCGGCGAGCGCCGCCGCCCCAGCCTGCGCTCCCCGACCAGCCACTGGATGCAGGCCGTGGCCAGCGCCATGAGCACGATCAGCGCGGTGCTGTAGGCCAGCGCCACGCCGTAGTCGCCCTGCCCCACGCGCCCGATGATGAAGGTGGTCGCCAGCTCGGTCTGCGCGGTCACCAGGAAGATCACGGCGGAAACCGTGGTCATTGCACGCACGAAGCTGTAGATGAGCGAAGCCGCGAGCGCCGGCTTGAGCAGGGGCAACACGATCGACCACAGCGTGCGGGCGGTCGATGCGCGCAGCATCAGCGACGCTTCGTCGAGCGACCTGTCGAGCTGCCGGAAGGCGGCCGACCCCGCGCGCACGCCGACCGGCAGGTTGCGGAAGATGAAGCACATCACGATGATCAGCCCGCTGCCCGTCATCTCGAAGGGCGGCACGTTGAAGGCCAGCACATAGCTCACGCCCAGCACCGTGCCGGGAATCGCGAACGCCATCAGCGCCGAGAACTCGAACAGGCCCTGGCCGCGGAACTGCACGCGCGCCAGCAGCCAGGCAATCAGCAGGCCCAGGCCGGCGGTGATCGGCGCCGCCGTCGCGGCAAGCTGCACGGTCGTGAACAGCGAGTCCCACGCCAGGCCCGCCCACTGCAGCCCGCCGTTCTCGAAGCCGACGGCGAAGGCGGTGCGGAAATGCGCCAGCGTGGGCGTGTAGTTGCGGCCCCAGGTCTGCACGAAGCCGCCGCTGAAGGCGAACGCGTAGATCACCAGCGTGAACAGCAGCCACGGCACCGCCACCGCCAGCGCCACGCGGCGCAGCCCGTCGGGCAGCCGCATCGGGATGCCGGCGTCGCCCTTGCCCGAGACGGTGGTGAAGTTCCTGCGCCCCAGCACGCCGCGCTGCAGCGCGAACACGCCGAGCGCGAACAGCGTGAGGATCCAGGCCAGCGCCGCCGCCCGGCCCTGGTCGAACTGCGCACCGACGATGGCGAAGAAGATCTCGGTCGACAGCACCGAGAACTGGCCGCCTGCCACGATCGGGTTGCCGAAGTCGGCGATGCTCTCGATGAAGCCCACCAGGAAGGCGTTGGCCAGTCCCGGCAGCATCAGCGGCAGGGTCACGTGCCGGAAGGTCTTCGAGGCGTCGGCGCGCAGCGACTGCGAAGCCTCCTCCAGCGAGGGGCTGATGCCCTGCACCACGCCGCGCACGATCAGGAAGGCGATCGGCGTGAAGGCGAAGAGCTGCGCCAGCCAGACCCCGAACCAGCCGTAGAACCAGCGGCCCGGCTCGATGCCGAAGGCCCATTCGAGGAACTGGTTGACCAGGCCGGCGCGGCCGAACAGCAGCACCAGGCCCAGCCCGACGACGAAGGGCGGCGTGACGATGGGCAGCGGCGCCAAGAGGCGCAGCGCGCGGCGCACGCGGGAGTCGCTGCGGTCCTCGATCAGCGCCAGCAGCGTGCCGAGCACCGTCGTGCTGAGGCCGGTGAGCACGGCCAGCGAGAGCGTGTTCCAGGCCACGCCGCAGCTCTTGCCGGAATGCACGCAGCCCAGTCCCCAGACGCGCTCGCTGGCGATGCGCCCCAGCCAGGCCACGAGGCTGGGCCGGCCCGTCTCGTCGAGGAAGGCGCCGGACAGCGCGCGCAACACGGGGAAGGCGACGAACACCATCAACAGGCCTGCGCAGCCCACCACCGCCGCGGCGACGAACAGGTCGCCCTTGAAGGCGCCGCAGCGTGCGATGCCGAAGGCGCACAGCATCATGAGCGCCGCCAGCACCAGCGTCGCGCCCCATCCGAAGCCCGGCTGGCCCGTGCCGGAGGCCGCGTCCGGCAGGCCGACCAGGAATCCCTGCGCGAGCAAGCCGGCCACGCCGAGCGCGCCGCTCCATGCAAGCACACGCCCCTGCGCCCGCGCGGGTGCCATGCCGAGCACGGCGAGCCCGGCGATCAGCGGCCAGGCGCCGAGCAGCAGCCAGGGCCGCCGATGCAGCAGCACCTGCGCCAAGGCCGACGAGCTGTCGTGCCCGGCCATCAGCTCGCCGAGGCCCTGCAGGCCGAGGAGGCCATCGGGCAGGCTGTACCAGGGCAGAAGCGCGAAGGCGGCCAGGCCCAGCGCCGACCAGAGCGCGATCGCGCGGTTGTTCCCGTGGAAGTTCATGGCGTCTCAGCGGGGCAGCGAGTTGACTTCGCGCTCCCAGCGCTCGATGAGCCGCTTGCGCTCGGCCGACTGTCCATACTTCGCGTAGTCGTAGGCGATGAACTTGATCTTGCGGAAGTCCGGGATGCGGCTGTCCAGCGGCGTGGACTTGTTCGAAGGCAACTGGAACTGCTTGGCCGCAACGCCGAGCTGCTGCGCTCCCGGCGTGAGGGCCCATTCGTAGAACTTCTTCGCGTTGTCGAGGTTGCGCGCGCCCTTCACGATCGACATGGAGCCGATCTCGGCACCCGTGCCTTCGCAGGGTGTGTCGGTCGCGATCGGGAAGCCCTGCATCTGCTCGCCCGGCGCGTCGTGCACGAAGCTGATCGACACCGTGGTCTCGCCGCGCGCCACGGCCTTGATGGGGCCGGTGCCGGAGCGGGTGTACTGGCTGACGTTGGCGTGCAGCCCCTTGAGGTACTCGTAGGCCTTGTCCTCGCCCATCAGCTGCACGATGGTGGCGATCATGGTGTAGGCCGTGCCCGAGCTGGCCGGATTGGCGACCTGCACCTCGCCCTTGAGCGCGGGCGCCAGCAGGTCTTTCCAGCACTTGGGCGGCGCAAGCTTCTTCTTGGCCAGCAGCTCGGTGTTGAAGGCGAAGCCGAGCGGCCCCGAGTACACGCCCACGGTGCGCCAGCCGGACTGCTCGGCCTGCGCCTGGGCCCATGGATGGAGCTGCGCGAGCGAAGGCGACTTGTAGGCGAGCGTGAGGTCCTGCTCCGCGGCCTGGAGGTGCGGATCGCCCGTGCCTCCGAACCAGACGTCGGTCTTGGGATTGGTGCGCTCGGCGATCAGCTGGGCCAGCGCCTCGCCGCTGCCGCGCTTCAGCACGTTGACCTTGATGCCGGAGCTGCGCGTGAAGGTGGTGCTCATGAGGGAGCACCACTCGTCCTGCACGGAGCACACGACGTTGAGCTGGCCGGCGGACTGCGCCTGCGCGAGAGATGCACCGGCGGCGAGCGCCAGCGCGGCAAGGGAATGGTGGGTTTTCTTCATCATCATCTCCGTTCGTTGTTCGAGGTCTCTGCAGCAAGCACTGCCCCCGCGGCGGCATGTGCGCCGATGGTCGAGGCAGAGCGGGAATTGGGTCCGGAACGCGCCGGCGCGCAGCATCAGGGGCCCTGGCCCCAGGTCACGACCGCGTCGACGCCGATCACGCGGCCGTTCTCGACGCGGTTGTAGAGCGCCATGCTCGCGCCCATGGCATCCGCGATCTGGCGGCAGATCGACAGGCCCAGGCCCACGCCACCCTTGGCGGCCGTGAAGGCCTGGAAGAGCCGCGGCCGCAGCGCGTCGTCCAGGCCCTGGCCCTCGTCCCACACCACGAGCTCGGTGGTGCAGGCGTAGGCGCGCAGCAAGATGCCGAGCCGCCCGGCCGGCGGCGCGTGGTGGATGGCGTTGGCCAGCAGGTTGCGCAGCAACTCGCCGAGCATGAGCGCATCGGCCGGCGCGCAGAGCGCCTCGCCGTCCAGCGCAAACTCGAGCCGCTTGGCGGCAATCAGCGGCGCCAGCTCCACCACCGCGTCGTGCGCAACCGCGCGCAGATCGATCGGCTGGAGCTCGCCGGCTTGCTTGATCTGCTCGAGCTTGGTGAGGCTCAGCAACTGGTTGGCCATGCCGGTGGCGCGATCGACGGTGTGCAGCATCTGCGGCAGCACCTCGGCGGCCGGCACGTCGCCGGCGATGGCCGACTGAAGCTGGGTGCGCAGCACCGACATCGGCGTGCGCAGCTGGTGCGACGCATCGGCCAGGAAGCGGCGCTGCTGGCCCACCCATTCGCGCTGGCGGCGGTGCAGCCCATGGATGCGCTCGACCACGGGCCGCAGCTCCGACGGGCCGTCGTAGGCGGCGGCGTCCACCTGCGGCGATTCGAGCGCCCGGCTCGCGCGTGCGAGCCAGCGGGAGGCCAGCGCGACGCCGCTCCAGATCACCAGCGTCATCGCGGCGGCGGCCCCGTAGATCCAGCCGAGCAGGGCCTTGGGCAGTTCCTGCCAGAGCGCGATGCGCTCGCGCAGCGGCTCGGCCGCCTGCACGACCACTGCCTCGCCCGCCGCCGCGCCAGGCAGGTGGCGCAGCGCCGCGGCCGCGCGCGCCGGCACCCCGCCCCATTGCGTGACGTAGAGCCGCGCCAGGCCCGAATCGGGCAGCGCGCTGCGCCACGGATAGGCCGCGAGCGTGCGATCGCCGGCCAGCCATTCACCCTGCATGGTGCTCACCCGGTACGACAGCGGCTCGGCGATGGGCGGTGCCGAGGCCGGGCCCTCGCCCTGCGCCGCCGCCTGCACGACCTGCGCCAAGGCCACGCCGAGCCGCTCGTCCTGCGCCTGCGCCACCCGCGCGAAGGTCGCGGCGCCGTGCCACAGCGTGATCAGCGCCACGGTCAGCCACAGGCCACCCAGCAGCCAGGCCAGCAGGAAGCGGCGCAGCGAGGCCGCGGGAAGCAGGCGTTGCGACCATGTCATGCCTTCTGTGCGGCCGTGCTCGCGTCGTCGCACAGCAGGTAGCCCACGCCGCGCAGCGTGAGAATCTCGACGCTGGCCCCCTGCAGCTTCTTGCGCAGCCGGTGCACGAGCACCTCGACCGCATCCACGTGGGTCGCATCGTCGAAGACCGCGCTGCGCAGCGCCTCCTTGGGGACGACGTGGTCGACGCGCGACATCAGGCTCTTGAGGAGCTCGGCCTCGCGTGGCGAGAGATCGAGCGGGCTCTGGTCGCGGTAGAAGGCGTTCGATGCCGCCTCGTAGCGCAGCTGGCCGCAGCGCAGCTCGCCGTCGCGCCCGAGCCGGCGCGTCAGGGCGCCGAGGCGCGCGATCAGCTCGTCCAGGTCGAAGGGCTTGGCGAGGTAGTCGTCGGCGCCGGCGTTCAGGCCGGCGATGCGTTCGCCGACCGCGCCGCGCGCGGTCAGCACCAGCACCGGCGTGAGGTTGCCGTCGCCGCGCAGGCGCTGCAGCAGCTCCAGACCGTCCAGGCCCGGCAGCGAGAGGTCGAGCACGATGACGTCGAAGCGCTTCTTGCGCGCCGCCGCCAGCGCCTCGATGCCGTCGGCGCAGCACAGGAGCTCGAACCCGCGCGAGGACAGGCTGCGCGACAGCACCCCCGAGAGGTCGAAATCGTCTTCCACCAGCAGCAGCTTCATGCCCCGCATGGTGCCATCGCTCGCCCTGGCTCCGGACCGGGACTTGCCCGCCTCGCCGCTGAAAGGCAGTCGAAAGGCAGACCGCCCCGGGGTGGTGGCCTCAGACGATCTGGTGCCGGTACGCGTACGCGGTGGCCGCGACCCGCGAGGGCAGGTCCAGCTTGGTCAGGATGTTGCTGACGTGGCGATCGACGGTCTTGCCGCTCAGGAACAGCTCGGTGGCGATGGCCTTGTTGGTCTTGCCGGCGGCAACCAGGCGGAGCACCTGCAGCTCGCGCCGTGTCAGTCCGTGCGCGCCCGACGACTCGTCCCGCGCAGGCGCGTCGATACGCGCGAGGTCCGGCGCCGCCCCGAGGGCCTCGAACACCGTCCTGGCGGCCGCCAGCTGGAGCTCGTGGCCGTCACGGTCGCCCAGCGCGGCACAGGCCCGCGCCGTCAACTCCGCGACGCGTGCGCGCAGGTACGGCGCGTCGATCTCCTCCCACACCTGCCATGCGCGGCGCAGCGCGCCGAGCGCGGCTCCCGCGTCGCCTGCGGCCAGGTCGATCGCACCTTGCGCCTGCGCCGACAGCGCACCGAGCACCGGCGTGCCGACGTCCTGCGCGATCCGCTCCAGTTCGCGGCAGCTCTCGCGCGCTTCCTGGATCTCGCCCGCGTCGAGCAGGATCTCGATGTGGGCCGGCAGCAGGCGGGTTCGCGCGAGCGCTTCGGTGGAGGCCTCGAGCGCGCGGCGGGTCGCTGCGAGGGCCGCGGCGAGACGGCCTTGCGCGACCCGCAACAGCGCCAGCCCCGGCTGCGGATCCCACCCGCCCTCGCTCGCGCTGCGGTAGGCGGCCTCGGCCGCGGCAAGGTCGCCGCGCAGTCGATGCAGCTCGGCCTGCCGGTAGAAGGCGGCCGCGGCGGCTTGACGGTTCGAGGCGCGCAGACAGCGCTCGCCGGCGCGCCGGGCTTCGTCGATCGCATCGGGCCAGGCGCCCAGCAACTGCAGGATGCCGGCGCGGTGCACCATGCAGACACCGCTGAAGGCGACCATGTCGGGTTGCTCGCCGCACCAGCGCGCCAGCGCCGCTGTCCACTCGCGGGCACGGTCCAGCGCGTAGACCTGCTCGCAGCCCTCGATCGCGCTGCAGTAGACCAGGCCCGTGACCAGTGGCGACAGCTCTCCCGCAACGACGGCGAGCATCGCCTCGTCGAGCAGTGCGAGCCCGTCTGCCACCCGCCCCTGCTCAATGCGGATGCGACCCTGCAGGTGTCTCGCACACGCGCTCAGATCGCGCTCGCCGAAACGCTCGCCGATGTCGGTGGCGCGCGCCGCGGTGGCGTAGGCGGCCCGCCAGTCGCCCGCAACGATCTGCTGCTGTGCGAGCGGCAGCAAGACGTAGCCGTGTGCGGCGCCTTCGCGCTTCTCGCCCTCGAGCAGCCGCCTGGTACGCGCCAGCCATCCGGTGGCGTGGCCGGTCTCGCCCCGGAACAGCAGGCGAAGGGACAGCCACGCCGCACAGCGCGCGGCGCGTGCGCTGGCGCCGGCGTCCAGGTGCGCGGCGTACGCGCGGTCGAGCAACGTCAGGTAGTCGTCATCGCGGCCGACGAGGTACGCCGACATCGCCAGGCATTCGAGATCCTCGCCGCTCAGCTGCAGCGTCTGGTCGGCGATCGTGAGCGTGCGGTAAGCATCGGCCCACGCGCGTTGCCGGTAGTGCTCGCGGCCTCTGCCCAATGCGTCGGGAGCCTGAGCGTCCGGCTTGCCCATCAGCTCCATTGCGCCGGCTTCGCAGCGGGCCGCCGCTTTCGGATCTTTGCGCGGCATGGTGAACGGCGGCGCGGCAGCGCGCACGCCGAACTCATCTTACTGCGCAGGCTTCTGGGTAGAAGCACCCATTCGCCGGTGCCGGAGAAATTGGGTGATCCGGCCGACGCCCCGCTGCTGCCTCGCGCCTATCTTCGAACTCATCGACCACGAAGGAGCGACGCATGAACAGTCTGGGACAAGCGCAGCGCATCGAATCGACAGATGCGGCAGGCGCTCGCGAGCGATTGCTGGCGGGCCTGCCTGTGACGCAGCGGCTGCAGCAACTCGCCGGCGTATCGACGCCCGTTCTGGAGGGTGGCGAGGGCCCGCCGGTGGTGTTGCTGCATGGTCCGGGTGGGAACGCGACGCACTGGATGCACGTGATCGCGGACCTGGTGCGGACCCATCACGTGATCGCCCCCGACCTGCCTGGACAGGGGGCCTCCGAACTGGGCACCACGCCCTTGGACGCCGATCGCGTTCTCGCCTGGCTCGGCGAACTGATCGAGCGCAACTGCAGTGCGCCCCCCGCACTGGTCGGCGCGGCGCTCGGCGGGGCCATCGCGGCGCGCTTCGCCATCGAGCACGGCGACCGGCTGGACCGGGTGATCCTCATCGATTCCCTGGGCTTTTGCCCGTTCCAGCCGGCGCCGGACTTCGGGTCGGCCTTGCACGCGTTCCTCGCGCAGCCCGACGACGCCAGTCACGACCACCTGTGGGAATACTGCGCGCACGACCTGGCTGTCGTGCGCCGGGGGCTGGGCGAGCGCTGGCCCGACTTCAAGGCCTACAACGTCGACCGTGCGCAGACGCCGAGCGTGCAGGCTGCGCTCGGTGCGCTGATGGAGCAGTTCGGGATCCCCGAGATCCCGGCGGCGGACCTTGCTCGCATTGCCGTTCCCACGGCCTTGATCTGGGGCCGCCACGACCTGGCGACGCCGCTGCCGGTCGCGCAAGCCGCAGGTGCGCGCTACGGGTGGCCGCTGCACGTGATCGACGACGCCGCCGACGATCCGGCGGTCGAACAGCCCGAGGCGACGATGCGCGTGCTGCGCAGCGCACTCACATCCGGCGGCCGGTAGCGAGGCGGCCCCGTGCCGCGCATGCGACCGGCCGGCTGAAGGATGTCCCGCGTTGAGCCCTGTGATCGCGTCGAGGGTCTCGCGCCCCAATGTTGTTCGATGTCGTAAAAGCAGCAATTGCTGTCTTTGCAGCAATAAACAGCAACGCCATGGGGCATCGACATGCACAGCCTCGCACGGCCGCAAAGGAAGCACACAGGCTGAGAAGGCGCCGGCGGCCGCTATTGCCGCCATAGGCTTTTTTGGGTCGCACCCTCCCGGGTTCAGACACAGAATGTCCCTCCCACCTCGATCCCAAGCATAGGAGTGCTTCCAATGAGCAACGAAAAGACCGTAACGAAGTGCCCGTTCAGCCAGGCCGCAGGCGGCGGCACTGCCAACCGCGACTGGTGGCCCAAGCAACTGCGCCTGGACCTGCTTCATCAGCATTCGTCGAAGTCCGACCCCATGGGCAATGACTTCGACTATGCAAAGGCCTTCAAGAGCCTCGACCTCGCAGTGGTGAAGAAGGACCTGGCCGCGCTGATGACCGACTCGCAGGACTGGTGGCCGGCCGATTTCGGGCACTACGGTCCGCTGTTCATTCGCATGGCCTGGCACAGCGCCGGCACCTACCGCATCGGCGATGGCCGTGGCGGCGCCGGCCGAGGCCAGCAGCGCTTCGCGCCGCTCAACAGCTGGCCGGACAACGTCAGCCTGGACAAGGCGCGTCGTCTGCTCTGGCCGATCAAGCAGAAGTACGGACTGAACATCTCGTGGGCCGACCTGATGATCCTCGCGGGCAACGTGGCCCTGGAAACCATGGGCTTCAAGACCTTCGGCTTCGGGGGCGGCCGCCCGGATGTGTGGGAGCCGGACCAGGACGTGTACTGGGGCCGCGAGACGACCTGGCTGGGCGGTGACGTGCGCTACGCCCACGGCTCGGAAGGCGTGGAGAAGAATGGCGGCGTGCTCTCGGCCGACGAGCCCGCGGACGGCGACGTTCACTCGCGCAATCTCGAGAACCCGCTTGCCGCCGTCCAGATGGGGCTGATCTACGTCAACCCCGAAGGCCCGGACGGCAATCCCGACCCAATTGCCGCCGCCCGCGACATCCGCGACACCTTCGCCCGCATGGCCATGGACGACGAGGAAACGGTGGCCTTGATCGCCGGCGGCCACACCTTCGGCAAGACGCATGGCGCCGCCGCGGCTTCCCACGTCGCGGTCGAGCCCGAAGCGGCGGACCTCGAGGAACAGGGCTTCGGCTGGAGGAACGGCTTCGGCACCGGCAAGGGGGGCGACACGATCACCAGCGGCCTGGAAGTCACCTGGACCACCACGCCGACCAAGTGGAGCGGCAACTTCTTCTGGAACCTGTTCGGCTACGAATGGGAGCTGACCAAGAGCCCCGCCGGCGCGCACCAATGGGTCGCCAAGGGCGCCGGCGCGACCATTCCCCACGCCCACGACCCGTCGAAGAAGCTGGTGCCGACGATGCTGACCACCGACCTGTCGCTGCGCTTCGACCCCGCCTACGAAAAGATCTCGCGGCGCTTCATGGAGAACCCCGATCAGTTCGCCGACGCCTTCGCCCGGGCCTGGTTCAAGCTCACGCACCGCGACATGGGGCCGCGGGCCCGCTACCTGGGGCCCGAGGTACCGGCCGAAGAGTTGATCTGGCAGGATCCGGTTCCCGAGGTCGACCACCCGCTGGTCGATGCGCAGGATGTTACGGCCCTCAAGAAGCAGGTGCTGGCGTCGGGCCTGGGCGTCGCGCAGCTGGTGTCGACCGCGTGGGCCTCGGCCTCCACGTTCCGGGGCTCCGACAAGCGCGGCGGCGCGAACGGCGCGCGCATTCGTCTCGCGCCGCAGAAGGATTGGGCCGTCAATGAGCCGGAGCAGCTGGCCAAGGTGCTCCAGGTGCTGGAGGGCATCCGCGAGAAGTTCAATGGCGCACAGAGCGGCGGCAAGAAAATCTCGCTCGCCGACCTGATCGTGCTGGCCGGCAATGCCGGTGTGGAACAGGCCGCGAAGGATGGCGGCCAGGCGCTTACCGTGCCCTTCTCGCCGGGGCGCACGGATGCTTCGCAGAAGCAGACCGACGTGGAGTCCTTTGCGCCGCTGCAGCCGGTGGCGGATGGCTTCCGCAACTACGTGAAGGGACGCTACAGCGTGCCGGCCGAAGCGTTGCTGATCGACAAGGCGCAACTGTTGACGCTCACCGCGCCGGAGATGGCGGTGCTCATCGGCGGCCTGCGCGTGCTGGGCGCCAACGCAGGCCAGACCCGGCACGGCGTCTTCACGCAGAAGCCAGGCACGCTGAGCAACGACTTCTTCGCCAACCTGCTCGACATGAGCACGGAGTGGAAGGCCGCATCGGATGCCAAGGAGGAGTTCGAAGGACGGGATCGCAAGTCAGGCGAGCTGAAGTGGACGGCCACGCGCGTCGATCTGGTCTTCGGCTCGAATGCCCAACTGCGCGCCATCGCGGAGGTCTACGGCAGTTCGGATGCGAAGAAGAAGTTCGCCGACGACTTCGTGGCCGCATGGACCAAGGTGATGAATCTCGATCGCTTCGATCTCGGCTGAACAAGTGTCACAGTGACCCCTCCGGGGTATGGAGATCCATCGAATCGAATAATCGCCGCGCGAGTCCCTCGACAGTGCTCGACTGAGACAAGGAGCTCCCGCCATGCAATGGACAGAGACGTTCGGGTATCTCGGCGCGCTGATGACGCTGACCACCTTCTCGATGAAGACGATGCTGCACCTGCGCATGGTGGGCATCGTGTCCAACCTGGCCTTCATCAGCTACGGTGCCTTTGGTCACGTCTACCCGGTGCTCATGCTCCACCTGGCGCTCCTGCCCTTGAACGTGTGGCGGCTCTGGCAGCTGCTGCAGCTGACCCGGCAGATCGAGGAGATCTCCGGGAGCCAGCTCTCGATGGAGTGGCTCAAGCCCTTCTCGCGCCGCAGGACCGTTCAGGCGGGAGAGACGCTTTTTCGCCGGGGCGACGCGGCCGCGGAGGTGCTGTTCGTGCTGAGCGGGCGCTTTCGCGCGGTGGAAGCCGATGTGGCCCTGGGCCAGGGCGAAGTCATCGGCGAGCTGGGCCTGATCACCAGGGAGCACAAGCGAACGCAGACCGTCGTCTGCGAAGAGGCAGGCTCGCTCCTGTCCGTGACCTACGACGAGGTGCGGCAGATGTACTACCAGAATCCCAAGTTCGGCTTCTTCTTCCTGGAACTGGTGGCAGAGCGATTGATGCGCGACGCCCAGCGGACGGCACCGGCATGGCGTTCCGCGACATCGGAATGAGCGCCCTGGCCCTGGCTTCTACGGCTTGGGAAAGCGCCTGAGCATCATCCGCCCGAGGTGGGTGATTTCCGTGACCATCGCAGGCAACTGCTCGTAGCCATCGACGGTGCGCTGCGGTCTGGGAATCACCGCCTTCACGAGGCCGGCCTTGAGGAGAACCCGGACGGCATCGACGCTGCCGCCGTCCGGAACCATCACCGGCATCGGCTGCAATGCGATTGCACGAAGCACTTGAATGGACACGGGATCGCAGACGTGAGAAGCGGAGTTGTCGAACCCGGCGGGCAGCCACAGTATGCCCTCGCCATCGACGAACGCTGCGATCCGGACCGGGAACAAGGCGGAGCATTTCACGCCCTGACGGTCTTACTGCAGCATCCGGCCCTGGCCGGGCTCCCCATCCAGCGCGGGCTTGAGCAGCGCGGCCCCTGCAAGCGCCCAGACGGTGAGCGCGTCGTCCAGGGCCTGGACGTTGCGGGCATCTTCCCCGAGCCAGCGCACGAGCCTCTCCGCGCTCGCCGCCGAGGGCGCGTCATGCATCCTGCAAAAGAGCGTCCAGGCCATGCGGCGGGCACGGTCCGACGGCGCATCATGACCATCTCCCCTGCTCATCGGCTCCCCTGCAGCTGCATCTGCATCGGCGGACGCCCGGTATCGCCATGCAGGCGCCCGCCGCCGAACTCTGCGTCGCCCGCCTCCTGGCGGTACCGGAACACGGCCAGCGGCCTGCCACGGCCACGCACCTGCTTCTGCTCGAGCAGACCGGCGCGCTTCAGGTCCCGGATCGCCCGGTAGACGCTGGTCGCGCTCGCCGCCATGCCGCGCAGGTGCATGCGCCGGAACACCTCCTCGCGGCGCTGCCACTCCACGCCGCCGTCGGCCAGGGTCTGCAGCACGCGCAGGCGGGTCAGGGTCGGCGGTATCCCCGCCGAGCGCAGCTGCGGTGGGAACTCCGGCCGCACGGCTGCAGGCGTGGGCGCGCTGAGGCCGCTCATGCAGCCAGGCTCTCCGGCGATGCGCGCGCGCTGTCCTCCTCGATCCGGCCGGCCCGCATGCGCAGCACGCGGTCCGCGAGGTGGAAGTAGCGGTCGTCGTGCGAGATCACCACCAGCAGGTGCCCCTTGGCGCGCAGCTCGGGCAGCAGCTCGGTGTAGAAAAGATGGCGGAAGGTCGGGTCCTGGTCGGCAGCCCATTCGTCGAACACCAGCACCGGGCGGCCCTCCATGTAGGCATGCACCAGCGCCAGGCGCTTGCGCTGCCCGGTCGACAGGTCCACGGTGCTGAAGGCGCCGTCCTTCACGCTCACCTTGTGGGCGATCTCCAGTCGCTCCAGGTAAGGCAGGGCCGCTTGCGGCATGGTGTCCATTGCGCCGCCCTCGCCGTTCGCCGCAAGGTCCTCGAACAGGTAGAAGTCGGCGAAGACGGTGGTGAACAGCTGCCGGTAGTCATCGCGGGTCTGCGGCGTCACGGGCTTGCCGTCCAGCCGCAGCTCCCCTTCCTGCGGGGGATAGAGGCCCAGCAGCAGCTTGATCAGCGTCGTCTTGCCCGAGCCGTTGTCGCCCACCACGAACACCAGCTCGCCGCGCCGCAGCCGCAGGTCGATCGGGCCCAGCGTGAAGGGCTCGCCGCCCGCGGGCGCGTCGAAGGCGTAGCGCACGCCGCGCAGCTCGATCGCGTCGTGCAAGCCGGGCTCGTTGGCCGACTGCGCCAGGTGCAGGTGCGGCTCGGCCGTGGCGAAGCGCTCGGACAGGTCGGCGATGCGCTGGAACGCGACCTTGGCGCGTCCCACGCCCGGCAGCGCGCCCGCGATCTGGTCCATCGGCCCCTTGAGGAACAGCAGCACCAGCACGAAGCCGCTCAGCACCGCCGGCTCCATGCTGCGCAGGGCGGCCCAGCCCAGGATCAGCGCGATCAGCAGGAAGTACAGCGCCGAGCCGAAGGCGGTCGCCATGACGTAGGTGTTGATCGCGAGCTTGTTGATGTCGCGGATGCTGTCGACGATGCGCTCGATCTGCCCCACGAACATGCGCAGCCGGCGCGCGCGGTGCATGCGCAGCTCCTTGGCGCCCTCGCTGATGCCGCGGTAGGCCTTGTGCAACCGCTCCTCGTGGTCGCGCGCCTTCCAGAAGCCGGCGACGCCGCGCGCCTGGGCCAGGGTCTGGATCGTCGCCCCGATCGCGAGCGCCACCAGCAGCAGGCCGAACAGCGCCGGCGAGAGGATCGCCAGGTACGCCAGGCAGCCGAGGGCGATGGCCAGCGCGATCACCGTCGAGGCGAGCACGAAGGCGACGTCGCTGATCATGTCCACGTCCTGCGTCAGCACCGGCATCAGGCGGTGGGTGCGGTAGCGCTCCAGCGCATCGATGGGCGCGGAGAGGATCTTCTGCGCCAGGCTCTTGCGCACCTGCGCCACCAGCCGCTGGCCCACCAGGTTGGTCGACATGTCCGACACGCAGCGCCCCACCAGGGCCGCGGCGCACAGGGCGATGAAGGTCAACAGCAGCCCGCCGGCCATGCCGCCGGGCCGGTTGAGCACCTCGTTGATCGTGGCAAGCAGCGCGACGGTCGCGGCCCCGGCGCCGATGCCGGTGATCGCGGACAGCACGATCCACGGCAGGAAGGGTTTGAGCAGGCGGCCGATCTCGGCGCGCTGGCCACTGGAGGATGTCATGCAGAACTCTTTCCGCCCCGGGGCGACAACGGTGGGCGGCGGCATGCCGCCCTCCCGAAGGACGCTTGGGCGCGGCGAATGTTCAACGGCCCGCTGCTACAGGGCGGTGGACAGTGTCACGGTCAGGCTGCGGGGTTCGATGAAGCGCACCGCATAGCCGTCCGAGACCATGGCGCGCCGGCCGAAGACATTGCCCGCGCCCACCTGCACGCGCCAGCCGTCGCCGCGATAGGCCAGCGACAGGTCCATGGTGGCGTAGGCCGGCAGCCGCAGCTCGTTGGGCGGCCAGGCCGCGCGCCGGCGCCCCTCGGCCACCAGCCCCAGGCCCAGGGTCCAGCGCTCGTCGAGCCGCTGGGTCAGCCAGGCGCTGGCGAACCAGCGCGGCACGCCGGGAAGAGCCGTGCCGGCCGGCACGGCGCTGTCCTTCAGCACCTTCGCCTCCAGCAGCTCGGCGCTGAGGTCCAGGCTCAGGCCCCGCGCCAGCTCGCCGCGCAGCTCCAGCTCCACGCCGCGGCTCTCGCGCTCGCCGCCCGCGACCGAGAACGCGGGGTTGCGGACATCGGTGGTGGCCAGCCCGCGCTTGCGCAGCTGGTAGACCGAGAGCGTGCCGAGCAGCCCGTCCTTCGGGTGGCCCCATTGCAGGCCCGCCTCCAGCTGGCGGCCCTGCTCGGGCGGAAGCAGGGAGCCGTCCGCCGTCGATGCGCCGAGCTGCGGCCGCGAGGACTGGGTCCAACTCGCGAACCACGACAGGCTCGGCGTCGCCGCATACACCAGCCCCAGGCGGGGCGAGACCAGGCTGCTGCGCCCTGTGTAGAGGGCGCCGCCCAGCCGGTCGTCGTTGCTGGCATCGATGCGCTCGCCCCGCAGGCCGAGCAGCAGCTGCCAGCGCTCGCCGAAGGCCAGGCGATCCTGCAGGTACAGCACCGTGGTGCGGCTGCGCATAGCCTGGTCGGCATCGCTCACGAAGCTGCCGGGCAAGGCGCCGTACACCGGCGCATCCAGGTTCAGCGCCGCCAGCGGCGCACGCCGGCCCGTCGCATCGACGCGGTAGCGGCCGAGCTCCAGGCCGGCCAGCAGCTGGTGCGAGGCGCCTGCCCAGTCGACGCGGCCATGCAGCTCGGTCTGCGAGACCTCCCCCGCGATGCGTTCGCTGCGATGCGCGCTGACGCGCCGCACCGAGCGGCCGTCGTCCGTCAGCACGCTGTTGCCGGTCATGCCGTAGACGTCGAGCTCGGTGGCATCGCGCGTCCAGCGGCTGCGCTGCACGAACAGCCCCTGGCGCAAGCGCCAGCGGGCATCGAAGGCATGCTCGATCGCCAGGCGCCAGGTCGTGCCGGATTCGCGGGCCACGTCGCCGGGCTCGCCCAGCGTGCGCCGGTCCGACAGCGCGAGCAGCGGCGCCTGCGCGATGCGGTCCGGCTGCACCTGGTCGCGCGCCTTGACCACATCGGCCTCCACCGTGATGCGGGTGTCCGGCGAGAGGCGCCAGCTGATCGAGGGCGAAAGCCCGTAGCCCTCCATGTCGTCGAACTGGCGGCGCCCCGGCCCCCAATCGGCGCCGGCGCCCAGCCTGAAGGCCACCGTGTCCCCGACCGCAGTGCCCAGATCGGCCCGCACGCTGTGCATGCCGTAGCGCGAGACCGACCATTGCACATCCCGGCGCCGCACGCCGTCGGGCTGGCGCGCCAGCAGGTTGATGTCGCCGCCGGGCTTGCCGTTGCCATAGAGCGCCGAGGCGGGCCCCTTGAACACCTCGACGCCTTCGCGCGCTGCCAAGCTTTCCAGGCCCAGGTAGCCGAAGTCGCGCACGCCGTTGCGCAGCGCGCTCTCGTTGGGAAAGCCGCGGATGAGGTCGCGGTTCACCGCAAAGCCGCCATGGTCGGCCGGCGGTGCCATGCCCAGGCTGCCGCCCAGGTCGTTGAAGCGCAGCACCTGGCGCTCGCCGCCGCTTTCGCCGAAGACCAGGGAATCGGCCTCGGCGATGCCTTCGCCGGCGGCGAGCAGCGGCATGCAGGCCAGGACCATCCCGACGTGGAGCTTCATCACGCGGCGCTCAATACCGAAGCGTCAGGCGCCGAAGCCCGGGGTCGCGCTCGATGTCGCGCGCGTGGAAGGGAAAGCGCAGCCAGTCCCCGCGGGCATAGCGCAGCACCGGCGCCGATCCCGCGCCACCCAGCACTGCCGTGTCGCGTTCGCCATGCGCCAGCAGCGTCGAAGCCTGCACGCCGCGGTCGTCGAAATAGACGACCTGGAGGTAGCTGTTGGCATGGGACTGTGGGCCCAGGGCATAGCTGCCGTCGGTGCTGCATGCGATCGCGAAGTAGCCCGCTTCGTCGCAGCCGCCGGGCAGCGGCACGCGCCGGCCCCCGCTGCGTGCGAAGCGCTCGCTGCCGAGCGGGGCGTCGAGGGCGACGCCCCTGGCGGCCAGATCCTCCACCGCCTGCGCCAGCGCGTGGGCGACGCGCGCATCGGCGGCGTTCGGCGCGCGCGGAGTCTGCAGCGGCTCCTCGCCCGAGAACGGCGTCGTATAGAACTCGGCCGCGGGAATCTTGTTGAGCCGCGCCCAGAAGGCGTCCCAGAGCAGTGCGCCGCGCGCCTGGGGCTCGGCCCGGTTCGACCAGGCGCGCAGCACGCGGCAGGGGGCGTGCAGGCCGGTCGCTGCGGGCGTGCAGGCCGCGCCGAGCAGCACGTCCTTGAACTGGTCCGCGGAGTACGCCCGTGCGCTCAGCACCTCGCGCTTCAGGCGTCCGGCCAGTTCCTCGGCCGATGCCGCCGGCCTTGCCATCAGCGCCGCGGCGATGCGGTGGCCTTCGCGACCGCGCAGCGTGAGCGGCTCGCGTTCGCCCCCGAGGATCGACGGATAGCCTTCCAGCGGCAGCGCCGGCTGGGTCAGCCAGTAGCTGTCGTTCATGTTGGCGACGTAGTCCTCGCGCAGCAGGCTGGGCATGCCCGCCGTCGCCATCGCGCCGGCCTGCGCGGCACCAGGATCGATGCGCCACTGGCAGGCGGAACGGCTGCCGTCGAGCAGCGGCGTGCGCGGGTCCAGCGCGGCGAAGGCCTTGGACAGCGGCGCCATGCACGTTGCGCGCTGCGCGTCCGGCACGTCGGGAACGGCGCCGATGTCGGCATACCAGGCGCGGCCGTCGCCGGCGCCGATCGCGCTGGTGTTGACCCAGGGCATCCCGCCCTCCTGCCGCTGGATCGCGATGAACTCGTCGAGCGACTTCGCCTGGTTCCAGCGAAGGAAGTTGCGGAAGACGCGCGGGTTCTCGGCGTTGACGTCGCGCATGGCCAGGGCACGCGCGGTCCCCCAGCCGAAGGCGGCGTCGTGGCGGCCGAAGTCGATGACCGGGCCGAAGCGCGTGCGGTAGAGCGTGCGGCGCACGGTCTCGACGCTGCCGTCGGGCCGTTGCGCCTCGACCGCCAGCGAGCGGGCCTCCATGGACTCGAAGACGCCGTCGACGCGATAGCGCGTGGGGTCCTGGGGATCGAGCGCCAGTTCGAACAGGCCGAAGCGGCGCGCGGCCGACACCGTGTGGCTCCACGCCACATGGTCGTTGAAGCCGATCATGATCACGGGCACGCCCAGGAAGGCCACGCCGGCCACGTCCAGTCGCCCCGGCAGCGTCAGGTGCGCCTGGTAGAAGCGGTCGGACCCGCCCCAATACCAATGCGGATTTCCGAACAGCAGGCCGCCCTGCCCGCCCGTCGCCTGCCTGCCGAAGGCCAGCATGTTGCTGCCCAGGCCGCGTATTTCGCCAACCGGGGACGCCAGCCTCGACGACAGGGCATCCCTGACTGCGGGTGCCGTTGCAGCCGCGGCGGCCGGCCGTGCATTCACGATCTCGGGCACGAAGCGCGCGGCGCCCGCGGCCAGGCCGGCGGCGATCAGGCGGCGCACGATGTCGGTCGCGTCGATGGCATGCACCCACGAGGCCCCGCCGCACGCCGGCGCCTGGCGGCCGGTGCGGCGCGAGAGCGTGCGCACATACCGGTTGTAGCCCTCGGCGAAGCCCGCGATGAGCTCGTTCAGTTCCTCCGGCTGCTCGCGCCTGAAGGCCTCCACCGCGCGTTCGTCCGCGAAGGCGCGGAAGAAGAAGTCCAGCTCCAGGTTGGTCGGACGGCCGAAGGTGGCCGGCATCGCCGGGCGCTGGTCGCCGCCGAAGTAGTAGGAGCGCTGCCCCCTGTAGGTGACGAAGCCGTCCGCCAGCGTGCACAACGCATCCTCGGCCTGCGCATAGCCATAGCCGATGCCCAGGCCTCGCCAGCTGCCGGCGCGCACATGCGGAATGCCGTCGGTCGTGCGGCGGATCTCGACCGACGACGACCGCGCAGCACGCGCGCAAGCCGGGACGACGAGGGCTGCTGCCATCAGCACGCCGACGATCCCCCGGCACAGCCCGATCCATGCCGGGCTCGGCACCTGCTTCATTGCAATCCTTCAGAAAACGAGAACGCCGCGCAGCTCGGCGATTGCAGTGAAGACGTTCCGCGCGCCGATTTGTTCACGGCAAGGGGCCTCGGCTGGACGAACGCAAGCGCATCGCTTCACAATGCGGTCGGTCCATGAACTGAGGGTCCGACAAATGGTCGCTATCAAGAACTGGATGTCCAATATCGAGGACGGCACCCTTCTGAAAGAGATCGTCATGCCTGGTTCCCACGACGCAGGCGTCTGGGCCAGCCCAGGCAGCACCGGAAACGTGCTCGTGACAAATGCGTTCATGCCTGTCGCAAGCATCGCGGCGCAGCTTGGAGACATCAGAGCGCAAGCCGAGGCTGGGGCGAGATGGTTCGACATCCGCATGTACAAGACCCCGACCCGATGGATGCCGTGGGAAAAGAGCCTGAGGCCCAACAAGCTGGACGGCCACAAGATGAAGCTTCGTGCTGCGCATGTGCCCGCATTTCAGGAAGGCGCCATCTCCAAGGGGGTTCTGCAATCGCCCGGGCTCGGCGGCTATGGTGCAAGCATCGAGCAGATCCTGGACCAGGCGATCAGTTTCGTGACTCTGCCCGGGACCCGGACCGAATTTCTCGTGATACGGTTTTCGCACTGCCCCGAACCGAAAAAGGTCTTGAAGGAGATCAAGTACTACCTCGATGACAAGACGAAAGCCAACAGAGGCAACATCCTTCAGCACATCTCGCCTGGCGTAAGCTCGTCGCTGGGAAACACACCGATGTCCGCGCTGAGAAGCAAGGTCGCGCTGATCTTCGATGAGAGTTTTCAGAAGTACTGCGCAGACACGAATTACAGCGCCTGGCTATTTACCTACAGCAAGAACATCGCGAGCAAATCGGATGCATGCTGCTGCGGCCAGTTCGCAGACAGTCCGGATACGCAAGTCGTGAAGAACGCGGCTGTACAGGCGGCGACGCTGCATCTGGGTCACGGCAACAACAATGGCCACCTGTGCTTCGTGTACTGGCAACTCACGCAGAGAAGTCTCAAACAGCAGTTCACCGGGGGCGGCAATATTCATGCGAACACCACCGCTCCCAAGACGGCGGCGAATCAAGGAGGCGGCACTCACGCGAACACCGGTGATCTGATGGCCGATCTCATGAACCTGTCGGCGCGTGGGAGCCGCACCAACCTGTTCAACGCGTCTGTGCCACCTGGATCCGTGAGCTCACGAGCGAAAGTGATTCACCCTGCGGGTGCGGGCGATTCGAGGTAGTTTGGTAAACGCGAGACAGGTGCAGGGCGTTCATGCTGCTGTTGCAAACGCAGTATCCGATTCCCTTCAATGCGCCCCTTCATCGTCAAGCAACTCGACTACGACCTCACCCCGGTAGCCGGTCTGGCGCTGGTGGGTCATCATCTGAATCGACTCGCACCGGTATTCAAGCAGCTCGATGACGCCTTGCCCGTTCGAAATGGCGTTGCCAACAGCGACATTCTGCGCAGCTACCTGGGCCTGCTGGTACAGGGCAAGAGCGACTTCGATGCGATCGAGAACTTCCGCGGCGATGCCTTCTTCAAGCAGGCGCTGGGCATCAAGCTGTTGCCCTCCAGCCCGACGCTGCGCCAGCGCATGGACGCCCGCGCGGACGAACTGTTTGACTTCCTGCCGACGCTGATCGAGACGCTGCTGTACGGCGCGCGAGTCGACTATGGCGTCTTGCCTTGCGGCTGGCTGGCGCTGGACGTGGACACCTTCGCCATGAACAACGGCGGCACTGCCAAGGACGGCGTAGGTCGTACCTACACGGGGGTCGATGGCTACTGCCCGCTGGCCGCGTACCTGGGCTCGCACGGGTTCTGCCTTGAGTTGGCGCTGCGCCCCGGCGTGCAGCATTCGGCGTCGGAGACGCAATTCAACTTCGAGCGTGTGATCCCGATGGCGCAGCGCCTGAGTGCGGCGGGTCCGAAGGCGCCGATCCTGGCGCGCCTGGATTCCGGCTTCGACTCGGCGGCGCTGATGCGCGAGATCGAGTCGTACAACCGTGCAGGTGTGCCGCAGCTGGACTGGCTGATCAAGTGGAACCCGCGCACGACCAACGTGGCGGCGCTGGCCGAGCGGCTTGAGGCCGACGCCACCACGCTCTGGGAGCATCCCCGCGCGGGCAAACGTGTGACGCTGTGGGAACAGGCGCTGGAGATCGAAGGCATCGAGCGGCCGCTGCGCCGCGTGCTGCGCCTGACCGAGCGCACCATCGATGCGCAGGGCCAGTTGTTGATCGAGCCCAAGCTCACGTTGGATGGCTGGACCACGAGCCTGAGCGCCAAACAGTTCGATGGGAAGGCCATCATCGCGCTGTACGCCGACCACGGCACGCACGAGCAGTTCCACTCCGAATTCAAGACCGACCTCGATCTGGAGCGGCTGCCCTCGGGCAAGTTCAGTACCAACTACCTGGTGTGCGAGCTCGCCGCGCTGGCCATGAATATCCTGCGCCTGATGGGCCAGGCCGGGCTGCTGGGGTCCGATGCGCCCGTGCGCCATGCGGCCAAACGCAGGCGCATCAAGACGGTGATGCAGGAACTCATCTACCGCGCCGGCCGTCTCATCGAGCATGGCCGGCGCATCATCCTCGGGCTGGGCGCCAACGATCGCGCGGCCAAGGCCTTCCAGCGGCTGCACGGCGAACTGCTGACCAGCTGCTGAGCGCAGCCGGCCTATCACCGGCCTCATTCACGCACTCACGAATCCAGAAAATCGCATCCGAGCGAGGTTGCGGCGTGGGCCAGTCGCACCCATCTCAACGCAAGTCGATCGCCGAGTCGTGATGGCGACGACTTCATCGCGTCGATCTCGGCACCGCCAAGCATCGGGCAGTCGAATGGCTCGGTCACAGTGCGACAAAGCACCCGGGATCGGTCCGCAGAGCATTGGGGCTCACGGATTCAGGTGCCAGTCAACGTGATTTCACATGATTTCGTGAAGAACGAAACCAGCCAGCAGATCGTGAAGGCGAACGGCAGTGTGCATGGCAGCCAGATCAAGGGTGCCTGGCCGATCACTTGGTGAGCGCTGCCGCATTCCAGAGGACACATTGGATGGCAAGATTCATTTTGGTGCCAGGTGGTTGGCACGGAGCCTGGGCATTCGAAGCTGTCAGCAATGCGCTATCGAGCGAAGGCCACGAAGTTCAGGCGCTCACGCTGTCGGGGCTGGGTGACGAGCCTGCGAATGGAACCAATCTCGAACGTCATATCGACGAGGTGGTTCAAGCGGTTCGCAGGCGTGATACGCACGCCGTTCTTGTCGGTCATTCCAATGGCCACTTTCCTGCAGGCGATCAAGTTGACCGGCAATTGGCGCAACGTCCGCAGCAAAGCCTTCATCGCCGCATGCGGCTGGGAAGGAAGTCCGTTCATCGAGCTGTACGAACGTCTGCGACTGGACCCTGAATGGGCGACGCATCGCCTCGACTGCGCGCACGATGTTCCGCGGCTGGCCCCCGAAGCTCTCACGAGGATTCTTTTGGAGTACGTGTAGGCAGGCCGAGCGCGGCGGGTCGCGAACTGCAGATCGGCGCTTTGATCCCGTTTGGTTCCTGAAAAATCTTGTAGCTGCGAACTTGTCGACCTATGCTAGTTTGGTTTCCGGAGACACGCTATGTCCATGTCTGAGATCATCGCGGCAATCATTGGCGCAATCTTTACCGTCTTGGCGGTGTTCATTGCTTATTGGCTAAGTAGCCGACAGGCGCATGTTGATCGCCTGACCACCAAACTTGAAGATTTGCAGATCGCACTTTCCGAGTCGCGCACTGCCAATGACGGGCGATTCAGGAAGGCCCGCGAAATGGTCCTTAGCCCTCCAGCGCCGACGGCGGACCCTACGGAGTACGTTTACCTCTCTCGCGACATGCCCCTCGAGCGCCGCGTAACCATCTACGTCGACACGTACTTCCAGACTCTCCGGAGTCGCCGCAAGGAACTGCTCGAGCAGAACATACCTTGGGTTGACATCTTTCACCGTTTCTCAGAGGGCAAGCCTGTTCGGATTGCCGAGGTGCTTAGCGCCCACTTGGGAACACGAGATGCAATAGACGGATTCGAAGCGAAATTGCTCCACTGCCGCGCCGATCTCGTCAAGGGGCGGCACGCGGCCATTGCAGATGAAGCAACCTAACTCGTCCTATGCTCGGCGCCGGGTAGCTTGGTTCTCCGGTTCGAAGCGACCTGATAGATCTGCTCCGCAAAGCCTCCGGTTTGCGTCCTTGGCGCCGATCGCCACCTTGCCTTGAAGCCGCGCGGCAGAGGCAACAGCAGGGGCGCGGAGCAGGCCGTCTCTCGTCCAAGGCTGGCCGGCTTCCGGGGAAAACGTCACTCCAGTTTCACTGCCCTCAGGGCTTTCCGTTCTGGATCTCGACGTGGCTGCCCGCATGCCAGCGCACGCGCACAGGCCGTTTCGCGTCGGCGATGAACTCCGAGTTCACGTCCTTGCCGCTGCCGTAGTTGATCTGCCGGTCGGGGCGCTTGTTGATGCCGATCACCAGCACGATGCGGCTGCCCGCCGCCAGCTTGCGAGCGGTCACGCGCTCGGCGGTGAACGCAAGCAACTGGCGCTCGCCGGCCCGAAGAAGCCGGCGATACACGCGATGGCCGGCATAGCTGGCGCGAAAGTCGTAGGGTTCGAACAGCAGTTGGTATTCGCCGCTCGCCGTCTGCTCGTACAGCGAAACGATCAGGTCCACGTCCTGCCGCGAGGGCGTGATGTCGAACTCGCCGCGCAGGCTGCCGTCGATCTCGGTGTCCTTCGGCAGCGGATCGCTGACGAAGCTGATGCTGTTGCGCATCGGCAGTTGCTTGCCGTGCAGCGCGTCCGGCCACGGGATGCGCGCGTCACGGCGATCGGCGAGATCGACCAAGAGTCGCGTGCTACCACCGTCATCGGGCGGCGACGGCAACAGACGATGCGGGCCGTTGCGCTCGCGGGTGTCGAGGTACAGACGCAGCCGGGTGCGAACCGGCGAGTCCAGCGTCGGCTCATGGCGCCACTCATCGGCGCCCATCACCTGGTAGTTGACGCGGCCCTGCAGCAGCGGGGGCTTCTTCGCTCCCTTGAGGACGTGGTCGAGCCATTGGTAGCGCAGCTCGGGCAGATCGACGCGTGCGACGGGGTCGACCGTGTAGCCGCGCAGCTGCGCCGCCGTGCCCAGCCGGATCGAGGCCGCGTCGTAGGGGCCGAGCAGCAGCGTCGTGTCGGCCTGCGGCCGGTTGCGGCGATGCTCGTTGTGGAAGTACAGTGCGCCGGCCTCGGCGCCGTAGTAGCCGGCGATGCCGAGCACCGGGATGTCGATCTGCGCAAACTGCTCCGCGCTTGGCAAAAACTTACGCCAGTAGAGATCGTGGCTGGGGTGCGTCAGCCAGGTTCGGATCAGCCTGCTGCGCTTGCCCACCAGGACGCGGTCCACGTCCCAATAAGGGCGCTTGCCGCGATACCAGCGCGCGTCGAGCTCCTGCCAGACCGCGTCCGGGCTGGCGTCGGCGTCGGCTCGCAGGGGCTCGTCAGCCGCGTGCTCCTGCGCCCAGCGGACCATGGCGTTGCGGTAGATCTGTCCGGCCATCGGGAAGTCGATGCCCGGCGCCATCGGCGCGATCGTCGCGATGGCCCTGAGTGCCGCCGGCTTCCGGCGCGCCGCGGCCCAGGCGGCGTAGCCGGAGTAGCCGTCGCCGAGCATGGCGACGCGGCCGTCACTCCACGGTTGCCGCGCGATCCAGTCGATGACCGCCGCGGCGTCTTCGCCGTCGCGAACGAACGGCCACACGGCGCCCTTGCCGTCAGGCGTGCGTCCTCGCACGTACGCCGTGACGCCGACGTAGCCTTTGACGGCGCTGCGCTGCGCGTCGTCCTCTGCGGGATCGAGCGTGAAGCGCAGCAGCGTCGGCAGGGCGCCCTTCGCGCCGCCCGGCCGGACCACATTGGCATGGATGACGATACCCCCCCGCACGGGAATCCGGACGTCGGCCTCCGCCAGGTAGCGGCCGCGGTTTTCCGCCGCGATCAGCTCGGGCAACAACGCACTGAAGCTGCGGCGCGACTCGTACCCAAGCCAGGTGCGCACGAGCGCCACGGCATCGGCCTGCGGAAGGCTGCCCTTCGCGCGCCAGCGATCGAAGGCCTGCCGGACCGGCTCCCTGTACACCGCCAGCGGGGTTTCGAGCCGCGCCATGATGGCCGCGGCTTGCGCGTTGTCGAGCGGCGATACCAGCTCCTGGAACGCGCGCGCGAAAGCCTTGGCGAAGTCGAGGCGCTCGTTCGCTTCGAGCGCGCGCGCACGCGCATAGATGCCGTCGACGATCGCGCGCTCGGCCAGGCCGTCGAAGGGCTTGCCTTGCTGGCGGCTGCGCAAGGACCTGCTGCTGTCGGAGGCGGCACGGTAGGTGCCGCTGACGATCTGCAGCGCGGTCATGTTGGCCAGGAAGGCATCGGTGTCGGCCTCCTGGTAGACCGGCACGATGCGCTGCGCGAGATCCCGCATCAGGTCCACTGCAGCGGGATCGTCGGGGTCGCGCGGTGGCCGGAAGCCGAAATCCAGCGCCCAGGCCCAGGCCGGCAGCGAAAGCGCCAGCAGCACCAGGGCACGACGCGCAAGGAGGTTCATGACCGAAGCTCCTCGGGCACCGCGTCCGGCACCTTGACCAGGTGCACCACCTGTGTGAACAGCCGGTCGTGCGCTTCTCCGGCCGAGCCGATGTGCACGATGCCTGTGTGCGCGAGCTTGGTCGTCAGCACGTCGATGATGAGTTCGAGCGTGTCGTCGTCGAACGCGCCGAAGGCTTCGTCCATCACCAGCCAGGGCGGCGCCTGCAGCACCACGCGGGCGAAGCCCAGCCGCAGCTGCTCGTCCATGCTGAGCTCGCGTTCCCAGCGCCCTGTCGTTTCCAGCAAGGGTGCCAGCCGCTGGAGGCCCACGCTCGCCAGTGCGGCCACCATGGCTTCCCTCGGATACGGCTCCATCGCATACGACAGCGCTTCGGCAAGCGTGCCACGGGGAAGGTAGGGCGTGCCGCGCGGCATGTAGTGGATCGTCTCGCCGCGGGGCCGGCGCACGGTGCCGGAGCCCCAGGGCCACAGGCCCGCGAGCGCCCGGAACAGCAAGGTCTTCTCGGTGCCCGGCGTGCCGAGGATCAGCAGGCGCTGACCGGCGTGCATGACGAGCGCTCCGGCGTCCAGCCGATCGTGCCCGGTCCAGGCGCGGACCTCGAGCGCCTCGATCGCGAGGGTTCCGGCTTCGCTCTCCGCATAGGCGATGCGGCTGCCGTCCGGCAGTGCCTCCAGATCGGACGCCAGCACCTGGCGCAAGCCGGCGACACGCAGGAGCGTGGCGCGCCAGTCGGCAATGAGGCTGAAGTTGTCGACGAACCAGCGCAGCGACGACTGCGCCTGCGTGAAGGCAGCGGCGGCCATCATCAGGCCGCCGAACGAAACCTTCCCCGAGAAGTACAGCGGTGCGGCCACCAGCGTCGGCGCGATGACGGTGACCCAGCCGAAGCCCGAGGTGACCCAGGTCAGGTTGGTCAGCCCGAGCACCACGCGCGAGGTGGCCTGCAGGACGTCGCCGAGATGCATGGCAACGCGGCGCTTCTCGTCGGCCTCGCCGGCGGCCAGCGAGATGCCGTCGAGATGCTCGTTGATGCGGGTCAGCGAGAAGCGCAATTCGCCTTCGCGCGCGTAGCGCTCGGCGTTGCGCGAGACCAGGCCCCTGCCGATCCAGTAGGTCATCAGCGAGCCGCCGATCGCATAGACAATCGCGGCCCACAGCATGAAGCCAGGCAGGGCATGGTCCCGGCCGTCGAAGAAGATGCTGAAGTCCTTGGACAGGACCCACAGCACGCTCGCGAAGCTGCCGAACAGCATCGCCGCCTGCAGCAGACCGACGCCGAGGCCGATCGACAGATCGCACAGCTTCAGCGTGTCGTCGTGCATGCGCTGATCCGGATGGGCGCCCATGGGGCCGCTGCCCTGGAGCCAGAACGCTCGGCGCGGCTGCAGCCAGAGCCCCACGAGGTCGGTCACCAGGGCCTCGCGCATCTTCAGCTGCAAGGTTTCGACCAGCCACCTTTGTGCAACGTTCAAGACCAGCAGCCCGCCCGCGATCACCGCGAAGATGCCGACCTGCATGATGAAATCGCCCACGTCGCGACGCGAGATCGCGTCGTAGAACGGCTTGTTCCAGCTATTGAGCTCGATCTGCCCATACGCCGTGATCGCGATGACCACGACGATCCCGCCCGTCAGCGCGGCCAGCGTTCTCCTGACCGCGGACACGCGCAAGGCGCCGAGCAACTCGCGGACCTGACGGACGACACCGGTCTTCGCGGCCAGCTCGGCAGGGGTCTGCGGCGCTGCGCTCATCGACGCCGCGGCTCCCGGTATGCAATCGCGAGGCGGCGCGCGAAGACACACGAAATGAACGCGGCGTGGCTCCAGGCCAGTTGCTTCGCCGAAGTCTGTGCGCCGCTGCGCTGGTCGAACTGCTCCGACAGATCGCCACCGGCCGGCGTGTAGGCGCGCACGGTGGCGAGGTAGGCGTCGCCGCGCCCTGTCCAATGGCTCCAATGGCCTGCATCGCCGCCCGCCGCCGCCGCGGCGCGGAAGCAGAACTCGGCGGCGCCGAGCGTCGAGAAGTAGTACGCGCCCCCCGAGTAGTACACGTCGCCGGCGTACCGGCCCATCGCCGGGCCACGGCCTGCGCTACGGCCGTGGTTGATCGGATAGGCCGCATCGAACAGCGCTTCGAGTCGCGCCAGCGTGGCCTGCATGCGGGGGGCGGTCGGGCCATGCGTGGCCTGCGTGCCCGAAGCGGCCGCGCCGTGCGTGACGGCGTGGTCGACGCTGTGGATCGCCGAGAGGACCACCGCGATGTCCAGCGCCTTCGAACTGGGCTGGTCGTCCGCCAGCACGCGCGAACGGTAGTAGCCGTGCGCCGCGTCGCGATCGTGTGCGCCTTCGTCCACCCAGTAGCCGTCGAGCAGGCTCAGCACGGCCTGCGACTCCTCCCGGCAGCGCTGCGCCTGCGCCGTGTCGCCCAAGCCCTGCAGCCACGCCGCGCCTTCGGCCAGCGCGGCGGCCGAGACGCGCAGCGTGTAGTAGTGATGGCCGCTTTCTTCCTCCCAGATGTCGTAGGACGGCTCGCGCCAGTGACGCAGCGTGAAGTCGAGGTCGAAGCGGATCAGGGCGGTGACCTCCGCCAGCAGCGGCGCGTCGAGGTGCCCGCCGGCCACCCAGCGCAGCAGCGCCAGCGCGCGCAGCGGCGGCCCGTCGTGCTGGGGGCGTGCCCATCGCAAGACATCGAGCGTGCCGTCGGGGTTCACCCGCGTCTCGGCGACGACGGCATCGCCGTGGACGCTCGCGAGGTCATCGCCCTCGCGCAGGTACTGCAGCAGGTCGGGGGCCACGCGCGCCGTGCGGTCGGGCACCGCGGCAACCGCGCGGCCGTCGAGCCGGTTCACTGCAAGGCTGAAACGGGTGAAGTCGCGCAGGTGCTGCAGGGCTTCGTCGCCGATGCGCCGGTCGACGTAGAGCAGCCGCAGCGCATCGATGACGACAGCGGAGTCGCGGAACCAATGAAAGAAGTAGTCCGGGTCCGGGTCGTAACTGCCGAGGACGGGCGAGGCGATGATGGCACCGGCGATCGGCCGCACGGTATGGCCGAAGCCCGGGCGATGCTTGACGATCGAGACCGGCGAGATGCTGGTCAGCATCGCACTCGCCGAATGGCCCAGCTGTGTTTCGAGCCAGGACTCGAACGCCGGGTCTTGCAGGCTCGTCACGCTGGAGCGCACCGGAGTACCTTCGCCTTCGGCTGCGGTGCTACTCGCCTTGGGAGCGTCCCGGCGGCTCACCGGAGTACCTTCGCCTTCGGCTGCGGTGCCATTCGCCTTGGGAGCGGCCCGGCGGCTCATGCTTCCGGTGCCACGAGATGCGGGCTGCTGAAGTCCAGGCGCCGCAGCCCGGCCTGCACTTCGGGCGCGCTCATGAACAGCTTCCACAGGAGGCCCGTTCGATGGTTCTCCATCATCACGACGATCGGGCCCTGGTCGATGGCGAGATGGGTTTCGGCGAACCAGCCGCGCCGTTCGCAGAACGCATCGACGAAGCCGTAGTCCTTCCACACCCGCGTGCCATGCACGGCCAGGAAATGCCGCAGGACCTGCATCACTTCGGCGGGTGCATACGGCAGGCTAGCCAGCGCAGCCGTCGGCGAGATGGTGCCGTTGTCGTTGTTCGGGTCGTGCGCGAGGTAGCCGTCGGGGTCGTCGCTGGCCGTCAGGCCCCAGCACGATTCGCCGTAGCCCGGGTAGCTTCGGGGATTGGCGATGCAGTGCGCGCGGTTGATCCGCACGTGGCGGCTGTTGAGATCCCAGTAGTCCGCGTAGCGATCCTTCAGGCCGTGCGGATCGAGGCCGCAGAACGAGTAGTGCGTGAAGAACAGCGGCCCGCCGTACGCCGAGCCCAGCGGCATGTCGATGCCATAGTACTGCCGCCCGTTGATGAAGTCGGGCCCGGAAGCGTAGCCGCGGTGGTAGACGCGGGGATCGATCGCATGGCGCGGGGCGGCCGCGGCCAGGAAGTAGGTGATGAGGCACTCGTTCCAGCCGTGGATCTGATGGTTCATCGCCCAGCCGTGGTTCGGGCTCCAGTGCCAGTACAGCACGTCCTGCCCGCCCTGGGTGAACCAGTCCCATTCGACCTCGTGCCACAGCGTGTCGATGTCGCCACGCAGCCGGCGCGCTGCGGCCGTGTCCTCGCTGAAATACTGGCGCACGCACAGCAGGCCCATCATGAGGAAGGAGGTCTCGACCAGATCGCCCGCGTCGTCCTTGGGGCTCATCGGGATCGTCGCGCCGCTCGGGCCGTGGATGAAGTGCGCGAAGGTGCCGTGGTAGCGCGTGGCGCGGAACAGGGCGTCGAGCATGCGCCGCAGGCGATCCAGGGCTGCGTCCCGCGTGACCCAGCCGCGTTCGACCGCGACGATCAAGGCCATGACGCCGAAGCCCGTGCCACCGATCGCGGCCTTGTCTCCATCGGTGTCGCCCGCGAGCGTGCGGCGGTCGAGCGCCAGCCCGCTGGCGGCGTCCGCACCGTCCCAGAAATAGCGAAAGGTCTGGCGCTGCACGGCCTCGATCAAGGCTTCATCAGGCAGGGCTGCCAGTGCCTTCGGGTCTCTGTCATCCTTCAACACGAACTTCTCCTCTCGTCGAGTGGGTGGGTGTCACGTTTGGTTTCATCGAGTCGTCGGCGCCATGCGGCCGATCGCCCCCCGCAGCATGCCATTATTGAGCCCCCTTGGGTTCCGCTTTGGAGTTCTCCGATGAGTCGTATCGACACCCTCATGGCCCGGATGACGCTGTCCGAAAAGCTGGGCCAGCTGACGATGACTGCCTCCAGCTATACGGTCACCGGGCCGGTGCTCGCGGGGGATTCCACGCAGTCGATCATCGACGGCAGCGTCGGCAATCTGCTGAACATGGTCGGCGCCGGCCCCACGCACGAAATGCAACGACTGGCCGTCGAGAAGTCACGGCTCGGCATTCCGCTGCTGATCGGCCTGGACATCATCCACGGCCATCGCACGCTCTTTCCGATCCCGCTCGCGGAGGCCGGCATCTTCGACGAAACCCTCTGGGAGCGCACGGCGCGCGAGGCCGCGCGCGAAGGCGCGGCCGAAGGCCTGGCGATGACTTTTGCGCCGATGCTCGACGTGTCGCGCGATCCCCGCTGGGGCCGCACCGCGGAAGGGCCGGGCGAGGACGCCTGGCTCAACGCGCGCATCGCGCAGGCCAAGGTGCGCGGTTTCCAGGGGGCCGACCTGTCGTCGGCCGAATCGCTGGCCGCCTGTGCGAAGCACTTCGTCGCCTACGGCGGGGTCAACGCGGGGCGGGAATACGCCGCCGTGGACATCTCCGAGCGCACCTTGCACGAGGTGCACCTGCCGGGCTTCGCGGCCGCGGTCCGCGCCGGCGTCGCGACGCTGATGCCGGCCTTCACCGATCTCAACGGCGTGCCGATGACGGCACACATCCCCCTGCTGCGTGACTGGCTGCGCGGCGAGATGGGCTTCGACGGCGTCATCGTCAGCGACTACAACGCGATCGCGGAGTTGATCAAGCACGGGGTCGCCGCCGATCTCGCCGATGCCGCGGTGCTGGCGCTGAAGGCCGGCGTCGACATCGACATGATGGCCGACGCATACCGCAAGGGTCTGCCGGTCGCGCTCGAGCAGGGCCGGGTGACGATCGAGGAGATCGACGTGTGCGTGCGCCGCGTGTTGCGGCTCAAGGAGCAGCTCGGCCTGTTCGACGACCCCTACCGCCGCGGCACGACGCCGGAGCCCGCGACGGCTGTCGCCGAGCGGCACGCGCTGGCGCGCGACGTCTCGCGCAGGGCCATCGTCATGCTGAAGAACGAGCGCGACACGCTGCCTTTGCCGGCGGCGGCGAAGACGCTGTGCGTCATCGGTCCGCTGGCCGACGCCAGCACCGAGATGAAGGGCCCGTGGTGGGGTGCCGGCGAACACGAGCCCGCCGTCAGCGTGCTTGCCGGCCTGCGCGCCGCGCTGCCGCACACCGATCTGCGCCATGCACCCGGCGTCGCCATCGAGGGCGCCGACGACAGCGGCATCGAAGCCGCCGTCCTGCTTTGCGACGGTGCCGGCGCCGTCGTGCTGTGCCTGGGCGAGCGCGCCACGATGAGCGGCGAGGCGGCGAGCCGCGCCACCCCCGCGCTTCCCGGGCTGCAGCAGGCGCTGGCCGAAGCGGTGATAGCCCGAGCACATTCGCTAGGCATCCCCGTCGTCGTCGTCCTGTTTTCGGGCCGCCCGCTCGTCGTCCCCTGGCTGTCCGAACACGCCGATGCGCTGCTGGCTGCGTGGTTCCTCGGCGTCGAGGCTGGCCATGCGATTGCCGACGTGGTCACGGGCCGGGCAACGCCCGGCGGCCGCACGCCGATGAGCTGGCCGCGCACCCTCGGCCAGGTGCCGATCTGCTTCGGCGAGCGTCCCACCGGCCGGCCGATGAATCCCGCCGACCACTACACGAGCAAGTACCTGGACGTCGACAACACGCCGCTGTATGCCTTCGGCCACGGCTTGACCTACGGGCGGTTCAGCTACGACGAGCTTCAGGTCGAGCCGCGGCGCGTGCGCGAGCAGGACACGATGACGATCAGCGTCAGCCTGCGCAACGTCGGCGCGCGCGAGGCCGAAGAGACGGTCTTCCTGTTCGCTCGTCGCAAGGTCAGCCGCGTCACCCGGCCGCTGCTGGAACTAAAAGGCTACGCCAAGCTGCGATTGAGGCCCGGCGAAGCCGGCTCGGTGACGCTGGAGCTGCCGGCGGCCGAGCTGCGCTACCTCGGGCCGGACCTGCAGCCCTTGTTCGAGGCGGGCGAGGTGGAGATCCTCGTCGGACCGAGTGCCGATCAAACCGGGTTGCTGCGCCAGACCATCGAGATCGACACGCGCTGAACAAATCCGGGGCGCGCCCGTCATGCCTGAGCCGACCACCGCGTCGGCGAACCAGGAGGACAGCGCGATGCCATTGCACCCGGACCTCGAGGCCTTTCTCGAGCTCGCCAACGCCCAGCCACAGCCGATGCGCGCCATGTCGCCGCAGCAGGCCCGCGCGGCCTACGACCGCTCCACGCTGGCGCTGGACCCGCCCGGCCCCGAGGTGGCGGTGGAGGCGCTGCAGTTCGACGGGCGGGACGGCCTGCGCATCCCGGCGCAGCTGTACCGCGGCAAGGCGACGGGCGCGCGCGAGCCCACCCTGCTCTTCTTCCATGGCGGCGGCTATGTGCTGGGCGGGCTGGCGTCCCACGATGGGCTGTGCCGCACGCTGGCGCACGAGGCGCCGTGTGCGGTCCTCGCCGTCGACTACCGGCTGGCGCCCGAGTACCGCTTCCCTGCGGCCTTCGATGACGCGCAGGACGCTCTCCATTGGCTGCTGCGCAACGGCCCCGCGCATGGACTGGACAGCCGGCGCATCGCGATCGGCGGCGACAGCGTCGGCGGCACGCTGGCCGCGGCCCTGTGCATCGCCGAGCGCGACGCCGGCCGGCCGCAGCCCCTGCTGCAGCTGCTGCTCTATCCGTGCACGGCCGCCTGGCAGGACAGCGACTCGCACCGGCGCCTGGCCAGCGGCTACCTGCTGGAGCACGACAACCTGCAATGGATGTTCCGCCAGTACCTGCGCAGCGACGTGGACCGGCTCGACTGGCGCTTCGCGCCGCTCGCGGCCGCGAACCTCTCGGGACTCGCACCGGCCCATGTCGCGCTCGCGGAATACGACCCGCTGCTCGACGAGGGCCGCCGCTACGGAGAGCGCCTGGCCGCCGCTGGCGTGCCGGTCGAGGTCCAGGTTTACGCCGGCATGGTGCACGACTTCGCCAGGCTCTCGAACGTGGTCGACGAAGCCGGCGCGCTGCGCCGCCGGCTCGCGCAGGTGCTGGCCAAGGCCTTCGCCCCGGCACGGCCGGCTGAACATCCGTCGGTCCCGCCCGTCTTGTCGAAGTGAAACAAGAACCTGTGCCGGCCGCCGCATCCGCCCTCCTGCCGGACCGAAATGCGGCGTTCGATGCCGACTGGGGCTTCACCGCGCACCCCGACGGTCAGGCCCTCGGCGTGCAGCGCGTGGGGCGCCAGCTGCTCGTCGGCCCGCCCGGCGAACGCGCGCACGACCGCTGGCTGCTGCGCGACACGGGCGGCGCGCCGGCGCTCGAATGGCTGGGACCCTGTGCGGCGGAGCCCGAGGAAGCGCATCTGCTCGCGGCCCTTGAAGCCGCCTTCATCCTGCATCCGCAGCACGCCAGCCTCGCACTCGCGGGCCCGGTGCCATCGGCACTGCGAGATACCGGCGTCGTGACCGGCGCGCGCAGCGCCCGCCCGATCGCAGAGCGCGACGCCCTGTGGCAACAGCCGCGCCTGTGGCTGCCGGCCGCGCGCGAGCCCCGCGCCCTGCAGTACGCCGTGACGGAAGGAAGGCGCCATCCGCGCCGCCCGCCCAAGCCGGCCGGTGTCGTCTACCGCCGATACATCCCCTGGCTCGCACGCACGCTCACCCTGCGCAGCATCGACCTCGCCCGCGACCTCCCCACCTTCAGCCGCTGGATGAACGATCCGGTGGTGGCGCAGTTCTGGCAGGAAGAGGGCGACCTGGCGAAGCACCGTACCTACGTCGAGCGCATCGCCGCCGACCCGCACGTGCTGGGCCTGATCGGCAGCTTCGACGACGAGCCCTTCGGCTACTTCGAGGCCTACTGGGCCAAGGAGGACCGCATCGCGCCCTTCTGCGAGGCCGGCGACCACGACCGCGGCTGGCATGTGCTGATCGGCGAGGCGCGCTTTCGCGGCCGGCCCTTCCTCACGGCCTGGATGCCGTCGATCTCGCATTACCTCTTCCTCGACGACTGCCGCACGCAGCGCATCGTGATCGAGCCGCGCGCCGACAACCACAAGATGCGCAAGAGCCTGGCGCGCTGCGGCTACGCGCTGCTCAAGGAGTTCGACTTCCCGCACAAGCGCGCCGTGCTGGGCCTGCTGCTGCGCGAGCGCTTCTTCGGGGAGGCCTTGTGGATCCCCCAGCCCGAGGTCTCCCCTCACCCCAAGGAAATCCCATGCAAGTCCACAACCTGATCGGCATCGGCTTCGGTCCGTCCAACCTCGCGCTGGCCATCGCCATCGAGGAGAAGCGGCCCAGCGGCCGCCCCATCGAGGCCATGTTCATCGAGAAGCAGCCCGGCTTCGCCTGGCACAAGGACATGATGCTGGACCAGGCGCACATGCAGATCTCGTTCCTGAAGGACCTGGCGACGCTGCGCAACCCGACCAGCCGCTTCACCTTCGTCAACTACCTGCACGAGAAGCAGCGCCTGCAGGACTTCATCAACCTCAAGACCTTCTTCCCCAGCCGCCGCGAGTTCAACGACTACCTGGGCTGGGCGGCTGCGCAGTTCGACGACATCTGCGCCTACGGCGAAGAGGTGGTCGAGGTGCTGCCGGAGAAGTCCGGCCGCGAGGTCGCGCTGCTGCGCGTGCGCTCGCGCGACGGCGCGGGCCAGGTGCATGAGCGGCTGGCGCGCAACCTCGCGATCGGCATCGGCGGCGCGCCCAACATCCCCGACTGCTTTCGCCCGCTGCGCGACGACCCGCGCGTCTTCCACTCCAGCCGCTACCTGGGCGAGATCGCCCGGCAGTCCGGCGCCGGGCGCATCGCCATCATTGGCGCGGGCCAGAGCGCGGCCGAGATCTTCATGGACCTGCAGGGCCGGCCGGGGGCGCCCAAGGTCGACCTGATCATGCGGGCGCGCTCGATGCGCCCCTCGGACGACAGTCCCTTCGTCAACGAGATCTTCAACGTCGACTTCACCGACTACATGTACAGCCGCCCCGACAAGGAGCGCGCCGCGCTGATCGAGGAGTTCTGGCACACCAACTACGCCGCGCCCGACCTCGAGCTTGTGCAGCAGATGTTCAAGATCCTCTACGAGCAGCGGGTCAGCGGCGAAGAGCGGGTGCGCTTCCTGCGGCGCCACGACGTGCGCAGCGTGCGCGCCGCCGCAGACGGCATTCATCTCACCCTGCTGGACCTCAATGCGCAGCGCGAGAGCACGGTGCGCTACGACGCGGTCGTGCTGGCCACCGGCTACTCGCGCGAGCGGCACAAGGCCCTGCTGGGGCCGCTGGCGCCCTACCTGGGCGCCTTCACCGTCGACCGCCACTACCGGCTCCAGGGCACGCCGGACTTCCGCCCCTCCGTCTTCCTGCAGGGCGCCTGCGAGACCACGCACGGCCTGAGCGACACGCTGCTGTCGGTGACCTCGGTGCGCACCGGCGAGATCGGCGCCGCGCTGCTGGGTGCGCACGCCGCCCGCAGCTCGGCGGAGGAGGAGGCGGAAGAAGGCCGGGCCGTGCGCATCTAGGCCCCAGCTACGAAGCGGCGTTGACAGGTCAAGCCGGCGCCGCCCCCGCCGCGCCAACCATGCCGGCGCCGGTCACCACCAACAGCATGCAAACGAGGGCCTTCAGGGTTCTGGCCACGTTTCACCCTTCGCGCAGATGCAAGGAGGGCTTTCGCGATGACTTGGCATCCGTGTTCTCCTGGCTCGCCTGACGCTCTCGGATTGCTTGCGCTCGGTATCGAAAGATCCTTTCCTTGAGGCCCGGGCGCGCTGCCGACTGGACCAGCGCGAGCATGTCGGCAGCGGCTGCGCCAAACGAGTCCCGCTCCAGGCTTGCAGCACGAACTCTCCGATGGGTCTCCGGCTCAAGTCGTAGCTGCTGTTGCAGCAAGCGTTCTTGCGCCTCGCCGATCTCCGCCCCCCATTTCCGGTCGTTCGCTAGTCCACCCGAAGTGGCCTCTTCCGCGGAAATGACTCGTCCGCTGCAGATCCATTCGCGTGCGCGCGAGGCACCGACCAATTTCGCCAGTCTCCCTGTCCCCAGGACCAGCCCGAAGCCGGCGCCTGGAAAGGCGAACGAGGCATGGTCGACAATCCAGCGATACTCGCACGCTGCGAACAGATCGGCGCCAGCGCCCACGACCCTTCCCTTCGCGAGGGCCAGCGTGGCGAACGGCGCTGTGTGAAGTCGTTGCAGCAGCAGTTCCAATCGAACGAAGCGCGCAAGGAGACTGTCCTCGGATTCAGCATCCAGCCCGGACAGATCGAATCCAGTGCAGAGACTCTTGCCCGCTCCTTGGATGACGACCAGACGGCTTCCGTCGGCCTCCGCGGCCGCAAGGGCAGCGTCGAGTTCTTCGACCAGCGCTGCGGAGAGCGCGTTGCCGACCGCGGGACGATCCAGCGTCAGGATCGTGAACTCACCCTCACGCGATACGGCGAGCGAAGTACCTTTCATGCGCCCTCCCCGGCCCACAGGTTCGGCACCCGATCGCCCGAGTAGCCTGAGACGAAATCCTTGGCCGCGCCGTCACCCATCGCGAAGACCTGCCGACGGATCCGGCCGATGTTGCCGCCGTACACATGAACACTGATCGAGACGCGGTCCGGATAGGCGTTTCGAACCTGGTGGACATCGCCAATGGACGGCGAAACCAGTGCGACCATGCCTGGTTCGAGCCGTTCCTCCTTCCCAAGAGGCCGCGGTGGTTGCCCGGATTCACCGATGCCAAAGGCTTGACCCAGCTCGGCGCCCCGCAGCATGCCGATGGCACCCCAGACCGTATGGTTGTGAACCGGTGTGAACTGACCGGGTCCCCAGACGAAGCTGACGACCGAGAAGCGGTCCAATGGATCGCCGTACAGGAGGTACTGCTGATAGAAGTCGGGATGGGCTCGAGCGAAGGCTTCGGGGAGCCAGTCGTCCTTCGCGACCAGTTCGCGCAAGAGGCGCTCCACCTCGGGCACAAGCTGCGCTTCGCCCCACCCCTGGCGAGCCACCGCGTGTGTCATGGCCCGGACGAAGCGAAGCAGCTTGCCGCCCTCGTGTGGGCTCGGCGGTGCGAGACGCGAAGACTGCATGGCGGATGGGCTGGACATTTCAGGACTTCAGGTGCGTGCTGACCGCGTCGAGAAAAGGCAAGGGGTCTTCGACGTGCGGGATGTGGGCGACGGGCAGTTCCAGGTGACGCGATCCCTGGATCGCACTCGCAATGGAATTCGACGCCCCGGCCGGCATCGCCATGTCGTTCTTGCCTGAGATGACGAGCGTCGGAATCCGAATTTGCTGGAGCTCCTTCAGCAGATCGACGTCCCGGATCGCGGCACAGCAGCCTGCGTACCCACGTGGGTCCACCTGCAGGAAATGCTCACGAATGGTGGCGAGCTGCGGCGAGTCGGCAGCGACAAACTCCGGTGCGAACCAGCGCTGCATGGTTCCACTCACCAGCGGCTGCAAACCCTTTTCTCGGGAGATGCGGATGCGCTCCATCCAGATGGCCGGATCGGAGCTCGCAGCCGTGTTGGATACGACGAGCTTGTTCACTCGGCCGCTGCGCGCTGCGAGATGAAGGCCGATCATGCCGCCGATGGAAACGCCGACGAAGTCGAACGCCGCGGCACCGCCGGCATCGGCTGCACGCAGGACATGCAGCGCCAGTTCCGGCACCGTCCACGCGGCCTTGGTACCGCTCACGTCCGATGCGCCGTGCCCGGGAAGATCGAGCCGGATGACATGGTGGTCCTGCATCAGCCGCGGGACGATCCCGTCCCACAAGCTGGTGTCGCTTCCCAGGGAGTTCGCCAGAACGAGCGCGGGCGCGTCCGGGTGTCCGTCCGTGCGCCAGAACACGCGCGCACCTTCGACATCGAGATATGGCATGCGGGTCCTCAATCCACCGAAATGCGGCTCTTTGTGATCACGTCGCGCCACTTCACGATCTCGGCGGAGATCAGGTTGCGAAATTCATCGGGCGATCCAGCCACGCTTTCCGAGCCGACGCTGGCGAGCTTGGCAATCACGTCGGGCTGGCGCAGCGCATTGACCGATTCCGTGTTCAGCTTGCGCACGATCGCATCGGGCACGTCGGCGGGGGCCAGCAGCCCATACCAGCCGCGCACCTCGTAGCCTGCCAAACCCGATTCCTGCAGCGTCGCCAGTTCAGGGAGGTCGGGCGCTCGCTTCGGCGACGTGACGCCAAGGGCTCGCAGCCGTCCTGACTTGATGTGCGGCAGTACCAGCACCAGGTGATCGATCGAGAAGGTCACCTCGTTGGCGATGAGCGCGGTGACGGCGGGTGCGGCGCCCTTGTAGGGCACGTGCGTGCTTTCGACTCCGAGCTGCTGCTTCATCAGCTCGACGCTCAGATGCTGGGGCGTGCCCGCCCCGGCCGATGAATAGTTCGTCGAAGCGCCGGTCGCCTTGAGCATGGCCTTGAGATCCGCAAAGGTCTGCACGCTGCTCGACGCGCTGACGCACAGCACCAACGGCGTCGCTGCGACCATGGTGATGGGTGTGAGGTCCTTCAGCGGGTCGTACCCGAGGTTCTTGTAAAGCGTGACGCTCGGCGCGAGCGGGCCACTGGCGCCCATCAGCAGCGTGTAGGGGTCCCCGCGCATGGCACGCGCCACGTAGGAAGTGCCGAGGTTTCCGCCCGCTCCCGGCTTGGCTTCCACGATCACGGGCTGGCCCATCGAGCGCTGGAGTTTCTCACCCAGGGTGCGCGCCAGGATTTCGACCAGGCCGCCCGCCTGGTACGGGGAGATGATGCGGATCGCGCGGTTGGGGTAAGCCTCGTTGCCCCAGGCCGCGGGGAACGCTGAAACCGCCGCGGCGGCGCTCGCGCACCCCAGGATCTGGCGTCGGGTCGGATGCATGTCTTGTCTCCTGAAGCGTTATCGATCGGGCGCTCATTCCGGCTGAAGCACGAACTTCAGCCGGGTTTCCTTGGTCACGATGCCCCCGCGTTGACCCGGCTCGAGGCTGCCGTACCGCGCGGCGAAGCAGGCCGGCAGGCTTCGCGCACTCGGCGGCGCGAGCCATAGCCTCAACAGGTGGCGCTTGCGCTCCGGTTCGGGCCAGTCGTCGAAGTCCGTTCGGGAATGCAGGATCTGGTGGTTGTGCAGAAATTGCATGTCACCCGGCAGGAAGTCCATGTCCAGGCGCAGCGCGGCATCGTCCGCCAGCGCATCGAGGTAGTCCAAGGCTTCAATCTCGACGTCGGTCAGCCGTCGTGCTTCGGCAAAGTTTTCTTGCGCCGACCGGATGTACTGTCCGACGTAGATGGTGGTGAGCTGGCGATCCAGCCAGTTGAAAACCGGCACTTCGAACCACGGCCTCATTCCTGGGGGAACTTCTCCCCGGCGATCCGTTGGAAACGCGTGGAAGAGCTGCGCGACGAGGTCGGGCCGGCGTGCAAGCATCTCGTTGAACAGCGTGACGGAGCTGACGATCCGGCTTTCGCCTCCGGACTTCGGCGTCTTCAGGCACAACAGGCCCACGATGTCGCAGGAGTCGGTGTGGTAGTCGAGCCTGCGCGTGGTTTGGTAGTAGCGTGTGCCCTTCTCGCGAATGTCGAGGCCCAGGTCCCTGACATGGCCCAAGAGATGGCCCTTCGCGTTCTGCGAACGAAACGTTCCAAGGTAGGAGCCGATTCCGAGATAGGCGATCGCGGCCTGTTCGACGCTGTAGCGATCGACAGGAATTCCGCGAAGGAGCGCGAAGCCAGGGCCGTGCAGCAATTGATGCTGGAGCAGGTGCTTCAGCCGCGCACCCAATCGCGGGAGGCGGAAGGTTTCAGGCGTGATGTCCCCGAGCGCGAGCCTCGACTGACGCACATGACCCACAGCCGCGTCGATCTCCGTGAGCTCGTCGTCCGAGAGCCTGAAGAGCCATCTATCGGGCTCGGCACCCATGTCCCGGCCCTTCCATGCGGTCGGCCCACCGATACGGGCCGGTGGGGTGTCAAGGGGCGGCTTCGTCAGTTCAGCTTCCATGTTGTCTCCAGTCGGGCGCATTCCGCCTCAGGGCAAAGACTAGAAGTCAACCAGCAAAAAAACAATTGAAACTTTGCGAACTACTATTAGAGTAATTCGAATGAACGTCACCTTCAAACAGCTGCGTGCTTTTGTCGTGCTGGCGCGCGAAGGCAGCTTTGTGCGTGCCGCGGAGCGTCTGCACGTCACGCCGCCAACGCTGACGGCCGCCATCAAGACGCTGGAGGAGGCGGTCGACCTGCGGTTGTTCGATCGATCGACCCGGTCGGTGTTGCTGACCGGGCACGCCCGGAGCTTCCTGCCGGTCGCCGAACGATTGCTGGAGGACCTCGATCGCGCGTTGGGCGACCTGCACGAGAAGGTGTCGCTGCACACCGGGTCTGTGGTGGTGACCGGTGCGACCTCTTTTCTGTCATATGTGCTTTCTCCGGCCGTGGCGAGGCTGGCGATCGCGCATCCAGGCGTACGGGTGCGCCTGAACGAGGCCGCAACGGAGGCAGCGCGCAGAAGCGTGCTCGATGGCGAGGCCGACTTTGGCGTGACGACGCTGCATGAAGCCGATCCAGCGCTCGATGTCATGCGTCTGGTCTCGGACCGGTTCGGCGTGCTCTGCTGTCGCGATCACGCCTTGGGGAAGCAGGCCTCACCGCTCAGACTTCAGGACCTGGCATCGTGCACATTCGTCGGACTGAGCAAGATCAACGGAGTGCAAACCATCGTTGATGCGGATCGTCGCTTCCCGGAGGCCGCGCGCCGGCCTTCCTACGAAGTCTCCGACGTCCCCCTGCTCGCGCCGCTGATCGAACGCGGGCTGGGCATTGCGCTTCTGCCGGCGATGGCGGCGCGCAGCATCGCCCGCCGGTCGCTGGTCTTCCGACAGCTGGCCCCCAACATTCAACGCCATCTCTACTTCATCACGCCAAGGGGGCGCAGTCTTGCCCCCGCCGCTCACGCACTCGTCGAGATCATGCTGGACGAATTGGCACGGCTGCCGGCGGATCCGCTGGTCTCCGTCAGCCGAACGTCCTCTTCGGCGTTGCGATTCGACGCTTGAGCCCCCTCTGAAAGCCCGAGGAAGGCTCGACCTTCATCCGGCATTCCTGCGCTTGCGCTTGGCCCTGGGCCGCCCGCCTCACGCATGCAAGGAGCCAGAGCAGCGCGGGGTCTGCTTCATAGCGCCCGTGCCACACGAGGTACAGGGACGCCGGTTCGATTGAGAACGGCAAGGTGTGCACGCTCAGATCGAAGGCCCGCGCGAAACCGCCGCCCATCCTGTCAGGCACCGTGCACAGGTACCCCGTCTGCGCTGCCGTTGCGAGCATGGCGTAGTAGGTCTGGACGGAGGCCCCGACGCGGCGCCGCAAGCCCAACTTGGACAGGGCGACGTCGATCCTGTTGGTTCGAGAGTCCAGCCTGAAGACGACGTGCGGCCGGTCGAGGTACAACGAGAGCGGCATCTCGGCGGAAGACGGCGCCTCGGCTTTGCGGATCATCGTGACGAATCCGACATCGGCCAGGGGCTCGCAACGAATGCTGGCTGCATGAAGTGGCCTGCGGGAGATCGCCAGGTCAAGGTCGCCCGATTCCAGCAGTGCCTCGGTCGCATCCAGGTCCGGGGTGGGCACGCTGTGGATCGCCACGCTCGGCGCCTCCACGCTGGCCAGCTGCAGGATTCTCGACGCCAGCCAACTCTCGACCAGATCATTCGTGCCGAGCCGGAACTCGACATCCGCCGTTGCGGGATCGAAGGCCGAGCGAACTCTGAGCGCGCCGGCGATCTGCTGCAACGCGGCCTGGACGGGGCCGATGATCTCGGCAGCCATCGGTGTGGGCACCAAGCCGGCCCGGCCGGCCACGAACAGGGCGTCTCCGAGCCGCAGCCGCAGCCTGCGCAGGGCATGGCTGACCGCCGACTGGGTCAGAGCCAGACGATCGGCGGCCCTGCTGACGCTCCTGGTCTCCCATACCACCACGAACACCGACAGGAGATTCAAGTCCAGCGCTTGAATGTTGAACCGGCTCATAGGGTGTACGCGCTTGTCCTTCCTCTGCTTCCAACAGTCCCAAAATCTGGGATCATGATCCTGCAGTTCGGCAATGGTGGCGATGTGACGCCACGCTGTCAACCTGGATGTTGGAGGGTGGCGCCGCTAGCTTCGATCGAGCAGCGGCATCACGTAGCGACCGAAGATCGAAGCTTCCTCGTCATGGGGGAAGCCGGACAAACAGAAGCCGGAACATCCCGCTTCGACGAACTCACGCAACTGGGCGGCCACCTGGTCGGGGTTGCCGACGACTGCAATCCCCGATCCTGTGCGCACGTCCGAAATGCCTGACCATAGATGTGTCGTCAATTTTCCGTCCTTCAGCGCTGCGAGCTCACGCTGTCGGGCATTCGCGACCGAGTCGAATCCCGTCCGATTGGCGTCCATCCGGGCCTTGCGAGCTTCGGAGTTGGCCACCAGCCTGTGGGCAGCGTCCCAAGCCTCGGCTTCGGTCTCGCGGCAGATGATCTGCAGGCGCATCGCGAACTGGAGCTCGTTCTCACGCCCGTACTTCGCCGCGCGCTCGCGCATCTCCTTGATCTGCGTCGCGATGCGTTCCGGGAAGTCCCCCCAGAACAGGTGGGTCGACGAGAACCGGGCTGAGATCTCGGCGGCGAATTCGGAACCGCCGCCCAGAAAGAACGGGGGGCACCCGGTCATGTTCGGAAGGATCGAGGGATGGTGAATCTGGTGGAACTTGCCGGAGAACTCGACGCTGCGTTCGGTCGTGAGGCGCTTCAGGAGCATGACCTCCTCTGCGAGTTGCTCATATCGGGTTTCTTTTGACTCCGACTGACCTTCTGCGCGGGCATCCTCCGCACTCTGGCCGGCGATGAGATTGATGTAGCAACGGCCGCCGCCTGCGATCTGATCGAAGGTGGCGACCATCTTGGCCAATGCGACCGGGTGGACGAACCCCGGCTTGAGCGCCACGAGCATCTTCAGCTTTCGGGTGCGCGCAGCGAGGTACGTCGAGATGATCCACGCATCCCAGCAGTCTTTGGTGGTCGGCACGAGCGCATAGTCGAAGCCCGCCTCCTCGGCGTCGCGCGCAACTTTCTCGAAGTGGTCCAGCGAGAACTTGACCTCTGCATCCGCGGCGAAGGATGCCCTGTCGCCGTGCGTGGGGATGAACCAGCCCATGGACAATTTGCCGGGCTTTGAACCTTGATTGATCACTGTGTCTCCTTCAAGCGTTCGGTTGGAGGAAAGGGTCGCAGATCTTGCCGCGATAGAAGACCAACGGGTCCTTCTGGCCCGAAGTGAATGAATGCACCTCGCCGACCATGATGACGTGGTCGCCGCCTTCATAGCGGTGGGCGATGCGGCACTCGAACACCGCAGCACAGCCGGGGATGACGGGCACCTCGGCGTAGCCGCGGCCGCAGCCGAGACCCGCGAACCGGTCGATCCCCTTCGTGGAAAACTGCTTGCAGACGTGTTCCTGGTCGGAAGCCAATACGTGGACTGCGAATGCGCCAGTCTTTGCAAAGGCTTCCGCGTTGGAAGACTTGCGGTCCAGGCTCCAGAGAATCATCGGGGGGTCCAGCGACACCGAGTTGAAGCTCGTGGCGGTGAGTCCGAAGTCCTGGCCCTCCGAGGAGCGGGATGTGACCACGGTGATGCCGGTCGCGAACGCGCTGAGCGCACCGCGGAACTGCTTGCTGTCATGAACTGCACTCATCTTCTTGCCTCCAGTGTTGATAACGACATTCCGGAAATGGCCGCACCGGATGGGTGAGCCGTGTGCCTTGCATTGCGCAGAGGCCTTGTCGCCAATGTAGGTGCGGGTAGAAGACGAAGAAAGTGAAATCGACGGACCTGCCCTATGAACCAGGTTCATATGCACGAGCGGCAGCGCAGGGCAGAACCAGCGCAATCACGCGCCTTTGCGCTCGACGTGGTGACCGAAGCGCCGGTCAGGCGGTTCTCGAGATCAGTGCTCGCGCGGGGAACTGCGTGGCCCGCCGTGGGTTTTCGCCTGAGTGACCTTGGTATGCCCGAGGCTGGTGCTCAAGGCGTCGGCAACTCGCACGACGGCCGGCGCCAACTCTTTCATGCGCGCGATGGAGAGTCGATCTAGCGGGCCGGAGATGCCGAGGGCTGCAACCGGGCGGTCGAAGCCATCGAAGATCGGGGCAGCCACTCCCCCCACCCCCTCGCGCCATTCACCGCGATTGACGGCGTAGCCAAGGCGCGCCGCCCTGGCCAGTTCAGTCCTGAGGACGCTGCGGTCAACGATCGTCGCCGGTGTGAACCGCGCGAGCTTCTTCGGCAACGTGTCCAGGATGGGATCCGGCTGCACGGAGAGCAGCGCCTTGCCGGTGGCCACTGCGTGCGCCGGGGCCCGGCCACCGATCATCGAGTAGGCGCGAATCGGCTGGATGCTGTCGATCTTGTCGATGTAGATCACCTCGACGCCCTCCAGAACGGAGAGATGGATCGTCTCGCCGGTCTCCTTCGCCAATGCAGCCATGTGGGCAGGTGCAACCTTGCGGACATCCATGCCTGCCAACTGGCGAACTCCCAAGGCGAACATCTTCATCGTGCTTCGATAACCGCCGTTCTGCGCGTCCCGCTCGACATACCCCGCATGGATCAAGGTCTGAAGAGTGCGATGGGTATTGCTGCGGGTCAGCCCGATGCGGGCGGCCACGTCATCGATGGTGCGAGATTCGCCTTCCATGTCTGAGAGGATCTCCAGCACCAGAAGTCCCTTGAGCAAGGTCTTGTCCATGCACCCCGTTCCTAAGATGTGGGATCTGAGACTACCATGCAAGCCGTCGTGCTGTCGTAGCTCTGGGGCGAGACGTATGGCAGATGGGCTGCCGGCAGGTGCCGGGCTCGATCACTGACCCGCAGGCGCGCCGCCGGCCGACGACAAGGACCGAAGCGGGCCCAGGATCTCGGCGTTGTGTTCGCCCAAGGCGGGCGGCCTCCGGTGGACCGGCAGGTTTTGATCGTCCATTCGGATCGGCGAGAGAAAGGTCCGGGTTTTCACCCCATTCGGCAGTTCCAACGGTTGAACCCAACCCATGTGATCGACCTGTGGGTCCTGCAGGACTTCGGAGTAGCTGTTGATCGGGGCACATGGAACGCCCGCTTGTCGGAAGCGCTCCAGCCACGTGGAGATGTCTGCATGAACGAACTCCTTCTCCAGCACTTCCAGCAACGCATCCTGATGCTTCGCACGCAGCGTCGGCGACTGGAACCGATCGTCCTGAGCCAGGTCGTCCCGCCCCAGGGTTGCGCACACCGCTTTCCAAAGCGCATTGTTGCCCGCAGCCATGCCGAAGTAGCCATCCCGGCAGCGGAACACGCGGTAAGGCGCGTTGCGCGGGTGCGCAGATCCGAGTTTGTCAGGATCTCGCCCGCTTCCGAAGTATTCGGAAGTCTGGAGTGCCGCGATCCCCAGCGTTGCGCCCAGCATGGGGATGTCAAGATGAGTTCCGAGGCCGGTCCTGTCAGCGCGCCGCAATGCCGCAACAATGCTGAAAGCTGCATAGAGGCCCGCCGAGAAATCAGCCAAGGGCACGCCGCACTTGACAGGCGCGCCGCCCCGCTCCCCGGTGACGCTCATGATGCCGCTCATCGCCTGGATCGTCAGGTCGAATCCGCCTTCCTGTGAGCGTGGCCCGCTCTGACCGTAGGCCGATATGGAGCAGTAAACCAGTTTGGGGCTGCGTTCCTTCAGGGCTCGGTAACTCACGCCTAGGCGCTCCATGACACCTGGCCGGTTGTTTTCGACAAGCACGTCGGATTCGGCTGCGAGGTCCAGGAACATCTCGCGGTCAACCACGTTCTTCAAATTGAGTGTCACCGAGCGCTTGTTGCGGTTGAGCGACGCGAAGTTCTCGCTGTATCCGTCGCTGATCGGCGGCCACGTGCGCAGCGTATCCCCACCATCCGGATTCTCGATCTTGACGACGTCCGCGCCCATGTCGGCCAGAAGCAGTCCGCAAAATGGACCGGCCGCGACGTTGCAGACCTCAAGCACACGGATGCCGTCTAGCGGAAGGTGAGAAGTATTCATGTCAAGACGCCTTCAGGATGAAATCGCATGCTAGACATCGTGAAGCTTCATGTCAAGAAATGGGATTTATATCCCATATCTTGTTTATGTCGAATGTGTCCGGGTCAAAGAGTGTTGATCGAAGTTCAGATCGCAGACTTCATCCTTCAGGGCGCAGCTACCCGTAGGCCAAGCCCCGCGCAAGCCGCCGATCGACACCTCTTTCGCAGTGCTATAGAATGCGAACGATTCTCATCTAGGCCCCGAAAAACTCACGCAAGCCCTTTGCTGCTACCGCCGGATCACTCGCCTCGCGCATGCGCGGCACGGTCGGGCCGGCAGGCCAGTGCGAGGGTGGACGCAGGGGTCCAACCATCGACACTTGCGGGAAGGCGGCGGCATGCGCGACTTGATCCAGGAGCTGGTAGAGCATTGCGCGGACCTGCGCCGTCAGCTGACGCGCGACCTGAAGGACCCCCACTACGCGGCCGACATCGCGCAGTCGAGCTTCGAGCGCGTCTATGTGCAGGCCATCGAGACACGCGACGGCGGCTCGGCCCAGGCGCCGGCGAGGACTGCGATCGAGTCGCCGCGTGCGCTGCTCTTTCGCGTGGCACGCAACCTGTGCATCGACGATGCCCGCCGCCGCAAGGTGGCGCAGGACTGGGTGCATCGCCATGCCGGCGCTGGCCTGTTCCCGACCACCCCGTCGAGCGAGTACTTCGCGGCGCAGCACCAGGTGCTGGCACGGGTGGTGGAAGCCATGGAGCAGCTGCCGCCGCGCCGGCGCGAAGTGTTCCTGCTGTTCCGTGCCTATGGCTACACGCGAGCCGAGATCGCGACGCGGCTGGACATCACGGAGATGGCGGTGGCCAAGCACCTGGTGCGTGCGGCAATCGACTGCTCCCGCGTGTTCGCCGAGCTGCGCGCGGACCTGATCGAGCCCCAGTTCATCCAGGGCCGCTCCGGCTTCGATGCGCGACTCGCCGAAGACCTGTCCTGAGACCACGACGATGACCAGCGCCTTGCAGGAGCGGCTAGTCGAGCAGGCGCTGACGCTGATCGTGCGCGCCGACGTGGCGCCGGACGGTCTTGCCGACCCTGCGCGCAAGGCGCTGGGCCGGTGGGGCGGCCGGTCCGCGGAACACGCCGCGGCGATGCAGGAGGCACGCCGGCGCTGGGACGCGCTCGGCGGCATGGCCGGCGACCTGCGCGCACGTTTCGACGAACCCCAGCCACAGGCCGCCACGCGTGATCCCATCGCCACGCGCGGACGGCAGCGCCGCAATCTCCTGCTGTCGATCGCCGGCCTCCTGGGCACCGGCGTGCTGGCCGGCCGCGGCGCCTGGTGGTACTGGCAGCAGCCGGTCTTCACGGCCGCCTACGAGACCCGCACGGCGCAGATGCTGAAGCTGGCGCTGGCGGATGGCGCGGGCGGCGCCGCCGGCAGCCAGCTCGAACTCGCGCCGCTGAGCGCCGTCAAGGTGCTGCTCTACCGGCAGCGCCGCGTCGTCGAGATGGCGCGCGGCGAGGTGCGCTTCGAGGTGGTGCGCGACCCGGCGCGCCCCTTCGAGGTCCGCACGCGCGAGGCGCGCATCGAGGTGATCGGCACGGTCTTCACCGTGCGCGACCGCGGCGGCGCCATCACGGTCGGCGTGGAGCACGGCCACGTCCGCGTGAAGCTGCAGCAGCGCGGGGCCGAGGATGCATCCGGCACCCCGGACGCCGGGATCGATCTTCTCGCCGGCCAGGTCCTGGACATCCTCGATGGCCGGGCCGAAGCCGTCCGCACGTCGGATGCCGCCGCCATGTCGGCCTGGCGCGACGGCTGGCTCGTCTTCGAGAACGCGCCGCTGGGCGAGGCGCTGGCGACGATCAACGCGTACCGCGCCACGCCCATCGTGGCCGCCGATGCGCGCGTCGAGGCGCTGCGCCTGACGGGACGCTTCCGCGCGAGCGAGTCGGCAGGCCTGGTGGCCGCGCTGCCGACGATCCTGCCGCTGACCGCCGCCTCCCGCCCGGACGGCAGCGTGGAACTGCGCGCGCGCTGAGCAGCCGCGAACGAACCCGCCGCGGCCCGCCTCGCGCGCAGGCCGCGAAGCCGGGTGTCTCTGTTTCGCGCAGTCGAACGTCTTACTGATGAAGCACCCGCCCCCGCAACCCCGGCCGGCTCGGGCGCGGAATCAGGAATGCCTCTCATTTGTTTCTCTTCATTCAACCGCCGATCCATGTCTTTCCCTCGCCAACACCTGCTGAGCGCTGCGCTCGCCACCGCATTCGGCGCTGCCGTCACCACCTGGGCCTCCGTGGCCGCCGCGCAGACGCCGGCGCCCGCCGCCGCCCAGGTCTTCGACGTCAAGCTGCCCGCGCAACCGCTCGCGGCCGCGCTGAATGAGCTGTCCCGCCAGACCGGCGCCCAGGTGCTCGCCGCGGGCGAGGTGGTGTCGGGGGTCAACGCACCCGCGGTGTCGGGGCGGCTGACGCTGCAGCAGGCCCTGGATGCGCTGCTGGCCGGCAGCGGCCTCATCGCCGTGCGCAACGGGCCCTCGCAGGTCACGATCCAGCGCGCCTCGGGCGCTGCCGCCGGCGCCTCGCTGCCCGCGGTGACGGTGCAGGCCACCTCGGACGCTGCCACCACCGAGGGCACCGGCTCCTACAGCACCCGCTCGACCGGCGCGGCCACGCGCATGGGTCTGTCGCTGCGCGAGACGCCGCAATCGGTCAGCGTCATCACCCGGCAGCAGATGGACGACCAGAACCTCACCACGCTGACCGACGTGCTGCGCCAAACGCCCGGCGTCGTGGCCGACCGCCTCGACGAGCGCGTCAAGTTCACCTCGCGCGGCTTCGAGCTCAGCAAGATGATCGACGGCGTGCCCACGCTGTCTTTCAACAGCGTGGCCGGCGAGGCCAGCATGCTCAGCACCGCCATCTACGACCGCGTGGAAGTGATCCGCGGTGCCGCCGGTCTGCTCAACGGCGTGGGTGATCCGGGCGGGGCCATCAACCTGGTGCGCAAGCGCCCGGGCACCGAGTTCGCCGGGTCGGTCAGCCTCGGCGCGGGCTCCTGGAACCGCTACAACACCGAGGTCGACCTCGGCGGCAGCCTCAACGAAGCCGGCACGCTGCGCGGGCGCGTGGTGGGCTCCTTCACCGACGGCAAGAGCTTCATCGACTACAAGAAGCAGCGCGAAGAGGTCTTCCACGGCATCCTCGAAGCCGACATCGCGCGCGACACGGTGCTGGCGGTCGGCTACGAGCGGCAGAAGACGGGCATCAAGGGTGCCAACTTCGGCCAGGCCCCGCTCTTCTACAGCGACGGCACGCGCACCGACCTGCCGCGCTCCTTCAACTCCAGCACGCCCTGGAGCCAGTGGGACATGACCACCGACCGGCTGTTCCTGAACCTCGAGCACCGCATGGCCAACGGCTGGAAGATCAAGGCCGACGCCTCCTACACGGAGAACCAGCGCGACCGCATCGGCGGCGACATCTGGCTGTGGCCTTCCTCGGTGGACCGCCTCACCGGGGAAACCCTGCTCGACCAGGGCAACAACCCGGCCAAGGGCACCAACAAGGCACTCGATGTGTTTGCCACCGGCCCCTTCGAGCTGCTCGGCCGCACGCACCAGGCCAGCGTCGGCTTCAACCTCAACCGCTACGACTACTGGGTGTACGGCAGCAACTCCGTGCCGAGCTCCAGCGATCAGGTCCTGGTGAACATCAACTCCCTGCGCTGGGTGCCCCAGCCGGCCTTCGTGTACCCGGCCTTCCAGTTCGGCGAGCAAGTCGAGGAAAAGGCCATCTACGGCTCCACCCGCCTGCGCCCCACCGACAAGCTCTCGGTGCTGCTCGGTGGCCGCATGAGCTGGTACACAAGCAATGCCTGGTCAGGCAACGTCAGCGACGGCGTGGGCGGGCGCACCTGGGCCACGCCGACCAAGGAAAACAGTGTCTTCACGCCCTACGCGGGCATCGTGTACGACCTGAGCAAGGAGTACTCGGTCTACGCCAGCTACACCGACATCTTCCAGCCCAACACCGCGAAGGACGCCAGCAACAACGTGCTCGACCCGCGCCGCGGCAAGAACTTCGAGCTCGGCATCAAGGGCGAGCACCTGGACGGCAAGCTCAACACCAGCTTCGCCGTCTTCGAGACGAAGGAAGACAACGTGGCGGTGGTCGACGAGGGCGCCCTGCCCCTGCCCGACGGCACCATCCCCAGCCGCGCCGTCCAGGGCGCGCGCAGCAAGGGCTTCGAGTTCACCGTGGCCGGCGAGATCGCACGCGGCTGGCAGGTCATGGGCGGCTACACCTACCATGCCAAGCGCGACGCCGAGCACGAGCTGCTCAACACCACCTACCCGCGCCGCCTGCTGCGCATCGCGACCAGCTACCGCCTGCCCGGCGAGTGGAACAAGCTCACCATCGGCGGCAGCATCGCCTACCAGAGCGGCATCTACTTCGACGACTACTACGGCCTCGGCCGCGTCACGCAGGGCGGGCTGACGCTGATCGGCCTGATGGCGCGCTACGACTTCAGCAAGCAGCTGAGCGGCTCGCTCAACATCGAGAACCTGAGCGACAAGCGCTACTACGCCGGCCTGGGCGGCTACAACGGCTACACCTACGGGGCGCCGCGCAACGTGTGGGTCAAGGTCAACTACAAGTTCTGAGGCCGCGAGCGCCGACATCCCGATGCGACAGTTCCTCCTTCTCCTGCACCGGTGGGCGGGCCTGCTCATTGCAGGGTTCCTGTTCATCGCCGGTCTCACCGGCGCGCTGATCTCCTGGGACCACGAGCTCGACGAGTGGCTCAACCCGCAGCTCAACCAGGCGCGCGCGCCGGGCCCTGCCCTGTCCTCGCTGGAGCTGGCGCGCCGCATCGAGTCGCGCCATCCCGGCGTGCAGGTGAGCTCCATCCCGCTGGCCGCCGAGCCCGGCCACGCGCTGGTCTTCGGGGTGGAGGGCCGCATCGACGCGCGCACCGGCCGGCTCCTCGAGCCCGGCTTCAACCAGGTCTTCGTCGACCCCGCCTCGGGCGAAGAGCTCGGCCGCCGCGAATGGGGCGCCGTCTGGCCGCTGGGCCGCGAGAACTTCGTCTCCTTCCTCTACGTGCTGCACTACAGCCTGCACCTGCCCGCGTTCTGGGGCATCGACAAGTGGGGCGTGTGGCTGATGGGCGTGATCGCGCTGGTGTGGACGCTCGACTGCTTCACCGGCTTCTGGCTCACGCTGCCGATGCCGCGCCGCCCCGGCACGGCCGCCGCCACCGCCGCCCGCACCGGCTGGTGGAAGCGCTGGAAGCCGGCGTGGAAGCTGCGCTGGCGCAGCGGTGCCTACAAGCTCAACTTCGACCTGCACCGCGCCACCAGCCTGTGGACCTGGGCCTTGCTGTTCGTGCTTGCCTTCACCGCCTTCTCGCTGAACTTCTACCGCGAGATCTTTTTTCCGGCGATGTCGCTGGTCTCCAAGGTCACGCCCACGCCCTTCGACCTGCGCACGCCCACCGCGGCCGACAAGCCGATCGTGCCGCGCATCGACTACCCGCAGGCGATCGGCATCGCGCAGCAGGAAGCCGGGCAGCGCGGCTGGCCGCAGCCCGCGGGCTCCGTCTTCCACGCGCGGCAGTTCGGCGTGTATGCGGTGCAGTTCTTCGATCCCGAGGACGACCACGGCAGCGGCGGCGTCGGCCATCGCACGCTCTATATCGACAGCCTGGACGGCCGCCTGCTCGGCGAGCGCGAGCCCTGGAAGGGCACCGCCGCCGATCTCTTCGTGCAGGCGCAGTTCCCGATCCACTCCGGACGCATCCTGGGGCTGCCGGGCCGCATCCTGATCTCGGCGATGGGGCTGGTGGTCGCGATGCTGAGCGTCACCGGCGTGGTCATCTGGGTGCGCAAGCGGCGGGCCCAGGCGGAGGCGAGCCGGCTGCAGCGCGGTGCGCGTGGCATGGTGCACGGGTAGAGGCGCCAAGGAGGCGCCTTCGCAGACTCAGCGAACGGACCGGACGTCGACGAGGTAAGCCGTGGCGTGTGCAAGGTGCGCCGCAAGCAAACTGCAAATCGCCCCCTCGTCGAAGGCGTCGTGCGCCGAAGCGACGCTGCCGAACCAGAGAACGGCAAGGCCGTCCGGAGGGTGCGGCTCGGACCACAGCTGCGCTCGCCGCGCCGTGGACGCCGTCCAGTTCAGTTCAAGACGCAGACCGGTTTCGCTTGCATATCGAGCGATCTCGGCAGCGAAGCGCTCCTTTGGAGAGGCACCCAGCAAGAACGGGACGATCACCTTGACGGCGCGATCGCTCGCATCGCCCTCGTCGCCCTCCGTGTCCACGATGCACAGCGTCCAGCCCTTCAGGAAGTTGGGTTCATCGGCAGGAATGTGCCGTCGGCCAATCGTCGAGGCCTGTGCGTCGCACATCGCTTCTTCATCACGAAAATAGAGCTCCACGATGCCGTCGATGCAGAAGCACGGAGGGTCGTTCGTGGTCCAGAGAACCTTCTCCACGCGGTTGTGCGTGTACTTCGAGATGCCCTCCATGCCAAGCGCCAGGGCGGCATGCGGACCCGCCCAGTAGCTCCTGAAGTCACTGGTCGACAGGCCCTCCTTCTTCGCCAACAGCGTCATGCGCTTCTTCACGGTCGCTCCCTGTCCCTCAAACGATCCGGCGCTCGTCGACGAGGAAGGCCGTGATTTCACCGAGGAAGGTCTTGGCGTGCGCCATGGTGTTGTGACCGGCTCGCGAAGCGAACGCCTCCTGCAGGGTGCGGGTGTCCTTGAACCACAGTTCGACGATGCCATCGATGGGCAAGGTGTCGTAGTCGCAAGGCTGGCCCTTCTCGCGTTCCCGGGCAGTCACGACGTTCTGCCGATAGGCGCTCACGCCGGGCATTTGTCGCACCAGGTCGCCATGGACCCGCCATTCGCGCCGGAAGTCTTCCTCGCTCAACGCCGGCAGCCGCTTGATGACGGAAATGCGCTTCAGCAGCTTGGCGCGTTCGTCCTTGGCAGGCGGTGGGATCACGACGGATTGCTCGGCCGTGACGATGTGCAGGCCGCCGAGAAAGTGGTTCTCGTCCTTGATGAGCGCCGCGGCCAGGTCGCCATCGCCGAACGCGCGTTGGGACTGCCTCGCGTCATCGAACCAGAGTTGGGAGATTCCGTCGAAGTCCCACGGGCCTCGGACAAAGTCGATGCCTCGCTGCACGCGATCGACCACGGGGTTCTGCCAGTACTCGCGCAGATGGGGCGCACGCGCGGCCAGGGGTCCGTGCCTGTCCCTCCAGTAGGCATTGAAGTCTTCGAACGTCCAGTCCGCCTTCTTGCGGATCAATCCCATTCGTACATTCATGGCGAAACTCCTTGGTTCAATCGAGAGGGGAAACGAGAGCGGCCGCCGCCTGGGCACGGGCACGCGCCAGTCCCGGCGCCCGCTTCGCAAGCCAGACGCCGTGCCGAACCGGCCAGTGCGCATAGCCGGGATCCGCGCCCAAAGACAGCGCGGCGTGGTGTGCCCAATAGGGGTCGAACAAGGCTTCACGTCCCAGAGCGATCAGATCGGCCTTCCCTTCCGCCAGCACAGCTTCCGCCTGGCTCGCGTCGACGATCATTCCGACGGCTTGCGTTCTGATGCCTGCCTCTTTGCGGATCCGCTCTGAAAACGGCACCTGGAAACCCAGACCGCGCGGTACCGGCAGTGCACGCGTCTCTTCGGTCAGTCCGCCCGACGAGCAGTCGATGACGTCGACACCGCAACGAGCGAGTTCGCGCGAAAGAACGATGGAGTCCTCGAGACTCCAGCCGTCCACACTGCCGTCGACCGCCGACAGCCGGCAGAAGAGTGGCTTGCTCGCCGGCCAGGCCGCGCGTACCTGGCGCGCGATCTCCAGCGCCAGTCGCATACGTCCTGCAAGACCGCCGCCCCATTCGTCCGCTCGATGGTTCGAGTTGGGAGAGAGGAAGCTGGCGACCAGGTAGCCGTGGCCGAAATGCAGCTCCACGACGTCGAAGCCGGCCTTGTCGGCACGCACGGCCGCATCGACGAAGCTCTGCACGACCTCGGCAATGCCGTCGGCGTCCAGCGCAAGCGGAGCGGACCAGCCCGGCCCTGCGGGCAGCGCGCTGGGGCCGAGTCGCTGCCACGGTTCCGCGTCGGAAGCCAGGCGTGATTCCGCCAACGCCGCACCGCCCTCCCACAAGGGCTGGCTTCCGGCCTTGCGGCCTGCATGAGCCAATTGAACGCCGATGGCAGCTCCGTTGGCGTGAACGAAATCGACCACGGCCTTCAATGGGTCGATCTGGCTGTCTGTCCAAAGACCCAGATCTGCAGTGCCGATGCGCCCGCGCGGGTCGACGGCCGTGCTCTCGGTCAGGATCAGTCCCGCGCCGCCTAGCGCGAACTTTCCGAGATGCACCAGATGCCACGGCGCCGCATGCCCCGCCTCCGCGGCATGCTGGCACATGGGGGAGATCACGATCCGATTCTTCAGCGCCAGGTCGCGAAGCCGGATGGGCTGGAAAAGAAGAGGTTGATGGGATGTCATGACAAAAGGCTTTCTGATCAAGAAGAGACGGACATCAAGCCTCCTTCGGATGTCCGTCGCGCTGCCCGACCAGGAACGCGAACACGCCCCCAAGCAGAAGAAGACCCAGGGCAGAAGCGGCGAACACCATCGAGGAGGAAAATCGGTCGACGACCCACGCGGCCACCAGCACGCCCAGCGACTGACCGAGAAACAGAACGCATGCAAACAGCGACACCGCGGTGCCGCGTGCGGCAGGCGACATCTGGGTGGCATGGGTTTGCAGCGTGTTGTGCAACGCATAGAAACCGAACCCGGCGACAAGGCAGGCCGGCAGCGCCCACGCCCAGGACGGCGCGAACGCGACCGTCACGAACGCCAGGCCCATGCACGAGCCTCCAAGCCCTGCCAGCCCCGTTTCTCCGAATCGGCGCAGCAATGCGCGGGCATAGCGGCTATACACGAGGCCGCCCACACCGTAGAGCGCGACGATGGCGCCGGCCACAGGCATCGTCAAATGGAACGCAGCGTGCAGATGGGTCGGGATGAAGGCCATCGCGCTGAACGCCAACGCGCCCTCGATGCAGGTGATGACCAACACCGTCCTTGCCCAAGGCCTGGAGAGAACATCCAGCACACGGCGTCCGATGCTTCCGGTATCCGCAGGCCGGGCATGCGCGAGGCCACGCGCCAGCCTCGTCAGCATGGCTCCGCTGACCAGAAAGATCAGCGCGAGAACGGCGAACGCCGACCGCCAACCCCACAGCTCGGCGATGAGTCCGCCAAGCCACTGGCCACAGATCATTCCGAACACCGTTGCGCCGAGGAGTCTGGCCAGCACTTCCTGGCGAGCTTCATAGGCGACGCCGTCGCCTATCCATGCCATCGTCAGCGGAATGATTCCGGCCGCGGCCATCCCGGTGAAGACGCGGGCGGCGACCAGCCAATCCAGATTGGGGGACAAGGCCGCTGCCATGCATCCGATGGTGCAGGCCAATGTCGCGAAGCCGACCACGCGCGCCTTGCCGTGGCGATCCCCCAAGGGACCGTAGAACAGCTGGAGCACACCGTAGGCCAAGGCGAAGCCCGAGATCGCCCGGGCAGCCTGTCCCGTGGTCGTCGAGAACTCCAGCACCAGCGAGGGAAGCATCGCATCGCAGACCCGCATGGAGGCCATGCTTGCAAATGCGCACAGACCGAGCAGACCGAGCGTCCTCGAATCGAGGGGAGGATGGGGCATGGCCGCACTTGCTGCGCCGGAGGCAGCCGAACTCGCGCTCATGGATCAGGCGGTTGAGGCGTTCCGCGAATCAGCCTTCGAGCGTCTTCCACATCTCGACGTCGCGCTCGGCGGTCCAGATGCGCGGATCGACGTGCTTCGTGACCTCGTCGTAGCAGCGCGTCACGTCGAAGGGCATGCAGTGGTCGAAGATCACCCAGTGCCCGTACTTGGGCTTGAGCGCGGCGAAGGTGTCCTTGTAGACCGCGTTCAGGTCCTTGCCCGCAGCGACGCCCTTCTGCACGCTGGCGTACACATCGGCGATGAAGTCGCGCGTTTCCGTCAGGCCCTTGGCCACGTCCTCGGGCGTGGTCAGCGCGGCGCCGCGGCCGGGCACCAGCGCCTTGGGCTGCAGCGCGGCGAGGTTGTCCAGCGTCTTGGGCCAGTCCTTGAAGTAGGCGTCGCCGGCATAGGGCGTGGCGCCGAACTCGACCAGGTCGCCCGACAGCAGCGCGCGCTCCTGCGGGAGCCACACGACGGTGTCGCCCTTGGTGTGGCCGCGCCCGAGCTGCAGCAGCTGCACTTCGAGCTTGCCCAGCCACAGCGTCATCTTGCCGGTGAAGGTCATGGTCGGCCAGGTCATGCCGGGCGGCACCGTTTCGACGCCTGCGAACAGGCGCGGGAAGCGGCCGATCTCGCTGGCCTTGTCCTGTTCGCCGCGCTCGACGATGAGGTCATACGTGTCCTGGCTCGCGAGGATGTGCTCGGCCCCGTAGGCGCTGGCGCCGAGCACGCGCACGGCGTGGTAGTGGGTGAGCACCACGTACTTGATGGGCTTGTCGGTCACCTCGCGGATGCGGCGGATCACGTCCTGCGCCATCGCGGGCGTGGCCTGCGTGTCGGCCACCAGCACGGCGTCGTCGCCGATGACGATGCCGGTGTTGGGGTCGCCCTCGGCCGTGTAGGCCCAGGCGTGCTCGGAAATCTGGCTGAAAGTGACCTTCTTTTCTTCGAGGTCGGCTTGGCTGGCGAATTTCTTGGTCTGGCTCATGGGGTATTCCTTCTGTGGACCGTTGGAAGGGTCAGTGCGTGCCGAGGTAGGCCGCCTTGACCTTGGGATCGTTGAGGAGCGCGCGACCCGTGCCTTCCAGGGTGATGTGCCCCGTTTCGAGCACATAGGCCCGGTCGGCCACGCCGAGCGCCTGCTTGGCCATCTGCTCCACCAGCAGGATCGTCAGACCCGATTCGCGCAGCTGGCGAATGGCGTTGAAGATGTCCTTGATGATCAGGGGCGCCAAGCCGAGCGAGGGTTCATCCAGCAGCAGCAGGCGCGGCTCGCTCATCAGGGCGCGCGCGATCGCCAGCATCTGTTGCTCGCCGCCGGACAAGGTCCCGGACAGCTGGTCTTGGCGCTCGCGCAGCCTTGGGAAGCGCACAAACTCGCGCTCGATGGCGGCTTGCGTGGCGGCAGCATCCTTCCGGCGCGAATACGCGCCCAGCATGAGGTTCTCCCGCACCGTCTGGTCGGCGAAAACACCGCGACCTTCCGGCGACATGGCCACGCCAAGGCCGACGCGCTGGTGCGCGCGCACGTGGGTGACGTCCTTCCCGTCGATCCGGATACTGCCTTCGGCGACAGGCTCCAGGCCGCAGATGCTCTTGAGCAAGGTGCTCTTGCCGGCCCCGTTGGCACCGATGATCGTGACCACCTCGCCCTGCCGGACTTCCAGGCTCACGCCCTTGACGGCCTGGATCGCACCGTAGGCGACCTTGACGGATTCGAGTTTCAACATGTGTGCCTCTCCGGTTCAGGCGGCGAGCGCTTCGGGCTCGTCGACACCGAGGTACGCCTCGACGACGCGCGGATTGGCCTGCACCTCGGCGGGCTTTCCTTCCGCGATCTTGATGCCGTAGTCCAGGACGATGACGTGGTCCGAGATCGACATCACAAGATCCATGTGGTGCTCGACCATCAGGATGCTCACGCCGCACTTGCCGATCCGCAGCAACAGTTGACCCAGCTCGGCGGTCTCCTGAGGGTTGAGACCAGCTGCTGGCTCATCGAGCAGAAGCAGTTGCGGCTCGGTTGCCAGTGCCCGTGCGAGTTCGACACGCCGTTGCAGGCCGTAAGGCAGGCTGCCTGCCGGCTGATGCGCCAGATGCAGCAGGCCCACCAGGTCCAGCAATTGCAGCGCACGGGCCCGCGTTGCGGCCTCCTGCTTCCTCGCGCCGGGCAGCGCGAGCAGCGATGCGAAGAAGCCGTTCGTCATCCGGCTGTGGCGGCCCAGCATGACGTTGTCCAGCACCGACAGTTCAGCGAAGAGACGCAGGTTCTGGAAGGTTCGACCCATCCCCATGCAGCAGATCGAGTGCACCGGCCGGCCGGAGACTTCCTGGCCGAGGAACTGGATCGACCCTTCCGTTGGATCGATCAAGCCAGTCAGCATGTTGATCATCGTGCTCTTGCCGGCCCCGTTCGGCCCGATCAGTGCGTGGATGTGGCCGCGTTGGAGACGGAAAGAAACGTCCTGGGCCGGCTTCACGCCGCCGAAGTTCTTGGTAACGCCTTGAACCACCAGCAACTCGCCCTTGCCTTCGGGACCGATACGCGTGGGTTCAGCGGTTGCCTTCGGCGGTTCAGGCGCCTCCGCCGATCGCCGGAACCACTTCGAGAACAGCCCGGTCACCCCGCCCGGCATGACATAGAGCGCAAAGAGCAGCAGGAAGCCATACAGGAAGTGCTGCGCCGAAGGCCAGCGCGCCAGGGCCGCGTCGACCACCGTGAGGATCACCGTGCCGACCAGCGGCCCGTACTGGGACCCGGCTCCACCGAACAGCACCAGCAACAAGATGAAGATCGACAGGTGGAAAGTGATGAAGTCGGAGTTGATGTACTGGTTCTGCTGCGCGACGAGGGCGCCCGCGATACCGCAGGTGACTGCCGCAACGACGAACGCAATGACCTTGGCGCGATAGACGCGAACCCCCACCGAGGAGGAGGCGATCTCGTCGGCCTGCAGCGAGAGCAGCGCGCGGCCGAACCGGCCCTGCAGAAGATTGCGCAGCAGCAGGTGGGTCAAGGCGCACAGGCCGATGCCCAGCCATACCCATTGCTGCGAGGTCAATGGCTGCCCGTTCCAGGTCAGGGCCCTGATGCCATAGACCCCTTGCGCGCCGCCGAACACATCGGTCCATTCGCCCACGAGCTTCTCCACGACGATGCCGAAGGCCAGCGTCACCATGGCGAGGTACGGCCCCTTCACGCGCAGCGACGGCAAGGCGATCAGCACGCCGCAGACCGCGGAGATCCCGGCGGCGATCACGAGCGCAAGCCATGGGTTCATCTCGGTGCGCGTTGTCAGCAGGGCAACTGCATAGGCGCCCGCCGCAAAGAGACCGGCCTGACCGAGCGATTTCTGCCCCGCATAGCCCACGAGCACGTTCATGCCGGCAGCGCAGAGGTAGTAGACGCACATCATGAAGACGATGCGCAGGTAGTAGTCGTTCCCAAAGAGGGAGGTGATGCCGACCAACGAGGCCGCGACCAGGACGACGCCCAGGAGATGCTGACTGCGCTTCATACCTTCTCCACCAGCTTCTTGCCGAACAGACCGGTCGGACGGAACGCGAGGACCAGGATCACGAGACCGAAGACCGCGACCTCACGCCACTGCGCCTGCCACAGGTTGACCAGCGACTCGAGGACGCCCAGAACAAAGCCGCCGATCACGCAGCCTCGAGGATTGCTCAGGCCGCCGATCATGGCGCCCGAGAAGCCCTTGAGGCCGACCGTCAGGCCCATGAAGAGCGATGCCTGTGCAATCGGTGCGAGAAGGAAGCCCGACAGGCCCGCCAGTGCCGAACTGACCACGAAGGCGCCGATCATCACGGCATTGGTGTTGATGCCCATCAGACTGGCCACGTTGCCATTCGCCGCCACGGCGCGCATGGCCTTGCCCACCATCGTTCGGTTCATCACGAAGTCGAAGCCGAGCATGATGACCACGGCCACGGCCAGCGTCAGGAGCTCCTGCGGGCGCACGCCGACGCCGAGCACCCGGATCACCGCATCGCCGACCGGCCCGGGCACCACCACGGGCTTGGGTCCCCAGATGGCCAGGCCGATGCTCTGCAGGATGACGCCGAATCCCAGGGTGCTCATGACCCAGGCCATGCCCGGCCGACCTGCGAAAGGCCGCACGCCGATCACGTAGAGGAGCCATCCGAGCAGTCCCATGACGCCGAGCGCCGCTGCCAGGGCCAGCAGCTGGGCGCCGGCGCCGGGCAGTGCCTGGCCGAAGGTGGTCGACGTCACGGGAAGACCCAGGACCAGGAAGAGCGCGCTCATGCCGATGAAAGCACCTGCCGACACGAACTCCCCATGCGAGAAGTTGAGGGTCTTGGTGGTGGTGAATGTGATGCTGAAACCCAGGGCGACCAAGGCGTAGGCACCGCCCACGGCCAGGCCACTGAGAATCGCCTGCAAGAGCGCCTCGACCATCGTTGTCTCCGAAATGACTGCCAGGGGCTGGCGGATTACTGCTTGAAGTCCGCGCCCGCCAGCGAGCTGACGATCGGGTCCGTGTAGGGCAGCAGCTTGCCGTCCTTCCAGCGAATCCACACCAGGTCCCTGGCCGTCAGCGCTTCGTGGTGGGTCTTGCTGAACGGCTTGTCGTAGGTCTTGAGTACGCCTTGAACGGGCGTCTTCAGGTCTTCCAGCGCGAGCCGGACGGCCGATCCATCGAAGCCGTTGGCTTGCCTGGCGGCGGCGGCATAGAGCATGACCGAGTCGTAGCCGTGCAGCGCGAAGGAGAACGAGCCCGGGGCCTTGAGCTTGGGGCCGACGCGGTCGAACAGCTTCTGCTGGGCAGGCGTGCGGGTCTCGCTGACGGTGCGCATGAAGATCGGCTTTTCTGCCAAGGTCTTGCCGGCCGCGTCGTAGAAGGTGATGTTGTCTGCAGCCCAGGAGCTCAGCACCAGCGGGAAGTAGTTGATCTTCTCCATGCTGCGCACCAACTGCGCGATGGGCGTTCCCTGCGCCCAGACCACCACAGTGTCGACACCGGCAGACTTCATCTTGCTCAACTGGGACGTCATGTCCGTATCGCCGACGCCGAAGCGCTCGGTCGCTGCGATCTTGATGTCCTGGACCTTCGCCAGCTCCTCCATGTCCTTCAGCCCGCCCTGGCCGTAGCCGGTAGTCTCGGCCATCAAGCCGACGACCTTCGACTTGGCGTTGTTCTTCTTGACGTAGGCCATCAGGGCCGCGATCTGCTCGCGGTCGACCATCGAGACGCGGAACATGTAGTTGTCCGCGCCCGGGCTCATGGGCTTGGTGATGTCGGTGCCCGAACCCACGTTGCCGATCACCGGAATCTTCTTCTGGTTGGCGATGTGCTTCCAGGCCATGGCGTTGCCGGAGTTGGTCGGGCCGAACACGGCAGCGACCTTTTCGTTGTCGATCAGCTCGCTCATGTTCTGGATCGACTTCGGCGGCGCGGAGGTGTCGTCCCGGGTCACGAGCGTCAGCTTCTTGCCGAGCACGCCGCCCGCGGCGTTGAGGTCGGCAATCGCCGCTTCCATGCCCAGCACGGCCGCTTGGCCGCTTTGCGCAGAGGGCGAAGCCGACAGGTCGCCGTTGTAGCCCAACTTGATGTCTTGCGCACTCGCTGCGGCAGCTGCAACAAGACTGGCGGTCAAAACTGCTCGCTTGAAGAACGTAGGGATGCTCATGGCTGTCTCCGTGGAGGTGTTGTTGAACTCTGCGAGTTCAGGGTTGCGAACTAGAAAGGGAACGATTCTTGAGAATCAGGATGCGAGGAAGCCGCCGTCGACGGGCAGCGTCACGCCCGTCACGTAGGTGGCCATGCGCGATGCAAGAAAGACCACGGGGCCGACCAGTTCCTCGGGTTGCCCGACGCGCGCCATCGGCGTGCGCAGCATGAACTTGTCGAGGCGCTCCGGCGCTTCCCGCGTGTAGGAGGTCATGGGCGTCTCGATGACGCCGGGCGCAATGGCGTTCACGCGGACGCCGTCCTTCGCCAGTTCGACCGCGAGGGCCTGCGTCATGAGCTTGACCGCGCCCTTGGACGGGGAGTAGCCCACCACATTGGGAATCCCGGTGCTCGACGCAATGGAGCCGACGTTGATGATCACGCCCTTGGTGGCCCTCAAGGCATCCAGCCATGCATGCGTGGGAAGGAAGGTGCCCATCACGTTCACATCCAGCGTGCGCGCCAGGTTCGAAGCGGCCTTCGGACTGTCCAGTCCCTCGCGAATGATGATGCCCGCGTTGTTGACCAGGATGTCGATGTGGCCGGCTTCGCTTGCCACGGTGCGGGCCAAGGCCTGGCAAGCCTCGTGCGACGTCACGTCCAGCTGGTACGCATGGGCCTGTCCGCCTGCGGCATTGATCTCCGCCGCGACGGCCTTGGCGCTGTCGTCATTCAGATCAGTCACGACGACGGTGGCGCCGGCCTTGGCAAGGCCCTTGGCGATGGCTTTGCCATTGCCCTGGCCCGCACCGGTCACCAGCGCGAGGCGTCCGCCAAGAACCTGCGGCGCCATGAGTTCAGAGATTTCCATTGGGGTCAACTTCCTGGTCTGTTCGAAGTTCAAGCCGCATGTGCACGCTGGCGTGATGTGGCCAGCGGGACGACATCGGCTGCGGGGCGTTGCGTCTGCTGCGCGAGCGCCTGACCCACGACGTAGCCGAAGGTGAGTGCCGGGCCCAACGTGATGCCCGCCCCCGGATAGTTGCCACCCATGATGCTGGCGGCGTCGTTGCCGACCGCATACAGGCCCTCGACCGGCTGGCGGTCCTTCGTCAGCACCTGGCAGGACTCGTTCGTCGACAGCCCTGCAAACGTCCCGATCTCGCCGACGACGATCTTGATGGCGTAGTAGGGGCCCTGGCGGATGGGGGCCATGCACGGATTCGGCGTCACCAGCGAGTCGCCCTGGAAACGGTTGTAGGCGGTACTGCCCTTGGCGAACTTTGTATCGACGCCCTTGGCGGCGTCGCGATTGAAGGATTCGACTTCCTCCTGCAGCGCCGGATAGGGGACGCCCATTGCCTGAGCCAGCTCTTGCAGGCTCTTGCCGCGCTTGAGGTAGCCGGTTTTCAGATGCCTGCCGATGGGCAGCGGGAACGGAGCCACACAGCCCATTCCGTATTCGCGAAGATGCTTGTGGTCGCAGATCAGCCAGCACGTCACTTCGGAGCCATCGCATGCCTTCACCAGGTCCTGGATGAAGTCGTGGTACGACAGCGCTTCGTTGGTGAAGCGGCGACCCCGCTGGGTGACGGCGATCACGCCCGGCTTGGCGCGATCGATGAAATGCGGCATGACGCCCTCGGAGCCATCCTTGCGCTGGGTCACCGAGGTCGGACACCAGGCGGCGGCATTCGGAATCGTGGCGTCGACCCAGCCGCCGGCGGATTCCCCCAGGCGCAGACCGTCGCCGGTGTTCAGCGCGGGCGACGGGGTGAAGTGCTCGCGGCCGGTGGGCGCATGCGGAAACAACTGCTTGCGGCGCTCGACGTCGTAAGGGAAGCCGCCACAGGCCAGGACGACGCCGCGGCGCACGCGGATGTCGACCGCCTTGCCATCGCGCACCACCGTGGCCCCGACCACGGCCTGGCCCTCGACGATCAGCTTCTTGACCGGCGCGTCCAGCCACACGGGGACGTCGAGGTCCATTGCTGCCTTTGCGAGCCGGCCCGCCAGCGCGTTGCCGTTGGTCAGCGTCATCCCCCGCCCATACCTCAGCACGTCCAGAAGATGGCCGCCGAAGCGCTTGGCGACGTACCAGAAGGATTCGACGGACTTGAAGGCGCGCAGGAAATGCCACAGCTCCTTGCCCGAGCCCAGCATCATCCCGAACACGGTCAGTTCGGGCACCGGCGGCGCCAGTTGGGCGACGCGGCTGCCGAGTTCGCGGGCGTCGAACGGGCGCGTGACCATGGAACGCCCCCCGGGTTGTCCACCGGGTGCTTCGGCGTGATAGTCGGGAAACACCGGCGGCATGTCGAACTGCACGCAGGTCTTCTCGGTGAAGAAGTCGATGGCTTTGGGCCCGTTTTCGATGAAGGCGTCCACGCGTGCGGCGTCGAAATGCGTGGTCGCCTCATGCTGCAGGTAGGTGCGGGCGGCGCCCGGCGGTTCGTGGATGCCCTGCTCCTTGGCGAGCCGGGTCCCGGGAATCCACAGCCATCCGCCCGATCGCGCGGTGGTCCCGCCGTAGACCGGCGCCTTGTCCACGACCAGCACGGCCAGACCCTGGTGGGCGGCAGTCACTGCCGCCGACATGCCGGACGCGCCGGTGCCAACCACCAGAACGTCGTATTCCGTTTCCTGCGTACCCATTGACCCATCACTCCTTGAGACAGGGGCGGCGCCCCTTAGCCATTGGCGTTAGTATGGTGCTAACGCATCTTGCTATAGCTAATCGTTTACCCTAGTCTAATGAAGTTGTTAGAATCAAATCGTTAGGAGACTTTCATGGGCGCACTCGACAACGACAGCAGCGAATCGAACTCCGAGAAGGAACGCAGGGGCATCCAGTCCATCGAAGCGGGCGGCCAATTGCTCCTTGCGCTCGGGGCGCAGGGTCGTCCCATGCCCTTGCGAGAACTCGCCAAGGCCGCCGACATGGCGCCTGGGAAAGCCCATCCCTACCTGGTGAGCTTCTCCAAGCTGGGCCTGGTGACCCAGGAGGCTTCGACGGGCTACTACTGGCTGGGCCCCACCGCCATGCAGCTTGGCCTGGTGACGCTCAGGATGCTCAATCCGGTGCGCGAGGCCACACCATTCGCGGAAAGCCTGGCCATGGAAACCGGACACAGCGTTGCGCTGTCGGTCTGGGGCAATCAGGGGCCGACGGTCGTGTTCCTGTTCGATGCGATCTATCCGCTTCATACGAACATCCGGACGGGAACGGTCATGTCGCTGGCGGGCACGGCCACGGGCCGTCTGTTCGCGGCCTATCTGCCTGCCAAGCTCATCGAGGAATCGCTGCTCGAGGACGAGCGGCGGCTGGGACCGGACATCGCCAAGCCGATCGATACGGGCGACCTGCAAGACATGCTGAACGAGGTGCGCAAGCACAGCGTGTCTCGCTCGGTCAACAACCCCACACCCGGCGTCTGTTCGTTCGCCGCACCCGTCTTCGACTATTCAGGAAACATCGTGCTGGGCATCACGCTCATGGGGCGCTCGCGATCTTTCGATACCGCCTGGACCGGCCCCCAGGCCAAGGCAGTGAAAGCATGCGGCGTCGAGGTTTCCAAGCGGCTCGGTCATCAGCCCCTGCGCCCGGGTTAATCCCTGCTGCACCTGAAAGACTGATCCCTCAGCGGCGCAGATGCATGTTTGAGGAGCAACAGCGACCCGGTCAACCATCTTGAGGAGCCTCGTCGCCCCCTCCTTGACGATCGTCGACCACTTGCATGTTTTCCAGGATCTTGAGCAGGTAGTGCAAGGTGTGGGTGATGTCGTTCACGGAAAAGCCCTCGAGCACCTGCGCGTAGTAGCCGTGAATCTTCGGCAAGGCCTCGTCCTGCCATACGCGCCTCCCTGCGGTCGTCATTGACACCAGACGCGAGCGGCGGTCGCGCTCGTCGGCCGCCGTCTGGATTCGTCCATCTCTTTCCATGCGGCTGAGCAGACCGGAGAGGTTCTGCCTGCTGACTTTGAGATAGCGCGCCAGTTCGCCGACGCTCAGGCCTTCGCTCGCCACCGGCCTGGACAGCGCGCCGAGCACCGCCCACTGCTGCGTGGTCAGGCCCTCGGCCTCGACCGCCTTGGTACCTGTTTTGTGCAACATATTGGCACATTGGTACAAACGAAAGAAGACCCGGTTGGCCAGCTCGATCTTGGTCGTTTCTTCAGTATCTACAGGGTTAACCATAGGATTTTCTTTCATGGAAATGTCTTGCATGCGAGAACTCTCTCGCCGCATAATACGACAACACATTGACGTATCTGCAGCGAGCAACCCCGCTTCGACGCGTCGACGATAGCAAGCTTCAAACCTCACGGAGAACCTGATGCAGAGATTCGAAAGCAAGACAGTGGTGGTCACCGGCGGCGGCGGCGGGATCGGCGGGGCGACCTGCCGGCGCTTCGCTCGCGAAGGCGCCAAGGTCGCGGTGTACGACATGAACCTGGACGCAGCCGAGAAGGTCGCGGCCGGTATCCGGGACGAGGGCGGGCAGGCGCAGGCGTTCCGCTGCGACATCACCGACCGCGCCAGCGTCGACAAGGCGGTGGAGGCCACGCAGCAGGGCCTGGGCCCGATCGACGTGCTCGTCAACAACGCCGGCTGGGACGTGTTCAAGCCCTTCACCAAGACCGAGCCGGCGCAGTGGGACAAGCTGATCGCGATCAACCTCACCGGCGCACTGCACATGCATCACGCGGTCCTGCCCGGCATGGCGGCGCGCAAGGCCGGGCGCATCGTGAACATCGCGTCCGATGCGGCGCGGGTCGGCTCCTCGGGCGAAGCGGTGTACGCGGCATGCAAGGGCGGCCTGGTGGCGTTTTCCAAGACCATCGCCCGCGAACATGCGCGTCACGGCATCACGGTCAACGTGGTGTGCCCGGGGCCGACCGACACCGCCCTGTTCGCCGACTACAAGGAAGGCGCAGGCAACCCCGAGAAGCTGATGGAAGCGTTCACCCGCTCGATTCCGCTGGGCCGCATCGGCCAGCCGGACGACCTGCCCGGCGCCATTCTCTTTTTCGCGAGCGGCGACGCCGGCTTCGTCACCGGCCAGGTGCTGAGCGTCTCCGGCGGCCTGACGATGAACGGCTGATCGCGCGCCGGCTTTTCCTGCAACCCCCTTAGGAGAACACCATGGAATTCGAAGACATCCTTTACGAAGTACGCAACGGCGTGGCCTGGATCACGATCAACCGGCCCGACAAGATGAACTCGTTTCGCGGGCAGACTTGCGACGAGATCATCAAGGCGATGAACCGTGCCGGCTATGACCGCAGCGTCGGCGCCATCGTGCTGGCCGGCGCCGGAGACCGCGCCTTCTGCACGGGCGGCGACCAGTCCGCGCACAACGGCAACTACGACGGCCGCGGCACCATCGGCCTGCCGATGGAAGAGCTGCACGACACGATCCGCAACGTGCCCAAGCCGGTCATCGCCCGCGTGCAGGGCTTCGCCATCGGCGGGGGCAACGTGCTGTGCACCATCTGCGACCTGACCATCGCCTCCGAGAAGGCCATCTTCGGCCAGGTGGGCCCGAAGATGGGATCGGTCGATCCGGGCTATGGCACGGCCTTCCTGGCGCGCGTCGTCGGCGAGAAGAAGGCGCGCGAGATCTGGTATCTCAACCGCCGCTACAGCGGCGCCGAGGCCGTGGCCATGGGCCTGGCCAACGCCGTGGTTCCGCACGAGCAGCTCGACGCCGAGGTGCAGAAGTGGGCCGAGGAAATCTGCGAGCGCAGTCCCACGGCGCTGGCCATCGCCAAGCGCAGCTTCAACGCCGACACCGCGCACCAGAGCGGAATCGCGGGCCTTGGCATGTACGCGCTCAAGCTCTACTACGACACGGAAGAGTCGCGCGAGGGCGTCAATGCCCTCAAGGAAAAGCGCAAGCCCGACTTCCGCCAGTACGCGAAGTAGAGACCCGCCCCACCCATCGATCCCGCACGCACGGCGCCATCGGTATGGCGCCGGGGCTGCGCACCCTGGAGACAAGTCATGAATCCCTATCTCGACGACGACCTGACGGCGCTCGGCGACCATGCGCGCGCCGCTTCGCCACCGAGCGCATCGCCCCCGGCTTCCTGGAACGCGACAAGACCCGCGTGCTCGAGCGTCAGCTGATGCGCGACATGGGCGAGATGGGCTTCATCGCGCCCGAGTTGCCCGAGATGCATGGCGGCCAGGGCATGGGCTGCCTGGCCGCCGGCGTGATCCATGAGGAGATTGCGCGCGCCGACCTCAGCATGTCCTACATCAACCTGCTCGCCTCGCTCAATGGCCAGATCCTCTCGCAGCACGGCAAGCCCGAAGTCGTCCAGCCGTGGCTGCAGAAGCTGACGCGCGGCGAGGCCTTGTTCGCCATCGCGCTGACCGAGCCGCGCGGAGGCTCCGATGCGGCCAACCTGCGCCTGCGCGTGGAGCGCGTCGGCGACGAGTACGTGATCAACGGTGAGAAGACTTCCATCTCCGCCGCCGACCAGGCCGACGCGGCGGTGGTGTTCGGCCGCACCGGCCCGGTCGAGTCGGGCGCCCACGGCGTGACCGCGCTGCTGGTGCCGATGGACCTGCCGGGCGTGACCCGCAACCGCTTCGATTGCCACGGCCAGCGCGCCATCGGCCGCGGCTCGCTGTTCTTCGAGAACGTGCGGGTGCCTGTGAGCCACCGGCTCGGGTCCGAGAACAAGGGGTTCGTTCAGGTGATGCAGGGCTTCGACTTCTCGCGGGCGCTGATCGGGCTGCAGGTCCTGGCGGTGGCTCGCGCCGCGCTCGAGGAGACGTGGGAGTACGTGGCGCAGCGCGAAGCCTTCGGCAAGCCGCTGGCGGCGTTCCAGGGCGTGTCGCATCCGCTGGCCGACTTCGACACGCAGGTAAGCGCCGCGCGCCTGCTGTGCCTGCAGACCTTGTGGCTGAAAGACAAGGGCGCGCCCCACTCCGCCGAAGCCGCGATGTGCAAGTGGTGGGCGCCCAAGCTGGCCTACGACGCCATCCACCAGTGCCTGCTGATGTTCGGCCATGGCGGCTACGACCGCGGCGTGATGGAGCAGCGTCTGCGCGACGTGCTGGGCTTCCAGATCGGCGACGGCACCGCGCAGATCATGAAAACCATCGTGGCGCGCACCCGCGCCGGGCGCGACGCAGTACCGGCCTGAGCCGTTCACCCCCAGCGACAGAAAAACCAGGAGACAAGACCATGGAATTCGATGCCGTACTGCTGCCGCCGCGCCGCGCCCGAATGGTGGCGCAGGGCCTGTGGCATGAGCGCACCATCAACGACGAGCTCGACGCCTGCGTCGCGCATTGTCCCGACAAGCTTGCGCTCACGGCCCTGCAGGTGGAACAGGGCGTCACCACCCGCTTCACCTACCGCGAGATGGCGTCCATGGCCGATCGCATCGCGGTGGGGCTGTCGCGCCTGGGCGTGGGCCGCAACGATGTCGTGGCCTGCCAATTGCCCAACTGGTGGCAATTCACGCTGGTCTATCTGGCCTGCTCCCGCATCGGCGCGGTGATGAACCCGCTGATGCACATCTTCCGCGAGCGCGAGCTTTCCTTCATGCTCAAGCACGGCGAAGCCAAGGTCGCGATCGTGCCGAAGACCTTTCGCGGCTTCGACTTCGAGCGCATGGTGATCGCGCTGCGACCGGCCTTGCCCGACCTGAAGCAGATCGTGGTGGTCGGCGGCGCGGGCCCCGACAGCTTCGAGGCGCTGCTCAGCGGACCTGCCTGGGAGAAGGAATCCGACGCGCACGAGGTCCTCACGCGCAGCCGGCCGGGACCGGACGACGTGACGCAGATGATTTACACCTCCGGCACCACCGGCGAGCCCAAGGGCGTGATGCACTCGGCCAACACCACGATGGCCAACATCATTCCCTACGCGCAGCGCCTGCGCCTGGGCGCCGACGACGTGGTGCTGATGGCCTCGCCCATGGCGCACCAGACCGGCTTCATGTATGGCCTCATGATGCCGATCATGCTCAAGGCCAGTGCGGTGCTGCAGGACATCTGGGAGCCGAAGCAGGCCGTCGAATCGATCCGGGCCGAGCGGGTCAGCTTCACGATGGCCTCCACGCCCTTCCTCACCGACCTCGCCCGGACCGTCACCGAAACGGGCCAGGAGGTGCCGAGCCTGCGTACCTTCCTGTGCGCGGGCGCGCCGATACCGGGCCCGCTGGTGGAGCAGGCGCGCCAGGTCCTGGGCACCAAGATCGTGTCGGCCTGGGGCATGACCGAGAACGGCGCCGTCACGCTGATCCAGCTGGACGACGACGACGTGCGCGCAGCCACCACCGACGGGCTGCCGCTGCCCGGCGTCGAACTCAAGGTGGTCGACGAGAACGACCAGGTGCTGCCCGCCGGGCAGCCCGGGCGGCTGCTCGTGCGCTCGTGCTCGAACTTCGGCGGCTACCTGCGGCGCTCGCACCTCAACGGCACCGACGCCGACGACTGGTTCGATACCGGCGACCTGGCGCGCATGGACGCGCAGGGCTACATCCGCATCACCGGCCGCAGCAAGGACGTGATCATCCGCGGCGGCGAGAACATCCCGGTGGTGGAGATCGAGTCGCTGCTGTACCGGCACCCTGGCATCGCCATGGCCGCCATCGTGGCCTACGCCGACGAGCGCTTGGGCGAGCGGGCCTGCGCGGTGGTGGTCCCCAGGCCCGGTCACAGCGTCGACCTGCCGTCGATCGTGCAGTTCCTGAAGGCGCAGAAGGTGGCGATCCAGTACATCCCGGAACGCCTCGTCGTGCGCGACGCAATGCCTTCCACGCCCTCCGGAAAGATCCAGAAATTCAAGCTGCGCGAACTGCTGCGCGAGACCCTGACCTGACGGCAACACCTCGCACCTTCCCCCACATCCAAGGAGACAAGACCATGTTCGTTCCCATCCCAGCGGCCGCACGGCGCACCCTCGCGCTTGCCGTTCTCGCCATCTTCGGCGTCGCCGGTTCCGCGCAGGCGCAGACGGCCGCCAACTGGCCCGCAAAACCCATCCGCGTGGTCGTCGGCTTCGCGCCTGGCGGCAGCACCGATGTCATGTCGCGCATCCTGTCGCAGACCCTCTCGGAATCGCTGGGCCAACCGGTCATCATCGACAACAAGCCCGGTGCGAGCGGCAATATCGCTGCCTCGGAAGTGGTGCGTGCCGCGCCGGACGGACACACCTTCCTGATCGCGCCCACCTCGGTCGAAACGGCCAACCCGTCGCTGTTCAAGTCGAACATCCTGCCTTCGCGCGACCTGACGCCCGTGGCCAGCGTCGGGCGCACCCAGATGTACCTGGTCGCCAAGCCACAGATGGCAGCCAAGGACGTGCGGGAGTTGGTGGCAATGGCCAAGGCCAAGCCGGGCACGCTGTCCTACGCCTCTGCCGGTTCCGGCACGCCCCCGCACCTCGCCTGCGAACTGTTCAAGCAGGCCACCGCGACCTCCATCACCCACATCCCGTATCGCGGAGCGGCCCCCGCGCTGCAGGATGTGCTGTCGGGTCAGGCCGACTTCGTCTGCGACCCCGGCATCGCCTTCCCGCACATCCGCACCGGCAAGGTCAAGCTGCTGGGCATCGTGAGCACCAAGCGCTCGCCTTTCTTTCCCGACGTCCCGACAGTGGGCGAGCAGGGCTTTCCGGGGGCCAACCTCGACATCTGGTTCGGCCTGTGGGCGCCCAACGGCACGTCCCCCGAGATCGTGGCCCGCATGAACCGCGAACTGGCAAAGGCGTTGGCTCAGCCGGGCGTCAAGTCGCGCTATGCCGACCTCGGTGCCGAGCCGATCGCGATGGACACGGCGGAATTCCGCAAGCTGCTCGTCAACGAGACTGCGCAGCTGTCCGCCCTGATCAAGGAACAGAAGATCAGCGTGGACTGAAGCGGGCCCGTCATGCAAGAACAACCCATCCTGGTGGAGACGCACGGCCGGGTCAGCGTCATCACGCTGAACAGGCCGCAGCAGATGAACGCGCTCGACGATGCGCTGATGGACGCCCTGGGCGCCGCGCTGCTGGCCTGCGATGCCGATGCAGACATCGGCGCCATCGTCATCACCGGCAATGACAAGGCCTTCGCGGCCGGAGCCGACATTGCGGCGATGGCGGAGTGGAGCTACATGGATGTGTACCAGGGCGACTTCATCACGCGCAACTGGGAAACCATCCGGCGCGTGCGCAAGCCGGTGATCGCGGCGGTGGCGGGCTTCGCCATGGGCGGAGGCTGCGAGCTGGCGATGGCGTGCGACATGATCGTTGCCGCCGAATCCGCGCGGTTCGCGTTGCCCGAGATCAAGCTCGCCATGCTGCCGGGCGCCGGCGGTACCCAGCGCCTGCCGCGCGCCATCGGCAAGGCCAAGGCCATGGACATGTGCCTGTCGGGCCGCATGCTGGATGCCGCAGAAGCCGATCGCTACGGACTGGTCTCGCGCGTGGTGGCGAGCGAGCAGCTACGTGAGGAAACGCTCGACCTCGCCGCTCGCATCGCAGCCTTCTCGCTGCCGGCCTTGATGGCGATCAAGGAGTCCGTGAACCGCGCCTGGGAATCCTCGTTGTCCGAGGGCATCGGCTTCGAGCGTCGCCAGCTGCATGCGCGTTTTGCCAGCGAGGACGCGCATGAAGGCATGCATGCCTTTCTGTCCAAGCGCAAGCCGGTGTTCAGGCACCGCTGATTCGTTCAATCCCTGGAGCCATCCATGAAGATACTTGTCCCCGTCAAGCGGGTCGTCGATTACAACGTGAAGGTGCGCGTCAAGAGCGACGGCACCGGAATGGACCTCGCCAACGTCAAGATGAGCATGAACCCCTTCGACGAGATCGCCGTCGAAGAAGCGGTGAGGCTCAAGGAGAAGGGCGTCGTCACCGAGATCATCGCCGTGTCCGGCGGCGATGCGAAGTGCCAGGAGACCCTGCGCACCGCCATGGCCATCGGCGCCGACCGCGGCATCCTGGTCGAGACCACCGAAGAGCTGCAGCCGCTGGCCGTGGCCAAGCTGCTCAAGGCGCTGGTGGACAAGGAACAGCCCGGTTTGGTGATCCTGGGCAAGCAGGCCATCGACGACGATGCCAACCAGACCGGCCAGATGCTGGCTGCTCTCGCGGATCTCCCGCAAGCCACCTTCGCCAGCAAGGTCGAAGTGTCGGGCACAGACGCAGAAGGAAGGGTGCAAGTCACCCGCGAAGTCGACGGCGGCCTGGAAACCATCTCGCTTTCGCTGCCCGCGGTCATCACCACCGACCTGCGCCTGAACGAGCCGCGCTACGTGACCTTGCCCAACATCATGAAGGCCAAGAAGAAGCAGCTCGACACCCTCAAGCCCGAGGACCTGGGCGTGGACGTCAAGCCGCGCCTGAAGACCCTGAAGGTCAGCGAGCCCCCGAAGCGCGGTGCCGGCATCAAGGTGCCCGATGTCGCCACCCTGGTGGACAAGCTGAAGAACGAAGCGAAGGTGATCTGACCATGACCGTACTTGTTATTGCCGAACACGACCACGCCACCGTCAAGCCGGCGACCCTGAACACCGTGACCGCGGGCCTGGCCTGCCAGAGCGGCGATGTGCATGTGCTGGTGGCCGGTGCCAATGCGGCGGAAGCCGCGGCCGCTGCGGCCAAGATCGCCGGCGTGGCCAAGGTGATTGCCGCCGACAGCCCGAGCCTCGCCGAGAACCTGGCCGAAAACGTCGCCGCCCAGGTGCTTTCCATCGCCAAGAACTACAGCCACATCCTGTTCCCGGCCACGGCCAACGGCAAGAACGTCGCCCCGCGCGTCGCCGCCAAGCTCGATGTCGCCCAGATCAGCGACATCACCAAGGTCGACAGCCCCGACACCTTCGAGCGCCCGATCTACGCGGGCAATGCCATTGCCATCGTGCAGAGCAGCGATGCGATCAAGGTGGTCACGGTGCGCACCACCGGCTTCGACGCGGCGGCGGCCACCGGCGGCAGCGCCACGGTCGAGAACGCCGAGGGCGTGGCCGACAGCGGCAAGTCCAGCTTCGTCGGAAGAGAGGTCACCAAGAGCGAACGCCCCGAACTCACGGCCGCCAAGATCATCGTCTCGGGCGGCCGAGCGCTCGGCAGCGCCGAGAAGTTCCAGGAGATGATGGCCCCGCTGGCCGACAAGCTCAACGCCGGCCTGGGCGCCAGCCGCGCCGCGGTCGATGCGGGCTACGCCCCCAACGACTGGCAGGTGGGCCAGACCGGCAAGATCGTCGCGCCGCAGTTGTACATCGCCTGCGGCATCTCGGGCGCGATCCAGCATCTGGCCGGTATGAAGGATTCGAAGGTGATCGTGGCGATCAACAAGGACCCGGAAGCGCCGATCTTCTCGGTGGCCGACTACGGCCTGGAAGCCGATCTGTTCACGGCCGTGCCGGAGCTGGTCAAGACGCTCTGAGCAAGCAAAGCTCCCCAACTGAATCCACACCCACAGGGACCCGTCATGCAAAACGCCTCGTCTTCCCCTTCGCCCGAAATCCTCTGGACGCCCGGCCCGGAGCAGCTGCAGTCGAGCCGGCTGGTTCACTACCAGCGCTGGCTCGAGCGCGAACGAGGCGTCGAGACCCGGGACTACGCCGAGCTGTGGCGCTGGTCCGTCGATGATCTCTCGCGGTTCTGGCAATCGATCTGGAGCTACTTCGACATCCAGGCCGACGGTGACCGCGAGCCGGCGCTCGGACGGCGCGAAATGCCCGGCGCGGAATGGTTCCCCAAGGCCCGGCTGAACTTCGCCGAGCATGTGTTCCGCCATGCGAGGCCCGATCAGCCCGCGGTCATCGCGCGCGGCGAGGACGGCCCCGTGCAGCACATTTCGTGGGCGGAACTGGAGCGCTCGACGGCCGCACTCGCGGCCGCGCTGCGGGGATGGGGCGTGCGGCCCGGCGACCGGGTCGCGAGCTACATGCCGAACCGCCCGGAGACCCTGATCGCCTTCCTGGCGTGCGCGAGCATCGGCGCCGTCTGGTCGAGTTGCGCGACGGACATGGGCGCATCCGTGGTGCTGGATCGCCTGCGCCAGATCGAGCCCAAGGTGCTGTTCGCCGTCGACAGCTACAGCTACAGCGGCAAGCGGTACGACCGGCTCGACGTGGTCAACGAGCTGCTGAGCGGCCTGCCCACTGTCGAGCACGTCGTACAGGTGGCCGGACCGCTCGCCGGCGAGCGCGCTGTCGATTGGCGCCACCACTCGCACTGGGCATCGGCCGTTCTCGGCGATGCCGCTCCCCGCTACGAGCGTGTGCCCTTCGCGCATCCGCTCTGGATCTTGTACTCGTCGGGCACCACGGGCCTGCCGAAAGCCATGGTGCACAGTCAGGGCGGCATCCTGCTCACCCACCTCAAGGAAATGGGACTGCAGAACGACCTGCGCCCCGGCGACCGCCTGCTTTTCCTGGGCAGCACGGGGTGGGCCGTGTGGAACCTGCTGGTGGGCGCGCTGGTCACCGGAGCGTCGATCGTTCTCTACGACGGACATCCGTCCTGGCCCGACGGCGATGCGCTTTGGCGCTTCATGGACGAGCACGAGGTCGCCGTTTTCGGTTGCGGCGCCGCATTCCTGATCAGTTGCAAGAAGGACGCGCTGAGGCCGAGGGACTACGCGCCCCTCGCGAAGCTGCGCACCATCCTGTCGACGGGATCGCCGCTGCCGATGGACGCGTTCGAGTGGGTCTATGCCAACGTGAAGCCCGATGTCTGGCTCGCCTCGATCAGCGGGGGCACCGATGTCGCCTCGTGCTTCGTCGGCTGTGCGCCGACGCTCCCGGTGCGCGCGGGAGAGATCCAGTGCGCGGAGCTGGGCGTGGCCGCCTATGCCTTCGACGATGCGGGCAACTGCGTGATCGACGAGGTGGGCGAACTGGTGATCACGCAGCCCATGCCTTCGATGCCGGTGGCGTTCTGGAACGATCCGGATGGGCAGCGCTACCGCGAGGCCTACTTCGAGATGTTCCCGGGCGTCTGGCGCCAAGGCGACTGGATACGGTTCACGCCTTGCGGCAGCTCGGTGATCTACGGTCGATCGGACAGCACGATCAACCGCTTCGGCATCCGCATCGGCACTGCCGAGATCTATCGTGTCGTCGAGGAACTGCCCGAAGTGCGCGACAGCCTGGTCATCGATCTGGAGTACCTGGGCCGGCCATCGTTCATGCCCCTGTTCGTGGTGCTGCAGCCGGGGACCGGGCTGGACGCGGAACTCGTCGACCGGATCAAGCAGCAGATTCGCAGCAAGGCCTCGGGCCGCCATGTTCCCGACGCGATCGTCCAGGTCGGCGAAATTCCGCGCACGCTGAGCGGGAAGAAGATGGAGGTCCCCGTGCGCAAGCTCCTGCTGGGCGCGGAACCGGGCAAGGTCGCCAGCCCCGACGCGATGCAAAACCCCTCCAGCCTGGCGTTTTTCGTGCAGTACGCCCGGACGCGCAACCTCGGTCTCAATCAGGCGACACCAGAGAGCCGGTGAGCGCCCTTCCTCTTCAGCGCTCCAGCCACACCGGCTCGTCCCCCCCCAGCCGGGGCGTCGGCCGCGCCCAGTACGATGGCGTCTCCGACAAGCCGAGCACAGGGCCCAGGGTCTTCAGCTCCCCGTAGCAGGTCGACGACGCCACCATCATCGGCGCCGCTTCCTCGGCACCCAGCTTGCCGGCGGCGCCCTCGAAATCGTCGACCAGGCCTTGCCGCTGAATGAACATGGCCGACTGGCACAGCGAGATCTGCACGTGGTAGCTGCCGCCTTCGCGCGCGCGGCGTGCCAGGGCCAGCATGGCGCCGAAGCCGCCGAGGTAGCCGGTGGTGTAGTCGCACATCGGTGCGAACACCAGCTTGGGCCGGCCCGCGCCCGTCAGTTCGCCGTTGGTGTGGCAAATGCCGGTGACGGCCTGGGCCACCTGCTCCCACCCGGCCCGCGACGCGAACGGACCGCCGGAGCCGAAGCAGTTGATCGACACGTAGACCAGGTTCGGGTTCAGGCGCCTCAGGTCCTCGGGGCCGAAGCCATGCGCCGCGAGGCGGTCGGGGCGATAGCCGTCGATGAACACGTCCGCGCCGCGAACGAGATCGGCCAGCTTCGCGGCGCCCGGCGGCTGCGTGATGTCGAGAAAGCAGCTTCGCTTGCCGTGGCTGGTATCGCGCACGTGCTCCGGCGTCTGCGGCAAGCCATCTGCCGTGACCATCAGCACGTCCGCACCGTGCTCGGCCAGCGTGCGGCCCGCGATGGGGCCGGCCAGGATGCGGGTGAGATCGAGCACGCGCACCCCGGAAAGCGGCCGGTCGCCCTCATGAAAGGGCTGCGGCTCGCCCTCGGCGACCTTGCGGATCTCGATCACCGGGCGTTCCGCCAGGTAGCGGCCCTGCGGATGCGCGAGCCACTCCTCGGGGGTGCGCACCTTCCCGCCGCATGCGTCGGCATCCGCAATGGCCTGCTCGAGCGCATCGGCGTTCCAGCGCGAGACCGCCTCGCTCACCGACGCGGGCGTGCTTTCGCACGCGAGCACGCCGAGCACGCGCCGCGCCAGGTGCATCAGGTTGAAGTGCGGCAGCACCCAGCGCCCGTCGGCGGTCTGCCAGGGCTGCGTCACCGTCAGCATGTGCGCCATGGCATTCGGGATCGGCACGTGCTCGTACCGGCCTTCGCCGTTGCGCGCCTGGGTGTAGTCGACCGTTCGCAGCGTTGCCGCGGCCTTCGGCACGTCGATATGCGTCGACTGCCTGCGGCCGGTCCGCAGCTCCCAGATGTCGCTGGCGGCGACGCCCACGCCCGCGAGCACGGCGGCCACCGTTTCTCCGACCCGGTAGGGCGTGGGGTAGAAGGGATCGTGTCCCACGATGGCGACTTCGGACGGGTCGGGATCTCCCCTTCCCCGCACGGCCATCAACTCGGCGAATGCACTGTTCTTGCCCTGTCCGGGCGCGATGTCAGCTGGGTTGTTGTTCATGGTTTCCTCGTGAAGTCTTCGCCTTGTCAGGCGTGCGAAAACAGCGGCGCACCCGGCGCCGGCAGTTCGGCCTGAAGCACCGATCCCGTCTGCGACTCGGTCATCACCAGCGTCGACGTCCCGGGCCGGAATGCGGCGTTGGTCACGGTCGACCCGTTCGGGCTTCGAACGAAATGAGTGACCTCGCCACGGGCATCGAGCACGAAGGCGCCGCCCAGGCTGGCGTGCGCGACGACCAGGCGGTTGTCCTGGTCCACGCAAAGCCCGTCCGGCCCGCTGGTGCCGAAAAAGGTGCGGAAAGCGCCGACCTTGGAGACCGACCCGTCGGCAAGCAAGGGGGCACGCCAGATGGCATTGCCGCGCGTGACCGCCACGAACAGCACCTTCTGCTCCACATCCAGCGCCACGCCGTTCGGGCTCGGCGCATTGCCGATCAGAAGGTCGAGTTGCCCGGAGGATCGAAGACGATAGACGCGCCCGGTCGGATCGTGCAGGCCGGTCTGCCCCTGGTCCGTGAAGTAGAGGTCGCCGTTGCGGTCGAAGACCAGGTCATTCAGGCCCTTGAAGCTCTCCGAGTTCCGGTGTCCCAGGATCGTGTCGACAGCCCCCGAGGCCGGGTCCACGCGCAGCAGGCCCCGTCGATAGTCCGCCACCCACAGCGTGCCGTCCCGGTGGACGGCGATGCCGTTGGGCCAGCCTCCGGTCTCCGCCACCGCTTGCCATGAAAGCTCCGGCGTGACGCGGAAGATCCGCCCATGCGGGATGTCCGTCAGATAGAGGTTGCCTTGCCGGTCGAAGCACGGCCCCTCGATGAAGCAGTCGACCACATGCCCCGGCTTGTTGGCCTGCGCCCATTCGCTGGGCACCTTCCGCCGAAGCCCGGCGGGCACCTGGGTGAGCACCTGCGCGTCGATGACGTGCGGCGCGGAAAAGCTCATGTTCCACATCTGCGTACTCCAGGCTCGAGCTTCAGACGGCCCGGCAGGCATTCAGGGACTCGATGTCCTCGCCGCTGTAGCCGAGCTCCGCAAGAATCTCCTGCGTATGCTGGCCGAGGGTCGGCGGCGGCGCATCCACGCTCGGTGCCTTTCCGTCGAGCTTGAAGCCGGTGCGCACGACGCGGATGTCGCGGCCCACGCCCGGTGCGTTCTCGAAAGTCACGACCATGCCCCGCTGCGCGATCTGCGGATGGTCCAGTGCCTGGGCCACGCCGTACACCGGGCCGGCCGGCACGCCCGCCTGGTTCAGCAGCTGCCACCATGCCTGCGTCGATCCTGCGGCCATGGCTTCTTCGAGCGCGGCCTTGAGCTCGAAGCGGTGCTGCAGGCGGCCCTGGCGTTCATGGAAGCGTGCGTCGTCGATCAGGTCCGCGCGGCCGACCACGCGGCACAGGGCCTCGAACTGCTCCTGCTTGTTGGCCGCGATGTTCAGCAATCCGTCGCCGGTCCGGAACGTGCCGGAGGGGCTGGCCGTGATGTTCTCGTTGCCCATGGGCCTGGGCTCGCGGCCCCCGATCAGGTGGTTCGATACCGCCCAGCCCATCGTGGCCATGGTCGCCTCCAGCATCGAGACGTCGATGAAGGTGCCGCCCTCGCGCCGGCGATCCGCCAGCGCCGCCGCGACGGCAAACGCCGCGGTGATCCCGCCGATGGTGTCGGCCACCGGGTAGCCGACGCGGCAGGGCGCGCTCTCCGGCGTGCCGGTGATGCTCATCACGCCCGACATGCCCTGGATGATCTGGTCATAGGCCGGCAGGTCGCGCAGCGGCCCGTCCTGTCCGAAGCCGGAGATGGCGCAGTAGATGAGCCTGGGGTTCTCGAGCAGCAGATCCTCGTAGCCGAGGCCGAGGCGCTTCATCACGCCGGGGCGGAAGTTTTCCACCAGCACGTCGGCCGTGCGCACCAGCCTGCGGAGGATCTCCTTGCCGGCGGCGTGCTTCAAGTCGACCGCGATCGACCGCTTGCCGGCGTTCTGTGCGAGGAAGGACACGCCCATGAGGCGCTTGTTGAGCTCCGCATCGGCACCGAGCTGCCGCGCCAGGTCGCCCTCCTTGAGCGACTCGACCTTGACGACATCCGCACCCATGTGGGCGAGCTGGTGGCAGGCGAAGGGGCCTGCGAGCACGTTGGTCAGGTCGAGGACCCGGATGCCCTGAAGTGGTTTGGACATGCGCTGGCTCGAATCAGTCGGCCTTGATGCCGGCCTGCTTGATGACCTCGCTCCAGCGCGCGATCTCGCGGTTGACCAGCTGCGTCGCCTCGGCCGGCGAGTTGCCGACCGCGGTCAGCCCCATCTCGTCGATCTTCTTTCTGGCTTCGGGCAGCGACAGGGAGGCTACGATCTCCTTGTTGAGCCGGTCGATCACGGGCTGTGGCGTTCCGGCGGGTGCGCCGAAGCCGATCCAGAAGTCCATGTCCATCTTCGGGATGCCGGCCTCCTTGGCCGACGGGACCTCCGGCAAGGTCGCATTGCGCCTGTCGCCGGTCACCATCAGCGCGCGCAGCTTGCCGCTGCGGATGTGCGGCAGCGCCGTGGGAATGGAGGTGATCAGCGCCTGCACCTGGTTGCCCATGAGGTCGGTCAGCACGGCGCCGGCGCCCTTGTACGGAACGTGGACGATGGACGTCCCGGTGATGCTCTTGAACAGCTCGCCTGCCAGGTGGGTGTTGGTGCCGTTGCCGCCCGAGCCGTAGTTGAGCTTGCCCGGCTGTGCCTTGGCGAGCGCGATGAATTCCTGCACGGTCTTCGCGGGCACCTGCGGGTTGACCACCAGCACATGCGGCACCTTGACGGCCGTGGTGATCTGCGTGAAGGCCTTCTTCGGATCGAAGGGCAGGTTGGGTATCAGGCCGGCCGCGATCGCGTAGGAGAGCTCGACGGTCACCAGGGTATTGCCGTCGGGCGCAGCGCGGGCCACCGCACCCCAGCCGACCAAGCCGCCGCCGCCCGTGCGGTTGTCGACGATGACCGGTGCGCCCAGCCCGGGCGCCGCGAACTGGGCGATGGCGCGCGACACGAGGTCCGTGCTGCCGCCCGCGGAGAACGGCACGACGATGGTGATCGGCTTGCCCTCTGCGAGGACGATGCCGCTGAACATGGAGGCGGCAGCGGCGAGCGCGAGCGCGAGCGCGCGGCGGGTGGAACTGAAACGCATGGTGGGTGTCTCCTGGGACGCCGAAGCGGATGGGATGTTGGGAAAGACGGTGGGGCTCAATCGAGCTTGGCGCCCGATTCACGGACGGCGGTGCCCCAGCGGGCGTGCTCGCTCTTCATGAACTCGGCAAGTTCGGCGGCGGTGCCGCCACGCGCCGTGCTTCCTTCGTCCTTGAGGCGCGCGATCACCTCCGGGCGCGACAGCGCGGCGTTCATGACACTGTTGATCTTCTTGATCGCGTCCGGCGACGTCCCCGCGGGCGCGACGACCGCCTTCCAGTCCTCGGCGACGAAGCCCGCATAGCCGGACTCGGCAATGGTCGGCGTGTCGGGCAGGATCGCGATGCGCTTGGTCGAAGTCACCGCGATGGCGCGCAGCTTGCCGGCCTTGACCATCGGCAGCACGCTGGGAGGCGTTCCGAAATAGATGTCGGTCTGGCCGCCCAGGAGATCGTTGAGGGCCGGTCCCGCGCCCTTGTACGGGATGTGCATGACCTTGAAGCCGGCGCGCCGGGCGAACATCTCTCCGCCCACATGGCTCACCGTGCCGGTGCCGGCGGATGCCATGGTCAGGAGCTTGGCCTGGGCCATCGTCTTGAGGTCGGCGAGGGTCTTGATCGGCGAGTCTTCCTTCACCACCAGCACCACGGGCTGGGATGCCAGCAGCACCACGGGCGCGAAGTCCTTCAGCGCATCGAAGGGCATCTTCGCGTAAAGCGAAGGATTGATCGCGAGATTGGCGGTCTGGCCCGTGCCCAGCGTGTAGCCGTCGTTCCTCGCCTTGGCCACGGCATCGAGGCCGATGTTGCCGCCGGCGCCGGGCTTGTTGTCGATGACGAAGGTCCACTTGTTCTTCTGCGTGACCTCGTTGGCGATGACGCGGCTCAACACGTCGGTTCCGCCGGCTGGCGGAAAAGGGACCACCAGCTTGATGGGCTGGGCGGGGTAGTTCGCCTGCGCGAACGCACAAGCGCCCGCCAGGGTGAGCGTGGCGAAGGCGGCGACTGCGCGCGTGAAGGGTTCGAATCTCAAGGTGTCTCCTTGTAGGTTGAATCGTTGGGGTGCCCGGCTGCAGCGATGGGGGGTGTCAGCTGCCCTGCCCCGGATTGCGTCCGCCGGCCGCGAAGCGCGCGAGCCCGGCCGCGGCAGCCTGCGTCCGGCTGCGAATCGCGGCGTTCACGGTCTGGCCGAATTCCATGGCTTCGCGCCAACCCCTGGTCTCGCCGGGAACGCGACTCAGCGCCTTCTTGGTTTCCGCGAGCGCGACCGGATCGAAGCCGGCCATGCGCTCGGCCAGCCGGCGTGCACGCGAAAGAAGATCGGCCGGCGGCACCACTTCATTGATCAAGCCCCAACGCTCGGCCGTGGCCGCATCCAGGCGCTCGTTGGTCAGCAGCAGCCAGGCCGCGCGCTTGCGCGTCAGCAGCAGCTGGCTGGTCGGTCCCGCCATGCTGGCGTAGGTGGCGAAGCCGATCTCGGGGCAGGCCAGCGTGGCATCGGAAGCGGCCAGGGCCAGGTCGCAGGAATTGATCAGCGTCAGTCCGCCCCCGAGGGCCATGCCGTTGACGGCGGCGATGACCACGGCGGGGTGATCGCGAATGGCCACGTTGAGGGCGATCGCCTCCTCGCCCGCCGTGTCCGGGCGGCCCGCGGCCTTGTCGGTTTCCCGCTCCTTGAGATCGAGGCCGGCGCAGAAGCTGCCGCCGGTACCCGTCAGCACGATCGCGCGCGCATCGGCGCGCGCCGCGTCGAGAGCGCGATGCAGGCTTTCGCGCGTCGCGCGATCGAGCGCGTTGCGCTGCGCTTCGCGGTCGATGCGGATCTCCTGCCAGCCTGCGTGCTGCCGGAGCGTGATGGTGTCTCTCATTGAATCAGGATCGATAGATAGAACGCTGTTTTATCTATCGTAGAATCTGCGCGGCAGAATGTCAACTTCGTCCATCGACCCTGCCCATGCCTCGCCGATCCGCCATTCCCGCGCTTGCCGACCAGAACGCCGCCGAGGGCGGCATCGTCACGCTCGATCGCGCGCTTTCGCTGCTGGCTGCCTTCACGTCCACCACGCCCGTGCTGGCGCTGAGCGAGCTGGCGGAACGAACGCAGATCTACAAGAGCACGGTGCTGCGCATGCTGGCGTCTCTGGAGCACGCCAACCTGGTCCATCGGCTGCCCGACGGCCGCTATGCGCTGGGCTCCGAGGTGGAGCGCCTGCACCAGGTCTTCGCCGGCTCGTTCTCGCTGGAAGCCGTGGTCATGCCGGTGTTGAGCGACCTGGTCGACAAGACCCGCGAGAGCGCGGCCTTCTACGTGCGGCAGGGAGACCAGCGCCTGTGCCTCTACCGCGTCCATTCGCCGCGGCCCGTGAGGGATCACATGCAGCCAGGGGATCTGCTGCCCCTCGATCGCGGCGCCGGGGGCCGGATCCTGCTGGCCTATTCAGGTGCCAAGGGCGCGATGTACTCGAGGATTCGCCGCGAACAGATCGTGGTCCTGGTGGGCGACCGCGTTCCCGAGCTCGCGGGCATCGGCGCACCCGTGTTCGACGCGGCCGGCGCGCTGGCCGGCGCATTGACGCTGACGATGCCCGCCGAGCGGCTCGATCGCCAGCACGCCGAGTTCGTGAGCCTGGCGGCACGGCGCATCACGACGGCGCTGAGCGGCAAGTACCCGGCCCCCAAGGGCTGATGCAGGCGGATGGGAAGCGCCGCTGCCTCGACCTTCAGCGCGCCGGGCTTACCGCTGTCCACCCGGCAGGGCTTGGACGGTCGTTCGGACTTTTAATCTTTTAATGACGTAGAGCACTTGCGGAACGCGTTCAGCCAATCGGCGAGGAGGCAACAGCTGCTTGGGGCTGCGGATTCAACCGGTCGATGCAACACACTGATGAATGCCGTAGGCAGAAGGAGTGTTGCAGATGGCTTACCGGACGCGGACCTACTACACGGACAGCCAGAAGGCGCTCATGTGGGAGCGATGGAGGCAGGGATGGACCCTCCATCAGATCGCTCAGCTGTTCAATCGGCCCCACACGTCGGTACAGGGAATTCTGTCGCGTACCGGCGGCATTCGGCCACCGGAGCGAAGCCGTTCATCGATGTCGCTGACACTGGCCGAGCGCGAGGAGATCTCGCGTGCCATGGTGGCTGGCTTCTCGATTCGCGCGATCGCGGCGATCCTCGGGCGAGCTCCATCCACCATCAGCCGCGAGATCAAGCGCAATGGTGGTCCGGGATGCTATCGAGCGACCCAGGCCGACCAGGCAGCCTGGGATCGGGCTCGTCGACCCAAGCGCTGCAGGCTGGCTGAGAACCGGGACCTGGCGCGCATCGTCACGGAGAAACTTCGACTGCAATGGTCTCCGGAGCAGATTGCCGGTTGGCTCAAGCATACTTACCCGTGCGACGAGACCTCCCACGTGTCCCACGAGACCATCTACCGCAGCCTGTTCATTCAAGCCCGCGGGGCCTTGAAGAAGGAGCTGCTGCACCACCTGAGACGCACGCGGGGCATGCGCCGCTCGCGCCATCACACGCAGAAGACAGACGCCCACGGAAGAATCGTCGACGCCGTCTCCATCAGCGAGCGGCCAGCCACGGTTGAAGATCGAGCAGTTCCTGGCCACTGGGAAGGCGACTTGCTCTTTGGAAGCGCCAACAGCCAGATCGCCACGCTGGTTGAGCGCCAAACGCGATACGTGATGTTGGTCAAGCTGGATGGCAAGGACTCTCAGACCGTCGTCAACGCACTCATCAAGAACGCCCGCAAGCTGCCACAGGAGCTCTACAAGTCACTGACCTGGGACAGAGGCACGGAGATGCACGCTCACAAGAAGTTCACTTTGGCCACCGACATTCAGGTGTACTTCTGCGATCCGCAGAACCCATGGCAGCGCGGAAGCAACGAGAACACGAACGGATTGCTCAGGCAGTACATGCCGAAGGGCATGGACATCTCAGGATTCTCACAGCTTCAACTCAACGCGATCGCGAGACAAAGACGCTCGGCTTCCATACACCCGCTGAGATGTTCAGCGAACGTGTTGCATCGACCGGTTGAATCCGCAGCCGGATTCTGCCCGACGCTCAAACCTCTCGAAGTTGCTCGGCCAGCACGACAAAGCTGCTGCCACCTGCGGTGGATTCGATTCCCCACGGCCTCGTCGTCGCAGCGCGGACCAACGAGCGGCCTTCCGCATCAACCCACTCCGACTCGACCTCACAAGCGATGACGCCGCGCGCGGGAAACGCGCTGGCGGCGACCGAAGCCGAGCTCACGATGGCCTCCTTCTCCACGAACCGGTGCACCTGACCCCGCGCGTCGACCAAGAGGCATTCCACGAGAGACGGATATGTGCTGTCGTCAACCAGCTGCGTGATTTCAACGGCGATGGCTTTCATTGGAGCGCGTCCGGAGGAGGTTCATTTCCGTGGCAGAGATGGTGGTCGAAGGTCCGCTCGTGGGGATGCGAGTTCCCTGGCAGGTTACCTGGGCCGCCCGGCGTCAATCCATCTCTGCGTCATGCCTCGCGCGAGGTTGTAGCGGGCGCAGTTGTATTGCTCCAGGTGGTCCAGTTCGGTGTTTGCGATGACGCGCAGCGCCGCCAAGTCAGCGGTGTCGACGGGCACCTCCGAGAATGCGTCTTCCAGCTTTCGGCCGTAGAAGACGACGAACTGCATGAGCTCATTCAGGGCCCGTCGGTACCGGGCTCGAAGCGGGTCGGGTACGGCCAGGGAGGCTCGCAGCACGCTGTACTTCTGAATCGAGCGACGGTAGATAAATTCAAACAGCTCCACTGCCGCGGCGACGTTGCGCTGTTCGTAGACGCCGAGCATGGCTGTCGCATAGTCCGTGCGCTCAACGTCCAGGAACGACAGGGGTGCGCAGTTGTACAGCATGAGCGGCATGTTGGCGCTCAGACGACTCGTGCGCTTGTTGCCATCCGCAAAGGGCTGCAGGTAGGCCATGTTGACCCAAAGGAAGAATGCGGCCTCCACTGGGTTCCGGATGTGGCGGACCTTGTCGATGATGGACTTCAGCATTTCTTCCAGGAGCGTGGGGATGTTGGTCGGGGAGTAGACAGAGCCGTCGATGTTCACCACGCGCCGGCGAATGCTGCCAATGTCTCGCGAGTCCTTCAAGAGGTCCTTCATCAACTTAGCTTGCAGGTCAACGATTGCGGGCACCGTGATGCCCTCTGTCGGCACAGCGTCGACCATGAACTCGATGGCGTTCTTGTGGTTGAACAGCATTAGGGTGTCTTCGTCGAGGGGGACTGCTTGCTCCCCGAGTTCGAAGAGTTCCTTGGTGTCGAGCAGGCTCTTGTTGTTGCCCTCCAGACGCGATGACGACCAGGACAGGTCGATGAGCAGCTGCTCCAGAACCTCGCGGGCATAGGTTCCCGCGGGTTGCTGGTCTCGGCTACGGCCGGCGTTGAACAAGTCCGTGGCAAGTTGCGGCGGCAGCAAGCTGGACCGGTTCGGTATGTAGTTGTCCACAAAACTACGCTCATAGCCTACCGGGGTGCGAGTTCCCAGAGGCGCGCGAAGCGTTTCGACCAAGCGTAGGGCAGCCGGCGACCACTGCAGCAACCCCGCTGGCGTGGGTGCGGCTGAAGGCAAGGCCCCAAGTGCAGCCTTGGCAGCATCTGTGGCCACGTAGCGGGTGGACCGGCCGTCCCCCAGCTTCTCCAGAAAGCCAGAGGCCAGGAGGTCTCGCAAGGCCCGGTTGATGGTGGGCCGGGAAGCCTGGAGGGCTTGCTCCAGTGCACCAGGTTGTACGGGTTCCCCGGCGGCAAGGACCAAGCGCAGCAACGCATCGTGACGGGACGACAGGGTGGGGGTGGCCACGGAGTAGGAATGTTGTCAGCTGAAGAGATTGGGGCTCGAATCTCGTCATAGCGACAAGAATACGCCCTAATCTTATCATTCAGACAAGTTTATGACAAGATTGATGATGAGATTAAGAGGTTTTGATGACAAGAAAGATTCAGGGGCCCTGGGGCTTTGCAACCCAGGCGCCCAGCCGCTCGGGCGGGCCTGGACTGCGCATCCTCGCGCCAACGCTCCAGTGTTCCCACTCCTATGCCGACCTCGCGCGCCACCACCTCCAGCGCCGAGCTCTCCGGCGGAAGCAGTCCTGCTCCGCTCGGTCCTTGAATGCTTGTCCGTATCGAGCCACTCTCATCCTTCATCGCCGCCCCCGGGTTCTTGGTTCTAAGGAGGCGACAACTATTCTGCCGCGGGGGGCGGGCCCCAAGCGGTCACAACCAATTCTGGAAAGCGGCCATTCGTGGCCACTACTCGATTACCCTATCGGCGCGAAACAGGACCGACTGCGGGATCGTGATCCCGAGCGCTTTCGCAGTCTTCAGGTTTACCACGAGCTCTAACTTGGTCGGCTGGTCGACTGGAAGATCGCCGGGCTTCGTGCCCTTGAGGATCTTGTCCACGTACGTGGCGGCGCGCCGGAACAAGTCGACACGGTCTGGCCCATAGCTCGCAAGACCGCCAGCGTCCGCGAATCCCGACGACTGATATATCGACGGCAGGCGGCTCTTTGCCGCAAAGTCCACGATTCGCTTTAGATTCGTAGTGATCACCGGGTCTGGCAGGATGGCAAGAGCGCCAGCGCGCGCCCTGGTTGCAGCTTCGAACGCCTTGTCCAACTCGCTGGGGCTCCTTACCTCCAGCGAGTGAAGCTGGATTCCCAGCTGCCGTGCCGGTTGTTGGTTTTCTTTCCAATTGAGTGTCGCGCTTGCGCTCTGTGGATTCCACAGCACAGCCACGTCGGAGAGCTTGGGAACCATTTCCTTGAGCAGCTCCAGCCGTTTCCCGGCCAACTGCTGGAGCATTTGGGATAATCCCGTGACGTTGCCGCCGGGCTTCGCCAGGCTCTCAACCAGTCCGTTCGCAACAGGGTCACCCCCAGCCACCATAACGATAGGGATAGCCCTGGTAGCTTTTTGGGCAGCCAGAGTATCGGAAGTGGCGGTAGTGACGATGACGTCGACCTTGAGACGGACGAGATCGGCCGCGAGTTCAGGGAGGCGATCGTGTCTGCCCTCCGCATAGTGGTACTCGATGCTGATGCTCTTTCCCTCGATCCATCCGAGGTCGCGCAGACCGAGCCGGAATGCCTGGTACGAGGGCGCGTCATCGGAAGGCGAGAATCCCGAGAGCAGTCCTATCCGGCGGACTGTTGGCGGCGCCTGCGCGCGTGCCGTGCCCGCCCAAGCGAGCGCGCCGGCTCCGAGCGCAAGGAGCAATTCCCGACGACGTTTGGTCATGCGATCCCCTCATGGGCGCCCTCACCCGCGCGGCACTACGTCCTGTCGCGCCTCGCGAAGCATACCCGCCGGTCGTCAGATGCACCTGCACCGCTGGCTAACTGGACTCGAACGACCGCTTCGAGCAAGGCGACAGAGCGACCGCTGTTGGCCCGGATTCTGCCCCACACCACCTGGCCGGCAGGTGCCTGATCGGACATTCAAAGAGGTGAGAGCTAGTTCCGCAAGATCTTCTCGATCGACTTTCCTTTCGCAAGCTCGTCGACCAGCTTGTCCAGGTAGCGGATCTTTTGCATCAGCGGATCATCGATCTCTTCGACGCGAACACCGCAGACGACTCCCTTGATCAGCGAACTGTTTGGATGCATAGCCGGGGCATGAAGGAAGAACGTTTCGAAATCGTTCTCTTGTTCGATCTGCATCTGAAGTCCCGCCTGGTCATAGCCCGTCAGCCAGCGAATGACTTGATCGACTTCTTCCTTCGTACGATTCTTGCGCTCCGCTTTCTGAACGTACAACGGATACACCTTCGCGAACGGTATCGCGAAAATTCGATGCTTCGGCATCGTCATTTCTCCTGCGTGCCGGTCGGAATGCCCGATTCCTGCCGACTGTGGCCAGTCACCTCTAGCTCGCACCGCTGGCCTAGGGGGCGAACCCCGAAAAGCGAAAGGTTGGGGCGAACTTCCGCTTCTATGAGGACTTGTTTGTCAAGCGGCGTCGGTCAACATATCGGTGGATGGTATTTCATGATGACCTCTGCATTGAATGTCTCATGTCTACGGGCGGGACTTGGCTCGGGAGATTCATCGGGTCCAAGGTCGGGGCGTGACGAGCGTTCGAGCCACTGCTCGGACGAGCTTCTATCCGTGCACGGTGTGGATGCCGTGCACCTCATGCAGCATGCGCGCGAAGCGCAATGGCAAACCCCTGTTACCGACGCGCCCCATCTTATTGGACGGTCACTTTGCAGTGACCCGCGGAAGTTCCGGGCGCGTCGACCTTTGACCATCAATGTGCTCCTTGCTTAGCCGTGTGGGGTGGAGTTGCTCGCGTCGCTTCAGGCGCCGGCCGGCTTGAGCACTGCGCCGGACGGTATTTCCCCATGCTCAAGGTAGCGCCACAACGCGATGGCCAGGCGTCGAGCCAGCGCCACCACGGTTAACGTCAACTGCACTCTCGTCCAACCAGTCGTTGGGTTGGGCCGAGATTCGGCATCCGTTTCATCCACGTAGGGGGCAGCGCTTTGCTGTACTGAAGGCGCGATACGTTGCGGGTGTGGACACGCTGATCCTTCGGGATGATGGCGAGCGCCTCAGCTTCGCCATCGCTCGCGAATGGACCGACCTCGCCGCGCCCAATCCATCCCAGCGAGTTGACGGCTCGACGGCTCGGCTTGACCTGGGCTCGCTGTGCGATCTGGTCGCGCTGCTTGAGATCCTGGCAGCTCGCTCGTGCGGAGGGCTTGTCAAATGAGCGTTCATGAACTATTGTCGGACCAGTTATATCTGTGGTCCGTCAAGAATGACAGAGCCGACCTCTTCAGCCCTCAAGCGACGCCGCAGGCAACTGCTGCGCAAGATGCCGCCGCTGGACGCTGTGCTTCGGGGCTCCTTGATCGAACGCTACAAGCGCTGCGGCAATCCAAACTGCAAGTGCGCAGAGGGTCCCGGACACGGACCCAAGTACTACCTCTCGGTGAGCTACTCGGGCAGGTCGCCTCAAATGGACTACGTCCCCCAGGCCGAGCACGCGCAGGTATGCGAGCACCTGGCCAACTACGCCCAAGTGCGCGAGATCTTGGAGGAGATCTCCGAGATCAACCACGAACTGCTGCGTCGGCGAGAGCCACTCTGAGGTGCAACGGTGAGCCAGGTATCACCCCTGTCGCCCACCGTCCCCATCGATCTCTCAGTTGGCGCGACTCTGTTGGCCAACATGCTGATCGCCATGATCGAGGCCGACCCGACGCTCATGTCCAGTGTGGAGGCCTGCGATGAACACGACCATCACTCAAGCGCACCTGAGCAAACCGGCGTACATCTACGTGCGGCAGTCGACACCGGGTCAGGTGCGTCACAACCAGGAGAGCACCGAGCGCCAATATGCGCTGCAGGACAAGGCACGGGCCATGGGGTGGCCGCAGGGGTCGATCCGCGTGCTGGATCGGGACCTGGGCCGCTCGGGGGCACAGATCGCCGGTCGCGAGGACTTCAAGACGTTGGTGGCGGATGTCTCGATGAGCCAGGTCGGAGCGGTGTTTGCCCTGGAGGTGTCGCGCCTGGCGCGCTCGAGCCTCGACTGGCATCGGCTCCTGGAACTGTGTGCCCTGACGCACACCCTGGTGATCGATACCGATGGCTGCTACGACCCCGCGGACTTCAACGACGGACTGGTGCTCGGAATCAAGGGCACGATGGCCCAGGCCGAACTGCATTTCTTGCGCGGGCGCCTCCTGGGCGGCAAGCTGAACAAGGCGCAGAAGGGTGAGTTGCGCTTCCCCTTGCCGGTAGGCTTTTGCTTTGACGACCACGACCGCATCGTCATGGATCCCGACGACGAAGTGCGGGGGGCCGTGCAACTGGCGTTTCGAGTGTTCCGGGAAACGGGCAGTGCCTACGCCGTTGTCCAACGCTTTGCAAGGGACGGCCTGCGCTTCCCAAAGCGCGCCAATGGAGGTGTGTGGGCTACCAAGCTCGTTTGGGGTCGACTCAGCCAGAGTCGTATTCTGACCCTGCTGAGGAACCCGATGTATGCCGGCAGCTACGTTTTCGGCCGCCGCCAGTACGCCAGAAGCATCACCCCCGAGGGCGAGGTGCGCAAGAATGTGCGGGCGGTCCCCATGCCGGAGTGGCGTGTCCACTTGCGTGAACACCACGAGGGCTACCTCACCGTGGAGGAGTTCGATCAGAACCAGCGGCGCCTGGCGAATAACCGCAATAACGCGGAAGGGACCGTGCTCAGCGGTCCGGCACGCGAAGGCCTTGCGTTGCTCCAGGGAATGCTGTTGTGCGGCACCTGCGGGCGGGCGGTCCTAGTGCGCTATCAAGGCAACGGCGGCATCTATCCCACCTACCAATGCACTTGGAGGCGCCGCGAAGGGCTGGCCACGAAGAACTGCTTCAGTGTGCGCACCGAGCTGCTCGACGACGCCATCTGCGCAGAGGTATTCAAGGCCCTGAAGCCAGCCGAACTCGAGTTGGCCTTGGCAGCCTTGAACGACCTTGAGCAGCGCAACCAAGCCGTCATGCGTCAGTGGCACATGCGAATCGAGCGCGCCGAGTATGACTGCGCATTGGCCAAACGCCGCTATGAAGAAGTCGACCCGTCCAATCGCCTGGTCGCCGCAAGCCTTGAGCGCCGCTGGAACGAAGCCATGTTGCACATTGACGAAGTCAAGTCCGAAGCCGCAAATTTCCAGACCCAGAAGGCCCACGTCGTGACGCCCGAGCAGAAGACGAAGGTTCTGGCTCTGGCTCGTGATCTGCCGCGCGTCTGGCGCGCTGCGACGACCCAGTCGAAGGATCGCAAGCGGATGCTGCGACTGCTCATCCGCGACATCACGGTCGAGAAACTCACTGATGCGAGACAGGTCGTTCTGCACGTTCGCTGGCAAGGGGGTGCCTGCACCGACACCACGATTCCTCTCCCAAGCCCGATCGCAGACCAAATGCTTTACCCGCGCCAGATCATCGAACGCATACGAGAACTGTCCAGCCGGCTCTCCAATCAACAGATCGTCCAGGCCTTGAATGAAGAGGGCCTTCGCAGTCCGCGTGGACTGCCAATTACGCGGGCAATGATCAAATGGATCCGCATTCGCTACGCCGTGCCTTCCGTCTGTCTGATGCGTCCAGAAGAGCTCACAGCCGGGCAACTTGCTGATCGCCTATCCGTGAGTGTCTATTTTGTTCGCTACTGGATAAAGCGCGGAGTTATTGATGCACGCCATCTCGGCGCACAGGGCCCCTGGTGGATCACGATCACCGACCAACAGGAGCAGCAACTCCGTGATCGCATACGCACCTCAGGTCACTTGAAGAACCATCGCGAGACGCTACCCGACGTCTATCATCCCAACTCTCAGCTGTGAGGAGTGCTTTATGAAGCCACCATCACGATCCCCACACGGCGCATGCGCTTGCCCGCGCCGGCGAAGCGCCGGTTGAACCACTGCGTGAGTGCGCTGCCGGGCTGTAGGCGGAGCCAGCTCCAAGCCAACTCCACCAGCAAGCCTCGCACTCGCCTGTTGCCGGCCTTGCTGATGCCTTGCTCAATCTTGCTGCCCCCGCTGTCATAGGGCGTGGGCACCAGGCCCAGGCAGCCGGCAAGCTCGCGCCGGTTGGCGAAGCGCCGCCAGCCGAAGAGCTCCTTGTCCAGCACCCAGGCCGTCTTGAGACCGATGGCCCGCAACTGAGTCAGGTGCGCCACCACCGGCTGCTTGCCAGTTTCGACTTCCAGTCGCCGTTCAGCTTCCAACGCCTTCACCTGCTGTTTGACCAGCGACAGCCGTGCGCTCTCACGTTCGATTTCGGCACGCAACACAGGCGGCACTTCCTCGCGATGACGCTCCCACCAGCTTGCCCAATCACGCCCGCCGATAACGACGTTCGGGCGCAGGTTGTGTAGCACGAGCAGCGAGCCGATGCGGTTCATGTGTGCGGTGCGCTCCGTCGTCAGCCGGGCGAGCTCGCGATGCGTGCGGCGCGCGTCTTCGTCCTCGGGCGTCGGTTCGCGCAACACCGACCAAACGCGTTCGCCACCGTGGTGGCGCAGCAGCATCGCCAGCAGCTTGTCACCATCGAGGCGGTCGGTCTTGGCCCGCCTGGCGCGTCGGTTCACCTCGATGCTCGCGGCGTCGACCACGATGTTGTCGACGCCTTGCTGAACCAGCCAGCGGTGCAACCACCAGCCGTCGCGACCTGCCTCGTAGCAGGAATGAGCCTTGCACTGCGGCCCAAGCTTGCAGCGCTCCGCAACCTTGCGGATGCAATCGACGACCGCTGTCGTGTCGCCCGCGTCCACGTTGTAGCGGCTCGGGCCACGGCAGCCGTCGCTCGCCGTCACCTTCCACTTCTTGTCGCCCAACTCGAAGCTGATGTACAGCTCACCGGCTATCGCCGTATCCTTGTCTGGTAGGACTGTCTGGGTCGTCATTTCCGTCTCCTTGTCTAGAGGTTGGAAATCCCGTTGTAACTAAACGGGGGTGACTCGGGTAGTCCTACATAGCATCTCATGGCCGCTGGCGTACAGCCAGGCTCTCGAGCCCAATGTTCGACATTTGTCTCGACCTGAAAATTGGTTCCGAAGGAAGTGCCGAGGCCGTCGGTGGCATCCGGTGAAGCCTCGTGGCCGCGCTTCAAGAGGTGTGGCCCAGGAGACCACGCGTGAGCCTCGCGGTCATGCCTTGGCACTGGGCTTGAAGATGTGGACGGTCTCGCCGCGCGCGAGCTTCTCCACCAGCTGGGCGATGCGCCTGGCGCGCGTCTCGGCCTTCACGGCCGTCTGTATGCGCCACAGCACCGCGTAGCGATTGGCCGCGTTGATCGTTGCAAAGAAGGCCTTTGCCCTCGGCTCGGCTTCAAGCGCCGCCAACAGGTCCTCCGGCACCGCGGACGTGCGCGCTCCGTCGTAGGCCTGCGCCCAGCGTCCGTCGGCCTTGGCGGCTTCGATCTGCGCGTAGCCCGGCGCCTGCATGCGGCCCGCCTCGATGAGCGCCGCGACCTTGTCGACGTTGATCTTCGACCAAATGCTGCGCGCGCGCCGCGGCGTGAAGCGCTGGAGAAAGTGCTGGTCGTCGACGCCTTTCTTCTGGCCGTCGATCCAGCCCCAACAGAGCGCGATCTCCACCGCCTCGGGGTAGGTGACGCTGGGTTCATTGGCGCCCCGCTTGGCGATCTTGAGCCAGAGGCCGTCGGAGGTGGCGTGATTCTTCTTCAGCCAGGCCTCGAAAGCCTTGGCGCTCTTGAACAAGGTCGGGGAGGAGTCGGGTTGGATGGCGGATTTGGCAGCGGGCATCGCATGGAGTGTGCCGCAGAGAGCCAGCGCGGTTCGCTGCACCGCGGCATGGGCCTTGGTGCTATTGCCGCAGAACCTTCTCCATCTTCCTTCCCTTCGCGAGCTCATTGATCAGCTTGTCCAGATAGCGAATTCTCTGCATCAGCGATCGATCCTCTTCGTCCGCAGAGGGGTGTGGCGCGAGCCGCGCCCAGCATCACGCCTACTGAGAAAGCTGCTTGACCATGCGGTACATGAACTCGCGGCCATCGTAGAGCCGCGGAATGGCAACGCGCTCGTCCAGGCCGTGGGCGCGAGCGTCGCTGGGCTCCGAGAAGATGCCGGAAACGCCGTACATCGGGATGCCGACGTTGCGCATGAACCGGCTGTCGGTTGCGCCCGTGCTCATCGTCGGGACCACCGGGATGCCGGGCCACATCTGCTGGGTGATGGAATCGACGACTTCCAGCACGTCGGCGCGCAGCGGCGACGCCGGACTCTTGAGCGGCGGATTGCTTGTTTCGATCTTGATGCGACTGCTGGCCAGGACCTTGCGCAGAGTGGCATCGACCTCAGCGGGATCGTCGTGCGGCAGGATGCGGCAGTTCACCGTCGCTTTCGCCGACTGCGGCAGCGCGTTCTCCGCATGGCCGGCCAGGAGTTGCGTCGCCACGCAGGTGGTGCGCAGGGTGGCGTTGTAGAGCGCCGAGCGCGACAGGCGATCGATCGCAGCCTCGTCCGGTTTTCCAGACGCGACCGCGCGCATGTCCTCGGCCATCTGACCGGTTTCGAACTGGGCGCTTTTTTCGAAGTAGCTGCGCGTGACGTCGGCCAGTTTCACGGGGAAGCGGAACGCACCGAGTCGATCCAGTGCCGCGCTGAGCTCGTAGATCGGGTTGGCAGGCGTCGGCAGGGAGCTGTGGCCGCCGACATCGCGCACTTCGAGCTTGTAGGTCGTGTACATCTTCTCTGCAACCTGCATGCGGTGTAGTACCGGCTTGCCGTTGTTGAGCTGGCCGCCGCCGCCCTCGTTGATACCGAACTCCGCGTCGAGCAGCGCGCGCTGGTTGTTCAAGAGCCAGAAGGCGCCGTTGGTGGGCACGTCCCCGAGTTCCTCGTCAGCCGTCAACGCCAGCACGATGTCGCGAGTGGGCTTGAACCCCTCTCGCTTGAGTTGGCCCAGGACAGAGACGAACGAAGCTGCCATGGCCTTGTCATCCGACGCGCCGCGCGCGGTGAAGTAGCCGTCGTCTTCCTTGAGCTTGAATGGATCCGTCTTCCAGTCCTGACGGCGAGCCTCGACCACGTCGAGGTGGGCCAGCAGCAGAAGCGGCTTCTTCCCGCCCGTGCCCTTGTAGCGAACGACCAGGTTGCCTTTGTTCGGGTAAGGCTCGAAGAGTTGAATCTCGTCGGCCTTGAACCCCGCATCCAACATGTGCTTGCGCATGGCCTGCGCCGCTTCGGTGTTGTTGCCCGTCAGATGGGTCGTGTTGATCTCGACGAGTTCCTTGTAGATGTCGTGGAAACGCTGCTGCTCGGGGCTCAGCGGCAGCGTCTGCGCCTGTGTTTGGGCGCCGGCCCAGGAAGTGACGCACAGCAGTGCCGCCGCGGCGCAATGTAGTAGCTTCTTGTTCACCAGAATGGCCTTCCGTATTGAACGATCTTCAAGCCTTGCCCAAAGCCGATGCGGCGGGGCTCGGCTCAGTATATTTGGCGGCTTGCAAGGGACCAAGGTCTGCTATTGGACCCGGGTTTTGCCCACTGCCCTCCTCCACCTTCGCTACGCAATGCGCAACGATGGCGCCCAGCTCGACCCGGCACGCCTCGGCCAGCCGCTCGATGGTCGATGCCTCGAACATCCGCGCGCTGTACACCCAGCCCAGCGACAGCTTCCCGTCGTAGACCTGCCCGATCACCTCCAGCCAGTTCGCCAGCGGCCCGTCCGCATCGCGTTCCGCACCTGCCGACTCCTGCGCCGGCGCGAAGGCTGCATCGGCGCCGAAGGTCTGGTCGAACTGCCCCAGGTAGTTGAAGGTGATCCGCGGCTCGACCATCGACAGCGATTCGCGCACCTGCGCGTCGGGATGCAGCTGGCGCAGCAGGCCGAAGCCGATGCCCTTGTCCGGCACCGCGCGCAAGGCCGCGGAGACCGCGCGGATCGACGCCTCCACGCTGCGCCCGCCCGCCGGCAGGCGCACCGGATAGGCGCTGGTGAACCAGCCCACCGTCCGACTCAGGTCCAGCCCTGCAGCATCGCCCTCGCGGCCATGGCCCTCGAGCGTGATCAGCGTGTCGGGCCGCTGCGTCCATGCAGACACGGCGCGGCCCAGCGCAGCCAGCAGCAGGTCGTCGATGCGCGTGCCGTAGGCCGCGGGCGCGACGCGCAGCAGTTGCTGCGTCAGCGCGGCATCGAGCCGCATCGGCACCACCGCCTTGTCGGCGATGCGCGGCCGCGCATTCGAATCGTCGCGCGGCAGATCGCCCGGCACCGCGAGCTGGTCGCGCCAGTACGGCAGTTCGGCCAGCGCGGCGGGGCCGGCCGCGCGCGCGTGCAGGTGCTGCGCCCAGGCCTTGTACGGCGCGGTGCGCGCCGGCAACACGGCCTCGCCGCCTTGCGCGTACAGCGCCTGCAGGTCCTCCAGCAGCACGCGCCACGACACGCCGTCGATCACGAGGTGGTGCACCACGATCAGCAGCCGTGCGCTGCCGTCCGCATGGCGCAGGTGCAGCACGCGCCATACCGGGCCGCCATCGAGCGCGAGGCTGCGCTGCGCACTGTCGCATTCGCGCTCGATGTCCTCCGGTCCTGCCACGTCGCGATGCCACAGCAAGTCGGCATCGGCCTGCGCCGCATAGGCCTGGGTCCAGCCGCCATCGGCCTGCGGCCGGAAGCGCATGCGCAGCGCATCGTGCTGGACCGCCAGCTGCGCGATGGCCCGTGCCAACGCGGCCTCGTCCAATGCCGTGCGTGCATGCAGCAGCACCGACTGGTTGAAGTGGTGGGGCGCGGGAATCGCTTCGCCGAAAAACCACGACTGGATCGGCGTCAGAGGCAGCTCGCCCTCGGCGGCCACTTGTGCCACTTGCGTCGCGGGGGCCGGCTGCGGCGCCTCGGCGGCCTCCTCGCGGCTCGCCATCAGCGCCTCGATGCTCTGGTGGCGCAGCAGGTCGCGCAGCCGCAGCTCGAAACCCAGAGCGGCATTGCGCACGCGCGAGATCACCTGCAGGCTCAGGATCGAATCGCCGCCCAGCGCGAAGAAGTTGTCGTCGATGCCCACCCGCTCCACGCCCAGCACCTGCTGCCAGATCTCGGCCAGGCGCTGCTCGACGGCGTTGCGCGGTGCGCGGGACACTGGTGCGGCCGGGGCGGCGGGCTCGGGCAAGGCCGCGCGGTCCAGCTTGCCGCTGATCAACCGCGGCAGCGCTGGCAGGCACATCACGCGCGCCGGCACCATGTACTCGGGCAACCGCTGCGCCAGCTGCTGTCGGATGCGCGCCGGCAGCGCACCGGACGGCGCCCCGGCCAGCGGCACCGCATAGGCCACGAGCTGCCGTCCCGAGGCGCCCTCGCGCACCACCACGGCCGCGTCGAGCACGCCGGGCACTTCGCGCACGCGCGCCTCGATCTCGCCCAGCTCGATGCGGAAGCCGCGGATCTTCACCTGGTGGTCGGCGCGGCCGACGTACTCGATGTTGCCGTCGTCCATCCAGCGCACCAGGTCGCCCGTGCGATAGAGGCGCCCGCCATCGGCCGCGAACGGGTCGGCGACGAAGCGCTCGGCGGTGAGCGCACTGCGCCCCAGGTAGCCGCGCGCGAGGCCATAGCCGCCGATGTAGAGCTCGCCGATCGCGGCGTGCGCGACCGGCTGCATGTTCGGGTCCAGCACGTAGGCGCTGCGCTCGCCCACCGGGCGGCCGATGGGCGCGTAGGCGCAGTCGAAGCCGCGGTCGGCCGTGGTCTTCCAGATCAGCGGCGTCACCACCGTCTCCGTCGGACCGTAGCCGTTGATGAGCAGGCGCGGCCGCAGGCTGCGGCAGACCTTGTCGTAGGCCGCGCGGGGCATGGCCTCGCCGCCGAACACGTACAGCTCCACCGGCGGCGCATCGTCGCGCAGGCTGGCCCAGTCGGCGATCTGGCCCAGGTAGGCCGGCGGAAAGGCCGCATTCGTCACGCCGTAGCGGTGCAGCGCCTGGTAGGTCTGCTCGGCGGTCCAGAGCTCGTTGTCGCGCAGCGCGAGGCCCGCGCCCACGCACAGCGGCGTGAGCCAGCGCTCGTGCGCGCCGTCGAAGGAGAAGGACATGAAGTGCAGCTCGCACGACTGCGGCCCCATGCCGTAGATGGCGGCCGTCGCCAGGCAGTGCATCGCGAGCGGCCCGTGCGCCACGGCCACGCCCTTGGGGCGGCCGGTGGAGCCGGAGGTGTAGATCACATAGGCCAGGTGATCGGGCTGCACGCCGGTGCGCGGATCGTGCGCCGGCTGCCCGGCCAGGTCGATCGCCTCCAGCACGACGAGCGCGGCACCGTCCATTGCCGGCAGGCGCGGGCGCACCGCCTCCTGCGTGAGCAGCAGCGCGATGCCACTGTCCTCGATCATGTAGGCCAGCCGCTCGGCCGGGTAGGCCGGGTCGAGCGGCACGTAGGCGCCGCCGGCCTTGAGCACCGCCAAGAGCGACACGATGCTGTCCAGCGAGCGCTCCAACGCCACGCCGACCAGCACGTCCGGCCCGACGCCGCGGCCGATCAGGTGATGCGCGAGACGGTTGGCGCGCGCGTTGAGCTGCGCATAGCTGAGCTCGTCCTCGCCCAGCAGCAGCGCGATCGCATCGCCGCGCTGCGCGGCCTGCGCCTCGATGAGCCGGTGCACGGGGCCGTGGGGCACCGGCGCGCCAGCGGGCTCGTTGCGGCCCCGCGCCAGGGTGCGGGCTTGCGTCTCGGCGTCCAGCCAGGCCAGCTCGCCCAGGGCACGCTGCGCATCGGCGGCCATCTGGCGCAGCAGTTGCTCCATCTGGGCGCGCAGGGCCTCCACGAAGGCCTCGTCGAAGGCCTGGCGGCCATAGCAGTACTCGATCTCCAGCGTCTCGCCGGCGATCACCTGCAGGTCCATGGCGTAGCCGGTGAGGCCGCCGCCGCTCGCCTCGCCGAACTGCAGGCCGTAGCGCTCCAGGCTGCGCAGGGTCTGGTCGATGGGCACGTTCTCGAACACGATGATGCTGTCGAACAGCGGCCGGCCGGCCGAGCCGGCCCAGCGCTGGACGTCCGCGAGCGCTGCGTGCTCCTGCTCGCGCAGCCGCAGGTTGGTGGCCTGCACCGTGCGCAGGTAGTTCCCCACCGCCAGGCTCGCGTCCGGCCGCAGCGGCACCGGGATGGTGTTGATGAACAGGCCCATCATCTCCTGGGCGCCGGGCAATGAGGGCGGACGCCCCGCCACCGTGGCACCGAACACGACCTCGTCGCGCCCCGTGTGCCGGTGCAGCAGCAGCGCCCAGGCCGCCTGCACCAGCGTGTTGAGCGTGACGCGCTCGCGCTGCGCGAAGGCCTGCAGCACGGCGGTCTGGTCGCGGTCCAGGCGGGTGTAGATCTTGCCGAAGCCCTCGCGCTGCGCGTTGCCGGGGCCCGCCTCGGCCAGCAGCGTGGGCTCGTCGGTGCGCGCGAGCTCGGCCTTCCAGAAGCGCTCGGCCTCGCCCGCGTCCTGCGCCTGCAGCCAGCGCAGGTAGTCGCCGTAGACCGGCGGCGCGGCCGGCAGGTCCTCGCCTGCATAGCTGCGCAGCCACTCGCCCATCAGCCGCGAATCGGTCCAGCCGTCGGAGAGGATGTGGTGGTGCGTCCAGATCAGCCGGTGGCGATCGTCGTCCAGCCGGATCAGCGTCACCTGCGACAGCGGCGGGCGCAGCCAGTCCACGCTGCGGGTCAGCAGCGCGTGGGCCTGTGCAGCCAGGCGTTCCTGCTGATCGTCCTGGCCGCGCCAATCGAGCAGCACGGCCGGTGCATCGGCTTCGCGGAACACGATCTGCAGCGGCCGCTGCATGCCGGCCTGCCACAGGAAGCCGGTGCGGAGCATCGCGTGCCGCGCCACCATCGCCTGCCAGGCGCTGGCGAGGCGCGTCGCATCGAGATGGCGCACCTCGATGTCGAGCTGGTTCACGTAGAGGCCCGAGCCGGGGGCTTCCATGGAGTGGAAGAACATGCCCTCCTGCGTGGGCGCGAGGGGATAGACGTCCTCGATGCGGCTTGGATCGAGGACCAGTGCGGCCACCGCATCGGCGTCGAGGAAGTCGTGCAGCGTGCCGCGCCTGCTTGGTGCGGGTGCCACGGGGGCGCTGCCGTCGAGGGCCTCGGCCACGCGCGCCAGCGGCGCAATGCTGTGGTGCTCGAACATCTGCCGCGGCGTGATCTTCCAGCCGCGCTGGCGCAAGCGCGCCACGATCTGCAGGCTCAGGATGGAGTCGCCGCCGAGTTCGAAGAAGTTGTCGTGGCGGCCTGCGCGCTCGACACCCAGCACCTGTTGCCAGACCTCGGCCAGTGCCTGTTCGATCTCGCCTTCAGGCGCTTCGTAGGCGCCCTGCTCCTGCGCCTCCACCGCGGGCAGCGCCTTGCGGTCGATCTTGCCGTTGGCGTTCAGCGGCAGCAGAGCCCAGCGATCACCGCGGGGACCGTAATACTCAGGCAGCTTCTGCGCCGCATTTCTTCAGCGTTGCCGCTTCGGTCTGGCCCGACACGTAACTGACGAGGCCGAGCCCCACCGGCCCTGCTGTGCCACCACCACCGCCGCACGCCCTCCTGCGCCAGCAACTGGGCCTCCGTCTCCCTGAGTTCGATGCGCAGGCCACGGATCTTCGCTGATGGTCCAGGCGGCCCAGGTACTCAGCTGACCATCCTCGCGCCAGCACCCGATCCCAGTGCGATAGAGCCTGCTCTCCCTGGGGGTCGAAGGATCGGCCACGAAGCGCGCTCGGTGCTGAGCGCGGGACTGTGCAGAAGCCGCGTGAGGCCGACGCCGCCCCACAGGTACAGCTCTCCGCCCACGCCGTGGGTACGGGGGTTCCAGGTGCGCGTCCAGCTACATGCATGGGTGGCCTGGCTGGGCGGCAGATGGCCGCGGTTGTGGCATCTTCCCTGCAGGTCCAGCGTCACGTCGATGGCAGCCGCCTCGGTGGGGCCGCAGAGGTTGAAGAGGCGCGCCCGGGCAATCGCCTGAAGACCTCGGCCTGCACCAGCTCCGGGCAAGGCTTCTCCGCTACACGATGCGGCGCAGGCTGATGCAGCGCTCACCTCCTATGACCCAGGGAAGGCCTGCCAGCATCGAGGGCACGAGGTGCCGGTGCTGACGCTGCTGCTCGATCAAAGCGATCAGGCGGGCTGGATCTCGATGGTCACCCGGTACTGCCACGGCGAGCACAGCCCCTGCATCAGCGGCCAAAAGAACTCCCACACCGACACGTCGAAGCGAGGAAGGGGGTCTGCAGCACACTTCGCGCCGGGCTGCGGGGCGCAGGCCTCCCGCATCCAGGCGAGGCGGTTGAAGAGCGACATGGCGGTTGGCTGCGCCCTTGGGGCGCCGGTGGGGCCGGAGTGCGGGATGACGTAGGCGAGGTGTTCTCCCGTGAGTTCCACTCCCGGGTTGGTCACCCACCCGAGAGATCAGGCATATCGACGGCCAGCACTTGCGCGGATGCAGCAAGGCCATGATGGGTGCGCGAGCACCAGCGACGCTTCGCCGTCCTGAGCATGTAGGCAATGCGTTCGGCGAGTACCGGGTCGATGGCGTAGGCGCCGCCGACACTTCATCACGGCAACAGCAAGGTCACGACCATCTCGACCGAGCGCTCCATGAGCACGCCCACGGGCATGTCGGGCTGCACACCGAGCGCGATCAGATGATGGCCAGCCGGTTGGCGCGCGCGTTGAGCTCCGTAGCTCAAGATGACATCACCGAAGACCACTCGCCCGCTGTCCGGCTACAACTACCGCGCCGCCCGATCCAGCTGTGCACCGGCCGCACATCCTCATAGCGGCCTCGTTGTCCATTTAGCCCGCTGCACCCCGCGCTCGCTATCGCTCAGCAAGCCCAGATCCGCACCTGCCGCCCCGCGCCCCCGGCCAGCGCCTCCACGATCTCAGCCCAGCGCCTGCTGCAGCATCCCCCATGCCGCGCGCTGACCGGGACGATGCACCTGCAGCACCAGCTCGAAGGCCTCGCCCCGGTCGTTGATCGACACGGTGAAGGGGTAGTTGGTGCGTTCCTCCGCCCCCAGCATCTCCATGCCCGCCCAGATCGCGTTCTGCCCCTCCGGGTCCGCGACCTGCGCATGTCGGTAGTTGAAGATCGTCGAGAACAGCGGCGCCGCCCCCGGCAGCCCGCTGCAGCGCTGCGCCAGCGACAGCGGCGCGTGCTCGTGGTGCAGCAGGTCCGCCAGTGCCGCGTTGGCCTGCTGCAGGCACTGCGCCACCGTTCCCTCGCCGAGCCGCAGGCGCAGCGGCAGCGTGTTGATGAACATGCCCAGCGCGCGGTGCGCGCCCTCCCCGCCCTGCATGCGGCCGAAGAGCACGGTGCCGAACACCACGTCGTCGCGCCCCGTGGTGCGGCCCAGCACCAGCGCCCAGGCCAGGTGGAAGACGGTCGCCGCGCTCACGCCGTGGCGCTGCGCCTGCTCGCGCAGGGCGCGCGCCGCCGGGCCGTCCAGCAGGCACCGCTCCTCGATCACCTGCGCGCCCTCGATGCGCACGTCGGCCAGTCCGAAGGGCGCCGTGGGCTCGTCCACGTCCGCCAGCATCCCGCGGAAGAAGGCCTCGTGCTCGGCGGCGCTCGCGCCCAGGCGGGCCTGCGCCACGTAGTTGCGGAAGGGCACCGGCTCGGGCAGCTCGGCCTCGCGGCCCTGCAGCAGCAGCGCGATCTCCTCGACCAGCAGTTCTTCGGAGGTGTGGTCCAGCGCCAGGTGGTGGGTGGGCAGTTGCAGCAGCCAGCGCCCGTTCTCTTCGTCGCGCGCGGCAATGCCGCGGATCAACGGCGCCTGCCGCACGTCGATGCGGTAGCGGCTGGCATGCACGTGGGCATTCAGCTGGTCCGCGACCGCGCCGCCGCCGGCCTCGGGCGCGAACCACGACAGCGGCAGCGGCGCCTCGCGCCACACCACCTGCACCGGCGAGGGCAGGTCTTCCCACAGCACCGCGGTGCGCAGGATGTCGTGGCGCGTGATCACCCGCGCCAGGCTGTCGAGAAAGCGCCGCAGCCGCGGCTCGCTGTCGAAGCCCAGCAGCAGGGTCGTCACGTAGGCGTCGCCCTCGGCCTGCATGAGGTGATGGAACAGGATGCCTTCCTGCAGCGGTGCCAGCGGATAGATGTCCTGGATGTTGGCCGCGCCGCCGGGCACGGCGGCTTCGATGCGGCGGATCTGCGCATCGTCGAGCGCCACCAGCGGCAGCATCGCGGGCGTGATCGCGGTGCAGCCTCCGGGAATGCCATTGGGCGGCACGACCACCGCCCGGCGCGACGCGCCGTCGCCGCCCTCGAGCGCCGCGGCGAACTCGGCCAGCCTGGGCTGCTGGAAGAGCAGGCGCACCGGGGCCTCGCGGCCCTGCTGGCGCAGGCGCTCCAGCAGCTGGATGGCCAGCAGCGAATGGCCGCCCAGCTCGAAGAAACTGTCGTGGCGGCCCACGCGCGGCACGCCCAGCAGCTCGGCCCACAGCGCCGCGACGGCCTGCTCGGCCTCGCCCACAGGCGCCTCGTACCCGGCGCTGGTGCCGGCCTCCGGCTGCGGCAGCGCCTTGCGATCGATCTTGCCGTTGGCGTTGAGCGGCAGTGCGTCCAGCACCATGATGACCGAGGGCACCATGTACTCGGGCAGCACCGCCGACAGCGCGCGCTTGAGCGCCGTCGGCTCTGCCTCGCCCGCCACGTAGCCGACCAGGCGCGCGCCGCCCGGCCCTTCCTGCGCCAGCACTGCGACCTCGCGCACGCCCGGCTGCGATTGCAGCTGCGCCTCGATCTCGCCCAGCTCGATGCGAAAGCCCCGGATCTTCACCTGGTGGTCGATGCGCCCTAGGTACTCCAGCTGCCCGTCGCCACGCCAGCGCACCAGGTCGCCGGTGCGGTAGAGCCGGCCGCCCTGCGTGTCGAAGGGGTCGGCCACGAAGCGCTCGCTGCTGAGCGCGGCGCGGTTCAGGTAGCCGCGCGCCAGGCCCGCGCCCGAGACGTGCAGCTCGCCAGGCACCCCCACCGGCTGCTCGCGCAGGTCGGCGTCGAGCACGCGCAGGCCGAGGTCGGGGATCGCCACGCCCACCGGGCTGCGCTGCCCGTCCGCCAGGTCGGCGCGCGTGATCGGCCGCCAGGTGACGTGCACCGTCGTCTCGGTGATGCCGTACATGTTGATGAGCGCCGGCATGGCGTCGCCGTGGCGCTCGATCCAGGGCCGAAGGCTCTCCGGCTCCAGCGCCTCGCCGCCGAAGACCACGCAGCGCAGCGCGAGGCCGGTCGTGGCGTCGCGCGCGCCCGCGGCATGCATCAGCTGCCGGAAGGCCGAGGGCGTCTGGTTGAGCACCGTCACCTGCTGCTCGCGCAGCAAGGCCAGGAAGTCCTCCGGCGAGCGGCTCACCCAGTAGGGCACCACCACCAGCCGGCCGCCGGTACACAGCGCGCCGAAGATCTCCCACACCGAGAAGTCGAAGGCGTAGGAATGGAACATCGTCCACACGTCCTCGGGCCCGAAACGGAACCACGGCGCCGTCGCATCGAGCAGCCGGCTCACCTGCCGGTGGCACAGCTGCGCGCCCTTGGGCCGGCCGGTGGAGCCGGAGGTGTAGATCACGTAGGCCAGGTGGTCGGGATGCACCGCCACGGCGGGCTCGCTCGCGTCATCGCCGAAAGCGTCGGCGCGGTCGATCTCCAGCACCGGCAGCGCCGCATCCACCGCGAGGCGCGGCAGCACCGCGCTGTCGGTGAGCAGCAGCGTGATGCCGCTGTCCGCGGCCATGTACGCGAGGCGCTCGGCCGGATAGTCGGGGTCCAGCGGCACGTAGGCCCCGCCGGCCTTCAGGATCGCGAGCAGGCCCACGATCATCTGCGCGGAGCGCGGCATGGCGATGCCCACGCGCGACTCCGGCCGCACGCCCATCGCGACGAGGCGGTGCGCGAGCCGGTTGGCGCGCGCGTTCAGCTCGGCGTAGCTCAAGGCCTCGCCTTCGCAGACCACGGCCACCGCCTCCGGCCGGGCCCGTGCCTGGGCTTCGATGCGGTGGTGGATGGGCTCGGCCGGCTGCACGCCGCGCAGGGCCGCGTCGCCCCACTGCCGGGTGCGGGCCAGCTCTTCGGCGCCTTGCAGCACCACCTCCCCCACGGTCTGCTCCGGCCGTTGCGCCAGCGCTTCCAGCATGGCCAGGTAGTGCGAGGCCAGGCGCTCGATGGTCGCGGGCGCGAACAGTTCCTCGGCATAGGTCATCACCAGCCCGACGCGGCCCTGCGCATCCTCGGTGGTGTCCAGCGTCAGCTCGAACTGCGCCGCCTGTTCGTTCAGCGCATGGCCGTGGAGCGCCAGGCCGGGCAGCTGCACTGCCGACGCGGCACCCACCTGCTGGTGGTTGTGCACCACCTGGAACAGCGGGCTGTGGCCCAGGCTGCGATCGGGCTGCAGCGCCTCCACCAGTTGCTCGAAGGGCAGGTCCTGGTGCGCCTGCGCACCCTGCACGGCTTCCTTCACGCGGTCCAGCAGCGCGGCCAGCGGCAGCATGCGCCCGACCTCGGTGCGCAGCACCTGCGTGTTGACGAAGAAGCCCACCACGCGCTCCGTCTCGGGACGGTGGCGGTTGGCGATGGGCATGCCGGTGCGGATGTCGGCCTGGTCCGTGTAGCGGTGCAGCAGCGCGTGGAAGCCCGCGAGCAAGGCCATGAAGAGCGTCGCTCCCTGCGCCTGCGCGCGCCGGCGCACGGCCTGCGCCAGTTCGGCCGGCAGCTCGAACTTGCCGGTGGCGGCGCGGTAGCGGCCGTCGGCGCGGCGCGGATGGCCGGCGGGCAGCTGCAGCACCGGATGGTCGTGGCCGAGCTGGCGCGTCCAGTAGGCGAGTTGCCGCTCCTTCTCGCCGGCCTCGAGCCAGTGGCGCTGCCAGGCAGCGTAGTCGGCGTACTGGATGGGCGGCGCGGGCAGCGCCGGCGGCCTGCCTTCGCGATGCGCGCCATACAGCGCCGCGAACTCCTCCACCAGCAGCTGCATCGACCAGCCGTCGGAGACGATGTGGTGCATCGCGATCACCAGCAGGTGTTCCAGCTCGCTGATGCGAATCAGCCCGACGCGCAGCAGCGGCCCGGCCGTGAGATCGAAGGGCGTCTGCGTGATGCGCAGCGCCTCGGCCTTCGCCGCCGCGTCGCGCGCGGGCGCGTCCAGCCCCCGCAGGTCGGTGCGCGGGATGTGCAGCGCGAGGGCCGGCTGCGCCACCTGCCGCGCCATGCCGTCGGGCTGGGCCTCGAAGCGGGTGCGCAGTGCCGCATGCCGCGCGACCAGCGCCCCGAAGGCGGCATCCACCGCATCGGCATCGAGCTCGCCTTCCAGCCGCAGCGCACCCGAGATGTGATACGCCGTGCTCGCGGCATCGAACTTCCAGAGGAACCACTGCCGCGCCTGCGCATAGGAGGCCGGCTGACTCTCGCCCCCGGGCGCCGGCACGATGGGCAGTACGGAAAAGTCGATGCCCTGCTCGCGCAGGCTCTTCAGGAAGCCCTGCTTGCGCTCGGCCGGCAGGCGGGCGAATCGTTCGGCGATCTGCCGTTGAAGGTCGTTGTTCATGTCGGTGTGTCAGTCTTCCCAGGCGTCCAGCAGGGCGGCCATGCGGTCCAGCTCGGCCGTTGCCTGCGGGCCGGTGTTCTGGCGCGCGGCGGACAGGGCCGCGCCGATTTCCAGGAGGGTCGGGTTCTCGAAGAAGGCGCGCAGCGGCAGCTGCGCGCCGAGCTCGGCTTGCACGCGCCGCTGCACCTGCAGCAGCGCCAGCGAATGGCCGCCCAGCTCGAAGAAGTTGTCGTGGCGGCCGACCTGGTCGAGGCCCAGCACCTCGCGCCAGAAGCGCGCCATGTGCGATTCGGCTTCGCCCTGCGGCGCCTCGTGCGGCCGCGCGAGGGCCTGCTGCGGATCGGGCAGCGCATGGCGGTCGACCTTGCCGTTGGCATTGAGCGGCAGGCGATCGAGCAGCACGATCGCGCCCGGCACGGCATGCTCCGGCAGCACGCCGCGCAGCCGGTCGCGCAGCTGCGCGGCATCGGCGAAGCGGCCCGCGTGCAGCGCGACGTAGGCCGCCAGCCAGGCCCCGGCCGCGCCCTCGCGCGCCACCACCACCGCCTCGCGCACCTCGGGCTGCGCCAGCAGTTGGGACTCGACCTCGCCCAGCTCGATGCGGAAGCCCCGCACCTTGACCTGGTGATCCAGCCGGCCGAGGTAGTCGAGCTCGCCGTCCTCGTTCCAGCGCACCAGGTCGCCGGTGCGGTAGAGCCGGCCGCCCGCGCAATCGAAGGGGTCGGCCACGAAGCGCTCCGCGCTGAGGCCGGCACGATTCAGGTAGCCGCGCGCCAGGCCCGTGCCGCCGAGGTACAGCTCGCCCGGCACGCCCGGCGGCACGCGGTTGAGCACCGTGTCGAGCACATAGGCCGTGCGATCGCCCACCAGGCGGCCGATCGGCATGTAGGCGGCTTCGCAGCGCGTGTCCGGTCCGGCCTTGGCGAGGGTCGGCGTGATCACCGTTTCGGTGGGACCGTAGCCATTGACGATGCGCGCCGGCCGCAGCACCTGCTGCACCAGCGCCAGCGCGGCGCGCGGCATCGCCTCGCCGCCCACGGTGTAGGAGCGGATGGGCAGGCGGCTCGCCGCCTCGCCGAGCAGGTGCGCCATCTGCGTGAGATAGGTCGGCGTGAAGCAGGCGATGGTGATCCCGTGGCGCTCGATCTCCGCCGCCGTGCGCTCCACCGGCCAGAGCGCGTCGTCGCGCGGCATCAGCGCCGCGCCGAAGGCCAGCGGCACCCAGGTGCGCTCGTGCGCGCCGTCGAAGGCGATGGAGGCGAACTGCAGCTCGCGGTCCTGCGGCGTCATGCCGTAGGCCTCGCCGATGGACTGCACATGCATCGCCAGCGGCCCGTGCGCCACCGCCACGCCCTTGGGGCGGCCGGTGGAGCCGGAGGTGTAGATCAGGTAGGCCAGCTGCCCGGCATGCAGCGGCACTGCGGGATCGTGATCCGGCAGCCCGTCCAGCGCCTCCTGCGCCGCAAGGTCGAGCACACACAGGCCCTCGCGCGGCGCGAAGCGCGGCATCGAGTGCGGCTGGGTCAGCAGCAGGGCGATGCCGCTGTCGTCCACCATGTAGTCCAGCCGCTCCTGCGGGTAGGCGGGATCGAGCGGCACGTAGGCGCCGCCGGCCTTCAGCACCGCGAGCAGGCTCACGACCATCGCGATGGAGCGCTCGACCGCGATGCCCACGCGGACCTCGGGCCCGACGCCGAGCGCGATGAGCCGGTGCGCGAGGCGGTTGGAGCGGGCGTTGAGCTGGGCGTAGCTGAGCGTCGCATCGCCCATGAGGAGCGCGACCGCGTCGGGCCGCGCGATCGCCTGCCGCTCGACCAGCCGGGGCACGGGCGGCACCTCGGCGTAGCGGCGCCCGTTGTCGCCCCAGGCGCGCAGCCGCGCGAGCTCGGCGGCCGGCAGGATCTCCAGCGTGCGCAGCGGCCGGCGCGAGCCCGCGGCCAGCGCGTCGGCCAGGGCCTGCAGGGCCGCGTGCAGCAGCTCGCACACGCGCGCCGGGTCGATGGCGGCGTCCACCTGCGCGACCAGCTCGAAGCCGGTGCCGCGATCGTTGACCGATACGCCGAAGGGGAAGTTGGAGCTCTCGCGCGAGGCCAGGGTCTCGATGCCGGGCAGCCCGCGCGCGGCCGCCGCCGCTTCGCCGTGCCGGTAGTTGAGGATCGCCGAGAACAGCGGCGCGCCGCTGGGCAGCGCGCTGCAGCGCTGGGCCAGCGCGAGGCTCGCATGCTCGTGCCGCAGCAGCTCGGCCAGCGCCTGCTGCGTGTGCTGCAGGCACTCCGAGGCATCGCGCATCTCCAGGCGCACGCGCAGCGGCAGCGTGTTGATGAACATGCCCACCGCGCGGTTCACCTCGCGGCCGCCCTGCATGCGGCCGAAGAGCACGGTGCCGAAGACCACGTCGTCGCGGCCGGTGATGCGGCCCAGCACCAGCGCCCAGGCCAGGTGGAACAGCGCGGCCGCGCTCACGCCCTCGCGCCGGGCCTGCAGGCGCAGGGCCTGCGCGAGCGCGTCGTCGAGGGGGAGGACGGCTTCGACGATGCGGCCGCCGTCGCCCTGCACGTCGGCCAGGCCGAAGGGGATGGTGGGCTCGTCCACCCCTGCGAGCGCGCGGCGGAAGTAGGCCTCGTGCACCGACTGCGCGAGGCCGCGCCGCGCCTGCGCGACGAAGCGGCGGAAGGGCACGGGCTCGGCCAGCGCGTCCGCGCGGCCTTCGAGCAGCAGGCCGATCTCCTCGATCAGCAGGGCCTTCGAGCTGTGGTCCAGCACCAGGTGATGGGTGGGCAGCTGCAGCAGCCAGCGCAGCGCGCCGGCATCGGGCGCGGCGAAGGCGCGCACCATCGGCGCGCTGCCCACGTCCAGGCGCTGCCGCGCGCGCTGCTGCGCCTGCTCCGGCGTCTCGCACCATTCGATCGGCACGGCCGCCTGGCGCAGCACCACCTGCACCGGCTCGGGCAGCGCCTCCCACAGGACGGCGGTGCGCAGCATGTCGTGGCGCGCGATCACGCGGTTCAGGCAGTCGATGAAGTGCCGCAGGCGCTCGCGGCTGTCGAAGGCCAGCAGCAGCGCGCTGACATAGGCATCCTCCTCGCCGCCCATCAGGTGATGGAACAGGATGCCTTCCTGCAAAGGCGCGAGCGGGTAGATGTCCTGGATGTTCGCTCCGCCGCCGGGCACGGCCGACTCGATGCGGCGGATCTGTGTGTCGTCGAGCGTCACCAGCGGCAGCATCGCGGGCGTGATTGCGGTGCAGCCTGCGGGGATGCCGTTGGGCGGCACGTCCACTTCCGGGTCTGCGGCGCCTTGCAGCGCGGTCGCGAAGTCGGTCAGCCTCGGATGCTGGAAGAGCAGGCGCACCGGGGCTTCGCGGCCTTGGCGACGCAGGCGTTCCATCAGCTGGATGGCGAGCAGCGAATGGCCGCCGAGCTCGAAGAAGTTGTCGTGGCGGCCGACGCGAGTCGCACCCACGAGCTCGGACCACAACGTGGCGACGGCCTGCTCCACGTCGCCTGCAGGGGCTTCGTAGGCGCCCTGCTCCTGCGCCTCCACCGCGGGCAGCGCCTTGCGGTCGATCTTGCCGTTGGCGTTCAGCGGCAAGGTGTCGAGCACCAGGATCACTGCGGGCACCATGTATTCGGGCAGCTTCTGCGCCAGTGCATTCTTCAGCGTTGCCGCTTCGGCCTGGCCCGACACGTAGCCGACGAGCCTGGCCCCACCCGGGCCCTGCTGCGCCACCACCACCGCTTCTCGCACGCCTTCCTGCGCCAGCAGCTGGGCCTCGATCTCCCCGAGCTCGATGCGCAGGCCCCGGATCTTCACCTGGTGGTCCAGGCGGCCCAGGTACTCCAGCTGACCATCCTCGCGCCAGCGCACCCGATCCCCGGTGCGATAGAGCCTGCCTCCCTGGGGGTCGAAGGGATCGGCCACGAAGCGCTCGCTGCTGAGCGCGGCCTTGTGCAGGTAGCCGCGTGCCAGGCCGACGCCGCCCAGGTACAGCTCTCCGCCCACGCCGGTGGGTACGGGGTTCAGGTGCGCGTCCAGCACATGCACATGCGTGGCGGCGATGGGGCGGCCGATGGCCACGTGGTTGTGGCCATCTTCCCTGCAGGTCCAGTGCGTCACGTCGATGGCCGCCTCGGTGGGGCCGTAGAGGTTGAAGAGGCGCGCTTCGGGCAATCGCCTGAACACCTCGGCCTGCACCGGCTCGGGCAAGGCTTCTCCGCTGCACACGATGCGGCGCAGGCTGGTGCAGCGCTCCACTTCGCCATGACCCAGGAAGGCCTGCAGCATCGAGGGCACGAAGTGCAAGGTGCTGACGCCATGCTGCTCGATCAAAGCGATCAGGCGGGCTGGATCTCGATGGTCACCCGGTGCTGCCACGGCGAGCACGGCTCCCTGCATCAGCGGCCAAAAGAACTCCCACACCGACACGTCGAAGGAGAAGGGGGTCTTCTGCAGCACCACTTCGCCGGGCTGCAGGGCGTAGGCCTCCTGCATCCAGGCGAGGCGGTTGAAGAGCGAGACATGGCGGTTGGCCGCGCCCTTGGGGCGGCCGGTGGAGCCGGAGGTGTAGATGACGTAGGCCAGGTGTTCTCCCGTGAGTTCCACTCCCGGGTTGGTGTCGGGCCCACCCGAGAGATCGAGCGTATCGACGGCCAGCACTTGCGCGGATGCAGCCAAGGCCAGATGGGATTGCGCGAGCACCAGCGACACGCCGCTGTCCTGGAGCATGTAGGCAATGCGTTCGGCGGGGTACTCGGGGTCGATGGGCACGTAGGCGCCACCGGCCTTCATCACGGCCAGCAGGCTCACGACCATCTCGACCGAGCGCTCCATGAGCACGCCCACGGGCAGGTCGGGCCGCACGCCGTGCGCGATCAGATGATGGGCCAGCCGGTTGGCGCGCGCATTGAGCTCGGCGTAGCTCAAGATGACATCACCGAAGACCACCGCCGGCTCGTCCGGCTGCAACACCACGCGCCGCTCGATCAGCTCGTGCACCGGCCGTGCATCTTCATAGCCGGCTTCGTTGTATTCCCAGCCCCGCAGCGTCTCCCGCTCCGCTGCATCGCCCAGCACCACCTCCCCGAGCGCCTGCCGCGGCCACTCCACCATCGCGGCCAGGATCGCCAGGTAGTACCCGGCCCAGCGCGCCACCGTGCCGGCTTCGAACAGTTCCTCCGCGTAGCCGAACACCAGGCTCGCCCGGCCATCGGCGCGTTCCGTCACACTGAGCGTCAGCTCGAACTGCGCCTCGCCCTGGCCCAGTGCGCAGTCGTCCAGCGCCAGCCCCGCCACTTGCCGCGGTGCCGGCCGCTCCTCGCGCTGGTGGTTGAACAGCACCTGGAACAGCGGGCTCTGCCCCAGCGTGCGCTCGGGCTGCAAAGCCTCCACCAGCTGCTCGAAGGGCAGATCCTGGTGCGCCTGTGCGCCCAGGGCCGCATCGCGTGCCGAAGCCAGCGCCGCGTCCAACGCCATCCGTCCCTCCAGCCGGCTGCACAGCACCTGCGTGTTGACGAAGAAGCCGACGATGCCCTCGCTCTCCAGGCGCTGGCGGTTGGCGATGGGCACGCCCACGCGGACATCCTCCAGCCCGGTGCAGCGGTGCAGCAGCACCTGGAAGCCCGCGAGCAGCGCCATGAAGGAGGTGGCCCCCGCCTCGCGTGCGCGCTCGCGCAGCGCGTGCAGCAGCGCGGCAGGCAGCTCGAAGGCGTGGCGCGCCGCACGGTAGATGCCATCGGCGCGGCGCGGCCGGTCGGCCGGCAGCTGCAGCACCGGATGCGTGTCGCCGAGCTGCCGCGTCCAGTAGTCGAGCTGGCGTTGCGCCTCACCGGCTTCCATCCAGTGCCGCTGCCACTGCGCATAGTCGGCGTACTGCACCGCCGGCGCGGCGAGCGTGCGGGGCGCGTGCTCGACCCGCGCCCGGTACTCCGCCCAGAACGATTCCACGCACAGCTGCATCGACCAGCCGTCGGACACGATGTGATGCATCACGACCACCAGCAGGTGCAGCTCCTCCTCGAGGCGGATCACCGCGACGCGCCAGGGCGGCGCGGCCCCGAGGTCGAAAGGCGTGTCGCTCGCGCGGCGGGCCTCCTCGTATGCGCGGGCCTCGCGCTGGTCGCCGGCGAGCTCGCGAAGGTCGACCACGGACACGCCGGGCTCGCCGGGCTCGCCGGCCGGCAGGATGCACTGCTCGGCCCGGCCTTCGGCATCGGCGCGGAACACGGTGCGCAGCGACTCGTGGCGCGCGGCCAGCGCGTCGAAGCTCTGGCGCAGGGCCTGCAGGTCCAGCGGCCCGCGCAGGCGCGATGCGCCGAGGATGTGATAGGCCGTGCTCTCGGGCGCCAGCTGCCACAGGAACCACTGGCGCGCCTGCGCGTACGAAAGCGGGCAGCGCGCGGCCAGCTCGGATTCGCGCGGCACGATCGGAAAATGCCCCGGCGCGAGGCCCTCGGAACGGATCTTCTCGTAGACCGCGCGCCGCTGCGCCGGCGTCAGCTGGGCGAAGCGCTCGGCGATGCGTAGGGTCTGCAAGGTCTGCAAGGTCTTGGGGTCGACGTTCACATCGTCTCCAGGCTGTCGATGAAGGAATCGATGTCGGACAAGGCTTGGCCCGCAGGCGCGGCCCGGCTGCGCTCGGTGAGGCGCGCGGCGAGCGCGGCCAGGACCGGCGCCTGGAACACCTCGGCCACCGGCAGCGCCACCTGCAGCAGGTTCTGCACGCGCGCCACCATCTGCATGGCCGAGAGCGAATGACCGCCGAGCTCGAAGAAGTGGTCGCGGCGGCCCACGCGCGGCAGGCCCAGCACCTCGCACCAGATGGCGGCGAGCGCCTCTTCGGTGTCGCCCTGCGGCGGCTCGTGGCCGGCCTCGGCGGCGCCAGCAACGGGCGCGGGCAGCGCCTTGCGATCGATCTTGCCGTTGGCGCTGAGCGGCAGGGCCGCGAGCGTCAGCAGCACCGCGGGCACCATGTAGTCGGGCAGGGCCGCTGCCAGCGCGCCGCGCAGCGCGGCCGCCTCCAGCGCCTCGCCGGCGGCATGGCCGACCAGCCGCACACCGCCGCCCGGTGCCTCCTGCGCCACCACCACCGCCTCGCGCACACCGGGCTGCGCGAGCAGCTGCGCCTCGATCTCGCCCAGCTCGACGCGGAAGCCCCGGATCTTCACCTGGTGGTCGATGCGCCCCAGGTACTCCAGCTGCCCGTCATGGCGCCAGCGCACCAGGTCGCCGGTGCGGTAGAGCCGGCCACCTTGCGCATCGAAGGGGTCGGCCACGAAGCGCTCGGACGTGAGCGCGGCGCGGCCCAGATAGCCGCGCGCCAGCAGCGCGCCGCCGATGCACAGCTCGCCGGCCACGCCGGGCGCCACCGGATTCAGCGCCGCATCCAGCACGCGCAGCACGCGGCCGGGCAGCGCGCGGCCGATCGGCATCTGCGCGGGCAGCGCTTCCTCCCCGCGCACGTAGGCCGTGCAATCGAGCACCGTGGCGGTGACGGTGGCCTCGGTGGGCCCGTAGGTGTTGAGCAGCTTCACGTGCGCCAGGCCCGCGTCGCGCCAGGCCTTCAGGCCCTCGGGCGGCATGGCCTCGCCGCCGGCATGGACCTGCCGCAGCGCGCCCCAGCCGCGGCCGGGGCGGCGCGCGGCGTCCTGCGCCATCAGCAGCCAGTAGGCGGTCGTGAGATCGGCCACGCTGACCTCGCGCTCGACGATCTCGCGATGCAGCCGCTCGCTGTCCCACAGCTCGGGGCCGCGCAGCACCACGGCCGCACCCACGGCCAGCGGCGGGAAGAGCTGCTCGACGAAGCCGTCGAAGTTCAGCGTCGAGAACTGCAGCATGCGGTCGGCCGGCGTGAGCCCGAAGAAGCCGATCGCTGCCTGCACGTGGCAGCGCAGCGCCAGGTGGCCGATGCCCACGCCCTTGGGGTGGCCGGTGGAGCCCGAGGTGTAGATCACGTAGGCCAGTGCGTTGAGCGGCAGCGCGACACCGGGGTCGGCGGCGGACTCGGCATGAAGGTCCAGCGCGTCGAGCGCCACCACGCCCGGCGCGCCCGGCGCCGCAAGACGCGAGGCCATGCGCGACTGCGTGAGCACCAGCGACATGCGGCTGTCTTCCACCATGTGCGCGATGCGCTCGGCGGGGTAGTCGGGATCGAGCGGCACGTAGGCCCCGCCCGCCTTGAGCACCGCGAGGAGGCCCACCACCATCTCGATGCCGCGGTCGAGCGCGATGCCGACGCGCGACTCGGGCCCCACGCCGAGGGCGATCAGCCGGTGCGCGAGCCGGTTGGCCTGCGCGTTCAGCGCCGCATGGCTCAGGCAGCGCTCACCGTGGACCAGCGCAGGCGCCTCGGGCCGATCCCGCGCCTGGCGCTCGATCAGCCGGTGAATGGGCTCGTCGAAAACCGGCGTGTCGGGATGCGTGCCCCAGTGCGCGATTTGCTGCGCCTGCGCCTCATCGAGCAGGACCAGCGTGCCCAGCGGCCGCGCGCCATCGGCCGCCAGCGCGGCGATGGCCTGCTGCAGGCAGCCGGCAAGCAGGTCCACCATCTCGTCACCGAAGCGCACGCGCTCATAGCCCAGCGCCAGCCGCAGCGATTGGTCGGCGGCGAGCTGCACCGTCAGCGTCATCGGGTAGTGCGTCTCGTCCTGCTGCGCCACGTTCTCGAAGCGCAGGCCGCCCGGCGCGCCCGCGCGCAGCGCCTCGTCGACGGGATAGTTCTCGAACACGGGAGGCTGTCGAACAGCCTGCCGCCCTGCCCGCCCATTGCTGCATCTCGTAGAGCGGCGTGTGCTCGTGTTCGCGCGCCGCGGGTTCTGTGCCTCAGCGCGCGCAGCCAGTCGCCCGTGGCCTGCGCGGCTGCGGCGTGGCGACCATGGGCAGCGTGTTGATGAACAGGCCCAGCATGCGCTCGGCGCCCCGCAGCTCGGCACTGCGGCCCGCCACCGTGACGCCGAAAACCACGCTGCGCTGCGCGGCGCAGCGCGCCAGCACCAGCGCCCAGGCGGCCTGCACCAGCGTGTTGAGCGTGACGCGTTCGCGCCGTGCCGCGTCCAGCCAGGGCTGGACGCGCGCGGCCGGCAGCGCGATGCGGTGCAGGTCCTGGCCGGTGCGCCCGGGGGCAGGCCGCGGCAGTGCGTCGGCGAGCAGCGTGGGCGCTTCGAGGGCGCCGAGCTGGTCGCGCCAGAAGCGCTCGCTGGCCGCGCGCTCGCGCGTGGCCAGCCAGGCGATGTGGTCGCGGTAGCGGCCTGCCGGCGCGGTCGGCGGCAGGCCCGTGTAGTGACGCAGCACCTCGCCCATCAGGCCGGTCACGCTCCAGCCGTCGAGCAGCAGGTGATGCAGGGTCCAGATGAAGTGGTGACGCTGCGCGCCGGTGCGCACCAGCGCCATCCGCATCAGGGGCGGCCGCGCGAGGTCGAAGCCGCGCGCCCGCTCGGCCTGCGCCAGCGCATCGAGGCCGGCGCCGTCCGGGGCCTCGTGGAGGGCCAGCGACGGCTCGGCCCGGCGCGACACCCATTGCAGCGGCGCGTCGCCTGACAGGAAGCCGGTGCGCAGCACCTCGTGGCGCGCGAAGGCTGCGCGCCAGGCGGCACGGAAGCGCGCCACGTCCAGGCCGTGGATGTCGACGCGCAGCTGGTTCAGGTAGGCCCCGGCCTGCGGATCGAGCTGGCTGTGGAACAGCAGGCCGGCCTGCATGGGCGACAGCGGATAGAGGTCCTCCAGCTCGGCCATCGGCAGCGGCAGCGCGTCGAGCTGCGGCTGCGTGAGCGCGGCCAGCGGAAAGTCCGACGGCGTGGCGCCGCCGCGCGGCGCGGCCTGGGCCTGCGCGATGAGCGTTTCGAGCTCCTCGCGGATGCGACGCGCCAGGCGTTCCATGGCCTGCGCGTCCTGTCTCGCGCGGCTGTAGCCCAGGCCCAGGCGCAACTCGCCGGCATGGACCCGGCCGTTGACCGAAAGCTCATGCCACAGCGGCGTGCTCTCGTGCAGGGTGGCGCCGGCTTGCTCCTCGGCCAGCGACCAGGGCGAGGCCGCATCGAGGCCGCCGTCGAACTGGCCCAGGTAGTTGAAGACGATCTGCGGACGGGGCGGCGCGCGCAGCGCCTCGCGCTGCGCGGCATCGCCCCAGAGGCCCAGCACACCGTGGCCGATGCCCTGGCGCGGCGTGCGCCGCAGCGCTTCCTTCACGCGCCGCAGCGCATCGGCCGGCGCGCCCGTGGGTGCCAGCGCCACCGGATACAGGCTGGTGAACCAGCCCGTGGTGCGCGACAGATCGAGCCGGCCCGAGAGGTCCTCGCGCCCATGGCCTTCGCCCATGACGAGGATCTCCTCGTGGCCGCTCCATTCGCACAAGGCGCGGCCCAGGGCCGTGAGGAGCACGTCGTTGACCTGCGTGCGCCAGGCGGCCGGCACCTCCTTGAGGAGGGCCTCGGTGCGCGCGCGGTCGAGCCGGATCTCGATGTGGCCGCGCTCGGCCGCGGTGTTCGCGCCTTCGGGCCGGGCGCAAGGCAGGCTGGCCGGCACCCGGGCCAGCGACTGCCAGTGCGGCATCTCGTCGGCGTGGCGGGCGGCGCTGGCCTCCAGGGCCTGCGCCCAGGCCTGGAGGCTGTCGGTGCGGGCCGGGAGCGCGACAGGCGCGCCGTCCAGCCGCTGGACGTAGGCGTTGCGCAGATCCTCGAGCAGGATGCGCCACGACACGCCGTCGATGGCGAGGTGATGGATGGCGAGCAGCAGGCGTGCGCTGCCGTCGGCGACCTCGATCGCCAGCGCGCGCAGGAGCGGACCGCGCGCGAGATCGAGGCTGCGCTGGGCTTCGTCGCACAGCGTTTCGATGTCGTGCGCGGAAGCGGCGCGGCGCGTCCAGAGCAGCGGGCGGGCGTGTGCCTCGGCTGCGGGTTCGCAGACCTGCTGCCAGCGGCCTTTTGCGTCCTGCGTGTAGCGCAGGCGAAGGCTGTCGTGGTGCGCAACCACGGCCTGCAGCGCATCCTCCAATGCCCGCGTGTCGAGCGGCTCGCGGCTGTGCAGCAGCACGGCCTGGTTCCAGTGATGGCGCTGCGGCAGCGGGGTCTCGAAGAACAGCTGCTGGATGGGGAGCAGCGGGACGGGGCCCGATGTCGGGGCAGCCGTCGAGGAGGCGCCGCCGTCGAGGGCCTCGGCCACGCGCGCCAGCGGCGCAATGCTGTGGTGCTCGAACATCTGCCGCGGCGTGATCTTCCAGCCGCGCTGGCGCAAGCGCGCCACGATCTGCAGGCTCAGGATGGAGTCGCCGCCGAGTTCGAAGAAGTTGTCGTGGCGGCCTGCGCGCTCGACACCCAGCACCTGTTGCCAGACCTCGGCCAGTGCCTGTTCGATCTCGCCTTCAGGCGCTTCGTAGGTCTCCTGGCCTTGCGCCTCCACCGCGGGCAGCGCCTTGCGGTCGATCTTGCCGTTGGCGTTCAGCGGCAAGGTGTCGAGCACCAGGATCACTGCGGGCACCATGTATTCGGGCAGCTTCTGCGCCAGTGCATTCTTCAGCGTTGCCGCTTCGGCCTGGCCCGACACGTAGCCGACGAGCCTGGCCCCACCCGGGCCCTGCTGCGCCACCACCACCGCTTCTCGCACGCCTTCCTGCGCCAGCAGCTGGGCCTCGATCTCCCCGAGCTCGATGCGCAGGCCCCGGATCTTCACCTGGTGGTCCAGGCGGCCCAGGTACTCCAGCTGACCATCCTCGCGCCAGCGCACCCGATCCCCGGTGCGATAGAGCCTGCCTCCCTGGGGGTCGAAGGGATCGGCCACGAAGCGCTCGCTGCTGAGCGCGGCCTTGTGCAGGTAGCCGCGTGCCAGGCCGACGCCGCCCAGGTACAGCTCTCCGCCCACGCCGGTGGGTACGGGGTTCAGGTGCGCGTCCAGCACATGCACATGCGTGGCGGCGATGGGGCGGCCGATGGCCACGTGGTTGTGGCCATCTTCCCTGCAGGTCCAGTGCGTCACGTCGATGGCCGCCTCGGTGGGGCCGTAGAGGTTGAAGAGGCGCGCTTCGGGCAATCGCCTGAACACCTCGGCCTGCACCGGCTCGGGCAAGGCTTCTCCGCTGCACACGATGCGGCGCAGGCTGGTGCAGCGCTCCACTTCGCCATGACCCAGGAAGGCCTGCAGCATCGAGGGCACGAAGTGCAAGGTGCTGACGCCATGCTGCTCGATCAAAGCGATCAGGCGGGCTGGATCTCGATGGTCACCCGGTGCTGCCACGGCGAGCACGGCTCCCTGCATCAGCGGCCAAAAGAACTCCCACACCGACACGTCGAAGGAGAAGGGGGTCTTCTGCAGCACCACTTCGCCGGGCTGCAGGGCGTAGGCCTCCTGCATCCAGGCGAGGCGGTTGAAGAGCGAGACATGGCGGTTGGCCGCGCCCTTGGGGCGGCCGGTGGAGCCGGAGGTGTAGATGACGTAGGCCAGGTGTTCTCCCGTGAGTTCCACTCCCGGGTTGGTGTCGGGCCCACCCGAGAGATCGAGCGTATCGACGGCCAGCACTTGCGCGGATGCAGCCAAGGCCAGATGGGATTGCGCGAGCACCAGCGACACGCCGCTGTCCTGGAGCATGTAGGCAATGCGTTCGGCGGGGTACTCGGGGTCGATGGGCACGTAGGCGCCACCGGCCTTCATCACGGCCAGCAGGCTCACGACCATCTCGACCGAGCGCTCCATGAGCACGCCCACGGGCAGGTCGGGCCGCACGCCGTGCGCGATCAGATGATGGGCCAGCCGGTTGGCGCGCGCATTGAGCTCGGCGTAGCTCAAGATGACATCACCGAAGACCACCGCCGGCTCGTCCGGCTGCAACACCACGCGCCGCTCGATCAGCTCGTGCACCGGCCGTGCATCTTCATAGCGGGCCTCGTTGTACTCCCAGCCCCGCAGCATTTCGCGCTCGGCATCGCCCGGCAACACAAGCTGCCCCACCAGCCGCTCCGGATCGGCCACCAGCGTCTCCAGCAGCGCGACATAGAAGTCCGCCAGCCGCCGCGCAGTGCCGCGTTCGAACAAGGCCGTGCTGTACTCCAGCCTTCCACGCACCCCCTCAGGCCGGACCGTGACGTCGAGCGACAGGTCGAACTTGGCGCTCTTCTCGCCAAAGGCCATGGGCTCGACCTGGACCTCGCCGAAGCGCAGCGCTTGCGCGGGATCGCCCATTTGCAGCCCGAACATCGTCTGGAACAGCGGATTGCGCGCCGGGTCGCGCCGCTCGGCGCGGCTGGCGAGCAGCAGCTCGAAGGGCAGCTGCGAATGTTCCAGCGCGGCCAGTGCATCGGCACGCACCCGGCGCAGCACCTGCCGCAGCGACAGCGCGGGCGCCAGCCGCGCGCGGAACACCTGGGTGTTGACGAAGAAGCCGAGCAGCGCCTGCACTTCCTCGCGCTGGCGTCCCGCGCTGGGCACGCCGACGGCGAAATCGTCCTGGCCGCTGTAGCGCGACAGCAGCACCTGCCACATCGCGAACAGCAGCACGAAGGGCGTGCACTTCTCGGCGCGGCACATGCGTTCCAGCCCGCCCGCGAGCACGGGCGGCAGGTCGAAGTAGAGGGCCGCACCCTCGAAGCGCTGCCGCGCCGGGCGCGGGTGGTCGGTGAGCAGGTCCAGCGCCGGCACATGCTTGCCCAGGTGGCGGTTCCAGTGATCGAGCTCACGCGCGAACGCACCCTGCGCCGCCTGCGCGCGCTGCCACGCGGCATGGTCCGCGTACTGCAGCGCCAGCGCGCCGAGGCGCACCGGCCCCGCGTCGCGCAGCGCGAGCGCGTAGGCCTCGGCCAGCTCGCGCGCGAGGATCGGGTTGGACCCGCCGTCGGACACGATGTGGTGCAGGCACACGGCAAGCACATGCTCCTCCTCGCCCAGCCGCGCGAGCCGCGCCATCATCAGCGGCGCCCGGCCCAGGTCGAAGGCGTGCGCCGCGGTGCGCTCGACCAGCGCGTCGAGCGCCGCCTGTCGGGCCTCGGGCGCCAGGCTGCGCAGGTCGGTGCGCTCCAGCGCGAAGGGCGCGGCATCCTGCACGCGCTGCCGCGCCTCGCCTTCCACGTCCGCGAAGCGGGTGCGCAGCACCGCATGGCGCGCGATGACGGCCTGGAAGGCCCGCTCCAGTGCGCCGTCGTCGAGCGCGCCGCCCAGGCGGAACACGCGCGGCAGGTTGTAGGCCGTGAGCTCGGGATGCACGCTCTGCAGCAGCCACAGCTGCTCCTGCGGGAAGGACAGCGGCGCGAGGATCTCGTGCGCGGTGGGAATGGCGGATGCGGCCGGATGCGTCATGCAGTGCGTGCTTGCAGCGTTTCGAAAGACAAGGGACGGGTGGCCTCAGGCCACGAACAGCGGCGGCGGCGCGGCCCGTGCGCGCTGCTCGAGCGCCTCGGCGTCGCCGGCGGCCGCGCGCAGCGCAACGGCCAGCGCAGCCACGCTCGGGTGATCGAAGACCAGGCCCGGTGCGACCTGCAGCTCGAACTGCTTGCGGATGCGCGCCACCAGCTTGATCACCAAGAGCGAATGCCCGCCGAGCTCGAAGAAGTCGTCGTCGATGCCGACAGCGTCGCGGCCCAGCAGCTGCGCCATGGCCTGCGCGAGCGCGCTCTCCAGCGCGTCGCGCGGTGGGCGCGAGGCCTTCGCCGGCGACGCCGCCGCGCCATCGACCGACGCGGCCAGTGCAAGCCGGTCGATCTTGCCGTTGGGCAGGCGCGGGATCTCGCGCAACCACACGTAGGCGGCAGGCTGCATGTAGGCCGGCAGCAGCGCCGCGAGCCGCATGCGCAAGGTGTCGGTGTCGGCCGGCGCGGCCTCGTCGGCCTGCAGGCAGGCGCACAGGCGCGTCCGGCCCGCGTCGTCCTGGCTGGCCAGCACGATGGCCTGCCGCACGCCGGGCTGGGCGATCAGTGCCGCCTCGATCTCCGCGGGCTCGACGCGAAAGCCGCGGATCTTGACCTGCTGGTCGGCCCGGCCCGCAAGCCGGATGCCGCCGCCCGGCAGCAGGCAGCCGAGGTCGCCGGTGCGGTACAGCCGCTCCCCGGGCTGGAAGGGATCGTCGATGAAGGCCTCTGCGCCCACGCCGTGCAGGTAGCCGCGCGCCAGCTGCGCGCCGCCCAGGTAGAGCTGGCCGAGCTGTCCCTCGGCCACCGGCCGCAGGGCCTCGTCGAGCACGCGCACGCGGTTGTTGGCGAGCACCTGCGTGAGCGGCAGCAGCTCGGGCAGCGCCGCGCCGGGCGTCACGGCATGCACCATCACGCCCACGGTGGCCTCCGTCGGCCCGTAGTGGTTGTGGACGCGGCAGGCCGGCGCGATGCGGGCGATGCGCGCCAGCAGCGCGCGCGGCGCGGCCTCGCCGCCGAGCACCAGCCGCGCGGGCAGCACCGGCGACGCGCTGTCCAGCAGCGCCTCCAGGTGCGAGGGCACGATCTTGAGCCCGTCGATCTCGCGGCTGCGCATGAAGCGTGCGAAGGACTCGGCGTCCTGCATGTCCTCCGGCTGCGCGACCACCAGGCAGGCGCCGTTGAAGAGGGAGCCGAACAGGGCCGTGTTGCCCAGGTCCGCCGCGACGGAGCTGGTGAGCGCCCAGCGGCGCACGCTGGCCAGGTCCATCGCCCATGAAGCGGCCGCCACGTAGTTGAAGAGGGCCGCATGCGTGACCACCCCGCCCTTGGGCCGGCCGGTGGAGCCGGAGGTGTAGAGCACGTAGGCCACGCCCTCGGGCGCGGCGCCGGCGAGCGGTTCGCCGCCGCCGTCGGCGCCCTCCAGGCCCTCGAGCGCAACGTCGTGCGCGGCGGGTTCGGGCGGCAGCACGGGATGCAGCACGCACGCCGGCCGGGCATCGGCGAGCACGGCCTCGCGGCGGGCGGCGGGCCATTCGGGGTCGACGGGCAGGCAGCCCGCGCCGGTGCGCCAGACCGCGAAGATGGCCACCACCAAGTCGAGCGAACGCGGCAGCTGCAGCGCCACCAGCGCGCCGGGCGCGGCGCCGCGTGCGCGCAGGCCCTGCGCCAGTTGCGTTACGCGCCGGTCGAACTCGGCATGGCTCAGGCGATGCTCGCCGTCTTCCACGGCCGGGGCTTGCGGCGTGCGTGCGGCATGGGCCGCCACCTGGCCGGGCACGGTGCCGATGCCCAGGTCGGCCTGGGGCGCAAGGGCCGTAAGCAGCGCCGCCTGTGCGTCCGCATCGAGCAGCGGCAAGTCGGCCACGGGTGCGGCCGGGTTGTCGAGCAAGCCCTGCAGGAAGACGCCGAACTGCCGCAGCAGCGCGTCCACGGCGTCCTGGCCGTAGTGCGCCGCGTCGGCATGCAGCGCGACCGATGCGTTCCCGCCGCCCCAGGCGAACTGCATCGCAAGTTCGAAGCAGGCGGCAGGAGCGGGTTGCTCGGCCACGCGCCATGCGGGGTCGTCCTGGCCGGCCTCGATGGCTTCGAAGCCGACCCGCAGATGCGCCTCGGTCGGTGGCGCGGCGGCCTGCCAGTACTCCTGGGCTTCGCTGTGGGCCGAGAGCATCGCGGCGATGCGTGCCAGTGCCTCGTCGAAGCCGGCGCAGCCATCGGCTTCGACGAGCACCGGCAACACCTTGTCGAAGACGCCCGCCGTGCCGGCCGTCACCTCGTAGTCGGCGCGGCAATCATGCTGCCAGCCGCCGATGAAGCGCGTGCCGCGATGGTGGCGCGAGAGCAGCAGCCACCATGCGGCCTGGACCAGCTGCGCGGGGGCCAGGCCTCGCGCCTGGGCCATCGACGCGATGCGCGCGGCGAGCACGCTGTCGAGCGGCTGGCTGCGCTGCACGCGCGCACCGGCCGGACCGTCCGAGCGCAGCGCCAGGCGCGGCGCTTCCAGCGCGGCGAGATCGCCGAGGAACTCGGCCCAGTAGCGTTCGCCGGCACGGGCATCGTCGCCGGCGGCAAGCTCCTGCCGCCATTCGACGAACTGGGCGTACTGGAACGAGGCCTCCGCATCCGGAAACGCGCCCTGGCGCAAGGCCTCGCCGACCTGCCGCGCCAGCAGGCGGAGGCTGCCGCCATCGGCCACCCAGGGATTCGCGGCCAGGGCCAAGGTCGCCCGCTCGCCGTCGAGGAGGATGAGGGCGGCGCGCAGATGCGCGTCGTCGCCGGGCGCGAAAGCCGGCTCGCACAGCGTGTCGAGCGCAGCCCGGCGCAAGGCCGGCGCATCGCCCCGTTCGCCGCGCAAATCCACGCGCCGCCATGGCAGCACAGGCACCGCATTGCCGGCGCGGACCCACTGGCGCAGGCCTCGGTAACCCTCGGCCTCGCCGATGACATGACGCAGCGCGCCGTGCGCGGCGGCGACGTGGCCGACCGCGTCACGCAGGCGCTCCTCGTCCAGTGGACCGGCGATGTCGATGGCGATGACCCCGGGCGCGGGCGCCTCGCCGTGGGTGCCGTGCAAGGCAAGCTGCTCGGGTGCGAGCGGCAGGCTGGCTTCGAAGTTCTGCAGGCGCATCGCGTCAGGCCTCCACCGCATCGTCGGCCGGCAGCGGCGCGAGGTCTGCGCGCTCGAACATCGCGCCCATCGCCACCACGATCCTGCGCGGCTCCACATAGGGATCGCGCGCGTGGGCGGCGAGCATGTTGTCGAGCATCACCACGTCGCCCTGGCGCCAGTCGAAGCGCACGGCGCAGGCCTCGTAGGCGCGGCCGACGAGGGCCATGGTCTCGTCGGCGATGGGCGAGCCGTCGCCGTAGCAGACATGGCGCGGCATGCGCTCCAGGCCGACCAGGCCCAGCAGGTCCTCGCGCACCTGGGCATCGAGGCAGCTCACATGGTGCAGTTGCACCTGGTTGAAGAACACGCGCTCGCCGGTCAGCGGATGGCGGATCACCGCCGGGCAGCGGGTGCGGGTCTGCAGCGTGTCATCGCCGAGCCAGCGCCACGCGGTGCCGGCCGCCGCGAGGCGGGCCTCCACCTCGGCGCGGCTGTCGGTCTTGTAGAAGTCCTGCCAGCGCACGTCCAGCCCCGGTGTGAAGGTGCGCACGTAGAGCAGGCCCTTGCGCTCGAAGACCTCGACCACCTCCGCCGGCAGTTGCGCCAGCAACTCGCGGCAGTCGACGATGGGCGTGGCCCCGCCCACCCGGGAGGGAAGCTCGCAGTAGAACCACTGCTTGCGCGGCCAGCGGTGCAGGTGCGCGCTCTCGTTGTGGAAGAGGATCATCTCCTTCTCGGGATAGGGCGTGGAGCGGTAGGTGTTGCGCCCGCCCTCCTTCTTCGGCAGGTCGCCGTAGCTGCCGTAGAGCTCGGGCTCGATGGCCTCGGCGAAGGCCTCGAAGTCCTGTGGTGTGGCGAGGCCGAAGTTGCGGAACAGGATGCCGCCGTGCTTGCGCACCAGCGACTCGATGGCGCCGGCCTGTGACCGGGCCCAGGCCACGGTGTCGAGGCCGGCGTCGGCCGCTTCCAGCACGATGGGGAAGCTGCGCTGCGGCGACAGGAAGGACGTGCGCACCGGCGCCGGCGCCGCGGGGCGCTCGCGTGCGGCGAGCTTGTTCAGCTTGTCGAGCTTGAGGTTCATGGAGGCCATCTCTTTCACGGGTGGTGCCTGCGCGGGCCGTGGCGGCGCGGCAGGGATGAAGCGGTCGAGGGGCGCATCGGGGGTGTCGGTGATCTCGCGCAGCAGCGCCAGCCAGCCTTCGGCCAGCCGCTCGACGCCGGCGCGTTCGTAGAGCGCGGTGGCGTAGACCCACTCCACCTCGAGCGCGTCGGCGCGCTCCTTGGCGAAGACGGCGATGTCGAACTTCGACTCGCGCGTGGGCTGGGGCAGCAGGTCCACCGTCACGCCCGGGATCTCGAAGCGCACCTCGGGCGTGTTCTGCAGCACGAACAGCATCTGCACCAGCGGGTTGCGGTTGCGCGTGCGCGGCGTGCCCAGCAGGTCCACGATCTGGTCGAAGGGCGTGTGCTGGTGGTCCATGGCCGAGAGCACGCCCTGGCGCAGCGCGGCGAGCCAATCGCGCAAGGTCATGCCCGGTGCCTGGACGCGCGAGCGCAGCGGGATCACGTTGACGAAGAAGCCCAGCAGGCCTTCGAGCTCGGGGCGCGCGCGCCCCGCCACGTCGGTTCCGACCACGATGTCGCGCGCCGCGGTCTCGCGGTGCACCAGCAGGAAGAAGCCGGCCAGCAGCAGATGGAACAGCGAGACGCCGCTGTCGCGCGCGAGCTGACGCAGCGCGGCAACGCGCTCGGAATCGACGCGTACATGAACGGCGTCGCCGGCATGCGAGGCGGTGGCGGCGCGCGGCCGGTCGGCCGGCAGTGCGGTGACGGCGGGCGCATCCTGCAGGTAGCCGCGCCAGAAGGCCTGCTCGCGCGCCGGGTCGCCGGCACCCGCGGCCTGCTCGCACCAGGCGGCGTAGTCCACGTACTGGATGGGCAGCGGCGCCAGCGCCGGTGCGCGCCCGGCCTGCAGCGCCTGGTAGATGGCGCCGAACTCGCGCGCGAAGACGGCGATCGACCAGCCGTCGAACACGATGTGGTGGACGACGACGACCATCGCATGCCGGCGCGCGCCGTGCCGCACGATGGCCGCGCGCATCAGCGGGCCGGTGGCGAGCTCGAAGGGCGCGCGGCCGATGCGGTCGAACACCGCCTCCATGCGCGCCGCCTCGTCCTCGCCGGGCAGCTCCACGGCCTCGATCAGGCGGATGTCGAGCCGCAGTTGCGGCGCGATCAGCGCGACCGGCTCGCCGCTGTCGTTCTCCGCATAGGCGGTGCGCAGCACCTCGTGGCGCGCGACGATGGCCTGCAGCGTCTCGCGCAGCAGCGCGAGATCGACCTCGCCCTCCAGCGCCAGCGCAGCGCCGATGTTGTAGGCCGCGCGGCCCTGGCGGTCGGCGCTGTCGCTCAAGCGGTCCACCAGCCACAGGCGCCGCTGCATGGGCGCAAGCGGCATCTCCGCCGCCCGCGGCACCGACGGGATGCGCGCCTGCGCGGCGCCGCCCTGCGCCGCCCCGCCCTCCTTCGCGACCTGGGCCACGATGCCGGCGACGGTCGGCTGCTTGAAGAACTCGCTCGGATGCAGTTCCACCGCGCAGGCGGCCTTGATGCGCGACAGCAGCTGGATCGCGATCAGCGAGTCGCCGCCGAGCTCGAACAGGTTGTCGTTCAAGCCGACGGGCGCGATGCCCAGGCGCTCCTGCCAGATGGTGGCCACAGCGTGCTCGAGCTCGCTGCCGGGCGCGGCGTAGGGGGTCTGCAGGCTGGGGCGCGGATGCGAGGCCGCGGGTGGCGCGCTGTCGGCGACCGCATCGAGCAGATCCAGCATGCCGTTGTCCAGCGGGCCGAGGCGCTGGGCCAGGTCGGTGGTGCAGACCACGACCTGCGCGAGCGCCGGACCCGAGACGATGCGCTCGAAGGCGCGAGCGCCCTCCTCCGCGTTCATGCCCACGCCCTCGGGCAGCTGCATGCCGGCGGCCATCCCCATCTCGCGCCAGGCGTCCCAGTTGACCGAGAAGACGGGGTAGGCCCGCTCGCGCTGGGCCAGGGCGGCGATGGCGTCGAGGTAGGCGTTGGCGGCGGCGTAGTCGCTCTTGCCCAGGCCGCCCGCGAGGCTGGCGATGGAGGAGCACAGCAGCACGAAATCGAGCGGGGCACCCTCCGTCGTGCCATCCAGTGCATCGAACAGGGCCTGGGTGCCCGCGACCTTGGGCGCGAACACGCCGGCGACCTCGGCGCGGGTCTTGTGCGCGATCATGCCGCCGCCTGCATCGCCGGCCGCATGGATCACGCCGTGCACGGGCCCGAAGCGCTCGCGCAGCGCGGCGATGGCGCTGCGCATCTGCGTGGGATCGGCGACGTCGGCCTGCAGCACGAGCAGCTCGGCGCGCATGGCTTCGAGCGCGAGCAGGCGCTGCAGCTTGTCGCGCAGCGCGGCGGGCTCGGCGGGCGATGCCGCGAGCGCTTCCCAGGCGGCGCGCGGCGGGCAGGCGCTGCGGCCCAGCAAGGCCAGCCGCGCGCCCCAGTGCCGCGCCAGATGCTCGGCCAGTGCGAGCCCCACTCCCCCGAGGCCGCCGGTGATGAGGTAGACGCCGCCTCGGCGCAGGCGCTGCACCTCGGCCGCGCGCGGCACGCGCGGCAGCGGCTCGTAGCGCTTGATCCAGCGGTGTGCGCCGCGGTAGGCGACCGGTGCGGCGTCGTCGCCCGCGTGCTGCATCTCGGCCGCGATGGCTTCGACCAGCCGCGCCTCGGCCAGGCTGCCCGGCGCGGGTGCGAGGGCATCGACCAGGCGGCAGGCGATGCGCGGGTACTCCTGGCCCGCGGACTTGCACAGGCCGAAGAGCATGGCCGCCTCGGGGCTGAGCGGGTCGTGGCCCGTCAGGTCCTCGGTGCGGCTCGCAAGCACGGTGAGCGCGAGCGGATGTTCCGGCGTGCCGAGGGCCTGCACCAGCGCGAGCAGGCTGTGGAAGCCGCGCTCCAGTTGTTCGGCGGGCACCGGCGCCTGCGTGCCGTCGTCGAGCGGCCACAGGCAGCACACGCGTGTGGGCGGTGTTTCCAGCGTGGCGAGCCACTGTTCCAGGTCGGCGCGCTCGCCGGGGCGAAGCGCATGCAGGCGCGGCCCCAGCGCGGCGAAGCGCTCGCCGCGCACGGCGCGCACCACGGTGTCGCCGCGTGCGGCCAGGTGCTGCGCCAAGCGGTCGGCCAAGCCGCCCTGCTCGCCCAGCACCAGCGTGCAGCCTTCGGCGGACTCGCCCTTCAAGGCCGGCTTCAGCGGCGCCAGCGGCGCGACGCGCTGCCACGAGGGGATGTAGGCCCAGTCGCTCGGCGTCGCGGGCCGCGCGGGCGTGGCCGCATCGGTGTCGACCCAGTGGCGGCGCCGCTGGAAGGAGTAGCTGGGCAGCGGCACGCGGCGGCGCGGCGCGCCGGCATGGCAGGCTGCCCAGTCGATGTCGACGCCCGCGCTCCACAGCCCGGCGATGGCCTGGGCCATCTGCTGCGGGTTGCGCGCCTGCTGCTGCGGATGGGCCTGGCTGGCCCACACGCCAGCCGCCGAGGCGCTGCCCGGATGCGCGCGCGCCAGGCCGCTGAGGGTCTCGCCCGGCCCCACTTCGAGCACGGCGCGGCCGGGCACGGCGAGGAGCGTGCCCAGGCCGTCCCAGAAGCGCACGGCGCCGCGCAGATGCTCGGCCCAGTAGCGGGGGCTGGTAGCCTGCTCGGGCGTGACGAGGCGGCCGGTGACGTTGGAGATGAAGGGGATGCGCGGCGCGTGCCTCGGCACGGCTGCCACGACCTTCTCCAGCTCGGCGAGCACGGGCTCGGTCATCGCCGAGTGCGAGGCGATGGACACGCGCAGCCGGCGCGGCGGATGGCCGCGCGCGGCGAGCTCGCGCTCGGCCGCCTCGATGGCCTCGATCGGGCCGGAGAGCACGCACAGCGATTCGCCGTTGACCGCGCCGATGTCGCAGCCGAGGGCGGTGAAGGCACCGAGCTCGGCCTCGGGCAGCGGGATGGCCGTCATCGCGCCGGGCGCCATGGACTGCAGCAGCCGGCCGCGGGTGGCGGCGATGAAGAGCGCGTCCTCGAGGCCGAAGACGCCGGCCAGGCAGGCGGCGACGTACTCGCCGAGGCTGTGGCCCATCATCAGGGCCGGCCGCACGCCGCGGCGCATCCACAGGCGCGCCAGGGCGTACTGCACGGCGAAGAGCGCGGGCTGCGCGAGCGCGATCTGGAACAGCTGCGCATCGGCCGCCGCCTCGCCGCCCTCGGCGGGGAAGAGCAGCGTGCGCAGGTCCAGGCCCAGCGCCGGCTGCAGCAGCTCGCAGCAGCGGTCGAGCTCCTGCCGGAACAGGGGCGCGGCGCGGTACAGCGCACGGCCCATGTTGGCGTGCTGGGTGCCGCCGCCGGGGAAGAGGAAGACCACCTCGGGCGGCGTCGCGGGCGCACGCAGTTCGGGGCACAGCGCATGCGCGGGGCCGCGCAGCGTCTCGATGGCCAGGCCGGCCTGCGGCGCGACGATGGCGCGCCGCAGCGGCATGGCGCGGCGGCCGAGCTGCAGCGTGTGCGCGACATCGGCGAGCGGCAGTTCCGGATGCGCTTCGAGGTGATCGGCCAGCCGCGTCGCAGCCTGGCGCAGCGCGGTGGCGTCGAGCGCGGAGAGCGGCAGCACCTGCCATTCGTCATCCGCGTCCTGGCCGGTGGCAGCAGCCGTCACCGGCGCTTCCTCCAGCACCACATGCACATTGGTGCCGCCGATGCCGAAGCCGCTGACGGCGGCCCGGCGCGGCGTCGCGCCCTGCGGCCAGGAGCGGGCCTCGGTGTTGACGAAGAAGGGGCTGGTCTCCAGTTCGAGCTGCGGATGCGGGCGCTCGAAGTGCAGGCTGGGCACCAGCGTGCGCTCTTGCAGCGACTTCGCGGCCTTGATGAGCCCCGAGACGCCGGCTGCCGCGTCGAGGTGGCCGATGTTGGTCTTGATCGAGCCGATGGCGCAGAAGCCGCGCCGCGCGGTGCCGGCACGAAAGGCCTGCGTGAGCGCGGCGATCTCGATGGGGTCGCCCAGGGCGGTGCCGGTGCCGTGCGCCTCGACGTAGCCGATGGTGTCGGCCGGCACGTCGGCCATGAGCTGCGCGGCGCGGATCACCGAGGCCTGGCCCTGCACGCCGGGCGCGGTGAAGCCGACCTTGTCGGCGCCGTCGTTGTTGGCCGCGCTGCCCTTGATGAGGGCGCGGATGGTGTCGCCGTCGCGCAGCGCGTCCTCCAGCCGCTTGAGCACGACGATGCCCGCACCGCTGCCGAGCACGGTGCCGGCGGCCTGCGTGTCGAAGGCGCGGCAGTGGCCGTCGGGCGAGAAGATGGCGCCGGCCTCGTAGCGGTAGCCGCCGTTCTGCAGCAGGTTGAGCGAGACGCCGCCCGCCAGCGCCATGTCGCAATCGAAGGCCAGCAGCGAGCGGCAGGCCAGGTGGATGGCCGTGAGCGAAGTGGAGCACGCGGTCTGCACGGTGATGGCCGGGCCGCGCAGGTTCAGCTTGTAGGCCACGCGTGTGCACAGCGCGTCGGCCGCGTTGCCGCTCACCAGGCCGAGCAGCTCGGCGATGCGGCTGCCCGCGTCCAGGCCGGCGGCCGGCAGCAGGTTGCGCATCATGTACAGGTTGGCACCGGCGCCGCCGTACACGGCGATCGCGCCGGGATAGCGCTGCGCGTCGTAGCCGGCGTTCTCCAGCGCCTCCCACGCGCATTCGAGGAACAGGCGGTGCTGCGGATCGAGGCGCTCGGCCTCGCGTGGCGTGTAGCCGAAGAAGGCGGCATCGAACTGGTCGATGCCTTCCAGCACGACGCCGGCGCGCACGTAGTCGGGATCGGCCAGCAGCTCCGCCGCGACGCCGCGGGCGCGCAGCTGCTCGTCGGTGAAAGGCGTGACGGCCTCGGCGCCGGCGCACAGCTGCGCCCACAGCGCGTCCACGTCGGGCGCACCGGGGAAGCGGCCGGCCATGCCGACGATGGCGATCTCGACGCCTGTGGTCTCGGGCGGGTTGGCTTGCATGTTCATCAGCCCACCTTCGCCGGCGCGGGGCGCCGCTGCATCAGGGCAGCGCGCTGGCGGCGCGCGCGCTCCTCGTCATCTTGTCGCGCGGGGGCCGGCGCGGCCTCGCCCTGCGCGATGCGCGCGGCCAGCGCGGCGACGGTCGGATGCTTGAAGAGGTCGATGACCGAGAGGCCGGCCTGCAGGCGCTCCTCCAGCAGGCGGTGGGCGCGGATCAGCTGCAGCGAGTGGCCGCCGATGTCGAAGAAGTTGTCGTGCAGGCCGACCTGCGCGCCGCCCAGCACCTCGGACCAGAGGCCCGCGATGGTCTCGGCCACTTGGCCCCGAGGCGCCTCGTAGGGCTGCTGCCGCGCAGCTGCGGGCGCGGGCAGGGCCTTGCGGTCGACCTTGCCGTTGGTGTTGAGCGGCAGGCGATCGAGCAACATGACGACCGAAGGCACCATGTAGTCGGGCAGCACCGCGCCGAGCTGCCGGCGCAGCGCATCGGCCGCGAGCGCCTCGCCCGCGACATAGGCCACGAGGCGCGCGCCCTGCGCATCCTCCTGCGCGACCACCACGGCCTCGCGCACGCCGGGCTGGTCGAGCAGCCGTGCCTCGACCTCGCCGAGCTCGATGCGGAAACCGCGGATCTTCACCTGGTGGTCGACGCGGCCGAGGTACTCGATCTGCCCGTCGGCGCGCCAGCGCACCAGGTCGCCGCTGCGGTAGAGCCGGCCGCCGTCGCCGAAGGGGCTGGCGACGAAGCGCTCGGCCGTGAGCGCGGCGCGGTCCCAGTAGCCGCGCGCCAGGCCCTCGCCGCCCAGGTGCAGCTCGCCGGCGACGCCGCGCGGCACGCGGTGAAGGTCGGCGTCGAGCACGTGCAGGTCGAGGTTGGCGATCGGCCGGCCGATGGGCACGGTGAGCGCGCCTTCGTCGCGGCAATCCCAGGCGCTGACCTCGATGGCCGCCTCGGTGGGCCCGTAGAGGTTGTGCAGCGTGACCCGCGGCAGCGTCTCGAAGACGCGCGCCTGCAGCTCGGCGGACAAGGCCTCGCCGCTGCAGACGATGCGCCGCAGGCCGGTGCAGCTGCGCGCGCCTTCGTGCGCGAGGAAGGCCTGCAGCATGGAAGGCACGAAGTGGATGGTGGTGATGCGGTACTGCGCGATGAGGGCCACCAGGCGCGCCGGATCGCGGTGGTCGTGCGGCGCGGCCAGGGCCAGCGTCGCGCCGACGCTCAGGGGCCAGAAGAATTCCCAGAACGAGATGTCGAAGCTGAAGGGAGTCTTCTGCAGCACCACGTCTTCGGCCGACAACGGCTGGTGGCGCTGGCCCCAGGCGAGGCGGTTGGTCAGCGCGCGGTGGCGGTTGGCCGCGCCCTTGGGGCGGCCGGTGGAGCCGGAGGTGTAGATGACGTAGACGAGGTTCTCGCCGTCGAGTGCGACGGCGGGGTCGTGCTCCGCGCCCTCATCCTGCAGTGCCTCGTCGAGCGCCAGCACGCGCACGGCTTCGCGCGCCGGCAGGCGCTCGCGCAGGTGGGCCTGGGTGAGCAGCAGGCCGATGCCGCTGTCGTCGAGCATGTGGACCAGGCGCTCGGCGGGCAGGTCCGGGTCGAGCGGCACGTAGGCGCCGCCGGCCTTCAGGATGCCGAGCAGGCCCACCACCATCTCCACCGAACGCTCGGCGGCGATGCCCACGCGGGTCTCGATTCCCACCCCTTGCGCCATGAGGCGATGCGCGAGGCGATTGGCGCGGCGGTTCAGTGCGTCGTAGCTCAGCGCGACGGTGCCGAAGCGCAGCGCGATGGCCTCGGGCGTGCGCCGGACCTGCGCCTCGAAGTGGCGATGCACGGGCTCGGCCGAGGCGGCGTCGCGTGAGCCGCGCGACCAGGCCTCGATGTCGGCGCGCTCGCCGGGCAGCAGCAGGTCGATGTCGCCGGCGGCGAGCGCGGGCTGCGCGGCCATGGCTTCGAGCACGCGTTCGTAGCGCTGTGAGAAGCGCTCCATGGTGAGTGCATCGAAGAGCTCGGCGGCGTAGACCAGCCGCAGCGCCACGCGGCCGTCGGGGCATTCGCCGACTTCGACGCTGAGCTCGAACTGGGCGGCCGGGCCGTCCAGCGGCTCGACCGCCACCTCGAGGCCGCTGAAGACCGAGGCGGCGCGGTAGTCCTCGCGCAGGTGGTTGAACAGCACCTGGAACAGCGGGCTGTGGGCCAGGCTGCGTTCGGGCGCGAGGGCCTCCACCAGGTGCTCGAAGGGCAGGTCCGGATGGGACAGCGCATCGAGCGCCGCCGCGCGCGCCTGCGCGAGCACCCGGGCCAGCGGCGCGCGGCCGTGCACGGTGTTGCGCAGCACCTGCGTGTTGACGAAGAAGCCGACCAGGCCGGCCGTGTCGCCGCGCTGGCGGTTGGCGATGGGCACGCCCACGCGCACGTCTTCCTGGCCGGTGCAGCGGTGCAGCAGCACCTGCAGGCCGGCGAGCAGCACGGTGAAGAGCGTGGTGCCCTGCGCTTCGGCGAGCTGCCTGAGCGCGGTCACCAGCGTGGGCGGCAGAGCAGCCTGGTGGCGGGCCGCGCGATGCTCGGCGATAGAGGCCCGGGGACGGTCGGCGGGCAGCGCGAGCACCGGGTGCTCGGTGCCGAGCTGGCGGGTCCAGTGGGCGAGCTGGCGGTGGCGCTCGCCGCTTGCGAGCCACTCGCCGTGCCAGGCGGCGTAGTCGGCGTACTGCAGGGGCAGTGCCGGCAGCGAGGGCGTTTCGCCCTGGGCCAACGCGCGATAGAGCGAGCCCAACTCCTCCACGACGACCTGCATCGATACGCCGTCGGCCACGATGTGGTGGAACACGATCGCGAGCCGATGCAGCTGCGGCGCGAGGCGCACCAGCACCGCACGCACCAGCGGGCCCTGGCCGAGGTCGAAAGGCTCGGCCTGCACCTGCGCGATGGCCTGCGCCGCGAGGGCCTCGCGCGCATCGTCGGGCGATGCGGAGACATCGACGGAGGACCAGCGCGGCGGCAGCGCGGCCTGGATGTGCTGCCGCGCCGTGCCGTCGGGGGCCGGGCGGAAGACAGTGCGCAGGATCTCGTGGCGCTGCACCAGCGCGTCGAGGGCGGCGCGCAGCGCGGGTTCGTCGAGCGCGCCCGCGAGCCGCAGCTGGCCGCCGATGTGGTACGCGGCGCTCGACGGATTCAGGCACCAGAGGAACCACTGGCGCTGCTGGGCATGCGACAGCGGCAGGGGTTGCGCGCGCTGCGCGGGCGCCAGCGCGGGAATGTGGATGAGCGCAGACCGGGCGCCGGCAGCGAGGAGCCTGCGGATCTCGGCCGCGCACGCGCCCAGGCGCGGCTGCTCGAAGAGATGGCGCGGCTCGAAGGCGATGTGCCAGCGCGCGGCGATGCGGGCGGCGGCCTGCACGGCGTCCAGCGAGTTGCCGCCGAGCGCGAAGAAGTGCGCCTGCGGGCCGAGGGGACCGTTGGGCGCGCGGCGCAGCACCTCGCCCCAGAGCGCGGCGAGGGCCGACTCGGTGTCGTCCAGCGCCGGTGCGGCGGGCGCCGCGGCGCTGCCGCCGCGCGTGAAGCGGCCGTGCGCATGGATGGCGTAGGCATCGATGCTGCCGTCCAGCCAGCCGGCCCTGCAGGCGCTGCGCTGCAGCTTGCCGCTGGTGGTCTTGGGCAGGCCGCCGGGGTTCAGCAGCACCACCACCGACAAGGGCTCGCCGCACAGCTCGCTCACGGCCGCGCCGAGGGCTTCGACCAGCACGGCGGGATCGACGAGCTTCTGCATGCTGCGCGAGACTTCCGCCGCGAGGCCGATGCCCTCGCCCTCCGGCCCTGCGACCGCGAAGGCGGCGACGCGGCCCTTGCGCACCGCATCGACCTCGGCCTCGACGGCGCGCTCGAGGTCCTGCGGGTAGAGGTTGTGGCCGCGCACGATGATCATGTCCTTGATGCGGCCGGCCACGTGGAGCTGGCCGTGGAAGACGAAGCCGAGGTCGCCGGTGCGCAGCCATCGGCGGCCATCGCGCTCGACGAAGGTCCTGGCGCTCTCCTGCGGCTTCTTCCAGTAGCCGGCGCCGATGCTGGGGCCGCTGGCCCAGATTTCGCCGATGCGTCCGGACTCGAGCACGGCGAGCGATTCGGGGTCGACGATCTGCAGGGTGTGCGCGGACACGGGGGCGCCGCATCCGACCAGCATGACGCCGTCCTCTTCCTGCTCGCTGGGCGTCGCGGCACGCTGGGCGATCTGCGCGGCCGAGAAGCGGTGGGCGACCATGCCGGCGCCGCGCCGACCGCCCGTGACGAAGAGCGTCGCCTCGGCCAGGCCATAGCAGGGATAGATCGCCTGCGCGCAGAAGCGGGCCGCGGCGAAATGTTCCTTGAAGGCCTCGAGGGTGTCCGCCCGAACCGGCTCGGCGCCGGAGAAGGCGAGCGTCCACGAGGAGAGGTCGAGTTGTTCGACCTGAGCGGGCTTCACGCGCTCCAGGCACAGCCGGAAGGCGAAGTCCGGGCCGCCGCTGACCGTGGCGCGGTGCCGCGCAATGGCCTCCAGCCAGCGGATGGGCCGCTCGAGAAAAAAGCGCGGCGACATCAGCACCACCGGAATGCCGCGGTGGATGGGCTGCAGCAGTCCGCCGATGAGGCCCATGTCGTGGTTCAGCGGCAGCCAGTTCGCGAAGACATCCTGCGGACCGACGGACAGGCCTTCCTCGATGGCGCGCATGTTCGCCATCAGGTTGCCGTGCAGCACCATGACGCCCTTGGGCGCCGAGGTCGAGCCGGAGGTGTATTGCAGGAACGCGATGTCGGCGGCGGCGGGCGTGTGCGGCGTCCAGCGCTCGGTGCCCTCGGTGCCCACGGTGTCGACCGCCAGCACGGCGGCGCCGGCGAAGGCATCGCCGGCGCTTTGCACCAGCGCCTCGATCGCGGCGTTGGTGAGGATGCAGCGCGCCTGCGCATCGGCGGCGATGCCGGACAGGCGATCGAGATGCTGCCTGCGCGTCGATTCGGGCGGGAACACCGGGACGGCGATCAGGCCCGCATAGAGGCAGGCCAGGAAGCTGACGACGTAGTGCTCGTCGTTGTCGAGCATGATCAGCGCGCGGTCGCCGGGCGCGAAGTCCTGCTGGAGCCGCGCCGCGAGTGCTCGGACGCGCTGGTCGAGGCTGCGGTAGTCGATGGGGACGTCGATGGTCGAGCCCGCCTCGCTGCGGACCACGATCAATGCGCGGTCGCCGGGCCGCGTCGAGGCCAGCGCACGCAGGTGCGCGACGAAGTCGAGGGGGTACTCACGCGAGGGTTGAGGCATGGGGGTCATTGCTTTCCAGGTTCGTCCGGGCGTGCCATGCGAGCGCGGCCGCGTAGCCTTGGGGCGCGCGCAGCGTCATGGCCTGCAGGCCTGCCCATTCGGGGATGTCGCAGGCGATGTCGAGACGTCCATCGGCCCGCGGATGAATGCCGATGCACGGCAGGTGTTCGGCGATGCCGACGCCGATGGACTTCAGCGCCGCTTCCTTGCCGACCCAGCGCGCATGGAGCGCGTGCAGGGAGTCGCCGGCGGATCGGATGGCGTGGCGCTCCGCCTGCGTGAAGGCGAGGTCGAGCAGCGCGTCGGCATCCAGATCGTCGTGGCACTGTTCGATGTCGACGCCGACGTGCAGCAGCGCGCGCGGATCGGCCAGGGCGATGAGTGCACGGCAGCCGGAATGGGAGACGCTGAAGAGCGGCGCGTTGGGCAGACGCTCGTCGACGCACGGCTTGCCGTGGCGGCCGGCGTGCAGGGGCACCTCGGCCGGGGCGCAGCCCAGGCGCTTCGCCAGCAGCCGGCGTAGGGTCGCGCGGGTGGCGGCAAAGCGCACGCGGTCCGCGCGCTGCGCGAAGCATGCCGCCCGCGCGCGCTCCTCGGCCGTCAGGTCCTGCCAGGTCTCCACCGCCTCCGTCGCCAGATCGAGGTCGAGGTCGAGGCTGTAGAGCATGACGCCCGGCGGCAGCGGATCACGCGAGGGCAGCAGCTGCATGGGCATCTGGCGCCAGCGTCTTCGCCAGGCGCTGCACGAGCACGGCGAGCACCGCGGCCTCGTGCTGGCGGATGAAGAAGTGGCCGCCGTCGAACCAGTCCAGGGTGAAGGTATCGGCCGCCTCGGCCGACCAGGCCTCGATGCGCTGCGGCTCGATGTCGTCGTCGCGGCCGGCGAAGACATGCAGGGGAACGGGCAAGGGCGCCGCGGCCGCATAGCCGAAGCTCCCGCAGACGCGGTAGTCCGCGCCCAGCACGTCCAGGGTGATGCGCATGAGCTCCTCGCTCGCGAACACCTCCTCGGGCGTGCCGCCCTGCTTGCGCAGGTCGGCGATGAGGCTTGCGTCGTCGTTCTTGCCGGCAAAGCGATCGGGGTCGCGCTGCGAGGGCGCGGCGCTGCCAGAGGCGAGCAGCGCGCAGGGCAGCCCGCGGCCCAGGGTGCGCAGCCGATCGGCCAGGCCCCAGGCGAGCAAGGCACCCATGCTGTGGCCGAAGAAGGCGAAGGGGCCGCGCATGGCCTCGGACTGCTCGGCGCAAAGCTGTGCGACCAGGGCATCGAAGTCCGAGGCGAAAGGCTCGGCCAGGCGGGCGCCGCGTCCGGGCAGCTCGACCGGCACGACCTCGATCCAGCGCGGCAGCAGGCGGCGCCAGCGCAGGTACATCGTGGCGCTCGCGCCCGCGCAGGGCAGGCACAGCAGCGAGACGGCAGCCCGCATCGGCATCAATCGGCGGTCGCGGCGGGTTGTGCGTTCTCCTGCCGCGCCATCCAGTCGCGCAGGGACTTGGGCCGCATGTCGGTCCAGGTCTTCTCGACATAGTCGAGCACGGTCTTCTTGTCGCCCTGGATGCCGTCGACGGCCTTCCAGCCGCCCGGGACCGCCTTCCAGTGCGGCCAGATGGAATATTGGTCTTCGTGATTGACCAGAACGATGAAGCTCTCGTCTTCGCGATCGAAGCAGCTCGTAGACATCGGATGCGTCCTCTTGCGGTGGTTGAACGGAAGCCAAGACAAGGCCACCGGTCAGTTCCGGTGGTCATTGCTTCCGATCAAGAAGACGGTTGAGGCGCGATTCTGTTCAGCGCCTGCATCCGAAGGGGCGAGCGGGCAGCCCCTGCCGCGATGTTCAGCGGGCGGCCGGTGGCACCAGGCCGGCGAGAAGCCACAGTCGCGCGGCCTTGTCGTAGGCCTCGCGGTGGGAAGGGTGCGCGCGCAGCCAGGTCAGCATCTCGGCGCGTGCCGCCTCATCGAAGTGCTCGCGGTCGTATTCGCGCTGCACCCACGTCCAGGCGGCTTGCCAGACGGGGTCTTCCTGCTCTTGTGTCATGACTGAAAGGCGCTGCGCCTTGGGCGGTGTGCGATGGACAAAGTCGAAGCCCTGCAAGGCTCCGTAAGGCTTTCACCTTACACCACCTTTCAACCGGCGGGCATCAATCGCTGTCGAGCAGATGCCGGCATTGACCGATGGCCTTCGCCGCCTCGGCGATCATGCCGTTCACCAGGCCGAGCGAGCAGCCCAGGCGCTTGGCGATGTCGCGTTGCGTGAGGCCTTCGAGGCGGTACAGCTCGAAGGCCTGGCGCGTGCGGGTGGGCAGCCCGGCGAGCGTCTTGTCGATCGCCGCCAGCACGCGATGCTCGCGCAGGGTGCGGTCGGGCGACGCGACGCAGGGGACCTCCACCCCTTCGACATCCACGTCGAAGCTGCGGTACGCGCACTCGACGGTGTGGCGGCGGCAGTAGTCCAGCGCCAAATTGCGCACGACCTGGCAGCAATAGGAAAAAGGCCGCTCGGCCTGACGCTCGCACGGGCCGTCGACGATCTTCAGGTAGGCGTCCTGCGTGACGTCGTCGGCCAGGTCCGCCGTGCGGACGATCTTGCGCGCGATGCGCCAGAGCTGGGTGCGATTGACGATGAAGATGTCTTCGAGCGAGGGCTCGGATGGGCTCGATGACATGGTGCTGCGCCTTCCAGTTTGCGAGACGGATCCATCCGGCGGCGGTCGATGGCGGGTCGATGTGCGGGCCACGAGAGGACCCGCGCACGGCGTTCTCGGAGGACATGGGATCGACACGCCGATGTCTTTGGCTTCTGCTACGCAAATAAGAATCATTACTATTACATGACGGCAAAGGGCCCGGAATTTCTCTGGGGTGTTGCTCTTGAAGACGTTCGAGCGTGCCGAACGGAGACAGCTGCGCCGACGGACAGTGCAACCGATCGCGTCTTTTGTCTCAGTTCTGTTTCAGAGCTGCCGCGCCCTGCTGGCGCACGGGCGACGAGTTGCTACCAGAACCGCCAGAGCCATCGCCCAGGCGGTGGCTCGGCGTGTGCCTGCGCGGGCGCAGGGTTCGCTGCACGCTGACGCCGACGCAGCTCGGTCTCGTGCTCGTGCGCCGGAAGGTGGGCGTGCCTCTCTCCGCGGAGCGCCATGAGGCGCCACAGGCGCGCGCGCTCCTTCAGCTGGTCGTCGGGAAGGTCGCCTGGCTCTGTCATTCGGACGATTCTGCCGCCCTCACGGCCTGCAGAGGCGCAAAAAACGCCCTGCTTTCCCAGGAACTTCGACATCCGTGGGCCGATCACGACATGTGCCGGCGCCGTCTATTTTTCGTGCGACTTCCCGGCCCGCTGCCACCGAGAAACAGTGACATTCCGCGGCCCCGGATGCATGAACGGCCACGACGGGTAGCACCACCCGATACTGCCCCGATCCGGCGATGGACTTCGAGGCGGCCGTTCGTACATTGCCCCACATGGCAACGCACACCCCCCCTCACCAGGCCCATCAGCACCGCGACCAGCGCGACGAGCCGGACTGGCCCGTGAGGCAGCCCAGGAAGAGCGCTCAGCCGGCGCCCGGAGACTGGCTCTTTCCGAGCTTCTTTTTGTGCATGGCGGTGGCCGCATTGCCGCTGATCGGCACGCGCTGGACCACCGCAGAGGGCATGGCCAGCTGGCACGCCATCGAAGACGTCCTGCTGCTGGCGCTTCCCGTCCTCATCCCGCTCCCCTTCCTCTTCGTGGCATGCGTCGTCGCGCTGGCCTTTCATCCTGCCTCGCGAACGCCCGCGGCGTTCGGCTTCCTTGGCGTGGCCATCGCCATCGGGCTCGCCGCCCTGCACGCCCTGCCCGCATAGATCCGCTGACGCTGCCTTGCGACGCCCGGTCCCCTCGTGCAGGGACTGACAGTCCACGCCTTCGCGGCAACCATCCGGGGATGCAGCAGATCCTCATCATCGGCGCCGGGCACGCAGGCTTCCAGTGCGCGGCATCCCTGCGCCAGGAAGGCTTCGAAGGCCGCATCGTGCTCCTCGGCGAAGAGGAAGGCTTGCCCTATCAGCGCCCTCCGCTCTCCAAGGCTTACCTGCTTGCCAAGGCCACTGCGTCCGACCTGCTGTTCCGCCCTTCGCGCTACTTCGATGACCATCGCGTCGAGCTGCTGCGGGGTCGCGCGGAGCGCATCGAGCGCCGGTCGCGGCAGGTGCTGCTGCAAAGCGGCGAAAGCATCCCCTACGACCACCTCGTGATCGCCACCGGTTCACGCCCGCGCAGGATCGCACTGGAGGGGGCCGATCTCGACGGCGTGCTGAGCCTGCAGACGCTGGGCGACGCAGAGGGGCTGCGGGAACGTCTGCAGTCCGGCCGGCGCGCCGTGGTGGTGGGCGCAGGCTTCATCGGCCTCGAGTTCGCGGCCGTGGCCCGCGGCCTCGGCCTCGACGTCACCGTGGTCGATTTGGCCGATCGCGCGCTGGCCCGCGCAACGTCGGCCATCTCCGCGCGGGCCGTCGCCGAGTCGCATGTGCAACGCGGCACCCGCCTGCTGTTCCAGTGCGGACTGTCATCTTTCGAGGGGCGGCATGGCAAGGTCGCCGGCGTCCACACCGCGGACGGCCGCGAACTGCCCGCAGACATCGTGGTCGTCGGCATCGGTGCCGAGCCGCGGACGCAGCTCGCCGCCCAGGCCGGGCTGGACGTCGACAACGGCATCCGTGTCGACGAGCGGCTGGTCAGCTCCGATCCCGCGATCTCCGCCATCGGTGACGTGGCGGCTTTCCCGGACCCATGGTCGGGGAGGCGGATCCGCCTCGAGTCGGTGCAGAACGCATCCGACCAGGCGCGCAGCGTGGCCGCGCGAATCGCCGGCAAGGCCGTTTCGCACGGCCCGGTCCCCTGGTTCTGGAGCGACCAGGGTGACCTGAAGCTGCAGATCGCCGGCCTTCGGGCCCCGGACGACGAGCACGTGGTGCTGGCCGAGCCGCAATCCCGCGCAAGCACGGTGCTCTGCATCCGCGGCGAGCGCCTGGCGGCGGTGGAGACCATCAACCGCGCCGGCGACCACATGCTCGCGCGGCGGCTGCTGGCCAAGGGTGTGCGCGTGAGCCGCACCGAGGCGCAGGCGGTCGGGTTCCAGCTCAGGGATCTGAGCTGACCTTCGAGCTCAGGCCTGCAGCTCGCCGCGATCGAACAGCAGCTGCCGGATGTCCTTCTTCGCGACCTTCCCGTAGCCCGACTTCGGCAGCGCGTCCCAGAAGAACAGGTGATGCGGCCAGCGGTAGCGCGCGCAGCGGCCTTGCAGGTGCGCCAGCAGTGCCTCGCGGTCCACCTGCGCGTCGCCACGCCTCACCACGACGGCCACGCCAATCTCGCCCCACTTGGGGTCCGGCACGCCCAGCACGGCCACCTCGGCCACGGCAGGGTGCGTCAACAGCAGCTCCTCCACCTCGCGCGGGTAGACGTTGGAGCCGCCCGAGATGTACATGTCCGATTCGCGCCCGGTGATGTAGAGCAGCCCGCGTTCGTCCATCCGCCCGAGGTCGCCGGTGTGGAACCAGCCGCCGCGCAGCGCCTTTCCGGTCGCCTCGGGGTCGGCGTGGTAGCCGGAGAACACGGCCGGGCCGCGGCAGCAGATCTCGCCGACCTTGCCGGGCGGCAGCGCTTGCAGCTCGGCATCGAGGATGGCCACCTCCATGCCGGTGCGCGGGCGGCCGCACGAGCCGATGTTGGCGTTGGGATCCGCATCGTCGGCCGAATGCATGTCCGGCGGCAGCACCGTGATGTTGCCGGTCACCTCGCCAAGACCGAAATACTGCACCAGCACCTTGCCCAGCTTCTGCAGCGCGAGCTTCTGGTCGGCGCGGTACATGGGCGCGCCGGCGTAGATCAGGTAGCGCAGCGAGCTGTGGTCGTAGCGGTCCACCGCCGGGTGCTCCACCAGGATCTTGACGATGGTGGGAACGGTGAAGAGATTGGTGACGCGGTGCTTCTCCACCGCCTGCCAGAACGCCTCCGCATCCAGCTTCTCGCTGGCCGGCAGCACAGTGGGCGCACCGCGGGCCACGTTCAGCAGGGCATGGATGCCGGCGCCGTGCGACAGCGGCGCCACCGCGATCGAGCAGTCGCGCTCGGTGGTGCCGGGAATCAAATCGGCCAGGTGGTTGGCGACCACGAAAGACATCTGGCCATGCGTGAGCACGCCGGCCTTGGGGCGGCCGGTGGTGCCCGAGGTGTAGAAGAACCAGAGCGGATCGTCCCAGCCGACCGTCTCGTGCCCGTCGGGCTGGCCGCGGTACTCGCGCACCAGGTCCTCGTAGGCATGCTCGCCGGCGCGTGCCGCCCCGATGGCGATCACGTGCTTCAGCGAGGGCGCGCTCTCGCGCACCGCATCGACATGGCCCGCGAAGACATCCTCCGCGATCATCGCGATGGCACCGCTGGAGGCGCCCAGGTAGGCCACCTCCGGCGGCGTCAGCCGGAAGTTGGTGGGCACCCAGACGCAGCCCAGCCGGAACGCGATCCAGCAGCTTTCGAACATCTGCAGGTTGTTGCGCGAGTGCACGAGGATGCGGTCGCCCTTGCGCAGCCCGAGGCGGCGCAGCGCCGTCGTCATCGCGGCCACGCGCTCTTCCATCTCGCCCCAGGTGCAGGTGCGCCCGCCTTCCTGGATCAGCGCCGGGCGGTCGGGGAACAGCCGCGCCGTGTGCGTCAGCAGGCGCCCCAGGTTCATCGCCTGCGCCGCATTCATGCCGCGGATTCCAGGAGGCTCAGGTAGCTCGCCACGGCGGAGCCCCCCATGTTGAACACGGCGCCCATGCGCGCGCCGTTCACCTGCATGCCGCCGGCAGTGCCCGACAGCTGCATCGCGGCCATCACGTGCTGCGACACGCCGGTGGCGCCGATGGGATGGCCCTTCGACTTCAACCCGCCGGAGGGGTTGACCGGCAGCTTGCCGTCCTTGCGCGTGACGCCGTCGAGGATCACGCGCGCGCCCTGCCCGTGCGGCGCGAGGCCCATGGCTTCGTACTCGAGCATCTCGGCGATGGTGAAGCAGTCGTGCGTCTCGACGAAGGACAGATCGGCCAGCCTCGCGCCGGCCGCCGCCAGACCCTTCTGCCATGCGAGCGCCGCGCCCTCGAAGCGTGTCGGGTCGCGGCGCGACATCGGCAGGAAGTCGTTGACATGGGAGCGCGAGCGCCAGCGCACCGGCGCCACCTTGGCGCCGGGCAGCGGCTCGGTCGACAGCACCAGGGCGGCGGCGCCGTCGGAGACCAGCGAGCAGTCGGAGCGCTTCAGCGGCCCGGAGACAAAAGGATTCTTCTCCGAGGGCGTGCGGCAGAAGTCGAAGCCGAAGTCGCGCCGCATGTGGGCATAGGGGTTGTGCATGCCGTTGGCGTGGTTCTTGGCCGCGATGGCGGCGAGCGCGTCCGACTGGTCGCCGAAGCGCTCGAAGTACTTCGTCGCGATGCCGCCGAAGATGCCCGCAAAACCGGCCGGGTCGCTGCCCTCTTCCTTGACGTAGGCGCACTTGATGAGCGTGGCCGCCACTTCGGGCGTGCGCAGTCCGTTCATGCGCTCCATGCCGATCACCAGCGTGCGCTTCATGCGGCCGGCCGCCATCGCATCCAGCGCGGCCCAGATCGCCGCCGAGCCGGTGGCGCAGGCGTTCTCGCAGCGCACCGCCGGCGTGTGGCGGAACTCGGGCATGGCCACCGCCGGCAGCGAGGCGGTGAAGTCCTGGCCGACGAAGCCGGCGTTGAAGTGGCCGACGAAGATGCCGTCGATGTCGCCGGGCTCCAGGCCCGCGCTGTCGAGCGCAGGCTGCACGGCCTCGCGAATGAGCTGCTCCAGTTCGACGTTGTCGAGCTTGCCGAAGGGCGTGTGGCCCCAGCCGGTGATGTAGGCGTTGGTCATGGTGGTCCTCGTGGGTGGAACGATTCAGGGAATGACGACCCGAGCAACTTCGGGCCGGCCATGGCGCTGCACCAGCGTCAGGGCGATCAGGCCGGTGGCTGCGGCGAGCACGCCGGTCGTGAGGGAGAGCACGGCGGCGCTGCCGCTGCGGTACATCAGGCCCATCCAGGTGCCGCACGCGAAGGCGGCGGTGGCGAAAATGAAGCCGCCCAGCGCCGAGGCAGCGCCGGCCTGAAGAGGGAATGGCGTGGCCATGCCGACGTGGCCGCAGGGCTGATGGATGCCGTAGGCCAGCAGCATCAGCCAGAGCCCGGCGGCGAGCGTGGCCGGCGTGTGGGCATCCGCCAGTTGCGGCGCGATCATGAGCAGGGCGGCTCCCAGCGACAGGTAGCCGGCGCGGCGCACGGAAGTCACGATGCCGTGCGCCGCGATCCAGCGCCGGCACAGCACGGTGCCGATCAGGTAGGCGACGGATGCGCCGCCGATCACCAGTCCGAAACCCGTGCGCGAGACGCCGTAGGTCTCGATGAACAGGTAGGCCGAACTCGAGAAGAACCCGAAATTGGCCGCGTAGCCGCAGGAGTTCAGCAGGGTCCAGGACCTGAAGCCCGGGTGGCGGGCGATGCGCGCATAGCCGGCGAACAGCGGCCGCAGCTGCAGGGCGTCGGGCTTGAGCGCACGCACCGTCTCCGGCACGCGCAGCAGCACCAGCACCGCCCCGCCCAGGCCGCACAAGGCCATCGACCACAAGGTGGAGCGCCAACCCAGGCTCTCCGTCAGCAGGGCGCCGCTGAGCGGGATGAGCATGACCGCACAGGCCAGCACCGACATGGCGACGGTCATGATGTGGGTCCCCTGCTGCTGTTCGTACAGGTCGCGCACCATGGCGCGGGCGCAGACCATCGCTGCGGCGATGCCCAGCCCCTGCATGGCCCGCACAGCGATCAGCAGCTCGATGCTCTGCGCAAGCGCGCCCATGCCGGCGCCGGCAGCGTACAGGACGAATCCGGCCAGCAGCACCGGCCGGCGGCCGAAGCGATCGGCCGCGGGACCCCACAGCAGTTGACTTACGCCGAAGCTGAACACCACGATCGCCAGCGTCAGCTGCACCACGCTGACGGGCGCGCCGTACTCCTTGCGGATGGAGGGCAAGGCGGCCAGGTAGAGGTCGGTGCCCAGCGGCTGCACTGCCGTGGCGAGGGTCACGACGAAGATGACCAGCGCCGGCCCCATGGGCGCCTTCGTGTTCAAGGACTATGGCTCCAGCAGTGCGCGCTGCTGCAGCCAGCCGCGGATGAGTTCCGTGGCCTCCTTCAGCAGCTCCGGCTGGCCGGCGTAGTAGTGCGTGGCGCCCTTGACGATGCGGAAGCTCTTGTCGGGCGAGGCCGCGGCTTCGTACAACATCTTGGGGTGCGTCTGCGGCGCCGCGTCGTCGGCGCTGTTCTCGATCACCAGCAAGGGCACCCGGATGCGCTTCGCCCCCTCCAGCCCATTGCCGCAGGAGTCGTCGAGCGACCATTGAGACAGCCAGGAGCGCAGCGTGGTGAAGCGGGCCAGCCCCACCGGACCGGTGTTGACCGTCTCGGGGTTGCCCATGTAGCACCAGCGCGGCTTGCGATCGTTGGGGTCCAGGGCCGGATCCAGAAAGCGCGGGTCCGCCAGCGTGCGGTGCACGATGAAGGGACGCTCCATCTCGCCGGTGCCGCGCGCCTTCAGCTCGGCCAGCGTCCTCCTGGCCCACGCGCTGATGCGCCGCATGCGCGCCATCTGGGCAGCGCGGTAGCGCTGGATGTACTCGGGCGAGTAAGGCGGCTGGTTCGGGTTGCGCGCATCGTAGAGGTCGAGCTCGACCTCGCGCTTGTCGGGATCGAGTTCATCCGTCACCGAAGGATCGATGGCTTCGGCCAGCAGATGGGCCCGCGACAGGTGGGCCGCCTGGAAGATCACCGCGTCCGCCGCGATCAGCCCCGCGCCCTTGAGGTCGACAGGGTCGCCCGCCGGCGTGTGCGTGAGGGTCGGGTTCTCTGCCTCGGCCTGGTAGCTCATCGCCAGCGCGCCGCCGCCGGACCAGCCGACCAGCACCACTTTGCGGTAGCCCCAGACCTCCTTCGCGTGGCGGATGTACGCGCCGAGGTCGAGCAACACCTTCTCCATGATCAGCGCGGTGTCGTTGCGCTGGTAGCGGCTGCCCGCGCACAGCACGTGCGCGCCCGTCGCCGCCATCGCGCGCGGCACCGGCAGCAGTTGCAGGGTCGAGGCCGGGTGCATGAACACCATCAGCGTGTCCGATGCCTTGCCGGCGGGCCGGAAGCGGATGCCCTCGAGGTTCACCGCCCCCTGGTTGCCGGAGAAGCCGTAGGTCTCGGTGAAGGCGGCGCGCTCCTCGTACTGGAGGTGCACCCACTCGGTCTGGACGTCGAGGGTTGGGGTCATGGCGCGACTGTAGGTGGCGGCTTGCGCGGCCACAGTCCCCCGGCGGCGGTACACGCAGCGCCGTCCCCTGCGAGGGGACTGACATCGGCGCGAGGGCGGCCGACAGTGGCGGCCATGAAAGAAACCTGGTTGCAGCTCGAAGACAAGGTCTGCGTCGTCACCGGCGCGGCAGGCGGCATCGGCATCGAGATCGCGCGCGAACTCGCCACGGTAGGCGCCAAGGTCGCGCTGCTGGATCGCGACGCGCAAGGCGCGGCACGAGCCGCTGCCGACATCGCGGAAACCGGCGCCCGCGCCATCGGGATCGCCTGCGACATCACCGACAAGGCCGACGTGGCGCGCGCGGCCGCGACGGTGCAAGGCGAGCTCGGCCGCTGCGACGTGCTGGTGAACAATGCCGCCACCCTCTACGCCGCGGCGCTGATGGACATCGAGCTGGAACGCTGGAACCAGCTGATGGCCGTCAACCTGAATGGCTTCCTGCTTTGCGCGCAGGCCTTCGGCCGCCAGATGATCGCGGCCGGCGGCGGCAGCATGGTCCACATCGCCTCGATCTCGGGCCGGGTGCCGCAGCCCTTCAGCGGGCCCTACAGCATCAGCAAGGCGGGGGTGAAGATGCTGTCGCAGTTGTTGGCGGTGGAGCTGGGCGAGCACCGCATCCGCAGCAACGTGGTCAGCCCGGCGATGGTGCGCACGCCGCTGACCGAAGGCATCTACCAGGATCCGTCCGTCCTGAAGAAGCGCGAATCCATCGTGCCCGCCGGACGCATCAGCGGACCGAAGGACATCGCCGAAGTGGTGGCCTTCCTGGCCAGCCCGCGCTCGGGCTATGTGAACGGCCAGGACGTGCTGGTCGACGGCGGCCTCAGCACGGCCTGGTTGTCGCTGATCCCGCGCCCCGGCTTCGAGAAGCAAGACGCGCAGAAGGCATGACCGGCTGGCGGCGCGGCGGCCTGCCCGCACTCGCCACGGTGCACTTCTGCAGCAGCGCGATGATGCGCGCCTGCGACCCGATGCTGCCGGCACTGGCCAAGGCTTTCGACACCACCACCGGCCGCGCCGCGCTGACCGTCTCGGTCTATGCGGTGGCCTACGGCCTGCTGCAACTGCTGTTCGGCCCGCTCGGCGATCGCTTCGGCAAGCGGCGCGTGATCGGCGCCGCCGCGCTGGGCTGCGTGGTGGGCAACGCGCTGGCGCTGTTCGCCGTGAGCCTGGACATGCTCGTGGTCGCGCGCTTCGCCGCGGGCGCGACGGCGGCGGGCATCATCGCGCTGGTGCTGGCCTGGGTCGGCGACACGGTGCCCTACGCCGAGCGGCAGCCGGTGCTGGCGCGATTCCTGATGCTGTCGCTGGGCGGGATGATCGCCGGCCAGTGGGTGTCCGGCTTGCTTACCGAGTGGCTGGGCTGGCGCGCGGTGTTCGCGTTGCTGGCCGTGGTGATGGGTGCCGGCGGGCTGGCGATCAGCTTCAACCGCGAAGTCCGTGCCGAACCCGTGCGGCCGCCCTCCCCGCACGGCTACCTGCGCGACATCCGCAGCGTGGTGGCCGAGCCTTGGGCGCGCTGGCTGCTGCTGGTGGTGGCGATCGAAGGCGCCTTCGCTTTCTGCGGCCTGGCCTTCCTGCCGGCCTTCCTGGTGCGCGAGTTCGGGCTCGGCCTGTCGGCGGCGGCCGCGGTGGTGGCGCTCTATGGCATCGGGGGCTTCTTCTATGCCTTCGCCGCGCGGCGCCTGCTGACGCTGTTGGGCGAAAGCGGCATGGTGCTCGCGGCCGGACTCGCCATGGGCCTGGGCTGGCTCGTGCTCGCCATCGGCCGCCACTGGGCCCTCGCACTGCCGGCCTGCCTGGTCGCCGGCATCGGCTTCTACATGCTGCACGGCACCTTGCAGACGCATGCCACCCAGATGGTGCCGGCGCTGCGCGGCACCGCGGTCAGCCTGTTCGCCGCGGCCATGTTCCTGGGCATCTCCTGCGGCGTGGCGATCGCGTCGGTCGTGGTGGACCGCATCGGCACGCCGCCGGTGTTCGGGGCCTGCGCGCTGGCACTGCCGCTGCTCGGGGCCGCGCTGTGGCTCAGCCTCCGGCGGCGGACGGCGGCGCGCCCGCGTCCGGCCTCCTAGCGGCCGGTTCTGAGTTGGGGGGCTCCGGCTGCAGACGGCCCCATGCCGGTGAGTTGCCGCTTGCATCCTGCTGTGGAAAAGATGGCAGGCAGCGCACCAACATGGCGTGCTGCAACGCGTGGGCCCCGCGCACATGGAACGTGCGCCTGCCAATGAGGAAATGGCATGTTGCAGTGCACCAAAACACGGAAGTCAAGCCTTTGTTTTCCCCTTGGGCGGTGCATGACTCTGTGGATAACCCCCTGAGCATCTCGCCGGAGCCGCATCCCGCTTGGCTTCCATTGCGGTGCTCATCGAACGAGCAGCCCCTGCGCAATTCAAGTTTTTTTATCGGACCTGCGCCGGCGAACGAAGCCTTTGGTGTGATAGGCCAGGCTGCATGCAGCGGCGCTGAGACAGAATGCGGAGTTGGAAAAGGGATCCCATGGAATCAGTCAGTGCCGCCGCCTTCGACGAGTCCTACTATCAGCGCTATTACTTCGACAAGAAGACCAAGGTGGCGGACCCCCAGCACATCGAGCGCCTGGGCGCCTTCGTCTGCGCCTATCTGAAATACCTGCGCGTACCCGTGCACCGGGTGCTGGACATCGGCTGCGGCGTCGGGCTGTGGCGCGACATCGTGTCGCAGCATTTCCCGCAGGCGCGCTATCACGGCGTGGAGGTCAGCGAGTATTTGTGCGAGCGCTACGGGTGGGAGCGCGGTTCGGTCGTGGACTACCGAGCCGGTGAGCCCTTCGACTTTCTCATCTGCCAGGGCGTCCTCGCTTATCTGAGCCCGCTGGATCTGAAGCGCGCGCTGAGCAACCTCGGGACCTTGACCCGGGGCGCTCTCTACGTGGAGGCCGTGGTGCGCGAGGACTACGAACGCGACATCGTGGACGAAAGCCTGACCGACCCGCAGCTCTTTCGCCACCGCGCCGACGTGTACCGGCGCGGGTTGTCGCGGCAGTTCAAGGAGATCGGCGGCGGCGTGTGGCTCAGCCGGCAATCCGATGTGCCGTTGTTCTCGCTCGAGTGCGTGGCAGAGTGACAGCGGAGCGACGGGTGCTGCGTCCGGCAACCAGGTCCTGAACCTCTCTCGACGCGTCCCGTGACGATCATCGTCCTGGTCCGGGTGAACGCATGAGGCCTTCAGCGTCACGTCGATACACCGAGAAGATCGCCTTCCCGATCAACGAGGTCTCGGCCGCAGCGCAGCCTGCGTAAACGTCGGCACGGACACGCTGAATGGCAGCGTCGTCCGGGGCAGTTGCCGAGGCCAGCTCAACCAGGTGAGCGGCGAGCCGCGTCTTGCCATCTTTCAGAAGCGTCGCGGCCCGGTCTGCAAGTACAGTCGCGCCGCCGCAAAGTGCGGCCAGTTCGCGTGCCAGCTCTGCCGCGGGCGCAGGCTTCAGGTGCGCGGGGTTGCCGTCGAACCACCCAGCGTACAAGTGATAGATCCCTCGGATGACGAATTCGGGATCGTCGTACTTGGGTTTCAGATAAGGCCTGGCGAGCAGTTCTGCAGGCGGCACGACGCCAGCCAGCACCTCTTCCAGGCTCTTCCCCTGATTCATCAAATCGAGCGACTGATGGATCAGGCTTTCCAGCACGGAGGCCGTGTCGTCAAGCAACGCCTTCGCACGAGCGGCACCGAAGACGACGGGCCCGTGGCCTGGAACGACGGTCTCGGGCTCCAACGCCTCCATCCTGCGCAATGCGTGCGCCCAATCCGGCGCATAGCGCTGCACCTTGCGTGGATTGCCGGCGTTGGGGAACGCCCAGATGATGAAATCGCCGCTGATGAGCACGCGCTTCTGTGGCATCCAGACGAAGGTGGCGTCGTCGGTTTCCCCCCGTCCATGGGTCAGCTCGAGATGCACGCCGCCTACCTCCAGGCTGAGCACATCGTCATAGATCTGATCAGGACGTCGATGCCGGTCAGGGAAAGCGTAGCCCGGGATGTTGAACTGCCTCCCCATGACGACGCTGTTCAAACCGTGCGTGGCGTCGTAGCGCGAGAACCGCTCCAGAACGCCGCGGTGCGCGATGATGCGCGGCCGTGCCACACCGCGTTCGTCCGCCTCGGCGTCATACAGATGCACGCCGAAAGTGTGGTCGATGTGGCCGTGGGTATAGATCACGGTGTGGACCGGGCGGCCGTCCCACTTTCGGATGGCGGCGAAGATCTGATCTCCGATCTCGCGGCTGCCGGTGTCGATCAGAACCAAGCCATCGGCGGTGCGGATCGCCGTCACGTTGCCGAACACATAGCTGGTGTGTACGACCACGACGTCTTCACCCACCGGGGTGATCGAGCCGCCGGCGACCGCAGCGGTCCAATCCTCCATCGGGACCGCCCCTTGCCAGAGTTGCTCGGAGATGGTCATCGCGTTGTTCATGATTTGCTCTTGCCCGAGGAAGGGGGTACGGCACGGGTTGTGCGCAGTGCGCGCTGCGTTGAAGGAGATCACAGACTTCAGCGCCGGCGTTTGAAGCCTCGCTCGCGTTGGCTGCGTATGGCAAGAACGAAGACGGTATCGAGATCTGCCATGAAGCGGTATAGCGCGACGTACCCGCGCGATCCGTGCCCAATGACCGATTCGCGCTTGCCGCCTTTCACGGGCCGACCGATCAGAGGGCTGAGAGTCAAGATTTGCAGGGACTGAACGATCTCCTCGATCCACCCCGGGCCATCGGTTCCGTCGAACTGGGCCATGTGATCAAAGAAGCGATCGAAGTCATGCAGGACCTCCGGCGCAAGCTCAAGCCGAACGCCTCGACCGCTCACCGACCGAGCCTGCGGGCTACCGGCTTCCTCGGCCGCTCACCCTTCAAGCGAGCCTCAAGATATGCCTTGGCATCATCCCAGGGAACGGTCTTGCCGGTCGAAAGCACCTTGGCCCAGCGTTCGTCGGCAACGCGATGATGCTCTTCCTCTATCTCGGCCTGTTCGACAGTCTGAGCGATTGCCTCGACGATAAAGGCGTGGGTGGTTTTCCCGGCTCGCTCCGCAGCTGCGGCGACCCGCGCCTTCAAGTCATCCTCAATGCGAATGGTGGTTGTGGACATCGTGAATCCTGCCTCGGCCACTGTAGCACACTAGTGCTACCTTGTCGCCATGGAAGCTAGCTGCCTAAGGCTTCTTGCTGAGCTCCATCACCATGCGCGTGAGCAGGTAGAAGCGCGGAACCACGCTCTCGACCTCTGCATACTCGTCCGGCGTATGAATACCGCCGCCGACGATCCCGAAGCCATCGAGCGTGGGAACGCCGACATCGGCGGCCAGGCTCGCGTCGGCGGCGCCGCCGGAGCCCTCGATGGTGAGCTTCTTGCCGATCTCGGCGTAGATCGATTCGGCCGTCTTGACCAGTGCGTCGGACTGCGGCGTGCGCGGCATCGGCGGCAGGCCGCGCGACAGCATCGTCTTGACCTGCGTGTCGGCGATCAGCTTGTTCTGCGAGACGCGGGCCAGGTCGCGCTCGATGCGATCGAACTCTTCGCGCGTCACGGCGCGGACGTCGCCCTTGGCGGATGCATTCTCGGGGATCACGTTGGTGGCGCCGTTGGCGTTCAGCACGGTGAAGTTGATCGTGGTGAGCTTTTCCGCATCGCCCAGCTTGCCGAGCTGCAGGATCTGGTGGGCCACCTCCATGGCGGCGTTGCGGCCCGAGTCCGGCGCCACCCCGGCATGGGCTGCGCGCCCCTTGACCTCCACGGTCGCCGTGGCACTGCCCTTGCGCCACACCACCAGGCCGTCCGCCGGGCGGCCGGGCTCCAGGTTGAGCGTGACATCGTGTTCCTTGGCGACGCGACGGATCAGCGCCGTGGTGTCCAGCGAACCCACCTCTTCATTGGTGTCGATCAGGAAGGTGATGCGGCCATAGTCCCTGAAGTTCATCGCCTTCAGGATCTTGAGCGCGTACAGCCCGGCGACCACGCCGCCCTTGTTGTCCATCACGCCGGGGCCGTAAGCACGGCCGTCCTTGATGTAGAAGGGCTTGGCTTTCGCCGTGCCGTCGGGGAAGACCGTGTCGATGTGCGCCATCAGCAGGATCTTGCGGCTGCCCGTGCCCTCGAAGCTCGCAACCACGTTGGTTCCGGGATGCGGCGTCGCCGGAAAGGTCTCGATCTTCCCGCCGAGCTTTTGCAACTCTTCCACCACCACGCCGCGCACCTTCTCGAGACCCGCGGTGTTGGCCGAGCCGGAGTCGATGTTGACCAGGCGTTCCAGCAGCAACAGCGCTTCATCCTTGTAGCCGGCAGATCGGTCGAGGACCTCCTTGTGGGGCTGGGCATGAAGCGCGGACACCAACATGGCCGCGCCGAGCCCCAACAAGAAACGAGGCAGCCAAGGTCTCGCGGCCGCACGGGTGGTCGATGCGAATGTCATCGGAAGAATCCTTTGTTGAACACGGACGCGGGAGTCTAGGCCAGGTTTGGAGGGCAGAATGCAATCGAATCCGGCCCCCCGCGAAGCTCCGTCGATGTCCTCCGCATCCCACTCCCTCTGGTCGCCCTTGCGCCTGCCCGCATTCCGCGGGCTGTGGACCGGCAGCGCCATCTATTTCACCGGCAACGCCATGCAGGTCATGGCGGCTTCGTGGCTCATGGTGGAGCTCACGGGCTCCTCTTTCCTCGCGGCCTTGGTACAGACCGCCGTGTTCCTGCCGATGTTCCTGCTGGCACTGCCGGCCGGCGTGCTGGCCGACACCACCGACCAGGCGGCGGCTGATCCTAATGCGCTCGCCGTTCAGGTGGCCATCGTCGTTGTCCTGTCCCTGCTCGCATTGGGCGGGCGGGACCGGCGACGCTGCTGTTCACCTTTGCCGCCGGATGCTCGCACGGCGCTGCTGTCACCGGCCTGGAACACCAGCGTGGCGGACACGGTGCCGCGCGAGGACATGCCACAAGCCATCACGGCGATGTCGATCGCCTGGAACAGCGCGCGGGCCTTGGGGCCCTCCATCGCGGGCTTCGTATTCGCATGGCTCGGTGCAGGCTGGGTGTTCGTAGTCGCGGTGGCGAGCGCACTGGTGATGATGCAAGCGGTGCGGCGCTGGCCCCCTGCCCCGCATGCCCAGTCGCCCCTGCCGGCGGAGCGCCTCTGGAGCGGCACTGTCGCGGGCCTGCGCTATGCAAGGCACTCGCCGATGATCCTGGCCCAGCTGCTGCGCACCGTCGCCTACAGCGGCACCGGCTCGGCGCTGTGGGCGCTGTTGCCGGCCATCGCGGCACAACAACTCAAGTTGGGCGCCGCCGGATTCGGCTTCCTCATGGGATGCCTGGGCACAGGCGCGGTCGCTGCGGGCCTGGTGCTGGGCAAGTTGCGCGCGCGCCTGGGGCTCGAGCGCCTCGTCGCCCTGGGGTGCATGGTCTTCGCCACGGTGATGCTCATCGCTGCCTTCGTGCGCATTCCCACTGTGGTCTTCGCGGCACTTGCCATCGGCGGCGCCGCCTGGATGGCGGTCATGGCCACCTTCAACACCGCCACCCAGTCCAGCGCGCCGCCCTGGGTCCGTTCGCGCGCCGTGGCACTGCACACGGTCAGCGCGCTGGGCTCGTTCGCCATCGGCTCGGCATTCTGGGGCGCGGTTTCCGGCATCACCGGGCTGGCCATTGCGCTCAGCATCGCAGCCCTCGCCATGACGGGAGGCATCTTTCTCGCCCGCTGGCTGCCCCTGCGGATGGGCGCTTCGCCCGAGGTCACGCCCGTCGCGCTCTGGGAAGATCTTTTCATCAAGGACCAGCCGCTTCCGGACGATGGCCCGGTGTCGGTGGAGATCGGCTATCGCATCCGCGCCGGCGAAGCCGAGGAGTTCCTGAATGCCGTGACCCAGCTGCGCGCCTCGCGGCGCCGCGACGGCGCCACCCTGTGGCGCGTCTATCGCGACCTCGGCGATCCGTCGCGCTACGTCGAGCGATTCATCGTCGCCTCCTGGGCCGACTACCTGCACCAGCGTGCCCGGGCCACGCTGGCCGACCAGGACATCGAGGCGCGTGTGCGGATGTTCTTGCGCGACGGCGAGGCGGTGACGACCCAGCACTACATCGCCGAGCGGTGAGATCGCCCGGACGCGCCCGTGGGCTCGGTGAGCTCGCTCCCCCATGCGCGAACAATCTGCTGAATCATCTCGGCAACCATCCTGCACGCGGGCGAAAGCTTGCCTTGCTTGGGGAACGCCAGCGTCACGTGGCGAAAGAGATCAGGCTTGACGAGCTTGCTGGCCTGAAGACGGCCGCGTTGCAGCTCCGTGGCAATCGAGTACGGTCCCATCATCGAATAGAGGCCAGCCGTCTGTGCCACGAGTTCCTTCTGCATCGTCAGCGAATCGACTTCGGCGACGGGGGTCAGCGCGAAGCCCAGGCTTCGGGCTGCCTCGTCAAGTGCATTGCGCCAATGACTGGGACGTCGAGGAAGCACCAGGCGCAGACCGGACAAGCACGAGAAGTTGACCGTGGGCTCTTTCGTGAGCCCGTCACCCGGTGCAGCAATCAAGTAGGTATGCGCAACGCTCAGCAGCTTTTCTTCGCTACCGCTCGGGCGATTGAATCGAAAGAGGATCGCCATGTCGACCGCCCCGCTGTCAAGCATGGCGTTGAGCTCGGTGCCCTGAGCTTCGGCGATGTTGAGACGGATGCCCGGGTGCTCGACCTGCAGGCGCTCAAAAAGCCGTGTCATCAGTGGATGCGCTGCCGACGGGATGACGCCCAGGCGGACCTCGCCGAGCAGTTTGCCCGATTCCTCGCGAAGTTCCTCCGCCAGACGATCGGTCTCGAGCAGCCAGGACCGTAGCCGCACCGCCGCGCGCTCGCCCAGTTCGGTCGGCGCCACGCCCCTGCCCGTTCGCCGGAACAGAGGGCCGCCGAAACCCGCTTCGAAGTCATGGATCTGGCGGCTGATGTGCGACTGCACCGTCTGTCGCCTGGCCGCGACCTTGCTCAGGCTGCCAGCGTCCAACACCTCCAGAAAGAGCCTGACGGCCGCGACGTTCATAGGGACACCCCATTCGCGATATGCCAAATATGGCAAGTCTGATTGCTCTGAATTCTATCTATGCGGGGAGCTCCTGGATTTTTACATTTGCCTTGGCTGCTGCAACCGACTCATTCCGAGCAAACCAACGCAGCGATTTGGACCAAGGAGACTCGTTTGAAACTCACCAGCTTCATACACGCCGGGCAGGCCACTTACGGCGTGGTGCAAGGAGACCACTACCGACTGCCGCCGGCCGATTTCCTCGGCCGGCATCCCGACCTCCTGTCGGTATTGCGTGCCGATGCCTTGCAAGAACTCGAGCAGGCGGCCGCGGCAGGCGGCAGCACTGTGCAGGCCACGGCGGTGCGCGCGCTGCCGGTCATTCCCAATCCTCCCAAGCTGATCTGCGTGGGGCTGAACTACAAGACCCACGTGGCCGAGACCAAGCGCGGTGACAGCGAATATCCGTCGCTGTTCATCCGCTTCAACGACACGCTGGCCGCGCATGAAGACACCGTTCTGCGCCCGGCCTTTTCCGAGCGCTTCGACTGGGAAGGCGAACTGGCTTTCGTGATCGGCAAGGCCGGACGCGACATCCCCAAGGCGCAGGCCTTCGAGCACATCGCGGGCTATGCGTGCCTGAACGACATCAGCGTTCGCGATTGGCAGCGCCACACGCACCAGTTCACGCCGGGTAAGAACTTCCCCGGTACCGCGCCGTTCGGACCGTATCTGGTGACCCGCGATGAGGTGCCGGACGTCACCAAGCTGACGCTGGAGACGCGTGTCAACGGCAACGTGATGCAGCACGCGAGCATCGACGATCTGATCTTCAACATTCCCGTGCTGGTCGAGTACATCTCCCGCTTCACGCCGCTGTCGCCCGGTGACGTGATCGCCACCGGAACGCCCGGGGGCGTCGGCGACCGCCGCGAGCCGCCGCTGTACATGAAGGAAGGCGACGTGGTCGAGGTGGAGATCACCGGCCTGGGCATTCTGCGCAACCGCATCGGAACGGCAGCCTGAGGCGCCGAGACACACATGGCAACCCAATCCAAACCCCATCTGCGCATTGCGGTCGACATCGGCGGCACCTTCACCGACATGGCCGCTTTCGACGAGTCCACCGGCAAGCTGATGTTCGGCAAGGCGCTTTCGACACACGGCCAGCTCGTCAACGGTATCCAGGCCACGCTGGACAGCGCCGACATCGATGTGCGCAACGGCCAGCTGTTCCTGCACGGCTCCACCATCGCCATCAACACGCTGCTGGAGCGCAACGGCGCCAACACGGCGCTTCTGATCACGGAGGGCTTTCGCGACATCTACGAGATCGGCCGCGTCAACCGTCCGGATGCCTACAACCTGTTCTTCAACAAGCACCAGCCGCTGGTCAAGCGCTCGCTGCGCTTCGAGGTGGCCGAGCGCCTGCGCGCCGACGGCAGCTTGCACAAACCGCTGGACGAGGGCGCGGTGCGAGAGCTGGCCCGCGAGCTGAAGGGCCAGAACATCGAGGCGGTGGCGGTGCTGCTGCTGCATTCCTATCGCAATCCTGCACACGAACAGCGCGTCAAGCAGATCCTGCAGGAAGAGCTGCCGGGTGCTTTTGTTTCTGCATCGCACGAGCTGTCGCAGGAATACCGCGAATTCGAGCGCGTCTCCACGGTCGTGGCCAACGCCTACGTCGGGCCGCGCGTCTCCGAATACCTCGGTCAGCTTGAAACTCACCTTTCCGGCAAGGGCTTCGGCGGCGATTTCTACATCGTGCAGTCGACCGGTGGCCTGTTTCCGATCGAGCATGCGCGCGTCGGCTGCGTTCGCATGCTGGAGTCGGGCCCCGCGGCCGGCGTGATCGGGGCGCAGGCCATCTGCGCGCAGCTCGGCATGGGCGATGCGATCGCCTTCGACATGGGCGGCACGACGGCCAAGGCAGGCGTGATCAGCGAGGGCCGGCCGCTCACGACGGGCTCCGCCCTGATCGGCGGCTATGAGCGCGCGCTGCCGATCCAGATCCCGATGATGGATATCCACGAAGTCGGCACCGGCGGTGGCTCGATCGCGCGCGTGGAGACCGGCAATGCGCTGCGCGTGGGACCGCAGAGCGCCGGCTCCATCCCCGGTCCGGTGGCCTATGGCCGCGGCGGCAAGGAGCCGACCGTGACCGATGCCAACCTGGTGCTGGGCCGGCTCGACGCCGACAACTTCCTCGGCGGCGAACTCAAGCTCGATCTGGAAGGCTGCAAGCGCCAGATGGCCGAGCGCGTGGCCGGCCCCTTGGGCCTGGACCCGACCGAAGCGGCCGATGGCATCCTGCGAATCGCGGTGACGCAGATGTCGCATGCCGTGAAGGCCGTGACCACCGAACGCGGCCTGGACGCCGGCAGCTTCACCATGGTGGTGTATGGCGGCGCCGGGCCGCTGCACGCCTCGGCGATCGCGCGCGAAATCGGCATCCGCAAGGTGCTGATCCCGTACGCCCCAGGCTACTTCTCGGCCTACGGGATGCTGTTCTCCGACTTGCGCTACGACTACGTGCGCTCGGTGTTCCGCAAGCTCAACGATGTGTCCTTCGAGGAAATCGAATCGGCCTACAAGACGATGGAAGACGAAGGCCGTGCCGCGCTGGAGCAGTCCGGCATGAAGGCAGACGGCGTCGTGATCGAGCGTGCCGCGGACATGCGCTACGTGGGTCAGGAGCACGCCGTCACGGTGGACCTGCCGATGGCCTTCTTCGAGGGTAAGGACCGCTCCGCGATCAAGCAGCAGTTCGACGAGCTCCACAAGGTGCGCTACGGCACTTCGGCACCGAAGGAACCGGCTGACCTGGTGAGCCTGCGCGTCACCGTGCTCGGCACGATGAAGAAGCCGCCAAGGCACCAGGTGGACGAGGGCTCGTCCAAACCCGAGAAGGCCGCGATGCGTGCTGTCAAGCCGGTGTACTTCCGATCCGGCGGCTGGGCCGACACGCCGGTCTACCGGCGCGATCTGCTGCGCTCGGGCAACGTTGTCAGCGGCGCGGCGCTGATCGAGGAGCACGCCTCGACCACCGTGATGCAACCAGGCGACGAGATGCGCGTGGACGAACTCGGCAATCTTCAAATCTCCATCGGGAGCGATCGGACATGAGCACCCCTACGAACACCCCCGCGACGGTCGATCCCGTCACCGTCGAGATCATCCGCAACGGCTTGTACGCCGTGACGGAGGAGATGAAGACCAACCTCACCCGCACCGCCTACAACCTCATCATCTACGAGGCCCTGGACTTCACGGTCGGCCTGTTCACCAAGGAGGGCGACACGGTGTCCATCGGTCTGGGCCTGCCGATGTTCATCCGCGGCATGTCGGAGACGGTCAAGGCGAAGATCAAGCACTTCGGCTACGACAACATCCTGCCCGGCGACATCCTGGTCACCAACGACGCCTACACCACCGGCAGCCACCTGAACCATTTCACCTTCACCATGCCGGTGTACCACGAGGGCCGGCTCGAAGGCTTCACCTGCTGCATGGCGCACTGGCTGGACGTGGGCGGCACGCTGGGCAACGTGACCACCGACATCTTCAGCGAGGGGATTCAGATCCCCATCATGAAGTACCAGCGCGAGGGCGTGGTCAATCAGGACCTCATCGACATCATCGCGATGAACGTGCGGCTGGCCGAGCGGGCACTGGGCGACCTGCGCGCGCAGATCACGGCGATCACCACGGGCGAGCGCCGCTACGTCGAGCTGCTGCAGCGCTACGGCGCCGATGCGGTGAACGGCTCGATCCGCCAGATCATGGATTCCTCCGAGGCGGTCGCGCGCAAGAACACGCTGTCGATCCCCGACGGCGTGTACGAGGCCGAATCCTTCATGGACGACGACGGCCTGGAGATCGGCAAGCGCATCCCGATCCGCGTGAAAGTGACCGTCCAGGGCGAGGAGATGACGGTGGACCTGTCGGACGTCAGCAAGCAGGTGCGCGGCTTCTACAACTCGGGCTTCACCACCGGCATCGCCTGCGCGCAGGTGGCCTACAAGTGCCTGACCACGCCGACGGACTACCCGGTCAACGACGGGAGCTTCCGTTCGCTGAAGGTGATCATGCCGATGGGCACGGTGATCAGCGCCGAACGGCCCTACCCGATGCGGGTGTGGATGACCTTCCCGATGACGGTGATCGACACCATCTTCAAGGCATTGGCCCCGGCCATCCCCGACCGTTCCATCGCCGGCCACCATGCCGACCTGGTGTTCCCCAACATCCATGGCATCTCGCCGGAGGACGGGCGGCTCTTCATCGTGGGCATCGGGCCGCTGGGCGGCGGCTGGGGCGCGAAGAGCAGCGAGGACGGCGTGTCCGTCACGGTCTGCATCAACGACGGCGACACGCACAACAGCCCGACGGAGCAACTCGAGGCCAAGTACCCGGTGCTGGTCGAGAAGTACCAGATCCGTCAGGACAGTGCCGGCGCGGGTCAGTACCGCGGTGGCCTGGGTGCGGAGATGGTGGTGCAGGCGCTCTCGCCCTTCACCGTGACGACTCGCATCGACCGCGTGCACTGCAAGCCCTGGGGCCTGGAAGGCGGCGGCGACGCCATGGGCAACGGCCTGGCCGTACGCCACAAGGGCGAGTGGAAGACCGACCACCTGAACGCAAAGATCTTCAACGTGCGGCTGGAGCGTGGCGACGCCTACAAGATGCTGTCGGGCGGCGGGGGCGGCTTCGGCGATCCGCTGGAGCGAGACGTCGATCTGGTCGCGGAGGACGTGCGCGAGGGCTACGTGAGCGCCAAGGTGGCGCGCGAGGTCTACCGCGTCGCGCTGGACTCAAGGGGGCAGGTTGACCATGAAGCGACGCGCACGCTGCGCAGCACGCCGGCCAACGGCGGCAACGGCTCCACCGACCTCGCCTGGGCCGGCCAGTGAGCGTCGTCATGGCCGATGACCTGTCGCAGCGCGCCTCCAGGCTCTCACGCCTGTGGAGCGAGCTGGCGATGCGTCACGTTGCGCTCGGCTCCAGCTGCGGCTGCGGCGCGGGCGGCGTGAGCCTCCAGCTGGTCGACTTCGAACTCGACATCGTCGACTACCTGGAGGACGCAGGCCTTCGCTCAGGTGTCTTGGCAGTGGAGGAGTTCTTCCGGGCCCGCCCGACATCGCAAGCCACGGGCCTTCCACTTCAGTCGCTGCTGGAGGGCCTCGAGCGGGAGGAATTTGCTTCCGAGGCGAGCGAATGGTTGCTGGCCAGGCTGGAGCGAACCTTGAATTCCTTCGCCGAGCTCCATGGCGGGCGAACGCAGGGCGGATCATGAGTGGCCACTTCTCCTCGTTGTTGGCCAGCGACCGGCCCGGGCGCGATCGCGTGCCCGTGACGGTGCTCACCGGGTTTCTGGGTAGCGGCAAGACGACGCTCCTGAACGAGCTTCTACGGGAACCCGATCTGCAAGGAACCGCGGTGATCGTCAACGAGTTCGGTGAGATCGGCATCGACCACGATCTCATCGCTCAGACGACTGAAGACACCATCCTGCTGGCCAACGGCTGCATGTGTTGCGCGGTGCGCGGCGATCTCATCGGGGCGCTGGTGAGTCTCGGCGAACGAGACGCAACCGGCGGCCCGGCGCTGCGCCAGGTCGTGATCGAGACCAGCGGCCTCGCCGACCCTGCGCCCATCCTCCGAACCTTGATGGGAGAGCCTGCCGTCAAGGATCGCTTCGTGTTGTCGGGCGTGTGCTGCACGGTCGACGCCGTGTTGGCGCTTGGCACGCTCGAACGACATCCGGAGGCCGCCAGGCAGGTCGCCATGGCCGATCAGCTGTTCCTCACGAAGATGGACCTGCTGAAAGAACCGATCTCGCCCGCATTGTTGGACCGCCTGAGGGCCCTGAATCCGACGGGCGTTGTGAATCAGCAGCGCGACGAGCACACGCGAGTGCTGCGGCAGACGATGGAGACGCGCACGAACGACTCACGCTCCGTCCCCGTGGAGAGTGGCCTGTCTTACAGACCGATTCCGGCCGCCGGCGGCGCAGGCGAGCCGTCGCCGCACTCGGGCGGCATCAATTCGTTCGTGATCGTGCGCGACGACCCGCTTCCGCGCGACGGCTTCTACGCCTGGCTCGACATGGTGATCGCCATGCGGGGCGAAGACCTGCTGCGCGTGAAGGGAATCGTCAACCTGCAGGAGCAGCCCGAGCAGCCGCTCGTGTTCCACGGCGTCCAGCACCTGTACCAGCCGCCCGAGTCACTGCCGGCTTGGCCGAGCGCGGACAGACGCACCCGGATTGTGTTCATCACGCGAGGCGTCGATGCGGAGTCGATGGACGAGTCTCTGCGCGTCTTCGAGCGCCGTCGCCGCCAGAGACCGCCGGCGGCCTCTTCACCGGATCCCTCATCAAAATCAAAGGAGACTCCATGAGATCACTGAAAGTCCTGGTCGCGTGCGCGATGCTCGCGGTCGCACCCGCATGGGCGCAGAGCGCCAAATTCCCCGATCGACTGATCCGCATCATTGTTCCGTTTGCTGCGGGAGGCGGCGTAGACAACATCGCTCGCCTGCTGGCCAATCAACTTCACACGCAGCTCGGGGTATCGGTGATTGTGGAAAACCGCGCCGGCGCGAATGGCGCCCTGGGCGGGAAGGCGGTCCAGACCGCTTCCGCCGATGGCTATACGCTGCTGTTCTCCGCCGCCACGCACGTGCTGGCCAAAGAGGTCGTCGCCACGCCGCCCTACGACCCGCAAACGGACTTCTCGCCGATTGCCCGCGTTGCCGAGGCGCCGCTGATGCTCGTCATCGCGCCTCAGCTCGAGCCTCGCAAGCTCACCGAGGTACTTGCTGCGGTCAAGAAGGAACCGGAAAAGTGGACGGCGGCGATACCCGCGGCGGGGGCACCCAGTCACCTGGCCACGCTGCTTCTGGCGAAACAGGGCAACGTCAAGTTCACCTATGTTCCCTACAAAGGAACGCAACCAGCGCTAGTGGACGTAGGGGGCGGACACGTTCAGCTTCTGATGGATTCAATGATATCTGTGCTGCCGTTGGCCAAGGCCGGCCGCGTGCGTCCCATCGCAATCACCTCCGCCAAACGCAGCCCGCTCGTGCCCGATGTGCCGACCGTGCAGGAGAGCGGGCTGCCCGGCTTCACATACGGATCGTGGTACGGCGTGTGGGCGCCCAAGGGCACGCCCGCCGATCGCGTCCAGTTGCTCAACGGTGCGATCAACGCCGCCATGACCGAGCTGGGCAAGTCGGGCGCGCTGGCAAGCCTGGGCGTCGAGCCCGTGACCCAGGATGCCGAGCAGTTCAAGCGCTACGTCGCCAGCTTCGTGACTCAAAGCGCCGAACTGCTCAAGGGCGCCGGCTTCAAGCCCGAGTGACGCGGGACGTCGCGCATCGCTTCACCCTTTCCACGGAAATCAGAACATGAACAAAACCACCATCGTGGCAGCGAGCCTGCTGTCCTGCACCACCGCGGCGACGGCCCAGTCGTCCCTCACGCTCTTCGGCGTGGTCGATGTCGGGGTCAGCCACTACAGCGCCAAGAGCGACTTCTACAACAACACGGCGTCATTTGTACTTCCACCCGCCATCGCGCCGGGTGGCGTCACCAAGAGCCAGACTGCCTTGTCCAACAGCAATGTCTCCAACAGTCGTCTGGGCTTTCGCGGCACGGAAGATCTTGGCGGTGGACTTGCCGCCGGCTTTTGGCTGGAGGCCGGAACCACACCCGACAACGGAGCGACCGCGATCTCCAGTTTCAATCGGCGGTCCACCGTCAGTTTGTCGGGTCCGTTCGGCGAGCTTCGCATGGGCCGCGACTTCACCCCGACATTCTGGAACGACTCGGTGTTCAGCCCGTTCAGCACGATCGGCGTCGGTGCCAATGTCGTGTCGAGCGTCGGAACCAGCTTGCAGGTCGTGAGAGGTCCTGGCTCCCCGGTGGCCGCTTCCGACAACTACCTTCGCACCAGCAACGGCATCGGTTACTTCCTTCCGCCCAACCTGGGCGGGGTCTATGGGCAATTTCAATACGCCCTGCACGAGAACGCCTCGCAAAGCAATCTGCCGGGAAGTCCGAGCAGGAAGGGGCGCTATTTCGGTGGCCGCTTGGGCTATGCCGCGGGGCCGCTCGATGTTGCTTTGGCGTACGGAGAGAGCACGGCAGCGGACACCACCGGCGTGAACGCCATTGGACTGCCCACCGGCGTCAATCTCGACGAGAAGATCAAGACCATCAATCTCGGTGCCTCGTACGATCTTGGGTTCATGAAGATCTTCGGCGAGGTTTCGCAAGTCACGGACCGGGCGCTGTCGGCGGCGCCGGTTCCGGTGCTGGGCTCCGTCACGCTGCGCGATTCGGACAAGTACAAGGGCGGGCTCCTGGGCGTCACTGTGCCTGTCGGCCCGGGGCTGATCAAGGCCGCCTACTCACGCGTCAAGTTCGACAACGACTTGGGGCCGCTCGCGACTCCTCTGACACCGCGGCGTGACGCGTCCGTCAACAAGCTTGCGATCGGATACGAGTACAACCTCTCCAAGCGCACGGCGCTCTACGCGACGGCAGCCCGGATTCGGATCAAGGACGGCCAGAACAATCCGGCCGTCATGGGGGCGGTAACGGGCGGCGTGACGTGCCTCTCCACGGGTGCGGGAACGTCAGGATTCGCACCGCGTCGTTCCACCGGATACGATTTTGGCATCCGCCATGCGTTCTGATTGACAGTCGATCGGCTGCCATGTGGGACGATGAGGTTCGCAGCCATGAAACACCTCTTCCTCATCCTCCTGTTTCTCGCTTCAGCAGCGCACGCGCAGCCGGTCGACTCGACACGGGCGAAGGTCGCCGGCAGCGGCGGAGCGTCTTTCGCGGGAGCGCTGCCCAACGACATCGTGAATGCATCCGGGGTGGTGAACCCTGCCGCCTACAAAGCCATCGGCAACGCCTACAGTTCGCCGGCCGCGATCACCTACCGCTTCGGCGAGCCGCCGACGAGGACCGACGTGCAGACATTTCCGCTGCGTGCCGACGTCGGGCAGATCAGTCATTGCGGCGGCACCTGCAAGGTGGCGTATCAGCTCGGCAAGGAATCGACAGCCATGTCGAACAACTATGTGAGCACGCACGGGGCGGCGATCGGCGTGCCGCTCGCCGGCTCGTCCGCCTCTGATTCGGTTGCGTGGTTCCAGGCCTCTGCCGTGGATCGCAACACGTGGATGCAGCGCCCGCAGATCTTGTGGCAAGCGGGAAAGTTGCTGCCCTCCGCGATGGACGGCTACTACCGCGACGGCGTGCTGTCGCCGAACGAGGCGGCTGACCTCCCGATCGTTGCCGACCGCTGCGCCAACTCGGCGGACAGCTCCTGCCGCGTCTCGATCATCGGCACGCAGGGCAGCGCGACGAGGGGAGCCACGCTCTTCACGATCGGCAACACGACGGCCTCGAACCGCGCGTCGGTGCAGTTTCCGGTTGGCCTCGTGCCGACCGGCATCAGTTCGACGGCCGGCGGCGAACTGGCCGTGGTGTCCCTGTGGGACACAGTCAACGTGAAAGGAAAGGTCGCCATCGTCTCGCTCGGTGCCACATGCGAGGGCTGCACCCTGAAAGGACCCCGCTACGACTGGTGGCACGGCTTCATCGATTCCGTGCACGTCGGCTTCTGGGACCAAGGCAATTTCATCTTCATGAAGATCGTCGGCTACGTCGACTTGCCCGACACCATGAAGGCCCCGACCGGCATCAAGGTCACGACCGGCATGACGCCCTTCGATGCGGTGGTGCACCCGGTGGGAAAAGAAGTCTCGAGCATCGGCCTGCTCGCCTCGCCCCTCGCGCAGAACCGTTCGAAGTTCCTGCCGGGCGGTGAATTCCATGCCACCTATGCCAAGGGCGGCGTCGCCGTGGTCATCTCGAATTCGGAGAAGAAGGCGGCCTTCATCGATCTCGGCCCCTACCTCCGGTTCACGAACGGCATGTTCCTGAACAGCGAAGAGAGCAACGCCGAGACTCGGAACATCGGCATGGGGCCGGACCAGTGGCCATACCCGATTGCGGCGCACCCGCAATCGGCGCCCGTGCTGGTGAAGATCGTCAACCTCGACGGAAAGCCCACCGGCGTTGCAACGACCGTGCGCTCGTACTGGAACAAGGATGACCGCGAGCGCGTTCCCGACACGCCCTACTGGCGAACCACGCCCCGCCAACCACGCGCATGGATCGCCACGCAGGACGGAACGCTGCGCATCTACTCGCTCGGGCGCTATGCCGCCGGGCCCAAGCCGACGACGCCTGATCCCGCGGACATCGCCGAAGTGGGCCGCGTCACCGGGCTTGGCGCCGGCGTCACCGGGCTATCGGAGTCGAAGGGCCTGGATCAGCGTCCGGACGCCTTGAATACCGCGGTGCTGTTCTACCGGCGCGCCGAGCGCCAATGGGGCTGGGTCGGCTTTCGAAACGACGGCACCGGCAGCGTGATCCGCCGGATGGCCGATTCGCGAGTCGATCCTGTCGCCGTGGCCGAGCTCGACCAGTATTCGACCAGTGGTTGCATGGTCGCCGTGGCGGACTATTCGGGCGCCTCGATCAAGCAGTACCGCTGCGGGATCGTGCGCTACTCCCTGCCGTCGAGCCAGACCAGCTTCTGTCCGTCGGACGGTCCCGGATGCCCGACACTGACGCCGAATGGCGAGTACGCCGGGGGCTTGAGCCTGCCGTTCAGGCCGTTCTCGGTGCACAGTTCGAACGCGCCTTGATGCCCCAGGGCGCCGCGCTTCAGATCGCGAGGTCATCCCCGCGCGCAACTGCGCGGGCCTGGATGCGCACGCTGGCGCGGTCGACATGCGATTCGACGCGCGTCACGCCTTGACCGTAGCCTTCCGCATACGGGTTCGCACTGCGAGCGGCAAGGACTCCTTGCGAACGAACCGAAGCTCGCTCGACAGAGCTGGCGATACGGGCGACGCCCTGCCCGGCCACATCGCTGAACTGGTCGCCGCTGCGTGCGGCCACGACGCCTTCAGCGCGGACTGCAGCGCGGGTCTGCGTCGATGTGACCTTGACCACGCCATGATAGGTTTCTGCCTGAACGCCTGCGGCAGCGAGGATCGCGAGCGCAAAGCCGGAGAGGAGCTTGGAAGCGGTGTTCATGTCGGTTTCCTTCAAGTCATCGAACGGGTTGGTGTGGGATGAAGTTTGCGCCGGCCAAGGGCCCCGCGTATGTGCGTTTTCGCACCTTGGCGTTCATGTCTTGGAAATAATCAGGGATTCGAAATGCCGAGCGATACCTCTGGGGTTCGAGCACGAAAGGACACGCACGATGACCATCACCATCACCGCCTTCGAACGGTCGCCCGACGGCGGCAAGGGTCTGGCGCGAGACACGCGCGTGCGCTGGGCGCTGGAGGAAGCCGGCCTGCCCTACGAGGTGCGCCTGGTGTCCTTCCGCGCGATGAAGGAGGCCGCGCATCTGGCGCTGCATCCCTTCGGCCAGATCCCCACCTACGACGAAGGCGAGCTCGCGCTGTTCGAGACCGGCTCCATCGTGCTGCACATCGCCGAGCGCCGCCCCGGCCTGTTCCCCGCCGATGCCAACGCAAGGGCGCGCGCCATCACGTGGATGTTCGCGGCGCTCAATACGGTCGAGCCTCCCATCCTCGAACTCGTCACCGTCAAGCTGGTGGAAGGCGACAGGCCCTGGAAGGCCGAGCGCCTGCCCCTCGTCGTGGACCGGGTGCGCGCCCGACTGAACCAGCTGGCCGCCCGCCTGGGCGACGGCGACTGGCTCGACGGCGGCTTCAGCGCGGGCGACCTGCTGATGGTGTCGGTGCTGCTCCGGCTGAGACCGTCCGGCCTGCTGAACGAGTTTCCCAGCCTGGCCGCCTATGTCGCTCGCGGCGAAGCGCGGCCGGCCTACCAACGGGCGTTCGCCGCGCAACTGGCGATCAACGCCGCGTGAGCGCCGAAGGTCCGCTCAGGCCCTGCCGCGCCCCAGCCCCGCACGGATCGTCATGCCCGGCGCCGGGTCCAGCAGGTTCACCTCGGCGCGCTCGAACAGCGCCGTGCCATGCGTCCTGCGCTGCTCGGCGAAGGCCTCGCGCAACGCCTCGCTCCTATCCATCGCCTGCCGCCCCGCATGCCAGGTCGCCGCATCCGGCCAGGCATACAACAGCACGATCTTCTGCATGCCCGCACCGGAAGCCACGTCCCACACCGCCAGGACGCGCCCTCCTGCCTCGCGTACCGACGGAAGCCACGTCTCCTTCAGGAACACGTTCGCGTTGGCGTTCTGCCCGGGCGCGATCTGCTGCTGCACCAGCTCGTGCAGGCCGCCCACCGGCGCCTCCGCGTCGGATGCCGCCGGCCAGGCCGCATTGGGCTTGAGGAAGAACAGGTCGTGCCGCTCGACCATCTCGTGCCCGGCGTTGGTCTCGGCGCGGATGCGCCACCACTGCGCGTCCGCGTAGAAGCTGGCCCACACCGCTTCCCGGTGCGCGTAGTCGCGGTAGGCCATCAGGTAGACGAAGCGCGGCGCATCGGGGCCGGCCACCGCGTTCCAGCGTGCCACGCAATCGACGCCGTGCTTGGCGAACAGCGCCGGGAAGTGCTCGTTGAAGCGCGTGTGCACGTCGGCCATGCGGCCCGGGGCGACGGAATAGAGGCGCAGCTCGTAGATCATGCGTTCCAGCTTAGCCGCGCGCGACCGTCTGTCTGTCCCGTCGCAGGGGGGCATACCGCGCCAGGGGCGCTGCCTATGCTGGCCGGATGAAAGCCATCATCTCCACGGCGGAGGGCGCGCGGCTGGCCGACGTCCCGGTGCCGCAGCCCAAGCCCAACGAAATCCTGGTGCGCGTCAAGGCCGCCAGCCTGAACCGCGCCGACCTCGCCGGGCTCGCTGCGAAGAACGACAGCGTGATCGGCATGGAGTGGGCCGGCGAGGTGGTGGAGGCCGGGCCGGAAGCCGGGGACTGGAAGCCGGGCGACCGCGTGATGTGCACCGGCGCCGGCGCCTACGCCGAGTACGCCGTCACCGATGGCGGCCGTGCCTGCAGGATTCCCGACGCTGCCCTGCCCTACGAAGAAGCCAGCATCCTCACGCTCGCCCTGCAGGCCATGCACGACGCCATCGTCACCCATGGGCAGCTGCAGCGCGGGCAGGACGTGCTCATCCACGGCGCCTCCTCGGGCGTCGGCCTGATGGGCCTGCAGATCGCGCGCCTGCTCGGCGCCGGCCGGGTGATCGGCACTTCCACCAGCGCGGAGCGCCGGGCCCGGCTGGCCGAGTTCGGCGCCGACCTCGCACTCGACCCCGGCGAGCCCGAATGGCACCAGCGCGTGCTGGAAGCCACCGGCGGCAAGGGCGTGGAAGTGATCGTCGACCAGGTCACCGGCCAGCACTTCTCCCAGACCATGCAGACGGCCGCGATCGGCGGGCGCATCGTCAACCTGGGGCGCCTGGGCGGTGCCGGCGGTGAGTTCGATTTCCAGCTGCATGCGCTGCGGCGCATCAGCTACATCGGCGTCACCTTCCGCACCCGCTCCAGCGCGGAGATCCGCACCCTCAACGCGAAGATGCTGGCCGACCTCGGCAACGCCATCGGCGAGCGCCGGCTCAGGCTGCCGATCGACAGCCGCTTTGCGCTGGCCGAAGCCGGCGGCGCCTTGGCGCGCATGGCCGCCAACCGGCACTTCGGAAAGATCGTCCTCACCGTCTAGAAAAGAAGAACTTCATGGCCAACGTGACCATCGTCTACTACAGCAGCACCGGCCACACCTGGCAGATGGCGCGCGCCGTCGAGGAAGGCGCGCGCGCGACCGGCGCGCAGACCCGCCTGCGCAAGGCGCGCGAGCTGGCCGGCCCCGAGGCCATCGCCGCCAAGCCGGGCTGGAAGGAACACCTGGAGGCCACGTCCGATGTGCCCGAGGCCACGCTGGACGACATGGCCTGGGCCGACGGCTTCGTCTTCGGCACGCCCACGCGCTTCGGCCTGCCGGCGGCGCAGCTCAAGCAGTACATCGACACGCTGGGGCCGCTTTGGGCGCAGGGCAAGCTGCAGGACAAGGCTGCCGCGGCCTTCACCGGCGCGGGCAATGTGCATGGCGGCCAGGAGTCCACGCTGCTCGCGCTGCACAACGTCTTCTATCACTGGGGCGCGATCATCGTGCCGGTGGGCTACACCGACAAGCTGCTGTATGCGGCGGGCGGCAACCCCTACGGCATCAGCTTCACCGATGGTCGGGGCAAGGGCCTTCCGGAAGAGAAACTCGCCGCGGCCCGCTACCAGGGCCAGCGCGTGGCGCGCTTCGCTGGCCTGCTGTCGGCGGCGCGAAGCTGAAGCCTCTTCCGCACGGTGGCGCATGCTAGGCTGATGCGGATGAACCCGACCGAAGACAGCCCGAACGGCAACGGCGCGTCTCCCGGCGAAGACGACGCAGGCGGCGTCCAGGCCGTGGACACCGCCGTGCGCGTGCTGTCGGCGCTGATCGATACCGGCGCACCGCTGATGCTCAAGACCGTGGCCGAGCGTGCCGAGATGCAGCCGCCCAAGGCGCACCGCTACCTGGTGAGCTTCTGCCGCAACGGACTGGCCGAGCGCGATGCCGCGAGCGGCGGCTACAGGCTCGGGCCGCTGGCCGTGCGCATGGGATTGGCGGCGTTGCGGCGGCTCAATGTCGTGCAGGCGGCATCGCCCACGCTCGGCGAGTTGCGCGACGAGCTCGGCTTCACCGTCGGCCTGGCGGTCTGGGGCGCGGCCGGCCCCACCTTCGTTCGCTTCGAGGAAACCAACGATGCGCTGATCATCAGCGGCCGGCCGGGCTCGGTCATGCCCCTGCTCACGTCGTCCACCGGCCGGGTGTTCGGCGCCTACCTTCCGCCGTCGGTGACCGCCTCGCTGATCCAGCGGGAAATGGCCGGCTCGCAGCATCCGGGCGCCACCCCGACCCGGATCGCAAGCACGATGAGCAAGGCCGACGTCGAGGCACTGTTCGAAGACGTGCGCCGCCACAAGCTCGCGCGCGTGCTGGGTGACGTCAATCCCGGGCTGCACGGCGTCTCGGCGCCGATCTTCGATCACGCCGGTGCCGTGGTCGGCGTGATCACCGTGATGGGCTCGGCAGGCCTCATCGACACCCGGCTCGACGGCCCTGTCGCATCCACCCTGGCCGCGCGCGCCGAAGAGGTCTCGCGCCGGATGGGCTGGGCCTGAATGGTTGATCCATTAAGACAAACAAGGGTATCCACTGACACAGTCGAGATTTCGATCAGCGTAATCTGATTACGGAAAATGAAATGCGCCACGGGACCGAGAAGTCCGGGCGCGAGGCGCCCCCACCACCTAGGAGACACAGCCATGATGACGTTGACGGTCCAGGATCGGCCCGCCGCCGGGCCCACTCCCGAAACCTCCCTCGCACGCCTCGTCGACAGCATGGGCAATGACCGCTTCGGCCCCGCGCTGGCCGCCTACCTGCACGCGCTGTGCGGTGCCGACCACTTCGCGGCCTTCCACCTGGGGCGCGACGAGCTGCGCGAGGTGGCCGCCTGCTGCGTGGAGCCGGAGCGCACCGCCCGCGACCGGGTCGACAGCTACGTCAAGCAGGGCCTGTGGCGGCACGACCCGGCCATGACCGAAGCCCAGCGTTGCGTCGAGAGCGCCACGGCCACCCTCATTCACGTCGACTTCAGGGACCACGGCTACGACGACCTGCGCCCGCGCGTGTACCCGCACGTGCGCGACCGCATCCTCCTGTGCGGCCGCAGCGGCAATGGCGCCATCGGGCTGAGCGTGCTGCGCGGCGACCCTCACTCGCCTTTCGCCCAGGAAGCCATCGAGAAGCTGAGCCAGACGGCCGAGCTCCTGGTCGCCATGCTGGCCAAGCACGCGGACGTCTGCCAGAGCCGGCCCAACGTAGCGCAGGCGCTGACCGCGCTGGCCGACATCGAACACTGCATCGTCGCCACCAGCCCGCTGCCGCGGCGCGAGGCCGAGGTGTGCGCCCGGATCCTGTACGGCCTCTCTTCGGTCGGCATCGCCTTGGACCTGTCCGTCAGCGAAGAGACGGTCAAGACCTACCGCAAGCGTGCCTACCAGCGCCTGGCGATCGGCAGCGAACGCGAGCTCCTGACCTGGTACCTCGCCCGCTGGAACCACTGGAGCGCCGAGCGCTTCCAGGGCGGCATGGCCTCCTCCACCCTGCATTGAGCTTTCCGCTCGTCCGCGCCCGGCGCGGGCGAAGGGCGTCCCCCGTCGCGGGGACTGACCCCGGAGCGCGGCCGTGCGTCAATGCAGACATGCCAACACGTCGCCGCCCCGAACCATGCAGCCGCCTGCTGCCATCCAGCTGATCCGCGAAGACCACGAGTCTCTCGCCATGGTCCTGCGAGCCCTGCGCGAGGCCGTCGAGCAGGCCCGGCACTGCGGCCGTCCGCCGGACTTCGACGCGCTGCGCGCGATGGTGTTCTACCTGGACGAGATGCCGGCCCGCGTCCACCATGCGAGCGAGAGCGAGCTGCTGTTCCCCCGCATCCGCGAGCGCTGCCCGGCCCTGCGTCCCGTGCTCGATCGGCTGGATGCCGAACACGAGCGCGGCGAATCTGCCGTGCGCGAACTGGAGCACGCCCTCACTGCCTGGGAGCTGATGGGCGAGGCCCGCCGCGAGGCCTTCGAGCTGCTGGTGCAGACCCACGTCGACGTCTATCTCGGCCACATGGAAGTCGAGGAGAGCTACGTGCTGCCGGTGGCGGTGGACTACCTGTCGCCCGCGGACTGGCGCGAACTCGCCGAGGCGCTCACCCACCAGCGCAGGCCTCACAGCGCATCGATGGCGCAAAGCCACCGCGCGCTGTTCGCGCGCATCACGGCCCATCAATCACATCCGAAGAAAGCACCATGAGAGACATCGAAGTCCCGGTCCTGGTCGTCGGCGGCGGCGGCTGCGGCCTCGCCTCCTCGCTGTTCCTGTCGCGCCAGGGCATCCGCAGCCTGCTGATCGAGCGCCATCCCGCACCCGGGCGCCTGCCCAAGGCCCGCTACATCAGCCAGCGCACGATGGAGCTGCTGCGCCAGTTCGGCGTGGCCGACCGCGTGTACGAGCGCTCCATGCCGCTCGAGCACATCTCGCACATCCGCTGGTGCACCACGCTCGCCGGCGACGGCGAACTGGACCGGCGCACCTTCTACCGCATCGAGTCCTTCGGCGGCGGCTCGCTGGCGCAGCACTATGCGAAGGACAGCCCCTGCGAATCGACGCTGTACCCGCAGGTGCGCATGGAGCCGCTGCTGCGCGATCTGGCCTCGGCGGAAGACCGCGCGCAGGTGCTCTACAACCACCAGCTGCAGTCCTTCGAGCAGGACGAACAGGGCGTGAGCGCGATCGTGCGCGACCGCGCCACCGAGCAGGACATCCGCGTGCGCGCCAAATACCTGATCGGCGCCGACGGCGGAAAGACGGTGGGGCCGGCGGTGGGCGCCGTCATGACCGGCGCCACCGACCTGGCCCACATGGTGACCGTGTACTTCCGCGCCGACTTGTCGCAATACTGGGACGACGACTATTCGATGACCACCTGGTTCGTCAACCCGGAAGGCGGCTCCTGGGCCAGCGGCGTGCTGGGGCAGCTGGGCCCGACGCGCTTCGGGCGGCACTCCGAAGAGTGGATGTTTCACTTCAGCTTCCGCCCCGACGATCCCTCGCGCTTCGAAGAAGCCTCGCTGCTGCCGCGCATGCGCGAGCTGCTGAAGATCCCGGACCTGCAGCCGGAGATCATCGGCATCGGCCACTGGACGGTGGAGGGCGTGCTGGTCGACCGCTACCGCTGGGGCCGCGTGCTGCTGGCCGGCGACGCCGCGCACCGCCATCCGCCCACCACCGGCCTGGGGCTGAACTCCGCCATCCAGGACGCGCACAACCTCACGTGGAAGATCGCCGCGGTGCTGAAGGGCCAGGCGCACGACGGCCTGCTCGACAGCTACGAATCGGAGCGCCGCCCGGTGGCGGCGGCCAACATCCAGTGGGCGCTCATGACCTTCCAGAACCACCAGCTGACCGATGCCGGCATCGGGCTGGTACGCGGCAACGCCGAGCTGAGCCACGCCAACTTCCGCCGCTTCTTCGCCGACGACGCCGAAGGCCGCACCCGCCGCGCGCGGCTGGCGAAAATCATGGACGTGCAGCGCATGGAATGGCAGGCGCACGACATCGAGCTGGGCTACCACTACGACATCGGCGCGGTCATGCCCGACGGCACGCCGGCGCCGGAGCGCGATCCGCTTGGGCAGACCTACGTGCCGACCACGCGGCCGGGGCACCGCCTGCCGCATGCCTGGCTCGAGCGCGACGGCCGAACGGTCTCGACGCTGGACCTGGTGAAGCCGGGCAGCTTCGTGCTGCTCACCGGCCGCAAGACATCGGGCTGGGCCGAGGCGGCTGCCGCCGTGGCCCGCGCGATCGACCTGCCGATCGAAGTGATCGAGATTTCCGACGACGCCGCCGTGCGCGATGCCGATCGCATCTGGCGCCACCTGAGCGGCGTCTCCGACGAAGGCGCGATTCTCGTGCGGCCCGACCAGCACGTGGGCTGGCGCTCGGTGGGGCGCAGCGACACGGCGCAGGCCACGCTCGCGGCAGCGCTGTCCAGGATTCTTCAGCGGGACGTCAAGACGACATAAGCGAGGACACATCACCATGCATCGACGCACCCTTCTTGCCTTCGCCGCCGCGGCCGCCCTGGCGCCCGCGGCCTTCGCGCAATCGGGCTGGCCCAGCCAGCCGATCCGGCTGATCGTCCCCTACCCCGCCGGCGGCGGCACCGACTTCTTCGCGCGCCTGGTCGCACCCGGCATGGGCGAGGCGCTGGGCCAGGCGGTGGTGGTCGAGAACCGTCCCGGCGCCTCCGGCATCATCGGCGCCACCGCGGTGGCCAGGCAGTTGCCGGCCGACGGCCACACCTTTCTGCTGGGCGACATGACGACCTACGCCGTCAATCCCAGCATGTTCGAGAAGCTTTCCTACGACCCCTTGAAGGACCTGGCACCGGTGACCATGACGGCCAAGTTCGACTTCCTCCTCGTGGTCAACCCGAGCGCGCTGCCGGTGAGCAACCTGCAGGAACTGGTCGCCGCGGCCGGGCGTGCGCCGGGCGGGCTCAGCTATGCCTCGCCCAGCGTGGGCACCACCCATCACCTCGCCACCGAACTGCTCGCGCGCGAGACCGGCATGAAGCTGGTCGCCATCACCTACAAGGGCGGCGGGCCCGCCGTGCAGGACCTGCTCGGCGGCCAGGTCGGCATGATGTTCCTGGACCGCGCCTCGGCCCGGCCGCACATCGAGTCCGGCAAGCTGCGCCCGATCGCCGTTGCGGGTTCGAAGCGCATTGCGGCCTACCCCAACGTGCCGACGCTGGCCGAGCAGGGCGTCAAGGGCTTCGAGGTGGAGGGCTGGCAGGGCTTCACCGTCCGCGCCGGAACGCCCGAGCCGGTCATCCGTGCGTTGAACGCCGCCTACCTGAAGGCGATCGCGCCCGCCGAGGTGAAGCGCAAGCTCGCCGATGCCGGCATCGATCCGGTCGGCGGGACGCCGGAGCAATTCAGCAGCTACATCCAGGCCGAGACGGCGAAGTGGCGCGCGGTGGTGCGGGAGCGGAACATCAAGGGCGAATAGGCGCCTCGGCGGGCTTTCTCTCACCAGCGGTGAGAGAAATTCATGGCGCGTCGAGCCCGAGTAGCGGTCGATGACCCATCAGATCGGCGTCAGACCCGGCCCATAGCGATCCAGCTTGAGTGCTTTCATGAGGGCCACAAAACGCGGTTCCGCGCGCAGGCCCCTCCAGTGGGGATCATCCTTCAGAAAGACCATTCGGGTGTCTCGCGCCACGAGGCCATGTTCCAGGGTCGTGAGCGCCGAGGCCGTTTCGCCGAGCGCCGCATGCAGCGATGCGATCGAAGTCGGCGTGACGTACCGCGTCTTCGATTCGTTCGTCAATTGGTCGAGGATCTGCCGTGCCTCTTCGCCTTCCCCGAGAAGCGCCAACTGCACGCCTAGCACGGCTTTGGGGCGTGTGCAGTCGGACAGCCTCACCGCGCGCCGCATCGCGGCGATGCCTTCTTTCGGGCGCTGATCGGACATGTACAGCAAGCCCAGGGCCAGATGGGTCAACCAGAGATTGGGCTCGATATCGAGCGAGCGGTTCAGCCGCATTCGCGCTTCGTCCTTCTGCCCGCCGGCGAGCAGGAGGCTGGCTTCGACCGTGTTGTACACCGGGGACATCGGATTGAGCGAGCGCGCCGCTCGAAGGTGAACGAAACCCTCGGAGAGGCGGTCCTGGCTCAAGAGCAGCGCGGCCAGGCCCCAGTGCGCGGTGGTGGTGTTGGGGTTGAGCGCCAGCGCGTGCCGAAACGACTGCTCGGCGCTTGGCCAGTCGAATTCGAACCAGAATCGACTGAAGCCGATGCCGGCATGGGCCTCCGCCAGGTTGGGCACCAGTGCAAGTGCATTCTGCAAGGCAGCATCGGCCGGCTCGAAGACCTCCGATGCCAGCCCATCGGAGTTCCACAGCTTGCGCCGATGGACTTGCGCCAGCTCCACCCAGGCCATCGCATACGAGGGGTCGATACCGATCGCCTGATTGAGCAGCGAGACGCCCTTGTCGACTTCGTCGGCCCGGCCGCCCTGCGCCCGCCATCGCGCGGCCAGGTAGAGCTCGTAGGCCTCCGTGTTGCGCGTGCCACCGATCTCGGCAAGTTGCGCCGGTGTGCCGAGCCGCGCCTGCAGCATGGGCAGCAACGCTTCCATGACCCGATGGGAGATCTGGTCCTGCACTTCGAACACATCCGTGAACTTCTGGTCGAAACCACCGCTCCACACGGCGACACCATCGGCTGCATGCAGCAAGCGGGCGGTCGCGCGCAGCAGATTGCCGCGTCGTTGCAGCGAGCCGTCGACGATCCAGGCGACCTCGAGCTCGCGTGCGGCGCGCACCGGGTCTTGCGCAGCGCCGGCGTAACGCAGCACGGCGCCTGTGGAGCGTACAACCAGCCCAGGTGCCGTGGAGAGCCTGGCAATCAGGCTGTCGGCCATTCCGACTTCAAGCAGCTTGTCCCGGCCTTCCGCCGCGAGCGGCTTGAAGGGCAGGACGGCCAGGGTGAATTTCGCCGGCGCGACCGGGCGGCGGACCCAAGTTGCCCATCCAGCGCCAGCCAGCACGACGGCGGCACCCGCGCCGAGCGCCAGGCGCAAGTGGCGGCGCCGTCCGGAGTCTGCGGGGGGCACCGGTGCGGGGGTCTCCTTCGGTGCGGCTTTCGTCACATCGACGTGACGCTCCTTCAAGACGGGCGCAACGAAACGAAAGCCGTGCCGGGGCACGGTCTGGATAAAGCGGCTTCCCTGGGCGTCGTCACCCAGCGCCCGCCGCAGCCCCGCCACCACTTGGCTCAGGTTGTTCTCCTCGACGACCAGGCCTGGCCAGAGGGCCTGGAACAGCGTCTTCTTGTCGAGCAGCTCCCCCGCATGCTCGACGAAGAACAGGAGCGCGCTAAAGAGGCGCGGCGTGAGCTCGATCGACTTGCCATCCGGGCGCAGCACCCGCCGCTGCGATCTCTCGAGCACGAACTCACCGAATCTGTAGGCGTCTTCATCGGGCATGGCGCGGATTCAACGCTTTTTCAGGAATTTTTCAAGCCTTGCTTCGTGACGCCTGAAGGCGGCACGGCGATCGTTCACCCTCGGGTCCGCGCTGTGCGGCACTCACAAGGAGAAAACATGAAGAACGCTCTGAAGGCTGCCCTCCCGCTGATCCTGTGCCTCCCCGCCTTCGTCGCTGCAGCGGATCCGCCGAAGAGATGCAGGAACGAAAACCTCCGCGGACAGTACGTTTTCACCGCCCTGGGATTCCAGCGGGCGCCGGACAGCGCGCCTGGTACGCCTTGGTTTCCCAAGGCGATCCTGGAAGTGATGCAGTTCAACGGCGACGGGACGCTGACCACGCCGCAGCTCGCCATCGCCAACCCACCCGGCGATCTCGGCGTCGTCGTCTCGCCGCCTGCAGGCGGCGCCCACGGGGAGTATTTCGTCAACGACGACTGCAGCGGCACCGTGCACTTCTTCGATGCGGGCAACGTGACGTTCAAGATCCACGTCGACCGCCGGGAGGACACGATCCGGATGATTCAGACCCACCCGATCAACAACGTTTTCCAGGGCACCGGCAAGCGCGTGGATTGATGCGCGGGAGGCGAGATGCGGCGTGAGCGCTCAGGGGGGCGGCCCGTACACGCCGGCCTCCTGCAGCGCACGCGAGCCAAGATCATTGCCGTTCCAGCGCGTGAAGAAGCCGGCGCTGCTGCCGCCGTCGACGGTCAGCACGGTGCCGTTGATGTACGAGGCCGCGGCCGACAGCAGGAACAGCGCAGGCGCGGCCTGTTCGTCGGAGGTGGACAGGCGCGCCATCGGGTTGCGGTCCACCATGGCGTGCTCCACGTGGTCCGGCGGCAGGTTGGTGCGCACCAGCGGCGTGTCCACCACGCCCGGCGCGAGCGCGTTGACGCGCACGCCGTGCCGCCCCCACTCGATGGCCATGGCGCGCGTCAGCCCGATCACGCCGTGCTTGGACGCGCTGTAGTGGCTGCGCCCGGCGTGGCCGCCCAGGCCGTCGATGGAGGCCACGGTGACGATCGCGCCACGCCGCCGCGCGACCATGCGCCGGCCCACCGGCTGCACCGAGCGGAAGCTGCCCGTGAGGTTGACGTCGATGCAGCGCGTCCACGCTTCGTCGCTCATCGCCTCGGCACGCATCGGCGAGGACACGCCGGCGCAGGCCACCATGCCGTCGATGGGCCCCAGCCTGGCTTCGATCGTCTCGGCGGCCGCGGCGCAGCCGGCTGCGTCGCGCACGTCCAGCGCGACGGCCAGCGCCTCGGTGCCCAAGGCCCGCACCTCGCCGGCGACCTGCTCGGCGCGCTCGCCGACCGCATCGGCAATCGCCACCTTCATGCCGCCGCCCGCCGCCATCAGCGCGATCGCCCGGCCGATGCCGGAGCCGCCGCCCGTGACATAGAGAACCTGTCCACGCATGCCGAAATCAACCATGGAATCTCCAGATGAAAGGATCAGTCGGCACGGGCCGCCGGCCCGCACCCTTCAAGCGATCAGGCCTGCGCGGCCGAAGTAGTGGTCCGCGATCACCGGGTCGTGCGCCAGGTCGGCCGCGCTGCCCTGGTGAACGACGCGGCCCTGCTCCAGCACCGCGGCGCAATGCGCCGTTTGCAGCGCCAGGCGGGCGTTCTGCTCGACCAGCAGGATCGTCATGCCCTCGCGGTTGAGCTGCACCAGCGCGCGGAACACGTCCTTCACGATCACCGGCGCCAGGCCGAGGCTGGGCTCGTCCAGCATCAGCAGCTTGGGGCGGCCCATGAGCGCGCGGCCGATCGCCAGCATCTGCTGCTGGCCGCCGGAGAGCGAGCCGGACAACTGGTTGCGCCGGTCCTTCAGCACCGGGAACAGCACGTGGACGCGATCGAGGTCGGCCGCGTCGCAGCCGCGCACGCCCGCCGCCTGCCGGCCCAGCTCGAGGTTCTCGGCCACCGTCAGCGGTGCGATCACTCGGCGTCCCTCGGGCACCTGGATGATCCCTTCGCGCGAGCGCAGATGGGCGCTGCGGCGGCCGAGGAGCTCTCCCTCGAACCGGATCTCGCCGACGGAGGGCACGATGCCCGACAGCGCATTGACCAGGCTCGACTTGCCTGCGCCGTTGGGCCCGATGAGCGCGAAGATCTCTCCCTTCTTCACGCTCAGGTCCACGCCGCGCAGCGCCTGGATGCCGCGGTAGTGCACGTCGAGATGGCGGATCTCCAGCATGGCTCAGGCTCCCAGGTAGGCTTCGACGACCTTCGGGTCGCGGCCCACCGCTTCCGGCAGGCCCTCGGCAATCAGGCGGCCCGAGGCCAGCACGTAGAGCTGCGAGCACAGCGACATCACGAAGCGCATGTTGTGCTCGATCAGCAGCACGGCGACCCCGCTGGCCGCCACGCTGCGGAAGATGCCCGCCAGGCTTTCGGCTTCGGCGTCGTTCATGCCGGCCACCGGCTCGTCGAGCAGCAGCAGCCTGGGGTCGGTGGCCAGCGCGCGCATCATCTCGATGCGCCGTTGGTGGCCGTAGGAAAGCCCGCCGGCGCGGTGCTGGGCTAGCGCGGTCATGCCGAAGCGCTCCAGCAGCGCCATGGCGCGCTCGTTCATCGCCCTCGCCTCGTCGCGCGCACGCTGCAGTCCCAGCAGGTTGGCCCAGAGGCCTGCCTTCTCGTGCCGGTGGAAGCCGGCGACCACGTTCTCGAGCACGGTCGCATCGGGCACCAGCCGGATGTTCTGGAAGGTGCGGGCCACGCCGGCGCGTGCCAGCGCGGGCGCCTCCTCGCGCGACACGTCCTGGCCGTCCAGCAGCACCTTGCCCGCACTCAGGTGCAGCAGGCCGGTGATGAGGTTGACGACGGTAGTCTTGCCCGCGCCGTTGGGGCCGATCAGGCCGGTGATCTGGCCGGCAGGAACCTGCAGGCTCACGCCGTCGACGGCCGGGACGCCGCCGAAATGGCGGGCCACGTCCTGGAGGACCAGGGTTGCGGTCATGTGGGCGCTCCTGCTTCGATCGAGGACTTGACGGCCGGGCCACCGTCGCTGCCGGCGCTGGAGACCACGCTCGCCGGCGAGGCGCGGCCCGTGCTGCGGCGCAGCCGGCGATCGCGCAAGATCGCGATCGCGGTGTCGGCCACGCCGCGCGGCAGGTAGACGATCACCAGCATCAGCAGGATGCCCTGCACCACGTTGCGATAGTCGGCGAACACGCGGAACAGCTCGGGCAGCGAGGTCAGGATGGCGGCGCCCACCAGCGCGCCCCACACCGAGGTGCGCCCGCCCAGCACGACCATCGCCAGCGTCGCCACCAGCATGCCGAAGCCGAACTCCCCCGGCGTGATGGCGTAGCTGCTGGTCGCCTGAAGCGCACCGCCCAGCCCGGCCAGCAGCCCGGACAGGATGAACGCGATGCGGTGGTAGTAGGGCACCGAGATGCCCAGCGACACCGCCACCGTCTCGTCCTCGCGGATCACGTCCATGGCCCGGCCCACGCTGTAGCGGCCCATCGCCGACAGCATCAGCACCACCACGGCCACGACCGCCAGCAGCACGCCGGTGCCCGCCACCTTCGGAATGCCGTTGACGCCGAGCGCGCCGTTGGTGACGCTGGCCCAGTTCTGCGTCGCCGACAGCACGATCTGCACCAGCGCCAGCGTGGCCACGGCCTGGAACACGCCGCGCAGGCGCGACAGCGGGATCGCCAGCACCGCACTGGCCAGCGTGCCCAGCACCGTGCCGGCGACGATGGCCGCGAACGGCGGCCAGCCGGCCTTGGTGATCAGCAGCGCACAGCCGTAGGCGCCCAGCGCGGCGAAGCCCGCGGTGCCCAGCGAGAACACGCCGGCGCGCAGCACCACGTACTGGCTCATCGCCAGCAGCGCGTAGACCAGGATGTGGTCGAACAGCGACTGGTAGGTGTAGAAGAAGTTGATCATGCGCGTTGGATCCGCATCGCCGCGGTGGACTGGCCGAACAGGCCGGTGGGCTTCACCAGGATCACGATGAACAGGGCGGTGAACACGATGGCTTCGGCGACGCCCGAGGACACGTAGGCGACGGCGAGGGTCTGCACGATGCCGATGGCCAGCCCCGCGATCAGCGCGCCGGGGATGCTGCCGAGCCCGCCCAGGATGATGATCACGAAGGCGCGCAGCAGCAGCGGCTCGCCCATGGCGAAGTGCACCGAGTTGAAGACCAGCCCGATCAGCACCCCCGCCATGCCGGCCAGCGCGCCGGAGATCAGGAACACCTGCATGTTGACCGGCCCGGGGTTGATGCCCAGCAGCCGTGAGGTCTGCTCCGAGTAGGCCACGCAGCGGATGCGCTGGCCGAAGCTGGTGCGGTACAGGTACCAGACCAGGCCGAACACCATCGCCACCACCAGCCCGACGATCACCAGCTGCAGCAGCTGGATGCGCAGGCCGCCGACGGTGTAGACGACCACCGGGAAGGCGTCGAAGGGGAAGCGCATGACCGCGGTGTTGGAGACCTTCTGCGCAATCGCGAGCAACACCAGGTCGGCGCCGATAGAGGAAACGATGGCGGAAAACTCCGGCGCATTGCGGCGCCGCAGCGGCCGGAAGGCGAACACGTCGAGCGCCACCGACACCAGCCCGCCGGCCACCATGGCCAGCAGCAGCGCCACGTAGATCGGCGCATCGAGCATGGTGACGGCATACAAGCCCGCGAAGGCGCCCCACATGAACACCGAGCCGTGGGCCATGTTCATGATGTGGTTCACGCCGAAGAGCAGCGTGAATCCGAGCGCGAACAGGGCGTAGACACTGCCCACGACCACGCCGTTGAGGAGTTGTTGCATCAGCATGGGGCGAGCATAGGAATGCGCTCGCCGGGTGTATGTCCCCTCGGGGTGGGACGGGGTTTGCACGGAGCGCGACCGGCGGTGAAATCCGGTCCCCTGCGGTGGGGACAGACGCTGCCGGCGCAGGTGGGGACACTGGCCCTTCCCCTGGAGGAATCACCGTGATGCGCTTTCCCCACCTGCCCGTCGAGGACGAGCTCGAGATCCGATCCGTCTTCGCCCGCTACGGCCACCTGGCCGATGCCGGCGACCCGAACTTCGTCCAGCTGTTCACCGAGGATGCCAGCTGGACGCGCGCCAATTCGCCGCCGGCCGCGCACGGCGGCAGCGGCCTGCCCGCGGAAACCATCCGCGGCCGCGACAAGCTCTTGGCGCTGATGGACGAGGTGATGAAGAAGAAGTTCAGGCAGCGCATGCACCATCAGATGACCGACTTCTACGTGGTGCCCGGCGCCGGCGCCGACGACGCCATGGGCCACGCGCGGGCGCTGATCACCGACTGGCGCGACGGCCCCGGCAAGATCGCGATGTTCGGCAAGTACGACGTGCGCTTCCGCCGGACCGAGGTGGGCTGGCGCATCAGCGACATGCAGGTTCGCGTGCTGCCGGGCGAGGAGTGAAGGCCATGAGCGCTGTCCTTGCCCCTGAAGCGCCGGTCCTCGACGAAGACCCGTTCTCCGACGAGAACATCGCCGACCCCTACCCCTTCTTCGAGCGCATGCGCGAGCTCGGCCCCGCGGTCTTCATCGCGCCGCACGGCTACTACGCGGTCGGCCGCCACGACGAGGCAGGCATCGTCGCCAGCGACTACGCGCGCTTCACCACCGAAGGCGGCGTCGGCATGAGCGACATCCGCAAGCCGGGCGCCTGGCGCACCCGCAGCCCGATCGCGGAGCTCGACCCGCCGGAGCACACGCGGGTGCGCGCGGCACTGCAGAAGATTCTGTCGCCGCTGGTCATCAAGACCTGGAAGGAGAAGTTCGCGCAGCGTGCCGAGGAGGTCGCCGACCAGGTCGTGGCGCGGGGCAGCATCGATGGCGTGGCCGATATCGCCGAGGCCTTCGTGCTGGACGTGTTCCCCTCGGTGCTGGGCGTCGACGTCCCGCCCGAGCGCATCAAGCTCACGGGCGAGCTCAACTTCAACCAGATCGGGCCCAACAACGAGCGCGTGGCCCGCACGCTCGAGCGCGCCGGGCCGATCATGGACTGGTACCAGCAGGTGCTGCAGCGCGAGTACATGCTGCCGGGCGGCTTCGGCGAGAAGATCTACCAGGCCGAGGACGCGGGCGATTTCGACAAGGGGACCGCACCCTTCCATGTGCGCACCTTCTTCCGCGCCGGCGTGGACACGACCATCGCGGGCATCGGCTCGACGCTCAAGCTGCTGTCCGAGCACCCGGAGCAGCTGGCGCTGGTGAAAGCCAACCCGTCGCTGGTGAAGGGCGCGTTCGAGGAGGCGCTGCGCATGGAGTCGCCGGCCCAGGTGATGTTCCGCACCACGACCGGCGAGGTGGAACTCGGCGGCGTGCGGCTGAAGGCCGACACCAAGGTGGGCTACCACATGGGCGCGGCCAACCGCGATCCGCGCCAGTGGAGCGAGCCCGACCGCTACGACGTCACCCGCCAGACCACGGGCGTTCACCGCGCCTTCGGCCAGGGCGCGCATGTCTGCATCGGGCAGATGATCGCGCGGCTGGAGGCGGAGTGCATCCTCGGCGCGCTGATCCGCCGCATCCGGCGCATCGAGCCGGCGGGCGCTGCCCGCTGGCGGCCGGTGAACACGCTGCGCACGCTGGACGTGCTGCCGCTGACGCTCGTCGTCTAGAGCCTTCACACGCACGCACACAAAAGGAGACCACCATGCACACGCACCGCAGAGCCGCGATCGCCGGCGCCATCCTCCTCGCCTTCGGCGGGCTTGCCTTCGGGCAAGGCAAGGACATCCCCGTCGGCGTCTTCAACGCGATGACCGGTACCTACGCCTTCGGCGGGGTGCCGATCCAGAATGGGATGAAGCTGGCCCTGGAAGAAGCCAACACGCAGGGCCTGCCGGGCGGCAACAAGTTCAAGGTGTTCGAAGGCGACACGGCCGGCGACAAGGGCCAGACCATCAACCTGGTCAACCAGTTCGTGAAGCGCGACAACGTGATGCTGATCCTCGGCCCCACCATCAGCGGCGAGGCGCTGGCCGGTGCGCCCGTGGCCAACGACCTGAAGGTGCCGATCCTGGCCATCGGCAGTTCGCCCGGCATCCTGGCGACGGGCCCCTGGGCCTTCAAGATCCAGGCGACGCCGGGGGACATCATGGGCTTCCTCGGCAAGCTGGCAGTGGAGAAGCTGGCCGTCAAGCGAATCATCCTGCTGCACGACCAGAGCAACGACGGCTATGTCGGCCAGAAGAACGCGCTGGCCGACTACCTGGCCAAGGCAGGCACGACGGTGGTGGCCGACGAGAAGTTCGTCTCCTCCGAATCCAACTTCCTGGCGCTGGCCACCAAGGTCGCCACCACGCCGGCCGATGCGATCTTCATCGCGGCGCCGGCCGAGGTGACGGCCAACCTGATCCTGCAGATCCGCCAGGCGGGCCTGGATTCGAAGGTCAAGTTCATCGGCCCGTCCACGCTGGGTTCGCTCGGCTTCATCAAGGCCGGCGGCAAGGCGGTGGAAGGCACCTACGTCGTTTCCGACTACTCGCCGAACAGCCCGGCGCCGATGAACCAGGCTTTCGTCAAGGCCTACCAGGCCAAGTACAAGTCGGTGCCCGACAACTGGGCGGGCATGGGCTACGCGCTCGGCCAGGTGGCGGTGCAAGCGGTGAAGAACGCGGGGCCCGAGCCGGACCGCACGAAGATCCGCGACGAGCTGGCGAAGCTGAGCAAGGTGCCGATGGTGCTGGGCAACGGGACGTGGAGCGTGGATGCGGGGCGCAATCCCAGCTATGGCGGTGTGTTGCTGCAAGTGAAGGATGGGAACTTCGCTGCTGTTCAGTAGCTCGGCGGCTCTGGTCGCTTAGGGGGGTTCGCTTCGGCAGCAGGATCTGCTGTAGCGACTCGCACAACCGCAGCCTGCTTTGTGCAAGAGCCTCATTGAAGCACCGGCGCGAGGGGCACGCAGCCTAAACTTTTGGACGTCATTTCCGAAAGTCCGACTCCATGAACTCCTCCATCATCGAGCACCTCAGGAGCGCTGGCCGCCTGGATCGCGCGTTCATCGACGGCGAGTGGGTCGTGCCCCAGGGGCAAGCTCGCGCCTGTGTCATCGACCCGTCGACCGAAGAGCCGGTCGCGGAGATCGCGCTGGGAACTGCGCAAGACGTCGATGCGGCGGTGGCCGCAGCGCGCCGCGCCTTCGCCACCTGGTCCGTGAGTTCCGTCCAGAGCAGGGCCTTGCTTCTCGACCGCGTCCACACCCTGATCCTCGAGCGCGCAGAACTTTTCGCCCAGGCGATCTCACAAGAGATGGGCTCTGCCATCGGCGTTGCGCGCAGCACGCAGGTGCCGTCTGCGGCACAGCACATCCGCGTGGCCCGGGACAATCTGGCCAGCTATCCGTTCCTCACCCATCGGGGGGACATGGCCATCCTGCGCGAGGCCATCGGCGTGTGCGGCCTGATCACACCATGGAACTGGCCGCTCTACCAGATCACCGCCAAGGTCGGCCCCGCCCTGGCAGCGGGATGCACGGTTGTCTTGAAGCCCAGCGAGCTGTCGCCCCTGAGCGCCTTGCTCTTCGCCGAGGTGGCGCAAGACGCAGGCATCCCGCCGGGTGTCTTCAACCTGGTGAACGGCAGTGGGCCCGAGGTCGGCGCTGCCTTGGCGGAGCATCCGGACGTCGACATGATCTCGATCACCGGTTCGACGAGGGCCGGCGTCCTGGTTGCCCAGGCGGCGGCCCCGACGGTGAAGCGCGTGGCCCAGGAACTCGGCGGTAAGTCGCCCAACCTCATCTTGCCGGACGCGGACCTCTCTCGTGCCGTACCGGCAGGCGTGGCGGCCGCCTTTCGCAATGTCGGCCAATCCTGCAGCGCTCCGACTCGCATGATCGTGCCCCGCGAACACCTCCAGGAGGTCGAACGGATCGCGCTCGAAGCGGCATCCAGCATCGTCGTGGGCGATCCGCGTTCGCAGCAGACCACGCATGGCCCGGTGGCGAATCGCGCGCAGTTCAATCGGGTGCAGGAAATGATCGGCATCGGAATCACCGAAGGCGCGCGGCTCATTTGTGGCGGCCCCGGCCGGCCGGACTTACTTTCCGCAGGTCGGCAGACGCATTTGCGCGTAATTTCCTGACGCCCGGGAAGATCAGGGTTGGCGCGGTGCTTCCAGGTCGATGAGGCGCTCGGTCTGCTCCTCCCACGCCCGCATGAGCTTCTTGGCGTGGCGTTGGTTGTCTATGGCCTGCTGCAGCAAACTGGCCTGCTCGGGCGTGACCACGCGGTGCACAAGCTTGCCGTCCCTGAGGTGGCCCCATTCGTAGTACGGACCGTGCCGCGCCGAGGGGTCCTGGGCGCAGCGGCAACTCGGCCTGCCGCACACCTTCGTGCGCTTGTGCAGCGTGCCGGAGCACAGGTATTCGATCTCGGTGAGCGCGGCTCGGATGCGCCCGATCTTCTCGCGGGTTTGCTCAATGCGTTGGGCGACTGAACTCGGCATAGGCTCTTGACGGGTGTGTTGCTGGCGATAATAATATCGCCAGCATGCCGCGCTCGCAAGCCCCCACTTCCACCATGGAGGAGGCAGGCTTCACTCTTCACACCGAGCGCCTGGGCCCGCTGCCCCTGATCAACCACTTCATCGAGCGCATCGGGCTGACCGAGACGCTGTCGCGCTTCGTGGCCTCGGACCGGCGTTGCGCCGTCAGTCACGCCAGCGCGCTGGGCGTGCTGCTGCGCTCCATCATCGTCGAGCGTGAGCCCATCTACCGTCAGCAGGAGACGGTGCACGGCTTCGCCGACGGCATGTTCGGCATCAGCGCCCGGGAGATGGGGCACCTGAGCGACGACCGCCTCGGACGGGCCCTGGACCACCTGTTCGATGCCGACCGCACCGCGTTGCTCACCGAACTCGTCCTGGCCGTCGGGCAGCGCTTCGGTGTGCGTTTCGAGGAGTTCCACAACGACTCCACGACGATCAGCTTCTGTGGCAGCTATCGCGGCGCGGGCGGGCGCCAGATCCGGGGGCGAACCGCCCCGGCGATCACGTACGGGAGGTCCAAAGCGCACCGCCCCGATCTCAAGCAGCTGCTGTTCATCCTCACCATGAGCGCCGATGGCAACGTCCCCGTGGCGTTTCGCTGCACCGACGGCAACACCAGCGACTCAGTCACCCACATCGAGACTTGGAACACGCTACGCGCCATTGCCGGCAGCAGCGACTTCTTGTATTGCGCGGACTCAAAACTTTGTTCCCGCGAGAACATGGATCACATCGACCGCGCGGGCGGCCGCTTCGTCACCGTCATGCCGCGCAACCGGCTGGAGGATGCGCAGTTCCGCGAATGGATCCAGACCCACACGCCCGAATGGACCCTGGTCTGGGACCGGCCCAACCCGCGTTACGGCGACGGGCCGCGCGACTGCTGGTACGTGCACCGCGCCCCTCTGCCCTCCATGGAGGCCTGGTCCATCGTCTGGGTCTGGAGCACGCTGCTGACGCTGCGCCAGCACGCCCGGCGCCTGCGCAACATCGCTGCGGCCATCGAGCAGTTCGAGGATCTGCGCCGGCGCCTGGCCTCCTCCAAGACCCGACTGCGCGGCGCCCCGGAGATCGACCTGCAGATCAAGCTCCTCCTGGAGCAGCACCACGTGGGCCGCTACCTCAAGGTGCGCCGCGTCGTGCGCGAGGAGCATGTATTCAAGCAAGCGCGCCGCGGTCGCCCCGGCCCCGACACCGCCTACCGCAAGATCACCAAGCGGCGCTTTGACGTGCAGTGGGTCATTGACGAGGACGCCATCACCTACGACCGCAGGAGTGATGGCTGCTATCCGTTGATGACCAACGACCGCACGCTCACCGCCGCCCAGGTCCTTGAGGCCCACAAGGGCCAGCCCATGATCGAGAAGCGCTTCGAGCAGGTCAAGACCGTGCACGAAATCGCCCCGGTCTTCCTCAAGAACGAGGGGCGCATCGAAGCGCTGTTCACGCTATACGCCATCGCGCTGTTGGTTCAAGCCCTCATCGAGCGCGAGCTGCGCCAGGCCATGGCGCGCGAGGGCATCGAAGAACTCCCCATCTATCCCGAGCAACGCCAGTGCGCGCACCCCACCACCGAGCAGGTGCTACGGCTGTTCAGCCTCGCCGAGCGCCACCATCTGCTTCAGCACGGACACCCCGTCCAGGTCTTCGACCTCAAGCTCACACAGTTGCAGCGCCAAGTGCTCGCCCTCCTTGGCGTCCCGCCCGGCACGTTCTAGACCCGTCCTTCGCAGTCAGGAAATTACGCGCAAATGCGTCTCCCGACCTGCGGAAAGTAAGGCCGGAGGCTTTAAGCCGCGGCTTCTACTGCCGCCCGACCATCTTCACCGCGGTGCATCCTCAAATGCAGATCGCGCAGGAAGAGATCTTCGGGCCGGTGCTCGCGATCATTCCCTATGACAGCGTGGACGAGGCCGTGGAGATCGCCAACGACACCGTCTACGGCCTGGGCGCCCATGTGCAAGGCAAGGACCTCGGCGCGGCGCGCGCCGTCGCGGCGCGCATCCGCTCCGGGCAGGTGCACATCAACTATCCGGCCTGGAACCCCCATGCCCCCTTTGGCGGCTACAAGCGGTCGGGAAATGGCCGCGAATACGGAATCGAAGGCCTCGAGGAATATCTGGAAACCAAGGCCATTCTTGGCTTCCAGGGCGAGATTCATCATGTCCCCTCCACTGCACCATATCAACACTTCCCCCACGCCACCGGCCTCCGCTGACGTCGTCGTGATCGGCGGCGGCATCATCGGTGTCTTTAGCGCCTACTACCTGGCCAAGCGCGGCCTTTCGGTCGCCTTGGTTGAAAAGGGCCGGATCGGCGCCGAGCAGTCGAGCCGCAACTGGGGCTGGTGCCGCCAGCAGAACCGCGACGCCCGCGAACTGCCCATGGCGACCCAGAGCCTCGATCTCTGGGAGCAATTCGGCGCCGAAAGCGGTGAAGACACGGGGTTCCATCGCTGCGGGCTGCTGTACCTCAGCAACGACGACGCCGAGCTGTCCCGCTGGGCCAGCTGGCGCGACTTTGCCAAGACCGCCGGCGTGACGACCCACGTGCTGAGCAGCCGAGAAGCCGCCCAGCGCGGGCAGGCGACCGGTCGCGCCTGGAAAGGCGGGGTCTACTCGCCCAGCGATGGCACCGCCGATCCTGGCAAGGCAGCGCCGGCCGTGGCAACTGCGCTCATCAAGCTGGGGGGCAGCGTTCACCAGAATTGCGCGGCCCGCGGCATCGAGACGGAAGGCGGACGGGTCAGCGGCGTCATCACGGAAGCCGGGGTCATCAAGACCAGGACGGCCGTGCTCGCAGGTGGCGCCTGGGCCTCCTCGTTCTGCCGCCAGCTCGGCATCCGTTTTCCCCAGGCCTCGATACGCCAATCCATCCTAAGCGTGGCGCCTGTGGAGCATCGCTTGCCGGATGCCGTGGTGTTTGGCGGAGGCGTGTCCGCCACGCGCCGCAACGACGGACGCTACGCCTTGGCCATCAGCGGCCGCGCACGCGTGGACGTGACGCCGCAGTTCATGCGATTCGCCCCGCAGTTCTTGCCCATGTTCGCCAAGCGCTGGCGCAACCTTCTGCCGGGAGGCCTGCAAGGCATGCGTGGTGGCCACGAAACGCTGAAGCGGTGGCGGCTCGATGCGCCGACGCCGATGGAGCGGGTGCGCATCCTCGATCCGAAGCCCTGTTTGTCCACGATCAGGGAGACCCACCGCCGCGCCGTCGACCTGCTGCCCCAGCTTCGCGACGCCAAGATCACGCACGCCTGGGCCGGCTTCGTCGACAGCACGCCGGACGGTGTTCCCGGCATCGGCGAAGTGCCGTCCATACCGGGCTTCATCCTGGCTGCGGGCTTTTCCGGACACGGCTTCGGAATCGGCCCTGGGGCTGGCCACCTGATCGCGGACCTTGCCACCGGTGCCGAACCGATCGTGGATCCCATACCGTACCGGCCGGAGCGATTCAGCGGCTCGGCATGGGGCAAGGTCGCTGATTTCTAGGCCGCGCCTGCGACGCGCCGAACCCCCACCCAGCTACCCGCTTGAACGGCTGATCTGGATAGCCGCGCAGCAACGCGATAAACCGGCACCAAAGGCATCCATGTTTTCGAGCGATGTGATCGTGATTGGCGGCGGCTTGGTCGGCACGGCAGTGGCCTATGGGCTGGGCCAGCTCGGCAAGAAGGTCACGGTCCTGGACGAAGGCGACGATGCGTTTCGCGCCTCGCGCGGGAACTTCGGCTTGATCTGGGTCCACGGCAAGGGCCGCGGCGTTCCCCACTATGCCCGCTGGACCCGGGAGTCTGCCCGGCAGTGGCCCACGCTGGCAGCGCGACTTCAAGGCGAAACCGGCATCGATGTCCAGGCCAGGCAGAACGGCGCCTTCAACCTGTGCTTTTCCGAGGCCGAACTCGAGGCGCGCAGCGAGCGGCTTGCCGCGGTGCGCGACGAGGTGGGCGGCGACTACCCGTTCGAGATCCTGGACCGCGCGGCCCTGCTGCAGCGATTGCCCCACATCGGACCGAAGGTGATCGGCGCCAGCTACTCGCCGATGGACGGACATGTCAATCCGCTCAAGCTGCTGCGCGCCCTGCACACCGCGTGCATCCAGCGAGGCGTGATGCTGAAGACAGGCCACGGGGTGGAGCGCATCACGCACGCAGACGGCTTGTTCACGGCGCACGTCCGCGGCCAGCAGTTTCGCGCGCCCAAGCTCGTATTGGCCGCGGGGCTGGGCAATGCGCGCCTGGCCGGTCAGGTCGGCCTTCATGCGCCGGTGCGGCCGAATCGCGGGCAATTGATCGTCACCGAGCGCACCGAAAAGCTCTTCGACTGTCCCACGGGCCATATCCGGCAGACCGACGAGGGCGGCATCCAGATCGGGGAGTCCATGGAAGATGCGGGCTTCGACGACAGCACGACAACCCGCACCCTGGCCGAGCTCGCGCGCCGCGCCGTCGCCAGTTTTCCCGTGCTCGGGCAGCTCAATGTGGTTCGGGTATGGGGCGCGTTGCGGGTGATGACGCCCGACGGCTATCCGATCTACCAGGAATCGACATCTTGCCCAGGCGCCTACGTCGTCACGTGTCACAGCGGCGTGACCCTGGCCGCGGCCCACGCCTTTCGCATCGCCCCGTGGATCGACGGCGCAGCCGCGCCCGAGGAGTTGGACGCCTTTCAGGGCGATCGCTTTTCCGCCGCAGACCATCCGACACGGCCCCTGGATCACCACCATGCCCACTGAACCGCTCTTTCGCCCGATCTCGGGCGCCACCGAGCCCTTCATCGACGTCGAGTTCGACGGTCGCCGCCTTGCGGTGCTCGGCCAACGCTCGGTGGCTGCCGCCTTGCTGGCGGCCGGTGTGTCGCGCTTTCGCTCCACGCCCATATCGGGTGCGCCACGTGCGCCCTACTGCATGATGGGCGTTTGCTTCGAATGCCTGCTGGAGATCGACGGCGTGGCCAATCGCCAGGCCTGCCTCGTGCCGGTCCAGCCGGGCATGAAGATCCGCTCGCAGGAAGGCGCCCGCAGCTGGGAAGCCATCCGCACGGCCAGCGGCGGCAGCAACGAGAACACCACCGAGAACAGCCATGCAGCTTGATGCGGTGAACGGCGCGGTGAGCGGCGCGGTGGACGGCGCGGCCGATGTCGCCGTCGTGGGGGCGGGCCCGGCGGGTCTCGCAGCGGCCGCCGCCGCGGCAGAACTGGGGCTGTCGGTCGCGCTGCTCGACGAGCAGGCGCATCCGGGCGGCCAGATTTACCGCGACGTCACGCGGGCCGGGGTCGATCGGCTGCAGCTGCTCGGGGACGACTACGCCGCAGGCCGAGCGCTGGTGGAGCGCTTCACGCAATCGAGGGCGCGGCACGTGGGCGGCGCGGCTGTCTGGAACATCACCCGTGATCGCGTCATTCACTACTTGAAGGACGGGCGATCCCGGTCCATGACGGCCGGCCAAGTCATCCTGTGTACCGGTGCGATGGAGCGGCCGTTTCCGATTCCGGGCTGGACGCTGCCCGGCGTGATGACGGCCGGGGCGGCGCAAATCCTTCTCAAGAGCGCCGGCGTGGCGCCATCGCAGCCGGTCGTGCTGGCCGGCTGCGGACCATTGCTGTACCTGCTGGCCTGGCAGTACTTGCGCGCCGGTGTGCGCATCGGCGCCATCGTCGACACCACGCAGCGCGGCGACTACCTGCGGGCCCTGCGCCATCTCGGCGGCGCACTGGCCGGATGGCGCGACGTGAGCAAAGGCCTGGGCCTGATCCGCAGCATCCGGAGCGCCGGCATCCCCTGCTACCGCGGCGCAACCGACCTCGCCGTGGAAGGCGGCGAACGGGCCACGGCCCTGGGCTTTCGTATGGGAGGCACGTCGCACCGCGTGCAAACCGATCTCGTGCTGCTGCACCAGGGCGTGGTGCCGAACAACCAGATCACGGCGTCGCTGCGCCTCGCGCACCGTTGGGACGACCAGCAGCTGTGCTGGGTGCCGGTGGCCGATGCCTGGGGCCGTCTCGCGCTGGACGGCTTCCTGGTCGCCGGGGATGGGCGGGGGATCGCCGGCGGATTGGCAGCGGCCTTGCAAGGGCAGCTCGCCGGCCTGGCCGCGGCGCACGACGCCGGGCGTGTGTCCGAGCTCGAGCGCGACCGCCAGGCCGCGCCGCTGCGCTCGGCGCTTCGTCGCCATCTGCACATTCGGCCTTTTCTCGACACGCTCTACCGTCCCAAGATCCAGCATCGCGTGCCGGCCGACGACGTGATCGCCTGTCGCTGCGAGGAAGTCTCGGCCGGCGAACTGCGCCGATCGGTTGCGCTCGGCTGCCAGGGGCCGAGCCAGGGCAAAGCTTTCACGCGCTGCGGCATGGGCCCCTGCCAGGGGCGCCTTTGCGGCCTCACGGTCACCGAGGTCATCGCGCATGAGCGCGGCGTCTCTCCGGCCGAGGTCGGCCACTACCGCATCCGCGCTCCCATCAAGCCGATCACGCTCGAAGAGCTGGCCGCACTTTGATTCCACTTTTTGACGCCTGGAGATCGCACCAATGACCGACATCACCCGCGTCGTGGTTGCCCAAAGGCGCCGGCCCGGCGCGCGCCACCGGCGAATCCAAGCTGGGACACCCCGACTTGCTGGTGGAGATTCTGGTCACCGCCGCTGTCTGAGCCATCGACCACCCGAAAGGCTTCCGTGATCCGGCGCATTGCCTTCCTCCATACGGTCGCGATGCTGGTCGAGCGTTTCCGTCCGCGCTTCCAGTTGGAACTGCCAGACGCAGACTGCTTTCACATGCTGGACGAAAGTGTCCTGCAGGACCTGATCCGGCAAGGTCCCTTCAAGCGGCATCACGCGCCGCATCGTCGCACTCTCACAGATGGCGGCCGATGCGGGTGCCGAGCTGATCGTTTTCACGTGCTCGTCGACCTCGCCGACCATCGATATCGCGCGCCGGACGGTGAGTGTGCCGATCCTCAAGATCGACGACCCCCTCTACGCCCGCGTGGCAAGCACGCCGGGCCGCGTCGGTCTGATCTGCACGGCCTCGTCGACGGTCGCGCCGAGCCGGGCACTGCTGGCGGTGCACGCGCAGAGTGCCGGCCGGGATATCCCTGCAGAGAGCGTCCTGTGCGCGGCGGCATTCGACGCCCTGGCCAGTGGCCGGCGTGACTTGCACGATCGCCTCGTGTGCGAGGCTGCGGCAAAGCTGGCGCCAAGCGTCGATCGCATCGTGCTGGCGCAAGCCTCGTTGGCGCACCTGGCGGAACCGCTCGCCGACCAACTGGGGCTGCCGGTGTTCGCGAGCCCGGAACTGCTGGCGCAGGAGGTGGTCGCCCGGGTGCGGGACTCGGCCTGATACCTTGGCCGCCATGACCATCCTGCTCGGCTGCATCGCCGAGGGTCTGCCTTTGCGTGTGCAGCCACGCACCTCGGTGCCTGGCTGCGAGCGCACGCTTTCGAAGCGGCAGCGGGGTTCAGACTCAGGCCATGATCCACACCTTGCGCACGGTCTCGAGGGTGCGCCAGGTACCGGTGTAGCCTGGCTTCATGATGAAGCAGTCCCCGGCCTTGTAGACCACTGGGGACTGTCCGTCCTCGGTGAGCTCGACCACGCCGGACAGGATCATGCAGAACTCCCAGGTCTCGCCCTTGATGGAGCGGTTGACGCCGGGTGTCGACTCCCAAACGCCGGCGCGCACCTTGTCGTTCTTGGCGCTGTCGACGTCCCAGTTGCGGCACACGATGTCGCCTTCGATGACGCGTTCGGCCGGCGGCCGGTATTCGCGCGCATCGCCGAGTTGGTCGAAGTTGAAGTTGACAAGCAGATTCTTTGACATGAAAAGTGGACTCTCAGGAGGGTGGAACACGACCACGATGCTATGTTTTGGTGTTCCCCCGCTGGTGCCGAACCCGATGCCGAAAACGGTGACAAATGCGCGATTGGCTGGCGGCAAAGCGCAATCTGCTTGCACGGGCAAATGCGTTGAGATTGCCGCGACTGCGTTCCCGGTCAGTGCAGCGTCACACGCAGCGCGTCGGCCGCCCGAAACACAAAGGTATGCAAGTGCCCCGCGGCATCCGGCTGCACCAGCCGCATCTTCGGAAAGCGCTTCGAGAACTCCTCGAACACGATCTTCATCTCCAGCCGCGCCAGCGGAGCACCCAGGCAGAAGTGAACGCCATTGCCGAAGGTCAGCTGCTTGCGCGCGTTCGAACGCCGGATGTCGAAGCGATGCGGATCAGGGAACACCTCTTCGTCGCGATTGGAAGAGGCCAAAGACAGCACGATCGGCGCACCCTTGGGAATCGTGACCCCGCGGAACTCCACGTCCTCGAGCGCGATGCGCCGCCAGCCGATCACCGCGCCGGCATAACGCATGCCCTCCTCCACCGTGTTGGCCGCCAGCGAGGCGTCGGCGCACAGTGTCTCCCACTGGCTGCGGTTCTCCAGCAGCGATCGGAAGGTGTTGGTCAGTTGGTTGGTGGTGGTCTCGTGGCCGGCGAAAGCAACGCCGAAGGTGTGGGTGATGATCTCTGGAATGCTGATCACGCTGTCGTCGCCGTTTCGGATCGCCAGCATCCGGCTGGTGAAGTCGTCGCCGGGATTCTTCTGCCGGTCCGCCACCAGGGCGGCGCAGTATTGCCAGAACGCCCCCATGTTGCGAGCGCCCTCCAGCTGCTGCTCTGGAGTCGCCGGGCTGAAGTCGATCACGCTGCGCGCGCCGGCCCACTTCTTGACGCTGGGAACATCCGCGTCCGGAATGCCCAGCAGCTTGAACACCACGTGCGCGGGCAGTTCATGGTTGACCTCGGCCAAGAGGTCGATCTCGTCCTTGCCCTCGATGCGCTCGATCGCCTCGGCCACCAGCCGGCGAATATGCGACTCGAGCTTCACGAACTCGCGCAGGTTCAGCGTCTGGCTGGTGACGGCCCGGATGCGCTTGTGCACCTCGCCGCCCAGGCTGGAGTGGCTGCCGGTCTGGTTGAGGAAGCCGCCCTCGCGCAGGATGGCCTCGGCGTCCGGCAGCATCGGCGTCACCGGCCGCGTGGTGTTCTGGGAGGAGAAGCGCACGCCGTCATGCAGCACCGCGTAGACGTCGCTGTGCTTCGTGAGCACCCAGTAGCCGATTTCCTCGCACCAGAACACCGGCTCGTCACGCCGCTGCACCTCGAAGGCGGCGTGCAGCTCCGGGCTGTAGTAGGGCTTGAAGTTCTGCGTGGCCGCGTGGAAGGGACAGACTGCAGTGGTGTTCATGGTTGCTTCTCCGGGTTCAGCGCATCAGCATGCCGCCGTTGACATCGATGGTGGCGCCGGTAACGAAGCCGGCGCCGGGCGACACCAGGTAGGAGAGCGCGGAGGCGATCTCCTCCGGCTGCCCGATGCGGCCCAGCGGCACCGCCGCCGTGCCGAGGAACTTCTGGTCGCCGTGGCCGGCCGGCACGGTCTGGTGCAGCATCGGCGTGTCGATCGGGCCGGGCGCGATGGTGTTGACCGTGATGCCCAGCGGCGCCGCCTCGCGCGCCGCGACCTTCGACAAGGCCAGCACCGCGCCCTTGGATGCGCTGTAGGCCGCGCCGCTGTTGAGGCCGCCCATCTGGCCCGCCGCCGAGGCGACGGTGACGATGCGGCCGTGCGCGAGCGTGCGCCCGGCGCAACGGCGCAGCATCTCGCGCACGCAGAGAAAAGTGCCGGCGGCATTCACGCGCATCACGCCGTCCCATTCTTCCAGCGTGATGTCCACGGTGGGCAGCCGCCCCGGCGCCGGATGGATGCTGAGGACGCCGGCGAAGCATGCCAGCACCTCGACCGGCCCCAGCTTGCGCTCGACCGTGTCGAAGGCCGCGCGCACGCTGCCCTCCTCGGCCACGTTGCAGGCCAGGCCGATGTGGCCGCTGCCCGGCAAGGAAGCGGCGGCACGTTCGGCCGCCGCTGCGCTCAAGTCGGCCACGGCGACCCGCAGGCCGTCCTCGGCCAGCTTGCGGGCGCTGGCCAGCCCCAGCCCGCCCGCGGCGCCGGTGATGAGTGCGATGCGCATGAAAAATCTCCTGAGGTTCAACCGTCCGGGTGGGCATTCGCCCAGCACTGCACCAGCGGCTCGCTGATGTAGGCGCTTGTGCTCTGGCCGCCGTCGACCGCCAGCACCTGGCCGGTGACAAAGCCGGCGTCGTCGCTGCAGAGAAAAGCGGCAGCGCCGGCGATCTCCTCGGGCGTGCCGGGCCGGCCCATCGGCGTGGTGCCGACGATCGTGGCCTGGAAGCGCGCGGTGCCGAGTCGCCCTGCGGTCTGCGGCGTGGCGACGATGCCGGGCGCGATCGCATTGACGCGGATGCCCTGGTCGGCGTAGTCCGCGGCCAGGTTGCGGGTGAGACCGATCACGCCGGCCTTGGCCATCGAGTAGACGGCCTGCCGCCGGTAGCCCACCAGTCCCAGCGTGGAGGCGATGTTCAGCACGACGCCCCGCGACGCGATCAGCGCCGGGAAGGCGGCACGCGTGATCATGAAGGTCGCCTTCTGGTTGATGTCGGCGTACTTGCGGTAGTCGGCCTCGGTGGTCTCGTGGAACGCCGGGCAGTTGCCAAGTCCCGCGTTGTTGACCAGCACACGGATGCCGTCGAAGCGGCGCAGACATTCATCCGCGATGGCTTGCGGCGCGTCATCCGCGGTGACGTCGGCCACGAAGGTCCGCAGTGTCTCGGACCGCGGCAGCGCAGCCAGGCCCTCGGCGCTGATGTCGACCGCCAGCACCCGCGCGCCCTCCTCGTGCAACCGCAGCGCAATGGCGCGGCCGATGCCCGAGGCGGCGGCGGTGACGATAGCCGGGCGGCCCTCGAAGCGCTTCATGCCACTTCCCAGACGTCGTAGACCGGGCCGTCCGCCTCGCGCGTGCCGGTGCCGATGGCGATGCGGTCGTTGAGCCATTCGAGGCCCGGCGCCGCGGTCTCGAACTGCACCGCGACCCGGAAGTAGTCGACGCCGCGGGGAATGGGTTCGCGGTTGACGATCTTCTTCATGATCTCCGGCGTCGGCCCGTTGCGGCGCCCACTGTAGGTCATGTAGATCAGGCCGCCGGAGTCGGTCTCGAGCATCAGCCGCACATCCAGGTGCAGGCCGCCGTCGGGCCGCTCCAGCACCACGTCGGCTCCGCCGGGCAGCACGCGGCCGCGCAGCCGCTCGCCTTCGAAGCGGCCACCGCTGACGCACATCACGCGCCGAGTGAAGCCGTGCGGCACGGCACCCACGAGCTGCGGCGGCGCCGTCACCTCCGCCTTGATCTTGAACAGCGCGCGCAGTTCGACTGGCGTCATTGGAAAACCTCCGCGCTGCGCGCTGCGGTGCGAGCCCCCTTCGGAGCAGCCGGGCGGCGGCTCATGCGACCTCGCTCTTAGCGTAGCGCTTGCGCACGTCCTTGATCAGCTCGAGCAGCGCCTCCGGCACGTCGCGGCCTTCGGCCTTGGCCTTGCGCTTGCAGTCCTCCCACAGCTTCAGGTCGGCGTAGCCCTTCTCGGTGTGGCGGTTCCACTGCTTGTCGAGCGGGGTGGTGATCTCCAGCCGGATGCCTGCCGGGTCGTGGAAGTAGATCGACAGGATCAACCCCTTGTGGTCGGTCGGCCCGATCACGTCGACCCCTTGCGAGCTGAGCCACTCGTACCACTTCATCACCTCCGCGCGGTCCTTCGCCTCCAGCGCGATGTGATTGAAGATGTCGTAGGCCGGGTGGCTGGACTTGGACGGCGGCGGCACGCCGGGAGCCTCGAAGAAGGCCAGCGTGGAGCCGTCGCCCATGCGGAAGAAGATGTGGAAGTAGGGAATGGCATCGCCGGTGGAGGGCACGCTGTCGTCCAACACCGTGCTGGCCAGCTCCATCCCCATGATGCGGGTGTAGAAGTCCGTGGTGGCCGCCGCGTCGGGCGTGACCCAGGCCGCGTGGTTCAGCATCATCGGCGTCAGGCCGGGGTTGGGCGTCAGTGCGGCCTGGGGCTTCGCAGTGGTTTCAGGGGCGGTGACTTGCATGGGAACGATCTCCGGGTTGGGTTCAGTGCTCACAGTTGCGGATCCGCGATGCGCACGGCGATGCCGTCGAGCGCATCGCTCATGACGATCTGGCAGGACAACCGGCTGCCGGGCTCGCGCGGCGCTGCGGTGTAGTCCAGCATCTGGCTCTCGGTATCGACCGGGGGCGGCAGCAGCGCGGCGAAGCCGTCGTCCACGATCACATGGCAGGTGGCGCAGCTCATCACGCCGCCGCAATCGCCGACGATGCCGTTGATGTCGTGGGCCGTGGCGGCCAGCATCAGGCTCTGGCCATTGGCAACTTCGATGTCGGCGCGCTCGCCGTTCGGATGGATATAGATGACGCGTGGCATGACGTGACTTTCGTTCAGTGATGCAAGAAGGTCAGTCCCCTCCCCGGGGACGTTGGCCGCGTTGGCGCAAGCGGCCCAGGCCGTCGCGCAGCAGGCCGACAAAGCCCTGCGGCATCAGGAACATGCACAGGATCAGGAAGCCGGCAAAGATGGCCGAGGGTGCGGACTTGGAGATCTGGTCGGCGATGTTGGGAATGAACTGGATGAAGGCAGCGCCGACCAGCGCCCCCGAGATCGTGCCGAGCCCTCCGACCACCGCACCCACGAGGAAGAAGACCGAGACGAACATGCCGAAGCTGTCCGGCGCGACGAAGGCGGTGGCGATCGCGCCCAGCGAGCCGGCCACGCCGGTGTAGAGCGCACTGACGCCGAAGGTCATGGCCTTCACGTAGGGCACGTTGATGCCCATCGCCGATGCCGCGATCGGCTGCTCGCGGATGGCGATGGTGGCGCGGCCCAGCCGTCCGCGCAGCATGTTCCATGCGCAGGTGAACAGGAAGGCTGCAATGACGACCACCACCAGGTAGAGCCACTGGTCGGCCGACAGCTTGATCCCCCAGGGCGCCTCCGGCTTCAGCAGCGTGATGCCCTGCACGCCGCCGGTCCACGACTCCAACGCCTTGTGCTTGAGCAGCTGCGGCGTGGCCAGCGCCAGGGCGAAGGTGGCGAGCGCGAGGTAGTGGCCCTTGAGCCGCAGCGCCGGCCAGCCGAACAGGAAGCCGAAGGCAAAGCAGACCATCGCCGACACCGGCAGCGTGGCCCACCAGGCGAAGCCGGCGTACTCCATCAGCACCGCCGTCACGTAGGCGCCCAGTGCGTAGAGCGCACCATGGCCCAGCGACAGCTGGCCGTTGTAGCCCACCAGCATGTTGAGGCCCAGGACCCCGATGGCGGTGATCAGGGTCATGGTGACGAGGAAGATGGCGTAGTCCGACAGTCCGAATGGCACGGCCAGGGCGGCCAGCACCAGGGCGCCGATGGCGAGCAGTCGCCATGACCCGCCGGAGGTACTGGCCTGCATCGGCGCCGCGGTCACGGAAGAAACAGGAAGTGCCGACATGTTCAGACCCTCGCCACCAATTTGCGACCCCAGATGCCCGAGGGCCGGATCAGCAGCACGCCGACGATCAGCACCAGCGCGAGCGAGAGCTTCAGCTCGGTGCCCACCACGTAAGTGCCGGCCAGGTTCTCGATCACGCCGACGATGAGGCCACCGGCCACCGCGCCCCAGGGGTTGTCGATGCCGCCCAGCAGCGCTGCGGCGAAGGCGTAGATCAGCACGCCGCCCATCATGTTGGGCTCGAGAAAGACCACCGGTGCCACCATCAGGCCGGCCACGGCGCCGATGAGGGCGGACAGCCCCCAGCCCATGGAGAGCATCAGTGACACCGGGATACCGGCCAGGCGCGAGGACACCGGGTTCTCCGCCGAAGCGCGCATCGCCAGGCCGAGCTTGGTGAAGCGCAGGAAGGCAAAGAGCACGCCCATGACCAGCAGGACCACGAGCGCCGTGCCCAGTTCGTGACCCGAGATCAGGTTCGTGCCGCCCGGCAGCTTGTCCGGGAACGGGCTGGGAAAGGGTTCCAGCTGGTGCCCGAAGATCCAGCCGGCCAGCGAGTTGATGCCGACGAACAGGCCGATGAAGACGACGATGACGGACAGCTCCGGCACGTCGCCCAGCGGCCGGAGCACCAGCCGCTCGATGGCGAAGCCGGCCACGAAGCCGAAGGCCAGCGTGCCGAGCGCGGCGGCCCAGTACGGCAGGCCCCACTTCAGCAGCAGGAAGGCGACGAAGGTGGAGAACATCGCCATCTCGCCCTGCGCGAAATTGATGTGGTGGGTGGACTGGTAGATCATCACCAGCGCCAGGCCCAGGCAGGCATAGATGCCGCCCATGGCGAGGCCGGAGGCGAGCTGTTGGAGCAGGCTGTACATGGTGGGTGCCCTCGTTCAGAAACCGAGATAGGAACGCCGGATCTGCTCGTTGTCGCGCAGCTCCTTCGCCGTGCCCGACATCACCGTGCTGCCCGTCTCGAGCAGCCAGGCGTGGTCGGCCAGGTCGAGGGCGCGCGCCACGTTCTGCTCCACCAGCAGGATGCTCACGCCCTCCTGCTTGTTGACCACGCGCATGATGTCGAAGATCTCGCGAATGACGAGCGGCGCCAGGCCGAACGAGGGCTCGTCCATCAGCAGCAGCCGCGGCCGCTGCATCAGGGCCCGGCTGATCGCGAGCATCTGCTGCTCGCCGCCGGAGAGCGTGCCGGCCTGCTGCTGGCGGCGTTCTCGCAAGCGCGGGAAGTAGCCGAACATGCGCTCCATGCTCTCCTCCACTTCCTGCTTGCTGCGGCGCAGGTACGCGCCGACGCGCAGGTTCTCTTCCACGGTCATGTTGACCAGGGTGCCGCGGCCGTCCGGCACGTGCGCGATGCCGAGCGCGGCGATCTTCTCGGTCGTGTACCCATCGATGCGCTGGCCGGCGAAGCGGATCTCGCCGGTGCGCCGCACCAAGGCGCTGATCGCTCGCAGGGTGCTGGTCTTGCCGGCGCCGTTCGCGCCGAGAATGGTGGTGATGCCGCCTTCGGCCACCTCGAAGCCGATGCCCTTGAGCACGCGGGTGGCGCCGTAGAAGGCCTCGACGTTCTTCGCTTCGAGCAGGGCGGCCATCAGGCGGTCTCCGTTCCGAGATAGGCGCGCACCACCTCCGCGTCGGCCTGCACCTGGGCGGGCGGACCGTCGGCGATCTTGCGGCCGAAGTTCATGGCCACCACCTGGTCGGACACGCGCATCACCAGGTTGAGGTGGTGCTCCACCAGCAGCACCGTGACCTGGAAACGGTCGCGCACGTCCATGATCAGCTGGCGCAAGGCATCCACCTCTTCGTGGTTGAGGCCGGCGGCCGGCTCGTCGAGCAACAGCAGCTTGGGGTCGGCCACCAGGGCGCGCGCCATCTCCACGCGCTTGCGGGTGCCGAAGGACAGGTGCTTGACCGGCGTCTCCGCCACCTCGCCGAGCTGCAGCAGCGCGAGCAGGCGGTCGGTGCTCTCGCGCACCTGCGCTTCCTCGCGCCGCACGGACGGCAGGCGGAACGCATTGGCGAGATAGCCGGTGCCGGTGCGGCAGTGGCGGCCGACCATCACGTTCTCGCGCACCGTCATGGCCGGGAACAGCGCAACGTTCTGGAAGGTGCGGCCGATGCCGGCGGCGGCAATCGCGTGCTGCGGCTGGCTCAGCAGGTCGACGCCGTCGAAGGCGATGCTGCCGGCCGCCGGCGTGTAGAGGCGGCTCAGGCAGTTGAAGAGCGTCGTCTTGCCGGCGCCGTTGGGACCGATCACGCCGCAGATCTGGCCGCGGCGCACCTCGAAGGAAATACCGTCGAGCGCCACGATGCCGCCGAAGCGGACGGAAAGATCGCTCACGCGCAGCAGGACATCGGATGGAGGAAATGACATGGAGGCAGTATTCGCGCGCAGCCTGAGCCCGTCTGTCCCCTGCCGGTGGTACTGCGCCCCCCCTGTCCCTTGGGACGGGGACAGACGGGCGCGGCCGCCGATGCCACATTCGCCGCCATCACCGGGAAATGCGCGAAAGGCGCGAAAGGCATTGCAATGATCGAAACCGATGTCGTGGTCATCGGCAGCGGCGCCGCCGGCCTCACGGCCGCCATCACCGCCCGCGCGTCGGGTCTGGAAGTGCTGGTGCTGGAGAAGACCGACCTGTTCGGCGGCACCACGGCCTACTCCGGCGGGGCGCCCTGGATTCCCTGCAACCATGTCATGAAGCAGATCGGCCTGGACGACAGCCGGGCCGCCGCGCAGACCTATCTGCGCGCCGTGCTCGGCGAGGCCTACGACGAAGACCTGGTCGGCAGCTACCTCGACAACGCCGCGCCCATGCTGGCGTTCATGGAGCGCCACTCACAGGTGCGCTTCAAGCCCTTCCCCCTGCCCGACTACGAGAGCGAATTGCCGGGCGCTGCGCGCAGCCGCTCGCTGCTGACGCAGGCCTTCGACGGCCGCCTGCTGGGCGCGCGCCTGGCCGACCTGCGCATGCCGCTGCCGCAGCTGATGTTGTTCGGCAGCATGCAGATCGAAGGGGCCGACATCCACCCCATGCGGCACGCGCTGAAGACCTGGGCCGGCTTCACGCACACGGCGAAGGTGATGCGCCGTTTCGTCGCCGACAAGCTGCGGCACGGCCGCGGCACGCGGCTGGTGAACGGCAATGCGCTCGCGGGGCGGCTGTTCCACTCGGCCATCGAGGCTGGAGTGACCCTCTGGAAGAACACGCCTGCCTTGGAGCTGATCGTCGAGAACGGCTCCGTGCGCGGCGTGGTGGCGCAGCGTGAATTTCATCGCATCGAGGTCCGCGCGCGCAAGGGCGTGCTGCTGGCCACGGGCGGCTATGGCGCCAACGAGAGGATGCGCGCGAAGTACATCCCCTTCGCCGAGCATCACCACTCGCTGCAGCCGGAAGGCAACGTCGGCGACGGCATCCAGCTGGGCCTGAAGGCAGGCGCCGTCCACGACCCGGCGCACGCGGGCGACTGCATCTGGACGCCGGTGTCGCTGCTGCGCAAGCCGGACGGCAGCGTCGTCAAGTACCCGCACATCTTCATCGACCGGGCGATGCCGGGCTGCATCGCGGTGGACCCGCAGGGACGCCGCTTCGTCAACGAGGGCACGTCCTACCAGACCTTCGTCGGCACCATGCACCAGCGCGGCTTCACGCAGGTGCACCTGGTCGCGAACCGCGAGTTCGTCAAGACCTATGGCCTCGGCCTGGCGCGTCCGCATCCCTTCAATCCCCAGCCCTTCGTCGATGCCGGCTATCTGCTGGAGGCCGCAACGCTGGCAGAGTTGGCCGGCAAGATCGGCGCCGATCCGGCGCAGCTCGAAGCGACCGTGCAGCGCTTCGACGAAGCGGCACGGCGCGGCGAAGACCCCGAGTTCGGCAAGGGCGCCGATGCCCACTCGCGCTTTCGCGGCGACCAGACGCACCAGCCCAATCCATCGGTGGCCCCGGTGGGCCCCGGCCCCTACTACGCGGTCGTGCTCTACCCGGGCGACCTGAGCACCGTGGGCGGACTGGACACCAACGGCCGCGCGCAGGTGCTGAACGGGCAGCGGCAGCCCATCCCGGGCCTCTACGCCGCCGGCCTCGACATGAACTCGATGATGCGCGGCCGCTATCCCGGCGGCGGCAGCAGCATCGGCCCGGCGATGACCTTCGGCTACATCGCGGCACGCCACATGGCCCAGCGGCAGACGCTGGCCGAGCGCCAACCGCTTGCGGCGATGGCGTGATCGATCCCTCTTCCCTCCATCGAAAGACTCACCGATGAACAACCTGTTCGACCTGCGCGGCGAGCGCATTCTCATCACCGGCGCCGGCGGCGCCATCGGCGGCGCGACCGCGCGCGTCTGCGCGGCGCTGGGTGCCGAGCTGTTCCTGGCCGACCTGAAAGCACCGGCCGAGCTGGCCGAAGAACTGAAGGCGCGCGCGGCGCCGCTGGACAACACGAAGCGCGACGACGTCACGGCGCTGGTGCAGGACATCGGCCCGCTCGATGCGCTGATCGACACTAGCGGCTACTACGTCAAGGGCGACTGGCTGGAAGGCGGCGATGAATGGGAGCAACTCTTCGAGCGCACCATGGCCGTGAACGTGAAGGGTCCCACCAACCTCGTGCGCGCCGTGCTGCCGGCGATGATGAAGCGCGGCAGCGGCCGCATCGTGCTCACCAGTTCGATGGCGGCGCGCAATGCCGGCTCGACGCTGGCGGTCGAGCCGGCCTATGCGGCATCCAAGGGCGGACTCTCGGCGCTGGTGCGCTATTTCGCGCGGCAGGCGGCGGCGTCGGGCGTGGTCGTCAACGGCGTTGCGCCCGGACCGATCCTCACGCCGTTGCTGGTGTCGGCCAACCAGCCTTTCACGGTGGACCAGTACCCGATGAAGCGGCTCGGACAGCCGGAAGAGATCGGCTGGCCGGCCGCCTTCCTGGCCTCGCGCGGCGCCAGCTTCACGACCGGCGCCGTGCTGGACGTCAATGGCGGCATGTGCTTCTCCTGAGGCGAACGCGCGCATGCAGTCGCTCGACGTGCTCAGGGAGCCCATACGCATCGGACAGGTTCACAGCCGCAACCGGATCTACCTGCCCGCGCACCAGGTGAGCCTGCCGCCGGCGGCGTACGGCGCCTACCTGGCCGAGCGGGCACGGGGTGGCGTGGGGCTGATCGTGACGCACGGCTTCCACGTGCATCCGGCCAGCGCCCGCGCCGGCGTCTCGCCCTGGGAACCGGCGTGGGCCGATGCGGTCCGCCAGTTCGTGGCGCCCAGCAGGCAACAAGGCGTGCCCGTGTTCGTGCAGATCACGCACATGGGTGCCAGCGGCACGCGGCGCACCGACGAGATCGGCTGGTGGGGTGCCGTGATGGCGCCTTCGCAGATCCCTTCGCCGGTGCACCGGGCCAGCCCGAAGCCGATGGAGGAAGAAGACATCCGCGAGGTGATCGAGGGCTTCGCAGCCACCGCGGCCAATGTCCAGGCGGGCGGCGGCGACGGGGTCGAGATCCACGGCTCGCACGGCTACCTGCTCAGCAACTTCCTGTCGCCCTACTGGAACAGGCGCAGCGATGCCTGGGGCGGCGACACCGAACGGCGCGCCCGCCTGGCGCTGGAGATCGGCAAGGCGGTGCGCCGGCGCTGCGGCAGCGATTTCGTGATCGGCATCAAGCTGAGTCTGGACGAATACCTCGGCGACGCCGGCACCACGCCGGACGAGACCCTCCGCGTGCTCCGCTTCCTCGAGGAGGCCCGGCTGTTCGACTACGTATGCCTGTCGCACACCGACTACCACCAGAACCACAAGCTGGTGCCGCCGCAATCCAGCGGCGAGACGGCGCCGCTGGCGGCCAATGCGGCGCGGGTGCGCAAAGTCCTCGGCGGGCGCATCCCGCTCTTGATCCAGGGATCGGTGCGCACGCTCGAGAAGGCGGCCGAGATCGTGCAGCTCGGGCAGTCCGACCTGGTCGGCCTGGTGCGGGCGCACATTGCCGATCCGGAGATCGTGAACAAGGCATTCGAAGGCCGCGCCGATCAAACGCGGCGCTGCGTCGGCGCCAATCAGGGTTGCTGGCGCAGGCTGGGCCAGAACGTGAGCTGTACGGTGAACCCGGCGGCCGGACGCGAGCTGCAGTTCGGCGTTGCGCTCGTCAGGCCCGCGGCCGCGCCGAAGAAGGTGCTGGTGATCGGCGGCGGCCCCGCCGGACTCAAGTTCGCGGATACCGCTGCTTCTCGCGGTCACCAGGTGACCCTGTGGGAAGGCAGTGGCCGGCTCGGTGGCCAGATCCGCAGGGCGGGCCTGCTGCCGGACTACGGATCGTGGACCTTCCTGGTCGACGACCTGGAGGCATCGGTGCGTCGCCGAGGTGTGGCGCTGGTCATGAACCGGCACGCCACCGCCGATGCGGTGGCCGCCGCGGGCGCCGACGAAGTGATCGTGGCGACGGGCGCGCGCTGGCAGCGCAGCGGGTTCTCGATGTTTCGAACCGACCGCGATGCCATTCCGGGCGCGGAGTCGGCGGATGTGATGGATGCACTCGCCGCGCTCGACACGCTCGACGCGTGCGGCCGGCGCGTGCTGATCGTCGACGACAACGGCGACTACCTGCCGTTGGGGCTGGCACGCTTGCTTGCAGCGTCGGGCCGGGAGGTGACGGTCGTCAGCGCCGACGCCATGCTCGGCCGCAAGCTGGAGGCCACGCTGGACTGGCCGTGGATCATGCCGCGGGTGGTGCAGGCCGGCATCGCGCTGCGCACATCGACCTCGGTCGAGCGCATCGAGCCGGGCCGGGTCATTTTGCGCAACCTGCTCGCCGGTCCGCACGAAGCGCTGGCTGCCGACACGGTGGTGTTGTCGATGCTGCGCGCGAGCGACGACGCGCTCTATCACGAGCTCAAGGCGCGCGGCCTGCCGGTGCACCGCATCGGCGACTGCGTGGCGCCGCGCGAGGTGGACGACGCGGTGCTGGAAGGCTTTCGCGAAGCGCACGCGATGGCGTGAGTCCTGCAGCACCAGCAAGAAAGGCCGCTCGCGCGGCCTTTCTCTTTGGCGAGTGTCCGAACGCTGTGTCAACGCTCGATGGTGATCAGCTCCGTCATCGGCTTCCACGACTTGCCGTCGAACCTGGCGAGCCGCGCCTGGCGGATCGGGTAGTAGTCGTCGGCCCGGAAGTTGATCTTCATGCCGGGCAGCAGCATGCCCAGCTCGACGTCCTTCAGGCCCTGGATCTGCTTCAGCAGGTTCTCGCGCGTCAGGTTGTCGCCGCAGCGCTGCAGCGCCAGGGCCGTCAGCTGGGCGCCCATGTAGGTGTAGACCGAAGTGGTGTCGCCCGGATCGTCGTTGGGCAGGTACTTCTTGAAGAAGGCCAGGTAGTCCTGCATGGCCTTGTCTTCGGCCCATGCCGGATCCGAGGGCGTCTTGAACCAGTAGCTGGACACCAGGCCCACGGAGTTGTCCAGGCCGGCCGGCGTCAGCACGCCGGTGATGGAGCTGGACACGAAGGGCACGATGTACAGAGGCTTCCAGCCGATGGCACCCACCTTCTTGATCGCCTGCGCCTGGGCCTTGTTGGAGGCGAACACGACCAGCGTGTCGGCACCGGAGGCCTGCAGCTGCAGGATCTGCGAATCGACGGTGGGGTCGCTCATCTCCTGGCTGACTTCCTTGACGATGTTGGCCTGTCTTTCACCCAGCGCCTTGCGAAAGCCGCGGATGTACGACTTGCCGACGTCGTCGTTCTGGTAGAGCACGCCGATCTTGGCATTCGGCTTGGCCTCGGCCAGGTACTTGCCGAAGATCGAGCCTTCGATGTCGTAGGCAAAGGAGAATGGCACGGTCCAGGGCGTGGCCTTGGAATCATGCAGGCCGGGACTGGAGGCGTAGAACAGCAGCTGCGGCACCTGCTTGGCGTTCAGGTACTTCTGCACCGCGGTCTGCGCGGCGGTGCCCATGGAGTTCACGATGCCCAGCACCTGGTCGGACTCGACCAGCTTGCGCGTCACTTCCACGGTCTTGGGCGGGCTGTAGGCGTCGTCCACCGACAGCAGGTTGATCTTGCGGCCGTTGATGCCGCCCTGGGTCTCGTTGAGCATCTTGAAGTAGGCGACGGACATGCGCCCCACCATCGAATAGGCGGAGCCGGGGCCGCTGTAGGCGACCGTCTGGCCCAGCTTGATCTCGGTGTCGCTGGCGCCGGGGCCGTATTTCTTCTGGGCTTGGGCCGGCACGACGGCCGCGAGGCCGGCTGCAGTCAGCAAGGCAAGGAGTGAAGCTCGCATGGGGTCTCCTGGTGTGGGTGAACTCGGTGGCGCAAGTAAATCAAGGGGCCGTGGCCGCGTCTGTCCCCGTGTCGCGTGACACATCGCCATGCCGGGATCGTCCCCGCAGGAGGGGACTGACGCGCGGCGCAGGCCATGCCCCAATCTCCTGCATCCCCCCAAGCAAGGAGCCTGTGCATGACCGACGCCGCCGAAGCCGTCGCCCTTCGCGAAGCGCCCGTGCTGGACATCGATCCCTATTCGATCGAGGTGCTGCGCGATCCCTATTCTTTCCACGAGGCGCTGCGCGAAGCCGGCCCGGTGGCCCTGATCAAGCCGCACGGCGTCTACGCCGTGGGGCGCCATGCGGAGGCGAAGACGGTGCTGTCCGATCACGCGCGCTTCGCCAACGCCGGCGGCATCGGCATCCAGGACATCCGCAAGCCAGGCGACTTTCGCATCCCCAGCCGCCTGCTGGAAGCCGACCCGCCGGATCACACGAAGATCCGCACCGTGGTCACGCGGCTCTTGTCGCCGCTGGTGATCCGCAAGTGGAAGGAAGGCTTCGAGCGCAAGGCCGAGGCCCTGGTGGACCAATTGCTGGCGCAGCGCGAGTTCGACGGCGTGGAGGACTGCGCCGAACGCTTCGTCCTCGAGGCCTTCCCGGCGGCCGTGGGCGTTCAGCTCCCCCGCACCGAGACGCTCGCCATCGGCGAGATGCGCTTCAACCAGAGCGGCCCCGCGAATGCGCTGTACGAACGCGCCATCCAGGCCGCGCAGCCCTACCTGGCCTGGTTCGAGGAGAGCGTGTCGCGCCAGGGCGTGATCCCCGGCTCGATCGCCGAACTGCTGTTTCGCGCCGAGGATGCGGGCGAGCTCGACGAGGGCATCGCCTCCAACGTGGTGCGCAGCTTCGTGGGCGGCGGCACCGATTCCACCATCGCCGGCATCGGCTTCACGCTGCACCAGCTGGCGAAGAACCCGGCGCAGTGGGATCGCGTTCGCAGCGAGCCGGCCAAGGTGAAGGCCGCGTTCGAGGAAGGCATCCGGCACGAGACGCCGTTCCAGGTGACCTACCGCACCACGCGCGGCGAGACCGAGCTGTCGGGCGTTCGACTCAATGCCGACACCAAGGTCGGCGTGTTCATGGGCGCCGCAAACCGCGATCCGCGCCAGTTCGCCGATCCCGATCGCTTCGACGTCGACCGCCCCGCGCTTGCCGGCAACCATGTGGCGCTCGGCCATGGCATCCATGCCTGCATCGGCCAGATGCTGGCCCGGCAGGAGTCCGAAGCGCTCATCGGCGCCCTGGCGCGCCGGGTGGCCCGCATGGAGCTCAGCGCGCCCGCCAGCTACCGCCCGATCAACCAGATGCGCACGCTCGACAAGCTGCCGATGCGCATCGTGTCGGCATGACCGGGCCCACGCCTCTCACTGGGACTTGAATTCTTCCGCCGTGATGCCCAGCTTGCGCAGCTTGTCGTGCAGCGTCTGCCGCGCGATCGCCAGCGCGCTGGCGGTGGCCGGCTGGTCCCCCTGGTGCTTGCGCAAGGCCTCGACGATCACCGCCCGCTCGAAGGACTCCACCTGCTGCGGCAGCCCGCGCGGCAACGCGGGCTCGCCCTCGGCGCTGCCGCGCGCCAGCGTCAGGCGCTCGCCCAGCAGACCCAGCACGAAGCGGTCGGCCACGTTGCGCAGCTCGCGCACGTTGCCGGGCCAGGCGTAGGCCATCAGGTCGGCGACCTGCGCGCCGCTCAGGATCGGCGCGACGCGCCCGTAGCGTGCGGCCGCCAGCAGCGAGAAATGCTCGAACAGCAGCGGGATGTCCTCGCGCCGCTCGCGCAGCGGCGGCAGCTCGATGAAGGCAACGCCGAGGCGGTAGTACAGGTCGGCCCTGAACTTCTGCCGGTCGCTCATGTCCTTGAGGTCTTCCTTGCTCGCAGCCACCACGCGGCAGTCGAAGGGGATGGCCCGGTTGGAGCCGATGCGCTCGATCGAGCGCTCCTGCAGGGCACGCAGCAGCTTGATCTGCACCGCCAGCGGCATGCTCTCGATCTCGTCGAGAAAGAGCGTGCCGCCATGGGCGTATTCGAACTTGCCCACCCGCACGCGGTTGGCGCTGGTGAAGGCGCCGGCCTCGTGGCCGAACAACTCGCTCTCGGCCAGCGCCTCCGGCAGGCCGCCGCAGTTGAGCGGCACGAAATGCTGGCGGCGGCGTTCGCTGTGCTCGTGCAGGCAGCGGGCGACGAGCTCCTTACCAGTCCCCGTCTCGCCGTAGATCAGCACATCGGCCGAGGTCTCGGCCAGCGTCATCACGGTGCGGCGCACCTGCTGCATCTGCGCCGAGCGGCCGATCAGCACCGCCTGGATGCCGTGCCAGTTCTCCAGCGCGTCGCGCAGCGCGCGCACCTGCAGCGTGAGCTGCCGGCGCTCGATGGCGTGGCGCACGATCGCCACCAGCCGCTCGGAGCTGAAAGGCTTCTCGATGAAGTCGTAGGCACCCTCGCGCATGGCCTGCACCGCCATGGCGATGTGGCCGTGGCCGGTGACCAGGATGACGGGCAGCTCGGCGTCGGCGTTGCGCAGCTCGAGCAGCCATTCGGTGCCGCTCAGGCCCGGCAGGCGAACGTCGCTGACCACGATGGCCGGCACGCCGAAGCTGATCTGCGCACGCGCGCGCTCCGCGCTCGCGAAGGCTTCGACCTCGAAGCCGGCCAGGGTCAGCATCTGGGTCGTGCTGAGCCGGACGTCCTCGTCGTCCTCGACCAGCAGCACGCGGATGGCAGGGGCTTCGCTCACTTGTTGATCACTCCTTCCAGCTGGGGGCTGGCAACGTTGTGGATAGCGACCGGCAGGTCGACGACGAAGCAGGCGCCGCCCTCCGGCAGGTTGGCCGCACGCAGCGTGCCGTCCATGGCCCGCACCAATTGTGCCGAGATCACGAGGCCCAGGCCCAGCCCGGTGCCCGCCGGCTTGCTGGTGACGAAGGGCTCGAACAGGCGCGGCAGGATGTCCGGCGCAATGCCCGGCCCGCTGTCGCTCACGCGCAGCATCACGCGGCCCTCCTGCGGCCTTGCCTCCAGCCGCAGTGTGCGCCGGGGCGAAGCCTGCATCGCGTCGATGGCGTTGCGCATCAGGTTGACCAGCACGCTGCCCAGCGCGGCTTCCTCGGCCATCACGCTCAGCGTGGCGGGCTGCACATCGAGCTCGATGGCGACGCCGTTCTTCTTCGAGGCCTCGGCGACGATGAGCTGCGCATCGGCCACGGCCTGCGCCAGCGCCACCGGCGCGCGTTGCAGCTCGCCCTTGTGCGCAAAGTTCTTGAGCTGCGAGGTCAGGCGCGCCAGGCGGTCGACCATGCCGCGGATGCGCTGCAGGTTGCCGCGCACGTCGTCGAAGCGGCTCTTGTCGAGCAGGATGGCGGCACTCTCCGAGAGCGTGCGCATCGCCGTGAGCGGCTGATTCAGCTCGTGCACCACGCCGGCCGACATCTGGCCCAGCGCGGCCATCTTGCCGGCATGCACCAGCTCGCCCTGGGCCGCGCGCAGCTGCGCGGTGCGCGCGACCACGGTCGATTCGAGGCTGTCGTGCGCCGCCTGCAGCGCGGCCTGGTTGGCGAGCTTCTGGCGCACGGCGCGGCGGCGCTGCCACAGCGTGACGGCGATCAGCAGCAGCACCGCCATGGCCAGGCTCGCCGTGACGGCCGCATAACGCGCACCCACGCGCACCGGCGCCAGGTCGTCGAGCACCACCAGCTGCCAGGGCGCGCCGCGCAGCGCGCGCCTCGAGGCGAGCTGGTCCACGCCGTCGAGCGCGACGATCTGCACGTCGCGCGCCAGCGCCTCCTTCTGCGTCCACTGCAGCGGCTCCAGGCCGGCCTCGCCGTAGGGGCGCGAGCGCTGCACCTCGGCGCGCTGCAAGGACTCCAGCGGCCGCAGCGGCCGGAACTTCAGGTCGTCGCGGGTGGCCAGGATCACCACGCCGCGCTGATCGATCAACATCACGTGGCCCGGCAGCAGGCGCCAGGCGCGCTCGGACTCCTCGAGATTGACCTTGACCGCCACCACGCCGCGCGCCGGCTGGTCGCGGCGCAGGGCATACGAAAGGTAGTAGCCGGGCTTGCGGCTGGTGATGCCGACGCCGTAGAAGCGGCCCCTGCCCTGCCGCAGCGCATCGATCACGTAGGGCCGGAACGACAGGTCCTGGCCGACGGTGGTGCCCGGCCGGTTCCAGTCGGAGGCGGCCAGCGAGGTACCGGCGGCGTCGAGCACATAGAGCATCTCCGCGCCCGCGGTGGCATTGACGCCGTCGAGATAGCGGTTGACCGCGTCGCGCAGGCCCGCATCCGACGGCGCGCCGAGCAGCGCGGGGACGACGGGCGTCATCTCCAGCAGCGCGGGCAGGTACTCGAAACGGGCCAGGTCGGCATCGAGCCCGGTCGCGAGCATGTCGAGGCGGTGGTCGGCCGCCTCGCGCAACCGCGCCAGGCCGTTCTGCATGGCGAGCTGATGGCCGGCGACGGCGGCCAGGACCACCAGCGCCAGCGCGCCGCACCAGCGCGGCAGGCCGCGCCAGCGTCTTGGTGTCTCAGAAGGCAAATCGAAGCGCCGGGCCGGCTCCCTTGAAGTCATGAACCCGTTATTGCACAAAGGCCGCATGGGCCGCATCGGGGGCAGCCCGGTGGTGCGGATCGCGGAGGGTGCATCCCAGGCCCATGTCCCCTCAGGCATAGCGCAGTTCGCCGGTCTTGCCGCGGAAGACCCGGTAGGAGAACACCGTGTAGCCCACGATGGCCGGCACCGAGATGCAGGCGCCCACCAGGATCACCTTGAGCGCCGCTGCACTGCTCGCGGCCTGCCAGATTGTGAGCTGGCCGATCACCACGTAGGGAAAGATGCTGTAGGCCAGCCCCAGGAAGCCGAGCACGAACACCATGATGAGCAGCACGAACGGCAGCCAGCACACCGGCCCGCGCACGATGCGCGTGTCCAGCAGGCCGCGCACGGCGAGCAACGCCGCGCCGGTCATGAGCGGAATGGCGGCCAGCGCCAGGATCTCGGGCAGCGCGAACCAGCGCTCGCGCACCTCGGGGCTGACCCAGGGCGTGGCCATCGAGATCAGCACCATGCCGCCGACCATCGGTGCCCAGGCGGTGCGCGCCCATTGCACGGCGCGCTCCTGCAGCGCGCCTTCGGTCTTCATGACGAGCCAGGTCGCGCCCATCAGCACGTAGGCCATCGGCAGCGCCACCGCGATGGCCGCAGCGAACAATGGGTAGTTCCAGCCGGTGCCGAAGCCGCTGACGTAGCGCCCGAGCATCCAGCCCTGCGCCACCGAGGCCAGCGTCGAGCCGGCGAAGAAGAGCCGGTCCCAGGTGCGCTTGTGGCTGTCGCGCGCTTTCACGCGGAAGTCGAAGGCCACGCCGCGCAGCGTCAGGCCGATGAGCATCAGCGCCACCGGCAGGTAGAGCTCGCCGAGCACCAGGCCGTGCGCCTTGGGGAAGGCCACCAGCAGGATGCCCACGCCCAGCACCAGCCAGGTCTCGTTGGCGTCCCAGAACGGGCCGATGGAGGCGACCATCACGTCCTTCTCGGCGTCGGTGGCGCGGTGCATGAGCATGCCCACGCCGAGGTCGTAGCCGTCGCTGATCACGTAGACCAGCATCGACACGCCCATCAGCACCATGAAGATCACCGGCAGCGCGGCGTCGAAGCTCATGGCGGTCATGCTGGGCCTCCTTCGGTCACAGGTGAAGTGATGTTCGTGATCGCAGTGATCGCGCCGGGGGGCGTCGCGGCCCGCTCGGCGGCCTCGCCCGCCAGCACCTCCTCGGGCTTCTCCGCCATGTACTTGAGCACCGCGACATAGGCCACGATAAGCGCCAGGTACAGCGCGACATAGAGCGCCAGCGTGAGCCCGATCATCGCGGACGGCACCTTCGACACCACGTCCGCGGTGCGCACCAGGCCGTAGACGATGTAGGGCTGGCGCCCGATCTCGGTGACGTACCAGCCCGCCACCGTGGCCACCCAGCCCGAGAAGGTCATGCCCGCGAACAGCCACAGCAGCGCGCGCGGCAGCCGCGCCGGCTGCCACCGCGCGCGCCGATACAGCCACCAGCCGAGCCAGCTCGTGGCCAGCATCAGCATGCCCATGCCGACCATGATGCGGAAGGCGAAGAACATCGGCAGCGGCGGCGGATGCGCGCCGGCGAAGTCGTTGAGCCCGCGGATCTCGCCATCGGCCTCGTGCGTGAGGATCAGGCTCGCGCCCTTCGGCACCGCGATCTCGAAGCGATTGCTGCGCGACTCGGCGTCGGGAATGGCGAACAGCAGCAGCGGCACGCCGCGCGCGGTCTCCCACACGCCTTCCATCGCGGCGATCTTGGCGGGCTGGTGCTTCAGCGTGTTGAGGCCGTGCATGTCGCCCACCACGATCTGCAGCGGGACCAGCACCGCCGCCAGCGTGAGCCCCACGCGCATCACGCGCGCCGCGCTGCGCTGCCCCACGCCGCGCAGCACCTGCCAGGCCGACAGGCCGATCAGCAGGAAGGCGCAGGTCAGCGCCGAGGCCAGCAGCATGTGCGCGAAGCGGTACGGGAACGAGGGGTTGAACACCACCGCCAGCCAGCTCGCGACATGGAACTCGCCGTCCACGATCTCGTGGCCCGCGGGCGTCTGCATCCACGAGTTGAGCGCCAGGATCCAGAAGGCCGAGAGCGTGGTGCCGAAGGCCACCATGAAGGTCGACATCAAGTGAACGCGCTCGCCCACCTTGCCGTGCCCGAACAACATCACGCCGAGAAAGCCCGCCTCCAGGAAGAAGGCAGTGAGCACCTCGTAGCCCAGCAGCGGCCCCGCCACGTTGCCCACGCGCTCCATGAAGCCGGGCCAGTTGGTGCCGAACTGGAAGCTCATGGTGATGCCGCTGACCACCCCGAGCGCGAAGGTCAGCGCGAACACCTTGGTCCAGAAGCGGTAAGCGTCGAGCCAGCCCTGCGCCAGCACTCGGTCGTCGCCGCGCGTGCGCAGCCAGCGCCAGCGCAGGAACAGCAGCAGCCAGCCCAAGGCGATGCTGATCGTGGGAAACAGGATGTGGAAGGTGATGTTGGCCGCGAACTGCATGCGGGCGAGGATCAGGGCGTCCATCAGGTTCCTTTGGAGCCGGCGGCGGGGCGGCCGCCGCCGGCGTGGGTCATCGCTTCGCCGCGCCGCCCTGCTTCAAGGCGTCCGACATGCCGATGAGCACGCCGCTCACCAGCGTCGAGTAGCTGTCGATCAGCGCCTGCGAGGCGCGCAGGCCCATCGCGCGGCCGTCGCGCAGGCTCTTCTGCGTGTCTTCCACGAGCTGCTCGAGCGCCGCGGTGGCGCTCGAGCCGGTGCCGGTACGCTTGCCCTGCATCGCCTGGAAGACGCCGCTCCACGGACCGTCGGCCGGCGCCGCCTTGCGCACGCTGGCGAACAGCGTCTCCTCCATCTTCTCGATGTCGGCGAGCGCCTTCTTGAGCTGCGTCTCGCGCAGGCTCGCGCCCTGGTCGACCAGCTGCTGCAGCGCGCGCTGGTTGGCCAGCACCGCCTGCTCCATCGCCCCGTCCATGCCGGCAAAGGCCTTCGCGAGCAGCGCCTCCACATCGGGCGCGGGCAGCTTGCTGCCGGCCGCGCCGGCCGAGGCCGCCTTGGTGACCGTGCCCAGCACCTGCCGGATGTTCGCGAGCGTGAGCTCGCGGCCCTGCAGCGCCTTGAGCGTGGCCTCGTGCACCGCCTTGCGCACGGTCTCGCCCTGCTTGGCGGAGGCCTGCTCGAACTTGTTGATCAGCGCGGCCTGATCGATGCCATTCTTGAGGATCATGGTCGTCGGCTCATTGCATGTGCTGGCCGCCATTGATGGCGATGTTGGCGCCGGTCACGAACGCCGCCTCTTCCGAGGCGAGGTAGATGATCAGGCCCGCCACTTCCTCCGGCTTGCCCAGGCGGCCGACGGGGATGTGCGGCAGGATCTTGCTGTCGAGCACCTCCTTCGGAATGGCCGTGACCATCTTCGTGCCGATGTAGCCCGGCGATATGGTGTTCACGGTGACGCCCTTCTTGGCCACCTCCAGCGCCAGCGCCTTGGTGAAGCCATGCACGCCGGCCTTGGCCGCCGAGTAGTTGGTCTGGCCGAAGGCGCCCTTCGAGCCGTTCACCGACGACACGTTGATGATGCGGCCCCAGCCGCGGTCCACCATGCCGTCGGCCACCTGCTTGCTCATGTTGAACAGGCTGTCGAGGTTGGTGCGCAGCACGGCGTCCCAGTTGACGCGGTCCATCTTCTTGAAGGTCATGTCGCGCGTGATGCCGGCATTGTTGACCAGCACGTCGACCGGTCCCAGCCGCTCCTGCACCTGCGACACGGCGCTCGCGCACGAGTCGTAGTCCGCCACGTCGCAGGGCACGGCCAGGATCTCGTAGCCGCGCTGCGCCATCTGCGCCACCCAGTCGGCATGCGACTTGTTGCCCGGCGAATAGGTCACTGCGAGCTTGTAGCCCGCATCGACCATCTTGGTGGAGATCGTCTCGCCCAGGCCGCCCATGCCGCCGGTGACCAGGACCACTTTTTGCTGCTTCTCGCTCATCTGCTTTCTCCTAGGTGCGTTGTGTGACAAAGAAATCGTTTCAGGCGCGTTCGACGGCCAGCGCCACGCCCATGCCGCCGCCGATGCACAGCGACGCCAGGCCCTTGTTGGCGCCGCGGCGGCGCATCTCGTGCAGCAGCGTCACCAGCACGCGGCAGCCCGAGGCGCCGATCGGGTGGCCGATGGCGATGGCGCCGCCGTTGACGTTGATGCGGCTGGTGTCCCAGTCCATCTCGCGGTTGACCGCGCAGGCCTGTGCCGCGAAGGCCTCGTTGATCTCCATCAGGTCGAGGTCCTGCGCCTTCCAGCCGGCCTTCTTCAGCGCCAGCTGCGAGGCGGGCACTGGGCCCATGCCCATGAGCGACGGGTCCAGCCCGGCACTCGCATAGGCGCGGATCACCGCCAGCGGCTGCAGGCCGAGCGCGGCCGCGCGCGAAGCCGACATCACCAGCACCGCGGCCGCGCCGTCGTTCAGGCCCGAGGCATTGCCGGCGGTGACCGAACCGGTCTTGTCGAAGGCAGGGCGCAGGCCGGCGAGCGCATCGGCGTTGGTCTTGCGGTTCACGAACTCGTCGGCGGCAAAGACGATCGGGTCGCCCTTCTTCTGCGCAATGCCGAAGGGCAGGATCTCGTCGTCGAAGCGCCCCGCGTCCTGCGCGGCGGCGGCCTTCTGCTGCGAGGCGAGTGCGAGCGCGTCCTGCATCTCGCGGGTGATGCCGTATTTCTTCGCCACGTTCTCGGCCGTGGTGCCCATGTGGTACTGGTTGTAGACGTCCCACAGGCCGTCGACGATCATGGTGTCGACCAGCTTCCAGTCGCCCATGCGCTGGCCGTTGCGCGAGTTGGGCAGCACGTGCGGCGCGGCGCTCATGTTCTCCTGGCCGCCGGCCACCACGATCTCGGCGTCGCCGCACTTCACGGCCTGCGCCGCCAGCATCACGGCCTTCAGGCCCGAACCGCAGACCTTGTTGATGGTGAGGCCCGGCACACCGATCGGCAGCCCCGCCTTGATGACCGTCTGCCGCGCCGGGTTCTGGCCCGAGCCGGCCGCGAGCACCTGGCCGATGATCACCTCGGACACCGCATCGCCCGGCACGCCGGCCTTGGCGAGCAGGCCCTTCACCACGTGCGCACCCAGGTCGGGGGCGGCCGTGCCGGCGAGCGCGCCGCCGAACTTGCCGACCGCGGTGCGTTGCGCGGCCACGATCACGATATCGTCTGACATGAAAATCTCCTTGGGGGTTGACGTGAAGGGAATGGCGGTGGCCCGATGCCTCAGCCCGCCTTGGCTTTGACATAGCGCCCGGGCGCGGGCTCGATGACGGGAAACTCGGCGCTGCCCAATGCGCTGCGTGCGGCGACCTTCGCGCCGGCATGCGTGGCGAGCCAGTCGCTCCATCCAGGCCACCAGCTGCCGTCGATGCTTTGCGCGCCGTCCAGCCAGGCGCCGGCATCGGCGGCGAGATCGCCGACCCAGTGGTTGCGCTTTTTCTTCGCGGGCGGGTTGATCACGCCCGCGATGTGGCCGCTGGCGCCGAGCACGAAGCGGGTCTCCCCGCCGAGCAGCCGGGTGCCGGCGTAGGCGGTCTTCCACGGCACGATGTGGTCCTCGCGCGAGGCGTAGACGAAGGCCGGCGCGTCGATGCGCGACAGATCCACCGGCACGCCGCACTGCACCGTGCCGCCCGGCTCGCGCAGCTTGTTCTCCAGGTAGGTGTTGCGCAGGTACCAGCAGTACATCGGCCCCGGCAGGTTGGTGTCGTCGCCGTTCCAGTACAGCAGGTCGAAGGCCGCCGGCGCCTTGCCCTTGAGGTAGCCGTTGATCACGTAGGGCCAGATCAAGTCGTTGGCGCGCAGCGCGGCGAACACGGTCGCGAGCTCGCGGCCCTTGAGCAGGCCGCCGCGGCCGATGGTCGCTTCGCGCGTGGCCACCATGGCTTCGTCCACCATCAGGCCCAGTTCGCCCGTGTCGGAGAAGTCGAGCATCGCCGTGAGCAGCGTGACGCTGGCGGCCGGCTTCTCGCCGCGCGCGGCCGCGACGGCAAGCGCGCTGGCGAGCAGCGTGCCGCCGATGCAGAAGCCCAGCGTGCTGACCTGCTCGGCGCGGGCGATGCTGCGCGCGACCTCGAGCGCGCGCAGCACGCCTTGCTCGACGTAGTCGTCCCATCCCAGATCGCCCTGCTCGGCCGAGACATTGCGCCAGGACACGAGGAAGACGGTGTGGCCTTGCGCCACCGCATGGGCCACCAGCGAGTTCGCCGGCTGCAGGTCGAGGATGTAGAACTTGTTGATGCACGGCGGCACGATGACCAGCGGACGCTTATGCACCTTCGCCGTGGAAGGCGTGTACTGCACCAGCTGCATCAGCTCGTTCTCGAACACCACGCTGCCGGGGCTGGTCGCGACGTTGCGACCGACCTCGAAGGCCGCGTCGTCCGACATCGAGATGCGGCCCTTCGCCACGTCAGCGAGGAAGAGGCACGCGCCTTCGACCAGGCTTGCGCCGCCGGAGTCGAGCGCGGCCTGCATCGCCTCGGGGTTGGTGGCGAGGCTGTTGGCCGGGTTCATCGCATCGACCACCTGGCGCAGCGCGAAGTCCATCTGTGCCTTGCCGCGTGCGTCGAACGGCACCGTCTCCAGCGCGCTGCGCATCCAGGCGCCAAACTGCAGATGGCCTTGCGACAGGCCCTGCTGCCAGGCCTGCAGCCACGAGCTTGGGTCGAAATCGGGAGAGGAAGATGGGGTCATGGGCTTGGCTGCTCAATGCAGCTTGACATGAGGTTCGGTGCGCCGCGTGATGAGGCGCGCGAGCGTGTCGAGCGAGACCTTGACGACGCCGTGCAGCGCCAGCTCGTGCATCTTGTAGAGCGACATGTACATGAGGCGGGCGAACAGCCCTTCGATCATCAGGCTGCCGCCGATCAGGCCGCCCATCATGTTGCCCACGGTGCTGAACTCGCCGAGCGACACGAGCGAGCCGAAGTCGCGGTAGCGGTAGGGCTTGAGCGCCTTGCCGCCCAAGCGCCGGCGGATCTGCGCGGCGACGTGCGAGGCCTGCTGGTGCGCCGCCTGCGCGCGCGGCGGCACCAGGCCGCCCTTGCCGCCGTTGGCCTCGGGCCACTCGCAGGCCGCGCAGTCGCCGATGGCGAAGATGTGGGCGTCGCGCGTGGTCTGCAGGGTCGGCAGCACCGCGAGCTGGTTGCTGCGGTTAGTCTCCAGCCCCGCGATGTCCTTCATCAAGTCGGCCGCCTTCACGCCCGCGGCCCACACCACCAGCTCGGCCGGCAGCGTGCGCCCGTCGGCCAGGCGCACGCCCTCGGGCAGCACCTCGGCCACCTTGGCGGAGGTGTGCACGTCCACGCCCAGCTTGCGCAGCAGCGCCTCGGTGGCGGCCGACATGCGCGGCGGCAGCGCGGGCAGCACGCGGTCGGCGGCCTCGATCACGCTGACCTGGATGTCCTTCTCGGCGTCGACGCGGTCCAGCCCGTAGGCGATGACTTCGCGCGTGGTGCGATGCAGCTCGGCCGCCAGCTCCACCCCGGTCGCGCCCGCGCCGATGATTGCCACGTGCAGCTGCTCGGGCCGCAGCGGCGTGGTCTGAGCATGCGCTCGGATGCAGGCGTTGACCATGCGCAGGTGGAAGCGCTGCGCATCCGCCTTCGACTCGAGCCGCAGCGCATGCTCGCGCACGCCGGGCGTGCCGAAGTCGTTGCTCAGGCTGCCGATGGCGACCACCAGCGTGTCGTAGGCGAAGGCCCGTTCGGGCGTGACCAGCCGGCCTTCGTCGTCCAGGTAGGGCGCCACCTGCACCTCGCGGCGCTCGCGGTCGATGCCCGTGAGCTCGCCGAGCCGGAAGCGGAAGCGGTGCCAGTGCGCCTGCGCGAGGTAGTCGACCTCGTGCGCGCTCATGTCCATGCTGCCCGCGGCGATCTCGTGCAGCTTGGGCTTCCACACGTGGGTGCGGTGCTTGTCGACCAGCGTGATGTCCGCCATGCCGCGCTTGCCCAGCGTATCGCCGAGGCGCGTGGCCAGCTCCAGCCCGCCGGCGCCGCCGCCGACGATGACGACGCGGTGCCTCTGTACGGGGTTGTTCATGGTCGGCTGCTCCGTACAAGCATGCGATCGCTTCAGCGCGCCTGGGCCACGGGCATGTGGGTCTCGACCTGGTCGAGCACCGCCTCGGGCGCGTCGGCCTCGGCCGGCGTCTCGTTGTCCAGGATGCGCTTCATGCGTTCGGTGTCCAGGTCCTTGGTCCACTTGGCCACCACGACCGTGGCGACGCCGTTGCCGATCAGGTTGGTCAGAGCGCGCGCCTCCGACATGAAGCGGTCGATGCCCAGGATCAGCGCCAGGCCCGCCACCGGCACGTGCCCCACGGCCGACAGGGTGGCGGCCAGCACGATGAAGCCGCTGCCGGTCACGCCGGCTGCACCCTTGGAGGTCAGCAGCAGCACCAGCAGCAGGGTGATCTGCTGCGTCACGGTCATGTCGGTGTTGGTGGCCTGCGCGATGAACACGGCCGCCATCGTCAGGTAGATCGAGGTGCCGTCGAGGTTGAACGAGTAGCCGGTCGGGATGACCAGGCCGACCACCGACTTCTTGGCGCCCAGATTCTCGAGCTTGGCCATCATGCGCGGCAGCACCGATTCGCTCGAGGAGGTGCCCAGCACGATCAGCAGCTCTTCCTTGATGTACTTGATGAACTTCCAGATGCTGAAGCCATGCGCCCGCGCGATGCCGCCGAGAATGACGAAGATGAAGAGCAGGCAGGTGGCGTAGAAGGTCGCCATCAGCTGGCCGAGCTGCAGCAGCGAGCCGACGCCGTACTTGCCGATGGTGAACGCCATCGCACCGAACGCGCCGATCGGTGCCACCTTCATGATGTAGCCGACGATGACGAACAGCACGTGAGAGAACTTCTCGATGAAGTCGAACACCATCGTGCCGCGCCCGCCGAACTTGTGCAGCGCGAAGCCGAACATCACGGCGAACAGCAGCACCTGCAGGATCTCGCCCTTGGCGAAGGCATCGACCACCGTGCTCGGGATCACATGCAGCAGGAAGTCGACCGTGCCTTGCATCTGCCCCGGCGCCGTATAGGCGGCGATCGCCTTGGTGTCGAGCTGGCTCACGTCGATGTTCATGCCGGCGCCCGGCCGCACGATGTTGATGATGACCAGGCCCACGATCAGCGCGATGGTGCTGACGATCTCGAAGTACAGGAGCGCCAGGCCGCCGGTCTTGCCGACCTTCTTCATGTCTTCCATGCCGGCGATGCCGACCACCACCGTGCAGAAGATGATCGGCGCGATGATCATCTTGATCAGCTTGATGAAGCCGTCGCCCAGCGGCTTCATGGCCGCGCCGGTCTGCGGGTAGAAATGGCCCAGCAGAACGCCGATGACGATCGCGGTGATGACCTGGAAGTACAGGGACTTGTAGAAGGGCTTGGATACGGGTTGGTGGTCCACGAAGGTCTCCTAGAAAATTTCAGACGCCGGCGGCATGCGCCTGCCGGTCGGCGTGGTAGCTCGACCGCACGAGCGGTTCGCAGGCGGCATGGGCGAAGCCCATGGCGCGCGCCTGCTGCGCGAGCGTTTCGAACTGCGCGGGGGCGACGTAGCGCTCCACCGGCAGGTTGCCGGGGCGCGGCTGCAGATACTGGCCGACGGTGAGCATGTCCACGCCATGGTGGCGCAGGTCGCGCATCACGTCGAGCACTTCGTCGTCGGTCTCGCCCAGGCCCAGCATCAGGCCGGACTTGGTGGGCACGTCGGGGCAGCGCGCGCGGAACGACTGCAGCAGTTGCAAGGAGTGCAGGTAGTCGGCGCCGGGGCGCGCCTGGCGGTACAGGCGCGGCACGGTCTCGAGGTTGTGGTTCATCACGTCCGGCGGGTCGGCGACGAGGATGTCGAGCGCAACCTCGGCGCGACCGCGGAAGTCGGGCGTGAGCACCTCGATCTGCGTGCCCGGCGACTGCGCGCGCACCGCGCGGATGCACGCCGCGAAATGCGCCGCACCGCCGTCGCGCAGGTCGTCGCGGTCGACGCTGGTGATCACCACGTACTTCAGGCGCAGCCGTGCAACCGTCTCGGCCAGGTGCTGCGCCTCCAGCGGGTCGGGCGGCTGTGGGCGGCCATGGGCCACGTCGCAGAAGGGGCAGCGGCGCGTGCAGAGGTCACCCAGCACCATGAAGGTGGCCGTGCCCTTGCCGAAGCACTCGCCGATGTTCGGGCAGGACGCCTCTTCGCACACGGTGTGCAGGCTGGCCTCGCGCAGTGTGCGCTTCACCTCGCGAAAGCTGTCGCTTTGCAAGACGCGCACGCGGATCCAGTCGGGCTTGCGCAGGGCCGGGCCCGCCTCGGCCACGCGGATCGGTATCCGGCGCGTCTTGGCGGCCCCGCGCTGCGGGCCGTGGAGCACGGTATCGCTCATGGCCGTCCCGTCAGGCTGCGCCGCGCTGCGAGTTGGCATCGACCACCGCCAGCGCCGTCATGTTGACGATGCGGCGCACGGTGGACGACGGCGTGAGGATGTGCACCGAGCGTGCCGCGCCCAGCAGGATGCCGCCGACCGTGATGCCGCTGCCGGCCGCGATGCGCAGCAGGTTGTAGGAAATGTTGGCCGCGTCGACGTTGGGCATGATGAGCACGTTGGCCTCGGTCTCCAGCGCCGAGTCCGGGAACTCGTGGTCGAGGATCGACTTCGACAGCGCCGCATCGCCGCGCATCTCCCCTTCCACCGCGAGCTGCGGATCGCTCGCCTTGATGAGCGCGAGCGCCTCGCGCATCTTCACGGCCGAGGCCGCGCTCGAGCCGCCGAAGTTGGAGTGCGACAGCAGCGCCACGCTGGGCGTCACGCCGAAGCGGCGCACCTCTTCGGCCGCGAGCAGCGCGATCTCGGCGACCTGCGCCGCATCGGGGTCGCGGTTGACGTGCGTGTCGCAGATGAAGAGCTGGCGGCCCGGCAGCATCAGCATCTGCATGGCGGCCAGGGTCTTCGTGCCGGGGCGCAGGCCGATCACGTCGCGCACATGGTGCAGGTGGTCGCCGTAGCCGCCGAGCGTGCCGCACAGCATGGCGTCGGCACGGCCCTGGCGCACCAGCATTGCCGCGAGCAGCGTGCCGCGGCTGCGCATCTCGGTCTGCGCCACCAGGCGCGAGACGCCCTCGCGGCGCTTGAGCTGGTAGTAGGCCTCGGCGGCGTCATCGTGCACGGCGGGGTCGAGCAGGTCGACGGCCTCGCAGTCGCTTCCCAGTGCCAGGCGCAGGCCGTACTGCGCGATGCGCTCGGCGATCACCTCGGGGCGGCCCAGCAACAGCGGCCGCGCCAGGCCTTCGTCCACCACGACCTGGGCGGCGCGCAGCACGCGCTCGTCCTCGCCCTCGGCGTAGACCACGCGCTTGGGCGACTGCTTGGCGGCCGCGAACAGCGGCTGCATGCTGCTGCCCGACTGGTAGACGAACTGCGACAGGCGCTGGCGGTAGGCCTTCATGTCGGCGATCGGCCGCGTCGCCACGCCGCTGTCGACCGCGGCCTGCGCCACCGCGGGCGCGACGACCTCGATCAGGCGCGGGTCGAAGGGCTTGGGGATCAGGTAGTCGCGGCCGAAGCGCAGGCCGAGCGCGCCATAGGCCTGCGCCACCACTTCGGGAATCTCGGCGTGCGCGAGCTCCGCGATGGCGCGCACGGCGGCGAGCTTCATCTCCTCGTTGATGGTGGTGGCGCCCACGTCGAGCGCGCCGCGGAAGATGAACGGAAAACACAGGACGTTGTTGACCTGGTTCGGATAGTCCGAGCGCCCGGTGCCGAGGATGGCGTCGGGGCGCGCAGCCAGCGCGTCCTCTGGCAAGATCTCAGGCGTCGGGTTGGCCATCGCGAGAATGATCGGGTCGCGCGCCATCTCCTTGACCATTTCGGGCTTGAGCACCCCGCCGGCCGAGAGGCCGAGGAAGATGTCGGCACCGCCGATCACGTCGGCCAGTTTGCGCGCCGAGGTGTCCTGCGCATAGCGGGCCTTGTTCGGATCCATCTGCTCCTTGCGGCCGGTGTAGACCACGCCCGCGCTGTCCGACACGTAGATGTTGTGCATCGGCAGGCCGAGGCTCACGATCAGGTCGAGACAGGCCAAGGCCGCCGCGCCGGCGCCCGAGGCCACCAGCTTCACCTCGCGGATGTCCTTCTTCACGTGCCGCAGCGCATTGAGGATGGCGGCCGCCGCGACGATGGCGGTGCCGTGCTGGTCGTCGTGGAAGACCGGGATCTTCATGCGCTCGCGCAGCTTCTTCTCGATGTAGAAGCACTCGGGCGCCTTGATGTCCTCGAGGTTGATGCCGCCGAAGGTGGGCTCCATGCGCGCGATGGTGTCGATCAGCGCATCGGGGTCGGTCTCGTCGAGCTCGATGTCGAACACGTCGATGCCGGCGAACTTCTTGAAGAGGCAGCCCTTGCCTTCCATCACCGGCTTGCCGGCCAGCGCGCCGATGTTGCCGAGTCCTAGCACCGCCGTGCCATTGGTGATGACCGCCACCAGGTTGGCGCGCGAGGTGAGGTTCATGGCCTCGGCCGGGTCGCGGGCGATCTCCATGCAGGCGTCGGCCACGCCGGGCGAGTAGGCGAGCGCCAGATCGCGCTGCGTGGCCATCGGCTTGGTCGGGTTCACCGAGATCTTGCCGGGCGTGGGATAGCGGTGGTAGTCGAGGGCGGCTTCGCGCAGGTTGTCGGACATGGGTGTTGTCTCCGTGTGTCTGTCTGTACTGAGGGTGTCGGGATCAGCGCGGGGCGAGCGCGCAGGCGTCGCCCAGCCAGCCGTGCAGGCCGCACAGCAGCGCTTCCGGTTGATCCGCGTGCACCCAGTGGCCGGCCTCGGGGACGTGCTCCAGCTGCGCGCAGGGAAACATCGCCTGGATGCGGGGATGCGAATCGGGTCGCACGTAGTCGGATTCCGCCGCCGCGAAGAACAGGGCCGGCCCGTCGTAGCGTTCGCGCAGCAACTGTTCCGGGAACCCGCAAAGGTCCGGCATGCACAAGGCCGTCGCCATCAGATTGAGCCGCCAGTCGAAGCGCTCGTTCTGGCGTCGCAGGTTCTGCATCATGAATTCCGCCGGCGCGGTGCCGCCCAGGCTGTCCATCAGCGCCTGGCTGATCCGTCGGCGGCTCGCCGCAGCAGCGGCGTCGAGGCCCCGCATCGCGGACACATGCGACGCGAACTGGTCGGAATAGCTCTCCGGCGCGATGTCGATCACCGCGACGCCTCCAATGGCCTCCGGATGGCCGAGCGCCAGGGCCATCGCGGTCTTGCCGCCCATGCTATGACCGGCCACGAAGGGCCGCTGCAGCCCCTCCCGTTCGATGAGCGCGAGCACGTCGTGCGCCATCTCGGGGTACGACATGGTCTCGGCCCACGGCGAAGCACCGTGGTTGCGGGCATCGGGCAGGTAGACCCGGTAGTCCGCGGCCAGCGATTGCGCGACATGGGTCCAGTTGCGTCCCGCGCCGAACAGGCCATGCAGGATCACGACAGGCGGCCCTTCTCCCAGCGCCTCAAAGGCAAGTTGAATAGGCATGGCAGCGCGTCCTACTTCTTCTTCACCGGGGGCAGGTCGGTGCAGACGCCCTCGAAGAGTTCGGCCGCCATGCCGATGGATTCACCGAGCGTGGGGTGCGGGTGGATGGTCTTGCCAATGTCGCCCGGCTCGCAGCCCATCTCGATGGCCAGGCACAGCTCGCTGACCAGGTCGCCCGCATGCGTGCCGACGATGCCGCCGCCGACGATGCGGTGCGTGGCCTCGTCGAACAGCAGCTTGGTGAAGCCCTCGTCGCGCCCGTTGGCGATGGCACGGCCCGATGCGGCCCAGGGGAACACGGCCTTGCCGACCTTCAGGCCCTCGGCCTTGCACTGCTCCTCGGTCTTGCCCGCCCACGCGACCTCGGGGTCGGTGTAGGCCACCGAGGGAATCTGCCGCGCGTCGAAGAAAGCCGGCTCGCCGTGCGCCGCTTCGGCCGCCACGTGCGCCTCGTGCACCGCCTTGTGCGCGAGCATGGGCTGGCCGACGATGTCGCCGATGGCGTAGATGTGCGGCACGTTGGTGCGCATCTGCTTGTCCACATCGATGAAGCCGCGCTCGGTGACCGCCACGCCGGCCTTGTCGGCGCCGATCTTCTTGCCGTTGGGGCTGCGGCCCACGGCCACCAACACCAGGTCGTAGACCTGCGGCTCCTTCGGCGCCTTCTCGCCTTCGAAGCTGACCTCGATGCCGGCCTTTGTCGCCTTGCCGCCGACGGTCTTCGTCTTGAGCATCACGTTGTCGAAGCGCGGCGCGTTGAACTTCTCCCACACCTTGACGAGGTCGCGGTCGGCGCCCTGCATCAGGCCGTCGAGCATCTCGACCACGTCGATGCGCGTGCCCAGCGTCGAGTAGACGGTCGCCATCTCCAGCCCGATGATGCCGCCGCCGATCACCAGCATGCGCTTCGGAATGCCCTTGAGCAGCAGCGCGCCGGTGGAGTCGACCACGCGCTCGTCCTCGGGCATGAAGGGCAGCTTCACGGACTGCGAGCCCGCGGCGATGATGGCCTTGGCGAACTTCACCACCTTCTTCGCGCCGCCCTCGCCCACCACCTCGACGTGGTGCGGATCGAGGAAGCTGCCGACGCCGGTGACGACCTCGACCTTGCGTGCCTTCGCCATGCCGGCTAGGCCGCCGGTGAGTTTCTTGACGACGCCCTCCTTGAAGCCGCGCAGTGCGTCGATGTCGATCTCGGGCGCGGTGTACTTGATGCCGTGCTTTCCGAGCAGCTTCACCTCGTCCATGACGCCGGCCGTGTGCAGCAGCGCCTTCGACGGGATGCAGCCAACGTTGAGGCACACGCCGCCGAGCGTGGCGTAGCGCTCTACCAGCACCGTCTTCATGCCGAGGTCGGCGCTGCGGAAGGCGGCGGAGTAGCCGCCGGGGCCGGCGCCGAGCACGAGCACCTCGCATTCGATGTCAGCCTTGCCGGCATAGCTGCCGGCCGTGGGTGCGGGTGCGGCGGTAACCGGTGCCGCAGCGGCTGCCGGTGCGGGCGCAGGGGCCGGGGCCGCAGCGGGAGCGGCTGCCGATGTTTCGACCACCAGGATCACCGAGCCTTCGCTCACCTTGTCCCCCAGCGCGACCTTCAGCTCCTTCACAGTCCCCGCATGGCTCGACGGAATCTCCATCGAGGCCTTGTCGGACTCCACCATGATCAGGCCGGTATCGACCGCAATGACCTCGCCGGGCTTGACCAGCAGCTCGATGATCGCGACATCCTTGAAGTCGCCGATGTCGGGAACCTTGACTTCCACCATGTTTGCCATTGGGGAGCTTCCTTCAGAACAGCACGCGCCGCAGATCGGCGAGCACGTTGGCGAAATGGACGTTGAAGCGCGCGGCGGCGGCGCCGTCGATCACGCGGTGGTCCCACGACAGGGACAGCGGCAGCGTGAGGCGCGAGGCGTAGGTCTTGCCGTCGCTGGAATGCTGCTTCCAGTAGCTCTTGCACACGCCCATGATGGCGACCTCGGGCGCGTTGATGATCGGCGTGAAGTAGATGCCGCCGATGCCGCCGAGCGAGCTGATGGTGAAGGTGCCGCCCGACATCTGGTCGGGCTTGAGCTTGCCGTCGCGCGCGAGCTTGGCGAGCTCGCCCATCTCCTTGGCGATCTCGGGCACGGTCTTCTTGTCGACGTCGCGGATCACCGGCACCATGAGGCCGTTGGGCGTGTCGGCCGCGAAGCCGATGTGCCAGTAGTTCTTGAGCACCAGTGCGTCGCCGTCGAGGCTGGCGTTGAACTCGGGAAACTTCTTCAGCGTGGCGACGGCCGCCTTCATCATGAAAGGCAGCATGCTGATCTTCACGCCCGACTTTTCGAGTTCCTTGTTCATCTGAACGCGGAAGGGCTCGAGCTCGGTGATGTCGGCCTCGTCGTGCGTCGTCACATGCGGAATGACGACCCAGTTGCGGTGCAGGTTGGCGGCGCTGATCTTCTTGATGCGCGACAGCTCCTTGCGCTCTGTCGGGCCGAACTTGGCGAAGTCGACCTTGGGCCAGGGCAAGAGGTCGATGCCACCCACGCCGCCGCCGGCGGGTGCCGCGGCCGCCTTGCCGGCAGCCGGTGCAGCGGCTGCGCCGCCGCCCTTCGCGAAGGCCTCGACGTCGGCGCGCACGATGCGGCCGTGGTCGCCGCTGCCCTTGAGTTTGCCGAGATCGACGCCGAGTTCGCGTGCGAGCTTGCGCACGGCGGGGCCGGCGTAGGCCAGCGCGAAGGCGGCCTCGTCGATGGCGCCGCCGGCGGCTGCGGCGGCCTGCGCCGGTGCGGGCGCAGCTGCGGCAGGCGCGGCCGGCGCAGTGGCCGGCGTTGCGGCCGTGGCATCGCCCGTCGCCAGCGACAGGATCACCGAGCCTTCGCTGACCTTGTCGCCGATCTTGATGCCGATGGCCGTCACCACGCCCGAGAGCGGCGCGGGCACATCCATCGTGGCCTTGTCGGACTCGAGCGAGACGATCGGGTCCTCGGCCTTCACCGAGTCGCCGACCTTCACGAAGATCTCGATGACCGGCACGTCCTTGAAGTCGCCGATGTCGGGCACGCGCACCTCGGCCACGCCGGCCGGCGCGCTGGTGGCGGACGGTGCGGCGCTGACGCTCGGCTTGGCCGCCTCGGCGGGCGCGGCTGCCGCGGCAGCGCCGCCCTCGGCCTTGAAGGTCATGATGACGCTGCCTTCGCTGACCTTGTCGCCCATCTTCACGGCGATGGACTCGACCACGCCGCCGCGCGGCGCAGGCACGTCCATGGTGGCCTTGTCGGACTCGAGCGAGACCAGCGGGTCCTCGGCCTTCACCGTGTCGCCCGGCTTCACGAAGATCTCGATGACGGGCACATCACTGAAGTCGCCGATGTCGGGAACCTTGATGTCGATTGCGTTGCTCATTAAATAACCTCCGTGCTTCGCACTGCGGTGCGAGCTTGCTTGGGGCGGCCCGGCGCTGCGCTCATGTTGTCGTGCCTCAGACGGTCCAGGGGGCGGCGCACTCGGCATCGAGCCCGTACTTCTTGATCGCGTCGGCAACGACGGCCGGCTTGATCGCGCCGTCGTCGGCCAGCGCCTTGAGCGCGGCCACCACGACGTGCCAGCGGTCGACCTCGAAGAAGCGGCGCAGCTTGCGTCGGTAGTCGCTGCGGCCGAAGCCGTCGGTGCCCAGCACCGTGTAGCGCCGGCCCGCGGCCTGCACGTACTCGCGCACCTGGTCGGCGTAGTTGCGCATGTAGTCGGTGGCCGCGATCACGGGGCCGTCGTGCCCTTCGAGGCATTGCTCGACGTGGCTCTTGCGCGCGGGCTCGGTGGGGTGCAGCCGGCTCCAGCGTTCGGCGGCCATGCCGTCGCGGCGCAGCTCGTTGTAGCTGGTGGCACTCCACACGTCGGCGGCGATGCCGAAGTCGCTCTGGAGCAGCTCGGCCGCGAACATCACCTCGCGCAGGATGGTGCCGCTGCCCATGAGCTGCACGCGCTGGCCCTTCTTCGGCGTCTTGCCGCCGTCGCTGAGCTGGTAGAGGCCCTTGAGAATGCCCGCCTCGCTGCCCTCGGGCATGCCGGGGTGCGGGTAGTTCTCGTTCATCAGAGTGATGTAGTAGTAGACGTCCTCCTGCTCGGCGTACATGCGGCGCATGCCGTCGCGCACGATCGCCACCACCTCGTAGGCGAAAGTCGGGTCGTACGAGACGCAGTTGGGGATGGTGCCGGCCAGGATATGGCTGTGGCCGTCCTCGTGCTGCAGGCCCTCGCCGTTGAGCGTGGTGCGCCCCGCGGTGCCGCCGAGCAGGAAGCCGCGCGCACGCATGTCGCCGGCCAGCCAGGCGAGGTCGCCCACGCGCTGCAGGCCGAACATCGAGTAGTAGATGTAGAACGGGATCATCGGCACGTTGTTCGTGCTGTACGAGGTGGCCGCGACGATCCAGCTGGACATCGCGCCGCCCTCGTTGATGCCTTCCTGCAGCACCTGCCCGTCCTTCGACTCGCGGTAGTACATGAGCTGGTCGGCGTCCTGCGGCTTGTAGAGCTGGCCGAGCGAGGACCAGATGCCGAGCTGGCGGAACATGCCTTCCATGCCGAAGGTGCGCGACTCGTCGGGCACGATGGGCACCACGTGCTTGCCGATGGCCTTGTCGCGCACCAGCGTGCCGAGCATCTGCACGAAGGCCATGGTGGTGGAGATCTCGCGCTCGCCGGTGTCCTTGAGCAGCCGCTCGAAGGTGGCCAGCGGCGGGATCTCGAGCGCGACCGACTTGCGGCGGCGCTGCGGCAGGTAGCCGCCGAGCGCGGCGCGGCGCTCGCGCAGGTACTGCATCTCGGGGCTGTCCTCGGCGAGGCGGATGAAGGGCACGTTGGGCAGCTCCTCGTCGGACACGGGGATCTGGAAGCGGTCGCGGAAGCCGCGCAGCGCGTCCTGCGTCATCTTCTTGGCCTGGTGGGCGATCATCTGGCCTTCGCCGGATTCGCCCATGCCGTAGCCCTTCACCGTCTTGGGCAGGATCAGCGTGGGCTGGCCCTTGTGCTTGACGGCGGCAGCATAGGCGGCGAACACCTTCTCGGGGTCGTGGCCGCCGCGGGTCAGGGCCCAGATCTGCTCATCGCTCATGTCGGCGACCAGGGCCTTGGTCTCGTCGTATTTGCCGAAGAAGTGCTCACGCACGTAGGCGCCGCTCTTGCTCTTGAAGTCCTGGTACTCGCCGTCGACGCACTCTTCCATGCGCTGCAGCAGCTTGCCGCTCTTGTCCTTGGCGAGCAGTGCGTCCCAGCCGCTGCCCCAGAGCACCTTGATGACGTTCCAGCCGGCACCGCGGAACACGCTCTCCAGTTCCTGCACGATCTTGCCGTTGCCGCGCACCGGGCCGTCCAGGCGCTGCAGGTTGCAGTTGATGACGAACACGAGGTTGTCCAGGCTCTCGCGCCCTGCGAGCGAGATGGCGCCGAGCGATTCGGGCTCGTCCATCTCGCCGTCGCCCATGAAGGCCCAGACCTTGCGCGGCGCCGTGTCGGCGAGGCCGCGTCCCTGCAGGTACTTGAGGAAGCGCGCCTGGTAGATGGCCATCAGCGGGCCCAGGCCCATCGAGACGGTGGGGAACTGCCAGAAGTCGGGCATGAGCCAGGGGTGCGGGTACGACGGGATGCCGTTGCCCTCGGCCTCCTGGCGGTAGTTGAGCAGCTGCTGTTCGCTCAGGCGCCCTTCGAGGAAAGCGCGCGCATAGATGCCGGGCGAGCTGTGGCCCTGGATGAAGAGCAGGTCGCCGCCGTGCGTGTCGGTGGCCGCATGCCAGAAATGGCCGAATCCGATGTCGTAGAGCGTGGCCGCCGACTGGAAGCTCGCAATGTGGCCGCCGAGTTCGGACGAATCCTTGTTGGCGCGCAGGATGATCGCCATCGCGTTCCAGCGGATGATGGAGCGCAGGCGGTGCTCGATCTCGCGGTTGCCGGGGGACTTTTCTTCCTTCTCCGGAGGGATCGTGTTCTTGTAGGCCGTGTTCAGCGAACGGGGCACGTACACGCCGTCGCGGCGGCCCTCGTCGACGAGGCGGTTCAAGAGGAAATTCGCGCGCTCGCTGCCGCGGTGTTGTTGAACCGCGCCGAGCGCGTCGATCCACTCGCCAGTTTCCGTGGGGTCAAGGTCACCCATGGTGCTCATCGGTTTGTCTCCTGTGTCATGGCCGTGATCCGCATCGGGCGACGCGGTCAGGCCTGAGTACTGAGCAATCGATGTGCCACGCGGCGCGCGCCACCCAAGGCGCGCTAAGTCGTTGATTTCATGAGAGATGAAATGAGAGGGAGTCGGGTGCACTGCCGATGATCCGGATGCGGGGCGAGGCGCCCGTCCGAATCGCCGGACCGGTGATTTGGGGAAAACCCTGGGGCCACGGGGCGTGACAAATTTCTCGGCTCAGGCCCTTGACCTCAAGTTGACTTGAGGTTTTATCTTCGGCGCATGCATCCTGATTACCCCACCCTCGATCGAGCACAGCGGGCGCTCGAACTCTGTCGTGACATCGCCGCCTGCAAGCTCTATCTCATGCGCGCCGGAGACATCCACGCCCTGACTGCGACGTTGATGTTGCCCTGCTACCTCGCCGAGCTCGAAAGACTGAGACTTCGGCTCGGTCCTGAGGAAATGAAGAGGCTGAAGGAGGGCCTGCGGCAGATGGCGTCTACGAGCTCAACCGGCTGTTCCTCGCACTGCTTCAAGGATTGAAGTTCCAGGCGCGCGGCATCACCGGGCGAGTCGTCATGGGCGGGCCCGAGGATGCGTGGACCGCTCGAACGCACATGCTGCGAAGCACCCTCGCGCGGCTGATCGGCTGAGGAGGCATCGGCCGCGAAGGGCGTCAGCAGCGGTACATTGGCCCCTGCGGCAATTCAGGAAGAGAGGCCCCAGATGTCGGCATTGCGCGAAGCGACGGTGGTCACCCAGACGGTCAATGTCCCTGCGGACAGGGTCTACGCATTTGCGCGGCAGATGGAGAATCTGCCCCTCTGGGCGTCCGGCTTGGCCAAGGGTATAGAGCAACGGGGCGGAGAATGGGTGGCCGACTCGCCAATGGGTCAGGTCAAAGTGGCGATGGCGCCCGCCAATTCATTTGGCGTGCTCGACCATGACGTCACGCTTCCGGACGGGGTCAGCGTCCACAACGCGCTCCGGGTCACACCCTGTGGAGGGGGGAGCCTGTTGACCTTTGTCGTGCTTCGAGCGGAGGGCGCCAGCCAGGAGAGCTTCGACGCCGACGTGGCGCATGTGCGCCAGGACCTTGCAGCGTTGAAGCGTTTGCTTGAACAGCGAGCGTCCTGAGGGTGCCGGAGGCCGGTTGCCGCTAGCCGATTCGCCCGAACCAGAGCAGCGACAGCGTTCCCGCCGTCATCGCAAACACGGCAGAGACCAGCGCCAGCACACCGGCGAGCTCGGTTTCACGGGTCAGCACCTGCACGCGAGAGCCGAGCTTTTCGTAGACGCTGCGCAGCGTCTCGGCGGTGCCGGCATGGTGGTACTCGCCGCCGGTCATCCGCGCGACTTCGCGCAGGGTCGGCTCGTCCAGCTTCATGTAGATGGCCATGCCGTCCGGCGTCGAAGCGTCGCCGTCCACCGTGCCCAGCCCCACCACGTAGATGCGGACACCGCGCTCCGCGGCCATCTGCGCCGCGGCCAGGGTATCGACGCCGGTGGTTCGGCGGCCATCGCTCAGCAGGATGATCGCGGCGGAATCGTACGAGCCGGGCGCCACCGGCGTGAAGGGTTTGGGCGGCGGCTTCGCCTTGTCGTCCAGGCTGCGGCCCTGCGGCTTGCTGCCGAAGCTCATGTCGCCAAGATCGATGCCGTGATCCGGAAACAGCTCCGCCAGGCACAGCACGATCGCGTTGCCCACCGCCGTACCCATCTGCATCTGGAAGCCGTCGATGGCCGCGATCACGGGCGCGCGGTCCAGCGTCGCGCGCTGAGTGACCTGGCTGCTGCCGGCGAAGGTGACGAGGCCGACCTCGATCTCCTTGGGCAGGTCCCGCAGGAACAGCTTGGCCGCTTCCTGTGCGGCCTCGAGCCGGGTCGGCTTGACGTCGCTGACACGCATGCTGAGCGACACGTCCATGGCCAGGATGATCGATGACCGCGCCCACGGCAGGGGCACCCGCGCCACGGGTCGCGCCGCTGCGATCAGCAAGCCGGAGCAGGCGAGCAGGAACAGCGCGGGGGGCAGGTGCCGCCGCCATTGGCGGCCGGCCGCCGCCGCGCGCACGATGCCCACGCTGCTGTAGCGCAAGGCCGCCTTGCCCGGGCGGTTCAGGAGCCAGAGGTACGCCGCCGGCAGCAGCGCGAGCGCCAGCAGCAACCAGAGGTACTCGGGCCAGAGGAAGAACATGGGTGGTGAAATTCCCGTGGGACTAGTCAGCCGGAGCCCCGGCGCCGGCAGGCGGGCTCGGGAGTTCTCCGCAGCGCAGCGACATCGTGCCTGCGACGGGTGCGTTTCGCAACCGCCAAGTGCTGCAGGACGCTACAGGAGCGGGGCCGAGGCCCGGCCCGATGTCTGGTACAACGCTTGCCCATGACCGTCCCGCCCGCGGCTTCCCTCGTCGATCTCGTGCTCGGATTGGCGCTCGGATCTTCCGACGAGACCGCGGGCAATCGCTGCTCGCTCGAAGGTGTCAGCTGGGGGCCCAGGCACGAGGGCGCGATCGAGCTCGGTATCCGGAAACTCGAGGCGAAGGCGCTCCGGCTTGCGTCGGGACCGCTGGTGCTGGAGATCGGCCACGTCGTCGTGCACAAGCTGGCGGGGCAGGTGCGGATCGAGGCCGGCATGCCGCATCTGTCCGCCGTCGAGGCGGCGGAAGCCGAGCTCTCGGGCGTGAAGCTGCACGGCCCCTTGATCCTGCCGCCGCAGCTCAAGGCGGTGCTGGACGTCTTTCAGGGGCGCAGCGGCGCGGCGCCGGCTGCCGGCATCGCGGCAGGCGAGGCAGCGCCCGGCACCTGGTGCCTCGGTCCACTAGCAAGCGCCGACGGCACGATTCGCGGGGAGATCACCGACGCGCACCTGCTGTTCGACGCCGAGGTCACGGTGCCGATACGGCATGGCCGGATCGACTTCAACGACGCCACCGTCGAGCACGTGGGACCGGATTCACGCATGGGCGTGAGCCGGCTCGGGCTTTATGTGGACGCCCCGAACGGGCGCAGCTACCTCTATCAGTTTGCGTCGGCGCCGCTCATGGGTGTCGAGTTCGAGCGGCGCGGCGCCCTGCTGAGCCCGTGGGTCTCCGAGCGCGGCAAGCTCCAGTTGCAGGCTTTTGCCGAGGCGCTGCTGCGCCAGGCCGGTGGTGGCCAGAGCCAGGGGCTCACGCAACAGGCGCGCCTGTTGCTGGAACGCACCGCGCTCTCGGGTGAGGTGCAGCTCAGCGACGGACTTTTTGCCATGCCCGGCGTACAGGCCCACACCGAGGGGCGCGCCGACGGTCGCAATGCGATCCGCCTCCACTCGGAAGCCGTCGGCAGCGGCCTGAGCTTCGAGATGGCGTCCCTGTCCGTCCGCGACGCAGTGGCGAGGTGGGCCGGCGTTCATCTGCGCTGCGACAGGATCGCGGCGCGGCTCAAGCTCCAGCTTGTCGCCGGAGGTCCGCAAATGCGTTTCGTCCTCGAGCTTCAGAACGTCAAGGTCGTGGGGCCGCGTCTCGAGAGGCGCCAGGCTGGCGACCCTGTCCCACCGGAAGGTCGACGGGCCTAGACCGAAGTTCCCCGAAGCGGCGGACGAGATTCCCTTGTGACTCAAGCACTTGCTTGAGTTGGCGAGGAAGTTTTCTGTCTACGGTTTGATGTTTTGCACGAGCGCGAGCGCGCGCAGGTGCAGCGGCTGCGCGTTGGTGAGGAGCTCGAAGGTGGGCGCCTCGGGGCCAGCCTGTGGGGTTCGGCAGGTATTGCGCACGATGGTGGCGAGCTCGGCCATCAGGGTAGAGAAGCTGTGCACGGGCGTGCCGTCGTCCAGGGTGTGGCGCGCTGCCTTGGCCAGCGCCGCCTTGGAGCGCGTAGCCGGTGCCACGGGGTCACGCGTGGCCTTGGCGAGCTGCTCGGTGTCGGCGAACATCAGCGGCGCCCAAGCCTCGCGCATGTGCCACTCGACGTAGTAGGCCAGCATGCACAGGAAGATGTGCGCGCGCACCCGATCGGCGGTGCGATGGTGGATCGGACGCACCTTCAGGTCGATGGTCTTGAGCGAGCGGAACGCGCGCTCGACGTTGGCCAGCGACTTGTAGTTGCGCACGCAGTCGGCCGAGTCCATCTGCGCCGCGCTCACCGACGTGCGGATGATGTAGATGCCATCCAGCGCCGCCTCGGCGGCAATGGCGTCTGTCTTGCGCGCGAAGGTGAAGGCGTTCTCGCCGATGGCCAGCTCGAAGTGCTTGGCCATCTTGTACTGGTTGACCACCTTGCCCACGCGCAGCGCGATCTCGTCCTGGCCGGCGAGCTTGCCGCCATCCACCCGGGCCTTGATCTTCTGGAGGTTGGCCTCGGTGGCCGCGAGCAGTTCCTCACGCTTGTGCGTGCGCAGCTTGGCAAGCTCCGGATTGCGGCACGCCACCAGGCGCTCGCCGGGATAGTCCGGCGAGCTGAGCTCGAGCAGGTTGCGCTCGTCGAACAAGCCCAACTGCAGGTGGCCCTGCTCGACCAGCGCGCGAATCGAGACGCTCTTCAATGCACTGATCCATCCCACGCCTTCGGTCTCGCGCAGCTCCTGGATCGCCTTGCTGGAGATCATGCCGCGGTCGCCCACCATCACCAGTTGCTCGACGCCGAAGTCCTCGCGCAGCCGCTGGACCTCGGGCAGCAAAGTCAGGCTGTCGGCGACATTGCCCTCGTGCACCGACACGGCTAGCGGGCAGCCGCGCGCATCGGTGAGCAGGCCGTAGTTGACCTGCAGCATGCCCTTCTTACCGTCGCGGCTGTAGCCGAGCTTGGCCAGCGGGCAGCAGCTGCCCTCGAAGTAGCTGGAGGACAGGTCGTACAGCACCAGGGCGCCAGCGCTCAGATGGCGCGAGGCGAGCTTCTTCTGGATGCGATCCTGGCGCTCGAGCAGCCAGTCCATCGCCGCATACAGGTCGTCCTCGTCGGCCTGTGCGATGCCGAAGTCCTCGGCCAGTGTCGTGGTGTGCCACCAGCGGGTGGTGGCGAGCTTCGTGTGCGGGGCGACGATGCGCGCGACCACCATCGCCAGCACCAGGTCGCGTTCGCGGCACGGCTTGGAGGCCAGCAGCGAGGCCATCTCCAGGCTGGCCATCGCGGCGCTTGCCGCCTGCACATGGCCGTGGGGGCGCGAGCGCGTGATCTGGAACGCCGAGGCCACGGGCACGAAGGTCTCGCCCTGCAGCGAACGCCGGATGATCTCGATGAGTTCATCGGGCAGGTGCGACAGGTTGCCCAGAGTTTCGTTCTTGACTTTGCCGTCCTCGCGGTAGCTGCGCCGCAGCAGATGGGTGCGATAGACCTGGTCCTTGTAGGTGCGCGTCGTAGTGACGACGTGAGCGGTACCTGTGCGGGCTGCCATGGGCAGCAATCTAGCCCAAGCACCATCAGTTGTCAAGTATATTTAGTGACTACATGTAGCATCCAAAAAAATCCTCCCAGAAGGAGGATTCATCAGCAGCGACAAGCACTTGTCGCCGTTGGAGTGACTACAGAGGTGGGGAACTTCGGCCTAGAGACTCGTCAACCGGGTCGTGTGGTGGGTGGTCGCTTGGCTGCACCTGGCGGCGTCGGGCTCACGCACGGGCCTGCTGGAGAACAGGAAGGCGGCCACGGCGGCTGCGCTGACCGAGACCAGCATGCCGAAGCCGAAGGTAAAGACGAGCCAAGCTGCCACCGTGGCACAGATCAGAAGTAGGAATGCCTTGCGCATGCAAGCAAGTTTGCCCCGAGCTCGCCAATCCCGGTGTGACCAAACCGACGAAATCGGCGGGTAACGAGGGCGCCAGTCCAAATGGACTGGCCGCTGCCGGGCTTTCTGCGCCGGGGTCGATCCGGCATCGTCACGCGGCGACGGCGCGGCGCATGGCGGCTTCGACGTTGCGCTGCGTGCCGAGGATGTGCTCGCCGAGCAGCGCGCAGGCGGTGTCGGCGTCGCGGCGCAGCGTGGCCTCCATGATCTTGCGGTGCTCGTTGGACTTGCGCCGGCCGACCTGCCGGTGGCGCGCCGAAAATCGCCGGTAACGCTCGGCCTGGTCGAACAGGCTCGCGCTCCACAGGCGCTGGCGTTCGGAGGCGCAGGCGGCAATCAGTGCCGCATGGAAATTCCGATGCAGCTCGCTCCACTCCTCGTCCAGGATGACGGGTCCATCGCTCAGGCGAGACTCGACCTTCTCCAGCCTGTGGAAGGCGGCGACGATCGCGCCCTCCCAGCTGTCGTCACCCCGTTCGATGGCACTGCGCAGTGCCTCCACATCGAGCATCAGCCGCATGTGCGTGATGTCGGCCAGGTCCTCGGCGGAAATCGGTGCAACGCGAAAGCCCCTGCGCTCATCCGCCTTGACCAGGCCTTCCTGTGCGAGACGGCTCAGCGCTTCGCGCAGCGGGCTGCTGGAGAAGCCATAGTGCCCCTGCAGGTCGTCCAGCTTCAGCTTGCTGCCCGCCTCGAACAAGCCGGTCAGGACGTCGCGGCGCAGGCTCCTGAAAGCCTGCTCCGCGAGAGGGGTCGAGGGCTCGGCGGCGGCTGCGATGAGTGAGTTCATACGATCGATTTTATGCATGATCGTACGGAGCTTGCAAAGAGGTGAAGACACCTCGCAGAGGCGGTCAAGGCAGCAGCACGATCTTTCCCGGCATCCCTCCGCGGTCGAGCAACTCGTGCACACGGCGCGCCTGCGACAGCGGGAAGGACGTGACTTTCGGCGCACGGACGCGGCCTTCGGCCATGAGCGCGATGGCGGACTCCATCAAGCCCCGCCGCTGCCTCGCATCCGCATCGATGGCGTGGATGGAGAAAGTGCGCACTGCGAGGCTCCTGCCCAGCAGCTTGCGAAGCTCCTCGAACACGTCGCCGGCAGGCGGACCGTTGACGATGTTGTAGGAGACCACCATGCCGCAGGGCGCCAGGGCACGCAGGCAGGCGATGAAGAGCTCGCCGCCCAGATGGTCGAAGGCCAGGTCGACGCCGCGGCCATCCGTCAGCTGCATGACCTTCTCGGTCAGGCCCTGCGGGTCGCTCTCGACGACTTCGTGCGCGCCGTTGGCCAGCGCGAAGCTTCTCTTTTCCGGCGTCGAGGCGGTCCCGATCACCCGCAAGCCGCGGTCGCGGGCGACCTGCACCAGCGCCGTTGCCACGCCGCCAGCCGCGCCGGGCACCAGGATGGCGGTCGCCGGCAAATTGCCGTTGCTCGACAGCATCGCCAGCGCGAGCTGGAAATTGCCGAGGCTCACGGCGTCCTCGAAGCGGATCGCATCCGGAAGCACGAAGGGCGCGGCCTGGGGCACGCAAATGGCCTCGGCATAGCAGCCGCCGCGCTGCGCCAGTTCACGCGCGCTGACGAGCACGCGCTGCCCGACCTGGAGCGCGCTCACGCCGGGGCCGATCGCATCGACGACGCCGGCCATCTCGTTGCCGGGAATCGCCGGCATCGGGGGCATCCATTTGTAGGTGCCGTTGCGGATCAGGACGTCGGGCCCGCCGGCGCCGATCGCCATGGCCTTGACCCGCACTTCCCCGTCCCGGGGCTGCGGCAGCGGCAGCTCGACGAGTTGCAGCACTTCGGGCCCGCCGGGCGCCTGGAGTTGAATGGCCTTCATGGTGTTCGAACAGCCTGCCTCAGCGCTGCCCGTCGTGCACGGACACTTGGTCCTTCGTCAACCCGCCGAGGCGCGCATGCACGCGGCCGCCGGTGCCCATCACCAGCGCGAAGAGGATCTCGTTGGGCCGCGGCGCGTCCTGGATGCCGATCTCCATCGAGTTGTAGTGACTGCGCACGTAGGCCGCGTGGATGTAGTGCAGCGGCACCATGATCCGGTAGCCGGTCGCCGCGACCGCTTTGGACGACGGAACGATCGCCTTCGGCTCGCCCAGCACCTCGCGCATGGCCCAGCCGCCGGCCTCGTGCCAGACCGCACCGTGCTCCAACTCCCCGTTCATGCCGACGATCGCGGCCTTGCTGTAGACCTCGACCTTGTCGCGCCCGAGGGTCTCGACCAGCTCGGTGGCCAGCAGCGTCCCCAGGGAGCGCAGCTCGGCCATGAAGGGCATCAGGTCGGGCTCATAGCGCCCGGCATAGGGGTTGCGGATCACCGCGCAGGCAGCGGCCAGTTTCAGGGGCGTCTCCACCGGCGGCCCGCCCTCGTGGTAGATGGTCTCGATGGCGAGACTGCGTTTGCGGATTTCGATCAGGGACATGAAAACCTCATTGCCTTGGAATGTGTGCATCGTTCACGACGGCCGTCCAGCGCTTCAGCTCGGCGCTCACCATCGTGGTCATTTCTTCCGGCGTGCTGCCGCGCGCTTCGCCGCCCATGTCCTCCAGGCGTGCACGGACGGCGGCCACCTGCAGGGCCTTGAGTGCCTCAGCCCGCAGGCGCTCGACCACCGGGCGCGGCGTGCCGGCCGGCGCCATGAAGCCGGCCCAGGAGCTGACGTCGTAGCCCGCGACGCCCTGCTCCGCAACCGTCGGCACCTCGGGCATCGCGCTCCAGCGCTGCGCGCCGGTGGTGGCCAGCGCCCGGAGCTTGCCCGCCTTGATGTTGGCCATCACCGCCGTCGGCGGCGCGACGATCAGGGGCACCTCGCCGCCGAGCAGCGCCGTGACCGCGGCGGCATCGCCGCGATAGGGGACGTGCAGCAGCTCGGCCTTTGCGCTCTTGACCAGGAGCTCCCCCGCCAGGTGATGCGTGGAGCCGATGCCGGCCGAGCCGTAGGACACGCTGCGCGCATCGGCACGGGCGGCGGCGAGCAGCTCCGCGAGGCTGCGGTAGGGCGAATCGGCACGCACCACCAGCAAAAACGGAAAGAAGGTGACCGTGGAGATCATCTGGAAGTCCGACACGGTCTGGTAGTTGAGCTTGTTGTAGAGCGCCCCCGCCACCGCATGCCCGCCGGTGGCCAGCAGCAGCGTGTACCCGTCGGGCCGGGCGCGCGCCACGGTCGTCGCCGCGATGGTTCCACCTGCGCCGGTCTGGGCCTCGACCACGAAGGGCTGGCCCAGGCCTCTGCTCATCTCCGCACTGATCACGCGCGCGATCGTGTCGGCGTTGCCGCCGGCGGCGAAGCCCTGGTAGATCTTGATCGGCTTGTCCGGGAAGTCCTGGGCCGAAGCCGTGAGGGGTGCCGCGCAGGCCAGGGTGAGGCCTGCGGCGACGAACTGTCTGCGCCGCATGGTGCTTGTCTCCGATGTTCTTTTGGGATGCGGCCGCATCCGTTAGCGGCCACCTGCGGAAAGCCTCAGTCCTGTTGGACGATCGGGTTGCGCAGCACCCCGATGCCCTCGATCTCCACCTCGCACACGTCGCCGGGCTTCATGAAGCGCGGCGGCTTCTTGCTCCAGCCGACGCCGGCCGGCGTACCGGTCGCGATCACGTCGCCGGGCGTCAGCGTGAAGATCGTCGAGGCGTAGTTGATGAGCTTCGGAATGCTGAAGATCATGTGCCCCGTGTGGCTGGTTTGCACGACCTCGCCGTTGAGCCGCGTCTCCAGCTTGAGCTGGCGGCCGGGCTCGATCTCGTCCGCGGTCACCATCCAGGGGCCGAAGCCGCCGGTCGATTCGAAGTTCTTGCCCGAGGCGATCTGCTTGGCGTGGAACTGCCACTCGCGCACGCTGCCGTCGTTGTAGCAGGCATACCCTGCCACGTGGTCGAAGGCGTCCGCCTCGGCGATGTTGCGCCCGCCCTTGCCGATGATCACGGCAAGCTCGCCTTCCCAGTCCAGCGATTCCGAGACGTGCGGGCGCACGATCGGCTCGTTGTGCGCGCACTGCGAACGCCAGACCCGCAGGAAGATCGGCGGCTGCTCCGACAGCTCGCGCTGCATGCCCGCGGCCAGCACTTCCTGGTGGTGGTCCATGTAGTTGCGCACCGCGCAGATGATCTTCTCGGAACGCGGAATCACGGGCAGGAAGCGGATGTCGGCCAGCTTGGCGGCGACCGGCAGGCCTTCGACGTGCTGCGCCGCCTGCGTGTACTCGCCCGAGGCGATGTACTCGGCCAGGCTCGCGTGCTGGGGGCGCGCGGCGCCGAGGTCGACGACGCCGTCACCGACGACGGCACCCCAGGTTTCGCGGCCTTGATGAACGAATGACAAAAGCTTCATGGGAACTCCAGTTGAGATGAGTGGTGAAGAAGGCCTGCCGCGAGCGTCAGGCAGCGGGTGGGGTAGGCGCAGGCGCCTTGGCTTCGAACTGCGCCTGCCACTGCACGAGCGGCATGAAGGTGGGGTCTCGGCGGCAGGCCTCCTCCGTCTCGCGCATCAGCGTCTCGTCGTCCTTGGAGAGATCCAGCGGGTCGCCGTGGGGCTGCGCGACATAGAACGGCGTATCGACATAGATCTCCACCGTGTTGCCTTCCGGGTCGAGCATGTAGACGGACAGCGCATTGCCGTGGTTGAGGCCGCGAATCTCGCTGGCGCCTCGTTCGGCCGCGCGGGCCGAGATGTCGCGCAGGTGCTGGATGCCCGGCACCACGAAGGAGATCTGCATCACGGTGCTGAACTTCGCATCCGCCGGCCGGCCGGAGGCCAGGACCAGCTGATGATGCTGGTCCGCGCTGGCGCTCATGAAGACCAGCTTGTTCCTGAAAGTCCGCCCCTCGCCCCGATCGGTGACCGTGAGGTCGAAGGTCTCGGTGTAGAAGGCCACCATCCGTTCCAGGTCGGTGACGAAGATTCCGAAGTGCGAAGGCGTGGGCCGGTTGACCTTGAGCATGATGTCTCCTGCGGTGCGCGGTTGCTCTTATCTGTGCATTTGCCGCATTTTATGCATAAACTTCAATATTTGTAAAACACCAGTGACCATGCACCAACGAACTTCAACCACCCGCACCCGTCTGCTCGGCATCTCCGGCAGCATTCGAAGCCAATCGAACTGCACGGCGGTGCTTCGCAGCCTTCAGGGGCTGTTGCCGGACTCGGCATCCATCGAGCTCTTCCTGCTGGATGAGATCCCGCTCTACAACGCCGACCTGGACGGGGCCACGCCGCCCCCGGCGGTCGCCGGGCTCAAGCAAGCCATCTCGCAGGCTGACGGGATCGTCCTGTGTTCACCCGAATACAACTACGGCATGCCGGGGGTGCTGAAGAACGCGATCGACTGGGCGTCGCGTCCCAGCTTCGCCTCGCCGCTCAAGGGCAAGCCGGCGCTGGTCATGACCGCTTCGCCCGGCACCGCCGGCGGCGTGCGCGCGCAGGCGCAGATCCGCGATGCCTTGGCGGCGACTCTGGCCAGGCCGGTGGTCCGGCAGCATGTCGCGATCGCGAATGTCGCTGCACAGATCAGCGATGGTCGGCTTGTCCATCAGCCTACGCTGGACTTCGTGAAGATCGCGCTCGACGATCTTCTGGCAGAGATCGCGCTGCTCGACGGCGCCGGGCGCTGATTCGACAAGCTATTCCGGTCTCATACCTTGCGGATGGGTCCTGGATAGAGTGCAACGTTCGCATCGGAGGTCAGGAGCGTCATGCCTTCAGCGGTGGCTTGGGCAACCAACAGCCGGTCGAACGGGTCCTTGTGGATGGGTGGCAAGCCTTCCACGGCCAGCGCATGTTCCCCTGTGATCGCCAGTTCGGCGTAGCCGTTGTCCAGCAGGCCGCGCCGCAGCAGATGCGCATCAACCTGGAAGTCCGACCGATCCAACCCGCGCTTGATGACGATCTCCCAAATGCTCGCGACACTGAAGAAAAGACTGTTGTCAGGCGACTCGATCGCCTTGCGCGTCGAAGCGGAAAGCCGCTTCGGTGCCCCCGCTGCCCACAGCAGCAGGTGCGTATCCAGAAGCAGTCTCATGGGATGATGCCGAACAGGCGTTCGATCTCGGCCGAACCCATCGTGTCGAAGTCGTCCGGCACCTGCACCTGACCGGCAAGAAATCCAAGGCGCTTGGGCGGCGAAGGTTCCGGCGCATCGAGCGGTACCACCTTGACCATCGGTTTCCCCGCCTTGGCGATCACGAAAGACTCTCCGCGCGCCACGCGCTCGACGATGCGCGACAGGTGCGTCTTGGCTTCATGGATGTTGATCGTCTGCATGATGGAGGGGCCTGCGTGAGGGGTCGGACTAAGTCTTGTTAGTTTAGCCGATCTCCGGAATGCGCTACGACGACCGCTGGCACACCCCCTCCGATCGCCCCACGGGGCGGCACGCGCGCTGCTCGTCAAGGAGGCGCGGCGAGCGATCGACTCCGGGAACCGGCCCGAGGGCCGCTGGCTCGGTCCGCGGGCGCGCTGGTTGCGTGAAACTCGCCGATCTCCTGCCACATCAAGGTGGGATTGGAGTACATCGGAAAGTGTCCACAGCGAGGAATTTCGGACAGTCGAACGCCTTGCGCCTGGATGTGCGGCAGATAGGACAGCGACGCGTTCTGCTCGCCGTACATGAACATCCTGGGACACGGGAGGGCGAGGAATTTCTCCACCAGTCCTGCGTTGTCGGACAGTTCGACCATCGACTCGAAGACCCCCCTCACCGCCGCCGCCCGAACCTTGTGCCGCAGGCTGGCAGCATAGAGCGCGCTGGCGTAGGCCGGCGCGTGACGAGCACGTTCGATGAAATCGTCCAAGAACTGTTCGGCGTTCTCCCGCGGGTGGTCCACGATCTGCCGGCTGAGGAAGCAGTCCTCGGGAGCGATGTTGCCCTCGATGTCGACGAAGCTGAGGATCCGATGCGGATGCGCATGGGCCAGCATCAACGCCGTGAGCCCGCCCATCGAGTGTCCGACGAGGTGGAAGCGCTCGAATCCGACGGTCCGGATCACTGCCAATGCCGTCTCGCTCAGGAACGGAATCGAGATTCGCGACAGGTCGGCGCAGCGGGTCTCCCCGCAGCCGGGCGCGTCGTACGCAAGAAACGGATGCCCGGCGAACGCGCTGTAGCGGACGATGTCGGCGTAGTCCTCCTTGGTGGAACCGAATCCGTGGAGGAACACGATCGGCTCGAGCGGCCCCGCGCGGTGGATGGCTGCCACTTCCAATTCGACACCGTCGACATCGAGCGTGAGCGTGGACTTGGCGAACTCGCTGTTCATTGGCATCTTCGGTATTCCCGTCAGGTATTCGTGATTGAGTGGAAGTCTCCGGAGCGGTACTTTCCTCGCGGTCCATCGTTCTGTAAATTCCGATGTCAGGAATATCTTGATACGACGAAGCTATGGAACCCGCATGATCAACTTCCGCCTTGTTCGCCATCTGTGGCTGTTCCTCGCCGTTGCCGAGGAGCAGCATTTCGGTCGCGCGGCCAAGCGGCTGGGCATGTCGCAGCCCCCATTGACCGAGCAAATCCAGGTGCTCGAGCATTCGTTGAAGGCCCAGCTCTTCGTGCGGTCCAGGCGCGGTGCGCAGCTGACGCCTATCGGGCAGGCCATCCTGCCGGCCGTGCGCAAGTTCGTCGACCAGATGGAACAGTTGGAGCTCGCGGTCCGCGAGGCCTCGGCCGGCCAGACGGGCACGCTCACCATCGGTGCCATCTCGTCGGCCATGGTCGAGATCCTTCCTCCGTATCTGGATCGGCTGCGGGCACTGCACCCGCGCCTGACCATTGCCGTGCGTGAGATCGACAGTGCCGAGGCCATCCCTTCACTCATCGACGGTGACGTCGATCTTGCCTTTGCGAGGTTGCAGGGCGAACTGGGCGAGTCCATCGATTCCATCACGCTGGCCAACGACCGCCTCGCCGTCGCCCTCCCCGTCTCCCACCGGCTTGCAGGAAGCACGCGGATCAAGCTCCGTTCCCTGGCCGACGAGGCCTTCATCATGTTCGCCCGCCGAGTCAGCCCGGTGTATTTCGACGGCATCATTGCCGTTTGCCGGGAGCACGGCTTCTCGCCGCGCATCCTCCATGATGTCCGCAGCGTCGCCGCGCAAGTGGCCTTCGTCGGCTGCGGACAGGGCATCGCCCTGGTGCCCTCCGGATTGAGGCGGCTGGCGCCCGAGAACGTCGTGATCAAAGCACTCGCCGAGAAGGTGGAGGTCGTGACCAACGCTGCCGCCTGGAGCACGAGCCGGGTCAATCCTTCCCTCACGATCGCGCTCGAGGTCCTTCGGGACCAGGTTCGGCAGCGTGCGCCGAAAGGCGGGCGGTAGGCCGATTCGGGGGAAGATCAGCTGCCGCCACCTGGCGCCGCTTTCAGCCCAGCTCGAACAGCACGTCGCCGTACCCGACCAGCGCCCCGTCCTGTGCGACCGGCCGGACTGCGGCGGCGTCGCGATCGGCCACCACCGGCGTCAGCACATCGCCGGTGCGAAGAAATGCCAGGATCTGGCCCTGCCTCGCCGGTTCTCCTTCCCGGACCGGTTCGAGCCCCGTCAAGGGGTGCTTGACACAGAGAAACCCGATGCCCGGGGACCTCAGCGGCGTTGATGCTTCGCCCGTGCCGGGCGGAGCCTGGACGGTAGCGCGCGCGTCGCGATCGCTCGGCAGTTTCGTGCCTGGTTGCCTGCTGAAACGCAGTCGAAGGATGCCCTGCGGCCCTTCGTATTCGAAGAAGGTCGCGTCGCTGCCCTGAAGACGCTGGACGACCCGGTGCAGTTCGCTGCCGGTGATCATGATGTCGTGGTCCCTTCGTTCGCCGCGGCAAGCCAGCGCTCCAGGTGGTGGATGTCGGTCGCGCCTTCGACGAAGCCCGCCTCGTCCATCAGCCTGCGCTGCAGCGGCGTCGTGGTCTCGATGCCCTCCACCACCATCTCGTCGAGCGCCACGCGCATGCGCGCAAGCGCTTCATCGCGGGTCCTCGCATGCACGAGGACCTTCGCGATGAGCGAGTCGTAGTGCGCCGGCACCGTGTAGCCGGCCTGGAGATGCGATTCCACGCGCACGCCGGGACCCGCCGGCGGCACCCAATGGGTCACCGTTCCCGGAGATGGCGTGAAGCGCCAGGGATGCTCCGCATTGATGCGGCACTCGATCGCATGTCCCCTGGGCTGCACGTCCGCCTGCGTGAACGACAGCGGATGCCCCTGGGCGATGCGCAGCTGCTCCACCACGATGTCGATGCCCGTCACCAGTTCGGTCACCGGGTGCTCGACCTGCACGCGCGTATTCATCTCGATGAAGAAGAATTCGCCGTCCTCGTAGAGAAACTCGAAGGTTCCCGCACCGGCATAGCCGATCTCGCGGCAGGCATGCGCGCACTGCGCGCCCAGCGTTTCGATGCGCTCGCGCGGGATGCCGGGTGCCGGCGACTCCTCGATGATCTTCTGGTGCCGGCGCTGCATCGAGCAGTCGCGCTCTCCGAGCCAGACCGCATTTCCGTGCGCATCGGCCAGGACCTGGATCTCGACATGGCGCGGGTGCTCCAGGAAACGCTCCATGTAGACCTCCCCACTGCCGAACGCCCGCAAGGCCTCCTCGCGCGTCATCGCCACGGCGGACTCCAGCTGCGCCGCGTCACGCACCACGCGCATGCCGCGTCCACCGCCGCCCGCGGCGGCCTTGATGATCAGGGGGAAGCCGACCGAGCCTGCAATGCTGCGCAGGGTCTGCGCGTCTTCCGGGAGCGCGTCCTGCGACCCCGGCACGCACGGCACACCAGCGGCGAGCATCGCGCGCTTGGCGCTGATCTTGTCGCCCATGCGGCCGATCGCCTCCGCGCTCGGACCGATGAACACCAGGCCGGCGTCTGTGACGGCCCGGGCGAATCGCGCGCTTTCGGAGAGAAAGCCGTATCCGGGATGCACCGCCTGCGCGCCGGTCAGTTGCGCAGCCCGGATCAGGAGCGCCGGGTCCAGGTAGCTGCTGGCTGCAGGCGCCGGTCCGATGCACAGCCTCGTGTCGGCGAGTGCGACATGCCTGAGCTCGGCATCCGCCTGCGAATACACCGCCACGGTCTTGAGCCCGAGCAGGCGGCACGCCCGCAGGATGCGCAGCGCAATCTCGCCGCGGTTCGCGATCAGCACGGTATCAAACATCGCGGCTCTCCCCGGTATCGATCACGAACAGGGGCGCGCCCGGCTCGACCGGGGCTCCGCTGCTGGCAAGGACTTCGGCCACCCGGCCGCCGTGATCCGTCTCCACCGCGTGCAGCATCTTCATGGATTCGATCAGGGCCAGATGCTGGCCGGCCTCCACGCGCTGGCCGAGCTCGACGAGTGGCGGCTGATCGGGCGCCGACGCGCGGTAGAAGGTGCCGTGCATGCCCGCCCGGACGATCTCCTTGCGTTCGTTCTCGACCGGATCGGCCTCGACCATCGCCGGCGCTGCAGCTTGCGGTGTTTCGGCCACGATCCCCTGCTGCCCGAGGTCGCGGACCAGGCGCAGGCGATGGCCGTCCGCGTGCTGCTCGATCTCCGATACGCTGCTGCCCCGCACGGCGAGCAGCATCATGTCCACCAGTTCAGCGATCATCTCGCGTCACGCGAAGGACTTGATGGCGATGCCGGCCTCCGTGAGCCGCGTCCGGATCGCCGCGGCCATCTGGATGGCGCCGGGGCTGTCTCCGTGCACGCAGATCGATCCGATCTCCATCGGCAGCAGTGTTCCGTCTATGGTTTCCACGCCGCCTGCATCGACCATGCGCAGCACGCGCGCGGCAGCTTCTTCGCAATCATCCAGGACCGCGCCGGGCAACTTGCGCGACACCAGCCGGCCTTCGGCGGTGTACGCGCGGTCGGCGAAGATCTCGGCACAGGTGCGCAGCCCCATCTCCTTCGCGATGCGCGTGGCGTGGCCGTCGGGGAAGGTGAGCAGCACCAGTTCGCGATCCACGGCGGCCATCGCCCGCACGATGGCACCTGCCACCGTCTCATCCACCTGCGAGAGATTGCCCAGTGCGCCGTGGGGCTTCACGTAGGTGATCGGGTGGCCCACATAGGTCGACACCCCCTTGGCGGCGCCGACCTGGTAGGCGACGAACTGCTCGATCTCCGCTGCGGAGAAAGGCAGCTCTCGACGGCCGAAGCCCCAGAGGTCGGGGTAGCCGGGATGCGCTCCGACCGCCACGCCGAGCTCCTTGGCGCGCGCGAAGGTCCGCGCCATGATGTGCGGGTCGCCGGCGTGCATCCCGCAGGCGACGTTCGCGGAGCTCACGATCTCGAGAATGGCGTTGTCATCGCCCATCTTCCAGGCGCCGAAGCCTTCGCCCAGGTCGGAGTTCAGGTCCACGGAGCGCCTTGCGCTTGTTGGATTCATGGGTGCTTCCTTGATGGTCTTGAGAAATGGTGGTGCTCATGGACGATGCGCCATGAGCGCGAGGCCCTGCCGGATGCGGTCCTGCTCGCGGTCCTGCTCGCGGATGACGGCCACCGCGGCCTCGTGGTCCACCAGCTCGAACCGAACGCGCTGCCCGGGCCGAAGCTGGGCGAGCCGCCAGAGATCCGGATCGATGACGTTGGCAATCTTGGGATAGCCGCCGCAGGTGTTCGCCTCGGCCATCTGCACGATCGGCATCCCGGAGGGCGGCACCTGCACCGTGCCCGGCACGATGCCGTGCGAAAGCAGTTCCAGGGGGTGCCTTGTCTTCAGGGCTTCGCCATCGAGGCGATAGCCCTGCCGGTTGCAATCGGGTGTGAGTCGATACTCGGTCCGCTGGAACGCGGAGCGCGCGTCCTCACTGAAGTGCTCGTATTCGGCCGAGGCAAGCACGCGGATCCTCACCGTGCCGGCCGTCATCTCGTCGACAAAGTGCAACCGGGAGGGCGGAGCGATGCCGAACGAAGGTGCATTGCCCCGACCGCCTGCCGCACCCAGCGCAAGCCGGTCCGCTTTGCGCAAGCCGCGGCCTTCCAGCCCTCCGAAGCCGCTCTTCAAGTCCGTCGAACGCGACCCGAGAACCGGCGGCACGTCGATCCCGCCTGCGATCGCCAGGTAGACCCTCGCGCCCTGCGAAGGCGGCGCGATCATAAGCACATCGCCCGCCATGGCTTGCGCCGCCCACCAGCTCGGGTGCTTCCGCTCCCGGAGTTCCAGCGTCGCGACGGCCCCCGTGCACGCAAAGCACGCAGCCTCGTGGAACTTGAGCTTGAAGGGGAAGATGCTGATCTCGATGCCCGCTGCCGAGGCATCGTTGCCGACCATCCAGTTCGCGATCGAGAGCGCCGGCCCATCCATCGCGCCTGCGCCGCTCACGCCGAGGCCAAGATGCGCCGACCGCCCGAGGTCCTGCACGAGGTTCAATGCACCGTTGCTGAGGATCTCGATCATGGCTTCGCGCCTCGCGCGGTGAAGCGGATGCGATCGCCCGGCGAAAGCAGGCAGGGTTCGGCGCGTGAGGGATCGAACATGTGGAGCTCGGTCATGCCCAGCGCATGCCAGCCCGAAGGCATGTCCATCGGGATCACACCGGTCTGAGAGCCGCCGATCGCCACCGTCCCCTTGGGGATGCGGGGGCGTGGCGTCGTGTGCCGCGGCATGGCAAGCCCCGGCGGCAGGCCGACCAGGTAAGCGAAACCGGGAACCGATCCGATACAGGCCACGTGATACTCCGCCGACGCGTGGAGCCGGATCACCTCTTCCACGCCAAGTCCGGCATGCCTGGCCACGCCCTCCAGCTCGGACCCGCGCGACATGTCGTAGGCAACCGGCACCTCCAGCAGGCGTCCGCTTTCTTCGCAGGGCTGCGAGGCTTCCCACGCTTGCTGCACCTCAGCGGCGAGTGCCTCCGGGCGAACCTGCAGCGGGTCGAAGCTGACCAGCACGTTGTTGACGCCGAGCACCGCGCTGCCCACGCCTTCCAGCTGCCGCAGCCGGCCGGCCTCCCCGGTGAAGGACCACAGGCGCTTCTGCGTCGGAAGGCTGAACGGCCCGTCCGAAACGTCCAGCAGGAGACCGCCTGTGCCGCAGGAATGAATGCGAGAGCTCATCGCGCTGTGGGGTGGGCTGGATCAGTCGGCCTTGATCCCGGCCTCGTCGATGACCTTCTTCCACTTCGCGCCTTCGGCGCTCACGATCGGCGCCACGCGGGACGCTGCGCCGCCGACGAGCTCGATGTCCATCTCGGCCAGCCGGTCCTTCATGTCCTTCTCGTTCAGGACCGCGTTGATGGACTGATTCAGCTTCTCGACGATGTCCTTCGGCGTGCCGGCAGGCGCCACCATGGCGTACCAGAGGTAGATTTCGAAATTCTTCATGCCCTGGGAGTCGGCAACGGGCGCGAGTTCGGGATAGCGCTGGTTGCGCGATGGCGACGTGACGGCCAGTGCCTTCAGCTTGCCGGCCTTGACCAGCGGCATGGCCTCCGAGACGAGGGCGATCATGACGTCGATGTTGCCGGCCATCAGGTCCTGCAGGGCGGGCGCGCCTCCCTTGTAGGGAACATGGACCGCATGGACCCCGGCCGCCCGCTTGTAGAGCTCCATGGCCAGGTGACTGGGCGCGCCGCTGCCGGCCGAGCCGTAGCTGATCTTTCCGGGATGTGCCTTCAGGTGGGCCGTCAGCTCCTCCATGTTCTTCACCGGTAGCTGCGGGCTGACGACCACCACACTGGCGATCCTGGACACCGGCAGGATGGCAGCGAAATCCTTCGTGGGGTCGTACTGCAGCTTGCTGAAGAGCGAGGGATTGATCGCCAGGCCGATCGTCGTCGCCAGCATGACGGTATAGCCGTCGGCCGGCGACTTGGCGACGGTCACCGCCCCCACCTGCTCCGAGGCGCCGGGCTTGTTCTCGACGACCACGGGCTGCCCGAAGCGTTCGGAAAGCTTCTGGCCGATCATTCGGGCCATCGCATCGGTCGACCCGCCGGGTTGGTACGGGACGATGATGCGAACGGGTTTGCTCGGGAAATCACTGGCGGAGGCGAGCGATGCGGCAAGCGGTGTGCACGCCACCAGCGCCAGGGCCAGTGCACGACGGGCGATCGAAATCATGATGATGCGGTCCAGGTTGAGGGCAGGGATCGGAGAACGCTTGCGGGCGCCGGCTACTGCTGAGGGATGTTGAGGTCCTTGATCAGCTTGGCGTAGAACTCCGACTCCGATCGGATGAGGGCCGCGAACTCCGCAGCCGAGCCGCCGGCGGGATACAGGCTGATCTCCGTGAGCTGCTTCTGAACGTCCGGCGCCGACAGCACTTTCTGCGTGGCTGCATTCAGCTTCTGGACGATGGCCGCCGGCGTGCCGCCGGGGGCGAGCAGTCCCATCCAGTAGATCGCCTTGAAGTTCGGAATGCCGGCCTCGGCGACCGTGGGCACGTCGGGCAGCGTCGGCAGGCGCTTGTCGCTGGTGACGGCCAGCGCCTTCAGCTTGCCGCTCCTCACATAGGGCACGGCCGTGGGCGAGGTCTCGAACATGAGGTCGACATGCCCGCCGACGAGGTCGGCGAGTGCCGGCGCACCGCCCTTGTAGGCAACGTTGACCATGTCGGTTCCCGTGGCGCTCATGAAGATGCGCGCCGACAGGTCCTGGGGATTGCCGATGCCGGAGGTGCCGAAGCTGAGCTTGCCGGGGTTGGCCTTGAGGTAGGCCACCAGTTCCGGCAGGCTCTTTGCAGCCACCTTGGTGGTGTTGACGATCAGCACATTGGGCTGATCCGCCACGCGGATGATCGGCGCCAGGTCCTTCAGCGGATCGAAGGGCAGCTTCTGGAACAGGTGCGCGTTGGTGGCCACGCTGAACGGTGCCATGACGAGCGTGTAGCCATCCTTGGGCGACTTGGCCACCAGGTCCATGCCGATGTTGCCGCTGGCGCCCGGCCGGTTGTCCACGATCACGGGCTGGCGCAGGTCTTCCGAGAGCTTCTGCCCGAGCAGCCGGGCGACCATGTCGATGCTTCCGCCGGGCGGGAACGGAACGACCATGCGGATCGGCTTGGAGGGGTACTCATCGGCGGCCATGACGCTGCCGCTGAAGGACGCCGCCAGGGCAAGGGCTGAGGCAAGTGCGCGGATCAAAGTTTTCATGATGGTTTTCAGACCTGAGTTGAAGAACGAGCGATGAAGCCGGCAATCAGCTTCTGCCCTCGGCGACCCAGCGCCGCAGATGCCATGGCGTGCAGGCCTGGTAGCCGCGCGCCACGCTGAGCACGCGCGCATCGGCATCGGTGGGCCCGGCAATCTGCAGGCCGATCGGCAGGCCCTTGTCGTCCTCTCCCATCTGCACCGAAATGCCGCACAGGTCCAGGAGATTCCCGATGCGCGCGTAGCGCACGGGTGGATTCGTGTGGTCGACGCTCTTGAGAGGGCGCGCCGTCCATTGCGAAGTGGGCGTGAGGAAGACGTCCAGGTCGCCGAACGCACGGGCGAACAGACGCTTCAGTTCTGCGCGCCTTCTGCAGGCCGCCACATACTTCGCTGCAGTGAACCTGGAACCGGCAAGGATGCGGGGGCGCACCGAGGGATCCATCTTCAAGGACTCATCGGCGGCGAGATGGCCCCAGCTCGCCGCGGCCTCGGACAGCATGATGGTGCTCGACACATCGGCGATCTCGTCGAAGGTGGTCGGCAGCACGAGTTGCCGAAGCTGCGCTCCCTGTTCGCGAAAGCTATCCAGGGCACGTGTGTAAGCGCGATGGATCTCGGGCTGGAGGCCCTCGAGGTCCGCCGTCGCCAGATAACCGACGCGCAAGCCCTGCAGCGAAGGGTTGGCGCCTGCCTGAAGCTCCGATGCCGGGAAGGCCTGCGCGTCGCGCGTCAAGCCGGCGAACATCAGGGCCGCGTCCTCGGCGGTTTGCGTGAGCACGCCGACGCTGTCGAGGGTGGTGCTCAACGGCACGACCCCTTCGCTCGGCAGCCGCCCGATCGTGGGCTTGAATCCCGTCACGCCGCACAGCGATGCAGGCACGCGCACCGACGCGCCGGTGTCGGTGCCGATGGCGAGCGGCACCATGCCGGCCGCGACCGCCACCGCGGATCCGCTGCTGGAGCCGCCGGGGGAAAGGTGCTCCGTACCGCCCCAGGGATTGCGCGGCGCACCCATGTACTCGTTGGCGCCCCAGGCCCCCAGCGCGAACTCGACCATGTGGGTCTTGCCCACGATGACCGCGCCGCACTCCAGCAGGCGCTGCGTGATCCAAGCGTTGGCCGTGGCCAGCTCGCCTGCGAGCAGCGTCGAGCCGGCCGTGCTGGGCCGGCCCCGCAGGTCGACGTTGTCCTTCAATGCGACCGGGATGCCATGCAGCGGCCCGAGCCAGTGGCCGGAGCGGATCTCTTGATCCGCAGCCTGGGCTGCCAGCAAGGCCTCCTTCGCGTAGACGCCGACGAAGGCGTGCAGCCGGCCATCCAGCTGCTCGATCCGCTTCAGCGCGTACTCGGTGAGATCCACCGAAGTGCACACGCCGGAGCGCAGCATCTCGCTCATCGAGACCAGGCTCGGGAAGCCTTCGGCGAGGATCTGCGAAGCCAGCTTCATGCCTGCGCTCCCATGGCCTTGGCAATCAGGGCCGAGGTGCCCATGATGTCCGGGTACTTCTCGCCGCCGTCCAGCCGCTTCAGCGTGAGCTTCTCGTCGCTCATCATCTTCAGGGCGCGCCTTGCGCTTGCCTCGATGTCGGCGACGGGCAGGACGAGAACGCCGTTCTCATCCGCCAGGATCGCATCGCCCGGGCGGACCGCGACCGAGCCGCAGGTGACCGGCACGCAAAATTCGCCGCCGAGCCCCAGGCTCTTCACGGTGACGGCGGACGTGCCCTTGGACCAGACGGGCACGCCGTACTGGCGCAGTTCACCGAGATCCGTGACCAAGCCGTCGACGACGATGCCGGCGATGCCGGCGACCTTGGCCGCGTAGGCGACCGCTCCGCCCAGGGTTGCGATCGTTTCGTCGCCGCAGCGATCGATCACGATGAAATCCCCGCGCCGTGCCTGGCCGAGGGCGTAGTGCACCATCGAGCCGTCCATGCCCGGCACGCGCACCGTGACGGCCGTGCCCGCGACGCGGCGGTCCTGGAAGTGCGCCCGGATGGCCGGCGTCATGAAGCCGGTATGCCGGAAATGCCCGATCACGGCCGGTTCGGCGGATGCAAGCAGATCGAGGAGCGCCGTATCGATTTGCGTCGGGAGATCGTTCAGGACAAACAAGATGAATTCCCTGGTGTGGCTGTTGAGGTGCAGTGGACTTTAGGAGTCGCTCGCCGCTGTGAAAAGACACAAATCTGGACCCCGGGCTATAAACTAATTTGATGTTGCGCATCACCTTCCGGCAGCTGGAGGCCTTCTACTGGGCGGCGACGCTGGGCACCGTCAATGCGGCGGCCAAGCACCTGTTCGTCAGCCAGCCCGCGATCACGGCACGCGTGAAGGAGCTCGAGGAGATCCTCGGCATCGCGCTTCTCAGCAGAAGCCAGCAAGGCGTGCAGCTGACGCCTGCCGGCCGCGATGTCCTCGAGCACGCGCAGCGCCTGCTGAAGCTGGGCGGAGAACTCGAGAAGTGCGGCGAGCACGAAGTCCCTCCGCTCGATGGCGTGCTGCGCATGGGTGCGGACGAGACGTCCGCCGCTGTGGGCGTGTCCGAGATCCTGCGCCAGTTGAAGATTCGCTACCCCACCCTGCGCGTCGATCTGAGCATCGAGCGCAGCAAGGTGCTGCATGAAAAACTCAATCGGCGCGAACTGGACCTGGCCCTGCAGACCAGTCCCGTCGCGCGCCCTCACGTGGCCGACGAACTGCTGGGCTGGGTCCAGGTCGCATGGGTGGCGGGCGCCTCCGTGGAGCTGATGCATCTGCCCTTCTCGCCGGGCGATGCAGCCTCCGTGCCGCTGGTGACGACCCCGCAACCGTCCATCCTCCACTACGTGGCGAGGGATTGGCTCGGCCAGGCAGGCACCGACCTGCATCCGCTGAGCACATGCAATACGCTCGCGATGATCATGACGCTCGTGCGCGACGGGCATGCGCTCGCAGCGTTGCCGGTGCCGGTCGTGCTCGAGCACCTGAAGCAGGGCACGCTCAAGCTGGTCGAGTCGGACCCTCCCCTGCCCCCCATCGCCTACTACGTGTCCTACCTGGTCGAGAAGCAGGCTGCCGGCGTCGGGTTCGTCGTGGACCTGGCGAGATCCGTTCTCGAGTCGGCGCAGTTCTTCATCGACCAGCCTCCAGCCGGTTCGGCGAGCACGCTCAAGTCAGGCCAAGCCGGCGCAGCGTTTCCGTCAGGCCCAGAAGCTCCGAGGTAAAGGCACCCTGCGCGATCGCCTCGCGCTGCTTCGCTTCCTTCTCTTCGCGCGCCAGGCTGGCCGCGATGACCGACGCCACCTCCTCCTGCGCCACCACCGCGAGGCCGTCGCGGTCGCCGACGACGATGTCGCCGGGGTGGATCAGCACGTCGCCGATGGTGATGGGAACGTTGACCTTGCCCGGCTGGTTCTTGGCCGTGCCCTTGATCGACAGGCCGCGACAGAACACCGGGAAGCCCAAGGCGATGATCAGGTTGGCGTCGCGCACGCACCCGTTGATCACGAGACCGGCGATGCCGACCTTCATGGCCTGGATCGTCAGCACGTCGCCCCAGGGGCCCGCTTCCAGGAAGCCCTTGGCATCGACCACGAGCACGTCGCCGGGACGCGCCTTCTGCACCGCATGGTGAAGCATGAGGTTGTCGGCCGGACGGCAATCGACGGTGAAGGCCGGGCCGGCCAGCCGCACCGTCGGGTCGATCGGCTTCATGCCGCTGTCCAGTGCGCCCTTGGCGCCCTGGGCTTCGTACACGGTGGCTGCGCCCAGCTCGCGCAGTTGATCGACTTGTTGCTGGTTCGCTGCTGTTGTCATGTTGCAGTTCCTCAATTTCTGAACAAGGGGCGCGAGCGGACTAAGCTGGCGCCTCGACGCCCGCCAACGATTGGCAGAATCCCCGGATCGCCTCGCACGCCTTTCGCAGCGATGCGTCGTCCAGCGCGTAGGCGATGCGGATGTACGGCCCCAGCCCGAACGCGCTGCCATGCACGACACCGACACCAGCCTCGTCCAGCAGGGCCATCGCCACGTGCTCGTCCGTCTGCAGCACCGTGCCCGCAGGCGTGGTCTTGCCGATCAGGCCCTCGCACGAAGCAAAGGCATAGAAGGCGCCGGCGGGCGGCTCGCAGCGCAGGCCCGGTGTGTCGTTGAGCAGTCTCACCATCATGTCGCGCCGCTTCTGGAAGACCGCGCGGCTGCTGTCGACGAAGTCACGCGGGCCGGTGAGCGCAGCCATTGCCGCGTGCTGCGAGATGGTGCAGGCCCCCGAGGTCTGCTGGCCCTGGAGCTTCTCCATGGCATCGAGCAGCCACCTCGGGCCCGTGCCGAAGCCGATGCGCCAGCCCGTCATCGCATAGGCCTTGGACACGCCGTTCATCGTGAGGGTTCGCTCCCGCAGCCGGGGTTCCACCTGCGCGATGGTGTGGAAGGCGGCACCGTCGAAGATCAGGTGCTCGTAGATGTCGTCTGACAGGACCAGCACGTGCGGATAGACCAGCAGCACATGGGCGAGCGCCTGCAGTTCCGACTGCGTGTAGACCGCACCCGTCGGGTTGGAGGGTGAGTTCAGGATCACCCACCGCGTCCTCGGCGTGATCGCTTCCGCGAGGTGCTGGGGCGTGAGCTTGAACCCGGTCTCGCTCTCGCAGCGCACGACCACCGGCTTGCCGCCGCAGAGCTGAACCATCTCCGGGTAGCTCACCCAGTAGGGCGCCGGCACGATGACCTCGTCGCCTTCGTTGAGCGTCGCCGCCAGGGCGTTGTAGATCACCTGCTTGCCGCCGCTGCACACCAGCGTGTCCTGCCACCCGACGTCCAGTCCGTTCTCGCGCCTGTACTTCGTCGCGATGGCCTCGCGCAGGGCGCGCAGCCCCGCGACCTGCGTGTAGCGCGTGTGGCCGGCGCGGATCGCGGCGATCCCCGCTTCGCGCACGTGCTCGGGCGTGTCGAAGTCCGGCTCGCCGGCGGACAGTGAGATCACGCTGGCGCCGGTCGTGCGGCGCGCCGCCACGCGATCCATCACCCGATAAGTGGCGGAAGGCTGCGCGCTCTCGAGATGCCTGTTGAGGCGCCTCGCTTCGGATGCTGCAGCGCTCATCAGCCTTTCCTCTGCAGCGTGTGGTAGCCCAGGGCCTCGCGCGCCTGCCCCAGCGTCTTGCCCTGCGCGATCTGTGCGCGAATCTCGGACTCGACGCCTTCGATCTTGCGGGCCAGCTCCGCCACGTCGCGCGCCCGGGCGCGGGGAACGACCACCACGCCGTCCGCATCCGCCACGACGATGTCGCGCGCCACCACCCGGGCCGTGCCGATCGAGACCGGCGTGTTGACGGACTCGACCTCGACCCGGTCCTTGCCGGTGCGCATGAAGCACCCCTTGGTGAACAGCGGATAGCCGTCGCCCAGCGCCTTGGAAACGTCGCGGCACACGCCGTCGATCACGGTGGCGCCTATCTTCCGGATGCCGGCGTACTGGGTCATGATGTCGCCCCAGACGGTGCAGTCGGTACGCCCGCCGTTGTCGATCACGACCACATCGCCCTCGGCCACGTCGTCGATGAAGTCGCCGACCGTGCCGGGGGGCGTGGCGGCCGACACGTACTTGACCGTGAAGGCGGGCCCGACGATGACCTGCTTGTAGTTGTCCAGCGGAGCGATGCCCAGGCATTGGCCCGGCAGCCCCAGCTTGTCCATCGCGTCGGAGACGCCGGGGGTGTCGAGGCCTTTGAAAAGCTCGACGAGTTCCTTGTCTTGCGCGTTCATTTCGTGCTTCCTTGGTTGATGGCTTCGAATTCCTTGTCGTGCATGACCTCGGCAACCGAGCGGCCGCCGCGAACCGCCTGCACCATGCCGTCCTGGCGGCGCGCGATGCGCTCGCCCAGGTCCAGGACTTCCTCGATGCGCGCGGCCGGCACGAACACGGTGCCGCAGCGGTCGGCGATCACGTAGTCGTCCTGGTTCACCGTCACGCCGGCCATCTGGACGGGTTGGCCCGAAGTCACCTGAACGATGCGATTGCGGGCACTGATCATGGTGATGCCACGACCGTAGACCGGGTAGCCGATCGACTCGCTGCCCTCGATGTCACGGCTCATGCCGTCGATCACCGTGCCGCGAATCTTCTTCACGCGCGCTGCGTTGGCGATGATGTCGCCCCAGCACGAGATGCCTTCGGGACCGCCGGCAATCACCAGGATGCGATCGTCGGTGGTGACCTCTTCGATCACGGGTGTGATGAGATGAACGGTAGGTCGGCTGTCGGTCTTGGGACCCACCTGGATCGTGCTGGCTCTGCCCACGACTTTTGGGCAGTTCCAAAGGGGCCGCAGCCCGTAGGTCGCGCCTTTGAGGCCCAGGTAGTCGAGCGCGTCGGAGACGGTGTTGGTATCGAGCGCGGCAAGGCGCTCGAGGATGGCGTTGGGTTGGGTCATATCCGTGGAGTGGAGGGTTGCTGTTTCAATGGAAGTTCACTTGGTCGCGAAGCTCTCCATCGGGAGATCGTTGGGCTCGGCCCAGAGGCGTTGCAGGCCCTCGGGCGCAGACATGTCGAGCCGCACTCCCTTGGGTGGGATAGGAGCCTGGAACCATTTTTCCCACAGCGATTTCATTTCCCCGGAGCGAACCATTTCGCGGATGGTCGAGTCCGCGATGGCCTTGAAGGCAGGGTCGTCCTTTCGCATCATGATCGCGATGGGCTCGGTGTTGAGTACCTCACCCACGACTGCGAAGTCGGCGGGATGCTTGGCGTTCGCGATCGTTGCGCTCAGCAGTCCTGCATCGATCACCCATGCGTCGGCGCGCCCCTGCTCGAGCAGTAGAAAGCTCTCCGAATGATCCTTGGCCTGGACGTCCTTGATGTCCAGTCCTGTTGCCCTGACATTCCGGCGCAAGTGCTGCACGGACGTTGTGCCGGTGGTCGTCACAACGGTCTTGCCCGCGAGATCCTTGACGGATCGAATGCTCGATGACTTTCGCACCGCCATCCGAACCTCCTCGACATACGTGGTCAGCGCGAAGGCCACATCGCGTTGCCGGACGGCGTTGTTGGTCGTCGACCCGCACTGCAGGTCGACCGTGCCGTTTTGAACCAAAGGGATTCGATTCTGCGAAGTGACCGTTTGGTACTGCACGGTGATCTTCGGGATCTTGAGTTGCTTCTGGACGGCGCCAACGATACGTTGGCAGATGTCGACGTGAAAGCCGATGGGCTGTGCGCCGTCGGGCATATAGGAGAGGGGAACCGACGCGTCGCGCACGCCCAGCGTGATCGAGCCCGAGGACTTGACCTTGTCGAGAGTCTGCGCACTGGCCAAGCACGGTAGCGTGGCGATGACCAGCGCCGCCAGGCAATCAAGCAGGGAATGTGAGGTCATGGGATGGCAGGAAGAGAGGGGCTGGGGAGCCGGGACCTTCACTTTGGCTCCGTGCCATTGATCTGTAAATTCCGAATTTCGGAACCCATCGATACGATCAACCTATGGCTACAGTCCGGTGGCCCTTAGGATCTTTCCAGGGTTCATCAGGTTCGATGGGTCGAAGGCCGACTTCACCATCCGCATCATCTGCAGGTCGATGGCCGGCTTGAATCGCTCCAGGCGCTCCACGTGCATCCTGCCGATGCCATGCTCGGCGCTGATGCTGCCGCCCAGTTCCACGCTCGCCTCGTGCACGATCAGATTGACTTTCGTTGCCGCCGTCTCGCATTGCTCCGGCGTGCCGTAGATCGAGCGTGACAGCACCGCGATGACGTGGATGTTGCCGTCGCCGATGTGCCCCGCGTGGCACACCGCGGCGCCCGCCACCTGCTGCTCGATGCGCTCGGTCACGAGATCGATGAAAAGCGGGAGCTTCGAGACCGGCACCGACGTGTCGTTCGAGACGGTGAATCCTGCGCGCTTGTTGGCCTCCGAGATGTTGTGCCGCAGCTCCCAGATTCGGTTCCCCTTGGCCACGTCGGTGGCGACCACCGCATTGGCCACCAGCTCGCGTTCGAAGGCCGCCTCGAGCGTCTTCTCGAGCTCGGCAATGGCATCCCACTGCGGCGAGCTGTCTGCGATTTCCATCAGCACGAACCACGGGCTGTCCAGTTCCATCGGCGACTGAAGGCCGTGGCCATGTTCCAGCACGATCTCGATCTGCCGGCGCGACATGATCTCGAAGGCCTCGATCCGGTTGCCGACTTGTTCCTGCATGAAGCGCAGGAGATCGACCGCCCGCTGGACGCCAGTCAGCCCGACCATGGCCGTGGCGGAGACGTTGAGCCGGGGAAAGAGCTTCAGCACGGCGGCCGTCACCACGCCCAGCGTGCCCTCGGCACCGACGAACAGCTGCTTCAGGTCGTAGCCGGAGTTGTCCTTGCGCAGCGCCCGCAGGCCGTCCCACACGCGGCCATCGGGCAGGACCACCTCGAGACCGAGCACCAGCTCGCGCATGTTGCCGTAGCGCAGGACACCGGTGCCGCCGGCATTGGTCGACACCAGGCCGCCGATCTCGCAGCTGCCGACGCTGCCCAGCAGCAGCGGGAACTGGCGCTGGCGCTCCTCGGCGGCTTCCCGCACATGGGCCAGGATGCAGCCGGCCTCGGCCGTCAGCGAGTTGTTGCCGGCATCGATCTCCCGGATCCGGTTCAGCCGCGACAGGTTGAGGATCACGGCCGGCCGGTCGGCGCCCGCGACGGCGCCGCCCGTGAGCCCGGTGTTGCCGCCTTGCGGGACGATCGCCACGCCGAGGCTGGCGCACGCCTTCACGAGTTCGGCCACCTCGTTCGTGCTGCCGGGCATCAGGACGGCGAGTGCCGCGCCCTGGTACCGGCCGCGCCAGTCCTGCTGATACGGTTGCGTGTCGCCTGGATCGGTCAGCACGCGCGCCCGGCCGACGACCTTGGCGAGCTGCTCAAGCAAAGCGGCGGTCTTGAGCATCATGCTTTTTCCTGCGTGGCGGCAAGCACGGCTTATTCCCTCTTGAGACCGCCGATGGACTTGATGACCGCGCCCCACTTGTCGAGCTCGGACTTGACCAGCGCATCCAGCACTTCGGGCGTCGATCCCACCGGCGTCGCACTGAGGTCCTTCAGCTTCGCCTGAACTTCCGGCTGCGCCACCACGGCCTGCAGCTCACGGCTCAACAGATCGACCAGCGGGCGCGGCAGCTTCGCGGGCCCGAAGACGGCGTTCCATGTGTAGGTTTCATAGCCGGGAAGACCGGCCTCGGCAAGGGTCGGGATGTCCGGGAACGACGGCGAGCGCTTGCTGGTCGTCACCGCCAGCGCACGCACCGCGCCGGCCCGGATGTGCGATGCCGCGCCGGTGAGAACGTCGAACAGGATCGGAATGTGGCCACCGACCAGGTCGGTCATGGCCGGGCCGCCGCCCTTGTAGGGAACGTGGCCGATGTCTACACCGGCCATGGACTTGAACAACTCCCCCGACAGGTGCGGCGGTGTGCCCACGCCGGACGAGCCGTAGTTGAACTTGCCCGGCTGTGCCTTGATCAGGGCAATGAGCTCCCGCACGTTCTGTGCCTTCACGGAGGAGCTGACCAACAGGACGTTGGGCACGGTCGCGACGAGCGAGACGGGCGTGAAGTCGCGCTGGGCATCGTAGGGGGACGGCGGTGTCGACAACGGATTGATCGCGTGCGTCGCAACCGTGCCCATCAGCAGCGTGCTGCCATCGGCGGCGGCCTTCGCCACCTTGGCGGCGCCGATGGCGCCCCCGCCGCCGGCGACGTTCTCCACGACCACGCTGTGCGCGATGCGCTCCGACAGCTTCTGGGCGACCAGGCGGGAAACGACATCGGTGGCGCCTCCGGCCGAAAAGGGAACCACCAGCGTGATCGGTCCCTTCGGCAAGGCCGACTGCGCGAAAGCATATGGAAGGGGCGTGCCCAGCGTGGCAGCAGCAGCGCCCCACTTCATCAGGTCGCGCCGGGACAGCGTCGATGGACTCATGCTCTTGTCTCCGTTTTGATTCGAATGTGTCAACGCATCACGAACGGGTTGCCCGTGACCGCGCCGCTGTTGATCCAGACGCATTTGGTCTGCAGGTACTCGCGGATCGCGTCGATGCCGTTCTCGCGGCCCAGACCGGAATCCTTGTAGCCACCGAACGGCGCCATGAAGCTCACGGCGCGGTAGGTGTTGACCCACACGGTGCCGGCCTGCAGCTTCTCGGACATGCGGATGGCGCGCCCGATGTCCTGCGTCCAGACAGCCGCCGCCAGGCCGAAGCGCACGTCATTGGCGATGCGCAGCGCGTCGGCTTCGTCCTTGAAGCGGATGATCGACAACACGGGGCCGAACACCTCTTCCTGCGCGATGCGCATGTCGTTGCGCACGCCGGTGAAGATCGTGGGCTGCACGAACCAGCCCTTGCCGCACTCCGGCGCAGTCCCCTTCCCTCCGCCCAGCACGGCTGTCGCGCCTTCGCTGCGGGCGATGTCGATGTACTCCAGCACCTTCTGGTACTGAGGTGGCGTCGTCACAGGGCCCACCTGGGTGTCTGCATCCATCGGATCGCCCATGCGGGCCGTGCGAGCCACCGCGAGCAGGCGCTCGACGAAGGCGTCGTGGATGCTGTCCTGCACCAGCAGGCGCGAACCCGCAATGCAGGTCTGGCCCGTCGCGGCAAAGATGCCCGAGATGGCGCCAAAAGCCGCCTGTTCCAGGTCTGCATCCTCGAACACCACGTTGGGCGACTTGCCGCCCAGCTCCATGGCCGCGTGCTTGAGGTGGCGCCCCGCCTTCTCGTTGATCAGGCGACCCGTGCTGTCCGAGCCGGTGAAGCTGATCTTGCTCACCAGCGGATGCTCGACCAGCGGCGTGCCCACCTCGGCACCGAAGCCCGTGACCACGTTGAACACGCCCGACGGGAAACCTGCTTCGTCGAACAACTCCGCCAGCTCCAGCGTGGAGGCCGAAGTGAACTCCGAGGGCTTCACCACCACGGTGCAGCCCGCGGCCAGCGCGGGCGCGATCTTCCAGCTCAGCAGCATCAGCGGCGAATTCCAGGGCGTGATGGCTGCCACCACACCGACCGGCTCATGGCGGGTGAACGCGAAGTACCCCTTCTTGTCGAGCGGCAGCGTGCTGCCCTGCACCTTGTCTGCCAGGCCGCCGTAGTAGTGGAACCACTGCGGGATGTAGTTGAGCTGCCCCTGCATCTCGGCCAGCAACTTGCCGTTGTCGCGAACCTCGGTCGTGGCGAGCTTGACGGCATCGCGAGCGATCAGGTCGGCGAGCTTGCGCATCAGGGCGCCGCGCTGGGTTGCCGTCAGTTCGGCCCAGGGGCCTTGCGTCAGCGCCTTGTGGGCGGCCTGCACGGCGGCATCCACGTCGCTCGCATCGCCGCGCGGAATTTGCGCCCAGCTTTCGCCGGTGTAAGGGTTCTGGGTGTCGAACCACTGTCCGCCACAAGGCTCGCAGGCTTGGCCGCCGATGCGCAGTTGGTAGCGTTTCATGCCGTCTCTTTCGTTGGAGGCGCGATGGCGGGTCGTCAGAACGGCTTGAGGCCCAGCGCGGCGCGGAACCGGTTCTTGATGAAGGGACCATCGCGCGGCGGCAGCGCGCGCGGCGGCTCATCGGCTTCGATGAAGACCTGCACGAAGGCCAATCCGCGGCGAGCGTTGATGCCCTGCGCAATCTCGCCGACGAGGTCGACGCTGCGGGTCGAGATGGCGTCGGGGATGCCGAAACCCTTGGCGATACCGACCAGGTCCGCTCCGAGACTGGAGTGACTGCGCTGCATGCCCGTCTCGCCGAAATGCCCGTTGTCCAGCACGATGATCGTGAGGTTCTTGGGTTGCTTCACCGCGATCGATCCCAGGCTCCCGATGCCCATGAGCTGCTCGCCGTCGCCCGTGACAACCACCACCGACTTGTCGGGTTGCGCCAAGGCCAAGCCCAGGCCCAGCGATGTGGCGCCCCCCATGGCCCCCCACAGGTAGTAGTTCTTGTCCCGATCGCCGGCGGCGAACACGTCGTACGACGGCGAGCCCAGGCCCGTGACCACCAGGGCGTCAGGCGTTGCCGCCAGAAGCTTGGCTACGAATTCGCGGCGATCCGCGCGCTTGTTCAATGCGTCGTGGCTCATCACTTGCGCTCCCACTTCTTGCGGCCGATCAGTTCCTGACCCAACAGCACGGCGACCTTTTCGCCGGCCTCGAATGCGGCATCGAAGCCGGCACTGACGATCTCCTCCACTTCCTCGGACTTCGAAGCACGGAGCACGTGGATGCCCATCAGCTCCAGCGCCGCCTGTGTCGCCTTGCCCATCGGCCCCTGCCACGGATTGAACTCGGCGTACTCGCCGCGCATGGTCACCAGCGTGAAGAAGGGAAAATCGGCGGCCTGCAACAGCGAGAACATGTTCACGCAGTTGCCCACGCCGCTGCTTTGCATCAGCAGCACTGCGCGATGGCCGCCAAGCCATGCGCCGCTGCAAACGGCCACGCCTTCCTCCTCCGTCGTCAGGACGACGTCCTGAATATCGGGGTCGGCGATGGCACTGCGAATGACGTGCGAATGGCCGGCGTCCGGCACATAGGCGATCTGATCGACGCCGCCCTCCTTGAGGACCTTGAAGACGGCCTGCTGCCATGCAGGCGCCGGTGCGGGGGTGTGATTCATGCTGGATGAAGACCTGGAGTGGATCGGTCAGGAATCATAGAATTTGATGCTATCGTTTGTGAAATCGTTTGTTGGCATACATCCATCAGCATCTGCTATTCCTCCCATGGACCTCAAGCACCTTCGCGCCTTCCTGACCGTCGCAGAAACCGGGAGCGTGACGCGCGCGTCCGAGGTGTTGCACCTGGTGCAGCCGGCCGTGTCGCGCCAGTTGCGCCTGCTGGAAGAAGACGTCGGCGCGGCGCTGTTCGATCGCGAACGACACGGCATGGCGCTCACCGACGCGGGGCACGCGCTCCTGGGCTACGCGCGCCGCGCCATGCTGGAACTCGATCGGGCGCGCGTGGAGATCGCCGGCACCGGCGGCGGCGTGGCGGGGCTTGTCACTCTCGGGCTGCTGCCCAGCACCATCGACACCCTGTCAGGCCCCTTGGTCGCCTCACTGGCGCGCGAGTACCCAGGCATCCGCATCCGCATCGCCATGGGCTACGCGGGCACGCTGATGCGTTGGCTCGTGTCGGGAGAAGTGGATGCCGCGCTGATCTACGGCGCCGAGCGTTCCGCCGAAGTGCAGACCACCCCGTTGATCGAGGAGCCGCTCTGGGTGATCGGCCCGAAGCAGGCGGGCCTGCGCGGCGACAAGCCAGTGCCGCTGGCCAATCTGGCCGGGCACAAGCTGGTGTTGCCGAGCGCGCCTCACGGCATCCGCACGCTCGTGGAGCATGCGTGTGCCGTCAGCAACGTGACGCTGGACATCTCCGCGGAGACCAACGCACTCAGCGTGCAGCGCCGCCTGGTGCTGGCTGGGCACGGCCTCACCATCCTGCCGCCCATCGCGGTAGCGGAAGACCTGCAGGCCCGCAAGCTGTCGGGAGCGCCCTTGACCGATCCGCCGGTGGCGCGGACCATCGTGCTGGCCATGCCTGCCAATCGCCCTTCGGGCCGCCATGTCCGCTGCGCAGTCGAACTGCTGGTCAAGGAGGCACGTGGGGCCGTCGAATCCGGCGCCTGGCCGGAGGGGCGCTGGCTGGGGGCTTGAGGGTCAGGTGCTCAGGGTCGCTCGCTGCCTTCTCAAACGCCTCGGTTGTTCGGATTTCTGTAGGTTTCCTTGATGGCACTCGGCATCGGAAGGTTGATGTTCGCTCCGGTCGGTGGCACGGGGCGGGTGAACCACTTCGCATACAGCTCATTGATCTCGCCGTTCTTCATGAGCGACGTGAGCGTGCCATCGACCATCGCCTTGAACTGCGGATCATCCTTGCGATACATGAACCCATAGGGCTCTTCTCGCAGACGCTCTTCAAGAATCCTGTACTCGCCCGGATTGTTCGTTCGGGCGATCAGGCCGGCGAGCTGCACGTCTTCCACGATCATGGCCGCTGCGCGGTCGGAGGAAAGGAGCAGGAACGCATCCGCCGTGTCCTTCCCCGAGATCTCGTTGATCTCCAGCTTCTCGTTCTTGCGGAAAGCCCGAAGCAGCTGGATCGATGTGCTCCCCGTGACGGTGGCCACCGTCTTGCCTTCGAGCTGCGCCATGCTGTTGATGCCGGAGCTCTTCTTGACGGCGGCAGCCACGCTGGCCACGAAGTGCGCTGGCGCGAACTCCACCTGCTGTGCCCGGGCGACGGTGTTCGTCGTCGTGCTGCACTCGAGGTCCACGGTGCCGTTCTGCACCAGTGAGATGCGGTTGGCCGGCGTGACGATGGTGTAGTTCACCTTCAGGTTCGGCATGCCCAGCTTGGCCTTCACCGCGTCGACCACCTTCATGCAGAGATCGGCAGAGAAGCCAATCGGGGTGTCGTCCGAACTCAGCTTGTACGAGAACGGAAACGATGCGTCTCGTCCGCCGAGACTGATGACGCCTGTGTCCTTGATCTTCTGCAAGGTGTCTTTGGGCTGGGCGTGCGCCGCGCCCAATGCCTGCAGTCCCACGATGGCAGCGACGGTGATGGTCTCGAGAAGTTTCATGACAGCTTTCAGAAGGGGGTTGACCTGCGGCGGGGCCAATGCCCTGCGGCCGACATTCTGAGATGTGATTGTGGAAGCCATGAAATAGTCATTGCTGATGGCTCCATCACGGATCGGCATCGTCATGCCGTCCTGGGGCACGGCGATCAGTCGATGCCGTAGCTCCGGTGAAGGCCCGGCCCGCGTATCCTTCCCAATTGTCCAGCGGCAAGGATTCACTCCGAGCCCTGCTCAGTTCGACGCCCCTTCTCTGCCGAAATCGGAGCTTCTTCAATGCACATGAAGATCTTGAGCCTCTTCCCTGCGGTCGCCATCAGCCTGGCTCTCGCGGGTTGCAGCCACACACCGTCCGTCGAGCATTTTGGGGGCAGATGCTCGGCGCTTGCCGGCAAGTCGATCTCCACCTCCTCCATCGGCCTGCCCAGCGGCCCTGCCACCGTGCTTTCGGCGGTGCTCGTGACGGCAGCGCCGGAGTCCGTCACCGGCAACACGCTCACGCCGGCGATCCCGGAATACTGCAAGGTGCTGGGCAGCGTGGCCCCGCGCGATCCGAAGGCGCAGCCGATCAATTTCCAGCTCAACCTGCCGACCCGATGGAACGGCAAGGCCCTGCAGTACGGCGGCGGCGGGTTCAATGGCGTGCTGGTCAGCGGGCTCGCGCCCTTGCGGGATGCGGCGCCCGGCGATCCGCTGCCCATCACGCGCGGCTATGCCACTTTCGGCACCGACTCGGGCCACCAGGCGTCCACGTCCCCGGCGAGCGAGCCGGGCGCATTCGCGCTCAACGACGAGATGCTGGAGAACTTCGCCTACGCCTCGTACAAAAAGGTCAGGGACGTGGCGGTGGATCTCATGCGGGGGGTCTACGGCCAGGCGCCTCGCCAGCTCTACTACTTCGGCGGCTCCGAAGGCGGCCGCGAAGGCCTGACCATGGCCCAGCGCTTCCCGGCCGACTACGACGGCATCGTCAGCGTGGTGCCGGTGATCAACTGGACTGGCCTGTTCCACGCCTTCGTGCGCAACGAGGTGCCCCAGTTCGGCGATTGGCTGGACGCCGCGAAAACGCCGCTGATCGCGAAGGCCACGTCCGATGCCTGCGATGCCCTCGACGGGCTTGCCGATGGTGTCGTCAACAACTACCTGGCGTGCCAGGGGCGCGTGAACCTGCAGCCGCTGCGCTGCCCAGGCGGCACCGATGCGGGAGCGCATTGCCTGTCGGATGCCGAGCTCTCGCTGATGCGCGGCATTCATTCGCCCTACACCTTCTCCTTCCCGCTGGCCAACGGCATCACCACCTACCCGCAGTGGCTCTACGGCCACGAGGACAGCCCGGACGGCGCTGCAGCAATGAACCTGGTTCGATGGGTGAGCGGCAGCGCCGCGCCGACCGTGCCGCCGAACGCTTCGACCGCGGCCACGCAGTGGCTCTACGGCAGCAACTGGGTCCGCTACGCGATCACTCGCGACGCCAACTTCGACGTGCGCAGCTATCGCCCGGAGTCCTTCGCCACGCGGGTGCAACAGACCTCCGCGCTGATCGACTCCACGAATCCGGATCTGTCGGCCTTCTTCGCGCGCGGCGGCAAGCTGATCATTCGAGAGAACGCGGCCGACCGGGCCCAGAGCCCGTTGATGGGCATCGAGTACTACAAGGCGATGGTGGCCCGGTTGGGCCAGGCGGCTGTGGACCGCTCGACTCGTCTGTACGTATCGCCGTCTTCCACGCACTCAGGCAATGCACGCTCGGTGACGGACAAGGGGGCGGTGCCGACGATGGCGGACTTGCTCGACCCGCTGGATCGCTGGGTCACCACCCAAACGCCGCCGGCCGACGCGATCGTGCAGACGAGCAAAGCCGGCCTTCCGCCATTTGCCGCCCAGGGCTCCCGGCCCATGTGCCGCTATCCGGGGTATCCGCACTACATGGGCGGTGACAAATCGCTGGCATCGAGCTATGCGTGTCGCGACTCGCAACCGTAGGCGGGGAGTTCATTGAGCAATGCATCTCCACTGGCTTACGCCTTTGCAGCAGCCGCCTGCTGCGTGAAAGAAAGCGTCAGGAAATCGACAAAGGCCCGGACCCGCGCCGCCAGCTGGTGGCGCTGCGGATACACCGCGTAGATGTCGGCGTCCGGCGTGTAGTACTGCGGCAGCACCTGCACCAGCCGGCCGTTGCCGAGGTAGCGCTCGATGTCCCACTCGGCCCGCATCAGGACGCCGTGCCCTTCGAGCGCCCAGTTGACCGCGATCTCGCCGTCGTTGGTGGTGAGGTTTCCTCGCGTCTTGACGGCTTCGGTGCTGACGTTGCGGCCCCTGCCGCTCGCCAGGCGCCATACGCCGTAGGCTTCCTCGCCCTGGCGGATGCCGATGCAGTTGTGCTTCGTCAGATCGTTCGGCACCTTCGGGATGCCGTGCTTCGCGAGATAGGCCGGCGCCGCGCACAGCAGGCGGCGATTGGCCGCGATGCGCCTGGCGATCACCCGGCTGTCCGGCGGTGCGCCGAAGCGCACGCAGACATCGAAGAGGTCCTCGGTCGGCGGCGGCGGGTTGACCGACAGCTGCAATTGGACCTCGACTTCCCGGTACTTGCGGACAAACTTCGAGATCAGCGGCGCCACGTGGCTGCGCCCGAAGCCCAGCGTGGCGTTGACGCGCAGGAGGCCCTTGGGAATCGCCTTGGAAACGCCGAGAAGCTCCTCCATCCCGTCGATCTCGCCGAGGATCCGGCGCGCGTGCTCGAGGTAGAGCTCGCCCTCGGGCGTCAGGCTCATGCGCCGCGTCGACCGGTTCACCAGCAACACCCCGATCCGCGATTCCATCAGCGCCAGGTGCTTGCTCACCGCGGGCGTGGTGACGCCGAGCTCACGCGCCGCAGCGCTCAGGCTTGCGGCGCTCGCCAGGGTGGAAAAGAAGCCAAGGTCCGCGGGCACGATGGCAGAAGTCATGGCAGCTCCAGTGTTGAATCCAGGTTAACAATGGATTCACTCTAGCGCCGAGCTGGTGGTCCGTCGAGTCCCTACAGTAGCGAGACCTTCTACCCACCACCCACGGAGACAAACCCATGAAGACGTACAAGATCGCCACCATCCCCGGAGACGGCATCGGCAAGGAAGTCGTGCCCGCAGGCCAGGAAGTCCTGGAGGCGCTGGCCTCGGCCGGCAGCAGTTTCAATTTCGAGTTCGAGAACTTCGACTGGGGCGGCGACTACTTCCGCGAGCACGGCGTGATGATGCCGGAGGACGGCCTGGACGCCATCCGCGACAAGGACGCGATCCTGTTCGGCTCCGCCGGCGACCCGCACATCCCCGACCACATCACACTCTGGGGCCTGCGCCTGAAGATCTGCCAAGGCTTCGACCAGTACGCCAACGTGCGCCCGACGCGCATCCTGCCCGGCATCGACGGCCCGCTCAAGCGCTGCGGCCCGGACGATCTGAACTGGGTCATCGTTCGCGAGAACTCCGAAGGCGAGTACTCCGGCGTCGGCGGCCGCGTGCACCAGGGCCACCCGATCGAGGCCGCGACCGACGTGTCGATGATGACCCGCGCCGGCGTGGAGCGCATCATGCGCTTCGCCTTCAAGCTGGCCCAGTCGCGTCCCCGCAAGCAGCTCACGGTCATCACCAAGAGCAACGCCCAGCGCCATGCGATGGTCATGTGGGACGAGATCGCCGTGCAGATCTCCAAGGAGTTCCCCGACGTCAAGTGGGACAAGGAGCTCGTCGATGCATCGACGGCCCGGATGATCAACAACCCGGCATCGCTCGACACCATCGTCGCGACCAACCTGCACGCCGACATCCTGAGCGACCTCGCCGCCGCGCTGGCCGGCAGCCTGGGCATCGCGCCCACCGGCAACATCGATCCGGAGCACCGCTATCCGTCGATGTTCGAGCCCATCCACGGCTCGGCCTTCGACATCATGGGCAAGGGCCTGGCGAATCCGGTGGGCACCTTCTGGTCGGTGGTGATGCTGCTGGAGCACCTCGGCGAGACCGAGGCCGCCCAGCGCGTGATGCAGGCCATCGAGAAAGTGACCGCCGACAAGTCGCTGCACACCCGCGACCTGGGCGGGAAGGCCACCACGGCGGAAGTCACCCGGGCCATGTGCAGTCTGGTGGCCGGCAGCTCGCAGCGCAAGGCTGCCTGACGCCGCCTGACCCCGGGCCGGCCCCGGGGTCTGCTCGCCATTCCCGAGGGCCGGCGCAGCGCGCCGTTCCCCGTCTCGAAAGCAGCCGCCAAGTGCTGCCGGGGCCCGCTCGTGCCTACCCGATACCTGGAGACAAATGATGCGCCGCTTCTTCGGCAAGCTGTACGTCCAAGTGCTGATCGGCGTCTTCGCCGGCGTGGCCCTTGGCTTCTTCGCCCCCCACATCGCCAGCGACTTCAAGCCCCTGGGCGACATCTTCATCAAGCTGATCAAGATGGTCTTCGCCCCGATCATCTTCGCCACGGTGGTGCTCGGCATCGCACGCATGGAGAACATGAAGGAGCTCGGCCGCGTCGGCGTCCGCGCGCTGATCTACTTCGAGGTGCTGTCCACCTTCGCCCTGGCGCTGGGCCTGGTCGTCGTCAACGTCGTCGGGCCGGGCAACGGCATGAACATCGACGCCACGCAGCTCGACACGAAGTCCATCGCGAGCTATACGGCCTCCGCCGCGAAACCCGAGGGCTTCGTCGACTTCATGCTGCACCTGGTGCCCACGAGCATCGTCGATGCGCTGGCCAAGAACGACATCCTGCAGATCCTGGTCTTCGCCACGATGTTCGGCGTGGCGCTGTCGCACATCGGGCCGCGTGCCAAGCCGGTGGTGGACTTCCTCGACTCGTTCACCCACGGCGTGTTCTCCGTCGTCGGGATGGTCATGCGGCTTGCGCCGCTGGCGGCCTTCGGCGCGATGGCCTTCACCGTGGGGAAGTACGGCCTGGGGTCGATCGTGTCGCTCGGCAAGCTGATGGGCACGATGTACATCACCTGCTTCCTGTTCGTCGCGCTGGTGCTCGGCGGGATCGCACGGCTCTCCGGCTTCAGCCTGTGGAAGTTCCTCAAGTACATCAAGGACGAGCTCTTCACGGTGCTCGGCACCAGTTCCTCCGAATCGGTCGTGCCGCAGCTCATGCGCAAGCTCGAGCATGCCGGCGTCTCCAAGCCGGTGGTCGGCCTCGTCGTGCCCTCCGGCCTGACCTTCAATCCGGACGGCCAGTGCATCTACTACACGATGGCGGCGATCTTCATCGCCCAGGCCACCAACACGCCGCTGACCCTGACCGACCAGCTGGTGGTGCTGGGCGTGCTGCTGCTCACCTCCAAGGGCTCGGCGGGCGTGACCGGTTCCGGCTTCATCACGCTGGCGGCGACGCTCGCCTCGATGGGGAAGATCCCGGTCGCCGGCATGGTGCTGCTGCTGGGCGTGGACCGCTTCATGTCGGAGGCGCGCGCCATCACCAACACGATCGGCAATGCGGTCGGCACCGTCGCCATCGCGCGCTGGGTGGGCTCGGTCGATCGGCAGCGCCTGGCGCAGGTGCTCGACGGCAAGACGGACCCTGAGGACCTGGATGAGCTGTACGAAGGCGACGACGAGGCCAAGGTCACGCCGATCCGCGTCTCGCAGAACACGCAGGCAACGGCTTGATCCGGCTGGCAGGCACCGTCATGAAAACCCCCGATCCACGCACCCTGCTTCGCGCCATGTTCGACGCAGCGATCGCCGCGGCCCAGCCCGCGCTGTGCGTGCCTCGCCACCTGCCGCAGCCGCCGAACGGCCGGCTCGTCGTGGTCGGCGCGGGCAAGGCATCGGCGGCCATGGCCCGCGCGGTGGAAGCGCATTGGCCAGGGGCCCTGTCGGGCCTGGTGGTGACGCGCTACGGCTATGCCGTGCCCTGCGAGCGCATCGAGATCGTCGAGGCCGCGCACCCGGTCCCCGATGCAGCCGGCGAGGCGGCTGCGCGGCGGATGCTGGCACTGGTGCAGGGACTGACGCCGGACGACCTGGTGCTGTGCCTGATTTCCGGCGGCGGCTCCTCCCTGCTGACCCTCCCGCCGCCCGGGCTCGGCCTTGCCGACAAGCAGGCGCTCAACCGCGCGCTGCTCGCCAGCGGGGCGAGCATCGGCGAGATGAACTGCGTGCGGCGGCACCTGTCGCTCATCAAGGGCGGGCGGCTGGCCGCGGCATGCAAGCCCGCGCGGGTCCTCAACCTGCTGTTGTCAGACGTTCCGGGCGACGACCCCATCGACATCGCTTCGGGCCCGACCGTGCCGGACCCGAGCACCTGTGCCGATGCGCTGGACATCCTGCGCCGCTACGGCATCGAGCTACCGACGCAGGCACGGGCATGGCTCGAGAGCGGCGAAGGCGAATCGCTGAAGGCCGGCGATCCCCGCCTGCCCGAGATCGACACCCGCTTCATCGCGACACCGCAGATGGCGCTCGAAGCGGCAGCGGCGGTGGCACGGGATGCCGGGTTGAAGCCCTGCATCCTCGGCGACGCCATCGAGGGCGAGGCCCGCGACGTGGCCAAGACCCTGGCCGGCATCGCGCTGCAGGTGGCGCGGCGTGGCCAGCCGGTGCCGCCGCCCTGCGTGCTGCTCTCCGGCGGCGAGACCACGGTGACCTTGCGCGGCAAGGGGCGCGGCGGCCGCAATGTCGAGTTTCTGCTCTCGCTCGGCATCGCGCTGGATGGGGAGCCGGGCATTCATGCGCTGGCCGGCGATACCGACGGCGTCGACGGCCAGGAAGAGATCGCGGGCGCGCTCTTGGCCCCCGACACGCTGGCGCGCGCCTGGGCGCAAGGCCTCCAGCCCCGGGCGCGGCTCGACGACAACGACGGCCACGGCTTCTTCGAGGCGCTCGGCGACTCGGTCGTGACCGGCCCGACCTTGACCAATGTGAACGACTTTCGCGCGATCGTGATCACGGCCGACCCCGGCGGTGCCGATGGTGCAACCCAGAGGAACTGACATGCGAAGAAACAAGCACGCGAAGATCGTGGCGACCCTCGGGCCGGCCAGCGACGAGCGCAAGACAATCCAGGCCCTGTTCGATGCGGGTGCCGACGTGTTCCGGTTGAACTTCAGCCACGGCACGCACGAAGACCACAAGCGCCGCCTGGACCTGATCCGCGAAGTCGAGCGCGACAGCGGCCGGCCGATCGGCGTGTTGCTGGACCTGCAAGGGCCCAAGCTGCGCATCGGCACCTTTCCCGATGGGCCCGTGGTCCTGATCGAGGGCAAGTCCTTCCGCCTCGACCTCGACGCCAAGACGCCCGGCAGCGCGGCGCGCGTGGCGCTGCCGCACCCCGAGATCTTCGCAGCGCTGGAGACCGGCACGGAGCTGCTGCTGGACGACGGCCGCCTTCGCTTGCGCGTCGAGACCTTCGGCGCGGACTTCGCGGAGACCCGCGTTGTCAACGGCGGCACCCTTTCCGACCGCAAGGGCGTGAACGTGCCCGGCGTCGTGCTGCCGCTTTCGGCGATGACCGCGAAGGACCGCGCCGACCTCGACTACGGGCTGCGCCTCGGCATCGACTGGGTGGCGCTGTCCTTCGTCCAGCGCGCGGAGGACATCACTGAGGCCCGCGCCATCATCGGCGAGCGCGCCGGGATCGTGGCCAAGCTCGAGAAGCCGGCCGCCATCGCCTCGCTCGATGCGATCGTGGCCGAAACGGACGCCGTCATGGTGGCCCGCGGCGACCTCGGCGTCGAGATGCCGGCCGAGCAGGTGCCTTCGATCCAGAAGCGGATCATTCGCGCCTGCCGCCGAGCCGGCAAGCCGGTGATCGTCGCCACCCAGATGCTCGAATCGATGGTCACGGCGCCGGTGCCCACGCGGGCCGAAGCCTCCGACGTCGCCACCGCGATCTACGAGGGGGCTGACGCCGTCATGCTGTCGGCGGAATCGGCCAGCGGGCGCTACCCCGTCGAGGCCGTGAAGATGATGAGCAGCATCGTCGCGCACACCGAGAGCGATCCGAACTACCGCAGCGCCATCGATGCCTCGCGCGCCGAGCCCCTGGCCCGCACTGCCGATGCCATCGGCTCGGCCATGCGCGACATCACCGGCCTGCTCGACGCGGCGGCGACCGTCGCCTACACCAGCTCGGGCTACTCGGCGCTGCGCATGGCGCGCGAGCGGCCGCGGGCTCCCATCATCGGCATGACGCCGCGGCTGGCCACGGCACGCCGCCTGGCACTCGCGTGGGGCGTCCACGCCGTGCTCTGCCACGAAGTGGTGGATGTGCCCGAGATGAGCGACCTCGCATGCCGCACTGCCCTCAAGGAAGGCTTCGGCACGCCGGGCCAGACGCTCGTGATCTCGGCCGGCATGCCCTTCGGCACCTCCGGCACCACCAACCTGCTGCGCATCGCGCAGATCTGAAGGGACAAGACATGGCAACGATTCGACAGGTCCGCGGCTTCGAGATCCTGGACTCCCGAGGCAATCCCACGGTCGCGGCCGAGGTGCTGCTGTCCGACGGCGCAAGAGGCTTCGCCGCTTCGCCCTCCGGCGCGTCCACGGGCGCCCGCGAGGCCATCGAGCTGCGCGACGGCGACCCGAAGCGCTACCTGGGCAAGGGCGTCACCCAGGCCGTCGGCCACGTCAACGGCGAGCTGAGCCAGGCACTGATCGGCCGCACCGCCGACGACCAGCCCGCGCTCGACCGGCTGATGATCGAGCTCGACGGGACGCGGACGAAGTCCCGGCTGGGCGCGAACGCGATCCTTGCGGTGTCGCTCGCTGCGGCCAAGGCCGCCGCGGCCTCCAGGGGCGAATCGCTGTACCGCTACATCGGCGGCGATCGCAAGCCGGTGCTGCCCTTGCCGATGATGAACATCATCAACGGCGGCGCCCATGCCGACAACAACGTCGACATGCAGGAGTTCATGATCGTGCCGCTCGGCGCGCCCCGGTTCTCCGAAGCGATGCGCTGGGGCGTGGAGGTCTTCCACTCGCTCAAGGGCCTGCTGAGAAGTCGCGGCCTGTCGACGGCCGTGGGCGATGAAGGCGGCTTCGCGCCCGACCTGCCGTCGAACGAGGCGGCCATCGAGGTCATCCTGGCGGCCATCGAACAGGCCGGCTTCAAGGCCGGCACGGACATCGCCCTGGGACTGGATGTCGCCAGCTCGGAGTTCTTCAAGGGCGGTCGGTATGAACTCGCGTCGGAGGCCAAGCAGTTCGACTCGACGCAGTTCGCCGACTACCTGGCCCGGTGGGTCGATGCCTATCCCATCGTCACGATCGAAGACGGCATGGCCGAGGACGACTGGGCCGGCTGGGAGCTGCTGACGGCCAAGCTGGGCCGGCGCGTGCAGCTGGTCGGCGACGACCTGTTCGTCACCAACACCGAGATCCTGCAGCAGGGCATCGCCCGCGGTGCGGCCAACTCGATCCTGATCAAGCCGAACCAGATCGGCACCTTGACCGAGACGCTCGCCGCCATCGCCATGGCAGACAAGGCGGGCTACTCCGCGGTGGTCTCGCACCGCTCGGGCGAAACGGAGGACACCACCATCGCCGACCTCAGCGTCTGCACGGCCGCCACGCAAATCAAGACCGGCTCGTTGTGCCGTTCGGATCGCATGGCCAAGTACAACCGCCTGCTCCTCATCGAGGCCGAGCTCGGGAACGACGCCGCGTTCGCAGGACGGGCGGCCATCCGCAGCGGCTTGAACCCTTGAATCCAGGTTAACACCGGCTTCACTTCAGCCGTGATTCGAACACCCCGCGGCTGCCTACAGTCGCATCACATCATCAGGAGACAACCATGAAGACATCGAATTTCCGTACTCGCACCACCTTGACCGCCATCGCCTTCGGCTTCGCCGCGTCGCTCGCCGCCGCGCAGTCGTGGCCCGCGAAGCCGATCACGCTGATCGTTCCCTTCCCGCCCGGCGGAAGCTCGGACGCGCTGGCGCGTTCCATCACCACGCCGCTTTCGCAGAGCCTCGGCCAGCCGGTGGTCGTCGAGAGCAAACCGGGCGCGGGCGCGACGGTCGGCGCCGACTACGTGTCGAAGGCCAAGGCCGACGGCTATACGCTGCTCATGGGCGCGGTCCACCACACCATCGCCACCAGCGTCTACAAGAAGCTGCCCTACGACTTCGAGAAGAGCTTCGCGCCGATCACCACCGTGGCCCTGGTGCCCAACGTGCTGGTGGTCAACGCCAAGTCGTCGGCGACCGACGTCAAGAGCCTTGTTGCGCAAGCCAAGGCTGCACCCGGCAAGCTGTCGTACGGCTCGAACGGCAACGGCACGGTGCAGCACCTGATCGGGACGCAGTTCTCGAGCACCGCCGGTGTCGATCTTCTGCACGTGCCCTACAAGGGCAGCGCGCCGCTGACCACCGACCTGCTCGGCGGCCAGGTGGACATGTCCTTCGACACCTTGACGCCGCTGGTCCAGCACATCAAGGCGGGCAAGCTTCGCGCGCTGGCCGTGACCACGGCGAAGCGCTCGAGCACCCTCCCCGACGTGCCGACGCTGGCCGAGGCCGGCATGAAGGACTTCAACCAGGGCACCTGGTTCGGCATCCTGGCGCCGGCGGCCACGCCCAAGGAGGTGGTCGCCAAGCTCAACGCGGAGATGGTGAAGATCATCCAGTCGCCCGAGTTCAAGAAGCGCATGGAAGAGATCGGCGCCGACCCGGTGGGCGACTCGCCCGCGCAGATGGCGGCGCAGATCAAGGACGACACGGCCAAGTACGCGAAGCTCGTCAAGGACGCCAAGGTCGCCATCGATTGAGTCGCGGGCGCTTCAAGACCCGACGCGGATCGTCGCGACCCGAGAGCGGATTGCCGCGAGCACGCTGGGCGCGACGATTCGTGATGTCTTGGGGTTGGCGGAGGGAAGATTCCTGCTCTCCAGGGTGAGGCTGACTTCCTCCGCCTCGATCTGCAGAACGCTGATGGCTCCGGGGATGTGCGGGTCCATCCAGAGCTCGACGATCGTGCGATCGAGACCGATGCCGGCCAGGCTCACCGCCACCGCAATATTCAGATGCTTCGGGAAGTGGATCGCGGCCATCCTTGCAGGTCCCTCGAAGACCTTGACCGGCGCAGTCGGAGGCGTCGTTCGGAAATCGAGCCCTTGCTCCAGGACATACGCTTCGTTGACCAGTGTTGCGGGCTTGGATCGGGACTTCAACCGAACGCTGTGAAGGGTGCCTTCTGCCGCAGCGCGCAGGAGGTCGAGGCCCGGCATGGTTCCGGAGGCGATCTGCACCTTGGCACCGTGCCGGCGTGCAAGGGCCTCCAGGTCCGGGATCGCGAGGATCCCGCCCGCACTCACGCAGATCAGATCTTTTCCATGCCTGAGCACTTCCGTGGCGATCTCGGGCAGGGAAGCGCCGGTTGCGGCCTCGACCACCACGTCACACAGCGGCGCAAGTTCAGGCAGAGGAACAACCTGCAATGCGGGGTTCAGCAAGGCCGCTCTGGTGCGCGCCTTGTCCAGATCCCGGGCGGAGATGGCGACCAGTTCCGCCTCCGGAATGGCTCCCTTCGTCAAGGCCGCGGCGACGCTCTGTCCCACGCTCCCGAAGCCGGCGATTCCGATCTTCATGTCACAGATAGCGCCGGGGATTGGCCGCGCTGTAGAAGGTATTGATCAGGGTGTTGATGTCGAAGACCGGCAGACCGGATTCGACGGCAACGAAAGACGAGAAGGGGCACATGTTCGTGCACTCGAACAGGATGGCGCCAGGGTTCGGGCAAGAGGCCATGAATTCACGCGTCATCTCGAGCATCTCTTCCTTGAGGACGTCGGTGTCGAGTTCGCGGCGCCCCTCGATATAGGTGGCCGGAAACTGCGCGTCCGGCTTCATGCCCTGGATCTGCACGGGAATGTGGTCCATCGACCAGCCGACGCCCTTGAAATGTGCGTCATTCATGTTATGGGCACGCTCGGTGAACACGCCGATGATCTTTCCCGGCGGCAGCATCGCGTGGATCAGGGGTGCCTGCATCAGCGACGAGGTGAAGACCGGAATGCCGACCTGCGAGGCGATCTGCTTCTGGAACGGCCCGAGGAAGCCGCAGCTGGTGGTGATGGCGCGGACGCCCTCGACCTCCAGTTCCTTCGCCGCAACGATGAAGGGCTCGATCAAGGCGAGGTCGGGATGATCGCCCATGATCTTGGTGGCATGGGCTCCCTTCACGATCTTGTATTTGACCGGGAAGTCGAACGAGGCGTTGTTGCCGATGTCGCCTGGCGGTCGCGGGAAAAAGGTATCCAGCATCAGAACGCCGATCTGCTGGCCATAGGTGGTATGGCCGCCTTTGAGTTTCATGGAGGATTTCCTGGATTGGGATCGCGCTTCGCAGCGTCGTTTCGGAACTTGACTTCCGGGGGAAGTCTATTGATCAGGGCTGTCACGCACAATCGATCAGATCGTCGCCAGGGCCGAGTTCTTCGTCACATCGGCGATCCCGTTGACGCGCTTCGACTAGAGCGCCGCCCACGTCGACAAAACCAAGGTTTCGATGTCGTGCACGGCACGGCCGGTGGATCGCGCGACCGCTTCCCGGTAGGGCGGCATGTTGGTGCACTCCATCACCAGGTCTTCGACCCACGGACAGCGCGTCACCAGGGCCACCGCGGCCTCGACCACGTCCTGCTCGGCCTGCGTGAAGTCCATCTGCGCCTCGTTGCCGAGGATGCGGCGGTGGAACTCGCAACCTGCCCGCACGCCCTGCACCGGCGTTCCCTGCGGAACCCCCGCGGCATCGAGGATGTGCGGGTGAAGAGAAGCCGCGTCGAAGGTGACGATCCCGGGCTTCGCGAAGGACCGGCACTGCAGGATGCTGGACGTGACGACCGGCACCGGCACCGCCGCGGCCATCGCCAGCTGCCAGGCCGCCAGGAAGCCGCAACTCGTGGTGATCATCGACGCGCCCTCCTCGACCAGTCGGATCGCCGCATCGACAAAGGGCTTCATCAGGCTCGGGTCGGCCTCCTCGACGATGCGCTTCGGCGAGGCGCCTTCGATGGTCACGAAGCGCACGGGGATGCCCGCGCGCCTGAAGGTCTCCGGGTTGCCGATGTCGCCGGGCGGCCGCGGGAAGCGCGTGTCCAGCATCAGCACGCCCAGAAATCCCTGGCAGGCAGCCATGGCCGAAGCGCCCGCCCGGATCAATGGACCGCCGACGCCACCGTGCTGCGGCGATCGATCTTGCGGCTCAGCACGATGGAGGTGTGCGTCTGGTTGATGCCGTCGATCTGGCCGAGCTGGTCCAGCAGCACGTCCAGCTGCTCGGGCGTGTCGCAGCGCAGGAGCGCCATGTAGTCGAACTGGCCGCTCACGGCCCAGACCTCCTCGACCTCGGGCAGCCGGTCGAGCGCCTTGATCACCGCCGCCCCGCTCTTGGCGTTGACGCTGAGGCCGCAGAAGGCGCGCACGGCCGCCTGCTCCAGCCGCGTGCCGAAGCGCACGCCGTAGCCCGAGACGATGCCCTCCCGCTCGAGCCGCGCGATGCGCGCGACCACCGTGGTCCTGGCAATCTTGAGCTTGCGCGCGAGGTTGGCCGCCGGCTCGCGGGCGTTGGCCTGCAGCAGGCTGAGCAGGTGGCGGTCGAGGTCGTCGAGTCGGATGTCCATGGGCAGCTGGCGGAGCAAATAACGAGCCATTGTGGCGTGTTGCGCTCCTGCTCCGGCAAGTGAAAGCCCGGCCTACACCGCACGCAGCGCTGCCGCCAGGCGCGCGACGCCTTCGGCGATGCCGGCCTCGTCCTGGCTCGCGAAGGACAGGCGGAAGCACGCAGGATCGGGCTCCCGCGCGAAGAAGGCGGCGCCGGGCACGAACATCACGCGATGTTCGATGGCTGACTTCAGCCATTGCGCGGTGTCGACCCCGGGCAAGCGCGCCCACACGAACATGCCGCCGCCCGGCTCGATGAACCGGAGGCGCTCGCCCAGATGCTCCCTGAGCGCACGCACCAGGGCCCGCGCGCGGCCGGCATAGGCCTGCCTCAGACGCGGCAGATGTTCGAGGAACAAGCCCTGCGCCAGGTAAGCGGCTGCCGCGGCCTGGGTGAGCGTGGAGGCGTGCATGTCGTCGGTCTGCTTGGCCAGCACGCAGGCGCGGCGCACATCCGGCGGGCCCAGCATCCAGCCCAGCCGCAGGCCGGGCGCGAGCGTCTTCGACAGGCTGGACAGATAGGTGACGATCCCGTCGGCACCATCGACCGCATGGCGCAGCGAATAGAGAGCAGGCGGGGGCGGCTGGTCGAAGTACAGGTCGCCGTAGGGGTCGTCCTCGATGACCAGGCAGCGGTGCCGCACCGCCAGCTCCAGCAGCGCGCGCCGGCGCGCTTCGCCCAGCGTGCGTCCGCTGGGGTTGCCGAAGGTGGGCACCGTGTAGAGCAGCTTCGGCTTGAGGCGCACCAGGGCCGCCTCGAAGGCGTCGATCACCAGGCCTTCGTCGTCGGTGGCAACCTGGTGGATGGACGCACCCGCGAAGCGAAAGGCGGACAGCGCGGCCGGATAGGTCGGCGCTTCGACCAGCACCACGTCGCCCGGGCTCAGCAGGGTCCGGGCCAGCAGGTCGATGCCCTGCTGGGAGCCGCTCAGCGTCAGCACATCGGCCGGCTCGGCGGCCATGCCGCGTGCGCTCAACAAACGTGCGAGCTGCACGCGCAGTGCCATCGCGCCTTCGGTGCCGCCGTATTCGAGCGCCTGGCCGAACTCGGCGGGCGCGAAGCGGCCGAAGATCTGCTGCAGCCCCGCTGCATCCATCAGCTCCGGCGCCGGATAGCCGCCGGCCAGGGAAATCATCCCGGGCAGATCCGAAAAGCGCTTGAGCTCGCGGATCGGCGAGCCCGGCGCGCTGGCGTAGCGCGCGTTGACGAAGGAATGCTGGTCCATGGTTTTCTTTCAGTCGAGCCGCACATTGCCGAGCCGCGCGGCCGGATCCAGGTGGCGATGAAGGGCGCCTGCCAGCGCACGCGTCGGCCGGTCGGTGAAGCGGCGGTGATAGGCCTGGTTGTAGGGACCGATGCCATGCTCGGCGCTGAAGCTCCCGTCGAACTCGTGGACCACCGTCTCGTAGATGGCGGTGCGCAAGGCCTGGATCGCGGCGTCGCCGGTCTCGCGGGGCACGACGATGTTGAGATGCACGCCGCCGTCGCCCAGGTGGCCGAAGTCGCAGACGCGCGCTTCCGGGACATGGGCGCCGATCAGGGCCAGGGCCCGTGCGCGGAAGGCCGAGAAGCGGGAGCGGCTCACCGCCACGTCGAAGGCCACGAGCCGGCCCAGCGCCTGAACCGATTCGCTGACCGCATGGCGGATGCGCCAGAGACGTTGCGGCTTGTCCACGACCGCGTCGATCACCAGGCCGCTGTCGAGCTGCGACTCGAGCCAGGCCATGAGCAGCGCCTCCAGGTCGAAGCCCGCACCCGGGCCGATCGCGCTCGACACCTCGAGCAGCACCGCGTAGGCCGGCGCCTTCGCGAAAGGCGCCGGCACATCCGGCAAGTGCCCGACGGCCGCCGACAGCGCCGGGCCGGACAGGCCCTCGAAGGCGCTGACGAACTCACCGAGCGCCTGCTCCACCGAGCCCAGCAGCGCCATCGCCGCAGCCGGCGATTCGACGGCGACGAGGGCAGTGGCCGCCTGCCGCTGGACCGGATGCAGCTTGACCGTGACGCGGCTCAGGACCGCGAAGGCGCCGAGCGTGCCCGCCAGCAGCTGGCACCAGTCCAGGCCCGTGTTGTTCTTGCGAAGCGCGCGCGTGGAGCCCACCCGCGCACCGGGCGGATGCAGCAGCACCGCCTCCACGGCCAGCAGGTTCTCGCGCACGCCGCCATAGCGGATCAGCCGCGCGCCGCCGGTGTTGGTCGCCACCATGCCGCCGAGGGAGGGATCGGCGCCGAGGTCGATGGGGAAGCACAGGCCATGCTCGGCCGCGGCGCGGTTGAGATCGGACAGGCGGTAGCCCGCCGCCACCACGGCGCTGCGGTTGACCGGGTCGATCTCCAGGCCGTCGCGCAGGCGCTGGGTTGACAACACCCATTGGCTTCCTGCTTCGGTGGGTGTGGCAGCGCCCACCAATCCGGTGGCAGCACCCTGCACGACGAAGGCCTGCCCCGCGGCGGCGAGCTGCTCGATCACCCATGCCAGCTCGTCGCGGCTGGCCGGGCGCAGCACGGCGCGTGCCTGGCCTCGGCCGTGTCTTGCCGACACCTCGTAGGGCGCCTTGTCCGCCGCGTCCAGAAGGACGCCTGGCGTTCCGAGGCGTGCCGCGAACGCGGCGAGCAGCGCATCGTGAGTCATCGCGCCGTTCATCGACTTCAGCTTTCGGCCGAGGCCGCCGCGCAGCGCAACTCGCTGCGGCAGCCCGCCAGCGAGGCCGCCTGCGCCGCCTCGTACAAGGCGAACTCGTCCTGCACCGCGGTGCCGAGCGCCGCCTCGAAGGCCGCGCGATTGCCGCCGGCTGCAGGGATGGACGTCCCCTCCGATCCCAGGTTCGAGCGGAAGATGCCCGCGGCGCTCACGGGCAGGAAGTCCTCATAGACCAGCGGCTGCAAGCGCAGCCAGCCGCCCGCCAGCAAATCATCCGGCGAAGCCTCCGCATCCGGCGGCGAGGCGGCGATGCGCTCCGCGTCCAGCGTGTAGCGGAAGTAGGCGAGCCGCTCGCGATGGAGCGTGGCCAGGTCGTCCGGAAAGGCTTCGAAGGCGTGCGCCAGCGCCGTGGCGCGCGGGACAGCGGCGCGCTCGGCCGCGAGCGCGCGCGCCAGCAGTTCGTCATACAGGGCCCGCCCCCGCGGGGTCAACGCGCAGCCGCGCTGCTCGATCTCGCCGAAGCGAGCGGTGTGCGTGCCGTCCGCGCCGCTCTCGCCCGGGAAGCGGATGCCCTCCTCCAGCGCCAGAAAGCTGGTCTGGCGCAGCAGGATGAGATGCCGGCGCCGCGGCGGTCCCTCGATCGAGTCCTTGGCGCGCAGCCCGCGCCTGTGCATCTCGGCCTGCGCTTCGTCGATGTCGAGCACGCGGGGCGTGAGGTGGTTGATGTGCGGGCCCTTGAAGCAGACCACGTCCGCCACCAGCGGGTGCGAGGCCCGCAGCTGGCGATAGGTCCCGATGTCGACCGTGGCCTCGCTGTGCCAGCGGAAGGTCTCGAGCGCCTGCGCGACGAAGGCCTGCGCCTGCGCACCCGTCAGGCCGCCCTGGCGCTCGGCCTGGTCGATCAGGGCCAGGCACTCCGGCGTGAAGATCCGGCGGCGGAGAAGGATCTCCGCCGCGCGCTGCCTGAGCGCCGCGTCCTCGATCAGCTCCAGCCGCAGCAGCGAGGTGAACACGCGAAAGGGATTGCGCTCCAGCGAGCGCTCGTCCACCGGCCTGAAGGCGGTCGCGTGCACGGGAACGCCCGCCATCGACAGGTCGTAGTAGCCCACCGGCTTCATGCCCATCAGCGCGAACAGGCGGCGCAGGGTCGACAGCTCGGAGGCGGTGCCCAGGCGGATCGCGCCATGGCGCTCCACGTCGAGCCGATCGAGCTGCTGCGCCGAACGCATGCGTGCGGCCAGCGCCTGGTCTTCGTGGAGCACCCGTGCATTGATGTCGGCCACCAGCTCCAGCAGCGTGCCGTACTGCGGAACCTCCGCCCTGTACATGGCGGACAGCGCGCGTGAAAACAGGGTGCGAATGTCGTCGGGATGAACGAAGGCATGGGTGCTCATGGGCCCGGACTATGGCCGCGAACGGCCTCGATGGATATCGATAAGTCGTCAAGATTTGATGTCAGAATTGAATGAACCAGGTCGCGGTTCGGACGTCGCCTCCTTGAAGCCGCTTATCGGCTTGTTGCAGTTTCATCAACATGTTCAGACGAGAATTTCTCCCACCCGTGGGGCAGCTGATGGCCTTCGAAAGCGCCGCGCGCCATGGCAGCGTGTCGCGCGCCGCCGCGGAGCTGCACCTCACGCAAAGCGCGATCTCGCGGCAGATCAAGCAGCTGGAAGATCAGATCGGCACTGCGCTTTTCCATCGCGTGCGGCAGCGCGTGGTACTGACGGAGGCGGGCCGCGTTTACGCGGCGGAACTGCGCGGGGGGCTCGAATCGCTGGCCAGCGCCACCCAGCGCGCCATGACGCTGGGCGGCATCGGCGACGTGCTCAACCTGGCGGCGCTGCCGATGTTCGCCACGCGCTGGCTGATCCCGCGCATGAAGCGCTTCGCCGCTCTGCAGCCGGACGTGACGGTCAACTTCGCGTCGCGCACGGAGCCCTTCGACTTCGCGCGCGAGCCCTTCGATGCGGCCATCCATTTCGGCGCGGCCTTCTGGCCGGGAGCTTCCTGCGACTACCTGCTCGGCGAGAGCGTGGTGCCGGTGTGCAGCCCCGAGTTCAAGCGCCGCCATCGCGTCCAGCACAAGGAGGATCTCGCCGGGCTGTGCCTGCTGCAGCAGTCCTCGCGCCCCACGCAGTGGGCCGAATGGTTCGAGCAGGTGAAGGTGGCGGCCCCCCATGCGATGCGCGGGCCGCGCTACGAGCAGTTCTCCATGCTCGCGCAGGCGGCGGCCAGCGGGCACGGGCTGGCCCTGGTGCCGCGCTTCCTGGTCGAGGAAGAGATCGCTGCCGAGCGCTTGGTGGTGCTGTTCCGGGAGGCGCTCATCACCCAGCACGCCTACTACCTGGCGATCCCCGAGGCCGGCGGCAGGAACCGGCTGGTCCAGGCGTTCAGGGACTGGCTGGTGGGCGAGGCCTCCGCGGCCGCGCTCAAGCCAGCGCCGGCGCGGCCTGGCCTTCGCCCGCCGAAGACTTGAAGCGGCCCAGGAAGGCGCGTGTCGACTCCTGGCGGGGGTTGTCGATCACCACGCTCGGCGGCCCGCACTCGGCCACCACGCCGTCGCGCATGAAGATCACCTGGTCCGCCACCTCGCGCGCGAAGCCGATCTCGTGCGTGACCAGGATCATGGTCATGCCCTCCTTCGCCAGGCCCTTGATGACGTTCAGGACTTCGCCGACCAGCTCCGGGTCCAGCGCCGAGGTCGCCTCGTCGAACAGCATCACGGCCGGCTTCATGGCCAGCGCACGCGCGATCGCGACACGCTGCTTCTGTCCGCCGGACAGCTTGTCGGGGTAGTAGTCGGCGCGCTCCAACAGGCCCACCTTCTTCAGCAGTTCCCGCGCCGCGGCTTCCGCCTCGGCCTTGGGCGTCTTCAGCACGGTGACCGGGCCCTCCATCACGTTCTGCAGCGCTGTCATGTGCGGGAACAGGTTGAAGTGCTGGAACACCATCCCGGTGGACGCGCGGAACTTCGCCAGCTTCTTCTCGCTGGGCAGCGTCGTGTGCTTGCCGTTGAACTCGATGCTCTGGTCGCCGACGGTGATGCGCCCGCCCTCGGGCACCGACAGCAGGTTGATGCAGCGCAGCAGCGTGGACTTGCCCGAGCCCGAGGGCCCGATCATGGCCACCACCTGGCCGCGCTCGACCTGCAGGGTGATGTCCTTCAGGACCACGTGCGCGCCGAAGGATTTCTTCAGGCCCGCGATGTCGATCAAAGGCTGGTTCATCTCAAGCTTCCTTGGGGCCGGCGCCGTATTCCATGCGCTTGGCCCAGATGGTGATCGGCAGCAGCACGGCGAAGTACGCCACCGCGATGAAGGTGTAGACCTCGAGCGGGCGGTAGGTGTCGTGCGCGATCACCTGGCCCTGGTACAGCAGGTCCGGCACGGCCAGCACCGAGAGCAGCGAGGTGTTCTTCAGCTGCATGATCGACTGGTTCATCAAGGGCGGGACCATCTTCTTGAAGGCCTGCGGCAGGATGATCCGCCGCATCAGCTGGAAGCGCGTCATGCCCAGCGCCTTGGCCGCCTCGGTCTGGCCGAGGTCGATGGAGATGATGCCGCCACGGACGATCTCCGAGTAGAAGGCGCCGCCGTACAGCGCCAGGCACAGGGTGGCGGCGCCCATCGCGGACATCTCGATGCCCGTGAGCACCGGCAGCGCGTAGTAGAACCACACCAGTTGCACCAGCACGGGCGTACAGCGGAACACCTCGATGTAGGCGCGCAGCGGCGCCGTCAGCAGCGGGTTGCTGGAGAGCCTGCCGAGGCCGGTCAGCAGGCCGACCAGGAGGCCGAGGATCACGCAGATGACGGTGAAGACCAGCGTGTAGAGCAGGCCCGTGGCCAGCAGGGTGCGGTACTTCCAGAGGACGGCGAAGTCCCAGTCGTAGCCGGCCGCCGCTGCGCCCGGCGCGACCCCCGTGAAGTGCTTCGCCGCGGCCCACAGGCCGGCGATCGCAAGCACCACCAGCAGTGCCATCCCCAGGTGGGAGCGGCCCTTGTCTTCCGCCGCAGGCTCAGCGTATTGCATGACTGGCTCCTCAGAACTTGATTTCGGGCGGGAAGGCGCTCGCGGGCACGCCGGCGAGTTTCTCCATGTTCTTCAGGATGATGCTGCGCACTTCGCCCTTGGTGCGGACATCGGCCAGCCACGCGTTCGTCGCCTTCTGGAAGGCGGGATCGGACTCCTTGCGCAGGCCGATGCTCACCGGCGCGGTGTAGACGGGCTGGGGGATGTACATGGTGCCGATCGATGCGCGCTTCGCGAGCAGCGGCTGCGCCAGCAGGATCACCAGGATCTGGCAATCGGAGCGGCCCGCCTGCAGCGCCATGGTGGCGGCGCCGGAGTTCTCGAGCCGGGTGACCTCGGCCTTGGGCAGCACCTTGGTGGCGAGCTGGTCATGGCTGGAGCCCACGTCCACCACGATCTTGGTCTCGGGCGTGTTGAGCTGCTCCCAGGTCTTCTGCGGATAGCCCTTCTTGCACACCGCCGTGTAGGTGTTGTCGAAGAGGGTCTCGCTGAAGTTGACGACCTCCTTGCGCGCGGGCGTGGGAGCCATGCCGAACATCGCGTCGATCTTGTTGGCCTGGAGGTCCAGCACCGCATTGCCCCAGGTGGTCTCGACATACTCGACCTTGGCGCCCAGCTTCTGCGCCAGGCTCTCGGAAAAGTCGGGACCGAAGCCCTCCCATTTGCCGGAGGCGAGGTCCTTGTTGAAGTAGGGAATGGCGCCGGCGACGGCACCCACGCGCAGGACCTTGGTCCGCTGCACCCGGGCCATCGCGCTTTCGGCTTCCTGCGCGGACGCAAGTCCGACCGCACACACACTCGTCAGCGCCACCAGGGCACGCAAGAAAAATCGCTTTGTCGTCAACACGTCATCTCCATGCAAGAAGCTTGCCATTGAAAGAATAGGAAAGTAATGCTCTCCAGCCCGAGCCAAGTCTAGAAGTCAGTGCTGTCACATTCAACGTGGCACATCGTCAGGACGACGAAAAGTTCTCGTCGATCCGTCAGCGCCTTCGACGACTTGGACGCTCGGTCATGGATTGCGCAAGCTTCGCGCCAAGAGCCCCGCAAGGCGACTTCAGGTGGAAAGCGCATGAGCCATGACCTTGCGGTGCCTTCCCCCTAGCCGGCGAAGGCGATTCGCTGCTTCTCGACGATCTTCCAATCCACTTCGACGCCGATGCCGGGGCCGGTCGGCACATGCACATGGCCCGCAGCCACGGGCGTCATCTGCGCAAGCACGTCTTCGAGAAACACGTACTTCGGCATGTAGAACTCGCATCCCAGCGAGACGTTGGGGCTCGCCGCAATGAAGTGCGACGCAGCGGCCAAGGCAATGCCGCCTTCCCAGAGCGTGCCTCCGTAGCACGGCAGGCCGGCCGTTTCAGCGATGGCGTTGACCTTCATCGCCTTCAGGATGCCGCCGCTTTTCATGAGCTTGATGCTGATGATGTCGGCCGCACGTTCCTGCACCGTCCTCAGCGCCTCGGCGGGCGAGAACACGCTTTCGTCCGCCATGATCGGCGTGTCGAGTGCGGCGGCGAGTTGCGCCATGGTCGCGATCGCATCGCGCGGCACAGGCTGCTCGATGAAGGTGGGATTGAATGGCTCGACCTGGCGCAGTTGACGCAAGGCCTCGTACGGCAGCAGCCCCTGGTTGTAGTCGATCCGCAGGTCGAAGGCGTCGCCGAGATGCTCGCGCAACAAGGACAGTCGCTTCAGGTCCTCGGCCGGCGCTGCAAATCCCGTCTTGACCTTGAAGATCCGGTGGCCCTCGGCCAGCATCTGCTTCGCCAGTTCGATGTCGGCGTGGATATCGGGATTCGCGATCGAGAACGAGAAGGGGATCGTGTCGCGGAACTTGCCGCCGATCAGCACGTGGAGCGGCACCTGGGCCAGCTTGCCGCAGATGTCGAACAAGGCCATTTCGACCGCCGCCTTGGCCTCGGGGTTGGCCACGAGCGCGCGGTCGCATTCCTGCATTCGTGCGGGAATGTCTCTCGGGTCCCTTCCGATCAACACCGGGCGCAGGAAAACGTCGATCGCATGGAACACGTTCTCGTTGGTGCCCGAGAACACTTCCCAGGCCTGGGCCTCGCCCACGCCGTCGATCCCCTGGTCGGTACGAATGCGCAGCACCACGCGTTTGATGGAAGCCTGAATCGTCCCCACGCCCTGCGAGCGCTTCATCTTGATCGGGGACTCCAGCAAGTTCAGTTCGATCTTTTCAATCTTCATGGTTGTGACCGTCTAGAGATGAGGAAAGGACTTCAGATCTGGAGCTGCGGAGGAATCTTGTCCTCGCCGACATCGCCGACTTTCTTGAGGTTCTCGATGAAGATGCGACGCATGTTCCCGCTGGCGCGTTCGGCCTTCAGCCATTGGTTGATGTGCTGGAGCCATCGCGGATCGGACTCCTTGCGCACGCCGCCGTTGGAGGTCGCGGTCTCCTCGGGCGTCAGAATGACGACCTGGCCCACGCCGGGGTTCTTGCTGGTGACCGCCAACGCCAGGGGAAGGACCAGGATCTGCGCATCGGCACGCCCCGTCTGGACCGAGAGCGTTGCGTCGACGGCGCTGTCCAGCCGGATCAGCTGCGCCTCGCCGAGCAGCCGCGTCGCGACGACGTCGTGCGAAGACCCCTTGTCGACGGCCACGCGGACCGACGGCTTGTTGAGATCGGCCCAGGTCTTCGGACTGAACCCCTTCTTGCAGACCGCCGTGAACGCGATGCGCAACAAGGGATCGGTGAAGTCAATGACCTGAAGCCGCGCCGGCGTCGGGTTCAGGCCGAAGAAGACATCGATCTTCTGGGATTGAAGCTCCAGCACCGAATTGCCCCAGCTCGTGGGCGTGATCTCGAGCTTCGCGCCGAGGCTCTTGGCCAGCTCGCGGTAGTAGTCGGCCATGCAGCCCAGCCATTCGCCACTGACGAGGTCCTTCTTGTAGTAAGGCAGGCCGCCGTCGACCGCGCCTACCCGAATGATCTTGGTGCGCGTCACCCGCTCCCACGTCGATTCGCCGCCTTGGGCGAAAGCCACTGGATGAAGCGCAGCCGTGGCGGCGGCGAGCGATCCGCTCAGAAAATTGCGTCGTTGCATGGTCAGGGGTCCTTTCGTTGCGTGGTGGAGTCGTCAACCGAGAAATCGAGCGGGTCGAAAAGGCACTGGATCGATGGCGGCCGCCTCGCCCGACATCATGGCGCCCAGCAGTGTGGCGGTCCCGGGCCCGGTGCTGAAGCCGATGTGCTGATGACCGCAGGCGAGCCACAGCCCCGGCCGGCCCGGGCACTCGCCGATCATGGGCCGGCTGTCGGGCAGGGTGGGCCGGCTGCCGAGCCAGGGGTCCGTCTCCAGGCGGCCCTCCAGCGGGAAGGCCTGCCTGGCCGCTGCTTCGGCCAGGTCCAGCTGCGCGAGGTTCTTCGGCGCGTCGCGGGCCGCGAGCTGGACCCCGGTGGAAAGGCGAAGCCCCTCTTCCATCGGCGACAGCACATAGCCGCCGCCGGTGTCGTAGATGGGGCGCCCGAGCCTGGCGCCATCGGCGGCGCGATAGTGCATGTGATAGCCGCGTTCGAAGGCCATGGGCACCGGCACGCCGAGCGCATCGCCGAGGAACTCCTTGCTCCACGGGCCGAGGGCGACCACCACATGGTCGGCTTCGCGCGTGATGCCATCCGCCGATGCGATCCGCCACGCGCCGCCGGCGCCGGCTCGCTGCAGTCCGGAGACGGCCGCCACCTCGATCCGACCGCCACGCGAAGCGAAGAGCTTTGCATAGGCCTCGACCACGCGCCCCGGGCTGTCGACCGAGGCCGTGTCCTTGATCCACAGCGCGCGCGGAAAGACGGGCTTCAGGTCGGGCTCCAGGTCCGACAGCTCGCGGGGATCGAGCGCCTGCGTCGCGACACCGAAGCGATCGAAGGTCTCGCGCGAACGCCGGCTCCCGTCGAAGGCCGTCTCGCTGCGATAGAGGAACAGCCAGCCGTTGGTCCGCAAGCGATGCGCGATGCCAGCCTCCGCCAGCCATCGGCGGTGCTCGTCGAACGACAGCCTGATCAGCGCGTCGAGCGCGGCCGTAGTCTCGTCGTAGAAGCGCTTGCGCGCGCGGTAGAGGAACGCGATGGCCCAGGAAAGATTGCGCGCCAGGAAGACAGGGTCGTACCGGAACTGCACGCTCGTGTTCTTCAGCAGCCTCGGCAGCGAGGACCACAGCCCCGGGTTGTTGAAGGGCACCAGCGAGCTGCGCGCCATCACGCCCGCATTGCCGTAGGAAGCCTCGCGCCCCGGTGCGCCCTTGTCGAGCAGCGTCACCGCCCAGCCGCGGCGCTGCAGCTCCAGCGCACACGAGACACCGACGATGCCGGCGCCCAGGACCACCACCGTCTTCGTCATCGGGCGATCGAGCCGGTCGGCCAAGCCTGTTCGCGCGTGCCCATCAGACGAAGGTGATGCCCTGGGCCAGGGGCAGCTCGGTGGAGAAGTTGATCGTGTTGGTGGTTCTGCGCATGTATTGCTTCCAGGCATCCGAGCCGCTCTCGCGGTCGCCGCCGGTTTCCTTCTCGCCGCCGAACGCACCGCCGATTTCGGCGCCGTTCGGCCCGATGTTGACGTTGGCCATCCCGCAGTCCGAGCCCGCGGCGGAAATGAAGGTCTCGACCTCGCGCATGTCGTTGGAGAAGATGCAGGAGGAAAGGCCCTGCGGCACATCATTGTGCACGTCGATGGCCTGCTCGAAGTCGTCGTAGGTCAGCACATACAGCAGCGGCGCGAAAGTCTCCTGGCGCACGATGGCGCTCTGCTGCGGCATGTCGACGATCGCAGGCTGCACATAGAAGCCCTTCGGGAACTCCTCCTCGAGCACCCGCTCGCCGCCGGTCAGCACCCGGCCGCCCTGCGCCCTGGCTTCGGCGATGGCCTTCTGCATGGCGACGTAGGCTGCCTCGTCGATCAAGGGCCCGACCAGCGTTCCCGGCACCCGCGGATCGCCGATGCGCAGGCCCACATAGGCCTTCACCAGCTTCTGCAGCAGCGCCTCCTTGACCGAGCGATGCACGATGAGCCGGCGCAGCGAGGTGCAGCGCTGGCCCGCCGTGCCGACCGCGCCGAACAGGATTGCGCGCAAGGCCATGTCGAGGTCGGCGGCCGGCGTCACGATCATCCCGTTGTTGCCGCCGAGCTCGAGGATGCGCTTGCCGAAGCGGCTGGCCACCTTCGGACCCACGGCGCGACCCATGCGGGTGGAGCCGGTGGCCGACACCAGCGGAATCAGCGGGCTCTCCACGAGCGCCTCGGCCAGCGGCGCCTTGCCGATGACGATCTGGGCCAGGCCTTGCGGCGCCCGGTCGCCGAAGCGGGCGATGGCGCGCTCCAGCGCCTTGAAGGTGGCGAGGCCCGAGAGTGGCGCCTTCTCGGAAGGCTTGAAGATGACCGGATCGCCGCACACCAGCGCCAGCGCCGCGTTCCACGCAAAGACGGCGCTCGGGAAATTGAAGGCCGTGATCACCGCCACCGGCCCCAGCGGATGGTATTGCTCCATGATGCGGTGGCCCGGCCGCTCGGAGACGATGGTCTTGCCGCACAGCTGGCGCGACTGCCCCATCGCGAACTCGCAGATGTCCACGCCTTCCTGGACCTCGCCCAGGCCCTCCTCCACGATCTTGCCGGCTTCCACCGAGACGACGTGGCCGATGTCGCGCTTCGCACTGCGCAGCTCCTCGCCCCACAGCCGGACCAACTCGCCGCGCACCGGCGCGGGGACCACGCGCCATTGGAGAAAGGCGGCCTTCGACCGGGCGACGATCTCGTTCATCGCGGAGGCCGGCGTCTCGTGCAGCCGGGCGAGCTCGGCGCCATCGATCGGCGAGCGCACCACCAGAGAGCCCCCTTGGACCTCGGCGGGCTCGATGCCGCAGCGCTTGAAGCAGGACAGCAGTTCTTCGCTCATGTTCTTTCCTTCGGTGTTCAGAGATAAGCCACGTCTTCCGGCGCCAGTGCCAGCGGGTCCAGGCCCTTCTTGCTGAGCCACGAATAGACCGGCGGGACGCGATCCGCCAGGGACTCCACGCGGATGTCCATCAGGCAGGGACCGTCGTAGGCGAAGGCCTCGTCGAGCGCCTCGATCAGCTGCTCGGGCGTCTCGACCGTCCAGGCCTTGATGTCGAAGGCCTCGGCGATCGCCTGGCCGCGCGGCGGCAGGAAGTCGACGCCGAAGCATTCGTCATGGCCCTTGAGGCGGTGCAGGCCCTTGATCCAGCCGAAGCAGCCGTTGTTGAACAGCATCAGCAGCGCGGGGACGCGCTTGCGCACCAGCGTCTCCAGCTCGCCCACCGTCATGTTGAAGGAGCCATCGCCGAACATGCCGATGGGACGGCGATTCTTGTCGGCATACCAGGCACCCACCACCGCGGGAATCGCGGACCCCAGGCCGCCGAAGGCGCGCGGAATCACGAAGCGGGTGCGGCGGTCGCCGATGCGCAGGAAGCGCGTCATGTAGGGCGTGGGCGTGCCGGCGTCCGAGAGGATATGGACGGTCTTGCCGTACTTCTCAAGGCGCCGGCTGAACTCGCGGACCACGCGTTCCGGCCGCAGCGGCACGCTGTCCAGCGCGAGCACCGACTCGGCATGCGCCCAGAAGTTGGCCCGGTATTCGTTGAGCGTGTCGACCCAGGGCTGGTGCTTCGAGGCATCGAAGTCCACCGGCGTCTGCGCCAGCATCTGCTGCAGCACGAGCTGGGCATCCCCCGCGATCGACAGCAGGTTCTCGTAGTTGTTGGCCAGCCGTTCGGGGTTGATGTCGATCTGGACCACGCGCTTGTTGAGGCTGGCCTTCGGGAAGGTCCAGCCCACCGTCACCACCGAGCCCATGCGCGAGCCGACGAAGATCGTGAGGTCGGAGTCCTCGAGCGCGCGGTTGGCATGCGGATGGAAGCCGTTGTCGCCGATCACGCCGATCGCCAGCGGATGGTCGTCCGGCAGCGCGCCCTGCCCGGTGATGGTGTTGACCACCGGGACGTTCAGCCGCGCGGCCACCTCGGTGAGCGCGCTGCCCGCGCAGGAACGGTTCACGCCGCCGCCCGCGACGAAGAGCGGCTTGCGCGCCGCGGCCAGCAGGCGGAACAGTTCGTCGAGCTTGCCGGGCGCGGGCGCCATCGGGAAGGCCGGGAAGGTCTTGCACTCCTCCTCGGCATGCAGGGAGATCCTCGACGGGTCGACCTCGGCGAGCAGCATGTCCTCGGGGATCTGCAGGTGCACGGCGCCCGGCGTGCCCGAGCAGGCCACGCGGAAGGCGCGGCGGATGATCTCCGGCAGCTTCTCCGCCGACTTGATCTGCACCGACATCTTGGTCACCGGCTCGAAGAGCCTGGCGCAATCGAGCTCGGTGATCATCCCGCGGCCCTCGCCGGGCAGCGGCAGGTCGATGGTCAGCAGGATGACGGGCACCGAGGAGGCGTTGGATTCCGCCACCGGCGGCAGCGAATACATGGCGCCCGCGCCCGAGGGGCATTCGAAGATGCCGGGCTTGTCGGTCAGCCGCGCATAGGCGTCGGCCATGAAGCCGGCCGAGCGCTCGTCCCTCGCCATCACGTGTTCGATCTCGCCCTTGCGTTGCTGCAGCGCTTCGTAGAAGGGGACGTTGGTGTCGCCGGGCACGCCGAACAGGACGTCGACACCATAGTTGATCAGCATTTGAACGAGCACGTCTGCGCCACGCATATGTAGGACTCCAGGTTTGGATGGATGAAAGAAAAAGGAAAAAGGCAGGCCGCCGGCGGACTGCCGGCGCCGGCTGGCGGAATCGATCAAGCGTGCGCGGGTTCGCCGGTGTGCTCTTGCGCCGCGGGTGCGACGCCGAGGCTGGTGTAGTAGTGGCCGACCTTGGTGGCCAGGAACTGCTCGAGCGGCACCTGCTCCTGCCCGACGAAGCCGGCTTGCGGCAGCTTGCCTTCCTGCAGCAGCTCGAGCACGCCCACCACGCCGGCCGCGGTGGTCAGCTCGATCGCGGTGCGCTGCTGGCCGCGCAGCGGGGCACCGAAGACGCGGCCCACGCGGGTCTCCTGCTCGAAGCGGCCCTCCCGCAGGCCCGAGGCGGCGGCGAACAGGATCACCACGTCTTCGCGGCTGTGCGGCACCGCATGCTCGAGCACCTGGCGGAGAAGATCGCGGCGCTCGATCAGTCGCAGGTCATGCAGCAGGAAGTCCATGGCATCGCGGTGGCCCGGATAGCGGATCGTCTTGTAGTCGAGGTTGCGCACCTTGCCCTTCAGCGTCTCGCAGAGCGTTCCCAGTCCGCCGGAGGTGTTGAAGGCCTCGAAGGCCTCGGCATCCAGCGTGAAGGTCTCGTGCCCTTCGAGCGGCTGGACGGACACCAGCTGTCCGTTGACGATCGCATCGCACGCGTTGCAGTACTCGTTGATGACGCCGTCGATGCTCCAGGTGAAGTTGTAGCGCAGGCTGTTGGTCGCGTTGCGGGTCAAGGCGCCGACGCGCAGGCGCAGGTCGTAGAGCTCGTCGAAGCGCCCCGCGAGATGGCCGCCGAGCATGCCGATCACGCCCGGGGCCAGGCCGCTTTGGGGCATCAGGACCGAAGTCGCGGTGGCGGAGAGCTCCCGGATCGCACGCGTGGCGGCCACGTCCTCGGTCAGGTCGAAGTAGTGCACGCCCCGCCTGGCGGCCTCGGTGGCCACGCGGCGTGCCAGGTAGAACGGCAGCGCATTGATCACCACCGCATGCGCCGAGAGCGCGGCGCCCAGTTCGGCGTCGCTCTCGACGTTCAGTTCGATCCGGCGCACAAGGCGATCGCTCTCGACGCTGCGGCCCGGCTTCAGGTCCGCCAGGGTGACGGGAATGCGGTGGTACTCCGCGATCATGTCCGCCACGGTGCTGCCGACCTTGCCGGCGCCCAGGACCAGGACATTCTTGAATTGAAGCTTGGACATTTTCTTTCTCCAGTCGGGCAAGGCTTGCCCCTTGAAAGAAATGTAGGAGTGAGGCGCGACGGATGGTAGAGAGCAGATCGTCGAAAGAGTGAGTGCCTTCGACGAAATGACGGCTGGCTTCGTCAGCCTGTTGGCCGAGCCGCGAAACCGCGGTCGGCGCTCACCGGCGCTTGAACACCGAGAAGTTCTGCCGGATCTCCTCCACGAGCCGGCCGGCAGCCACGGACAGCGGCCGCCCCTGGCGCACGACCAGCCTCACTTTCGCCTTCCTGCAAAGCGGATGGGCGAGGTCCAGTGCCACGAGATGGCCGGCCTCGACCTCCGGGGAGGCGGCCAGGCCGGCGCCGATGAAGGTCACACCGTCCGTGGACCGCACGAAGCGCTTGAGGCCCACCACCGAATTGCTGCGGAACGTGGGGTGCAGCTTCACATGCTCCGCATACTCGAGCAGTTCCACCAGCCTTCCGACGCCGTAGCCCGGCGGCATGAGGCCCAAGGGAAAGGCCAGGATCTGCCGCACTTGAAGGGGCCCGGCGATCTTCGTCAGCGGATGCCCCGCCCGAACCAGGAGCTTCGCCGGTGCCGCGGCACTGGCGACGACATGCAGCTGCGGATCGGACTGCGGGTTGTACGCGAGGCCGATGTTCGCCGAATCGTCCGCAATTGCGGCGAGCAACTCGCTCACGGGCAGCGCGTCGAGCACCACCGAGAGCTTCGGATGCGCATTGCAGAACGGCGCCACGATCTCCTCCAGCAGGCCGTCGATGAAGCCCTCGCTCACGACGATGCGCACGCCTCCCGCATCCATCGACTCGACAGCGCTCAGCCGCTCGGCCAGTTGTTCCCGATGCGCCTGGCAGCCCCTCCAGTAGTCGAGCAGGTGGAGCGCAGCATCGGTGGGCGCGACGCCGCGCGCCTGCCTTTCGAACAGCGTCAGCCCCAGCTCTTCCTCGAGCAATGCGACCTGGCGCGTGATGACCGAAGGCGCCGTGTTGAGCGCATCCGCAGCGCCGCGGATGGAGCCGTGGACGAACACCTCATGGAAGTACTTCAGCCGCTTCTGGTTGATCTCACGCATGGTTTCAGTCCGAGGAAGTGTTGCTCATCGAGCAACGAAGTCCCCAACAAATTGCTGTTGCTCGAACGCATGCTACGCCAAACAATCCGCTTCGCCCAACGCCCTACCCACGAAAGACGCTGTTCGAAAGAAAGAGGACGCCATGCCGAGACACATCTCCAGAAATCCCATCGCCCGCGTGCTTGCGATGACCGCCGCATTGCTCGGCGCAATCACCGGCGCGCCGGCCGCCGCTGCGGAGGCATTCCCATCCAAGCCGGTCACGATGCTGGTCGCCTTTCCGCCGGGCGGTCCTGCCGACGTGCTGGCGCGCGCCATGCAGCCGGCGATGACGAAGCTGCTGGGCCAGCCCTTCATCATCGAGAACCTGCCCGGCGCCGGCGGCGCGGTCGCGGTGCAGCGGCTCCTGAGCCGGCCGGCCGACGGCTACACCCTGATCATGGGTTCGCCCAACGAGGCGATCCTCGCGCCGCTGTCCAACGCCTCGGCGAAGTACAAGCCGGAAGAGCTCGCGCTGCTGGCGCCGATCTCCAACCATCCGCTGGTGGTGATGGCCCGGAACGATCTGCCCTTCACCTCCCTCGAGGAAATCATTGCGGCGGGCAGGAAGCCCGGCAGCCAGAGCCTGAGCTTCGGCAGCCCGGGCCACGGGTCGATGTACCACATCGTTTCCGAATACCTGGCGCAGGTCACCGGCGCCAAGCTGCTTCACGTGCCCTACAAGGGCGCCACGCCGATGATGCAGGACCTCGTCGGCCAGCAGGTCGACATGACCATCCTGCCGAACCTCGGCGCCTCGATCCAGATGCTCGAGAGCCGCAAGATCAAGGCGCTCAACGTTCTCGACAGCCGGCGCATGCCGACGCTGCCGGATGTGCCGGCGGTCTCCGAAAGCGGCATCGCGCAGAAGAGCGAGCTCGTGTACTCGATCTGGCTGGCCGTCATGGCGAAGAGCGGCATTCCGGACGATCGCTTGCGTGTGCTGCTGGAGGCCTCGCAGCAGGCCATTCAGTCGACCGAGATGGCGAAGGCGCTCGCGCAGTCCGGCGTCCAGCCGATGAAGCCGCAGTCCCTCGCGACCTCCGCGAAGTTCTATGCCGACGAGACGGAGAAGTTCAAGAAGATGGCGCGCTCCATCCAGTTGACAGCCCAGTGACGCGCCACCGCACTTTTTGAAGAATGCCACCCATGAACATCCTCGTCGCCGGTTTCCAGCATGAGACCAACACCTTCGCTCCGACCCTGGCCACGTATGAAAGCTTCGTTCGCGGCGAAGACTTCCCCGGGCTTGCGCGCGGCGAAGACGTCCTGAGCTTGCTGAACGTCAACCTGCCCGCGAGCGGCTTCATCAACTTCGTGCGCGCGCAGGGTCAGAGCGTTACGCCCGTCATCTGGGCCGGCGCGGGCGCCTCGGCCCACGTCACGACCGACGCCTACGAACGCATCGCCGGCGAGATCGTCCAGGCCGCGAGAACGGCGTCCTTCGATGCCATCTACCTGGACCTGCACGGTGCCATGGTCGCGCAGCATCTCGACGATGGCGAAGGCGAACTGCTGGCGCGCATCCGCGCGGTCGTGGGGCCGGCGATGAAGATCGTGGTCTCGCTCGATTCCCATGCGAACGTCACCGAGCAGATCCTGTCCCTGGCGAATGGCGTGGTCGCCTATCGCACCTATCCGCACGTCGACATGGCCGACACGGGCCGCAGGGCCGGCGAGCTCCTGATGGCGCTGACGCGCACGGACCAGCCGGCGCACCTCGTGGTGCGGCGCGTTCCTTTCCTCATTCCGGTGAACAGCATGTCCACCATGATGCAGCCCGCGCGTGGCGTGTACGACCTGCTGGAGGAGCTGGAGCCGCAAGTGCTCTCGCTCTCCTTTGCCCCGGGCTTCCCTGCGGCAGACTTCGCCGAATGCGGACCTGTCGTCTGGGGCTATGGCTTCGACAAGGCCGGGGTCGAACGAGCCATCGACACCCTGTTCGAACGCGTCTGCCACCCCGAAGACCAATGGGCGGTGCAATTCGACGAGCCCGACGCGGCGGTGCAACGGGCCATGCGCGTGTCGGAGGCGGCGGGCCGCCCGGTGATCATCGCGGACACCCAGGACAACCCCGGCGTCGGCGGCGACTCCAACTCCATGGGCATGCTGCGGGCGCTGCTCAGGCATGGCGCGAGGGACGCAGCCATCGGCCTGATCTGCGACCCGGCCGCCGCCGCGGCGGCGCACGAAGCGGGCGTGGGCGGCCGAATCGACATCGCGCTCGGCGGATGCCCCCAGGTCGCAGGCGACGAGCCGCTGCGCGCGAGCTATGAAGTCGAAGCGCTTTCCGACGGCAGGTTCGTCTACGGCGGGCCGATGATGAATGGCAAGCAAGCCGACCTCGGGCTGATGGCGCGCCTGCGGATCGACGGTGTGCGCATTGCGGTGAGTTCAGCCAAGGCGCAGCTCCTCGACAGGAACATGTACCGCACGGTCGGCATCGATCCCGAGAAGATGAAGATCCTCGTGAACAAGAGCTCCGTTCACTTCCGGGCCGATTTCGCCGCCATCGCCGAGGAGATTCTCGTGGTGCGCGCGCCGGGACCGTTCATCGCCGATCCTGCGGAGCTGCCGTGGAAGCGTCTGCGACCGGGCATGCGGATGAAGCCGAACGGCGCTGCGTTTTCACGCCAGCGCGGTAGCAACTGAGCGTCAGCGTCACGAACGCCACATGCCCTGCTGCGCCATCTCGCCGACGATGCGCACCAGGTGGCCCGCCACGGCGGTGATGGCGCGCGATGGCCCCTTGGCCTTGGCGAAGGCCATCGCCACGGTGCGCTGGAACGGCGGCTCCACGATGCGCGCCGCCTGCAGCTTGCCCTCCTGCACTTCCTGCCAGACGGCATGCAGCGGCAGCACCGTGTACAGCCGCTCCTGCGCGGTCAGCTGCTTCTGCAGCGGCAACGAGTCGGCCTCGATCACCGGCGCCAGCGCGATGCGCGCCAGCCGCGCGCCCGCGTCGAGCGCGGTGCGCAGTCCGTTGGGCGCGCCGGGCAGGATGAAGGGCAGTCCGTTCAGGCTGGCGAAGGGCACCGAACCGGCCGCGGTCAGGCGGTCGCCGGCCGGGCCGATGAGATAGCTGTCGACCGTGGCCAGGGCTTGCTCCTGCTCGGGCAGGGTGGGGCCGTAGCGGTACAGGATGGCGATGTCGACGCGGGCATCGGTCAGCCATTCCTCGACCTGGCCGCTGGAGCCCTCCAGCACCTTGAGGCCGACGCCGGCGTGGCGGGCGCGCACCTCGGCGAACAGCCGGCCGATCAGGATGGTGCCGATCGAAGGCAGGCTGCCCAGGGTGACGGTGCCCACCGGTTCGCGCAGGTCGGCGCGGATGCCGTGCTCCAGTGCCTGCGCACGCTCCAGCAGCTCCTTCACCTGCGGGAACAGGCGCAGCCCGGTCTCCGACAACTCCACGCCGCGGCCGGTACGGTTGAACAGCCGCGATCCGCATTCGCGCTCCAGCGCATTGACCTGGCGGCTCAGGAAGGATTGGTTGCTGTCGAGGAACAGCGCGGCCCGCGTGAGGCTCCCCAGCTCCCCGATGGCGACGAACGAACGCCACTTCTGGAGATCGGCCGCGATGTCCAGTGCGAAGTCGGTGGCCTTGGGCTTGTGCATCAGGCCGGATTATCGAGCCGCCGCACCCATTCGGCGATGGCGGCTGCGACCGCCTGCGGCTGCTCCGGCACCAGCGCATGACCGGCGCCGGCGATCACCTGTACCGTGACCTTGGCGCCCAGTGCGTCCGCCAGTTCTGCGCGCGTGGCCGGCGGGCGCCAGGCATCCTGTGCGCCCTGCAGGTCCAGCACCGGTGCATGGCTGCGGCCGAACCATTCGTCCTTCGGTGGATGCTGCCCGGCCTCGCGGTAGGCTGCCCGCCATTGCGGATACCACCCCTGCAGCCAGGGCCGCGGGTCGTTGCCCGGCGCGAACATGCAAAGCCGCAGGGCGTCGAGGCGCTCCTGCTCCTCGCGCGCAGGATCGGACGCAATGGCCAGCGCCTGCGCCATGCCGGCAGGGAACTCGCGCGCGGCGGCCCCCAGCACCACCACACCGCGCACGCACGCGGGATGGCGCAGGTCGGTGAGCCGCGCCACCCAGTGGCCGTAGGCATGGCCCACCACGACCGCCGGGGCGGCGTGGAGCTGCGCGATCACGCCGGCGACGTCGGCTGCCAGCGTCTCGAGCGTCATGCCCGCGGGTGGCGCACTGCTGCGGCCCATGCCGCGCGGTTGCGGCCGCAGCACGCGGAAGCCTTCGGACGCCAGCAGTTCGGCGAGCAGGTCGAAGTCCTCCGAATCCCTCAACGAGGACGGCAGCAGCACGATGGCCGGGCCGGTGCCCTCGACGACCACCTCGATGCGCGCCGGCCCGAGCTGCAGCAGTTCGCGCCGCCGGCTCATTCCACCATCGCGCCGGATGCCTTGACGAGCCGGGCCCACTTGGGGATCTCGCTGCGGATCAGGGCGGAGAACTCGTCCGGCGTGGACGCCGCGGGCTCGATGCCGAGCGCGGTGAGCTGCCGCTTCATGCCGGCGTCCGACATGGCGCGGATCACGGCCGCATGCAAGGCGGTCACGACCTCCTTCGGCGTGCCGGCCGGCGCGAGCACGCCCAGCCAGTTGGACACCTCGTAGTCGGGCAAGCCCGCCTCCGCCAGCGTCGGCACCTGCGCCAGCGCGGCCATCCGCGTGCGCGAAGTCACCGCCAGCGCGCGCACCCGGCCCGACTTGATGTGCTCTTCGTAGACCGTGAACGAGTCGAAGGTCGCATCGACGCGACCCGCCAGCAGGTCGGTGAGCAGCGGCGCGCTGCCCTTGTACGGCACGTGCACCAGGTCGACGCCGGCAAGGCTTTCGAACAGCGCACCCGAAAGGTGGCTGGAGCTGCCGTTGCCGGCCGAGCCGTAGGTGAGTTGGCCGGCCTTGGCTCGCGCCAGCGCGATCAGTTCGGCGACCGTGCGGGCCTTCACCGACGGGCTCACGACCAGGACGCGCGGCGTGATGTGCGTCAGCGCGATCGGCGCGAAGTCCTTCAGCGGGTGGTAGCGCAGCTTCGAATACAGCGCCGGATTGATGGCCTGCGTGCCCATGGTGCCGAACAGCAGCGTGTAGCCATCCGCCGGGGCGCGCGCCACGATCTCGCAGGCCACCGTGCCGCCGGCACCGCCGCGGTTGTCGATCACCACCTGCTGCCCGAGTTGCTCGCCCAGGTGCTGCGCCAAGCCGCGCGCCATCAAGTCCGCGGCGCCACCGGCCGGGAACGGCACGACCAGCCGCAACGGGCGCTCGGGGAAGGCGGCCCACGCGGCCAGCGGCGCGGCCGCAAGGGCGGCGGCCAGCAGGATGCGGCGGCGAGTCGGGCTGTGCATGGTCTTGTCTCCTGGATTCACGGCGACTCTAGCCCTCTGTTCGGCGTGCGCCCATGCAGGCACGGACAAGGCTGCTATGCAGGATGGGTCAGGCCGGCCTGCATAGCAGCCTTGCGCGAATGGTGCATGGCTGGCATGGGCTGTCGCTCCTAGACTGCGCCATCGCCGCATCCGGCCGAACGCCGAACCCACCGCATCCCAGGAGACAACACCATGGCCCCCACCCGCCGACTTTTTTCCGCCACGCTCGCCCTGACGTTCATGGGCGGCCTCCTCGCCGCCGGCAGCGCCGCGCAGGCCCAGGCGTGGCCCGCCAAGCCGCTCAAGCTCATCGTGCCCTACGCCGCAGGCGGTCCGACCGATGCCATTGCGCGGCTCCTGGCGGTGAAGGTGGGCGCCACCCTGGGCCAGCCGATGGTGGTGGACAACCGCGCCGGCGCGGGCGGCACCATCGGCGTCGATGCGACCGTCAAGGCGAGCGCCGACGGCTACACCTTCGCCCTGGTGGCGCCGGGCCCGCTGGCCGGCATGCCCAACCTGATGAAGGCGCCCTACGCGCTCGACGACCTCCAGTACCTGACGCTGGTGGCGAAGATCCCCAGCGTGCTGGTGGTCAACAGCAAGTCGGGCATCGATTCGCTCGAGACGCTGGTGAAGAAGGCGAAGGCCGAGCCCGACAAGCTGAGCTACAGCTCGGCCGGCCCCGGCACCACGCCACACATCGGCATGGAGATCTTCAAGGACCAGGCCAAGATCAATATCCTGCACGTGCCGTACAAGGGCGCCGCGCCGGCCATTACCGGCCTGCTGGGTGGCGAAGTGCAGGTCGCCATGGTGGACCTGATGCCGGTAATGGCGCACATCAACAACGGCTCGCTGAAGGCGCTGGCGGTGGCCGCCGCCGGCCGCGCGCCCCAGCTGCCCAATGTGCCGACCACGGCGGAGAAGGGCTTGCCCCAGGTCACGATGGAAACCACCTACGGCATCGTCGCGCCCAAGGGCGTGCCGGCCGCGATCGCGACGCGGGTGCGCGAAGCCTTCATCGCCGCCGTCAACGCGCCCGAGATGAAGCAGCAGTTCCTGCAGCAGGGCGCATTGCCGGTCACCGCCACCAGCGCCGAGTACCAGCAGCTGATACAGGCCGAATCCGCCAAGTGGAAGGACATCATCGGCAAGGCCAAGATCACGCTGGAGTGATGCGCTTCCCGCTGGACGCCTTGCCATGAAGATCACAACAGCCACGTTGCAGCCCTGCACGCAGGCGCTGGCCGACCCGCAATGGAAGTTCGCGCGCGCCCAGGTGCCGCGGCTGGAGGGCTGGGTGCTGCGCCTGGCCGATCAGGATGGGCATGAGGGCCTGGGGTATTGCCACGCCATTCCAGCCATCTCCACCCACGGCGCCGGCGCCGAAGCGGGACTCGCCTTCCTGGCGCAGAGCCTGGTCGGCCGGCCGGTGGACGACCTCGCCGGCACGATGGAAGAGATCGACACCACGCTGGCCTACCAACCCACCGTGAAGGCCGCGATCGACATGGCGCTGCACGATCTGCTGGCGCGTCGCCTGGGCGTGCCGGTGCACGTGCTCCTGGGCGGCAAGCTGCGCGACGCAGTGGCCCTGTCGCGCATCCTGCCGATCAAGACGCCGGACGAGATGGCCACCATGGCCGGCCGGCTGGCCGATGAGGGCTACAGGCAACTGAAGCTGAAGCTCTCCGGCGACACCGACCTCGACGTGCAGCGCATCGCAGCGGTGCGCGCCGCCGTCGGCGAGGGAGTGGCACTCACGCTGGACCCCAACCAGTCGTACAACGCCAAGCAGATGATCGCCGCCTTCCGCCGCATGGAGCGCTACGGCATCGCGCTGATCGAGCAGCCGGTGCCGGCCGCCGATGTCGCGGGCCTGGCCTTGGTGACGCGCACCTTGCCGGTGTCGATCGAGGCCGACGAAAGTGCCCAGAGCGTGCGCGACGTGTTCCGTCTGGTTTCGGAGCGTGCCGTGGACGTGATCAACCTGAAGCTCACCAATCTCGGCGGCATCCGCCGCTTCCTGCAAGCCGTGCGCATCTGCGAGGCCGGCGAAGTCGGCTGCCGCATGGGCGCGGCCTTCGGGCCCGCGCTGCTGCAGGCCATGAGCCTGCAGGCCGCCAGCGTGATCCGGCGCTTGCCCCATGCCTGCGAGCTGTCGGAGCACTTGCACCTGCAGGACGATCCCTTTACGCCGTTGCCGGTGCACGACGGACAGCTGCGGCTGCCGGAAGGTCCCGGCTGCGGCGTGCGCTACAAGAATTGAGGAAGACATGAAGACAAGTATTCGCCGGGGCGTTGCCCTCCTGCTGGCCGCGTTGGCCGTCGGCGCCGCGGCGCAGGACTATCCGAGCCGGCCGCTGCGCCTGGTGGTGCCCTTCGCGCCGGGCGGCGGCGCCGACATCGTGGCCCGTGCCGTGGCGGCCCCGCTCGCCAAGCGGCTCGGGCAGCCGGTGGTGGTCGACAACAAGCCGGGCGGCGGCGCCACGCTGGCCGCCGACCTGGTCGCCAAGGCGCCGGCCGACGGCTACACGCTGCTGTACACCACGCCAGGCCCGCAGATGGCCAACCCCTACCTGATGGCGAAGCTGCCCTACGACGCGGTGCGTGACCTGGTGCCGGTGTCGGAAGTGGCCATCGTTCCCAATGTGCTGGTGGTGAACAAGGATCTGCCCGTGCGCACGCTCAAGGAGTTCATCGCGTACGCCAAGGCCAATCCCGGCAAGGTCAATTTCGCCAGCGCCGGCCAGGGTGCCAGCAGCCACCTGGCGGGTGAGTCGTTCAAGCAGTCGGCCGGCGTGTCCATCGTCCACATCCCCTACCGCGGCACCGGTCCGGCACTGAGCGACCTGCTGTCGGGTCAGGTGCAGATGGCGATCGACAGCATCGCGGTCTACAAGCCGCACATCGACAGCGGCGCCTTGCGCGCGCTCGGTGTGGCCACTGCCAGGCGCTCGCCCCTGCTTCCCGACGTACCCCCCATCGCCGACGAGCTGAAGGCCTTCGATGCGGCGCCGGTCAACTACATCTCGGTGCCGGCGAAGACGCCGCAGGCGGTCATCGACCGTCTGAACCGGGACATCAACGCCGTGCTGCAGTCGCCGGAACTCAAGCAGCAGCTCGCCGCCAACGGTGTCGTTGCCCAGGGCAGCACGCCGGCCGAAATGGCCGCGCTGATCCGCAGCGAGGCGGCCAAGTGGAAGACAGTGATCGAAGTCTCCGGCGCCAAGCTCGATTGAACCTGAACAAGCAAAGGAACCCTCCATGAACGACCTGACGCAACTCGAAGTGCGCATCGACGACTTCGTCGCCACCCTCACCATGAACGCGCCGCCGGTGAACGCACTGACCCGCACGCTCAACGACGAACTCACGCTCGCGCTCGATCGCATTTCCGAGATGGACGAGGTGCGCGCCGTGTTGCTGACCGGCGCCGGCAAGGTGTTCTGCGCCGGCGCCGACCTCAAGGGCCGGGCCTCGGTGATCAAGGGGCCGGGCGACCTGCCGGCCCATTCGCGCCGCACCCGCGAGTGCTTCCATGCGATCCGCGAATGCGCGAAGCCGGTGGTGGTCGCCATCAACGGCGCCGCGCTCGGTTCCGGCGTGGCCATGGTGGCTTCGAGCGACGTGCTGATCGCCTCCGAGAAAGCGTCGCTGGGCCTGCCCGAGGTGGACGTCGGCCTGCTGGGCGGCTGCCGCCATGCCATGCGCCTGTTCAGCCACTCGCGCCTGCGCCGCATGGCGCTCACCGGCATGCGCGTGGACGGCGCCGAGCTGTACCGGCTGGGCGTGGTGGAGGCTTGCGTGCCGCCCGAGGCGCTGATGCCCAAGGCGCTGGAGATCGCGCGCACCATCGCCTCGAAGAGCCCGGTGTCGACTCGAATGGGCAAGCACACCCTGAACGTGATCGAGGACATGAGCCTGCGCGACGGCTACCGCTACGAGCAGGACATGACGGCACAGATCGGCAAGACCGACGATGCCAAGGAAGCGCAGCGCGCCTTTGCCGAGAAGCGGGCGCCGGTCTTCACCGGCCGCTGAGCGCTGTCGCTCGGGTGATCGACAGGGCCGGCCACCCCGGGTCCAATGGCGACTTCGTCCCAAGGAGCGCCCATGTTTGCCGAACCGTCCCCGAAGTCCGCCGAGTTGCTGCAGCGCCTGCGCGCGTTCTTCGACCAGCACATCTACCCCAACGAGGAACGCTATCACCGCGAGATGGATGCGTTCCGCCGCCAGGGCAGCCCCTGGCAGGTGGTGCCGCTGATCGAGGAGCTGAAGCCGAAGGCGCGTGCCGCCGGCCTGTGGAACATGTTCCTGCCGCACCCCTACGAGGGCCACGGCGGCATCTCCAATCTCGACTACGCACCGCTGTGCGAGGTAATGGGGCGCGTGTCGTGGTCCGGGGAAGTGTTCAACTGCTCCGCGCCCGACACCGGCAACATGGAGACGCTGGAGCGCTACGCCACCGAGCCGCAGAAGCAGCAGTGGCTCAAGCCCCTGCTGGCCGGCGAGATCCGCTCCGCCTTCCTGATGACGGAGCCCGCCGTGGCCTCGTCGGACGCCACCAACATCCAGTGCTCGATCCGGCGCGACGGCGAGCACTACGTCATCAACGGCCGCAAGTGGTTCTCTTCCGGCGCCGGCAGTCCGCGCTGCAAGATTTTCATCGTGATGGGCAAGACCGACCCGGACGCGCCGCGGCATGCGCAGCAGTCCATGGTGCTGGTGCCGCGCGACACCCCCGGCGTCACGGTGGCGCGGCACCTGTCGGTGTTCGGCTACGACGACGCGCCGCACGGCCACATGGAAGTGGTGCTGGAGAACGTGCGCGTGCCCGTGGACAGCATCCTGCTGGGCGAGGGCCGCGGCTTCGAGATCGCACAGGGCCGCCTGGGGCCGGGCCGCATCCACCACTGCATGCGCTCCATCGGCGCCGCCGAGCGCGCGCTGGAACTGATGTGCGACCGCCTGCAGAAGCGCATCGCGTTCGGCAAGCCGCTGGCCGAGCAGTCGGTCTGGCACGAACGCATTGCCGAATCGCGCTGCATGATCGACCAGGCCCGCCTGCTCACGCTCAACGCGGCGTGGAAGATGGACACCGTGGGCAACAAGGTGGCGCGCGCCGAGATCGCGATGATCAAGGTGGTCGCGCCCAACATGTCGTGCAAGGTGGTGGACTGGGCCATCCAGGCCCATGGCGGCGGCGGCGTCAGCCAGGACTTCTGGCTGGCCGAGGCCTACGCGCACCAGCGCACCGTGCGGCTGGTCGATGGACCGGACGAGGTGCACCGCAACGCGATCGCCAAGCTGGAACTCGCGAAGCACCGCTGAAGGGGCGCAAAGGACGAGTTGCGCGCGGGCGCATGACAGGGTTGACAGCTACCCGGTAGTCGGGCGGCGCGGCGATTCCGAGAATGCAAGGCATCAAGGAGATTCGCCCAATGAGCACTGCCACCGGCCCGCTGTCCCACGTCAAGGTCCTCGACGTCAGCCGCATCCTCGCCGCCCCATGGGCAGGCCAGATCCTCGCCGACCTGGGCGCCGAAGTCATCAAGGTCGAACGGCCGGGCGCCGGCGACGACACCCGCAGCTGGGGACCGCCCTTCTTGAAGGACACCGAGGGCCATGACACCCGGGAAGCCGGCTACTACCTCGCGGTCAACCGCGGCAAGCGCTCGATCACGGTGAGCCTCGAGAAGCCGGAAGGCCAGAAGATCGTGAAGGAGCTGGCGTCCCGCGCCGACATCGTGCTGGAGAACTACAAGGCCGGCACGCTGGCGCGCTACGGGCTCGACGAGGCCTCGCTGCGCGAGATCAATCCGCGCCTGATCTACTGCTCGGTCACCGGCTTCGGCCAGACCGGCCCGCGCCGCGACCAGCCGGCCTACGACTTCCTGATCCAGGCCATGGGCGGCCTGATGAGCGTGACGGGCGAGAAGGACGGCCGGCCCGGCGGCGGACCGCAGAAGGTGGGCGTGCCCATCGTCGACATCATGACCGGCATGTACGCCGCCGTGTCCGTGCTGGCGGCGCTGGCGCGGCGCGACCGGACCGGCGTCGGCGACACCATCGACATCGCCATGCTCGACGTGCAGGTCGCGACGCTCGCCAACCAGGCCATGAACTACCTGGTCTCGGGCAAGGTGCCGCGCCGCAACGGCAATGCTCACCCCAACATCCAGCCGCAGGACGTGTACGCCTGCGCCGATGGCGACGTCATCCTGGTGGTGGGCAACGATGGCCAGTTCGCCAAGCTGTGCCAGGTGTTCGGCCAGCCCGAGTGGGCGGCCGACCCGCGCTTCGCCACCAACGCCCAGCGGGTGCGCAACATCGGCGAGCTGTCGGCGCTGCTGCGCGACCAGTTCGCCGAATGGGAGCGCGAGAAGCTGATCGCCGCGCTCGACGGCGCCGGCGTGCCCTGCGGGCCCATCAACACCGTGGCCGACGTGTTCAAGGATCCGCAGGTCAAGGCACGCGGGCTGCTGCGCCACGCGCCGCACCCGAGCGGCGTGAACGTCCCGCAGGTCGCCAGCCCGATGCGCTTCGGCGGGGAGGCGCTGCCGGCCGGCAGCGCGCCGCCTGTGCTCGGCCAGCACAGCGAGGCGATCCTCTGCGAACTGGGCTACGCCGGCGCCGACATCGAAGCGCTGCGGAAGGCGGAGGTGATCTGATGGCCGCCCCCCTGACCCTGCACTGGTCGCCCAAGTCACCCTACGTGCGCAAGGTGATGGTGTGCGCGCATGAACTGGGCCTCGTGCCGCAGCTGAAGCTGGTGCGCTCGGTAGCCGCCATGCTCCGGCCGAACCCGGAGATCATGGCGGTCAACCCGCTGTCCAAGATCCCGACGCTGGTACGCGAGGACGGCTCCGTGCTCTTCGATTCGGTGGTGATCTGCGAGTACCTCAACGCGCGGGCCGGCGGAACGCTGTTCCCTGCGGAAGGCGAGCCGCGCTGGCAGGCGCTGCGCCGGCACGCCTTCGGCGATGGTCTGCTCGATGCCCTGATCCTTTGGCGCAACGAGCGCGAGCGCCAAGTGCCGCTGCAGCCGCTGTTGGAGGCCTTCGAATTGAAGACGCGCGCCTCGCTGCGCATGCTCGACGCGGAAGCGGCGGCGCTCGCGGCAGAGCCCTTCTCGATTGGCCAGGTCACGGTGGGCTGTGCGCTCGGCTACCTCGACTACCGCTTCGACGCCTTCGGCTGGCGGGCGCAGGCACCGCGACTGGCGGACTGGTTCGATGTGCTGTGCAGGCGGCCCTCCTTCCAGGCGACCCGGCCAGTCGATGGCTGACGGGGGCAAACACCCATCTGGACGATCAACTGTTCCAGTCCCTATGATTGTGGGATGAACCGCGAGAGTGAAGAACAGCTGCTGGCCCTCGGCGCCGCCCAGGCAAAGCGCTTCGACGTCCATGAATGGCAAGACTTGGCCGCGAAGGGTCCGGTCTTGAAAGACGAGGTTGCGGCTGCGGCCCTGTTCCTGGCAGGCGGCTACTGGTATGGACATGAGGACGAGCTCTTCCAGGTCGCCGACTCGCTCGCTCCCGGTTGTCGCGGCCACTTTGCAGCGCTCTCCAAGAAAGTTCACTTCGATTGCAGTCGCTTCAATAGCATGCTGAAAGCCCGTATCCGGCATGAATCACGCCACACCTGAACTTGCCGCTGCCTTGTCGATCATGCTCGACAAGATCGAAGCGACCCTGCGCGAGAGCGGCTATCAGGGCGAACCCATCGCGATGTACCTCGCAGGCGGTCTGGCAGTGAACTACTACTGCGGGACGCGCTTCACGACTGACGTGGACGCGAGCTTCTCGAGGCGTGTCGCTTTGAACTACCGGGACTTGGTCGTGGACTTCAAGGACGCCGCTGGCAAGGACAGCCAAATTTACTTCGACACGTCCTATTCTCCGACGCTCGGCCCGATGCACGAGGACTACGAGGACGATGCGATCGAATGGACTGGTATCGGCAACGAGCGTCGGCTTGTCAAGGTGATGGTCCTGGCACCCGTGGACAAGCTCGAGTTCCCGTCCTCCGGGGTAGGGGTACGACGGCGTCAGTGGAAGGCAGCGAGAAAAGTGGGCTCGCCCGGAGAGGCTCTGTCGTGGCGCATCAGCGGTAGAGGCTTTCCGCGTTGGTGCTCAGAACCTGGCGCACCACGGCATCGCTGCCCGCCCATTCCATGAACATATCCAACAGCTGAACCGGATCCGGAGCCGGCGTCACGCGCAGGTGGGGCCAGTCGCTGCCCCACAGCAGTCGCTCGGGATTGGCGGCGACCATCTTCTGCTGGAACTCGCGCCCGACCTCCCAGTCGCTCTCGTTCAACAGGTTGCGGTAGGCGCACAGCTTCACCCACACTCTTCCCGTCTCCAGGAGGCCGAGCAAGGTCCGGAAGCCGGGGTCGTCGACGCCCGCCTTCGGATCGAAGCCGCCCATGTGGTCGATGACGACGGGGACTGGCAGCGCCCGCAGCTGCGCGGCGATCTCGCCGAGTGCGCGGCAGTCGGTCCAGAGCTCCGCATGCAGCCCGGCATCTGCGAGTTGGGGCGCGAGCGCGTGCAGGTCGGCCAGCGACGCGCTGCCCGCGAAGTTGGCGCCGGTGCCGCTGCGGTGACTGAAGCGGGCGCCACGCACGCCGTGCGCCCGCAGGTCCGCGAGGCCCAGGGAACTGCCGGGCCGCACCACGACCACGCCACGCAGCGCGGGCTGAACCGCCAGCGCATGCAGCAGCAGCGAGTGGTCATCGCCATAGGCGCTGGGATGGACCAGCACGCCGTTGCCGAGGCCGAGGCGTCGCAACAGCGCGGTGTACTGCGGCTCGATTGCCTCCGGCGGCGTGTAGCTGCGCTCCGCCGCCAGGGGGAAGCGTTCGTAGGGGCCGAAGAGGTGGGCGTGGCAGTCCCAGCTGCCCGGCGCGTCGGCGGCGTTCATCGCAGCGCTTCGTGCTGCGGCAGCGGGAAGGCAGGCTGCACGCCTTCGGGCAGCGGGATCTCGTGGCAGTTGAGCGTCATGGCGACCATGGTGTAGTAGCCGATCAGCGCCGTGAGCTCGACCACGGTGCGCTCGCCGAAGCGCTGCAGCACCGCGGCATAGGTCGCGTTCGAAACCGATTTGTCGCGGTTCAGCTCCACCGCATAGCGCCACACGAGCGCATCGTCTTGCGACATCCCCGGCGGCTCGGTCTGCGCCAGCAAGGCATCGATGATGGACGGCTCGATGCCGGCCTTCTCGCCCTCGATGCGATGCGCGTACCACTCGAAGGGTGAGCGGCAGGCGCGTCCTGTCACCAGGATGGCGATCTCCGACAGCCGCGGAGGCAGCGAGGTGCCATAGCGCAACAGCGCGCCGAACGCCTGCCACCGGTCTGCGAGTTCGGCGTTGTGCAGGACCGCGCGCAACGGTCCCTGGATCTTTCCGCGCGGACCGGAAACGATCTTGTCGTACACCGCCCGCTGGGCAGCGTCCATGATGTCTGGGGAAGGGAGTGAGATCCGTGGCATGGCATGTTCCAGAGGACGCGACCGGAAGGTCGACACGATGTGGCCATCATAGGCAACGACAGCGCGCCGGCCTCCAGGTTCACAGCAACGCTGCTATGCGGAAACTCGCAAGGCGAAGCGGTCGACCGATGGGTGCCATCTCGCTTCATCGAGCGCTGGTTCGGCCCCGCGACTTCGCAGCCCCGACGCCCCCAAAGAGCGCGACCCCGAGGTCCGTCGGATCCTTCGCATCGAACGCGCTGGTCTGGAACAGCTTCGAGAAGTCGCAGACTTCCTGCGCCAGGTTCGCGATCGATGACATCAGCGAGCTCTGGCCCCCGCTTCGGTACAGGGCCACATAGTTCACCAGCGGCAAGGCGGGCGAGGTCTTCAGGACCGCCAGCGCGCGGCGGTCGATCAGGGGCTGCAGGCAGGCGCGCGGCAGGTAGCTGACGCCGATGCCGGCCACCGTGAAGCCGATCAGCGCGAGCATGTTGTTGCTGTTGATGGTCCTGGCTTGCGCCAGCGCCAGCGGGCGCAGCCAGGGCTCGAAGAGGATGGCGGTGCCCGAGGTGCCGCCCTGCGTGAGGATCGTGGTGGCAGCCAGCTCGTCCTGGCTCACCAGCCGCGAGGTCGGCAGCAGGCCGGGCTTGCACATCCACACCAGTTGCACCGTGCCCAGATGCAGCTTCGCCAGCCGGGGCTGGGCCACCACCTCCGGAACGATGATCAGGTCCATCTCGTCGGCCAGCAGCCTGTCGCGCAGGTTCACGCTCGCGTCGACGTCGGGTTCGACGACGATCTTCGGATAGTTCTTGCGCAGCAGCCGAACGAAGCGCGGCAGCCAGGTGATGGCCGTCAGTTCGGTGACGCCGATGCGCACGCGGCGCGAGATGACCGCGGGATTGCTCAGCTGCTCGACCGCCGCGTCGCGCTGCTCGAGCAGCCGCTTGGCCAGATGCAGCACCTCTGCGCCTCTCTCCGACAGCTTGGCGTTGCGCTGCGCGCGGTCGAACAGCGGCGCGCCCAGCGAGGACTCCAGCTCCTGCACGCGTTTGGAGATGGCCGACTGGGTGGTGTTGAGCTTGCGCGCGGCCGCGGCGAAGCCGTTGAGCTCGGCGATCCAGTAGAGGGCTTCGAGTTGCTTATAGGTGAACAAGGCGGTTCCGGCGCAGGATGCAGTTCAATCACTTTAGGCGATAGCCAGCTAGTAGTAAATATCGCTTTTTTTAATCTGGTGCGCGGCCAACAATTCGTCCATCGCCACTTGTCGCTCCAACGCAATGTCCAGCCTTTCCATCAACGCGGCGCCCGCCCTCCTGCCCCCGGCCCAGGTCGAGGCCTTGCGGGGCATTGCGGTCTCGCACCTCAGCGACAACCTGCATCGGCTGTCGGGCATGGGTGGCCTGCGCCGCTTCCACCGCGGCGCCAGGCTGGCGGGCACGGCCTTCACGGTGAAGGTGCGGCCCGGCGACAACCTGCTGATCTACAAGGCGCTGACGATGATGTCGCCGGGCCACGTGCTGGTGGTCGACGGCGCGGGCGACGCCACCAACGCACTGGTGGGCGAGCTCATCTTGCGCTACGCGCAGCGGCACGGCTGCGCGGGCTTCGTGGTCGACGGCGCGGTGCGCGACACCGCCGCCTTCGTCGAAGCCGACTTCCCTTGCTACGCCAGGACTTCGATCCATCGCGGGCCCTACAAGGCCGGGCCGGGCGCCATCAACGTGCCGGTCGCCATCGATGGTCAGGTGGTCGCGCCCGGCGACGCGATCGTCGGCGACGAAGACGGCCTTCTGTGCTTTCCCGCGGCCGATGCCGCCGCGCTGATTGCGGCCGCGCATCGAAGCGCCGCCTTCGAATCCGACATCAAGGCGGAGATCGCCAATGGCCAGCGCGAGCAGAGCTGGCTGACGCGAATGCTCCAGGCCCACGGCCTCTGAACACCGGAACCTGGAGACACCTTTCCCATGACGATCCTCGCCGAGCGCCTGAGCAGCGTCAAAGCTTCACCCAGCATGATGGCCAAGAGCCGCGTCGACGGCCTGCGCGCCGCAGGCCGGCGCATCATCGACTTCACGATCGGCGAGCCGGACTTCCCGACGCCGCCGCACATCGTCGCCGCCGGCGTGGAGGCCCTGCACGGCGGGCAGACGCGCTACACGGCCTCGACCGGCACGCCCGCCCTGCGCCAAGCCATCGCCGACAAGCTCGCACGGGAAAACCAGCTCGCCTTCACGCCGGAACTGGTGGTGGTCGGCTGTGGCGCCAAGCAGATCATCCACGAGGCGCTCGCCGCTTCGCTCAACGCCGGCGACGAGGTCATCGTCCCCGCCCCCTACTGGGTCTCGTACCCCGACATGGTCGCAATCCAGGGCGGCGTGCCGGTCGTCGTGCCTTGCGGCAAGGCGAGCGGATTCAAGCTGACGGCCCCGGCCCTGGAAGCGGCCATCACGCCGAGGACACGCTGGGTGATCCTGAACTCGCCCAACAACCCGAGCGGTGCGGTCTACACCGAAGCGGAGCTGGGCGCCCTGGCCGAAGTCCTGTCGCGGCATCCGTCGGTCTGGCTGCTGACCGACGAGATCTACGAGCATTTCGTCTACGGCGCTGCCGTGCACCGCTCGATGCTGCAGGTCGCGCCGGCGCTCGCGGAGCGCACGCTGATCGTCAACGGCATGTCGAAGAGCTACGCGATGACCGGATGGCGAATCGGATTCGGCGCCGGACCGCTGCCGCTCATGCGGGCCATCGCCCTGCTGCTGTCGCAGAGCACCTCATGCGCGGCGGCGATGAGCCAGGCGGCCGCCGTGACCGCGTTGAACGGGCCGCAGCAGTGCGTGGCCGCGGCGGTAGCCGATTTTTCTGCGCGGCGCGACCGGATGGTCGAGCTGCTGAACGCCGTCCCGGGCATCGACTGCAGCGAGCCCGACGGCGCCTTCTACGTGTTCCCCGACGTGAGCGGTCTCCTGGGCAGGCAGCGGGCCGATGGCCGGGTGCTCGGCAACGATCTGGACGTGATGCTCTTCCTGCTCGAGGAGGCCGGTGTCGCGACGATCGACGGCGCCTCCTACGGCATGCCCGGCTTCCTGCGCATTTCCTTTGCCACCTCGATCGACCAGATCGAACAGGGCTGCCGGAACATTCGAGAGGCCTGCGCCTCCTTGCGCTGATTCATCCAATCACGGAGTACGACCCCATGCCACAGCAGCACTTCTTCCCCAAGCGTTTCGTCGCCCTCGCGGTGGGACTTCTGGCCTTCACCGGCATCGCCTCGGCCGACCAGTTCGCCACCATCAAGCAGCGCGGCAGCCTGGTCTGCGCGACCTTGGGCACGGCCGAGCCCTTCAGCTTCTCGGACCGGGCGACGCGCGAGATCCGCGGCTACGACGTCGACTTCTGCAAGGCCGTGGCGGACAGCCTGGGCGTCAAACTCGAGCTCAAGCTGGTGGCGGTCGAGGCACGCATTCCCGAGCTGAGCCAGGGCCGCGTGGACATCGTCGCAGCCAACCTCGGCTACTCGCCCCAGCGGGCCGAGCAGATCGACTTCAGCCACCAGTACTTCGTGAGCCAGCAGAAGATCATGGTGCGCACCGGCGACGGCATTCGCGCCTTCAGCGGCCTGAACGGCAAGCGAATCAGTGCGCCCAAGGGGTCGTCTTCCGAGCAGGCCGTCAAGGCGAAGGTGCCGGGCGCCGAGCTGCTGACCTTCCAGGATCCGCCGAGCGCCTTCGTCGCCCTGCTGCAAGGCAAGGTGGACGGCTTCGCCCTGTCCGAGCTCGCATCGACGCGCTTCATGCGCCAGGCGGCGGGCAAGACCGAACTCATGCTCCTGCCGGAATCGATGATGGCCGAGCCCTGGGGCCTGGGCGTCCGCAAGGGCGAGCCGGCCCTGCTCAAGCATGTGAACGACACGCTCGCGGGCATGGAGCGTTCGGGCGAGGCCGCGAAGATCTTCGACAAGTGGCTGGGGCCGGCGACCCTGTACAAGTCGAGCCGCGACTTCTCGATCGGCCCGATCGCCACGGCTGCCCGCTGAGCGCCGTCATGACCGGCCAGCTCCTGTCCCTCGATCTGCTGGCCGGCGATCATGGCTCACTGCTGTGGCGCGGACTGCTGATCACGCTGCTGCTGACGCTGATCTCCTGGTCGATCGCGTTCGCGGTCGGGGCAGTTCTCGCGTCCGTGCGCGCCTTGCCATCGCGCGTGTGCGACCGCCTGGTGGCGCTGTACGTGGCCTACCACCGCAACGTGCCGCTGCTGGTGCAAGTGCTGTTCTGGTACTTCGGCGTGACCGCCGTGCTGCCGGCGGCGGTGCAGCAGTGGCTCAACGGGCACGGCGGCGGCCTCGTGCCCGGCGCTGTTGCCCTCGGCCTCTGCCTGGGCGCGTATGTCTCGGAGGACCTGCGAAGCGGCATCCGCACCGTGGCACACGGACAGATCGAGGCGGCCCGTGCCATCGGCCTGAACTTCGTGCAGACGATGCATTGCATCGTGCTGCCGCAGGCGCTGCGCGCCGCGCTGCCGGCGCTGGTGAACGACACCCTGCTGCTGTTCAAGAACACCAGCCTGCTGATGGCCATCGGCGTGGCCGAACTCACCTATGCCACGCGGCAGATCGAGGGGCAGACCTTCCGCAGCTTCGAGATCTTCGCTGTCTCGACGCTCATCTACCTGGGCGTGTCCTTCGTGATCATGGCGACCGGCCACCTGCTCGAACAGCGATTTCAAACGGCGAGGCGCTGAACATGCTCGACATCGTGCGTGAATACTGGCTGCTGTTCCTGGTCGGCAACTACCCGAACGGACCGCTCGGCGGACTGGCGCTGACCCTGATCCTCTCGGTGCTGGGCATCTGCCTTGCATTTCCGTTGAGCGTCGTGCTGGCGCTGATGCGCACCAGCCCCTGGGCCCTGCTGCGGGCACCGGCCCTGGCCTTGATCTACGTGGTGCGCGGACTCCCGCTCATCATGTTCATCTTCTGGACCTACTTCGCCATCCCGGCGCTGCTGGGGCACACGGTGTCGGGCTTCGTGACCATGCTGTGCGCACTGGTCATCTACGAGAGCGCCTATCTGGCCGAGGTGATCCGCGCCGGCATCGAGGCACTGCCCAAGGGCCAGGTCGAAGCGGCCCGCGCCATCGGGCTCAGCCACATGCAGACCCAGCGCCTCATCGTGCTGCCGCAGGCGCTCTACAACATGCTGCCCAGCATGCTGAGCCAGTTCATCTCGACCATCAAGGAGACCTCGCTCGGCTACGTGATCAGCGTGCAGGAGCTCACCTTCGCGGCCGGCCAGGTCAACAACATGCTGCTGACGCAGCCCTTCGAGGTCTACGCGCTGCTCGCCCTCACCTACTTCGCGCTCTGCTTCGCGCTGACCTCGGTGGTGCGCTGGATCGAGCGGCGTATCCAGCGCGGGCGCAGGTCCATGCCGGCGGCCGCGGCCTCCCCGGCTGCATCGGCAGAAGGAGCCATCGCATGATCAGCTTCAGCAGGGTGGGCAAGTGGTACGGCGACTACCAGGCCCTGGCCAACATCAACGCCGAAGTCGCCAGAGGCGAGGTCGTCGTGGTCTGCGGGCCTTCGGGCTCGGGCAAGTCCACGCTGATCCGGACCGTGAACCGCCTCGAAGAGATCCAGCAGGGCACGATCAGGGTCGAGGGGGTCGACACCCACGAGCGGGGCGGCAACATCAATCGGATACGCAGCCGCATCGGCTTCGTCTTCCAGCAGTTCAACCTCTTTCCGCACCTGAACGCGCTGCAGAACGTCTCGCTCGGGCCGGTCAAGGTCGCCGGTGCGTCGCGGGCCAGTGCCGAAGCGCGTGCGCGCGAGCTGCTGGCCAAGGTCGGGCTCGGGCACAAGTGCGACGCCTTCCCGTTGCAGTTGTCGGGTGGCCAGCAGCAGCGCGTGGCGATCGCGCGGGCACTGGCGATGAACCCGCCGGTGATGCTCTTCGACGAACCGACGAGCGCGCTCGACCCCGAGATGGTGGGCGAGGTACTGGCGGTCATGAAATCGTTGGCGAGAGACGGCATGACCATGGTCTGCGTCACGCACGAGATGGGCTTCGCGCGCGAAGTCGCCGACCGGGTCTGGTTCATGGACGCGGGGCGCATCGTCGAAGAGGCCACCCCGGACGAATTCTTCGAGCGGCCTTCGTCGGAGCGCGCGCAGAAATTTCTTGCCGAGATTCGGCATTGAGCGATGAATTGCTCCGACCGCGCCCGGCCCGCGAAGTCCGTTGCCGTCAGATCGGCTCTCGAGCCGCCGCTGGTGCATGGCGATTTTCTGGACCCGGCGTGCAAGCCGGCGGGTAGCCGACCAAGTCGTCAAGTCCAGTTCTCGATCTGCAGATCGTCGACACGACAGAACTCACGTTCGTTGTTGGTGACCAGCACCCAGCCTTCGGCACGAGCATGAGCAGCGATCCAGAGGTCGTTGTTGCCGATAGGCAGACCTCTGCGCTCGAGGGTGCTGCGGATCTGGCCGTAGTGCTGGCCCACTGCATCTGTGAGCGGTACGACCTGAATGACATTCTGCAGTTGCTGCAGTGCAGCCAAGGCCTTTGAGCGAGCTTGGCTCTTTTCAGCGCCATGTTGCAATTCACCCAGCGTGATGACCGACATGGCGAGAACGTCAGCACTCAGTTGTTCAAAGCGCGCGCGAACAGAGGCCGGATTGTGCTTGGCGATGTAGATGCAGATATTGGTGTCAAGAAGGTAGCGAATGGCCATTCAGAACGGCTCCCGCTCTTGGGGGGGACTTTCGTTCCGACCCTCATCCATGAAGTCGGCGGGCATGCTGATGAGTGCGTCAAAAATGGCGACCGCGCTGACAGGCCGCTCTCGCAGCACGATGTCGTTGCCTTGGCGAAAAATCTCCACCTGCTCGGCTGTGAGTCGAAACTCCTTCGGAAGGCGCACAGCTTGGCTGTTGCCGGACTGGAAGACACGGGCATAAGTCATAGGGAAAGCCTCCTTCTATGTATATACAAAAAGTATATACCTGGACCGCACCGCTGGTCAACGCGAGACGCCGCAGCGTCGCCATGTCGCGCTGTAGCATCCCGTCGCAGCTTGGCTATCCCCTGCTACCGAGCGCCCAAAGCCCCCTTCGCGTACACGATGCCCGCCACCGATTTCCCCGTCTTCGACAGCTCCGACTTCAGCGGCGAAGCTGGCGCGTTCTACTTCGACCTCGTACGTCTCGAGAACCGTCCGGACATCCCGCGCGGCTTTCCGCACCGCCACAACTACTATCACCTGCTGTGGATGAGCGAGGCGGCCGGCACGCATCTGCTCGACTTCGAGACCTTCGCGGCGCGCGCCAACGCGGTGTTCTTCGTCTCGCCCGGCCAGCTGCACGCCTGGGCCTCGACCGTGCCGCCGAAGGGCTTCGTCATCAACTTCAGCACCGAGTTCTTCGTGCAGATGTTCCCGCGCGCCGACGACATCGCGCAGTACCCGTTCTTCCACATTGCCTCGGACGCGCCCGTGCTCTACCTCGACCAGGCCCAGCACGACGCGCTGCTGCCGCTCTTGCACGAGATGGAAAGGGAAATGCTCGGAGGGGCCGAGGGGCGCCTGGACATCGTGCGCTCCTACCTGCTGGTGCTGCTCACGCGGCTGCGTCGGCTCTATCCGGCGCGCAGCGCCGACGGCGCTTCTCCGCAAAGCTACGCGCTGACCCGGCGCTTCAAGCTCCTGATCGACCAGCACTATCTCGACTTCGGTCCGCTGCGCGACTATGCGCAGCGGCTGCATGTCACGGAGCGCCAGCTCAACGATGCCGTCAAGCGCACGCTCGGCAAGACCGCCGGCGAACTGGTGCACGAGCGCCTCGTGCTCGAGGCCAAGCGGCTGCTGTGCAACACCGACAAGGGCGTCGCCGAAATCGCGTTCCATCTTCGCTTCGAGGACCATGCCTACTTCAGCCGCTTCTTCAAGAAGCGCACGCAGCTGACGCCCGGCGAGTTCAAGAAGCGCTACGGCACGCCCCGCTAGCCGGCTGGGGCAAGCCCCGGGCTCGGGCCGCCGAAAAGTACAAGACGGACTCGCAATCGTCCTAACGCCCCAGGCTATCGGCCCCCTAAAGTTCATCCCTCCTCAACTCCGCGGCCGCGATGGCGGTCCGATGGCTGGCGATGAACGATTCCCTCCAACGCCGCACCGGCGGCCAGTTGATCGTCGACGCGCTGTTCGCGCAAGGCACCGACACCGTGTTCTGCGTGCCGGGCGAGAGCTACCTCGACGTGCTGAACGCGCTTCATGCGCAGCAGGACGCCGTGCGCGTGGTGGCCTGCCGCCACGAAGGCGCCGCCGCTTTCATGGCCGAGGCCCACGGCAAGCTCACCGGCCGGCCCGGCGTCTGCATGGTCACGCGCGGGCCGGGTGCCACCAATGCGAGCATCGGCGTGCACACCGCCTTCCAGGACTCGACGCCGATGATCCTGCTGATCGGCCAGGTGGGGCGCGACATGATCGAGCGCGAGGCCTTCCAGGAGGTCGACTACCGTCGCATGTTCGGCCCCTTCGCGAAATGGGTGGCGCAGATCGACGACGTCGCGCGTGTGCCCGAGTTCATGGCGCGCGCCTACTCGGTGGCAATGTCGGGGCGCCCCGGCCCCGTCGTGCTGGCGCTGCCCGAGGACATGCTGACCGACTCCGCCTTTCCGGTCGCGGCACCGCGCGTGGACGTGCCGCAGGCGCATCCCGCGCCCGACGCGATGCTGCGCCTGCGCGAGCTCCTTGCCGCGGCGCAACGGCCGCTGCTGCTGCTCGGCGGTCCCGGCTGGGGTGCTCCGGGCCGCGAGGCGATCGAGCGCTTTGCCGTGCAGAACGGCCTGCCCGTGGCCTGCGCCTTTCGACGGCAGGATCTCTTCGACAACAGCCATCCGCAGTACGTCGGCGAGATCGGCATCGGCGTCAATCCCGAGCTGGCCAAGGCGGTGCGCGAGGCCGACCTGCTGATCGCCGCCGGCACCCGATTGGGCGAGATCGTCACCAGCGGCTACACGCTGCTCGATGTTCCCGTGCCGCGCCAGCGACTGGTGCACGTGCTGCCCTGCGCCGAGGAACTGGGGCGCGTGTACCAGCCGGCACTCAAGATCCTGAGCAGCCCCGACCCCTTCGCGCAGGCCGCGGGCGCGATGCCTCCGATCGAGCGCGCACCCTGGCGTGCATGGCTCGACCGGCTGCGCGGCCACTACGAGCGTTATGTCGCACCCTCGACGCGCGAGGCCAAGCTCGACCCGGCGCGGGTCATCCAGACGCTGCGCGACACGCTCGAGCCCGAAGCGATCCTCACCAACGGCGCCGGGAACTACAGCGCCTGGGCGCACCGCTACTACCCCTTCTCGCGCCCGCACACCCAGCTCGCGCCCACCAGCGGCGCGATGGGCTACGGCGTGCCTGCGGCCATCGCGGCCAAGCTGCAGCATCCGTCGCGCCAGGTGGTCTGCCTGGCCGGCGACGGCTGCTTCCTGATGACGTCGCAGGAGCTCGCGACCGTGAAGCGCCACGCACTCTCGATCGTCTTCATCGTTTTCAACAACGGCATGTACGGAACGATCCGCATGCACCAGGAAGTGAACTACCCGGGCCGGCCCATCGGCACCGAGCTCTGCAATCCGGACTTCGTGGTCTATGCGGAATCCTTCGGCCTGCACGCCGAGCGGGTCGAGCGCAGCGAGGACTTCGCGCCGGCGCTGCAGCGCGCCCTCGCCGCGGGCGGCGCGCTCATCGAGCTGGCGATCGAGCCCGAGATCCTGACGCCGCGCGCCACGCTGAGCGAGCTGCGCGAGAGCGCCTTGCGCGCAGCCGCCTGACCCGCATTCATTCTTTCAACGACAAGGAGACACACATGAACAAACTGCTGCGGGCTTCGGCCCTGGCGGCACTGGGTGCCTGCGTGCTCATGCAGGCCCACGCGCAGAGCCCCGCCGAGTTCCCCACCCGCCCGATCCGCATCGTGGTGCCTTTCGCCGCCGGCGGCGCGACCGACGTGATCGCGCGCGTGGTGGGGCAGAAGCTCTCGGACCAGCTCGGCCAGCCCGTGGTGGTCGACAACAAAGCCGGCGCCAACGGCAACATCGGCGCCGTGGCCGTGGCCCGCGCCGCGCCCGACGGCTACACGATCCTGATGGCGACCTCGAGCCACGCGATCAACGCGACGCTCTACCGCAAGCTCGACTACAGCCTGACGAAGGACCTCGCCGCGCTGTCGAACCTGGCCTCGGTGCCGCTGGTGCTGGTGGTCAACCCCGGCGTGCCGGCGCGCAGCGCGGCCGAGTTTGCGGCCTTCGCGAAGGCGCAGGGCGACAGGATCAACTTCGCCTCCGGCGGTACCGGCACCGCGGCGCACCTGGCGGGCGAGCAGTTCAACACCCTGCTCGGCACCCGCATGCTGCACGTGCCCTACAAGGGCGGCGCGCTGGCGCAGACCGACCTGATCGGCGGCCAGGTGCAAGCGATGTTCGCCAACCTGCCCGAGGTGCTGACGCAAGTGCAGGCCGGCAAGCTGCGCCCGCTGGCGGTGACCGGCAAGGACCGCCGCGCCAACCTGTCCGAGGTGCCGACCTTCGCCGAAGCCGGCTATCCGCAGATGGAAGCGCGCTCGTGGTTCGGCCTCTTCGCACCGGCCGGCACCCCGGCGCCGGTGGTGGCCAGGCTGTCCGCATCGATCGCGCAGGCGGTGGCCGACCCGGGCGTGCAGGCACGCCTCAAGGAACTCGGCGCCGACCCCATCGGCGACCGGCACGACGCCTTCCAGCCCTTCGTCGCGCAGGAAGTGAAGCGCTGGGGCGCGCTGGTCGAGCGCTCCGGCGCGACCGCGGACTGAGGCTGCAGATCCCTTTGTTGAATCCCGAGGAAACCGAACTCACATGCTCTACGACGTACGCACCTACACCTGCCGGCCCGGCACGCTGAAACGCCATCTCGCGCTCTATGCCGAGCACGGCTTCGACATCCAGCGCCGCCACCTCGGAGAGCCTCTGGCCTATCTGCAGACCGAGACCGGCAACGTCAACAGCTACACGCACATCTGGGTCTTCGCCGATGCGGCGGACCGCGCCGGCAGGCGCGCGGCGATGCAGCGCGATCCCGCGTGGGCGAGCTATCTAGAGAAGAGCGCGCAGGCCGCCTATCTGGTGTCGCAGGAGACGAAGCTGATGGTGCCGGTGCCGTTCTTCGAGCCCTGATGAGGCGGCCATCGTCTTCGCGAACCGTACCTCTTCCGACGACAATCCGCAGGCCATGAAAGCCACTTCCTATGGGGTGCTCATCCTCAACGAGCAAGGCCAGCTCCTGCTGGCGCACGCCACCGGGCAGAAGCACTGGGACATCCCGAAGGGTGGCGCGGAAGAAGGCGAGTCCGCGCGCGAGGCGGCCATCCGCGAAGTCCGGGAAGAGACGGGCATCGAACTGACTGCGGATTCGATGGAGGAGCTTGGGCGCATGGCCTATCTCCCCCGAAAGGAACTGCACCTGTTCCGTGTCGCCCTGCACACGCGCGACTGCGATATCGCGGCATGCAAATGCACGAGCTTCTTCCCTCACCACGCGTCAGGCGTGATGACTCCTGAAGTGGACCAGTTCAGGTGGGTGGACATCGCCGATGTCCCGGCGCTTGCTGCGAAGTCGATGACGGCGCTGCTTCGGAGGCTACCGGGCTTCGAGGGGATGCCGCCGGTCGAAGGTTAGGAATCCGGGCCCACAACCCAGGACGTCCAACGCGAAGGCAGAATTGGGCATGATCGCTCAGTGCTATTGCCGTGCCGTGGCGCTCAGGTTTGGCTTCGAGCCCATCGCCTCTTCTCCGCGCGACCGAAAAGAAGACTGACGGCTGCGGGTGTGGATTCAACCGGTCGTTCGCAGACCCGGTGTCTGCGAAGCCTCAATGCGCGGTGATCCAGGCCGCAATACGGCCCACCACCTCGGTCTCCAGGCCGTTGTAGCCGTGGTAGGACCAGGCCTCGCAGGCGTCGCCCCTGCTGATGCCCCCGCTGACTGCGATGAGTTCCTTGCGCGGCGCGGCCGTGAACTTCTCCATCAGGCCCGGCGCCTCGCTGAAGTCGCACAGCTTGCAACCGTCCTGCTGGTGGTGCACCACCAGCACCGGCACAGCCACACGCTCCAACGGCATGGCCGGTACTGCGCGGCCGCGCGGGTCGCTCAGGATGGCGGAGGTCAGCACCAAGCCGTCCGGCCCTCCATCGACACGCGGCAATTGCGTGGCGGTCCAGGCGGCCGACTGCGTGCCGCGGCTCGTGCCCACCAGCCACACCGGCACCCCGGTCTTGTCGCGCAACCATGCGATCACCGCCTTGAGATCGGCCACGTGCTCGGGCGACTGCCGAAAGCCATTGAGAAACGGCGCCGACTGCCGGTCCGAAGGCGCATCGACCACCGCCACGGCGAGACCCTGCTGGGCGAACAGGTCGCGCGTGCGCACAAGGAAATTGCCGTCGCCCCACTTGGCGCTGCCGTTGGCAAATAGCTGCAGGCCACCATGGCCGCCTGCCAGAAGAATGGCTGCGGCGCGCGGCTTGTCGGGAGCGAGGTAGATGAAGCGCTGCGTCACGCCGGGCCGAGTCGGGATGTCCACCACCTGAGCCGCAGTCTGCGCCCTCAGCGGCAGGAGCAGGCCGAATGACAGCAGAAACAGAAGCAGCCGCCAGCGGCGCATGGAGAGTTTCACAATGAACTCCTTGGAAAGATGAGAGGGGAGGTTCCTTGTCCGGTGCGCTTCGCTTAAGCTTCCTTGACCAGACTACCAGAGGCCTTCGCCATGCTCCAGATGCGTCCCGGATGCGAGTGTTGTGACCGAGACTTGCCGCCAGATTCGACTGCCGCACGGATTTGCTCCTTCGAGTGCACGTTCTGCAGTGACTGCGCCGCCCAGCGCTTGGCCGGAATCTGCCCGAACTGCGGCGGCGAGTTGCTCCCGCGCCCACGGCGGTCGGCTGCCAAGCTCGAGAAATACCCGGCTTCGACCACACGGGTGTTCAAGCCCGAAGGTTGCGCGGCCGCCCCTTGAGCTTCACCTCGCCGCGCCGGTCGCGACATCGGCACAGACCTTCCAATCAACCGCCATAGCTGCCAAGACGAGCATGAGCATTCCTTCAAGCATCGCGATGTTCTGGGACGCTTTCTGCGCCGAGCTTGGAGAGGATGGCTCCGACCGGTTCTTCGAGGCATTCCACTTCGATGACAACGAGGCCACCGCCAACGAACTTGCCGACCTTGTGCTTGCCGGCGTCAAGCGGGCCACTGCCGGTCTGGTCTGGTCATTCGAGAACGCGGGTGGTTCACCACCCAAGCCCGGTGCCCTCAGCGTCGTCACCTACTGGGACGGAAGGCCTGCCTGTGTCATCGAAACTCTGCAGGTCGAGGTGTTGCCATTCGACCAAGTCACCGCCGAATTCGCAGCCATCGAAGGTGAAGGCGATGCGTCGTTGGAGTACTGGCGCCGCGTGCACTGGGCCTACTTTGGCCGCGAGTGCGCGCGCATGGGTCGAGAACCCAGTCTGACCATGCCTGTCGCGTGCGAGCGGTTCAATGTCATCTACCGAGGCAAGGCTTGAATCGAAGCGGGACGCTTTTACTTTCTCACGAATTTCAGGTGAATCACGTTCGGCGCCGCGACTGTTTTCACCATGGCGAGGTCGTGCAGGGCTTGGTCGTCGTCGAACAGGCGCTCGCCACTGCCGAGTAAGGTCGGGACCAGATGAAGCTGCATTTCATCGACCAGGCCGGCCTTCAAGTATTGCTGCGCAGCGCGCGCGCCGCCCGACAGCGCTACGTCCTTCCCGCCCGCCGCACGCCGAGCCTGATCCAGCGCACTCTCAATGCCGTCGGTCACGAACGTAAAGCTCGTGCCACCCTCCAGGATCAACGGGTCGCGCGCGTGATGCGTCAGCACGAACACCGGGTGATGAAACGGCGGATTGCGACCCCACCAGCCGTTCCAGGCATCCGTCTTGTCCCACGGGCCCGGACCGCCGCCGAACATGTTGCGGCCCATGATGGTTGCGCCAATGTTGGCAAGTTCTTCCTCCATCACCGGCGTGCTCTCGTTCACCACGCCGCCTTCCATGCCATGCGGACGCCGCCAAGCCTCCAGCGGGAATACCCACTCGTGCAATCGCTCGCCGCCGATGCCGAGTGGCTCCTGCAGGCTTTGGCTCGGACCGGCGACGAACCCGTCCAGCGACATCGAGATCCTGAGTCGAAGCTTTGACATGCTGTTCACCTCTTAATACGCCTGGCAGGTCCAGCCGGCATCAGCTCGGCGGCCGCGGTCCGCAGGCATTGCATCAGTTGCCCCGTCGCCGGCGTCGGGTCGCGCCCCTGCATCGTCATCATGCCGACCGGCGGCAGCTCGATCGGAACCGCCAGTCCGAGCGCCTTGACCAGGCCCTCGCCTTCGAAATGCCGCGCCACGCCGAGCGCCAGAAAGCCGACGGCGGATCGCTCGCGAATGCAGCTGAGCGTCACCAGGAAGGAAGCGGTTTCGACGATGTCCGCAGGCGGGACCAGCCGATGCTTGTAGAACATCTGCTCCAGCTTCATGCGCGACGACGCCCAGGGCGGAGGCACCACCCACGGCAGCTGGACGAGCTGGCTCCAGCCCGGCTTGGCGGCGGACGCCAGTTCGTGGTCGGGCCGGACCACGACGCACATGGGCTCGGCATACAAGGGCTCGGTCTTCAGGTCCGGCGCCGCATAGCCCGGCTCGAGCCGGCCGACGAAGAGGTCCAGTTCGCCGACGCGCAAGCGCGGCAGCAGCCGGGTCAGATCGCCCTCCTCGATCATCACGGTGGTCTGCGTCGAGCGCTCCTTCAGAAGCGCGACGGCACGCATCAGCAGGGACGGCGTGGCGACCACCATGGCGCCGACGCTGGTGCGGCCCGCGGCGCCGCTCGCCACGGCCGCGATCTCGTCGCGCGTGCGGCCGTAGTCGGCCAGCACCGAGCGCGCGAAGCGCACCACGGCCGAGCCGTAGGCGGTCGGCTCCGTTCCGCGTGTCGAGCGCAGGAACAGCTCGAGGTCGAACATGCGCTCGATCTCGGCCAGCATCTTCGATACGGCCGGCTGAGTCACCGACAGGAATTCGGCGGCGCGGCCAAGATGGCGAAACTCGTCGAGCGCCACCAGCAGCTGCAGGTGCCGCAGCTTCAGGTTGGAGCGAAGCACACGATCGATGTCAGGCATTCTTCATAACCTAAAGAGAAAGAAGAGAGTCGATAACTTCATTGGATTGTAATGATGACACCTTGAACAATCGGGGCTTCCCACGATGCATTCAGGAGACAAGACGATGCGATCCAATCGCCGCCAGTTCGTGCTGGGCAGCCTCGGTGCTGCCCTGCTTCCGCTTGCCGCCACGCGCGCTGCCGCGGCCGGCTACCCCGAGCGCCCCATCACCTTCATCTGCCCCTGGCCCGCCGGCGGCACCGCGGACGTCACCATGCGCGCGCTGTGCACCGCGGCAGGCAGGGAGCTCGGCCAATCGGTCGTGGTGGACAACAAGGCCGGCGCCTCCGGGATGATTGGCTTGAAGGCACTGGCGAGCGCCAAGCCCGACGGCTACACCATCGGCCAGATCCCGATCTCGGTGACGCGCTTCTCGCAGCTCGGCATGGTGCAGGTCGATCCGCTCAAGGACCTCAGCTACATCGCACGCGTCTCGGGCCAGACCTTCGGCATCGCCGTGCGCGCCGAAGCGCCCTGGAAGACGCTGAAGGACCTGGTGGCCGATGCCAAGGCCAACCCCGACAAGATCACCTACGGCACCGCGGGCCTGGGCGGCGCGACGCATGTCGGCATGGAGGAGTTCGCCATCGCCGCCGGCGTGAAGTTCAACGCGATCCCCTTCAAGGGCGGCTCCGAGGCGCTGCAGGCGCTGATGGGTGGCCACGTCGACGTACTGGCCGACTCCAGCTCGTGGGCGCCGCACGTCAAGTCGGGCAAGCTGCGCCTCCTGGCCACCTGGGGCGAGCAGCGCACGGCGGAGTTCAACGACGCGCCCACGTTGAAGGAGGCCGGCTACAACGTCGTGGTGGATGCCCCCAACGGCATCGGCGCGCCGAAGGGCCTGCCCGCGGACATCGCCGCCCGGCTGCGCGCGGCCTTCAAGGCCGCCGCCGCAAGCCCGGAGTTCGCTGCGGCCTGCGCCAGGATCGACGCACCGCTGATGTACCTCGACGCGCCGGACTACGAGAAGTACGTCAGCGCCAGTGTGGCCAAGGAAAAGGTGCTCATCGAGAGGCTCAAGCTGAAGGAGCTGATGAGCAAGAACTGAAGCGACGCCGCCAGGAGATCCGCATGACCGCTGTTGCCACCACTGCCGACACCACCCCTTCGCCGCTGATCCGGCTGCACGAGAACGACAACGTGCTGATCGCCCGCGCGCCCATCGCGCTGGGCCAGGCCGTGCCGGAGCTCGGCCTGCGCATGCGTGCGCAGGTGCCCGCCGGCCACAAGATCGCGGCACGCCGCATTGCCGCCGGCGACAAGGTCAAGAAGTACGACACCGTCATCGGCGCGGCCATGCGCGACATCGAGCCCGGCGAGCACGTGCACACGCACAACCTCGAGCTGGTCGACTTCGACCGCGACCCGGGCTTCTGCGAGGACGTGCGCCCCGTCGACTACGTCCCCGAGGCCGAGCGCGCCACCTTCATGGGCATCGTGCGGCCCGACGGCAGCGTGGCCACGCGCAACTTCATCGGGCTGATCTCGTCGGTGAACTGCTCGGCCACCGTCATCAAGCAGATCGCGGCGCACTTCACGCCCGAGCGTCTGGCGCCATACCCGAATGTCGATGGGGTGGTGGCCTTCGCGCAGACCAGCGGCTGCGGCATGTCCTCTCCGAGCGAGCACTTCGACGTGCTGCGCCGGACGATCGCCGGCTATGCCCGCCATCCGAACCTGGCCGGCGTCCTGATCGTGGGCCTCGGCTGCGAACGCAACCAGGTGGCCGATCTGGTTTCGTCGCAGGGACTGGAGCCCGGCCCGCACGTGCGGACCTTCGTCATGCAGGACACGGGCGGCACCCGCGCCACCATCGCCGCAGGCATCGCGGCCATCGAGTCCATGCTGCCGACCGCGAACGACGTCAAGCGCGAGCCCGTCAGCGCCGCGCACCTGAAGATCGGTCTGGAATGCGGGGGTTCGGACGGCTTCTCCGGCATCACCGCCAACCCGGCGCTGGGCGCGGCGATGGACATCCTGGTGCGCCACGGCGGCACCGCCATCCTCTCGGAGACCCCGGAGATCCATGGCGTGGAGTTCATGCTGACGCGCCGCGCCGTCAGCCCGGCGGTGGGCCAGAAACTGCTCGACCGCCTCGCCTGGTGGGAAGCGTACACACGCGGCCACAACGGTCAGTTCAATGGCGTCGTGGGACCGGGCAATCAGGCCGGCGGCCTGGCCAACATCTTCGAGAAGTCGCTCGGGTCCGCGATGAAGGGCGGCACCACGCCGCTGCAGGCCGTGTACGAATACGCCGAGCCGATCGACAAGGCCGGCTTCGTGTTCATGGATTCGCCCGGCTACGACCCGGTGGCCTCGACCGGGCAGATCGCCAGCGGCGCGAACCTGATCTGCTTCACCACCGGCCGCGGCTCGATGTTCGGCTCCAAGCCCTCGCCAACCCTCAAGCTGGCGAGCAACACGGCCATGTTCACCCGCCTCGAAGACGACATGGACATCAACTGCGGCCTCATCCTCGACGGCGAACTCGACGTGCAGCAGATGGGCGAGCGCATCTTCCAGCACATCCTGCGCGCCGCTTCGGGCGAGGCGACCAAGAGCGAGCTGCTGGGCCTGGGCGATCACGAGTTCGTGCCCTGGCACATGGGCATCGTGAGCTGAGCCTTCTTCGTGACCCGAACCACCGAATCCCGCACCCCATGCCCCTGACGCTTTCCCGACCCGGCCTGCTGCGCAGCGCCAACTTCATTGCCGGCGAGTGGCGTGCCGCCACCGGCCGCACGCTCGACGTGACGGACCCCGCCACCGGCGCACGCATCGCCCAGGTGCCGGACAGCGGCGCCGACGAGGCGCGCAGCGCCGTCGATGCCGCGCACGCCGCGTTCGCGGGCTGGCGCAAGCTGCCGGCCAAGCAGCGCGCACAGATCATCAAGCGCTGGAACGACCTCGTGATGGCGAACCAGGACGACCTGGGCAAGCTGGTCTCGCGCGAGCAGGGCAAGCCGCTGGCCGAAGGCAAGGGCGAGATCGCCTACGCCGCCAGCTACATCGAGTGGTTCGCCGAGGAGGCGACACGCGCCAACGGCGAGCTCATTCCCGCGCCGCTGCCGGGGCGCCGCATGTTTGCGCTCCGGGAGCCGGTCGGCGTGGTCGCCGCGATCACGCCGTGGAACTTTCCGGCCGCGATGATCGCGCGCAAGATCGCCCCCGCACTGGCCGCGGGCTGCACCGTGGTGTGCAAGCCGGCCGAGGACACGCCGCTGACCTCGCTGGCGCTGGTGGCGCTGGCCGAAGAGGCGGGCGTGCCGCCGGGTGTGCTCAACATCGTCACCGCCTCGCGCGAACGCACGCCCGAGGTGGTCGACGTCTGGCTGGACGATCCGCGCGTGCGCAAGATCACCTTCACCGGCTCGACGCCTGTGGGCAAGCACCTCGCGCGCCGTTCGGCCGACACGCTCAAGAAGCTGTCGCTGGAGCTGGGCGGCAATGCCCCCTTCATCGTGTTCGAGGATGCCGATCTCGATGCCGCGGTCGAAGGGCTGATGGCCGCCAAGTTCCGCAACGGCGGGCAGACCTGCGTGTGCCCCAACCGCGTGTTCGTGCACGGCAGCGTGCATGACGCCTTCGCCGACAAGCTGGTCGCGCGCGTCGCCGCGCTCAAGGTCGGGCCCGCGACCGATCCGGCCTCGCAGATCGGGCCGATGATCAATGCGCGCGCGGTCGAGAAGATCGAGCGCCACGTCCGCGACGCGGTGGCGCGCGGCGCGCGCGTGCTCACCGGCGGCGAGCGCCTGGCGGCGCTGGGCCCCCACTACTACGCGCCGACGGTGCTCATCGACGCCGACGCCACGATGGCCTGCGCCTGCGAGGAAACCTTCGGCCCCGTGGCACCGATCACGCGCTTCGACACCGAGGCGGAGGTGATCGCGCAGGCCAACGACACGCCCTTCGGACTGGCCGCCTACTTCTACTCGCAGGACGTGCGCCGCATCTGGCGCGTGGCCGAGGCGCTGGAGACGGGCATCGTCGGCATCAACGAAGGCGCGCTGGCGGCCGAGGCGGCGCCCTTCGGCGGCGTGAAGGAGTCGGGCTATGGCCGCGAGGGGTCGGTCCACGGCCTGGACGACTACCTGCACACCAAGTACGTGTGCCAGGGCGGGCTGGATTGATGGAGATGACGGTCATGAACAATTCATTCAAGCACGCACTGCTCAACAAGCAGCCGCAGGTCGGCCTGTGGCTGTCGATGGCGCAGCCCTACAGCGCGGAGGTCTGCGCGACCGCCGGCTTCCAGTGGCTGCTGATCGACGGCGAGCACGCCCCCAACGACGTGCGCAGCACCCTGGCGCAGCTGCAGGCGGTCGCGGCCTATCCCGGCCAGCCGGTCGTGCGTGCCGTGAGCGGCGACACCGCGCTGATCAAGCAGCTGCTCGACATCGGCGCCCAGAACCTGCTGGTGCCCATGGTCGACACCGCCGCGCAGGCGCGCGCGCTGGTCGCGGCCACGCGCTATCCGCCGGAGGGCGTGCGCGGCGTCGGCGCTGCCGTGGCACGGGCCTCGCGCTGGGGCGCGCGGCGCGACTACCTGGGCGCGGCCAACGACGAGGTCTGCCTGCTGGTGCAGGCCGAGACCGCCACCGCTCTCGACAACCTCGAAGAGATCTGCGCGGTGGACGGGGTGCACGGCGTGTTCATCGGCCCGGCCGACCTGGCGGCGTCGATGGGCCACCGCGGCGCGCCGGGGCATCCGGAGGTGCAGGCCGCCATCGACCGCGCGATCCGGACCATCGTTGCGAGCGGCAAGGCTGCCGGCACGCTGACGGCGGAGCTCGCGCTGGCACGCAGGTACCTCGAGCTCGGCGCCACCTTCGTGGCAGTCGGCATCGACGTCACCCTGCTCGCGCAGGCCGCGCGCCGCCTGGCCAGCGAATTCGGCCTCGGCACCGAGAGCGCGATGAGCGCCGCCGGCGCCTCCGCTTATTGAACATTGCCACCCGCGGCGCGCATCAAGGGGCTCGCGACTCCTTGAAGACGCGGCGCGCCAGCGTGGAACGGTGCAGCTCCGAGGCGCCGTCGTAGATGCGGAAGGGGCGCATCTCGCGCAGGATCATCGAGACCGGCGCGTCTTCGGACATGCCGAGCGCCCCCATGATCTGCGCGGCGCGATCCGCCACCCGTCCCACCGCTTCCGACACGAACACCTTCACCATGGCCGATTCGTGCTTGATGCTTTCGTTGGCGTCGAGCTTCGCGGCGGCGTGCCAGGTCATCAGGCGTGCGGCATGCAGGTCGATGTGCGAATCCGCCACCATTGCCTGCACCTGCTGCAGCTGCGCCAGGGGCTGCCCGAAGGAGCTTCTGCGCTTCGCGTAGTCCTGCGCCAGCGACATCGCACGCGAGGCGCGCCCGATGAATCGCATGCAGTGCGACAGGCGTGCCGGTTCGAGCCGGATCTGCGCGTAGGCGAAGCCCCGGCCCACCTCGCCCAGCACCGCGTCGTCGCCGACGAAGCAGTCCTGGAGCTCGATCTCGCCGTGGCCGCCGATCTGGAAACCGTCGATGCTGGCGATGTTGCGCACCACGCGGTAGCCGGGGTTGTCGGCATCGACGATGAAGATCGTCGCGCCCTCGCCCGTCCTGGCCAGCACCAGCGCGAACGAGGCGCCGACCGCGCCGCTGATGAACCACTTGCGCCCGGAGATCGACCATCCGCTGGGGCGGCGCTCGGCCACGGTCTGCAGCATCGATGGGTCGGAACCCGCGCCCGGCTCGGGTTCGGTCATCGCGAAGCAGGACCTCGTCTCGCCGCGTGCCAGCGGCGCGAGGTAGCGCTGTTGCTGCGCCGGCGAGCCGTCGGTCAGCAAGTTGATCATGTTCGGCTGGTCCGGCGGCGCGCAGTTCATCGCCAGCGGCGCGAGAAAGCTGCGGCCCGCCTCTTCGAGGATCACCGAGCGGTCGCGCCAGGACAAGCCCAGGCCGCCCCAGGCCGCCGGGAGCTGCGGCCCGTAGATGCCCGCCTCCCTGGCCTTGGCGCGCAACAGATGGGTCGTCTCTTCGAGGGCGTTCAGGTCGTGCGCGAGCGCCGGGCTCTCGCGCGGGATGGCCTCCTCATCGACGAAGCGCTGCACCGCCTCGCGCAGGACGGGAAGCCGATCGCTGTAGCCGAACATGCCGGCGCCTCAGCCGCCGTACCCGGCTTGCGCCAGAGTACGTTTGGCGATGTTGAGCTGGTGGATCTGGCTCGTGCCTTCGTAGAGCCGGAACAGCCGCACGTCGCGGTAGAAGCGCTCCATGCCGTGATCCGCGATGTAGCCGTAGCCGCCCAGCATCTGCACGCAGCGGTCGGCCACGCGGCCGCACATCTCGGAGGCGAAGTACTTGCAGATCGACGCCTCCATCGTCACGTCGATCCCCTCGTCGCGCTTGCGCGCGGTGTCCAGCACCAGCGCCCGGGCGGCATGGATCTCGGTCTGGCTGTCGGCGATCAGGGCCTGGACCAGCTGGAAGCTGGCGAGCGCCTGGCCGAACTGCTTGCGCGTGGCCACGAAGGTCACCGCGTCTTCCAGCATGCGGATCGCCGGCCCGATGCACAGGGCGGCCAGGTGGATGCGCTGCTTGTTGAGCACCTTCATCGCGGTCTTGAAGCCCTGGCCCTCGCGGCCGCCGATGACGTTCTCCGCCGGCACGATGCAGTTGTCCATGTGCACCTCGGACACCGGCGAGCCGGCCTGGCCCATCTTCTTGTAGGCCGGGCCGGTGCTGAGCCCCGGCATGCCGCGCTCGACCAGGAAGGCCGTGACGCCGCGCGCCGACAGGTCTGCAGGGTCGGTGCGTGCCATCACCGTGAACAGGCCTGCGATCGGCGCGTTGGTGATGAAGCACTTGGTGCCGTTCAGCACGTAGTGCTCGCCTTCGCGCTGTGCCGAGCTGCGCAGCGAGACGGCATCCGAACCGGCTTCCGGCTCCGTCAGGGCGAAGGCACCGGTGAGCTCGCCGCTGGCGAGCCGGGGGAGGTAGCGCCTTTTCTGCGCCTCGGTGCCATCGGCCACCAGGGCCTCGGAACCGATGCCGGTGTTGGTGCCGACTCGGGCCCGGAACGCCACCGAACACTGCGACAGCTCCAGCGCGGCCAGCACCAGCTCTTCGGTCGTCATGCCCGCGCCGCCATAGGCTTCGGGGATCGACCAGCCGAACAGGCCTTGTGCTGCCATGTCGGCCACGAGGTCGGCGGGCACCTCGTCGGCCTCGGCCACGCGCGCCTCGTTCGGGACCAGCCGCTCGCGCACGTAGCGGCGAAGGCTGCTCAGGAATTGCTCGAAGGCTTGGGGATCACGCTGCATGTCTCGCTCCTCGATCAGTCCAGCTTCGTGCCGGTGGATTTGACCAGCGCCGCCCAAGAGGCCGTCTCGGTCTTGATCACCGCGGCGAACTGCGCCGGCGTGTTGCCGACCGGCTCGGCGCCCAGGTCGATCAGGCGCTTGCGGAAGTCCGGCTTGGCCAAGACCTTCGTCGCGGCGGCGTGCAGGCGCTCGACGATGTCCGGCGGCGTGGCGGCGGGCACCATCAGGCCCTTCCATGCGCCGAAGGCGAAGCCCTTGACGCCGGACTCCACAACGGTCGGGACGTCGGGTGCAGCCGTGGCCCGCTTGTCGGTGGAAACGGCCAGCGCCCTGAGCTTGCCCGACTGCACATGGGGCCAGAGGGCCGGCATGTTGTCGATCATCATCGCGATCTGTCCGGCGAGCAGGTCGTTCAGCGCCGGGCCCGTGCCCTTGTACGGAACGTGGACCATCGTGGTGCCGGTGAGCTGATTGAACCATTCGCCCGCCAGGTGCGCCGGGCTGCCGTTGCCCGGCGAGCCGAAGCTGACCTCGGTCGGCCTGGACTTGGCGTAGGCGATGAACTCGGGCACCGTCTTCGCCGGGATCTTCGGGTTGATCGCCATCAGGTTCGGTTCCTGGATCAGCAGAGTCACCGGCCGCAGGTCCTTGGCCGGGTCGTAGGGCATCCTGGCGTAGAGGCTCGGGTTGATGACGGTCGGGCCCGCGGCGGCGATCAGCAGCGTGTAGCCGTCGGGCGGCGCCTTGGCGACGAAGTCACCGCCGATGTTGCCGCCGGCCCCGGCCTTGTTCTCGACGATGACCGGCTGCCCCAGCTCGGGACGCAAGGCCTCGGCGAGCAGCCGGGCGAGCACGTCGGTGGAGCCACCGGGCGCAAAGGGCACGATGAGTCGAATCGGCTTGGCCGGATAGCCCGGCTCGGCGTGCACGGCGGAAGCCAACGCCAGCAGGCTGGCGGCGGCCATCAGGAACATCTTGCGCATGGGGGTCTCCAGGAAATTTCGTGTGGAATCGGTGGGCGCTGCAAGCCCTGAAGACTACCGATGGGCATGACATATGGAAAACCATGTTTCTCTATCTTGAACGCCGGCATGCGTCGCGGGACGTAGCATCCAAGGCGCAACCAAGGCCCTGACATGCCCACCGCCCGCCACCCCGACCCCGACTTCGCGACCACGCTGCAGCACGGCCTGCAGGTCCTGCACTGCTTCACCGTCGGCGAACCCGCACTCGGCAACAAGGAGCTCGCGGAGCGCACGGGCCTGTCGAAGGCGACCATCTCGAGGCTGACCTACACCCTGGCCGCGCGCGGCCTCGTGGTCTTCGATGCGCACCTGCGGCGCTATCGCCTGGGCTCCACGGCGCTCACGATCGGCTATCCGCTGATGGCCAGCCTGCGCATCCGGCAAGTCGCGCGCTCGCGCATGAAGCAGCTGGCCGACGAAGTGGGCGGCTCGGTGTCGCTGGGCATGCGGGACCGCACGCGCATGGTCTACGTCGAGACCAGCCGCGGGCACGACCTCAGCGCATGGCGGCCCGATATCGGGGCGGCCATCCCGATGCTGCCCACGGCGATGGGCCGCAGCTGGCTCGCGCAGGCGCCGCAGGGACTGCGCGAAGAAGTCCTGGCGCAGATCGAGGCGTCGGAACCCGGCCAGGTGCAGTCGTACGGCGCCGACCTGATCCAGGCGCAGGCCGATCTGAAGCGAAAGGGCTTCTGCATCTCCCGCGGCGCGTGGCGCAGCGACGTGCAGGCGGTCGCCGTGCCGATCCTGATCCCCCAGGATGGCGAGACGCTGGTTCTCAACTGCGGCGTGCTCACCGCGCGGCTCGCACCACGTCAGCTCGAGCAGCGCATCGGGCCCCGCCTGGTCGAGCTGGCGCGCAGCGTGGAGGCCGACCTGTGAACGAGACCGACGACAAGGACCGGCAGTTCGCCACCACGCTCGCCAGCGGCATCGACCTGCTGCTGTGCTTTCACGCCGGCGAGCCGAGCCTGGCCAACAAGGACTTTGCGGAACGCACGGGCCTCTCCAGGCCCACCGTGGCCCGCCTGACGCACACGCTGACGCTGCTGGGCTACCTGCGGCGGGACACTGCCACGGCCCGATACCGGCTCGGTGCCGCGGTGCTGGGCCTGAGCCACCCCCTGCTGGCCAGCATGCGCATCCGACCGATTGCGCGGCCGATGATGGAAACCCTGGCGCGCGAGATCGAGGGCGCCGTCTCGCTGGGCCTGCGGCACCGCATCCACATGGTCTACGTCGAGACCGCGCGGGACAGCGAGGATTTCGTGGTGACGCCCGACATCGGCGCGCCGATCCCGATGCTGGCCACGGCCATGGGCCGCGCCTGGCTGGCCCGCGCCACGGCCGAAGACCGCCGTTCGCTGCTGAACCAGATACGGGTCGCCGCGCCGGCCGAGTTCGAGCGCTACGCCGAGGCAGTGACCCTGGCCCGCGAGGAACTGGCCAGCGACGGCTTCTGCAGCGCACGGGCCGACTGGCAGCCCAACCGCCATGGCTTTGCCGTGCCGCTGCAGGGGTGGGTGGATGGCACGCAGTTCGTGCTGAACTGCGCGGTGGCGTCCAAGCGCGGCGGCTTTGCGCAGATGCGCCGGGAGATCGGGCCGCGGCTCGTCACGCTGGCGCACAGCGTCGAGTTCGCGCTGGGCCTGCGGTAGCCACGATCGTTCTGGCGTTCAGGATATCGAAACACGAGTTGCGGCAAATGGACCGCTGCAACGAGACTTCGAACCATGCAATCCGTCGAACACCCCACCGCCATCGCGCAAACGCCGCCGCCTGCCGCCCAGGGGCCGCTGGCCGGCATCCGCATCCTGGACATGGCCACCGTGATCGCGGCGCCCTTCTCGGCCTCCCTGTGCGCCGACCTGGGGGCCGAGGTCGTCAAGCTGGAGCTGCCGGAGGGCAACGACCCCCTGCGCTCCCTGTCGCCGACCACGCCGGAGCACGCGCTGTTCTGGAAAGTCTCGAACCGCGGCAAGAAGGGCGTGTCGCTCGACGTGCGCAAGCCGGAAGGCCGCGCGCTGTTCCTCCGGCTGATCGAGTCCTTCGACGTGCTGGTCGAGAACTTCCGCACCGGCACGCTCGACAAGTGGGGGCTGGATGCGGCGACGCTGTGGTCGGTCAACCCGAAGCTGATCATCCTGCGCGTCACCGGCTTCGGCCAGACCGGACCTTATGCGCAACGCCCGGGCTTCGCCCGCATCTTCGAGGCGATGAGCGGCTTCGCCCACCTGACCGGCGAAAGCGGCCGCAGTCCGCAGCACATGAACTACCCGCTCGGGGACGTGATCGCGGGCTTGTTCGGCGCTTTCTCGATCGCCACCGCGATCGCGGAACGCCATCGCCACCCTGAGGCGCCGGGCCGCGAGATCGACCTCGCGGCGACCGAGGCGATGTTCCGCTTGCTGGAGGCGCTGCCGGTCGAGCACGAGTTGCTGGGGCAGGCGCGCAGCCGTTCCGGCAGCCGGGCCACCTACACCGCGCCCTCCAACATGTACCGCACCGCGGACGATCAATGGGTGACGCTGGTGGGCTCCTCCGAGCCCATCTTCAAGCGCATCTGCCAGGCCATGGGCCAGCCCGCGCTCGCAGACGATCCGCGCTTCGCCACCACGCCGGACCGGGTTCGAAACATCGACGAGATCGATTCGATCGTCGCCGCGTGGTGCGCGTCCCGGACGCTGGCCGAACTGTCCGAGGCCCTGACCCGCGGGGGCGTGCCCTACAGCAAGGTCTATGCGGTCGATGACGTGATCGCCGACCCCCATTTCATTGCCCGCGAAGCCATCATCCGCCTGCCCGATCCGGACCTGGGTTCGCTGCCGGCGCCCATGATCGTGCCGCGCTTCTCGGGCTTCAAACCCGCTGCGCCGCGCACCGGGCCAGCCGCGGGCGAACACAACGCGGAGATCTACGGCGCACTGGGCCTTCCCGCCGATGAACTGGACAAGCTCCGGCGCGACCGGGTGATTTGACAGCCCGATGGCGCCGGAGACTTGGAGTTAGCATCGGCAAGGAGACACGCAGTCAGGAATTCAATGCGGATATTGCTCGTCGAGGATGACCGGGTGCTGGCCGACGCGCTGTCGCGGGCGCTGGTGCAGTCCGCCCATGCCGTCGACGTCGTCTCCACCGGCGAGGAGGCCGACCACGCCCTTGCCGCCGGCAGCTATGACCTCGCCATCCTGGACATCGGCTTGCCGGGGCTGAGCGGACTGGATGTGCTGAAGCGCCTGCGGGCGCGCAAGTCCACCATGCCCGTGCTGATGCTCACCGCCTTCGACACCCTCGCAGACCGCGTCCGCGGGCTCGACCTGGGCGCCGACGACTACCTCGCCAAGCCCTTCGACCTGCCGGAGCTCGAGGCACGCGTGCGGGCGCTGCTGCGCCGCAGTACCCAGTCCACGCCCCACCTCGAGCATGGCCGGCTGCGCTTCGACACCGTGGGCCGCCGCGTGTTCCACGACAAGCGGCCGCTGGAACTGTCGCCGCGCGAGCTCGCGCTGCTCGAACTGCTGCTGATGCGCGCGGGGCGTGTCGTGAGCAAGGAGCAGATGGTCAATCACCTCTATGGCTGGGGCGACGAGGTCGGCGACAACGCGATCGAAGTCAATGTCTACAGGCTGCGCAAGAAGCTGGAGCCGCTCGGCTGCGAGATCCGCACCGTGCGCGGCATGGGCTACCTGATCGACAGCAGCGATGCGGAGGTCTGAGCCGCGGCTGCAGCGCAAGCTGCTGGCGTGGCTGCTCGGGCCGCTGGCCGTGCTGCTGGTGCTCGATACCGCCGCCGCCTACTGGAGCTCGTGGCGCTTCTCCAACCTCGCCTACGACCGCGCGCTGCACGAGATCGGACGCGAGATCGCGCTGCATGTGAAGCTCGACGGAACGCGGCCCCGGCTCGAACTCTCGGAGGCCGCGGCCAACATCCTGGTCGTGGATCAGGAAGACCAGCTCTTCTACCGCGTTCTCGGCGACGATGGCGCCGATCTGGGCGGCGATCCGCAGCTGCCTGCGCCGCGCACGGGCAAGCCCGCCAAGCCGGACTTCTACGGCGACACGGTGCGCGGCGAGGCGGTGCGGATGATGGTGGCCTCGATGCCCATCGGCCCGGACGCCGGGCCGCCGCTGGTCCTGGTGCAGGTGGCCGAGACGCTCAACAAGCGGGAGCGCCTGGCCTGGGAGATGGTGGCCAACGTGGTGCTGCCGCAGCTGCTCCTGATCGTCATGGCGACGGCCGTGGTCTGGTTCGGCGTTTCGCGCGGGCTCGCGCCGCTGCAGCGCCTGCGGCGCGCCGTGTCGGACCGCTCGCACCTGGACCTGAGCCCGATCGACACCCACGACGTTCCGGGCGAGGTGCGGCCGCTGGTGGACGAGGTCAACGAGCTGATGGCACGCCTGGGGCGAACCTTCGATTTCCAGAACCGCTTCGTGGCCGATGCCGCGCACCAGCTGAAGACGCCGGTCAGCGGGCTGAAGGCCCAGATCGAGCTGGCGCTGCGGGAGAGCGATCCGCAGCGGGTGCGCCATTCGCTCGCGCAGCTCTACCTCAGCGCCGACCGGCTGTCGAGGCTGGTGCGCCAGCTGCTTTCGCTGGCCCGCAACGAGCCCGGCGCGCTCGACTCCATGCAGTTGCAGCCGCTGGACCTGAATGCCCACGCCCTGGAAGTGAGCATGGAGTGGGCGCCGCAGGCGATCAAGCGCAACATCGACCTGGGCTTCGAAGGTGCCGATCATCCGCTGATGATCGACGCCGACCGGGACCGCCTGCGCGAGCTGGTCAACAACCTCATCGACAACGCGATCCGCTACAGCCAGCCGGGCGGCCGGGTGACTGTGCAGGCCGGCCAGATCGGAAGCGACCAGTGCCGCCTGGCCATCAGCGACGACGGCACCCGGATCCCGGTGGAGGAGCGCGCCCGCATCTTCGAGCGCTTTCACCGCCTGCTCGGGACGCAGGAGGATGGCAGCGGCCTCGGGCTCGCCATCGTCAGCGAGATCGCCACGCTGCACGGCGCGCGCATCACGCTGGAGGAAGACGCCGACGGCGTGGGCAACACCTTCAGCGTCTTCTTCCCCTTGCGCGCAGCCTGATCGGCGCAGGCGCGCTCTGTCAGCTTGCTGACAGCTTGCGGACATCCGGCTGTCAGCCGGCCGGCAGAAAGGTGACAGGACAGGTCTCTACGCTCGCGGGTGGCGAAACCGAAGTGGTTTCGAACCCCAACCAAGGAGACACCGTGTCGTTTTTGTCGAGTCCCGAATTCTGGATCGCCCTGTCGCAGATCATCCTGATCAACATCGTCCTGAGCGGCGACAACGCCGTCGTGATCGCGATGGCCTCGCGCTCGCTGCCGCCCGCCCAGCAGAAGAAGGCGATCATCTTCGGTAGCGTCGGCGCCATCGTGCTGCGCGTGATCCTCACCTTCTTCGCCGTCTATCTGCTGACCCTGCCGTACCTCAAGCTGGTGGGCGCAGCGCTGCTGCTCTGGATCGGCGTGGGCCTGCTCCAGGGCGAGGACGACGAGGAAGGCGTGGAAGGCCACGCCGGTCTGGCGGCCGCCATCAAGACCATCGTGCTGGCCGACCTGGTCATGAGCCTGGACAACGTCGTCGGCGTCGCTGCTGCAGCGAAGGGCAATGTTCCGCTGCTCGTCTTCGGTCTGGTGATCAGCATTCCCCTGATCATCTTCGGCAGCACCCTGATCCTGAAACTGATGGATCGATTCCCGGTCATCATCGTGCTCGGTGCCGCCCTGCTCGGCTGGGTGGCCGGCGAGATGGCGATCACGGATCCGGCCATCGCCGGCTGGGCCGCCGAGCGCCACACGCTGCACACGGCGGTCCCTGCGCTCGGTGCCATGTTCGTGGTGGCGATCGGCAAGTGGCTGGGTAGCCGCAGCGCACAGCGCCGCGAACAACTGCAGGCAGCGACGAAGAAGCAACCCGCCGTCTGAGGGTGCCCGCATGACGCGAATCCTGGTTCCCATCGACCCGGATCAGCCCGCTCGCACGCGCTCGGCCATCGAACAAGTGCTGCGCATGCGCCGAAGCGAGCAGGTGAGCATTCGCCTGCTGCGGGTGCAGCCCAAGGTCTCGGGTCATGTCGCGATGCTCTTCGACCCGCGCGAGCTGCTCGACCTGCAGCTGGATGCAGGCGCCGAGGATCTGCAGTACGCGCAGAAGCTGCTCGACCTGGCCGGCGTGCCCTACAGCACCACCGTGCTGGTGGGACGCACTGCCGAGACGATTGCTGCGGCCGCTCGCGACTACGGTTGCAACCGCATCGTCTTCGGCCGCGACGAGCCCGGCCTGGCCGGAACGATCTTCGGCTCGCTGGCGCAGCAGGTGCGCCAGCACCTGGGTGCGAACGGAGACCCCCAGGTCATCGGCTCCTGAACGAGAAATGCCTGGTTGGGCCGCGAACGCTCAACCAGGCTCGCCTTCCCCGTGAAGCCGGATGATCAGCGAGCGCAGCCATGCGTTCGCAGGATCCTTGTTGTAGCGGCCATGCCAGAACAGGTTGATCGCGATCTCGGGCAGCTTGGCCGGGTGGCGGACATAGGACAACCCGAAGGGCTCCGCCAAGGCCTGGGCGAGCCGCTCCGGAACGGTGGCCACTAGGTCGGAGTCATGCAGGATATGCCCCACCGCGACGTAGTGCGGCACGGTCAGGACGATCTTGCGGGCAATGCTCCTGCGCCGTAGAAGCTCGTCCGCCCTTCCGTGCCCGGTGCCCTCCGAGACCACGATGACATGCTCGGCTGCAGAGAATTCGCGCAGCGATATTTCCCGCTTGTCGAGCGCATGGCCACGCCGGAACATGCAGACGTAGTGCTGCTTGAAGAGCCGGCGCTCGAAGTAGCCGACCTTCAGCTGCGGCAGCAGGCCGATGGCCAGGCTCACATGGCCCGCTTCCATCTCGTCGCGAAGATTGACCGCCGCATTGCGAACCGTGCTGAGCGAAACACGGGGCGCAATGCGCGCCAGCTCCTTCATGAGCTTGGGCAGGAAGTAGATCTCCCCGATGTCCGTCATGCCGACGGTGAAGGCACGTGTCGAGGTCGCCGGGTCGAAGGACGCCTGCTGATTGATCGCGGCATGGATGACCTGCAAGGCGCGCGCGGTCGGTTCGGCCAGCTGCTCGGCGAACGGCGTCGGCTCCATGCCCTTGGGCGTTCGCAGGAACAAGGGGTCGTCCGTGAGCTTGCGCAAACGCGCCAGCGCATTGCTGACCCCGGGCTGCGACAGCCCGAGGCTCTCGGCCACCTTCGAGACCCGGCGGTCGATGAGCAGCTGGTTGAAGACAACCAGCAGGTTGAGGTCGATGTCCTTGAGCTCCATGCCCGCCCCCACATTCGCGAAATCAATCTGCACTATTGCCCACATTCTATTGATCGATGACAGGGGAATCGCGATGATTCGATGACCCCACGACGTGCGACAGCACACACAGGAGACAAGACATGGATGACGCAACGGCCGTCTTTCCCAAGCAGATCCATTGGGAAAGCCAGGGCACCAGCCGCATACCGTTCATGGCCTACACGCAGGCCGATCAGCATCGCCAGGAACTCGAGCGCCTCTTCTACCGCGGCCACTGGTGCTACGTCGGCCTGGAGGCCGAGATCCCGAACGCCGGTGACTTCAAGCGCACGGTGATCGGCGAGCGCTCCGTCATCATGGTGCGCGATGCCGACGGCAGCATCAACGTGGTCGAGAACGTCTGCGCCCATCGCGGCATGCAGTTCTGCCGCGAGCGACATGGCAATCGCAAGGACGGCGGCTTCACCTGCCCGTACCACCAGTGGAACTACACCCTCAAGGGCGATCTGCAGGGGGTGCCCTTCCGCCGCGGCGTCAAGCAGGACGGCAAGGTCAACGGCGGGATGCCGGCCGACTTCAAGACGGCCGATCACGGCCTCAACAAGCTGAAGGTCGCAACGCGCGGCGGCGTGGTCTTTGCGTCCTTCGATCCGGAGGTCGAATCGCTCGAGGACTTCATGGGCCCGGCGATCCTCGGCTACTTCGATCGCCTGTTCAACGGCCGCAAGCTGAAGATCCTGGGCTACAACCGCCAGCGCATCCCGGGCAACTGGAAGCTGATGCAGGAGAACATCAAGGACCCCTACCACCCGGGCCTGCTGCACACCTGGTTCGTGACCTTCGGACTTTGGCGCGCGGACAACAAGTCGGAGCTGAAGATGGACCGGCACCACCGGCACGCCGCCATGATCTCGACCCGCGGCACGAGCGGCAAGGCCGACCAGGTCACGCAGGTCTCGAGCTTCAAGGAGAGCATGCAGCTCAACGACGACCGCTTCCTGGACATCGTGCCCGAGCCCTGGTGGGGCGGCCCCACCGCAGTGATGATGACGCTGTTCCCGAGCGTGATCTTCCAGCAGCAGGTCAACAGTGTCTCGACCCGGCACATCCAGCCGAGCGGCCCCGGGAACTTCGACTTCGTCTGGACGCACTTCGGCTTCGAGGACGACGACGAGGCCATGACGCAGCGGCGCCTGCGCCAGGCCAACCTCTTCGGACCCGCGGGCTTCGTGTCGGCGGACGACGGCGAGGTGATCGAGCTGTCGCAGAAGGGCTTCGAGCAGAAGCCTTTCCATCGCACGCTGGCCGAGCTGGGTGGGCGCGAGGTCGGCGACACCGACCACATGGTCACCGAAACGCTCATCCGCGGCATGTACGAGTACTGGCGCAAGGTCATGGAGGCTTGAGAGATGAACTTCCAGGACTACTTCGAGCTGAACCAGCTCTACGCCAACTACGCCAGCGCCGTGAGCTCCGGCCAGTGGGAGCTCTGGCCGGAATTCTTCACCGACGATTGCACGTACCGGCTGCAGCCGCGCGAGAACTTCGATCGGGGCTTTCCGCTGGCCACGCTGTCCTTCGAGAGCAAGGGCATGCTGAAGGACCGGGTGTACGGCATCCGCGAGACGCTGTTCCATGACCCGTACTACCAGCGCAACGTCACCGGCGCGCCGGTGGTCCGCAAGGCCGAAGCTGGCCGCTACGAATGCGAGGCCAACTACGCGGTGTTTCGCACCAAGCTCTCCGAGCTGTCCTCGGTCTTCAACGTCGGGCGGTACATCGATGTCGTCGTGCGTACCGAAGAGGGCCTGAGGTTCGCCTCTCGCCTGGTCATCTACGACAGCGAGATGATCCCCAACTCCGTCATCTATCCGATCTGAGGCCCGCCATGAGTGATTTGCAATGGACCGATGCCGCGCCGGTCGACGATGTTCCGGCGGACGACGTGATCGGCATCCTCGTGGACGGCCATGACGTGGCGCTGTACAGCGTCGACGGCCAGATCTTCGCGACCGACAACATCTGCACGCACGGGCATGCGCGCCTGTGCGAGGGCTTCCTGGAAGGGCACGAGATCGAGTGTCCCTTGCACCAGGGCAAGTTCGACGTGCGCACTGGGCAGCCGAGCTGCGCGCCGGTGACCGAAGCGATCAAGTCCTATCCGGTCAGGATCGAAGCCGGCCGCGTGTTCCTCGCGCTGGACTGAACCCGCTTTCCCTTGGCAACGCTCCGCGGAATGCGCCGCGGTGTGGCTGCCGCATGCCCAGGCCGCGCAAGACGGCTCCATCCACGACCAGACATTCAGGAGACTCGATGCGCCAGATAGACGTGCACGCGCTTGCCGACAAGGCGCGCTTCAACCGCTTCCACGGCCTGGTGCTGTTCTGGAGCGCCCTCATCATCATCTTCGACGGCTACGACCTCGCCGTCGTCGGCATCGCCCTGCCTGCCATCATGCAGAGCATGAACGTCGCCCCGGCGAACGCGGGCCTGATGGTGAGCTCGGCGCTCTTCGGCATGATGTTCGGCAACATCATCCTCGGGACGATTGCCGACAGGATCGGAAGGCGCTGGGCCGTCGTCATCTGTGTCGCGCTGTTCAGCGTCTTCACGGCTGCCGCGGGCATGACCAACGATCCGGTGGTGTTCAGCATCTTCCGCTTCATCGCGGGCATCGGCATCGGCGGCGTGATGCCCAACGTCGTGGCCCAGATGACCGAGTACTCGCCACTGAAGATCCGCAGCATGATGGTCACGCTGATGTTCAGCGGCTACTCCGTCGGCGGCATGCTGGCGGCGCTGGTGGGCAAGGGGATGATCGAGCGCTTCGGCTGGTCGTCCGTCTTCCTCGTGGCCGGCCTGCCGGTCCTCCTCATCCCCTTCATCTTCCGCTCCTTTCCCGAATCCATGCCCTTCCTCATCCGGAAGAAGCGCTTCGAAGAGCTGCGGGATATCGCGTCGCGCCTGGAGCCTGGCTACAAGCCCGAAGCGAGCGACCGATTCGCCCTGCCCCAGGAAGACAGGGCGGACAGCGCGCCGATCCGGCACCTCTTCCATGAAGGCCGCGGCTTCAGCACTTTCATGTTCTGGCTCTCGTTCCTGATGTGCCTCTTCATGGTGTATGCGCTCAGTTCGTGGCTCACCAAGCTGATGGCGAGCGCGGGCTTCAGCCTGGGGTCGGCCTTGACCTTCGTGCTGGTGCTGAACTTCGGCGCGATGATCGGCGCGATCGGCGGTGGATGGCTGTCGGACCGCTTTCCCATCAAGCATGTGCTGATCGGGATGTATGTGCTGGCCGCGATCTCCATCACGCTGCTGGGCCAGCCGCTGCCCACGCCGGTCTTGTTCCTGATGGTCGGGCTCGCCGGCGCCACGACCATCGGCACGCAGATCGTGAACCTGGCCTACGTGGGTCAGTTCTACCCGATGGCGGTGCGCAGCACGGGCATCGGCTGGGCGCTGGGGGTCGGTCGCATCGGCGCGCTGGCCGCGCCGATCGTGATCGGTACGCTCGTGGGCATGGCGCTTCCTCTGCAGCAGAACTTCATCGCGATCGCCGTCCCGGCCCTGATTGCGGCGGTGGCGACCCTGCTCATCAACCACCGTCGCTCGGCATCCGCGCACCACGAGGATGTCAACGCGATGATCCCTGACGCGGTACCTGCCAAATGAACACCGAAACCATCGTCATCGTGGGCGCCGGCCAGGCCGGCGGCTGGGCCGCACAGACACTGCGCAGCGAAGGATTCAAGGGCAAGATCGTGCTGATTGGCGACGAGCCGCATCGCCCCTACGAGCGGCCGCCTCTGTCCAAGGCAGTGCTTGCGGGCGACGCGCATGCGGACACCACCAGCCTGGTGAAGCCGGAGGCCTTCGACCTGCTCGACATCGACTGGCGGCCGAAGGTCACTGCGACCCGCATCGACAGGCCGGCCAGGCTACTCCACCTGACGCAGGGCGAGCCCGTCTCCTACGACAAGCTGATCCTGTGCAACGGCGGCCGGGCGCGCCGGCTGGATGTTCCGGGCGCGGACCTGCAGTGCGTCCACATCCTGCGCAGCATCGAGGATGCGGCGGCGCTGGGCGCGGCCCTGTCGGCCGGCAAGCACTTGCTGATCGTGGGCGGCGGCTGGATCGGGCTCGAAGTGGCCGCGACCGCGCGCAAGAAGGGCATGCAGGTGACCGTGGTCGAGGCCCTGCCCCGGCTGTGTGAGCGCACCGTTCCGCCGCTGATCTCCGACTACCTGCTGCGGCTGCATCGCTCGCACGGCGTCGAGGTCGTGCTCGGCACGGGCGTCCAGCAGTTCGCACGCACGCCCGGAGGCATGTGCGCCACGCTCGGCGACGGACGCGAAATCGCCTGCGATGCGGTGCTCGTCGGCATCGGCCTGGTGGCCAACGACGAGCTCGCGCGCGAAGCCGGGCTGGCGTGCGAGGGCGGCGTGATGGTCGATGCGCAGTGCCGCTCGTCCGATGCCGACATCCTGGCCGCCGGCGACGTCGCGGCCTGGCATTGCGAGTGGGCGGGGCGGCGGATGCGGCTGGAGTCCTGGCAGAACGCCCAGGAGCAGGGAATCGCCGCTGCGCGCGCCGCGCTCGGCATCGAGGTGAACCACCAGCCGCTGCCCTGGTTCTGGTCGGACCAGTACGACATCAACCTGCAGATCTTCGGCATGCCCGCGCCTTCGCATCGGGTCGTCGTGCGGGGTGACCCGGACACCCACAGCTTCGTCGTCTTCTTCCTCGACGAGGACAAGGTCGTGGCGGCACTGGGGCCCAATTCCGCCAAGGACCTGCGCTTCGCCCGGCGCCTCATCGAGCGCCGCACCAGCGTCGACCCGGAGCGGCTCGCGGACATCCACGTGCCGCTCGCCAAACTTTGACGCAGGTCATACGAAGCTGTCGGCAAGGCCACATCAGGCATCGCTGGTCTCTGGAAGCTTCGCAATCACCTTGATCTCGAACTGGAAGCCATAGAGCCAAGTCACGCCGATGCCCGTCAGCGTCGGGTGCGGCGCGTCGCCCCAATACTCCGGCACCACCTTCCAGATCGTTTCGAAGGTCGATTCGGGATCGACGATAAAGACGGTCACGTCGACCACATCGTCGAACGTGCAGCCCGCAGCCGCCAGGATCGCGTTGAGATTGTCGAATGCGAGCCGGACCTGCGCCTCCAGTTCGGGCTCGGGAGAGCCGTCCGGGCGGCTGCCGACCTGCCCCGAAACGAACAGGAAGCCGTTGGACCGGATCGCCGGCGAATAGCGATTCTTCTCGTAGAGCGCCTGGCGGCCGGCAGGAAAAACGACGTCACGCTTGGTCATGGGTTGGGTTTCCTTATTTCTGTAGGGGTCGAATCGACCCGGTGTTGACGATGAAGGGACTTTAGGAAGGCTTGCATCCGGGATCAACGAGCAAGGCCAACAATCACAATTTGCAAAACCCAAACAATCCTCGAGACCTCTGGAGCCGAGATGGACCGTTTCGATGCGATGCAGGCATTCGCTCGCGTGGTGGAAGCACGCAGCTTCACCAAGGCGGCGGAGACGCTTCACATGAGCAAGACCAGCGTGACGCAACTGGTGCAGCAGCTGGAAGCGCGGCTGCGCGTCAAGCTGCTCAACCGGACCACGCGCAAGGTCAACGTCACCGCCGATGGCGCGGCCTACTACGAGCGCGTGGTGCGCCTGCTGGCCGACATGGACGATGCCGAGACCAGCCTCTCGAGCGCCTCGGCGTCGCCCAGGGGCCGGCTGCGGGTGGATGTGCCCAGCCCGCTGGCTCGCATGATCCTGGTGCCGGCATTGCCGGCATTCCACGCGCACTACCCCGACATCCAGCTCCACATGGGCGTGAGCGATCGCATGGTGGACCTGATCGGCGAGAACGTGGACTGCGTCGTGCGCGGCGGCGAGCTCACCGACCCGTCGCTGATGGCACGCCGCGTTGGCGACCTGCAGCTCGGGGTTTACGCGGCGCCGGGCTACCTGGAGCACGCCGGCACCCCCTCGCACCCATGGGAGCTGGAAGACACGCATCACCGCATCGTGGGCTTCCTGGGGTCGAGCACCGGCAAGATCTTTCCGTACGTCATGCAACGCGACGGCGAGCGCATCGAAGGGCAAGGCCGCTACGCGTTCGCGGTCGACGACGGCAATGCCTACCTCGCGGCCGGCCTGGCCGGCCTGGGAATCCTCTGGCTGCCGCACTACATGGCCAAGCCGCATCTGGCGCGCGGCGAGCTGGTGCCCCTGTTCGAGGGCTGGCGCCTCGATCCGATGCCGCTGTACGTGGCGTTTCCGCCGAACCGGCATGTCAGCACCAAGCTGCGGGTGTTCATCGAGTGGGTCGCTGAGCTGATGGCACGACATGCGCCCGTCAGCGCCGGACGCGACTCGTGAACGGCGAGGCCATCGGTTCGATCGGATCCGATCTTGGATTCGAAAGTAAGATAGCGGTCTTTGAAGCTGCGCGCGAGGTTCTGGATGGCTGCCGATTCGACGAATGGCGAACTTGTTTTGTCCGCAGATTCAGTCACGACCGCGCTGCGCGACATGATTCTGACGGGCTCGTTGGGCATCGGGGTCCAGCTCCGACAGGAGGCGCTGGCCAAACGCTTCGGCGTCAGCCGCATCCCTGTGCGCGAGGCATTGAAGCGGCTCCAGGCCGAGGGCCTTGTCCAGCACACCCCCCACCAAGGCTCCATCGTCGCGAGCCAGTCCATCCCCGAACTGCTCGAGACCCTGGACATCCGAATTGGCCTGGAAACGCGTGCCCTGAAACTTGCCATCCCGCTGATGAAGGCATCGGACCACAAGGCGGCGCGCGAGATCATGGCCAGGTACGACGCGAGCGACTCGCCGCTCGAATGGACCGAACTCAATCTGGAGTTTCATCTGTGCCTGTACAGGCCATGCGGCCGGCCCAGGCTGCTGAAGATGATCGAGGAGATCGTGCGCGGAATCGGCATTCACCTGCGCGCCCAGCAGTCGTACAAGGCCGGGCGCAAGTCCCCCCAGTCCGAGCACCGCGAAATCCTCAAGGCTTGCGTGGCGCGTGACGTGCCCTTGGCGATCGAGCTGCTCGAGAAGCACATCGAGCACACGCAGAGCGCGCTTCAGGACGACTGAATCAGGCAGGCCTGGACAAGAGGGTCGAACCGCGTCTATTATTGGATCCAGTTTTGGATACCTTCCGGGACCATGTATTCAAGGCCGATGGCCGACGCACGGTCGTCTTGTTCATCACACACAGCTAGGAATCCCGTGGCACATCAATCGCAAGCCCGAACCCGGCGCCGCGCGCTGAAGCGAATCGCCGTTTCGATCGGCCTGGGCATGGCGGGCGGCACGCTCCCCATGCACGCCGGCGCGCAGGACCCCTACCCCTCGAAGCCGATCAAGCTCGTGGTCGCCTATGCGGCAGGAGGCGGCACCGACGTCGCCGCCCGGATATTCGCCGAGTCCCTGTCGCGCGTGCTGGGCTCGCCGGTCATCGTCGAGAACAAGGTCGGGGCCAGCGGGAACATCGGCGGCGACTTCGTGGCGAAGGCGCCGGCCGATGGCTACACCTTGCTCTTCGGAGCCATGGCGAATCTCGCGATCAATCCCTACCTCTACAAGGACATGAGCTACGCGCCCGAACGGGATTTCGCGCCGATCGCCCAGGTCTTCGACACCAACCATGTCGTCGTGGCAGGCCCGATGTCGAAGCTCACGAGCTTCAAGCAGATGGTCAGCGAGGCCAAGGCCAATCCCGGGAAGCTGACCTACGCCTCGGCTGGCGCCGGATCGTCGACCCACGTCGTGGCGGAGATGGTCGCTCAAGCCACCGGCATCAAGATGGTCCACGTTCCTTATCGGGGCAATGGCCCGGCGCTCGTGGACGTCATGTCCGGCCAGGTGGACCTGATGTTCGACCAGGTGCCCAATTCCACGGCCTTCGTGGCGAGCCGGAAGGTCAACGCGCTGGCCGTCACCTCCGCGAAACGCCTGCCCGCCATGCCCGATGTGCCGACCGTCGGGGAACTGGGATATCCGCAGCTCGAGATCTCGTCGTGGACCGGCCTGTTCGGTCCGGCCAGATTGCCGGCATCGGTCGTCTCGACCTTGAACGATGCCACCAACAAGGCGCTGGCCGACCCGGAGACGCGGGCCAAGCTCGAGAAGGCGGGCGCCATTCCCACCCAGTCCACCCCGCAGGCCATGGCCAAGCTGCTCCAAGGCGACAGCAAGCGCTTCGGCGCGCTGGTCCAGAAGGCCGGCATCAAGGCGGACTGAGGCAGCACGGCATGAATGTCCAGGTTTCCGAGGCCGCTCTCGTCGAGCTCGTCTCGAAGGTCCTGCAGCACGCGGGCGTGATCGCATCCACCGCGCAGGCGGTCGCGCTGACCGTTGCCGCCGCGGAGCGCGACGGCGCGCACAGCCACGGCCTTATTCGGCTGGAGGGCTACCTGGGTTCGATCGCCAGCGGCTGGGTCGACGGCCAGGCGATCGTCACGGTCCGCGATCAGGCCCCTTCCGTCGTTCATGCCGATGCGGCCAACGGCTTTGCACAGGGCGCGCTGCATGCAGCGCGTTCCATGCTCATCTCGAAGGCCCGCAGCCAAGGCGTCGCCAGCCTCGTCATCTCCAACTCCCATCACTTCGGATGCCTCTGGCCGGACGTGGAGCCGTTCGCGGAAAGCGGGCTGGTCGCGATGTGCTTCGTCAACAGCCGCAGCCGGATGGTCGCGCCCGGCGCGCGGCGAAAGGTGCTCGGCACCAATCCCATGGCCTTCGCCGCACCTAGAACGAATTTGCCGCCTCTGGTTTGGGATCAGGCCTCCAGCGTGATGGCGCATGGCGACGTGATCATCGCCGCGAAGACGGGGGCCCGCCTGCCCCCGAACGCCGGCGTGGATCGAGAAGGAAACGCCACCGATGATCCGGCGGCCGTTCTGGACGACGGTGCGCTCCTTCCCTTCGCATCCCACAAGGGCCTGCTGATCGCGCTTCTCGTGGAGATCCTGGCCGCCGGGCTGACCGGCGGCCGGTTCGGCTACGAAGACGAGTCCGGGTCCTTTCCCGGCGCGCAGACCTCCAACGCAGGCCAGTTGGTGATCGCCCTCGACCCCGTGCGAATGGGCGCATCGCACTTCGGCGAGCGGATCGACGAACTCCTGTCCGTGCTGACGCAAGCAGGCACGGCGCGCTTGCCCGGCCAACGGCGCTATGAGCAGCGCGAAGTATCGAGGCGGGACGGCATCCAGCTCGCGCAGGAGCGCTACCAGGAGCTTCTGAGAATGGCGGGCTCTTCCTGAAAAGCGCCCGCCCGGGCGCACGCGCAAGGGCGCGAATCAAACGCCCTTGTCCGTGGGATTCCTGTAGAGCGCCTTCGTCGCCTCGGACATCGGGAACTGCAGGTTCACGTTGCGGGGTGGAATCGGCGACGTAAACCACTTCGCATACATCGCATCGATCCTGCCGCTCTTCATCAGCCCGGTGACCGTGGCGTCGACGAGCGCCTTCATCTTCGGATCGTCCTTGCGGAACATGACGCCGTAGGGCTCCTGGCGAAGCGCCTCAGGCAGGATCTTGTAGTCGCCGGGCGCCTGCGAGGCGGCGATCTGGCCGGCCAGCAGCACGTCGTCCATCACGAAAGCGCTGGCGCGGTCCGACACGAGCAGGAGGAATGAATCCGAATGATCCTTTCCATAGATCTCGCTGACCTGGATGTTGTCGGTCTTCTTGTAGGCGCGCAGCAGCGGGATCGATGTGGTGCCGGTGGTCGTCACGATCGTCTTGCCCGCCAGCTCGGCGAAGCTGTTGATGCCGGAGCTTTTCTTCACGGCGGCACTCACGCCGACCACGATGTAGTTCGGACCGAACGCCACCAGCTGCTGGCGCGCCATGGAATTGGTGGTCGAGCCGCATTCCAGATCCACGGTGCCGTTCTGCACCAGGGGCACCCTGTTCTGGGAAGTCACGGTCTGGTACTTGATGGCGAGGTTTGCAACGCCCAGCTTCGACTTGATGGCACCGACGACCTCCTTGCAGATGTCGATCGCGAATCCCACCGGCTCTCCACCGGTTCCGAGGACATAGGAGAAGGGGATCGACGAATCGCGGTGGCCGATCGTGATGGCCCCTTCGGACTTGATCTTCTCGAGCGTGTCGACCGGCTGAGCGGGTGAGGCGCCGGCCGCCATGGCCAGGCAACAGAGTGCAAGAAAACGCATTGGTGATCCTCAGTACTTGATATGAGTATTGCATTGGATCCAATCTCGGATACACTGTCAAGCCAAGTTCAGTGCCAAACCCCAGACCCCATGGACTCATCAAGCGCACCCACGTTCGACGTTGCCGTCATCGGCGGAGGCATCATCGGATCGAGCGTCGCCTATTACCTGCTCAACGCATCGCCCGGCCTGTCGGTCTGCGTGATCGAGCCGGATCCCACGTACGAGTTCGCGTCGGCCCTACGAGCGTCGGGCGGATGCCGGGTCCAGTTCACCTGCCCCGAGAACATCGAGATGTCGAAGTACAGCATCGACTTCATCAAGGGTTTCGAGGACACCATGGCGAGCAAGGGCCGGCCTGCGCCGGTCGACTGGGTCGAGGGCGGCTACCTCTTCATCGTCCCGCCGGATCAGGTGAAGGGGCTGGAGCGCAACGTGAAGATCCAGCAGGCGCATGGCTGCGTCGTGAACCTGCTGGATGCCGCGGGCCTGAAGTCGAGGTTTCCCTCGATGAACGTCGAAGATCTCGGCGCCGGTGCGCACACGCCCCACGACGGTTGGTGCGACCCCAACGGGCTGCTGTGGGGCTTCCGGCGCAAGGCTGTCGAACTCGGCGCGGTCTACATCCAGGAGCGCGTCGTGCAAGCCGAGGTCGATGCCGTCAAGGTGAAGTCACTAGGACTCGGCAACGGCGATCGCGTCTTCGCCAACTCGTTCGTGAACGCGACGGGCGCGTGGTCGGGCGCACTGGCCGAACAGTTCGGCATGACGCTGCCGATCACACCGCTGCGACGCTTCGAACATTACTTCAGCGCGGGCTCGCCCGTCGAGTTCCTGCCCTACGTCAAGGACACGGCGCGGCTGGCTTTTCGCTCCGAGGGCAAAGGATTTTCGGGTGGACTCGTCGACAGCCACGAACCGCGCGCCTTCAACTTCGACGTGGATCATGACTATTTCGAGCGCGTCGTATGGCCCGCTGTCGCGCATCGCTTTCCGGCGTTCGAAGCGGCGAAGTGCCACCGGACCTGGTCAGGCCTCTACGAGCAGAACGAATTGGATGGCAACCCGGTGATCGGCGCCTGGCGCAAGCTGCCCAACCTCTACACCGTCGCAGGGTTCTCCGGACACGGGATGATGCACGCGCCCGCGGCAGGCCGGGGCATGGCCGAGCTCATCCTGAAGGGCCGGTTCGAGACCATCGACCTCACGCGGCTGGGCTACGAACGCATCGAGAAGCAGCAGCCGTACGCGGAAGCGGGCATTTTGTAGGCCCGTGATCCTCGAGCCCCAACCCGCCTACCCGTCGCTTCCCGATTGCATACCTACCTGGCCGCATTGCGATCCGCAATCATCTTCGGCGTGATGAAGATCAGCAGCTCGGTCTTCTTCAGCTCTCGCGTGCGCGAGCGGAATAGCGCCCCCACATAGGGCATTTCACCCAGCACCGGCACGCGCGATTCGTCGTTGCTCTCCGTCAGCTCGAAGATCCCGCCGATCACCACCGTGCCCCCGTTGTCGACCAGCACTTCGGTCTGCACGTGCTTGGTGTTGATCGCGTAGCCGGCCGTCGTCGACTGCCCGACGGAATCCTTGTTCACATCCAGCGTCAGGATGATGTTGCCCTCGGGCGTGATCTGCGGCGTGACCTCGAGCTTGAGGTTCGCCTTCCTGAAGGCCACGGAGGTGGCGCCGCTGGAAGTGGCCACCTGGTAGGGTAGCTCGGTGCCCTGCTCGATCAGGGCCTTGGTCTGGTCCGCGGTGACGACGCGCGGGCTCGCCACGACCTTGCCCTTGCCGTCTTCCTCCAGCGCGGAGACCTCGAGGTTCAGCAGCTTGGAGAAGCTGGAGTTGTAGAGCGAAACGGCGAAGCTTCCCACCGAGGTCCCGCTCGAGCTGCTGGCCGGCAGGTTGACGAAATTGCTGGTGGAGCTGTCCGAGAAGGTGGTGGTGCCGTCGCTGCTGACCGTGGGCTGGGTGCCGACCGAACTGCGGCGGCCCTTGTACGAGCCGCCGAGCTTGACGCCCAGCGACTTGGCGAAGTTGTCCGTGGCCTCGACGATGCGGGCCTCGATCAGCACCTGGCGCACCGGTACATCCAGCTTCTGGATCAGCTCTGCGACCTGCGCCAGGCGCGAAGGGATGTCCGACACGAAGAGCTGGTTGGTGCGTGCTTCGGCGATCACGCTGCCACGCGCACTGAGGATGCGGGTGGCCGAGCCCGAACTACCACCGGCAGAGGAGCCCGTGCCCGTGAGGCCCTGCGCGATCGTGACCGCCTTGGTGTAGTTCAGCTGGAAGGATTGGGTGCGCATCGGCTCCAGGTTCTGGATCGCCGCCTGGGCCTCGAACTTGAGCTTCTCCTTGGCGTTGAGCTCGTCCTCCGGGGCAATGCGCAGCACGCTGCCGTTCTTGCGCATGCCGAGGTTCTTCGCCTCCAGGATGATGTCCAGGGCCTGGTCCCAGGGCACGTCCTTCAGGCGAAGGGTGAGCGTGCCGTTGACGGAGTCCGAGGTCACGATGTTGAAGTTGGTGAAATCGGCGATCACTTGCAGCAGGGAGCGGATCTCGATGTTCTGGAAGTTCAGCGACAGCTTCTCGCCGGTGTAGCCCACGCCCTGGGTCAGCTTGGTCGGGTCGACCTTGCGCTGGCGCACCTCGACCGCGAACTGGTTCTCGCTCTGGTAGGCGCTGTGCTCCCAGTCGCCCTTGGGCTCGATGGTCATGCGCACGCGGTCGCCGGCCTGCTGGGTCGTCACGGTCTGCACGGGGGTGCCGAAGTCCGAGACGTCGAGGCGGCGGCGCAGGCCTTCGGGCAAGGTCGACTTGGTGAATTCCACCACCAGGTTGCGGCCTTGCTGACGGATGTCGACGCCCACCTGGTTGTTGGCCAGGTCGACCACCACACGGCCGGTGTTGTCCGAGCCCAAGCGGAAATCGACGTCGCGCAGCGGTAGGGTGTCGCGGCCGCGGTTCTCCGCAAAGACCGACGCATTGGACGCCACCGGCGCCGCCCCGGCCACCGGCGCCAGCGACACCAGGAGCGACTTGCCCTGGATTTCCGTCTGGTACGCAGTTGCCTGCTTGAGGTTGAGCACCAGGCGCGTGCGCTCGCCGGCCTGTACCGCATTGATCGATCGCAGATTGCCCTGGTGGACGTCGATGGCCGAACGCGTGACGGCGCTCGCGACACCCGGGAAGTCGAGCGCAATGCGCGCCGGCGATTGGATGACGAAGCCATTCGGCACCGCGGCGAGCGGCTGCGCGAAATCGACTCGCACGACCTCGGCGCCCGACTGCATCGAGCTGGTGATCGATTCGATCGTGTTCTGCGTCTGCGCCGCAGCGGACGCAGCGCCGATCATCGCGAGCAGCAGAGATGCGGTGCGTAGGAATCGCGCAATGGGCGATGAATGTTGATTCACTTGAAGCTCGCCTTTGCAGCGGTTGTGGACAGCCAGTTCTTCTCGAAGTCGTTACTTTCTGTTCCAACTGCGGAGAAATTTCGAAGTTGTGATGTGCCCAACCGACACGCAGTGCCGGCACCACAGCGCACCGAGGTTTCTCCGATTCCTCCACATTCGCCGCCCATGATTCCGCCATGCCTCGCGCGTTCGCATCGCTGCGCGCAGGCCAAGGACCGACTGGTGGAGATTCGAAATGCCTGGCCCCCGAACAACTGCTGCGACGATCTGCGCTGCGCTGGCACTGGCGTTGGCCTGTACGGGCGGGAGCCTCGCCATGGTCCCTTCTGCATCGAGCTTCGAAGCGGTGGTGCCCGCTCGCCACGCGACGGCCCCGCCCCTCCAGGCCTGGTGGTCAGGCTTCGGGGATCCGACCCTGGACAGCCTGATCGCAGCGGCGACCGCCCCAACGCATTCGGCAGCGCCCCCGAGGCCCTTGTCGGCGACGCGCGCGGAAATCGCGGTCGCGCTCACGTACATCGCGCTCAACGTCGAGACGCTCAGCCTGAGGTACATCGAGAACGCGCGCTCTGCCGTCGCGCGGCAGTCGCAGTTGATGCAGCAGAGCAAGCCGCTGCACGACGACTTCCAGAAGCAGCTTGCGCAACGGCACGCCAACGCCGACGACGCGATCCGCAAGATCCAGGCGCAGCGCGAGAGCCACATCGCATGGCTGGCCGCACAGTGCCGGCTGTCGGAGGTAGCGTTAAGGGCCCTCGTCGCCGACACGCTGCAGGGCAAGGCGCTGCCCCGCTTCGCCTTGCCTGTTCCGAGCGAGCTACCCATGGCCTTGCTCGCCAACCGGGACGACGTGGACCTTGCGGCCTCGCTGTATGGCATCGACGCGGCGTCGGCACTGGATGGCGTCATCGCCACGACCGGCCAGTCGGACGCAGGGGAGCCGGCTCAGGCTGAAGACAGTTCGGCGGGCTACCCGCTCTATCCGCTCGTCGTGGAGCAGGCTCGCAAGGAGGTCTCCGGGGCGCTGCTCAGTCTTCAGTCGCAGAGCGACGCCACGCAGGCCGCCTATCGGCGCATGCTCGATGCAAAAGACGGCTTCGAGCTATCGAAGGCGCGTCACGACCGCGGCCAGCTGTCGGAGGTCCAACTCATGGAGGACTTCCAGGGCCTGATGCTGGCGCTGCAGCGGCTTGCCGTTGCGAACGGCGACCTGGCCGTCGCCTGGATTGCTTTCCTGGGAAGCATCGGGGGCGACACATCGATCCAATCCACTGCGGCCTGGCACCCGGAACGCGGGTAGGTTCCGCGGCAGGCCTCCAGCAAGCCGCGCGAACCCTGATCCAGACGGCGGGCCGCCTTCGAGAACGCCGCCCTTGCCCCTGCCATTTGATGCTCGAGTTCTCAGAACCTGAGAATCGCGTTTGCGCTTCGAGAAGCAGCGATCGATGATTCAGCCATCGAAAGATCAGGAGAGACAAGATGGAAATCGGTGCTTCGCTCGCCACGCTGGAGCTGTACTCGAGCGACCCGGCCGCGATGGCGGACTTTTACGGCAGGACCTTTCGCCTGCATTGCGAGCAGACGGGCGAGTCGATCGCTTGCAGTGCCGATGGCCGCCATTTGAAGGTCTTCGCGGGGCGGGCAGGCCAGTTGCGGCGGGCCGTGTTCCGGTTTCAGTCACGCAGCGATTTCGACGCACATCGAAGTCTTCTTTCAACGCGAGAGATCCAGCTTTCCGAGCTCGAGGCCGATTGCTACACCGTTGCGGATCCGGACGGCCGGTGGATCACGTTTCTGGCGCCCGAGGTGGATCGAACGGTGCCGCCGGCCCAGGGACCCTTGCGCGCACGCCTTCAGCATTTCGCATTGCGTTCGCCGACGCCGGCGAAGCTGGTCGAGTTCTTCGTGAACGGCCTGGGCTTCGTGCTTTCCGACAGCGTGTTCGACGCTGCAGGCGACCTCACCGCCGCCTTCATGAGGACCGACTCGGAGCACCACTCGCTGGCGGTCTTTCGTGCGCCCGAGGCGCGCTTCGATCATTTCTCGTGCGAGGCGCCGGACTGGCAGCAACTGCGCGACTGGGCCGATCACATGGCCCGCACCGGCACCAATCTCGCGTGGGGCATCGGCCGCCACGGGCCGGGCAACGACACCTTCCTGATGGTCCGGGACCCCGAGGGCAACATGGGCGAGATCTCGGCGGAGCTGGAAGTCTGCCAGCCCGGCCGCCCGGCGGGTGTGTGGCCGCATCGACCACAGACCTTGAACCAGTGGGGCGTGGCCATCATGCGCAGCTGAGGCCATCGCCATGCCCAAGACCAGCAAGGTCTTGCAGGTTCTCCGCCTTTTCGGCGGCAGCCGCAAGCAACTTCGGGCCACCGACATCGCATCGCTGTTCGGCGTATCGCCCGCAACCGCCTACCGCTATGTCTCCGAACTGGCAGAGGCCGGGTTCATCGAGCGCGCATCGGCCGGCCACTACGTGCTGGGCCCGACGATCGTCGAGCTGGATCGAGAGATCCGGATCAACGACCCCTTGATCGCCGCGGCGTCGGAGGTGATGCGAACGCTCTGCGAACGCAGCGGCGCCACGATCATTCTCAGCCGCCTGCACGGCAACAAGGTGGTCTGCGTGAGCGAGATGCGCGGCCGCTACGGCCCCACCACCGTGAGCTACGAGCGGGGCCGCGCGATGCCCCTCTATCGCGGTGCGACTTCGAAGGTGATCTTCGCCCACATGGCCCCCGCCGAGATCGCTGCGATCGCGCAGCGCGATGCGAGTGGGCTCCGGAAGGCGGGCGTGCCTGCGGCCCGGGGCGCGCTTGTCGACTACCTCGCCGAGATCCGGGCCCGGCCGGTCTATGCAACGGCGGGCGAAGTCGACCCGGAGGCCATGGGCTGGGCGGTCGCCCTTCATCACGGCAAGCATCTGCTGGGGAGCTTGAGCGCGATCTATTCGAAGGCGACGCCGGAGGCCGCCAGGGCAAGGATCGGCGATCAACTGGTTCGCGCAGGCTTGCGAATCGAAGGCCGCCTCGAAGCCCCCGGACACACGAGTCAAACATGAAGGAAGCGGAGACACGCATGACCGATGCCAACTCATTCGACGTGATCGTGGTCGGCGCGGGGCCGGTCGGCCTCACCTTGGCCAACCTTCTGGGCCAGTACGGCGTCAAGACGCTGGTGGTCGAGAAAATCCGCCGGCTCGAGGGCGAGCCACGCGCCGTGACCCTGGACGACGAAAGCCTCCGCACCATGCAAAGCGCGGGCCTCATCGATGCCGTGGTGCGGGATGTCGTGCTGGGCTACGGCGTGCAGTACTTCGACTGGCAGGGCAAGCCGCTCGCGTCCATCCAGCCGACGCGCCAGGAGTACGGATACCCCAAGCGCAACGCATTTCGCCAGCCCCTGCTGGTGAAGACACTGTTCGAGGGACTGGCTCGGTTCCCGAACGTCGAGGTGCGCTTCGGCCACGAGCTCGTCTCCCTGGAACAGGATGCCCACGAAGTGCGTTGCGAACTGGCGCAAGCGGGTGGCCGCAGCGTGGTGGCTGCGAGTTGGGTGGCCGCCTGCGACGGCGGACGCAGCAAGGTGCGCGAGCTGTCGAAGATCGCGCTGGACGGCGACACCTACCCCGAGCGCTGGCTCATCGTCGACCTTGCAGAACGCACGCTGGCCCTGCGCCACACGCGCACGTACTGCGACCCGCGCCGGCCGGCCATTCGGCTTCCAGGCCCGCAAGGAAGCCTGCGCTACGAGTTCATGCTTCGGGCGGGGGACCGCGACGAAGACGTCCTGAACGAGCAGACCTTCCGCCAATGGATCCGCGAGCGGGTGGCGCAGGACGCGGAGCTGCCCCTGGTGCGCAAGGCGATTTATGGATTCCATGCGCGCGTGGCGACGCGGTGGAAGGACGGGCGCGTGCTGCTGGCAGGAGACGCGGCACACCTGACGCCGCCGTTCGCCGGCCAGGGACTCAACAGCGGCATTCGAGACGCCACGAATCTCGCGTGGAAGCTCGCGGCCGTCGTCGGCTGGGGGGTGCCGGCGGGGCTTCTCGACACGTACGAGCCCGAGCGCCGCCCCCATGCCGCCGCCCTGATTCGCATGGCGCTACGCATCGGCGCGTTCATGCAGCCCAAGACCCTCCTGGGCGCCTGGCTTGCGCAATCCGCGCTTCGCCTGGCCTGCCTGGTGCCGGCCTGCCGTGACTACATCCTTCAACTGCGCTTCAAGCCCAAGCCGCAGCTGCAGCAGGGCGCGTTCCATCCGACGGCCTCGCATCCCCACTCCGAACTGCTCCCGCAGCCGGACGTCGAGCTGCCAACGGGAGAAGTCGTGCGCCTGGACAGCGTGCTCGGCGAAGGCTTTGCCGTGCTCGGCTGGGACACGCCCGCGTTCCGCGAACGGGCGGCCTCGCTTCTGCCGAACGGAGCGCCAGGCCGGATCGTCGCGCTGCTGCGTTCCGACGAAGACTTCCTGCCCACGCCGATCGACGCCGCGATCGTGGCCGTGCGCGATCGCAGCTGCGCGCTGGAGAAGACGCTGGCCGACCACGATGCCGTCGCGATGGTCGTCCGGCCCGATCGCTACTGGTCGCGCCTGATCGACCACAGCGCCCTTGCTTCCCCTGCCAAGCCATCCAACCAAGGAGACAACCATGTTCAAGCCCAGCAAGCACTGGCGTGAAGGCGCCCGTATCGCGGCATTCGCAGCCGGCCTGGCGCTGACAGCCGGCGGCGCCGGCGCCCAGCCCGCATTCCCCACGAAGACCGTGAGGCTGATCACGCCCTTCGCTGCGGGCAGCGGCCCGGACGTGGCCTTGCGGGTGGTGGCCGAGCGCCTTGCCAGAAAGTGGGGGCAGTCGGTCATCGTGGACAACCGACCGGGTGGCAACGGCTTTATCGCCATCGCGGCGCTTCGACAGGCGTCCCCGGATGGACACGACCTGATCCAGCTGGACAGCAACCATGTGACGACGCATCCCCACACGTTCACGAAGCTGCCATACGACGCACAGAAGGACCTGGAACCCGTGCGCCCGCTTTTCCGCAACCACTTCTTCGTCGTCGTTGCCAAGGACAGTCCCTACAGGTCGTTCGACGACATCGTCGCTGCCGCACGCGGCAAGCCGGGCCGGGTGACCTACGGCTCCTGGTCCAACGGAAGTCCCGGCCACCTCGGCGCACTGCGTCTGCAGAAGCTGCAAGGCATCGAGATGATGCACGTGCCGTACAAGGAGATGAACCAGCTCTACACCGCGGTTGCCACGAAAGAAGTGGACTGGGCGCTGGGCAGTGCGGCGAGTGCCGGCGCGCTGGAAAAGGCCGCCAAGGTCCGGTTCATCGCCACTGCCGGTCCGACCCGCTCGAAGGGCTACCCGGAGGTTCCTTCGGTCGATGAGAAGCCAGTTACCAAGGGCTACGAAGTGGCCGCCTGGACCGGCCTGTTCGCGCCCAAGGGGACGCCCAAGGCACTACGGGAAAAGATCAGCGCGGACCTCAAGGAGGCGCTGAATGCGCCCGAGGTGCGCGAGCGTTATCGCGGCTTCGACTACCAAGCCTTCGATGCCGTTCCGGATGCCTTTGCGCACCTCATCCGGCATGAAAGCAAGGGTTGGGAAGACATCATCAAGTCCGCCCATCTCAAACTCGACTAAGGAAAAGACATGAAGTTCATCAGCTACCGGGTGGGCGCAGAGGCATCGTATGGAATGTTGCGCGGCGCATCCGACGTCATCGATCTTCGCAAGCGGCTGGGCCCGCAGGCCAGCACCCTGAAGGCACTGCTCGAGACCGGGGAGGCCACGGCCCTGGCATCGACCCATGCGTCGGCGGATGCCGACCATGCGTTGGCCGATCTGCGACTCCTGCCGCCGATCGTCGATCCGAAGACGATCGCCTGCGTCGGTCACAACTACGAAGCGCATCGCGTCGAGACCCAGCGCGATCCGACGGCGCATCCGTCGATCTTCCTGCGCGGCAGCGAGTCGCTGCAGGCGGCTGGCGAGCCGCTGCTGATGCCTCGCGAATCGACGCAGCTCGATTACGAGGGCGAGCTGGCCATCGTCATCGGCAAGAGGGGCCGCCGCATCTCCGAGGCCGATGCCTGGGACCATGTCTTCGGCGTGAGCTGCTTCAACGACGGGAGCGTGCGCGACTGGCAGCATCACACGCGCCAGTTCATCCCCGGCAAGAACTTTCCGGAGACCGGCGGATTCGGCCCGTTCCTGGTGACCCTCGACGAGCTCCCCGCAGACCGTACGCTCGACTTGAGTACGCGCGTGAATGGCCAGCAAGTGCAGCATGCGCGAACCGACCAGATGATCTTCCCCATCCCTGTGCTGGTGAACTACATCTCGACCTTCGTCACGCTGTTGCCCGGCGATGTCATCGTCACGGGAACGCCCGGAGGCGTGGGCGTGAAGCGGTCGCCTCCCCTGTGGCTCAAGCCCGGGGACAAGGTCGAGGTGGAGATATCTTCGGTGGGGCTGCTGGAGAACGGCGTGGCACTGGAGGCACTCGATCGGAGGTCTGCCGACATCAAGAAAGCTGATGCTGATGTAAAGCCAGCGCGATGAACAACCGGAAGCCTTGCGGTGGCCGCACGATGGCCACATCCAGGTGCACCGCATGAGTCCCGTCCCGCCTTTCATCCTCGTTCCCCGCAAGGGCCCACTCATCGTGTCGATCCCGCATCTGGGCCGGCACATTCCGGATGAACTGGGCGACATCTACACACCCGAAGCCAGGCTGGTGGAAGACACCGACTGGCACCTCGACGAGCTCTACGCCTTCGCCGCGGACCTCGACGCCACGGTCATCGCAGGAACGGTGTCCCGCTATGTGATCGATCTCAATCGGCCGGCCAGCGGCGAATCCCTGTACCCGGGCATGATCACGACCTCGTTGTGCCCGATCGAGACCTTCCGCGGCACGCCGATCTACAAGCCGGATTCCGAACCGTCGGCGGCAGAGATCGCGAAGCGCGTGGAAGGCTACTGGAAGCCCTACCACGCTGCGCTCAAGTCCCAGATCGTGCGTCTGCGGGGCGATCACGCGAACATCCTCCTCTGGGAGGCCCACTCCATCGCCAGCGTGCTGCCCCGGCTCTTCTCGGGCAAGCTGCCCGATCTCAATTTCGGCACCTCGGACGGCGAGAGCTGCAGCGAATCGGTCATTGCCGGCGCAGTGGACGCGGTCCGCGGCTCTCCCTGGTCGTGGGTCGTGAACGGCCGCTTCAAGGGCGGATTCATCACCCGCCGTTACGGCGAGCCGGCGGCCGGCGTGCACGCCGTGCAGCTCGAAATGTGCCAGTCCCTGTACATGGAGGAAGACCACCCCTTCGGCTGGCGCGCGGACCGAGCGGCGGCCGTCATGCCGGCGGTCCGGGCAGCGGTCCAGGGCGCGCTGAACGGCCTCCCGCGCACGGCCGCCAAGCCACCCGCAGATATACTTTCCGGCTGAACAACCCGTCCATGAACCTGACAGACGAGCAGTCCCTTCCGGACTGGGAGTTGCTGGCGAGTTGGGTTGCCGTCATCGAGGCCGGGAGCGTCTCGGAAGCGGCACGTTTGCTGCGCATCTCCCAGGCCGCCGTTTCCCAGCGCGTCAAGCAGCTGGAAACGATCTTCGCCACCCCGCTGCTCGACCGCTCGACGCGCCCCGCGCAACCCACCGCAGCCGGCCAGCGTCTCTTCGAGAATTCCAAGGACCTGCTGACGCGCGCCGACCAGATGATGGAGAGCGTGCGCAACGTGAGCCGCGCCAAGCGCATGGTGGTGCGCTTCGGCTGCGTGGATTCCTTCGCGGCGACCATTGGCCCGCTGATGATCAAGGCGCTCTCCAGCTCATCGCACCAGATCCGGCTGTGGTCGGGCATCACGCCCACGCTCGAGGGCTTGATCGAAAGCCGCCAACTGGACCTGGCGGTGACCACCAGCGTGACCGCACTGCCGAGCATTTCGCGGGCCCAGCTCTTCACTGAGCGCTACTACGCGGTGCTGCCCGCCACCTTCGAAGTGAACCGCCTGGGGTCGCTGCTCGACCTGAGCCGGCATCTCCAGTTCATCCGCTACAGCGCGCGGTCCTTCATCGGCCAGCAGATCGACGAGTACCTTCAACGTGCCGGCGATGCGCTGGAGCGCACCTGCGAATTCGACGCGACCGACCCGCTGCTGAGCCTGGTGGCCAGCGGCATGGGCTTCGCGCTGACCACGCCCCTTTGCATCTGGCAGTCGCGCCAGTTCCTGCCCGACATCCGGATCGTGCCCTTGTCGGCCTTCACGCGCCAGGGCCGGCCCTACCCGGAGATGACACGGACGTTCCATCTGGCCTACCGGCAGGGCGAGCTGGGCACCTTGCCGAACGAGGTGCGCGATCTGGTGCGCATCGCCGTGCGAAGACACCTCTCCAGCGAGATCAGCGCGCAGCTGCACCTCGAGAAGGACGTGCTGTGGACGCCTTCGGACGCGGACTAGCGCCGCCTTGCTGATCCTTAGGATAAGCGCGGGTGAAAGAAGGTCCGCAGGCCCTGCGCAGGGACAGAATGGACTCATCAGGTCACTTCACTCCCGACATCCATGAACGCCATCCCGCAGTTTCCACGCCCGGTCAATGAGCCGGAGTTCAACTACCAGGCCGAGCCCGAGGGCCGCGCGGTGCTGGAGAGTCACCTGCGCAGCACCGATGTGGTGGACATCCCCGCCGTGATCGGCGGCGAAAAGATCTATTCCGGCGACGTGGAGGAAGTGCGGGCGCCGCACGACACCCGCCGGCTCCTGGCCCGCATCCATCGGCCGAACGAGCAGCAGGTGCGCGGCGCCATTCAGAATTCGCTGGCCGCTGCGCGCGAGTGGACCGCCCTGCCCTTCGACAAGCGCGCCTCGGTGTTCCTGCGCGCCGCCGAGATCGTGGCCCAGCTTCGCCGCCACGAAATCACGGCCGCCACCATGCTGGGGCAGAGCAAGACGCTGGATCAGGCCGAACCCGATGCGGCCGGCGAGCTGATCGACTTCATGCGCTTCAACGTGTACGAGGCGCAGCAGATTCATGCCCAGCAGCCGCTCACCGTGCAAGGCGCGATGAATCGCACGGACTGGCGACCGCTGGAGGGCTTCGTCTACGCCGTCAGCCCGTTCAACTTCACGGCCATCGGCGCCAACCTGGCCTGCGGGCCGGCCCTGATGGGCAACGTGTGCCTGTGGAAGCCTTCGCAGAAATCGGCGCTCGCCAACTACCGCTTCTTCGAGATCCTGGAGCAGGCAGGGCTGCCGCCGGGCGTGATCAACTTCATCCCTGCCGATCCCGCCATGGCCACGCGCGTCGCCCTCGACTCGCCCGACTTCGCAGGCCTGCACTTCACCGGGTCGTCGCAGATCTTCAAGTCGCTGTGGCGCTCGATCGGCGAGAACGTCGACCGCTACCGCGGCCTGCCCCGCATCGTGGGTGAAACCGGCGGCAAGGACTTCGTGCTCGCTCACCCTTCGGCCGACGCCGACGCCGTGACCACGGCGCTGATCCGCGGTGCCTTCGAGTACCAGGGCCAGAAGTGCAGCGCGGCCTCGCGGGCCTACGTTCCGAGGAGCCTGTGGCCCGCGGTGAAGTCCGCGCTGCAGGAACAGCTTCCGCAGCTGCGGGTGGGTGACGTCGCGCAGCGCGAGACCTTCATGGGCGCCGTGATCGACGGTGTTTCGCATGGCCGCCTGAACGCGCGCATCCAGGCGGCGCGGGACGACGGCCAGGCGGCGAGCATCGTCTCCGGCGGCCGCACGTGGACGGAGCCCGGCTGGTTCGTGGAACCGACGGTGATCGAGGTGACCGACCCGCGCCACGCGCTGATGCGCGATGAACTCTTCGGCCCCGTGCTCACGGTCTTCGTCTACGAGGACAAGGCGTGGGAGGACACGCTGAAGCTGGTCGACGACACCAGCGCCTACGCGCTCACCGGCTCGATCTTCTGCGTCGACCGCCAGGCCTTGATGCAGGCTGAAACGGCACTGGCGAATGCCGCCGGCAACCTGTACATCAACACCAAGCCCACCGGTGCCGTCGTTGGCCAGCAGCCCTTCGGCGGCTCCCGCGCCAGCGGCACCAACGACAAGGCCGGCTCCTGGATGAACCTGCTGCGCTGGACCTCGCCGCGGGTGATCAAGGAGTCCTACCTGCCCCAGGGCCGCTGGCAATTCACGGGTAACTGAGCGCGTGTTCTCGCGAAGCGGCCTGGCCCGTGTGCTGGACCCGCGGCTGTCAGGCGGCCGCGAGCTCAGTCCTGGCGCACGCGCGCTGCTTTGGATGGCGGCCTCCGGCGCGCTCTTCAGTCTGCTGAACGCGCTGCTGCGCGGCATGTCGCTGCGCATGAGTCCCTTCCAGACGCTCACGCTGGTCTACGCCAGCACGCTGGTGCTGATACTGCCGCTCGCGCTGCGCAGCGGCGCGGCGCGCTTTCGGCCCCGCCAGCCCGGCGGCCTGCTGGTGCGCGGTGTGGTGCACTGGGTGGGCATGTGCCTGTGGCTGGTGGCGGTGTCGGGGATCACGCTCGCCGAGACCACCGCGATCGGCTTCACCACGCCGCTGTTCATCATGGTCGGTGCCGCACTGCTGCTGAAGGAACCATTCCGATGGGAACGGGCCGTCGCGACGGTGGCAGGCTTCGGCGGCGTCCTGGTGGTGGTCAGCCCCCGGCTGACGAGCGTCGGGGGCGGACACTCCCTCATGATGCTGGGTTCGGCCGCCGTGTTCGCGGCCTCCTTTCTCCTGAGCAAGCGGCTCACGCGGCACGATGCGCCGCTGGTGATCGTCCTCTGGCAATCGGTCATCGTGACGCTTTTCAGCCTGCCGCTCGCCTGGGCGTACTGGAGCTCGCCGACGGCGGGAGACCTCTGGACGGCGCTGCTCTGCGGCCTGCTCACCGCTATCGGCAACTATTGCCTGACCCGCGCTTTCGTCACCGCGGATATCTCGGCATCGCAACCTGCCAAGTTCCTCGATCTGGTCTGGGCCTGCCTGCTCGGCTGGTTGATGTTCGGGGATCTTCCTGATGGCGCCACCCTGGCCGGCGGCTTCGTGATCCTCATCGCCACCATGTGGGTGGCGCGACGCGAAGCCGGTCGCTGAGTCAGAGCTTCGCCAGGCGCTCGCGCCAAGTCGCGCGCAGCGCCTCGCGGCCCAGCGCTGCGACCCGTGGCCGGCCCAGCAGGCGCAGCGTGATCTCGAGCTCCCGCCGCAGGATCGCCAGCACCGCGTCGACGCCCCGCTCACCGTCGACCGCCAGGCCGTAGAGAGGCGCCCGTCCCAACAGGACGGCGTCTGCACCGAGCGCCACGGCCTTGGCGATGTCGCTGCCGCGCCGAACACCGCCATCGATCAGCAGCGCCATGCGGCCATGCAGCGCATCGGTCACTTCCGGCAGCAACTCCATTGCGCTGGGAACGTCCTCCAGCTGCCGGCCTCCGTGGTTGGAGAGCACCACGCCGTCCGCGCCATGCGCGTGGGCCCGCCTCGCATCCGCCAGGCTGCAGACGCCCTTCACGAGCACCGGACCGTTCCAGTGCCTGCGCACCCAGGCGAGGTCGGCCCAGGTCAGCTTCATGTTCATCTGCTGGTTCATGGCGGCCGCCTGGACGTCGAGATCGGGCTGCGCGTCGGCGCAGGCGGCCAGGTTCACCATCTGCGGCATGCCATGCCTGCCGGTCTGCAGGCACCAGCGCGGATGCGACAGCACGTCCCAGAGCAGCTGCGGCGTCCAGCGCAGCGGCAGCATGAAGCCGTTGCGGCGGTAATGGTCGCGAGTGCCGGCCACGGGCGTGTCCACCGTCAGCAGCAAGGCCGAGAAGCCGAGCTCCCTGGCCTGCGCCATCAGGCGCTGCGCGATCCGGCGGTCGTTCTGCACATAGAGCTGCAGCCACAAGGGCCCGTCGGTGGCGGCGCGGACGCTCGCGATCGCCGACGTCGAAGCCGTCGACAGGACGAAGGGCACGCCCGCGCGACCGGCGGCCGCCGCGAGCATCTCCTCGGCGCGATGGCGGTACAGCCCGTTCAGTCCCGTGGGGCCCACGGCAAGGGGCATCGCGAGCGGCTCGCCGAGCACCGAAGCGCGCGTGTCCACCTGCGCCACGTCGACCAGCGCCTGCGGTTCGAGGTCGATTCGCTGGAAGGCCAGCGTGTTGCGCGCCAGCGTGCGCCCATCCTCGGCGCCGCCTTCGAGGTAGTCGAAGGCGAAGCGCGGCAGGATGGCACGTGCCGCTGCCCGGTAGTCGCCGACGGCCGCCAGGGGGAGCCGCACCGCTATTGCGCGCGAGGCGGCAGCACCCGGCCGGGGTTCATGATGCCGCGCGGGTCGAGCAGCTGCTTCACCTGCTGCATGAGGTCCAGCTCGACCGGATCCTTGTACCGCCGCATCTCGTCCAGGTGCAGGCTGCCGATGCCATGCTCCGCGCTGAAGGTGCCGCCCATGGCGATCGCGATGTCGTAGAGCGCATGCGCCAGGCGCAGCTGGCAGGCGGGCTTGTCGGCGGTGTTGCGCCAGGCCTCGTGCGTCAGCATGCCGATGTAGTGCAGGTTGCCGTCGCCGATGTGGCCGACCACCACCACTTCGACGCCGGGAAAGTCGCGTTGAAGCATCGCCCCGGCCCGCTCGATGAAGTCGGGAATCCGGTACACGGGCACGGCGATGTCGTGGGTGAGCCCCATGCCCTCGCGCTTGTTGGCCTCCGTCACGCTGTGGCGCAGATGCCAGAGCTTTTCGCGCTGCTTCTCGTTGGCGGCGACGACCGCATCGAGCACGATGCCCTCGGTCATCGCGTCTTCCACGCAGGCATTCAGTTGCTCCGTCAAGGCGGCCGGCGGCGCCGAGGACGTCAACTCCACGAGGAGTTGCCATTGCCCTTTCTCGCCCAGCGGGCAATGGCTGCCGGGAATGTGCCGCAGCACGATCTCGAGCTCGGACCGGGACATCATCTCCAGCGCGACCAGCTCGCCCGGAAACTGCTTCTGCAGCTTCTCCCCCAGTGCCACGGCCTGCTCCACGTCATTGAGCGCGAAGAACGAGGTCAGCGTGGTCGGCGCCAGCGGGAACAGCTTGAGGGCCGCGGCCGTGACGACGGCCAAGGTGCCTTCGGAGCCGATGAACAGGTTCTTGAGGTCGTAGCCGCTGTTGTCCTTGCGCAAGGTGCGCAGCCCGTTCCAGATGCGGCCGTCGGGCAGCACCGCCTCGAGCCCGAGCACCAGGTCGCGCGTGTTGCCGTAGCGGACCACCGAGGTGCCGCCGGCATTCGTGGCGATGTTGCCGCCGATCTGGCACGAGCCTTCAGCGCCCAGGCTGAGCGGAAAGTAGCGCTCCGCCGCCCGGGCCGCCTCTTGCACCGCAGCCAGGACGCAGCCGGCCTCGACGATCATCGAGTTGTTGCGCGCGTTGACGTCGCGCACCCGGTTCATGCGCTCCAGGCTCAGGACGATCCCGCGTCCATCTTCCGAGGGGACGGATCCGCCGCACACGCTGGTGTTGCCGCCCTGGGGAAACACGGGAACACCGAGTTCGCCGCAAAGGCGCAGCACGGAGGCCACTTCCTGCGTGGTCTTCGGCATGACCACGCAGCGCGCGGTACCCCGATGCCGGTCGCGCCAGTCGCTCAGGTAGCGGGCCTGGTCGGTGCCTGACGTGAGCACGGCGCCGGCGCCCAGCATCTCGGTCAGCCGGGCCGTAACTTGGTCTTCCATGCGTGCGTCTCAGTTCAGGACGATTGAATTGGATGGGCTCCACGCGAGCCGCACCTTCTCGCCCGGCTGGATCGCCGCGTCGTTGCGCGCCGAGATGCGGGTGGCCAGCAGGCGCTCCGCGCCCGCCACCGCCTCGACGCGCGTGCGCCCGCCCACGAAGGAGAGTCCGGCCACCGTGGCCTCGACCACGTTGTCGTCGCTCGCGGCCTCGCCGGGATGCAGCAGGCGGACGTTCTCCGGCCGGACCAGCACCTCGACCTGCGCGCCCGGATGCGCATGGCGGCTTTGCACCCGCAGCAGCGTGCCGGCCTTCGTCTTCAGCACACCGGCTTCCAGCAGGGTGCCCGCCAGGATGTTCGACTCGCCGACGAAATCGGCCACGAAGCGATTGGCCGGATCGAAATAGAGCTCCGACGGTGTCCCGAGCTGCTCGATGCGGCCCTGGTTCATCAGGCACACCTTGTCGGACAGGTTCAGCGCCTCCTCCTGGTCGTGCGTCACGTAGATCAGGGTCGTGCCGATGTCCCGGTGAAGGCTCTTGATCTCGCCCTGCAGCTGGTCGCGCAGCTTCTTGTCCAGCGCACCCAGCGGTTCGTCCATCAGGATGATGGACGGCGAGTACACCAGGCAGCGCGCAATCGACACGCGCTGCTGCTGGCCGCCCGAAAGCTCCTTGGGCTTGCGCTGCGCGAAGCCCGACAGGCCCACCTTCTCCAGCGTCGCCATCACCTGCGTGCGGATCGCATCGGCCTTCCAATTGCGGATCTTCAGCGGAAAGGCGACGTTCTCGTAAACGCTCATGTGGGGCATGAGCGCGTAGTTCTGGAACACCATCCCGAGGCCACGCTCGCGCGGCGGCTTCTGCGTGACGTCCTCGCCATCCAGGAACACGCGGCCGGAGCTCGGAGGGGTCGAGCCGGCGATGATGTTCAGGATCGTGCTCTTGCCCGAGCCGCTGGGGCCCAGCAGGGTGAGGAACTCGCCGCGCCGCACGTTGAGCTCGGTCGGCTGCAGCACCGTGGTGCCGCCGTAGGCCTTGCTGACCCCTTCGAAACGAACAGCGATGTCGCCGGCCTTGCTCATCTTGCTCAGCACCTCGAGTTCGTGGATGTCGCGCGGGGCGCCGGCCTGGGAAGGCACCGCCGGGGCCGCTTCGAAAAGAATGGTTCCTGCCTGGGACATGATCATTTTCCCCTGTCCCAGCAGTCGTCGATGGAGCGTGCCAGGAATTGTTTCTGGATGCGTTCGGTGGGCGTCTTCTGGAAGCGATCCACGAACGCGACGAAGCGAGGCAGCTGGAAGGCCGCCATGCGGGGCTCGGCCCAGGCGATCAACCGCTCCGGCGTGAGATCCGGATGACGCGGCTTGACGAACAGCTTGAGGTCCTCGTCGGCAAACTCGTTGCGCACGCCGACCAGTGCGCATTCCTCGACCTCGGGATGCTGGTTGAAGACGCGCTCCACCTCCCAGGCCGAGACGTTCTCGCCCCGGCGCCGCAGGCTGTCCTTCTTGCGGCCGATGAAATGGAAGTGACCTTCCTCGTCCTGCCGCGCGAGATCGCCCGTGTACAGCCAGCCCTCGCGCAGCGCGCCTGCGGTCGCCTCGGGATTGTCGTAGTACGCCTGCACCAGCACGCCGGGCTCCTTGCCGCGCACGCGGATCTCCCCGACTTCGCCGGCGGGCAGCTTCCTGCCGGCATCGTCCACCAGCTCGACGTCGAAGTACGGAACCGCCGTGCCGACGGAGCCCAGCTTTCCTTGCGGATTGATGGTGCTGAAGCTGGAGGTCTCGGTCATGCCATAGCCCTCGTGGATGCGTACGCCGAAGCGCTCCTCGAAGGGGCGCCACACCTCCAGCGGGCACCCGCCGCCCCAGGCGATCTTCACGCCGTGGTCGCGGTCCAGCGGCGACGGCGGCTGCTTCATCAGGAGCTGCAGCACGCCGCCCACGAAGTGGATATGGGTGACACCATTCGCGCGCGCCTCCTCCCACAGGCGGGACGCGCTGAAGCGAGGCACCATCACCAGCGTGACCGGCACCATCAGCGCCAGCACCAGCACCTCGGTGCCGAACACGTGGTAGATCGGGTCCCAGAAATGCAGCACGCTGCCGGGCTCGATACGGCCGATCCAGGTGGAGCCCAGCGCCGCCGCACGCAACATCCGGTCCGGCATGATCACGCCCTTGGCGGCACCAGTGGTGCCCGAGGTGTAGAGGATCTGCCGCAAGGTGCTGTCGGACTGCGGCACCGCAGGCGCCGGCGCACGCTGCGGGCCGCCATACAGCGCGGACTGCGCCAAGGCGGACTGCGATTCGTCCGGCTTACGCCAGAACACCCTCATGGCGCCTCCGCGCTCCGCGAGCGCCTCCGAAAGCACCGGCGCATACGCCTCGTCGGCGATCAGCAGTTCGGGATGGGCATGCGCGAAGATGTGCGACAGGCCGATGCCCTTCAGCGCGGTGTTGATGGGGATCTGCACCGCTGCGAGCTGCATCAGGGCGAAGAAGGTGACGATGTGGTCGAGGTGGTGCGAGAGCATCACTGCCACGTGCATGCCGGGGCGCACGCCCTCCTCGTAGAGAACGGCGCTCGCCTGGTCCACCCGCCGCACCAGGTCGGCATAGCTGAGCTCGACACCATCGACGCGGCAATAGACGTGCGCCGGGTTGTTCGACGCGCACTCGGCCAGCAGCTTCGGAACGTTGTCCTCGGCCGAAAAGAAGTGGGGCGCCTGCCGCACCATCGCTCAGGCCATCCAGCGCTGATGGTCCTGGAAAGTCCAGGTTTCGGCCCGCGAACCCGCATCGAAGGCGCGGCGCGCCGTGAAGCGGCCGCTGATGACGCGGGTGGCCATCTCGAAGAAGGCGAACAGCGCGGAACGCATGTCCTCGGTCGCCACCGTCTCGAAGGGCGCGAAGGAGCGGAACTGAAGGTCCGTCACCGTGTCCGATCTCTTCACCAGCTCGACTTCGTTGCGGAAGGCGGCGAGGACCTCGGCGGCCAGCCGGGCAGCCGCGTGCGCGCTGCATTCGGTCGCTCCCACCTGCTTGGTGAGCTGCCCGGTGTACTGCACCGCGAGGAAGCGCATGGCCATGCGCACCAGGTGCGCGGCGGTCTGCTCGCCGAAGTGGCGCACCACCATCTCGATCGCATGCGCAGCGTAGTCGGCGGCGTAGTTGTGGCTGCCCTTCAGGATGCGGGCCTCCGGCCACTGCTGCGGATCGAGGCGCGGCGCCTTCGCGGGGTCGAACTCCGGGCTGGTCGCCACCGGCAGGATCTTCATCCGCTCCGACGGTGCGAGCTCGTGGTCGTATTCCTCGAAGTAGCCCTCGTCGTAGGGATGGCCTTCCGCCACGAACTTGGTCGCCACCCAGCCCAGGCGCGGGCAGCCGAGGAGTTCGCCGTTGCGCGGATGCCAGGTGGAGAGGATGGTGCGGCGCACCGAGCTGGGCACGGCCAGCGCCGCGATGCCGGGGAAGCTGCCCCAGGGCGGCATGTAGCGGATCCACGCCTTCCGGGGCGACTCCTGGATGAACTGCATCGTCAGTCCGCCGATCGAGTTGCTGAAGTAGTGGTACTTCGCGGCGGCGATGGCCGGCGGATCGTTCTCGATGCCGAGCTTCACCAGCGCATCGCGAAAACGGATGGTCTGTTCGGCCGACATGAGCGAGGTCCACACGTCGTTGAGCGCCTTCTCTCCCTTCTCGCGGTACAGCGTGGCGGTCACGCCGCTGACCACGAGCCAGCCGAAGGTGGTGGACAGGGCAACGCGCTTGCGCAGCGCGTCGAGATCTTCGATGGGAGCGTGGTGGGTCATGCGGGGACTGTCTGAAGGTGGGTGGAAGGGGAAGCCTCGGTGGCCGAGCCTTGGCGCGCGTTGGGCTGCAGCGCCACGGAAACGAGGCAGACGATGAAGGACAGGGCCGTCAGCAGTGTCGAGACCGCAGCGATGACCGGGGATACGCCCCACTGGATGCTGCTGTACATGCGCACCGGCAGCGTGGTCGTCTGCGCGCTCGAAAGAAACCAGGAGATCACGACCTCGTCGAAGGAGATCAGGAACGCGAACAGCGCACCCGCGACGATGGACGGCACGATCTGCGGCAGCACGACGCGGAAGAACAGCGTGGTGCGGCTCGCGCCCATCATGGTCGCGGCAAACTCGATCGCCGGGTCGATCTGCCGGATGCCGGCAGCGATGGTGACGACCACGAACGGGATCACGTACACCGAATGCCCCAGCACCAGGCCCAGCGTGGTGCCGGTTGCCGACAGCCGCGAGAAGTACAGGTACATGCCCAGCGCCAGCACGATGACCGGGACCAGCACCGGGCTCATCATCAGCATGATCACCAGCCTCTTGCCCGGGAACTCGAAGCGCACCAGGGCGTAGGCGGCCGGCACGGCAGCGACGACCACCACCACGCAGGTGATGCTGGCGATCTTCAGGCTCTGGAGCACGGGCGACATCCAGGTCGAGGTCGTGAAGAACTCCCGGTACAGGGCCAGCGAGAAGGCCTTCGGCGGAAAACTCATGTCGCCCGAAGCGCTGAAGGAGATCGGGATGACGATGAGGCTGGGCATCACCAGGTAGGCGTAGACCAGGACGGCCAGGGCCGTCGCCAGCCAGCGGTAGCGTCTCGCCAGGCGGTCGTGCTTGATGCCTTCTTCCATGCTCATGCTCCGCGGGCGGTGGCCCTGGATTTCTGGACCTGCATCGCGGTGCCCGCGATGAGGGTGACGATGCCGAGCAGGATCACGCCGATGGCGGCGGCCATGTTCCAGTCCAGCGTTTCACGGGTGTAGAAGTCCACCAGGTTGGCCAGCATCACGTCCTTGCGGCCGCCGAGCAGGGCCGGGATCACGAAGAATCCGGTAGACATGACGAAGGTGCTGACCAGGGCCGACAGCACGCCCGGCATGCTCAGGGGCAGGGTCACCTTCCAGAACACCAGCGGCGGCCGGGCGCCCATGATCTCGACCGCGCGATACACCGAGCGGTCGATGGCCAGCAAGCTCGCGAGCACCGGGAACACGACGAAGGGGATCAGGTAGTTGGTCATGCCCACCATCACGCCCACCCGGTTCAACAGCATCGGCACGTGCACCTCGGAGCCGACAAGCCAGGACAGGGACGAATTGATGATGCCCTGCTTGCCCAGGATCACCGTGAAGGCGTAGCTCTTCACCAAGATGCTGGTCCAGAACGGCACCAGCACGAGGATCATGCACAGCGCGCGCGTGCGAGGCGCAAGCCGGCTCAGATGCAGCGCCACGGGGTAGCCGAGCAGCAGGCTCAGCCCGGCGCCCATGGCGCTGATCTCCAGCGTGGTGAGCAGGCTGCGGCGGAACAGCGCGCTTTGCCAGAGCGCGGTGTAGGACTCCAGGCTGAAGCCCGCCGCCGGGCTGTAGACGCTGGTGTAGACGACGAAGCCCAGGGGCACGAGAACGACCAGCAGAGCCAGCACGAAGGCCGGGGCCAGATAGATGGACGCCTCGCGTCCTGGCTTCGATGTCATGGTGCTTTCGGATGGTTCTGCGGGGGCCGGTCTCAGGCCAGCACCCACTCCTTGAAGCGGCGGCTCACCACGTCGAACTTGTCGGCCCAGAACTCGTCGTTCAGGATCGCGTTGTTCGGCGACTCCATGTTGGGCATCCACTTGCGGGCGTCGGCGCTCATGAGGGGCAGCGCCTTGCGGCTGGTGGGCAGGTTCCCCAAGAGCTCCATGAGCGCCGCCTGGCGGTCGGGCCGCATCGCGAACTGCACGAACTTCATGGCATTGGCCTTGTTCGGCGCACCCTTCACCACCGCGAGGTACTCCAGGCCGTTCAGCGTCTGGTCGAAGGAGAAGGCGTACTTGCCGCCGGTCTGCGTGCGGACGCGGGACGCGTAGACGTAGCTGAAGTTGACCTCGCCGCGCTCGAGCAGCGCGATGCTCTGCGGCGTTTCGTCCACCCATTTGCCGACGTGCGGCTTGATGCGCTCCAGCGACTTGAAGGCACGGTCGATGTCCAGCGGATACAGCTTGCTCGGGGCAACGCCATCGGCCAGGAGCGCCGCCTCCAGCGTTTCGCTCGGCCGATTGCGGAAGGTGCGCAGGCCGGGAAACTTCTGCACGTCCCAGTACTCGGCGAAATTGCGCGGCGCCTTGCCCGGGCCGAACTTCGCGGGATCCCAGCCGATGCCGCCGGTGAACATGTAGAAGGGCGCCAGGTCCTTCTTCGCGCCGATCAGGTTGTCCTTGGTGTCGTAGAGCGCCGGATCGATCGGCTCCCAGAAGCCCGCCTTGGAGCCGTTGGCACCCATGGCGCCGGGCGCATCGAACACGTCCCACTCGATGTTGCCCGTCATCTGCTGTGCCTTGACCTTCGCCAGGTCGGGCGTGTCGATCACGGTCACCTCGACGCCGAACTCCTGCTGGAAAGGCTTCACCAGTGCGGTCTCGACCGAGTTCCGGTAGCTGCCGCCCCAGCTGACGAGCACCATCTTGCCCGCTGCGAAGGCGCGGCGCGGGGTGATGACGAAGGGCGCGGCCAAGGCCAGCGCTGCGGCACCGCCGAGGGTGGAGAGCACGCGGCGGCGCTCAGGAAGCGGGATGGGCTTGGACATGTTTCTCTCCTGGTAGTGGCGGAGGGTTGCAGAGGCGCGCGATCAGACGACTGGACGCGGGACGGGATACTCGGTGGCGCAGGTCCGCTCCAGTTCGAGCGCGGCGGGCAGCACCTGCTTCAAGCGCTCGATGCAGGCGGCACTGGCAGGCAGCATGGGCGTGATCACGCTGCCCATGGGGCAGTCGATCAGCTGCATGGCTGCCTTGAGCGGCGCCGGATTGGGCTCGGAATACAGCGCATCGGTCGCAGGCTTCAGGCGCGCGTGCAGCGCCTTGGCTGCGGCCAGATCGCCGGCCTTCACCAGATCGAGGATGTGCGTCCAGGTGCGCGGAAAGAGGTTGGACCCGGCCAGCATGCCCCCGACCGCCCCCATGGCGATGTGCAGGGGGAACACGGATTCTTCACCCGTGAGGATGGAGATCCGGTCCGCGACGGCCTCGACCACGCGCACCTGCTGCGACAGGTCGGGGTTGCACGCCTTCATCGCCACGGTGCGGGTGCTCTCGACGATTTGCGCCACCGTCTCCGGCAACAGCGAAACGCCGGTCCGGTACGGGATCTCGTACAGCACGAGATCGCCGTCGAGGGCATCGGAGAGCCGGCGAAAGTAGTCGACGATGCCGGCTTGCTGCGGCCGGTAGTAGTAGGGCGTGACCACCATCACGGAATCGGCGCCGGCCTTGAGGTAGTCCCGCGCCGCCGCGAGCGCTTCCGCGTAGCCGGGGTTCAGCACGCCGGCAACCACCGGCACCCGGCCGTTGACCGCTTCCACGGTCACTTCCAGCATCCTGAGCCGCTGCTGCGGCGTGAGGGAGATGAATTCGCCGGTGCCGCCGATCGGGAGGATGCCCGTGATGCCGTCGCGCAGCTGCCGCTCCACGAGCTTGCGGACGGGAGCGGCCTGGACCTGGCCCTGGTCGTCCAGCGGCGTCGGCACGGCTGTCATGATCCCTTGGTATCTTTGCTTGGCAGTCATCGTCTTCTCGGTCAGGTTGCAGGCAAGTGGCATGCCCGTCGATCCAATGCTAGGGAGCGGCGCACTAGCACGAAAGTCCATAGTCAGTGCTGATGCTAAGTATTAGGTGCTGACGCGCCTGCCCTTCGAGACGCATGGTGTCGGCGTCGCGCATGGAAGCTCGCAGGGCTGCGCGGCGATTTAGAACAGCATTGCCGTTGCTTATGTTCGCGCGGCGCCCTGGAGGCGCGACAACACTCCCGTATCTTTTTGCGGGAGAACCCCTTGGACAAATTCGATGTGATCGTGATCGGCGGTGGTGTCATCGGGACCTCCGTCGCCTTTCACCTGGCGAAGTTCGGTGGGGGGCGCGTGCTGCTGCTGGAGCGGGACATGATCGGCTCCGGCACCACCTCCCAGTCTTCCGGCATCCTGCGCACCCACTATTCGGTGCGCGAGAACGTGGAGCTTGCTAAGCGGTCGTGGGAAGTCTTCAAGGACTTCCCCTCCTATATCGGCGACGAGGAAGCATCGTGTGGCCTCGTGCGATGCGGCTACCTGATCAGCGCCGCCGACGACGAAAAGCTGGAGCCCCTTCGAGAATCCCTCAAGCAACAGCAAAAACAGGGCGTGCAGCTGGAGTACCTGACTCGCAAGCAGGCCGCGGAACTGCTGCCGATCGCATCCTTCGATGACGCTGCGCTGATCGGCTTCGAGCCTGAAGCCGGTTTCGCCGATGCGACCATGGTCGCGACGAGTTTCGCCCGGAGTGCGCGCCGCGGGGGCGTCACCGTGCGTGAAGGGGTCGGCGTGACGAAGCTGATCCTGGAAGGCCAACGGGTGGTGGGTGTCGCCACCACGGCCGGCAATATCCTGTGCGACACCGTGGTGAGCACCCAGAACATCTGGACGCAGGAGCTGGCGGGCTGGATCGGACGGCGCATGCCGGTCGTGCCGGAGCGACATGCAGTTCTGGCGCTCGAGTGCCCTGCGGCGCCCTACACCTTTTCGATGCCTGTGTTCAAGGACCTCTCTTCGCCGGGGATGCTCTACTGCCGCAGCTATGGCGGCAAGCAGATGCTGGTGAGCGAGGGCATGGTCGGGGAGAAGCTCGCGGCATCGGATGCCGAGCAAGGCGACGTGCCGCTGGACTACGTGGCAGAGGTCGGCGCCCAAGTCGCCGGCCGGTTCCCTGCCTATGAGTCTGCAGGGCTCGCATCGTCGTGGACGGGCGTGTACGACGTCACGCCCGACTGGAACCCTGTGCTCGGACGTTTACCGGGTCTCGAAGGTCTGGTGGTGGGCTATGGCTTTTCCGGTCACGGGTTCAAGCTGTCGCCGACCGTGGGACGCGTGCTTGCCCAGGAAGCCCTCCGGATGAAGACCGATGTGGCGCTCGAGCCCTATTCCATCGAGCGCTTCGACAACGGGTCACTGCTCGTGGGCAAGTACGGCTCGGGCGCCGTCTCCTGATCACGCAGCTTCCATCAACTCTCAATTCGCAAATGAAAATCCTGGTGCCGGTCAAGCGGGTGGTCGACTACAACGTGAAGGTGCGCGTCAAGAGCGACGGCACCGGTGTAGCCATCTCCGACGTCAAGATGAGCATGAACCCCTTCGACGAGATCGCCGTCGAAGAGGCGGTGAGGCTCAAGGAGAGGGGCGTTGCCACCGAGATCATTGCCGTGTCCTGCGGCGATGCGAAGTGCCAGGAGACCCTGCGCACCGCCATGGCCATCGGTGCCGACCGCGGCATCCTGGTCGAGACCACCGAAGAGCTGCAGCCGCTGGCCGTGGCCAAGCTGCTCAAGGCGCTGGTGGACAAGGAACAGCCCGGTTTGGTGATCCTGGGCAAGCAGGCCATCGACGACGATGCCAACCAGACCGGCCAGATGCTGGCTGCTCTCGCGGATCTTCCCCAAGCCACCTTCGCCAGCAAGGTCGAAGTGTCCGGCACAGACGCAGAAGGAAGGGTGCAAGTCACCCGTGAGGTCGACGGCGGCCTGGAAACCATCTCCCTGAGCCTGCCCGCGGTCATCACGACCGATCTGCGCCTGAACGAGCCGCGCTACGTGACCTTGCCCAACATCATGAAGGCCAAGAAGAAGCAGCTCGACACCCTCAAGCCCGAGGATCTGGGCGTGGACGTCAAGCCGCGCCTGAAGACCCTGAAGGTCAGCGAGCCCCCGAAGCGCGGTGCCGGCATCAAGGTGCCCGATGTCGCCACCCTGGTGGACAAGCTGAAGAACGAAGCGAAGGTGATCTGACATGACCGTACTTGTTATTGCCGAACACGACCACGCCACCGTCAAGCCGGCGACCCTCAACACCGTGACCGCGGCCATCGCCTGCCAGAGCGGCGATGTGCATGTGCTGGTGGCCGGTGCCAATGCGGCGGAAGCCGCGGCTGCCGCGGCCAAGATCGCCGGCGTGGCCAAGGTGATTGCCGCCGACAGCCCGAGCCTCGCCGAGAACCTGGCCGAAAACGTTGCGGCCCAAGTCCTGGCCATCGCCAAGAACTACAGCCACATCCTGTCCCCGGCCACGGCCAACGGCAAGAACGTCGCCCCGCGCGTGGCCGCCAAGCTGGACGTGGCCCAGATCAGCGACATCACCAAGGTCGACAGCCCCGACACCTTCGAGCGCCCGATCTACGCGGGCAATGCCATTGCCATCGTGCAGAGCAGCGATGCGATCAAGGTGGTCACCGTGCGCACCACCGGCTTCGACGCTGCGGCGGCCATCGGCGGCAGCGCCACGGTCGAGAACGCCGAAGGCGTGGCCGACAGCGGCAAGTCGAGCTTCGTGGGCCGTGAAGTCACCAAGAGCGAGCGCCCCGAACTCACGGCCGCCAAGATCATCGTTTCGGGCGGTCGCGCCTTGGGCAGCTCCGAGAAGTTCCAGGAGGTGATGGCCCCGCTGGCCGACAAGCTCAACGCCGGCCTGGGCGCCAGCCGCGCCGCAGTCGATGCGGGCTACGCCCCCAACGACTGGCAGGTGGGCCAGACCGGCAAGATCGTGGCGCCGCAGCTGTACATCGCCTGCGGCATCTCGGGCGCCATTCAGCATCTGGCCGGCATGAAGGATTCGAAGGTGATCGTGGCGATCAACAAGGACCCGGAGGCGCCGATCTTCTCGGTGGCCGACTACGGCCTGGAAGCCGACCTGTTCACGGCCGTGCCGGAGCTCGTCAAGGCGCTCTGACTGTCGCGCTAACGCCGCACATCAAGGAAGAAGACGCTCACCGGGCTGTCCCGAAAGTTGGGCCGCACGCCTCTTTCTCTTTGGCGGGGAGGAGCGCAAGAATGCGGCTGCCCGACCCGGAGAACGCCATGACCTCTTCTTCTTCATCATCTCTCGTCGTCACCGGTGTCGAAGCCCGTGCCGTCAATGTGCCGCTGGAATACCCGGTGCGCACCAGCGTGGGCGTCATCGCGACGTCGCCACTGGTGCTGATCGACCTGCAGACCGACGGCGGCGTGACCGGACGAGCCTACCTCTTCACCTACACGCCGCTGGCGCTCGAGGCGATGCGCCAACTGGTCCTGGCCTTCGCCGGGGTGTTGAAAGGCAGGCCGCTCGCGCCCTTCGACTTCGATCAGCTGCTGTCGCAAAGGCTGCGGCTGCTCGGCCGCACCGGCCTGGCGCAGATGGCCTGCGCCGGGCTGGACATGGCCGCCTGGGATGCGCTTGCCGTCGCGCGCGGACTGCCGCTGGTCGAGCTGCTGGGCGGCACGCGCCGCGCAGTCCCGGCTTACGACAGTCACGGCATGGACGGCGAGGCGTTAGGTGCGCAGCGCGCCGCCCTTGCGCGCGACCAGGGCTTCGCGGCCATCAAGACCAAGATCGGCTACCCCACGCTGGCGGAAGACCTGCGCATCGTGCGTGCGCTGCGCCAGGCAATCGGTCCGGAAATGGCGCTGATGGTCGACTGCAACCAGGGCCTCTCGGTGCCGGAGGCGATGCGCCGCATCCAGGCCCTGGAGAACGAAGGCATCGCCTGGGTCGAGGAGCCGACGCTGCAGGAAGACTACGCCGGCCATGCACGCATCCGCGAGAAGTCGCGCCTGCCGATCCAGATGGGCGAGAACTGGTGCAGCCCCGACGAGATGGCGAAGGCGCTCGATGCGCGCGCCTGCGACCTCGCGATGCCCGACGTGATGAAGATCGGCGGCGTGACCGGCTGGCTGCGCGCCGCGGCACTGGCGCAGCAACGGGGCGTGCCGATGTCGAGCCACATCTTCCAGGAAATCAGCGTGCATCTGCTCGCAGTGACACCGACCGCGCACTGGCTGGAGCGCATGGACCTGGCCAGCCCGGTGCTCGCGCGTCCGCTGGCCTTCGCCGACGGCTGTGCGCGGCCGGGCGAGGAGCCCGGCACCGGCATCGCCTGGAATGAGGAGGCGGTCGCGCGCTTCGCCGCTTGAGGCGCCGCTATTCTGAAAGCGCCCTCGACAACTCCCCAGCCCGCGCATACGCCGCGTGCACCGCATCGACGATCGCCCGAGGCGTCCCCCTGGCATCCAGCACGGCCAGAGCAGCTTCCGTCGTGCCACGCCTCGATGTCACGCGGGATCGCAAGTCACCGAAGGGCTCACCCAGCCCGGCCTGCTCGACGGCCCCTGCCGCCGTCCTGAGCACCAGCTCTCGCGCGGTCGCCGGGTCGAAGCCGACCGCCTCGGCGGCTGCCTGGAACGCTTCCAGGAAGTGGAACACGTAGGCAGGCCCGCTGCCGCTCACGGCCGTGACTGCGTCCAGGCGCTCATCGCTCTCGACCCAGAAGCAGTGGCCCGTGGCCGCGAGCACGGCGGCGGCCAGCTGCCGGTCCGCCTCGGAAACGCCCTCGGCGGCCACCATGCCGGTGACGCCCGCGCCCACGAGCGCAGCCGTGTTCGGCATGGCGCGGACCACACGTTGGCTCTGTAGCCATTGGCTCAGCGTCTTCAAGGGCAGGCCCGCCGCGATGCTGACATGCAGCGTGGTCCCGAGGTGCATGCGCGCCTCCTCGAGTGCTTGGCGAAGCACCTGCGGCTTGACGGCCCAGACCACCAGTTCGGCGGCGGCCAGCTGCGCATCGGCGCGCGCCGCGGTCCGGACTTCGAAGGTCTGCGCGAGGTGATCTCTTCGATCCGGCGTGGGCTCGATGACCAGGATCGAGGAACCGTGCTGCCCGGCCCTCAGCAGCCCCGCGATCATGGCCGATGCCATCTGCCCGCCGCCGATGAATGCCAGCGTTGGCCGGGACTGCGTTGATGATGGGGAACTCATGGCTTCATTTTCTTGACTTGGATCGATGGGTGGACGATCAAGCGATCGTCATCAGACTGGCGTTGCCCCCAGCCGCCGCGCTGTTCGTGCTGACGGCGCGCTCGATCACCAAGGCCTCCAGCGGCACGTCTGCGCTATCGACGGCGAAACGGCGAAGGCTCACGATGGGACCGTCGCGTTCGGCCAGGCGCGCGGACGCGGCAAGCAGGTCGTCTTGGCTGCCCTGGTGCAGGGCGACGTCGAATTCGACGCCGGGTGCCGCCCAGTCGCTGGCCAGCGCAATCGCCTCCTGCACGTCCAGCGGCAGGCTCGCGTGCAGGGCCCGTGTCTCGGGCCGCGATGGCCAGATCGCGCGGCAGCCCACGGCCAGCGCGCCGGCCAATTGCAGGAGCAGCGAATCGTCGGACTCGGCCAGGCACAAGGCCGCCTCGCGCGGATGCAGCGAGTAGACGTTGCGTTCACCGGTCGGGCCCGCCAGCAGCCGGGCGCTGCGAGGGCCGATCATCTGGGCCAGCCGCTGGCACTGCGCGGCGGCGCGACCATCGCGGTGCCGGGCCATCCACGACACGAGCGAGTCGAAGGCGGGCGGAGGGGGCGAGGCGGCACTCTCGGCCGACGACCCCGGCAGGCCGAGCTCGACCGCACGCGCGAGCACATCCTGCGGGCGCGCCGCAAGCAGCCGGTACATGTACAGGGGACCGCCTGCCTTCGGCCCTGTGCCGGACAGGCCCTCGCCGCCGAAAGGCTGCACGCCGACGACGGCGCCGACCATGTTGCGGTTGACGTAGACATTGCCGACGCGGGCGTGGGACAGCACCTTGTCGATGGTCTCGTCGATGCGGGTGTGCAGGCCCAGGGTCAGGCCGTAGCCGGTGGCATTGATCTGCGCCATCAGCGCCTCGAGCTCGCGGCGCTCGTAGCGCACCACGTGCAGCACGGGCCCGAAGACCTCGCGCTCCAGTTCCGAGATGCTCTCCAGTTCGATCAGCGTGGGCACGACGTAGGTGCCTTCTTCGATGACGTCATGCGCGCAACGGCCCAGGCGATGGACACGCCGGCCGCGCCCCTGCATCGCCTCGACGTGCGTCTCGATGGTGTCGCGGGCGCCCGCGTCGATCACGGGGCCCACATCCACGCGCAGCGAAGCCGGGTTGCCCACGGTGGCCTCGGCCATCGCGCCGCGCAGCATGTGCAGCAGGCGGTCCGCCACATCGTCTTGGACGCACAGGACCCGCAGCGCCGAGCAGCGCTGCCCCGCGCTGTCGAAGGCGGAGCCGACCACGTCGGCGACGACCTGTTCCAGCAGCGCAGACGAGTCGACGATCATCGCGTTCTGTCCGCCCGTCTCGGCAATCAGGGGCACCGGCGCGCCGGTCGGGCCGAGCCGCGCGGCCAGCGTGCGCTGCAGCAGCCGCGCGACCTCCGTCGAGCCGGTGAACATGACGGCCTGGACGCGCGCATCGGCGACCAGGCGCGCGCCGACGGTGGAGCCCCGCCCCGGGACCAGCTGCACGGCGGCCGCGGGCACGCCGCCTTCGTGCAGAAGACGGACCGCCTCCGCGGCAATCAGCGAAGTCTGCTCCGCGGGCTTGGCAAGCACCGGGTTGCCGGCCGCCAGCGCCGCGGAGATCTGGCCGACGAAGATGGCCAGCGGGAAGTTCCATGGGCTGATGCACACCACGGGGCCCAGCGCCCGATGGGTGCTGCTGTCGAAATCGGCGCGCGCGTGGGCGGCGTAGAAGCGCAGGAAGTCGATCGCCTCGCGCACCTCGGCCACGCCATTGGCGTAGGTCTTGCCGGCCTCGCGGGCCAGCAGGCCGAGCAGCTGCGGCAGGCGCGCCTGCAGCAGGTCCGCCGCGCGCTCCAGCGCGCTCGCCCGCTGCGCCGCCGGGGTGCCGGCCCAGACCGGCGCGAACTCGGTCGCCGAACGCAAGGCCGCCTCGATCTCTTCCTCGTCTGTCGCGCGAACCCGGCCCACCGCGTCACGATGATCGGCCGGGTTGAGCACCTGCTTCCACGCCGTCCCCTGCGATGCCGGCGACTGCGCCAGCAAGGGCTCGGCGGTCCATGAGACGTCTGCACCCTGAACCAGGATGGATTCCAGATCGCGCAGTGTCTGCTCGTTCGACAGGTCCATGCCCTGCGAATTGCGCCGGGCCTGGCCATAGAGCGCTGCCGGGTGAGCGATGGCCGGATGCGGCCGGCCCAGCTCGCCCTCCTCTTTCGCCATGCGCTCGACCGCGGCCACGGGGTCCTCCACCAGCGATGCGATGGAGATCGTGGGATCGGCGATGCGGTTGACGAAGGAGGTGTTGGCGCCGTTCTCCAGCAGGCGCCTCACCAGGTAGGCCAGCAGCGTCTCGTGCGTGCCCACGGGCGCGTAGATGCGGCAGGGGCGCCCGAGCTTGCCGTCCTCGAGGCGGCCGACCACCTGCTCGTACAGCGGCTCGCCCATCCCATGCAGGCACTGGAACTCGTACTGCCCGGGCTGGTAGGCGGCGGGGTCGGCGAGGGTGTAGATTGCAGCCATGGTGTGGGCGTTGTGCGTGGCGAACTGCGGATAGACCTCCGCCGGCGCCGCCAGCAGTTCGCGGGCGCAGGCCAGGTACGACACGTCGGTGTAGACCTTGCGCGTGTAGACGGGAAAGCCGTCCTGCCCGTCGACCTGGGCGCGCTTGATCTCGCTGTCCCAATAGGCGCCCTTGACCAGCCGGACCATCAGGCGATGGCGGCTGCGCCGGGCCAGGTCGATCAGGTAGTCGATCACATGGGGGCAGCGCTTCTGGTACGCCTGGACCACGAAGCCGATGCCGGCCCAGCCGGCCAGCGCGGGCTCGAAGCACAGCTTTTCCAGCAGGTCCAGCGAGAGCTCGAGCCGGTCCGCCTCCTCGGCGTCGATGTTCAAGCCGACGTCGTAGCGCCGGGCGAGCAGCGCCAGGCCGCGCACCACCGGATAGAGCTCGTCCACGACCCGGCCGTACTGCGCACGGCTGTAGCGTGGGTGCAGCGCGGACAGCTTGATGGAGATGCCGGGACCGTCGTACACGCCGCGCCCGTTGGAGGCCTTGCCGATGGCGTGGATCGCCTGCTCGTAGGACTGGCGGTAGCGCTCTGCGTCCTCGGCCGTCATGGCCGCCTCGCCCAGCATGTCGTAGGAGTACCGGAAGCCCTGGGCCTCGAGGCCGCGGGCATGCTCCAGTGCAGCCTGGATGGTCTCGCCGGTGACGAACTGCTCGCCCATCATCCGCATGGCCATGTCCACGCCCTTTCGGATCATCGGTTCGCCACCCTTGGCGATCAGGCGCGAGAGCAGCGCCGACAACGACGATTCGCTGTGGGTCGACACGAGCTTGCCGGTCAGCAGCAGCCCCCAGGTCGCAGCGTTGACGAAGAGCGAAGGACTGCGGCCCGCATGTTCCTGCCAATGCCCGCGCGCGATCTTGTCGCGGATGAGTGCATCGCGGGTGGCGGAGTCGGGAATGCGCAGCAGGGCTTCGGCCAGGCACATCAAGGCCACGCCCTCTTGCGAGGACAGCGCGTATTCCTGAAGCAGGCCTTGCACCAGACCCGCACGCCCGGCGGAGTTCTTGCGGTCGCGCAGACGCTGTGCGATCTGCAGCGCGAGGGCGTTGGCGCGGCTGCCGGTGCCGGCGTCCATTCGGGCCTGCGCCAGCAGCCCCGAGACGGCCTCGGGCTCGGGCAGCCGATAAGCGCGGGTGATACGCCGGCGAAGTTCGGAGGATTCAGGGGGGCCTTCGGCAAAGCCGCTGAAAAGCGTGGCGGGGTCGATCTGTGCGCGCGTGGTCATGGGGAGTTGGCTGCTTTGGCTGGTGACATTGCGCATAATGCTCGCCTTACATCCGAATTTTTGTTCGAAATTTAAGCCTTATGCAGGATAAATCACTAGACGATGCAGCGCAGCTGCTCGGCCTGGACCGGCTGGACCTGCGCATTCTGTCGGCGCTGCAGGCGGATGGACGCATCGCCAACCTGAAGCTGGCAGAAGCCATCGGCCTGTCGCCCACGGCCGTCCTGGCGCGGGTGCAGCGCCTCACGCGCGACGGGTACATCCTGGGCTACGAGGCGCGCTTGAATCCGCTGAAGCTCGGCGCGGGCATGCTGGTCTTCGTGGAGGTCCTGCTCGACAGGACGACCCCCAATGTCTTCGACGCGTTCAAGGCCGCGGTGCAGGTGCGGCCGGAGATCATGGAGTGCCACATGGTGGCCGGCGGCTTCGACTACCTGCTCAAGACCCGCAGCGCGGACATGAACGACTACCGGAACTTCGCGGGCACCGTGCTGTGGCAACTGCCGGGCGTGCGCGAGACGCGCACCTATGCCGTCATGGAGGAGGTCAAGAACTCCGCGCGGCTGGCATTGCCCGGCGTGTGAGCGCCGGCTCGCAACACGAGCACTCAACTAACCCGGCACCTTCACTCCCCGCGCGGCCAGCGTGCGGTATCCGGACGGCGAGTGACCCACCGCACGGGTGAAGAACTTGCTGAAGTAGGCTGGGTCCTGATAGCCGATGGCGGCCGCCACTTCGGCCACCGGCATGGGGGTGTAGGCCAGCAGGCGGCGCGCCTCCAGCATCAACCGCTCGTGCAGCAGCTGCAAGGCAGACTCGCGCGTCACGTTGCGGCAGGTGCGGCTCAGGTGGTCCGGCGTCACGCCCAGGGCCTCGGCATAGAAGGACAGCGGGCGGTGCTCGCGGAAGTGCTGCTCGGTCAATGCCAGGTAGCGCTGCACCAGGGCATCGCGCGCGCCGGGTGCCTGTGCCTTCCCGATCCGTTCGCCGCGCAAGCGCATGAGCAGCACGGCCAGCAGGGTGGCCGAAGCCAGCAGCGCGGGCACCCGGCCCGCCCCATGGCCCTGGAACTCGCGCGCGACCATGGCGAACAAGGCGGCACATTCGGCGCACGCGTCCGGCGCCAGTGCGGCCAGGACGAAGGAATTTCCCAGGCCGGTATCCGCCAGATGGTCGCTTCCGAGCAAGCGCTGCAATGTCGCGGTGGGAATGGTGAGCTGATGCCCTGCCGTGTCGTGCGTGTGGCGGAACCCGTGCACCGAACCCGGCGCGATCAGCAGGATCGCGGGCGCGTCGGCCTGCACCGTCTGGCCATCGACGGTGCCCTCGATGTGCCCCGCTTCCAGGAACTGGATCTGGTGCAGGCCGTCATGGCGGTGCGCCGGAATCGTCCAATCCATCTGCTGGCCGCGCACGGCGACCGGTTCGTAGTGGAGGCAGTCGTCCGGCTGCTCATGGCGGACTTCCCTGAAAGGAACGAGCAGCAGGGGCGTGGCGGGCTTCATGGCAGCGGTGCGAATCGACGTCGGAAAAGTACCCGCCTCACCGCGATTTGTCCATTCGCATCGGCGCTTCGCGGCCCTTGAACTGGCAGTAATCGCTGTCACAAGGCAGGTGTTCGAGAAGCTCAGGGCTGGAGGATGCGATTCCTATTCGGACGGTGCGTTGACGCTGATCAATCGCCCGACGGAATGTCATAGCCACGCTTGTCCAGGAGCTTCACCCAGCGTCGAATGCGCGCCCGCATACTCCGCTTGTCCGCATCGCCAAGAAGATGCATTTGGTCGACCATCTTGATGGCATCGGCCGCTTTTACAAAGCCGTGCTGCAACAAGGCCAGGTTGAACTCACGGTCCTTTTCTCGATTGGCCGCGGCCTTGGACATGAACAAGTCGATGACATCCAGGCAAAGACCGAGCCGGCCGTTGGTTCCCCGCTCGCTCTGAACGCGATGCAGGCGCCCCTCCCAACCCAGCGGCAGTTTGGCGGTCGTCGAATCGACGCCCTGTGCGTAGTATCCATAGGTCGTATGGAACTGGGAGCCCTCACCCAAGGCTCCCTCGATCAGTTCTGATTTCCCTTCGGCAGCCCGAGGATAGATGTCCGCTTCGGCCGACAGCTTGAAAACGTCCGGAGGGTACGGGATCGGCCCCAGGATGGACTGGCTGCCAACGATGATGAACTCGTATTCGTCGGTTACGTCGCCAGCGGCTCGGATGATGTGCTCGAGGTCCTCGCGGTTCAACTCGGCCCTCCTTGGGCAGCGGGCGCGCGCGCCTTCGACCCCAGCAGAACTCCCTTTTTTAGGGCACTTACTTGTTCAAGAACGGCCGCACGGATGGGCGCCGGCAAGATGGTCGGCAGGGGCGACGCCTGCCGCAGTTCCCTTCCGCGGCGCGACGTGCTCAGGGCGCGGCGCCAATCGCGCCGGTGCAGGATGACCGACCATTCGTCCCACAGGAATCGCGAATGACTGCTGCCCGAACTGCGCCATTCCTCCAAGGTTGCGAGAGCCTGGTCGATCAATTTCGGATCGCTGAGCATCAGCTTGATCGCCTCCTTGTGCAACATCAGGCTTTGAAGATCTTGTGCATCATGACTGCCGTCAGTCTTGACCAATACGGAAACGGCAGGCGCCGGCCGTTTGCGCGGCCTATCCTCGACGCCGGGGGTGATCTGCAGGGCATCGCTTGCCAACAAGGCCAGGTCTGCCGAGACCCCCAGCGCTGACATCACGCGCACGTAGTTACCCATGGACGGTGACGGGTCCCCAGACTCGATGGCTGCAAGCGTGGTGCGGGAGATGCCAACAAGCTCAGCCAGGGCTGTGCTCGAGAAGCCCTCTTGGCGGCGAACGCGCTTGAGCCTCTCGCCCAGTTGCAGGAGCAACTGGCGATCCAAGACCGAGGTCGAATCCGTTCGGGCTGTCATTTGTCCAGAATTTTATTCATCTCTTTAAGTTTTTGTCCAGTTTTCTGGTCAGTTGATCGATCTCTTCCTGGGGGATCCATGGCCTCACAGGCAAGGCAGCCGATCTGGGATGGGTGCGCTATTCCGGCTTGATGTTGAGCTTGTCGAGCACGCCTTGCCAGGTCCTGCGATCGTCTTCGATGTACCTCGCAAGCTGCTCGGGCGTGCCGGGCCGCGGATAGGTGCCCAGCTCGCGCGACTTCGCGACCACATCGGGCAGCAGCAGCGCTTCGCCCATGTCCTTGTTGAGCCTGGCGAGGATGGCGGGGTCCACGCCCTTCTTCGCGATCACCGCGAACCAGCCGAAGGCCACCGCACCCGGCACCGTCGAACGGGCCAGCGGCAGCTGGTCGAGGCCGGGTTCGACGCGGTCGCTCATCGACGCCAGGATTCGCATCTTGCCGGCCTGCACGTTGCCGGCGACCACGTTGTAGGTCTCGACCATCATCTGGGTCTGCCCGCCGAGCGTGGCCAGCATGGCCTGGGCGCCGCCGGGGTAGTGCACTTCGAGGAACTGCGCGCCCGCGTTCAGGCCCAGCAGCGCCGAGGCGAGGTGCGGCGCGGTGCCGCGGCCGTTGTCGGCCACCTCGATGCCCTGTGGCCTGGCCTTGGCGGCGGCAATGAACTCGCCGAGCGTCTTGTAGGGCGAGTCGCCCGGAACGGCGAGCACGAAGGGCGCCACGGCCGCCAGGGTGACGGGCACGAAGTCGCGGTTGAAGTCGTAGCTCACGCCCTTGATGGTGCTGGGCGCCACGGAGATGGCCGAGCCCTGGACGAAGCCGAAGGTGCTGCCGTCGGTCGGTCCGCTCAGCAGCGTGTTCATGCCGATCACGCCGCTGCCGCCCGGCTTGTTGTCGACCACCACCGCCTGGCCCCACTTCTGGCTGAGCTTGACGCCGACGAAGCGAATCAGCACATCGGGCGCGGAGCCGGCCGGGAACGGGACCACGAAGCGCACGGGCTGGCTCGGCCATTTCGAGGCGGCGGACTGCGCCTGGGCCACGGGCATCGCCGCGACCATCGACACGGCGAGTGCGAGAAGCGATCGGCGAAGGTTCATTCGATCCATGGAGGTCTCCTTGTCATTGTTCGAAAAATTGCCGGCAACGCCGACCACGCGCGGGCGGTCGAGGCCTCAGACGGCCTCGCTCATGCTGGATTGCGGGTGGATTCGCTCGTGCTCCACATGCTTCAGCAGGTCGAGCGCCACGTCGACGATCATGTCTTCCTGACCGCCCACCATGCGGCGCCGTCCCAGCTCGACCAGGATGTCGACGGTCTTCAGGCCGTACTTCTTCGCAGCCACTTCCGAATGCCGCAGGAAGCTCGAATACACGCCGGCATAGCCCAGCGCCAGGGTCTCGCGGTCCACGCGCACAGGGCGGTCCTGCAGGGGGCGGACGATGTCGTCGGCGGCATCCATCAGCCTGTACAGATCCGTTCCGTGGTTCCAGCCCAGGCGCGCGGCCGCGGCGATGAAGACTTCCAGCGGCGCATTGCCCGCCCCTGCCCCCATGCCCGCCAGGCTGGCGTCCACGCGATCACAGCCCTCTTCCACCGCGACGATGCTGTTGGCAACTCCCAGGCTCAGGTTGTGGTGCGCGTGCATGCCCGTCTGCGTCTCGGGCTTCAGCACATCCTTGAACGCGCGGAACCGGTCGCGCACATCGTTCATGCTCAGCGCGCCGCCCGAGTCCACCACGTAGCAGCAGATCGCCCCGTAGCGCTCCATGAGCTTGGCCTGCTGTGCCAGCGCATCCGGCGTCGTCATGTGGCTCATCATCAGGAAGCCCACGGCCTCCATGCCGAGGTGGCGCGCGTACTCGATGTGCTGCCTCGATATATCGGCCTCGGTGCAGTGCGTGGCCACGCGAACGATGCGCGCGCCCGCCTCGTACGCGGCCTTGAGGTCGTGCACGGTGCCGATGCCCGGCAGCAGCAGCGTCGCGATCTTCGCGTGCTTCACCACGCTGGCCACCGCTTCGATCCACTCGACGTCGGTGTGGGCGCCGAAGCCGTAGTTGAAGCTGCCGCCTTGCAGGCCATCGCCATGGGCGACCTCGATGGAGTCGACCTTGGCCTCGTCCAGTGCCTTGGCGATCTGCCTGGCCTGCTCCACGCTGTACTGGTGGCGGATTGCGTGGCTGCCGTCGCGCAGCGTCACGTCGGAGATGTAGATCTTCTTGCTGAGGTCGTGGCTCATCTCGGTTTCCTTCAGACAGCCACGGCCGCGAGCATGCGCTCGGCCATCGATTCGCCGGTGCGCAGCGCCGCGCTGGTCATGATGTCCAGGTGCCCGCGTAGGCCGGCAGGTAGTGCGCGGCGCCCTCCACCTCCAGAAAGATGGAGGTCTTGAGGCCATGCATGCCTGCGCCCACGCCCGGGATGCGGATGGGGCGGCCGGCTTCGATCCGGTCGAACTGCACCCTCTGCTTGAGGCGGTAGCCCGGCACGTAGGCCTGAACGTCGGCGGCCATGCGCTCGACCGAAGCAGCAATCTCATCCTCGTCGGCGAACTCGCTGAGCGTGTAGACCGTGTCGCGCATCATCAGCGGCGGCTCGGCCGGATTCAGCACGATGATGGCCTTGCCCTTGGCCGCGCCACCCACCACCTCGATGGCTTTTGACGTGGTTTCGGTGAACTCGTCGATGTTGGCCCGTGTGCCGGGGCCGGCGCTCTTGCTGGAGATGCTGGCGACGATCTCGCCGTAGTGGACCTTGGCCACGCGCGAGACCGCCGCCACCATCGGGATGGTGGCCTGGCCGCCGCAGGTGACCATGTTGACGTTGGGCGCGTCCAGATGCGCCAGGCCGTTGACCACGGGAATGCAGTAGGGGCCGATGGCTGCGGGCGTGAGGTCGACTAGGCGGACTTCCGGCTTCAGCTCGCGCAGGAAGGCATCGTTCCTGAGGTGCGCACCGGCCGAGGTCGCGTCGAAGACGATGTCGATGTCGGCGAACACCGGCAGGCGCGAGAGGCCTTCCACGCCTTCGTGGGTGGTGGCCACGCCCATTCGCGCGGCGCGTGACAGCCCATCGGAGGCGGCGTCGATGCCGACCATGGCGCCCATCTCGATGTGGCGGCCGTGGCGCAGGATCTTGATCATCAGGTCCGTGCCGATGTTGCCGCTGCCGATGATGGCGGCCTTCAGCTTGCGATCAGCCACGCTCATGTTCGCCTCGTTCGGTGGTGTTGAATTCGACACGGCCCAGGCCTTGCATCTCGAGCACAACGTGCTGCCCGGGTTCAAGGGCTTCGGCTGCGGTGGCGCCGCCGGCCATCACCAGCCACCCCGCTTGCAGCGGCTCGTCCGCACCTGCGCTCAAGCGCGCGGCGGCAACGAGGGAGCGCAGCGGATTCCCGAGAATCCCCGCGGTGCTCCCGACCTGGCGCGGCACACCGTCGATCGCCAGGATGAGGCCCAGGTTACTGAAGTCTTGCCGCGGGTCGCACCAGGGACCGATCACGTAGCCCGACGACGACGCGTTGTCGGCAATGACGTCCTCCAGCGAGAAGCGGAAGTTCTCGAAGCGGGAATCGATGATCTCCAGCGCCGGTGCAATCGCCACCACCGCATCGAGCGCCTGCGCGAGGCTGGCGCCTGCAGGCAGGGGCTTGCCAAGCAGGAAGGCCACTTCGGGCTCGACGCGCGGATGCACGAACCGGCCGAGCGACACCTGTCCGCCATCTTCTTCGGCCATGGCATCGGTCAGGCGCCCCCAGATCATGTCGTGCACGCCCATCTGGACCATCTTGGCGCGGCTGGTGAAGCCCATCTTCATGCCGGTGCGCCGCTCGCCGCGTGCGAGTCGATGGGCAATTGAAGCCCGCTGGACTTCGTAGGCGTCCTCGACGCTCAGTTCTTCCTCGTGCCCGAACTGCGAGACGGGCTTTGCATGGCGTGCGGCATCGTCGACCCGCTGCGCCAGGCGCGCGATTCGTTGCTGGCTCATGGCTGTTGCTCCTCGAACACTGCGCGTACCGACCCGAGCCCCTGGATGCGGGCCTCGAAGACATCCCCGGGGTTCACGGGAACCATCGGCCCCAGTGCGCCAGTGAGCACCACGTCGCCGGCCTTCAGGCCGCGGCCCAGTTCGGCCATCTTGTTGGCCAGCCACAGGGCCGCATTGAGCGGGTGCCCCAGGCACGCAGCGCCCGCGCCCAGGCTGACCTGCTCGCCCTTGCGCTCCATGACCATCCCCGCCAGGCGCAGGTCCAGGCCGTCCAGGGGCACCGGCGTGTTTCCGAGCACGAACAGGCCGCTGGAGGCGTTGTCCGCCACCGTGTCGACGAAGCGGATGTTCCAGTCGGCGATGCGGCTACCCACGATCTCGATCGCGGGCAACGCGAACGCGACGCCGCGCAGCATCTGCGCCATCGTGATGCCGGGCTCGGGCAGGTCGTGCTCCATGACCAGCGCCACCTCCGCCTCGACCTTGGGTTGCATCAAGCGAGACCAGCGCACCGGCTCGCCATCTGCGATCGCCATGTCGGCGAAGAGCATGCCGTAGTCGGGCTGGTCCACGCCGAGCTGCTTCTGCACCGCCTTCGCGGTGAGGCCGATCTTGCGGCCGACGAGCCGTCCGCCGCCTTGCAGCTTGCGCTCGGTGTTGATTTCCTGCACGGCGTAGGCCTCTTGCGGGCCGAAGCCGGGGAAGGTCTCACGCAAGGGCGCGATGGCCTTGCCGCCGGTGGCGGCGCTCCACAGCGAATCCGCTGCCGCTTCGATGTCGCGCGTTGTCATTGCGCCGCTCCGTTGAACTTGATGCAAACGTTGGAAAGCTCGGTGTAGAACTCGAGCGAGTGAACGCCCCCCTCGCGGCCGATGCCGGATGCGCCGGAACCGCCGAAGGCCGTGCGCAGGTCGCGCAGGAACCAGGTGTTGACCCACACGACGCCCACCTTCAAGGCATTGGCGAAGCGATGGGCCCGGTCGATGTCCTGCGTGTAGACCGAGGCGGCCAGGCCGTAGCGCGTGTCGTTCGCCATCCGGAGTGCCTCGGATTCGCGATCGAAGGGGATGACGCAGCAGCAGGGACCGAAGATCTCTTCGCTGGCCACGCGCGAGCCGTGCGGCAGGCCCGTCCACACCGTCGGCTCGATCCAGGCGCCGTCCGCGAGCGCAGGCGCTACCTTCGGCACGCCGCCGCCATGCACGACCGAAGCGCCCTCATCCCGCGCCAAGGCGTAGTAGCCCAGGACCTTGGCCTGGTGCTCGGTGGAGACCAGGGGCCCGAAATTGGCTTCGGGATCGTCGGGCCGGCCCGGCTTCAGCTTCGCCGCCGCAGCGGCCAGCCGCTGCACGACGGCGTCGAAGACCGGGCGCTGCACATACACCCGCTCGGTGCCGAGGCAGACCTGGCCCGAGTTCTCGAAGACCGAGCGGGTCAGCCCGGCGATGGTCACGTCCAGGTCCGCATCCTCGAACACCACCGCGGCGTTCTTGCCACCGAGCTCCATCGAGACCGGCTTGATGCCTTCCGCCGCCGCCCGCATGATCGCGGCGCCCGTGCGCGTCTCTCCCGTGAACGTGACCGCATCGATGTCCGGGTGCGTGGTGAGGTATTCGCCGGCTGAGTCCGGGCCGAAGCCGTGCACCACGTTGTAGACCCCCTTGGGGATGCCCACGGCGTTCATGACTTCACCCAGGAGCGCCGCCGTGGCCGGCGTCTCCTCCGAGGGCTTGACGACGACGGTGTTGCCGCACGCCAGCGCCGGCCCGACCTTCCATGTCATCAGCAGCAGCGGCAGGTTCCACGGGCACACCACGGCCACGACGCCCTTCGGCCGCCTCGATGCATAGTTCAACGCGGGCTTGCCGTCCGGCGCATGGCTGGCAAAGCTTTCCGTCGGCACATTGCGCACCACATCCGCGAACACGCGGAAATTCGCCGCGCCGCGCGGGATGTCGAGATGCGATGCCAGCGCGCGCGGCTTGCCGGTGTCTGCCACTTCGGCGGCCAGGAAGTCCTCCGCGCGCCGATCGATCTCCGCGGCCAGCGCATACAGCAGGTCGCAGCGTTGCGCGAGCTTGAGGAAGCCCCACGGGCCCTGGAGCGCCTGGCGCGCGGCGCGCACCGCGTCGTCCACGTCCTCGCGCCCGGCCTCGCTGACCTTGTCGATGAGCGAGCCGTCGACGGGATTGATGTCGTCGAAGCTCCGGCCGCCGCTCCCCTCGCGGTATTCGCCGTCGATGAAGTTGAGAATCACGCTCGTGTCTCCTGGAAGTTGATCTCTGGGTCCCCTGCGCTGAGGTACTCCCACATGCGCTCGAAGATGCCGCCGGCATCGGTGGCCCGCCGTTCGCGCTCGGCCGCATCGAACACAACCGATTCGTCCTGCAGGCCGGCCGCCAGCACGGCCAACTCGATTCGCGCCGCGTCCTCGAGGTACCAGGTCAGCACCACCGCCTTGGCCAGCGAGTCGCTCGCGACCAGCACGCCATTGCCGCGCATCACGATGGCGTTGGCGCCTCCCATCGCATCGATCGCCGCGGCGGCCAGTTCATCGTCGCGCACGAGCTGCGGGTCGTCCCACAGGGCCGCACCGGCACCGAAGTAGGCGCCCATGCCATGGCGGGTCCGGGGCGTGCGCCGCGCAGTGCCCAGCGCCATGAGCGAGGGCGGCATCGTGCGCGTCACGGCGCGCACGTGGGCGTGGCGTCTGTAGATCTGCTGGTGCAATCGAACCTCGCCCAGCACGCCCGCCGGCAGCGCGCCGGCCACCGGCACGACGGTGCCCGGCTCGCCGGGAGCGATCAGGCCCATCGGCCGCGCGGCACAGACCAGGAAGCTGTCGTCGTCGAGGCGGACGCTGCAGTGGCCGTAGGCGTGTGCCAGGCCATGGCGCGCCAAGGCGCGGGCGGCGATGCGCAGTTCGCGCTGAACGGCGGGAGCGGCGGCGGTCAAGGCGCTGCTCCTCAGGCGGGGTCGCGAAACTCGGCGATGTCGGGCACCGCGCCCCACATGCAGAACGATTCGTTTCCGCGAGGGAACTGCCGTGGCTGGTAGCTCAGTTCGTCTTCTGCGGTGATCAGGCGCACGCCGGTGGAGTACTCGAAGATCATTCCGTCCGGACCGTAGAAGTAGAGGAAGCGCGCGCCGGAGGTCGGGTGGCGGCCCGGACCGAAGGCGATCTTGATGCCCTTCTTCTGGAGCATGTACCAGGCTCGCATGATGTCGTCCACGCTCTCGACCTGGTGGTTGATGTGCTGCACGCCCGAGCGCGTCGTCGGGAACATGGCCACCTTGTGATGCACCTCGTCGATCCGCAGCAGTGGCGCATCCCCGATGCGGTCGCTCACGCGCGCTCCGAGCACCTCGGTCCAGAAGCGCTCGTCGCGCTGGGGGTCGGTGGTACACAGCCCGACATGGCTCAAGCCCGTGATGCCGGCATCCCGCGACGGAAAGTAGCGGCGCCCGCTGTGGTGGGGGCCGAGCACGAGGTCGATCTTGTTGCCCGTGGGGTCCTTGAAGTGGATGAAGCTGCGCACGTGGCGCTGTTCGCACTCGTCCGCGGAACCGAGGCGCACCTCGACACCGGCGTTGCTGAGTTCCGCGGCGGCCGCGTCCAGCTCGTCGGCGGTGCGCAGCTCGAAGCCCACCGTGTGGTCTGCCGGGTCGCCCTCGAAGTACACCAGCGTGTGGTCGCGACTGTCGCTGCGGAAGTACGAGGCGCCCGCCTCCTGCCGTGCGCGCTCCAGGCCGAGCACCTCGCGCGCGAAGAGGTCCGCCTGGTCGCGCTGCCGGGTTCCGAGGCGCACGTAGCGGATGTCGAGCAGATTGATCACGGCATGTCTCCTTTTTGCTGGGGCTGCAGGCACTGTAGAAAGATCGATGACATTCTGGAAATGAAAAAATAGAATTCGTGATATGCCATTGACACATATCAAGCAGATCCACCGCTCGCGCCCCCTGTCGCGGCAAGTCGATCTCAACCTGCTCGAGCTCTTCGAGACGGTCTATCGCACGCGCAACCTGACCGCGGCCGGATCGCAGCTGGGCCTGACCCAGCCGGCGGTCAGCCGGGGCCTGGGGCGGCTGCGGGAGATGTATGGGGACACGTTGTTCGTGCGGCAGCAGCGCGGCGTCGCTCCGACGCCCTTTGCCGACTCGCTGGTGTCTCCGGTGAGCTCGGCGCTCGAGATCCTCCGCGCCACCGTCAACCGGCCTACCTTCAGCGAGGGCGAGGAGGCACGCACCTTCAGGGTCGCGATGAGCGACGTCGGCGAGCGGCTGTTTCTTCCACGCCTGATGCGGCACCTGGCCGAGGTGGCCCCGCAGGTCGTCGTCGAGGTCGTCTCGCCGAGCCGGGGCGAGCTGCTCGACGGATTGACCTCGGGCCAGATCGATCTCGCGGTGGGCTACCTCAGCGACCTGGGCAAGCAAATGCACCAGCGCCGCCTGTTCCGCGAACGATTCCTGTACGTCGCGCGCAAGGATCACCCCGGCGTCAAGGGCAAGCTGCGCCGCGAACAGCTGCGGGAGCTGGCGCATGTGGTGGCGGGCCCGGTGGGCATGCAGCACGCCGCCGCCGTGGAGAAGGTGCTGTCGGGGACTCGCGTCAAGGCCAAGGTGGCGCTGAGGGTCCACAGCTTCCTGTGCGTCGGACCGATCGTCGCGAGCACCGACCTGATCGGCGCGGTGCCCAGCAACCTGGGGGCAGTGGTCGCACCTCATCTGCAGCTGCAACTGGTGGAGCCGCCGGTGCAGTTCCCGGCCTTCGACGTCTCGATGACGTGGCATCAGCGATTCCATCGCGACCCCGGCAGCGAGTGGCTGCGCGGCGTGTTCGTCACGCTGTTCGAGTCCCTGAGGCTGCCTTTCGAGATCGAGGCGTAGGCGGCGGCGACCCTGTGGATGCCTTGCGGGACGATGACTCTGCACCCGCCTTCCCGAACTTCGCAGTTGCGCACGCGATGCCTGTCGAGTACAAGCTCCCCCACGACCCGTGAGGCCGGCGACCCGCCGGCCGCACGCGCCGCGGAGGCTCGACATGAACTCGGCAGTGCAGCAACGGCGGCGCATCGTTCTCGGCGGCGGTCTCGCGGCATGCTGGCTGCTTGGGCTCGGCGGATGCGGCGGCGGCGGGAGCAACGCGGGCCTGGCGGCCGATCTCGCGCTTGCGGCGGAGGAGGCGAAGCTCCGGGCTGCCCTCGACCAGCTCGACGGGCTCGCTATCGCGATGATGAAGGAGACCGGCCTGCCGGGCCTGGCGGTCGCGGTGGTGCACGGCGATCAGACCGTCTACGCGAAAGGCTTCGGCACGCGGGTCGCCGGGACGAATGCGCCGGTCGATGCCGACACGGTGTTCCAGCTGGCCTCGATGTCCAAGTCGCTGGGAGCCACGGTGGTGGCGCACCAGGTCGGGCTGGGGGCGGTCGCGTGGGACACCCCGGTGCGCCGGCACCTGCCCTGGTTCGAGCTCGCCGACCGCGCCGTGAGCGCGCAGCTCACGATCGGCGACCTCTACGCGCATCGCTCCGGCTTGCCGGACCATGCCGGCGACCGGCTCGAGGACATGGGCTACGACCAGCAGCAGGTGCTGCAGCGCCTGCGCCATCTGGCGCTCGACACCTTCCGCAAGTCCTACCACTACACCAACTTCGGGCTCACCGGGGCCGCCGCTGCGGTGGCCGCTGCCGCCGGCACCGACTGGGCGACGCTGTCGGAGCAAACCCTCTACGGGCCGCTGGGCATGCGCCGGACGAGTTCGCGCTTCGCCGATTTCCAGACGCGGAGCAACCGCGTGGTCGGGCACATCAAGATCGACGGCGCCTGGGTGCCGGGACCGGTGCGCATGCCGGACGCGCAGGCGCCCGCCGCGAGCATCAGCGCGTCGGTCAACGACGTGGCCCGATGGCTGTCGATGATGCTGGGCCGGGGCGTCTTCCAGGGCACGCGCATCGTCGACGCCGCCGCGCTGCAGCCCGCGGTGTCGCCGCAGGCCCTGAGCTCGCCGGCCAGCGGCGACCGGCCCGCGGGCCACTACGGCTACGGCTTCAACGTCGGCACCACGGCGGCGGGCCTGTCCTCGTTCGGCCACTCCGGCGGCTTCCTGCTGGGGACGGGGACGGCCTTCATGGTGGTGCCCGCGACCGGGGTCGGCATGGTGGCGCTGACCAATGCATCGCCGATCGGTGTGCCGGAAATCCTGGAGCAACAGTTCTTTGACCTGCTGCAGTTCGGCGCAATCCAGCGGCCCTGGGAGCAGATCATCATGCCGGCCTTCGAGGCGATGTCCGCCCCCGAGGGCTCGCTGATCGGCGCGGCGCAGCCCAAGCCCCCCAGGCCGCCGCAGAACATGTCGGCGTATGCCGGGCGCTACGACAACGCGTACCACGGCCCGCTGCAGGTGGTCGCGGAATCAGGCGGACTGGCGCTGGTGCTGGGGCCCGCGCCCCTGCGGCTGCCGCTCACGCACTGGGATGGCGACGTCTTCACCTTCACGCTCTTCAACGAGAACGCCGCGCCGGGCACCCTCTCGAAGGCCAGCTTCGCGGGCAACCGCGTGACACTCGAGTACTACGACCGCGAGCAGCTCGGGACCTTCCTGCGCGCCGGGGCGTGAGCGCCTGACACAGCGCGAAGAAGCTTTTGCGTAGGCGCGGCCGAGCCTGGATGAGGCGCTGGCCTCCTCGCAACAGGCTCGTGACACCTTGGAGCTGCAGCTCAAAGAACACGCGCTCGAGGCGCATCGGGTGCGCACGAGCCTGGATGACGAAATCAAGCGCCTGACCGCCCTCCTCTCCCAGGCGGGCGAAATTCAGGAACGCGAGGCGCCCGGAGTCCGCCTGACCACGGAGTCGGCACACCGGCGATCAGCTGGCGATCATCATTCGCGTGCAGGTGGCCATAACCTGGCCGTATGCACAAGGGCCAGCACCCAGACCGTTTCCTGCTCAATCTCGTAGACCAAGCGATAGCTTTCATGCGGTACCAGCTCGCGGGTGCCGGAAATCCTTCCAATCTTGCCTAACTTCGGGTGGGCAGCAAGCCTGGCGGCCGCATCGCTGAAAAGCTGGTCCATACGGACGGCCGCATGCGGGTTGTCAGCTGCAATGTAGTCCCACACATCGGCCCGGTCCTGTTCTGCCTCTGGTGTCCAGACAACCCTCATGCTTGGCGCGTCACACGTGCACGTCGGGTCGCAAATGTGGTTTCAACCTCCGCATTCGAACGGCCACGGCCAGCCCGCATCGAAACCCGGCCATCCTCGACTTTGCGGCGCAAGAACTCATCGTATTCCCGCTGCTGGCGCTGCTGCTGGATGAAGTCGCGCATCAGTTCGCGCATCACCTGCGATGCCGGCCGATGGCTTGCCTCGGCCTCGGCCATGAATTCGGCACGCAATTCAGGTTCAAGCTTCATTGTGAACACGGCTTCTTTCGACATGGTGTCACCCTATGAATGAAGTATTGACGTAGTATATACAAATTCATCACCCAAAAATAGGTGATCGCGAAGCTCACAAAGCAAGCTGAGCTGACAGCTACGCTGCCATGCAAAGGTGATCACTTTCGGGTGTAGAAAGATGCGCTTTGCTCCGAGAGGCTTTTGCTGGAGCGGGTTCCGGCACGTCGGCGCACGGTCTGGAACGGAGCTCCAGGCACGCGAAGACGCCCCTGGCCGAGTCGCAGACAGTGCCGATCGCCGCGACGGCATCGGCTTGAAATTTCCTTCGGTCGCATGCTCCAAATGCCTACGCAGCAAGCCCCGGTGGGCGTCAAGACTGGAATCACATCCAGACCGAAAGAGACCCAAGACGAAAGGAAAGGCTTGTGACATGCAAATACATCCGCCCGGAGGGGGACGCGCTGGGCATGAGGGCTTCATCCAGGCATGCATGAGGCGCACGAGTTCAAGTTCTTCCGCGCCGGCGGTGTGGACCAAGTCCTGATCCGCAAGGGGTCCGACATCGCACACATCGGTGAACTCGACCAGAAGCTCTGGGTGGCCCTCGCTTGCCCGACGCGCGGCATCGAGTTCGACACCCGCACGCTCGACCTCATCGACACCGACGACGACCGGCGCATTCGGCCCCCGGAGCTCATCGCCGCCTGCGAATGGGCGTGCGCGCACCTGCGCAACGCTGACGAGCTGATCGAGGGAGGCGACAGCATCGCACTGGGCTCGTTTTGCGAACCCGGCGCGGACGGCTTCTCGCTGGCGGACGAAGCCCGCCACGTGCTGCGCCTGCTGCACAAGGAGGACGCGAGCGTCATCACTCTCGACGACGTCGCGCGGCGCAGCGACATGCTCGCCGCCATGCGCTTCAACGGCGACGGCATCGTCACCCCCGAGACCGCAATCGACGAGCCGGTCCGCCGCACGCTTCAGCGCATCGCCGACACCCACGGCAGCGTGAAGGACCGCAACGGCCACGACGGCATCGACCGCGCACGCGCCCAGGCCTTTTTCGCCGAGGCCGAGGCCCTGCGCCGCTGGCAGGCCGGCGACGGCAGCGCGGCCTGCAGCGGCGGGCACATGCTGGAGGCCGCCGAGGCAGTGTGCGTCGTGCGCGACAAGGTCGACGACTTCTTCGCACGCTGCCGCCTCGCGGCCTATGACATCCAGGCCGTGCCGGCCCTGAACGCCTCGACCGAGACCTACGAGATGCTGTCCGCGCAGGAACTGACACTCGAGAACCAGCGCATCGCCGCATTGCCCCTGGCACCCATCGCCCCTGGACGCACGCTGCCGCTGCGCACAGGCGTGAATCCGGCCTGGGCCCAGGCACTGGCCACTCTGCAGCAAAAGGCCGTCGTGCCGCTGCTGACCAACACCGACGACGATCACATCGACGAACGCGCGTGGGTCGAACTCCAGCGCCGCATCGAATCCTGCCGGGCCTGGCTCGCGGCCAAGCCGGTGTCACCGCTTTCAGACCTGGATGGCGCGGCCATCGCCGCGCTGCTGGCCACGCAGAGCGCCGTGATGGCGCTCATCGACGAGGACGAAGCAGCCGAGCCGCACAACGCGCGCCTGCGCGACCTCGAAAAGCTGCTGCGCCTGAAGCGCGACCTGCGCCAGATGCTGGAGAACTTCGTCTCCTTCAAGGCCTTCTACCGTCGCGAGGGCGCGATCTTCCAGGCCGGCACGCTCTACCTCGACAGCCGCAGCTGCGATCTCACCGTGCGAGTGGACGACGTCAAGCAGCATGCGGTGCTGGCGGGCCTGGCCAAGACCTGCCTGGCCTACTGCGAGTGCCGGCGCGGGGGCGAGAAGATGAACATCGTCGCGGCCTTCACCTCGGGCGATGTCGACTTTCTCTTCGCGGGCCGCAACGGCGTTTTCTACGACCGCCAGGGCCGCGACTGGGACGCGACCATCACGCGGCTGATCGAGAACCCGACCAGCGTCGCCCAGGCCTTCTTCTCGCCCTACAAGAAGTTCGTTCGCATGATCGAGGAACAGGTTGCCAAGCGTGCCGCCGCCAGCGAGGCCGGTGCGCAAGGCGCGCTGGGTTCGCTGGCCACGAGCATCGCGACCGCCGACAAGCGCGCCGCGCCCGGCGCCGCGCCGGCCGCAACGGCACGCCTTCCCGGCAGCCGCATCGACGTGGGCACCGTGGCCGCCATCGGCGTCGCGATGGGCAGCATCAGCGCCGTGCTGGTGGCGCTGTTCAGCAAGTTCATCGATCTGGGGCAATGGATCCCGATCGCCATCGCAGGTGTCGTCCTCGCCATCTCCGGCCCGAGCATGCTGATCGCCTGGCTCAAGCTGCGCCAGCGCAGCCTGGGGCCCATCCTGGATGCCAGCGGCTGGGCCATCAACGGCCGGATGAAGGTCAACGTGCGGCTCGGCGCCTCGCTGTCGAAGACCGCGCACATCCCGCGGCACGCGGTGCGCGTGCTGCGCGATCCCTACGCCGAGCGCCGCGGGATGCGGGGCGCACTCGCTGCGCTGGCGCTGGTGGCCGTGGTCGCGGTGCTGGCGTGGCAGCTGGATCTGCTGGACCGGCGATTGCCGCCCGCGCTGCAGCACACGCCGGCGACCGAAGGCAACTGACGCGAGCGATTTGCGATCATCGTCAGGATGCGCGGGCGGCAAGCTGCGGGGGGTCGAACGCGGTGACCGGCGGCGGCGACTCGCATTTCTCGACTTGCACCAGCACCGTCTGGACGACCGTGGATTGCGCCAGCTGCGAGGTGCCGCGATCCAGCGTGACGACATTCGGATTGCCGTGCTTCTCCAGGCTGCCGGGCCGGCCGCCTTCGGCAGGATCGAACCAGGCACCGGTCGAGATCTGTGCAACGCCGGGACGAAGATGGTCCGCGACGACCAGGCCGGCGAGGAAGGCTCCCCGCTCGTTGAAGACCCGCACGACGTCTCCTGGGACGAGCCCGCGCGAACGCGCGTCGTCGGGGTGCAGCGTCAAGGCCTCCCGCCCGGACACCTTGGTCCGGCGGCTGGCCGGCGCGTGGTCGTGCTGGCTGTGAAGCCGCGGCGTCGGCTGATTCGACAGCAGATGCAGGGGAAACCGGGATGCGGCCGGCGAGCCAAGCCACTCGGCGGGCGCGAGCCATGCCGGATGCGCGGGGCAGTCCGCGTAGCGGTAGTCGGCGATCGTGCTCGAGTAGATCTCTATCCTGCCCGAAGGGGTGGCCAGCCGGTGCGCAGCGGGGTCGCGCCGGAAGTCCCCGAGCAGAACCTTGGACTCGGACGGCGGCGGAAACTCGTAAGCGCCCTCTTCCCAGAACGCCTGGAAGTCCGGCGGTTCGAAGCCGAGGGCCTGGGCCTGCGTACGCGCCTGCTCGTACATGTGCGCGAGCCAGCCCATCTCGTCCCGTCCCTGCGTATAGACGTGGCCGAAGCCCAGGCGGCTCGCCAGGCCGGCCATGATGTCGAAGTCGTTGCGCGCCTGCCCCACGGGCTCGATCACCTGCTTCATCGCGATCCAGAAAGGCGTGTACTCCTGCGCGAGGATGTCGTTGCGCTCCATCGTGGTGGTGGCCGGCAGCACGATGTCCGCATGCCTGGCGGCCGGGTTCCACCACGGCTCGTGAACGATCACCGTGTCCAGCCGCTGCCAACCCTCGAGGAAGCGGTTGAGGTTGCCGTTGTGGTGGAAAGGATTGCCGCCGATCGAATACAGCAGCCGGGTCTCCGGGTACGTGATGGTCTTGCCGTCGTACTCGATCGTCGCGCCCGGGCGCAGCAGCATGTCGCCCACCCGACCGACCGGCACGTAGGTCTTCACGGGATTGGGGCCGAGCGGCAGGGTCGGCCTTGGAAGGCCGTCGTGGTGCGGCTTCGTGGTGCCGTTGACCGCGCCGAAGCCCAGGCTGAAGCCACGGCCGGGCAGCCCGATCTGTCCGAGCATGGCCGCGAGCGTGATGGTCATCCACACCGGTTGCTCGCCGTGGTCTGCGCGCTGGATCGACCAGCTGGTGGTGACGAGGGTGCGCGACGTCGCCATCGTGCGTGCCAGGCTTTCGATCACTTCCACCGGCACCTCGGTGATGCCGCCGGCCCAGCGCGCATCCTTGGGCTGGCCGTCCGAGCGGCCGCTGAGATAGGCCTCGAAGCGCTCGTAGCCTTCGCAATAGCGCGCGAGAAATTCGCGGTCGCACAGCCCTTCCTTCGCCAGGGTGTGCGCGATGCCCAGCATCAGGGCGACATCGGTGTTCGGCCGCAGCGCGATCCAGTCGGCCTTCACATCCGTGGAAAGATCCTGCCGCGACGGGCTGATGTTGACGAAGCGGATGCCTGCAGCGGCCGCGCGGCGGAACCAGTCCGGACTTTCGTGCGCGACGGCTCCGCCGGCATCGATCTGGGTGTTCTTGAGCGAAGCCCCGCCGAACATGACCACCAGCTCGGCGGACGCCACCACGTCGGCCCAGGGGACGACCATCTCGGTGATGTCCGAGCGGCCGAGGATGTAGGGCGCAATCTGCAGAGCCGCCCCAAAGCTGTGGTTGCCGCGCTTGTCGACGTAGCCGCCATGCAGGCCCAGGAAGCGCTTGAGGACGCTGGGGGAATGATGGAGCCGCCCGGCGCTCGCCCAGCCATAGGACCCGCCATAGATCGCCTCGTTGCCGTGCTCGTCCTTGACGCGCTGCAGTTCGTGCGCGATGAGGTCCAGGGCCTCGTCCCAGCCGATGGGGACGAAGGGTTCCCCGCCCCGCTTTCGCGTCCGCTCGCGCTGCAGGTAGCCGGCGCGCACGCAGGGCTGCACGATCCGCAGCGGGCTGCGCACGGTCTCGGGCAGGCTTGCCATGTAGCTCGGCGGGTGCGGGTCGGACTTGAACGGCGTGGTCCGCACCACCTGGCCGCGCGCATCGACCTCGACGTTGTAGACGCCCCAGTGGGAAGCCGTCTGGACCGTGCGATTCGTGCGTGGCGCGGCCATCTTCATTCCTTCGCCGCCGGCAGCAGGCAGTCGCGCAGGAGCGCTGCGCATTCGCCGGCCGCTTCCAGCGGCCAATGGACGGTGATCGTGGCGCCCTCGCGCATCAGCTCGATGCGGATGTGGTGCGCGCAGGCCGGGTCGCTGCGCCTGGAGAGCGAGGCAAGCAGGCGCGGCCACCAGCCCTTGGGCGCGGGCGACCTCTGAATGGCCTCGATCACCCTGGCGCGGTGCGACGGGCCCGGAATGGCTTGCGGCACGGCGCCGACGGCCGGGCTCGGTGCCCGCTCGGGCGCGATGGATGGCGGCGGCAGCTCGGCGGGCGGCGCGATCCGTTTCGACAGGTTCTGGCCGAACTCATCCCACATGCGGTCGGCCTTGGTCTTCATCACGCTCAGGCCGAAGCTGCCCAGGCGCCCCAGCACGTCCACCTTCACCTTCACGCGCAGCTCGGTGCCGCCGTCGGCCTGCTCGGCCAGGAACATCTCGCTCTGCTGGCGCAGCGAACTGGCCACCGAGGCGTCCTCGCCGGTGCCCTCGCAGCGCAGGTAGAGCGGTGCGCGCTGCTCCAGGATGGTCGTCCTGAGCCTGAACTTCGCGCTCACGAAGGCGATCTTCACCGCGATCAGGGCCTTGTACTCGGTGGGGCTCAGCACCTCGACCGACTGCATGCCGGGAATGCAGGCCCCCATCACTTCGGGGTCCAGCAGCAGTTCCCATACGCGCGCGGGCGGCGCGGCGATGGTCAGGATTTTTTCAATGTCCATGTAGTTTCTCCGCGGCGTCCAGGACGGACTCCACAATCTGGGTGTAGCCGGTGCAGCGGCAGAGGTTGCCGTTGAGGCCCTCGCGCACCTCGTGCTCCGTCGGCAGAGGGTTCTTCGCCAGCAGCGCGCACGACGCCATCAGGAAGCCCGGCGTGCAGTAGCCGCACTGCAGCCCCCCGCAACGCATGAAGGCATCCTGCAAGGGATGCAGGCGCTCGCCTTGCGCCAGGCCTTCCACGGTGGTGATCGCGCAGCCGTGCGCCTGCACGGCCAGCGACAGGCAGGACTTCACGACCTCGCCATCGACCAGCACCGAGCAGGCACCGCAGACGCCCGTCTCGCAGCCGCGCTTGGTGCCGGTCAGGTGCAGGTCATCGCGCAGGAAGTCGCTCAGCAGCCGGCGCGCGGGGACTTGCGCTTCGTGCTCTTCTCCGTTCACGGTCAAGTGGATGGTGTGTTTGCTCATGATTCTTCTCCAGCGAGGCCGAAGAGGCCGGCGATCGTCCGGCGGCAGGCCACCCGAACCATGTTGCGGCGGAATTCGGCGGACCCGCGCGTGTCCGAGATCGGCGCGATGTCGGCCGCGACGATGTCGGCGGCCTCTGCGGCCACCCCGTCCGTGACCATCCTGCCTCGCAGGAATTCCTCGGCGCGCGTGACGCGGCCCGGGATGGCCACGGAGGCGCCCACGACCAGGCGCGCCTCGCGGCACAGCGCGCCGTCGCGGCGCGTCATCAGCGACACGCTGGCGAGCGGCCGATGCTCCACCGCCGTGCGCAGGAAGCGCGTGTAGCGGCCGCCGGCGTCGGCCTGCGGCACCGGGACACGGATCTCCACCAGCAGTTCGTCCGGCTCCAGCGCGGTCACGTAGTAGTCCACCAGAAACTCCTCGACGGAAAGCATCCGCTGGCCGCGCGTGCTGGCCAGCACCAGTTGCGCGCCGTGCGCCATCAGGCAGCCCGGCGGGTCGGTGGCGGGGTCCGCATAGCAGAGGTTGCCGCCCAGCGTGCCCTGGTTACGCACCTGCGGATTGGCGACCTGCGCCGCCATGGCCGCGAGCACCGGGTAGTGCCGCTGGACGAGCTCGGAGCGCGCCAGTTCGGCGTGCTTCACCAGGGCGCCGATGCGCAGGCCCTCGCGCGGATCGAAGGCGATGCCGCGCAGCCCTTCGATCTGCAGGGCCGAAATCACGTGGGTCGGCGCCGCCATGCGCTGGCGCATCGCCAGCAGCAAGGCCGTGCCGCCGGCCATCACGCGGCACTCGTCGCCCAGGTCGGCCAGCATGCGGCTCGCCTCGGACAAGGAGCGCGGCTGCAGGAACTCGAACTCACGCATGGCGGGACTCCTCGCGCCGCCGCAAGGCCGCGAGCACCTTCTCGGGCGTGATCGGCAAGTCCAGGATGCGAACGCCGACCGCGTCGAACACGGCGTTGGCGACGGCTCCGGGACCCGGAAGGATCGCCGTTTCGCTGGCGCCCTTGGCACCGTAAGGGCCGTTGGGGTCGTTCGACTCCACGATGCCGCTGCGCAGCATGGGCAGCGCATCGGGCGAGGGCATGGTGTAGTCCGCGAAGTTACCGTTGACGATGCGGCCCGCATCCAGCTGCAACTGCTCGTACAGCGTCCAGCCGATGGCCTGGGCGGCCGCGCCGTTGCTCTGGCCGTGCACCGCCTGGGGGTTGAGGGCCTTGCCGCAGTCGTCGGACACGAAGCTGTCGACGAGCGTGACCTGGCCGGTCTCGGTGTCGACCTCGACCTCGACGGCCTGCGCCGCGAAGGAATAGGCCGGCGCGATGTTGCCCATGAGCGTGGTCTTGTCGAACATGTCGGTCCTGGCATCCCAGCTTCCGCTGACCTGGATGCCTTCGCCGCCGTGGCGCCAGAGGTGCGCGCGCGCCAGCTCGGCCAGCGTCAGGCTGCGCTGGGGCGCGTCGGCCACGCACACGGCGCCACCGGCGCATTTCAGTGCCTCGGCAGGCTGCTGCAGCATCGACGCGGCCTGGTCGAGCAGCTTGCCGCGCGCGGCGCGGGCCGCCACGATGGCCGCGTTGCCGGCCGCCATGGTGACGCGCGAGGCGAGCGAGCCGATGCACCAGGGCGAGCTGTCGGTGTCGGGTGCCACGACGTGGACGTGTTCGAGCGGGATGTCGAGCTCGTGCGCCACGACCTGCGACAACATGGTCATGGCCCCCTGGCCCATGTCCGCCTCGCTGCTGTGCAGGACGACGCGGCCGTCCTCGTTGATCTTCAGCATGACGGTGGAGCCGTCCCAGTCGCCGATGGTGCGGTTGCCGCTCACGTGCATGGCCGCGGCCAGGCCCAGGCCGCGCCGCTTCGCGCCACGGCCCGCGTTGCCGCTGCGCCTGGTGCTCCAGCCGATCGCGTCGGCACACTGCGCCAGGCACTCGAGCAGGCCGGTGCTGCCGATCTTCCAGCCGTGCACCGAGGTCGCGCCGCGCTCGATCGCGTTGCGGCGGTGGACGTCCAGCGGATCGAGGTCCAGCTGGTGGGCCATGGCGTCGATGTGGCTGTTGAGCGCGAACAGCATCTGCGTGCCGCCGAAGCCGCGGAAGGCGCCGTGCGGCGGCGTGTGCGTGTAGACCAGGGTGGCGTGCGAGCGCACATTGCCGTTGCGGTGCATGTTGTCGCTGCGCATCGCACTGACATGCATGACTTCCGCCGAGAGGCCGCTGTAGGCGCCGCAGTCGGCCACGATGCGCACGTCCTTGGCGACGATGCTTCCTTCCCGGTCCATGCCGAGCTTGAGCGTGATGCGCTCGGGCACGCTGGTGGCGCAGGCGAGGAAATCCTCCAGCCGGTTGTTCACCAGCCGCACCGGCTTGCCGGTGCGCAGCGCCAGCAGGCCGGCGATCAGGCTGTTGGCGTCCTCGATGATCTTGCCGCCGAAGCCGCCGCCGGTGGTCGCCTGGATGACGCGCACTTTGGAGACCGGCAGTTCGAGCACCGCGGCCAGGCGGGCGCGGACCAGGAAGGCGGATTGCGTCGAGGTCCACACCTGCAGCCGGCCGTCGGCATCGATCGCCGCCACGGAGGCCATCGGCTCCATGTAGCCGGGGTACTGCGAATGCGTGGTGTAGGTGGCCTCGTGAACCAGGTGGGCGTGCGCGAAGGCCGCATCGACATCGCCGCGCTCGAAGCGGATCTCGTGCGCGATGTTGTCGTCGCGACCGGGATGGACGAGGGGTGCCTGCGGCTCCAGCGCCTGCTCGGGCGTGAGGAACGCGGGCAGTTCCTCGTACTCGACCTCGATCAGGTCGAGCGCGTCGCGCGCGATCTCTTCGCTGGTCGCCGCAACGGCCGCGACCTCCTCGCCGGCGAATCGCACCACGTCGCGAGCCAGGGTGAGCCGCTCCTTGTGATGGACGCCCCAAGGCACCTGCGGTCCGTCGGCACCCGTCACTACCGCCTTCACGCCCGGGAGAGCGAGCGCCTGCGTGGCGTCGATGCGCACGATGCGGGCATGCGGGTGGGGGCTGCGCAGCACCTTCCCGTGCAGCATGCCGGCGATCTGGATGTCGCCTGCATACTGCGCTCGCCCCAGCACCTTGGAGCGGGCATTGACCTGGGGCACCGACGTGCCCAGCGTGGATGCATTCATGGCAGCCGTCTCAGTCGGCCGTGATGGCCAGCTCCTTGATCAGCTTTCCCATCACCTGGTATTCGGTGGCGTTCGTCTTGGCCAGCACGTCGGGCGCGCCGCCCACCGGCAGGGCGCCGAAGGTCGCGAGCTTGCTCACCACCTCGGGCGACTTGATGATCTCGTTCAGGTGGCCGTTGAGCAGCCGCACGACCTCCGGCGGCGTGCCCTTGGGCGCGAAGAAGCCGTTCCAGGCGCCGACCACGACGTCCTTGAAGCCCAGCTCGGTGAGCGTGGGCACCTCGGGTGCGAGCGGCGAGCGCGTGGCGTCGCCGATGGCGAGCGGGAGCAGCCGCTTCTGCTGGGTGTACTGGCTCACGACCCCGAGCGTCACCCAGGCCGTGTCCACGTGGCCGGCCACCACGTCGTTGACCGAGGGCGCGACGCCGCGGTAAGGCACGTGCGTGAACTTGACGCCGGCCGCGCGGTTGAGCCATTCGCCGACGATGTGCATCGGCGAGCCGGCGCCGGGGGTGGCATAGGTGAGCGACTTTCCGGAGCGGGCGAGCCCGACCAGCGCGGGGACCGACTTCGCGCCCACGCCCGGATGCGCCACCAGCACCAGCGGCTGAGTGGCGATCTGGATGACCGGTTCGAAGCCGTGGAGCACGTCGTAGCTCGACGAGGGCGACAGCCGCAGCACCATCGGCGCGGTCGTGAACGGGTTGGGCGTGAACAGCAGCGTGTAGCCATCGGGCGCGGCCCGGCCGACGAAGGAGTTGCCGAGCGTGCCGCCCGCACCGGGCTTGTTGTCCACGATCACCGCCTGGTTCAGGCGCTGCGACAGGCGCTCGGCCAGCATGCGTGCGATCGAGTCGGTGTCGCTGCCGGGCGGGTAGGACACGACGATGGAGATCGGCTTGGCCGGGTAGGCCGGCTGGGCCTGCGCCGGTACGAAGGCGAGGCCGCAGGCGAGCGCGAGGGCGCCAAGCGCCAGCTGTCGTCGGTGGGGATGCATGTTGTGGTCTCCTGGGCACGAGCCCTCGTGGAATGAATGGAAAGAAGAGCGCGAGTGAAATTCTGCGATTCGCCTCTCGAGGCGGCCAGATAGAATTTCACTCAGTGAACCAATCAAGCCGCGATTCCTTCCGCAGTGCAGGGCCCGCACCCGGCGTGAAGTCGATCACCGCGCTGCGCCGCGGACTCGATGTGTTGTGGTCCATCCAGCAGTCGTCCGCCGTCACCTTGGCGGACCTGCACCGCCAGACCTCACTCTCCAAGGCCACGCTGCTGCGGATCCTGAGAACCCTGCAGGAGGCCGGATGGATCGAGCGCAACGAAATCGAGAACCGCTATGTGCCGGCGGCCAGCGCCGGGGAGTCCGGGCTTGCCGTGGAATGGCGCGCGCGCCTGTCTGCGCTCGCGACGCAGCCGCGGGAGCAGTTGCAACGGCGCGTGCCCTGGCCGATCGACCTCGCCGTACTCGACGGGCTGGCGATGCTCATCCTCGACACCCACCGGCCGATGAACGGCCTCGCGGTGAACTACCGGGTGCTCGGTTTTCGTCCGCGGCTGCTGCTGTCGTCGCTTGGGCGCTGCTATCTCGCCTTCTGCCCCGATGCGGAGCGTCGCCGCCTGCTGGAGGCGCTTGCACGCTCACCGTACGAAGTCGACCGCGCCGCGTTGAAGTCCCATGGGGCCCGCGACTGGGCCGCGCGCTACCGCGCCCAGGGCTATGCCTCGCGCGACCCCAGCCCCACGAGCCTGGATTCGCCGGAGCGATTCGGCGCGATCTCGGTGCCCATCCAGGTCGACGACACGGTGGTGGGCTGCATCAGCTGCGCCTGGCTGCCGGCCGTGGCCACCGAGCAGGACGTCGTGACGCGCCATCTAGCCGATCTGAAGGCTGCCGCGCAGGCGATCCGCAACCGGCTGGTGGCCGCGAAGTTTCCGCCCGTGCCGCCGCGCTGAGCGACTAACGGCAATATCGCTAGTGGCGCGTCCTCGCTGGTGTGGCGGGGCTTCCCTGCCCCGCAGCGTCTTTCAGGCACGCCTTGACCCAGGCGCGAATGTTCGCCTGCGAGGCGAGCGGAAGGCCGAACATCATCCGATAGACGATGGGCGCGACGACGCGGTCCATGAGCGTCTCGACGTCGGGGACCGGCTCACCGCGCGCCTGGCCGCGCTCGACGACCGCGCCGAGCTGGCTCATCGCGAACTGCGCGCAGGGGCAGAGATCGCCCATGGCCTCCGCGCCCCTTGCGGAGACGACGTCGCGCACCATCGCGCGCCCGAGCTCGGACGACGTCTCGTCGCGGAACTGTTCGGCCCAGGCCAGCAGGTCGCCCTCCACCGTGCCGGTGTCGAGCGGATCGCTGTCGGGTCGCAGGCGCTCGACGGCGACGTCGGCGAGCAAGTCCGCCAGGTCGCCCCAGCGCCTGTAGATCGTCGAAGGCGTGACGCCTGCACGCGCCGCGATCAGAGGCACGGTGAGGGCGGCGCGACCCTGCTCGTCCAGCAGCTGACGCGTCGCCTTGTGGACGGCGCCCTGGACACGTGCACTGCGTCCGCCGGGGCGGGGAATGGGGGTTGAGCTCATGAGACCATTTTAAAGCAAAGGATTTGCGTTAAGCGCCCAAAGGCTTCACAATCCGCAAACGCAATTTTTTTGCGTTTATGCAGTTGAAGGAGTTCCCCATGCAGCCAGCCACGACCGCTCACTCAGCCCTTGCCGCAGGCTGGCCTCAAACGCGCCTGAGTCACGGCCGCGCGCTGTGGCTCAAGGCGTCGCTGCTGGTGAGCTTCCTGGCGGCGTCGACCGCCCCTTCGCCGCTGTATGCGCTCTACCGTGAAGCGTGGGGCTTCTCCGCGCTGACGCTGACGGTGGTCTTCTCGAGCTATGCGTTTGCCCTGCTCACGGCACTGCTGGTGTTCGGCAGCCTGTCCGACCACCGCGGCCGGCGCGAGGTCATCCTCGCAGCGCTGGTCCTGGAGTTCGCCGCGACGCTGCTGTTCTGGCGCGCGGACTCGGTGGCGTGGCTGTTGTCGGCGCGCGTCCTGCAGGGCATTGCCACCGGCATCGCGACCGGCGCGCTCAGCGCAGGCCTGCTGGACCTGCATCGCGAGCGCGGACCGCTCGTCAACGGGGTGGCGCCGATGATCGGCATGGCGGCAGGGGCCTTCGGAACCAGCGTGCTGGTGCAGTTCGGCCCCGCGCCGACACGCCTCGTGTTCGACCTGCTGATGCTCGTCTTTGCACTGCAGATGCTCGCCGTGCTGTATCTGCCGGAAACGGTGCAGCGCCGGCCCGGCGCATGGCGCTCGCTCAGGCCCCGGATCGCGATTCCACAGCGGGCCCGCGCGGTGCTGTGGCAGGTGCTGCCCGTCAACACGGCGCAATGGGCGCTCGGCGGCTTCTATCTCTCCCTCGGGCCGACCTTGGCGAAGATCGTCACCGGCAACGATGCGCCGATGGTGGGCGGCGTGCTGATCACGGCCATGGTCCTCAGCAGTGGCGTCGCGCTTCTGGCGGTGCGGCAGTGGCCACCGCGCAGGGCGCTCGCCACCGGTGCCGCCGCGCTGGCGCTGGGCCTGGCCGTCAGCCTTGCCGGCATCCTGCTGCACTCGACCGCTGCGTTCTTCATCGGCGCCGCGGTCGCGGGCCTGGGCTTCGGCTCAGCCTTCAGCGGATCGTTGCGCAGCCTGGCGTCGCTGGCCGAACCGCAGGAGCGGGCCTCGCTGATGGCCGGCTTCTATGTGCTGAGTTACCTGGCCTTCAGCGTGCCGGCGATCGCGGCGGGGCTGAGCACGGGGCTCATCGGACTGCCTGCCACGGCGCTGGGCCTGGGCACCGTCTTGACGCTCATGGCCTCGGCGGCCTTGCTGATGATGGGCAAGCGTCCGGCGAATCCCCGTCCTGAGCTTTGAGGGTTGGCGCAAGAGCCTCGAGGCCACGCACTTGAACTGCCCCCGGAAACTGGACAATGAATGCGGGAGTGAGGCGACAAGATCTCGACGAAACGAGACCGGCCGGTCCCCAGCTTCGCTTTGATCCGTTCCTCGTTGAATGATCGCCATCAGCGCAGCATGGGCGTTGGGTTGGCTATCCTTGATCCGCTCGATGCGGTCGCGCAGGACCATGCGCTTCTTGCTCTTGGGGTGCGTCTTAGGAATGCGCCGCGCGTCCAAGAGGCGCTCGACCGATTTTGGTGGTAGGCCGTGATGGGCTTGAACCATCGACCAACGGATTATGAGTCCGCCGCAGGCGCATCCGGCGCTTTAAGGAGCCTTGCTTCTGTCTCTATGAGCAGTTCCCCTGCACTTCGCCCGAGGGCCCTTGCGAGCTTCAAGATCATCGCAAGAGTCGGCATATGCTCGCCGCGCTCGATCTTTCCCATATGCGAGCGTTCGATGCCTGCACGATGAGCCAAGGCTTCTTGCGCTACTCCATCTTCAAGCCGTAGCGCGCGGACCACAGCGCCGAACGCAAGCGCTGGCGCGACTTCAAAGGTGGTCGCACCAGCCGGTCGCCCTCTCTGAGTAGTCCGCTTCTGCATGGACAGAAGCGTCGGGTTTTGAAATAATAAAAACCACGTTATCTTTAACTCAGGCTTTGGCCGTCTTGGGCAGGGTATATGTTCTTCCGAGCCCCTTCGATCAAGGAAGGTGAGTGACACATGGGCGATAAGCAACTTGCCTCGCCGCTCCCGACTGCCCGGCCGTTTCGTCTGCCGGCGTCAGTGCATCGCACGCGCTTGCCGCGAGAGTCTCCGCCGTCGCGCAGCAGTTCAGCAACCCGAATCGGAACCCAAGTACGTGCCTTGCGCATCGCCTCTGGCGCTTCCGGCGGCGAGCTGGCATCTTCTGCGGGCGTTTCGAGTTCGATGCTCTCCCGCATCGAGCGCGGTCTCGTGTCCCCTTCCGTCGAAACTTTGGATCGCATCGCCAATGGCCTGGGCGTGCCCGTCTCACGCTTCTTCAGCGACCAGTCCAGTCGCACCGACTTCTCGCACGTACCCGCAGGCCGGGGCATCTTGGTGGATCGGATCGGTGCCGTGGGCGGCTATCGCTACGAGCTGCTCGGCCATCAGCTCTCCGGCAATCTGTTCGTTGAGCCGTATCTGGTCACGCTACTTCCGGAGGCTGAGCCCTACGTCACCTTCCAGCACCCGGGCGTAAAGTTCCTGTATCTTCTCTCAGGCCGAGTCTCCTACCGCTACGGCGCGAGGGTGGTTAAGCTGGGGCCAGGGGACTCGCTGCAGTTCGATGCCACAGCCTTGCATGGCATCCAGGCTATCGAGGCTGGTCCGGTGACGTATCTGTCGATCGTATTCACGATGCGAGAGTAAGGCCCAATTGCGCGGGCCTGAGTCCGGCGCTCTCTCCGGGAGGGGCAGGCACCCGGGCGCGCGGCATCTATGGGGCGCACGACAGCGCACCCTCAGATGATCCTGGCGCAGAGTGTGCTTCCGGCAAGATCCTTTAGAGGGCCTTCAGCTGCCGCCAACCTTCGACGCTTGTCCCATCCGTTCCCGGAACTGTCGTGCGACCGGGCTGCTCTCCCAGACAACCGCCCTGTCTTCGTCGACGGCTTCGCGCCCGTAGACGATCCATGCATCGCAGATGGCGCCGATGGGCTCGATCAGCTCGAAGCGCTCGGGGTGTGCCGCCGCGAAGGACGAGAAGACAATGCCCGCTTCGTAGCGCCCTTCCGCCATGCGGGCCTGAACCGCGAGCACTGTGGGCTCGTGGACGACGGTCGACCAAGCGGAAAGGTCGGCATAACTCTGCGTGGCAGGCTGCACCGCCACCCTGCCGGTGCCCTCCCCGCTTCCCGTTGCCCGTACCAGCGCCATGGGACGGCTTGGAGAAATGAAGGCGTCAACCACCACCATGGCCGCGCGATAGGTGCCCGTGATCTCGGCGGCCGCGGGATGAACAGCGCATTGAAGTAGATAGTCCGCCTCGCCCGCGATCAGCGCACGCGCGCCGCTGTGGAAGTCGTCAAACAGAACGATACGAGTGGCTTCCGCGATGCCGCGCGCGTCGAGGTACTGCCGGAGAACGAAGTGGTGGTTGCTGCCCTCAAGGCCCAGCGTCGAGAAAGTGAGCATGTGCTTGGTTTAGTGGCAGGGCATGAGTAGCGGCAGTTCGTCCTCCTCGACGGCCGCCGCCGCGGAGCTCGCAGCGTTCGCGAGTTGCTGTCGACGCATCGACCGGCTCTCGTCCGAACTGAAGATGAGCGGCTTCATGCAAGCGTCGGGGGCGTGCCGATAATCTCATCCTCCAGGCGGCAGGTTTCTGCAATGATCAGCTCGTACAGCGCACGCAGAAACGTCGGGCTCATGCGGTGCTGGGCCGCAAACGCGGCCGCACGTGCCTGCACCACCCCGATGCGGTGGGGCTGCATCATTGGAATCGCATGATCGCGCTTGTGCAGGCCGATCCGGCAGCAGCAGTCGAGCCTCTGCCGCACAGTCTCGAGCAGCGTCCTGTCCAGGCCGTCGAGTTCGTCGCGCAGCGATTGCAGGATCTGTTGGGCTTCGTCGCTGCTGCCTGCGAGGGCGGTGCCCCCGCTCTGCGGGGCCGAGGTTGCGTCATTGGCCTTGTCTTGCTGGCGCCCGCTCGGGCGCGGCTGTTCCGAGTTCATGCTGTTTCTTCCTACTCGAGCTTGATGCCCTGGCTCTCGATGATCTGGGTGAGTGCCGCCGTGTCCGCCTTCATCCGGCGGACCAGCATCTCGCCCGATATGCCGGCTGCCTCGTAGCCATGCTGGAAGAGCTTCTGCCGAACCTCGGGCGAGCGGATGACTTCCGAAAGAACCTGGGTCAGGCGCTGGACGATGGGGGCGGGCAGACTGGCGGGGGCGGCCGCAGCGGTCCAGATCTCGAGCTCGAAATCCTTCAGCCCAGCTTCCTGCAGGCTTGGGTAGTCCGGTACGAGTGCGGATCGGCGCGCCGAGGTCACGCCGATCGCGCGCAACTTTCCGGCCTTGACCTGGACTTCGGCGAGGCCCGGCGGAAGGAGCGCCAGCTGCAACTGGGCGCCGACCAGGCCGGTGATGACCTGCGGATTGCCCTGGTAGGGCACGTGCACGGCGCCGATCCCGGTGCGGGCCTTGAGAAGCTCCATGCCGAGATGGCCGATCGTGCCGATGCCGGGCGTGCCATAGCTCCACCTGCCGCCGGCAGCGCGCGCGGCGTCGAGGAACCCGCGCGCGTCGGCCTTCGAGACCGCCGGCGTCGTGGCGAGCACCAGGGGGGCCGTGCAGATGATGCTGAGCGGCACGAGGTCCTTTTGCGGATCGTAGGGGGTGGCCGGATTGAGGATCTTGGCAATCGTCATGTTGCCGTTGATGAGGATGCCGACCGTGTGCCTGTCGGTGGACTTCGCGACGATGTCCGCCGCGATGTTGCCGCTGGCGCCCGGATGATTCTCGACGACCACCGGCTGGCCCAGCGCCCTCGCCATGGGGACCGCCAGGGCGCGTGCCACGAAGTCCGGCGATGAGCCGCCGCCAAAGCCGACGATGAGCCGCAGCGGCCGCGTCGGCCAGTTCAGATCCGCGATCCCGGTGCGCGAGGTGCCCGGTTCGCTGAGATCGATGTGTCGCGCACCGGGCGATTGCGCGGAGGCGACGCCGGCGCAGGCAAGCGCGCCAAAAAGACACAACAGGCGCGCGGCCGGGGATCGAAAAAGGAGGAAGGGCATGGCAGAGAAGTTGAGAAACGGAGCCCAAGTCTTTCTTCGACAACGCGCCGAATCAACTCCTGCTCGGTGCGCAAAATACCTCCTCACCGCGTCGGCGCGCACAGGCCTGATTTGCCAGCGAACGGGCAAGGCCATGGCTCGTCGCTGTTGCTTGCCATGCAAGATCGTCGTCGACCCTCGGCGGCGCGCTGCTGCGCTGCGAGCGCGTCGCACAGCACGCGCGCACGACGATTCCCCTTCGTCTTCGCGTCCGCTGCGGGCATCGCGGCGGTCAATGCCGTCGCTCGAGACGTTTTCTCTTTGGGATATCGGTCAGGCGCAGCTTCCACAGCCTTGTTATCCCGGCGGCAGCACGGAAAGAAAGCGCGGAATCGCGGAATCGCGAAGCTGCTTGCACTCCATGGGCGTTCCCGGGGCTCGGCCCCGCTCAACGAGGAGGCAGTCACCGGAACTTCCACCAAGGATGCGCAGGCGATGCAGGTTCTGGCGACAGCGTCGCGAACTGGCTGTTACGCTGGCGCCAGCGGCGCTCGACTCTAGCGCAGGCGCCAAGCCGAAAGCATTTCGGTCACCCCCGCGCGGCCTGGGCTCGCCAAGCGGTGGCCAGGCGCGCGAGCTCTTCGTCGTCGAGGTCGGCCAACTGCCCCGGCGTTGGCAGAGCCTTCCATTCGCTTTCCTGCCCGGCAAAAAACTGAACGATGACCGCGAACTCGCGGCCCGCCCGGGGGGCACCATCTGAGCGGCGGCACAGCAGGCCATCATGGTCGAGGTCGATCAGCCTGCGGCAGGCGCTGGAACGGCTTTCATCGACCGAACATCGATCCTTCTCGAGGAACGGACGGAGCGAACGGATGGTGTCGTCTGCGGCTGCGCCCGTGCGGTCTCTGCCGTCTTCTATCTCAGCTCAGGCGTGCCGAGATGAAGAGTGAACAGCGATTTGGACGACCGGGCAGGCGCCCCGTGGCCTTCCCCGGAGGCTCGGCATCGAAATGCGAGATCGTAGCGGGACGGGGCACTAATGGGCACTGCCACTGCAGCAGGCGCCGAGCCATCCGATGGGCCGCGCCCATGCGAAGACGGCCAGGAGAGTTGTTGCTGTGCCCGTCCGGCGCCACGGATTGAAGCTTGCACCCAGCGCACTGCATTGCCAACGGCAAGCGCTCGGGTTGCTGGCCGGCCCATGCTGTCTGCCTTGCGGCCCAGGCTCGAGTTCGCTCGACTTGGTTCACGCGCCGGCCTTGATGGCCGAAGGCAAATCGACAGCCGGCATGGCGCCTGCCGGCGGTGGCGCGTTCGATCGCGCGTTCTCCGCACCCGGGACACGCAGTGCGTTCGGGTCGGCGCGCAACTGTTGGGCGAGGTCGCGGAGTTCTTGAAGGCGGACTTCGTCGGGTTCGGGATAGGCCAGTCGCCAATCGGCCACCAGCTGCGAGACCACCGGATCATCCAGCGAGCTCAAGGCTTGAAGCAGCTCCGTCTGTTCGGCGGTGCGCCTGGCCTGCAGTTGCGCGCTGCGGTAGCTTTCCAGGCCAAGCAGAAAACTTGCCGCGAAGACAAAAGCGATCAGGATTTTCAGCATGCTCCTTCCTCTACCCGGTGTGTCGTTTCCAAGCGATTGTGTCCTGGCGCCTCGGCATTCCTTGAGGTCATGCGGCGGAGCCGGCTTGTGTCTCCATCGCGGCCTGAACGATCGGTCTCGCCCATTCGGGGATGGTCTCCAATACCTCCGTGTCGTCCGGGGCCGGGTAGGTCACCCGTCCCTCGACCATCTCGAGGACGAGCACCGGATCCGGGATGTCCTGCCCCGGGTCGGCCTCCGTGCTGTTGTCGAAGACCTGGAGACGGGCCAGCTGCGGCATCAGCCGGATCAGGTTGATGCGGGAGGCAACCCAACGCTCGCGGATCTTGTCCTCCGGGATGTCGTGGCCGCCGCAGGCAACGCGCGCGCGGACGCGCTGGATGTGCATTTCCGGGGATCGCAGCCCGCAGAACAGCATCACGACGTCGTGCGTTGCCGCGGCCTCGGCAAGCAAGGCCGGAATGGTCCTGGCACCCAGCGTGGTCTCGAAGGCGTAGTTCGTCCCGTTGGCGATCGCGGCCTCGAGCTGTGAGCGCCCGTGCGTCCAGGCACGGGCATTGGCCTCTTCGACCGCCAGGCCCAGCTGCGCCGTCAGTTCGCGTGCAAAGCTGTCGGGGTTGAACCACGCCAGCCCGTGCTCGGCCAGCATGGCACCGCCCACCGAGCTCTTGCCGGCACCATTGACGCCGGCCAGGACAAAAATGAAGGGCCGGGCAACGGTGGCCGCAGGCATCAGAACGAAGCACCGGCCTTGGGTGGCCGAGCGAGCTTGCCTCGGGATTCGAACAGCGCCGTCGCCCGCTGCCGGGCGCCGGGCTCCTGCAGCACCGCCAGGCGGGCGTCGAACCGGCCTGCCAGGTCGTCCAGGATCGATTGCTCGCGTGCCTTGATGGCCTCCAGGTCGGAGGTCAATTGCTGGTACGTGGCGGCGTCGAGCAGCACCATTTCTACCGCCGAGTGGTTGGTGATCGCGACGCTGCCCGTCTGTCGCACCTGGCGGACAACCTCGCCCCACTTGTTCTTGACTTGGGACGCGTTCTGTCGCGGCAGGTCATCCAGGCTGAGCAGTTCGGGGATCATGGCGGCGGCTCCTGAGGTCAGGCAGCCATTATGGCAAAAATGGCCGGACGCCGGCATTCAAGACTGATGAGGCCAATTTGGCCCTGGATTGGTCACAGAGTTCCGAGCGGTGGCGTTCACGTCGCGTTTGCGACGCCGCCCAACTCAAGCTGCAGGCTCGATCGCAAGTGCTGCGAGGACCAGCGATTTGATTCGGTCGACGCTGCCGAGACCGTTGACGGCCCGATACCTTGGCGCTGTGGCTGGGTCCGTCTCGGCCCAGGCCGCGCAGTAGTCGACCAGCGGCCGGGTCTGCTGGCTGTAGACGTCGAGCCGGTGGCGCACGGTCTCTTCCTTGTCGTCGTCGCGACGGATCAGGTCTTCGCCCGTCACGTCGTCCTTGCCCTCGGCCTTCGGCGGGTTGAACTTGACGTGGTAGATGCGCCCGGACGCCGGGTGCGAGCGGCGGCCGCTCATGCGCTCGATGATGTCGGCGAAGGGCACATCGATCTCGAGCACGTAGTCGAGCTTGACGTTGGCCGCGCGCATGGCGTCGGCCTGCGCAATGGTGCGTGGGAAGCCGTCGAAGAGGAAGCCGTTGGCGCAGTCCGGCAGCGCGAGGCGCTCCTTGACCAGGTTGATGATCAGGTCGTCGCTCACCAGCGCACCGGAGGCCATCACCGCCTTGGCCTGTAGGCCCAGCGGCGTGCCGGCCTTGACGGCGGCGCGCAGCATGTCGCCGGTCGAGATTTGAGGAATGCCGTATTTCTGGCAGATGAAGGCAGCCTGCGTGCCCTTGCCCGCCCCGGGGGCGCCCAACAAAATCAGTCTCATGACTTCTCCTGCGTGCGCGGGATGTTTCGGGAAATGCCATCCATGATTTCCTTCTTGGCGGCATCGATCCCTTCCCAGCCCAGCACCTTGACCCACTTGCCCTGCTCCAGGTCCTTGTAATGCTCGAAGAAGTGCGTGATGGCCTTCAGGCGCATCGGGTTCACGTCCTCGACCTTCTTCCAGTGGCTGTAGATGGGCAGCACCTTGTCGGTGGGCACGGCCAGCACCTTGCCGTCGACGCCGGCCTCGTCTTCCATCATCAGGATGCCGATCGGCCGGCAGGGCACAACCACGCCCGGCACCAGCGCCCAGGGGGTGATGACCAGCACGTCGACCGGATCGCCGTCGCCCGAAAGCGTCTGCGGCACATAGCCATAGTTGGTCGGGTAGTGCATCGCTGTCGTCATGAAGCGGTCGACGAAGATCGCGCCGGACTCCTTGTCGACCTCGTACTTGATCGGATCGGCATTCATCGGGATCTCGATGACGACGTTGAAAGCTTCAGGGGCGTCCTTGCCCGGGGAGATTTTGTCGAAGGCCATGGGAGATTGATCAATGGAACAGGCGCGCGCTGCGCGGAAACGGCGGGAACAGGACTCGGGTGCCTTTCACTGCATCAGCCACCGGCGCCCAAGCCAATCGGCGCAGGCACTGCGTTGACGATGCGCGTGAAAAGCTCCCTGTATTCCGCATCCGGCTCACACCCGGTCAGCGGGTCCCGATTCGCGCCGAAAGCCTGGTCGAGCTCAGCCCAGTCCTCTTCTGTCAGCACCCGCTCGGCCAAGGGCAGGATCTCTCGCTCCTCCATGGCCATGTGAGCGAGATAGAAGTCGACGTAGTGCTCGACGGCCTGCTCGAAGGCCTTGCGGCGCGACTCGCCCATCATCTCGAAGGCAAGCAGTGCATGCTCCACGTTCCGGATCCGGCGCTCACCCCGCGCGTGATCGTCGTCCAGTCGATCGAGCAGCTCGCGTGACAGCGGGGTTCGTGCGCGCAGCTTCGGAAAGAGCAGTTCAGTTTCCTTTCGATGGTGCCGCTTTTCTGGAAACTCATCGACATAGAACAGCATCGCCCGCAGTGCTCCGAAGTCGGGCAGCGTGCCTTCGCGACGATGCTGTGCCAGCAGCAGGATGATGGAGCGCAGCATCGCCGAGAGGGCCGAGTGTTCGTCGCGGATGATTCTGGTGGTGGAATGCGTCATGCGGGTCCCCTTTGGAAGGCTCTAGGCTCTCACGGCAGACCTGCGGCGACCTTGTCGCAGATCAAGGCAATGCTTGGCCGGCGCCGGCAGGCGGCGTCACCGGCACAAAGGAGGTGATCGAGCCGCGCCTGACCAGCAGGGCCACGGTCTCGCTCCGCCCGATCGGCTCGAGCGCCCTGTCCAGATCGGTCAGCGCGGCCACACTCACGTCGTTGACCGCCAGGACCACGTCGCCGAAGCGCAGACCCGCGCGCTGGGCGGATCCCGATGCCGATCTCACGTAGAGCCCGGGCTCGGGCTGACCGCTCGTTGCCTTGGCCGTACGCTCGACCAGGTCGAGCCCCAGTCGTGCCTCGCGCGCAGTGGGCGCGGCAGCGCGCTGAGGAAAATCGGGCGTGCTTTCCGCGACGGTAAGCTTCACCGCCAGCAGTGCCTTGCGACGCCAGACGCCCAGCGTCAGCACGCTGCCGGGACGTGAAGCCGCCACGCGCTCCTGGATCTCCGAATAGGCCATCGCCGCGACGCCATCGACTCCCAATACCACGTCGCCGCTGCGCAGCCCCGCAGTCGCGGCCGGCCCGCCGGCGTCGACGCGCACGATCAGGGCACCCAAGGCCGCGTCCAGCCCAAACGCCGGCGCGAGATCCGATGTCAGCGCCTGCGTGCGCGCACCGATCTGCCCGCGCGTCACGCGCCCGGTGGACCGGAGCTGCGCCGCGAGGCGCATGGCGGTATCGATCGGCAGGCTGAATGACACCCCCATGTACCCGCCGCTCGTGGAATAGACCATCGAGTTCAGCCCGACGACTTCGCCGCGCTCGTTGAAAAGAGGCCCACCCGAGTTGCCGGGATTGAGCGCGACGTCGGTCTGTATCAGCGGCACACCGCTGCCACCGGGCAGGAAGCGCGGGTTGGCGCTGACCATGCCGGCGGTCACGCTCTGCTCGAACCCGAACGGCGACCCCAGCGCCGCCACCCACTCGCCGGCGCAAAGGCGTGCGCTGCTGCCGATGGCTGCGACCGGCAGGTTCGTTGCCGTGATCTTCAGCACCGCCACGTCGGTGCGCCGGTCGAGTCCGACGACTTCGGCCGCCAGGCGACGTTGCCCGCCGAGCAGGACCGATAGCTCCTGGGCGCCGAACACCGCGTGAGCGCTGGTCAGAACGTAGCCGTCGGCGCTGACGATGAAGCCCGACGCGGATGTGCGCTGCGATCCCAGCCTTGGGCGGGGAGCGATCTCCAGTTTGTCGTTGTCACCCCCGTCGGCATCCTGTCCGACCGCCAGGACGCTCACGACCGCCGGAGCCTGGCGTGCGACGGCTGTCACAAAGTCGACGCCCTGCCCCGGAGCACCCGCCGGGTCCGCACAGGGTCGGTCGCGCGACCACGAAGGTGTGGCGCCCGCGAACGCCAGTGCACCGATCACGACCGCTGCGAGGGTCCGCGCGAACCGGCGCACAAACATTTCAACGCACCAGCAGGACCGGGACGGTGCAACGCGCCAGCACCTTGGTGGCGACCGAGCCGAGCACCAAGTTCTTCAAGGCGCCGACCCCGTGCGATCCCATGACCAGCAGATCGAACTTGCCAGCTTCCGCATATGAAGCGATTTCATCGGCGGGATGGCCGACCTTGTGGACGAAGGTTGCGTCGATGTCCTGCTCGCGCAGAAAGGCCTGGATCGGCTCCAGCACGACGCGTGCCTCGTCTTCGTAGTAGCCGTGCACCATCTCGGGCCCCGCGAACGCAGCCGCGCGGTGCGGCACCGGCAGGACCACGTAGAGGACCGTAAAGGTCTCAGCCGTGCCGAGGCAGTCCTTGTGCGTCGTCAGGTAGGACAGCATGCGCTTCGTGTAGTCGCTGCCATCCACCGCGAGAAGAGTCTTCATGATGAGTCTTTCGATGAGGTTCCGGATTGCCCGATGTTCGTCGCCGGCTCATCGGTCTCTCTTGCGCCAGATCAAGTCGCGAGAAGTCGGCGTGCCGATACTGGCTGCATCTCAACTCACAGGCAGGAGCAGGCCATGTATCAACGAATCCTCGTTCCCATCGACGGCAGCGACACGTCGAAACGCGGTCTCGATGAGGCCATTCGACTTGCCAAGCTGACGCAGGGACAGCTGCGGGTCTTTCATGTGATCGACGAACTCTCGTTCGCTCTCGCGATGGATGCCTACGCGGGCTATACCGGCGACTGGCTCAAGGTGCTCCGCGAGAACGGCAAGCGCATCCTCGATGAAGCCAGGGCCGCCGCCGAGGCCGCCGGCGTCGAAGCCGAGGCCCAGCTCTGCGACAGCTTTTCGGGGTCGGTCCATCAAATGGTGAACGCCGAAGCGGCCAAGTGGCCCGCGGATTTGATCGTTCTCGGCACGCACGGCCGTCGCGGAGTCGGGCGCGTCGTCATGGGCAGCAGCGCGGAGCATGTCCTGCGATATGCCTCGGTGCCGGTCCTTCTGGTGCGGGCGCCGGAAGCCGAGACGAAGGCCGAAGCGGCGGCGACGTCGACGCGTGTCAGCCTGCCTACCGGTGCCCTGGCCTTCGAGTAGTGCGCCCCCGGCCCGGCCGCGCGGCTCGCTTCAGTGCGAGCGCGCGAGCCACCGGGCGCCGAGTGAAGCCACATCCACAGGCTCATCGGTAGCGACTTCCAGCGTGAAGGCGCACTCGTCCCGGCCGAGCGGCTCGTGGGTGGCAAGCTGCCGCTCGAGCACGGGCAGGGTCGCCTCGGACGCATCGCTGCCCTCGGCATCGCGTGCCGCCACTCGGCGGCGTAGCTGGGCCTCGGCGGCGCGGCAATGGAGAATCGAGAACGGCACGCGCAGCTCGGCCGCCAGGGCCCGGAACGCCAGTCGTTCGTCCCGGCGCAGAAAGGCGGCATCGACGATCACGGGATAGCCGGCCTGCAGTGCCGTGCGGGCGCACTCGGCCAGGCGCGCGAACGTGCGCCGGGTCGCTTCCTGGCTGTAGATCTCGGCGTGGCGATCGGCTGAACGTTGCTGCGCCCCCAGCCCGAAAAGGCGCTTGCGCTCGACATCCGAGCGGATGCGGATCGCACCCGCGGGGGCCAGAAGCGCGGCAGCCACGGTCGACTTCCCCGAGCCGGACAACCCGTGCGCGATCATCAGACGTGCCGTGCCGTCCGCGGTGCGCGCAAGCTCGGCTGCGCAGGCGAGGTAGTCCGGCTCGCTGGGCAGGGAGGCGTCCGCGCCGGTTCGCGCGCGCAGGCGGCAGACCAGTGCCCGCACCAGCGCCCTGTACACCTCGTAGAAGCGCAGAACCGGCACGCCCGCATAGTCGCCGCTGTGCTGCAGATACGCGTCCAGAAAGCGAAACGCAAGATCCGGGCGATCATGCGCCTTCAGGTCCATCGTGAGAAAGGCGATATCGCTCATCACGTCGATCCAGCGCAACGAAGGATCGAATTCGATGCAATCGAAGGCGGTCAGATGCCCATCGAGTAGCACCACATTGGCCAGGTGAAGATCGCCATGGCATTCGCGCACCGCTCCGTGCCGCTGTCGTTCCAGCCATGCGGTGCGCAACGCCCTCTTCTGCTCGAACACCCAGGCCTGTAGGTCACTCGGACACCGCACGCCACCACCGGCGCGCAGACGGGCCAACGCATCGACGACCGGGCGCCCGACCTGGGCCGGGGCGCCGAATGTGGAGTCCGGCGCGGCCATCTGCGCTTCCTCATGAAACACCGCCAGACGCTGCGCGAACTGCTCGAGCTGCCCCTCCTGCAAGCGCCCTGCCGGCAACAGGCTGCACAGCAGGGCGTCCTCGGGAAACCGGCGCATGCAGACGGCGAAGTCCATGGGCTCGCCCTCGCCGAGGTACGGCACCTGCGTCGTGCCGCACACGGGAACGACACCGACATAGAGCGACGGCGCGAGCCGCCGGTTGAGGCGCACCTCCTCCTCGCAGAAATGCTTGCGCGCCGCCAGCGACCGGAAGTCGACGAAACCCAGGGCGACGGGCTTTTTCAACTTGTAAGCCAGCTTCGACGTCAGCAGCACCCAGGAGATGTGGGTCTCCATCAGCGAGACGGGCTGACCGGTGTCCGACTGAAGGCGTTCGCGCAACGCCGTCGCCAGCGTGCGATCCGCGGCAACGGCGGCCGATATGTGCAGCTTCATTTGGACAGTGTGCGTGATCGCGACCGGCATCAAGGGACTCGCGTCGAGTGCCCGGTGACCGTCTCCTGGCGCGGCTTCGCCGCTTCGGTGGACCTGCGTGCCGATCGGCGCAGCCACTTCTCCGCCTCGACCGTCGCGAAGACCACGGCCGCGCATGCCAGGCACAGCGCCAGCTCGCCGGGCGCCAGGGCCTCGGTGCGAAACACTTTCTGCAACGGCGGAACATAGATCACCGCCAGCTGAAGCGCGAAGGTCGAGAGCACGGCACCGGCCAAGGGCCAATTGCTGCTCAGCCCTTGCGTGAAAAGCGATTCGCTTTCCGAGCGCATGGCCAGCACGTAGGCCATCTGGGAGAGCGTGAGAACCGTGAACACCATGGTCTGCCAATGCATGCCCGTCGTCAGAGCCCAGGCCTGGACGCCCAGGCACAGCGCCGCGATGAGGAGACCGACCCACAGCACGTGCTGCCAGAGGCCACCGGCGAACAGGCTTTCGCCGGGTGGGCGCGGCGGCCGCTGCATCACGCCCCGTTCGGCCGGCTCTGCGGCGAGCGCCAGGCCAGGCAGGCCGTCGGTGACAAGGTTCACCCACAGGATGTGCAACGGGAGCAACGGAATCGGCATGCCCATGAGCGGCGCGAGCACCAGAGTCCAGATCTCCGCCGAGTTCCCGGTGATCGCGTAGCGGACGAACTTGCGGATGTTGTCGAAGATGCGCCGGCCCTCGCGCACCGCAGCCACGATGCTGGCGAAGTTGTCGTCGAGCAGCACCAGGCTCGCCGCTTCGCGCGCGACATCGGTCCCGCCGCGGCCCATGGCCACTCCGATGTCGGCCTGCTTGAGCGCCGGCGCATCGTTGACGCCGTCCCCCGTCATCGCGACGAACCGGCCCTGGGACTGCAGCGCACGTACGATGCGGATCTTCTGGGCCGGGTCGACCCGCGCGTACACGCACACGTCGCCGGCGAGCCGTTGCAGCGCAATGTCGTCCAGTGCAGCGAGTTGCGGGCCCGTCAGGACCGTCGAGCCGGCCTCGGCGATGCCGAGTTCGCGCGCGATCGCCAGCGCGGTCGCCGGATGGTCGCCAGTGATCATCACCGGCGTGATGCCCGCGCCCCGGCAGTCCGCGACGGCGGCCTTCGCCTCGGGCCGCGGCGGATCCGCCAGCCCCACGAGCCCGAGCAGAACCAGATCGCTCTCGACCGCATCCGAGGACTGACCGCTCGGGTCCTGCGCACAGGAACGCCGGGCCAGCGCCAGAACGCGCAAGCCCTGCTCGGCCATCGTCGCTGCCACCCCGAGGGCCTGGGCCACGTCGAGCGCGGTTTCCCGCTGCCCCGCCGCGACGCGTGCGCAGCGCGGCAGCAAGGTCTCGGGCGCCCCCTTGACGACAACAACCCAGCCTTGGCCCTCCCGGTGCAAGGTGCTCATCCGCTTGCGCGCGGCGTCGAATGGCCATTCGTACAGACGAGGCTGCGCAGAGCGCACTGCATGGGGGTCCGCGCCGCTGGCCTGGGCCGCTTCGACCAGCGCCGTCTCGGTCGGGTCGCCCACCCACGCGCCGTTGGCGTCGGCGCCGGCGTCGTTGCACAGCACAGCCGCGGTCCACAGTGGCTGCGGCGTCCCACCGCCGGGATACTCGACCACCTGCACCCGCATGCGGTTCTGCGTCAACGTACCTGTCTTGTCCGAGCAGATCACGCTGACCGATCCCAGTGTCTCCACCGAGGGCAGGCGCCGCACCAGGGCGTTGACCTTCACCATGCGGCGGGCCCCCAGGGCGAGCAGCACGGTCACGACTGCGGGCAGCGCCTCCGGAATCGCCGCCACCGCCAGGCTGATGGCCGTGAGCGCCATCAGCAGCACCGGCTCGCCGCGCAGCACGCCGATGCCGAAGAGCAGCCCGCAGATGCACAGGACCACCAGCGACAGGCGCCTGCCGAAATCAGCCAGACGCAATTGCAGTGGGGTGCTTCGCGCGCCGGTGTCCCGCAACAAGCCGGCGATGCGCCCCAGTTCGGTCTTCGAGCCCGTGGCGACCACCAGGCCTTCCGCACGGCCGTGGCTGACCAGCGTTCCCTTGAAGGCCATGTTGAGCCGGTCGCCGAGCGGATGGTCGCCCGCGGGAAGGTGCGCGATGTGCTTCTCCACCGTGACGGATTCACCGGTCAGCATGGACTCGTCCACGCGCAATTGCGCCGCCTGGTGCAGCCGCAGGTCCGCGGGCACGAGATTGCCCGCCTCCAGCAGCACCACGTCGCCCGGCACCAGGTGGACCGTATCGATGGCCCGCGCGCAACCATCGCGCCGCACGGTCGCATGGGCGCCGGCCAGCCGCTTCAGCGCGTCGAGCGCCCGCTCCGCGCGCCACTCCTGCGTGAGGCCGATCGCCGCGTTGAGCAGCACGATGACCGCGATGGCCACGGTGTCCGCGACATCTCCGATGAAACCGGACAGCAGCGCGGCCGCGATCAGCACGAGCACCATGAAGTCGCTCAGCTGGTCACACACCCGCCGGATCAGGCTTCGCGGGACCGGCTCGGGCAAGCGGTTCTCGCCGTAGAGGCCCTGCCGCTGCCGCGCCTGCTCGGACGTCAAGCCGGTCTGCGGGTCCACCTCCAACCGGGCGGCAAGCGCCTGCGCAGGATGCAGGTGCGCGTCATCGGCCAACAGGGCCTGATCCCGCCCCATGGCGCCGCGAGGAGGATCTGGCCTCACGCGTGCGCGACGGCAGGCGACGCCGCCGCACCGCTGGCTTGCCCATCGTCCGGCCGGGTATTGACGAGCAGCACCGGAACCGGCGCTAAGCGCAACACCTGCTCGGCATCGCTGCCCAGCAGCGCTCGCGCGACGCCATGGCGACCGTGCGTCCCGATCACGATGAGCTCGGCCTTCCAGGTCCTTGCCTGCTCGACGACGATTTCCGAGACGCGGCCGGCGAGCGAGGTGAAGAGCACGCTTTCCGCCTTGATGCCGGCACGCCGCGCGCGCTCCCTCCCCTGTTCGAGGATCTGCCTGCCCGCTTCCGCCATCAGTGGAACCAAATCACCGCTGTAGGTGGCGAAGGTCTCGAAGCCGGTCACGTATTTCAGCTCGTCCACCACGTGGATGAGCCGGAGCTTTGCGCCGGTGAGCTTGGCCAGGCGAAGCGCCTCGTCCAGGCCTCGCAGCGAGGTGGTGCTGCCGTCGATGGGAACAAGAATGCGTCGATACATGGCTGACTCCTCGAGTCAAGAAGGACTCCTTGCCAGTTTCGACGCCTCGGCGCGCGCCGGGCTTGATGCGCATCAATGCAACAACGGTTGCTGCTGCCTGCTCGCAGATCAATCCGAATGAGCGTGCGTTCATTGATCCAGCGCAACAGTCTGCGCCCTGCCGTGGCTGAGCATCGCCTCATCGACACAACGAATCTCGGAGATGGACAGCAACTCGGACACCACCTTGGACCGCATGCTGCACGCCCAACTGGCGGAGCTGACCAAAGGCATTTCTCCCGCGGCGCTGATTCAGGCCTGGTCGGACTGGGCCCTCCACCTGGCGGCGCAGCCCGCCCGGAGCGCACAGCTTCTGATGGTGCGCCCCCTGATGCGAGCGGCGGAAGCCGCACTCCAGGCCTTTCAGCCCCTGCCTTCTCATGGCCCCCGGACACCCGATCCGCACGAAGACGATCCACGCCTCGCCGATCCATCCTGGGACGCATGGCCGTTCAGCGTCTACCGGCAGGCCTTCCGTGCCGGGGGGCAGTGGCTGCGCGAGCTGACCGAAGCCGTGCCCGGCGTCGAGCGCCATCACGAGCAGGTCGTGTCGATTTCGGCGCGGCAGTTGCACGGCATGTGCTCGCCGGCGAACTCGCCCGCCACGCATCCGCTGGTGCTTCAGCGAACGCTCGCCTCCGGCGGAATGAACCTGTTGCAAGGCGCGTGGAACTGGATGGAGGACCTTCAGCGCAGCCGTGACCACCTGCCGCCCAAAGGCGCCGAGGCCTTCGTGCCCGGACGCGAGGTGGCGCTCACGCCCGGCAAGGTCGTCCTGCGCAATCGCCTGATGGAGCTGATCCAGTACACGCCCACGACGGCCACGGTCCACCCCGAGCCGGTGCTCATGGTGAGCGCCTGGATCATGAAGTACTACATCCTCGACCTGTCGCAGCGCAATTCGCTGATCCGCTATCTGGTCGACCAAGGCCACACGGTATCCGTCATCTCGTGGAAGAACCCGGACGCGGAAGACCGGGACCTTGGAATGAACGACTACCTGGCGCAGGGGCTGATGGCCAGCCTCGATGCGGTTTCGGCCATCTCGGGCGGGCAGCGCGTGCACGCACTGGGCTATTGCCTGGGCGGGACGCTGCTCGCCATCGGGGCGGCGGCCATGGCGCGCGACCATGACGATCGCCTGGCCACGGTCACCTTGCTGGCTGCGCAGACCGATTTCACCGAGCCGGGCGAGCTCGGCCTCTTCATGGACGAGAGTCAGCTCTCTTTCATCGAAGACATGATGGCCCGCCAAGGCTTCCTGAAGGCGGAACAGATGGCCGGCGCTTTCAACCTCCTGCGTGCCGTCGACCGCATCTGGTCGCCCATGGTGCAGAACTACCTGCTCGGCGAGCGAGGGCCGTTCACCGACCTGATGGCGTGGAACGCCGATGGCACGCGCATGCCCTACCGCATGCATGCGGACTATCTGCGCAGCCTGTTCCACGACAACGAACTCGCGCGCGGGCGCTATTGCGTGAATGGGCGATCGGTCTCACTGCGCGACATCGACGTGCCGATCTTCGCCGTGGGAACCTGGACGGACAATGTCGCCCCTTGGCGCTCGGTGTACAAGCTGAACCTGCTTTGCGACACGGAGATTTGCTTCGTCCTGACGGACGGCGGCCACAACGGCGGCATCCTCAGCGAGCCCGGACATGCGCATCGCCACTACCGGGTCCTCCAGCGCGCAGGAGATGCCGCGTATGTGCCGCCGGACACCTACGTGGCACGTGCCGAGCGGGTCGAAGGCTCGTGGTGGCCCGCACTGCAGCGCTGGCTGGCGGATCGTTCCGGGCCTCGTCGCAAGCCGCCGCGCAAGGGCCATGCGCGTCAGGGCTACCTGCCGATCTGCGACGCGCCGGGCACCTATGTCCTCGTGCGATGACCGCGCCATGCGGGTCCCTTGATCCAGCGCAATGCCTTCACCCAGTGCGCTTCCTACAGTGCCGTCACAGCCACCCGACACGCGAAAGGACCCTCATGAAATCCGATGCCCAATCGACAAGCGACATCAATAAGCTGCGCTTGGAGGCCTGAGCAATGCGCGTCGCACTGGTCACCGGCGGAACCGCCGGCATCGGAGCAGCCACAGCCGAAGCCCTGCAGGCCGCCGGCTATCGGGTCGCCGTCAACTACGGCACCAACGAGACGGTCGCGCATGCCTTTTCTGCCCGCACGGGCATTCCCGCCTTCGCCTGGAACGTGGCAGACGCGGCCGCATGCCGCGACGGCGCGGCTCGCGTGCAAGCCGAGCTCGGACCGGTCGAGATTCTCGTCAACAACGCCGGGATCACGCGCGATGCGATGCTGCACAAGATGAGCTTCGAGCAGTGGCGCGAGGTGCTCGACGTCAACCTGGGCGGATGCTTCAACATGTGCCGTGCCGTGATCGAGGGCATGCGCGAGCGGCGCTTCGGACGGATCGTCAACATGGGCTCCGTCAACGGGCTCTCAGGCCAGGCGGGGCAATGCAACTACGCTGCAACCAAGGCCGGGCTCATCGGCTTGACCAAGTCGCTTGCGCTCGAGGGTGCCTCGCGCAACATCACCGTCAACCTGGTCGCGCCCGGCTACACCGAAACGGCCATGGTCGGTGCAGTGCCTCCGGACGTGCTGGCACAGATCCTCAAGGCCGTCCCCGCGGGCCGGCTGGCAACACCGGACGAAATCGCCCGCGGCGTCGTCTTTCTCGTCGCGGACGAAGCCGCCTTCATCACCGGTATCACGCTGCCGATCAACGGCGGCAAGTACATGGCCTGAGAGCCTGAGCGCCGCCGCCGACCAGCTCCACATTTCTTCCCCAGGAGTTCTCCATGCAAAAGATGAAGGCCGCCGTCGTCCACGCTTTCGGACAGGCGCTTGAGATCGAAGAAGTGCCCGTGCCCGACGTGCCCCCCGGCCAGGTGCTGGTCAAGATCGCGGCCTCCGGCGTCTGCCACACCGACCTGCACGCCGCCGACGGCGACTGGCCGGTCAAGCCCGCCCTGCCCTTCATACCGGGCCATGAGGGCGTCGGCCACGTCGCGGCCGTCGGCGCCGGCGTGAAGCACCTCAGGGAAGGCGACCGCGTGGGCGTGCCCTGGCTGCACACCGCCTGCGGCCATTGCGAGCACTGCATCACCGGCTGGGAGACGCTGTGCGACCACCAGCAGATGACGGGCTACACGGTCAACGGCGGCTACGCCGAGTACGTGCTTGCCGATCCGGGCTACGTGGGGCATTTGCCGGCGAATGTCGGCTTCACGGAGATCGCGCCGATCCTGTGTGCGGGGCTGACCGTCTACAAGGGCCTCAAGGTGCTGGACTGCAAGCCCGGCGACTGGGTGGCGATCTCCGGTGTCGGCGGCCTGGGCCACCTGGCCGTGCAGTATGCCAAGGCGATGGGCTTTCATGTCGTCGCGGTCGACATCGACGAAGAAAAGCTGCAACTCGCCAAGGAGGTCGGCGCCGACATGCTGATCGATGCCTCGAAACAGGACCCGGCGCAGGCGATGCAGAAGGCCCTGCGCGGTGCGCACGGCGTGCTGGTGACGGCCGTGTCCCGCGCGGCCTTCGCGCAGGCGCTGGGCATGCTGCACAAGCGCGGCACCATGTCGATGGTGGGCCTGCCGCCGGGCGACTTCGCCCTGCCGATCTTCGACATGGTGCTCAATGCCAAGACCGTGCGAGGCTCGATCGTCGGGACCCGCAAGGACCTGCAGGAAGCCCTGGAATTCGCAGCCGAAGGCAAGGTGCGTACGGTGTGCAGCGAGGACCGCCTGGACAACATCAACCAGGTCTTCGACCGGCTGCGCCGCGGCCAGATCGAGGGCCGGGTCGTCATGCGCCTGACGGACGAGGCGTAGTCCCGCATCACGACGAAGGACTTCACATGAAACATCTCACCGCCGCCGATCGCGAGGCACTGACCGATCGGCTTCGAGTCATCAAGCGCAGCGTCCTGGAAGAACTTCGCCGGACCGCTGGTGTCGACGAGACCTCACGGGACCCCCAGGATCACGAGGTTCGCAGCCACGCTGATGAGGCCGAGGCGTTCCGGTTCGCCGGCCTGCACTGCGCCGAGATCGAGATCGACCGCGCCAGGCTCAAGGACGTCGAAGAGGCGCAACAGCGCATGGCCGAAGGCCGCTACGGCATCTGCGTCGATTGCGGCGAGGACATTCCGCGCGAGCGCTTGGTGGCGCAACCTATCGCCGTCCGCTGCGCGGCATGCCAGGCCGCGTTCGAGGCCGGGCATCGCCGCTGAGGCCGGCGCTCAGCCGTCGAGCGGCACGCCACCGCCGAAACGGCAGGCCCAGCGATCCCACAGGTCTTGGCCGATCCCGGCCATCGACTTCTGCCACGCCAGGAGTATTTGAGCCTGGCGCTGCTGCGCCTGCAGCAGCGTCCCGACGGTCGCTGCCTGCCATTCGAGGACCAAGCGAACATGTCCATCGCGAAGCGACGGGACAGGGGAGGTTTCAGGGGTCATGACGGTGCTCCGGAAAGGTCAGCCCTCAGCTTCGCACGGCGGCAGTGCGGACTTCTTGACATGGCTCAAGCCGAGGCTTGTCGGCTTGGCCAATCATGGTCCGCGTCACCGATCTCCGGCGCTCCTCAGCTTGAGCCGATATTGCGCAAACCCTTGATCCAGATCAAAGCGCTGTTGTTTTGAAGCGGCTCGGGGATGGACATTCTCGATTTGTCGTCGACGGGCTAACATCCCCGGGTGACCACCCCCACCCATCTCGCCGTCCTCGACGATGAAGTCGAGATCACCACCCTGCTGGCCGGCTATCTGCAGGGACATGGATTCCGCGTGAGCCAGCTGCATTCCGGCCGGTCGCTTCTGGAACTCATGGCCAACGACGCGCCAGCGCTGGTCCTGCTGGACCTGGGCCTGCCCGGCGAGGACGGCTTTGCCATCGCGCGCCAGCTGCGCGAGCACTGGCGCTGCGGACTGGTGATCGTCACCGGGCGGGGGGATGCAGTCGACAAGGTGGTCGGCCTGGAGGTCGGCGCCGACGACTATGTAACAAAGCCCTTCGACCTGCGTGAGCTGGTGGCGCGTATCAAGGCCGTGCTGCGCCGCCTCGTCCCTTCGGAGCCTGGGGAGGCCAGGCCAGGCGCCGAAGAGGCGAACCTGCTCCGCTTTGCCCAGTGGGAGCTGGACACGGCCGCGCGCCGCCTCCTGGACCCGCACCGCAGGGAAGTCGCGCTGACCACGGGCGAGTTCGACCTGCTCAGCACGCTGGCCACCCACCCGGGCCGCGTGTTGTCGCGCGACTTCCTCCTCGAAGCCACCCGAGGCCGCGACGGCGGGCCCTTCGACCGCACCATCGATGTCCAGATCGGGCGCCTGCGCCGCAAGCTGGAGGACGATCCGAACAATCCGCAGATCATCAAGTCGGTGCGCGGAGCGGGCTACATCCTGGTTCCCAAGGTCGAAGCGGGGAGGGGCTGAAACGTGGCCGGCCCCAGCGTCCCCGGTGTCGACGATGGCGCGGTATTCCGTTCCCTCTTCGCTGCGTATCCGGACGCACTGCTACTCGTCGATCTCCAGGGCGTGATCAGCTTGGCGAACCCGGCCGCGCTCGAACTGTTCGGCTATTGCGCCGACGAACTGGTCGGCCTCACGGTCGACGCGCTGGTGCCCGACGCCATCCGCCCGCGCCACGCGGCCTATCGCAAGACCTACTCTGACCAGCCGCGCGCACGGCCGATGGGCATGCAGATGGACCTGGTGGCCAAGCGGCGCGACGGCAGCGAAGTCAGAGTCGAGATCGCCCTGAGCCCCTTGCAGGACCACAGTCTGCCCTACGTGGTCGCGGCGATCCGCGGCGTGGGCGCCTACCCGCGCGTGAAGCAGGCCCTGCAGCGGGCCCGCTATGCCGAATGCCTGGCGCAGTTCGGGCGCCTTGCCGTGGAAGCGCGCGAGTCGCAGAACCTGCTCGAACTGGTTCCGGCCATCGCCGCGGAAACCCTGCAGGTCGAGATGGCGAAGATCCTGCTGCTCGAGCCGAGCGGCCTCGAGTTCCGGGTCGCTGCCGGCGTGGGCCTGGTGCCCGAGGAGCCGATCGGCCATCGGCTGCCCAACGAGCCCGGCTTGCCCTCCGGCACCGTCGTGGCAGAGGGCAAGCCGGTTCTCGTGAACGAGGATGGTGCACAAGATCGACGCTTCGCCATCCCGTCGCACTACGTGCGGGCCGGACTGGTGTGCGAACTCTCCGTCCCCCTGGCGGACCGCGGCCGCACCATCGGAACCCTGGTCGTTCGCTCCCGAACGCCGAAGCGCTTCGGTGAGGACGAGATCCGCTTCCTGGATTCCCTGTCCAGCATGCTGGCCACCGTGCTGCAGCGCACGAGCAGCGAGGAGGCGCTCAACCACGCACAGCGCCTGGAGAGCGTCGGCCAGCTGACCGGTGGCGTCGCGCACGACTTCAACAACCTGCTCACGGTCATCTCGGGCAACCTGCAGGTCCTCGAGGACACGCCCGCCTACACCGGCGATCCGTTCGTGCAGCAGCTGGTCGGCGCCGCCGTGCGCGCCACCCGGCGCGGCACGGAACTGACGGGCAAGCTGCTCGCGTTCTCGCGGCGCCAGGTGCTGCAGCCCACCGTTGTCGACACCGCCGCGCTGCTGCATTCGCTGACCGACATGCTGCGGCGCACGCTCGACCAGCGCATCGTCATCACACTGGACGCCGAGGAAGTGCTTTGCATGGCGGACCCAGGGCAGCTGGAATCCGCCCTGCTGAACGTGGCGATCAATGCCCGCGACGCCATGCCCCAGGGCGGCACGCTCGGCTTCACCTGCCGCGCGGTACCGCGGCTGCCGCCAGAACTTGACGTCGAGGGCGGCCGGGCCGAGACGGAAGGCTACGTGGCGATCTCGATCGCAGACACCGGCGAGGGCATGTCCGAGGCCGTGAAGGAGCGCGCCTTCGAGCCCTTCTTCACCACCAAGGAAACCGGCCGCGGCACGGGGCTCGGCCTGTCGACCGTCTACGGCTTTGCCAGACAGTCGCACGGCGCCGTCGCTCTCCACAGCGCGCCGGGTGCGGGCACCACGGTGACGCTGTACCTGCCGCGCATCGACGCTGACCTTGCCGCCGACGAGGAATCCGACGCCGCCGCGCAACAGGGCGTGCCGCCTGGGCTGCGCGTGCTGCTGGTCGAAGACGATGCCGAGGTTCGGAGCGTGGTACAGAAGTTTCTCGCCTCGATGGCCTGCGAGGTCGTCGACTGCGCCCACGCCGAGGAGGCCTTGGACGTGCTCGCTTCCGATACGGGCATCGGGCTTCTGCTCACCGACATCCTGTTGGGCACCGGCATGCGCGGCACCGAGCTGGCGGCAGCAGTGCAAACGCGCTGGCCCGGCCTTCCCGTGCTGCTGATGTCCGGCTATTCAAGCGGACTGCTCGACGAGCCCCAGCCCTGGGAGCTGCTGCGCAAGCCCTACACACGTGCCGAACTCGAGCGTGCCATGGCGAAGGTCCTGAACGCGGCTCAGTGAAGCGCGGCGGCCTCCATGGGCGCCATCAGGTGCTGGATGAAGCTCGTCAGCGCCTCCACCCTGGGGATGCGGATGTCGCGGCGCCCCTTCTCGATGAAATGGATCACGTCGCAACGGGCCAGCCGGGACAGCCCGCGGCTCACGGACTCCAGCGTCATGCCGAGGTAGTTGCCGATCTCGGCCCGGGTCATGTGCAGGGTGATCTGGTCGGTGCGCAGCCCGCGCTGCGCGAGTGCCTCGGTCCAGTAGCGCAGGAAGCCGGCCACGCGGGCGTCGGCCGGCAAGGTGCACAGCGAGAGCAGGGAATCGTGGTCGCGCACGAGCTCGCGGCTCATGGCCTCGTGCAGTGCCGTCAGCAGCGCGGGGGCCGTGGGGGCCGCCTTGAGCAAGGCGTCATAGCGGATGGCCCAGACCTCGCCGGTGTCCATCGCGATCGCGTCACAGCCGTAGTGTCCCGCTGCGATGCCGTCCAAACCCAGCCAGTCGCCCTTGAAATGGACGCCGACCACCTGTTCGCGTCCCTCGTCGGACAGGTTGACCATCTTGAAGAACCCGGAGTTGACGACGTAGAGGCAGCCGAACGCCTGCCCTGCCTGGTAGACCGAGTCGCCGGTGCGCACGATGCGCCGCTGGACCGGCAGCGTGCCCTCCAGCAGCCGCAGCATGTCCCCGATGCGCTGGACGCCCGACGGCGCGGACTTGGGAAGGCGGATCGTTTCAGTCATTTCTTGCCCCTCGTGGATCGATGGTGAGAGCTTAGAAAGCCACTGCAACACGAGCGCCAATGCAAGGCAGGCTTCGGTAACACTGGGTGAATGATCTGTGTCAGGCCGGTTTTGGCGCCGGCGACATGATGAATTGTTGATGCCGGTCAAGTCTCGGATCGCGGCAGGTCCTACCTTTGCGGTTGTGACATCCGGCATCTCCATTTCCCCTCAGCGCGAGCCGCTGGCCGCGAGGAATGTCCTGGCGACCCTGGCCGCGGCCGAGCGCCTGCGCACGCAGGCACGTGCCGGCACGGCCGGCCAATCCTTGCGCGGCAAGAACCTGGCCCTTCTGCTCGGGCCTTCGCCCGGCGCCGACATCTCGGCGCTGCGCCGCGCCGCGCAGGACCTGGGCGCACGCGTGGCCGAGGTCAGGTTCACCGAGCCGGCAAAGCCGGCGCCGGGGCGAGACGATGTTCACGCGCTGGCGCGGATGCTGGGGCGCATGTACGACGCCGTCGATTGCGAGGCCCTGGCACCGGCCACCGCGCGCCGGATCGAGCAGGATGCCGGCGTGCCGGTCTATCACGGCCTGTGCCTGGACGAGCATCCGGCCCGCGTTCTGGCGGATCTCATGACACTGCGCGAGCATCGATCGCCGCCCGGCGCGTCGATCCTGTTCCTCGGCGACCCGAAGGCGCCGCGCGGCAGCCACTTCGTCTCAGCCGCCCGCGCGGCCGGGTTTGATGTGCTTGTGGGCGGCGGGCAGCCGGCATCGAAAGACGCGACCTTCCTGGTCGACGCCAGGCACTCGGCACACTGGAAACTGCTGGCATCCGCCCTGCCGCTCGACGAGGCCCGGCGTGCGGAGAACCACCGCTGCGTGATGCAGGCCGTGCTGCTGGACACGATCGTCAAGGCTTCTCCATTTTTTGATGTGCGTCAAACGCCTCCCTTTCAGAGTCCTCATACTGGTATGTGAGAAAAGGAGTCCGGAAATGAAGCTAGCCATTCTTCTCGTAACGGCCATCGCCCTCGGTGGATGCGCGTCGCAATCTGCCCCGGTGAGCCATGATCACACTGCGCACCGCGCTGCATCTTCGACCTCAGCGCACGAGCAGCAGATGAACACGATGCGTGACATGCACCAGAAGATGACGGCCGCCAAGACGCCCGAGGCGCGCCAGGCCCTGATGGCCGAGCACATGAAGGTCATGAGGGACGGCATGTCGATGATGGGCCAGATGAAGGGGGGCCACGGCAAGGGCGGCATGTCTATGGATTCCCAGATGATGGGCGAGCGCATGGACATGATGGAAATCATGATGCAGATGATGATGGACCGCGAAGCGGCCCGCACGCCTGTCAAATGATTCGAAGGAGAGGGAGATGGACCACGAACATCAAGGGCCCCCGCCGTTCTGGCGCTCGCCAGCTGGCCTGGCTTGGTGGTCGCGATCGCGGTAGGTGGCTTTTACCTGCTGACTGAACACACCGCGCACGTCCTGGGCCTGCTGCCGTACCTGTTCGTGCTGGCACGCCCGCTGATGCACATGTTCATGCACCGCGGGCACCACCATGGCGGCCACGAGCAGGGGCTGCGCGGTCTATTCCGCAGTAAGGGTGCTCAAGCATCACCTGAATTTCCTACGTCGGCAGGGTTGAAACTTCGAGCAAGAACAGGAGAGCACCATGCCATCTTCCAGCACCGAACGCTACGATCTTTCCGGCCCGGCGCCGGACGGGGGCTGTGCGGGGCACGACAGGCACGCGCAGCTTCACGCTCGCCAAGGCACACACGTGATGCCCGACGGTTCAGTCATGGAGGGGGCACACCACGAACCTGGGGGTGATCCGCGTCACCATCGGCCAGCTGCGACGAAGCCAACCGCGGCGGTTCCGCCGGGCAGGCAGGTCGAGTACACCTGCCCCATGCACCCGCAAATCCGCCAGATGGGGCCGGGCAGTTGCCCCATCTGCGGCATGGCACTGGAGCCGGTGCTTGCGACCGAGGACACCGGCGAGAGCCCCGAACTTCGCAACATGACGCGCCGTTTCTGGATCGGGACGGCACTGACCGCGCCGGTTTTCGCGCTGGAGATGGGCGGCCACGTCGTCGACATCCACCACCTGGTCGCCCAGCAGGCCTCGAACTGGATTCAACTGATCCTCGGCACGCCGGTCGTGCTCTGGGCCGGTTGGCCGTTCTTCACCCGGGCTGTTGCCTCCGTGAAGAACCGCAGCCTGAACATGTTCACGCTGATTGCCCTTGGCACCGGTGCTGCCTGGCTCTACAGCATGGTCGCGACGCTCGCTCCCGGGCTCTTCCCGGACGCGCTGCGCAGCGAGGATCGCTCGGTTGCCGTCTACTTCGAGGCCGCCGCGGTCATCACGGTGCTCGTGCTGCTCGGCCAGGTCCTTGAGCTCCGAGCACGCGAGAAGACGTCAGGCGCCATTAAGGCGCTTCTTGGGCTCGCACCGAAGACTTCGGTCAGGGTCGAACCGGATGGTACCGACGAAACCGTGCAGGTCGACACCATCCAGGTCGGAGACCTGCTGCGCGTTCGTCCCGGCGAAAAGGTTCCGGTCGACGGCGTGCTCACCGAAGGCAGCGGCAACGTCGACGAGTCCATGGTCACGGGCGAACCCGTTCCGGTCGCCAAGGCGGCGGGCTCGAAGCTGACGGCGGGGACCATCAACCAGACCGGCGGCTTCGTGATGCGCGCCGAGAAGGTCGGTGCCGACACCCTGCTCTCCCAGATCGTTCACATGGTGGCCGCAGCGCAGCGCAGTCGCGCACCGATCCAGCGGATGGCCGACCAAGTCGCGGGCTGGTTCGTGCCGGTGGTCATGCTGATTGCAGCGCTGACGTTTGTGGCATGGCTGGCTTGGGGGCCCTCCCCGGCATTCAGCTACGCACTCATCACCGCGGTAGCCGTGCTCATCATTGCCTGCCCTTGTGCGCTGGGCCTGGCCACGCCGATGTCTATCATGGTGGGGGTCGGCAAGGGCGCACAGCAAGGTGTGCTCATTCGCGATGCAGAGGCGCTCGAGCGAATGGAGAAGGTCGACACGCTGGTGCTGGACAAGACCGGCACGCTGACCGAGGGGCGGCCGAAGGTCGTCCACATCGAACCGGCGAACGGCTTCAAGGGCGAGGAGGTGCTGCAGAAGCTCGCCAGCGTCGAGCGTGCCAGCGAGCATCCGCTGGCCATGGCCATCGTCATGGACGCCCAGGCCCGGAAGCTCCCGCTGTCGCCGGTCACGGATTTCGACTCGCCCGTCGGCAAGGGAGTGGTCGGCACCGTGGACGGGCAGCTCATCGTCTCCGGCAGCGCCAAGTTTCTAGCGGAGCACGCCGTCGACGCATCAAGCCTGGCTGCGTCGGCAGAGGTTCAACGGCAGAAGGCAGCCACAGTCATCTTCGTGGCTGTGGGCGGCAAGCTGGCCGGATTCGTTGCGATTGCCGACCCCATCAAGGCCACATCGGCCCAGGCCATCGATGCGTTGAAGGCGGCAGGCATCCGCATCGTCATGCTCACGGGCGACGGCAGGACCACGGCCGAGGCCGTGGGGCGTCAGCTCCATATCGACGAGGTGATCGCCGAGGTGTTTCCCGAGGACAAGGCAGCGGTGGTCAAGCGACTGCGCGACGAGGGGCGCGTCGTCGCCATGGGAGGGGATGGGGTCAATGACGCACCCGGTCTCTCGGCGGCGGACGTGGGCGTGGCCATGGGGACCGGCACCGACGTCGCGATGGAAAGCGCGGGCATCACGCTGCTCAAGGGAGACCTGATGGGCATCGTTCGCGCGAGGATGCTGTCAAGGGCAACGATGCGGAACATTCGGCAGAACCTGTTCCTGAGCTTTGCTTACAACGTCGCAGGCATCCCCCTTGCCGCCGGCGTTCTGTACCCGTTCTTCGGGCTGCTGCTTTCGCCCGTGGTGGCCGCCGCTGCCATGGCGCTCTCATCGGTGAGCGTCATCACGAACGCCTTGCGGCTGCGCACGCTGAAGGTGGACTGAGGAAGCAGCCGATTGCGCATCGGCAAACGACGAGATCCGTATGGCCGAAGCCTTTGGAGTAGCCAAGGACGGAGATCACCGAGGGCGTTACGGCCTTGACCGGGATCAAGGGCCTGTGCACGGACACCGTTGAACTTGCCAGGTACCCGCGCCGGCGGCTGGCGACATGGCGATATGGCGAATTGTTGATAGGGGTCAAGGCCCTGGTCGAGACAGGCCCTATCTTGGTGGATATGAAGCCCTGCCTGTCCATCCTCTTTCCGCGCGCGTCAACGCGCGAGTCGCTCGCCGCAAGCCGCATCTTCTCGGCTGAGCCGTTGCGTTCGGGAGTCGTTGCATCGTGACCATCCGCCATCTCGATCGCCTGCTCACACCGGGCTCGGTGGCCGTCTTCGGCGCCTCGAACCGACAAGGCAGCGTGGGCGCCACCGTCTGGCGCAACCTGCGCGCCGGACATTTCGCCGGCCCTGTCTACGCCGTCAACCCCAAGCACAGCACCCTGGACGGCGTCCCGGTGTACGCCTCGGCCGGCCAGTTGCCGGCAGCGCCGGACCTGGCCCTCCTGTGCACGCCGGCGCACACGGTGGCGCCGCTGGTCGCCGAGCTCGGGGCGCTCGGCACCCGCGCCGTCGTCATCGTGACGGCGGGGTTGACCCCGGCGCAGAAGCAGGCTGCGCTCGACGCGGCCAAGCCCCACCTCTTGCGCCTGCTGGGCCCCAACTGCATCGGCGTGCTGAGTCCGCACATCGGCCTGAATGCCAGCTTCGCCCACACCGACGCCTTGCCTGGGGACCTGGCCTTCGTGTCGCAATCGGGCGCGCTGGTCACCGCCGTGCTCGATTGGGCCAGGAGCCGCGCCATTGGCCTGTCCCACCTTGTTTCGCTGGGAGATCATTGCGACGTCGACTTCGGCGACCTGCTCGACCACCTGGCGAACGATGCACGCACCCGTTCGATTCTGCTGTACATCGAATCGGTGGAATCGCCACGCAAGTTCATGTCCGCCGCGCGGGCCGCCGCGCGCAACAAGCCGGTGATCGTGGTGAAAGCCGGCCGCTTCGGCAACGGCGTGCACGCCGCCGCCTCGCACACTGGGGCACTGGCCGGCTCGGACACCGTCTACGATGCGGCCATCCGGCGCGCCGGCATGCTGCGCGTCGACACGCTGCAGGAGCTGTTCATCGCGGCCGAGACCCTGGCGCGCTTCCGGGGCAACCGCAGCGACAGCCTGACCATCATGACCAACGGCGGCGGTGCCGGCGTGATGGCGGCCGACGCGGCCGCGCAGGCCGGCGTCACGCTGGCCGAGCCCGGCGGTGCCTTGCTGGAGCGCCTGAACGCGGCTCTGCCCGCCAACTGGTCGCACGCCAACCCGGTCGATATCATCGGGGACGCCCCGGTCGAGCGCTACACCGATACGCTCTCGGCCCTGCTCGCCGATCCGGCCGCGGGCGCCGTGCTGTTCATCCATGCGCCGACGGCGATCGTGCGCAGCGACGACATCGCCCGCGCCTGCCTGCCGCTGATTCGCGCAAGCGGGCCACGCGTGATGAGCGCCTGGCTCGGCGATGGCGCGGTCTCCCAGGCGCGTCAGTTGTTCGAGCAGGCCGGCGTGCCCGACTACCCCACGCCGGAGGAAGCCGTCCGAGCCTTCGCGATGCTCCAGACCTATCGGCGGAATCAGGAGATCCTGATCGAGGCCCCCAGCGCCAGCGAGAACCCGGTGCCCGATGTCGCCTCGGCACGCCGCCGACTGGACGCGGTGCTCGCCGAAGGGCGCGAGTGGCTCGGCGAGCATGAGGCGAAGGCCGTCCTCGAGGCCTATGGCGTACCCGTGGTCCCCACGCGCGCGGTCCCCGCATCGGCCGAGGCGATCTTCGCGGCCGCGCGCGAGGTGGGCTATCCGGTCGCGCTGAAGATCGTGTCGCCCGACATCACGCACAAGTCCGACGTCGGCGGCGTCAAGCTGGATCTGCGCGACCAGGCATCGCTGGACATGGCCGTGAGCGAGATGCTGCGCGCCGTGAGGACCGCCAAGCGCGACGCGCGCATCGACGGATTCACCGTGCAATCGATGGTGCGCCGGCCCCATGCCCAGGAAGTCATCGTGGGCGCCAGCATCGACAGCGTGTTCGGGCCGGTGATCCTGTGCGGCCAGGGCGGCACCGCGGTGGAAATCACCGCCGACAGCGCGGTCGCCCTGCCCCCTCTCAACCGCAGCCTGGCGCGTGAACTGGTCTCGCGCACCCGCGTCTCGCGCCTGCTGGCCGGCTATCGCGACCACCCGCCTGCCAAGGTCGACGCCCTCTACGACGTGCTGATCGCCGTGTCGCAGATGCTGGCCGACCTGCCGCAGCTGGCCGAGCTCGACATCAACCCGCTGTATGTCGACGAAGCCGGCGCCATCGCCCTCGATGCACGCATCAGGGTCTCCAGCCGGCCGGTCGCCGGGGCCGAGCGCTTCGCGATCCTTCCGTACCCTTCGCAATGGGTGCGAATCCAGGCCTGGAACGGCCGCGAGATCACGGTACGGCCCATCCGTCCCGAAGACGAAGCGCAGCACCGGAGATTCCTCGAGAAGCTCGACCCGGAGGACATCCGCATGCGCATCTTCCAGACGCGGCGCGAGCTGCCCCGCAGCGAACTCGCCCGGCTCACCCAGATCGACTACGACCGCGAAATGGCGCTCATCGCGGAAGCCGTGGACGCGCAGGGCGTGCCGGAGACACTGGGCGTCGCACGCACCGTGAGCGACCCGGACCACGTCGAAGCCGAGTTCGCCATCATCGTGCGCTCGGACCTCAAGGGCGGCGGACTTGGCACGCTGCTGCTCGACCGGCTGATCGAGCACGCCCGCAGCCACGGCATCGGCCGCCTCGTGGGCATCGTGCTGCGCGAGAACACTCGGATGCTGAAGCTCGCCCGCGCGCTGGGCTTCGAGACCGACCCGGCAGAGCCGGCCGCTTCGGGCCTGCGACGCGTGGTCAAGACGCTGGACAGCTCCGTTTGCGATCGTTGATGCGCAAGAAGGACGAAGTCTGGCGGGCGCAGGATGCGGCTGACGGCGCATCCGAGCCCGCCAGAGAACATGCCATGTGGTTGATCATCGCTTCCTTGATGCTGCTTGTTGTGGCAGGGACTGTGGCTGCTGTTTCGGGCGCTGATCCTGTGGATCACGCTGACTGATCGCCGACGCGGCATGGCCCCTTCGCGGCGAGCTGCCCGCCTGCGAGCCGGGTGCCCCATTCCAGGCGATCGATGCTCGGACGACGCGCGAGAAGCGCGCGCGGTTCTGGTCGGCCTGCAGGTAGCGGTCGATGCGCAACGAGCTTGCTTCAGATCAAAGAAGCGGCGGCCGATCCGCGCTAGGCTTCCATGGCGGTTCCAAACGGAGCGCAACGACAGGAGACAAAAGGAGATGTAGGATGGTCGCGGAGCAAAAAGCCACGGGCGCGCGGCTTGCAAGTTCGCTCATGCCAGATCCTGAGCTTTGTACCGAAGAGGAGGTCGTGCGCCTGGTCCATGCCTTCTATTCAAAGGTGCGCAAGGACCCGGTGCTCGCCCCGATCTTTGAATCGCAGGTCGCCGACTGGGAGCTGCACCTGGCAAAGCTGGTCGACTTCTGGTCGTCTGCCCTCAGAGGCACGGCCCGCTACAAAGGAGCGCCCATCCCAAAGCATGTGGCATTGCCGGGGCTCACGGCCGAGCTGTTCCACCGCTGGCTCGCCCTCTTCCGGGAGACCACCCAGGCATTGGGCAACGCTGCGCTGCGGCAGCGCGCCGACGATCTCGCGCATCGCATTGCCGGCAGTCTCTGGTATGGCTACCAGGCGCGGCATGGCGCGCCAGTCGGCGGCGGGCAGACGCCTGAACATGGGGCAACGGTCTGGCACAAGAAAGATCAGGCCATGACGCACCCCAGCCTGACCACCATCTGCCAGGAACATCGGGCGCTGTCGGCCATGCTGCGCGCGATCACCCTGCTGCTGGGCGAGCATCGGCGGCGAAACACCCTGCCCGACTTCGATGCGCTGCAGGCCATGCTGTTTTACGTCGACGAGTTCCCGGAGAAGCTGCACCATCCCAAAGAAAGCCGGCTGCTCTTCCCCAAGCTGCGCGGGCGCGATGCACACACCGACGCGGTGCTCGACCGCCTCGACCGCGACCATGCACATGGCGAGAAGGCCATCCGCGAGCTCGAACACGCGCTGCTCGGATTCCGGATGATGAGCGAGGCCGCCCACGGAGAAGCCCGGCGGCGCCATTTCGAGGCCTTGATGAAGCAATATGCCGACTTCTATCTCGATCACATGCGCGTCGAGGAAACCGAGATCCTGCCGCTGGCCCAGGCGGTGCTCAGTGTCGACGAATGGGCGGAACTCGACGCAGCGTTCCTGACGAACCGCGACGCGCTGGCGGGCTGCGAGGCCGACGAGGTGTACCGGCCGCTTTTCCGGAAGATCGTCAGCGCACTGCAGAACTCGGGCAGTTTCGGCTTGGCACTCGAGGCCTTCGCGGGCGCCGCAATACCGGCGTTCTCACCTCCCCATTGACTGTCTCAGGAAGGGAAATCGCCATGTACGGACGGATTCTGGTTCCCATCGATGGCAGCGCAGGCTCCAGTCGGGGGCTGGACGCGGCTATCGACATCGCGAGGAGCACGCATGGCCTGCTGCGCCTCGTCCACGTGCTGGACGATCTCTCGCTGCCGCGCAGGCTCGCCGATACAGACACCTGGCTGGACGCGTTGCGTCATGGTGGTCAACAGATCCTCGAAGCGGCAAGAACAGCTGCCGAGGCTCGAGGCATACGCGCCGATGCAGTTCTGTACGGTGACCTTACGACGCCGCTGTGCGAAGCGATCGCAACCGAAGCACGGATGTGGCCGGCCGAACTCATCGTGCTTGGCTCGCACGGGCGTCGCGGTGGCGGGCGGGTGATGATCGGCAGCGATGCAGAGCGCATTCTGCGAAGTTCGACCATTCCCGTGGTGCTAGTTCCCGCGCCGACGAAGAGAACCGGCGACGAGCGCATCTCGACCAGGACGAAGGCCGTTGCGCCCGCATTACTCATAGGTCAGAAATATAGGAGACAGATGGATGCCTGAAAAAGGAACGAACCAAGGCGCTGTCTTCGGCGATGGCCTGCAGTTGACCGTCAACTCGGCACTGCAGCTTCTCGCCCGCTTTCAAAGGCGAGCGAGCAACTCCTGTGCGCTTGGCATGGCTCCAGACCAACTCGTCGGGATTCAGGTCAGGCGCATAGCCGGGCAAGAAGTGCAGCGTGAGTTTGCCGGCGGTGCTGGCTACGTATTCCTTCACGATGGCCTTCTTGTGCGCGGGAAGTCCATCCACAATCAGGCGCACCGGCTTTCTGCGCTTTCGCATCAACTGTTTGAGCAATTCGACAAACAACTCACCAGTCAACGCGCCGGAATAAGTCGCAAACCAGAAAGCGCCCTTTGCGGTGACGGCGGACGCCGCGCTGATGCTCTGACGCTGCCCCGGCCGATCAATGACGGGGGTCTGTCCTTTCTTGGCCCACGTCTTGCCATGCACCGAGTCGGCTCGGAATCCGGATTCATCCCAGAACAAGATTTCCGCCTCACTGGCTTGCGCCTCGGTGGCAATCGCGGGAAAGATCTCGCTTTTCCATCGAGCAACCGCAGCGGGGTCGCGCTGATAGGCGCGTTGCAGTGGCTTTTGCGTGGTCAGCCCCAAGCGTGCAAGCAGCGCGCCAATCGAGGCGAGCGACAGGCTCACTTCAAAGCGCGCGAGCAGAAGTTCTTGGACGATCTGCCGGGTCCACAGTCCAAAGTCAAAGCCGTACTGATCGGGGCGCTTGCCATTGACCCATCGAAAGACTTGCCGCTCCTGGGCGCTGGTGAGCTTTCGAGGCCGCCCCGTCCCTTTGGTCGACCGCAGAGCCTTCAGTCCACGGCCACGTCCGCGCGCCGCCGCTTTGCACTTGTACGCCCACGATCGGTTCATGCCAAAGGATGCGGCCACAGCCGCGGGGTGCTCTCCCTCGTTCATGCGCTGAACAGCCACAACACGCATTTCCTCAAGCGTGTTGTGGGCCAGAGTGCGACCGTCTCGTTTCATCAGCCATTGGACTCTATGAGGCCGAGCAAGTTTCACAATCGTCCGCTAAATTACTGACTCATGAGTAGGATTTCTGTGACGAGTCAAACTCGTCTGTTACTGCTCGGTTTCCAGATGCGAGGCGACGGTCACGACGCCGTCACGTGCGTGCCATCTCGCTGCCGGCCGCTTGGTGGCGAGGGTGGCGAGCCGCACGCGGTCCGCGCGTTGACAGACGCGTCGCTGCTGGTCACGATTCTCTTGCACCCGGGGCAACCGGCCGCGCAAAGCCAGCGCCTCACCTATCTGCCGGACAACGAACACCCGCCATGATCTCAAGCTTCGAAGACCTGCTGCGGCTGGCGCAGGAACAGGCACACCCGCAGCGTCTGCTGAATCTCGACGAGGGAACTCGACATGTCTACTGATACGGCCCCTTGCGCCTCGACCGTCGAGCCGGCCGACCCGCCCATCACCGGACGGCAAGTGGCTCAGCTCCTGCACGCGCGTCGTACCGTGCTGCCCAAGCGGCTGGGTGCGCCGGGACCCGCGCGACCCGAACTCGATCAGATCCTGGCCGCCGCAGCCGCGGCGCCCGACCATGGCGGGCTGGTGCCGTGGCGCTTCGTCATCGTTCCACCGCGTGAAAGAGGGCGGCTGGCCGCCGTCTTCGCGCAGTCCCTGCAGGAACGCGATCCCGCAGCCACGCCGGACGAGCACGGAAGAGCGCGCGAGAAGGCATTCCAGGCCCCGGTCCTGATGCTGGCGATCATGCGGCTGGGCCCCGACGGCGGAGACATTCCGGCCACCGAGAGGATCCTGTCGGCCGGCTGCGCCATCCAGAACGTCCTTCTGACCGCGACAGTCCTGGGCTATGAGTCGGCGCTGACCACAGGCAAGTCGCTGCAGTCTTTAGGACTGCGCGCATTGTTCGCCCTGGACCAGCACGAGGAGCCGCTGTGCTTCATCAGCCTCGGCACGAGCGGGCCTACAAGGCGGGCTCGGCGCGGCCCGCGATCGAGCGCTACGTCTCCGAGCTGGGGCACACGCCGCGAAGCCCTTTACGCGATGCATCGGCGCGCCACAGCGCTTTTCCCGACGGCTGATCCTTCGCGGAGCTCAGCATCTGCCGCCGCTGAAGGCAGCCATTACCGCTCGCCTTGTCGGCCGCGGTGGATTGCAGCCGCCAGGCGCGCCCAGCTGAGGCTCAATCCGAGGAAACGGGCTTCACGCAGCGCGGACCACACGGGAGGCGAAGGCTTCGCCTGCACCTCGGCGTTCGCGGGTTCGAAGCCGGCGCCGCGCAGATGGAGCGCCTGCGCTGCATCCATGGTCTGGACATGCTTTCATACCAGTCCCTGCGTTGACGCGCCATCTCGCGCACCTGCAAGAGCTTTCCTTCGCCGGCCTGCAACGCACCTTCGCGCATGACCCCCAGCACCACGCGATGTTGGATCTCGTGGTCCTTCTGCGATGCATGGCCGGTTGCCCGCATCCAGACGTCCTCGCGCGCAAAGTTCTCGGCGGCGCAGAGGGCCAGGTCCTGCCAGGCTGAGGGCAATCTGGCGTTGTCAGCATCGTCGACACTTGTGAGGAGCCGATGAACTTCTCGCGCGCGCGCTCCAAAAGGCAGGCCGAGCGAAAGTGCTTCCGAGCGATCCAAGGCAGCCATGTGATCTCCTTTTGATGATGACTCAGGGCTATCGACGCGCGACGAATGCAGTTTTGACATGACTCAACGATTGAGCGATCGGTCGCGATGGCTCCAAACGAGGACCAAGTTCACCATCACTGCCGACACGATCGAGTAGTTGACTCGGCCCGGTTTGACGAGAGCGAATGCCGGCGTACCGCCCGGGCAGGCGCTGGTGTTCGAGTAGCTTCTCCAGGGCGGCGATGCCGCGCATCGGGCGCAGGGACCGGCCTGGGCCTTGACACATCGCAAACAAGTCGTCCAACGCAGCGACTAGAGTGATGCATCTGGCAGGGCTAAAAAGGATCACCATGAATCCCGATATGGAACTGAGACACGAAGTTTTTGCAGCCTCGAACTGGGATCCGGCAGCTTGCGGCGCCGGTGTCGATGTGCGTGTCGAAAACCGCGTCGTCACACTGACCGGCCAGGTGTCCAGTCCGGCAGTGCGACATGCCGTCGAATGTGCAGCGCAACGAGTTCAAGGCATAGGATCCCTAGTGAACGCGTTGACCGTGCAGTCCGGATCCGAGAAGCTCCGAGGCGAAGCCGGCCGAAATTGACGCCGGTTGATGGAGTCCCTGTTCACTGAGACCGAAAGTGTCGAAGCTGTCCTTGCGGCGGTCCCATAGCGAGATGGCCACGGTGGCCATGAGGAGCGGCCATGGCACCGAAGCTTGACATGGATCAACCGACCCGGTAGTTGGCTCATGGATAAAGACGGCACCTATGTGGAGAGAAACGCGTTTGAAGCGCAGAAACGGCATCGTCGCCGGCCTCGGTGTCCTGGTCCTGCTGGCGGCCGGCGTCGCCTGGCGGCAGTGGCCCGTGCGCGTGGAGACCGCGCAGCCCACGCGTGGGCCGGCCATCGAGGCGGTGTACGCCACCGGCACGGTGGAACCGACCGTGATGGTGCCCGTCGCGCCTCGCGCCGGCGGCCGGCTGGTCGCGATCGATGCCGAAGAAGGCCAGCAGGTCAAGCGCGGGCAGGTGCTGGCACGCATCGAATCGAACGACCTTGACCAGACCATCCAGGAGATGCGTGCACGCGAACAACTGGCCCGCGCGCAGTTCGAGCGCACCCGCTCGCTGGTGGAGCAGCGCTTCGTGGCGCCGGCCGAGCTCGATCGCACGCGCAGCGAGTTGCAGATGGCGCAGGCGGCGGCCAGGCGGGCCCAGGTCCAGCGGGACTACAATCAGCTCGTGGCTCCTGCCGACGGAATCGTGCTGCGCCGCGATGGCGAAGCCGGCCAGTTCGTTCCTGCCGGCCAGGCGGTATTCATCTTGGCCTGCTGCGCGCCGTTGCGCGTGACGGCCGAAGTGGACGAAGAGGACATCGCCCGCGTCCTGATTGGCCAGACCGTCACGATGCGCAGCGATGCCCTGCCCCATCGCCTCTACGAGGGCACAGTGGCGGAGATCACGCCCAAGGGTGACCCGATCTCGCGCAGCTACCGCGTGCGCATCCGGCTGGCGGACGCTCCGCCCATCGATGCCGGCCCCATGCGAAGCGGCATGACCATGGATGCCAACCTGATCGTCTCGCGCCGGGAGGGAGCGCTGCTGCTGCCGAACCGCGCGATCAAGGGTGATGCCGTATGGCTGCTGGCCAAAGGCCGGCTGCATCGACGACCGGTGGTCAAGGGAACGGTCGGTGCCGAACGCACCGAGGTCGTCTCCGGGCTGGCCGATGGCGAGACCGTGGTGCTCTCGCCGACGGACGCGCTGCGTGACGGGCGGCGCGCGCGGGGGATCCCCGCGACGATCGACCTGCCGTTTCAGGCCGCGCTGGCCAGGCGGTGACACGTGGCGATCGCCCTCGACATTGCGCTGGCGCATCTGACGAGCCGCAAGCGGCAGACGCTGGTCTCGCTCACGGGCGTGGTGCTCGGCGTCGCGTTCTTCCTGGCCGTCTCGGGCCTGATGCGCGGCTCGGAAACCGATTTCCTCAAGCGCCTGGTCGACAGCAGTCCGCATATCACCGTCTTCGACGATGTGCGCCAGGGCCGTGCCCAACCCGCAGCGCTGCGCTGGCCCGATGGCGCCGTCCGCGTGCGCAACGTCCGGCCGCTGCGCGAGACACGGGGCATCCGCGGCTGGCCGCAACGGCTGGCCTTCATCGAGACGCTGCCGGGCGTGCGCGCCGCGCCCGTGCTCGCCGACGCCGCGGTGCTCACCTTCGCCGGACGCCAGCAGGGAGTCACCCTGTCCGGGGTGGTGCCCGACAAGATGAAACACGTGACGACCATCGAAGAGAAGATGCTGAGCGGCTCGCTCGATGCGCTGGCCGCCGACCCCAATGGCGTCGTGATCGGCCGTGGACTGGCCGACAAGTTCAGCCTGCGCCTAGGCAGCACGCTGGTTGTCCTGGCTGTCGACGGCACCAGCCGCTCCCTGCGCGTGGTTGGCATCTTCCGCACCGGCAACGCTGCCTATGACGAAGCCCAGGCCTTCGTGTTGCTCAAGCGCGCGCAGTCGCTGCTGGGGCGCGAGAACCGGGTCAACCGGCTGATCATCCAGCTTGCTGACCCGTACGCGGCCCAGAACGTGGCGCAGACCATCGAGGCAACCACGGGCTACAAGGCCGTGTCGTGGATCGAGGCGTCCGAGGACCTCCTGAGCCTGCTGCTGGTGCGCAACATCATCATGTACAGCGTCGTGGCGGCGATCCTCGTCGTGGCCTCCTTCGGCATCTACAACACGATCTCCACCATCGTGATGGAGAAGACGCGCGACATCGCGATCATGAAGTCCATGGGCTTTCATTCGCGCGACCTGCGGCGCATTTTTCTTCTCGAAGGGCTGATCGTCGGACTCGTCGGCAGCGTGCTGGGCGAGTTGCTCGGCCTGGCGCTGATGCAGCTGCTCGGCCAGGTCGAGATCCGGCCACCCGGCGTCACGGAGATCGTGCGCCTGCCGATGTTCTGGGGCGCCGAGCAATATGCGATGGCGGCCGCGTTCGCGATGCTGTCGTGCGTGGCGGCCTCCTATCTTCCCGCGCGGCGTGCCGGTCGCGTGCGACCGGTCGATATCCTGCGGGGCGCAGCGTGAGTGCCGCCAGCCCGCCAGCCGGCCCGGTGATCCGCGTCGAACACGTGACCCGGACACTCGAGGGCGAGGTGCCCGTCACGCTGGTGAAGGACGTGAGTCTTCAGATCGAACGCGGCGAGTTCGTCTGCGTGATGGGGCCTTCGGGCTCGGGCAAGTCCTCTCTGCTGTACCTGCTGGGCCTCCTCGATGGGCCCACGCAGGGGCGCATCTGGATCGATGGGGAGGACACGGGCGACTTCGACGACGATCGGCTCACCGATTTTCGGCTGGCCCGGCTGGGCTACGTGTTCCAGTTCCATTTCCTGCTGCCGGAGTTCAGCGCGCTCGACAACGTCTCCCTCCCGATCCGCAAACTCGGCCGCCTCCCGGATCAGGCGGCCGAGGCTCGCGCTGCCGAACTGCTGGATCAGTTCGGGCTGGAAGGGCATCACCGCAAGAAGCCGAGCCAGCTGTCCGGCGGACAGCGCCAGCGCGTCGCCATCGCCCGCGCATTGGCGAACGACCCCCTCGTGATCCTCGCCGACGAGCCGACGGGCAATCTCGACTCGGCGGCCAGCGCCAACGTGCGCGACATGCTTCGGGACCTGACCCGCGACTTCGGTAAGAGCGTGGTGGCCGTCACGCACGATGCCGACTTCGCCTCGGCCGCAGATCGGTGTATCGGCATCGTCGACGGCCGCATCGACATGGCGTGGCGGCCCGATCCGAGCGCTTGATCCGTCTGGTCGGTGGTTCAGAGAGCATTGGCTTCCAGACAAGCGGCTTAAGGCGCCGTTCATCGGGCGCCTCGAACATGCTTCCTTTAGCCCGCTTCAGCGGGCCTGGATCTGGAGCAAACATGTTCATGGCCTCGTCCTTCCGCAAGGAAGATGGTGGTCTGCCCTCGGCGCGCGCCAACTCCGCGCCCGCGCAACCACCGTTCGGGATACATCCCGACAGCGACCCTCGACGACCGGAAGTCGAGGAATTCATCAGACAGGTCTACGCGAGACGTTTCAACGCGCGGATCACGCACTTCGCACCCGTGCTGGTGAGCCTGCGCGACCGTGCCGGCACGCTGGTTGCAGCGGCCGGCTACCGTCATGCCGCGCAGGGCCCTTTGTTCCTCGAGCACTATCTCGATGCACCCGTGGAACGCGTTCTCGCACGGCATGCCCATCTGCAGCCCGAGCGCGCGAACATCGTCGAAGTCGGCCATCTGGCCGCCGGGCGTGCCGGCGAAGGGCGCCGGCTGGTCTACCTGCTGGGTCCGCACCTGGCCGCGCACGGCTTCCAATGGGTGGTTGGGACCCTGACACAGGAACTGCGGCAGCTGTTCGTTCGGATCGGCGTCACGCCGCTGGAGCTCGGGCCGGCGGACCCTGCCGCGCTCGGCCCCGATGCCATGCATTGGGGCAGCTACTACGAGCATGGGCCGCTGGTACTGGCAGGGCATCTTCCCGACGCGCTGCGCCAACTGGTCAGGCGCACCGCATGACGGCGCTGGACAACGGCCGGCGCAGCTGGGGCGCTGCCGAGCTCGACGCAGCGGCGAGCGCGCTGGCAGGCCGGCTCGCGGCGCAGCGCACGCGAGTGCTGGCCACCCTGATGGACAACACCCCCGCCTGGGTGGTGACCGACCTCGCTTGCAAACAGGCGCAGGTGGTGCACGTGCCGCTGCCGCTTTTCTTCAGCTCCGAGCAGCTTTCCCACGTGCTGAGCGCTGCGGGCGTCGACACGCTGCTGACGCCGGGCGCGTTGGCGGCTCGCTGGCCCGACGCCCCTGCGATCGCCTGCGAGATCGCAGACGAGCCGCTCGCGATGGTACGGCTACCTTTCCCGGCGGCGCCGATGCCGCCCGGCACCACCAAGATCACCTTCACCTCAGGCACCACGGGGGCTCCGAAGGGGGTCTGCCTCGGGGCAGACAGCATGGAGCGCGTCGCGAGCGGCCTGGTGCAGGCCATGGCACCTCTCGACATCCGGCGCCATCTCTGCGCACTGCCATTCGCGGTGCTGCTCGAGAACATTGCCGGGCTGATGGCGCCGCTTGCGCGCGGTGCGACCTGCATCGTCCTGCCGCTGAAGGAACTCGGCCTCGAGGGCTCGTCCAGCTTCGACGCGGCGCGTTTCCATGCGGTGGTGGAGCGGCACCAGCCCAACAGCGTCATCCTCTTGCCGCAGATGCTGCGGGCCTGGGTCCATCATCTGCTCGGGGCCGGCGCGCGCGCCCCGGCGTCACTCCGGATGGTGGCCGTCGGCGGCGCCGCCGTCGGCGTGCGGCTGCTGGCGGCCGCGCGCTCGGTCGGGCTGCCTGCCTGCGAAGGCTACGGATTGTCCGAAGGCGCGTCGGTGCAAACGCTCAACCTCCCGGGCGCCGAGCGCGACGGAAGCGCCGGGCGCGTGCTGCCGCACGCCCGGCTGCGCATCGCAGCGGACGGAGAGATCGAGGTGGCCGGCAGCCTGTTCTCGGGCTACCTCGGCGACTCGATGCCCCCACCCGCCTGGTGGCCCACCGGCGACCTCGGCAGCATCGACGAGGATGGATTCGTGTACGTGCGGGGGCGCAAGAAGCTGGTGCTCATCACCTCCTTCGGACGCAATGTGTCGCCGGAGTGGATCGAGGGCCTGCTGCGTGACGAGTCCGCCATCGGGCAGGCCGTGGTCTTCGGCGACGGGCAAGCCACGCTCAGTGCCGTGCTCTGGCCGCTGCAGGCAGAGGTCAGGGATGCCGATCTGCAGGCCGCCATCGACGCCGCGAATGCGCGCCTTCCCGACTATGCGCGCGTGCATCGCTGGACGCGCGGGCGTGCCCCCTTCGATGCCGCATCCGGCATGGCCACGACCAACGGCCGCCCGCAACGCGCAGCCATCCTCGCAGCGCATGCCGATGCGCTGGACATTCCCACCACTTGAATCTTCCCGCCCGGAGTTCCCATGAGTTTCTACGAAAACCTGCTCAAGCAAACCGCCGACGCCCGGATGGGCCTGCTGTCCGCCCCCATCATCCAGGGCTGCCTGCGGGGCGAAGTCTCGCTCTCCAGCTATGTCGCTTTCCTGCGCGAGGCTTACCACCACGTGCGCCATACGGTGCCCCTGCTGAAGGCCTGCAAGGCGGCGCTGCCGGAACGCCAGGCCTGGCTGCACGCGCCGCTCGATGAGTACGTCGAGGAGGAGCAGGGCCACGACGGCTGGATCCTCGACGACATCCGCGCCTGTGGCGGTGACGCCGACGCCGTTCGCGAAGGGCTGCCGGGCCATGCTGCGGAAGTGATGGTGGCCTACGCGTACGACACGATCGCGCGGCGCAACCCACTGGGATTTTTCGGCATGGTGCACGTGCTGGAAGGGACCAGCGTCTCGCTGGCACTGCTGGCTGCCGACCAGATCCAGATGTCGCTGGCCCTTCCCGACAGTGCCTTCAGCTACCTGCGCTCGCACGGCACGCTTGACCAGGAGCACACGGCCCATTTCGCGATGCTCATGGACCTCATCGAAGATCCTGAAGACCAGGCGGACATCGTCCATGCTGCCCGCGCCTTCTTCAGGCTCTACGGCGACGTGTTCCGCGACCTGCCCTTGCCGCTGACGAGCGACGGAACTGCGGACCAGGCAAGCACGGGAGCCGCTTCGTGAAGGCCGCCGAAGCACGCATCCTGCTGACGGGCGCCTATGGCGGCATCGGCGAAGCTGCCGCAGCGGCCTTCATGCGGGCCGGTGCCGCACTGATGCTGTCGGGGCGCTCGCCGGCCAGGCTGGCTGCCCAGGCGCGGACGCTGTTGCACAGCACGGCCGGCCATTCTCCGCGTGTCGAGTGGCATTGCGCGGACCTCAACAGCACGGTGGCGCTGGCCAGCCTCGGCGAGGCCGCGCGCCTGTGGGGATGCAACGTGATCGTCCACGGGGCCGGCGTTGCCAGCTTCGGGCATCTCGAGTCCTCCACCCCGGAAGGCATGGCGCGCGTACTGCAGACCAACCTGCTGGCGCCGATGCTGCTGACCCGGGCGTTGCTGCCCCATCTGCGCAGCCTGCCGCGCGCCCAGGTGATCTACGTCGGCTCCGCGCTGGGGGGCATCGGGCTGCCCGGCTACAGCATCTACAGCGCGAGCAAATTCGGCCTGCGCGGTTTCGCGCAGGCACTGCGCCGCGAGCTCGCGGAAAGCAGGGTGCAGGTGCAGTACCTCGGCCCACGCGGCACGCGAACCGCCTTCAACAGCCAGGAGGTGGAAGCCTACAACCGGGCCACCGGAAGCGCGATGGACGATCCGGCCCTGGTGGCGCGCGCGATGCTGAGGATGCTCGAAGCAGAGACGCCGGAGCGCTTCCTGGGCTACCCCGAGAAGCTTGCGGTGCGCATCAACGGCATCGCTCCGGCGCTGCTCGATGGCGCCTTCGCCAGGCATCGCCGCAGCCTGCCAGCATTGCCGCAGGAGCCCGCCGAGCGGGCCGGAGACTCCGCAGCCCGCGCCAGTTCCTTCACCACGATTCACTGAGGTTTCTGCCATGACGACCCGATCCGAACACCCATCGTCCCCTGCACTGCCCCGTCGACGCTGGGCGGGCGCCCTGCTCGCCGCCGCAGCACTTTCCGGCCTGCTGCCGCACCTCGCCAGCGCCGCCGGCGTGGAGGAGTCGGTCACCGAACTGCAGCGGGACTGGGAGGTCATCCGCTACCAGACGCCGCCTGCAGAACGCGAGAAGCGCTTCGAGGCCCTCGCCGCCAGGGCGCACAAGGTCAGCGAAGCGCATCCGGACCGCAGCGAACCCCCTGGTGGGAGGGCATCATCGTCGCCCTAAGGGCGGGCGAGAAGGGCGGGCTGGGTGCGCTGGGCCTGGTCAAGCAGGCCAAGGCGTTGTACGAGGAAGCCATTCGCATCAACGGCGACGTGCTCGATGGCTCGGCCTACAACAGCCTCGGCGTTCTCTACTACAAGGTGCCGGGCTGGCCGGTCGGGTTCGGCGACAAGGCAAAGGCCAGGGAGCTCCTGCAAAAGGCGCTCACGCTCAATCCCAAGGGCATCGACCCGAACTACTTCTATGGCGAGTACCTGCTCGAAAGCAAGCAGCCCGAGCAGGCCGTGGTCTACCTGGAGCGCGCGATCCAGGCCCCGCCGCGGCCGGGGCGCCAGGTGGCTGACACCGGACGCCGCGAGGAGGCACGGGCGCTGCTCGAGAAGACGAAGCTCAGGTAGGCCCTCAGCGCCGCTCGGCGGCGAAGCGCACCGCCACGCGCACGCCCTGCCCCGCCGCGCATGTTTCGAAGGCCAGCTCCAGCCCGTGCAACTCGGCGACGCGCCGGGCAATCGAAATGCCCAGGCCGCTGCCGCTCTCGGGCTGACCGGCTGGACGGAAGTAGCGCTCCCCCAGGCGTGCCAGCTGCTCGGCGCTCAGGGGCGGACCTTCGTTCTCCACCTCGAGTTGCTCCTCGCCGATGCGCAACGTGACCGTGCTTCCCGGCGGGGCGTAGCGCACGGCGTTGTCGAGCAGATTGCGCAGCAGAGCGACAAGCAGGTGCTCGTCACCCAGCAAGGGCATCGGGTGCCTGCCATCGGGAGGCCAATCGCAGGCCAGGTCGATCCGGCGACGTTCGGCCAGCGCCAGGCATTCGTTCACCGCCTCCTCGACCACGGTCGGCCAACGGACCTCCGTCTTCGGCGCCGGCACGTTGCCCGCTTCCAGCCGCGAGAGCGCCAGCATCTGCGCGACGAGCCGCCCCATCCGCTCCAAGCCGGCCGTGAACTTGGCTTCGGCATCGTCGCGCTCCGGCCCAGCGGCCGCACGGCGCACCACATCCCACTGCACTCGCAGGATCGCGAGCGGCGTGCGCAACTCATGGGCAGCGTCGGCCGTGAAACGGCGCTCACGCGCGAGCAAGGCCTCGATACGCTCGAATAGTCCGTTCATGGCGCCCACCAGGGGCTTCAGTTCGGCCGGCGCCGAATGGCCGGGGACCGGTGCCAGGTCGTCGGCGCCACGGCCCTGGAGGTCGGCGGTCAACTGGCGAAGCGGCTCCAGGGCCCGGCGCGCTGCCCAGTTCATGGTGAGCAGCAGAACGGGCAACACAAGCAGCCAGGGGACAACCTGGCTCGCCGTCAGGCTGTAGACCACCTCGTCGCGCTCGTAAGTCTTCTGCCCGGCGGCCACCAGCCACTCGCCGCTGACAGACTGGAGGTAGTACACGCGCCAGGATTGTCCATCGATCTCTTCGTCGACGAAGCCCGAGCGATCCGGCAGGCGGGGCAACTCCGCACCTTCGCGATCGGCGAGCATCAAGCGGCCCTGGCGGTCCCAGGCCGCCACGGCCAGGTCGCGCACGTCGGATTCACCGGCCGCCGGGCTGCCTGGCCTCGGCGGCGCCGGCAGCGCCGGCGCCGCAGTCGTGCCCGTGGCGCTGGAGTCCTTGAGCGTCACCTGCACCTGGCGAGCGAGGCGGATCAGTTCCGTGTCGAAGAGCTCGTTGACCTCGTGGCGGGCCCGATCGACCGACACGATCAGCGCGACCGCCCACACGAGCGGTGCGCAGATCAGCAGGTAAAGCACCAGCCGGCGCTGAAGGCTGCGCGGCTCTCGCCCCGTCGGCTCGCTCATGAGGAAGGCTCACCGGAGCCGAGGGCATAACCGACGCCGCGGACGGTGCGCACGATCATGGGATCGATCTTGCGCCTCAGGCGATGGACGTGTACCTCCAGCGTATTGCTTTCCGGTTCGCCGCCGCTCCAGTCGTACAGCTTTTCCTGCAAGTAGGCCTTGGACAATACCCGCTGGGAATCCGCAAGCAGCGCTTCCAGCAACGCCATCTCGCGTCCCGTCAGGTCCACCTGTTCTCCGTTCCAGCGCACCAGCTTGGCGGCCGGGTCGTATTCGAGCGCACCGTGCTGCCACACCGATTGCGCCTGGCCCGACGAGCGGCGCACCATGGCGCGAAGCCGCGCCGCGAGCTCGTCGATGGTGATCGGCTTGACCAGGTAGTCGTCCGCCCCTGCGTCGAGGCCGGCGATGCGCTGCTCGATGGCATCGCGCGCCGTCAGGATCAGCACGGGAAGCTTGAGGCCACGGCCGCGCCAGCGGGACAGCCACTGCATGCCGTCGCCGCCAGGCAGGCCCAGATCCAGCACCATCGCGTCGAAGGACGCGGTCGACAGGGCCGCATCGGCGAGAACACCATCGCCGAACCAGTCCACCACGTGCCCGAGCTGGCGCAAGCCCGTCGCGACCGCGTCGCCCAGCAGGGTGTCGTCTTCCACGATCAGGATGCGCATGGGGATCTCGGAGTCGTCCAATCTGGCGCGGTTGATTATGCAGAAGCCCGCCGACACCGCCGCTTACTTGCCTTGATCTTGCGCAAACCAGACAGCGCGACCTCGACCGAAACTTGCAGCCGGTCGACTTCAGGAGACCCTCTTGCCCAGGATGAAAGCCGCCGTCTTCGTCGAACCCGGACGCATCGTCCTGGAGGACAAACCGATCCCAGCCGTCGGCCCGACAGGTGCTGATGTGCCCTGACATCATGCCTGGGCATGGCGCGGCAGGTCGCCATCACGCCTTGACCGCGGTGTTCGAGCGCGGCCCGGCCAACCTCCGCCCGAGAAGAAGTGAGACAGCGAAATCCGCCAGGGGATACCCCTGGCGGGACGGACTTCAATGCGCGATCAGCACCGGCACCGTCATGTGCGAGAGAACCCCTCGAGTGACTCCTCCCATCACCCTCTCGCGCAGCCGAGAGTGCCCGTATCCGCCCATCACGATCAGGTCGGCTCCCAGGTCGGAGACACGCGATAGCAACGCGTCCGACGTGTCGATCTCCGTGATGTCCTCCTCGCACGTCGCCCGCACGCCGTGGCGCTGCAGCCAGCGGGTCATCTCCGGGATCAGAAGGGTCTGGTCTTCGGCGGCCTTCGAGCGTCGAAAGGAAGCAAGCGTGACCCGCTGTGCCTGGGCCAGCAGCGGCAAGGCTTCCCGCATCGCCACGGCCGCTGCGCGGGACCCGTCCCATGCCAGAAGCACGTTCTGCCCCACATCCTTGAACTCGCCGGCGTAGGGCACAACCAGCACCGGCCGGCCCCCGTTGAGCATCACCTCGGCAACGAGGCCGCGGGCCGGCGCATCCCATTCGCCTGCGCTGTCCTCCTGGCCCACGACGATGAGGTCGCTGGAGCGGCCGTGCGCCACGAGCGCGTCGATCGACGTGCCGTCGGTTTCGCGGACCTCGCTGGATACCCTGCCCGCTGCGCCCCCGTCGCCCAGCCTGGCCCTGAAGCTTTTGCCGATCGCGTCCGCGCGTTGCCGCAGGTAGCGGGCGGATTCGGCGATGTAGTCGGTCATGCCGGTGGGAAGCACGTCCGCCGGGATCGTGCCCTCGAGCAGGCCGCTGGGCAGCAGCCCGATCAGATGGGCACCCTGCGTTCTCGCGATACGGTTAGCGAGGTCCACACGGGCGTTGCACCTGTCCGTGTGGTGCAGGTGAACAAGAATGGTCTTGATGTTCATGGCTCGAGCCTCTTCGTGTATGCACCGGCCGGATGGCACGGTACACCGATCTTCACGGCGAACGAAGCCGCGGGCCTTGATGTTCGTCAAGGCAGAGGGATCCGCCAGCACGGACCATTCCAGACGCGTAGCATTCGGATCTCTTCACCACCGTGCCCATGCCCATCAACTACGTCAGGCGTCTTACAGGCCGAAAGCGAACCGCGAGTGCGAATCGCCACCTTGGATTTGCGTTGGCATTCGTGGCCGGGGCCATCAACGCCGGCGGGTTTCTGGCTGTCCAGCAGTACACCTCTCACATGACGGGCATCGTCTCGTCGATGGCCGACAGTCTCGTGTTGGGCGCCTATGACGTGGTGCTTGGCGGGGCCGGTGGACTTGTGTCGTTCGTGGCGGGTGCGGCAAGCTCCGCGATGCTTGTCAACTACGCACGCCGGCGACGGATGCACAGCGAGTACGCGCTGCCACTGTTGGTGGAGGCCTCTCTGCTGATCTGCTTCGGAGTCCTGGGCGCCCGGCTTTCCAGCATCCAAGGTCTCTTTGTGCCGGCAACAGTCATGCTCCTTTGCTTCATCATGGGATTGCAGAACGCGGTGATCACCAAGCTGTCGCACGCCGAGATTCGAACCACGCACTTGACCGGCATCGTGACTGACATCGGCATCGAGCTTGGGAAGCTGCTCTATCGGAATGCTGCCGGCCCGCCTTCACATTTGCGCGTAGTGGCCAACCGCGAGCGGCTTCGCGTTCTCGCACTCCTCGTTGTCTCCTTCTTTCTCGGCGGCCTGCTCGGCGCGGTCGGCTTCAAGCATGTCGGATACGTATCGACCGTTCCTCTCGCCCTCGTATTGCTCGTGCTTGCGATGATTCCGGCATTCGATGACCTGGGAAACCTGGCACGCCGCAGAACCCGTACGGCCAGGCAATCGCGAAGAATCGAGTGACGCAGAGGCCGGCGGCTCGCACGACGTGCGGGTCGGGCCATGCACGACCCGCCGCACTAAATCACGTTCGCCGTTCGCGACGCCGAAGCGCATACCGGGCAGCGCTCGCCCATTGGCCTCTCGGGCATCAGTACCGAAAGCAGCTTCAACTGCTCCTTCTGGATTTCCAGCAACTCCCCCCATTGCTTGTTCCGCAGCAGATCGACCTTTTCGTGGAGCAACATGATCTCCAACTCGGCCTTCAGGTTGACCTCGTAATCGTGTTCCGCGCTGATGCGGTCCTTTTCGGCCTGCCGCTTCTGCGACATCAGGATGATGGGGGCCTGGATAGCCGCAAGCATGGAGAGAAAGAGATTGAGCAGGATATAGGGATAGGGGTCGAACGTGCTGCCGCCTCTGGCCAGAAGCACGGTGTTGAGCGCCATCCAAAGGAGCATGGTGGCGGCAAAGAGCCCTACGAAGGTCCAGGATCCGCCGAACGAGGCGACCGCATCTGCTGCCCGCTGCCCGAAGTTGGGTTCGGCGTCGAATTCCTTCGAAAGGTTGCGCGCTATGTGAGTTCGTTCCGAAATGTGCCGAGCAACCTTCTTGGCCACGTCATCGAGGGCCTCGTAGGAGACGCCAAAAAGCTTCGCGGCAACTTCGTCGGACTTGTGCATGGGAATTCCGGATCGGGGCGCACTGAGCTCTCCACTCTGCGCGTGTTCATAAAGGCTTCTGCCACCCTACTGGTCCTTCAAGATCACCGTTTGATCCAACGCAAGTTGCAAGCTCCCCGCGGCCCATACAGTAAGCCCATCGGCATCGCGGGCTGGGAGCCGCACGCGATGGCGATCTCACCTCAATCGACCTATCAAGGACAGCTCATGAAACCAGATGCCATGCTGCGCAGCGATATCGTCGCCGAACTGAACTTCGATCCGGTCATCACGGCCACCGACGTCGGCGTGATCGTCAAGGACGGGGTGGTCACCCTGACCGGCCATCCCCGCAGTCACGCCGAGAAGCACGCCATCGAGCGTGCCGTGCAGCGCGTCAGGGGCGTGAAGGCGCTGGCAATCGAGATGCAGGTGAAGCTTCCCTCCGGCCATGAGCGCACCGATGCCGACATCGCCCTGGCAGCCGAGCGGGCCCTCGAGTGGAACGTGCTCGTCCCCGACGACAAGATCCGCCCGATGGTCGAAAAAGGCTGGATCACGCTGAACGGCGAGGTCGAATGGGAGTACCAGGGCAGGGCAGCGGAAGTCGCCGTGCGCGGCCTGCTCGGCGTTACCGGCGTCACGAACCGGGTCATCGTGAAGCCTAAATTCACGCCTGCCGACGTCGAAGAACGGATTCGGGAAGCCCTGGACCGGCAGGCTGACCGGGAGACCCGCCAGATCCAGGTCCTCGTCAACGGCGGTGATGTGACCCTGAAGGGCAAGGTGCATTCCTGGGCGGAACGCAAGGCCGCTCAGGGCGCCGCGTGGTCCGCTCCTGGCGTCGCCAACGTGGTGAACAACCTGCTCGTGGAGGGCTGACGGCGATCGCATGGTGACGCCATGATGCAGGCGATGGTGCTCCCCGGCCCAGGCCAAGCGCTGCGGATGGAAAGCCGTCCGCTGCCGGAACCGGACGCGGGCGAGCTTCGCCTGCGCGTGCCGGCCTGCGCCGTCTGCCGCTGCCGGTACCTTGATCCAGCGCAACCGACCACGATTCATCGCAAGAAGCGCTTCGGTGTGCTCTGGGTTTGCGCACCATCAAACGGCGCCACCGTCCTCCCGTCTACTGTGTTGCTCCCAGAGCGATGCTTTCGTCGCAGCCAAAGGAGATTCGCCACCATGACAACCAAGAAGTTGCTCTTCCGGGAAGACGCGCGCGAGAAGATCCGCCGCGGCGTCGATACGCTCGCCGACGCGGTCAAGGTCACCCTCGGCCCCCGGGGACGCACCGTGATCATGGACAGCGACTACGGCGCGCCCCAGATCGGCGCCGGCAGACGCCCGCCCGGGTCTTGAGCCCGATCTGTATTGATCAATTCAACCTGGTCTGAACATCAACCGGCGCCTTCGATGCCTTGGACAACCGATCATTGCCCTGTGTCGATGCGCGGGCTGGCCGTCGAGGTGCGTCTCAAGGCGATCGAGATCGCGAATGCACTGCTCGCCGAGGGCTGCGACGACGGCAAGGCGATCCGGATCGGCATCGCCAAGGCAAAGGAATGGGCGCAGCGCCTCGGAACGAAAGACCTGCGATGACCGCACTCCTGACCCCTGCCCCTCACGTCGACGGCGCAACTCCCGACACGGCGGCGCAGAGAACGCAGACAGTCCATCGTCATGCCACGTTCGGTGCCGATGCCTATGCCCCCACGGAGATCGCCGCGCGCGTACGCGACCTCGGCGTGACCAAGGCGCGCCTGCCATGGGCGACGCAGGCGATGCTGGGCGTTCTGGCCGGCGCCTTCATCGGCTTCGGCGCGCTGATGTTCACGCTGGTGGCCAGCGACGCATCCCTCGGCTTCGCCGTCTCGCGGCTCCTCGGCGGGCTCGCCTTTTCGCTCGGGCTGCTGCTGGTGATGGTGGCCGGCGCGGAGCTGTTCACCGGCAACCACCTGATAGCGATGGCGTGGGCAAGCGGCGCCGTCGGCAGCGCGGAGCTGCTGCGCAACTGGGTGGTGGTCTGCCTGGCCAACCTGGTTGGGGCGGCCGGGCTCGCGTTGCTAGTGTTCTGGTCCGGCCACGCTTCGATGAACGGCGGTGCAGTGGCCGCCGCCGCGGTTCGAATCGCCACTGCCAAGGCCGAGACGCCAATCGTCGAGTTGTTCTTTCGCGGCGTGCTGTGCAACGTTCTCGTTTGCATGGCGGCGTGGATGGCGATGGCCGGCCGCAGCGTCGCCGACAAGGCGGTTGCGATCGTCTTTCCGATCACTGCGTTCGTCGCCGCCGGCTTCGAGCACTCCATTGCCAACATGTACTTCTTCCCGCTTGCGATGCTGCTGGGCGCACCGCTGTCCACGCTGGATCTGCTGCGCAACCTGGGGCCGGTGATCGCCGGCAACCTGGTGGGCGGCAGTGTGCTGGTCGCCCTGGTCTATTGGACGATCTACCTGCGCCCGCAACGGCCTTGACCTCGTCGCCGCCGCGATCTGATCGTCGACCTATCGCTCTCGACCAGCGCCGCGATTTCGATGCTCGCAGACCTCGACTTGGCCGGTGTGTCGTAGAGGGCCCTTGCAGGCGCGGCGCCGAGCGCGATGCCTTGCGTTTGATCAAGGCACACCGAGGGGAACGTCCAGTCCTCGGCGCGCCGCCGCGCTGCTTGCCCTGCAAGGCGCATCGGGACCCGCGCTCCCCATCCCGTTACCCGTGCTCGCACCGGGCGCGCATGCCAGCGGAGGCGTCAGTTACGAGGGCCAGCAGGAAATGCAGGCGAACCAGGAGTTGTACAACCTGCGCCTGACCTTCGCCGAGGCCCAGACAGGCGCCTATCTCGCGGGCGTGACCGTCACGATCGAGCCCGCGGACAAGAGCGCCCCATTGGGTCCGTTCACGGACTGCGGTCCCCTGTTCCACGTCGCGCTGAGCCCCGGCGTCTACCGCGTCGTCGCGAGCTACGCGGGACTCACGCGCTCCAAGACCATTCGCGTGGGCAAGGCAGCCACGCAGGCCACCCTCTATTGGCCCGCCGCCAGAGACGCACGGACCTTCATGGCTCATCGCAAGTAGGACTCATTGGCATAGCGGCGCATCATCCGGTGGCTGGTCGGTCTCTTCGTGAAGTGCGATCTCCATCGAAAAGTATGCGATGCGCGGCTCTTGGAGGAAGCCCTCGAACAAGACGGTCATATGCACCCTGCATTCAACGGTCGCTCCGGCTTTCCCAGCGCCAGTTCAGGATCTCGGGCATATCCTCGCCGCGCGACCTGATCCATGCCCGATGCGCCAACAGCTGGTCGCGCAGGTGCTGTTCGACGTGGCCGGCGGCTTCACGGATACGCGGCACGCGGTCGATGGCAGCGGCCGCGAGATGGAAGCGGTCCAGCCGATTCAGCACGGTCATGTCGAACGGCGTCGTGGTCGTGCCCTCTTCTCGATACCCGTGCACATGAAAGTTGCCATGGTTGGTGCGTTTGTATGTCAGCCGGTGAATCAACGAAGGGTATCCGTGGAACGCAAAAATCACCGGCCTATCTGCGGTAAAAATCGAATCGAACTCCGCATCCGCCAGCCCGTGCGAGTGTTCCGACGGGGACTGCAAGCTCATCAGGTCGACCACATTGACCACGCGGACCTTGAGGTCCGGTACCTGGCGCCGCAGCAGATCGACCGCAGCGAGCGTTTCGAGCGTCGGCACCTCCCCGGCGCAAGCCATGACCACGTCGGGTGCTGCGCCCTCGTCGTTGCTGGCCCAGGTCCAGATGCCCACGCCGACGCTGCAGTGCCGCACGGCGGACTCCATGTCCAGCCACTGGTGCTCCGCTTGCTTGCCGGCCACGATCACGTTCACATAACTGCGACTGCGCAAGCAGTGATCGACCACGGAAAGCAATGTGTTCGCGTCGGGCGGCAGGTAGACACGCACCACCTGGCCCGTCTTGCTGGCGACGTGATCGATGAAGCCCGGATCCTGATGGCTGAAGCCGTTGTGATCCTGTCGCCAGACGTGGCTGGTCAGCAGATAGTTCAATGACGCGATCGGTCGGTGCCACGGAATCCGGCTGGACACCTTGAGCCACTTCGCGTGCTGGTTGAACATTGAGTCGATGATGTGGATGAAGGCTTCGTAGCATGAGAAGAAGCCGTGCCGCCCCGAAAGCAGATGGCCTTCGAGCCAGCCCTGGCACAGGTGTTCGCTCAGGACTTCCATCACGCGGCCGTCCGCCGCGACATGGTCGTCGCCGGGGAGAATCTCGGCGGTCGAGGTCCGCTTGCTGACCTCGAACACCGCGCCCAGGCGATTCGAGGTGGTTTCGTCGGGGGCCACCATGCGAAAGTTGCGGGCATTGAGCCGCATCACGTCACGCAGGAACTCGCCGGCCACGCGCGTGGCTTCCGCTTTCACCGCGCCCGGCGTGGAGACGGCGACCGCATAGTCGCGAAACTCCGGCATCCGGAGGTCCCTGAGAAGCAGGCCACCGTTGGCGTGCGGATTGGCGCTCATGCGTCGCTCCCCCAGGGGGGCGAGATCGGCGATGTCCGCGCGCAAGGCGCCGTCCTCGTCAAAGAGCTGCTCCGGCCGGTAGCTGCGCAACCAATCCTCGAGCAGCCCAACGTGCGCAGGACTGTCCAGGAAGCCGGTCAAAGGCACCTGGTGCGCCCGCTGGGTGCCCTCGATCGGCACTCCGTCCACGATCCTGGGACCGGTCCAGCCTTTGGGGGAGCGCAGGATGATCATCGGCCAGCGTCGGCGCCGGCTGAAGCCGTCCACGCGAGCCTCCGTCTGGATGGCGCTGATCACATCCAGCGACGTGTCAAGTGCGGTGGCCATCATCCGGTGCATGGCCTCGGGCTCGTGCCCCGAAACAAAATGCGGCTCGTAGCCATAGCCGCGCATCAGCTGGGTCAACTCCTCGTCGCTGATCCGCGCGAGTACTGTGGGGCCTGCGATCTTGTAGCCGTTGAGATGCAGGATCGGCAAGACCGCGCCGTCAGATGCGGGATTCAGGAACTTGTTCGAATGCCAGCTGGCCGCCAGCGCTGCGGTTTCCGCTTCACCGTCGCCGACCACGCAACAGGCCAGCAGGTCCGGGTTGTCGAAGACGGCGCCGTAGGCGTGCAGCAACGAGTAGCCGAGTTCCCCACCCTCGTGGATCGAGCCGGGGGTCTCGGCACCCACGTGACTCGATATGCCCCCGGGAAAGGAGAACTGCTTGAAGAGGCGCTTGATTCCTTCGGCGTCCTGCCCCACGTTCGGGTAGACCTCGCTGTAGGTGCCTTCGAGCCACGCGTTCGCCACGATACCTGGACCGCCATGGCCGGGGCCGGCGATGAAGATGGCCTGCAGATCTCTCGCCCTGATGGCGCGGTTCATATGCGCATAGATGAAGTTCAGGCCCGGCGTCGTACCCCAGTGGCCGAGCAGGCGCGGCTTGATGTGCTCCAGAACCAGCGGCTCGCGAAGCAGCGGGTTGTCCATGAGGTAGATCTGCCCGACAGAGAGATAGTTCGCTGCTCGCCACCAGGCGTCGAGAACGGAAAGGTCCTTGCCGGCATGCCGGCCGGTCGATTGAGATTTCATCTGCGCCTCGCGAGCTGTAAGCAAAGCTGATACTCCTCTCTTGGCCGTGGTGCTGACTTGCGGCAGATCAACGCGCGATGCGCCGGCCGGGCGAGCAAAGCCGTCTTCCGTGCAACCTGGCCCCAACCAGAGATGTCGACCCCGGTGATCATGCGGAGCGTCCGGCCGCCGTCGAGGCGGGAGGGGGGTATCGATCGCGCAGGACAATGAGCGGGACAGCAATTCCGCTCAGGAGCAGGAGCCAGTCCTGCGTCACGCCAAGCAAGGCGGCGGCGCTGCCGCCGAGCAGCGACCAGAAGAGCGGGATGATGAGCAGCCAGCGCGACACGGGGGTCGTCGTGAGCGACAGCAAGCCGAACGTGAAGATCGTGACCGGGCAGGGCGTGATGCCGAACATCGGCATCTCGGGATAGCGATGGCCGGTCCACATCCCCAGCAGCGGATAGAGAACCACTGCATAGATGACAAACGCCCATCCCAACCATGCGGCCGCCCTGCCGCTGGTGCCGAAGTCCATGCGGCCTCGCAAGACGGCCATGTAGAACAGCAACCCGCCCTGCACGATGAACAGGACACCGAAAAGCAATGCCGCCTTGTTGATGGTCGAGAAGAATAGCCCGTGATACGCGATTCCGGTCCAGGTCCACATCAGCGCCAGGCCCAGTCCAATGAAGCGGTTGCCTGCGCTTGACGGTCGAACGACCATGGCAACCATGACCATGCCGAACAGGTAGCCAAGGATCTGAATCGGCCAAACGGCATCGTTGTACGCGCCAAAGAGAGCAAAGAACTGGGCGCGGGTAAATGGCAACATGAGGTCGGCCATAGAGAGTTGTCAGCATTTCCTTGGGCGAACTTCACCTCGAACCATGCGCCATGATGTTCTGCGCAACGCCTCCAACCTGCCTTGCGCCACATCAAGGCACGGCGCGCCAGCGTTCCGATACTGACAGTTTCTCAATCTGAGATTGAAGGGATGCTGTCATGTACCAAAGAATTCTTGTGCCCGCCGACGGCAGTTCGACGGCGCGACGCGGGCTGGACGAGGCTATCCGCCTGGCGAAACTGTTGCAGGGTCGACTGCGGGTCATCCACGTGATCGACGAGCTCTCGTTCGCTCTTGCCATGGACGCTTATGCCGGCCACGCGGGCGACTGGCTGAGTGTGCTGCGCGAAGACGGCGAGCGGGTCCTCGCACAAGCCAAGGCTCTCGCGAAGGCGGCCGGGGTCGAAGCCGACACGGTCCTGTACGACAGGCGTTCCGGACAAGTTCACGAACTGGTCACCGCCGAAGCCGCCAAGTGGCCCGCGGATCTGATCGTCCTCGGAACGCACGGCCGCCGCGGCGTAGGACGCGTTGTCATGGGCAGTAGCGCGGAGCACATCCTGCGGAATGCACCGGTTCCCCGGTTCTGCTCGTGCGGGCGCCGGAGACCGCATCCAGGCCGCAGCCGGAGGAACCCGCCCACGTGAGTCAGCCAACGGCGGCCCTGGCCCGCATCCGGCCTAGCCATCGAAGGCGCACCCACATCAGGGCAGAAAGCTCCCGCCTGCGCTGCGCGCTGGCGGCTGCAGGCTTTCGCCCACAGGCACCCACCGTTCGCTTGGGCCTTCCCGGCGAAATGCATATCCGCCCCGGCCTGCCGGCGCAGCTTCACCAGGAAAGCGATAGAACTCCTCGTTGAGATACCTCGCGACTTCCGCCACATCATCGTCGCCCCAACCGAGCGCCGCATCCGCCTGCCAGCGCCAGACCTGGGCCCTGAGGCTGGTCCAATCCGTGGCGAGTCGTCTCTGGCGCCAGTGAACCTGCTCGGTGTGGCAAGCGATGCAGTGCGTTTGGTACAGCAAGGAGCCGCGCGACTGGGCCAGGACCGGAGAAGACGATGCCAGCACCGCGAGCACCGTCGCGAATCTGCAGCAGGCCAGAGACAAGTTCATGGTCAACTCCGCCCCGCTTCAGCCTTGCACTCACCGGCTTCCATCGCTCTCTCTCGACCCGTGATATCGCCCACGATCATCCCGGTTTGTTCGCGCGTGGACGGTGAGGGGCAGGCGCCCCGCATCAGCACGACTTCCCGAAGAATCACTTTGCGTTCCATCTGGTTTCTCCTGCGTGGCCAGGATGATGGTAGGCATTTCGGCCGGGCGACGGTTGACCTGCATCAAGCTTGGTACGCAACCCGGCAGATCGCTCCCATCGAGCCGAAGTTTGATCCGCCGCAATAGCGTGTCGCTTTGCGGGTGACATCATGAGTGTGTGTTCAACGCCCCAAGGAGCTGATCATGGTGCGCAATGTGGGAACCATCGACAGGATGATCCGAGTGGCCGCAGGCGCGACGTTCGTCGCGCTGGCCCTGGCTGGTGTGGTCGACGCCTGGGGCTACATTGGGATCGTCCCATTGCTGACTGGCGTGTTCGGCGCATGCCCGGCCTACAGGCTCTTCGGGATCAGCACGTGTCAGAAGAAGGCTTGAGCGCGTCATGCAGAAACTCTGGATAGTCATCGCATCGCTGGCACTTCTTGGAGCCGCCTTGCTGTGGCTCGGGTTCAAGGTCTTGATCCTATGGCTCACGCGCGACTGACCGATGGGGCGAGCGTCGTTGGCACCGCCGATGACACGCTTCTCCCGGTGGCCGCTAGAAGCAGTGGCACGGTGAATCCCGTAGGTGCACCAGCGAAACGGCACCTCGCACAGAGCCGATTCAGCGGCGACCCCACGCGATTCTGACTCTGGCGCACTTGCGCCAGGGCAACTCGCCAGCATTTCGGGTTCCCCGCGAGCATTTGATCGAGCGCAAGCCCCATTCTTCCGTACACACCGTACCGCCGGAGGAGTTCTATGAGCAGGGTCCTGGTTGTCGTCTACTCGTACACCGGCATTTCGCGCCGTCTTGCCGAGCAGCTTTGCGCTCAGCGAGGATGGCAGATGGCCGAGATCGCCGAAGAACAGCCGCGTCGCGGCGCGTCGGGCACCTGCCGATGCGTGTTGGATTCGCTCTTGCGACGGCGCCCCGCGATCCGATACGACGGGCCGTTTCCCAGAAACTTCGATGCGGTCGTCCTAGTGTCACCGGTCTGGCTCGGTCGATTGGCAGGCCCGATGCGCAGTTTCGTGGCGAGACGGCAGGACCACCTGCCCGCCGTTGCGGTGATCTCGGTCGCCGGCGGCCGCGGCGAATTCGACGTCGTTGCCGAAATCGCCGATCTCATCGGCGAGGAGCCCATCATCAGTGCAGACTTCACTGCACGTGAGGTCGAGGACGGCACGTGTTCCGGCCGGCTGAGGACCTTTGGCGTAGCCTTGCTGGGAGCCGAGGAAGCTCATGCTGCCGCACGAAGATCCTGTCTCTCTCCACAAGTGGCTTAGAGCGTGCTCTTGACGAGCAACGCGCCCTCGAAAGCCCGACTCCAGCTTGGCGTCGAGACAAGGATCACGGCTGCGCGTCGACCTGGACCACCGGCAACTGTGAACGCACGAAGCTCAGGGCGTACCGGAGGGCCCCCAGGCTCTCGGCGTGCAGTGTAAACAAGGGCTGCCCGAGTTCGACGCGGTCGTGCAGACGCGCGTGCATCGTCGCACCCGCTGCCGGGTCACGCGGTGCACCGGCGAGCTTCGCAGCGCGCGTCACCAGCCGCGTGTCGATTGTCGAAACGATGCCGCTCACCGGCGCGGATACCGTGTGTGTATGGGCAGCTCTGGGCGGCACGCGCAAGCCGCCCTGCGCTTCGCAGATCGCAATGAACTTGGCCAGCGCGCGCCCATCGGCCAGCACCTCGCGAGCCAGCACCTGCCCGGCGCCCGACTCACTGCGGCCTGCCATTTCCAGAATGCCTCCCGCGATCAGCAACGCACGCTCGCGCAGGTCGGACGGCGCATCGGCGCGGCGCTCGAGCACAGCCATCACGTCCATCGCCTCCAGGGCCGGACCGATGCCGCGGCCGACCGGCTGAGTGCCGTCGGTCATCTGGGTGCGCACCTGAAGACCGAGCGCCGCCCCGACGGACACCAGGCTGCGCGAGAGCTGCTCGGCGGCCGCCAAGCTGCGCACCTTGGTCACGGGGCCAACCGGAAGGTCGATCAACACGCGCTGCGAGCCCATCGCGATCTTCTTCGACAGGATCGATGCCACCAGCAAGCCTTCGCTGTCGAGGTTCAGCGGGCGTTCCACGCGTATCAGCATGTCGTCGGCCGGACTGATGCGTGCGGCACCGCCCCACGCGATGCAAGCACCTTCACGCTCGACGACGCGGCGCATGGCGGCCACGTCCAGTTCGACCGGTGCGAGTGTCTCCATCGCGTCGGCGGTTCCAGCCGCCGATGTGATCGCGCGCGAGGAGGTCTTGGGCATCAGCACGCCGCATGCGGCAACGATGGGCACCACCAGCAACGTGGTTCGGTTCCCGGGCAGTCCACCGATGCAATGCTTGTCCATCACGGGCGATACGCCCCAATCGATGCGCTCGCCGACGTCGACCATGGCTCGGGTCAGCGCCATCGTCTCGTTGAAGTCGAGGCCGCCGCCGGCACAGACGGTCACGAAGGATGCCAGGTGGATGTCGGAGAGGCGACCATGGCTCACGTCCTCCGTCAGTGCTCGCAACGCCGCATAGTCGAGCCTGCCGCCATGAACCTTGGCCCGCAGGTGCGCAAGCGAATCCAGTACCGGCGGATGGCGCACCTCCACCTCGTCGCCGCTCGCCGCGCCCAACAGGGCCCAGGCGGCTTCCGACAGGGCGATCTCGTTGTGCCGCAGCCAGTCGCTGCCCACGTGATGAAGGATCGCCAGCAGGTGGCGGCCGCCGGCGATCACCTCGACCTGCGCCTGCGACTGAAATCCCTCGGCCTGGCAGACGTGGCAGTCGCTGCGCAGATAGACCACGGCTTGCTGATAGGTGTCGATGCTGGCACGGCGAGCAAGCAGGCGATGGGTCGTCACGGACGAGCCGTCCGTCAAAGCTCCAGGGATTCCCGGTAGATCGGAACCGTCGTCTGCCAGCCATGGCGCTCCTCGATCGCCAGTCGCAGCGCATCGGCCGCCACCGGTTCGCCATGCGTGACGAAGACCCGCCGCGGCGCGCGTAAGGCACCGATCCAGGCCAGCAGCTGTTCGCGGTCGGCATGTGCCGACAAGGTGTCGAGGTTGGCCACCTCGGCGCGCACGGGCACGTAGGCGCCGTGGATCTTGACCGACTCGGCACCACCCACCAGCGCCGCACCGCGCGTGCCTGCAGCCTGGAAGCCGGCGAACAGGATCGTGTTCCTCGCATCCGGCGCATAGGCTTTCAAGTGGTGCAGCACGCGGCCGCCGGTCGCCATGCCGCTGGCGGACACGATGATCGACGGAAAGCGCAAGTCGTTGAGCCGCTTCGAATCCGCCACCGTGTTGACAATGGTGACCTCTTTGCCGATGACGGCGCATTGCTCGGCACTCAGCTGGTGCTCGTCGAGGTGCCTGCGGTAGATGCGCGTGACGTCGGCCGCCATCGGGCTGTTCAGGTAGACCGGCATGTCGGGAATGCGATGCGCGTTCTTGAGCAGCTGAATGCAATGCAGGATGGTCTGCGCGCGCCCGACGGCGAAGGAAGGGATGACGACGATGCCGCCGCGCGCCGCGGTCCGGTTGATCACCTCGGCCAGCGCGACGAGGGTGTCGACGTCGCGATGCCGGCGGTCGCCGTAGGTGGACTCCACCACGACATAGTCCGCTGGTTCGGACGCTTCGGGTGGCCGCATCATCAAGTCGTCGCTGCGCCCGAGGTCGCCGGAGAAAAGGATGCTGCCGCCCGTCCAGGCAACCCGCACGCTGGCCGCGCCGAGGATGTGTCCTGCCCGCTTCTGGCGCCACGACCAGCCCGGCCACGGCAAATGCTCCTGGTCGAAAGGGATGGCCTCAAAGCGCTTCAATGCCGCGCGGGCGTCATCCTCGGTGTACAGCGGCAGCGCGGGCTTGTGCTTCGAATGCCCGTGCCGGTTCGCGAAGTCGGCTTCCTCTTCCTGAAGGCGGCCTGAATCCGGCAGCAGGAGTTCGCACAGCTCGCGCATGGCCTGGGTGCAGTAGACCGGCCCCTTGAACCCGAGTTTGACCAGGCGCGGCACGAAGCCGCTGTGATCCATGTGCGCGTGGGTGAGCAGCACGGCGTCGATTTGGGAGGCGTCGACCGGCAAGGCGTCCCAGTTGCGCAGGCGAAGTTGCTTCAGGCCCTGGAACAAGCCGCAGTCGACCAACAGCCGGCGCCCGTCGTGCTCCAGCAGGTATTTCGATCCGGTGACCGTGTCCGTACCGCCGAGGAATTCGATGCGCATGGCTTCTCCTTGTTGACGCCGAGAGCTTGGCAGCTGCAGTGCGCTTCGGCTTGATATGCATCAAAGCTCGCAAGGCATGCGCGCACGGGTGTTGAGGAAGATCAAGCCGCTTGCCGACATGGCTACCTACATTGACAGGGCGCGGTGCAGATTCCCGCGCTCTCACAATCACTCTTACCCAAGGAACCATCATGAGCAACCTGAGACTGCTGGATCCGGTGTTCGGCAACGACTTTGAAGCCGCGCTGCGCCGCTTCTTCTCCCCCACCGTCTTCGAGGGCGAGCATGCCCCGCTGAAGATGCGCATCGACGTGAAGGAAAACGACCAGGCCTTCACCGTGCAGGCCGACATCCCGGGCGTGAAGAAGGAAGACATCAACGTCAGGATCGACGGCAATGTCGTCAGCATCGATGCCGAGTCGAAGAGCGAGAAGGAATCCAAGGGCAACGGCGACAAGATCCTGCGCAGCGAGCGCTACTACGGGTCGGTTTCGCGTACGTTCAGCCTTGGCCAGGACGTGGACGACACGAAGGTGGAGGCGAAGTACGTTGACGGCGTGCTCACACTGGAGCTGCCGAAGAAGGCGCTGGCCGCCTCATCGAAGATCGTCATCCAGTGAGCTGCCATGCGGCCCCAAAGACCGGGCGACCGGTCCTTGGGGCCAAGCTTGGGCCAGGACTCGATCTCTCATTTCACTGAAAGGCGGCCCGCACGCCTCGGTTGACCAAGATCAACCTTGTGTTGCATCTCAACATGGACAGGTTGCGGCCATCGAGAAATTCGCGGCTTCGGCGACCCTCCAATGGCATGCACGTGCTTCCCCTTGATCCAGCGCAACGCGGTTGCGGCGATCTCTTCCTACAGTGGCATCGGCTCCTCTTTGTGAGCCAGTCCCGATCTCTCAATGAGGAAAGTCATGAAATCCGATACGCAACTCCGAACCGACGTCCTGGCCGAACTGGACTGGGATCCGGCAATCAAGGCCGGCACCGTCGGCGTCACCGCCAAAGAGGGGGTGGTCACCTTGACAGGCCACCTCGGCAGTCACGCCGAGAAGTTGGCCGCCGAGCGCGCAGCGCAGCGCGTCCAGGGCGTGAAAGCGCTCGCGGTCGAGATCACTGTCAAGCTGCCCGCTGGCGATGAACGCACGGATGCTGACATCGCGCGGGCGGTCGAGCACGCGCTCGAATGGAACGTCCTCGTGCCGAACGGGAAGATCAAGCCGATGGTCGAGGCCGGCTGGGTGACGCTGAACGGCGAGGTCGAGTGGGAGTACCAGGGCAGCGCCGCGGAGAACGCGGTGCGCCGGTTGATGGGTGTCACGGGCGTGTCGAACCTGGTCAAGATCTCCCCAAGGGTGCATGCCGCGGAGGTCGAGAAGAAGCTTCGGGAGGCTTTGGCCCGACAGGCGCAGCGCGAGAGCGACCGCATCCAGATCTCGGTCGATGGTTCCAAGGTCGCGTTGCGCGGGAGCGTTCATTCGTTCGCCGAGTCCTACGCCGTCCAGAATGCCGCGTGGTCGGTACCGGGCGTGACCTCGGTCGAGAATGATCTGGTGGTCCTGGACTGAAGCCGCGTCCGGATGACGGCTTGAGGCTTGAGGCCATGAAGAAGCGCTCGACCCCCCGGCCTTCCTCGGCACGCGCACAAAAGCGCCGGGGCCGATCGCCGATGCCTCAAGACGAGGCTGCAAGCGATGCGATCGGCAGCGTGCGGCGGGGAGCATGGAGTTCGGATCGAACCGATATCGAGCGGCCGAACGAGGGGCAGCGCCTCTCGATCGAGACCGCATCACCCAATGCGGAGGCAGGGGGCGTCGAAGCGCCAGGCCCTCTCGCGGAAGAGAAGAAGGCCTCGCCTTTCGAATAGTTCGCGCAACCACGACAAGCGTGGCCGGCACTTGATCTGCCTCAGCCAGCCAGTACCTCTTGCCTTCTATCGTTCCACGAGCATTCGGAGAGTCACATGAATTCAGAAGCCACCACTCGCGCCCCGAGCGAGACGTCCTACACGCAGCTGACGCGAGGCATCTCCGCGCGATTGGCCCAACTGCGCCAGGATACGCCCGCTGTCATGAAGAGCTTCGGCGATCTGGCGCGCGCCACGATGCCGAGCGGCGCGCTGTCGGCAAAGACGAAGGAGCTCATCGCTCTTGCCCTGGGGGTCGCGGCTCATTGCGACGGCTGCATCGGCTTTCACGCGAAGGCGCTGGTGGGTCTGGACGCCACGGAACTCGAGGTGGAAGAAGCGCTGGCCGTGGCGGTCTACATGGGCGGCGGCCCCTCCCTCATGTACAGCGCAAGGGCATTGGATGCATTCAGCGAGTTCTCCGAGCTCGCCCGGCGCCAGTGAGGTTGACGCAGGAGGCCAATGACGCGCTACCGCTCCGTCAGGGTTGCACCGTGCCTCGCAAGGTGGCCGTGGCGCCGGTGATGAGGACCCCGATGCGCTGGGCCTCTTGCTCGGCATGCCAGGCGAGCGCCTCGCGGATGCGGGTGAGCACGTTGGCCGACATCACGTTCGGCTTGAGGGTGATGTCATTGGACAGCCCCAGGACACTGGTCAGCGAACGAACGGCCTGCATGGCCGCGTTGCGCTGGTACGCCCACTCGACCTCACCCTTGAGCGCCGACTCCACGGCTGCTGCGATCTCCGAGTCGCTGCGCTTGTGTCCCGGTGCAAGCTTGACGTCCAGCCTTCTTCAGTTGTGCATCCGTCTTCATGATTTGCCTTTCAAGGCTGTCTGACAAGTGCCTGCAGGAACCGGCCTCCACCCGGCTTGCCATAGTGCGGCCAAGGCTCGCGCACTTCATTGCGCAAACTCAAGTGAGAGGTCAGTTGGAGATCGACACCGCCAAGAGCAGCTGGCGGCTTTGCGCATTCATGATCTGCATCAACGGTTGCATGCACGGCGCGCCTACGATGACCTGCACCCCATCCCTCACGAAAGCCAAGCCATGAACCACACCTCCCAGGAAGACTCCGCTGGCTCGATCCAGAGCCTGTCGCATTGCGGGCGAGGCCTGCGCTCCGGCGAAGCGCTCGCCAAGCTGGACGACGCCCTCGATCGCGTTCGTGCACAGCTCGGCGAGCTGCAGGGCACGACGATCCGAAAGGCGCGCGAGGCCATCCGCTCCGCCGACGAGTCCGTGCACCATCATCCATACGGGGCGCTGGCAGCCGTGGCGGTCACGGGCCTGCTCGTCGGCTTCCTGGCCACCCGGCGCTGAGCTGTTCGCTGCCTCTCGGGGAGCGGCCATGCGGCCCGGCCTCGAAGGGCAAGCCACACCGACCGGCTCAACCGCCATGCTGTCCTTCGACCCTTGGCTCGCCGGCGCGGTCGCGACGCAAGTCGCCGCTGGTGGACGTGCCGATGCCGGTGCCGTAGCCGCACTTCGCGCGCGGCGCCTTACCGAACTCGTCAAGACCGCCGCAAGCCACTCGCCCTTCTATGAGCGTCTTCTGGCCGGCCGCCGCCCCGGTGCCGTTTGCCTGGCCGATCTGCCCATCGTGCGCAAGAGCGAATTGATGCCGCATTTCGACGAATGGGTCACCGATCCGGGCCTGCGACTCGAAGACCTGCGCCTCTTCATCTCGGATCCGGCATCCATCGGGCGTCCCTACAAGCACGGATACACCGTGTGGGAGAGCTCCGGCAGCAGCGGCGAACCTTGCATCTTCGTGCAGGACAGCAAGGCCATGGCCGTCTACGACGCGCTGGAAGCGCTACGCAGGCCACCGCTGCAACCCCAGCGTCGCTGGATGGACCCGTGGTGCCTGGGCGAACGCATCGCCTTCGTCGGCGCGACCAACGGGCATTTTGCGAGCACGGTTTCGATGGCGCGTCTGAAGCGCCTGAATCCCGTTCTCGCGCCGCGTCTCCACAATGTGTCCTTTCTCCAGCCCATGCCGCAACTGGTCGAGGAGTTGAACAGCATCGCCCCCACCATCATCGCCACGTACCCGAGCGCAGCGGTCTTGCTGGCGCAGGAGCAGCTCGCCGGTCGCTTGAACATCGCGGCGCAGGAAATCTGGACTGGCGGGGAGGGCCTCTCGGGCGCCATGCGACGACTCGTGCAGGCAGCCTTCCACTGCCCGATCGCGAACAGCTACGGCGCTTCCGAATTCCTGTCGCTGGCCTTCGAGTGCCCGTTGGGCCACCTGCACCTGAACAGCGACTGGGCGATCCTGGAATCGGTGGACGACGAGGGACGCGCCGTCCCGTGCGGCACCGCGGGTGCCACGGTGCTGCTCACCAATCTCGCCAACCACCTGCAGCCGCTGATCCGCTATGACCTGGGGGACCGGGTGACGCTGCATGCCGAGCCCTGTCCCTGTGGATCGCATCTTTCTGTCATCGACGTCGAGGGCCGCTGCGACGAGACCCTCCAGTTCGGCCGCGACCCCAACCACCTCATCTCCCTCCTCCCGCTGGCCCTGAGCACGGTCCTCGAGAGCGAAGCGGACCTGTTCGACTTCCAACTGGTGCAGGAGGGGCCGTCCAAGCTCCTGCTGCGCACCGGTATGCGCGGTGCGGACGCCGCTGCCGCGCTGGAGCGCGGCCGAGGTGCGCTCGAGGTCTTCCTCCGCGGCCAGGGCGCGCGAGGGATTCACATCCGCTGCGCAAGCGCGGAGTCCGCGCTGTGCGGCCGCAGCGGCAAGGTCCAGCGAGTCATCGCCGCGCCAACAGCGGCGCGCCGTACTACCGGCCGAGCCAAGCCGGAGACTGTGCGTGCGTGAATGTTGATACAGCGCAAGCGCCACGATGCGCCTGCAACGAACAATGAGTCGGCTCGTCATCCAGGCCTACGGCGGGCAAGTTCAAGATGGCCGACGAACGAGGAAAAGCCATGTACCAACACATTCTGGTTCCCCTGGATGGCAGTGCGACAGCCGAACGCGGTCTGCGCGAGGTGACGCAGGGCCGCATCGCAAACGTGGTGGTCGACGAGGCGCGCAGCTCGGGCTGCGACCTGATCGTCATGGGCACGCATGGGCGGCGCGGCTTCAGCCGTTTGGCGCTCGGCAGCGACGCCGATCTGGTGGTACGCCAGAGCCCTGTACCTGTCTTGCTGGTGCGTGACGATCCGGAACAGGCCTGACGCGCCCCGAATCGTGCGACAGCCACGCCAACTCCTCTCGACACTCGCCTGCGCCTGGCTGCTCTACGGCTGCGGCATCAGTCCTGCCCAGGTCCCTCCGGCCGGCAGCGAATCATCCTCCACGCGGCAGGCGGCAGCCTTCTCGACGCTGGTCGCGAGCCGCAGCGCAACGGTGGTGGACATCAGCACGCTGCGTATCGGGCGCGACGAGAGCGAGGGCGACATGGACCTGGAGTTCTCGCCGGAGAACGATTTCGCGGACCGGCTTGCCTGGCCGCTCCCGGCCAGCGCACGGATCAGCCAGATCCGGGATCTCGCATCCGGGGTCATCCTGTCGAGCGACGGGCTCATCCTCACCAGCGCGCACGTCGTCGCGCATGTGGACGAAGCACAGGTTCGCCTGGATGACGGACGCCGATTCACGGCGCGGCTGGTCGGCAGTGACCGCCAGACCGACGTTGCGTTGCTGAAGATTGACGCCGAAGGCCTGCCGGTGGCGGTCATCGGCGATTCGTCGCAGCTGGCGCCGGGCGACTGGGTGGCGGCGATCGGCGCGCCCTTCGGCTTTCACGGAAGCGTCACCACAGGCGTGGTGAGCGCGAAGGATCGGCTCATCGCCGGCGCCGGCGAGATTCCGTTCATCCAGACGGACGTCGCCATCAATCCTGGCAGCTCGGGCAGCCCGCTCTTCAACAGCCGTGGCGAGGTGGTCGCGATCAATTCGATGATCTACAGCGGCAGCGGTGGCTACATGGGGCTGTCGTTCGCGGTGCCGATCAACCTGGCCATGCAGATCGCGCAGCAGTTGCGCGCCACCGGTGCCGTGCGCCGAGCGCGCCTGGGTGCCGAGTTCCAGGAGATGACGCCCCTGCTGGCGGAAACGTTCGGTCTCGTGCAGCCCGCCGGCGCGCTGATCGTCAAGGTGGAGCCGGACAGTCCGGCCCGGCACGCCGGGCTTGCAGCCGGCGACATCGTGACGGCCATCGACGGCGTTCCCTTCTCGCACTTTTCCGAGCTGCTGCAGCGGATTGCGGGGCGGACGCCCGGTACACGCACCCGTCTGGCAGTCTGGCGCCGCGGCGGGACGCACATGATCTGGGTCACCTTGTCCGAGCAGCCAGCTGCACGATCCTCCTCGCCCGCCGCGGCGGTACCCGAATGGAACGATGGTCTCGGTCTGAGTCTCGGAGAGCTGTCGCCTGCATCGCGCCGGCAGCTCGGCGTCGACGGCGGCCTGCTGGTGCGCGAATCCGGCGGGCTGGCGCGCAGCGAGGGCATCCGGGCCGGCGATCTGATCTTCGCCATCAACGAGCAGCGCCTGGAGCACGTGGACGAGTTCCGGCACGCCCTTTCGCGCGCGCCGGCAGGCCAGACCGTCGCTTTGCTGGTGATGCGCGATCGTCGGTTGGCCTACGTGCCGATCCGGATCTCGGCTCGGCCCGGCTTGCCTTGACGGCGTGGCGAACGTTGCGGTCGGGATGTCCCTGGATGATCAGAATTCGCTCGCCCATTCTGCGTTCAGTGGAAGCAGTCCTAGCTGCACCAGATCAGGATCTGGCGGCTCAGGTCGGTCCATAGCGCTTGCAGCGCCACCGCCGCGAGCAGCCCGCCGGCGAGCCGGGTGCCCCATTCCCGGCGAACGGCATCCGCGCCCCGGCCCACGCGCTGCCACAGCCATGGGGCCAGCACCAGCGACACGCCGCTGCCGGCAGCGAAGAGCGCCATCGCCAGCGCGCCCTGGACCGGCCCGTTCGCCAGGCCGGCCAGCATCAGCGCCGAATAGAGCAGCCCACAGGGCATGGCCACCCACAGCGCGCCGAGGCCGAACAAGCCGGGCAGCGAGCCCGTCGCAGGCCGCAGGCGCGCAGCGAGCGACCGGCCGATGCGGCGGGCCCAGAGCGGCTGGCGTCCCAGTGCGGCGAGCAGCAGGGCCCATGCCAGCACGAACACGTGCAGCAGGACCCACAGCGGGCGCAATGCCGCGACGTGCTGGCTCGCGAAGGCGAGGCTTTCCACCGCGGCCGCCGCCACGGCGCCGGCCGCTGCATACCCGGCGACGCGACCCGCGTGAAGAATCCACGATGCGGAGCCGCGCCGCAGGCCAGCCGACAACGTCGCAACGCCGCCGCCTTCCGGCGCCCGCACGATGCGGATCACGCCGGCGCAGGCGGCGCCGCACATGGCGACGCAATGAGGTCCCCCGGCCAATCCCATCAGGAGCGCGGTACCCGCGAGCGCCGTCTGCATGATCAGACGATGCGCGAGAAGCGCGCGCGGTTCTGGTCGGCCTGCAGATAACGGTCGAAGACCATCGCAATGGCGCGCACGAAGAACCAGCCCATCGGGGTGACCTCGATCTCGTGATCCCGCAGCTTCAGGAGATCCTGCGCGGCGAAGGGCGCCAGGGCCACGAGCTCGTTCGCGAAGTAGCGGCGGAAGTCGACCAGGTGCGCTTGCGCCATGGCTTCGAAGTCCACGCGCCCCTGGCACATCAGCGCCATGATCACCGCGCGGCGCAGCACGTCGTCGCGCGTGAGCGCCAGGCCGCGCACGACCGGGAGGCGCTCCTGGTCCAGGTGGTCGTAGTACTCCTCCAGCGTCTTGGCGTTCTGGCAGTAGGTGGCGCCGACGGCGCCGATGGCCGACACCCCCAGCGCCACCAGGTCGCAGTCCGGCTGGGTGCTGTAGCCCTGAAAGTTTCGGTGCAGGCGGCCCTGCCGCTTGGCGATGGCCAGGGCATCCCCGGGCAACGCGAAATGGTCCATGCCGATATAGACGTAGCCGGCTGCGCAGAGCGCCGCGATCGAGCGCGACAGCATCTCGATCCGCAAGCCGGCATCGGGCAGTTCCTCGGCCGCGATGCGCCGCTGCGCCTTGAAACGCGCCGGCAGGTGCGCGTAGGCATAGAGCGCGATGCGGTCGGGCCGCAGCTCGCAGACCTGCGCCAGCGTGCGATCGAAGGACGCGACGGTCTGGCGCGGCAGTCCGTGGATGAGGTCGATGTTGATCGAGCCGAAGCCGAGCCCGCGCGCGCTCGCCATGAGCTCGAACACCTGCTTTGCCGGCTGGATGCGGTGGACGGCCTTCTGCACCTCGGGGTCGAAGTCCTGGACACCGAAGCTCAGGCGATCGAAGCCCATCTCCGCCAGCCGCGCAAGGCGATGGCCGTCGACGGTGCGCGGATCGATCTCGATCGACTGCTCGCGCTCCGGCGGCAGGGTGAATGCCTCCTCAAGAACGGAGATCAGTTCGCGCAAGCCCGCATCGTGCAGGAAGGTGGGCGTGCCCCCGCCCAGGTGCAGCTGGCTGACCACGGCGCCTCGGCCGAGGTGCGCAACCTGAAGGGCCACTTCCTTCGACAGGTACTCGAGGTACTGCCGCCCGCGGCTCTGGTGCCGCGTGACGATCTTGTTGCAGGCACAGTAGTAACACAGCGACTCGCAGAACGGGATGTGCACGTAGAGCGACAGCGGCCGCCCGTGCGCGCCAAGCTCGCTGCGCTGCCGCAGCGCCCGGACGTAGTCGTCGGCCGTGAAGGCCTCGACGAAGCGGTCCGCCGTGGGGTAGGAGGTGTAGCGCGGTCCGCAGAGGTCGAAGCGCCGCAGCAAGGCCGGCGCCGGCCTGACCGAGGACGACGCGTCGGGAGCAAGGGCCAGGGATGAGTTCATCGCAGCGGCAGGGTGAAAGCAGAGTGGGCCACTATGCCGCCGGGCGGCCCCACCGCCCTTGATGTGCATCAAGCCTCCTTTGCATGTTGCGGCTCAGAATGGCCGCACACACCGATGCCTCCCATGAAGATCCAGAACATCAAGGTCGCCTGCTCGAGCTGCACCCTGCGCGAGCTCTGCATGCCCGCCGGGCTGGAGCCGCATGAGCTCAAGCGCATCGACGAGCTCGTCTCCACGCGGCGCAAGGTGCGGCGCCGCGAAACCCTCTTTCGCAACGGCGAGCACTTCACCTCGCTCTACGCGATCCGCTCGGGCTTCTTCAAGACCCGCGTGGCCAGCGAGGACGGCCGCGACCAGGTCACGGGCTTCCAGATGGCGGGCGAGATCATCGGCCTGGACGGCATCGTCAACGAACAGCACACCTGCGATGCGGTCGCGATCGAGGATTCCGAGGTCTGCGTGATGCCCTTCCAGCGCCTGGAGGCGCTGTCGCGCGAGGTCACGGCACTGCAGCGCCACGTCCACCAGATCATGAGCCGCGAGATCGTGCGCGAGCACGGCGTGATGCTGCTGCTGGGCAGCATGCGGGCCGAGGAGCGGCTCGCCGCCTTCCTGCTGAACCTGGTGCAACGCCTGCATGCGCGAGGCTTCTCGCAATCCGAGTTCATCCTTCGGATGACGCGCGAGGAGATCGGCAGCTACCTCGGCCTCACACTCGAAACGGTGAGCCGCACGCTCTCGAAGTTCATGAGCGACGGCATCGTGGAGATCGATCAGCGCAAGGTGCGCATCGTCGATCCCGAGGGGCTGCGCCGCATCGTCAATCCTCCCGGTTGTTGATCTCCCTCGCCGGAATCGTCAACAGCAGCGTCAGCGCGCTCGCGCCCGTCGCCAGCAGCCAGAAGACGAAGAAGGCGGCCGTGTAGACCGTCTGGCGCGACAGGGCGAGCACCTCTCCGCGCCAATGCAGATCGGCAGGATCGACCAGCGCGAACACCAGCAGCTCGGTCGCACTGGCCAAGAGGAAGGCCGGCCAGAGGATCGACATCCAGGTCTGCATCTTCATGATCGTCAGCGCCGGGGGGCCGGCACGTCGTCGGCCGGTGTCGCTGCGTGGTTGCGGCCGGCCAGGGCCGGCATCAGCTTCTTGTCGGCGAGAGCCTTGTTGATCTCGATGCCCCGGCGGTAGTAGTCCGCCTCCACCACCGGATCCGGCGTCCGCAGGGCCAGCCAGAGCGTCACGAAGCTGGCGACGACGACCACGGCGGGCCCCGCCATGACCATCCAGACAAAGGGAAAGCGCCACCAGGGCTCGCGCTTCGGCAAGGTCATCGGGCGATCGTCCATCGGGTCTCCTTCGGATTTCAACGGGGCACCATGAAAGTGGCTTTCTCCGACACCTGCGCGCTGCCGTCCAGCGAGCGCACGTCGAAGTGCACGGCGTGGGAGCCGGCAGTCGCGCTGCCGTAGGGAAGCTGCAGCCGAACCGCAACCCAGCGCGACTGCGCCGGGCCGACTTCGACCGGCTCGGCCGGCGAGGCGCCCAGGCCCTCGAGGCCGTGCGCCTCGATGCGGTAGCGCTGCTGCCGCTCGGTCGCGTTCATGATTTGCAGCCGGTAGACGTTCTCGAGCTGGCCGCCCTCGACGATGCGCGCCAGCGAGCCCCGGTCGCGCACCACGTCGACCTTGAGCGGCATCCGGACGACCAGGCTTGCGAGCAAGCCGATGGTCAATGCCGCCAGCACCCCGGCGTAGATCAGCACCCGCGGGCGCAGCACCCGGCGCAGCACCTGGCTGCGCGTCCAGTGGCCAGCCATGCCGTTCTGCGTGGCGTAGCGGATGAGGCCGCGCGGAGCCGCCATCCTGTCCATCACCGTATCGCAGGCGTCGACGCAGAGCCCGCAGCCGATGCACTCGTACTGCAGCCCCTTGCGGATATCGATGCCGGTCGGGCAGACCTGCACGCACAAGGTGCAGTCGATGCAGTCGCCGATGCCCAGCGCACGGGCATCGCTGCCCTTGGAACGCACGCCGCGCGGCTCGCCGCGCTCGCCGTCGTAGCTCACGATCAGGGTGTCGCGATCGAACATCGCGCTCTGGAAGCGTGCGTAGGGGCACATGTACATGCAGACCTGCTCGCGCATGAAGCCCGCATTGCCGTAGGTCGCGAAGCCGTAGAACAAGGCCCAGAAGACCTCCCACGAGCCCATGCGCGTCTGCAGGAAGGCCAGCCCCAGCTCGTGGATCGGCGTGAAATAGCCGACGAAGGTAAAGCCGGTCCACAGCGCGATGCCGAGCCAGACGATGTGCTTGAACCATTTCTTGACCAGCTTCTCGAGCGAGAACTCGCCCTCGTCCAGGCGCATGCGCGCGATGCGATTGCCTTCGATCTTGTGCTCGACCCACATGAAGATCTCGCTGTAGACGGTCTGGGGACAGGCATAGCCGCACCACAGCCGCCCTGCCACCGCGGTGAAGAGGAACAGGGAGAGCGCCGAGATCACCAGCAGCCCGGTCAGGTAGATCAGGTCCTGCGGGTACAGCACCAGGCCGAGGATGTAGAAGCGCCGCGCGCCCAGGTCGAACAGGACGGCCTGACGCTGTCCCCATTCGAGCCAGGGCAGTCCGTAGAACACCAGCTGCGTCAGGAACACCAAGGTCCAGCGCCAGCGCGTGAAGACGCCACGCACCGTGCGGGGATAGACCTTCTTGTGCGCGACGAAGAGTCCCCCGCTCTCGGGCGCGGCGGCGATCGGGATCACCCGGCGCGCCGGGCGGGTCGGTGCCGAGGCAGTGTCTTCCACGGTGCGCCTACGGGGTCACGACAGCTTTGTTCGACAAGCCCCAGACGTAGGAGGCCAGCACATGGATCTGCGCCTCGGTCAGGCGGCCCTGCTGCGCCGGCATCTGGTTGGTCCTGCCGGTGTTGATGATCGAGATGATCGCTTCCTGCCCGTAGCCATGCAGCCAGACCTTGTCGGCCAGATTGGGCGCGCCCATCGCGGGGTTGCCGACGCCGCCGATGCCGTGGCAGGCCGCGCAGGCGCTGAATTTGCTCTTGCCCAGGCCGGCACGCACCGAATCGTGGGGGCTGCCCGACAGGCTCAGCACGTAGTTGGCGACGTTCTTCACATCTTCGGGGGTGCCCACCGCGGCGGCCATCGGCGGCATCACGCCCGTGCGTCCACCCGTGATCGATTCCTTGATCTTGTCGGGCATGCCGCCGTGCAGCCAGTCGCTGTCGGCCAGGTTCGGGAAGCCCTTGCTGCCGCGCGCATCCGAGCCGTGACATTGCGCGCAGTTGTTGAGGAACAGGCGCTCGCCGATCGCCATGGCCGCCGGTTCGCCGGCCACGCGCTCGGCCGGCATGGCCGCATAGGCGGCGTACACCGGCTCCAGCTCGCGCTTGGCCCGGGCCTGGTCCTTGGCGTACTCGTCGGCGGTGCTCCAGGCGAGCTCGCCCTTGTAGCTGCCGAGCCCAGGGTAGGCGACCAGGTAGGCCAGGCCGAAGACGATGGTGATCACGAAGAGACCGATCCACCAGCGCGGCATCGGGTTGTTGGCCTCGCGCAGGTCCTCGTCCCAGACATGGCCGGTCGTGTTGTCCGAACCGGACGGCGCCGACGAGCGGGCCACCACCCACAGCAGCAAGGCGCACAGCAGGATGCTGCCCAGCGTGGCGAGGGCTACGTAGTTCGACCAGAAGTCGCTGAAAAAGTCGCTCATGGGGATCTCTCAGTCCTGTTCGAAGGGCAAGCGGCCCGCGTCCTCGAAGGCCTTCGCACGGCGGCGCGAGAAAGCCCACGCGAGAATGCCGATGAAGGTCGCGAAAGAGGCCAGCGTGGCCAGGATGCGCAAAGTGGTGATGTCCATCTGCATGCTCCCTACTTCAGCGCGAGGCCGAGCGACTGGAGATAAGCCACCAGCGCATCCATCTCGGTCTTGCCCTTGATCTCGGCCGGCGCCGCGGCGATCTGTGCGTCGGTGAAGGGCACGCCGACCCGCCGCAGCGCACGCATGTGGCTCGCTGCCTGCGCGCCGTCCAGCGGCGCGTTCTCGAGCCAGGCGTAGGCCGGCATGTTCGACTCGGGCACCACGTCGCGCGGGTTGACGAGGTGGATGCGGTGCCACTCGTCGCTGTACTTGCCGCCGACACGCTGCAGGTCGGGGCCGGTGCGCTTGCTGCCCCACTGGAAGGGGTGGTCGTAGACGAACTCGCCCGCCACGGAGTAGTGGCCATAGCGCAGGGTCTCCGCCCGGAAGGGCCGGATCATCTGCGAATGGCAGTTGTAGCAGCCCTCGCGTACGTAGACATCGCGGCCCAGCACCTGCAGCGAACCCGGCGGCTGCATGCCGGCGACGGCCTCGGTGGTGGACTTCTGGAAGAACAGCGGCACGATCTCGACCAGGCCGCCGATGGCGACGACCAGCAGGATCAGCACCACCATCAGGAAGTTGTTGGTCTCGATCTTCTCGTGCGAGAAGCCGGATTGGGGAGCGCTTGAACTCATGATTTCTTCCTCAGGCATGCGCGGCTGCGGGCAGCGGAATGACGGCGCGCTCCGAGCGCCCGGTGACCACGGTCATGCAGCAGTTCCAGGCCATCACCAGCATGCCGCCCAGGTAGAGCACGCCGCCGAGCACCCGCACCACGTAGTACGGATAGGTGGCCTTGACGCTCTCGACGAAGGTGTAGGTGAGCGTGCCGTCGGGGTTGATCGACCGCCACATCAGGCCCTGCATCACCCCGGCGATCCACATCGCGGCGATGTACAGCACGATGCCGATGGTGGACATCCAGAAGTGCAGCTCGATCGCCTTGACGCTGTACATCTCGTTGCGGCCGTACATCCTCGGGATCAGGTAGTAGAGCGAGCCCATCGAGATCAGTCCGACCCAGCCGAGCGCGCCGCTGTGCACGTGGCCCACCGTCCAGTCGGTGTAGTGGGACAGCGCGTTCACCGTCTTGATCGACATCATCGGCCCCTCGAAGGTCGACATGCCGTAGAAGGAGAGCGAGACGATCAGGAAGCGCAGGATCGGATCGGTACGCAGCTTGTGCCAGGCGCCCGACAGCGTCATGACGCCATTGATCATCCCGCCCCAGCTGGGCGCCAGCAGGATCAGCGAGAACACCATGCCGATCGACTGGGTCCAGTCCGGCAGCGCGGTGTAGTGCAGGTGGTGCGGGCCCGCCCACATGTACGTGAAGATGAGTGCCCAAAAGTGCACGATCGAGAGCCGATACGAGTACACCGGCCGGCCGGCCTGCTTGGGGATGTAGTAGTACATCATCCCGAGGAAGCCCGCCGTCAGGAAGAAGCCGACGGCGTTGTGACCGTACCACCACTGCACCATCGCATCCTGCACGCCGGCATAGGCCGAGTAGCTCTTCATCCAGCCTGCGGGGATCGCCGCGCTGTTGACGATGTGCAGCAGCGCCACTGCGAGGATGAAGGCGCCGTAGAACCAGTTGGCCACGTAGATGTGCCGGACCTTGCGCGTGCCGATGGTGCCGAAGAACACGACGGCATAGGCCACCCAGACCAGCGCGATCAGGACGTCGATCGGCCATTCGAGTTCGGCGTACTCCTTGCCGCTGGTGTAGCCCATCGGCAGGCTGATGGCGGCGGCCACGATCACGGCCTGCCAGCCCCAGAAGACGAAGGAGGCGAGTGCCGGCGCGAACAGGCGGACCTGGCAGGTGCGCTGCACCACGTGGAAGCTGGTGGCCATCAGCGCGCAGCCGCCGAAGGCGAAGATCACCGCGTTGGTGTGCAGCGGGCGCAGCCGTCCATAGCTGAGCCAGGGAATGCCGAGGTTGAGCTGGGGCCAGGCCAGCTGCGAGGCGATGATCACGCCGACGAGCATGCCGACCACGCCCCAGACCACCGACATGAGCGCGAATTGCCGCACGACGGTGTCGCTGTAGACGGCTGTGGGGGGATTCGATGGTTGCATCTTCGGGCCTTCTCGTGGATGACGGCAAGTGTCCCGGCGCCGCCGGGGCGGCGGTTTGATGCAGATCAATCGCCGCGCAGAATCCGCTCCCCTTCGCCCTCGACATCGTCGAACTGGCCACGCTCGATCGCCCACCAGAGGCCGCCCAGGATCACCAGGACGAGCACGACCGAGAACGGGATCAGCAGGAAGAGGATGTCCATCAGCGCTCCTCGACGGGGGATCCGGCCAGGCGCGCCGCATTGAGCACCACGACCAGGGAACTCGCCGCCATGCCCAGCCCCGCCAGCCAGGCCGGCAGCCAACCCGCGAGCGCCAGCGGCACGCACAGGGCGTTGTAGCCGGCCGCCCACCAGAGGTTCTGGCGCACGATGCGCAGCGTGCGACGCGCCTGCGCAATCGCCTGCGGAATGACCGCCAGCGAATCGCCGAGCACGACGAAATCGGCACGCGCCTGCGCCAGCGGGACCGCGTTGCCGAAGGCGAACGAGGCATGGGCATGCGCGAGCACCGGGCCGTCGTTGAGCCCGTCGCCCACCATCGCGACGCGCCGGCCCTGGGCCTGGAGTTGCTGCAGGACGCTCAGCTTCTCCTCCGGGGCGCAGTCGCCGCGGGCGTCGGGGATTCCGGCGCGCCGGGCGAGCTCGCACGCGGCGGCCGTGCGGTCGCCGGACAGCAGATGCAGGGCCAGCCCCTGCGCGCCCAGCGCTCCTACCGTGCCGACGGCATCGGCGCGCAGTTCCTCGGCCAGCACGAAGCTCGCGATCCAGCCCTGGGGGTCGCTCAGATGCACCTGCGCCGCATCGACCGGCAGCGGCTCGACGCCGCAAAAGTCCGCCGAACCCAGGCGAAGGCGGCGCGCGACGCCGTTCGTGTCGCCTGGACGGCGCAGGCGGCCCTCGAGGCCCAGGCCGCCGTGCTCCGTCAGCTGAAGAAGCTCCCACGCCGGGGAAGAACGGAACTGTGCGCGCCATGCGCCGACGAGCGCACGTGCGGCCGGATGCAGCGACTGGGCGCCGAGCGCGGCGGCGAGCTCGACGGCGTCCCCGGGCCGCAGGCCCTGGCGGCAGTAGACGCGGTCCACGCGGGGCGTGTCGCGCGTGAGCGTGCCGGTCTTGTCGAACACCACCGTATCAACGCTGGCCAGCGCCTCCAGCGCCTGGAGATTTCTCACCATCACGCCCCGTCGGGCCAGGAAGCCGGCACTTGCGAGCATGGCCGCCGGCGTGGCCAGCGACAGCGCGCAGGGGCAGGTCACGATCAACACCGCCACCGCCACCATCAGCGCGCGGCCGGGGTCGACCGGCCACCAGAACGCCGCGGCCAGCGCGGCGGCGGCCAGCACCGCCACCAGGAAGGGCCGCGCCGCGCGATCCGCCAGTTGCGCGAGCCGTGGCTTCTGCAGCGAGGCGCTTTCCATCAAGGCGACGATCTGTGCGAAGCGCGTGTCCTGCCCGAGCGATTCGACCTGCACCTGCACCGCCGACGAAAGGTTGTGGCTGCCGGCCAGCACGCGCGCGCCGCGGGGGCGCGGAACCGGGCGCGATTCGCCGGTCAACAGGGCCTCGTCCGCCGTGGTGTCGCCGGCGATGACGACGCCGTCCGCGGGAAAGGCCTCGCCCGGCAGGATGCGCACCACGTCGCCGAGCGCGAGCCGCCGGACCGCGACACGCGCGAAAGCGCCATCGGCACCGAGGCGCTCGACGCTGTCCGGCAGGCGGTTCATCAGGGCTTCGAGGGCCCCGGCGGTGCGGTCCCGCAATCGGGTTTCGAGCCACCGCCCCGTGAGCAGAAAGAACACGAACATCGTGAGCGAATCGAAGTAGACCTCGTGGCCCAGCGCACCGGTGGGGTCGAAGGTGGCTGCGGTGCTGACCGCGAAGGTCACCGCGATGCCGAGCGCGACCGGCAGGTCCATGCCGACACGGCGCAGGCGCAGATCGCGCAGCGCGCTGCGGAAGAAGGGCCCGCACGAGAACAGCATCACGGGCAGCGTGAGCACCCAGGAGGCCCAGCGCAGCAGCTGCGCGGCATCGGCCGTCATGTCGCCCGGCTGGGCAATGTACGCGGGATAGGCGTACATCATCACCTGCATCATGCAGAAACCGGCGACCAGCCAGCGCCAGAGCGCCAGCCGCGCCTCGTGCGAGCGCCGCGCGCGCACGGCCATGTCTGCGGCAGGCACCAGCCGGTAGCCGGCGGCGGCGCAGGCGCCGAACCAGCGCGATGGCTTCACGGCCGCGGCCGACCAGACCACGCGCGCGCGCCGGGTTGCCGCGTTGACCTCGACCTTGTGCACGCCCGGCACCTGGGCCAGCGCCGCCTCGACCGTGAAGGCACAGGCCGCGCAGTGCATGCCTTCCACCGCAACCTGCGATTCCCAGCGGCCACCTGCGGCATCGCCGTCGATCGGGCGGCCGAAGGCCGGCCATTCGGCCGGATCGTCCAGCAGCGCCCAGCCGGCCTGTGTTTCGGCATCGGGGCGCAGAGGATCGGCGCGGGTCGACGAACCCGCCGGAAGTGCAGCTTGCATATGACGAGGCTATGGGCAGGCAAGCGCCATGGCCTTGATCTGAATCAAGCCGCGAGCGCGCCACACGCCTACGCTTGCGCCATCCACCTCAGCCGGAGACACCATGTTCAAACGCATCCTCGTCGCCACGGACGGCTCGACGCTTTCGAAGAAGGCCGTCGCCAGCGCCATCTCGCTGGCGGCGCAGCATGATGCCGACCTCGTGGCGCTCACCGTCGTGCCGCGCTATCCCACGACCTACTTCGACGGGGCGCTGACGCTTGCGCACGAGGATGTCGCGCGCATCGAAAAGCAGTGGGCCGAGAAGGCACAAGGAATGCTCGACGCGATCAGCACCCGGGCCACGGCTGCCGGCGTCCGGATCAAGACGGCAGCGATCCCCTCGGACCGGGTGGCCGACGCTGTCATCGCGGCGGCCAAGAAGCACAAGTGCGACCTGATCGTGATGGCCTCGCACGGCCGCAAGGGGATCAAGCGGCTCTTGCTGGGCAGCGAGACACAGCACGTGCTGACCCACTCGGCACTTCCGGTTCTGGTGCTGCGATAGATCGTCGGGCACCGGCCCTAGTCCATCCGCTGGAGTTCATCCCATGATCACGAAGCGCACCGCCGCACTACTGAATTCACTGGCATTCATCCTGGCCACCATGGCAGCGACCGCCCTGCTGGTGGCTGCCGGTCTGTCGGAGGAGCCTGAAACAATCGCCGACGCTTCCTCGAAGCTCACGATCGTCGTCGTCGAAGCGCGCGCTGCGAAACACGGCGACTGAACGGCAACCGCCCTGTCCTCATGCCGGCCTGGCCGGCGCGAGGATCGAGGCTTCGACTGGACTCAGTGCGCCTCCGTCAGCTGATCCAGGATGGCCGGATTCTCCAGCGTCGACGTGTCCTGCGTGATCGCCTCGCCCTTCGCGACCGAGCGCAGCAGGCGGCGCATGATCTTGCCGCTGCGCGTCTTCGGCAGGTTGTCGGCAAAGCGGATGTCCTTCGGCTTGGCGATCGGTCCGATCTCCTTGCCGATCCAGTTGCGCAACTCGGCGGCCAGCTTGCCGGCCTCCTCGCCCGTCGGGCGGGACCGCTTGAGCACGACGAAGGCGCAGATCGCCTCGCCGCTGGTGTCGTCCGGGCGGCCTACCACTGCCGCCTCGGCGACGAGATCGGTGCACGCCACCAGCGCGGACTCGATCTCCATCGTTCCCATGCGGTGGCCGCTGACGTTCAGGACATCGTCGATGCGCCCGCCGATGGTGAAGTAACCCGTTTCGGCGTCGCGCGCCGCGCCATCGCCGGCCAGGTAGTAGCCGCGCAGTTCGCTCGGGTAGTAACTCGACTGGTAGCGGGCATCGTCGCCCCAGATGGTCCGGATCATGCCGGGCCAGGGCTTCTTGACCACCAGGATGCCGCTTTGCCCGTTCGGCAGGTCGCCGCCGGTCTCGTCGACGATCGCGGCCATGATGCCCGGGAACGGCAGAGTGCAGGAGCCCGGCACCAGGTCGGTCGCGCCCGGCAGCGGCGTGATCATGTGGCCGCCGGTCTCCGTCTGCCACCAGGTGTCGACGATCGGGCAGCGGCCACCGCCGACATGTTCGTGGTACCACTCCCAGGCAGCGGGGTTGATGGGCTCGCCCACCGAACCGAGGATGCGCAGGCTCGTCAGGTCGAAGTTGCGGGGATGCACTTCCGCATGGCCCTCGGCCGCCTTGATCAACGAACGGATGGCGGTGGGCGCGGTGTAGAACACCGTCACCTTGTGCTTCTCGATCATCTTCCAGAAGCGTGCCGCATCCGGGTAGGTCGGGACGCCTTCGAACACCACCTCGGTCGCGCCCAGGGCCAGCGGGCCGTAGGCGATGTAGCTGTGGCCGGTGACCCAGCCGATATCGGCCGTGCACCAGAAGACGTCGTCGTCATGGAGGTCGAAGGTCCACTTGGCGGTCACGGCGGCCTGCACCAGGTAGCCCCCGCTGCTGTGCTGCACGCCCTTGGGCTTGCCGGTGGAACCGGAGGTGTAGAGCAGGAAGAGCGGGTGCTCGGCACCCACCCATTCGGGCTCGCAGACCTCGGGCTGCACCTGCGTGAGCTCGTGCATCCAGCGGTCATGCGACTGCCAGGCGATGGCCCCGCCGGTGCGGCGGTAGACGACGACGTTGTGCACGGCCTCGCAGCCACCCAACGCCAGCGCCTCGTCCACCAGCGCCTTCAAGGGCAGGGTCTTGCCGCCGCGCACTTGCTCGTCGGCCGTGATGACGGCGACGGCGCCGGTGTCGGCGATCCGATCGCGCAGCGAATGCGCCGAGAAGCCGCCGAACACCACCGAGTGCACCGCGCCCAGGCGCGCACAGGCCTGCATCGCCGCCACGGCTTCGACCGACATCGACATGTAGATCGCCACGCGATCGCCCTTGCCGATGCCGAGCGCCTTCAGCGCGTTGGCCATGCGGCAGGTCTGTGCGAGCAGCTGCGCATAGGTGGTGTGCGTCACCTTGCCGTCGTCGGCCTCGAAGATGATCGCGACCTTGTCGCCCCGGCCGGCGGCGACCTGCCGGTCCAGGCAGTTGTAGGAGACGTTCAGGGTGCCGTCCTCGAACCACTTGTACATGGGTGCGTGCTCGGTGTTGAGCACGGTCTCGAACGGCGTCTTCCACTCCACGAATTCACGCGCCAGCCGCGCCCAATAGCCTTCGTAGTCGGCCTCGGCCTCTGCCGCCAGCGCGTCGTAGGCGGCACGTCCTGCGACGTGGGCCGAGCGCATCAGCGCTTGCGGGGGAAGGTATTGCTTCGGGGTCTGTGCGTTGTCCGGTGATGTCATGCCTTGGCTCCTGTAGGTCCTTCCGATCGTCGGGGACTCGACATCGATGGACCTTGCGCTAGCGCAAATGTTGTGCCGGCAGGTGGAAGAGGTGCGAGGGCGCACAACGCAGCAGGGGCGCACGCGAGCCTTGCTGCGCCCGCACAGCTTCGATCCGGTGAGCGGCCCTGTCCCGTTCTGCAGCAGTTGCTCAACGGTGGCACAGAGCCCCCTGGAGCGGCCATGCCGCGCCTGTGCGGTGCGCGCCCAAAAAGCTGAGGCCCGACAAGGGCTTGCGCCGTTCGCGGCAGTGGGCACGCGGCATGGCCCGCGCTTTGCAGAAGTGGCTGCGCGGGACGCGTCGTCCCGGCAGCACCCCTTTTTCAACCACCTGACTGGAGACGATTCATGGACATGGCAGAAATGACCCACCTCGGCATCGAGAACCCGTACAAGAAGCAGTATGGCAACTACATCGGCGGAGAGTGGGTCGCGCCGATCGACGGCCAATACTTCGACAACCTCACCCCGGTCACGGGCCAGGCCTTCACCAGCATCCCGCGTTCGAACGCGAAGGACATCGAGGTGGCACTCGATGCCGCGCACAAGGCCAAGGCCGCCTGGGGTGCGACCTCGCCCACCGAGCGCGCCAACGTCCTGCTGAAGATCGCCGATCGCATGGAGCAGAACCTGCAGAAGCTCGCGGTGGCCGAGACCCTCGACAACGGCAAGCCGCTGCGCGAAACGATGGCGGCCGACCTGCCCCTGGCCATCGACCACTTCCGCTACTTCGCCGCCTGCATCCGGGCGCAGGAAGGCGGCATCAGCGAGATCGATCACGACACCTACGCCTACCACTTTCATGAGCCCCTGGGCGTCGTCGGCCAGATCATTCCGTGGAACTTCCCGATCCTGATGGCGGTGTGGAAGCTGGCGCCGGCGCTCGCGGCCGGCAACTGCGTGGTGCTCAAGCCCGCCGAGCAGACGCCGGCCTCGATCCTGGTGCTGATGGAGGTGGTGGGCGACCTGCTGCCGCCGGGCGTGCTCAACGTGGTCAACGGCTTCGGCCTGGAAGCGGGCAAGCCGCTGGCTTCGAGCAGCCGCATCGCCAAGATCGCCTTCACGGGCGAGACCACCACCGGCCGGCTGATCATGCAGTACGCCGCCCAGAACATCATCCCGGTGACGCTGGAGCTGGGCGGCAAGTCGCCCAACATCTTCTTCGAGGACGTGATGTCGGCCGACGACGCCTTCTTCGACAAGGCGCTCGAGGGCTTCGCGATGTTCGCGCTCAACCAGGGCGAGGTCTGCACCTGCCCGAGCCGCGCGCTGATCCAGGAGTCGATCTACGAGCGCTTCATGGAGCGCGCGATCGAGCGGGTCGAGGCCATCAAGCAAGGCCATCCGCTGGACCCGTCCACCATGATCGGCGCGCAGGCCTCGCAGGAGCAGATGGAGAAGATCCTCTCGTACATCGATCTCGGCAAGCAGGAGGGCGCCCAGTGCCTGACCGGCGGCGAACGCAACCTGCAAAGCGGCGAGCTCGCAGCCGGCTACTACGTCAAGCCCACGGTCTTCAAGGGCCACAACAAGATGCGCATCTTCCAGGAGGAGATCTTCGGGCCGGTGGTATCGGTGACGACCTTCAAGACCGAAGAGGAGGCCCTCGAGATCGCCAACGACACGCTCTACGGCCTGGGCGCCGGCGTGTGGACGCGCGACGGCGCACGCGCTTTCCGCATGGGCCGCGGCATCCAGGCGGGACGCGTGTGGACCAACTGCTACCACGCCTATCCGGCCCATGCGGCCTTCGGTGGCTACAAGCAGTCGGGCATCGGCCGCGAGACGCACAAGATGATGCTCGACCACTACCAGCAGACCAAGAACCTGCTGGTGAGCTACAGCCAGAACAAGCTGGGCTTCTTCTGAAGCGAAGCCTCATGTCGTCCGACCCGGGGGCGCCCGAGGCGCCCTGCGGCATCGTCCGCCGCGTGTCCGCCACGCCGGCCGCGCAGGCGCTCATCGAGCGCCTGCGCGCCGTGCACGGACCGCTGATGTTCCACCAGTCCGGCGGCTGCTGCGACGGCAGCGCGCCGATGTGCTTCGCGCTCGGGGAATTCCAGACCGGGGACGCGGACGTGTGCCTGGGGGAGATCGCCGGCGCGCCCTTCTACATGAGCCGCGCCCAATTCGCGTATTGGGAGCACACGCACCTGATCATCGATGCGGTGCCGGGCAATGGAGGGATGTTCTCGCTCGAGCGGCCGACTGGACTGCGCTTCATCACCCGCTCGCGGCTGTATGACGATGCGGAGTGGAAGCGGCTCGAAGCGCAAGGCAATTGCTAGGGCACCCCTTCACATCGCACCTCGTCGATCGGCGGCGCGGATCGTTTGAGCTCCTTGCCGAGTGGACGCAGAAGCAGATAGAACGCGACGCCGTGCGTGATCATCAGCAGCGGCACGTACAGGATCGGTATCGCATACGCGGCGCGCAATTCCCCCGCCACGGCGGGAAGGCCAACTTGGATGGCGTGGTAGTAGTCGAAGACGAGCTCGACCGCGCCGATCAAGTTGAACATGACGACGAACAGCCAGAACAGCGGCCGCATCCTGACGGTGAGAAGCGCGAGCAAGGCCAGCACGCCGGTCGCAAAGTCGCCATAGGCGGCGAAAGTGGCGAAGCCGCCCGGCAGATGGGGGCCGACCACGCCGGGCAGAATGAAGACGAGCCCAAAAAAGCGGAAGCTGTGGATCGTGGCGATGGCGCGTTGCGCTTCAAAGTGATTCATCACCTTGAGCCTTGGCCACAGATAGACGCCGAAGCAAAGAAGCCAGGCGACATAGCCCAGCACGAGATGGCTCTGGAACAAGATCTCTTGAGACATGATCGCAATCCTTTCGCGATCAGGTTATGCGGGCTTCCTGCTCGTGATAAGCGGGCACAATCTTCATGAACCATGAAGCCGAACTACACAGTGGCGCCCGGTGCCCTGGAGGGTGTCGAGGCGTTCCTGCGCGTCGCGGAGCGCCGCAGCTTCCGGCAGGCAGCCGATGATCTCGGGATCACGCCGTCCGCCATCAGCCAAACCATCCGAGGCCTCGAGGCGCGGGTCGGGGTCGCGCTGTTCACACGCACGACGCGCAACGTCGGCCTGACAGAAGCGGGCGAGCGGTTTCTGGAACACGCGCGACCGGCGTTCGAGGAAATGGTTGCAGCCGCCGATGCAGCTCGCGGTTTGGCGCAGAGGCCGTCCGGGCTCCTGCGCCTCGCGGCCCCTCGGGCCGTGGTGCCGCTGCTCCTGCAGCCTGTGCTCGCTTCCTTTACGCAAGCCTATCCCGAGGTCGTGGTGGAAATTGCCGCCAGTGAAGAGCTTGTCGACCTGGCGAAGGATGGCTTCGACGCCGGAATCCGCTTGGGTGAATTCATTGCGGCCGACATGACGGTGGTGCGCCTGACGCCGGCATTGCGCTACGCGATCGTCGCCAGCCCAGATTACCTGAGCCGCCGCGGCATACCTAAAGTCCCCGAAGACCTTCACGCTCATTCTTGTGTGCGGATGCGTCGATCGAGTGGCGCGCTCGCACCATGGCGGGTGGAAGACGGTGGGCGGTCGCTCGAACTGGTGGTCAACGGACCCTTGGTCGTCAATGATTTTCCGACGATGCTCGGAGCTGCGCTCAGCGGAGTCGGCCTGGCCCAAGTGCCCGAGCCGATCGCCGTCGAGCACGTAATCGCGGGGCGACTCCAGGAAGTGCTGAGCACGTGCGCGTCCACGACACCCGGCGTCTTCCTCTATCACTCAGGCCGCCGCCAAGTGCTTCCCAAGCTGCGCGCCTTCATCGATCACATACGTCGATGACGCTGCCCGGCTCCGACCTTGGCGGCGGTCTCAGGCCGCCCGCCACGCGACGTTGCCGCGCTCGAAGATCTGCGCCAGCCGGCCGCTCGCCGCCAGCTCGTTCACCGCGCGCTGCAGCGCTTGCGCCAGTTCGGTCGAAGCGCGCTTGACAGCCATTCCCACCGCCCAGCCGTCGCGCGGCGCGCGCGGCGAAGGCAGCGGCGTAATCTCGAAGCGTGCGTCGCCGCGCAGCACGGCCTGCAGTTCCGAGGCCAGGGCAGCCGCCGCAACGACTTCCTCGCGCAACAGTGCGCGCGCGGCCTCGGTGCCGTCCTTCCATTGGGTGTTCAGCTGGTTCCTGTAGGCGCCGCTGTCCGCGCCGATCATCAGCCAGCCCGCCAGCGACTGCCCCGGCACCGCGACCCGACCGTCGGCCAGCTGCGACAGCGTGTCGAGCCGGGGCACGCGGTCGAGCCGCCTGGCGATCGCCACGCTGTCGCGGCAATAGGGCGCCAGAATGGCGACCTGCGGATTGGCATCCATCAGCGGCCGGTCGACCGGCACGTGCAGCAGCACGTCGGCCGGCCCGTAGCCGAGGTAATGCCCGCGCCACACCATGTGGCGCAAGTCGTCGGCCATGTTCTCGTCCGCATGGAAGGGCAGCAGCGAGAGCCGCACGCCCAGCGACTCGGCCAGCGCCTGGGCCAGCTCGACGTCGATGCCCTTGCCACCCGCATGGAAGGGCGGCATGTCCTGGTAGATGCCGACGGTCAGCGTGCCCCGCTCGCGCACGCGCTCCAGCGGGGTGGCCCCCGCGTGCAGCGGCAGGCCCGCCAGGCCCGAGGCAGCGCCGGCGGCGCCCAGCCAGCGCAGACAGTCGCGGCGGCTCGCTCCAATGCTTTTCATGGCCGCCTCCGCTCAGAAGGGCTTCTCGCGGCGCGTCTCGAGGTACGCCTTGATCGACCAGACGGCTTCCTGGTTCATCACGCCTTCGAAGGGCGGCATGTACACAGCGCCGTTGCGGGTGCGGCCGGCGCGCACGGTCGAGGAATAGAACTCGTCGATCTCCTTCACGCAGGCAGCCCGGCGTCCGGCGTCCTTCATCGTCGCGCACTCGCCGTCGAGCTTGCGCAGATCGGGCGCGATGCCGCCGGAGATCGCGTCCAGGCCATGGCAGCGCGCGCAGTTCTGGTTGTAGGCAGAGGTGCCGATCTTGACCGCCGCCTCGCTGCCGCGGTAGGGATTCTCGACGCGCCACTGCTCGCCGAGCTTGGGCAGCGCCGAGGTGTCGACGGCCTGGGGTGTCACATCGCCATGCGCCCAGGCCATGGGGGCGGCGACGCAGGCGCAGAGGGCCAGCAGCAGTGCGCTGGCCTTCGCGGCGCCGCGCCCGGACGGCGGGCGAATGGAAACGGGGGTGCGGTGAGGATTGCGGTCCATGTCAGGTCTCCGTCATGGTTGTGTTGAAGGATGCGCAGCGGTCCGCAAACCCCGTGCCACGCCGACCTGTTGCAGGCTGGAACACAAATTGCCTTCCCGTGCCTGCCGATTGCTCCAGATCAAGGCAGCCGGCCGGTTCGGTGGCACGCTTCGGGCGGATTCGGTGAAACCGGACCCGAAAGGCTGTACCCGGATAGCACGGTGCCGCGCCGCCCCAGGGCGCGCGGGATTCGCCGGAGACGAGCTGCCCGCCCGGCAGCGAAACGAGCAGGAGACACGAAGATGTCCGTATCCCATCACGTTCCGGCCGCGACGGCCGGGAGCTGGTCGACGCCCACCGCCCTGCCCTGCATGCAGCAACCCGCGCGCATGGAGCAGATCGAGCAATCGCACCAGCGCTGCGCCGCGCTCGGGCTCACGCGCATCGAGCGCCCTGACTTCGAGCCGCTGATGCGCAGCGACCTGAGCCTGGCGCGGGAGCGCAACCATCGCCTGTTCACGCATGCGGCGCCGGTGATGGAGATGCTGTTCGAGCAGATCGTCGACACCGAAAGCATGATCGTGCTGGCCGATGCCCAGGGCACGATCCTGCACTCGGTCGGCGACGACAGGTTTCTGGAGCGAGCCGGCAAGGTCGCGCTGTCGCCGGGGGTCAACTGGGCCGAGCATTCCAAGGGCACGAACGCCATCGGCACCGCGCTTTTCCAGGAGTCGCCCACCGTCGTGCACGGCGGCGAGCACTTCATCCACGCCAACAGCTTTCTGACCTGCTCGGCCGCCCCCATCTTCGACCCGCGCGGCAACATGCTCGGCGTGCTCGACGTCACCGGCGACCATCGCGCCTACCACCAGCACACCATGGGCCTGGTGCGCATGTCCGCGCGCATGATCGAGAACCAGTGGTTGTCCGACGACTTCGGCAACCGCCTGAGGCTGCACTTCCACAGCCGCGCCGAGTTCATCGGCACCCAGCTCGAGGGCATCATCGTGGTGGGCGCCGACGGCAAGATCCTGGGCGCCAATCGCAGCGCGATCGACCAGCTCGACATGAGCAGCGCGGCGCTGCGCATGCACAGCCTCACAAGCCTGTTCGGCACCAGCGTCGCGGCCATCTTCGATCACTTCCGCGCGCCGCTGCCCACGCCCGCCTGCCTGAGCCTGGCGAGCGGCCGGCAGTTCTTCGTCAACGCCCGCTTCAACGGCCCGCGCGCGATGATGGCCGGCATGGAGGTCGAGGCGGCGAGCGCACCGGGCGGGCCACCCAACGCAAGCGTTCGCGCCGGCGCCGTTGCGGCCCTTCCGGGCGCTGCCACGCCCGCCCCGGGCAGCAGCTTGTCGGGCCTGCACTACCTGCGCACCGGCGACCCGCAGATCGAGGCGGTGGTCCAGAAGGTGCAGCGTGTCCTCAACCGCGACATCCCGCTGCTGATCCTCGGTGAAACCGGCACCGGCAAGGAGCTCCTGGCGCGTGCGGTGCACCAGGACTCCAACCGCGCCAAGCAGCCCTTCGTCGCCGTCAACTGCGCCTCCATTCCCGAGTCGCTGATCGAGGCCGAGCTGTTCGGCTACGAGGACGGCGCCTTCACCGGCGCGCGCCGCAAGGGGGCCTGCGGACGCATCGTGCAGGCCAATGGGGGCACCCTCTTCCTGGACGAGATCGGCGACATGCCGCTGTCGCTGCAGGCGCGGCTGCTGCGCGTGCTGCAGGAGCGCTGCGTGACGCCGCTGGGCAGCCAGAAATCCATCTCGGTGGACATCGCCGTGATCGGCGCCACCCACCGCAACCTGCGCGAGATGATCGAGGCCGGCACCTTCCGCGAGGACCTGTACTACCGCCTCAACGGGCTGGTGGTGCGCCTGCCGGCGCTGCGCGAGCGCCGCGACCTCGACATCGTGGCGCAGCGCATCCTGCTGGCCGAGTGCCCGCAGGGCACGCCCATGATCGCGCCCGCCGTCGCCGCGCTCTTCGGCGGCTACGCGTGGCCCGGCAACATCCGGCAGCTCGCGAACGTGCTGCGGACCGCCGTCGTGATGGCGGCGGGCGAGGCGCAGATCACCGAGCACCATCTGTCGGATGACTTCCTCGAAGACACGCGGCGGCTTCGAGCGCCCCTGGCGGCGCCGCCGGCCGCCCATGCGGTCGCAGGGCAGGACGGCGCACCCGGCGCCTTGACGCCGGAGGCCGCGCCGGCCTTCGGTGCGCCACCGGCCGCCATTGCGCTGCCCGCGCCCGCGCCCTCTTCCACGCCCGAAGGCGCGGCGGTCCGCACGCTCGAAGAAGCCGAGATCGAGATGATCCGCGCCGCCGTCGAAGCCGCCCAGGGCAACATCTCCGTCGCCTCCAAGCGCCTGGGCATCAGCCGCAACACGATCTACCGCAAGCTGCGCTGGAAGTGAACCCCACCCCCGTATCGGCTCACTTCGTGTAGCCGAGTACTCCCTCAAGGGGGCAACACCAGCGGCCCGGCAAAGCCGGCTCCGCGGAGTTTCCCGCCTGGGTCGTGCCAGTTTCCCGGGAAATCCCTGTGCCATGGCTGCGCAGCACTGCTCCACGGTGGAACACTGTCACGCGGGCCGCAGCAAGCGTTCGCCGCGCCGGCGCGCAAATGCCCGGGACAACTCAGTGCAATCCCTTGTCCGGACGCCACCAGCGCCGACAACGTGCCACCGGCACACCTCTTGCAGAAAGGTGAGCGTCCTGAAGGCAATCCCGCCCGGACCTCACCCCAACGCTCAAGGAGACTCTCATGCAATGGTCGCAACCCGCGTTCGAAGATCTGCGCTTCGGTTTCGAGATCACGATGTACATCTCGAATCGCTGACCCCTTCGGCCCATCGGCGGCGCATCGAGGGCGATGCGCCGCCCCCAGCTCACACACTCCCATGAAGATTCTCGTGCTCGGCTCCGGCGCCGGCGGCGGCTTCCCGCAATGGAACTGCAATTGCCGGCTGTGCGCGGGACAGCGCCAGGGCGCAGTGAGCGCGCATGCGCGCACGCAAAGCTCCATCGCCGTGTCCGCCGACGGCGAGTCCTGGGTGCTGCTGAACGCATCCCCCGACATCGGCCAGCAGATCCGCAGCCATGCACAGCTGCATCCGCGCGGCGGCCTGCGCGACACGCCGATCAAGGCGGTGGTGCTGATGGACGCACAGATCGATCACGTCACCGGCCTGCTGGGCCTGCGTGAAGGCCCCTGCATCGACGTCTACGCCACGCCCTGCGTGTTCGAGGACCTGACCACGGGCCTGCCGCTGCTCAACGTGCTGCAGCACTACTGCGGCACGCGCTGGCACATGCTGCCCGTGGCGGGCGAGCAGACCCGTGCCGAGTTCCGCATCGAGGGTGTCTCTTCGCTGCGCTTCACCGCACTGGCCATTCCCGGCATGGCGCCGCCCTACTCGCCGCACCGACGCGAGCAGCTGGTGGGCGACAACATCGCCCTGCTCATCGAGGACCCGAACGACGGCACGCGCCTGTTCTACTCGCCCGGCCTGGCCGAGGTGGGTCAGCAGGAGCTGTGCTGGATGAGCGAGGCCGACTGCCTGCTCGTCGACGGCACCTTCTGGGAGGAAGACGAGATGCGGCTCGCCGGGCTGAGCGGCAAGACCGCCACCGAGATGGGCCACCTGCCGCAGACGGCCAGCGCCGCACGCGCGGGCATGGTCGACGCCATGCAGGCCAGCAGCGCGCGCCGCAAGGTGCTCATCCACATCAACAACAGCAACCCCATCCTCGACGAAGACAGCGCGCAGCGCCGGCTGCTGGACGCGCACGGCATCGAGGTGGCGTACGACGGCATGGAGATCACGCTGTGAACACCACCACCACCGAATGGCAGGACGCCCCGGCGCCGGCCGCCGCCTGCAGCACGCCACCCCTGCGCACGTGGCGCCCCGAGGAATTCGAGGCCCGGCTGCGTGCCTGCGAATCGCGCTACCACATTCACCATCCCTTCAACCTGCGCTTGAACCGCGGCGAGCTGCAACCCTTCCAGGTCCGCGGCTGGGTGGCGAACCGCTTCTACTACCAGCTGTGCATCCCGCAGAAGGACGCGGCGGTGCTGGCCAACTGCACCGAGCGCGCGGAACGGCGGCGCTGGCTCGAGCGCATCCTCGACCACGACGGGCGCGACGACTTCGCCGGCGCCAATGCCGGTGGCATCGAGGCCTGGAGCCGGCTCGGCCAGGCGACGGGCCTCGGGCACGACGCGCTCTGGTCGCAGCGCCATGTGCAGCCCGGCGTGCGCTTTGCCGTCGACGCATACCTCAACTTCGCGCGCAGCAGGCCGTGGGAGGAAGCGGCGATCTCCTCGCTGACCGAGATGTTCGCCCCGAAGATCCACGCCGACCGCCTGGCCGGCTGGCCGTCGCTGTACCCGTGGATCCAGGCCGAGGGCCTGGCCTACTTTCGCCAGCGCATCCCGCTGGCCACGCGCGACGTCGAGCATGGCCTCGAGGTTGCGCGCCGCTGGTCCTGCACGCGCGAGCGCCAGGACCGTGCGCTCCAGATCCTGCATTTCAAGCTGGACATCCTGTGGTCGATGCTCGATGCCATCGAGCGCGCCTACCCCGACGATCTGCCGATGGAGCTGCGCCCATGACGACCCCAGAAGCCAAGCCGGCCGTGGCCACGATGTTCCGGCTGCAGTTCGAGCCGGCGCAGAACAGCTGGGTGTTGCTCTATCCCGAGGGCATGGTGCGCCTCAACACGCCGGCGGCCGAGATCCTGCGGCGCTGCGACGGCTGCCGCTCGGTGGACGAGATCGTGGCGGAGCTGGAGCTCGCCTTCGCGCAGCCGGCGCTGCACGACGATGTCTGCACCTTCCTCGCGCAGGCCCGGCAGCGCGGCTGGCTGCAGTAGGACATGCCATGCACGGCCCGACGATCAAGCCGCCGATGTGGCTGCTGGCGGAGCTCACCTACCGCTGCCCGCTGCATTGCCTCTTCTGCTCGAACCCGGTCGACTACGCCCGGCACCAGGACGAGCTGGACACGCCGACCTGGAAGCGCATCCTCGGCGAAGCGCGCGCCCTCGGCGCGGTGCAGCTCGGCTTTTCGGGCGGCGAGCCGCTGCTGCGCGAGGACCTCGAGGATCTGGTCGCTCACGCGCGCGGGCTCGGCTTCTACACCAACCTCATCACCTCCGGCGTCGGGCTCACCGAGGGCCGCGCCAAGGCGCTGAAAGCGGCCGGTCTGGACCACATCCAGCTGTCCTTCCAGGATTCGACGCGCGAGCTCAACGACTTCATCAGCTCGACGCGCACCTTCGAGCTCAAGTCGAAGGTCGCCGCGATCATCAAGGCGCAGGGCTACCCGATGGTGCTGAACTGCGTCATGCACCGCTTCAACCTGCCGCATGTGGGTCGCATCATTGACATGGCAGAGCGCATGGGCGCCGACTACCTCGAGCTTGCCAACACGCAGTACTACGGATGGGCCTGGCTCAATCGAGCGGCCCTGATGCCCACGGTCGATGAGCTGCGCGACGCCGAGGCCATCATGATGGCCCATCGCGAGCGTCAGGGCAGCCGCATGAAGGTCCTGTGGGTCTCGCCCGACTATGCAGACGCCAAGCCCAAGCCCTGCATGGCGGGCTGGGGGTCCCTGTTCATGGTGGTGGCGCCCGACGGCAAGGCCTTGCCGTGCCACAGCGCGCGCATGCTCCCCGGCATCGACTTCCCGGACCTGCGGGACACGCCGGTGCGCGACGCCTGGTATGACAGCGCCGCCTTCAACCGCTACCGCGGACAGGCCTGGATGAAGGACGGCTGCAGCGACTGCGACGAGCGCGAGAAAGACTTCGGCGGCTGCCGCTGCCAGGCCTTTCTGGTCACGGGCGATGCGGCCGCCACCGACCCGGTGTGCCCGAAGAGCGAGCACCGTGGGCGCATCGACGCCATGCTGGCCGAGGCGCAGGCCGAGCGCACGCAGCACGCCGCATGCGGCGCGCCGGTGCAGCCGCTTCGCTTCGTGCCTGGCGCCTCCAGGCAGGCCGGGCTGATCTATCGCGGCGACGAGAACTCTCGCCTGCTATCCCCTGTGAAGGACACGCCATGCTGATGGTGCGCAGCCTCACCCGGTAGGCGTTCCATGAAAGGCTGAGCGTGCCGCTCAGCTGGCGCGTTGCGGCGAGGTTGAGGAAGGCCGCCCGGTCGGCAACTGCGCCACGACGTCCTGCGCCATGGCCGGAACGCCGATGCAGGGCACCACCAGGGCGACGGCTGCGCGGCAATGCCGCGCAGCCGCCCTCAGGCGGGCTTGGCGGCCCACGCGTTGCACCAGCCGGGGCCCGCGATCTGCTTGCGCCCGAACATCGCGCAGCCGCCCCATTCGTCGGTGCTGCTGCCCTGGAAGAACGAGCAGTTGGTGCAGCGCTGCGTGGGGCTGTGCTTGGGAAAGCGCTTCTTGTCGACCTTGCTGGTGTCGTGCAAGTAGCCCAGGGCCTTTGCCGTCTCGTCGCTCTCCTCCACCCGCGGGGGTGCGGCCCGCGCGAGTTCGGGAAGCGCGAGGACGGCGCTGCCGCCAGCCACGGTGCGGATGATGAAGATGCGGCGCGTGGTGTCTTTCATGTGGGATCTCCGGTCTTGTGTGGATGCCTGTCTCTGTCAGTTCGCCTTCGCGGTGCGGGTGCTGCTCTTGCTCTCGCCGGCCTTGGGGATCTTGAACACCCACACCATGCCGCCTTGCTCCAGGAAGTTGACCTTCTTGGCCACCTCGCCGCCCCACAGCGGCACCGCACCGCCCCAGCCGGAGACCACACTCACGTACTGCTCGCCGCCTTGCTGCCAGGTCACCGGTGGCGCCACCACGCCGGAGCCGGTCTGGAACTCCCAGACCACCTTGCCGGTCTTGGCATCGGCCGCCTTGAGGTAGCCCTCGGGCGTACCCCAGAACACCAGGTTGCCGCCGGTGGTCAGCACGCCACCCCACAGGGGCGCGTTGTTCTTGACCTCCCAGGCGATCTTCCCGGTCTTCGGATCGATCGCGCGCAGCGCGCCGATGTAGTCCTCGTTGAGCGGCTTGATGGTGAAGCCGGCACCGAGGTACGCCGCGCCCTTCTTGTAGGCCACCGGTTCGTTCCAGATCTCCATGCCCCATTCGTTGGCGGGCACGTAGAACATCTTCGTGTCGGGGCTGTAGGCCATCGGCATCTGGTTCTTGCCGCCGAGGAAGCCCGGCGCGGCGAAGACCGCACTGCCCTTCTTGCCGTCGGCGCCCGCAGTCGGATCGCCGGGCCGGTTGTCGGCGATGAAGTTGGGGCGGCCGGTTTTCAGGTCGATGCTGCTGGCCCAGGTGATCTTCTTGACGAAGGGGAAGGCGTTGATGAGCTTGCCCGTGGCCGCGTCGTTCACGTAGAAGAAGCCATTGCGGTCCGCCTTGCCGCCGACGCGCTTGCCGTCCATGTCGAAGGTCACGAACTCGTTCACGCCGTCGAAGTCCCAGCTGTCGTTGGGCGTGCTTTGGTAGTGCCACTTGATCTGGCCGGTCTTCACGTCGATCGCCACGGTCGAGCAGGAGAACAGGTTGTCGCCTTGGCGCAGGTGGCTGTTCCAGGGAGCGGGGTTGCCGGTGCCGAAGTAGGCGAGCCCCGTCTTGCCGTCGTAGGTGCCGCCGAGCCAGGTGGCGGCGCCGCCGGTCTTCCACAGGTCGCCCGGCCAGCTCTGGTTGGTGGTGCCCGAGACGCCGTTCTCCTTGGCCGCGCCATCGGCGTCGTAGGTGAAGCCCATGTGGCCTTCGACGGTGGGCCGCATCCAGACCAGCCGCCCGGTCTTGGCATCGCGCGCCTCCACGCGGCCCACCACGCCGAACTCGCCGCCGGACACGCCGGTGAGGATCAGCCCGTTGGCGATGATGGGCGCCGCGGTGGCCGAGTAGCCGGCCTTGTAGTCGTCGATCTTCTCCTTCCACACCACATCGCCGGTGTTCTGGTCGAGCGCCACGAGCTGCGCGTCCAGCGTGGCGAAGATCACCAGGTTGTCGTACAGCGCGGCCCCGCGGTTGACCACGTCGCAGCAGGGCATGATGCCTTCGGGCAGGCGGTGCTCGTACTTCCACAGCTTCCGGCCGGTCGTGGCATCGAGCGCGAACAGGCGGGAGTAGGAGGCCGTGACGAACATCTTGCCGTTGTGGATGACCGGCTGGGCTTCCTGTCCGCGCTGCTTCTCGCCGCCGAAGGAGAAGGCCCACACCGGCGCCAGCTTGCCGACGGTCGCCGTGTTGACCTGCTTGAGCGGCGAGTAGCGCTGTCCCTGGGTATTCAATCCCCAGGTGAGGATGTTGCCGGTGGCGGTGGCTTCGTTCTCGATCATCTTGTCGGTCACAACGGCGTGGGCCGCCGAGGCGGCCAGGCCGGCGGATATGAGAACGGTCAAGAGCTTGAGTTGCATGGGGTCGTCTCCTCGCGGGGGGTTGAAAAGCGCATCGGACACGTCCTGATGGCCGTGTCTTCCACGTCCCATGAGGGGCAATGTCCGTGCCACGCGGCCCGGGGTGCCGGAGGGCTGCCGAGGGGTTCAAATGGGTCGACAAGTCGCGGGTTTTCCCGCTGCACTGCTCCACGTTTGAGCAGCCGGGCCGCCGCGGGCGTGGCACGAAGGCACACCCGTCGCGCCAAAGCGCAAGGAGCTTGCTTCAGATCAAAGAAAACGGCGACCCATCCGCGCTAGGCTTCGCTTGCGGTTCCAAATGGAATGCAACGCCAGGAGACAAAAGGAGATGTGGGATGTTCGCGGAGCAAAAAGCCACGGGCGCGCGGCCCGCAGGTTCTCTCATACCAAGTCCTGACCTTTGTACCGAAGAGGAGGTCGTGCACCTGGTCCATGCCTTCTATTCGAAGGTACGCAAGGATCCGGTGCTGGCCCCGATCTTCGAATCGCACATCACCGACTGGGACCGACACCTGGCAAGGATCGTCGACTTCTGGTCGTCTGCCCTCAGGGGCACGGCCCGATACAAGGGAACGCCGATGCCCAAGCATGCGGCATTGCCGGGGCTCACGCCCGAGCTCTTCCACCGCTGGCTCGCCCTCTTCCGCGAGACCACCCAGGCATTGGAAAACGTGGAGCTGCAACAACGCGCCGACGATCTCGCACATCGCATTGCGGGAAGCTTCTGGTATGGCTATCAGGCGCGGCATTCGACATGAGGGCCTGGGCTTGACGTGGATCAAGGCTCGATCGACAGACGTCTGGATACTGCCGGCAAGTCAAATTCATTCGGAGGCGTCGGCATGAACCACATGACAGAGGACGATTTGCAGTCGTTCATCGAGCGTCTGGACATCATGAATCGGTGGGCGGTCGGAGAAAGTGCGCGAGCAACCCACGTGCACTCCGGGCAGGCGACCGACGTGCTGCCATCCGAATGCGTCGCCAGCTTCGCAGCGGTCAAGGTACGCCGTCCGACCATGCAGGAAATCGAGCGGGCGCTTCAGCGCATCGCGCAGGGCTTCTACGGGCTCTGCAGCGATTGCGAGCGCGTCATCGCGCGCGAACGCATGCTGATCGCACCCGCCGCCATGCGCTGCCACGCCTGCCACCAGAGCCCACCATGACCATTTCAAGCTTCGACGATCTGCTGCGCACCGCGCACGAACAAGCGCAGCCGCAGCGCCTGCTTTTCGTCTTCACGGCCGCCGGCATGCCGGAGGACGCCACGCCGGCGCAGCGCCAGCGCTTCCTGTCCGGCCAGGGCGGCACGTTGACGCCGCTGATGTGCGTCGACAAGACGCCCGACGAACTGATTTCATTCGACGCATTGCGCGATGAATCGCGACAGTTCGGTCAGGCCTGGGACATCGTGTTCGTTGCCGCCATCTCGGGTAGCGGCGCCCGCGGCCTGACCAGCGAACAGGCCGAAGCGCCGCTGCAGCGAATGGTCGAATCGGTCAAGTCAGGCGACATTGCCGGCTTCGTTCCATTCGACAACGCAGGCCAGCCGGTGCACATCGGATGACATCGCCGCTGCAACGCGCTCCGCGCTCAACCTGGGTTGACGCCCGTTGAAGGCGTGGCTTCGGCCAGCGTCAGAAGGCGCGCGAGCAGCTCGCGCACGCTGCGAATCTGGTCGCCGAACGGCAGCTTGCCGACACCGCGGAAGAACAGGCCCTTCTTCACGTCGCCGCGCAGGGCCGCTGCCAACTGGGTGTCGATGCAGAACTGGCCCCAGCCCGGCAGTCCGTCGCGCAATCCGCATTGCGCCAGACAGTCGAACGCGAGCGTGCAGCGCGGCTTGACGTGTGCCACGCTCTGCAGCTTGGCTTCGGCCTTCAAGTAGCCCTTGAGCCAGCGGGTTGCCACGGCACGTGCCGGCAAGCCGGCGACGCTGGTGAACTCGACCAGATCCTCGTCGCGCGCTTGTGCCAGCACGCGCTTGAACTCGGGATGCGCGTCGCATTCCTGCGTGACGGCAAAGGGCGTGCCGAGCTGCACCGCCGCGGCGCCGAGCGCCTGCACCCGTGCGATGTCCTCGAAGCGGCGAATGCCGCCGGCCGCGATCAGCGGGATGTCCTTCTCGACGCCCGCCGCACGCAGGAACGCCAGTGATTGCGGGATGACGTTCTCGAAGTCAAAGCGCGGATCGGCCAGGTCGGCGATCTTCGCCGCCCCGAGGTGGCCGCCGGCCAGGCGCGGATGCTCGATCACGATCGCGTCGGGGACCCGCTTCCTGCGTTCCCATTTGCGCACCAGCAACTGCACGCCGCGCGCATCGGAAAGTATGGGTATCAGCAGCGTGTCGGGGTGATCCTGGGCGAGCTCCGGCAGGTCGAGCGGGAGGCCGGCACCGACCACCACCGCATCGATCCCGCATTCGAGCGCGCGGGTCACCGAGGGGGCGTACTCGCCGACCGCGCGCATCACGTTGATGCCGATCAGGCCCCGTCCGCCGGAGAGAGCGCGCGCGGCGCGGATCTCGCGCGCCAGCGCCTCGAGATTGGCAGCGTTGATGTCCTCCTTGGCCTGGCGCGTGGCTACCGCGCCCGGCGGCAGGTCGCGCGTTTTCTCCATCAGGTCCGGATGGTGGCGGCGAAGGTCAACGGACGAGATCGTGCCCATCGCGCCGAGCGCCGCGACGCTGCCGGCCAGCCGGTGCGCCGACACGCCGACGCCCATGCCGCCCTGGATGATGGGCAGGAGCGTTCGCTCGCCGAGGCGCAGCGGGTTCAGGGTGCCTTCTCGCAGCAGGGCCATCAGGTGGTCGGCGCCGTCTGTCGTGTGGGAGCTTGGGTCGGGGGTGTCGGCACTGGTCATGGCGGCCGCGGCAGGGCGCATGCGCGCCGCTTCTGTTGGAACCTACGAACGGTAGGGCTTCGCTGCGAACGGGGTATTGATGAAGGTCAAGGATCACGCGATACCGGGAATCACGCCCAGTCGATTTCACCGATCAGAATCGGAGCCGGCGATCTCCGACGATGCTCGCTCCAGGTCGCGGGCGGAAACTCTCTGGCTGTTCTTCGGCACAAAGCCGACCTGGAGCCCGAAGATGCCCGCGATTTTTTCCAAGGTCTCGATCGTCGGGTTGGCCTTGTCCGCTTCGATCAACCGCAAGCTTTGAACGCTGAGGCCGCGGTGCTCTGCAAACTCGGGCTGAGTCAGCTTGCTGATGCGACGCATGGCGGCAACGGCCTGGCCGACCGACATGCTCCCCGAGGCGATGGCAGCGTAGAACTCAGCGCGGAGCCTGCGCTCACCGTCAGCGTTCGAGCGCTTGCGCCTCTTATCCACGGCAGCGCTCCCGATCGACATCGTCTGGAACGAAAGCGGAGAGCGCCTGTAGTTGCTCAGCCTGCTTGTCGATGGTTCTTCTGCACGCCTCGATCACACTCGCCTCGATGCCGCAATCCGCGGCAATCGAAGGGATTGCTGCGACCGTGAGGGCGAAGTCGGCCAGGGCCGCGGCAATGATCCCGCGTTCTTCGTCGTCGACTTCGAGGGTTTCGAGGATCTCCGTCCAGTTGTCCTGGATTTTCCCCGCGCCGTCACGCCAATGGCAGCCGCGAACGATGACCTCGCTGTCGAGGAACATCGGCGCGAAGTCGAATACGGGGGTGAGCTGAACGGTGCCGTCGAGAAGCCGCTGCACCGCCGTGTTTCGCGCGTGGTTGTCCGTGTTGCGCATCGCCAGGTTCAGCACATCGCGTTGCATGAACTCGATCGTCTCGCACACGGGATCCGACACGGCACCGCGGAGCCCCTTGAGCAGCGTTTGCTGGCTCTTGGGGATACCGAAGCCTCGCAGGTCACAAATGCTTGCCAGGCTCTCCTGGTGAAGCCGGTGGACCTGCCCATCGATCACCTGGCGGTCGAAGCGCCGGACGAACAAGATCTCGCCGTGAAGCTTCGGCTCTGCCAGGGTCCTCATGCCGCATGAGGCGGCAAGCCGCAGGAAGCCGGCCTCGTTTCGCAGCACAGCTCGATCCTCGTTGCTCTTGCCGCGCGGAAGCTTGATCAGCCAGTGCTCCCGCACTCGCTCATCCGGCAGGGCCAGATCTGCGAACCAACGAGCGTCCTGATCGGTGCTCAACAAAAACTTCGGTGCGACACCTTGGACGCCGGTCGTGCCTGAAGCGAGCATCGCGTGCAGGGAAAGGTGGTCGAGGAACCCCTGGCTGCGCTTCAGGACCTCGTCGAGCTCGAATCCCTGAGCCGTCGCCGGGTCCGGATTCTTTTGCGCCTGGTCATTGAAGAACTCGAGCGCGCTCTCGAAACGTAGGCAGCCGATCGGGTTGAAGGCGCCATTCAGCACCAGCGGCATGATCAAGTTGTCGCTGTCTGCGAGCTCGAGCTGCTCGAGCAGATACTTGCGGCCCTTGCCTTGCGGTACCAGGTCATAAAGGAACGCTGGCGGCCGTCGATCTGCCTCACGACCCGCGGGCCCGTCAATCCACCGGTCGGGCTCGATGCCGATGGGCAGCCCAAGCGCCACCGGCCACGGATCTGCTTCGCTGAAGACGTACTCGGGCAGGTACTCAAATCGGCACTTGTCAGCCGCGAGGGCCTGGATGCTCGCCGCGGGCACCCACTCCCCGCCCCGATGGATGTGGATGGTGGTGGCAGGGCTTCCGGCTGGCATATTGCCCATCATAATAGGCAAATTGCGACGCTGATGCAACGCACTTTATCCATCTCACTGCGTAAATTGACGGCCGATGCGATTGCCCGCGGCGTCATGGCTGCGGCCGGCGCGGGCGCGGCGAGGAACTCGTGGATTTCCTTCACGCAGCCCAGCGTTTCGCCCGGGCCTTCAGGCAGCCCTTGCGCCAGCGGGCGCCAATGCCTCGTCGATCTCGTTGAAGATGCTGGTGCCGCTTCCATCGTCCACCGGCGAGTGGTCGAACGGCCCGGTACCGCTGTGGTCGGCATGCGATGCCGGCACGAAGCTTCCGGTGCGAAGGTCGAAGACATGCACCTCGCCGTCCTCGATCACGTAGTGCCAGCCATGGAGCGCGAGACGGCCCGACTCGACGCGCTCGCGAACCATCGGGTAGGCCATCAGTCGCTCCAGCTGCAGCACGACGCAGCGCTGCTCCGTACGGCGCAGCGCTTCGGCCGTCACCTGCACCGGCAGCGCGGCCTCACGTGCGAGGTCGAGCCAGGCCGAGAGGTTGGTCGCCTCCGGCACGTCCTCTTCGTACAGCGCGCGGATGCCGCCGCAATGGCTATGGCCACAGACGACGATGCGCTCGACGCCGAGCCTGAGCACGGCAAATTCGATCGCGGCAGCCGTTCCGTGATAGCCGGCGGAGCCGTCGTGCGGCGGCACGAGCGCGCCGACGTTGCGGACGATGAACAGTTCGCCGGGCCCGGTGCCGGTGAGCAGGTACGGGACCAGGCGCGAATCGGAGCACCCGATGAACAGGATGTTCGGATGCTGCCCGTCGCGCACCAGGCTCTGGAACCGGTCCTGCACGCCGGGAAAGTAGTCGTCGTGAAAGCGCCTCAGCCGCTGCAGCAGTTCGTCAGGCATCGCGCACCGCCGGCTGCGTTTATTGGACCAGCGGCGTCTGCGCCGCGTCGAGGTCCACACCTTCGACCGTGGCCTGGCCGGCCAGCAGCTGAAGGCACTGCCGAAGCGCCGTGACGTAGGCCTGCTGGCGCAGGGCCGTCGCGACCGCGCCGCGCACCGACTCGAAAGACTGCGGCTCGCCACCCTCGCGTTCGAGCACTTCCACAACGTGCAGGCCGAAGCGGCTGTGCACCAGGCGCGGCAGGACGCCGACCTCGACGTGACCGAAGATCTCGCGCGCGAACTCGGGTGCGCAATCGGCGGGGGTCAGCCATCCGAGCGCGCCGCCTTCTGCCCCGCTGGGACAGTTGGACAGTTCGCGGGCAGCCCGCTCGAAACCGGTGCTTGCGCCACCCTTTGTCTTGCCACCGTGGCAGCGGACATCGAGCAGGCAGGCCTCTGCGCGATTGCGCAGTGCCACCACGTCCATGCCCGGCGTCACTGCGAACAGGACATGCCGGATTCGCACACGCTGTCCCGTCCGGTAGCGCGCCGGGTGCGCCGCATGATGGCGCCGGCAGGCTTCCTCGGAGGGCTCGGGCACCTGCAGTTCGCGCTCCAGCCAGGCAACGATGGCCCGCGAGGCCGCTTCGCTGAGCACTCCATCGCCGGGCGCCCGGTCCGTGGACTCCAGCACGCCGCTCTCGATGGCCGCCTGTCGCAGAAGCTCGGAGCACGCGCGCTGACGCAACGCTTCCATCGACAGCGTCTCGGCTTCGGCGTGCAGGGCCACGCCATTGATCCGCGCCAACCGCGGTGCGATGCCGTGGGGCGCCGCGGCGCCCGGGTTGAGGGTTTCGGCATTCATGAAGTTCTCTCCTCGCGTTCAGAGGGCCCCGGGCTCGCGCGGCTGGTTGTGACCGGCAGGCACGTTCAGCCGGCGGCTGCGCACGACCTGGTGCGAGCGGAACAGGAATCGGACCGTCCCGAAGCCGCTCCACACATGCACCAGCCGGCTGAACGGGAACAGCAGGAAGATCGTCATGCCGAACACGATGTGGAACTGGTAGGGCCAGGCCAGGGCCGCCAGTGCCGTGGCATCCACCGGCCGCAGCGTGACGATGCGCTGCGCCCAGTCCGCCAGGATCAGCATCACGCTCCCGTCGGCATGCTGCAGCGAGAACGGCAGCGTGATCAGCCCCACCACGAGCTGGACCCACAGCACCAGCAGAATCGCGATGTCCGTGGGGTGGCTGGTGAGACGGATGCGCGGATCGAACACGCGCCGGTACAGCAGCAGCGACAGGCCGACGAAGCACAGGCTGCCCGCGACACCGCCCGCCACGACGGCCATCATCTGCTTGGTTGCCGCGCTCATGAAGATGCCGTAGACGCTGTGCGGCGTGAACAGCCCGACCATGTGGCCGAAGAACAGGAACAGGACGCCGGCGTGGAACAGGTTGCTGCCCCAGCGCAGGGTTCCGGTGCGCAGCATCTGGGAAGAGTCGCTCTTCCAGCTGTACTGGCTCTGGTCGAAGCGGATCAGGCTGCCCAGCACGAACACCATGAAGCAGACATAGGGATAGACCTGGAAAAGAAAGCCATACACGCCATTCATGACGATGCTCCTTGTGCCGCGTTGTTCCTGCGCACGATGTGGATGGGTTGCGGCTGGCCTGGCCTCGCTTGGCCTTTCGACGAGCAGCCGTCGAACGCGACCGGCTCGGCCCAGCTTTCGTCGAGCGTCTCTTCGGCCGGCGGCTTGAGCGGCTGCGCCTTCTCCCCGGCCAGTTCGAGCAGGGCGCCGAAGACGCTGGCGTAGGGACTGCCGCGATCCAGCAATGCGCCGAAGATGGCATTCAGGATGTGTGCCATCTCGCCGAGGAAGGCGCGGGCCTCGCGCGCCGGCTGCGTGGAGGCGAACTCCAGCACGGCCGGCAGATAGTCGGGCAGTTCGCCCTCGGCCAGCAGCAAGCCGGCCTTCTCGTAGGTCTGCGCCAGGTCGATCATGGCCGGTCCCCGCTCGCGCGAGTCGCCGTGCACATGCTCGAACAGATGCAGGGAGGTGCCGCGGCCCCGGTCGAAGAGTTCGACGTAGTCGCCTTCGGCCTCCAGGTCGTCGGCGCGCCACAGCGTGTCCATCAGCGCATCGAGTTCGGAAAGTCGGGAGGGCGACAGGGCATGCTCGTCCTCCAGCAGATCGCGCATCTCCGGCAGATTGCCGCGCAGATGCGCATCGGGATAGCCGACCACGGCCGAGAGGACGCGCAGGCTCTTGGTCATGGGCCGCGGGGAGTTCAGTGCAAGCATGCTCAAACCTCCGCCCGGATGGGGATCGTGCGCTTTTTCTCGCCGCCGAACAGGCTCACCTCGCTGGTGCCTTCCGAGCATCCGTTGCCGAAGGTGAAGCCGCAGCCGCCGCGCACGTTGAACGTGTTCTCCGCGTACTCGCGATGGGTGGAGGGGATCACGAAGCGATCCTCGTAATTGGCGATCGCCATCACCTGGTACATCTCCTCCACTTCCAACTGGCTGATGCCCACCTGTTCCAGCACCGCCTGGTTGATGCGCCCGTCGACGTGCTTCTCGCGCTGGTAGGCACGCATGGCCAGCATGCGCTCGAGCGCGTTCACGACCGGCAGGGTGTCGCCGGCGGTCAGCAGGTTGGCCAGGTAGTTGACCGGAATGCGAAGCTGGTTGACGTCGGGGATCTCGCCGTTGCGGCCCACATGCCCCGCATTGGCGGCAGCGCTGATCGGCGACAGCGGCGGCACGTACCAGACCATCGGCAGCGTGCGGTACTCGGGATGCAGCGGCAGGGCCACCTTCCATTGCACCGCCATCTTGTAGACCGGACTGTGGCGCGCCGCCTCCATCCATTTGTCGGGGATGCCGTCCAGGCGCGCCTGCGCGATGACCTTGGGGTCGTTCGGGTCGAGGAAGATGTCGAGCTGCGCCTGGTACAGGTCGCGGTCGTGCTCGACGCTGGCAGCCTCCTGGATGCGGTCCGCGTCGTACAGCAGCACGCCCAGGTAGCGGATGCGGCCGACGCAGGTCTCGCTGCACACGGTGGGCTGGCCGGCCTCGATGCGCGGGTAGCAGAAGATGCACTTCTCCGCCTTGCCGCTCTTCCAGTTGTAGTAGATCTTCTTGTACGGGCAGCCGCTCACGCACATGCGCCAGCCGCGGCACTTGTCCTGGTCGATGAGCACGATGCCGTCTTCCTCGCGCTTGTAGATCGAGCCGGAGGGGCAGGACGCCACGCACGCCGGGTTCAGGCAGTGCTCGCACAGCCGCGGCAGGTACATCATGAAGGTGTTCTCGAACTGGCCGAGCATGTCCTTCTGCATCCGGTCGAATCCGTCGAGGTTCTTGTCCTTGCTGCGCCCGGCAAATTCGCCGCCGAGGATCTCCTCCCAGTTCGGCCCCCAGACGATCTTGTCCATCTGCTTGCCGGTGATCAGGCTGCGCGGACGGGCCGTGGGGGTCGCCTTCATCTCCGGTGCCGACTGCAGGTGGCCGTAGTCGAAGGTGAAGGGCTCGTAGTAGTCGTCGATCTCGGGCAGGTTCGGGTTCGCGAAGATGCGCATCAGCAGCTTCCACTTCGCGCCTTGCCGCGGCTCGATGGTTCCGTTGGCCTTGCGCACCCAGCCGCCGTTCCACTTGTCCTGGTTCTCCCACTCCTTGGGGTAGCCGATGCCGGGCTTGGTCTCGACGTTGTTGAACCAGGCGTACTCCATGCCGGGGCGGCTGGTCCAGACGTTCTTGCAGGTGACCGAACAGGTGTGGCAGCCGATGCACTTGTCCAGGTTGAGCACCATCGCGATCTGCGCGCGAATCTTCATGCGACTTCTCCTTGCGCCTGCACGGGGCGAATCAGTTCGTCGGCGACCGGCGTGTCGAGCCAGTCGACCCGGTTCATCTTGCGCACCACCACGAACTCGTCGCGGTTGGTGCCGATGGTCCCGTAGTAGTTGAAGCCGTAGCTCAACTGCGCGTAGCCGCCGATCATGTGGGTGGGCTTGAGCACGATCCGGGTCACCGAGTTGTGGATGCCGCCGCGCGCGCCGGTGATCTCGGAGCCGGGCGTGTTCACGATCTTCTCCTGCGCGTGATACATCATCACCATGCCCGGGTTGACGCGCTGGCTCACCACCGCACGCGCCGCGATGGCGCCGTTCACGTTGAACAGCTCGATCCAGTCGTTGTCGACGATGCCGGCGCGCTTCGCGTCGTCCTCGCTCAGCCATACGCAGGGCCCCCCGCGGCTGAGGGTGAGCATCAGCAGGTTGTCGGTGTAGGTCGAGTGAATGCCCCACTTCTGGTGCGGCGTGATGAAGTTGAGCGCGATCTCGGGATTGCCGTTCGGCTTGACGCCCTGGATCCCCGCGGTGGTCTTCAGGTCCACCGGCGGGCGGTAGCTGGCAAAGCCCTCGCCGAACGCGATCATCCACGGGTGGTCCAGGTAGAACTGCTGCCGCCCGGTCAGCGTGCGCCATGGGATCAGCTCGTGGACGTTGGTGTAGCCGGCGTTGTACGAGACGGTCTCGCTCTCGATGCCGCTCCAGGTCGGCGAGCTGATGATCTTGCGCGGCTGCGCCTGGACGTCGCGGAAGCGGATCTTCTCGTCCTCTCGGTGGATCGCCAGGTGCCGGTGGTCGCGTCCGGTCTGTTTGCCCAATGCCTCCCAGGCCTTCACCGCCACGTGGCCGTTGGTCTCGGGCGCCAGCATCAGCACCACCTCCGCGGCGTCGATGTCGCTCTCGATCTTCGGCATCCCGCAGGTGACGCCGGGCTCGGTGACGAAGCCGGAGAGTTCGCCGAGCTGCTTCACTTCGGCCTGCGTGTTCCAGCCGATGCCCTTGCCGCCGTTGCCGGCCTTGCCCATCAGCGGTCCCAGTGCCGTGAAGCGCTTGTAGACGTTGGGGTAGTCGCGCTCCACCACCTGCAGGCTGGGCGCGGTCTTGCCCGGCACCAGCTCGCACTCCCCGCGCTTCCAGTCGCGGGCCTCGAAGGGCTGGGCCAGTTCCGACGGGCTGTCGTGCATCAGGGGCGTCAGCACCAGCTCGCGCTCGACACCGAGATGGCCGACGCAGACCTCGCTGAACTTCCTGGCGAAGCCCTTGTAGATGTCCCAGTCGCTGCGCGCCTGCCAGGCCGGGTCCACCGCCGTGGAAAGGGGATGGATGAAGGGGTGCATGTCGCTGGTGTTGAGGTCGTTCTTCTCATACCAGGTGGCTGTCGGCAGCACGATGTCGCTGTAGAGGCAGGTGGTGCTCATGCGGAAGTCGAGCGTCACCAGCAGATCGAGCTTGCCTTCGGGCGCCTTGTCGTGCCACACGACCTCTTCCGGCTTGGCCTCCTCGGCGCCGAGGTCCTTGCCCTGCACGCCGTTGCTGGTGCCGAGCAGGTGCTTGAGGAAGTACTCGTGCCCCTTGCCGCTGGAGCCCAGGATGTTGGAGCGCCACACGAACATGTTGCGCGGCCAGTTGTCCGGGTGGTCGGGGTCGGTGCAGCTCATCTTGAGCGAGCCGTCCTTCAGCGCCTGGACGGCGTAGTCCTTCGGATCGACTCCCGCGGCCTGCGCGTCGCGCACCACCTGCAGCGGATTGGTCTGCAGCTGCGGCGCGCTCGGCAGCCAGCCCATGCGCTCGGCCCGCACGTTGTAGTCGATCATGCTGCCCGCATAGGCCTTCTTGTCGGCCAGCGGCGAGAGCACTTCCTCCACGCCCAGCTTCTCGTAGCGCCACTGGTCGGTGTGCGCGTAGAAGAAGCTGGTGCTGTTCATCTGGCGCGGCGGGCGAATCCAGTCGAGCGCGAAGGCCAGCGCGGTCCAGCCGGTCTGCGGGCGCAGCTTCTCCTGTCCCACGTAGTGCGACCAGCCGCCGCCGCTCTTGCCGATGCAGCCGCACATCATCAGCATGTTGATGACACCGCGGTAGTTCATGTCGCTGTGGTACCAGTGGTTCATCGCCGCGCCGATGATCACCATCGACTTGCCGTGCGTCTTGTGCGCGTTCTCGGCGAACTGGCGCGCCACCGTGATCAGCTGTGCGCGCGGCGTGCCGGTGATGCGCTCCTGCCAGGCCGGCGTGTAGGGCGTGTCGTCGTCGAAGCTGCTGGCCGCCAGCTCGCCGCTGAGCCCGCGCGCCACGCCGTAGTTCGCCACCTGCAGGTCGAAGACCGTCGCCACCAGCGCGTCGCGCTGCTCGCCGGCCTTGCCGAGCGCGATGCGCCGGACCGGCACGGTCCGCACCAGCACGTCGGTCTGCTCGTTGTGGGGGAAGTGCTCGCTGGCGATCCCGCCGAAGTACGGGAAGCCGACCCGGGCCGTCTCGGCGCTCGGCGAGTCCCCTTCGAGCACCGAGAGCCTGAGCTTGACTTCGTTGCCGTGGCGCGCCTCCTTGGCCTCGAGGTTCCACTGGCCTTGGTCCGCACGTCCGTCAGGCCCCCAGCGGAAGCCGATCGCGCCGTTCGGCAGCACCACCTTGCCCTCTTCGTCGAAGGCGACGGTCTTCCATTCCGGATTGTTGGCCTGGCCCAGCTTGCCGTTGAAGTCCGATGCGCGCACATAGCGGTCGGGCACCATGACGACTTCGCCGCCGGGGAGCTGGTGCTCCTTGAGCATCACCAGCATCGGCATGTCGGTGTAGCGGCGCACGTAGTCGTCGAAATAGGCGCTGCGCTCGCGGCCGCCGTCGGGAAAGTAGAACTCCTTCAGGATCACGTGGCCCATCGCCATGGCCACCGCCGCATCGGTGCCCTGCTTCGGATGCATCCAGATGTCCGCCAGCTTGGCAACCTCGGAATAGTCCGGCGTCACGGCCACCGTCTTCGCGCCCTTGTAGCGCACTTCGGTGAAGAAGTGCGCGTCCGGGGTGCGGGTCTGCGGCACGTTGGAGCCCCAGGCGATGATGTAGCTGGAGTTGTACCAGTCGGCCGACTCGGGCACGTCGGTCTGCTCGCCCCAGACCTGCGGGCTGGACGGCGGCAGATCGCAGTACCAGTCGTAGAAGCTCATGCACACGCCGCCGATCAGGCTGAGGTAGCGGCTGCCCGCGGCGTAGCTGATCATCGACATCGCCGGGATCGGCGAGAAGCCGATGATGCGGTCCGGCCCGTGCTTCTTGATCGTGTAGACGTTGGCCGCGGCGACGATCTCGTTGACTTCGTCCCACGAGGAGCGCACGAAGCCGCCGAGGCCGCGCACCTGCTGGTAGTCGCGGCGCCTGGCATCGTTCTCGACAATCGACGCCCACGCGCCGACGGGATCGTGCGCGATGCGCGCTTCGCGCCAGCTCTTGAGGAGCCTGCCGCGCACCATCGGGTACTTGACGCGGTTCGCGCTGTACAGATACCAGCTGTAGCTGGCGCCGCGCGCGCAGCCGCGCGGCTCGTGGTTGGGCATGTCCCAGCGGGTGCGCGGGTAGTCGGTCTGCTGGGTTTCCCACGTGACGATGCCGCCCTTGACGTAGATCTTCCACGAACACGAGCCGGTGCAGTTCACGCCATGGGTCGAGCGCACGATCTTGTCGTGCGCCCAACGATTGCGGTAGGCATCTTCCCACGTGCGGTCTTCGCCCGTGGTGACGCCGTGGTCGCCGGAGAAGGATTCCCGTGGCTGGCTGAAATAGCTGAGGCGGTCGAGGAAATGGCTCATTGAATGGGCTCCGGAAAAGTCGTGGCTCAGGGGTTCTTCACATACGCGTTGGGGCGCAGGTAGAACCACCAGTTGAGAACGAGGCACAGGGCGTAGAACACCGCAAAGCCGTACATGGCAAGCTCGGGCGTGGCGGCCTTGATCTGGGCGCCGATCACCACCGGCGCAATGAAGGCCCCGTAGGCCGCCACGGCGGAGGTCCAGCCGAGCACGGGGCCGGCCTGCTGCCGGTCGAAGATCACCCCGATCGTGCGGAAGGTCGAGCCGTTGCCGATGCCGCTGGCGGTGAACAGCACCACGAACAGCACCATGAAGATGAGGAAGTACTGCTCGGGCGCGGCCGAGCGGTAGGCCAGCAGCATCACGTAGCCCACCGCGGTGGAGGCCACGACCATCACCGCCGAGACGATCTGGGTGACGATCGAGCCACCTATCCTGTCGGAGATCCAGCCGCCCACCGGCCGCACGGCCGCGCCGATGAAGGGGCCGATCCAGGCGTACGTCAGGGCCGAAGGCGCATTGGGGTTCTTCAGCACGTGCTGCATCACGCCCGACGCGTCCGCCACGTGGCTGACGCCGAAGATGACCGTGATGGCCAGCGGCAGCGCCATCGAGAACCCGATGAACGAACCGAAGGTCACGATGTACAGCAGCGTCAGCGACCAGGTGTGCCGGTTGCGGAAGATGCCGAACTGCTTGGCGATGCTCTCCTTCATGGGGCCGAAGGCCGTGAGCTTGAGCACCAGCAGCGTGCTGACGATGATCAGCGGCATGGCGATCCACATGTTCAGCACCCCCAGGCCCGTCGGCGCCGGCAGGTACAGGTACAGGCCGAGGCCGGCCGGGACGAAGGACAGCGTGTAGAGCCAGACGATCTTCAGAAAGGCGACGATCGGGCCACCCGTGTCCGGCGAGACCGTCTTCAGGTTGTTCATGCCGAACCAGCAGAAGCCCGCCAACGGCACCAGCGACAGCAGCCAGGCGAAGCCCGCGTTCTGGATCCAGGTCGGCGTGCCGGCCGCGATCTTCCCGAAGATCCAGCCGCTGTCCTTGACCAGCGTCATCGGCTCCCCGCCGAAGGCGCCGAACACGCCTGCCGTCATCACGAGCGGAATGACGATCTGCATGCTCGTCACGCCGAAGTTGCCCAGCCCGGCATTCAGCCCCAGCGCGGTTCCCTGCAGACGCTTGGGAAAGAAGGTGCTGATGTTGGACATCGAGCTTGCGAAGTTGCCCCCGCCCACGCCCGACCACAGCGCCATCAGCTGGAACGACCACAGCGGCCAGTCCTTGTGCTGCAGCACGATGCCGGTGCCGATGGCCGGTGCCAGCAGCATGGCGGTGGTCAGGAAGATGGTGTTGCGCCCGCCGGCCAGGCGGATCAGGAAGGAGGCGGGGATGCGCATCGTGGCGCCGGCGAGCCCGGAGATCGCGGTCAGCGAGAACAGCTCGGCCTGGCTGAATGGAAAGCCCAGGTTGAGCATCTGGACCGTGATGATTCCCCACATGCCCCAGATCGCGAAACCGCACAACAGGCTGGGCACCGAGATCCAGAGATTGCGATAGGCGATGCGGCGGCCGGTGGACGCCCAGAAGGCCTCGTCCTCGGGTCGCCAGTCGGCGATGTCGGCGCCGTTCGCGGGCGGCAAGGGCCCCTTGATGTCGATGGTGGTGTTCATGCGGGCTCCTGCAATGAGGGGGGTGTGGTTCGGCCGTCGAGGCTGAAGGCGTGGGCGCGCCGGCCCATGACCTCGGTGGCGCGCACCTCGGTCCAGTACATCCAGATCAGCGATACCCAGACCACGCCGTACATCAGCATGAAGGCGCTGGAACGGATGCCGGTGAGATCCACCAGCGCGCCGAACATGATCGGCAGCACGAAGCCGCCCAGCCCACCGGCCAGGCCGACGATGCCGCTGATGGTCCCTATGTTCTCGGGGTAGTCGTCCGCGATGTACTTGAACACCGAGGCCTTGCCGAATGCGAAGGCAATGCCGAGCAGGAACATCAGGCCGGTGAAGGCGTAGACGTTCAGGCCGATGTGAAAGGTCTTCGGTCCGGCGAGGGTGACGATGGTGAACTCGGTCTGCGGATAGCTCAGCAGGAACAGGCAGATCCAGCTCACCCACATCACCCACCAGGTCACCGAATGCGCGCCGTACTTGTCGCTCAGCCAGCCGCCGACGGCCCGCAGCACGCCGCCCGGCAGCGAGAAGCAGGCGGCCAGGAGCGCCGCGGCGCGGATCTCGAGGCCGAACTCGCCGATGTAGTACTGCACCATCCAGAGGCTCAGCGCCACGTAGCCGCCGAACACGATGCTGTAGTACTGGCAGTACTTGACGACCTTCGGGTCCTTCAGCGCGCGCAGCTGGTCCGAAAAGCGCGTGTGGCTCGGCACCAGGTGCGCGGGATCGCTCGCGCTGAACACCCAGAACAGCACCAGGGTGCCGAGCATGACGGCGGCATACACCTGCGGCACGAAGGCCCACCCGAAGGCGACGACGAGCGCCGGCGCGATGAACTTGTTGACCGCCGCGCCCGAGTTGCCGGCGCCGTAGACCCCCATTGCGAAGCCCTGGCGATTCTTCGGGAACCAGCGCGCCACGTAGGGCGTGCCCACCGAGAACGAGCCGCCGGCCAAGCCGACGAACAGGCCGATGACCAGGAAGTGCCAGTACGCCGTCGCGTAGCTCATCAGCCAGATGGCAGGCACGGTGAGCGCCATCAGCAGCGCCATCACGATGCGGCCGCCGTACTTGTCGGTCCAGATGCCCAGGGGCACGCGGATCAGCGACCCGGTGAGCACCGGGGTGGCGGTCAGCAGGCCGAACTCGGTGGCGTTGAGGCCCAGCGACTTCTTGATCGGGATGCCGATCACGCCGAACATCATCCACACCATGAAGCACACGGTGAATGCCAGCGTGCTGACCATCAGCACCGACAGTGCCTGGCTGTTCCTGCTCATGACGAAGACCGCTCGTTGATCATGGGTCGACTGTAGGAAGCGCCGGCGCCTCACACCATCCTTCGGTGGAGGGGCCGCAATGCGGCATCGGGAGGATGTCGCCGGATGCGGCATCCTTCGGAAGAACTATCGACGGGGGAAAGCGCTGCGCGTTTGCGCCGGATCAATCCAGGCCGCGCTCGACGGCGATGACGGCAGCCTGCACGCGCGAGCTCACGTCGAGCTTGCGCAGGATGTGCTGGACATGGATCTTCACGGTGGTCTCGGCGATGCCCAGCGAGCGTGCGATTTCCTTGTTGCCCTGGCCGCCGGCGATGCCGCGCAGGATGTCATGCTCGCGCGGCGACAGTGCGTCCAGCGGCGACACCAATGCCGCGGGTTCCGCAGCCTTCGCGGGCTGCGGTGTGGCGGCATTGCGGTAGGCCGCGACGAGCTTGCCGGTCATCTCTTCGGCCACGATGCTCTCGCCGTGCATCACGCGCCGAATGGCTGCGGCCAGTGCGTCGCCCTCGATAGTCTTGAGCAGGTAGCCGCTCGCGCCTGCACGCAGCGCACCCGCGAGGTCGCATTCGTCCTCGCTGACCGTGAGCATCAGCACCCGTGCCGCGGGCACGGCCTCGCGCAGCGCCGGCAAAGCGTCGACGCCGGTAACGCCCGGCAAGTGGTTGTCCAGCAGGATCAGGTCGGGCTTGAGTTCCTGCGCACGGCGCTGGGCTTCCCCCGCGTCGCCGGCGTCGCCGACGACCTCGAAGCCCGGATCGCGATGCAGCAGTGCCGTGAGTCCGCGCCGGAACAGCGTATGGTCGTCCACCACCAGGATGCGGATCTTCGCCGGGACAGGGTTCATCGGGGTGCAGGCCATGCTCAGGCCACGCGAAGTTGCGGCGCCGCTGCGGGCTGGGAGGCGGTGCCGGAGGTCATCGGCAGGGTCAGCACGACCGAGGTGCCTCGGCCGGGCAAGGACATCACGTCGAGCTGCGCACCCAGGCGCTCGGCACGCTCGGCCATGATGCGCATGCCCACGTGAGTCTCGTCGGGCCCGCCGTCACGCTCGGCAAACCCGAGGCCATCGTCGCGCACCTCGAGCCGCCATTGCGGCGCCTGCTGCACGTCCAGCCACACGCGGCTGGCATGGGCGTGCTTGCGAACGTTTGACAGCGCCTCCTGCACGATGTGAAGCACCTGGATCTGCGTGTCCGGGAGCAAGGGCATGCCCTGGCCCTGCATCTGGAGGCTGGCCTTCAATCCGCTCTGGTGCTCGAACTTTCGAAGCGTGGTGAGAAGCGCCGGCTCGATGTCCTCGCCGTTGGTCCGGGTGCGGAAATGCATCAGCAGCTCGCGCACATCGCCGTAGCTCTCGCGCACGCCGACGTCGATCTCCCCCAGGACGTGCTGGACCTGCGTGCCATCGCCGGCAGCGAGCGCATCCCGCATGAGCTGGACCTGGATCTTCAGGAACGCGAGCGACTGGGCGATCGAGTCGTGCAATTCGCGCGCGAGCAGGCCTCGCTCCTGCGAGATCGCGGCCTCGAGCTCCAGCGAATTCAGTCGAAGGTTCTCCATGGCACCCGCAAGATGAACGGTGAGCGATTCCAGCAGCGAGCGCTCCGCCTCGGAGATCGTGATGCGGGCGTGGAAGAACAGGTCCGCCTCGCCCATCAAGCGCTCGTGCAAGCGGATCGGTATGGAGACCACGGTTTCGAAACCCGCCTGAACGCAATGCTGCATCCGCACGGGCTGCATGGCACGAATCGCTATCACGCGCGCGCCCGATGCTGCGAGCGCCGAGCCGCAATGGCAGTCGCCGGCCTTCAAGCAGTGTTCGGCATCTGTCATGGCCTGGGGCAGGCCCTGCGAGGCCAGCATCAGGTAGCGGCGGTTCGCCTCGTCCGACCAGCGCAGGGCCACGCCGTCCGCATGCGCGATCCGGGCGATGCTCTCGGTGAATCCCTGCGCCAGCTCGTCGAGCGTCGTGGCCTTGGCGGCCAGCGTCGTGACTTCGTAGAGGCACTCCAGGCGGGCGCGCTCTTTCTCCAGCAACGCCGTCTTCTCCCGCACCCGGCTCTCCAGGTCCCGGTACATGGACTGCAGTTGGTCCGCCATGTCATTGAATCCCTCTGCCAGGGTTCCAAACTCGTCCGTGCTGGTGCGCGCGACGCGGCCGCCCAGGTCGCCAGCCTGGAGGCGATGAAACGCGTCCTTCAGCAGTCCCAGCGGCTCCAGGACGAAGCGATAGCCCGTATGGACCAGCACCGCCGCCGCAATGAGCGCGATGCCCATCATCGCGACCTGCAGCAGATGCATCAGCGCAGTCCAGCGCGACAGATGGTCTTCGATGCCGGCGACGAACGCATCGATGTCCAGGGTGAATGCGACCGCGTCCGCGCCCAGGTCGCGCATGGCCGGGACGCCGGCCGTCCGCGAGTCGGCAAGACGGGCACGGAAGGCGACCCAGTCGCGTTCGACCACGGCGAAACGCTCGCGCACCGCTTTGTCCCAGGGCACGAACAGGGGTCGTTCGGCGTCGCCGTTGCGCAGCAGTTGCAGGCTGCGCTCGAACTCCGCGACCTGTTGCGGCAGCGCCTGCACGTCCGTGTCGCCGGCCGACAGCACGATCCGGTAAGTGCGCATGCGCATGCGCCCTGCTTCGTTCACCGCGGCGGCGCCCCCCTCGATCTGCCACGACATGTAGACGAGCGTGGCAATCGCACCCAGGGCGGCCAGCAGGAATGGCAGAGCCACCAGCGCCAGCTTGGCGCCAAGAGTCCATTGCCTTGGTTTCGTCATCGAGCGCGGGTCATTCGTTGGCCTGCCGGATTCTCGATCCTGATCGGCGTGCTTGATTGATCCAGATCAAGTACCCAAAGGCCCGCCGGACTACGCTGTGAACACTCAACGTAGCAGGAGATCGATCATGTTCAAGCGCATTCTTGTCGCCACCGATGGCTCCCAACTGGCAGAAAAAGCCGTCGCCAAGGCCATCGACCTGGCCACCGAACACAAAGCCGAGCTCACGGCCTTCACGGTGGTGCCGCGGCAAGCCAAGAGTCACATGGATGGGGTTCTCAAGTTCGAGTCCGAAGAGATGGACCGCATCGAGGGCCGGCGCGCGGAGCAGGCCAAGACCATGCTCGAGGCGATCGAGAAGCGCGCCGAGGCATGTGGTGTCCGGGTCAGCTCCGCCATCGTGAGATCCAGCCGCGTGGCTCATTCCATCGTCGACGCTGCCGGCAAGTACGGCAGCGACCTCATCGTGATGGCCACGCACGGACGCACCGGGCTGACGAGCGCCTTCCTGGGCAGCGAAACCGCGCAGGTGCTTGCGCATTCCGACGTGCCTGTGCTCGTGCTGCGCTGATGCCCGGCATGGCCACAAGCCTTGTCTCGGGCGCCCGTGCGGTCGGCCCCATGCACGGGCGCGAGGCCCTGCAGACCGCGTACCTGAAAGAAATGATGCCTGCCGCACTGGCCCCCGCACCCGCAAGCACGCAGTCGCCGATCTCGGCCGACGTGCTGGCCCGCTTCGACGTATCCGGGCCTCGCTACACCTCCTATCCGACGGCGGATCGCTTTGTAGAAGCCTTCGGTCCCGCGGACTACGGTGACGCTGCGCGCCAGCGACGGCTGGGCATCAGCGCAAGCAAGGCCCCGATCTCGCTCTACGTCCACATTCCGTTCTGCGCGTCGCTGTGCTACTACTGCGCCTGCAACAAGATCATCACCCGGCATGCCTCGCGTGCGCGCGAGTACCTGCGGTACCTCGAGAAGGAGATCGCATTGCAGGCAGCGCAGCTGGGCTCGAGGATGCCGGTCAGCCAACTGCACCTCGGCGGCGGGACGCCAACCTTCCTGAGCGACGACGAGCTGACCGAACTGATGCGCATGCTGCGTCATGCCTTTTCGTTCGCACCCGACGGCGAATACTCCATCGAGATCGATCCGCGCACAGTCGATGCCGGCCGCCTCGCGCACCTGGCTCGACTCGGCTTCAATCGCCTGAGCTTCGGCGTCCAGGACTTCGATCCGGCCGTCCAACAGGCAGTGCATCGGATCCAGCCCGCGCAACAGGTCTTCGATCTCGTCGCATCGGCACGCGCACTGCAGTTCCAGTCGGTCAACGTCGACCTGATCTACGGGCTGCCGCGACAGACTGCCGCGTCGTTCGACCGGACGCTGGCGCAGATCTGTGAGCTGCGACCGGACCGCATCGCCCTCTATGCCTACGCGCATCTGCCCGAAAGGTTCAAGCCGCAGCGACGAATCGCCACCGGCGAGTTACCCTACGCGGCCACGAAGGTCGAGATGCTGTCGCGCTCCATCCGCGCGCTCACGGCCACCGGCTACGTCTACATCGGCATGGACCACTTCGCGTTGCCGGACGACGGCTTGGCCGTCGCCAAGCGCCAGGGCCGGCTCCACCGCAACTTCCAGGGCTACAGCACGCAGCCGGACTGCGACCTGGTCGCTCTCGGCGTGTCGGCGATCGGAAGGGTGGGCGGCACGTACAGCCAGAACGCGAAATCCCTGGAGGACTACTACGACCATCTCGACCAGGGACGCCTGCCGGTGGCGCGCGGGCTCGCGTTGTCGCGCGACGACGTGCTGCGCCGCGCGGTGATCATGGCCATCATGTGCCAGGGTTACGTGGATTTCGAATCGGTCGGCATCGCGCACCTGATCAACTTCAGCGATTACTTCGCCTCCGAACTGGGCGCCCTCCGCCAGATGGAGACGGACGGACTGGTTCGCGTCACCGACCGCGATCTCACCGTGACGGACACCGGGTGGTTCTTCGTGCGGGCCGTGGCCATGGTCTTCGACCGCTATCTGCAAACGGACCGCAAGCGCGCTCGCTTTTCCCGGGTCATCTAGCAGCGACTACCGCGCGGGGCTCCACCTCGGAAGCTATGGTGAATCTCGGACTGGGGGAACTCGATATGTCTCTTGACACGAACACCTGCGCGTCGACCGCCGACCCGGCCGACTCGCCCATCACCGGACGGCAACTGGCCCGGCTGCTGCATGCGCGCCGTACCGTGCTGCCCAAGCGGCTCGGCTCGCCGGGGCCTGAGCGGCCCGAACTCGATCAGATCCTCGGCGCTGCGGCCGCCGCGCCCGACCATGGCGCACTGGTGCCATGGCGCTTCGTCATCGTTCCGCCGCGTGAGAGAGAGCGACTGGCCGCGGTCTTCGCGCAGTCGTTGCAGGAGCGCGACGCCGCAGCCACGCCGGACGAGCGCGGAAGAGCGCGCGAGGAGGCATTCCAGGCGCCGGTCCTGATGCTGGCGATCGTCCGGCTGGGCCCCGACGATGGAGAGGTTCCGGCCACCGAGAGGATCCTGTCGGCCGGATGCGCCATCCAGAACATGCTCCTGACTGCGACGGTCCTGGGTTTCGAGTCGGCGCTGACCTCGGGCAAGTCGCTGGAATCGGCCGGACTGCGCGCATTGTTCGCCCTGGACGAGCATGAAGAGCCGCTGTGCTTCATCAGCCTGGGCACGATGCTGGCCTACAAGGCCGGCCCGGCGCGGCCCGACATCGGGCGCTACGTCTGCGAGCTGGGGCATGGGCGATGAGCCGCCGGGCCGCTCCTAAGCGAATGGCACCGCAGCCGAAGTTGAAGGTACTCCAGTGAACCGGTCTTCGCGGCTGGACTCCCTCATCGCGTCGCCGGCCGCCGGGTTCGAACAGCCCTTCGAGATGATGACCGCCTGCCATGAGCGTGTGCTGCGCACGCTCGGGCTGCTCGAGCGCTTGCGCGCCCACGTTGCGCGTCACGGAGCCGACCAGCAGGCGCGGCAGGCGGCTCGCGACGTCATGCGCTACTTCGACATGGCCGCGCCGCAGCACCATCTCGACGAGGAGATGCATGTGTTCCCGGCACTGCACGCGCGAGGCGACCCTTCCATGCTCGCGCTCGTCTCCCGTCTCCGGCAGGACCATCTGGAGATGGATGGGCGCTGGCGCGCAGTGCGCGCGATCCTCGAACGACTCGAGCGTGCGGAGATCCAGGCCATCTCGACGGCCGACTCGGCGCAGATCGATGCCTTCACGCGCTTGTATGGCGCTCACATCGAAGCCGAGGAGCAGCTCGCCTATCCGGCTGCGGCTGCGCTGCTCGAGGATGGCGCGCGCGACGCGATGGGCGCCGAGATGCGCCGTCGCCGCGGTGCGGCCGGCTGAAGACCCCGCGCGCCGGGGTCGATGGGTGTGCGGCCGACGCCGCTTTCGATGCGTACCTTGATGCAGATCAACATCCCGCCGTGCACCCGTTCCTAGCATAGATGCATTCGAAATACACCTTCTATGCCGTTCGCATCGACAAGGAAAACATCCGTGAGATCCGCAGTCTTCTCCTCCACCGCCGACGTCCGTGTGCTTGAACCACGCTTTCGTCATTCGCACATCTTCTCGACCTTCGCCGCTCTCGACGACGGCCAGGCAATCGAGCTCGTGAACGACCACGATCCTCTGCCGCTTTACGCACAGTTCGAGGCCCAGTGGCCCAACGGCTTCGCATGGAACTACCTCGAGGAAGGCCCCTTGCTCTGGCGCGTCGCGATCACCAAGGTCCCGACCTTCAACACGCATGCCAGCGGCGGATGCGGCGGCGCCTAGGCGCCGAGCCCATCCTTCGAAGGCCGCTCGCCATGATGGTGTTCCTGTCGCTGCTGCCGGCCGGCATCTACCAGGCCTGGGCCAGCGTCACGCAGGGGTTGTGGTTCGCCCGCTCCGCCGAGGTCGTGCATTCCAGCGTGATGAAAGTCCTGGTCTGGATGCGCGTGCCGGGCGACATCGTCTTCGCGCTGGGTGCGGTGCTCCTGGCCGGCTATGCGCTGCGTCTTCTGCGCCGGCCGGCGTTGCAACCCGCAGCGCAGCCCGAACCGGGGTCCAAGGGGCGCAGGGGCCTGGCCGTCCAGGCAGGCCGCGCAGCCCAGCCTTGACGCCACTCGCCCGCCGCCCGCCATGAAGCTCACCGCCTTCACCGACTACAGCCTGCGCGTGCTGATCTACCTCGCCGCGCAGCCGGCGCGGCGCGCCACCATCGCGGAGATCGCGTCCTCGTTCGCGGTGTCGGCGCATCATTTGACCAAGGTGGTCCATTTCCTGGGCAAACACGGGTGGCTGGCCAACGTTCGCGGCAAGGGAGGTGGCCTGTCGCTCGCCAGTCCGCCCGAGTCAATCAACATTGGCGATGTCGTGCGCCACACGGAGGCCAGCACGATCGTGGAGTGTTTCGGCGAAGGCGGCGGCGAATGCCGGATCACCGGCCTGTGTCGTCTGCGCGGCGTGCTGGACGAGGCCGTGGCGGCGTTCCATGCGGTCTTGCGCCGCTACACGCTGGCGGATCTCGTCAGCAACCGGGAAGCGCTTTCGGCCGTCTTCTTCGTCGATAGAGCGGCGCAGCCCCGCCGTCCTGCGAAGGGGGCTGCATGACCTTCCCCTACGAGGGCCCCGAAGCCCTGAGGCAACCTGTGACCGAGGCGCTGTCGCGCGTGGTCGACCCGGAAGTCTCCTTGAACATCGTGGATGTCGGCCTTGTCTACGGCGTCACTGTGGATGCCGACACGGTGCACGTGCGCATGACGATGACCTCGGCCGCGTGCCCCGTGATCGATCTCATCATCGAGGACGCGGAGCTCGAGCTGGACAAGGTGGTTCCCGAGCACCTCAAGATCCGCACGGAACTGGTGTGGGAGCCGCCCTGGACCCCGAAGTGCATGAGCGAGGACGCCAAGCGGTTCATGGGATGGTGAACATCGAACCCCCAACTGTCGCAGGCCGCCATGGGACGCCGGCACCTCGAACGCGGAACATCGCGCGCCTGCTGTTCGCCGCCCTGGTGGGTCTGTCCCTGGCGAGTGGTGTCGCGGGTGGACTCTGGCGACTCGGCGTGGCGGTGCCGGACCCTGCGTCTTTCCCCCGCACCGGCCAGGTGCTCCTCGCGCATGCGGCCCTGAGGATCTGCGGCTTCCTGGGCACGGTCATCGGCATCGAACGTGCCGTGGCCGTCAGGCACCGGGCGGCCTTCCTCGCCCCGCTCGCGTCGGGCACCGGCGCGCTGTGCCTGATGCTCGGGGAGCAAGCCCTCGGCGCATGGCTCGTCGTGGCGGCGGCGCTGCTCTTCCTTGCGGTCAACGCGGCGGTCGTGCGGCGCCAGCCGGCCCCCCACACCCTTCTGCTGCTGGCGGGCGCGGGCGCCTGGGTCGCCGGCAGCCTCCTCTTCGCGCTGGGCCAAGGCGGCCATGCGGTCTTTCCCTGGTGGTTCGCATTCCTCATCATGACGATCGCCGCCGAGCGCCTGGAGATGACGCGACTCATGCGACGGCGCCCCGCGGCCGACCTCATGCTCCATGCCGTGCTGACGCTGCTGCTGGCGGGCGCGGCATGGTCGATCGCGGCGCCGCGCGCCGGCGGGCTGGCCTATGGCACGGCGCTCGTGCTGCTGGCCGCGTGGCTGGCGAGCTTCGACGTCGCGCGACGCACGGTGTTTGCGCACGGCCTTGCCCGCTACATGGCGATCTGCCTGCTGGGCGGCTACGCCTGGCTCGGAGTCGCCGGTGCCGCGTGGGCCGCGATGGCACTGGGATGGGACACCCGGGATGCAGCGCTGCATGCGCTGGGCCTCGGCTTCATCCTCAGCATGATGATGGGACACGCACCCGTGGTACTGCCGTCGATCGCACGGGTCAAGCTCCGGTTCGGCGCCTTCTTCTATCTGCCGCTGGCCGTCCTCCATCTGTCGCTCCTCGTGCGCCTCGTGCTGGGAAGCTTCAGCGAAGCGCTGCGGGCCACCGGCGCCTTCTTCAATGCGGCAACGATCGGCTTCTTCGCCGCCACCGTGGCCGGCGCGGCCGTGGCGTGGCGTCTGCAACATGGCGCCGCCGGCGCCGGAAAGTCCAGGTAATGGCCCCCTTCATCGCCGTCAAGCCATCGCAGGCACCTGCAGACCGGCAGCCCCGCTTTGCCCTGTGGCAGCTCGGCTTCCGGCCGTTCTACCTGCTGGCCAGCGCCTTCGCCGCCCTGTCCGTCGGACTGTGGGCGGTGCAGTTCGCCGGGTGGCTGCCGCTGGCCTATCTCCCGGGTCCGCTGTGGCACGCGCACGAGATGGTGTTCGGCTTCATGCTCGCGGTGATCGTCGGCTTCCTGTTCACCGCGGGGCGCAACTGGTCCGGCCGGCCGACGCCCACTGGCCTCCCGCTGGCAGCGCTGGCGGCACTCTGGGTGGCAGGGCGCATCCTCGTGCTCACGCCTTTCGCCTGGACAGCCGCGCTGGTCAACGCCGCCTTTCCGCTGGCGAGCGCGCTCGCCCTGGCCATTCCCCTCGTGAACGCCCGCAACCGCCGCAACTACTTCTTCATCGGCTTGCTGCTCCTGCTGTCGGGCGCGGCGCTGGCGTTCCACCTTTCAGCGCTCGGCGCGATCGCGACGCCGGCATGGATCGGCATCCAGCTGGCCTTGGACATCCTGCTGTTCATCATGGCAGTCATGGGCGGCCGGGTCATTCCGATGTTCACCAACAATGCCGTCCCAGGCGCCAACGCGACGCGCCTGCCCATGGTCGAGCGGGCGGCGCTCGGCGGCGTGATCGTGCTGCTGCTGACCGACGCGTCGGGCCTGCCCTCGGTCGCCGTGGCCGCTGCCGCCCTCGCCGCGACGCTGGCGCAGCTGGTGCGATGGCTGCTGTGGCGGCCGTGGAAGTCGCTGGACAACACGCTCGTCCTGGTACTGCATCTGGCCTACGCGTGGATCCCCGTCCATCTTGCGTTGCGGGCGCTGGCGTCGCAAGGCTGGGTGTCGCCCTCTCTCGCAACCCACGCGCTGACCGTGGGAGCGGCGGGCGGACTCATCATCGGGATGATGGTGCGGACCGCGCGAGGGCACACGGCCCGGGTCCTGCGCGCCGACCAGGTCGACACCGCCTGCTTCCTGCTGGTCCTGCTCGCGGCACTGGTGCGGGTTGTGGTTCCGCTGCTCGCACCGTCGCAAACGATCGTTGCGGTGCTTGCTTCCGCCGCCTTCTGGACATGGGGCTTCGCGCTGTATGCGGTGCGCTATTGGCCGGTGCTGACGCGACCCCGCCTGGACGGCAAGCCCGGCTGAACCTGCCGACATCCATCCATCCATCCATCCATCGACATCGAACATCGAACATCGAACATCGAGCACCCTCATCATGCCCAGACTGCGCATCTTCATGGCCGAGGACAGCGAGGGCGCCCGGAACCGCGCGGCTTCCTGGCACGCCTCGGTCTTCTGCTCCGACGAGGGCTGGCTGCCCTGGTGCGGCGGGGCGGCATCCCTTCGTCCAAACTGACGCCGACATTTCGCCGCGAACAACGCGTGGATTGCAACCGCCGGGCGCGCCGATCTGAGGCTCAATCCGAGGAAACGTACTGCACCGCTTCACGCAGCGCGGACCATACCGGGGGCGCAGGCTTCACCCCCGCCGCGACGTTCGCGGGTTCGAAGCGAGCGCCGCGCAGATGGAGGGCGAGCGCTGCATCCATGGTCTGGACATGCTTTTCATACCAGCCCCTGAGCTGACGCGCCATCTCTCGCACCTGCAAGAGCTTTCCTTCGCCGGCCTGCAACGCACCTTCGCGCATCACCCCCAGCACCACGCGATGCTGAATCTCGTGGTCCTTTTGCGACGCATGGCCGGTCGCCCGCATCCAGACATCCTCGCGCGCGAAGTTCTCGGCGGCGCAGAGGACCAGGTCCTGCCAGGCCGAGGGCAATCGGGCGTTGTCGGCGTTGTCGACACTTGTGAGGAGGCCGATGAACTTCTCGCGAGCCTGGTCCATGAACGGCAGGCCGAGCGACAGTGCTTCCGAACGATTCAAGGCGGCCATGTGATCTCCTTTTGATGATGTGACTCAAGGCTATCGACGCGCGACGAGCGCTGTTTTGACATGGCTCAACGATTGGGCATCCGGTCGATGGTTCAAGACCAGGACCAGGTTCACCATCACGGCCGACACGCGACGCGACATTCAAAGACCTTGCGCTAGCGCAAAGGCCCGTGCCGCGCTGCAGCTTCCAATGGCGACGCAATTCCCCCATCCTTGAAGGAGACCCCATGGACGAAGATCTGGTTCGGCGCATCGCCAACCATCCCCAATACCAGGCGCTCAAGGCGAGGCGCACGCGTTTCGGCTGGATCCTCACCCTGCTGATGCTGATCGTGTACTACGGCTTCATCATGCTGGTGGCCTTCAACAAGCCCTTCCTCGCGCAACGGCTGGGCGAAGGCGTGATGACGCTGGGCATCCCGATCGGCTTCGGCGTGATCCTCTTCACCATCGCGATCACGACCTACTACGTGAAGCGTGCCAACGCGGAGTTCGACACGCTGTCCGATGCGGTGGCGAAAGGGGCACTCAAGTGAACAACCTGTCCCTCACCGCACGCCGGGCGTTGCTGCTCGCCAGCCTGCTGGCCGCGTCCGCGGCCGCCTGGGCCGCGGGCGCCGATCTCGGCCAGGTCCAGAAGCAGGCGACCAACTGGACGGCCATCGGCATGTTCGGGATGTTCGTCGTCGGCACGCTGTTCATCACCAAGTGGGCGGCGGCGAAGACCAAGTCGGCGGCCGACTTCTACACCGCCGGCGGCGGCATCACCGGCTTTCAGAACGGCCTGGCGATCGCGGGCGACTACATGTCGGCGGCGTCCTTCCTCGGCATCTCGGCGGCCGTGATGGCCGCGGGCTACGACGGCCTGATCTACTCCATCGGCTTCCTGGTCGGCTGGCCGGTCATCACCTTCCTGATGGCCGAGCGGCTGCGCAACCTGGGCAAGTTCACCTTCGCCGACGTGGCGGCGTTCCGCTTCAAGCAGTCGCCGGTGCGCATCTTCGCGGCTTCGGGCACGTTGGTCGTGGTGGCGTTCTACCTGATCGCCCAGATGGTGGGCGCGGGCCAGTTGATCAAGCTGCTGTTCGGCCTCGAGTACTGGATCGCGGTCGTCATCGTCGGCTCGCTGATGATGGTCTACGTGCTCTTCGGCGGCATGACCGCCACCACCTGGGTCCAGATCATCAAGGCCTGCCTGCTGCTGGGCGGCGCCAGCTTCATGGCGCTGTCGGTGCTGTGGCACTTCGGCTTCAGTCCCGAGGCGATGTTCGCCGGCGCCGTGAAGATCAAGACCGACCTGGCGCTGAAGGACGGCAAGACCGCGGAGGCGGCGGCGGCCATCGGCCAGTCGATCATGGGCCCCGGCAACTTCGTCAAGGACCCGATCTCGGCCATCTCCTTCGGCATGGCGCTGATGTTCGGCACCGCCGGGCTGCCGCACATCCTGATGCGCTTCTTCACCGTGCCGAGCGCCAAGGAGGCGCGCAAGTCGGTGATGTGGGCCACCGGCTGGATCGGCTACTTCTACCTGCTGACCTTCATCATCGGCTTCGGCGCCATCACCTTCGTGCTCACGAACGCGCAATTCGTCGATGCCAAGGGGGGGCTGATCGGCGGCGGCAACATGGCGGCGATCCATCTGGCCAACGCGGTGGGCGGCAACGTGTTCCTCGGCTTCATCTCGGCGGTGGCCTTCGCGACCATTCTCGCGGTCGTGGCCGGCCTGACTCTGTCGGGTGCCTCGGCGGTTTCGCACGACCTGTATGCGACCGTCGTCAAGAAGGGCAAGGCCGACAGTGCCTCGGAGTTGCGCGTCACGCGCATCACCACGGTCGCGCTCGGCGCGCTGGCAGTGCTGCTCGGCATCGTGTTCGAGAAGCAGAACATCGCGTTCATGGTGTCGCTGGCCTTCGCCATCGCGGCGTCGGCGAACTTCCCGGTGTTGTTCATGTCGGTGCTGTGGAAGGGCTGCACGACGCGCGGCGCGGTGATCGGCGGCTTCCTGGGGCTGATCTCGTCGGTGGCGCTGACGGTGGTCTCGCCGTCCGTGTGGGAGGCGACGCTGGGCTACCCCAAGGGCTCGGCGCTCTTCCCCTATGCCTCACCCTGCCTGTTCTCGATGACCATCGGCTTCCTCGGCATCTGGATTTTCTCGCTGCTGGACAGCAGCAAGCGCGCCGACGTCGACAAGCAAGGATTCCTGGCGCAACAGGTGCGCTCGGAGACCGGCATCGGAGCTTCCGGCGCCAGCGGCCACTGAGGCCATCGCACCATGCGGCGCGGCGAGGTCGGGACCATGCCGGGGCTGTCTCCCCTCGGCCTCGCAGGCTTCGCCGGCGACGACCCGCAGGCCATCGCGCGGCAGATCGACGAGGCCGCCAGTGTCGCCGACCTGGCGGCCTCGGCCCTGCGCATCGATGCGATGGTGGCGCTGCTGCACGATGACGGCTTGAAGATCGAGCGCATCGCAAAACTCGTCGGCCATCTCAATGCGCGTCTCTTCGCGCGGCTGTGGTCGATGGTGGCACCGCAGGAGCTGGTGGCCAACAGCTGCCTGGTCGTCATGGGCAGCGAGGGCCGCGGCGAGCAGATCCTCAAGACCGACCAGGACAACGCCCTCCTGCTGCGCGACGGCTTCGCATGCGACGGCGTCGAGACCGTCGCCGCGCAGTTCAGTGCCGCACTCGCCGAGCTCGGCTATCCGCCCTGCCCCGGCCGCATCATGCTCAGCAACCCGCTCTGGCGGCAGCCGCTCGCCGCCTTCAAGGAGATGCTGCGCGACTGGGTCTACGGCGCGCATCCCGAGGGGCCGATGCACCTGGCCATCTTCCTCGACAGCCTGGCGGTCGCCGGCAACGCCGCACTGCTCGCGCAGGCGCGCGAGCACCTCGACCGGGTTGTCGATCGCACCGATGTCTTCTTCGCGCGCTTCGCCAGCGCGATCGAGCTGTTCGACCCGCATCCGAACTGGTGGCACCGGCTCATCGCGCGCGATGACGACGAGGCGATGGACCTGAAGAAGCTCGGCACGTTCCCGATCGTGCACGGCGTCAGGACCCTGGCGCTGCAGCAGCGTCTGCACGTCACCGGCACGCAGGAGCGGCTGCGCCTCCTGGCCACGCGGCAGCAGATCGACCCCGGCCTCGCTCGCGACGTCCTCGACGCGCTGCACTACCTGATGTCGCTCAAGCTGAGCTGCCAGCTGCGCCGGAAGCAGGCCGGGCATGTGCCGGGCAATCTCGTGCGACCGTCCGAGCTCGGCACCCTGGAGCGCGACACGCTGCGCAGCGCGCTGGGCATCGTGCGGCGCTTTCGCGCCGAGATCCACCAGCGCTTCCGGCTGGACGCCTTGTAGTTCGCGGGAGCACGCATGTCCGAAGGCTCCAAGCCCCAACGCCTGCTCGGCCTCTTCGCGCTCGGCTGGCTGCTGCTCAACGTGCCGCTGCTTACGCTCTGGGACCACCCGGTCATGGTCTGGGGGCTTCCGCTGATGCCACTGGCGCTCTTCGGCGGCTGGGCCGTGCTGATCGCGCTCGCCGCATGGGTCGCCGAGTGCTCCGGCGACATGTGACATGCCTGCCGCACCCGTCGTCATCGTCGCAGCCTTCGGCTACCTCGCGCTGCTGTTCGCGATCGCGCATGTCGGCGACCGCAGGGCGCGCGAGGGGCGCTCGCTGATCGGCAGCCCCTGGGTCTACACCCTGTCGATGGGCGTCTACTGTACGGCCTGGACCTATTTCGGCAGCATCGGCCGGGCCGCCTCGGCCGGGCTGTGGTTCCTGCCGATCTACCTCGGCCCGACGCTCGCGATGCTGATGGCCTGGACGGTGCTGCGCAAGATGGTCCGTATTGCGCGCAGCCAGCGCATCACTTCCATCGCCGACTTCATCGCCAGCCGGCATGGCAAGAGCCCGCTGCTGGCCATGCTGGTCACGCTGATCGCGGTGGTGGGCATCCTGCCCTACGTGGCCTTGCAGCTCAAGGCGATCGCGAGCGCCTATGCGCTGCTCGCCGATGCACCCGCGCAACCGCTAGCCTGGTGGCGCGACAGCACGCTGTACATCGCACTGGTGCTGGCCGGCTTCACGGTGGCCTTCGGAGCACGCCATCTCGACACCACCGAGCGCCACGAGGGCATGGTCGCGGCGATCGCGTTCGAATCGCTGGTCAAGCTGCTGGCCTTCTTGGCGGTCGGTGCCTTCGTCACCTGGGGCCTGTTCGACGGGCCCGCCGACCTGTTCGGCCGCGCCGCGGCCCGGCCCGAGCTCGCGCCGCTGCTGGGTCTCGGAAGCGGCGCCAGCGGCGGCTTCGCGGGCGGCCAATGGTTCGCGCTGACGCTGCTCGCGATGCTCTCAGTGCTCTTCCTGCCGCGGCAGTTCCAGATGATGGTGGTGGAGAACGTCGACGAGCGCCACCTGCGGCGCGCCACCTGGGCGTTCCCCCTGTACCTGCTGCTGATCAACCTGTTCGTGCTGCCGATCGCGCTGGGCGGCCTTCTGCACTTCCAGGGCGGGCGCGAGAACGCCGAGACCTTCGTGCTCTCGCTGCCGCTGGCAGCCGGCCAGCCGGGGCTGGCGCTCGCCGCATTCATCGGCGGGCTCTCCGCGGCCACCGGGATGGTGATCGTCGAGGCCATCGCGGTCTCCACCATGGTCTGCAACGATCTCGTGATGCCGCTGCTGCTGCGGGCCGGCCTGCTCGGCGCGCGCGACGTGAGCGGCGTGCTGCTGGGCGTGCGCCGGACGGTGATCATGGCGCTCCTGCTGCTGGGCTACCTCTACTACCGCATCGCCGGCGAAGACTATGCGCTGGTGAGCATCGGCCTGATCAGCTTTGCCGCCGTCGCGCAGTTCGCGCCGCCGATGCTGGCCGGCATGTACTGGAAAGGCGGCACGCGCCACGGCGCGCTGGCCGGCCTGGGCGCTGGCTTCTTGCTGTGGGCCTGGACGCTGATGCTGCCGTCGATCGCCAAGTCGGGCTGGATCCCCGCCCGCTTCATTGCCGAGGGGCCGTTCGGCATCGCCTGGCTGCGGCCGGAGCAGTTGCTGGGCCTCGCGGGCCTGGACAACCTGACGCACGCGCTGTTCTGGAGCCTGCTGGTCAACAGCATGCTCTACTTCGGCGTCTCGCTCCTGGGCCGCCCGTCCGCGCGCGAAGCGAGCCAGGCGCTGATCTTTGTCGACGTCTTCGAACGCAGCGCCGACCCTGCCGCCGACACCGGTCCGGTGTTCTGGCGCGGGACCGCGAGGCTGACCGACCTGCGCCGGCTGGCCGCCCGCTTCCTGGGCGTGGACGCCACAGAGAAGCTGCTGCACGAGTACGCGCGGCGCAACGGCTTGGCCGGGTCGCAGCAGATCGCCGCCGATGCGAGGCTGGTGCAGTTCGTCGAACGCCAGCTTGCCGGCGCGATCGGAAGCGCCTCGGCGCGGGCCATGGTCGCCTCGGTAGTCGAGGAAGAGGCCCTGGGGCTGGACGACGTGATGCGGATCCTGGACGAGGCCTCGCGCGAAACGGCCGCACTGCGCGCGCACTCGCAGGCGCTGGAAGAGAAATCTCTTTCACTGGAGCAAGCGACCGCCGAGCTGAGCGAGCTCAACGAGCAGCTCAAGAGCCTCGACCGGTTGAAGGACGACTTCATGTCCTCGGTGACGCACGAGCTGCGCACGCCGCTGACCTCGATCCGCGCGCTGGCCGAACTGATGCTCGACGACCCGGGCATGAACCCCGCACAGCGCCAGCACTTCCTGGGCTTGGTCGTTGCCGAGACCGAACGCCTGACGCGGCTGGTCAACCAGGTGCTGGACATGGCGAAGATCGAATCGGGCGCTGCCGAATGGCGCAGCACGGAGGTCGACCTGTGCGCACTGGCGCGGCAGGCCGTGCAAACCACGCAGGAGCTGTTCCGCGAGCGCGGGGCGACTGTGGCGCTGCACCTGCCCGACGCGTTGCCGCCGCTGCAGGCCGATCCCGATCGCGTGATGCAGGTGCTGGTCAACCTGCTGTCGAACGCTGTCAAGTTCGTGCCGCCCGGCAGCGGACATGTGGCGCTGCGCCTGCATGCCGACGGCGACCATGTCGTCTGCACCGTGCGCGACAACGGCCCCGGCGTGCCGCCCGAACAGCAGGCCCTGGTTTTCGAGAAATTCCGCCAGGGCGGCGATGCCGCGCATCGGCCGCAAGGGACCGGCCTGGGCCTGCCCATCAGCCGCCGCATCGTCGAGCATTTCGGAGGGAGGATGTGGCTCGAGCCGTCATCGGGCCACGGCGCATGCTTCGGCTTCGAGCTTCCTCTGCGGCAGGAGACCGCGCAACCGGAGACAAGTCCATGAACGCCAAGGTACTGATCGCGGACGACGAACCCAACATCGTCATCTCGCTCGAGTTCCTGATGAAGCGCGAGGGCTACGATGTGAGCATCGCGCGCGACGGCCAGGAGGCGCTCGACGCCATCCGCAGCCTGCGGCCCGACCTGGTGCTGCTGGACGTGATGATGCCGCTCAAGTCCGGCATCGAGGTGCTGCAGGCGGTGCGCGCCGACGAGGCGATCGCCGGCACGCGAATCCTCATGCTCACGGCCAAGGGCCGCGAGACCGATATCGCGAAGGGCCTGGCCCTGGGGGCCGATGCCTACGTGACGAAGCCCTTCTCGACCCGTGAGCTGGCCGAGCGCGTGCGCCGGATGCTGTCCCCATGAAGGCCGATGCGGACGAAGTCGCCGCCGCGCTGGCACCCGGTGCGGTGCTGGGGCTGGCTGGCCTTGGACTCGGCGCCCTGCTGGCCGCCACGCTGGAGCCGGTCGAGCGGGAGGTACTGGGCGCGATGCTGGCGCCGCGCGCCGCTCTGCTGCTTCTGGCCTGGGCGGTGCTGGCCATCGCGCTCGGTGCGCTGGCCCGTCGCGCCCATGCCATCTGGGCCAGGCAACCGCGCCGGCTGGCCGAGTCCGCCCAGGCCCTGCTGGTTGCCGGCGACACCGCGCGGGAGCAGCCCCTGCCCGCTGCGACGCCATGCGGCGCAGGCGCCCGGGCGCTGGCCGATGTGGCCGAACGGCTCGCACGGCAGCGTGACGCCCTGCGCGCCGACATCGACGCGAAGGTCCAGGAGGGCGCACGCGGCATCGAGCACGAGCGCAGCCGGCTCGCGGCGCTGATGTCCGAGCTGACGCAGAGCGTCATCGTGTGCAACCTCGACGGTCGCATCCTGCTCTACAACCCGCGCGCGCGGCTGCAGTTCCGGGCACTCTCGCCGACCGGCGGCGCCGAGCTGGTCGGGCTCGGCCGCTCGATCTACGCCGTGTTCGACCGCCAGCTCATCGCCCACGCGCTGGAGAGCGTTCAGCTGCGCCTGCAGCGCGGCGCGGCCCAGCCGGCGGCCCAGTTCGTCACCAGCTCCCGCGCCGGCCAGCTGCTGCGCGTGCAGATGGCCCCGGTGCACGACCCGTCCGCCGCACCGGGGAGTGCCGCACAGTTGTCAGGCTTCGTGCTGATGCTGCACAACGTCACGCGCGAGTTCGAGCGGGACTCCGAGCGCGACCACGTCCTGCACGCGCTCACCGAAGGCAGCCGCTCGTCACTGGGCAGCCTGCAGGCGGCCGTGGACATGCTGGAACTGCCCGACCTGGATGCCCCCGTGCGCGAGCGTTTCCTGCGCGTGGTGCGCGACGAGGTGCGCTCGATGACCGCGCACATCGAGTCGCTCGCGCCGAGCGCCAACGAAAGCCTGAAGACGCGCTGGCCGCTCGAGGAGATGCTCGGCGCCGACTTGGTGCAGGCAGCGCTGCGCCACATCGAGTCGCGCTCGCAGGTGCGCGCCAGCGCCTCCGACGTCGACCCCGACCTGTGGCTGCGGGTCGACAGCTATGCGCTGCTGCAGGCACTGGCCTCGCTGGCGGCGCGCCTGGCGGAGGAACTCTCCGTCGCACGCGTGCAGCTGCGCCTGCGGCGCGAGGGCGAGCGCGCCCACCTCGACCTGGTCTGGTATGGCACGCCGATCAGCACCGAGACGGCGATGGGCTGGGAGTCAAGCCCGATGTCAGCGGGTGACGAAGCCAGCCCACTGTCGGTGCGCGACGTGGTCGATCGCCACGGCGGCGCATTTTGGTTCCAGCGCGAGCGCGCGCGGCAGGAGGCCTTCTTCCGCTTCCTGCTGCCGCCGGCCCAGCCGCAGGAGCGGTTGGAGGCCTCCACCATGCTGCGCAGCGACAGCCGGCCCGAGTACTACGACTTTGACCTGTTCCGCACCGGCGTGCAGGCACGCGAGCTCGGCGACCGGCGGCTGGTCGACCTGGCCTACACCGTATTCGACACCGAAACCACCGGTCTCGACCCCGCGCAGGGCGACGAGATCCTGCAGATCGGCGCGGCGCGCATCGTCAACGGCAAGGTGCTGCGGCAGGAGTGCTTCGAGCAACTGGTCGATCCCGGCCGGGGCATCCCCGCGGCGGGCATCCCGATCCACGGCATCACGCCCGCGATGGTCGCCGGCCAGCCCGGCATCGGGCAGGTCCTGCCCGCTTTCCACGCCTTCGCCAGCGACACCGTGCTGGTGGCCCACAACGCCGCCTTCGACATGCGCTTCCTGCAGATGAAGGAAGCCGCCACGGGCGTGCGCTTCGAGCAGCCGGTGCTGGACACGCTGCTGCTGTCGGCGGTGGCCAGCCCGCAGCAGGCTTCGCACGAGCTGGAGGCCATCGCCGGACGATTCGGGATTCCGGTGCTCGGCCGCCACACGGCGCTGGGGGATGCGCTCCTGACCGCGGAGGTGTTCCTGCGGCTCATCCCGCTGCTGGCGGCGTTGGGCATCCACACGCTGGACCAGGCGCGGGAGGCGGCCCAGCGCACCTGGTATGCGCGCCTGAGCTACTGAGTGGGAAACCGAAGGAGGCGCTCGCCTGCGTGGACGCAGAAAAGCCCACCTTGATTCAACGCAAGGAACACCTGAGCATCCGCAACGATCGACGCATGGCGCCGCCCACAATCCCGGGGATTCCATTGACGCAGGTCATGGCCGCGCGATCAGGCTCTGTCAGACTTGACCGGACGCCGGGGAAAGACCCGGCACACCGAAAGGACCCCATGCTGACCGCGTTCATTACGCACCCGGACTGCGCGCGCCACGAAATGGGAGCCGACCACCCCGAGTGCCCCGAGCGGCTGGCCGCGATTCACGATCGGTTGCTGACCACTGGCTTGCTGGACTACATGGCGCCCTACGATGCGCCCTTGGCGGGCCTTGCCGAGCTCGGCAGGGCACATGCGCCCTCCTATGTCCAGGATCTGATCGATTGCGCCCCCACGGACGGCCTGCTGCGCGTGGACCCAGACACTTGCATGAATCCCTTCACGCTGCAGGCGGCGCGGCGCTCCGCAGGGGCCGTGCTGCTGGCGACCGACCTGGTGCTGGCCGGGCAAGCCAGCAATTCGTTCTGCAGCGTACGCCCTCCAGGCCATCATGCGGAGCGCGCCACGGCGATGGGCTTTTGCTTCTTCAACAACGTTGCCGTCGGCATCCGCCACGCCCTGGACACCCATGGACTGGAACGTGTGGCGTTGATCGATTTCGACGTGCACCACGGCAACGGCAGCGAGGACATCTTCCAGGACGAGCCCCGCGTGCTCATGTGCTCGACGTTCGAGACGGGCATCTACCCCTTCTGCGGCGAACACGGCGGTCGCGCGAACATGATCAATGTCGCCCTCCCGCCGCGCTCCGGCGGCGACGTCTTCCGTGCGGCAGTGACCCGCCACTGGCTGCCCGCGCTCGATCGATTTGCGCCACAGCTGATCTACATTTCGGCAGGCTTCGATGGTCATCGAGAGGACGACATGGGCAATCTGGGCCTCGTAGAGAGCGACTACACCTGGGTGACGCGGGAGATCATGCGCGTGGCGCAAGGCCACTGCGCCGGCCGCGTCATCTCCTGTCTGGAAGGCGGCTACGCGCTCGGCGCCCTGGGCCGAAGCGTGGCCGCGCACGTCAAGGTTCTCATCGGCGCAGACTGAACCCATGGACAAGCACTACCTCACGCCGCTGCTCTCACCCAGCTCCATCGTCGTGCTGGCGGGCGCCGCCGACGCGCCGGACGGGCCGACTGCCCAAGCCCAGGCATTGCGCAACGCGCTGCAGAGGCAGCGCTTCAACGGATCGCTACAGTTCCTGGACGTGCGCAGCACCGGCACACTGGCCCAGTTGGCACAGACGCGCGTGGACCTGGCGATCATCGCGCTGCCGGCGCCCGAGATTGCAGCCGCGCTGGAAGTCACGGGCCGAATCGGGTGTCGCGCCGCCTTGGTGATCTCGCACGGCCTGAATGCCGAGACTGCATCGCTCCTGAAGAGAACGGCACGCCGGGAGAACATCCACTTGCTGGGCCCCAACTCGCTGGGGTTTCAGCGACCCGGGCACGCGCTGAATGCAAGCATTGCCGGGCCGCTTGCCAAGGCCGGTCCGCTGGCGCTGATCTCGCAATCAGGCGCGCTGACGGCATCGATGCTGGATTGGGCGCAGAAGAATGCCGTCGGCTTTTCCAGCGTGGTGTCGCTGGGTCCGCACACGGCAGTGGACATCGCCCAGGTGCTGGACTTTCTGGCGCACGATGCAGCCACGCACAGCATCATCGTCTACCTCGAGGGCATCACCAACGCGCGGCGATTCATGAGCGCGCTGCGGACCGCATCCAATGCCAAACCGGTCGTGGTGCTCAAGGCCGGGCGGCGGCCGGCCGGCAACGAGGCCGCCCAGACCCACAGCGCGTCGATCGTGGGCAGCGACGATGTCTTCGACGCCGCGCTGCGCCGCGCCGGCGCGGTGCGGGTCCGCTCCTTCGTGGAACTGTTTTCGGCCGCCAAGTGCCTGGCGTCGCGCTACCGGCCGGTGGGCAAGCGCCTGGCGATCGTGACCAACGGCGGAGGGCCCGGTGTGCTGGCCGCGGACTGGGTCAACGAGATCGGCTTGCAGCTGGGCAAGCTGTCGGCCGCGACGCGCGAGCAACTGCAAGCGCAGCTGCCCGCGCTCGCCTCGCTGACGGATCTGGTCGATCTCTCCGAAGAGGCAGCGCCATCGCATTACAAGGCAGCCATCGAGGGGGCCAGATCGGACCCCCAGGTCGACGGGATGCTTGCGATCTTCTCTCCCAAGGCAGGCGCCGACGGATCGGACATCGCGCGCATGCTGTCCACGTTGCCTCGACCCATGAGCAAGCCGCTGCTGACGTGCTGGATGGGCGATGCGACCGTCGGTGACTCACGTGCGCTCCTGGCCGAAGCAGGCATCCCTAGTTTTCGAACGCCGGAGGCCGCCGTCGGCGCCTTCGGCAACATCGCGGCCTTCTACCAGAATCAGCAGCTGTTGCAACAGACACCGCCACCGCTGTCGGCGCTGGCCAAGCCCGACGTGGAGGCCGCCCGGCTCATGATCGAGAGCGTGCTGGCAGAGCGGCGCACCGTGCTCACCGAGATGGAATCGAAGACGCTGCTGTCGTGCTTTCACATCCCGATCACCAAGACCATGCTGGCGCGCAGCGCCCATGAGGCCATGATGATCGCGACGCAACTGGGCTTTCCGGTGGCCCTGAAGATCGACTCGCCGGACATCAGCCACAAATCGGACGTCGAGGGTGTGGCGCTCAACATCATGAACGGCACCGGCGCGCGCGATACCTATGACGACATGATGGAACGCGTGTCCCGCCTGGCCCCGAATGCCCGCATCAACGGCGTCACCGTGCAGAAGATGGCCAAGGCGCGACGCGGGCGGGAGATCTACGTGGGCCTCGTGACGGACGATCCGTTCGGGCCGATCATCGTGTTCGGCGCGGGAGGCACCATGATCGAGCTGATGAACGATCGGGCGATGGAGCTGCCGCCGCTCAACCAGTTCCTGGCACGCCAACTGATCGAGCGCTCCCGCGTGGCCGAAACCCTCGCCGCCTGGCGCGGCGCCGGTGCCGTGGACATGGACGCGCTGGAACGGGTGCTGCTGCGAGTCTCCGAGATGGCGTGCGAGCTGCCCGGCCTGCGAGAAATGGACATCAACCCCATCATCGTCGACGAATCGGGTGCGGTCGCGGTGGACGCGCGCGTCGTCGTGGGTGGTCAAGCCGCGGGCGGAAACGGCTATGCCGCCAGCTACCACCATCTTGCGATCCTGCCCTACCCCGCTCGCTACCAGCATGACTGGCCGCTGCGCGGCGGGGGGACCTATACCGTGCGCCCGGTCCATCCCGACGACGCGCAAATGCTGCAGGGCCTGGTGCAGCACCTCTCGCCCGAAAGCCGCTATTTCCGCTTCGTGTCCCACTTTCACGAGCTTCCGCCGGCCATGCTGTCGCGCTTCACGCTGATCGACTACGACCGCGAGATGGCATTGGTCGCGGTGGTAAAGGAACGCCACGCCGGCGACGACGGCGGCGTGACCGAGACCGAACGGATCGTCGGCGTCTCGCGCTACATCACCAATCCCGATCAGTCCAGCTGCGAGTTCTCGCTCGTGATCGCCGACGATTTCAGCGGCAAGGGACTGGGAACGCGCCTCATGGAGAGCATCATCGACGTGGCACGCGACAAGGAGCTCGAAACGATCGAAGGCCTCGTGCTGGCCGGCAATGCCGGGATGCTCAAGCTCATGCGCAAGCTGGGCTTTGCCGTCAAGCCGTTCCCCGAAGACCCCGACTTCCAGTTGGTGACCTACACGCTCTGACCGGCGGCAACTGCTGCGCCGGGTGCAAGCAGATGCTGGATCTGCACCAGCGCCGCAGGGTCCTCCAGGATCGAGAGATCACCCCGGACGCGACACTCGCCGACGCACGCAATGAACCGAGGTCGTAGTGCCGAGGGTCGTCCAGGCCGGCGCGTGGACCATGCAGAAGGCCCGCCGGCGGTGCAGGACGCGTCACCATCCGGACGTTCGCAGGATGACACGGAGCGTTCACAGACTGTTCCCTTTCGGTGCCCGGCGTTGACCGAGCTGCAAGGCGCAGCGCCTAGATTGAGGTGGCGCCTTAGCAGTGCCCCGATTCCACCAGGCGCAGGGGCGAACGAGGAGACTGTCATGAACGCATCGCACGCATCCGCTGGTTGGGAACTCCGCTTCGATGCTCTGTTCGCCGGTCGCCCCGGATTCGTCTTCCCTTGCAGCGCGGAGGGTCATGTGAACATGGACGCCTTGAGCGAGCGGGCACTCAACAACTACCTGTATGCCCGCGCGATGATGGGGCGGGAGGTCGCGTGGCCCAGCGTGCACCCGAGCCGGCTGCACTGAGTGTCCGCCCGCCGCACGCGCCTGAACCAGACATCAATGGCGATCAGCACCAGCACCGTCATGTGGGCGAGAACCTCCCGCGCGACACCGCCCAGCACCATCTCGCGCAGGCGCGAGTGCCCGTATCCTCCCATCACGCGTTCTCCGCCACATCCTTGAACTCCTCGTCGTAAGGCACCACGAGCACCGGTCGGCCGGCGTCGAGCATCACCTGGGCCAGGAGTCCGCGTGCCGGCACATCGGATTCGCTCCCACGGCCCATCAACGCGGGCGGGTTCCTGGCTGTCCGGCAGTAGACCTGTCACATGCCTGCTCGGCGCTATCGGCTTCAAGGAGGTCGGCTACGTGCCTCTGGCGCTGGTACTGCTGGCGTTTGCGATCGTCCCGGCATTCGACAACCTGGCAACTCTCGCACGCCGCCGGGGGCGCTCGGGCAGGCAATCGCGAAGGAACGAGTAAGGCCGTCCTGTCGGCCTTTGCTCGATCCGGCGCAAGTGCCCCGGCGTTTTCTTCAGTGAGCCTTTCACCTCAATCGACGCACCGAGTCAGGCGGCGGTCATCCGGCGATTCCTCGGAGCTGTCCCCGGGCGACTGGGTGGCGGCGATCGGCGCGTCCTGCGGGGTTTTCATGGAAGGTCACCACGGGCGACCGACTCGAGGTGTTTCACGGTCTTTTGCTGCATCAGATTTTCTCTTTTCGCGACAATCACTTAGCACGCTTTCCTTATCAGCACGGCGGCCAGTGTTTCACGTAAATCAACGATTTACGGCTCACTGTTGCGGTCGCGTCGAGGTTGCGCGGATAATTGAGTTATTTAGTAACTAAATTCTCAAAAGGCCAGGCAGGTTCATGGATGAGTATTCAAGCGACAGCCCGAGGGAGCCTCTCTCGATCCCGCCCCCACCTCTTTCGGGCAGCCACGGGTGGCCACCCATTTGCACGCTCGCCGAGCTGGCGCGCATCCTGACCCTGATTCATGGCGTCAAGGCGCCGACGGAGTCCTCCCTCAAGAAATGGAGCGCCGCGGGTGCCTTCAGATCCTGCGTGGCTTCCGAGGAGGAAGTATTGGCCGCCGAAGCGCCCTCCCCTTCCGCCGCGCATACCCTGCTACAGCGCCCGCGGCGGGCGGGCCGACCAGGGCTGACGCTTCGCACGGCCATGGCCATTGGCCGCGTCTACGAGCTGTGGCCTTTTCTCGGTGAATCCGATCCTCACGCCGTCGTGGAGCTGGTGGTGGCACGGACCGCAGACCACCTCCGCGTTGCGCTCGCTCAGGCCACGCCGCCGATGGCTCAGGCTTCCCCGGAGCCGTCGGAGGAAGCCGCCGAGCGGCCGACCCCGAGTGCCCTTGCGTTGCACGAAATCGAGCGCCAGCTCGGCTTGCTGACCCAGGAGATGGCGGCCATGAAAAAAGAAGTCGCCCACTTCTCCGCGCTGCGCAACAACCTCATCACGCGTCTCGACGATGCCGTCGCGCGCGCCAAGGAGGCGTTGACCGGCGGGGTGCCTGGCGGCGGTAGCCTGGATCCGCTGGTAGAGGCACGGCGTGACCGGGACATGGGCATCATGAAGTCCACGCTGAGCGAGATCCTCACGGCGCTGCAGCGCATCGAAGCGGGAAACGGCACCAGAGGATCAATGCCAGGGACGTCATGATCCGCGTCCAGGATTGCGCTTGGCGAGCCAGGCCGTCCAGTCTGCTGCCCCTGGCGGGGGTAGTTTCAAACTACCCCTGAATTCGCGAGGTGAGCTGCAAGCCGCCCGACGTGTGCGCGATCGCGTTGACCCCAAAAGAAAAGGGGGTAGTTTGAAACTACCCCCTTCATCTCCTGTTGCGACGGCTGCGGGCTAAAGTCCGTCGACGAATCCTTGAACGGCCTTGAGCAACGTCAGCTGCTGGTCGTCGGACAGCTTGATGGACAGCTTCAGGGTCGGGCGTCCCAGCACATCGAACTTCAGCGCGCCCACTTTTTGATTGGCAAGCTTCAAGACATGGCTGGCCTGTGGGACAGGTGCCACCGCCTCCGCGGCTGTGCCTGGCGCGGATACGAGGCGGGCAAATACGCTCTTGGCAGAATGAACGCCCTTTTCCGACGCCAGCGCCTGCGCACGCCCGACCAGTCCGGCCTCATCGTCCTGAAAGGCCTTTCCCAGCTCCGTGGCCCAGGCCAGCTGGATCGTCTGGGGCGCGGGGAACGCTGCGATCACCGCATCGGGCAGGCGCGCCAGCGTCAATGCCTTGCCGAGATTGCTGATATCCACTCCCAGGGCGGCCGCCATTTGGCGGTTCGACGGATAGACGCCCTTCTCGAGCGCGCGCAAATACGTCATGCCTTGCTCCCACGGCGACGGGTCAGCGCGGCCCCGGTTCTCTCTATCCATCTCCTCCACGAGCGCGCGGTCGTCCAGGTTCTCGACGACCGCCCAGACCGGGATGCCCAGCTGGCGGCAGGCTTCGTAGCGCCGGTGACCGAAGACCAGCTCGTACTTCGGGCCCTCCCCCGGTTTGGCGATCGCGCGCACCTTGATCGGCTGCGAATTGCGGCCCGCCTCCTGGATCTCGCGCTTGAAGTCCTCGAAGGCCTTGCCCACGAATGCCGACTCGTGCCGGTTCGCGAACTCGCTGCGAGCGATCTCCGCGGTGTCGATCGATCGCGCCGGCAGGGCCCCATCCCAGCTGCGGAGCTCGGCGCTGACTTCGCTCAAGCGCCCTTCCAGCTCGCCGACCTGCGCGGCCCGGATGCGCAACTCTTCGTTCTCGCGCAGCAGCTCGGAACGCTGGTCGTTGGCAAACGCCATCATCGCGCCCGGCGCTGTCTTCGGCTTTGCCGCATCGGGCACCGGCTGCGCCGCCGGCATGATGGATGCGAAGTCGATCTTGGAGGCTTTGTCTTTCAAACCCATGTCAGACCGCCGTTTCCAGGATTTGTCGTTCCGCCACCTGCCGCGCCCACACGGCTTCGATCTGCTGTTCGATCAGCTCGCACATCCGGTCGTAGGCGACACGTGCGCGGGAGAAGGTCTTGGAGTTCACCGAGCCCCGCGGCAGGTCGTAAACCGTACCGAACTCCGCACTGGCAGTCGCCGCCACCGCCGTCTTGGGGATCTCGATCGGCAGCACCTTGTCGCCATAACCTTCCAGGACCCACTGCCGGACCACCGAGCTCGCCGTGTCCGACGCCTCGACGCGTGACAGCAGCACGTCGATGAACTCGAAGCTCTTGTCCTTGCCGCGGCTGCGGACCAGCTGGTTGCACAGGTCGGAGAACAGGTCCCAGAACTGCGCCGAGCTCGCGAAGTCCAGTGCCGATGGGGGCAGGGGCATGATGACCCCGTCGGCCGCCATCAGCGCATTGATCGTCACGTAGCTCAAGGACGGCGGGGTGTCGACCACGATGACGTCGTAGTCCTCCCGCGAGAGATCGAGGCCCCGATCGAGCACGCGCCAGAATTCAAAGCCAGGATCGCGGGCCTGGCGCGCCGGCAAGTGAAACTCGGCGCCGTAGAGCAGGGGGGCCGCACACACCAGGTCGATGGACGGCCAGTAAGTGGGGCGGATCGCGTATTTCAGATTTTCCTGCTCACCGGTGAAGAGCGACATCGCCGTGTGCTCGGTCTCCACCTCGGCATCCGGCAACACGCCGAACAGCGTCGTCGCCGAGCCCTGGGGATCCAGGTCCACCAACAGGACCCGATGGCCACGCATGGACAATCCCTGTGCCAGCGTGACTGCCGACGTCGTCTTGGCGACGCCTCCCTTGAAGTTGGCCACGGTGATCGTGATGCCCGCCGCGCCGGCAGGGCGCAGATGCTCGGCACGCAACTCCCTGGCCCACTGCTGGGCCTCGGCCATCGTCCACTCCCGGCTGTTGCCGTGGATCTCGCCGGCCGGAAGGTCGCCCCGGGTCACGCGATAGGCGATCTTCGACTTGTCCACGCCGCACAGGTCCGCCAGCTGCACCGCCTTCAAGGTCGGCGCCGTCTTCACGGCGGTGGGTGCCAGCATGGCCGAGCGGATCCGGTCCATCATGCCGGCGATCTTGTGCGCTTGCTGCTCGATGTCTTCCAGGTTCTGTCGACGTATGGTCTGCTTGATGTCCACGAAATCTGCCTTGAAAGTTGGTGAGTCGTGCGATTATGCCTAGCACCCTCAGAAAAACGAAGAATCATCGATCCATCGTGCGCAGACAGCCTAGTGGGGTGGGTTTTGGGTCTTTTTCTCAAGAATCTTCCGAGATTAAGGAAGAACTTCAATACCTTCAAGAGATTAAGCCCGCATGAAATCCTGATTTCTTCAATAAAATCAATAGGTTAGATGTCAATACCGATCACTGGCGTCCAGCTTTTAATCGCTTGCGTCCAGCCCTGAATCGGATCCGTCCATGCTTTCATCGGATCCTGTCCAGCCTTCGCTCGGAGCGCCCCGAGCGCTTATCCACAGCGCCGGATCAGCGCTTTCGTGCGGTCTGCCGGCCTTTGTCCAGGGTTTAATCGGGTTCCGACGCATCGCCCGGACCGCAGGCGGAGGGTCGGGAGGACCGAATGTCCGGCTTTTAATCGCCCAAGCCGTTCGGCAGGAACCCGCGCTGCGCCCAGATGTCCAGCTTTTAATCGGGCGCGATGGCATTACCGGCGGGCAAAGTGTCCAGGTTTTGATCGGCACGGTCCGAGCGCGCCAGGGGGTGCTTGTGTCCAAAGCATGTTGGACATAACATCAGTGCCCAAGATGAGCCAACGGAGCACCGAAGTCACCCTCGAAAAGCCGAGCGCGAGCCACCCCGTCGACGACGTGCTGGAGCTCAGGAAGCCGCACGAGATGATCGTCATGATGCCTCGTTCGGCACGCGTCACCCTGACCGGCCGGCGTATCTACAGCGCTCTGCTGCAGATCGCGCAAACGCGGCTCGTCGCCCTGCCTGGCATGCCCGCGGCCGACTTCATGTTCGAGGCTCCGCTCGCCGCCATCCTCCGGACCACCGGCTCGAGCGGCAGCGAGCGCACCGCGGCGAAGAAATACCTAATCGAGATGCGCAGCCTGGAGGTCGACTGGGAATCGACCGCGCCAGGCGATGGCGTCAAGTGGCGCGGCTTCTCGATGCTCTCGGAAGTGGCGCTCGAGCTGCGTCGCGGCGAGAACTGGGTGAGCTGGTCCTATCCGCCGACGATCATGGCCGCCTTGCGCGAGCCGCAGCGGTGGGCGCGCATCGACCTCGACGTACTGGCGAAGCTGGGCTCCTATACGGCGGTCGCGCTCTACGAGATCTGTGCGCGCTACCGGGAGAATCCCAGCGGCGTCACCAGCCGCAAGCCCGTGGCCTGGTGGGTCGATGCCTTGAGCAACGGGCCGGGCGCCGAGCGGCGCGAGTGGCGAAAGTTCAAGAACGAGCGCGTGAAGGACGCGGTCGCCGAGATCAACGCCGAAACCGACCTCGACATCGATCTTATCGAGCACAAGCAGGGCAGGGTGATCACCGAAGTGCAGTTTGCGGTGCGCAAGAAGCGGCAGGCCGCCCCGGCGCGGCCGGCTTCGGGCGAGCCCGTGGACGCCACGCTGGTGCTGCGCGCCGAAACGCTCGGCATCCGCGAGATCAAGCTGGAAGGCCTTCTCAAGGAGTTTGGCGACGAGCGCGTGCGCAGCCAGATCGACGTGCTCGAGCGCAGAGCGGCCAACAAGACGCTGCGCACGATCGACAACGCCTTTTCCTATCTGCGCTCGCTGCTGCGCAACGAGACGCCGGTGCAGGAGAGTCCCCCGGAGCCGACCAGCGCGCCCGATGCAACGCCCGCCCCGCCAGCCCCCCGGACCGCCGGTCCTGCGGCGAGCATGGAGGGCTCCAGCTATTTGCGGGAGCAGATCCAGGCAATGAAGCAGGAGGTCGCAGCCCTGAGTCCTGTACAGCTGAAGCGCTGGGTCGACCAGGCGCTGCAGGACCTGGCCCGGAAAGGGGCGTTGAACGCCGTCATCAGCCGGCGCGCCGCCCAGGGCGATGTGCTCCACGGGCTGCTGGGCTCCGCCGTCGTTTACGCCTATGCCGATGCCACCTACGGTCCGGACTGGAAAGTGGATCGCCAGCTGTTCGACGCCCCCTGAGGATCTCACTGTCGCGCGAGCTAACGCTGCGCGTGAGAGTTACTGCTCACTTGGTTGGCACTGAGCCGTGGCGCGGGTATGACCCTGCTTAGCGGAATAGCGCCAAACTTGTTACTCCCAGCGTTCGATCTGCGGTGCCAGACTGTCTCTAGGCCAACCAGCGATGAGCAGCGGAAGAGCCGCGAATTCGCCCAACCAGGAGATTCAGTCATGACTACCAAGTCAACAGAAAGCGGACGCAAAAAAGGCGGGCAGACCGCCATGCACACACCATCGGTCGTGTCGCCGCAGGAGTGGAAAGCGGCCCACGAGCAACTGCTCGTGAAGGAAAAGGCCCAGACCCGCGCCCGCGACGCCTTGGCCGCCGAGCGTCGGCGCATGCCATGGATGGCCGTGGAGAGGGCCTATGCCTTCGAGGGGCCCGCGGGAAAGGCCAGCCTGCTGGACCTGTTCGACGGTCGGCGTCAGTTGATCGTCTATCGCGCCTTCTTCGAGCCGGGCGTGTTCGGCTGGCCCGATCATGCCTGCCGCGGCTGCTCCATGGTCGCCGACCAGGTCGCCCACGTCGCCCACCTGAACGCCCGCGACACCACCCTCGTCTTCGTCTCGCGTGCGCCTCAGCCGGACATCACGCGGCTGAAGGCGCGAATGGGCTGGGAGATCCCGTGGTTCAGCCTCACCGATCGCTTTGACGCCGACTTCGGCGTGGACGAGTGGCACGGCACGAACGTGTTCTACCGCGACGGGGACCGCGTGTTCCGCACCTACTTCACCAACAACCGCGGCGACGAGCAGATGGGGGGCACCTGGAACTACCTCGACATCACGCCGCTCGGCCGGCAAGAGGTCTGGGAAGACTCGCCCGAGGGCTATCCTCAGACGCCGACCTACAAGTGGTGGAACTGGCACGACAACTACGGCGCAGACGCAGCGCCCGACAAGAAGTGGGTCGAGGTATCGGACGCCGGTGAGGCGGCGTTCCGGAACCAGGACCCGGGCACGAAGCCGTAAGCCGGGCCTGCTCGCGCGGATTCTTCGGGCGCGCTGCCCGGCCACTGGAGAGGGTCAGGCTGCGTCCCAAGCCACCGCCGGCAGCATGGCGATGCCGGGCGCCGCGAACAAAAAGCCCTGGAACAGGCGCACGCCGACCCCGCGAAGCGTGTCGACCTCTTCCGGGCGTTCAACGCCTTCTGCGACTACCCGGATCCGCAGCTCGTCGCAGATCGCCACGATGCCCTTCACGATCGCGAAGCGCACGGCGCTGCGATGGACGTCCCGAACGAAGCTCATGTCGAGCTTGACGATGTCGGGCTGGAAAGCGGCCAGCAGCTCGAAACCTGCATAGGCGGCGCCGAAGTCGTCGATGGCGGAGGTGAAGCCGAAGTCTTCGAAAGCATGGAAGCTCGTGGCCAGCGCGGGCAGGTCGGCGACGGGTTCGCCTTCGGTGAGTTCGAACATCAGGCGATCGACCGGAAAGTGCGCCTGCTCGGCCGCGCGGATGGCAGTGTGGAAGCACTGCGCCGGGCCTGCAACGTCGTTCGGGTCGACATTGAGGCTGAGCCGGGATTGCATGCCGAGCATCGAGGCCATCTCGATCGCCTTCACGCGGCATGCCTCGTGGAAGGCGAAGCGATGGGGCGCCTGCACCTTGCCGAGCACCGCGAGTGCGCCTTCCCCGCGGGCGCCACGAACGAGCGCCTCGTGCGCGAACACCTCACGCGACTCGAGGTCCACGATCGGCTGGAACGCGATCGTGAACGCCGGGCCGATGGCAGGCATGGGAGCGTCGATGGCGTTTTGGGGTTTCATCGGGCCAGGGATTCCTTGCGCGGCCACGCCGAGCCGTGCTGGATGACGGACCTCGAGGCCGCCATCATGAAGCGGTTCCTTCCGTCCTTCTTGGCGGCGTACAGCGCCGAGTCGGCGGTTGCCATCAAGGATGCGAAATCCTCGTCGTCTTCTTCCGAGAGCGCGATGCCGATGCTAGTCGTCACCTGCAAGCTGCGGGTCGAGAGGACGAAGGCGGGGCGCATCGCCGTCAGCACCTTGTCGGCCACCCGCTGCGCTTCGTGGGCGCCGGCAATGCCTTCGAGAAGGATCACGAACTCGTCGCCGGCGTAGCGCGCCGCCATGTCCGTCTCGCGCACGCTTTCCTTGAGGCGGCGGCCGAACTCCTTGAGCACCGCATCGCCCGCCGCATGGCCCAGCGAATCGTTGATCGACTTGAAGTAGTCGATGTCCAGGAACATGAGGCAGATCGGGACGCCGGATCGCCGGGTCCTGGCCAAGGCTTCGCGCACGCGCTCCTCGAACGACCGGCGGTTCGGCAAGCCGGTGAGCGCATCTTCGCGCGCAAGCGTGTCCAGCTGCATCTGCTTCTGCTTGAGGTCGCTGACGTCGTTGGCCAGGACGTACAGCCCGACGACCTCGCCCGCCGCGTTCCGCTGTGGCAGGTAGGTGGTCTGCAGGGTTCGCTCGCCGACCAGCAGCTTGGCGGTCTGTTCGAAGGACACCACCTCGCCGGCGAATGCGCGCGCCAGCAGCGGCTTGCGCATCTCGTAGTGCGCCTCGCCGACGGCCTCGCGGATGGGCCGATTGATGATCGAAGCCGGCGGGATGCCGAGCCAGCTCTCATAGCGGCCGTTGCAGAAGACCACCCGTTCGTCGCGATCGAGCTCGGTCAGCAGCGCCGGCACGTTGTCCGTCAGCCCGCGCAGGCGCTGCTCGCTCTCGGCGCTGCGGATCTCGGCGCGCTTGCGTTCGGTCACATCGAAAGTCATCGCATAGAAGCCCCGCACCACACCATCCGCATCGGTGTCGGGGATGTAGTGGGACTGATACCAGTTCTCGCTGGTCCCGCGCGTGCTGTAGCCGGTCTTCTCGAAGGTCACCGATTCTCCGGCGAGCACGCGCTGCACATAGGGCTCGACCATCCGGAAATCCTCGATGCCGCGCACATCGGCCATGAGCCGGCCTACCAGTTCGGCGTTCTCGTGCAGCGCACGCACGTGGGCGTTGACGAAGGTGTAGCGCAAGGAGGCGTCCACATGCGACACCAAAGCCGGAAGGTTGTCGGTGATGGTGCGGATGCGGGCCTCGCCGGCGGCCCGCTCGCGCTCGGCCACCTTCTGGCGCGTGATGTCGAAGGTCATCACGTAGTAGCCGACCGTCTGCCCGCCGTCGCGGATGTCGGGGACCAGATGGCACTCGAAGAAGCCTTCCTTGCCGTTGCGGTCGTAGGTGCCTTCGCAGCGCGTCGGCGTGCCCGCCAGCACCTTGGCAACCTGGGGCACGAGCTGCTCGTAGACCGCATCCGGCAGCGACTCCTTCATCGTCATGGTGCCGATGTCGGCCTGCGTCCGTCCTCGCATGGCGAGGCCCGCCTTGTTGCCGAAGAGGCAGCGCTGATCGCGGTCGAAGTAGGCGACCACGGCTGGCAGGTTGTCCGTCACGTCGCGCAGGAACTTTTCGCTCGCTTTCAGCCGCTCCTGAGCCGTCTGCCGCTCCAGCATCAGCGAATCGAAGGTGCGCGAGAGATCGCCGATCTCGTCCGCGGGCGGCAGCTCCGTCATGGGAAGGTAGCTCGAGACGGTGCGCGAGACCTGCATGTGCTCGTGCAGCCGTGTCAACGGCGCGAGCTGAGTGCGCATGACCAGGAAGGCGAGGCCGCCCACCAGCACCGTGAGGAGCAGGGCGCCGGCCCATGTGTAGCGTTCGATCTGCTCGATCTGGGCAAAGGCCTCGCCGCGCGGGTAGATGCAGCCCAGCACCCAGTTGGTCTGGCTGATGCGCTTGAAAGCGTAGAGACCCGGCACGCCGGTGCGATCCTTCGCTTCGATCGCGCCCTCGAATCCGGTCACGGCGAGCTCGGCCGCGGGGTTGCGCCCTCCCTTGGCGTCCGCACGCTGGAGGATCCGGGATTTGTCCGGATCGTCGATGACGACGCCCTCCGTGTTCGTGATGAACATGTAGCCGCTCTTGCCGAACTTGACGTTGGCGAGTTCGCCAAGAAAGTTGTGCTCGCTGAGGTTGATGGCGCCGGAGATGACGTAGAGAACGTCGCCATGCGTGTCGAGCACCGGCTCGGTCATGGCCACCTGCGCCATGCCGTTGAGGCGATTGCGGTAGGGCTGGGAAATGACGCCCGCCTTGCGGGCGATCGTCTGCTGGAAGTACTCGCGGTCCTTGATGTTGATCTTGCCGCGCTGCAGCGCGCCACCCAGGCCGGCCACGATATTGCCGTTCAGGTCGACGAAGGCGACGTTGGCGAAAGCATCCTTCAGGGACTTGTGCTGGACGATGAAGTCCTGCAGCAGCGCGGTGTTCGCCAGGTGATGCGCCTCCACGCTGTCGCCGAAGGTCTGGAGCAAGGTGCGTCGGCTCAGGAACTTCTGGTCCACCGCCTCGGCGATGGCGGAGATCCGCTCGAACTCCTCGTTGGCGATGGCCGCCTGCATGTTGCGCTTCACGAAGTAGAGCGCAGTGGTGGTGACGCCCAGCGTGATCGCGAGGACGACCGCGACCATGCCTATCGACAACCGGGCGCGAAGGCCCAGGCGAGGGAGGCGAAGAGCTGGAACACGCATCGAGCCTGCGAGCATACTGAACGCAGGTCTTCGGGCCTACGGGGCGCGTGGCCGGAAACGGCCCCTGCGTGACGAAATTGCGACGACGGCGACGCAATCGCGAAGTGCCCATGCTCGAACGATTACCAAAGTACTCGCGCCTTCGGTGATCCGGGCGCTATGGCTCGCTGCTCAGCTCGGCAAGGAAGTCCCGGCTGCACTCGGGCAAGCCCGGAACATGCACTTGCTCGTCACGAGCGGCCGTGCTTGCGGCCGCTTCACTCCAGCGCGGACGCCGGACCGAAGAACTCGTAGCGCAGCTGCGGCTCCGGCACGCCGAGGGTGCGCAGCGCCGACTTCACATGCTGCATGAAGGGCTTGGGGCCCAGGAAGTAGGCGTCGATGTCGGTGGTGCCGGCGGGCAGCCAGCGCGCGAGCGTCTGCACATCCAGGCGGCCGACCGCATGCGGCGCCTCCCCGGTGCCATCGGGGGCCTCCTCGTAGCAGTAGAAGCGCTTGAACTGCGGATGCTTGCGCGCCAGCGCCTCGATGGTGTGGCGGAAGGCATGGACACCGCGGTTGCGCGCGCAGTGGATGAAGTGCACCACGCGCGAGCTGTTCAGCGCTGCATCGAGCATCGCCAGGGTCGGCGTGATGCCGACGCCGCCGCTGATCAGCACCAGTGGCCGTTCGCTGTGTTCCAGCGTGAACGCGCCGGAGGGCGGGAAGAGCTCGACCACGCCGTCTTCATGCACCCGGTCGTGCAGATGGTTCGAGGCGACGCCGCCCTGTTCGCGCTTGACGCTGATGCGGTAGGTCTTGCCGTTCGGCGCTGCCGAGAGCGAGTAGTTGCGCCGGATGTCCTGGCCGTCGAAGACCAGCCGGATGCCGATGTACTGGCCGGCTTGGAAGTCGATCACGGGCTGGCCATCGACGGGTGCGAAGTAGAAGGAGCTGATCTCCTCGCTTTCGGCCTCCTTGCGCACCACCTTGAAGGCACGCCCGCCGCGCCAGCCGCCGGGGGCAGCGGCATGGCTGTCGTAGACCTGCCGCTCGGCACCGATCAGCATGTCGGCGAGCTGGCCGTAGGCGGCGGCCCAGGCCTCGATCACTTCGTCGGTCGCGATCTCCGCGCCGAGTACCTCGCGGATCGCGCGCAGCAGGCACGCGCCCACGATCGGGTAGTGCTCCGGCTGCACCTGCAGCGCGACGTGCTTGTTGACGATCTGCTGCGCCAGCGGGCCCAGCGCCTCGAGCCGGTCGATGTGCTTCGCGTACATCAGCACGCCGTTGGCCAGCGCGCGCGGCTGATCGCCGCTGGCCTGATGGGCCTGATTGAAGAGCGGCCGGACTTCGGGATGCTCGCCGAGCAGGATGCCGTAGAAGTGCGTGGTGAGCGCCTCGCCGCCGCTCTCGAGCAGCGGCACGGTGGCGGAGACGATCGACTTTTGATGTGCGGTCAGCATGGGAACTCCTGGGGGAATGACGAAGAGGTTGCCTCTCTCTTTGCAATCTGCGTTCCAGCAGGGCACCTGGTGCAAATCAAAGACTTAGCGGCCGACCGTGTCTTTTCGACACGGTTAGAGTCGAGTCGATTTGACATGCATGAAGTCAGAATGACAACGACCCATCCGCTGCTCCAGGCGATCATTCCGCTGGTCGCCGACATCGCCCGCGAGCTGCCCAGCGCCGAGCGCTACCGCCGCCTGCTCCAGGCGCTGCGCGTGCTGCTGCCCTGCGACGCCGTGGCGCTGCTGCGCCTGGAGGACGGCTGGCTGTTGCCGCTGGCGGTGGATGGGCTGAGCGCCGATACGCTGGGGCGGCGCTTCCGTGTCGGGGAGCATCCGCGCTTCGCCGCGCTGCTGGAGTCGGAAGGGCCGCTGCGCTTTCCGGCCGACAGCCCCTTGCCCGACCCCTACGACGGCCTGGTCGAAGGGCACCGGGGTCACCTGCCGGTACACGACTGCGTCGGCTGCGCGATCCGTCTGGACGACAAACCCTGGGGCCTCCTGACCCTGGACGATCTCGCGTCCGACCGCTTCTCGAGCCTGGACCTCGCGATGCTGCAGTCCTTCGGCAGCCTGGCCGCCGCCACGGTCAGCGTGGCGGCGCGCATCGAGCAGCTGCACTCGCGCGTGGAGCGCGAGAGCCTGCGCGCCGAGGGATACCGTCTCGCCGCTGCGCCGCACGCACGCAAGCTGTCGGGCCGCAGCACCGCCATGCGGAAGTTGCAGAAGGAGATCGAGCTCGTCGCCCACAGCGAGCTGCCGGTGCTGATCCAGGGCGAAACCGGCGTGGGCAAGGAGTTGGTGGCCGAGGCGCTGCATGCCGGGTCGCCGCGTTCGGCGCGCCCGATGATCAGCCTCAACTGCGCGGCGCTGCCCGAGACCCTGGTGGAGAGCGAGCTCTTCGGCCATGTCAAAGGCGCCTTCACCGGCGCGCTCAGCGAGCGGCCGGGGAAATTCGAGCTGGCCGACGGCGGCACGCTCTTCCTCGACGAGGTCGGTGAGCTCGCGCTGCCGGTGCAGGCCAAGCTGCTGCGCGTGCTGCAGAGCGGGCAACTGCAGCGCCTCGGCTCCGACCGCGAGCACCGCGTCGACGTGCGCCTGATCGCGGCCAGCAACCGCAATCTGGCCGACGAGGTGCGGGCAGGGCGGCTGCGCGCGGACTTCTACCACCGCCTGAGCGTCTATCCGCTCCAGGTGCCACCGCTGCGCGAACGCGGCCGCGACGTGCTGTTGCTCGCGGGCTTCTTCCTCGAGGAGAACCGGTCGCGGCTCGGGCTTGGCGGATTGCGACTCGACGCCGGCGCGCAGGCTGCGTTGCTGGCGTACGACTGGCCCGGCAATGTGCGCGAGCTGGAGCACCTGATCGGCCGCAGCGTGCTGAAGGCGCTCGGCCGCCAGCCGCAGCGGCCGCGCATCCTCAGCCTGATGGCGGAAGATCTGGACCTGCCGGGCCGCCGCGCCGAGCCGTCGGTACAGGAAGGGGAGGGCGCGACGCCTCTCCCGAGCGAAGGCCTGAGCCTTCGCGATGCCGTGGCCCGGCTCGAGCGCCAGCTCGTCTCGGATGCGCTCGCCCGGCACGGCTTCAACCGCTCTGCGGCGGCCCGCGCCCTGGGCATGGATCGCGCCAACCTGGCGCGTCTGGCGAAGCGCCTCGGGCTGGAGTCCGATACCCAGGCAAGTCCCGAGCTCAGGTGAAGAGCTTCCCGTTGAGCGCGATCCGCACGGTGCGCACCGTGAGAACCGCCATCGCCAGGCTCAGCGTGCCCAGCAGAACCGTGGCGAGCGCCCAGAGCGGCCCGCTCGCGCGGAACGCCGCGTACTTCAGCGCCGCGTTGACCAGGGCAGCCATCGGGAAGCCGATCGCCCACCAGGCCGGAGAGAACTTGACGCTCGGACGGAACACCTTGGGCGCGACCACCGCGAACATGAAGAGCGCAAAGTAGAAGAGCAGCGCGCCGAAGCGGTCGATGCCGCCCACGATATTGCTGTACGCGAGGAAGCCCACGGCGAAGGGCGCTACCAGGATCATCAGCGACGGCGTCATGCCGGGCGCCAGCGGGTCCTGGTGCACCAGCCGGCTGACGATCATCGCAAAGAGCACCAGCGCAAGCACCGCGCCGACGGCACCGGCAAGCAGGTTGAGTTCCGCGGCCCAGGCCATGGGCATGTGCCCGCCGGTCACGGCGATGTCGAGCGTGGCCACGCCCGGAATCAGCCAGGCCGGCACGGCGTGGGACGCGTCCACCTGGCCCTTGAGCAGGCGAGAGACGACGACGAAGCTGAGCGCGAAGGTCGCCAGCACCCCCACCGTCCAGACTGCGCGGGCGGCGGGCGCGCTGTACGGCTCGGCGACGGCGGACAGCAGGAGAATCGAGATCACGATGGTGCCGAAGAAGTTGCCCGCCACCGGGTGATGGAACTCCGCATGAACGGCCTGCGGATGCTTCGCGAGCTTCGCCAGATAGCCCAGCGAGACGAGCATGAAGACGCCCCACGCGAAGGCACCGATGGCCTCGCCGACAAAGGCGGGCGCGCCGAGGCTGTCGTGGGCCAGCCGCCAGGCCAGGGCCAGCCCCGAGAGGCCCATGACCGAGGCAAACAGGTTGACGGGCAGGTGGCGTATGGAAGCTTCACTGGACGGGTAGAAAGCCGGGAAGGGCGGAGTCGTCGACGGGCCTTGCATGGCGGGTCCTTGGCAGAATTTGAATGTACGGTTAGTTTCTGCCAAACTTCCGCTGTCGTCCGCGCCACCGCACGGCGTTTCCTGCCAATCATCGGGCCTTGTCCGCCATGCGCATCGCCATCCTCGCTTTTCCGCGCGTCCAGCTGCTCGATGTCGCCGGACCTGCCGATGTCTTCAACGAGGCGTCGCGCCAACTCGGGAAGCCGCGGGCCTACCAGGTGCAGGTGATCGGCACCGAAGAAGGTATGCTCAAGAGCAGCAGCGGGCTGCGTCTTGCCGTCGACGCGACCATCGCCACGCAGCGCGGGCGCATCGACACCTTGCTCGTCGCGGGCAGTCCCAACCTCGACGACATGACGACCGATGCGCCGTTGCAGGAATGGCTGCGGCGCCAGTCTCGCGCCGTGCGACGCTATGGCTCGGTCTGCACCGGCGCCTTCGTGCTGGCGGCCAGCGGGCTGCTCGACGGCAAGCGGGTGGCGACCCACTGGAACTCCACGGCCCGCCTTGCGGCGGCCTACCCCCAGGCCTGCGTCGAGGCGGACGCCATCTATGTGAAGGACGGCAAGCTCTTCACCTCCGCCGGCGTGACGGCCGGCATGGACCTTGCCCTCGCGATGGTGGAAGAAGATCACGGCCGCGAACTCGCACTGCGCGTGGCGCGCGAGCTGGTGATGTTCCTCAAGCGCCCCGGCGGCCAGAGCCAGTTCAGCGCCCACCTGGCAGCGCAGACCTCAGAGCGTTCCAGCGTGCGCGCGGTCCAGGACCATGTGCTTGCGAACCTGAAGGACGATCTGTCCGTGCCCGCGCTGGCTTCGCGCGCAGGCATGAGCGAGAGGACCTTCGCGCGGATCTTCCGCAGCGAGACCGGCACGACGCCCGCGGAGTTTGTCGAGAACGCCAGGATCGACGCCGCCCGCCGCCTGGCCGAGGAGTCGGACCTCCCGGCCAAGCGGCTGGCCGATGCGGTGGGCTATGCGAACGTGGACGGCTTTCGGCGAGCGTTCGGCCGGCGTCTGGGTGTGAGCCTCGTGGAATACCGAAGCCGCTTCGCGAGATGACGATGCCGCGGCAGCACAATGCGGACCTCGACAGTGCGCCATTCCCAAGGAGAAGTCACCCCATGCAGGAAATCCAGAATTGCGATGTGCTCGTCGTCGGCGGAGGACCGGCCGGCTCGACCATCGCCGCCCTCCTGGCGCGCGAAGGGCGACACGTGGTTCTGCTCGAGAAGGAACATCACCCGCGCTTCCACATCGGCGAATCGCTGCTGCCCGGCAACGTCGAGCTGTTCGACAAGCTCGGCGTGCGGGAGCAGGTCCAGAAGATCGGCATGCCGAAGTTCGGCATCGAGTTCGTGCCGCCGGACCTCGACTACTGCAGCTACGTCGACTTCGCCGAAGGCTGGGACCCCTCCAAGGACTCGGCCTGGCAGGTGCGCCGTTCCGAGCTCGACGAGTTGCTGTTCCGCAATGCCGCCAAGGCGGGCGCGCTGGCCATCGAAGGCGCGAAGGTGCGCGAGGTCGATTTCGACGAATCGGGCGCCACGGTCCAGGCGCTGCTCGACGACGGCGCCAGCCGCACGTGGCGCGCGCGCTTCGTCGTCGATGCCAGCGGCCGCGACACGGTCCTGGCCAACAAGCTGAAGTGCAAGAAGAAGAACCCGGACCACAACAGCACCGCACTCTTCGGGCACTTCCGCAATACCCGGCGGCTGCAGGGCAAGCGCGAGGGCAACATCAGCATCTGCTGGTTCGAGCACGGCTGGTTCTGGTTCATCCCGCTGGCCGACGGCACCACCAGCGTCGGCGCCGTCTGCTGGGCCTACTACCTGAAGGCGCGCGACAAGCCGCTCAAGGACTATTTCTTCGACACCATCGCCCTGTGCCCGGAGCTGCGCGACCGCCTGAAGGACGCGACGCTGGTCGACGACAAGGTGCACGCGACCGGCAACTTCTCATACTCCAGCACGCACGCGACCGGCGAGCGCTACCTGATGGTGGGCGATGCCTTCACCTTCATCGATCCGATGTTCTCTTCCGGCGTCTACCTGGCGATGCAGAGCGCCTTCGACGGCGCAGAGCTGGTGCGAACCGCGCTCGACCGTCCGGAGCAGCTGCCGGTGGCGCGCGCGGCGCTGGAGAAGCGCATGCGCGTAGGGCCGCGCGACTATTCGTGGTTCATCTACCGAGTCACCAATCCGACGATCCGGGACATGTTCATGCACCCGCAGAACATCTTCAAGGTGAAGCAGGGCCTGATGTCCCTGCTGGCCGCCGACATCCACCACGGGCGCGCCTACCGCCGCTCGTTGCTGATGTTCAAGGTGGTCTACTACTTCGTCTCCATGCTCAACTGGCGCCGCACCTATGCCGGGTGGAAGCGCCATCGCTTCAACATTCGCGACATCGGCGCACTGCGCGGAGAGACGATCCTGAAGGCGGATTGAGGCCCGCACCCGGCCCGCTAGCTTTGCGGTTTTGAAGTCCCAGGCTTGACGGCGCTGTACTCGGAGAAGATCCCCAGTTCCGTGTGCCGCTCCACTGCCTCGAAGCCGGCCGCCTGCAGGGCCGCGATGATCTGGGCCGGCGCGACGCAGGCTTCGATGGTGTCCCAGTAGTAGCGCCACAGTTCGGACGTGCTGCGCCGGCGCGCGACGACGCGTGCGATGACGGGAACGAGCGTGCGCATGTACGCCTTGAGCAGCGCGTTGCCGATGCGGCCCTCGGGACGGCTGATCTCCAGGATGAGCACACGTCCGCCCGGGCGCAGCGCCCGGTGGAATTCGGCGAAGGACCGGCCGAGATCGGACACGTGCCTGAGCGCGTAACCCATGCTGAGGAAGTCGGCCTCGCCGTCCTCGCAGGGCAGTTGCTCCGCCCGCCCGACCTTCAGCTGCACCCCGCGCAGGGCGACCTGGTCGAGCATGCCGGGACTCGGGTCGACGCCGACGAGGCTTCCTGCCGCGCCGATCAGGGCGCATGCCTCGCGTGCCACCAGGCCGGTCCCGATGCCGACGTCGACGACCTTGTCGCCCGGTCGCAGCCCCGCGCGCTGCAGCGCCATGCGCCGGTACCTGGACCCGGTGCCCAGGGCCAGGACGCGCTCGATGCGGTCATAGTCGCTGGCCGTCTCGTCGAAGATGCGCCGCAGGAAGCGCTGATGCTCGGCTTCGTCCCGGTAGTACGCCGGCAACGGTGCGTGGGGCGACTGCACGGGACCGGCGGCAAGATCGGATTCTGGGGCGGTGTTCATCCGCCATCATAGGCACGCCCCTGGACAGCGGTCACGCAGGCGTCATGCCTTCGCAAGGACCCCTTCGAGGAACGGCGTGATGTTTCGCATCGCCCGTGCGACGTAGTCGTCCTTCTCTCCCACTGGCGCGACGTAGTGCATCGCGCTCTTTGCCGCCTCGATGCCCTCCAGGCGGGCAATCACCCACGCGGCCAGGTACTGTGACGCGAGGCAGCCGCCCGCGGTGGCCACATTGCCGTGGGCGACGAAGGGCTGGTTCAGCACATCGACGCCGGCCTCCTCGACCCAAGGCTTCGTGGTCAGATCCGTGCAGGCGGGCACATCGCCCAGCAGGCCCAGCTTGGCAAGCACGAGCGTGCCGGAGCACTGCGCGCCCAGCAATTGCCGGGCGGGGTCGAGCTGCAGCTGCGCCATCAAGCCGGCGTCGGCAACCACCTCCCGCGTCTGCCTGCCGCTGCCGACGATGACCGCATCGGCCGCACTGGCCTCGCGCAGGCTTGCCTGGGCTTCGAGCACCACGCCGTTCATCGACCGGACACGCGCCGTGGGGCTGGCGATCGACACCCGCCAGTCCGGCCTCTTGACGCGGTTGAGGATGCCGAGCGCGACCAGCGAGTCGAGATCGTTGAAGCCTTCGAAGGTGAGGATGGCGATGTGCATGGTGATGTCTCTCGGCGAAAAACCCGTGGCGATGAGGCATCGTAGGCAATGCACTCCATACAATCAAATAATTGTCATGGATACATTGCCCGATGGCCGAAGCCCGATACAAGACACTGGTCGACGCGCTGGCTGCCCAGATTCGCGAGGGCCGCCTGGCGCCGGGCACCCGCCTGCCCACGCATCGCAAGCTTGCCGCCAAGGAAGGCCTGGCGCTGGTCACCGCGACCCGCGTCTATTCAGAGCTCGAGGCCATGGGCCTTGTCAGCGGCGAGACCGGCCGTGGCACCTTCGTGCGGGAAGCCTTGCTGCCGCGCAGTCTGGGCATCGACCAGCAGCTGGCTGCCGCCGGCATGGTGGATCTGAACTTCAACTACCCCTCGCTTCCCGGCCAGGCGGCTTTGCTGCGATCGGCGCTGCGCCAGCTGGCCGCCTCCGGCGACCTGGACGCTCTTCTGCGCTATCAGCCGCACGGCGGACGACCGCATGAGCGGGCGACCGTGGCACGACACCTCGCGAGCCGGGGCCTGAAGCTGAGTCCGGACCAGGTGGCCATCGTGAGCGGCGCGCAGCATGGGCTGGCGACAACGGCAATGGCGCTTCTGAATCCGGGCGATGTGGTTGCCGTCGACGCCTTGACCTACCCCGGATTCAAGGTCGTCGCCGAGGCGAATCGCCTGGAACTGGCAGCCATCCCGGCGGCTGGCCAGGGTCCGGACCTGGATGCGCTGGAGGCCCTGTGCAAGCGTCGACGCGTGCGCGCCGTGTACACCATGCCGACGCTGCACAACCCGCTGGGATGGGTGATGGGTGCGAGCCGGCGGCGGCAGCTGGTGGCGATCGCGCGCCGGCACGGCTTGCTCATCATCGAGGATGCGGCCTACGCCTTCCTCGCGCCGGATCCTCCCGATCCCCTGGCAGCGCTGGCACCGGAAGCGACCGTCTACGTCTCGGGGCTCTCCAAGAGCGTGGCGACCGGCCTGCGCGTCGGCTTCGTCGCGGCGCCGGCGGCCTGGATGCCGAAGATCGAACGCGCCATCCGGGCGACGACCTGGAACACGCCTGCCGTGATGACGGCGATCGCCTGTGCCTGGCTGGACGAAGGCATCGTCGGACGCCTCGAAGCGCAAAAGCGTCAGGACGCGATGACTCGGCAATCGATCGCGGCTGAAGTGCTCGCCGGACTTCGAACGGTCCGCCATCCGGCCTCCTATTTCATGTGGCTTCCCTTGGCGGAAGAGCTTCGTGCCGACAAGGTCGCGATGGCACTCAAGACCGAGCGCATTTCGGTGTCGACCGCCGAGCCCTTCGCAACGGGCGCCCAGGTGCCGCACGCGCTGCGCCTGGCGCTCGGGTCCGTCGAGTTGGACGCGCTCCGCGACGCGTTGGAGAAGGTCAAGCGCGTGATCGATGACCAGGCGTGTTGAGCTCGTCCAGGCGCTATGATCGCGGCATCATGTCCATTGGATCAACCATTAAACCAACTGGCCCGCTGAGCGGCCTGCGCGTCGTCGAATTCGCCGGGCTCGGGCCCGGCCCCTTCGCCTGCATGCTGCTGTCGGACATGGGGGCCGACGTGGTCGCCGTCGACCGGCCCGGCAAGCCGCTCGGCGATCCGGCGAACGTCACGGGCCGCGGCCGCACGGTGGTGCTGGCCGACCTCAAGCAGGCCGCGGCGCGCGAGCAGGTGATGCAGCTGCTGGAGAAGGCCGATGCGCTGGTCGAAGGCTTCCGCCCGGGCGTGATGGAGCGGCTCGGCCTGGGGCCGGAAGAGGTCGCGGCGCGCAATCCGAAGCTGGTCTATGGCCGCATGACCGGCTGGGGGCAACAAGGGCCGCTGGCGCAAGCGGCGGGGCACGACATCAACTACATCGCGCTGTCCGGCGCGCTGCATGCCATCGGCCCGGCGGGCGGGCCGCCGGTGCCGCCGCTCAACCTGGTGGGCGACTACGGCGGCGGCAGCCTGTATCTCGTCGTGGGCCTTCTCGCGGCGCTGCGCGAGGCCGAGCGGTCGGGCCGCGGGCAGGTGGTGGATGCCGCCATCGGCGACGGTGCGATCTCGCTGATGAGCCATTTCGTCGCCAGTGCGCGGCGCGGCCAGTTCGTGGAGGCGCGCGGCAGCAACATGCTCGACGGCGGCGCGCCGTGGTATGCCGTCTACGAGACGGCGGATGCCAAGCATGTCTGCATCGGCGCCATCGAGCCCGCGTTCTTCGCCGAGCTCTGCGAGCGCATCGGCGTCGCGCCGGCGCTGCGCGATGCGCAGAATGACCGCGCGCGCTGGCCCGCGCTGCGTGCCGAGTTCGCGCGCATCTTTCGCATGCGCGAGCGCGACGCATGGGCCGCGGCGCTCGAAGGCAGCGATGCCTGCCTCGCCCCCGTGCTCGCGCTCGGCGAGGCTGCTGCGCATCCGCACAACGCGGCGCGCGATGCCTTCGTCGATGTGGGGGGCGTCAGGCAGCCGGCCCCCGCACCGCGCTTCTCGCGCACGCCGTCGGCAGTGCAAGGACCGGCGCCGGCGTCGGCGATGGGGATCGCGGACGTGATCGCGGGCTGGGCGTCCTAGCCCGGCTGGATGCGCCGCCACTGCAGCAGTGCATAGGGCGGCGCGGCGTCCTCATGCGGCTCGAACACCCCCTCGACTTGCGCGCCGATCGCCACGCCCTGCATCGGATCGCCCAGAAGATTGCCGAGCATGCGCACGCCACCGGCCTCGGGCAGTTCGACCAGCACCACCAGGTAGGGGCCGTGGTTTTGCAAGGCGCGATGCGAGGGGTGCCACACCCGTTCCCAGCTGTAGATGCGCCCGCGCGGCGCAACCGGCTGCCAGGGCGGATCGAAGGCGTGGCAGCGGTGGCAGATCCATTCGGGACCGAACTGCCAGGTGCCGCATTGCGCGCAGCGCTGGACGAGCAACCGGCCTTCGCGCAGGCCTTGCCAGTAGGGTGCGGACAGCCCATCGGGCTCGGGCACCGGCGCCGGCAGACCGGGCGGCAGACAGGTGGACGAGGATTCGCTCACAGCACCGCCTCCGAACCGAGCAGCAGGTCGCTGGCGGGCGTGACCATCGGCCCGCCGATCACCAGCGCGACGTCGTTGCGCGCCGCCTGGCTGGTCGAGCTGCCGCGCACCTGGCGCACCGCCTCCAGCACCAGCTCGAAGCCGTGCATGTAGCACTCGGCGAGGTTGCCGCCGCTGGTGTTGAGCGGCAGCCGCCCCGAGGGCGCGAGCAGGTTCTCGAGCCGAAGAAAATCATCGGCCTCCCCGGGTGCGAAGAAGCCATGCTCGGCCAGCGCCATCAGTACGCCGCCGGTGAAGTTCTCGTAGCTCTGCACGCTGCCCACGTCCTGCGGGCCGACACCGGCCATGCGGTAGAGATGCGGCGCGAGCGTCTTGTAGCTCGCGCTCGCGTAGTCCGGCGCGTTTTGCGGCTGGGCGCCGGTGCGAAAGCCCGAGCCGGCTGCGGCGCCGAGCAGGTACACGGGCTTGTGCGGGAAGTCCTTCGCGCGCTCCGCATCGACCAGCACGAGGGCCGCCGCGCCGTCGTTCTCCATGCAGCAGTCGTAGAGCCGGAAGGGCTCGACGATCCAGCGCGAGGCGTCGTAGGTGGCGGCATCCAGCGGCTTGCCGTGCATCACGGCGCGCGGATTGGCCTGCGCGTGGTGGTAGGAGGCCATGGCGATGGCGCGCAGGGCCTTGCGTCCGATGCCGTGCTCGTGCAGGTAGCGCGTGACGCGCAGCGCGAACTTCTGCGGCGGCGCGAGCACGCCGTAGGGCATCTGATAGGCCATCTCGCCGGAGACGGTGCCGCTGTCGGCGGCCTGGCCGAAGCGCCCGTGCTCGCCCTGGGCCAGCGCGCGGAACACCACCACGCAGTCCGCCAGGCCGGCCGTGATCGCGGCGGCGCCGTTGGCCACGGCCGCGCAGCAGCCGCCGCCACCGCCGCCCCATTGCATGGTGGCCGAGCGCAGCTCGCGAATGCCCAGCGCCGCGGCCAGGCGCGAGGCCTCGTTGCGGTCGTTGCTGTACGAGGCGAAGCCGTCGATCGCGCGCGGGTCCAGCCCGGCATCGGCGCAGGCCGCGAGCACGGCCTTCAGCGCCAGCTTGAACTCGGCATCGGGCGAGCGCCCGTGGCGGTGGTAGGCGGTCTCGCCGATGCCCACCACCGCCACCCGGGCGCGCAGCGTGCGTGCCATCAGGAGATCGCGGTCTCGTGCGCCGCATGCGGGACGCCGCCGAAGGCCCCGGCCTCGGCCAGCCGCGCGATGCGCGCCGCGTCGTAGCCGAGCGTCTCGCGCAGCACCTCGGCCGTGTGCTGTCCGACCGTGGGCGCTGCGACCGGATCGGCCACCGGCGTGCGCGAATAGCGGATCGGCAGGGCCATGTTGGGCACCCAGCCCACCGTCGGATGCGGGATGCGCGTGACCAGCCGGCGCTCGCGCGCCTCGGGCGAGCGCATGGCCTCGCCCACGCTGCGCAGCTGCCCGGAGGGCACGCCGGCCGCGCGCATGCGGGCCTGCCAGTGCGACCAGGGCTGCTGCGCGAAGGCCTCGCCGAGGATCGCGAAGAGCTCCTCGCGGCGCTGCGAACGGGCGGCGCCGGTCGCGTACTGCGGCGCCTCGGCCAGGTCGGGCCGCTCGATCACCTGCGCCATCAGGCGCTGGAAGATCTTGTTGTTGCCGCTGTTGATGTAGAAGGCGCAGTCGCTCGCCTGGAAGACGCCGGAAGGGCAGGTGTCCGGACTGGTGTTGCCGTGGCGCTGCGGCTCCTGGCCGGAGAACACATGCTGCAGCGTGGCGTAGCCGGTCATCAGCAGCGCGTTGTCGAACAGCGCCACCTCGATCGCCTGCCCCTGGCCGCTGCGCTCGCGCGCCACCAGCGCGCCGAGGATGGCGTTGCAGGCCATCATCGCGGTGCTGATGTCCATCACCGGCGACAGCGCCCGCACGCCCTCGCGGTCGGCATAGCCGTTCATCGAGACGAAGCCGCTCTCGGCCTGCGCGATCGGATCGAAGCCCAGGCGATCGGCGAAGGCGCCCTCGCGCCCGTAGGCCGAGACCGAGCAGTAGATCAGCTTCGGATTCAACTTGCGGCAGCTGTCGTAGTCCAGGCCGAAGCGTTCCATCACGCCGGTGGAGAAGTTCTCGGTCACCACGTCGGCCGTGGCGACCAGCTCGCGCGCCACCGCCAGGCCTTCGGGCGACTTCAGATCCAGCGCGATGCTGCGTTTGTTGCGGTTGGCCCAGAGGAAGGGCGCACCCTGCGCGAGATCGGGATGCACCGGCGGGTATTGGCGAAAGTCGTCGCCGCGGCCCGGGGTCTCGACCTTGATCACGTCGGCGCCCATGTCGGCCAGGATCATGGTCGCGAAGGGCCCCGCGATGAAATGCGTGAAGTCGACCACGCGGATCCCGGCCAGCGCCTGCGGTGCGCCCGCGGGGCGCGGCTGGTGTTCGGGGAAGTCGTTTTCGAGGTTCTCAAGCATGGGTGTCCTACATCTCGATCTTGTATTTGCGCACGACGGGTCCCCACTGCGCGATCTCGTCCTGGATGATCTTCTCCAGCTCCGCGGGCGTGCTGCTCTTCGCCTCGATCTTGCGATCGGCGAACATCTTGCGCACTTCGGGCCGCTCGACCGCGGCGACCACGGCCGCATGCAGCCGGGCCGCCACGTCATCGGGAATGCCCTTCGGCGCGAGCACGCCGAACCAGGCCACGCTCCTGAAGCCGGGCACGTCCTCGGCGATGGCCGGCAGGCCCGGAACCGCATCGGTGCGCTTGGGCGTGCCCACCGCGAGGTAGCGCACCTTGCCCGAGGCCAGCAGCGTGGCGCCGTCCAGCCCGGTGACGAAGGAGGACTGGATCTGGCCGCCGACGAAGGCCGTCATCATCGGCGCGCCGCCGTTGTAGGGCACATGCTGCATGCGGATGCCCGCGAGCTCGTTGAAGTATTCGCCGGTCAGGTGCGACAGCGACCCGTTGCCGACCGAGCCGAAGTTGAGCGCACTGCCTTGCTTCTTCGCATAGGCCAGGAATTCCTTGAGGTTGTTCGCCGGGCTGTCGGTGGGCACCGCAAGGATCATGGGCGTGAAGGCCACGGTGGAGATCGGCCGCAGGTCCTTGAGCCCGTCGTAGGGCACCTTGCGCATCAGCTGCACCACCGCATTCGGTCCGGTGTTGCCGAACACCAGCGTGTAGCCGTCGGGCGCGGACTTGGCGACGTAGTCGGTGCCGATGGTGCCGCCGGCGCCGGCCTTGTTCTCGACGATCACGGGCTGGCCCAGCGCCTCGCTCATGGGCTGCTGGATGGCGCGCGCGAGCTGGTCGGTGCTGCCGCCGGCCGCGTAGGGCACGATGATGCGGATGGGCTTGCTGGGATAGGGCTGCTGCGCCCAGGCCGGCGCGCCCAGCGCCAGCGCGGCGGCCGCGGCCATCACGCTGCGGCGGGTGAGGGTGGAGGTTTTCATCGGGGTCTCCTGGATGTCGTTGGAATGGGGTCGTCAGTCGCCGAGCACGCTCGACCAGTAGCTGCGCGCGCGATCCATGTGGCGCAGGATCAGCAGCTGCGCCTTGGCGGCATCGCGAGCGCGCAAGTGTTCGAGCAGGCGGTGGTGCTCGCGCACCGAGGCGTGGGCCTGGGCGGCGTCCTCGAACATGCGCTCGCGCCGGCGTGCAGTGAAGCGGTAGAAGGCGTTGAGCACGCGCACCAGCACCGAGTTGTGGGTGGCGTCGACCAGCGCGATGTGGAAGTCGGTGTCGGCCTGGGCGATGTTGGCGCCGCGCACGAGCAGCGCGTCGGTATGGCGCAAAACGTCCTCGATGCGGGCCAGGTCGGCGTCGGTGCGGCGCTGGCAGGCCAGCCCGGCGGCGAGCTGCTCCAGGTGGCCGCGCACCTCCATGGTCTCGGCCACCTCGGTCGGCGTGGGCGTGCCGCCCAGGTCGGTGAGCATCACCAGCGCCTCGAAGCTGCTCTCGCGTGCGACGTGGCGCAGGTAGATGCCGGAGTTGGGACGCGACTCGACCACCCGCAGCGTGACCAGCGTGGCCAGCGCTTCGCGCACGGCGTTGCGGCCCACGCCCAGGCGCTCGGCCAGGTCGCGCTCGGAGGGCAGGCGATCGCCGGGCTGCAGGCGGCGGTCCTGCAGGTAGGCGAGGATGCCGGCGACGACGGTGCTGCCGGCGGTCTCGCGGGTGGGGGCCAGGGCCTCGGTCATCGCGGGCGTCCTCGGGCTCAGAGGTCCAGCACCAGGGTCTTCGAGCGCGCGCCCGAGCAGCAGACCATGATGGAGCGGTTCTCGCGCTTCTCCTCGTCGGTGAGGTAGTCGTCGCGATGGTCGGGCTGCCCGTCGATCACGCCGGTGCGGCAGGTGCCGCAGACGCCGGCCGAGCAGGAGTACTGGACGTCGACCTGATGGTCGAGCAGGGTGTCGAGGATGGTCTTGCCGGGCGCGATCTCGAAGCGCTGGCCGCTCTTCTTGAGCACCACCTCGAAGCCGCCTTCGGTCGCCGCTTCGCTGCTGGCGGAGAAGCGCTCGAAGTGGACCTGGGCCGCCGGCCGCGCGGCGCAGGCGTCGAGGAAGTCCTCGATCATGCGGGCCGGGCCGCAGCAGTAGAGATGCGCATCGCGCGGCGCAGCCTCGACGATGGCGCGGATGGAAAGGCGCGCCTCGCGCGTGGCGCCGACGCAGAACGCGACCTGGTCGTCATGGCGCTGCAGGGAGCGCAGCTCGTCGATGAAGGCGGTCTGTTCCGGCGTGCGGCTGGCGTAGTGGAGCTTCCAGTCGCGGCCCAGCGCATCGAGCCTGCGCATCATCGACATCACCGGCGTGATGCCGATACCTCCGGCGATGAAGACGGAGCGGCGCGCATCCTCGGCCAGCGCGAAGTCGTTGCTGGGCGCGCTGATGCGGAAGCGGTCGCCCACGCGCGGCGCCTCGTGCATCCAGGCCGAGCCGCCGCGGCCTTGCGCATCGCGCTGCACGGCGATCACGTAGCGGCCGGCATCCGACGGCGCATTGACCAGCGAGTAGCTGCGCACCATCTCGCGCGGCAGGTGCAGGTCGATGTGCGCGCCGGCGGTAAAGGCTGGCAGCGGCGTGCCGTTGACCGGCACGAACTCGTAGGAGGCGATGCCTTCCGCTTCCAGGCGGATGTTGCGCAGGCGGACCTCGATCAGGGGCGCGTGGCTCATGGAGACCTGCTCAGGGCGTGTAGCCGAAGTCGGCGCCGAGCCGCGCCGTCATGGGCCCGCGGCCGGCTTCGTTCCATGCCGCGCCGGTCGGCAGCGTGAGCGAGACGGCGCGCACCATGAAGAGCTCGGGGTCGTCATGGCGCACCGGCTTTTGCTGGCGCTGGTCGAGGTTGCGCACCGATTCGAGCAGCAGGCGCCGTGTCATCGCGATGCCGGTGTCGCTGATGCCCAGGTGCTCCTTCGAGCGATCGTAGATCGGCGCCACGCCGGACTGGCAGGCGGCGTCCTGCACCCACAGGCCCGGCAGGCCGGAGAACCAGGTCTTGGTCTGCGCGTCGTAGTTGAAGAGAAAGGCGCTCTGCAGGTTGAAACGGGTCCAGTACTTCGCGAAGGGCTCGCTTGCGGGGCGCGGCGCGTAGGCGCTCACGCTCGGGTGCCCGGTCTCGCGCCCGGCATGCCCCTGCTCGAAGAGCTGGCGGCTCTTGTCGTAGAGCTTCGACGCCGGCGTGTACGAGAACATGATGCACAGCGTGTGCTCGTCGTCCATCGGCACCCAGGCATGGCCGCTCAGTTCGGGGTACTGCGACTGCGGCGGTACCAGGGTGTAGAAGGGCAGCAGGAACTGGTTGACGCGCCAGTAGCAGTTCTCTGCATCTAGCACGCGGCGCGAGGCGATGCTCATGCCGAAGTCCTGGCGCTTGCATTCGAAGGTGGGGCGCAGGTCTTTCTTGGCGGTCCAGTCGCTGATGGCGCCCTGCTTGTCGATGCGGCCGTGCAGGATCGGTGCGTGGGCGGAGTCGATCTCGCCTTCGATGGCCTGCAGCCAGTTGCACTCCTGCACGCGGAAGCTGACGTGCACGTTGTCCTCGGGCACGAGGTTCCATTCCATGTGGGGCAGCGGCGGGGCGCTGTCGGCATCGGCGCCCATCCAGGCCCAGACGATGCCGTTGCGCTCCTCGCAGCGGTAGTGCTTGATGCGCACCTTGTCCTTGAGCCGGCTGTCGGCGGGCTCTGCCGGCATGTCGACCACGCGACCGTCGGTGCCGAACTTCCAGCCGTGGTAGATGCAGCGCAGGCCGCAGTCCTCGTTGCGGCCGAAGACCAGCGGCGCGCCGCGGTGCGGGCAGGCATGGTCCACCAGGCCGATGCGGCCCTCGCTGTCGCGGAAGGCGATGAGGTCTTCGCCCAGCAGGCGCACGCGCTGCGGCTGGCCGTCGGCCTCGAGGTCCTTCGAGGGGAGGAAAGGAATCCAGTAGAGACGCATCAGCTGGCCCATGGGGGTGCCGGGGCCGATGCGGACCAGGGTTTCGTTGTCTTCGTGGGAGAGCATGGGTTTCGTCGGTCCTGTGCTTTGGTTGATTGGTCCTACCAGATTGGTTGGACATCAATGGTTGGACCAATTGTAGGCAAAGCCGGCCGCTTGTCAACGCCAGCGTGCCGCCTGACGGCATCTCCCAAGGCGTCGCTGTACGTGCTTTGCCAAACGTTGTATGATGCACATCATGCGAATGGAAAAGCACAAAATCAGAACGGCAGCCAAGGAAGCCTCGCACGAGCGCATCGTGTCCGCAGCCGCTCGGGCGATCCGTCGCAGCGGCTACGGCGGCACCGGCGTCGCCGACATCATGAAGGAGGCCGGCCTGACCCATGGCGCCTTCTACGCCCACTTCGAGTCGCGCGAGGCCATGTTGGCGGAAGCAGCGAATCGGGCGTGCGCCGAGTCTGCCGCTGCAGCGGCAGACGTTGTTGCCAGCGTCCCCTCCGGGCAGGCCTTGGCATCCATGCTTCGCACCTATCTCTCGCGGGAGCACCTGGAGCAGGTCGAAATGGGATGCCCACTGGCCGCCCTGGGCTCGGAGACGCCGCGCCAGGCACCCGAGGTGCGCCGGGTGACCACCCGGCACATCAAGGAAATGGTCGATCTTGTCGCCCGCCAGTCGCCTGACTGGGGGCAGCCCGGTGCCCACGAACGAGCCCTTGTGACCGTTGCCACGATGGTGGGCACATTGCTGTTGGCTCGTGCGGTCGACGAGCCCGCACTGTCGGACAGCCTGTGCCAGGCCGCACTGAAGCACCTGCCTCCAGCCTGAATCCACACCCAAAAACGACGCTTCTCGTTCGACCAAAAATATGATGAACATCATGCGAGATGAATATGGATCCTCTGACGACGTCAGCGGTCGTTCGCAAACCTGGCTGCGCCAGGAATAAGGAAGAACCGTGAAGGCATTTGTTCTCGAGCGATACGGCAAGAAGGGTGCGCTGCGGCCGGCAGATATGCCGACCCCGGAACTGCGCGATGACGAAGTCCTGGTCCAGGTCCATGCGGCTGGCGTGAACCTGCTGGACGCCAAGATTCGAGACGGAGAGTTCAAGCTCATCCTGCCCTATCGCCTGCCTCTCGTCCTGGGCCACGATGTGGCAGGCGTCGTGGTCAAGGTTGGACCACGCGTGCAGCAGTTCAAGCTGGGCGATCAGGTCTATGCGCGGGCGGATGACCATCGAATCGGCACCTTCGCTGAATTCGTCCCCGTCAAGGAAGCGTCCGTGGCGCTCAAGCCCCAGGGCCTCACGATGGAAGAAGCTGCGTCCATTCCCCTTGTGGCCTTGACGGCCTGGCAGGCACTGATCGCGAAGGCCGATCTGAAGAAGGGGCAGAAGGTCTTCATTCAGGCGGGCTCCGGCGGTGTAGGCGCCTTTGCCATCCAGTTGGCCAAGCATCTGGGCGCAACCGTTGCCACGACGACGAGCACGACCAATGTCGCGCTCGTGAAGAGTCTCGGCGCAGACGTCGTCATCGACTACCAAACGCAGGACTTCGAGGATGTCCTGCGCGACTACGACGTGGTCCTGAACAGCCAGGACGGCAAGACGCTCGAAAAATCCCTCCGCGTGCTCAAGCGCGGCGGGAAGCTCATCACCATCTCCGGACCGCCCGATCCCGAGTTCGGCAAGGAAATCCGGGCGCCCGGGTTCGTGAAACTGGTCATGCGGCTGCTGAGCTCTGGAATCAGGCGCAAGGCAAAGAGCCGCGGCGTCGGCTTCTCGTTTCTCTTCATGAGGGCGGACGGCAGCCAACTGCGCGAGATCACCCGGCTCTTCGATGCCGGCGTCATCCGCCCGGTGATGGACCGGGTGTTCCCGTTCGACTCCACCAATGAAGCCCTGGCCTATGTCGAAGCAGGCCGCGCAAAGGGCAAGGTCGTCATCAAGCTCAAGTGAGCTTGCTCGCTCGGTGCTGCTGAAAGACCCGAAAGCCGGCAGCTGAATCTGTTTGTTCCTCTCTTTTGGAGATTCCCATGAAGATTGAAAATGCTGTTGCCCTCGTGACGGGTGCCAATCGCGGCATCGGCCTGGCGTTCGCACGCGAGCTGCTCGACCGCGGTGCCCGCAAGGTCTATGTGGGTGCCCGCGACCCGGCGACCGTCACCCAATCCGGCGTTCAGGCGCTGCGACTCGACGTCACCCAACCGGAAGACGTGGCCACCGCCGCGGCGCTGGCGTCGGACGTGTCGCTGCTGATCAACAACGCCGGCATCGCCCAGCCAGGGGGCTTTCTCGCAGCCGATAGCGAAGACGTCGCACGGCGCATCTTCGAGACCAACTTCTTCGCCGTGTTGCGCATGAGCAAGGCGTTCGCGCCGATTCTCAAGGCCAACGGCGGCGGCGCATTGCTCAACGTCCTGTCGGTCGCCTCGTGGATGAACGGCGGCGAGTTGGCAGCCTACTCGGCGAGCAAGTCCGCCGCCTGGTCGCTCACCAATGCCTTGCGCAACGAACTGGCGGCGCAGAAGACGCAGGTACTGGCGCTGCACATGGCCTATGTCGATACCGATCTCACGCGCGGGTTCGATGTCCCGAAGTCGAGCCCTGAGGAGATCGTCAAGCGTGCGCTCGACGGACTCGAGTCGGGCCTCGACGAGGTGCTGGCCGATGAAATCACCCTGCAGGTCAAGCGCGGAATGACGGCGCCGAGGCCCAGCTACCTGCCGCAGGCGTCCTGATATCCAAACCGGACCGGATTGCCAGCGGATGCGACCAACCGGCAGTGGCGACTACCTCGACGCGCGCGTGTTCAGCGCATGCGGCCCGTGCACGAGCTGCTTCTTCAGGAACTCCACGCAGACCCGGACCTTCGCCGAACCCGCGGACCGGCTGCTGGTCATGGCCCAGATGTCCGCCGGCTCGTGGTGGGAGGGCAGCACCCGCACCGCCCGGCCCTCGAGCAGCGGCTGCGCGATGTCCCAGACCGACAGCAGGCAGATGCCCTTGCCGTCGAGGCTCCATCCCCGCACCACGTCGCTGTGGTTCGAACTGAACCTGCTGGTCACCTTGACGGACTCGATGCCCTTCGGTCCCGTCAGCCGCCAGATCCCGAACGGCTGGTCGCGCTCGCGGTACAGCAGGCACTCGTGTTCCGCCAGCTCGGCCACCGAGCGGGGGTGGCCGCGCTGCGCCAGGTAGTCGGGCGAGGCGCAGAGGATGCGCCGGCTCTCGACCATGCGCTGGGCGATGAGCTGCGGCTGGGTCGGATCGCCGATGCGGATGTCGAGGTCGAAGTTCTCGGCGATCAGGTCCACGCGCCGGTCCAGCAGTTCGAGCCAGACCTCGATGCGCGGATGGCGCTTGCCCAGCTCGGAGAGGATCGGCGCTACGTGCTCGCGGCCCAGCCGCTGGCTGGTCGCGATCCGCAGCGGTCCGGCAGGCTCCTTCTTGGCACTGCTGAACGCCTCTGACATCGCGTTCGCGTCGTCGAGGATTCGCTGCGCCCACTGGTAGGCACGTTCACCGTCCTCGGTGATCACCACCCGGCGGGTGGTGCGATGGAAGAGGCGCACGCCCAGCTGCGACTCGAGGATCGCGATGCGCTTGCTGATGTGCGCCGGCGTGGTGCCGATCTCGAGCGAGGCCGCGGCGAAGCCGGAGCGGCGCGCCACCTCGCAGAACACCGCCAGGTCTTTCAGGTCCACGGGCTGTCCACCCTTCGTTTATCAACGATTCGTTGATTCCGAGTCAACTGGATGCGGATTGTATATCCAGCTGTTGTTACTAGACTCCGCCTCAGTTGCACCCAACACCCGCAAAGGACCCATGAGCAAACTCCGCATTGCCGTCATCGGCGCCGGTCTGATCGGCAGGACCCACATCGACTGCGCGTTGCAGAGCCCCGACGTCGAGCTGGTCGGAATCGCCGATCCGACGCCGGCGGCCGCCGAGCTCGCAGCTGCGGCCGGCGTTCCCTGCTTCCCCGACTACCAGAGCCTGCTCGCGCAGGTGAAACCCAGGGCCGTCGTGGTCGCGACGCCCAACGTGACGCACGCGCAGATCACGATCGACTGCCTCGAGCAGGGCGCCGCGGTGCTGGTCGAGAAGCCGATCGCCGACACGCTGGAGGATGGGCGGCGCATCTGCGAGGCCTCGCGTGCCACGGGCCTGCCGGTGCTGGTGGGGCATCAGCGCCGCCACAACCCGATCATGCGCAAGGCCAAGGCGATCGTCGGCGCCGGCACGCTCGGCCGGCCGGTCAGCGCGACGGTGCTGTGCACCTGGCTCAAGCCGCGCGACTACTTCGACGTGGCCTGGCGCCGCCAGCAGGGCGGCGGCCCGATCCTGATCAACCTGATCCACGACATCGACCTGATGCGCCACCTGTATGGCGAGATCGAGGGCGTGCAGGCGCTGGCCTCGAATGCAGTGCGCGGCTTCGACGTCGAGGACACCGCCGCGGTGCTGCTGCGCTTTTGCAACGGCGCGCTCGGCACCGTCACGGTCTCGGACACGACGGCCGCGCCGTGGAACTGGGACCTGAGCGCCGGCGAGGCGGAGCGCTTTCCGCGCCAGGATATCAACGCGCACTTCTATTCGGGCACGGAAGGCTCGCTGACGCTGCCGCGCCTCGAGGTCTGGCGCTATCGGCAGGATCAGGGCGCCGCCGAGGGCTGGCACGACCCGCTGACGATGGAGCGCACCGCCGTGCACACCGCCAGCCCGTACAGCGAGCAGATGCGCCACTTCGCCGCCCTCGTCGAAGGCCGGGAAGAACCGGTCTGCTCGGCGTTGGACGGCTTGCGCACGCTGGAAGCGACCCTGGCGGTGACGCAGGCGGCGGCCACGGGAAGCCAGGTGCTGCTGCCCCGCTAGGGGCGCACCGCCGCGCGCGCCGGGCCCGGCGCGCGGCGCTCGAACACGGGGCCCGTCGCGATCGAAGAAGAACCGCTCAACGAGACAAGAGCACACCATGAACTACAGATTCGACTTCGCCGTGCTGCTGCCGCACTGGGAACAGTTCGCGCAGGGCTGCTGGCTGACGCTGCGGCTCTCGGCCATCGCGGTCGCGATCGGCCTGGCCATCGGCCTGGTGACGGTGCTCGCCAAGCGCGCCTCGATCGCGCCGCTGCGCTGGTCGGCCGAGAGCTACATCGAGCTCATCCGGAACACGCCCTTCCTGGTCCAGGTGCTGTTCATCTTCTTCGGGTTGCCGTCGCTCGGCGTCAGCCTCACGCCGAACACGGCGGCGGTGCTGGCGCTGAGCCTGAACCTGGGGGCCTTCTCGGCGGAGATCATCCGCACCGGCATCGAGTCGGTCCCGCGCGGCCAGTTCGAGGCCGGTGCCGCGCTCGGCCTGAGCCCTTTCCAGACCTTTCGCCACGTCGTCTTCAAGCCCGCGCTGCGCACGGTCTACCCTGCGCTGGCCGGGCAGTTCGTGATGCTGCTGCTCACCACCAGCATCGTCTCGTCGATCTCCGCCGAGGAGCTGACCTCGATCGCGCAGAACGTCGACTCGGCCACCTTCCGCAGCTTCGAGGTCTACATCGTCGCGGCGCTGCTCTACCTGGCGATGTCCACGATCTTCTCGACGGTCTTCAAGGCGATCGATCGCCTGTACTTCTCCTATCCCACCAAGTGAGCGACGGCCATGATTCGCGACTTCACGCTGACGGAATTCTGGGTCATTGCGAGCGGCCTCTGGGCCACGCTGCTGCTCTCCGGCATCGCCTTCCTCGGCGGCGGGCTGGCCGGGCTCGGCGTGGCGCTCGCGCGCACCGCGCCGGTGAAGGCGCTGCGCCTGGCGGCCGGCGTGTTCATCGACTTCTTCCAGGGCACGCCGATGCTGCTGCAGCTGTTCCTGGTGTTCTACGGCCTGCCGGTGTTCGGGCTGAAGGTCAATGTCTGGATCGCGGCGGCCGTGGGGCTGACGCTGCATGCCGGCGCCTTCCTCGGCGAGATCTGGCGCGGCGGCATCCAGGCCGTTCCGCGCGGGCAGTCGGAAGCGGCCGACGCGCTCGGGCTGACCTACTGGAGCCGCATGCGCCACGTCGTGCTGCCGCAGGCGCTGCGGATGTCCTTCGCGCCGACGGTGGGCTTCCTGGTGCAGCTGATCAAGGGCACCTCGCTCGCGGCCGTCATCGGTTTCGTCGAGCTCTCCCGCTCGGGCCAGCTCGTCTCCAGCATCACCTACAAGCCGCTGCTGGCCTTCGGCCTGGTCGCGCTGTGCTACTTCGCGATCTGCTTCCCCCTGTCGCGCTACAGCGCCCGGCTGGAGAAGCGCTTCGCCATCGGCAACTGACCCATTCCCACAAAGACCCGCGGACTTCCGCATCCACCCGAGGAGCTCACACTATGATTCGACAATTCACCCGCCGCGCCGCGATCGCGCTGTCGCTGGCGCTCGCGATGACCGGCCTTGCGCAGGCGCAGAAAGTGGCCGAGATCAAGAAGTCCGGCGTGCTGAAGGTCGGGGCGCAGGTCGCCCAGGTGCCCTGGGGCTTCAGCGACAAGAACAACAAGCTGACGGGCTACGACATCGAGTTCGCGGAACTGCTCGCGAAGGACCTCGGCGTCAAGCCCGAGTTCACGCCGGTGACCGTGGCCAACCGCACCGCGGCGCTCCTGACCGGGCAGGTCGACATGCTGGCCGCGGTCGTCACGATCCTCGCCGACCGGCAGAAGGTCGTGCTGTTCTCGCGCCCCTATTCGTACCTCGAGACCGTGCTGATCGGCAAGACATCGCTGCCGGCGGTGAACGGCTACGCCGAGCTCAAGGGCAAGCGCATCGGCGTGCCGCGCGGCAGCGTGCAGGATTCGGCCGTGACGCAGGCGAACACCGGCGCCACCATCCAGCGCTTCGACGACGACGCGGCGGCGGTGCAGGCGCTGCTCTCGGGGCAGGTGGACCTGGCCGGGGCGGCCCATACGCAGCTCGGCTCGATCGCGCAGATCGCGGGCCCCGGCAAGTACGACATCAAGCTCGTGGTGGCCCGCGGCTTCCAGGGGGCCGCCGTGCGCCCGGGCGAGCGCGAATGGGTGAGCTACATCAACGACTTCATCGGCCGCAAGATCGCCAGCGGCGAATTGAATGCGCTCTACAAGAAGTGGATCGGGCAGGACATGAACCGGGAGATGCCGGCCACCGGCGAGACCGAAGCGGCCCTGCCAGTGGTCGTGGGCAAGTAGCCCGGGCACGGCACACCGGGAGCGACGACGATGACCTCCAAGGACTCCGGCATCACGCCGGACCACGCCGTGCCGCGCGCGGTCGGCAGCGAAACCATCATCACGATGGAAGACGTCAGCAAGTGGTACGGCGCGGTGCGGGTGCTGACCGACGTCAACCTGAAGGTGCGCCGGGGCGAGCGCATCGTGATCTGCGGGCCCTCGGGCTCGGGCAAGTCGACCACCATCCGTTGCATCAACCGGCTCGAGCCCTACCAGAAGGGCCGCATCGTGGTCGACGGCATCGACCTCGGCGCCAGCGCCAGGAACGTCAACGCGGTGCGCGCCGAGGTCGGCATGGTGTTCCAGCAGTTCAACCTGTTCCCGCATCTGACGGTGCTGGAGAACTGCATGCTCGCGCCGATGAAGGTGCGCGGCACGCGCAAGGACGAGGCCGAGGCCATCGCGATGAAGTACCTGACGCGCGTGCGCATCCCCGATCACGCGAAGAAGTACCCGGCGCAGCTCTCGGGCGGCCAGCAGCAGCGCGTGGCGATCGCCCGGGCGCTGTGCATGACGCCCAAGATCATGCTCTTCGACGAGCCGACCTCGGCGCTGGACCCCGAGATGGTCAAGGAGGTGCTGGACACCATGATCGGCCTGGCCGAGGAGGGCATGACGATGCTGTGCGTGACGCACGAGATGGGCTTTGCGCGCAGCGTCGCGCACCGGGTGCTGTTCATGGACTGCGGCGAGATCGTCGAGCAGGCGCCGCCGGAGGAGTTCTTCGTCAACCCGAGGCACGAGCGGCTGCGCGATTTCCTCGGCCAGATTCTTCACAAGTAGGACCATGATCGCGTTGTCCCTCTCCCACCTGACGGTGCTCGATGTGGCGCCGCCGGCGCTGTTCGATCTGGCTGCCGGGGCCGGCTACCAGGCTGTCGGCATCCGCATTCTTCCTGCCGTGCCCGGCGCGGTCTCCTATCCGCTCGACCGCCTCGCGGTGGTGGCGTGGCGGCGCCGCATGGCCGACACCGGCGTCGGCGTCCACGACGTGGAGTTCATCCCGCTGACGCCGGAGCTTCGCGTCGGCGATTACGCGCAGGCCCTGGCGCTGGCCGCCGAGCTCGGCGCGAAGCGGCTCAACGTGTCCGGCGACGACGCGGACTTCGATCGCCTGGCCGAGCGCTTCGGCGCGCTGTGCGATCTGGCCGCCGGTGTCGGTCTCGGCGTCGACCTGGAGTTCATGCGCTTCCGCATCGTCGGCACGCTGCAGCAGGCGCTGGACGTCATCGCGCGCGCGGGGCGGCCGAACGGCCGGCTGCTCATCGACCTGCTGCATCTGTTCCGCTCCGGCGGCACGGCCGAGATGCTGCGGGCCGTGCCGTCGAGCGCCTTCGGCTCGGTGCAGCTTTGCGATGCGCCCCGCAAGGATCCGACGGACGCCGGCCTCGCGGACGAGGCGCGCCAGGGGCGCTTGTTCCCGGGCGAAGGCGAGCTGCCGCTTGCGGCCTTCATGGACGCGCTGCCGGCCGACATCGCCGTGGGGGTGGAGGTGCCGGCCGCCGCGACCCACCCTGCGCTCGGGCCTGCGGAACTCGCCGCGAGAGCCTGCGCGGCATCGCGCGCGCTGCTCGAGGCCTGGCGGCCGTCGCGCTGAGCTCAGGCCAGCAGCTGCTTCGCAATCATGTTGCGGTGGATCTCCGAAGCCCCTTCGTAGATCCGGAGCACGCGCAGGTCCCGGTACACGCGCTCCACGACCGTGCCGCGGCAATACCCCGACCCCCCGAAGATCTGCAGCGCCTTGTCCGCGATGCGGCAGGCCGCCTCGGTGCAGATCACCTTCACCATCGAGGCCTTCATGCGCGCCTCCTCGCCGCGCATCGCGCGCCACACCGCCTCGAACAGCACCATGCGTGCGGCATGCAGGTCCATCGCCATGTCCGCGATCATGTGCTGGATGGCCTGGTGCTCGGCCAGCGCCTGGCCGAAGGTGATGCGGGTCTTGGCATGCTCGATGGTCTGCTCCAGCGCGATCTGCGCCGGGCCCAGGGCCTGGCAGCCGACATTGAGACGGCCCTCGTTCATGCCCGACATCGCATAGCGCAGGCCGCGCCCTTCCTCGCCGAGCAGGTTTTCCGCCGGAATGCGGCAATCGGTGAAGGCGATCTCGCACAGGCTGTTGTCCATCCAGCCCATGGTCGGCATGGTGCGCGTGACCGCGAAGCCGGGCGTCTTCGTGTCGAGCAGGAAGGCCGAGATGCCGTTCTTGCCGGCCTTGCGGTCGGTCGAGGCCAGCACCGTGATCGAGTGCGCGTGGTTCGCGTTCGAGATGAAGGTCTTGGTGCCGTTGAGCACGTAGTGCTCGCCGTCGCGCACCGCCGTGGTCGCCATCTTGGCCGCGTCCGAGCCCGCTTGCGGCTCGGTGATCGCGATGCAGTTGCGCGATTCGCCGGTGGCGATCTTCGGCAACCACTTCTTCTTGATCGCCTCCGACCCATGCTCCACGATGATGTGCACGCCGGGCCCGATGGTCGAGCGCACGAAGGGCCAGAACTGCGGCGGCAGGCGCGCCAGCTCCAGCTGCACGGCCACGCTGGTCAGGTGGTCGACCGGCGAGCCGCCGTAGGCCTCGGGAATCGCCATGCCGTAGAAGCCCATCTCGCGCAGCGTGTGCTCCACCTGTTCCGGCACGATGCCGGTCTCGTGGTATTGCGGCTCGAGCTGGAGCAGTGCGTCGACGGCCTCGCGCGTGGCGGCGCGCATGGCTTCGGCATCGGGGTCCAGGTTGAAATCCATCGTGGCTCCAGAAAAGAAAGGTGGGGTCAGTCGTCCACCCAGCGCACCGCCTCTTCAAGCGGTGCGCGCGTGGTGCGAAAGCGGTTGGCCGGGTGGCCGGTGTCTTCGTAGCCGAAGGAGATGCCGCACACCACGCGCCGGTCATCGCCCAGCCCGAAGTGCGACCGGATCAGCCCGGAATGCGAGGCCAGCGCCGCCTGCGCGATGCAGGCCACGCCGAGGCTGCGCGCCGCGAGCATGAAGTTCGCCACGTAGGCGCCGCAGTCGATCGCGCCGTAGACGCCCAGTGCCTCGGCGGTGCTGACGACGGCCACGTGGGGCGCGCCGAAGAAGCGGAAGTTCTCCAGCGTCTGGCGCGCCGAGCCCTCACGGTCGCCGCGCGCCACGCCGACGCTTTCGTACAGCGCATAGCCGCATTCGCGGCGGCGCTGCAGGTAGGCGCCCTGGTACTCGCGCGGCCAGGGGAAGTCGGGCGCCGCAGGCTCGCGCGCGTGGGCGAACATGGTCTGGCGGAAGCGCTCGGTGCCGGCGCCACGGGTGATCGCCAGCTGCCACGGCTGCGCGTTGCACCACGAGGCCGTGCGCTGCGCGAGCGCGAGGATGCGTTCGATGGTGGCCTGCGGCACGGGTTGCGGCAGGAAGCCACGGCAGCTGTAGCGCTCGGCGAGCAGGCGCTCTAGCGCGTCGGCATCGGGGAAGGAGGAGGGCGTGGTCGTGTTCATGAGGCAGAGGGTGCCACGGCGCCGACGTGCGCTGTCATTTGCCTTCGATCTTTGCGTCGCGGATCACCGCGGTCCAGATGCCGTACTCGTCCGCGATGCGGCGCGCGAACTCCGCAGGCGTGCTGCCGGTGGCGGCGGCGCCGGCGATCTCGAATTTCTGCTGCACCTCGGGCAGCGCGAGCGCCTTCACCACCGCGTCGTTGAGCTTCGCGATCACCGGGGCCGGCGTGCCCTTGGGCGCGACCAGCCCGAACCACACCTCGGCCTCGAAGCCGGGCAGGGTCTCGGCAATGGGCGCGGCGCCGGGCGCGAGCGGCGAAGCCTTCTTCGAGGCCACGCCCAGCATGCGCACCTTGCCCTCTTTGATGAAGGCATTCATCTGCGAGGACGTGGTGCTCAGCAGTACCTTCGACTCGCCGGTGAGGATGGCCTGCGTGGTCGGCGCCTGGCCCTTGTAGGGCACGTGCACCATCTGGATGCCGGCCTGCTGGCTGAAGAGCTCGGTGGCGAGGTGGCCGAAAGAGGCCGGCCCGGCGGTCGCGTACTCCAGCTTGCCGGGATTGGCCTTCGCATGGGCGATGAGCTCGCGCACGTTGGTCGCCGGCACCACCGGGTTCGTCGTCAGGATCATCGGCTGAAGCGACACCAGCGAGACCGGGGCGAAGTCCTTGAGCGCGTCGTAGTTGGCCTCCTTCGAGATCTGCGGCGAGATCACCAGCCCGTTGTTCGGGAACAGCAGCGTGTAGCCGTCGCCCGGTGCGTTGGCCACGAACTTCGCGCCCAGCACGGCCGCCGCGCCGGGCTTGTTCTCCACGATCACCGGCTGGCCCAGGAAGCGCTGCATCGGCTCCTGCAGCGTGCGCGCCAGCACGTCGGTGGTGCCGCCGGGCGGGTAGGGGACCACGATCGTGATCGGCCTGCTCGGAAAGCCCGCGGCCTGCGCGTGCGCGAACTCCGGCAAGGCGCAGGCGCACAGCGCGCAGAGGCCGAGCAGGGTTGCCAGAAGGCTGCGGCGCGGCGCATCGATTCCTGGGGTCATCGCTTGTCTCCTTGGTTTGGAATTCGTGGCGCCGGCGCTCAGGCCTTCACGTGCAGCGCGCCCTGCTCGCGCAGTGCGGCGATGCGCGGCTCGCTCCAGTTCAGCCAGTCGGCGAGGAGCGCGGGCCCGTCTTCCCCCAGGCCGGCGACCCGGTTGCGCGCATGCGCGGCGGTGTGCGCGAACCGGAAGGCGGGGTTGGGCACCTGGAAGGCGCCGGCGCCGTCGTCGATGGTCTGCAGCGCCCCGCGCTCCACCAGCGGCGGCAGTTGCATCGCCTCGCGCACGGTGTAGTAGCGCGAGCAGGGCACGCCGGCCGCGTGCATGGCGGCCTCGCAGTCGGCCGCGGTCTGCGGCGCGGCCCAGTCGTCCAGCAGCTGCATGAGCTCGGACCAGTGGTGCTCGCGCTCGGTGCCGGTGGAAAAGCGCGGGTCGCCGATCCACTCCGGATGGCCGACGCCGCGCGCCAGCGCCTCGAAGTTGTTCTGGCTCACCGGCGCGATGATCACGAAGCCATCGCTCGCGCGCGTGGGCTTGTACAGCGGCCGGCGCCGCTCGGCCGGGAACTGCGCCTCCTGGCATTCGTAGACCAGCATGCCCAGCATGGCATCCATCAGCGAGAGGTCGACCTGGTCGCCCTGGCCGGTGCGTGCCGCGCGAAACAGCGCCGCCTGGATCGCCCCGAAGGCCAGCGAGCCGCCGAGCACGTCGGCCACGAAGATACCGTTCTTGAGCGGCCGCTCGATGTCGCCTTCCTGGTAGTCCAGGTTGGCCATGTCGTAGCCGCTGGCGGCCTGCAGCACGGGGGCGTAGGCGCTGCGGCCGGCCCAGGCGCCCTCCTGGCCGAAGCCGGAGATCGAGCAATACACCAGCTTCGGGTTCAGGGCCGAGAGCGACGCGTAGTCCAGGCCGAGCCGCTTCATCACGCCGGGGCGGTAGTTCTCCACCACCACGTCGCAGCGCACGACCAGCTCGCGGATGGCTGCGATCGCCTCGGGCTTCTTCAGGTCCAGCGCGATGCTCTTCTTGCCGGCGTTGAGCTGTGCGAAGTAGGTGCTGCGGCCCTGGCGGCGCGGCGGGCGCATGCGGATGTGGTCGCCCTCGGGCGGCTCGACCTTGACCACCTCGGCGCCGAGGTCGGCCATCAGCCGGGTGGCGTAGGGGCCCGACATCATGGCGGTGAAGTCGAGCACGCGCACGCCGTCGAGGATGCCGGGGCGGGTATCGGCCGTCATCGGTGCTGCCTCACTCGGCGAGGTTGGTTTCGGACACGGCGAGGCCCGCGAGGCGCGAGGCGCCCAGCGTGTCGAGGTAGGCCGCGTGGTCGGCCGGGCCGCGCACGTGCCGATCGAGGTAGGCGGCGAAGCTCTCGTCCCTGGCACTGGCCTTCACGTAGTCCTTCAGGTGCCGCTCGTCGGTGCGGTAGAGCGTGGGCGATGCCGTGGGATGCGCGCCGTAGGGCGCTTCCACCACCGCGTCCACCATCGCGCTCGGCAGCTTGGTCAGGTGGTTGTGCCGGCGGATGGTCTCGCTGGAGACGATGCGGTCCACCGAGACGATCACGCGCCGGCTGGCCTGCGCCAGCATGGCGTCGAAGAAGGGCGAGGCCAGGTACTGCACGTTGCCGTGCTCGTCGGCCTGCTGCGCGTGCAGCAGGCACACGTCGGGCTTGATCGCGGCGACGGCGAGCATCCTGCGCTCGCCTTCCTTGTGCGGCAGCGGCCAGTAATGTTCCGGCGCATGCTTCGGCAAGTCAGTGCCGAGGTCGGGCACCGGCATCCAGGGCAGGTCGCAGATGCCGGCGCGCAGGCCGCCGGCGATGGCGGGGCCGTCGAGGTCCACCACCTTGAGCGTGCCGGCCTCCGCCTGCTTGCGGAAATGCGGCGCCAAGCCGAACTGCTCGAAGCTGATGAACACGCAGGCCGTCTGGCGCGCGCAGCCGGCGCCGATGAGCATGTCCGGCGCGATGGAGCCCGGCGCCGGGATCAGCGACAGCTCGCGCGCGCCCTTGCGGATGAGTGCCCGCACCAGGGCCATCGGCTGGGCGTTGAAGATCCAGCCGCCGAGGCCGACGGTCGCACCGTCGGGAATGGTCGCCACGGCCTCGGCCGCGGACATCAGTTTGCTTGTGGAGCGCATGGTGGTCATGGGAACTTGCGGCGCAGCGTGGCGCGGGTGTCGACGCGGGTGCGCAGGAGGTGCAGCTCCTCGGCCGTCGGCATCGGGGTGACGGGCGGCTCGCCCTCGACCAGCAGCTCGAAGCCGGTGGCCGCGTGGACCTGGTCCAGCGTCACGCCCGGATGCACCGAGCGCACGCGCATCGCCTTGGACACCGGCTCGAAGTCGAACACGCCCAGCGGCGAGACGACCAGCTTCGGACCGCCCGGCGGCAGCCCGGCGCGCTCGCGCGAATCGCCGCCCTCCATGTGGCCGGGTCCGCAGAGGAAGTCCACCCGCGGCACGAAGGCGCTCTTGTCGTGGCGCGTGAGCGCGACGTAGAAGCGCTTCGCCAGCCCGCACAGCGCGCTGATGCCCACCGTGCCGGGCCCGCGCACCTTGGGCCGGGCGGGGTCGCCGACCGCCACCGTGTTGATGTTGCCGAAGCGATCGACCTGCAGCGCCGAGAGGATCGCGAAGTCGAAAAAGTGGATCTTCCAGTCGATGAAATCGATCATGTTCGGAAGGTCCATCCACGCCTCCGAGCTCTCGATGTTCTCGAAGTCGGCGGTGGAAAGCAGGTGGTCGCGCACGGGGTTCACCATGCCGCCGGGCCCGGAGATCCACCACAGGCGCGGCGCCTGCATGTGGCGCGCGAGGTTGCAGGCCGCGAGCTGGATGTCGGAGTTGGTGCCGATGATCACCTTCTCGCCATCCGCCATGTCGCGCGCGAGCAGGACGGCGAGCAACTCGCCGGTCGAGGGGCTTTCGCCTGGTTGCATTGCGTCTTTCTTTAAATGGTCCAACCATTGAGACGATAGTGGCGCAAGCGGGTGCTGTCAAGCGGGGTGGCCCGCGGCAGGCGCAATAAAAAAAGCCGCCGGCGATGCGGCGGCCCGGGAGGGAAGCGGCGCGTCAGCGCACGGCGGCGGCAGCGCTCCTGCGCTTCGGCTTGGGCGCCGCGGGCGCGGCACCGCGGTCCTCCACGCGCGACAGGTAGCCGCGCTGCAGGCGCCGCAGGCTGGCCTCCATCTCGGCCACGGCCGCCTCGGCGTCGCGCGCCGCGAAGTGCTTCATGAAGCGCCGCCGCGAGGGCAGCACGAAGGCGTTGTCGACATTGCCGATCTTGCGCACGAACTCGCCCAGCACGTCGAGCAGGCCGTCCATCACCGTCACCATGATCGGATTGCCGGTGGCGCGCGCGAGCAGGCGGTGGAAGTCGAGGTTGCGGCGCGCGCGGGCCTCGAAATCGCCTTCCTCCAGCGCCTGCGCGGTCTGCTCGATGTTGGCGCTGAGGGCGGCGATGTCTTCGGGCGTGGCGCGCTTGCAGGCCTCGCGCACCATCACGGATTCGAGCCAGATGCGCGCCTCGGTCAGCTGCTCGGGGTGGATCGAACCCATGTGGTACATGTCCATCAGCCCGGTGCTGATGGCCTCGCCGCTGCGCTCGCTGATGAAGGCGCCGCCGGTGGCGCCTTTCTGCAGCCGGATCAGGCCCGCGTGCTCCAGCGAGCGCAGCGCCTCGCGCAGGGTGTTGCGCGAAACGCCGAATTGCTCCGACAGCGCACGCTCCGAGGGCAGGCGGCTGCCGACCTTGAGCCGGCCCTCGGCCAGCTCGGTGCGGATCTGCTGGGCGATTTCCTCGAAGGCGCGGGCCGAGCGGATGGCCTTGAAGGAGGGGCGGCGGCGGGATGCGGGGCGGAGAGGGCGGCGGCGGGCATGGTGGCCCCTTTCAAAGGCATAAAAGTTGGACCTTTATACCAATGTTCGGCAATGCTGCGGCCCCATGGCATGGATCAAGACGCACTAGGCTTGCGAGATCTCCCACTGTGAATCCTCAGCCAATGAACGACCGAATCCGCGAGCTCGATGTCTTCCTGCGCGTGACCGAGGAAACCAGCTTTTCGGCCGCGGCGCGCAGCCTGGACTGCGACCCGTCCACCGTCAGCAAGCTGATCCAGCGCCTGGAGGATCGCCTGCAGGTGCGCCTGTTCCACCGCACCTCGCGCGTGCTCAAGCTCACGCGCGAGGGCCAGCAGTTCCTGGAGAGTGCGCACCGTGTCATGGATGCGCTGGAGGAGGCCGAGAACGGCCTGACGCAAAGCCGCGCGGTGGCCTCGGGCGTGCTGCGCATCAACAGCCCGCTGCTGATCGCGCAGCACCAGCTGTCGCCGCTGGTGCCGGAGTTTCTCGAGAAGCACCCCGGCATGCGGGTGGAGTTCATCCTCACCGGCACACCCATCGACCTGTTCGAGAACCAGATCGACATCTCCTTCCAGAGCGGGAACATTCCCGATTCCTCCATGGTCGCGCGCCGCATCGCCACCACCCGCTGGACCTTGTGCGCGGCGCCCAGGTACCTGGCGAAGGCAGGCGTTCCCCGAACCGTCGAGGACCTGCGCGCCCACAACTGCCTGAACTTCCTGGCCGGGTCCTTTCGCAGCACCTGGCCGATGCAGGTGCGCGGCGATGCGGCGGCCATCGAGGTCAAGGGCAACATCGGCAGCAACTCGGCCGAACTGCTGCGCTCCTTCGCGGGCGAGGGCATGGGCATCGCGCGCCTGTCGGAGCTGCTGGTGGGCGCCGACCTCGCCTCCGGCCGGCTGGTGCGGGTGCTCGAGGCCTTCCAGCACGAGGCGGAGGAACCGCTCTTCGTGGTGTATCCGAGCAAGCGCAACCTGAGCCTTCGGGTGCGCGCCTTTCTCGACTTCCTCAACGACAAGTTCAAGGCCGGGTGGACCGGTCTTTAGGCTCATGACGCGATGGCCGACGATCGCCTTCAGTGCGCCCTGGCCGCATTGCGCAGCAGCTCGCGCGCGATCACCACCCGCTGGATCTGGTTGGTGCCCTCGAAGATCTGGTTGAGCTTGGCGTCGCGCATCATGCGCTCCACCGGATAGTCCTTGACGTAGCCGTAGCCGCCGAGGATCTGTACCGCGTCGGTCGTGACCTTCATCGCCATGTCGCTGGCAAAGCACTTGGCCATGCTCGCCAGCAGCGGCAGGCGGTCCCACTGTGCGCGGTCGCCGGCGCGGGTGCATTCGTAGAGCAGGCAGCGCGCAGCCTCGATCTGCATCGCCATGTCGGCCAGCATGAACTGGATGCCCTGGAACTCGGCGATGGGACGCTTGAACTGCTTGCGGTCCCGAGCGTAGGCGAGGGCGACATCGAGGGCACCCTGGGCGAGGCCGACGGATGCCGCCGCGATCGCCGGGCGGTTGAGGTCGAGCGCGCGCATCGCGGCGCGAAAGCCCCTGCCTTCCTCGCCCAGCATGTTCTCGGCCGGCACGCGCACGTTGTCGAGGTACACCGGCACGTTCACCGCGCCGCGCAGGCCCATCTTGCGTTCCTTCTTGCCGAAGCTCACGCCGGGCATGTTCTTCACGTCGACGATGAAGGGGCTGATGTTGTCGACGCCGCCGGCCTCGCTGGTCTTGGCGAAGACGAGGATGTGGTCGGCCACGCTGCCGAAGGAGCACCACTGCTTCTGGCCGTTGACGACGTAGTGGTCGCCGTCGCGCACGGCGCGGGTGCGGATTGCGCTCACGTCGGAGCCGGCGCCGGGCTCGGACAGCGCGATCGCGGTCAGGGTGCGGCCCTCGGCGACCAGGGGCAGCCACTTCTGCTTCTGCGCCTCGGTGCCGAAGTGGATCAGCGGCAGCACGAACATGGTGGTCTCGCCGGCCAGCAGGCCGCAGGCCTCCGAGTGGCGCGAGATCTCCTCGCGCGCCATGCAGACCATCGTGAGGTTGGCGCCCGGGCCGCCATAGGCCTCGGGCACCCACAGCTGCAGCAGGCCCATGTCGCCGTAGATCGGGATCAGCTCGGCGGGGAAGCGGTCGTTCTCGTCGATCTCGGCGGCGATCGGCGCAACATGCTTTTCGGCCATCTTGCGCACACTGTCGCGGAAGGCCAGCTCTTCGGGGGTGAAGTCCATGGGTGGTGTTTCCTCGGGCCGAGGCCCGTTGGTTGCGTCGAGCGCGAATGCCGCACCCGGAAGTCTCAGCCGCCGAGCACGCCGGCCTTTCGCAGCCGATCGATCTCGGGCGCCGCCAGTCTCAACAGCTCCCGCAGCACGGCCGGCCCGTCCTCGCCGAGCGCGGGAATGTGCGCACGCGGCGCCGCGTTGCCGTCGCGCAGCCTGAAGGGGGGGCGCGGCGACCTTGAAGCGGCCGGCGCCGTCGTCCACCTCGCACAGGGTCCCGCGCGCCTGCACCACCGGCAGTGCCATCGTCTCCTCGATGCCCAGGTAGCGCGAGCAGGGCACCTGGTGCGCCTCCAGGATGCGCTCGCACTCCTCGGCACTGTGCTGCCCGGCCCAGCCTGCCAGCTCGGCGAGGAACGCATCCCAGTGCACCTGGCGCCCGCGCCCGGTGGCGAAGCGCGGGTCCTCCAGCCACTCGGGATGGCCCGTGGCTTTGCACAGCGCGATGAAGTTCTCCTGTGTGGTCGGCGCCACCACCAAGTGGCCGTCGCGCGCCGGCGTGGGCTTGTAGACGAAGTGCAGCGGTTGCTCGGGGAACTGCGCCTCCTGCAGCTCGCAGACCAGCAGGCTGATCATCGACTCCAGCAGCGACAGGTCGACGTGGTCGCCGCGCCCGGTGCGCGCGCGCTGCACCAGCGCGGCCTGGATGCCGCCGAAGGCCAGCGCGCCGCCGAGCACGTCGGCCACGAAGATGCCGGTGTTGGGCGGACGGCTCGCATCGTCCTGGTAGCCGCGCAGCGCGCTGTCGAAGCCCGACATCGCGTGCAGCGTGGGCGCGTAGGCGCCCTTGCCGTCGTTCGTGGCGCCCTGGCCGAAGCCGGAGATCGAGCAGTACACCAGCCGCGGATTGATCGCGCTGAGGGTCTCGTAGTCCAGCCCGAGGCGCTTCATCACGCCGGGGCGGAAGTTCTCGACCACGACGTCGGCCTGCTCGACCATGCCGCGCACCACGCCGATCGCCTCGGGCTTCTTGAGGTCCAGCACGATGCTGCGCTTGCCGCAGTTGAGCGAGGCGTAGTAGCTGCTGCGCCCCTCGCGCAGCGGCGGGCGGCTGCGCGTCAGGTCGCCGGCCTTGGACTCGATCTTGATCACGTCGGCGCCCAGATCGGCCATCAGACGCGTGCAGTAGGGGCCCGACATCACGAAGCTGAAGTCGAGCACGCGGATGCCCGTGAGGGCACCCGGCGTTCCGGGCGGGACGGCGGCCATGGCGTCGCCTTCCCGCTCAGCGCAACCCGAGGGCGCGGCGGGCCACCACCATGCGCTGGATCTGGTTGGTGCCCTCGTAGATCTGCAGCACCTTGGCGTCGCGCATCATGCGCTCCACGTGGTTGCCGCGCACGTAGCCGTGGCCGCCGAGGATCTGGACCGCGTCGGTCGTGACCTTCATCGCGGTGTCGGTACAGAAGCACTTGACCATGGAGGCCATCTCGGTGAGCCGCTCGGTGCGGCCGGCATCGATGGCCCGCGTGCATTTGTAGAGGAGGGCGCGCGCCGCCTCGATCTGGATGTGCATGTCGGCCAGCATGAACTGGATGCCCTGGAACTCGCCGATGGACTTGCCGAAGGCCTTGCGCTCCTTCGCATACGCGACCGCGATGTCGAAGGCGCCCTGCGCCACGCCCACGGCGCTGGCGGCGACGGTCGGGCGGTTGAGGTCGAGGATGTGCATGCAGGACAGGAAGCCCTTGCCTTCCTCGCCCATGCGGTTCTCGACCGGCACGCGCACCTGGTCGAAGTAGATGTCGGCATGCGGGGTGCCGCGCTGGCCCATCATCTTCTCGCTCTTGCCCAGCGTGATGCCGGGCGACTTCATGTCGACGATGAAGCAGCTGATGTTGTCCACGCCGCGCCGGCCGATGTCGCCGGTCTTGGCGAAGAGGGTGATGTAGTCGGCCAGCGGCGCCATGGTGATGAAGCACTTCTGGCCGTTGACCACGTAGTGATCGCCGTCGCGAACGGCGCAAGTCCGCATCGCGCCGATGTCGGAGCCGGCATGCGGCTCGGTCATGGCGACCGAGCTCACCACGCCGCCCCTGGCGACGAGGGGCAGCCACTTGCGGCGCTGCTCCTCGGTGCCGAAGTGCAGCAGGGGCAGTACGAAGGAGATGGTGTTCTGGTTGATGAGCTGCGCGCCCGTCATCGACACCTTTGCCACCAGTTCCTTGGCCATGCAGGTGGTGGTGAGGTCCAGGCCCGGGCCGCCGTATTCCTCGGGCACGCGGGCCTGCATCAGGCCCAGCTCGCCGAAGACCGAGATCAGGTGCCGGGGGAAGGTCTCGGTCTCGTCCATCTCCTGCGCGAGCGGCGCGATCTCCTTGTCGACCACGCGCTGCAGGCTGTCGAGCAGGGAGGCCTGCAGTTCGGTGAATTCTTCCATCGCTGTCTCCGTGTCCATGTCCTGGCTGGCGCAATGGTGCGATGCCTGCTCAGCCGTGAACAGAACGCAGGGGGCACATCATCTGTGAAGCGAGTTCATGGTTGCCCGACCTCGCTTGCGCCATCTAGCCGCCGAACTTCACGGGCGTGGTCTCGAGGATCCGGCGGATGTTCTCGGCCTCGCGCCGCGTGACCTGCTCGAGCTCGTGCGCCGGCCGGAAATGCAGGCTCAGGCCGTTCGCACTGAAACGCTCGACGGTCTCCGGCTCGTCCAGCACTTTCTTCAGCGCATCGACCAGCCGGGTCGCGGCCTCGGCGGGGACGCCTGCCGGCGCCCACAGCGCGAAGGTGATCTCCTGCACATAGCCCGGCACGTGCTTGCCGATCGTGCCCACCCCGGGCAGCAGGGGCGAGGGCTGCGCGGTCGTGACGCCGAGCGCCTTGAGCTTTCCCGCCTTCAGGAACTCCGCGGTGGCGGCCGAGGGCACGATGAAGTACACCTTGACCTCGCCTGCGAGCACGGCCTGCAAGGCTTGGCTCGCTCCGCGGTAGCCGACGTACACCAGCTTCAGCTTCGCCTCGTTCGCGAGCAGGGCGCAGGCGACTTCCGTGATCGGCCCGGCGCCGGCGACATCGACACCCGAGGCCTGCGTGCGTGCCCACGCGAGAAAGCTCGGCACGTCGTCGGCCGGCACGCTGGGATGGGCCACGATGGCCAGCGGCGTGACCCCGACACCCGCCAGCGGAGAGAGGCTCTTGAAGGGGTCGAACTTGCCGTCCTTGGTGACGAGCGGCACCTGCACCACGCCCGAGACCGGCGTGTAGAGGATCGTGTGACCATCGGCCGGTGCCCGCGCGGCATTGAGGATGCCCACGGCGCCGGCGCCGCCGGTCAGGTTCTCCACGAACACCGGCTGCCCCAGCAGCGGTGCCATCTGCTGCGCGAGGTAGCGCGAGACCGCGTCGCCCGGGCCTCCGGGCGCGAAGTTGTAGACCAGCCGGATCGGCTTGGTGGGAAAGGGCGGCGGGGCGGCGGTGGCGTGCGCGAGGGCGAGCAGCGGTGCGCTCGCCAGCACCTGGCGGCGATTCAGCATGGGAGGTCTCCTTTGTCGTGTGCGGCGCGTGGGCCTGTCTCAAGCGGTCCTGATCCAGATCGACTTGGTGTTGAGAAACTCCTCCATGTGCTCGATGCCCGATTCCCGGCCGTAGCCGCTCATCTTGTAGCCGCCGAAGGGAACCGCGGGGTCCATGGCCTGGTAGCAGTTGACCCACACCGAGCCGGCCTGCAGTCCGTGGCCCACCTGCAGCGCCTGGTCGAGGTTGCGCGTCCACACGCCGGCGCCGAGGCCGTAGGGGGTGGCATTGCTGCGGCGGATGACTTCCTCCACGTCGTCGAATGGCATGGCCGAGACGACGGGACCGAAGATCTCCTCGCGCGCGATGCGCATGTCGTCGCGCACCTCGCCGAAGACGGTGGGCTCGACGAAGTAGCCGGCCGCCAGCTCGGGTTCGCGCTTGCGATGGCCACCGGCCAGGCGCCGGGCGCCTTCCTCGATGCCGGCATCCAGGTAGCCCGTGACGCGGTCCAACTGCTCTTGCGACACCAGCGGGCCGAGCTGCGTGCGAGGATCGCACGGGTCCCCGACCCTCAGGTCGCGGGCATAGGCCGCCATGCGTTCGAGAAACTCGTCGTGGATGCTTCGCTGCACGAAGAGCCGCGAGCCCGCGCTGCAGATCTGTCCCGAGTTGGCGAACACGGCCATGGCCGCGCCCGGGACGGCCAGGTCGAGGTCGGCATCGGCGAACACGATGTCGGGCGACTTGCCGCCGAGCTCCAGCGACACCCGCTTCACGTTGCCGGCCGAGGCGCGGATGATCTTCTGGCCGACCTCGGTCGAGCCGGTGAACGCCACCTTGTCCACGCCGGGATGCGCCGCCAGCGCCGCGCCCGCGTCGCCCAGGCCGGGCACGACGTTCACCACGCCGGGCGGCACGCCCGCTTCCAGGCACAGCTCGCCCAGCCGCAGCGGCGACAGGGGCGCCTGTTCGGCGGGCTTGAGCACCACCGTGCAGCCGGCGGCGAGCGCGGGCGCGATCTTCCAGATGGCCAGGCCCAGAGGCCCGTTCCACGGATTGATGGCGGCCACCACGCCCACCGGTTCCTTGACCGTGCAGGCATGGATCCGACCGGGCTGGGAGTTGGGGATGGTCTGGCCATGAATGGCGGTGGCGAGGCCGGCGTAGTAGCGCAGCAGCGCGACCGCGCGCCGCCGCTTGGCGGGCGCGCCGGCCACGGGGCTGCCCATGTCCAGCGTGTCGAGCATGGCGAGCTCGTCGAAGTGGCGATCGACCAAGTCGGCCAGGCGCAGCAGGCGGGCCTGCCGGTCGAAGGGCTTCATGCGCCCCCAGTCGCCTTCCAGGGCGCGGCGGGCCGCGGCCACGGCGAGGTCGATGTCCTGCGGCCCGGCCTGCGCGACGTCGGCGAGCGGCTGGCCGGTGCTGGGGTTCAGCGTGCGGAAGCGCTGGCCCGAGAGCGCTTCCGCCCACCGGCCGTCGATCAGCAGCCGCTTGGGCCGGCCGTCCAGGAATGCGGGGCGGACCTGCTCGCGCGCGTCTTGCTCAAGGCTCAGCATGGACGGTCGCCGATGATGGTGGCGCGCATCATGCTGCGCACATGGGGGTAGTAGTCGGAGATCGCGTAGTGCTGCACCGCGCGGTTGTCCCAGAACACGACCGTGTTGCGCTGCCACTGGATGCGCACCTGGTACTCCGGCGTGCGCGCCTGCCGCACCAGGAAGGCGAACAGGTCGCGGGCCTGGGTCGGCGCGTCCTGGTTCCACACGCCGTCGTTGACCTGGCGGAAGTTGGCGAAATGGGTGGTGAAGGCCTCGTTGACGAACAGGATCTTCTCCCCTGTTTCGGGATGGGTGCGCACCACCGGATGCTCGACCGGCGGGATCTCGCGGCGCAGCTTGCCGCGGCCTTCCGGTGTCGGCGTGCGGTTGGCGAAGACGACCGAGGCATCGTGGACGGCGCTCAGCTCGCGGATCTTCGTCTTGACGCCTTCCGGCAGGCCCTCGTAGGCCGCCACCATGTTGACGAAGATCGTGTCGCCGCCCACCTCCGGGCATTCCACGCAACGCAGGATGGAGCCCATCGACGGGGCCGGGTAGAAGGAGGTGTCGGAATGGAAGACGTTCTCCACGCCGACGTTGCCGGCGTCATGCATGAAGGTCACCAACTCCGGATGCTCGGGGTGGCGCTTGATGATGGGGTGCACCTCGAGCTCGCCGAAGCGGCGCGCGAAGGCCACGTGCTGCGCCGGCGTGAGGTCCTGGTCGCGAAAGACCAGCACCTTGTGCTGCGCCAGCAACTGGCGCAGGGCGTGGATCTCCGCGTCGCTGAAAGGGGTGCCGAGCGAGATGTCGGCCAGCTCGAGGCCGAGGGCGGGCGACAGCAGCCGGCCGGACCAGCGGCCGGCGCTCACCGCGGCGCGCTCCGGCGCGGGGCGGCGGGCGGCGGGCGCGGCGGCTGCCGCGGGCTTCTCTTCGACCAGGGACGGGTTCATCGGATGCTCCTTCTTTCGGTTCGATAAAATAGAATCAGAATTCTGATTCTCATCAAGGAAAGAGTAAATGGTCCATCCATTCACGTTTTCACCTACGGCCCACGGGAGGGGCTTAAAGTCGGCTGCCATGAACCCCCTGACCGACGACGCGCCGCCGGAGGCGGACAGCGATGCAGGCGCTGCCCCGGCCATCTCCGAGGAGGCGCTGGCCCGCTTGCGCGAGTGGATCGACCGTGGCCTGCTGCCGGAGCTGATCCCGACCCGCCAGGCGCGCAGCCTGCGCACGGCGCTGGCCATGATCGAGGCCGGCCGCGCGCTGCTGATGACGCGCTCCCTCGAGGACCTGTCGGTGGAGATGGTCTGCCAGCGCGCCGGGACCACGGTCGGCGCCTTCTATGGCCGCTTCGAGAGCAAGCACGCCTTCTTCATCACCATGCAGCGCCTGCAGACGGCCCGTTCCCGCGAGACGCTGGCCGGCTTCACCCAGCGCCACGAGGTCGACCACGCAGACCTGGACGCCCTCTGCGAGGAAATGGTGGAGCTGACGGTCAGCACCTTCAGGAGCAACCTGGGCGTCCTGCGCGCCTCCTTGCAGCACAGCAAGGAGGGCATGTGGGAGCTGTTCAAGCAGTCGGGGGACCGCTATCGCTCGGTGCTGGTGGCGAAGCTCGCCCCCCACCTGAAGCACCTTCCGGTCAAGGAGCGCGAGTTGCGCGTGCTCTTTGCCTACCAGGCGATGGCGGGCACGCTGGTCCACGCCGTGCTGAACGATCCTGGCCCTCTGAAGCTGGAAGACGCAGCGTTGAACCAGGAGCTCGTGCGCATGGTCAAGTCCTACTTGACCGCTCCCCGCAAGACTCGCCGGCGTCCTGCACCCTGAGCTGCGACCGTCGAGCCGCGGGCTTCTCGAAGGCTTCGGGAACGAGGCGCTTCTGCGCGATCCATTTGCGCAGTACGTACTTCTGGATCTTCCCGGAACTCGTTGTCGGATAGCGGTCGACGAAGAACCACAGCGCCGGCGTCTTGTAGGGCGCCAGGTGGCGGCGGCAATGGTGGTGCAGCTCGAGGGTGGACGGCGCCTCCCCGGCTTCGCACTCGATGACCGCCGCGACGACTTCGCCCCAGCGCGCATCCGCCGTGCCGACCACGCAGGCCTGGCGCACGCGGGGATGCGCGAGCAGCACGTTCTCGATCTCGCGCGGATAGATGTTCTCGCCGCCGCGGATGATGCAGTCCTTCAGCCGGCCTTCGATGCGCAGGTAGCCCTGCGCGTCCATGCTGGCAAGGTCGCCCGTGCGAAGCCAGCCGTCCGGCACGAGCGTCTCGGCCGTGGCTTCGGGCGAGTCGAAGTAGCCCAGCATGGTCTGGTAGCCGCGCACCCAGACCTCGCCGGCCTCACCCAGCGGCCGCACGGCCCCCGTGTCCGGATCGGCGATCTTGAGCTCGGCCTGCGAAGCCGGACGGCCGATGGATGCGGTCTGTCTCTCGAGCGTGTCGTCGGGGGAGGTCTGGCTGACGACGCCGTTGAGTTCCGTCTGCCCGAAGGTGATGGTGAAGCGGCAGCCGAGCTCGCGACGCGCGCGCTCGACCAGCGCTGCCGGCACCGGCGAGCCGCCGCTCATGAGCATGCGCAGCGAGCCGAGCTGGCGCGCCGGGCGCTGCGGATGGTCCAGCAGTGCGAGCACCATCGTCGGCACCGCGTGCAGGTGCTCGACCTTCTCGCTCTCGATGATCTCCAGCATCGCGCCCGCATCGAAGGCGGGCTGCAGCACGAAGGTGCCGCGCGAGGACATGGCGCCGATCTGGCTGCCGGCGCACCCGCCCACATGGAACAAGGGCATGGCCGTGGCCCACACGCCGCCATCGGGAAAGCCCGCGCGTTGTGCCGCAAAGCGCGCCGCGTTGACGATGCCGCGATGGTGCAGGCATGCGCCCTTCGGCCTGCCCGTGGTGCCGGAGGTGAACTGGATCTGCACCATGTCACCGGGGCGCACCTCGGGCAAGGCGCTCGGCATGCCCCGGCCGTCGGCTACGAAGCGATCCCATTGCGGGAAAGGCACGGCCTGGCGCAATTCGGGCAGCGCGTGCCGCAGCTGCGCGACGACGGCCGTCATGTCGCAGTCGCGATAGCGGTCCGCATGGAAGATCGCCGATGCGCCCGATGCCGCCAGCACGTGCCGAACCTCGTCGGCGACATAGGCGGGGTTGACGGTCACGAGCACCATGCCCGCGAGGCTCGCCCCATGCTGCAGGAGCACCCACTCCGCGCAGTTCGGCGCCCACACCGCGATGCGGTCGCCGGGTCGATGGCGGCGCAGCAGGGCGGCGGCGACCTGCTGCGCGTCCTCCAGCAGCTGCCGGTACGTCCATCGGCGGCGCGCGCCGGCATCGGCCAGTGCCTCCACGAAGGCCACGCGTTCCGGGACCTCGCGCGCCAGCCTGCGAAGCAGGTCGCCCAGCGTGATCTCGAGCAGGGCTTGCGAGGGGTCTGCGGTCCAGTGGGATTGCGTGAGGGGAGGGCGCTGTTCCATGTTCAGTGCGGGCCGGATGCCTCCAGGTTGGCGGCGGCCTTGAGGTAGAGCTTCTGCTGCTGCAGCAGATGGCGGCGCATCTCCGCGGCCGCCCCGTCGGCATCCCGGGCGCGCAGCAGTTTGAGGAGACGCCTTCGAAACGGCATGACGTAGCTCGTCGGCGTGCGGCCGATGCGGTCCACGAACTGCTTGGTGATGGTGACCACGCCATCCGTGATCGCCATGAGCAGACTGTTGCCCGACATCCGCGCGAGCATCTTGTGGAACTCGAGGTTGAGCCGGGTCCGGCGCTCGAGGTCGCCGGTCTTGACCGCTTCCTCCGCGGCGTCGACGTTGTCTTCGAGCCGATCGATGTCCTCCTCGGTGCAACGTCCGCAGGCGAGCCGCACGACTTCGACGCCGATCAGCACACGCACCTCCGTCAGGTCCTGCGGGCGGATCGCGCCCAGCGAGAAGAGGTCCGACATGAGCGTGGGCACCGCGACGGCGCCGCCGCCCTGGATGAAGGCGCCGCCGGTGGCGCCCTTGCGGATCGCCAGCAGCCCCTGTTCTTCCAGCGACCTCAGGGCTTGGCGGACCGAGTTGCGGCTGACGCCGAACTGCTCGGCGAGATCGCGTTCCGGCGGCAACCTGTCGTCGGCCTTCAGGCGCTGCCCGTGGATGAGCTCGCGGATCTGCTGAATGATTTCCGTGGCGGGACGGGGGCCGGTCACGGGATGGAACAACGCTCCGGAAAGCGCCCTGTTCGATGCGGGATGGGATGTCGGCATGAAGGGAGCTTGACGCATGGCGATTGGGTGACCCATAATAACTCGAATGGATGACCCAATCAAGCCTTCCAACGCCGACACGCCAAGCCAGGGCCCGCTCGCGGGCATCCGCGTCGTCGATTCCTCCAGCTACATGACCGGCCCGCTCGCCGCCACCATGCTGGCCGACCTCGGCGCGACCGTCGTCAAGGTCGAGCCACCGGGCGGCGATGGCTTCCGCGCCTTCGGGCACAAGGTTGCAGGCTTCAGCGCGCTCTGGTCGAACATCAACCGCGGCAAGCGCAGCATCGTGCTCGACCTCAAGTCGGCCACTGATCTGGCCACCATGAAGGCGCTGCTCGCCACCGCCGACGTGCTGGTGGAGAACTGGCGGCCCCACGTCGCGGGTTCGCTCGGCCTCGGCCAGGAGGTGCTCGAAGCCCTCAACCCCCGGCTGGTGCGCCTGTCCATCACGGGCTTTGGCGACAGCGGGCCGCTGTCGCGCACCCCGGCCTACGACTCGCTGATCCAGGGGCACACCGGCATGGTCCACCTCCTCAGTGCGGCCGGTGCGCCCGACGTCGCGCCGTACTGGGTGGTCGACAAGGTGGTGGCCACCTTCGGCTCGCAATCGATCCTCGCGGCGCTGTACGCAAGAGAGCGCAGCGGCAAGGGCAGCCACGTCTCGCTGCCGATGCTCGACGTGATGGCGTACTTCAACTTCCCCGACATGTTCCAGCACCGCACCTTTACCGAGGACGAGACGCCGTGGCGGCCTGCCTTCAATCCGGTGGTGCGGACCTCCGACGGCTACGTGGTCGTCGCGCCGGTCAACGGCGGGCAGATATCGCGCACGCTCAAGGCCTTGGAGCGGCCCGATATCAAGGCGCAGATGCTGGCGATCCACGATCACAGCAAGATGGTCGACTGTCTCTACGCGCACCTCAACGAGATCATGTCCACCAAGCCGGCGGCGCATTGGCTCGCGCTGCTCGAACCCTTCGACGTGCCGATCGCGCCGGTGCGCACGCTCGACGAACACCTCGCGGACGCGCAGGTGGAGCACAACCGCATCTACCGCGAGCTGCCATCGCCGGCCGGTCCGATGCGCGTTCCGCGCTTTCCCGCACGCTTCGACCGCCGGCAGCTCGAGCCGGCCGGCGCCCCGCCGCTCGTCGATGCCGACGGCGCGCGCATCCGTGCCGAACTGGCCGCCCACGACACCGAAACCGAAAGCCATCGATGAGCAAAGACGAAACCCCGGTCGACGGGATGGTCCTGTACGAGAAGCGGGACGGCAAGGCCTATGTCACCTTCAACCGGCCCGAGAAGCGCAATGCCCTGACCTATGCAGCCTTCGACCTGCTGATGGCGTGCATCGCCGATGCGGAACAGGACGACGATGTGCGCGTGGTGATCATCACCGGCGCGGGCGGCCACTTCAGCGCCGGCCACGACTTGGCGGAAATCGGCAGCGAGTATGGCTTCGATCCCTCCGGCAAGGGCCGCAGGCCGAGCCAGCGGGCGCGGCTCGACTTCGACCGCCGCCACCTGAATCAATTCCGCGACCTGTTCTATTGCAGCAAGCCGACGATCGCTCTCGTGCGCGGCTATTGCGTGGGCGCCGGGCTCCATATCGTGGAGGCTTGCGACCTGGCCATCGCAAGCGATGCCGCGCGGATCGGCCATCCCGAGCAGAAGGCCGGGCTGGCCGGTGCCGCGTATATGACCGCCTGGAACATCCTCGCCGCGGGGCCGAAAAAGGCGCGCGAGCTGCTGCTGATTGCGGACATGCTGAAGCCCGAGGAAGCCGTGCAGATGGGCCTGGTCAACAAGGTCGTGCCGGATGCAGAGCTCGAGCGCGCGGGCGAGGACTGGGCCGAGCGCATCGCCAAGCTCCCGCGCGACGCCATTGCCTTCGGCAAGGCGGCGACGAACCTGGCCCTCGATTCGCTCGGAATGACGAGCCAGTTCGCCCATGGCTATGTGATGCACGCACTCAGCACCAATATCCGCTATGAGGAAGACGAATACAACTTCATGAAGAAGCGCCGCGACGAAGGTGTGCGCAGTGCGTCGCATGGACGCGAGGAACGCTACGGCGACGAAGGGCGCGAGCGGCCATGAGCGCACTGCACGCAGACCTGGAGGGCCTTTCGGTCGCCGTGACGGGCGGCACGAAGGGCATCGGTCGCGCGGCCGTGACGACCCTGGCCGCGAACGGTGCGCGCGTGGTGTTCCAGGGCACCGACGAAGGCGCCGGTCGCGAGATCGAGGGGCTGTGCGCGAAAGGGCGGGGCGAAGCGCACTTCGTGCGCGGCGACCTGATGCGCTTCGAGGATGCGCAGCAGTTGGTTGCCGTGGCGCGCGAGCGCTTCGGCCGGCTCGACGTGTACCTGAGCAGCGGCGGGCCGCGCGAGCCGCGGCCCGTGCTGTTCCGCGAGATGGCGACGCCCGAGCACAGCCTTGCGCTGCTGCAAAGCCGCCTCATGCCCCGCCTGAACGGGCTGCACGCGGCCGTCCCCGTCATGCGGGAACAGGGCAACGGCAAGATCATCCTGCTCACCACGGACGCCGCGCGCACGCCGACGCCGAGCGAGTCCATGGTGGGGGCCGCCGGCGCGGCCATCATGTCGCTCACCCGTTCGCTGGCGAAGGAGCTCGCGCGCGACGGCATCCGCATCAACGCCGTCGCGACGACCATCACCGCCGGCACGCCGCCCTACGACGCCTACCTGGCAGCGAAGGAGGCGATGCGGGAGGACACGCTCGTCAAGGCCTTCTCGAAGGCCCATGCGCAGGTGGGCTTTCGCATCAACACCGCACAGGACCTGGCGGACTACATCCTGTTCCTTGCCAGCCCTGCATCGGACCAGATCACGGGTTCGACCATGAGCATTAACGGCGGCCTGTCCTTCCCCTCCTACTGACGATGTCCCGCGACGCGCCTGCCCCCGCCCTTCGAGGCCTGCGAGTGATCGACTTCTCCGCGATGATCGCGGGCCCGTACTGCGCCCGCTGGCTGGCGGACCTGGGCGCCGAGGTCATCAAGGTCGAGCCGCCCGAAGGCGATCACATGCGCCATCGCCCTCCGCTGCGGGAGGGCCACAGCGCCTACTTCGGCCACCTGAACAGCGGCAAGCGCTGCATCGCCCTCGACCTGAAGCAGGCGGCGGCCGTGGAGATCGCGCAAACCCTCGCAGCGGGCGCGGATATCGTGGTGGACGCATTCCGTCCGGGCGTGATGGCGCGGCTGGGTCTGGGTGCGGCAGCGTTGCGCCTGCAGAACCCGAGGCTGATCTACTGCTCCATCTCCGGGTTCGGGCAAGACACGGCGCTGTCTCACCGTCCGGCCTACGCGCCGATCGTGCACGCCGCGAGCGGCTTCGACCACGCCCTGGGCGAGGACGCGCAGGGCCGGCCCGTCGGCTCCAACGTGCCCATGGCGGACATCCTCACGGCCATGTTCGCCGCGATGTCGATCCAGACGGCGCTGCTGCAGCGCGAGCGCACCGGCCTCGGCACCCACATCGACGTGAACCTGATGGACAGCGTGATGAACGTGCTGCCCTACGAGCTTCAGGCGGCGCAGGCGGGTGCGGCGCAGCCGCGGCCCAGCTACAAGCCGCTTCGGGCGCTGGACGGCTACGTGCTCGTCACGCCGATCAATGCGCGCAACTTCGTCAAGCTCTGCGCGGCGCTCGGCCACCCCGAGTGGGCCGAGGATCCGCTGCTGGCGACCGACGCGGCACGCTTTCGCAACTGGTCCGAGTACATGCGCCGCATCGAGTCGTGGACGATGCAGCGCACGGCCGCCGAATGCGAGCGCATCCTGTCTGCCCAGGGCGTGCCCTGCACCCGCTACCTGCGCGTCGAGGAGGCCATGCGCGATCCGCAGTTCGCGCAGCGCGAGAGTTTCGCGCCCGTCATCGACGGCCCGCACGAATACCTCAGCACGCGCCTGCCCTTTGGCTTCGATGGCCGCCGACCGCTGCCGGGCGCCCGGGTTGCCGCGCTGGGCGGCGACACGGCGCAGGTGCTGCGGGAGCGGCTGCACATGAGCGACGCGGACATCGAAGCGCTGGAGCGTTCGTGCGCCATCGTCTGCCACCGAGATCCACCAAGGAGACAACCATGAGATTGCCCATGTCCGTTGCTGCGGCGGCCCTGTGCGCCGCCGCAGCACTGCTGTCGCCCACGGCGCACGCCCAGAACTTCCCGGATGGCCCGGTGCGCCTGATCATCCCGACCACCCCCGGATCGACCCCCGACCTTCTCGCACGGACGATCGCGCCCAAGCTGTCGGAGCGCATCGGCCGCACGGTCGTGGTCGACAACCGCGTCGGCGCCTCCGGCAACATCGGGACCGAAGCCGTCGTGCGCGCCGCGCCGAACGGCAGCACGCTGTTGATCCATGCGAGCAGTCTCGCCACGGGCGCGCCCTTGCAGAAGAGCCTGCCGTTCGACGCGAGCAAGGACCTCGCGCCAGTCACGCTCATGGGGTGGAGCCGGCTGGTGTTCGTGACGCACCCCGGCACCGGGATGAAAACCATCGGCGACTTCCTCGCCGCCGTCCGCCAGTCGCCAGGCCGGTTGAGCTACGGCTCACCGGGCAACGGCACGCCCAACCACCTGGCAGCGGAACTGTTCAAGGCGAAGACGCAGACGTACATCATGCACATCCCCTACCGGGGCTCGGCGCAACAGCTGACGGACATCCTGGGCGGGCAGATCGACATGGCGCCGCTCACCGCGATCGCGGCCGCACCCCACGTGCGCTCCGGCAAGCTGGTGCCGCTGGCCATCACCGGCGACAAGCGCTCACCCGTGCTTCCGGGCGTGCCATCGATGGCGGAAGGCAATGTGCAGGGCGTCGACGGCAACATCTGGTATGGCATGTTCGCGCCGAAGGGCACACCGCCGGAGCTGATTGCTCGCCTTAATCGCGAAGTCCACGAGATCCTGCGCGACGAGCAGAAAGCGCTCGGCGCGCAAGGCTTCGAGGTCGAGGTCTCGACCCCTGAGGAGTTTCACGAACGCCTGGTGCGGGACACCACACGGTGGACGGAGCTGGTGAAGATGCAGAACATCAAACCCGATTGAGGAAGCGCCACAGGCCGCGGAGTCAGAGTCAAAGATTGACGGTGGGCTTGGAATAAAGCAGTCTGAGTCTTGCCTGCGTGAGGTCGTAATTCCGGGCAACCCGGTAATGCGATTAAAGTCGCACTCTCACCTCAATCTTGGAGACCTCATTCAATGGCTCAGAGTTACAAGCAAATCCAGAAGCAAATCGAGGCACTTCAGCGCCAGGCAGACAAGATTCGCGATCAGGAAGTCAAGGGCGTGGTCGACCGTATCAAAGTTGCCATTGCCCATTACGGGCTGACGGCAGGGCAATTGGGCCTCAACGCGAAGTCTGGTTCCGGCAATGCGAAAGCGACGGCGAAGACGAAAAAGGCCGTGCCGGTTCGGGCTGCCAAGTACAGCGACGGTCAAGGGAACTCCTGGTCGGGAATGGGAAAGCGCCCGTTCTGGCTGCGCGACGCGCTCAACGCGGGCCGCGCGCTCGAAGAATTCGCCACCGAGTCCTTGTCGCCGAAAGCGCAGACTCCGAAGGGGCGCACAGCCAAGAAGCGCAAGGCCAAGGTTGCTTACCGGGATCAGGCGGGACACACCTGGTCGGGAATGGGACCCAAGCCACGCTGGCTCAAAGAGGCACTCGAAGCCGGGAAGACGCTCGAGGAGATGGCAGGCTGAGTCGTTGCGCAGCGCGCCCTTGCTAAACCACTTGCTCCGGGCCGGTCACGACCCGGCGGTACTTGGCCATCGCTTCAGGTTCGACTCCGAGCCAGCGTGAGACCTGCACGGCATCCGTACCTCTGCGCAACTGGCGAAGCGCAAAGGTATGGCGCAATCGAAATGAGCCGCCTTCGGTGCCATCGAGGCCGGCTTCCTCGAACACCTGTTTGGCCGCCTTGTACTGGGCTTCCTTGCTCCAGGGCTTGCCCGAGCGCGTCGAGGGAAAGAGATAGTCGCCCGCAATCTCCATGTCGGCGCGCACCTGCAGCCAATGCTGCAGCAACTCGCCCGCCCAGGGTGCGATAGGCGTCTCGCGCGCCGGCAAATTGCCGTTGCCCGGAACAGCGACTTTCCAGGGGCGCTCACGCGTGCGCCCGCCTTGTGTTGTCGGTGAATGAACGGTGAGCACCCGCACATCGCCCGGCGCGAGCCCCGCACCCAACTGCAATGAAACCGCCACGCGATTGCGAAGTTGTTGCCATGTGAAGGCCTTGTGGTTGTCGCGGCGCGACCCCACCGCCGAGGGACGAGGGCGCGCGTTCGACAGGAAGGCGATCAGGTGCTTCGCTTCCGATACGGACAGGTGCTCGGGCAGCGGGTCGGCATGCTTGGCCTCGGCATATCGAACCTGCGGCTGCGCTGCGATCCAGTCGGCCGCCGCGGTATTTGCCTGGACGCCGGTCTCCGCGGCGTGATGGCGAGACACCCGGTCGATCAGCCGCAGCAGCCGCAGCGCATGACGAGGGGAGAGCGACAGGTCCGCGCTCTTCATGCCGAAGCGCGCCGCCTGGAACGCCTCCAGGTCCCGCACGTCCAGCGACGCCAGCGTCACCACCGGTGATTGGCCCAGGCACCACGCGGTGAAGCCGCCCCACATGTCCCGGTAGACCTGGATCGAGGAGCTTTGCCGCAAGGACCCGGCGGCCTGCTGGTCCGACAGCCAGCGCTCGAAGGCCTGGCGGAGGCTGTCGGTCGGAGATTCATCGAAGAGGGAAAGAGTGGACATCGAAAATACGCTAACGGCGGACGCGAGTTGTGGAGTGCGGGGTTTTGGGTTTGGTGGTTGTTTTGGAGGAGGTGTGGAATTCGTGGTTAGAGAGTAAGCGGATGCCGTTAGTGTATTTGTAGATCGCTCAGTGTCCGGGCTCACGACATCTGGACGAAATAGGGCTAGAGTGGGCCGAGCTGCCGATAGCAGATCAGGGAACAGTGCTTCGGGCATGAAGCGCTGCGGCTCATTGGATCCAACCGGAGCAAGCGCATGACCGGTTCATCTCCCGCCTCTCGCCGCGACCAGCTGGAATATCTTGGCTTCGCCATTTCGATCGAAGTGACGCGCAAGAATGAGGTGCTCGCGCTTCGAGCGGACATCCACGAAGATCGGGATTTCAAGGGGCGCGTCGCCTTGACCGGGCCGCTCTCCGACGAAGGTGCGCTGCTCAAGAAGCTGCTCGACAAAGCCAGGCACTTCGTCGACGTGGCGATCGCCAGAGAGGAAGACGCTGACCATTCTGCCGGGTCGTTCGGTGCCACGAGACCCTGAAGAACAACGATGGCTTTCCGCATCGAGGACTATGCACTCCTGGGAGACTGCTACAGCGCAGCGTTGGTAGGGAAGGATGGCTCCATCGACTGGCTCTGCTGGCCCCGCTTCGACTCGGATGCCTGCTTCGCGGCGCTGCTGGGCGCGCCGGACAACGGTCGCTGGCTGCTGGCCCCTGTGGATGCCACCGCGCGCGTCTCGCGTCGCTATCGCGAGGACACGCTCATCCTGGAGACTCGCTTCGAGACCGACGATGCAGCGGTCGTCGTGATCGATTTCATGCCGCCCCATGGCGATCCGCCGGATCTGATTCGCATCGTTGTCGGCGAGCGCGGTTCGATGCCCATGCGCACGGAGCTCGTCGTGCGCTACGGCTATGGCGCAACCGTGCCCTGGTGCAGCAAGCTAGACCCGCATACCTTGATGGCAGTCTCAGGACCGGACATGCTCGTGCTGCGATCGCCCGTCGCGCTCCGTGGCGAGAACCTGCGTAGCGTCGCCGAATTCAGCGTCAGCGCGGGCGAGCGCCAGCCTTTCGTCCTCGGCTACGGGCCATCGCACCTGGCTCCTCCTGCGCCGGCAGATGCGGAGCGCGAACTCGAGCGGACTGAACGATTCTGGACCGAATGGTCGTCCGCACACCACGATGCCGGCGAGTGGGCCCCGGAGGTGGCGCGCTCGCTGGTCACGCTCAAAGCATTGACCTATGCACCGACAGGAGGCATCGTCGCTGCGCCCACGACTTCGCTGCCCGAGCAATTGGGCAGTTCGAGAAACTGGGACTATCGCTTCTGCTGGCTGCGCGACGCGACCTTGACCTTGCTGGCCCTCATGAACGCAGGCCACTATGAGGAAGCCAAGGCGTGGCGAGACTGGCTCGTGCGTGCAGCAGCCGGTGCGCCCGAGCAGATGCAGATCCTCTACGGCATCGCCGGCGAGCATCGGGCCACCGAGTGGGAGGTGCCGTGGCTGTGCGGCCATGAGGCCTCGCGGCCGGTGCGAATCGGCAACGCCGCCTGTGAACAGCTGCAGCTCGACGTGTTCGGCGAGGTGATGGACGCACTGCACCAGGCCCGATGCGGTGGCCTGGCAGCAAGCGACAGCGCCTGGGCACTCCAGCAGGCGCTGCTCGACCATCTGGAGCGCATCTGGCAGGAGCCGGATGAAGGCATCTGGGAGGTTCGCGGCCCCAGGCAACACTTCACTTTCTCGAAGGCCATGGCGTGGGTGGCATTCGATCGTGCCGTCAAGGGCGTCGAGCAGTTCGGCCTGCCGGGGCCGGCGGAGCGATGGCGCTCGCTTCGCGATCGCATCCACGAGGATGTGTGCCTGCACGGCTTCGACGCCGAACTCGGAAGCTTCGTGCAGGCCTATGGCAGCCGGCTGCTCGACGCCAGCCTGCTCCTGTTGCCGACGATCGGATTCCTGCCGGTCTCGGACGCACGCATTGCCGGCACCATCGCCGCGATCGAGCGCCGCTTGCTCGTGGACGGCCTGGTGCTGCGCTACGACACGGTGCAGACGGACGATGGCTTGCCCGCCGGCGAGGGCGCTTTTCTCGCCTGCAGCTTCTGGCTGGCAGATGCCTACACCCTGATGGGCCGGCTCGAGGACGCAAGACGGCTGTTCCAGCGCCTTCTGGCCCTGCGCAATGATGTCGGGCTGCTGGCCGAAGAGTACGACCCGCGCGCCGGCAGGCAGCTGGGTAACTTTCCTCAGGCCTTCTCGCATGTTTCGTTACTCAACACGGCCCACAACCTCAGCCGTGCCGACAAGCCTGCGCAGCAGCGATCGACCGGACTTCACCGCCGGCGTTGATTTGCCGGTACAGGCCGCGGTGCCTTTGGGTGCCGTTACAACCAGATACCGTCCGCAGCCGAATATCCCACTCTTCACGCGTCGTGGGCCGCCGCTTGTCATAAAGTCGACAGCCGCGACGAAGAGGGGAGGAACGAAGTTGCCAATGAAACTGCTTGCCGCGCTCTGCGAAGCGCGCATGCCTTCGACAGTGTTCGAACCGGATGACATCGAGAAACTGCTGGTCTTGAAGGTCACGGGCTTCGTGGAAGCCGACATTCCACCGATGCTCCTGGACGAGGAAAGCTATCGCTACAGCGCACCCGCTGTCGTTCTTAAAGTGACGGAGCGTGGCTTTGCCGCCTGCCAGACGCATGAACAGAAGGCGTAAGGCTTGGCGATCACCTCGCCGTCAGTTCCGCCACTTTCGCCAGGCGCCTGACCGTTTCCTCGGACGACATCGAGGCTTCGTACGCAGCCCTGCCGAAGGCCTCGTCCCATTCGCCAGCCGAAATGGCGTTGATGTGGCGTTTCATCGAGCGGACTGCCTGCGCATCGCAGCGCGCGATATTGTCGCGGTACAGGTCGATCTGCGGCTGCAGCTCATCGCGTTCCACCAGCTCCGTGAGGAAGCCGGTTCTGAGCAGTTCCTCGCTGTCCATCGTCATCCCGGTCAGGAAGATCTTCTTGCTGGCCGAACAGCCAAGCCGCGTGACGAAGCGCCGCAGCCCGCCCGGGTAGTAGTGCAAGCCGAACCTCGCGGCGGGCATGAACAGGCGGCATCCACGCACGCCGATGCGGAAGTCGCACGCCAGGGCCAGGTCGGTGCCGCCACCATAGGCGCTGCCATTCATGGCGCACAGCGTGGGGATCTCGATGGACTCCAGGGCGTCGAGCATTTGCTCGAGAGATCGATCCAGGCGCGCGCCGATCTGGCCCAGCGTATAGCCCGAGCAGAAGGTCTTTTCACCTTCACCGGTCAGAACGAGCAGCCGCACCGAGGGCGCGGCGCGGACTTGCTCGATGTGTTGCAGCAGGACCGCGGGGTCGTCCGGATCGATGCGGTTGTGTTGCCCCGGGCGGCGCAAGGTGATGATCGCCATCGAGTCCGCGATCTCCAGCGTGGGCGCCGAGTCGGTGTTCATTGGAGTACCTTCGCCTTCGGCTACGGTGCTATGAGCCTTCGGAGCGGCCGTGCGGCTCATGCGCCGGCTCCTTGTGCATGCTGCACGATCACCCCCTTGCGAACCAGCGCCTGCAGGTCCGCCTCCGCGTAGCCGTGCTCCCGAAGCACTTCGAAGGTGTGTTCCCCCAGGACCGGCGGTGCACGGCGGATCGAGCCGCCCAGGCGGCCATCGAACGAGATCGGGCTGCCCACCTGCCGGATCGCGCCGAGCTCGGCGTGCTGCACCTCCTCCACGAGCTGCGAGTGGAGCACCTGTTCATCCGCGAAGACGTCGGCGAGGTTGTTGATGGGGCCGGCCGGGATGTCGGCGGCGAGCAGCCGTTGCGTCCATTCGGAGCGGCTGCGCTCCTTCAATCTTGCCTCGACGAGTTCCTTGAGTTCCAGGCGCCGCTCGATCCGCGCGGCGTTGGTGGCGTAGCGCGGATCGTCGACCAGTTCCTGCAGTTCGAGCACCTCGCAAAGCCGCTTCCACATCTCGGCGGTCGCCGGCGCGATGTTCAAGGGGCCGTCGGCGGTCTGGAACACGCCGTATGGCGAAATGACGGGGTGCGTGTTCCCGGCGAGCGCCGGCACCTCGCCGAGGCTCAGGTAGCGCTGCGCCTGCACGCTCATGAGTCCGACCAGGCCCGCCAGCAAGGAAGTTTCCACGCGCCGGCCGCGGCCGCTCGCGTGCCGCTCTGAAATGGCGGCGAGCACGCCGATCGCGCACCACATGCCGGCGGTCTGATCGCCGATGGCCACCCCGACGCGGACAGGGCCGGACTCGGCAGTCCCCGTGACGCTCATCAGGCCCGAGTAGCCCTGGGCGATCTGGTCGAAGCCCGGACGGCCGCCGGCCGGTCCCGTGCGGCCGAAGCCGGTCACGCTCGCATAGATCAATCGCGGGTTCGCGGCTGCAAGCGCTTCGTAGCCCAGGCCCATGGCCTCCATGGCGCCGGGCCGGAAATTCTCGACGATCACATCGCAGTCTGCGGCCAGCGCTCGCAGCAGATCCAGCGCCGCAGGGTCGCGGAAGTTGACGGCGATGCCGCGCTTGTTCCGGTTGCCGCTCAGGTAGTAGGCGCTGGTGCCGCGGTCGAAGGGCCCCCAGTGGCGGATCATGTCGCCGCCGGTCGGCTCGACCTTGACCACGTCGGCGCCGAGGTCACCGAGGACCATGGTGCAGAAGGGCCCGGCCAGCGCGCGGGTGAGATCCAGGACGCGAACCCCGGACAGGGGCAGGGATGTTGGGTCGCTCATGTTTTCTCCGCTTGTCATATCGTTGAGGTCAGTCTATATTGCATACAACGGAAATGCAATCGTTGTGCAATCAAGGAGACCTCATGCGAAAACCCAACATCCTGTTCGTCATGGCCGACCAACTGTCGGCCCCCGTCCTGCCGTTCCACGGCAACCCGGTCGTGAAGGCGCCTCACCTGCAGGCGCTCGCCGAGCGGTCTGCCGTTTTCGAGAACGCCTACTGCAACTTTCCGCTGTGCGCGCCAGCGCGCTTCTCGCTTCTGGCGGGCCAGTTCGCGACGCGCATCGGCGCGTTCGACAACGCCTGCGAGTTCCAGGCGGCCACGCCGACGCTGCCCTACTACCTCGCCCAGCAGGGCTACAAGACCATCCTCAGCGGCAAGATGCACTTCGTGGGCCCCGACCAGAAGCACGGCTTCGAGGAGCGGCTCACCACCGACATCTATCCCGCGGACTTCGGCTGGGTCGCGGACTGGACGGAAGGCGAATTCAGCTTCTACTCGCCGGGCCATAACCTGAGCACGGTGGATGAAAGCGGCTCCTGCTTCCGAAGCCTGCAACTCGATTTCGACGAGGAAGTGGAGGCCAAGGCGATCCAGCGCCTGTACGACCTGGCGCGGGAGGATGAGCAGCCCTTCTTCATGTGCGTTTCCTATACGCATCCCCATCCGCCCTATCACATCCCCCCGGAGTACCTCGACCGCTATTCGCCGGAAGAGATCAACCTGCCCATCGTCGGCGACATGCCGATGCAGGAGCGGGACAAGCTCAGCCAGTGGGTCCAGTACTCCCACGGGCTCAACGAGAAGGGCGCGACCGACGAACAGGTCCGCCGCGCGCGGCACGCCTACTACGCGATGGTCAGCTACATCGACGACAAGGTCGGGCGCCTGCTCGAAACGCTCAAGCGTGCCGGCTTCGACGACAACACGATCGTGGTGGTCACCTCAGACCACGGCGACATGCTGGGAGAACGCGGCATGTGGTTCAAGCGGGTGTTCTTCGACTGGTCGGCCAAGGTGCCCCTGCTGGTCTTCGATCCCCGGGCACCCAAGCCGCGGCGCATTGCAGACCCGGTCTCGCACGTGGACCTGCTGCCGACCCTCGTGGACTACGCCACCGAGGGGAAGACGCCGGCCTGGGTCGAACCGATCGACGGCCGCAGCCTGGTGCCGCTGGTCGCCACGGGCGATGACAGCGGCGAGGCGGAAGCCTTTGTCGAATACACCGCCGAAGGGGTGACCGGCCCCTGCTGCATGCTCCGGCGCGGCAAGTACAAGTACGTGTACACGCACGGCCATCCCAACCTCCTGTTCGACATGGAGGCCGACCCGAACGAGCTGGTCAACATCGCGGAGCAACAGCCGCAGGTCTTGGCCGACCTCAAGACGCGCGTGCTCTCCCGCTGGGACCCGGAGGCGATCACGCAGCAGGTGCTGGCCAGCCAGGCGAGGCGCAAGTTCATCAATTCGCTGCCCGACGCCATGCAGCCGGTCTGGGACTACCAGGCCAGCACCGACGACACGCGCCGCTTCGTGCGCCGCGGCAGCGCCCGGGTGATCAAGGTCAAGAAGCGCTGGCCTCCGCTGGCCGCCGCAGACAAATGAAAGGAGCCGCAGCATGACTCAAGCCAAGCTCATTGCGGACACGGATCCGCACCGTCTCGCTCGCGCCATCAGCGGGTACAACCTGATCGGCGGCGCACTGGTCGAGGCTCGCTCGGGGCGTACCTTCCCTGTCGTCAACCCCGCCACCGGACGCGAGATCGGGCACGCCGCCCATAGCGATGCGAGCGATGTGGACCAGGCGGTCGCCGCCGCAACAAGTGCCCAGCCTGCGTGGGCCGCCACGGCCGCGCGCAAGCGGGGCACCCTCGTGGCCGAATGCTCGCGTCTTCTGGCCGAGCACGTGGAAGAACTCGGGCGGCTGGTCGCGCTGGAGACCGGCAAGGCCCTGCGCACCGAGAGCCGCGTCGAGGCCTCGGTCGTCGCCGACGCACTCCAGTTCTACGGCGGCCTGGGCTCGGAGCTCAAGGGGGAGACCGTTCCCTTCAGCCCCGACATGCTGACCTTCACCCAGCGCGATCCGATCGGTGTGGTGGGCGTGATCATTCCTTGGAACGCGCCCATGATGCTGATGGCGCTGAAGATCGCGCCGGCCCTGGTGGCAGGGAACACGGTCGTCGTGAAGTCCGCGGAAGAGGCCCCGCTGGCGGTTCTGCGCGTGTGCCAGATCCTCAACCAGAAGCTACCTCCGGGCGTGCTGAACATCGTCTCCGGCTACGGGGCGGACTGCGGGGCGCCGCTCGTCGCGCACCCCAGCGTCGGGAAGGTGACCTTCACCGGCTCGGTCGAAACCGGCCGCATCGTCGCGCGCACTGCCGGAGAGAAGCTCATCCCCGTCACGCTCGAGCTGGGCGGCAAGAGTCCGATGATCGTGATGGACGACGCGGACCTCCCCAAGGCCGTCGCCGGCGCGGTCAGCGGCATGCGCTTCACCCGGCAGGGCCAGAGCTGCACAGCGGCCAGCCGCATCCTCGTGCATGAGAAGGTCCACGACGAATTCGTCGCGATGCTCAAGGCGCGCGTCGATGCGATGAAGATGGGCGACCCGCTCGATGAAGAGACGGACATCGGCACGATCATCTCGCGGCCCCAGCTCGACAAGGTGCTGGGCTACATCGAGAGCGGCCGCTCCGAGCTCGGAGCCCAGGCGCACGAATGTTCGCAGCTGCCCGCGGGCGAAGCGCTTCGCTCGGGGCTCTTCGTGAGGCCGGTCATCTTCACCGGGCTCGACAACGCCTCCCGCCTCGCGCGGGAAGAGATCTTCGGCCCCGTGACTTGCGTGATCCGCTTCTCCAGCTACGAAGAGGCCTTGAAGATGGCGAACGACAGCGACTTCGGGCTGGCAGCGACCATCTGGACGCAGAACCTGAAGACAGCCCTGGACGCCACCCGCCGACTGCAGGCCGGCTTCGTGCAGGTGAACCAGAACATCGTCGTCCAGCCCGGCCTGTCCTACGGCGGCGTGAAGCAATCCGGGCTGGGGCGCGAGGCCTCGCTGGAGGCGATGCTGGACCACTTCACCCACAAGAAGACAGTGATCTTCAACATGACCTGAGTTGGCTTTTCTGAAAACAAGGAGACACCATGGCAGTGATCGGTTTCATCGGACTGGGCAACATGGGCTTTCCCATGGCATGCCGCTTGAAGGAAGCAGGGCACGAGGTGCGCTGCTTCGACGTGAGCGCGGGCTCCATGGAGCGCGCGCATGACGCGGGGCTGCACCCACGCACATCGGTCGACGAGGCGGTGGCCGGCGCGGAAGTCGTGATCACGATGCTGCCCAGCGGGCGCCACGTGCTGGACGTGCTCGCGGCGCGCGCGCTGCCCTTCGCTCCGGGCGCACTGGTCATCGACTGCTCGACGATCGATGTCGCGTCCTGCGCCACCTTCCACGAGAGCTTGCAGGCCAAGGGGCTCGCCACACTCGACGCCCCCGTCTCCGGCGGCGTCGGCGGCGCCGCCGCGGGGACGCTCACCATCATGGCGGGCGGCACGGACGCTGCCTTTGCGCGTGCGCTCGAGCTCCTGCGCGCGATGGGCAAGAACATCATCCACGCAGGCGCGGCCGGCGCTGGACAGGCCGCGAAGATCTGCAACAACATGCTTGCAGGCATTTCCATGCTGGCGGTGTCCGAAGCCCTTTACCTGGCGAAGCGCCTGGGCCTCGATGCCAAAAAGTTCTTCGAGATTGCCTCGACGTCCTCGGGCCAGTGCTGGGCCCTCACGAGCTATGCCCCCGAGCCCGGCCTGGTGCCGTCCGCGCCCGCCAATCGCGGCTACGAGGGCGGCTTCGCGTCCGAGCTGATGCTCAAGGACTTGCGGCTGGCCGAGCAGGCCGCCGTCGCGAGCCACTCGCCTGCGCTGCTCGGCGCGGCTGCCGCGTCCGTCTACGCGATGCATTGCGCCGCGGGCCGGGGCCGGCTCGACTTCTCTTCCATCATCCAGATGCTCGGCGCTGCGCAGCCCGCGCATCCCTGAACGCGCCGGACAAGGAGACGAGCATGACAATCATCCGTCGCACCTTCAACAGCGCGATCATCGCGCTGCTGTGCACCGGCACCGCGGCCTTCGCGCAAAAGGACACGGGCAAGCTCATCGTGGGCTACCCGGCAGGCCAGTCCGTCGACGCGGTCGCCCGGCTGCTCGCCGAGCGCCTGGGCCCGGCGATCGGCCGGACCCTGATCGTGGAGAACATGCCCGGCCAGTCCGGCAGCATCGCGCTCGAGGCGGTCGCGCGAATGCCCGCCGACGGCAGCATCATGACCTTGTCCGCCTCCGCAGCCGTCGCCGGCAATCCGGTGCTGTACAAGAACGTGCGCTACGACAGCGTGAAGGACTTCGAGCCCGTCGGGTTGATCTATGACGCGCCGCTCGTGCTGATGGTGAACACCAGCCTGCCGATCAAGTCGCTCGAGGAACTGATCGCCTACGCGAAGGAGAACCGGGGCAAGGTGAACTACTCGTCGCCGGGCAATGGCTCCGTGTCGCACCTCGCCATGTCGGAGCTCATGCGGCGCACCGGCATCGAAATGACGCACGTGCCCTACCAAGGCGCAGCCAAGTCGCTCACAGACCTGGCCGCGGGGCAGGTGCAGGTCTCCTTCGACGCCTATGGCGCTGCCCAGCCCTTCCTGGCGGGCGGACGGGTGCGCCCGATCGCCGTGAGCTCGAGTGAGCGCATCTCCGTGCTGCCCTCGGTTCCGACGGTGGCAGAGAGTGGCCTGGCCGATTTCGATCTCGTGCCGTGGGTCGGCTTGCTGGCGCCTGCCGGCACGCCCAGGGCCGTCGTCGACAAGGTCAGCGAAGAACTCGCGAAGATCGTGCGCTCGCCGGACTTCTCGCAGCGGATCATCGGACTGGGGGGGCGGCCCCGATTCAAATCGGCTGCGGAATTCAAGAGCTTCGTGCGGGTCGAGGTCGACCGCTGGGCGGCCATCATCAAGAGCTCCGGGGCCCGGCTGGAGTGACGCGATGATTGCACTCGGCTCAGCCGCCCTCGCCGGCGAAACCCGGCACCATCGTGTGCTGGAGAACGGCTTCAGCTTTCATCGAAGCGAGTGGATGCAAAGCGATCGCGGCCCGGGGCTGTCTCCGACCGTGTTCCTCGTGGAGCAGCCGCCGAACGCCGTACTTGCGCCGCACTTCCACACGCAGAATCAGTTCCAGGTCGTCAAGGCCGGCAGCGGCACCCTGGGTGCGCACGCGGTGGGACCCGGCTCCGTTCACTACGCCGGCGCCTTCACGGGCTACGGGCCGCTGGTGGCGGGCCCTGCCGGCCTGAGCTATTTCACGATTCGTGCGGTGTACGAAACGGGCGCGAACTTCCTTCCGGCCGCACGGGACCGGCTGCGGCGCGGACCGAAACGCAATGCCCACGGGCCGGTGCATGAGCCTCTGGCGATCGAAGCGCTTCGCGGCCTGGAGTCGGTACGGCAGATCCCGTTGATCGCGCCGCAGGACGGCCTCGAGGCCTACGCCCTGCAGCTGCCGCCCTTTTCGCGACTCGATCCGATCGAAGCGCGCGGCTCAGGCCAGTTCCAGCTGGTCCTTGCCGGTGCGCTCGAAACGCCGCAGCGGCGGCTGCAGGCCTGGGAAAGCCGCTATCTTTCGCCCGGTGAAGACGCAGGCGGCTGCCTCGCCGGCGCGAGCGGCGTTCACCTGCTGGTGCTGCAGATGCCGGCCGTCGCGCTCGAATATTCAAGCGGGTGAAGGGCCCGCCATCTCTTGTATAACGGTTGCATGACATCAGAGAATTTCAGCGCATTGCGAAAGCGAGGTCCCCAGCCGCTGTCGGCCGAGCAGGTCTGCGATCGGATCCGCGCCGCGATCCTGAGCGGGGAGCTCAAGCCGGGATCGAAGCTCACGGAACAGGATCTCGCGGCCGAACTCGAAGTGAGCCGGACGCCCATCCGCGAGGCCATCCGCCAGCTGGAGGTGGAGCGCCTGGTCCGCCGGACGCCCTTCGTGGGCGTCACCGTCACCCAGCTCCGCCCGGAAGAAGTGATCGAGCTGCTGGACATCCGCGAAGTCCTCGAAGGGCTGGTCGCACGGCTCGCCACGCGCAACATGGACATCCATCACCTGCAACGACTCAAGAAGCTGATGCAGCAACTGGCCGCGAGCGCCAGGAAAGGCGACGTCGCCGTGTACCTCGATCACGCGCTGGCATTCCGGCGTGCGCTCGTGGAATGCTGCCGCAGCGCCACCTTGTCGGAACATGTCCTGGCAATCGAGAATCGCCTGCGGCTGACGGGCAGCCGCACTGCGCTGCTGCCGGGGCGCCTGGAAGCGGCCATCGAGGAACACCAGAAGTTGCTGGACGCCATCGAGCGCAGCGATGCCGACGATGCCGAGCGACTCAACCGGGAACGCATCCGGCACATTCGCGACGCGGTCGCGAAGTCGATTTCCTTTTCCATCTTCTAGCTGTCGATCCGGCTCACTAAGCGGATGTGTTGCGCATGTCCAGCCCAGCCAACTCCATCCTGAGCGCGATCACTCTCTGCGTTCCATTCAATGCGTCCATCCGGCTCTGCGCTTGCAGCCAAAGTGGAAAGGCTTGGCGAAGGCGTCGTTCCCCTGCCTGCGTGAGCTCCACCAGGCGCATGCGGCCATCAGTGGGCGCGGGGCCAATCTGAACCAGGCCATCTCGCTCCAGAACGGAGGCCATCTTTCCCATGGCCGTCCGTTCCGTGTCGAGACGCTCAGCAAGGGTGTTCATGGGCGCACTCTTGACCTCTTCGAGCAAAGCCAGGATCAGAAACTGCGATATCCGTAGCCCGGTCGGCTTCAGATGCGCGTCGTACAACCTTGCGGCCTGCCGGGCGGCCCTCATGATGGCAAAGCAGCTGCAATCCTCGACCCCTGTGGGCGCATCGACTACAGGCATGCCAAGCTCCTGGATTCCGAGCCGGACTCAGCCCTTTAGACAAACGCGTCTCGGTTTTTCGCGATGAAGTCCGCAACGGATAGCGCCGCCTCACCCGTCACCTGCTCGACGGCATCATTTGTCCCCGCGAACACTCCGTTCTGATAGTCCTGGGCCACCTCGACCAGGTGTTGAACGAGGAACGGGTTGAACTTGTAGGTGTGCTGCATCTCATGCCGGAACGCTTCGATGGAGAGCGGCGCATATTCGATCTTCGCGCCAAGTACGTCGCTCATGGTTGCGGCAATCTGGTCGTGATTCATCTCGACCGGGCCATGAAGGGTGTAGGTCTTTCCCCCGTGTCCCGAAGGGTTGTGCAGGATGTTTGCAATGACGCGACCCTGGTCGTCGGTGCCGATGGGCGCGTGACGCCCGTCTCCGAACGGGAACTGAATGCGCTTCTTCGCCCAGATCTCATGCGCGAAATGGGGGTAGACGAGCCAGTCGGCAAAGAAGGTGGGACGCAGGTGGGTCGTCGCCACGCCTGACCAGTCGAAAACACGTTCTGCAACCCAGTGGTCCTGCGCGGCATGGCTCTTCGAGTCCCGCCGGGCCGAAATCTGCGACATGTTGACGATGGCAGTGACACCCGCCTCCTTCGCAGCCTGCGCAAAGAATGCGCTTGCGTGCACGATGCCCGGGCTGAGGGGATGCAGAAAGTAGGCGGAGCGAATCCCTTCCATCGCCGAGCGAATGGCATCGAGGTCGGTGAAGTCGCCTACGGCAATCTCGACGCCCCTCTCTCGCAGGGCCTGGGCAGCGTCGCCATCCGCACGCACATAGGCCCGCACGCGCCTGTCCATCTTCAACAATGTGTCTATCGCTGCGCCGCCGGTACGGCCGGTTGCGCCACTTACGAGAATGTCTGCTTGAGTCATGATTTCGTTCCTTTCAGCCGCTACGGGCATATGCTCGCAGTCGACAAAACTGTGCCCGTTCAGTGGAGGCACAAGGCCACTTTTTCCTTTTTGCGGTTCAGCTCTCGAACGGAGCGTGGTCGAGCAAGTCGCAAACGTTCGGGACCTCCAATCCATGAACATGGCGGCGCCCGATGTCTGCCAGGCCGGTGCCGACCGCGGTATGCGGCTTTTTGCGCGCGACCGCTGCGAGAGCCTCTTGAAACGCCGCCTTGAAGCCAAGACGTGGGTACAGGGCAAGCGTGTCATCGATGAGTCCGGGGGTGATTTCTTCGATCCGAAGCCCCATGACATCCACGTGCGCGCCCATGTGCACCAGGGCAACTTCCGGCTCTCGACGGTCGGCAATGCCGGCACTGGAGTGCAGGGCGATGGCATCCCAGACCAGCTGGGCCTTTGCCTCCGGGTAGCCCTCTGCAATCAAGAATCGGCTGGCGGCATCCGCGCCGTCGACCTCGAATCGGTTGTCTGCTGCGTACTCGTTGGTGAGGCCCAGGTCGTGAAGAAGAGAGGCGAGGTAGACGGCTTCTCGGTCGTACTTCAGGCCGCGCTTCTTGCCAAGGAACTCGGAGAACCACCAGGTGCGGTGCAAGTGGTTCTTCATCGTCTCGGAGTGCATTCGATGGACCAGCGAGACGGCCTTGCGAGCAAGCTGCGTGTCGGGACTTGTGATTCCTCTGACAGTGACAAGTGAGCCCATTTTGGAATGCCTCGGATTTGGTTGACTTGGACTCAAGTTTAAAAACCGGAGGGGTGGCGCAAAAGACATTATTCAGACGATTTGCGCCAAAATGAAGTCTTGATTCCTCGACGCCGGAGGTCTGATGAACAAGCGAACGAAGCATGGAAGCCCCCCTATCGGGTCCGCTCAAAAGCGGGTGCTCATCTTGGGCCTGCCGCCTGTGGACGCTCTGGATGTCATAGGGCCGGCAGAGGTGTTTGCCTTGGCCAACAAGATGCACACAGGAGAAACTGCGCCCTACACGCTGGAGCTGGTGAGTGCAGGCACAGACGTGCACCTGGAAAGCGACACTGGTATCGGTCTCAGAGGGCACCGGACGCTGGCCGATGAGCGCCGCGCGGGCAGACCCGTCGACACGCTCATCGTGGCCACTGGCATGGGCTCACTGGAGCACTTGGACCGCACTGCTATCGATTGGCTACGAGTTCGAGCCAAAACCGTAAGGCGGGTTTGCTCGATATGTGTTGGCGCGTTTGCGTTGGCAGAGGCCGGGCTGCTGGACGGCCGCCGAGCGACAACCCATTGGGCCATGGCGAATCGGCTTGCCGAGCGCTACCCTGCAGTGCAGGTCGACCCGAATCCGATTTGGGTGAAGGACGGAAACTTCTATACGTCCGCGGGAATCTCGGCTGGAATCGACCTCGCCCTCGCATTGGTAGCGGAAGACCTGGGCAACGCTGTTGCGTTGGAGCTCGCAAAGGGCCTGGTCTTGTTTCTTCGACGACCAGGAGGACAAGCTCAGTTCAGCGTCTCGCTCCAGGCTCAGAAAGGGTTGAGCCCTGTCCTCGATGGCCTGCGTATTTGGGTAAACGAGCACCTGGGCAAGGAGATAACGGTCGAGATGCTTGCTGAGGTCGCAACCACCAGTGTCAGAACGTTGGTGCGGATGTTCCAACGAGAGATGAAGACCACGCCTGCGAAGTATGTTGAGGAGGTACGGCTCGAAGCAGCGTGCCAAGCGCTGGAGCTTGGAGGGCGGTCACTGGAATCGATTGCGCGCCGATGCGGCTACCAGAGCGCGGACGTCTTGAGGAGGGCGTTTGTCCGGCGCCTTGGGGTGACGCCAAAAGAGTACGCACAACGGTTCGCGATGGCTGCCACGCAGACCTAGGGGCGATGGAGCCGGGGAAGTTCAAGGAGTTGTCAGGATTTTTGTGTTCGAGGCCGGTTGATTGATTTGTTCTCGATTGTTTTTTCTTATGTCTTCAGGCCCCCGCCAGGCCGCCGGAGGCGCCCCGGTTGAGCCATGTATTCATGGTTCAACCTCCTGATTTTGCGTTGCCTTGGGCCGCGTGCGTGAAGCGCTCTTCGTAGAGGATCGCGAATTGATTCATCGCCTCCTTCCAATTGTGCGCCGCGCGCCCCCAGTCGGTCGTGATGTTGCGCAACGCCAGCCAGATCAGCTTGGAGGCCGCGTCATCACTGGGGAAGTGGCCGCGCGACTTGATGATCTTGCGCAACTGCGCGTTGATGCTCTCGATGGCATTGGTCGTGTAGATCACCCGGCGGATGGACGGCGGAAACGCGAAGAACGGAATCACCCGATCCCACGCACGGCGCCAAGCCGCGACCACGGTCGGGAACTTGATACCCCAGGGGCCTTGAGCAAAGGCATCGAGTTCGGCCTCGGCCGCTTCGGCGCTCGCGGCCGTGTAGATTGGCTTGATCGCCGCGGCCAGCAGCTTGCGGTCCTTCCAGCTCGCGTAGTCCAGCGAGTTGCGTATCAGGTGCACGATGCAGGTCTGCAACGTGGTAGCCGGATACACCGCCGCCAGCGCCTCGGGCATGCCCTTCAAGCCATCGGTGACGGCGATGAGGATGTCACCCACGCCGCGGGTCTTCAGGTCGTTGAATACCTTCATCCAGAACTTGGCGCCCTCGGTGCCTTCGATCCACAGGCCGAGGATGTCGCGCGTGCCATCGGGCAGCACCCCCAAGGCCAAGTAGATGGCCTTGTTGCGCACCACCGCGTCTTCTTTGATCTTCACGCGCAAGGCGTCGAAAAAGACCACCGGGTACATCGGCTCCAGCGGCCGGGCCTGCCAGGCTCCGACCTCGGCCATGACGGCGTCGGTGACCGAGCTGATGAACTCGGGCGACACCTCCACCGCGTAGCTCTCCATCAAGAAGCCCTGGATCTCGCGCATGGTCATGCCGCGCGCGTACATGGCCACGATCTTGTCGTCGAAGCCGGTGAACCGGCGTTCGTGCTTTGGGATGAGCACTGGCTCGAAGGAGCCCTCGCGGTCGCGCGGCACCTCGATGCGAAGTGGCCCGTCACCGGCCAAAACCGTCTTGGCACTCCTGCCATTGCGCTGATTGCCACCGCTGGCCTCGGGCTTGCTCGCGCCGCTCGGGTAGCCCAGGTGGTGCGACATCTCGGCACCCAGGGCGCGCTCGATCAGCGCCTTCTTGAACGCGGCCGTCGCCTCATTGACTGCGTCACCGGTCATGGGGCCGGTGACGAACTGGTCAATCAACTCCTTCGGAATCGACGGCAGCGCCGCCATCTTGGCGGCGATCGCCGCGTTCTTCATCTTCGTCTTGCTTACTGGCATACATGCTCCTGGTCGTCATGCTATGCCTCGAACACAAAATTTTTGACAGGCTCAAGTTCAAACCAAGCTGCAAAAATTCCAGGTGAATTGAGAACCGACATTGGCGCGCCAACGGCCTCCGTCGCAGCTCGTGCTCACGTCCGATAGGAGCTCCCGCGCTCGCGCTCCAGCTTGCGCAGCAGTCCCGGCCACTCCAGCTTGCCGACCTCCATGAAGCCACCAGGCCCCAGCATCTTGCGGCCTTGGGCGCGGGTGTGCCGGATGGTGGCTTCGGACAGTTCGTGCAGCGGCACTCCGCCGGCTTGTCCGTCGATCTGGAACTGGCATGCCGTCTCCAGTCGCAGCATCCAGCAGAAAGCCTCTGCGACGCTGCGTCCCACCGTCAGGGCGCCGTGGTTGCGCAGGACCAGGACACGGCCTTCGGGGCCGAGGTCACGCACGAGGCGCTCGCGTTCGTCTTCGTCGAGCGCCGTGCCCTCGTAGTCGTGGTAGCCCAGGAAGTCCAGCATGACGCAGGCCTTCTGGCTCAGGGGCCGCAGGCCCATGGCTTGCATCGCGATCGCGTTGTTCGCACGGGTGTGGCTGTGCATGACGCACACCAGGTCCGTCTGCGCCATGTGGACGGCGCTGTGGATGATGAACCCCGCGGGGTTGAGCAGTGACGGGTCCCCCTGCACCACGCGACCGTCGAGGTCCACCTTAATCAGGGCGGATGCCGTCATCTCGTCGAAGAGGGTGCCCAGCGGATTCACGAGGAAGTGATGCTCGGGTCCGGGCAGCATCACGGAGATGTGGGTCGAGGCCAGGTCCGACATGCCATGCAAATCCGTCAGCTGGTAGCAGGCCGCGAGGTCGCAGCGCAGCCGCCACTCGTCGGCATCCATGCCTTCGGGTCTGGCACGCGATGAAAGTTGCGCGATATCGTTGTTCACTTCGTTGTCTCCTTGAGGGTAGGGGTGTCGGTGCCGAGCGTTCGGGACATGGCGATCCAGCGCGCGAGATCCGCCTGCACGAAAGCCTGTGTCTCGGCGGGCGGTGCGGCTTGGATGAGCAGCCCCAGGTCCTTGAGGCTGGCCTGGACATCGGGCGCCGCGAGCGCTTCCGTCAGCGCACGGGCGAGGGTGGCCACCACCTCCGGCGGCAGCCTGGCTGGCCCCATCAGGGCGAACCAGTTGGAGATGGCCAGGTCGGGCATGCCCTGTTCGACGACCGTGGGCACGTCCGGCAGCGACGCGACCCGGGTGCTCGAAGTGACGGCAATCGCCTTGATCTTGCCCGACTGAACCTGCTGGACGACCAGCGGCACGGTCATCGCGGTGACGCCTATTTCGCCCCGCACCAGGTCCGTCATCACCTCGGGCTGGCCTCGATAAGGCACGTGCGTGAGATCGATCTTCTGCTGGCTCTTGAGCAGCTCCATCGTGAAGAAGGGCGTCGTGCCTGCGCCTGCAGAGCCGTAGTTGACATGGCCCGGTCGTGCCTTGGCGTAGCCGACGAGATCCGGCAGCGAGCGGACCGGCAAGCCGTTGCTCACGATGATCGCCTGGGGAATGGTGCCGATCATCCCGATCGCGCTGAACGCGGTCTGCGGCTGCCAGGAAGGCGCCGCCGCGCCGGGTGGCGCCATCGTCGTGGGGCCGCTGGCCACGACCAGCGTGTAGCCGTCGGGGGCTGCACGGGCCACGGCCGAATAGCCGATGCTGCCGGCAGCACCCGAGCGGTTGTCGACGATGAAGCTCTGCTTGAAGCGCTCGGAAAAATGCTGCGCGAGCCGGCGCGCAATGACATCCACGATGCCGCCGGCGGGGAACGCGGAGACGATCGTCACCGGACGCTCGGGGTAGGCCGCGGCGGCCGCCTGTCCCAGCGGCACCACATACGCCGCAAGGAGCAGGGCCACGGCCCGAACGGCTGCACGACGATGCGTGCAGGCAGAAGTCTTCCTGATCGCTTTGCGCATGGAAATCTCCTTGGTTGAACGGCGCGCGGGGCGCGGTCACTCCTCGCTGCGGAATCCCGAGGCCTGCACCAGGGGACGCCAGAAGTCACGCTCCTCGCCCAGCATGCGTTTGACTGCGGCGCCGGGCAGGCCCGTGGCCTCCAGGCCTGCGCGCGTCATCGCGCTCCTCACCTGCGGCTGCTGCATGGCGGCCACGAAGGCCCGTTCCAGGCGCTGCACGACCGCCGCAGGCGTGCCTGCGGGAACGAAGGCGCTGTACGAGGCGTTCGCATGGTCGAAGGCATCGATGCCGGCCTCGCGCGCGGTCGGAACATCTGGCAGGGACGCGTTGCGGCGCGTGCCGGAGACTGCCAGGATGCGCACCTTGCCGCCGCGATGGAGCTCCAACTGGCTGGCCAGGGCATCCGCGCTCAGGGGAACGTGCCCGCCGACCAGGTCGGTCACCAGCGGCGCGCCACCCTTGTAGGCCACGGGCGTCAGCGGAACGCCCACGGTCTTGGCCATGCCGAGGACGGCGAAGTGCAGTGTCCCGCCCAGGTTGGTGAGCCCCACGCTCGCCTGCGACGGGTTGGCGCGCACCCAGCCCACGTAGTCCTGCAAGGTCTTGTAGGGCCGGTCCGCGCCGGTGGAAATCACCGTGGGAACCTCGGCAAGATGGGCCACGGGAATGAAGTCGCGATCGACGTCATAGGCCAGTTGCCTGTAGGTCATCGGGAAGATGACCAACGGCGCGTTGGAAGACAGGAGCACGGTCCTGCCATCGGGCGCAGCGCGCTTCGCATACTCGATGGAGATCCGCGTGGCGGCGCCGGGCCGGTTGTCCACGATCACCTGTTCCTCGCCACCGGTGCGCAGTTGCTCGGCGAGCGCCCGCGCCAGCGTGTCCAGCGCGCCGCCGGGTGGAAACCCGACGACGAGGCGCAGCGGATGGGCGCCTCCGGCCGGCACTTGCGCTTGCGCCGGCGCCGAGGCGACTGCAAGCGCCGCAAAGCCTGCGACCCACAACGAGGAACGGAAATACTGCAACACATTCATCACTGCACCTCTAGATCCGGCCAACGGCCCAAAAGATTACTGGCGGCTTCGAACACCGCCGCCGCGGCAAGAAGGTCCGACTCCTGGCGCAGGCGCCCCACCAGCTGCAGCCCGATCGGGAGTCCGTCGCGCCCGAAGCCGCAGGGGATGGTGATCGCGGGGTGGCCCGTCAGATTGAAGGGCATGGTCCAGGGGAACCAGTTGGAGCGCACCTCGTCGAAGAGCCGCCCGTCGATCTCGAGCTTGCCGAACAGGTCCTGGTCGATCGGCAGGGCGGTGCGCGCAAGCGTGGGGACCACGATGAAATCGTGGTCACGCAGCAGCGCCTGCACATGCCGGAACAGCCGGGTGCGAGCGAAGTTTGCTTGCTGGTAGTCCACTGCGGTGTAGTCGTTCGCGAGCGCGAGCTGCTGCAGCAGGGAGGGGCTCATCCGATCCGGCTGCTCCTCGGCCATCTTGCCGAAGCGTGCCTTCCACACCGTGTGATTGATGGTGCGCCAAAGCGGCTCGATGTCGAAGTCCGACGCCGGCGGCATCTCGGCCAGCTCCGCGCCCAGGTCCCGCAACAGTCCCAGGGCAGACTCGAAGCAGGACGCAACGTCGGCAGCGATCGGCCTTCCGGACGGCACATCCGCGAAGAGGATGCGCTTGCCGCGCAGGCTCCTCGCCGATTGCACGGCTTGCAGGTAGTCCGCAGCCTGGGCGCCGGCAGACCAGGGGTCGCAGGCATCCTCGCCCGCCATCGCCTGGAGCATGAGCGCGGTGTCGGCGACCGTGCGCGAGATGGGCGTGACGTAGGTGAGATTGCCGATGACGTCCTCCGCCTGCGAATGCGGAACCAGGCCGATCGACTGCTTCAGGCCCACGACGCCATTGCAGGCCGCCGGGATCCGCGTGGAGCCTCCGCCATCCGTGGCGATGCCGATCGGTGCGAGCCCTGCCGCCACCGCCACGGCTGCGCCGCCGCTCGATCCGCCGCTGGTGCGATCCGGGTGCCATGCGTTGCGCGTGCGTCCGAACAAGGGCGCATCGGTCAGGCACTTCGAGCCGAACTCCGAGGTCGTCGTTTTCCCGACGAGGATCGCGCCCTGGTGACGCAGGCGGGCGATGGCCACCGCGTCCTCGGCCGGGATGTTGTCGGCGAACAGCAGCGAACCGAAGGTGGTCTTCACGCCCTGGGTGTTGACCAGGTCCTTGCAGGCATAGGGAATGCCGTGGAGCAGCCCCGTGGCTTCGCCGCGCATGACGGCCTGCTCCGCAGCCTTGGCGTCGCGCATGGCCTCGTCCGCGCAGAGCGTGATGAAGCAATTGAGCTTCGGCTGCAGCCGCGCGGCGCGGTCCAGCACGGCACGGGTCACCTCCACGGGCGAGACTTCACGGCGCGCGATCGCTTCGCGAAGCCGCACGGCAGTCCAGAAGCAAAGTTCCTCGGTCATCCAGCATCCCTCTGTCAGATGCCGGCCACTTCAGCCGGCGACAGGATCAAGAGTGCCAACGACCTGCTTGTCGGTCCAATACTCGTTCACAATCCGCACATATCGAAATCGTATGAGCATGGATCTCAAGAGCTTGCGTTACTTCGTCGCCGTGGCAGAGGCCCGCAGCGTCGGCAAGGCGGCCCAGCGGCTGCACATGGCGCAGCCGCCGTTGTCCGTCCAGATTCGCAACCTCGAGGCGCAGGTCGGGACGCCGCTGTTCCTGCGCGAATCGACGGGAATGCGGCTCACCGACGCAGGCAGTGCCCTGTTCGCGCGCGCGCGTGAAGCCCTGGCCCTGGCGCACGAAGGCTTCGAGGCCGCTCGCGCGGTCGGGTCCGGACGACGCGGCCGGCTCACGGTGGGCTACATGTTCTCCTTGGGCTACGCCATCCTGCCCAAGCTCGTCCCCCTTCTTCATCGCACCTTGCCGGACGTCGAACTGCAATTCGTCGAGATGAGTGCTGCCACTTGTGAAGCGCAGGTCCTGCAGCATAAGGTGACCGTCGGCTTGTGCATGCCGGCGATCCAGCGCGCCGAAGTGGCCAACACCATCGTCGGCACGCAGCCGCTGCGGCTCGCCATGCCGTCACGCTCGCCGCTCGCCCGTCTCGCCTCGGTTCCGATGGAACGGCTTCAGGGCCAGAAGATGATTGCCCTGCCTTCGCTCAGGGAGGACGTGGACACCTCGATGGTGGCCGCCCTGTTTCGGCGGCACCAGGTGACGGTTCAGGTGGTCGAGCGCGTGGAAACCGTGCACGCTGCGCTGGCTCTGGTGCTCGCCGGCGAGGGCTGTGCCGTGGTTCCTGCGTGCGCTGCCGCGGGCCTGCCTCCGGGTGTCGTCGTGCGCAAGCTGACGGGCGTCAGCGAAGGCTTCGATGTGGCCGTCTCCCGGCGCCACGACGTGGACAGTCCGTTCATCGAGCCGTTCATCGCCGCTGCGAGGCAGGCGCTGCGATAAGACGGCGTTCACTGCGACTTCAGGTACTGGGCGAGATCTGCAATCTCCTGCGGCGTGAGGCCCAGCGATCGCCGGGTGTTGTAGGTCGCGGCGACCTCTTCGAGCGTGGCGGCGGATCCGTCGTGGAAGTAGGGCGCGTGCTGCCAAGCGCCTCGCAGCGGCGAGCTGCGGTACATCCTGGTCGCCGAGCGGGCGGCGTAGCTCGGCGTTTCCGGTTCCGCCATCGAGTCGGCGGGCGGATGCAACGTCGAATTGGCGTCCGTGAGGAGGGCGCCGCTGTGACAGGTCACGCACTTTCCCGCGCCGTCGAAGACCATCTTGCCGCGCGCGGCTGCAGCGGGGTCGAAGCTGCCCGCGGGTGCGGCAGGGGCCTTCAATGACAGCTGGTACGCCTGCAACGCAGCCAGCTTGCTCGTGACCAGGTCCACGGTGCCGTTGGTGATGTTCAGGTTCAGGCGCGGGTCGGAAAAGTTGCCCTGGCCGCCCATCTGGGTCACGGCGACATAGCGGTTCCAGTAGGCGATGTCGGCCCCGTCGCCCGTGAAGGTCACGCTGTGAATGCCCTCCAGGCCATAGGCCGGCGGGATGACCACCGGCTTGTTGAGACCATCGATGTTGAAGCGCGGGTCGTACTTGCCCTTGCCCCAGGAGAGATAGACGGCCTTCCTGGCGGCGTCCAACGCAGGGGAGAGCGCGATGATGGCGCCGGGGTTCAGGTCCCGATTGGCCCAGCCATCGAGCCGCTTGCCGATGCCTGGCGCGAAGGAGTTGTCGACCGTCGAGTGGCAGAGCGCGCAGGTGATGCCGACGCGGGTCAGCGCATCCTTGCCGTTGACAGTTTCCACGGTGCCCTTGAGGCCGACCACCGCGTCGAGCTTCAGCAAGGCAACGGTCGTGGCGGGGCTCGCGAGATCGACGCTGCCGTCCTGGATGCCCGCCACCACGGACGGCGGCAGCGCCTCGGCGTCGACCTTCAGCCCAACCGCCAGCGCTGTCGCGGGGCTGACCGCGGTGCTGATGACCTCATGCATCCGAAGCGTGTCGGTCCATCGAGCTTCGTCGCCGAAGGTGTCGAAGCGGAAGATCTTCTGGCCCTCCGCGATGAGCGCGCGGCCTGGTTGGCGGCCGAGCCGCTCGTGCCTCCCAACTCCGCCACCACCGCCACCACCGCCACATGCAACGGTCAGCGCGGCAGCGGCCGCGAGAGCGACTGGAGTTCGACAACGTGACGTGATCATGCGCAGCTCCTCGACGGACACTGGGCTGCGTGACGCCCGCAGCGGATGGCGAATCAGCAGCCTGTGTCCATTGGATGGAGCAGGGGATCGTCCTGTTCCCAGCGCCGCGGGCAGCGCCGGCGGGCCGAGCGCTGCGAAAAGCGAGCAGAGAAGCGTGCTTCGCTAAGGCTGCTGCAGCCGCTGAAGCAGCTCCACGCTCGGATAGCCATCCGCAGGCAGGCCGACACTGCGCTGATAGCGGCGCAACCCGTCACGCGTGGCCGGGCCCATCACGCCGTCGGGCGTTCCGCTGGCGAAGCCGCGCTGGTTGAGCGCGGTCTGAAGCTCGAGCAACTGGCTGCGCGTGAGAACGACCAGATCGCGCGGCCAGGACGCCTGCACGCCGGAGCCGCCGCCCAGGCGCTGCGCCAGAAGGCCGACCGCCAGCGCGTAGCTGGTCGAGTTGTTGTAGCGCAGGATGGCGCGGAAGTTCGGTCCGACCAGGAAGGCGGGCCCACGAGCGCCGGCGGGCAGCAGGATGGTGCCGTCGTCGAATTCCGGCAGCTGCTGGCCCTCCACCGCACGCAGCCCCTCGGCGGCCCATTGAGCGGTGGACTGGCGCACGGCCGTGTCGGCGCGGCCGAAGTCGAAGCCCGGCGGCAGCCGGACTTCGACGCCCCAGGGCTTGCCCGCTTGCCAGCCCGCGCGCGAGAGGAAGTTCGCGGTCGAGGCCATGACGTCCGCCATGCTGCCCCAGATGTCGCGCCGGCTATCGCCGTCGGCATCCACCGCGTAGGCCAGGAAGTTCGACGGCAGGAACTGGGTCTGGCCCATCGCACCCGCCCAGGAGCCGATCATGCGTTCGCGCGCGATGTCGCCGCTGTCGAGGATCTTCAGGGCCGCGAGCAACTCGGCGCGCGCCCAGTCGCCGCGACGCCCCTCGAAGCCGAGCGTCGCGAGTGCGTCGACGGTCGGGGTGTTGCCGTAGTTGCTGCCGTAGTTGCTCTCCATGCCCCAGATCGCGACAAGGATGCCGGGCGGCACGCCGTAGCGCGACGCCGCCGCTTCGGTCTCGATGCGCAACTGCAGGAGCTTGTCCTGGCCTGCCGCCACGCGTTGGGGCGTCACGGCGTTCTCGAGGTAGTCCCAGACCGTGCGCGTGAGCTCGGGCTGCGCGCGGTCCAGTTCGATGACGCGGGGCAGGTACTGGACGTTGTCGAAGGCACTGCGCAGCGTTGCCTCGCTGATGCCTCTTGCGCGCGCGCTGGCGCGGAAGTCCGCCACCCACTGTGCGAAGCCCGGTTGCAGCTCCGCTTCGCCTGGTGGCGCGGGCATGGGCGCGGGGGGCGTTGTGGCTGCTGCGGGGCTCGCGGTCGGCGGCGATGGCTGCAAGGGCGCGGTGGCCGGCGCAGAGGCGCAGCCTCCCAGCAGGGCAAGCGCGAGCGCCATCAGGGCGAGACGAGGGAAACGCGGCAAAGGGCAATGGACTTGATGCATCCCATCGATTTTTACCCTGCAATCGTCAGGGCTGTCCGTGGCGGGTCAAGTTGGCAGCCGGCACCGCGTTGCTCTTACGTCGCGCATCGTCCCGTTCTGACAAGGAGCGACGCGAGGTCTGGGAGGATTTCTTCACCGCAACAGATTGCACCGCCCAGCGACGAAGGACCTTGAAGATGATGCCAAACGACCTCGATGAACCGACCCCGACCGTCGCGGATGAAGCCAGCGCCGTGGTCGACGACGCGCAGGTGATATCGAAAACGCTGCCCACGGCATCGGTGCCGCCGGGCACAGCGCGACTCAAAAGTCAGGTGGAGCACTCGCTCGACGTTGTGCGCGGCTATGTGATCCGGCAGCCGATGTGTGCGGTGTTGATCGCCGCGATCGGGGGTGCTGCGTTGTCCGCTTTGCTAAGCGGCCGGCGGCGCGCCGACGACGCCTGGCGCGAGCAACCGACCTATCGGTAAAGCGCCTCGACTTTGCTATTCGGCCCGGCCTCGTTTCGGCGAGGCGTGTACAGGCATTCGCCCCCGTCCTCATCGCTGGAGATGTACGAGACCATGATCCCGTCCAGGTCGGCGAGCGGCTGCAGGAATGCGATGAACTGGGATGCGGAGATGCCTTCGGCCTTGATAGCGTTCCAATGCCTGAACAGCGTCGCCTGCACGGCCGCCTCTCGCGCTTCCGCTTCGCTCGCGGCGAATTCAACTTCGGCGGCAGAAGAAGAAGAAGAAGGGGTCGCGCGATCGTTCTTGCGAAAGAAGTTCGCGAGCGAGGATGCGAGCGTCGCTCCGCCGGCAGAGGCGCGAGGCCGCAATGCATAGGCATCCAAATCTCGGGGTACCGTTGCGGTGTCATCGCTGCGCTGATTCATGGGCCGAACTCCTTCGGGTGCTCATGTGGACTTGAGCGCAATGCTAGGGCGTGCGGCGGAGGCAGGTCGTCAATTTGCGGTTCGGTCCTACGCTGAAAGCTTGCATTTCTCGTGACGTGCCTGCAGGAGCATGATTGCGCACTCGAGCGTGTTGCCAGACGTGAGTTCCAAAGTCGTCAGTTGAAGGCGGGTCGGCGTGGCGATGGCCTCTGCATCATCTTCCGGTGTAACGCCGTGAAGAGCAACCAGTGGTCAGTGGCGCCGCGCAGCCAGCAGCGATTCGGCAGTTGCTGTCCGCCCGGAGCGGCGACAGATGTCTTCGAGCTCCTGGATAACGACGTCGATTCGTTGCAGAAACAATGCCCGGCTGCCGGGTGGGGCACGTGTGTTCAACGCCCAGGTGAGTTCAGCCAGGCGCTCTGCTCCCGCACAGCGTGCCCACGGCCGCAGGTCGCAATAGCAAAGGAGCGCGAGGCGCCCGAGGTCTTCCCTGCGCCGCGCATGGCTAACGTCCGCAACGAGATCGTCGAGGCCCAGCAAGAGACTGTCTGAGAGCGTATCCATGGTGCAGTGCAGCATTTTGCGTGTGGGGGTATGCGGAAAGTAGAGTGCGCGACCTAACGCGCGGCTCGATTCCTGCAGGCGCTCCAAGCGGCTGGACCCACGGTGCTCCGCCGTCAGTGCTCGACGAGAAAGCTCGGCATGAGCTTGGCGGCGCTCTTCAGAAGCTCGAACTCATCGTCCGAGAGCGGCAGGGATGCCAAGTCGAAATGGCTCAGCGTGCCCCACGGTTCGCCGGCGTCGCTCATCAGTGGAACGCTGTGATACGAGACGACCACGCCCTGGTAAGGGTGACCTTTGAGCCTCGTGTCGGCCGCCGAGTCGTTCGTCCGGAACACGCCATCGCGAAGCACGAACTGGCAAAAGCTCGCGTCGAAAGGCACCGCCGCAAGGAACTCGGGCCGCATCTCTCCTGCTTTGTCGTGAAACAAAACGTTGCGAAGGAGGGGGCCGGCGAACCGATAGACCGCGCTGAACCGGTGCGGCACGCCTTCGTTCAAGTAGGCGAGTGCAGCACTCGGGCCCTCGGCACGCAGGATGGCCGAAAACGTCTCCAGATCGCGGGGCAACGCCATGGCTTGATTGTCGCGTTGCGCGAGTACGCCGAACGAACAAAAACCCCCACGCCAGGGGTGTCGCTGGCGAGGGGGTGCGCAGGAGCCACGTGTGCTCAGTATCGATACGGGTTGTGCGGACGGCGGTCGTAGCGGTTGGGCACGCCATCGCGATCGCTGTCTCTGCGCGCATGGCGGTTGTAAGCCCGATGGTCATGACGCGAGTCGTAGCCATGCCGGACGATGTGACGCGGCGGGGGCGGCGGAACGACGACGATGTGGGGGCGATAACCCCTGTCACCGTGGTGCGGCTGCGCCTGTGCCGCACCGCTCAACGTAGCCAGGGCGACCGCGGCTGCAGCGCCGAACGCGAAAAACATCTTCTTCATGGCAGCTCCTTCGAGGCATTGTGTTCAGGAGCCCCAATCCTGCAGGCCAGAGGTAAAGCACGCGTGAGGCTGCAGCGAAGTTCGGTGAACTTCTGTTCAAGTGAGGCAGGTTCTGCCTGCGGCCACCGTGGGCCGCCCGCCGGAGCATCAGAAGTAGCGTGTGACCCAGTTCGGCCGGTCCCGCTTCTTGCGGTAGTACCAGGCACAAGGCCAGAGCATGAGGACCAACAGCAACAGCCAGATCAGATAGGTGGGTGCCAATCCCCATTTCGTGTGCACGGCGGCTGCGGCGATGCCCAGTACGTAGAAGTGAACGACATAGAAGAAGAACGGCACCCGGCCGAAGATCACGAACGGGCGAAGCCAAAGGGGCACGCCGCTGCGCGTGACCCACCACAGCACAGCCAAGCCCGCGAAGATCGCGACGAAAGACCAGGCGAGAAAGGGCAGGTCCGGCGGGTACTTGGCGAAGGTCCAGAACGCCAAGCTGTCGACCTTCGTGTACGCGTAGGCATTGCCGTAGCCGCCATTCAGGCGGATCGCCAGGAACAGCGCCAGGCAGGCGCCGGCCAGCCCCAGCCAGAACCGTGCCGGCTCACGGCGCTGCAGCGCACCGCGCCCCACGACGAAGCCCACGACGGCGATCCCGGCCCAGGGGACCACCGGGTAGAGCGAACGAAACGCGCCGCTTCGAACCGGCTCGTAGAGCACCGCCCGCAAGGGCAGCGGCAGCGCCGACACATCGAGCAGCGGGTGCAGCGCCAGCATGGCGATCGCCGCGCCCAGCAGCACCTTGCCCGGCGCGTCGCGCACGAGCGCGAGGAGGATGATGGCTGCGCCGATCGAACTGAGCACGACGAACGAATAGAAGCCCATGGCGGCGCGCGGCAGGCCCATGACGAGCGCGTCCACGGCGATCAGGACCAGGCCGCGCAGGATCAGCCGTCGAGTCACCTCGGCATGCGGCAGGCCGCGCTGCTCGCGCGAAGCGCTGGTCAGCGCCACCATGAAGCCGGCCATGAAGAAGAAGGCCGGTGCGACCGGCACACCCGTGAAGCGCGTCAGGAACTGCAGCAGGTCGCCGGACGCGGGCGCCGCGCCCGCGGCCAGCTCCTCGCCGGCCCGGCCGGCGTTGAACATCAGCGAAGCGTGGTCCAGTGCCATGTGGGCGATGAGGAGGCCTCGAAAGGCGTCTACATAGCCTTGCCGCGCGGACGGCGTGACGACGTCGCCGGCCTTGGCAAGGATGTTGGAGGAGACGGACTGCATGGAGGGTCTCGAGGGGTGGCTCCCATGTTGGGCGGGCGTGAAGCGCACGTCTTGAAGATTGGCGACATGCGCGCGGCATCCCATCCCCAATGCCGAGCCGGATAAGCAGGTCGACAGCGGGTTCCTGGCACCCATCCGAGGATTGGTGGCAGGAGCCGTGAAAAAAGTCGCATCCGAGTGGCCGATCATGCCCCCACTCGCCTAATGTGACGGCGCCGTCCGCGCCGGCCGCATGTACAACAAACGGGTTACTCGATGCCCGCCATGTCTCCCCTCCTCGTCCTTCTCTGCATCGCCGCCATCGTGGTGGCAGGCCTCGTCCTCGAATACTTCTCTCACCGCGAGACCTATCGTCCCGAACGGAAGCTGCGGGAACGCGACCCTCGACGCACGGACTCGTCTGGCGGCGCGGAGTGAGCGAACCCTGGTCAGCCGCCCATTGAACTGCTGATCGTGCGCGTCGCCATCAGCGCGGAGCGGCCCCAGCGCAAGCGTTCCTCCTTCAGAGCTTCAATGCACCACGCACGGCCTCGGCGATCGTCAGGATCGCGTCTTCCTCGCGTGTGGCCGGGTTGAACAGACGGTTGTGGCAGATCGCCACGGCGAGCTGCGCATCGGGATCGGCCCAGCCGATGGAGCCGCCCTGGCCGGGATGGCAGAGCGCGCGCGGGCTCTTTGCCGAGCACACCGGCGGATGTTCGCCGCCGAACCAGTAGCCCCCGATCGTGATCGGGAGTGGGAAGCCGAACATCACCGAATCGGGCTCGTCGCTGTGCGCACGCGGCGTGTTCAGCGTGGCCGCCAGGCCTGGCGAGAGCAGGCGCACGCCATCGAGCTCGCCGCCGCCGGCCAGCATGGCCCAGAAGCGCGCTTCGCTGCGCGCGGTGAAGATGCCGCCGACGCCGGCCACCTCGGCGCGGCGCACCTCGGGCCGCTCGAACACCGCCGGTCCCAGCGCGACCTCGGACGGCATGGAGGCGAGATAGAGCGGCGGCAGGTGCTCGGCCGGCAGCGGCCGCATCGCATCGATCTGTCGCGCGATCCGGGGCTCGGCCTCATCCGGGATGCCGATCCAGAGGTCCGGCGCGCCGAGCGGCTCGGCGATCTCCTCGCGCACGAAGCGGCCCAGCGAGCGATGGTCCGGGTCGGCACGACGCACCAGCTCGCCGAGGATCCATCCGAAGGTCATCGACAGGTACAGGGTCTTCGTGCCGGGCTCCGCCAGCGGCTCGAGCTTCGCGATCGCGCGGGTCATCCAGGCCCAATCGCACAGGCGCTCCGGCGTCATGCCCTCCGGCATCTGCGGAATGCCGGCGCGATGCGTGAGCACGTGGCGCAGCGTGGTCCCGCCTTTGCCATGCGCGGCGTACTCGGGCCACCAGCTTGCCACGGGCGCGTCGTAGTCGAGGCGGCCGCGATCGACCAGCATGTGCACCGCCGTCGCGGCGACGGCCTTGGTCACCGAGTAGACGTTGAAGAGCGTCTCGCTGTCGACCGGGCGTCCGCTCGCCGGATCGGCCAGGCCGCCCCAGGCATCGACCACCAGGCGGCCGCGATGGTAGGCGGCCACCTGCACGCCGATCTCGCGGCCGCCGGCGATCGCGTTGTCGATGGCGCGCTGCACCGGAGGGTTGGCGTCGAGCACGGGTGAGGTCACGCGGGTCTCCTGCTAAACGAAAAAAGAAGCGCTGCAGCGCTTGCCGGGGCGTCATCAGCTGGTTTATATTGTAGAACGACGTTCATATAAATGACATCGCAATCTACGAGACAGGCGAGCCCGCCCGGGCCGCAAAGGAGCAAGGCATGGTCCAAGGAATAGGGCAAGACGCCGGTGCGGCGCTGCTGTCAGGCCGGTGTGCGATCGTCGCCATGCCGGGTCTGCCGTTGGGACGCGCGCTGGCACGCGGGCTGCGGCGGCATGGGGCGCGCGTGGTCGAGGTCGACGTGGCGCCCGGCTCCTGCGCGGACGCCGAGAAAGCCCTCGGCCATGCCGCACGCGAGGCCGGCGGCGCAGACCTCTTCGTGCATGCGGGCGCCACGCCTGCCGCGCTGGCGTCGCGCCCGCTCGAGGTGTTGTCCGGCGAGGAATGGCATGCCGCCGTGCATCGCAGCATGCTCGCGAGCCTGTACTTCCTGCAGGGCGTTTATCGCCAGCAGCACGAGGCAGGCGGGGCGACGGTGCTCGTCGGCCCGTCGGTGGCGCTGGTCGGCGCGGCCGGGCTGGTCCCGCTGATCACGCTGGCCGAAGCGCAGCGCACGCTGGTCAAGTCGGCGGCGCGGCAATGGGGCCGGCACGGCATGCGGCTCAACTGGGTCGGCGTCGGGGCGCAGCGCTACGCGGGCTCGCTGGCAGGGGCCGCGCTGCCGCCGACGCCGGAGCTCGGTCCCCCCCCGCCGGCGCTCGGCCGCGTGCCCGATGCGGAATCCGATGTGGCCGACGTGATCGCCTGGCTCGGCAGCGACGGCGCGCGGGGCGTGACGGGCGCGAGCTTCAACCTCGACGGCGGCGACTGGATGGTGCCATGAGCGCCGCCCCACTCCAATGACCCACACAAGCGAAATGACGACAACGACGACAACAACCGGCGCGGGCCTCCTGGACGGCCGCGTCGCCTTCGTGACCGGCGCCGGCGCCGGCATCGGCCGCGGCATCGCGCTGGCGCTCGCCGCCGCAGGTGCGCGCGTGGCGGTGACCGGGCGCCGCGCCTCGACCTGCGACGACACCGTCGCGCAGATTGCCGCCGAGGGCGGTGCGGCCTTCGCACTCGAGGCCGATGTCGGCGATCGAGCGGCCGTGCATCGTGCCGTCGAAGCAGCCGTGGACCGTTGGGGGCGGCTCGACATCGTGGTGCAGAACGCGAACGCCGGCGACTCGGCGCATCCGATCGCGCTCGAGGACGTCAGCGAAGAGGACTGGCTGCGCCAGGCCCGCGTCGCCTGGGACGGCAACCTGCATTGCGCCCAGGCTGCATTGCCGCACCTGCGGGCCGGCGGATGCGGCCGCTTCATCGTGCTCGGCTCGGCCTTCGGTCTTCACGGTGCGGCGATGAACCCGGTGTACTCGGCCTTGAAGGGCGGCGACCGGGGCTTCGTCAAGTCGCTGGCGCGCGAGTGGGGGCCGCACGGCATCACCGTGAATGCGATCGAGCCTGCCGCGGCCACCGAGCCGACCCAGGTGTTCTTCGCTCAGAACCCAGCGGTCCGCGACGCCTATCTCCGCCTGTTCCCGCTCGGCCGCATGGGCGTGCCGCGCGAGGACATCGGCCGCGCCGTCGTGGCGCTGTGCAGCGACCTGATGGGCTACGTCAGCGGGCAGAACCTGCCCGTCGACGGCGGCCTGTACACCGCATTGTGAGGACAGCCATGACGGGACGCGTTCAAGGAAAAGTGGCGCTGGTGACCGGCGCGGGCGGCGGCATCGGCGCGGCCTGCGCGCTGGCGCTGGCGCGGGAGGGCGCCGCGGTCGCGGTCGCCGACATCGACCTCGGCGCCGCCGAGCGCCAGGTCGCGGCGATCGAGGCGCAGGGCGGCCATGCGATCGCGCTGCAGGTCGATCTGGGCGACGAGGCCTCGGTGCTTGCGATGGTGGAAGCTACCGCCTCGCGGCTCGGCGGCCTCGACATCCTGCACAACAACGCGGCCGACACACGCCTGTCGTCGACCTGCGATCGGCCGGTCGCCACCGTCCACACCGAGGTCTGGGACGCGATCCTGCGCACCAACCTGCGCGGCACGATGATCGCGTGCCGGGCGGCGATCCCGCATCTGCGCCGGCGCGGCGGCGGCGCGATCGTCAACACCAGCTCGAATGCGGCCCTCGCCGGCGCGCTCTCGCACAGCGCCTACAGCGCCTCCAAGGCTGCGATCAACTCGCTGACGCAGAGCGTCGCGACGCAGCACGGCAAGGAGGGCATCCGCTGCAACGCGATCTCGCCGGGGCTGATCGTCACGCCGTCGACGAAGGACAGCTATGCCGCCTCCGGCGTCGGCGAGATCATGCTGCGGCACCACCTGACGCCGCGGCTGGGGCGGCCCGAGGACATCGCCGCCGCCGTGGTCTTCCTCGCCTCCGACGAGGCCGCATTCATCACCGGCCAGATCATCTGCGTCGATGGCGGCTCGCTGGCGCACCAGCCTTACGTCGCGGACTTCATCGATCGAGAGGCGGCGTCGTGAGCGATACCGCCGGTCCGGCCGATCTGGCGCAACGCCTGGCCCGCGTCGAGGCCGAGCTCGCGATCGGGCAACTGCCCGCGCGCTACGCCGTCGCGGTCGACTCGCGCAATGTCGACGCCTTGGTCGCGCTCTTCGCCGCCGATGTGGACTGCGGCCGCTGGGGCAGCGGACGCGAGGCCCTGAAGCGCTACTACGCGAGCCGGCATGTGCTCACGGGCTTCTACCGCTCGGTCCACCTGGTGTGCGGGCAGACGATCGACCTGGTCGACGCCGATCACGCGACGGGCACCGTCTATTGCCGCGCCGGCCACGAAGACAAGGACCACTGGATCGAGATGTCGATCTGCTACTTCGACCGTTATGTGCGCAGCGAAGGCCTCTGGTGCTTCGAGCGTCGGGACGAGAAGCACTGGTACTCGACCGACTGGCAGCAGCGCCCCAACCGCGGCGAGGGAGCGGGCTTCCAGAACTGGCCCGGCAAGTACGAGGCCCCGAAGTTCGCGCCGCAGCTGCCGCATGCCTGGCCGAGCTGGGCGGCCTACTGGGAGGCGCAGGGCGACGAAGCCCGGGGCGCGGTGACGCATGCGCCCTGATCCCGCATCCAAGAGGCACTGACGCATGCGCAGAGCCGCCATCGTCTGCCCTTTGCGCACCGCCGTCGGCGCCTTCGGCGGCAGCCTGAAGCCCATGCCCGCCGACCAGCTCGCCAGCACCATCCTGAAGGCGCTGGTCGCCCGCAGCGGCATCGACCCTGAGCGCATCGACGAAGTGGTGATGGCCCAGTCCTATGCCAACAGCGAGGCGCCGTGCCTCGGCCGCTATGCCGCGCTCGATGCCGGCTTGCCGGTCTCGGTGCCGGGGATGACGCTGGACCGGCGCTGCGGCTCCGGGCTGCAGGCCGTGATCGATGCGGCGATGCAGGTGCAGACCGGCGCGGCCGACGTCGTCGTGGCCGCCGGCGTCGAGAGCATGAGCAGCATCGAGTACTACACGACCGATCTGCGCTGGGGCTCGCGCGCCGGCTCGGTCACGATGCACGACCGTCTGCAGCGCGGTCGCGAGCGCTCGCAGCCCGAGCACCGCTTCGGCCCTATCTCCGGCATGCCGGAGACCGCGGAGAACCTGGCGCGCGACTACGGCATCTCGCGCGAGGCCGCCGATGCCTTCGCGATGCGCAGCCACCAGCGCGCCGCCGCGGCCTGGCGCGAAGGCCGCTTCGCGGACGAGGTGGTGAGCGTCACGGTGCCGGCGAAGAAGGGCGAGCCGCTGCACTTCGCACGCGACGAAGGCATCCGTGCCGAAACCACGATGGAAACGCTCGCGAAGCTGAAGCCGGTGCTGAAGGGCGGCACCGTGACCGCCGGCAACGCGAGCCAGCAGAACGATGCGGCCGCTGCCTGCCTGGTCGTCGCCGAGGACAAGCTGGCCGAACTGAAGCTCGAGCCGATGGCCTGGGTGCGCGGGTGGGCCGCCGCCGGCTGCGAACCCTCGCGCATGGGCATCGGCCCGGTGCCTGCGGTGCAGAAGCTGCTGGCGCGCACGGGCCTCTCCTTCGACCACCTCGATCTCGTCGAGCTCAACGAGGCCTTCGCGGCGCAGGTGCTGGCGGTGCTGAAGGGCTGGGACTGGAACGACGCCGACCGGCTCAACGTCAATGGCGGTGGCATCTCGCTCGGGCACCCGATCGGCGCAACCGGCGTGCGCATCCTCGCGACGATGCTGCACGAGCTGAAGCGTCGCCGCGGCCGCTATGCGCTGGAGACGATGTGCATCGGCGGCGGGCAGGGGCTGGCCGCGCTCTTCGAGCGGGCCGGGTCGTGAGGCGCCTCGATCCGCGTGAAGGCGGGTCCGACCGCATTGACACTGCGAAGCTCGCGCGTTTATATTTCAGAACGTCATTCAATTTGTGATACCTGATGACCGGCGAGGCAACGTGCCTCCGGCTTATCGAGACCAGGAGAGAGACACTGTGGATACCGCCGTGAAGCCCAAGGTGCGCGTGGACTACGTCCCGGCCGAGCACTACATCTCCCGCGAGATCGTGCAGCTCGAAAAGCGCCTGCTGTGGCCCAAGGTGTGGCAGCTCGCCTGCCGCCTCGAGGAAATCCCTTTTCCGGGCGACTACGTCACCTACGACATCAACGACGAGTCGATCATCGTCGTGCGCCAGACGCCCGACACCATCCGCGCCTTCCACAACGTGTGCCAGCACCGCGGCCGGCGCCTCACCGAAGGCTGCGGGTCGGCCGCCAGGCTGCAGTGCCGCTTCCACGGCTGGCAATGGAACCTCGACGGCAAGGTCATCCGCATCGTCGACCGCGAGGACTGGCAGGGCTGCCCCGACATGAGCGACGAGGACTTCTCGCTGCCCGAGATCAAGGTCGACACCTGGGCCGGCTTCGTCTTCGTCAATTTCGACCCGACCTGCGAGCCGCTTGCCAGGCACCTGGCGCCGGTGCCCGAATACACCGACTGCTACGAGTTCGAGAAGATGCGCTACCGCTGGTACAAGTCGGTGCGCCTGCCCTGCAACTGGAAGGTGGCGCTGGAAGCCTTCAGCGAGGGCTATCACGTCTTCGGCACGCACCCCCAGCTGCTCGATTCGCAGGGCGACGACGTGACGCGCAGCTTCACCTTCGGCCGACACGGCATGTTCGGCTACCCAGCGCCGGCGCGGCTGCCGGGCGCGCCCTCGCCGCGCACCGGGCGGCCGGTGCCGGACGACGTGCGCCCCGGCATCGTCAAGTTCTTCGCCGACCTGGAGGACCAGCTCAAGGCGATCACCACCCAGCGCGACCTGGAAGCGGCCAGGCGCATCCTCACCGAGTGCCCGGCCGACACGCCGCACCTCGAGCTGCTGATGAAGGTGGGCCAGTTCCAGGCCGAGGCCGCGATCGCCGAAGGCGCCGGCTGGCCGAAGCTCACGGGCGAGCAGATCTACAAGGCCGGGACCGACTGGCACGTGTTCCCCAACATGATCTTCCTGATGTCGCCCGACGGCATGCTGTTCTACCGCGCCCGGCCTGATGGCGACAACCCCGACTCCTGCTTCTACGACATCTGCTCGATCGCCCGCTACGCACCGGGCGCCGAGCCCAAGCTGCAGCGCGAGTTCTATTGGGGCGCGGACGACTGGAAGACCGACACCGTCGAGCGCTTCGGCCTGATCCTGTCGCAGGACTTCGCCAACATGACCGAGGTGCAGAAGGGCATGAAGTCCCAGGCCTTCCGGGGCGCGCGCACGAACCCGCTGCAGGAGTCCGCCATCTCGAACTTCCACCGCGCGCTGCGCGAGATCCTGTTCGACGAGCCGAGCGGCGCCTGAGCACAAGATGACGACCAACGGAACCTGGGACGAGGCCTTCGACTTCGTCATCGTCGGCAGCGGCGGCGGCTCGATGTGCGCCGCGCTCGCGGCCAAGCAATTGGGCAAGCGCGCGCTGATCGTCGAGAAGCAGCCCCTCATCGGCGGCTCGACCGGCTTTTCCGGCGGCGTCTGGTGGGTGCCGAACAACCCGGTGATGAAGCGCGCCGGCGTGGCCGACAGTGCCGAGCGCGCGCGGCAGTATCTCGACGCGGCCGTCACCTACCAAGGCCCGGGCACCACCCCCGCGCGGCGCGACGCCTTCCTGCGCAACGGCCCGAAGATGGTCGAGTTCCTCGAGGACCAGGGCATGAAGTTCGTCTATGCCGACGGCTGGTCCGACTACTACGACGAGCTGCCCGGCGGCGAAGCGCGCGGCCGCTCGCTCTTGGCCGAGCTCTTCGACACGCGCGAGCTGGGCGAGTGGGAGTCGAAGCTGTCGCGCTACAAGGGCTTCAGCCTGCCGCTGCCGACCGACCAGTTCCCGTCGCTGATGCTGGCCAAGCGCACCTGGCGGGGCAAGAAGACCGCACTGTCGATGGTCGGGCGCATGCTGAAGGGCAAGCTGACCGGCCGCCGGCTCGCCGGCGCCGGCGCGGCGATCCAGGGCCGCATGCTGCAGATCGCGCTGCGCGAGCAGCTGCCGATCTGGACCGGCTCGGCCCTCGCGCAATTCATCGTCGACGGCGATCGCGTTGCAGGCGTCGCCGTGCAGCGCGGCGGCCGGCTGGTGCGCGTGCAGGCGCGCCATGGCGTGCTGATGAACGTCGGCGGCTTCTCGCGCAGCGCGTCGATGCGCCAGCGCTTCCAGCCCCACCCGAACTCGGCCACCTGGACCAATGCCAACCCCGGCGACACCGGCGAGGCGATCGAGCTGGCCATGGCGCTCGGCGCCGCCGTGGACTGCATGGACGAGGCCTGGTGGGTCGTGACCTCGCTCGCGCCGGACGGCCAGCCGCCCAAGCCCGGCGGCTATGCGGCCGACGGCACGCCGCTGCCCTTCATGCACCACCTCGACCTGTCGCTGCCGTACTCGATGATGGTCGACCAGCTCGGCGAGCGCTTCTGCGACGAGGCCGGTGCCTACATGGAGATCGGCCAGCGCATGTACCGGCGCGAGCGCGAGACCGGCAAGGCCGTGCCGAGCTGGGTCATCATGGACAGCCGCCAGCGCGCCTACTACCCCTGGGGCACCGCGCAACCCGGCCAGGTGCCCGATGAATGGCTCAAGAGCGGCTACATGATCAAGGCCGAGTCGATCGGCGAGCTGGTGGAGAAGACCGGCATCGACGGGCCCGGGCTGGCACGCACCCTCGAGCGCTTCAACGGCTTCTGCCGCAGCGGCATCGACAGCGATTTCGGCCGCGGCTCGCGCGCCTTCGACCGTTGCCACGGCGACCCGACCGTGACGCCGAATCCCAATCTCGGCGCCATCGAGAAGCCGCCGTTCTACGCGGTGCGCATGTACCCCGGCGACGTCGGCACCGCCGGCGGCGTGGTCACCGACGAGCATGCCCGCGTGCTGCGGGAGGACGGCTCGGCCATCCCGGGCCTCTATGCCACCGGCAACTGCACCGCCTCGGTGGTCGGGCGCTCCTATCCCGGCGCGGGCGCAAGCATCGGCGCCTCCTTCACCTTCGGCTACATCGCCGCGCATCACGCACTGGGCGCCGCGGCGCCATGACATCGAGCAGGAACCATCCATGACACCCGACACACGCATCGACCAGGCCATCCTGGTCGACATCTACCGCCGCATGGCCCTGATCCAGCGCAGCGACGATCGCTTTCGCGCCGTCATCAAGGCCGGCAAGATCGTCGCGCCGTACTACTCGCCGCGCGGGCAGGAGGCGATCCCCGCCGCGGTGTCGGTGAACCTCACCAACGAGGACACCATCTGCACCATCTACCGCGGCATCCACGACATGCTCGCCAAGGGCGTGCCGTCGAAACTGCTGTGGGCGGAGATTGCCGGCAAGGCGACCGGCACCTGCAAGGGCAAGGGCGGCCCGATGCACATCACGCACCCGGAGTCCGGCGTGATGGTGACGACAGGCATCGTCGGCAGCAGCATGCCGATCGCCAACGGCCTGGCGCTGGCGGCGCAGATCCGCGGGCAGAAGCATGTGTCCGTTGCGTATTTCGGCGACGGCGCCTCGAACATCGGCGCCTTCCACGAGGCGCTGAACATGGCGGCGGTCTGGAAGCTGCCGGTGATCTTCGTCTGCCAGAACAACGGCTATGGCGAGCACACGCGCTACGAGCTGGCCACTTCCGCCAAGCAGATCTCCGACCGCGCCGCCGGCTACCAGATGCCTGGCGTCACGATCGACGGCAACGACCCGCTGGCGGTGTATGCCGCGGCGCGCGAGGCCGTCAGCCGGGCGCGCGCGGGCGAAGGTCCGACGCTGATCGAGGCCAAGACTTTCCGCTTCCATGGCCATGTTTTCGGCGATGCGGACGCCTACATGGCGCCGGGAGAGAAGGAGGCTGCGATGGCGAGGGACCCGGTGCCGCGCTTTCGCAGCTGGCTGATCGAAGGAGGCGTGGCCGAATCGGAGCTCGCGGCGCTCGAATCGGCGATCGATCGCGAGATCGACGAGGCCGTGGCCTTCGCGCTGGAAAGCCCCGTGCCGGACCTCTCGGAGTTGCAGCGTGATGTGCTGGCCGAGGAGCTTGCCCAATGAATACCGCCACCGCCGTGCTCGACAAGGTCAAGCCCATGAACACGATCCAGGCCGTCAACCTGGCCCTCGACGAGGCGATGGGCCTGGACCCGAACGTCATCCTGCTCGGCGAGGACATCGCCGATGGCCAGGAAGGCGGCATCGTCGGCGTGACCAAGGGCCTGTCGAGCAAGTACGGCAACTCGCGCGTGCGCTCCACGCCGATCTCCGAGCAGGCCATCATCGGCGCGGCGATCGGCGCGTCGATCGTCGGCATGCGGCCGGTGGCGGAGATCATGCTGATGAACTTCACCACGGTGGCGATGGACATGATCGTCAACCATGCGGCCAAGCTGCGCTACATGTCGGGCGGGCAGACGCACGTGCCGATCACGATCCGCACGATGACCGGCGCCGGCTTCGGCACCGGCGGCCAGCATGCCGACTACCTCGAGGCCTGGTTCGCACACACCGCCGGCATGAAGGTGGTGGCGCCGTCCTCGCCGGCCGATGCCTACGGGCTGATGCTGTCGTGCATCTTCGACGAGGACCCCTGCCTCTTCATCGAGAACATGCCGAGCTACTGGACGCCGGGCGCGCCGCCGCAGGTCGGCCAGCGTATTCCGCTCGGCCAGGCGAAGGTGCTGCGCGAAGGCAGCGACGTGACCGTGATCAGCTACAGCCGCATGGTGCAGGACTGCGCCGCGGTGGCCGAGAAACTGGCCAAGGAAGGCATCCAGGTCGAGCTGATCGACCTGCGCACCATCTCGCCGCTCGACCAGGCAACCCTGCTGCGCTCGGTCGCGAAGACGCGGCGCGCGGTGGTCGTGCACGAGGCGGTGCGCCGCTTCGGCGTCGGTGCCGAGATCGCCGCGCTGCTGCACGAACATCTGTTCGGCGAGCTGAAGGCGCCGGTGCAGCGCGTCGGCGCCAACCACTCGCCGGTCCCGTTCTCGAAGACGCTGGAGATGGCCCATGTGCCGCAGCCCGCGACGATCGAGGCGGCGATCCGCAAGACGCTGGACTGAAAACTCACCAACGACCGAGGACATCCCCGTGGCCACCCAGGTTCTGCTCCCCAAGATCGGCTTCTCCATGAACGAGGCGACGCTCGCCGAATGGATGGCCGAAGACGGCACCGCCGTCACCGAAGGCCAGCCGCTGTATGCGCTGGAAAGCGACAAGTCCGTGCAGGAGGTCGAGTCGCCTGCGACCGGCACGCTGAAGATCGTGGCCCGCGTCGGCGAGGTCTACGAGGTCGGCGCACTGCTGGCCGAAATCGCATGATCGGTGCCGACCTTCCGGCCTGGCCCGTGGTCGACTTCGCCGTCTTCGGCGAGGTCGAGCTCAAGCCGCTGTCGCGCATCCAGGGCCTGACAGCGGGGTTCCTGTCGCGCAACTGGCTGAGCATTCCCCACGTCACGCACCAGGACGACGCGGACATCACTGCGGTCGAAGCGCTGCGCGCGACGCTGGCGCCCCGGCCCAGCGCGCTGGCCTTCTTCGCGAAGGCGCTGGTGTCGGGGCTGAAGGCCTTCCCGCAGTTCAACGCCTCGCTGGACGCGAGCGGCCGGAACCTCGTGCTCAAGAAGTACTTCCACATCGGCGTCGCGATCGACACGCCGCGCGGGCTCGTGGTCGGCGTGGTGCGCGATTGCGACCGCAAGCCACTCGCCGACGTCGCGGCCGACATCTCGGCCCTGTCGGCCAAGGCGCGGGGGCGCGGACTGCCGATGAGCGACATGGAGGGTGGCTGCATCTCGATCAGCTCGCTCGGCGGCATCGGCGGCACCGGCTTCACGCCGATCGTCAACGCGCCCGAGGTCGCGATCCTCGGCATTGCCAAGGCGGAATGGAAGCCTCGCCGCGCTTCGGACGACGCGATCGAATGGCGGTTGAAAGCGCCGCTCTCGCTGAGCTACGACCACCGCGTGATCAATGGCGCCGACGCGGCGCGCTTCCTGCGGCACCTGGACGAAGTGCTCGCCGAGCCGAAGCAGCTGCTCGCCTGAGTCAGCCCCGCGAGCCGCGCGTCAACGCGCATCCTCCAGGATCAGATCGGCCGCGCGCCAGGCCATCGCCATCACGGGACCATTGGTGTTGCCGGCGGGCATGCTCGGTGCGATCGACAGGTCCATCACGCGGAGCGCCTCGACGCCGCGCACCTTGAGCCGCGGATCGACGACGCTGTGCTCGTCACCGCCCATGCGGCAGGTGCCGCAGGCGTGGTAGCCGCTCTGGCCGCCGCTGCGGAAGGCGTCCAGGATCTGTTCGTCGCTCTGCACCGCCGGGCCCGGCCGCGTCTCCGCGACGATCAGCGGCGCCAGGCTCGGCTGTTCCGCGACCTTGCGCATGAAGCGCATCGAGGCAATCGCGATGCGGCGGTCTTCCTCCTCGGCCAGGTAGTTCGGATCGACCTCGGCCGGCACGTCCGCATCGGGCGACACGATGCGCAGATGGCCCTCGCTGCGCGGCCGCAGCCCGTAGCTGAAGAACTGCATGCCGGGGAAGTCTTCCATCGCCATGCCGCCCGCCGCGAAATCGAGCGAGAAGGGGCACATCATCAGCTGTGCGTCGGCTCGCGCGGCGCCGGGCAGCGATCGGTAGAAGCCGCCGACCGGATACGAGCCCGTCGCCATCACGCCGCTGCGCGTGGAGAGGTACTTGGTGGCATTGAGGCCGAGGCGCCAGCCGCTGAACTCGCGGTTCTGGGAATGACGCCAGTCGGCGAGCCGCCATTGCGCCATGTACAGCAGGTGTTCCTGCAGGTGGCGCCCGACGGCCGGGTTGTGCGCCACCAGCCGGATTCCCAGTGAGCGGAGATGCTCGCCATCACCCACGCCGGACAGCTGCAGCAGGCGCGGCGATCGCAATGCACCGCCGCAGAGAATGAGCTCGCGCGCCGCATCGAAGCGCCGCACGTGGCCGTCGACCACCGCCTCGACGCCGATAGCCCGCCGGCCTTCGAACAGCACGCGGACGACCCGCGTGCCGGTGAGCACCCTGAGGTTGGCGCGGGATCGCACCGGCGCGAGGAAGGCGGCGGCGGCGCTCTGCCGCACCCCGTCGCGGATCGTGTAGCTCAGGTAGGCGATGCCTTCGTGATCGAGGCGATTGAGGTCCTCGCGGCGCTCGAGGCCCAGGTGCGCGCAGGCGGCGATCGTGGCTTCGGCCAGCTCGCTGCGCTCGGCATGGGGCGTTACCTTCAGCGGCCCGCCGGCACCGCGCAGCTCGTCGGCGCCGAGTGCGTGGTCTTCCATCGCCTTGAAGCGCTTCGCCATCTCGTCCCAGCCCCAGCCGGTGGCGCCCTGCAAGGCCCACGCGTCGTAGTCCGCAGGGTGGCCGCGCACGTAGACCATGCCGTTGATCGCGCTCGATCCGCCCAGCATCTTCCCGCGCGCCCACACCTCCTGCCGCCCGCGGTTGCCGGCGTGGGGTGCCACCGGCGTGTAGTCGGCATGCTTCGGGTCGGCGAGCAGCTTGCCGAAGCCCTTGGGCATGGCGATCAGGGGGCTGCTGTCCTCGGGGCCGGCTTCGATCAGAAGCACTCGATGAGCCGGGTTTTCGCTGAGGCGGTTGGCCAGCACGCAGCCGGCCGAGCCCGCGCCGACGATGAGGTAGGTCGCCTCGCTCATGCCAGCGCGCCGTCGAAGCGCACGTGGATGTGCTTGGGCACGCGCATCATCGTGCCCTGGATGCGCGGCGGCGGCATGTCGGGGTCGAGCCGCAAGTTCGGCAGCTGGTCGAGGATCGCGTTCAGCGCCCGCGTCATCTCGACGCGCGCGAGGTGCTGGCCGATGCACACATGGGGCCCGGACGCAAATGCGAAGTGGCGCTGCTTCCTGCGGAAGATGTCGAAGCGGTCGGGATCCTCGAAGCGCGAGGGATCGCGGTTCGCCGAGCCCGACGCCACCGACAGGCAGGCGCCTGCCGGCAGCTTCACGCCGCACAGTTCGGTGTCGACCGAGGGTGTGCGCGTCGCGATCAGCACGGGGCCGTCCCAGCGCAAGGCTTCCTCGATCGCCTGCGGGATCAGCGAGCGGTCCTTCCGCACGGCCTCGAGCTGGTCCGGGTGGGTCAGCAGCCCGGTCAGCAGGATGCTCGTGCCCCGGTAGGTGGTGTCGCCGCCGGCGTTGACGAGCTGGCGCAGGAAGGAGACCAGGATCTCTTCGGGCAGGGACTCGCCGTCGACCTCGGCATGGGCCAGCAGGCTCACGAGGTCGTCGCCCGGGTGCGCGCGGCGCTCCTGCAGCAGGGCCTTGAAGTACACGCCCAGCTTGTGCGACGCCTCGGTGCCGTGCGCCACGTCGTGCGACACCACCGTCTGCGCGATCGCCAGCTTGTGGAAGATGCCGACGTCTTCCGGCGGCAGGTTCAGCTGTCGGTAGATGATCTGGAAAGGGTAGTGGTGGGTGAACTCCTGCACCAGATCGGCCCGGCCGCGGCCGCTGAACTTCTGCATCAGCGACGCCACGACGGGATCGACCAGCGTCTCGCCCCAGGCCGACACCCTGTTCGGCAGAAAAGCCTTCTGGAAAATCTTGCGATAGCGCGGATGGTCCGGCGCATCCATCGTGCTCACGCTGCGGCCGAAGGAGATGCCCAGGTTGCGCGCATAGACGCCGTTCGAATAGGTCTGCGGATCCAGGAAGACCTTCTCGACCGCGTCGTAGCCGAGCACCAGGTACGCCGGCAGATCGGCCATCGTCACGTCGGGATGGAGGCCCAGCGCCGTGCGGTAGTCGAAGGCATGCACCGGCCCCTGTTCGCGCCACCGGGCGAGCTGCGGGTAGGGGTCGTCGTGTGCGCCGAACGAAGCGTCGTCGGAGACGAAGGGGTCGTAGGCGGGGTCGTCGAAATCCTGAATGCGGGGAAGCGCGCCCATGGTGATCCTGCTCTCGGGTTATCCCGAATCATGAAGACTTGATTTCAGAATAGCATTCAACAAACAGAACGTCTAGCCTGCGAATAGTCGCACGGTGTTGGTCTGGCTGCCGGCCTTGTCGACGGTGCGCGCCCTGTCGCGCCACGGCGGGGTCGCCTGAGGAGACGGAAATGCTCAGTGGTCTGAAAGTGTTGGCAATCGGTGCGGCAGTGGGCGTGTTCGGGTCGCTCGGCTATCTGAAGTCCGACGCGTCCGATGGTGCGCGTGCGGCAGCCCCTTCGAAGGCCGAAGTCTGCCGGGCGGGCGGCATCAACCTGCCCGCTTCGACGGCCCAGGATTGCTATAGGGAGATGGTCCATGCCTATGGCTATCTCGGAGGCTCCATCGGGCAGGTGTTCGCGGCATCGCGCCGCTGAGCACGCGGTCTTGCTCCTTCCCCTTCCGGGGAAGGCGGGGATGGGGGCAGCGGCCTGTCCGTGGTGACGCAGCGTGCCCCACTTCCAACCCTCCCCCGAAAGGGGAGGGAGTCAATGCCAGGGCGGCTCCCGCACTTGCAGCTCAACGCGTCGAATCCTTCCCCCAAATTAAATGCCGCGACCGCGCATGGCGTCGGGTTGCACCGACCTGCCAAGGCCTGTCGCAAAGCATTTGCAATGTTCTAAAATCAGACTATCATTCGACTATACGAACATCGATGGGGACTCCTATGAACAGCCTGCAATTCGATTCGAACGACCCGTTGACCGAACTCGTCGCGTTCAAGTGGCTGATGGCGGAGCGCGGATGGTGGGTGGATGTGCCGCGCTTCCGGCGCGACATGGTGTACGCCCAGGAGTGTGCGCAGAGGGCGGCCGAGAGCGGCCTGGAACTGCTCGCGCGCAGCAGCGCCGCCTTGCTGGCGCAGATGCCGCGACCGACACTGCAGGGAACCTGACTCTCACCTCCCTGCCATGTCCAGAAAGCCCTTCTCGCACATTCGCGTTCTCGATCTGTCTCGCGTCATCGCCGGCCCGCTGGCCGCGCAGATGCTCGGTGACCTCGGCGCCGAGGTGATCAAGGTCGAGCGCCCCGGCACGGGCGACGACGCGCGCAGGATGGGCCCGCCGTTCCTGAAGGACCGCGAAGGACGCGACACCCACGAGACGCCGATCATCCTCGGCAGCAACCGCAACAAGAAGTCGATCACGCTCGACCTCGCCCGGCCCGAAGGCCAGGCGTTGGCGCGCCGGCTGGCCGCGATGTCGGACGTGCTGGTCGAGAACTTCAAGGTCGGCGACCTGAAGCGCCACGGCCTGGACGCCGCGAGTCTGCGCGAGCTCAATCCGCGCCTCGTCTATTGCTCGGTGACGGGCTTCGGCCAGACCGGTCCCTATGCGCCGCGCCCCGGCTACGACTCGATCTTTCAGGCCATGGGCGGCCTCATGAGCGTGACAGGCTATCCGGACGAGGAGGGCGGTGCGCCGGTCAAGACCGGCCCGTCGATCGCCGACTTCGTGGCTGGGCAGTTCGCTGCCATCGGCGTGATCACCGCGCTGTACGACCGCGACGCCAACCGCGAGGCCAGCAGCGGCCGCGGCCAGCACATCGATGTCGCGCTGTTCGACTCGGTGGTCGCTTCGCTGTCGCACTACGCGGCGCAGTACCTCGCGACCGGCCAGGTGCCGATGCGGCGCGGCACCCAGGGCAACGGCGGCCTGCCTTCGCAGATGTTCCCATGCGTCGACGGGGGCGTGATGGTGGTGTGCGGCAACGACGAGCAGTACCGCCGCTTCTGCGTCGCGCTCGAGCACCCCGAGCTCGCCGGCGATCCGCGCTTCGCGACCAACCCGCTGCGCGTGGGCAACCGCCGGCTGCTGGCGGACACCTTCGATGCGATCACGCGCCGCTGGCGCCAGGCCGACCTGCTCGCCGCCATGGAAGCCGCCGGCGTGCCGGCCGGGCCAATCTACGACTTGAAGCAGGTGTTCGACGATCCGCAGGCGCAGCACCGCGGCCTGGCCACCGAAGTGCCGCATCCGCTGGCCGGCAGCGTCAGGATCCACACCAACCCGATCAAGTTCTCGGACACGCCGATCACCGACTACGTCGCACCGCCGACGCTGGGCCAGCACAACGACGAGATCTACCGCGGCCTCCTCAGGCTGGACGCCGAGGAACTCGAATGCTTGAAGTCGAAAGGCATCGTGTGAGCGGCGAGGGCGGCGCGCTGGTCGTCATCGGTGCCGGGCACGCGGGCACCGAGCTCGCGGTGCAGGCACGCGAGGCCGGATGGCCGGGCCCGATCCGGCTGATCGGCGACGAGACCGCGCTGCCCTACCACCGGCCGCCGCTGTCGAAGGCCTACCTGGCCGGCACCGCGACGCTCGACTCGCTGCACCTGAAGGCGCGCGCCACGCTCGAGAAAGCCGGCGTCGAGCTGCTGCAGGGCCGGCGCGTGCAGGCCCTCGACCGCGCCGCTCGGCGCGTCGCGTTCGAGGACGGCTCCTCGATCGACTACGCACGGCTCGCGCTGGCCACCGGCGGGCGGCCGCGCCCGTTGCCGGCCGCCATCGCGGGCGCGGCCGAAGGCGCCGACAACTTCCACTACCTGCGCACGCTCGCCGACGTAGATCGCATCCGCCGGCACTTCGCGCCCGGTGCGCGCGTCGCGATCGTCGGCGGCGGCTACATCGGCCTCGAGGTCGCTGCGGTGGCCATCAAGGCCGGGTTGAACGTCACCGTGCTGGAGGCGGCCGAGCGCGTGCTCGCGCGCGTGACCGCGCCGCGCGTGTCCTCCTTCTACGAGCAGGTACACCGCGAGGCCGGCGTCGACCTGCGCATCGGCGTGCAGGTCGACGGCTTCGAGCTCGATGCCGCGCGCCGCAGGGTCATCGGCGTGCATTGCGCCGACGGCGAGCGCCTGGCCTGCGACCTGGTGATCGTCGGCATCGGCATCGTGCCCAACACCGAGCTGGCCGCCGCCGCCGGCCTTGCCGTCGACGACGGCATCCGCATCGACGCCTGCGCACGGACCAGCGATCCGCACATCGTCGCGGCCGGCGACTGCACGCGCTTCGACAGCGCGCTGTACGGCCGCTCCGTGCGGCTCGAGTCGGTGCCCAGTGCGCTCGAACAGGCGCGCTCCGCGGCGGCGGCGCTGCTCGGGCATGAGCGGCCGTTCGAGAGCGCGCCGTGGTTCTGGTCCGACCAGTACGACCTGAAGCTGAAGATGGTCGGCCTGTCGCAGGGCCACGACCAATTCCTGTTGCGCGGCTCGGTCGAGCAGCGCTCGTTCTCGGCCTTCTACCTGAAGGGTGAGCGCGTGATCGCGGTCGACACGGTGAACCGCCCGGCCGAATTCATGCTGGCCAAGCGCATCATCGGCGAGCGCAGGGTCATTCCACCCGAGCGGCTGGTCGACGACGGCACGCCGCTGAAGAGCCTGCTTCAGGAAGCCTTGCCACTTTGAGGAGACAACCCACCGTGCCCCGTTTCACGATCATCGAGCACACCGGTGCCGAGCACCAGGTCGAGGCCGAAGTCGGCCAGTCGGTCATGCAGGGCGCCATCGACGCCCTGGTGCCCGGCATCCTCGCCGACTGCGGCGGCTCGTGCAGCTGCGCGACCTGCCACTGCTATGTCGACGAAAGCTGGGCGTCCAGGCTGCCGCCGCCGGAATCCACCGAGCGCGAGATGCTCGAGTGCGTGGTCGAGCCACGCGAGACCAGCCGCCTGGCGTGCCAGTTGCGCGTCACCCCGGCGATCGACGGCCTCGTGATCCGGCTGCCCGCATCGCAAATCTGAAGCACCCGCCATTCCACGCCGCGCCGCGACCCCGCGGCATGGCATTTCCATCCCCGGAGAACCCGATGACGACGACCACCACCGCTGCACCGCTTTTCAGAGGCCCCATCTTCGACGGCGACACCCATCTCTACGAGACCCCCGACGCCTTCAGCCGCTACCTGCCCGAGAAGTTCAAGAAGGACTGGAGCTACGAGTGGAAGGTCGGCGCCGACGGCGAGTTCGCGCTGTACGTGGGCCATCGCAAGATCGAGGTCAGTGCCGGCTACTACGCCGAGGACGGCCGCGTGCCGCCGCCGGGCAAGCTGCACGAATGGCTGCGCGCGCAGAAGGAAGGCAAGGAGAACGTCGACATGCGCGTGCCGATGACCGCAGACATGTACGCCCGCGACGCCCGCCTCGCGAAGATGGACGAGTTCGGCGTCGAGGGCTGCTTCCTCTACTGCGGCAACATGGTCGCGACGATCAGCTACCTCGACGAGCCGAAGGCCGCTGCCGCGGTGATGCATGCCTACAACCGCTGGATGCTCGACGACTGGGGCTTCAACCACGAAGACCGCATCTACTCCGCGCCCCTGGTTTCGCTCGACGACCTGGACGCCGCCTGCGCCGAGGCGGAATGGGCGATTAAGCATGGCACGCGCCTGTTCCTGATGCCGATGGGCCCCTTCGGCGGCAAGCCGCCGGCGCATCCGGACTTCGACCGCTTCTGGTCCATCCTCAACGAGGCGCACTGCCGCGTGGTCTATCACGTGTCCGAGGCGATCTACATGAAGGACCACATGGCGGTGTGGGGCGAGCCGGTGCAGCAGTCGCGCCAGCGCCAGACCGCCTTCGTGTGGATGCACGGCTACAGCGAGCGGCCGGTGGTTGAGACGATCTCGTCGCTGATCTTCTGGAACTTCTTCGCGCGCTTCCCCAACCTGCGCGTGCTGTCGGCCGAGAACGGCGCCGAGTGGGTGCCGACGATGCTGATCAAGATGGACAAGTGCCGCGGCATGGCGAAGAACGGCTACTGGCCGGGCGGGCAGCTGAAGGAACGGCCGAGCAAGATCTTCCAGCGCCATGTCAGCGTGGTCGCCTATCCGGAGGACGACCTGAAGACGATCGTCGACCAGGTCGGCTCGCACGAGTGGATGATCATGGGCTCGGACTATCCGCATGCCGAAGGCGTGCCGGCGCCGCGCGACTTCGCCGAAGAGGCGTGCAAGCACCTGGGCGCCGAACAGACGCAGGGTGTGATGCACGACAACGGCCGGCGCTTCCTGGCGCCCGTCCAATCATGAAGACGAGGGCGAGCGCACTGCTCGGCAGCCGGCTGCCGATCGTGCAGAGCGGCATGCGCTGGGCCTCGCGCGCGGAGTTGGTGTCGGCGGTCTCGAACGCCGGCGCCTTCGGCATCCTGTCGGCGCACACCCAGCCGGATGCGGAAGCGCTGCGCCGCGAGATCGAGCGCACCCGGTCGATGACCAAGCAGCCCTTCGGCGTCAACCTGACCCTGTTGCCGAGTGCGAGCGGCGTCGACGTCGAGGGCTACGTGCGGGTGGTCTGCGAGGAGCGCATTCCCGTCGTCGAGACGGCCGGCGGCAGCCCCGCCCGCTATCTCGACGCGCTGAAGGGCGCGGGCGTCAAGGTGATGCACAAGGCCACCAGCGTGCGCCATGCACTGAAGGCCGAGTCGCTCGGCGTCGACGCGGTGATCATCGACGGCTTCGAATGCGCCGGCCACCCGGGCGCCGATGACGTGCCGGGCCTGGTGCTGATCCCGGCCGCCGCACGGGCGCTGAAGATCCCGGTGCTGGCTGCTGGCGGCATTGCCGATGGGTACGGCCTGGTCGCGGCCTTGGCGCTGGGTGCCGAGGGGGTCTGCATGGGCACGCGCTTCCTGTTGACGCGCGAGTCGCCGCTGCATGCGGAGGTCAAGGCGCGCATGCTGGCCGCGGGCGCGACCGACACCACGCTGGTCGGCCGCCGCTTCGGCGACAGCATCCGCGTGCTGAAGAACCGCACGGCCGCCGAAGCGCTCGCCCTCGAGGCACAGCCGGCGACGACGCACGGGGACCTGCTGCCGCTGATCGGCGCGCCGCGCTGGATGCAGGCGATGGAAAGCGGCGCCGCGGACGATGCGGCGCTGCCGGTCGGCCAGTGCGTCGGCCTGATCGACGACCTGCCCAGCTGCGCCGAACTGGTCGAGCGCATGCTGGCGCAGGCGCGGGACGCGATCGAGCAGCGCCTGTCGCCGCTGCTGCTCGCTGCATAGGCCGGGACCATGAGCGAACCCTCCGGGCCCATCGACGTCGCGCCCTTGTTCGAACCGATCGCCATCCGCGGACTCGCGCTCGCGAACCGCATCGTGATGGCGCCCATGACGCGCAACTTTTCGCCCGGCGGCGTGCCGGGCGAGGACGTCGCCGCCTACTACCGCCGCCGCGCCGAAGGGGGCACCGGCCTGCTGATCACCGAAGGCGTGGGCATCGACCACCCCGCGGCGCTCGGTGATGCGGGCCTCGGCGAAAGCAATCTGCCGCACCTCCATGGCGAGGCGGCGCTGGCCGGCTGGCGGCGCGTCGTCGACGCGGTGCATGCCGCCGGCGGGCGGATCGTGCCGCAGCTCTGGCACCAGGGCGTGATGCGCGAGCCCGGGACCGGTCCGCAGCCGGAGGCGGCATCGCTGCGTCCCTCGGGCCTTTGGGGGCCGGCGGGGCGCATGACTTCGATCGACCCCGCCTATGCCGAGCGCGTGCAGGCGCCGACGCGGCCGATGACCGAGCGCGAGATCCAGGACGTGATCGATGCCTACGCGCGCAGCGCCCGCCACGCGCGCGAGGCCGGTTTCGACGGCATCGCGATCCATGGCGCGCACGGCTACCTGATCGACACCTTCCTGTGGGACGAGACGAACCGCCGCAACGACGCCTGGGGCGGCGACCGTCGCGCCCGCGCACGCTTCGCCGCCGAGGTGGTGCGTGCGATCCGGCGCGAGGCGGGCGAGTCGATGCCGATCTTCTTCCGCTTCTCGCAGTGGAAGCAGCAGGACTTCAAGGCCCGCCTGGCGGCGACGCCGCAGGAGCTCGAGGAGGTGCTCGGCCCGATCGCCGATGCCGGCGTCGATGTGTTCGACGGCAGCGCGCGCTATTTCGACCGCGCGGAGTTCGAGGGCTCGCCGCTCAACCTCTCGGGCTGGGCCCGCAAGCTCACCGGCAAGCTGGCGATGGCGATCGGCGGCATCGGGCTGGACCGCGGCTTCTACGATTCGAAGCGCGACGGTCGCGCCGGCGGCTCCGACAACGTCGCTTTGCTGATGAAGCGCTTCGAGCGCGGCGAGTTCGATCTCGTCGCTGTCGGCCGTGCGCTCTTGAACGAACCGAGATGGACCGAGAAGCTGCGCCACGGGCACGCGTTGCCCGCCTTCGACGAGCAGCGGATGAAGGAGCTGTACTGATGAGCGAGGCCATCACCTGGGCGCTTGCCGATTCCGGCGTGCTGACCCTGACGATCGACCGCCCGGAGGTGAAGAACGCGATCGACACCGCCGGGCAGAACCTGTTGGTGCGCCTGCTGGCCGACGCGGCGCGCCATCCGCGTGTGAAGGTCGTGGTGCTGACCGGCACCGGCGCGGCCTTCTGTACCGGTGCCGACGTGCGCTCGATGGGCGCGCCCGACCCCCATGATGCGATCGCGCAGGAATTCGGCCAGACCGAACTCTGGCAGGCGCACGAGGCGCGGGTCGACCGGCTGCGGCGCCTCGCCGACGCCTCGTTCCTGCTGCACGACATGGGCAAGCCGACCATCGCGAAGCTGCGCGGGCCGGCAGCCGGGCTCGGCTTCTCGCTGGCCCTGGCCTGCGATTTCCGCGTGGCCGCCGACAACGCCTTTTTCGTCTCGAGCTTCGCGAAGATCGGCACGCCGGGGGATTACGGCGGCAGCTATTTCCTGACCCAGCTCGTCGGCCCCTCCAAGGCGAAAGAGATCTACATGCTGTCCGACCGCGTCGGCGCCGCCGAGGCGCTGACGCTGGGCATGGTCAACCGCGTCGTGGCCGACGCCGAGCTCGATGCCGTGGCCGATGCCTTCGCGCTGCGCCTGGCGAACGGGCCGGCGCTCGCGTTCCGAGCGATCAAGGAGAACGTCCACGCCGCCGCGCACCAGACGCTGCAGCAGGTGCTCGACCTCGAGGCGCGCAACATGATCCGCTGCCGCCTGAGCGAGGACTGCAAGGAGGCGCTCGCGGCCTTCCAGCAGAAGCGCGAGCCGCGCTTTGAAGGGCATTGAAAGGATGACCAAGCCTATCGACCGTCCCGCCGACATGGTGCCGATGATGCGCGACGGCGCGGTTGCGGTGCTGACACTGAACTTCCCGGCGCGCCGCAACGCCTACTGCCTGCAGATGCGCACGCAGCTTCGCGAGCGGCTGGAAGCGGCGATGGGCGATGCCGAGGTGCGCGCGATCGTCCTCACCGGCGCCGGCGGACACTTCTGCGCCGGCGGCGACATCAGCGAAATGGAAACGCGCACGCTGCTGGAGAACCGCGAGCGCTGGAACCTGGTGACCGCACTGATCCGGCTCATCGCACTCGGGCCGAAGCCGGTGGTGGCGGCGGTCGAGGGCTCGGCGATGGGCGCGGGCCTGTCGATCGCTTCGCTTGCCGACCATGTGGTCGCGGCGCGCGACGCGAAGTTCGGCGCCGCGTTCGTCAAGGTGGGCCTGATGCCGGACATGGGCGCGCTGTGGAGCCTGCAGCACCGGGTCGGCCGTGCGAAGGCCCGCGAGATCCTCGGCCTCGCGCGGGTGTTCGACGGCGCCGAGGCGCACCGGATCGGCCTGGCCAACGAACTCGCCGAGCCGGGCGGAGCGCTGCCGCAAGCGCTCGCGGTGGCGCAGGACTACGCGGCGCTGCCGCCGGTGGCGAGCGCCCTGCTGAAGAGCGCGCTGGCACAGGGGGTGGACAGTCTCGACGCGGCGATCCGCAGCGAGGTGGAGTTCCAGGCCGTGGCGATGGGCAGCGCCGACCATGCGGAGGCGGTGCGTGCGTTCCTGGAAAAGCGCGCGCCGCGCTTCGAAGGCCGATAGACGGCCTGACGTCCCGAGGACCGCGACGATGGCCCGCGTCCTATCCAAGCTCTGGCGTGACGGCGTGCTGCAGCTCGTGCTCGAGCATGCCCCGGTGAACAGCCTCTCGCATCCGATGCGGCTCGCGCTGTGGGAGGCGCTGGAGGCGGCGGATGCCGACCCTGCCGTGCGGGCGATCGTGATCGGCGGTGCCGGCCGCGGCTTCTCGGCCGGCGGCGACTATGCCGAGCTGCGCTCGCCGCTGCAGCAGCAGTGGCCGGCGCTGTCAGCCCACCTGTTCCCGCGCATCGAGGCGTGCACGAAGCCGATGATCGCGGCCATCCACGGCTTCGCGATCGGCGGCGGCTTCGAGCTTGCGCTGGCCTGCCACTACCGCGTCGCGCAACGCGACGCGCGCATCGCGCTGCCCGAGCTGAAGCACGGCGTCGTGCCGCCCAGCGGATCGCAGCGTCTGCCGCGCGCGGTCGGGGTGGGGCGCGCACTCGCGCTGATCCTGGCGGGCGAGCCGGTGCGTGCGGACCGCTACGCCGACACGCCCTTGTTCGATCGCCTGTGCGAGGCCGACCCGCTGGCTGCCGCGCGTGCCTTCGCCGCGGCGATGGATCGGGACCGGCCGCCGGCATCCGTGCTGTTGCGCCATCGGCCGCTGGATCGTTGCGGGGCGGCAGAGGCGATCGCTGCGTATCGAGCCAGGCTGGGCGATGCGGGCGTGCCGAATCAAGCTGCGCTGGGGTGCATCGACGCGGTCGAGTGCGCTGTGAACGCCGCGGACTTCGATGGCGGGCTCGCGGGTGCCAAGCGGATTCACGATGAGCTGTCGGTCCGTGCGAGGGCGGGCACCGGGTAGGGCTCGCGCTGCAAATGGGCTGAACGCCGACATGCGATGTGCGTGCCCCGCCTTGTCCCCTCTCCCTCTGGGAGAGGGCTAGGGTGAGGGCACCGGGCGCATCCATTGATACAGATAAACATATCACTCCCGACGAGTCCGCAGCCCCGCCGAGATCACCTGCTGCCTGTGACGATTGCAACCAATCAGGTCAGTCCGGGTAAACCCGATTGCACCCACTCGCCCCGCCGTCGAATATTCGCCAAGATAATCAAAAACAGAACGTTGTAAACATATATGAACGCTCCGTCACCAACGATCAAAGGAATCCCAAGATGACAAATTGGCTCATCACCGGCGTCTCGAGCGGCTTCGGCCTCGAGCTCGCCCGGGCCGCGCTCGCGCGTGGCGACACCGTCGTCGGCACCGTGCGCCAGGCTGCGCAGGCCGATCGCTTCGAGCAGCTCGCCCCCGGCCGCGCCCATGCGCTGCTGCTCGACGTGACGCGCATCGACCAGGTCGAGCCGGCCGTGCAGAAGGCCCTGAAGCTCGCCGGCACGATCGACGTGCTGGTCAACAACGCCGGCTATGGCCTCTTCGGCGCGATCGAGGAAGTGTCCGACGCCGAAGGGCGCCAGGTGATGGACACCAACCTCTTCGGCCCGCTCGCGGTCGTGCGTGCGCTGCTGCCGCACCTGCGCGAGCGGCGCGCCGGGCACATCTTCAACGTCGCCTCGGTGGCCGGCGTGATCGGCTTTCCCGCCTGCGGCCTGTATGCCGCCTCGAAGTTCGCGCTGGAAGGCGCGACCGAGGCGCTGGCGACCGAGCTGGCGCCCTTCGACATCCGCGTGACGATCGTCGAGCCGGGGGGCTTTCGCACGCAGTTCGCCGGCGGCTCGCAGCGCCAGGCGGCCCTGCGCGTCGAGGCCTACGCCGGCACGCCCGCGCACAAGGCACGCGACCACATCGCCCACTACCACGGCCACGAGCCGGGCGACCCGGCCAAGGCGGCGGCCGCGATCATCCGGGTGCTGGAGGCGCCGCAGCCGCCGCTGCGGCTGGTGCTCGGTGCCGACGCGGTCGGCATGCTGCGCGGGGCCTACGAGTCGCGGGTGAAGCAGCTCGCCGAGTGGGAAAGCGTGTCGGTGGCGACGGCCATCGACGCCGGCCAATGAGGAGGCCGGCATGACACCGATCCGCAAGCAACTGGTCGACATGATCCTCGACCCCGACCTCGCCTACGACCTGCCGGCCGCCGACGTCGAAGCGCTGCAGCTGGGCGCGGCGCAGGAGCTGTTCGAGGAGCGCCAGGCGCAGATCCCGCTGCTCGCGCGCCGCGCAGAAGACGCCGGCATCGAGCGCATCGGCCGGCTGGAGGACCTGGTTCCCCTGCTGTTCGCGCACACGGTCTACAAGTCCTACCCGCCGTCCTTCGTCGAGAAGGGGCAGTGGGGCCGCATGCTGCAGTGGCTGAACACGCTGTCGGTGGCCGACACCACCGGCGTGAACGTCGAGGGCGTGAAGGACGTCGACGACTGGCTCGCGCGGCTGTGGGAGGCCGGCCATCGGGTGCTCGCGACCAGCGGGTCCTCGGGCAAGTGCTCGTTCCTGAACCACACGGTGGGCGACCACGACCTGAAGAAGCGCCACTTCAAGTACTCGGTCGGCTGGCCCTACGTGCGCTCGAATGCCGACCGCACGGTGTTCTGGCTCGGCCCGTCCCGAGGCACGAGCAGCGCGACCGAGGCAGCCCAGTTCAACTTCGAGAACTTCGGCAAACCGGGGCAGACCTTCGCGCTGACCGACCAGCCGCTGCGGATCGCCGACGTCAGCCGGATGGCGGCGATGCGCAAGAAGATGGCCGATGGCAGCGCGACGCCCGACGAGATCGCCGCCTTCGAGCAGGAGGCCGCGCGCAGGGGCGCCGAAGGGCGCGAGGGCTTGCTGAAGCTGCTCGACACCATCCTCGACCGCCGCGCGGAGCCGATGCTGATCTCCGGCATGTGGGCGCAGTACATGGGGCTCATCGCCCGGGCGCGCGAACGCGGCATCGGCGACGGCGCCTTCCACCCCGACACCGTCGTCAACGCCGGCGGCGGCATCAAGGGCGTGGCCCTGCCGCCGGACTACAAGGAGCAGGTCGACCGCTTCTTCGGCCAGGTCGTGCGCCCGGGCAACTACGGCATGACCGAGCTCGCGCAGGTGATGCCGCGCTGCGAGGCCGGGCGCTACCACCGCGCGCCGGCCTTGATCTGGCTGATCATCGATCGTGATGGCGAGCGACTGTTGACGGCCAACGATGGCGAGGATGGCGTGGTCGAGGGCCGCTTCGCCTTTCTCGACCTGCTCTACGAAGGGCGCTGGGGCGGCCTCATCACCGGCGACAAGGTGACCGCGGACCTGAAGCCGCGCTGCCCCTGCGGCCGCCGCGGGCCGACGCTGTTCGACAACATCACGCGCTTCGCGCAGCCGGGCGAGGACGATCACATCGGCTGCGCGGGCACGATCGACGCCTATGTCCGTGGAGCGATCGCAGCATGAACACAAGCACTCTTGCGACCCCCGCGGTCCCCGTCTGTCACGTCGTCAAGGGCAAGGTCGTCACCGGCGCGGCTCACGAGTTCGGCAGCCCGCAGGCGCGCTTCGCGACCCCGGCGCTGGACCTGAACGATCTGGTGTGGACACGCCGCGAGCCTGGCCCCGCCTTCGACACGCCGCTGGCCGAGATCATCGACGTGCTGGTGGCCACCGGCGAGCGGCTCAAGCGCGACCCGGACGGGCTGCTCGCCGAGGCGCTCGATTTCAGCGTGCGCACCAGCCCGCTGCCGCGCGACGTCCTGGAGCGCTCCTATGCCGGCCTGGGCCGCGCCTTCGACAACCGCGGCCTGCTCTTCCAGGTCGAGCAGGAGCTCGGCGGCGCCGACGTGCTGGACGGCTGGCGCCTCATCGACAACGCGCCCAGCGGTCGCACGCACCGGATGCGCGCCTTCCCGCCGCGGCTGATCCACGTGATCGCCGGCAACGCGCCGGGCGTGGCCGCGATGTCGGTGGTCCGGGGCGCGCTGACCAAGGGCGTGCACCTGATCAAGCTGCCTTCCAACGATCTCTTCACGGCCACGGCGATCCTGCGCACCATGGCGGCGGTCGCGCCCGGCCATCCGCTGGTGCGCTCGTTCTCGGCGGCCTATTGGCGCGGCGGCGATGCCCAGATCGAGAGCCTGCTGTTCCGGCCGCAATTCTTCGACAAGGTGGTGGCCTGGGGCGGCGAGAGCACGATCCGCAGCGTCAAGCAGTACATCGGCCCGGGCTTCGAGCTGGTGGCCTTCGATCCGAAGACCTCGATCTCGCTGATCGGCCGCGAGGCCTTCGCCTCCGACGCCGCACTGGCCGAGGTGGCCGAGCGCGCCGCGACCGACGCGACGATCATGAACCAGCAGGCCTGTGCGTCGAGCCGCGTGCAATTCGTCGAGGGCTCGGTCGAGGAGGTCGATCGCTATTGCGCGCTGCTGCAGGCGCGGCTGGGTGTGCAGCGCGAGACCTGCTCCGCGATCGGCAGTCCGCTGCCGGCCGATCTGCGCGACGAGATCGACGGCCTGCGCGGCATGGAGCCGCACTACCGCGTGTGGGGCGGCTACGAGGGCCGGGGGCTGGTGATCCGCTCGGAGGAGCAGGTCGACTTCCATCCGGACGGCCGCGTGGTCAACGTTGTGCCGGTGGCGAGCCTGGCCTCGGCGGTGGGCTGCGCCAACGTTGCGACGCAGACGGTCGGCGTCTACCCGCCGAAGCGCAAGGCGGAGTTGCGCGACGCGCTCGCCGCGGCCGGCGTGCAGCGCATCGTCGAGCTCGGCAAGGCGGTGGCCTTCGAGGCGGGCATCTCGCACGACGGCTTCCTGCCGCTGAGCCGCTTCGTGCGCTGGGTCAACGACGAAGGTTGATCGCCTGCACGGGGCTTGCCGCTGATATCGTGAAAGATATCGACCCGCAGGCCTACCCGATGACCGAACCAAGCACCTGGAGCAAATCCTCATGGGCCGAGTTGCTGAAGGAGAAGCGCGCCGCCGCGGGATGGTCGCAGCGCGAGCTGGCCCAGCGCGCCGGCGTGCACCAGCCGCAGATCGTGCGCGCCGAACGCGGCGAGGACCTGCAGCTGTCGGTGCTCGCGCGCATCGCGGCGCCGCTGGGCTTGGCGCCAGGGCTGGCCTCCATGGCGTCGGTGGCGGACGACGACGGTGTCGTGCAGCCCAACCTGGAGAGCTGGCGCCGTGCCTGGCCGGAGGTCGATCCGCAGGTGTTCGCCGTGCTGGCGCGCCTGTCGCGCCTTGGGGCGCACGTCGAGCGCGGCATCGCGTCGCTGGCCGCCGCGCAGGGACTGAATTCCGGCGAGGTGATGGTGCTGGGCGCGCTGCGGCGCATGGGGCCGCCCTTCGAGAGCACGCCCACCGGGCTGAAGGAGCGGCTGTGGATCTCGCTGCCGGGGCTGAAGAAGCGGCTCGACAGGCTGGTCGCGCGCGGGCTGGTGGAGCGGGTCCACAACCCGCTCGACCGGCGCGGGCAGATGGTCCGCATGACCGCGCTCGGTGACCAGGCGCTGGACCGCCTGATCGCCCACCCGGCGCCGGTCTTCAAGGCCGTGCGGGCGTTGCCGAACGACGAGCGCCGCGCGCTGTCGAACAGCCTGAGGCGCCTGCTGCAGCAACTGGAGGGCGCTGTCGAAGGTCCCTTCGACGGGCTCTAGACCTTCCGATCCACCGCCTTTTGCAACGAATCGCAAGGGCAGGTGACAAGGGTCCCGGAGACGGGGCACCAGGAGACGTTCGTGAAACAAGATTCCCCCACGCCGGCCGAGAATCGGCGCTGGCTTCTGATCCTCGCCGTGCTGGTGTTCGCCGAGGTGAACAGCTCCTTCGAGGTCGGCATGATGTACGGCGCCCTGGCCACGCTGATGCGCGAGTTCGGCGATCCGGTCGGCGTCGGCTGGCTGATCACGGCCTTCCTGCTCGTCGGCGCCGTGTCGGCCGGCCTGAGCTCGCGCCTGGGCGATCTGTACGGCCGGCGCAGGCTGCTGATCCTGACGCTGGCGTTCGCGCTGGCCGGCTCGCTCATCGGTGCTTTCGCCACCAGCCTGCCGTGGCTGATCGCCGGGCGCGCGGTGCAGGGCATGTCGGCGGCGCTGCTGCCGCTCACCATCGGGCTGGTGCGCGAGCATCTGCCGAAGGCGCGCGTGCCGGTGGGCATCGGCTGGGTGGCTGCGATGGCGAGCTTCACGGCCGGCGCGGGCATCCTGCTCGGGGGCTGGCTGGTCGACCATGCGGGCTGGCGCTGGATCTTCTGGTTCTCGGTCGGCCAGACGGCGCTGTCGATCGTCGCGGTTGCGACGCTGCTGCCGCCCTCGGTGCGGCAGGCGGCGGTGGGGCGCCTCGACCTGCTCGGCGGCGTGCTGTTCGCGCCCGGTGTCGCGTTGCTGCTGTGGGCCGTCACGCGCATGAAGGGGAGCGGTCCGGCCGACCCGGTCACGCTCGGGCTGATCGCGACCGGCCTGCTGGCGATCGCGGCCTGGGTACGTCACGAATGGCGCCACCCGCAGCCCATGATCGACGTGCGCCGCTTCGCCGAACGCCAGGTCGGGCTGGCGATGGGGCTGATGGCGCTGTTCGGTCTCGGCACGGCGCAGCTGATGCTCGTGATCCTGCTGCTCGCGCAGCAGCCGGCGTGGACCGGCATCGGCCTCGGCCTCACGGCCACGCTGGCCGCAACGATCAAGGTGCCTGCCAGCATCGCAGGCCTGTTCGGAGCGCCGTGGAGCGGGCATGTCGCGGCGCGGCATGGTGCGCGGCGCGCGGCGCTGGTCGGCAGCGTCGTGATCTGCGCCGGCTGGGTGGGCGTGCTGCTGCACCACGACGCCGTGTGGCTGCTGGTCGCGGAGGCCTTCCTGATCACCCTCGGCGGATCGATCCTCTATGCGGCAATCCCCAACCTGATCGTCGAGGTCGCGCCCACGGATCGCACCAGCGAGATCAACGGCATGTCGCACGTCGTTCGCACCGTGGGCACCGCGATCGGCACGCAGCTCGCGACCCTGCTTCTGGCCAGCTCGACGGTGAGCGACGCGGCCCGGGGCGCCGGCACGCATCCGAGCCCGGCCGCCTATGCGCTCACCTTCGCCTTCGTCATCGCCTGTGCCGGCGCCGGCGTGCTGCTCGCCATTGCCTTGCCGCGCCGCAGCAGCGCGGGGGCGCCGTTGCAAGTGCCCTCGCAGGTGGCGGGCCGATCCGAGTCCACGGGTAATTACTGATAGCCCTTGGTTGACGTTCCGGAGGGCCTGTGCAACCATACGAACACTGTTCGATTATTGGCATGACGCACCGACCACCCAAAAAGGCGTCGCGCCGGCCCCGCCAGATTTCCCATTCCTACAAAACTGGAGACTCGATGAGCAAAGAACGAGGGACTCGCCGCCGCGCTACGCGCAGCGAACACGCCTTGAAGGCGGCCTGCATCGGTGCGGCGGTGGCCATGGCCGCGCCCGCGGCCGCCTTCAAGATCGACACCGGCTCGCCCGACCTGGAGATCACGCTCGACACCACGGTGCGCTACAACGCCGCGATGCGTACCGGCGAGCGTGACCTGCGCCTGGTCAACTCGCCGGCGGTGGACGAGGGCAACTGGCTGTTCGGCAAGAACGACACGACGCTGTCGCGCTTCGATATCTACTCCGAGTTGGACTTGAGCTACAAGAGGAACATGGGCTTGCGCCTCAGCGCAACAGGCTGGTACGACAATAACTTCCCCGACAGGAGCCGCAGCGACCCGCGCTTCGCGACCGTTCCGAACTATGCGCGCAACGAATTCACTGGCTACATCGACCGCTACTACAAGGGCCCTTCCGCCGAGTTCATGGACGCCTTCGCATGGACCAACCTCGACTTCGGCGGCACCTCGCTGAACCTGAAGGCCGGCCGCTTTGCCTGGCTGCCGGGCGAATTCCTGTTCGGCAATGGCGGCAGCGTGTCTTACTCGATGGCGCCCAACGACGGCCGCAAGTCGGACCTGAGCCCGGGCGCCTCGGCCAAGGAAACGGCGCTGCCGATCGGCCAGGTCGGCGCCACCTGGCAGCTCAACAACGCGTGGTCGCTGATGGGCCAGTACACGGGCGAATTCCGCTCCTCGCGCATTTCCGAAGGCGGCACCTTCTGGCAGGTCAACGACACCGCGCTCGAAGGCCCGCAATTCATTTCCAATCCGGCCGTTCCGCGCGCCCCTTCCTTCAAGGGCGACAAGGGCGACATCGCGCTGGGCCTGAAGTGGTCGCCGGAAAAGCTCGAGGGCGACGCCTTGGGCCTGTGGCTGCGCCGCTTCGACGACAAGAATCCCAGCTGGCTGAGCCAGATCGGGGTCAACGCCAACGGCTCGCGCATCGGCCGCGCGGTCTATGCGAAGGACATCGAGCTCATCGGCCTGACCTACAACACCTTGCTCGCGGGCTGGGGCACCGGCATCGAGCTGAACTACCGCCGCAAGATGCCGTTGAACGTGCGCAGCGGCTTCGCCTTTGGGACTTTCCCCGGCCTCGTCAGGGACCCCGGCATGGAAGGCCCGCGCGGCAACACCGTCCACTTCCTGATGAGCGCCGTTTCGACGATCAACAAGAACGCGCTCTTCGACTCGGGCTCGATCGCGCTGCAGTTCGACGCCATGCACCTGGACAAGATCACCAGCGGCGCCAGCCTTTACAACGGCCGGGGCGGCAACCCCGCCTGCACCGACAACCTGGTGCTGCGCGGCTGCTCGACGCGCAACGCTGCCAGCATTGCCCTGTCGTTCACGCCGACGTGGCAGCAGGTCTTCCCGAGCATCGACATCTCGACGCCGCTGTTCGTGACCTACGGTTTGTCGGGCAATGCCGCCGCAGTCGGCGCCGGCGTCACGCCCAAGGGGTCGTGGCTGGTCCGCCCGGCAATCCGCATCGAGTACCTGGCCGGCAAGTACAAGCACCAGTTCGACCTGGCCTACACCGCGCGCGGCGGCAAGACCGGCAACATCGCCACCGGCCCGGGCGCAGCGCCGTTCTTCGCCTCCGGCCTGGCGAACTTCCGCGATCGCAACTACCTGAGCTTCACCTACCAGACCGCGTTCTGAGCAGCACTTCGAAGGAATCGAGATGAACATTCGACGCATCGCAACCGCCGCGCTGTGCCTCGGCATCGGCGCGAGCTTCGTGCCCGCAGCCAACGCCGACGACGGCGATCGCCTGCCCTGGGGCGCCGTGAAGGCCGGCAACAAGGACGGCAGCATCGCGGCCTGGGACGGCGGCCTTCCGGCCAACACCAGCCCGCCCGGCTTCAAGAAGGACTCCGGCTTCTGGACCGACCCCTACGCGGCCGACAAGCCGCTCTACACCGTGACGGCAGCCAACATGGCGCAGTACGCCGACAAGCTCTCCGAGGCGACCAAGGAGCTGCTGAAGCGCTACCCGACCTTCCGCATCGACGTCTACCCGACACGCAGGCCGGCCAACTACTCGGCCTGGTTCGTCGAGAACACCCGCAAGAACGCTGCCGGCCGCTGCAAGGCAATCGAGGACGGCGAAGCGGTGACCGGCTGCTTCGGCGGCACGCCCTTCCCCGCTCCGAAGACCGGACAGGAGGGGATGTGGAACATGATGCTGACGAACAAGGGCGCGTCTTCGTGGACCTACGGCCAGGCCTGGTACGTGGATGGCGGCGGCAACAAGGTCATGACGGCCGAGGTGAACAACCGCAACCAGAACGACTACTTCAACCCGAAGCTCACTTCCGAGGAGTTCTACGCCAGGGGTGGCCAGTACTTCATGAACAACAACATCTACACCGCGCCGGCGCGGATCACCGGCGAGGGGAACCTGCAGCGCAAGTTCATCAACCCGGTGCAGCAGCCCGACAAGACCTGGGCCTACACGCCGGGCCAGCGCCGCGTGCGGTTGTCGCCGGATGCGAGCTACGACTTCCCGGTCGCGACGGCCGCCGGGGCCATGCTGTACGACGAGATCTATGCCTTCTCGGGCCGGCTCGACCGCTTCGACTGGAAGCTGGCCGGCACGAAGGAGATGCTGATCCCATACAACAACTACAAGTACCTGGCCGGCAAGCCCGACGACATCCTGATGAAGGGCCACCCGAACCCGGACGCGATGCGCTGGGAGCTGCACCGCGTCACGGTGGTCGACGCCACGCTCAAGCCGGGCGCGCGCCACGTGGCCGCCAAGCGCCGCTTCTACATGGACGAGGACATCCCCGGCGCGGTGGTGATCGACGCCTGGGACGCCACCGGCAAGCTCTCGCGCGGCATCCTGAACCCGACGGTCTGGGCCTACGACAAGCAGGCGGTGGTGCAGGGCGGTACCTTCTACTTCGACTTCGGCACCGGGGCCTGGTACAACTCCTCGATCCTCGGCGGCTACAAGGGCCTGTTCATGGACATCGACACGGTCGATGCCGACGCCTTCTACAGCCCCGAAGGCCTGGCACGCCGGACCCAGCGCTGAGTGCACGCGAGCGTGGCCCAGGGTGCATCGTTATCCGCTCGCGCCATGCGGCACGTGAGCGCCCTCGCGACGATCGCGGCCTGCCTCTGTGCATCGGTCGTGGCCGGCGCGGCGGGCCCGTCCGCACCCGCCTTCGTCGATCCGCTCGATGCACCGGCGCGCATGTCGCCGCGCGCGCTGCGGGCGCCGGTTTTTGCGCTGGCGGTGGTCGATGCCGAGCATGTCGTCGCCGTCGGCCCGCGTGGCCACATCCTGCGCTCCGCGGACCGCGGCAAGACCTGGGAGCAGCGGCCCGCGCCGGTCAGCACCGACCTGCTCGCCGTGCAGTTCCCGTCCCCCACGCAGGGCTGGGCGGTGGGCCACGATGGCGTGGTGCTGCACAGCACCGACGGCGGGCTGAGCTGGCGCCGCGTGCTCGACGGGCGCAGCCTCGGGACGATGATGGTGTCGTACTACGAGAAAAAGGGTGCTGCCGCCGACCCGGCGCTCGCGCGGGCGCGCGACGACGCCAAGCGCATGGCCGAGGACGGCCCGACCCGGCCCTTTTTGGCCGTGCACTTTCGCGATGAGCGCGAGGGTTGGGCGGTCGGCCAATTCAACCTGATCCTCCACACGGCCGATGGCGGCGCGACGTGGGAGCCGTGGCTCGACCGCACCGACAACCCCGACGGCTATTCGCTGCATGCCATCCGCCAGGCCGGCGACCAGGTGGTGATCGTCGGCGAGCTCGGTCTGGTCATGCGCCTGGATGCGGCGGCCGGGCGCTTCGTGCGCATCCAGACGCCGTATCCCGGCACCTGGTTCGGCATGGCGGCTTCGAAGGACGCGATCGTCGCGCTCGGCCTGCGCGGCACGGCTTGGCGCTCGGCCGACGCCGGCGCGAGCTGGAAGCCGCTGGCCACCGGCACCCATGCGGCCGTGAACGGCGGCGTGGTCCTGCCCGATGGCCGCCTGGTGCTGGCCACGCAGGCGGGCGAGCTGCTGGTCGGCACCGCGCTTGGCGACAGCTTCGTGCGGATGGCGCCGATGCCCGGATTGGGCGCGGCTTTCGACGTGGTCTCGATGGAAGCCGACTGGCTGCTCGTCGCCGGCCCTTCCGGCGTACAGCGGCTGGCGATGGCGCCGGCGGCGAGGTGACACAGCGATGAACATCGGCAGCGACGAGACCTTCGAGGTCATCCCGGATCCCGCCCGCTTCGACCCGCGCTCCGGCAATGCGATCGAACGGCTCATCTTCAACCACCGCCGGGTGATCCTCGTCGCCTTCGCGCTGGTGTCGATCTTCCTCGGCTGGCATTCGATGCAGCTGAAGATCAACGCCAACTTCGAGCGCATGATCCCGCGCTCGCACCCGTACATCCAGAACTACCTCGACAACAAGACCGAGCTGCGCGGGCTGGGCAACCAGCTGCGGGTGGTGGTCGAGAACACGCAGGGCGACATCTACGACGCCGAGTACCTGAAGTTCCTCGCGTCGGTCAACGATGCGCTCTACATCATGCCGGGCGTCGACCGGCCCTGGCTCAAGTCCCTGTGGACGCCGGTGCTGCGATGGGGCGAGGTGACCGAGGAGGGCATGCGCGGCGGCCCGGTGATGCCCGAGCGCTTCGACGGTTCGCCGGTCAAGCTCGAGGAGCTGAAGGCCAACATCGCGCGCTCCGGCGCCGCCGGCCGCATCATCAGCGACGACCAGCGCTCCTCGATGATCGTCGTGCCGCTGCTCGACCGCTATGCCGACAGCGGCGAGCCGATCGACTACCTGAAGCTGTCGCGCGCCCTCGAGGAACAGGTGCGCGCCAAGAGCACCGGCAAGTTCCGCGTCTACATCGTCGGCTTCGGCAAGCTCGTCGGCGACCTGATCGAAGGCCTCACAACGGTGATCTCCTACTTCGCGATCTCGGTCGCGATTGCGGCGCTGTTCGTGTTCCTCTACACCCGCTGCCTGCGCAGCACCGTCGTGCTGGTCGTCACCGCGGTGCTCGGCGTGATGTGGCTGATGGGGCTGCTGCAGATCCTCGGCTACGAGCTCGATCCCTATTCGATCCTGGTGCCCTTCCTGCTGTTCGCGATCGGCCTGTCGCACGGCGCGCAGAAGATGAACGGCATCATGCAGGACGTCGGCCGCGGCACGCACAAGTACGTCGCCGCGCGCTACACCTTCCGGCGGCTGTTCCTGGCCGGATTGACGGCGCTCCTGACCAACGTGGTCGGCTTCATGGTGCTGATCATCATCGACATCCCGGTGATCCGCGACCTGGCGGTGATGACCAGCATCGGCGTCACCGGGCTGATCTTCACGAAGCTGGTGCTGATCCCCGTGCTGCTGTCGTACACCGGCGTCAGCCCCAAGGCCGCGCAGCGCTCGCTGAATGCCGACGCGGCCGAGCACGCCGGGCGCTCCGCAATGGGCCGCGTGTGGGGCGCGCTGGAGCGGTTGACCGAGCGGCGCTGGGCCCTGGTTGCCATCGCGGCGGCGGCGCTGCTCGGCGCCGGCGCTTTCAGCCTGCGCACGGGCCTGAAGATCGGCGACCTCGACGAAGGTGCGCCCGAGCTGCGCCGCGACTCGCGCTACAACCTCGACAACGCCTACATCGCGCGCCACTACGGCCTGTCGAGCGACCAGTTCGCCGTCATCGTGAAGACGCCGAAGAGCGCCTGCGACCGCTACGAAGGCCTGGTCGAAGCCGACCGCCTCGGCTGGGAGCTCGAGCATGTGCAGGGCGTGAAGGCCGTGACCTCCTTCGCCGAGCAGACCAAGCGCGGGGTCGCCGCCTCGAGCGAGGGCTACTTCAAGTGGAACACGCTGGCGCGCGACCCGCGCATCCTCGGCCCAGCGGCCAACCGCGTGATCCAGGACAACCCGGACGCGATGAATCCGAACTGCTCGCTGTTCGCGGTCACGGCCTACCTGAGCGACCACCGCGCCGACACGCTCGATCGCGTGCTGAAGTCCGTGGAGGGCTTCGCCGCGACGCACAGCCGGCCCGGGGTCGAGTTCCTGCCCGCGGCCGGCCCGGCCGGCATCGAGGCGGTGACCAACATCGTGGTGCGCAAGTCCTTCTACATCATGCACGTGGTGCTCTACATCGCGGTGACGCTGCTGTGCTTCATTACCTTCCGCTCGTGGCGCGCGGTGGTGGTGGCGCTGGTGCCGCTGTTGATCACGTCGATTCTTTGCGAGGCGATCATGGTCGTGATGGGCATCGGCGTGAAGGTTGCGACCTTGCCCGTCATCGCGCTCGGCGTGGGCGTCGGCGTCGACTATGCGCTGTACCTGCTGTCGGTGCAGCTCGCGGTGCAGCGCCGCGGCGGCAGCTTGCGCGATGCGTACAAGCACTCGCTTGAATTCACCGGCAAGGTCGTCGCGCTGATCGGCGTGACGATGGCCGCCGGCGTCGTGACCTGGGCCTGGTCGCCGATCAAGTTCCAGGCCGACATGGGCATCCTGCTGACCTTCATGTTCCTGTGGAACATGATCGGCGCGCTGGTGCTGATCCCGGCGCTGTCGCACTTCCTGCTGCGCGATGTGAAGCAGCGCGGCGCGAACGCGGCGCCGACGGCAGCTGCGGCGCACGCAACGTGAGCCTCCGGCCGGCCGCTCCGAAGGGGGCTTGCATCGCAGTCCTAAGCACGAAGGTTTTCCAATGAACCACCCGGGGGCGCTGCCAGGCGCAGGCCGCGGCCATTCGATCGTCGTCGCGCTGGTGTTCGCGGAGATCATCAGCTCCTTCGAAGTCAGCATGATCTACGCGGCCCTGCCGACGCTGATGCGCGACTTCGGCGATCCGGCCGGCGTGGGCTGGCTCATCACCGCCTATCTGCTGGTCGGCTCGGTCTCGGCGGGCCTGTCGTCGCGGCTGGGCGACCTGTTCGGGCGCAAGCGCCTGGTGCTCGCGATGCTGGCTTGCTCGGCGACCGGGTCGCTGATCAGCGCGCTGTCGAGCGAGCTGCCGGGCCTGATCTGCGGCCGTGCCCTGCAGGGCATGTCGGCGGCCTTGCTGCCACTGGCCATCGGCATCGTGCGCGAGCGCTTGCGGGCCGAGCGGGTGCCGGTGGCCGTCGGCTGGCTCACCGCGATGGCCACCTTCAGCGCCGGCGCCGGGCTGCTGCTCGGCGGGCTGCTGGTCGACCATGCCGGCTGGCGCACCATGTTCTGGTTCGGCGCGGTGCACGGCGTCGTGGCGATGCTGCTGGTCGCGCGCTGGGTGCCGGCCTCGGCCGCCACCGCCGCCGGCGCGCGGGTCGACTGGATCGGCGGCATGCTCTACGCGCCGGCGGTGGCCGCGCTGCTGTGGGCCGTATCGCGGCTGAAGGCGCATGGGCTGGGCGACGCCGCGACGCTCGCTGCGCTGGCCGGCGGCGTGCTGTTGCTGGCCGTGTGGTGGCGCCACGAGTGGCGGCACGCGCAGCCGATGATCGACGTGCGCCGCATCGCGACCCGCAAGGTCGGTCTGCCGATCGGCCTGATGTTTCTCTTCGGCCTCGGCACCTCGCAGACCATGCTGGTGCTGATGGCGCTCGCGCAGCAGCCGTCGTGGACCGGCATCGGCCTGGGCCTGAGCGCGACGATGGCCGGCCTGCTGAAGCTCCCGTCCAACTTCATGGGCCTGTTCGGCGCGCCGTGGGGCGGCCACCTCGCGGCGCGGCATGGCGCCCGCAGTGCGGCGCGGCTCGCCACCCTCATGATCGTCGCCGGCTGGCTCGGCCTGACCGCGCTGCACTCGAGCGCCTGGATGCTGGTGGGGTGGGTGATGCTGGCCTCGCTGGGCGGGGCGATGCTGATGTCGGCGGTGCCGAACCTGCTGGTGGAGGTGGTGCCCGTCGAGCGCACCAGCGAGTTCGTCGGCCTGGCGCAGGTGGTGCGCACCCTCGGCACCGCGATCGGCACGCAGGCCGCCAGCGTGCTGCTGGCGCTGGCGGTGGTGCGCAGCGGCACGCAGCCGGAGGCGGTTTATCCGAGCGCCGATGCCTATCTATGGACGATGGCTGCCATTACGGCTGTGTGTGTGCTGTGCGGGCTGGTCGCATGGGTGCTGCCGCGGCGGCCGACGCGGGCGGCGGATGCGGACGGGCAGGCTTTGATGGCGTAGGGGAGGCGCGGTCGATGCAGCGGTGGACTGAGGACATCGGACCTTCGAGGTGCACACAACGCACACACCCGACCCGCCTACCGTGGGCGGCCCTTGCCGGGAGCGACCTCTTCTTCGACAGGCACAAGTGGCTCGAGGATCGCATGCGCAAGTGCGAGGCATTCCCAGAAGGACTTGCGAAACGAGCGGGCTTCGATCAGCTCGAACTCGAGCTCTGCGGCATCTGCCCTGGCGTCCAATCGTTGGAGAAACAAGGCCGCGTGCCGTCCCATGTGCGGAAGAGCTGCATCGATGGCCGCTGGCTCGAACGTGGCCACGGCGCAAAGGTCGAAAAGATCACGGACCTTGGCCAGGTCGCCGCGATGCCACATCTTCTTTGCGAGGATCTCGGCCGAGGTCTCGACGCGAATCGGACGTCCTTCATAGTCGACGAGCTCGAAGTGCGGCACCATCAGCGGCGTGCCGACCACAACATCGATCTCCCCTGCCGGGAGCTGCAGCTTGATGAACTGGGCGTTCTCCTCGTAGTCAGCCGTGAGGTCCTCGGCAGGCCCGCCGAAGCGCGGATTCACATAACCAAGGTACTGCGGGTCCGGGACGAACAGGTCGATATCCTTGCTGAACCGGTGATCGAAGCGAAGCATGAGTGCGGTACCGCCGCCGAAGGTCCACGGCGGTGCGACGGTGACCCGCTCCAGGTGCGTCATCAGGTCCAGGGCGTGCGGCCAAAGCTGGCGCCACGGGCCCGCGCGAGTGAAATCGACGGCCGTCATTGCCACACCGTCCTGAAGCACTGCAGTTCATGTGCCAGGCGACGCATCTGGCTCCAGACATGCGAACGCTCGACCCCTTTGTCGGCGTGAAGCTCGTCCACCACTTTCGCGAGCAGCGACATGGGCGCTTCGTCGAGCAGGACCTGCAGATGGGGCCGAACCGGGCGCGGTGCGATGCCGGTGAGGAGTGCCGCCTCGAGCTGCCTTGCCGACATGACGGGCTGGTAACTCACGCTGGCCGTTGAAGCCGCGCGCTCCAGCGCCGACCTGCTCGGCGGAGCCTTCTTGGGGGAGGGCGCGCGCGCCATCCCGCTTGTCGCAACCTTCATCGACAGGCCGATGGACTCCAGGAGGGCCTCCGCCTTCGAGATGCTGAGGTTGCCGATCGACTGCTTCTCCACGGCGTTGATGGTGGAGCGCGAAAGCCCGCTCACTTGCGCGAGGGTCTCCTGGGTAAGCCCCATTTCGGTCCTGCGTGCGCGGACCGCGTTCCCGATTTCGTGAAGGGTGGACATGCCGCCATTGTGCAAGCGACGGGGACGGATGTGCAATATATTCGACATGCCGCCCGCCTCGATAGGCTACCGGAAGGCGCCCGGGGACGTTCTAACTCACCTGAAAGCCCCCATCCACCGCCAGCAGCTGCCCGGTGATCAGCCGCGAAGCCGGGCTCGCAAAGAACAGCGCCGCCATCGCGATGTCTTCCGGATCGCCCATCTTGCCGAGCGGGATGCGCCCCGGCCCCATGATCGGCCCTTTCATGTCGACGCCATCGGTACTGGCAGCCTTGGCCCCGGGCGTCAGCGTACCGCCGGGCAGCACGGCATTCACGCGGATGCCGTCGGCGGCGAACTCCAGCGCGGTGGTCTTGGTCAGGCTGTTCACGCCAGCCTTCGACGCGTTGTAGGTGGCGTTGTGATAGACCACCGCCTGCATCGAGGACACCGACGAGATGTTGACGATCGCGCCGCCGTTCCCCTGCGCCTGCATGCGCCGGATCGCCTCGCGCAGGCACAGGAAGGTGCCGCGCAGGTTCACCGCGTGCAGCTTGTCCCAGAACGCGGCGTCGACCTCGAGGAAGGGCTTCTTCGGAAAGATCCCCGCGTTGTTGACCAGCACGTCGAGGCTGCCGAACTCCGCGATCGCACGGTCGAGCATGGCCACGACCTGCGTGTCCTGCGACACGTCGGCCGTTGCCGCGATGGCCTGGCCGCCGCTCGCGCGGATGCCCGCGGCGGTGGTCTCGGCGCCGTCGGCGTGGATGTCGGCCGCGACGACCTTGGCGCCGGCGCGCGCGAACAGCTCGGCGATCGCCTGGCCGATGCCGCTGCCGGCACCGGTGACGACGGCGGTCTTGCCGGCCAGGCTCAGCGGGCCGGCGGCGAGGGTGGAGTCAGACATGGTGTTTCCTTTTTCTGGCCAGGTTTCATTTCTTGCGCATCGCGTCCCATTGCGCATCGTTCCAGTCCTGCATCGCGCGGAAGGTCGGGCCACCGGCGCCCTGCATCCAGCGCCCGCCGTCCATGACGATCAGGTCGCCGGTCATGTAGCCCGAGCCGTCGGCCGCGAGGTAGGCATACAGGTCGCACAGTTCGCGGTGCTCGCCGAGGCGCCGCAGCGGCACGCCGCGCTCCTGCGCCTCGACCTGGCTGCCGGGCGGAAAGAGCTGCTCCCAGGCACCCGGCGTCGGGAACAGCCCCGGCGCCACGCAGTTCAGGCGGATGCCCTTGGGGCCCCATTCGACCGCGAGGCTGCGCGTCATCGCGAGCACGCCGGCCTTGGCCGCCGCCGACGGTGCGGTGAAGGCCTGGCCGGTGATCACCGGCGCCGACACGGTGCTGATCACGTTGCCCGGCCGGCCAGCCTCGATCCACCGCCGGCCCGCGGCGATCGCACAGTAGAAGCTGCCGTGCAGCACGATGTTCAACACCGCGTCGACGGCGCGTGCCGAGAGCTTGTCGGTGCGCGCGATGAAATTGGCCGCGGCGTTGTTGACCAGCACGTCGAGCGGGCCGGCCTGCCAGAGGCGCTCCATCATGGCCTCGACCTGCTCGGCGTCGCGCACGTCGCAGGTGAGCGTGTCGATGCGCGCACCGGGCAGCTCGGCGCGGAAGTCGTCGGCGGTGGCGTCGAGCACGGCAAGCCGCCGGCCGCAGATCACCAGGTGCGCACCGAGTTCGAGATAGCGCCGCCCGATGCTCTTGCCGAGCCCGGTGCCGCCGCCGGTGACGAGGATCTTCTTGCCCGCGAGCAGGTCTTGGCGAAACATGGCCTTCACCTGCCGACGAACTTGGCCGTGCGCTTCTCGGCGAAGGACTTGCGGCCCTCGGCGGCATCCTCGGTGCCATACAGGAAGGTGTTCTTCGCGGTGGCATGCGTCGCCGCGTGCATCCAGCCCTGCCCGAGCGCCAGGCGCGCGTTCTCGATCGTGCCCTGCACCGCCAGCGGCGCCTGCTCGGCCACGCGCTGCGCGTAGGCGAGGGCGCGCTCGAACTGCTCGCCAGCGGGCACGACCTCCTGCACCAGGCCGAGCCGCAGCGCCTCGGCGCTGTCGAACTCGTCGCCGGTCAAGAGCCACTTCATCGCATTGCCCCAGCCGGCGCGTTCGATGAAGCGGAAGGAGCCGCCGTAGCCGGGCATGATGCCGCGCTTCACCTCGAGCTGCGAGAAGCGGCAGTTGTCGGCGGCGAACACGACGTCGGCCGCCAGCATCAGCTCGATCGCGATGGTGTAGCAGATGCCCTGCATCGCGGCGACCACCGGCTTCGTGCGATAGGGCTCGCGCAGCTGGCCCGGGTCGACCAGGTTCAGCGGCACGTAGGGCGAGCCGGCCTTGCGGTACTCGGCCATCAGCGGCAGGTCGACGCCGCCGCTGAAATGATCGCCCTTGGCATACAGCAGGCCGACGAACAGATCCGGCGCGTTTTCCAGCAGGGTGAAGGCCTCGCCGAGCTCGCGGAACATGCGCGGCGTGAAGCCGTTGCGCTTCTCGACGCGGTCCACGCCCATCAGCAGGATCGGCCCGCGCCGCTCCACGACGATGCGGCCCTCGGGGTGGCGTTCGGTGATGGCGGTTTCAGTCACAGCAGTTCTCCATAGCGTTCGACGTGGTGTTCCGAGTTGCCCCAGGTCATGTCGATCGCAGTCAGTCGTTTGAAATAGTGGCCTGAGGCCAGCTCGTCGGTCATCCCCATGCCGCCATGGAGCTGCGTGGCCTGCTGGCCGACGTAGCGCCCGGAACGTCCGGCCATCGCCTTCGCCGCCGAGGCGGCGCGGCGGCGCAGGGCGCGGTCCGTCGACTCGACGTGCGCCGCGGCCATCAACGCCAGCGCGCGCGCCTGCTCGACGGCGATGCGCATGTCCGCGGCGCGATGCTGCAGCGCCTGGAAGCTGCCGATCGGCACGCCGAACTGCTTGCGCGTCGAGAGGTGCTCGCAACTCAGCTCGGTGAGCTTCGCCATCGCGCCGACGGCCTCGGCGGCGAAGGCGGCCAGGCCCTGGTCGGTCGCCCAGTCGGCCAGCTCCAGGCCCTGGCCGGGCGTGCCGATCACACAGGCGTCGTCCACGCCGACGCCTTCGAAGCAGATCTCGGCGGCGCGCTGGCCGTCGAGGGTCGGGTAGCCGTCGACCGCGACGCCGGGCGACCGGGCGTCGACCAGCATCAACGCCACGCCGTGGCCCGTGTCGGCGGTGACGATCAGCCAGTCGGCGCTGTCGCCATGCGGCACCACGGCCTTGGCGCCGTCGAGCCGCCACCCGCCGTCGCGGCGCACCGCGCGTGTGTTCACGTTCTCCAGGTCGTAGCGCGCCTGCGGCTCCAGCGCGGCGAGCGCGAAGCGCAGCCGGCCCTCGGCGATCGGCCCGAGGAAGCGATCCTTCTGCGCTTCGCTGCCGAAGGCGGCGAGCAGGCGCGGCGCGATCACCGCGCTGGCGACGTAGGGCTCGATCACGAGGCCGCGGCCCAGGCCTTCCATCACGATCAGGGTCTCGACCGCGCCGGCGCCGATGCCGCCGTGCGCCTCGGGCACGTTCAGCGCGAACAGGCCGAGCTCGGCCATCTGCCGCGCCAGCGCAGCGCTCGGGCCTTCGGCCAGGCGCTTGCGGCGTGCCTCGAATTCATACTCGTTCTGCACGAAGCGCGCCATCGTGTCGGCGAGCATCTGCTGCTCTTCGTTCAGCGTGAAGTCCATGGTGGGGCTAGAGCGGGATGAGGGATTTGCCGATCAGCCCGCGCTGGATCTCGTTGGTGCCGCCGTAGATCGCGACCTTGCGCAGGTCGAGGTACTGGCCGGCGAGGGCATTGAGCTGCGTGCCGGCCGGCGTCGGCCCGTCGTAGCCGAATTCGAGCGCGGCTTCGACCAGCGGCACCGCGTAGGGACCGGCGCATTCCATCAGCAGCTCGCCGAGCTCGCCCTGGATCTCCGAGCCGCGCACCTTCAGCATCGACGGCTCCGCCCCCAGGCCGAGGCCGGCGCGTTCGAGCGAGATGAGCCGCGCCAGCGCCCATTCGTGCGCCAGCACGTCGATCTCGATCCTGGCGAGCTTGTCGCGAAAGCGCGGGTCCTCGATCAGCGGCCGGCCGTGCCGGGCCTGCGTGCGCGCCAGCTCCTTCAGCCGGCGCAGCAGCCGCTTGCACATGCCGAGCCCCGCGATGGCGGTGCGCTCGTGGCCGAGCAAATACTTCGCGATCGACCAACCCTCGTTCTCGGCACCGACGCGGTTCTCCACCGGCACGCGCACGCCGTCGAGGAAGACTTCGTTCACGTCGTGGCCGCCGTCGAGCGTGCGGATCGGGCGCACCGTGATGCCGGGCGTGTCCATCGGGATCAGCAGCAGCGAGATGCCGCGCTGCGGCTTCGCGTCGGCCGAGGTGCGCACCAGCGCGAACATCCAGTTGGCCCATTGCGCGAAGGAGGTCCAGGTCTTCTGGCCGTTCACCACGTAGTGCTCGCCGTCGCGCTCGGCACGGGTCTTCAGCGAGGCGAGGTCGGAGCCGGCGCCCGGCTCCGAATAGCCCTGGCACCACCAGTCCTCCATCGCCACGATGCGCGGCAGGAAGCGCGCCTTCTGCGCGTCGCTGCCGAACTTCATCAGCACCGGCCCGATCATCGCGAGGCCGAAGGGCATCTGGCGCGGCGCGCCGGCGGTGAAGCATTCCTCGTCGAAGATGTTGCGCTGCACGGCGTTCCAGCCGCAGCCGCCATGCTCGACCGGCCAGCCGGGCGCGCCCCAGCCGCGGGCCGCGAGGATGCGCTGCCAGCGCACGTAGTCCTCGCGCGGCACGCGCAGGAAGCCCAGCACCTTCCGGCGGATGTCCTCGGGCAACTGGGCGGCGACGAAGTCCCGCACCTCCGCACGGAAGGCTGCGTCTTCAGGCGATTCGTGGAGATTCATCGTCCCTTGAAGCGCGGCTTGCGCTTTTCCTTGAATGCGAGCTTGCCTTCCTCGAAGTCCTCGCTGAGGTTGGTCTGCATCATGTCGGCGCTGTCGGCGATCAGCGCTTCGTGCAGGGTCTGGAAGGGCAGCTCCCAGAGCTGACGCTTGATCATCCGCAGCGACAGCGGGGAGCACGACTCGGCCAGCTCCCGTGCATACGCATAGGTCGCTTCGGCGAGTTCCTCGCGCGGGTGGATGCGGTTCACGAGCCCGAGGCGCAGCGCTTCCTCGCCGCGCACCTTGCGCGCCGACAGCAGCAGGTCGAGCGCGTTGGCGTGGCCGACGGCGTTGCGCAGGGCCCAGGCCATGCCGTATTCGGATGCCAGGCCGAGGCGCGCGAAGGCGGTGGTCAGCACTGCATCGTCGGCCGCGAAGCGCATGTCGGCATAGAGCGCATGCACCAGACCCAGGCCGGCGGTGGCGCCGTTGAGCATCGCGATGACCGGCTTGCCGATCCCGGGGAAGTAGGCGGCGCGGCTCTGGTAGTCCGGACGGCGGCTGAAGTCGTAGGCGCGCGGCAGCTTGTGCAGCAGCGAGCGCGGGAAGGCGCTGTCGTCGCCGGCCGACTTGAACCCGGTGACGTCGCCGCCGGCGCAGAAGGCGCGGCCGGCGCCGGTCAGCACGATCACGCGCACCGCGTCGTCGCTCCCGGCCGCATGCATCGCCTGCCAGACCTCCTCGGCCATCACGTCGGTCCAGGCGTTCAGGGCTTCGGGCCGGTTCAGCGTGAGGGTGGCGATCGCGTCGCGCACCTCGTACAGGATCTGTTCGTAGGCCATGGCGTCAGCGCGTGATGTTGGCGATGTCTTCGGCACCGTAGCCAAACCAGCCGAGCACCTCGTCGTTGTGCTCGCCGAGCTGCGGCGGCGGCAGGTGGATGCCGCCGGGGGTGCCGGAGAACTGGGTCGGCACGGCGGTCGTCACCATCGGGCCCTCGGTCGGATGCCGGTAGCGGTGGAAGAAGCCGATCTCGTTCAGGTAGGGGTCCGAGAGCATGTCCTCGAAGCGCGCGACCGGCCCGTTCGGCACGTCGATCGCGTCGAGCAGCTCGTGCCACTGCGCGGTGGGCCGGGTCTTCATCTGGTCCGAGACCATGCCGTAGACGCGGTCGATGTTCTTCATGCGCCCTTCGTGCGTCGCGAAGACGGGGTCGGTCAGCAGCTCGGGGCGGCCGAGCGTCGGCAGCAGCCGCTTCCACTGCTCGTCGTTCACGGCCAGCACGCAGATGTGGCCGTCGCTCGTCTCGTAGGGGCGGCGATGCTCGGAGAGCAGGCGCACGTAGCCGACGCCGGCGCCCATCGGCGGGTCGAAGGCGCCGCCGTACAGATGCTCCTGCAGGTTGAAGGCGACGATGGTTTCCAGCATCGGCACGCGCACCATCTGGCCGAGGCCTGAACGCTCGCGTGCGTACAGCGCCATCGCGACGCCCGAGGCCAGCATGTAGCCGCAGAACTTGTCGACGATCACGGTGGGCAGGTAGCGCGCCTGGCCGACCGAGCGCAGCATCAGGTCGGCGATGCCGGCCTCGCCCTGCACCACGTCGTCGAAGGCCGGATCGTTCTCGCGCGGGCCGCCGGGCATGTAGCCACAGCCGTAGCCATAGACGATGCGCGGGTTGCGCGCGGCGATGTCCTCGTAGGCGACGCCCAGGCGCTTCGCCGCCGCCGGACGCATGCTGTGGATGAACACGTCCGCGCTGTCGACCATGCGCAGCAGGGCCTCGCGGGCCTCGGGCCGCTTCAGGTTCAGCGTCACGCTGCGCTTGTTGCGGTTCATGTTCAGGTGCATCGCGGCCATGTTGGGGTTGCGCGAGGGGCCGTTCTGGCGGTTCGGGTCGCCGTCGGGCGTCTCGATCTTGATGACGTCGGCGCCCATGTCGCCGAGGATCATCGTCGCGACCGGGCCGAGCACGTTGACCGTCAGGTCGATCACGCGCACGCCGGTCAGCGGCCCGGCGCTGGTGGGCAGCCTGGCGTGCAAGGGCTCGCCGGCCGGGGCCGGATCGGCCTGCACGCTGGCCTGCACCTCGGCCGGCAGCACCGGCGCTTTCACGTGCGCACCTCCGAGCGGGCCTTGAGCATGCGCAAGGGCGTGTACTCCATCACCACCGTGCCGTCTGCCTTCACCACGCGGTTGCGCGTGCGCACCAGGCCGCGGCCGGGCCGGCTCTCGGAGCGGCGCGCCTCGATCACCTCGCATTCGACGTGGATCGTGTCGCCGGCGAAGGTCGGCCCCTTGATGTCGAGCTGCATGCCGAGGAAGGCGAGGCCGGTGCCCTGCATCGTGGCCTGCGCGAGCAGCCCCTCGGCGAAGCAGAACACCATCGAGCCGGGCGCCAGGCGCCCCTCGAAGCCGGCGACGTTGCGCAGGAAGTCGAGATTGGTGAACAGCACCTCGGTCATCCCGATCTTGTCGATGAAGCCCACGATGTCGGCCTCGGTGACCGTGCGCCCCACGGTCTTGAACTGCCGCCCCAACGGCAGATCCTCGAAGCAGAAACCGAGACCGACTGTGTCCATTTGGCACCTTGAACGCAAGAAATTTGCGCTTCCATTGTTGAACGATGTTCGATAATATAAATGCCGAGTCGATGCGCCGTCAACACGACGGCCCCCTCGGAAACCCGCCCGTACCACTGAAATCGAATCGAAGGAGACCTCGCTTGGAGACCGACAGCCGCTATGCGCGCTACACGCGCCTGAAGTTCGACCGGCCCCACCCGCGCGTGCTGCGCGTGACGCTGGATTCGCCGCTCAAGATGGGCGCGATGGACGCCGCGATGCACCGCGAGGCCTCGCAGATCTGGGCCGACGTCGATGCGGACGACAGCGTCTCGGCAGTGATCGTCACCGGCAGCGGCAAGACCTTCTCCGCCGGCGGCGACCTGCACCACGAGCGCAAGGTGTGCGAGGACTACGCGCTGCGCATGCAGGCGATGAAGGAATCGCGCGACCTGGTGCTGGGGATGATCAATTGCCGCAAGCCCATCGTCGGCGCGGCGCGCGGCTGGGCGGTCGGCGCCGGGCTGGCGCTGCTGATTCTTGCGGACGTGTCGATCGCCTCGCGCGACGCGAAGTTCTCCGACGGCCACCTGAAGATCGGCGTCGCGGCCGGCGACCACGCGGCGATCATCTGGCCGCTCCTGTGCGGCATGGCCAAGGCCAAGTACTACCTGATGACGGCGGAGACCTTCACCGGGGAGGAGGCCGAGCGGATGAACCTGATCTCGATGGCGCTGGCCGACGAGGAGGTGGAGGGCAAGGCGGTCGAGGTGGCCTCGCGCCTGGCCGAGAGCGCGCCGGCCGCGGTGCGCTGGACCAAGCAGACGCTGAACCACTGGCTGCGCCAGGCGGCACCCATCTTCGATGCTTCGCTGGCGCTCGAGTTCATCGGCTTCGCCGGCCCCGAGGGCATGGAGGGCATCGATGCCTTCCTCGGCAAGCGTGCGCCGAAGTTCAGCCCCGACACGCCGGTCTAGCATGCTCCAGACCATCGGCGAGCTGCTGGAACGCAACGCGCGCTTCCACCCGGAGCGTGAGGCGCTGGTGTGCGAGGGCCGGCGGCTGAGCCATCGCCAGCTGCTCGAACGCGCGAAGCGCCTGGCCGACGGGCTGCACCGCCTGGGCCTGCGGCGGCAGGACCGGGTCGCGATCCTGTCGATGAACAACGCCGAGTACATCGAGCTGCTGGCCGCCGGCGACTGGGCGGGCTACATCGTCGCGACGGTGAACTTCCGCCTGGCCGCGGCCGAGGTCGAATGGCTGCTCGGCGATGCGACGCCTCGCGTGCTGGTGTTCGAGGCGCAGTATGCGGAAATGGTCGACGCGCTGCGGCCGCGGCTCGCGACCATCGAGGCCTATGTGTGCATCGGCGGACCTGCGCCGGGCTGGGCCAACGACTACGAGGCCGTCGTCGAGCAGGGCTCCCCCGAAGGACCGCCATTCCGCTCGCACGCGCAGGACTACGGGCCGCTGGTCTATACCAGCGGCACCACCGGCCGGCCCAAGGGTGCGCTGCGCGCCCAGTGGCGCTGGGTGCGCACGGCCGACGCCGGCTCGCGCATGAGCGAGCTCGACTCCGACACGCGCATGCTGCTGACGACGCCGGCCTTTCACGTCGGTGTGATCGGCTATGCGCTGCAGGTCCGGTGGTGCGCCGGCACGCTGGTGCTGCACCGCGGCTTCGATGCGGCGAACGTGATCCGCACGATCCAGGAGGAGCGCATCAGCTTCACCTTCGTCGTGTCGGCGATGCTGCAGGCGATCCTCGATTCGCCGGCGATCGGCGATGCGGACCTGTCGAGCCTGCACAACGTCGTGGCCGCGGCGGCGCCGGTGCCGGTGGCGCTGCTGCGGCGTGCGTTCGAGCGCATCGGCCCGGTGTTCTCGGTGCAGTACGGCGCCACCGAGACTGCGGGCTGCGGGATGTACCGTCACGAGCTGAAGCCCTTCGGCGACGCGCGCGACGTGAAGCGCATCGCCTCGGTCGGCCACCCGGGGCAGGGCACGCGGATCCGCATCGTCGGCGATGACGGCGAGGACTGTCCGGCCGGCACCGCGGGCGAAGTCTGGACCCTCACCGACGAGCGCATGGACGGCTACTGGAACAACACCGCCGCGACGCTGGAGGCGCTGCGGGACGGCTGGTATCGCACCGGCGACGTCGGCTATGTGGACGAGGACGGCTACCTGTTCCTGGTCGACCGCAAGAAGGACATGATCATCTCGGGTGGCGAGAACATCTACAGCCGCGAGGTCGAGGAAGCGGTGCAGGCCTATCCGGGCATCGTCGAGTGCGCGGTGATCGGGGTGCCCGATGCGAAGTGGGGCGAGGCGGTGAAGGCCTACGTGGTCTGCGCCAGCGGCGCGAGCGCGCCCGAAGCCGAGGTGATCGCCCATTGCAAGCGCCTGATCGCCGGCTACAAGTGCCCGAAGCTGGTCGAGGCGATCAGCGAGCTGCCTCGGGTGGCGAGCGGCAAGGTGAACAAGGTGGCGCTGCGCGAGCGCGCGAGGGTTCGCAATGAAGCATCCTGCGTCGACCTTGTCGAAGGATGCGTCTTGCTCCGGGGAGGGGGAATGGGCACCGGCCTTCGTGCCGGCGTTGCGCCTTTGCTGGGGGCTCCCTCTCCCGCTTGCGGGAGAGGGTTGGGTGAGGGTTTTGGGCGGACGCGCCATGGCGCAGTTGAATTCCAACTCCCCTCTGGCCGTAGCCGAGGAGCGCAGCTTTTCGCGGATCAGGGCCGCGCGTGTTTGAGCGAAGCGAGTTTGCGCGGACCCCGCGAAAGCGAGCACCGCAGGCTTCCCGAGCGAAGCGGAGGGTCGCGGCCAGTGGGGTCGCCTTTTCTGTTACTTTCTTTGGCGACGCAAAGAAAAGTGACTCACCTGCCGGGGGCGACATCCCGGCTCCAGCCTCGAAACAAGCACCGCCGAAACGAGCGTCCGGTGCCCCTCCCCAGCCCTCCCCCCAGGGGAGGGGAGGGAGCAAGACCGCATCACCGCAGCGTCCAGCACGGAGCTTGTCCAATGACCGCCCTGTTCGAAAACCAGGTTGCCGATCGCATTGCGACCGTCACGCTGTGCCGCGCGCCGGTAAATGCGCTGAGCGAGGAGTGGGGCGAGGCCTTCGGCGCGCTCCTCGACCAGCTGGGCGCGCGCGACGACTGGACGGTGCTGCATCTGCGCAGCAACCAGAAGGTGTTCGCGGCCGGCGCCGACCTGGCGCAGATCGATGGCTGGGCCGGCGAAGCCCGTCCGGGGCCGCGGCTCGCGCTCTACATCGAGCGGCTGCAGGCGGTGTTCGCCAGGCTCGCGAGCCTGCCGCAGGTCACGCTGGCGGAGATCGGCGGCGCCGCGCTCGGCGGCGGGCTGGAGCTGGCCCTGTGCTGCGACCTGCGCATTGCCGCGAACGAAGCCAAGCTCGGGCTGCCCGAAGTGGGCCTCGGCCTGATTCCCGGCCTCGGCGGTACGCAGCGCCTGACGCGGCTGGCGGGCGCCGGCATCGCGAGCCGCCTGATCCTCGGGGCCGAAGTGCTGGACGGCACGGCCGCGAAAGAGCTCGGCCTCGTGCAATGGGCAGTGCCCCGGGCCGCGATCGCCGGCGAGGCATCGCAGCTGGCGCGGCGCGTTGCCGCGCTGCCGCCGCCGGCCTTGCGCGTCGCCAAGCAGTTGATCGCAGCCGCCGGCGCTTCGGCCACCACCGGCTACGCGCTCGAACGCGAGCTGGGCGGCGCCTTGCTCGAAACGCCGGAGGCACGCGAACGCATCGCGGCCTTCCTGCAGCGCAGCGCCAAGCCCGCACCGACCCCATCCCCCTGAACCCTGGAGACCCATTCATGACCGAGACCCCCGACACCTCCTGGCGCGCCGTCACCGACCTGGCCGGCAAGAGCGTCGTCATCACCGGCTGCGCCTCCGGCATCGGACGCGCCGCGGCGCTGCAGTTCGCCAGCGCCGGCGCCACCGTGTACGCCGGCGACAGGAATGAGGCCGATGGCGAGGCCACCATCGCGCAGATCCGCAACGGCGGGGGGCACGGCGAGTTCTTTGCCCTGGACCTCGGCAGCCCAGCGACCATCGACGCCTTCGTCGACGCTGCCGTGGCGCGGATCGGCGGCGCGCCGGACATCATCGCGAATGTCGCCGGCCTCGACCGCGTGATGCCCTTCCTCGAGAACACGCCCGACGTGTGGGACCTGCTCGCGCAGGTCAACTACATCGGCCCGGTGCGCATGATCCACCGCTTCCTGCCGCACATGATCGAGCGGCGCCGCGGCAAGATCGTGATGGTGGCGAGCGACGCCGGGCGCGTCGGCAGCATGGGCGAGACCTTCTATGCCGGCACCAAGGGCGCGGTGATCGCCTTCACGAAGTCGCTGGCGCGCGAGACGGCGCGCTCGGGCATCACCTGCAACTGCGTCGCGCCGGGGCCGACCGACACGCCGCTGTTCAACGGCACGATTCCCGAGGGCAAGCTGCGCGACGCGCTGATCAAGGCGATCCCGCTGAAGCGGCTGGCGCAGCCGGTCGAGATCGCGCACACCATCGTCTACCTCGCGACGCCGGCCACCGACTTCATGACCGGCCAGGTGGTCTCGGTCAGCGGCGGCCTGACCATGCATGGCTGACGAGCGAGCAAGGAACCCGATGAACCCCGAGAAGGAATTCTTCGAGCGCCTGGCTTCCGGGCGCTTCATGATCCAGAAGAGCCGCAGCACCGGCGGCCATGTGTACCACCCGCGCGTGGCCGAGCCGGGCACCGGCGCGACCGACCTCGAATGGGTCGAGGCCTCGGGCCGCGGCATCGTCTACTCGACGACGGTGATCCGCGGCAAGCCGCCGGCAGCGAACGCCAACCTCGCGCTGATCGATCTTGCCGAGGGGCCGCGCATGATGAGCCGTGTCGACGGCATCGCGCCCGAGGCGGTGAAGATCGGCATGGCGGTGCGCGCCAGGATCATCACCGAGGAGGAGCATCCGCTGGTCGTGTTCGAACCGGCGGAGGGCTGAGCGATGCAGGAACGTTTCCCCCGCGGCCGGAGCGCGATCGTCGGCACCGCCACCTTCGGCTGCGGCGCTGCTCCGGGCTACAGCTCGATGGAGCTGGCACATCAGGCGAGCGTACTCGCGCTGGCCCAGGCCGGATTGAAGCCATCGGATGTCGATGGCCTGTTCGTCGTGGTCATGGACGACTCGCTGTCCGGTCTGACCTTCGCCGAGACGCTCGGCATTCACCCGCGATTCCTCGACAACAACCGCACCGGCGGCTCCTCGTTCCAGGTGCATGCGATGCTGGCCGCGCTGGCGCTCGATGCCGGCCTGTGCGACGTGGCGCTGATTGCCTACGGCAGCAACCAGCGCAGCAGCACCGGCAAGCTGCTGCAATCGTCGCGGCCCTCGCCGTGGGAGTCGCCGTACAAGCCGCTGCGCCCGATCTCGTCGTATGCGCTCGCCGCGGCGCGCCACATGCACCAGTACGGCACGACGAAGGAGCAGCTCGGCGCCGTCGCCGTGGCTGCGCGCCAATGGGCAGCGCTGAACCCCGAGGCCTTCGTGCGCGAGCCGTTGACGATGGAGGACTACCTGAAGGCCCGCCTGGTCGCCGACCCCTTCGGCGTGCGCGACTGCTGCCTCGTCACCGACGGCGCGGCCGCGGTGGTGCTGACGCGCGCGGACCGTGCGAAGGATCTGTGCAGTCGGCCGGTGTACCTGCTCGGCGGCGCGCAGTCCACGACGCACCGCGAGATCGCGAGCATGCCGGACCTGACCGTCACCGGGCTCGCCGAGGCCGGCCCGCGCGCCTATGCGCAGGCCGGTGTGGGCCCCCAGGACATCGATGTCGTCGAGCTGTACGACGCGTTCACCATCAACCCGATCCTGTTCCTCGAGGATCTGGGCTTCTGCGAGAAGGGCGAAGGGGGCCGCTTTGTCGAGGGCGGCCGCATCGCGCCGGGCGGGGAACTGGCGGTGAACACCAACGGCGGCGGCCTGTCCTGCGTGCACCCGGGCATGTATGGTCTGTTCACGATCGTCGAGGCGGCGCGCCAGCTCGCGGGCAGCGCCGGCGAGCGGCAGGTGCCGGGCGCGAAGCTGGCGATTGCGCAGGGCAACGGCGGCGAGCTCTCGCACGAGGCGCTCGTGATCCTGGGCAGCCAAGAAACGCCATAGGCATTGGAATCGACATGCTCGACTACGAGATCTGCAAGAACTGGACTTTCCCCGACCTGGTCCATCGCTATACCGAACGCGACACGATGCTGTATGCGCTGGGCCTGGGCTTCGGGCAGGACCCGATGGATCGCGGCGCCCTGCGCTTCGTCTACGAGGAGGCGTTGCAGGCGGTCCCGACCATGGCGGCGGTGATGGGCTCGCCCGGCATCTGGTGGCGCGACCCGAAGACCGGCGCCGATGCCGTCAAGCTGGTGCACGGCGAGCAGGACGTGCGGGTCCTGCGCCCGTTGCCGGTCAAGGGCTGCGTGATCGCGCGCAACCGCGTGGTCTCGCTGACCGACAAGGGCGCCGGCAAGGGGGCGGTCGCGGTGGTGCTGCGGACGCTGGTCGACGCGGCAAGCGGCGAGCCTGTGGCGGAGAGCCGCAACGTGACCTTCTTGCGCGGCGACGGCGGCTTCAGCGCCAATGGCGGCAGGAGCGATCCCGGCCCCGAGCCGCTGCCGGCCGTGCCCGAACGCGCGGCCGATGTCGAAGTGAGCTATGCCACGCGGCCCGAGGCGGCCTTGATCTACCGCCTGAGCGGCGACGTGAATCCGCTGCATGCCGATCCCGAAGTGGCCGCGAAGGCCGGCTTCGACCGCCCGATCCTGCACGGCCTGTGCACCTACGGCATGGCGGCGCGCGCGGTGATCGAGCAGGTGCTCGACCACGATGCGGCACGCCTGAAGCGCCTGGCGCTGCGCTTCACCTCGCCGGTCTGGCCGGGGGAGACCGTGCGCTACGAACTGTGGCGCGAGGGTGCGGCGCTGCTGCGGCTGCGCGCCAGTGTCGATGCGCGCAAGACGGTGGTGCTGAACAACGGCTTGGTCGAGGTCGGCTGATTCCAACTGTCGAGCAGGGCGCTCCTTGCACTGGGGGGCGCCCGACGGGGTATGTGCCTGCGCGCTGCAAAGGCGCCCGCGGGTCCGCTGCGGCGCGCCACTGTGGCGGTCGTCGCTTCGCGCCGACTTCCCTGCGGTGCTCGCGTCGCCGGCCTGCCGCAGAACTCGCGACGTTCACTTCGTTCACTCTGCTCAAACAGCTGCGGCAAGTCAGTCCACGAAGCACGCCTGTCCTTCGGCAGGCGTGCGGCCGGCGACGCTCCGCTCCTCGGCGCCACAGAGGCGCGCCGCAGCGGACCCGCGGGCACCTTTGCGGGATACGTTGCGCCGGTTTCCCCGAACATCCAAACACCCCAGAACGCTGGGTGCGTGCGGCCGGGGCCGGGGTCCGGGTCGGTATTCAGATCAACCCCACCGTCTCCTCCGCGGAAGGTGGTCTGCGGGCCGGGCGATTTCTGGGGCGGCGAGCACCGCAGCGGAGTCGGCGCGAAGCGACGACCGCCCCAGTATGAGCCCGGACCGCAGACCGCCTTCCGCGGCGCGCAAGCCAGCATCCATCGCTCTTGCACACCCCGCGCAGCTCCTTGGAAAAGCGAAGCCAGTGCGTTGCCACGAGCCCTGCTGTCGGGCGCCCGCCAGGAGCGGCAGTACCTCTGCAGCGGCGGCCTGTAGGCTCAGCCTTCCCCTGCTGATGTGCCCCGTGCCTTCAGGCGCACGACGCTGTCGCCATACGGCTCGTCGCGGTTCTTCAGCGCCTCCTTCAGCCCGCCCGACGTCATGTCGGCCTTGAACTGCGTGCGCCGCGGCCCGCTGGCCAGGTGCGCGCGCGCGTCGAGCTCGGCCGTGAGGCGCTGCAGCGTGCGCACATGCATCAGCTCCATGCCGAGGTTGACGACCCGCTTGTGCGCGGCGAGCAGATCGACGTCGGTCAGGGCGATGCGGCGCGCGAGTTCGGCGACCTCGTCTTCGAGCCGATCGGCCGGCACGGCTTCCATCACGAGGCCGAGGCGTGCTGCATCGAGACCGCTCACGCAGTCGCCGGTGAACATCAACCGCTTGGCCCATTGCGGGCCGGCATGGGCGAGCCAGAACTGCGTCGGCGGCGTGCCGTTGGCGCGCGTCGCCGGAAAGCCGATGCGCGCGTCCTCGGCCGCCAGCACCAGGTCGCACAGGAAGGCGAGGTCGGTGCCCCCGGCCAGGCAGTTGCCGTGGATCTTCGCGATCACCGGCTTGTGCAGGTCGAAGATGCGCATGCGCTGTTCGAGCGTGCGCTCGAGCGCCCAGCAATCGTCGTCGAAGCCGCTGCGCTGACTCCGGTACAGCGCCGGGTCGTAGGGCATGTCCTCGGGTGCGACGCCGGCGTAGGCGCCGGCCAGGTCGTAGCCGGCGCAGAAGTCGCGCCCGGCGCCGTCGATCACGATGACGCTCACGTCGCGCCGGTCGTCGGCCTCGAGCAAGGCCTGCTCGAGCTCGCCGAGCATGGTGTCGGACAGCGCGTTGCGCTTGTCGGGCCGGTTCAGCGTGATGCGCGCCACCCGCTCTTCGATCTTGAAAAGAATCGTCTCGCTGCTCTTCAGCCACTTGTTCATGGCGTGTCTCCAGTCAGGTCGGCCTTCGCTTCGTCCTCGGCCGCGATCATTTCCAGGGCGGCGAGCGCCGCCACTTCGCCGACGCCGCCGTCCACCGGCAGGCAGACACCGCTGATGAAGCGTGCCTCGTCGCTCGCGAGGAACAGCGCGGCGGCCGCGACATCCCACGCGTCGCCTTCGATGCCCAGCGGCGCGATGCGGCGGCGGCGCTCGCGGCCGGCCGCGTCGACGAACTGCGCGACCAGCGGAGTGAACAGGTGGCCCGGCGCGATCGTGTTCGCACGCACGCCGTCGCGGCCGTACATCACCGCGAGCTCGCGCGACAGCGCCACGACGGCGGCCTTCGAGGGGCCGTAGGCCGCGCCGCCGTGGGCGCGCAGGCCGGCGGTGGACGCGATGTTGACGATGTTGCCGCGCGAGGCGACCAGGTGCGTGATCGCCTGCTGCGTCATCAGCACGACGCTCTTCAGGTTGATGTCGAGCACGCGCTGCCACAGCCCGTCGGGCAGCGCCTCCAGGCGGCCGCCGCCGGCACCGTGGCCGACGTTGTTCACCAGCACGTCGAGGCGGCCGTAGTGTTCGAGCGTTGCCGCGACGACGCGGCGGCAGCCGTCCACCTCGGTGACGTCGGCGGCACAGACGAAGGCGTCGCCCCCGTCCTCGGCGATCAGGCGGCGCGTGATCTCGGCGCGTTCGGCATCCAGGTCCACCAGCGCGACGTGCGCGCCTTCGCGCGCGAACACGCAGGCGATGGCCTTGCCGGTGCCGAAGCCCTCGCCCTGCGAACCGGCGCCGGTGACGATCGCGACCTTGCCGGCCAGGCGCTGCAAGTAGCGAGAGGGGCGGGACATGGCGCTCAATGGATGGGGCGCATGATCGTCGCGCGGCCGCCCCGTGCTGCAAGGATGACTTCGTCGCCGACATGGAAGCGCGTGGCGATGTCGGCCAGCGGGACCTGCTGGCCGTCGAGGCCGCGGCAATAGCTCGCCGCGTCGACGACGAAACGTCCGCTGCGCCCATCTTCGCCTTCGAGCTCGACTGCGTGCGCTTCGACGGCGGTGAGGCGACCGACCATCGGCGGGTCCTCGTTCGCGCCCATCACGCGGATGTCCATCGACAGGCGAAAGCGGTCGGAACGGTTCGCGAGGCCGGTGTGCGGGGTGTTGAGGTCCATCAGCAGCACGTCACCGGGCCGGTAGGTGGTGCGGCGCCAGCGCTCGGCCGGCACCGCGCCCTCGGGAATCGGGTAGAGCGGCGGCTGCTGCGTGTCGTGCAGGATCGGACCGCGGTGCAGGCCTTCGCCGAGGATCAGGCCGCCGACCTCGTCATCGATCTCGGCGAGCGGGATCCAGCAGATGCGGAAGGGGATGCCCTTGTTGTAGAAGCCGTCCTGGTGCACGAAGTCCAGGCGCGAACGCGTTCGGTCGGCCGCCGGCGGCGTGGCACGGTACTCCACGGTCGGGATCCAGAAGGGCTCGTCCTGCAGCAGGTGCCGGAAGAAGGCGTGGATCGACGGCTCGCGCACGAAGGGCTGCCAGGCCTTGCGCTTCGACAGCGGATCCATCCGGAAGGGGAAGCCCTCGAGGCTCGCGCCGTTGTAGCGCGCCTCGGGGTCTGCCGGGTCGGCCACGCCGTACTCGCCGAGCAGTTGCATGTAGACGGCGCGCAGGCGCGCGACCGCGTCGCGGTCCAGCACGTCGCGGAAGAACCAGTAGCCGTTGCGCTCCCAGGCGGCATCGAGTGCGGCCCGGTCGCCGAGCAGATGGTTGGAGGACTCCAGTTCGCGTAGCCGGGGCGCGGTGGCGGGGGGTGTCGCAAGAGCGGCTGGGGATTGCATATAACGGAACAATGTTCGTAAAATAGAACGTAGTTCACTGTAGGCGATGACCCGGGCGTCCCACCAAGCGGGTTTACCCGAATCGTCGTCGCGAGCCGATGCCCAACCACCCGGAGACCCATTCGATGAGCAGCGAAGACGAACAGAGCCCCAACTACCAACGGGGCGTGAACCTCGTGCGCGAGATGCTCGGGGAGGCCTTTCTCGGCGGCATGCTTTCGGCGGCGAACTCGGGAGGCTTCGCGGCGGATGCCGCGACGATCGCGCTCGAATCGGCGTTCGGCGCCGTCTGGTCGCGCCCGGGCCTGCAGCGCAAGGAGCGCAGTCTCGTCACCATCGGCATCCTCGTCGGCATGGGCAAGCCCAACGAGCTGAAGAACCATGTGCGCGCGGGGCTGAACAACGGCCTGACGGTCATCGAGCTGCAGGAGGCGCTGATCCAGGCGATTCCGTACTGCGGCTTCCCCTGCGTGGCCGAGGCGCTGGAGGCGACGGTGGCGGTGCTGCGCGAGCGCGGGCTGGTCGGCGACAACGTGAAGACGGCGAAGGATCGCGGGATGCTTTAGCCGGCGCACCGAGCCGCGCGACCTCGCAGCGGGGGTCGTGCCGGTCTCACGCCGTTTCTTCCCCGATGACCTGGCACTGCGCAGTGGCCTGCGCGATGCGCTGCCCCTGGCTCCAGATATAGCAGTTGGCGAACACGACGCGCCGCCCGGCGCGCACCACGTCGACCTGCGCTTCCACCCAGGCGCCGGGCGGCGCGTTGCCGATCAGGTTGACCGACAGGTTGGTCGTCAGCATCTTCGGCCTCGGCTCTCGCGCATGCTTGGCGGCCCAGACGATCGCGGTGTCGGCCAGCATGCAGATCATGCCGCCGTGCATCATCGCGCCGCGGTTGCGGTGCTTGTCCTCGACCCGCAGGCCGACGATGTGCATGGCGTCGCGCCGTGCCGCATACAACGGCCCGACCAGTTCGTGGAAAGGGCCGAAGGCCGGCATCTGCTCGAAGCCGGGCGGGATGTCCGTCGGCGCAGCGTTCATCGGTTGCCGAAGCGCGGCGCACGCTTCTCGAAATAGGCCTTGCGCTTCTCCGCCGCATCTTCCGTCGCCTGGGCCTGGAAGACCGCGCGCGATTCGATCTCGCAGGCCGCTTCCAGGCTCGCGACGCCCTGGTTCAGCCACAGCGATTGCTTGGTGAGCCAGACGCCGAGCGGCACGTTGGCGCAGATCGCCTCGGCGAGCGCGCGCGCCTCGGCCAGCAGGCGCTCATCCGGCACCACGCGCAGTGCCAGCCCGATGCGAGCCGCCTCGTCGGCCAGCACCGGACGCGCCGTCAGCAGGATCTCGGCGGCGCGCTGGGTGCCGACCGCGCGCGGCAGCATCCAGCTCATGCCGAGCTCGTGGCCGGTGCCGGCGTTGTGGATCGAGTTGACGAATTTGGCGGATTGCCCGGCCAGACACAGATCGGCCGCCAGCGCGAACGCGAAGCCGATGCCCGCCGCGGCGCCGTTCACTGCCGCAATCACCGGCTGCGGCAACTGGCGCATCAACAGCGGGATCTGCGCGATGCGCGTGATCGAGTGCTTCGCCACGTAGGGCTTGCCGAGCGCCGGGTCCACCCATGGCGCCGGCCCAGGCGAGCGCAGGTCATGGCCGGCGCAGAACGCGCGACCGGCGCCGGTGACGATCAGCACGCGCGTGCCGGCGTCGTGCCGCAGCGCCTCGAGCTGGGCGATCAGCGCCTCGTACATCGGGAAGTCGAAGGCGTTGAGCGCATCGGGCCGGTTCAGCGTCAGCGTGGCGATGCCGTCGTCGGAGGGTTCGTAGAGGAGGTCAGTCATGGCGCGATGGGCTTGTCTCTGTCGTTCGAATTCTAGTACGATGTTCAATTAAATGAAGTGCCGCCGGATCGACGGCCACGTTTCAGGAGACGTTTTCCATGCCCCACCGCGATCCCTCGTTCGATGCGCCGATCCGGCCGGTGCGGCTCGGTCCGGGCGCCTGCGAGGTCGCGCACGATGCGGACGGCAGCGTTCGCATGCGTCTCGCCGAGCCTCTCCACCGCTATCCGCGGCGCTACACCGACCGGCTGGCGCAGTGGGCCCTCGAACGGCCGGCGCAAGTGTTCCTCGCCCGCCGCCCGCCGGGCGGCCCAAAGACCGGGGCCTGGGAGACCCTGACTTTCGCCGACACGTTGCACAAGGTCAGGGCAATCGGCCAGTCGCTGCTGGAGCGCAGGCTCGGCGCCGAACGGCCGGTGATGATCCTGTCGGAGAACGACTTCGACAACCAGCTGCTGGCGCTGGCCTGCACGCACGTCGGCATTCCGTATGTGCCGGTGACGCCGGCGTATGCGCTGCTGTCGCAGGACCACGCGAAGCTGAAGTTCCTGAACGAGCGTGTGCGTCCGGGGCTGGTCTATGCGTCCAGCGCAGCGGCCTACGGGCGTGCCGCGCGCGCGGCCTTCCCCGAGGCGGAGTTCGTCGCCAGCGAGGCCGAAGGCGGTGCCACGCCGTTCTCCACATTGCTCGACGCCGCGCCGGGCCATGCGGTCGACGCGGCCTACGACGCCATCCGGCCCGAGCAGGTGGCCAAGGTGATGTTCACCTCCGGCACCACCGGCGAGCCCAAGGGCGTGATGCTGACCCACCGCATGCTCTGCAGCAACCGCCAGCAGGTCGTGCAGGCGATGCCCTTCCTGCTCGACGAGCCGCCGGTGCTGGTCGACTGGCTGCCGTGGCACCACACCTTCGGCGGCACCAACAACCTCGGGATCGCGCTGTACTGCGGCGGCTCCTACTACCTGGACCCCGGCAAGCCGATGGCCGAGGCGGTGCAGCCCAGCGTCGACGCGCTGCGCGAGGTGTCGCCGACGATCTACTACAACACGCCGGGGGGCCTGGCCGCGCTGCTGCCGCACCTGCGCGACGACGCACTGCTGCGCGAGCGCTTCTACGCGCGGCTGCAGCTGCTGTACTACGGCGGCGCCGTGCTGCCCGCGCACACCTGGGCCGGCCTCGACGAGGTGGCGGTGAAGCACTGCGGCGAGCGGGTGCTGATCGTCTCGGGCATTGGCTCCACCGAATGCGGCCCGGTGCCGTTGACGACGAGCCGGGACCCGCGCCGCGAGGCGATCGTCGGGCTGCCGGTGGCCGGGGTCGAGCTGAAGCTCGCGCCGGTGAACGACAAGCTCGAGCTGCGCGTCCGGGGCGACTGCGTGACGCCCGGCTACTGGAACGATCCCGAGCGCAGCGCTGCTGCCTTCGACGACGAAGGCTACTTCTGCCTCGGCGACGCGGCGAGCTTCGTCGACCCCGCGCATCCGGAGCAAGGGCTGCGATTCGACGGCCGGATCGCCGAGAACTTCAAGCTCTCCAGCGGCACCTGGGTCCATGCGGGGCCGCTGCGCAGCACGACGCTGGCGGCGTTCTCGCCGCTCGTGCTGGACCTCGTGATCGCCGGCAGCGGCGAGGACCATGTCGGCGCACTGGTGTTCCCCGATCTTGCGGCCTGCCGTGCGTTCGACCCGGCGCTTGCGGCCGACGCGCCCGCGAGCGAGGTCGTCGCGAGCCCGCGCGTGCGGACGGCCTTCCAGCAGCGGCTGGATGCGCTGGCTGCCGGTGCCACCGGCAGCTCGAACCGCGTGCTGCGTATCGTGGTCGAAACCGAGCCGGCCACGCTCGACAGCGGCGAGATGACCGCCAAGGGCACGCTCAGCCCGGTCGTGGTGCTGCGCCGCCGCGCCGCTGCAGTGGCCGCGCTGTTCGCGGACCCGAAACCCGCGCGCGTGCTCTGCGCACGCGGCGAAGCATTGACAGTCCGTTCAGTGTCGTTAAACTAAACGAACATCGTTCACATAATTGATCAACTGAGAGCCACACTGTCCATGCGCTTCGAGTTTTCCCCCGAGGACGAGGCCTTCAGGCTGGAGGTTCGCGCCTTCTTCCGCGACCACCTCCCGCCGCCGATGGCGCGCCGCTTCTACATCGGCGCCCACCCGCCGTCGCGCGAGGACGTGCGGGCGTTCCAGAAGCTGATGCACGGCCGCGGCTGGGGCGCACCGCACTGGCCGCTCGAATGGGGCGGCACCGGCTGGAGCCCGCTGCGCAAGCACCTCTTCATGCAGGAGCTGTACGACGCCGACGGGCTGGACTACAGCTGGCAGGGGCTGCACATGGTCGCGCCGGTGATGCTCGCCTTCGCGTCCGAGGCGCAGAAGCGGCGCTTCCTGCCGCCGATGCTGGCCGGCGACGAGTTCTGGACCCAGGGCTTCTCCGAGCCCAATGCCGGCTCGGACCTCGCGAGCCTGAAGACGCGGGCCGAGCGCGTCGGCGACGAGTACATCGTCAACGGCCAGAAGATCTGGACCAGCGATGCCTCGATGGCCGAGTGGGGCTTCTTCCTGGTGCGCACCGATGCCGACGTGAAGCCGCAGCGCGGCATCTCCTTCCTGCTGATCAGGATGGACACGCCGGGCCTGACGGTGCGGCCGATCGTGTCGATCGAAGGCGGCCTCGGGCTCAACGAGGTGTTCCTCGACAACGTGCGGGTGCCCTGCGAGAACCTCGTCGGCGAGCCCGGCATGGGCTGGACCTATGCCAAGTACCTGCTCGGCAAGGAGCGCACTGCCAGCGCCTTCCTCTACTTCAACAAGCGCGAGCTCGAGAAGGCGCGCGAGATCGCCACGGTGCAGCGCGTGAACGGCCAGCGCCTGATCGATCGCCCCGAGTTCGCCCGCGAGCTCGCGCGCGTCGAGGTCGACCTGCTCGCGCTCGAATACTCGGTGCTGCGCGTGCTGTCGCAGGAGAAGAACCGCCACGACCTCGATGCGGTGGTGTCGGCGCTCAAGCTGCGCGGCTCGGCGCTGCAGCAGCGCGTCACCGAGCTGCAGGTGGAAGCGCTGGGCCTGCATGCGCTGCGTCAGTGGGGCCACGACGAGGGCGAGGCGCTAGCCGGCGGCGAGGCGCTGCGCTGGCCGCCGCAGGTGCCGGGCCGCACCGCGCAGGCGCTGATCACGCGCGCGTCGACGATCTACGGCGGGTCGCAGGAGATCCAGAAGAACATCATCGCCAAGCTGGCCTTCGGGCTGTAGGCAGGCAGGGACGCAGACATGGACTTCAACCTGAGCGAAGAGCAGCAGATGCTGCGCGATGCCGCGAACCGCTACGTGCGCGAGCAGTACGGCTTCGAGGCGCGGCGCCGCCTGCAGGCGGCCGGCGACGCATCGACGCCGCACTGGGCGCAGTACGCCGAGATGGGCTGGCTCGGCCTCGGCATCCCGGAGGACTTCGGCGGGCTGGGCTGCAGCTTCGTCGAGACGGCGCTGGTGACCGAGGAGCTCGGCCGCGCGCTGGCACTCGAACCCTACATCGGCTGCGCGGTGCTGTCGGCCCGGCTGGTCGAGACCGCCGACGCGCCGGTGTTCGCAGCGCAACGGCGCGGCGAGCTGCTCGAAGCTCTGGCCGGCGGTGCATTGCAGATCGCGCTCGCGCACAGCGAGCCGGCCGGCCGCTACGAGCTGGACGCGGCGTCGACCCTCGCGCGCGCCGAGGGCGACGGCTTCGTGATCGAGGGGACCAAGCTGATGATTCCCGGCGCGCAGGGGGCGGATCTTTTCATCGTGTCGGCGCAGGTCGCCGGCGAGGGGCTCGCGCTGTTCCTGGTCGACAAGAGCGCGGCCGCGGTGCACGGCTATCCGCTGATCGACGGCACGCTGGCCGCCGACCTGGAGCTGCGCTCGGTGTACGTTGCCGCCGACGCGCGGCTCACGGCGCCCGGCAGCGGCCTCGCGAAGCTCGAGGAGGCGCTCGACCGCGCCGCGCTCGCGCAGGTGGCCGAGGCGCTGGGCTGCATGGAAGCGGTGCTGGAGACGAGCAGCGAGTACCTGAAGACGCGCCAGCAATTCGGCCAGCCGATCGGCCGCTTCCAGGCGCTGCAGCACCGCATCTCGGAGATGTTCGTGGAGGTGCAGGAGACGCGATCGATCCTGTACCGCGGCATCGCCAGCCTCGACGGCGCGCCCGCGCTGCGTCGCCAGGCGGTCTCGGCCGCGAAGGTGCTGCTGGCATCGTCGGCCCGCTTCGTCGGCGGGCAGGGCATCCAGCTGCACGGCGGCATCGGGCTCACCGACGAGTATCCGATCGGCCACTACTACAAGCGGCTGCTGGCGCTGACGACGCTGTACGGCGACGGCGAATGGCACCTTGGGCGCTTCATCGAGGCGCAACGAGAGACGGCAGCATGAATCTCGACCACTACCGCAGCCTGGCACTCCGACGCGACGGCCGCGACGGGCGCGTGCTTCACGTGAGCTTCAACCGCCCGGAGGCGCTGAATGCGTTCGACACGGCGATGCACGACGAGCTGGAGCGCCTGCTCGGCGAACTGCCTCGCGACGACGCGACGCATGTCGTCGTGTTGACCGGCGCCGGCAAGGCTTTCAGCGCCGGCGGCGACGTCGAGCAGATGCAGCGCCTGGTCGATCGCCCGTCGCTGATGGTGCCGGATGCGACGATGGCCAAGCGCCTGGTGATGGGCCTGCTCGACGTGCCGCAGCCGGTGATCGCCAAGGTGAACGGCGCCGCGATGGGCCTGGGCGCAACGCTGGCGCTGTTCTGCGACGTCATCTTCGCCGCGAACCACGCGAAGATCGCGGATCCGCATGTGAAGGTCGGCTTCGTCGCCGGCGACGGCGGCGCGGTCATCTGGCCGCAGCTCATCGGCTATGCCCGAGCCAAGCAGTACCTGTTGACCGGCGACACGATCACCGGCGAGGAGGCGGCCGCGATCGGGCTGGTCAATTTCGCCTTGCCGGCCGAGGAACTCGATGCCGCGGTCGATGCCTGGGCCCAGCGCATGGCCGGCGGCGCGCGCCGCGCGATCCAGTGGACCAAGGCCACGATCAACGTCGGGCTCAAGCAGATCGCCGCCTCGGTGATGGACGCCGGCATGGCCTACGAGCTGCTGTCGAACCAGACGCGAGACCATGCCGAGGCCGTCGCGGCGTTTCGCGGCAAGCGCGTGCCCGATTTCAGCGGCGACTGAACACCAAAACTCAAGGAGCAAACGGATGGGGATGGTTCAAGACAAGGTCGTGATCGTGACCGGCGCCGGTGCCGGCATCGGGCGCGACTTCGCGAAGGCGTTCGCCGCGAATGGCGCGAAGGTGGTGGTCAACGATCTCGCGCGCGACAAGGAAAGCGGCCAGGCGCTGGCCGAATCGGTGGTCGCCGAGATCAGGGAAGCGGGCGGGCAGGCGGTGGCTGCGGTGGAGAGCGTGGCCGAATGGGATTCGGCGCACAAGATCGTGCAGGCCGCGCTCGACAGCTTCGGCCGCATCGACTGCATCGTCAACAACGCCGGCATCGTGCGCGACCGCTTCATCTTCAACATGAGCAAGGAGGAGTGGCAGGCCGTCGTCGACGTGCACCTGAACGGCTCCTTCTACATGACGCGCGCCGCGGCGCCGCATTTCAAGAGCCAGGAGAGCGGCAGCTACGTGCACATGACCTCGACCTCGGGGCTCATCGGAAACCTGGGCCAGGGCAACTACTCGGCCGCGAAGATGGGCATCGTGGGGCTGTCGAAATCGATCGCGCTCGACATGGCGCGCTTCAAGGTCCGCTCCAACTGCATCGCGCCCTGGGCCTGGACGGCGATGACCGCGGGCATCCCGGCCGACACGCCGGAGGAGAAGGCGCGCGTCGAGAAGCTGAAGAAGATGGAAAGCGCCAAGATCGCGCCGCTGGCGGTGTACCTTGCCAGCGACCGCGCCGGCAAGGTGTCGGGGCAGATCTTCGGCGTGCGCGCCAACGAGATCTACTTCTTCAGCCAGATCCGCATGATGCGCTCGATGCACCGCGGCGATGGCTGGACGCCCGAGATGATCGCGGACGAGGCGATGCCGGCCTTCGAGGCCAGCTTCTTCGACAACGTGCCCTCGATGAAGCTGACGCCCTGGGATCCGGTGTGAGGAAAGCCCGGGAGCATGCAATGCTGCCGGGCTCGGGTAGCATTGCGAGCCTGACGGGCCCGACCGAACTGAGCGGCCCGTCCGGCCCGCATGGGGATGCAATGGTCACCAAGAAAATCGTCGAAGACAACAACAACGGCCTGCCCGCAGAGCGCGACGTCACCGGGCCACGCTCGCTCACGCGCCTGCTCGGCCTGTTCGACGTGCTGTCGATGACGCCGGACGGCATGTCGCTGGCCGAGCTCAACGTCACGCTCGAGTCCCCCAAAAGCAGCCTGCTGAACCTGCTGCGCCCGCTGGTCGCGGAGGGCTACCTGATCCACAGCGCCGGCCAGTACCGGCTGGGCCCGTCGATCTTTAGGCTCGCCGCGAGCGTGATGTCGGCCTGGAACTTCCCGAGGATGATCCGGCCCTTCATGGAGGAGCTCTGCCAGCGCACCGGCGAAACCGTGCTCCTGGGGGTGCTCAACCGCGACGCCGAGGTGCTGACCTACGTCGAAATCATCGACAGCCCGCATCCGGTGCGCTACCAGATTCCGGTGGGCACCACGCGGCCGCTCTATGCCAGCTCCGCCGGCCGGCTGCTGCTCGCCTACACCGAGAAGCGCTGGCGCGAGGCCTACCTGTCGTCGGTGCAGTTCAAGGTCAGGACGGCGATTCCGGTGACCCGCGCATCGCTCTCGCGCGAGCTCGACCGGATTCGTGCCGAGGGCGTGTCGACCTCGGTGGACAACTACATGGTCGGCCTGGCGGCCGTGGCTGCGCCGGTGTTCGACGGCGACGGCAACTGCGTCGCATCGCTCAACATCGCGGGCCCGTCGGATCGCTTCCGCAACGAGCTCGACCAGCTGAAGACCGTGGTCAAGGAAGTCGCTGCGAAGGCTTCCGGCGTGGTGGCCGGCATCGAGGCGCGGGCCGCCTAGATCAATCCGCCCCCAGCGGCCACCCGCCGCAGGTGGTGCGCGGTGTCGCCGAACAGCATCTCGATCACCGACAGCCGCCGGAAGTAATGCCCGGCCTGGCACTCCTCGGTCATGCCGATGCCGCCGTGCAGCTGGATCGCCTCCTGCGCGACGAAGCGCGCGCTCTTGTTGATCTGCACCTTGGCGGCGGAAATCGCGCGGCCGCGCTCGGCGGCGTCGGGTTCGCTGCACATCATCGCTGCGTACAAGGCCATGCTGCGCGCCTGCTCGACGGCGACCAGCATGTCCACCGCACGATGCTGCAGCGCCTGGAAGCTGCCGATCGCGACGCCGAACTGCTTGCGCATCGTCAGGTACTCGACGGTGATCTCGTGCAGGCGTTCCATCGCGCCGACCGCTTCGGCGCACAGCGCGGCCGTGGCGGTGTCGACGGCGCCTTCGATCAGCGGCAGCGCGGCGCCTTCGGGCCCGAGCAGAGCGTCTGCCTCCAGATGCACCGCATCGAAGCGGATGTCGGCGGCACGCTGGTGGTCCTGCGTGCGGTAGCCGCGCCGCGTGATCCCGGCCGCGCCCGGATCGACGAGAAACAGCGACACGCCGTCGCGGTCGCGCGCATCGCCGTGCGTGCGGGCCGAGACGATCAGCAGCTCGGCGCTGTCGCCGGCGAGCACGAAACGCTTGATGCCCGAGAGCCGCCAACCGGCGCCGTCGCGCTCGGCACGCGCCGTGACGTCGGCCAGGTCGTCACGCGATTGCGATTCGGCGTAGGCAAAGGCCAGCGTGCGCTCCCCGGCGACGATCGCGCCCACCTGCGCATCGCGCTGCGCCGGCGAGGCGGCCTGGCGCAGCAGGGCGCCGGACAGCACCACCGTCGGCAAATAGGGCTCGAGCGCGAGTGCACGGCCGAAGGCCTGCATCACGATCAGCGTTTCGACGGGGCCGCCGCCGAGACCGCCGTCATCCTCGGCGAAGGGCAGCCCCAGCAGTCCCATCTCGGCATGGCGCGACCACAGCGCGCGGCTGTAGCCGCCGGGCTCGTCGCGGCTGGCCAGCCGTTGTTCGAAGCCGCAGCGTTCGGCCAGAAGCCGCTGCAGGCTGTCCTGCAGCATGCGCTGCTCGTCGGTGAGGTCGAAGTCCATGGTGGGTGGGTCAGAGTCCGAGCACGGTCTTGGCGAGGATGTTGCGCTGGATCTCGTTCGAGCCACCGACGATCGACACGTGCCGCGCCCAGTAGTGGTTGGGGGCGATCGTCAGCGCCCAATCGTCGGCATCCTCGGCGGCGTCCGGCCGGCCGGCGAGGAAGCCGGGGTCGAACTCCAGTGCGTGCAGGCCGGCGACCTCCAGCAGCAGCTCGGCCGCCGCCTGCTGGAGCTGCGAGCCCTTCATCTTCAGGATCGAGGACTTGGGGTCGGGCTTGCCGTTGGAGTGCTTGGCGGTTTCGGAGATCAGCCGCATCTGGGTGATCTCGAGCGCCTTCAGCTCGATCTCGATCTCGGCGACGCGCTCCTGGAAGCGCGCGTCCTCGATCAGAGGCCGGCCGCCTTGCATCACCTGCGCGGCGAGCTGCCTCGCGCGGCGCACCCGGAACTTGGAGACGCCCACGCGCGCGATGCCGCTGCGCTCATGGCCCAGCAGGTACTTCGCATAGTCCCAGCCCTTGTTCTCGTCGCCGACGCGCATCGCCACCGGGATGCGCACGTTGTCGAGGAACATCTCGTTGGTCTCGTGGTGCCCATCGATCGTCACGATCGGCCGCACCGAAACGCCGGGCGAGCGCATGTCCATCAGCAGGTAGGTGATGCCCTGCTGCTTCTTCGCTGCCGGATCGGTGCGCACGAGCAGGAAGCACCAATCGGCATGGTGCGCGGTCGAGGTCCACAGCTTCTGCCCATTGACGATGTAGTGGTCGCCGTCCAGGACGGCGCTGGTGCGCAGCGCCGCCAGGTCCGACCCGGCACCCGGCTCCGAGAAGCCCTGACAGAACCAATACTCCATGCGCGCGATGCGGGGCAGGAAATGGCGCTTCTGCTCGTCGCTGCCGAAGGCGATCAGCGTCGGCCCGATCATGTTCATGTTGAACGAGATCGGCTCCGGCGCCGGGGCCATGGCGAGCTCTTCCTTGAAGATGTATTGCCGGACCGGGTCCCACCCGGTGCCGCCCCATTCGGGCGTCCACGAAGGCGTGGCCCAGCCGCGCTCGTGCAGGATGCGCACCCAGCGCTTCATTTCGTCCTTGCCGATGCGCTGGCCGAGCTCGCATTTGCGGCGCAGCTCGGGCGGCAATGCCGTCGCGAAGAAGGCGCGCACCTCGTCGCGGAAGGCAAGTTCTTCGTCGGTGTAGCGCAGGTCCATGGTGTGTCTAGTCGATGACGCCGTCGCGCCGCAGTGCCGCGATCTTGTCCGGGGACAACCAGGCCGACAAGGTTCGATCGGTGTTCTCGGGCGTGACCGCCTGAGGCGGCGTCGGGGTGGCGGGCGTGCTGCGCGAGAAGCGCGGGGCCGGTGCGGATTGGACGATGCCGTCGATCTCGACCAGGCTGCCGCGCGCCTTCAGGTGCGGGTGCGCCGCGGCCTCGGCAAAGCTCAGCACCGGCGATACGCAGGCGTCGGTCTGCTCCAGGCGCGTCGCCCAGTCGTCGCGCGTTCGCGTCCTGAAGGTGGCGGCAAGCATTTCCTTGGCCGGCTTCCAGTGCTCGCGCGACATCTGGGGGCCGAGCGCTTCGGCGTCGATCTCCAGACGGGCGAGCAGCTCGGCGAAGAACTTCTCCTCGATCGGCCCGACCGCGATCCAGCGGCCGTCGGCGCACTCGTAGCAGTCGTAGAAATGCGAGCCGCTGTCCGTCAGGTTGGCGCCGCGGCCTTCGTGCCAGATGCCGCCGGCGACCATGCCGTGAAAGGTCGTCGCCAGGTGCATGGCGCCGTCGACGACCGCCGCGTCGACCACCTGGCCCTGGCCCGTGCGGCGCGCCTCGAGGGTCGCGGCGAGCAGGCCGACCGCCATGTACAGCGATCCGCCGGCATAGTCGCCGAGCAGGTTCAGCGGGATCGACGGCGGCTGGCCTTCTCGTCCGATCGCTTCCAGGATGCCGGTGATGGCGAGATAGTTGATGTCGTGGCCGGCCACCTGCGCCAGCGGGCCGCTCTGGCCCCATCCGGTGAGGCGCCCGTAGACCAGCCGCGGATTACGCGCGAGGCAGACGTCGGGCCCCAGGCCGAGGCGCTCGGTGACGCCGGGGCGAAACCCTTCGATCAGCGCATCGGCCTGCTCGACCAGCCCGAGCACCGCCTCCACCGCAGCGGGCTGCTTCAGGTCGAGCGCGACCACGCCGCGGTTGCGCAGCAGCGTGTTGAACTTCAGCGGCCGCTCGATGCCGAGCTTCACGGGCTGCTTGCGGTCCACGCGGATCACGGTCGCGCCGAGGTCGGCGAGCAGCATCGCGCACATCGGCCCCGGGCCGATGCCGGCCAGCTCGAGGACCTTCAGGCCGGCCAGCGGTCCCGTCATCGGCCGGCCTTCCCGAGCAGGCTGTTCGCGATGATGTTGCGCTGGATCTGGTTCGTGCCCTCGATGATCTGCACCACCTTCGCATCGCGGAAGTAGCGGTTGATCGGATACTCGGCCGACACGCCGGCGGCGCCGAAGAGCTGCACCGCATCGGTGGCGACTTTCATCGCAACGTCGGAGGCGACGCACTTGGCCATCGCCGCCATCGGCGCCAGCGCCCGGCCCGTCACGCCGGCGTCGACCATGGCGGCCGTACGATAGACCAATTGGCGCGCTGCTTCGGTCTGCATCACCATGTCGGCAAGCATCCAGCGCACGCCCTGGAAGTCGCTGATCGCCTGGCCGAAGGCGCGCCGCTCCCGGATGTACGCGACGGCGTGGTCGATCGCGCCCTGCGCGATGCCGACGGCACGCGCCGCGACGATCGGCCGGCTGGTGTTGAGCGCCTCCATGGCGACCTTGAAGCCTTCGCCGCCCTCGGGGCCGAGGCGGCTGTCCAGCGGGAGCTTCGCCTCGTCGAAGAAGAGCGGGCACGAGGGCACGCCGCGGGCGCCCATCTTGTCTTCCTTGCGGCCCACCGTCAGGCCGGGCGTTCCGCGATCGACGACGAACAGGTTGATGCCGAGCGGCTGGCCGGCTTCGTCCTGCGTCTTCGCGGCGACGAGGATGAAGTCGGCGATGTCGGCGTTGGTGCACCAGATCTTCGCGCCGTTGAGCACGTAGCCGCCGGCCGTGCGGCGCGCGGTGGTCTTGATGCCGGAGACGTCGGAACCGCTCTGCGGCTCGGTCAGCGACAGCGCGCCGCGCAGCTCGCCGCTCGCCAGCCCGGGCAGCAGGCGCTGCTTCTGCGCCTCGGTGCCACCGGCCAGGATGGCGCCGAACGGCGTCCACTGCACGACCAGCAGGTAGCCGGTGTTGTAGCAGACGCGCCCGAACTCCTCGACCGCCACGCAGGCCGACAGCGTGCTGCCGGTGCCGCCGTATTCGGCGGGGAAGGGCAGCGCGAACAGGCCCAGTCCCTTGAGCAGCGCGAACATGTCGTGCGGGTACTCGGCGGTGCGGTCGATCTCGTCGGCGCGCGGCGCCACTTTTTCGCGCGCGACGCGCCGGATCAGGTCCTGGATGGCCTTCTGCTCATCGCTCAGTTCGTAGCTCGTGGAGGACACGTTTTGGTCTAATATATGAACACAGTGCGTAATTCTGAACAAACCCAAAAGGCTCGTCAAGAAGCGTTTCGAATGAAACAGTCGGCGCTAGGGTGTGTACCAATATCAGAACATCGATCAATAATTAGAATACACAACTGTATGTGAAGGAGACAGTCATGGAAGCGATGACCCGTGAAGAGAAGCGCGAGATCACCAAGACCCGCCTGCGCAGTTCCGCCACCCAGGCGTTCGCCGGGCAAGGCGTCCGGGCGGCCTCGGTGGACGGCATCAGCCAGGCCGCGGGCCTGAGCCGAGGCGCCTTCTATGCGAACTACAGCACCAAGGAAGACATGTTGCTCGAGCTGATGAGCGAGTGGCTCGAACGCCAGGCGAGCGAGTGGAGCCAGGTGGTTGCCGAGGCGCCGGACGCGGAGGCCGTGCTGCACGGTTTCCTGGCGCGCTTCCAGCGCTCCCGCCGCGACGGCAGCGGCGGCCTGCTCTGGGTCGAGCTCACTTTGCATGCCGAGCGCAATCCGAAATTCGCAGCCCACTACCAGGCCTTCATCACCGCCCATCACCGGCACGTCGCGCGCGTCTTCGCGGCCCTGTTCGAGAAGGCGGGCAAGGAGCCGCCGGCCGCGCCCGAGGCGCTCGCCGCGGCCGCCCTGTCCTTCGGTACATCGCTGGCGCTGCAGAGCGGCCACGGCGCGCAGCGCGGCAATCCCGCCTACGCCGGCGACATGTTCCTGCTCTACCTGCGCGGGCTGCTGGCGGTCGCCGGCCCGGCGCGCGCAGCCCGCCCAAGCCGCCCAGCGGGCCGCACGACCCAAAAAACTTCGCTCAAGAGGTCCACCACATGAGTCATTCCGTTGCCGACCGAATCCCGCCGCACGTGCCCGCCGAACGGGTGCATACGTTCGACCTTTACAACGTCGAGGTCACGGGCGGCGACTATCACGCCGCGCTGAAGCGCCTTCACGATCCGGGCATCCCCGACATCTTCTGGACGCCGAAGAACGGCGGGCACTGGGTGGCGACGCGCGGGGAGGACATCTACGAAATCTTCAAGGACGCGGAGCGCTTCACTTCGCAGAAGCTGGTGGTGCCCGCCGAACGCAACACGCACCGGATGCCGCCGATCTTTCTCGATCCGCCGGAGCACACGAAGTACCGGTCGCTGCTGTCGCCGCTGCTGTCGCCCAAGGCGGTGTCGGCCCTCGCGGGGCGGGCGCGCGAGCAGGCGATCGAGCTGATCGAGGGCTTCCGGCCGCGCGGCCGCTGCGAGTTCGTCAGCGAGTTCGCGCAGCACCTGCCGATCGGCATCTTCATGCGGATGGTCGACCTCCCGGTCGAAGACCGCGAGAAGCTGCTGGCCTGGGCCGACCAGCAGGTGCGCCCGAGCAGCGAAGCCGAGCGCGAGCAGAGCTACATGAACATCTTCGGCTATGCAGCGCAGAAGGTGAAGGAGCGGCGCGCGAACCCCGGGCCGGACGCGATCAGCCAGCTAACCAAGGCGCAGGTGGACGGACGGCCGATCACCGACGAGGAGGTGATCCCGATGGTGGCGCTGGTGCTGATCGGCGGCCTGGACACCGTGGCCTCGGCGATGGGGTTCGCCGCGCGCTTCCTGGCCATGAGCCCGGCGCACCGCCATGAGCTGATCGAGCATCCGGATCGCATCCCGGCGGCGGTGGAAGAATTGCTGCGCCGCTTCCCGGTCGTCAACCAGGGCCGCATGGTGCGCGAGGACATGAACTACAAGGGCGTCGAGATGAAGGCCGGCGAGATGGTCGTCATGCCCACGACGCTGCACGGCGTGGACGACCGCCAGTTCGACGATCCGATGGCGGTGAACTTCCAGCGCCGCACCCCGATCCATTCGACCTTCGGCAACGGCGCGCACCGTTGCCCGGGCTCGCTGCTGGCGCGCACCGAGATCAAGATCTTTCTCGAGGAATGGCTCAAGCGCATTCCCGACTTTCAGATCGAGCCCGGCAAGGAATGCGGCGTGCGTGCCGGCGTCAATGCCACGCTGTTCGAGCTGCCGCTGGTGTGGGAGGTGCGCGCGCAGTGAACACGACAATATGGCAGTGCTTCTTCTGCGCGCACTTCTACGACGAGGCTCTGGGCGACCCGGACCACGGCATCGCGCCCGGCACCAGCTGGGCCGATGTGCCGGAGGACTGGTGCTGCCCGGAATGCGGCGCGACGAAGAGCGACTTCGCGCCGGTCGAGGTGTGAAGACCCCGGCGACCGCGCGCGATACCGGCACCAGAATCGTGAACATCAGGTGATGGCCATGTTCTCCGCAACGCTGTTTCGCGCCTTGAGCTCTGTGTTCATGCTCACTGCGACGCTCGGGTTCTCCACTGCGTCGCAAGCGCAGGACTATCCCCGGGCCAGGCCGATCCACTTGGTGGTGCCCTTTCCCGCGGGCGGAGCGACGGATGTGCTCGGCCGGCTGGTGGGACAGGAACTCGGCAGGGTGCTGGGCCAGGTCGTGATCGTCGAGAACAAGGCCGGAGCCGCCGGCTCGATCGGGACCGACCATGTCGCGAAGTCGGCGCCCGACGGCTACACCGTCTGCTTCTGCACCACCGGCCCGCAGGTGATACTGCCGCACCTGACGAAGCAGCCCTTCGATCCGCGCAAGGACCTGCTGCCCGTGATCCATATCCACAACGTGCCCAACGTGCTGGTGGCGCGCACCACGCTCGCGGCCGGCACGGTGCCCGAGCTGGTGCAGCTGGCGCGGAGCAAGCCGGGCGCCATCAGCTACGGAACCACCGGGCTGGGCGGTCCGCAGCACCTGGCGGGCGAGTACTTCCAGAAGCTGGCGGGCATCCGCCTGAATCACGTGCCCTACAAGGGCGAGAACCCGGCGTTCAACGACCTCATGGCAGGGCACGTCGACCTGGCCTTCGGCTCGATCGCGGTGGCCGAGCCGCTGATCCGGGCCGGGAAGATCAAGCCGATCGCCGTGACCGGCAAGCGCCGCTCGCCCTCGCTGGCGGATGTGCCGACCGTGGCCGAGCAGGGCTACCCGGACTACGAGGCGTACACCTTCGTGGGGCTCAACGTGCCCGCAGGTACGCCCGCGCCGGTCATCGACACGCTGAACCGGGCGACCAACGAGGTGCTGGCCGACGACCGGGTCCGCGAGAAGATGCTCGCGATGGCGGTGGAGCGCGTCGGGGGCACGTCGAAGGCCTATGCCGCATTCCTGGCCGCCGAGTACGAGAAGATGGGGCGCCTCATCGAGGAGGGCCGGATCGTCCTGAAGGAATGAAGACGGGCCGGATGGCGCAAGGCCTCTACCTGGCTACCTGGGACCCGGCTGGGCAGCCCCGACGATGCCCGAAGCCCTCGCAGCCACTTCCTTGACTGTCGCTCTGAGCAAATCCATGTCCTTGCGGAATCGATCTGCCGGGCCGGCGACGGTAAGCGATGCGATGCACTCGCCATTGCCGTCGAAAACGGGCGCAATGACGGATCCGACCCCGGCGATGGGGGTATCGATGGCACTGCACACGCCTTCGGTCCGGATCTTGGCCATCTCGCGCGTGATCGAGGCCCTCGCGATCCCGGCCGGCATCTTGAGCTTGAACTGCACCGAGGCCATGTACGGGTCCCTGAAGCCCTTGTCGGCATAGGCGAGCAGCAGCCAGCCGGTCGGGCTCGCATAGAGCGGGCGAACCGTCCCGACCGGTACTTGAAGGCGCACCGGATGAGGGCTGTTGACGAGCTCGACAAAGGCCACGGCCTCGGCCTCCTTGTTGAGCACGCCGAGCAGCACGGTCTCGCCGGTGCGCTCGACGAGTTCTTCCATGAAGGGCCGGATCATCTTCGGGAAGTTCCAGGCGGACATCACGCTGGCCGAGAGGCGGATGATCGACGGGCCGATGCGATAGCTGCCGTCGGCGTGGATCAGGTAGCCTTCGGCCACCAGGGGCCGCAGCAGGTTGAGCAGGCTGCTTTTCGGCGATGCCAGGGTTGCGCTCAACTCGGCGAGCGACATCCCGTTCTGTGTCAGCGACAACACGTCGAACAATCCCAGCAGCCGCGTCAGGGAACGCGGGCCGGTGTTATCGCGTTCAGGGCCTTCCGCGGCCAGTGGCGCCGAGCTCGCTTTTCTTGTCATTCGAATCCTTCGCCCTTGGAGGGGTGCTGAAGCGGCATTTTATCTACGGCGATTCGTCAGTCCGCATGGCTGTTCAGCCAGGCAGCAATCGCTGCAGCACTGCGGAAGTCGTCGCAGGCGCGCGCCGGAACGCTGGGGTAGCGCTGGCTCCACATGCGCGCCAACGCCTGGCCAGGGCCGATCTCCAGCACGCAGCGTACCTGCCGCCCCATGACGTTTTCCATGCATTCGTCCCAGCGAACCGTCGTGGCGATCTGGGCGGCCAGCGCGAACCGGGCAGACGATGCGTCCCGGATGCGGTCCGCCGCATTGCTGAACAACACGACGCGTGGCGCATGGAACCGGACGTTCTCGAGCGTCCGCGAAAAGCGGTCGGCAGCTTCGCGCATCCACGGCGTATGGGATGCCACGTTGACGCGCAATCGCGTGCATTGCGCACCTTCGTGCTCGGCCATTGGCTGCGCCTGCACCAACGCAGCGATCGGTCCGCCGAGGATCACGCTGTCCTCGCCGTTGCGGATGGCGAGCGCGAGGCCGGTTTGCGCTCGCAGGCGTTCGAGCCCGATCCGGGAAAGACCGGACACAGCCAGCAAGCCGCCGGGGGCCCGCGCCGCGCATTCGTCCATCGCCTCGGCCCGCCGCCGTGCAAGTTCGACGGTGGCCGCGGGTTCGAGCACGCCCCCCGCGCTGAAGGCCGGCAGCTCCCCGACGCTGTAGCCTGCAATGGCAGCAGGAGGTGCAACGAGCGGAGCCAGTTGGCTCCAGGCCGCCAGTGCCAGGCCGGTCAACAAGGTCTGCGCGTTGTCGTTGCGTTCGGCCCAGCCGGGATCGGCCAGCGCACGGCGCCAGTCCTCGACGCCCAGGCGCGTGCGCATGTCGTCGACGATGGCATCGTCGGCGATCCACGGCAGCATCGCGGGGTGCTGGTTGCCTTGGCCGGAAAACAGCAGCGCGAAGCTCATGAGCCCCCACACACCCGCGTGAGCCAGCAGGCTGCGGCCAGCGTGTCTGCCGCGCCTCCGGGCGACAGGCGGCGTGCCACGAACTCGCCTGCAATGGCGTGTGCCTCCTGAAGTCCGCCGGGGCGCGCGACACCGCCACGGTCCAGGAACGCCTGCGCCGTGCGCTGCGCAAAGCGCAGCCCGGCAAGACCGCCGCGATGCGCGAGGTTGCTGTCCTCCAGGACGGCCATGATGTGGAACAAGGCGTCGAGACGCGCCTGCTGCGGCGTCAATCCGCGGGCCAGTGCCGCGCTCAGAGCGGGCAGCGCTGCATCGAACAACACCGGAAAGGCCAGCGCCGCTTCTTCGGATGCGCTGCGAAGCCCATGGCGTCGGGCAGCGATGCCGCCGGAGAGAGTCGACGTGCGCTGACTTCGCAGGGCCAGCGCATCGCCCCACCGCCGGCGCAGCGCACGCTGCAGGTCTGCCGGGCGGGGTGCTTCATCCTGCTCTCGCAGGGCAGCGCCAGCCGCGGCGCACAACAGGCCGAGCATGAAGATCGCACCGCGATGCGTGTTGATGCCGCCGGTGGCGGCCAGCATGCGTGCTTCTGCCGCGATCCCGGAGCGCTCCAGAACGTCGAACTCCGCGTCCGCCAGGCCGGCCTCGGCGATCTGCGCAAAGTAGTGGCGCAGCGAGAACAGGCTGCGCATGAAGGTGTGCGCATCCATGTCGTCGTGGCTGCCGCGGTCGATCAGCGTCACCAGGCCGGGCTTGGGCGTCAGCGACAGCTCGTCGTGCAGCGCGAGCGTTGCGGCCCGGCCGATGGCCGATGGCGTGAGCGCTGGGTGCCGCTGCTCACGCAGCGCAGAGGTCCTCATGGGACCAGCTCCGCCAGCCCGGCACGCTCACACCATGCCGTATCGCGTTTCAGGACCACGTCGTTCAGTCGCTTGACCATCACCGCCCGCGCGCGTCCGGCGCGCCACTCGGCCCATTCGCGCCACGCAACCGCCGCGCCACCGTCGAAAACGAGCTCGCCATCCAGCCTCGGGCGCGCTGCGCCAAAGGACTGAAGGACCTGCGTCACGGCATCCGCATGGGAGGCGTCATCGACGGAAATCCACAGATCGAGGTCGGAGCCCGGCCGCACGTGGTCGAGACCGCTGATCGCTTGCCACCCGTAACTGCCGAAGACGCGAGATGACGCTCGGCATGCGTCGAGTCCGCCGCGAAGCTCGCGCACCGCAGACCGCGCCGCCCGCGGCAGCAGCCCCTGCACCTGGGCAAGCCGCGGGAACTCGTCGAAGCAAAGCAGCGCGGTGCGCGGCACCTGCAGCGTCAGCCGGCGCTTGTCCCAGCGCGCAGGCGACGGCAGGCCCAGTGCGATGCATCCGGCGGCAGGGGGTGCTATCGGTTGACGCGTCACCACCAGCGGCAGTCGATGCATCGCCCAATGCGTCAGGCATTCGCGCGCCTGCGGGTCCCACGGCCGGAGCAAGACGGCGGACCAGCCCGCCTCGGAGAGCCGGACGAGTTGATGGCGGCGCAGGGAGACCATGGTGCACCTCTGGCGGTCAGGCGGCGTCCAGCACGCGCTGCACGACGGCGGCGGCAAGCTGGCGCCCACCCCGCTCGGCGCCGTCCTGCGCGCGCCGGTCTTCCGTCGGCGTGTGGGTCAGCGCATCGCGTAGGCAAGCCTGCAGGTCGCCGCGCCACAGCGCACGCACGCCGCCCATGGCCACGTAGTTCTGCACGCCGGGTGCGAACACGGGGTTGGACTGCGACAGCGCGGCGAGCTTTTCCTCGGACAGCTTGGTCACGCGCGCCATGGCAGGGATCCGCATCACGCGAATCTCGGCATCCGGCAGCGCGTAGCAGGCATCTGCGATCAGGCCCGAGGTGATGAAGCCGCCGGAGAGGGCCTGGTCGTACACCAGGCCGATCACGCGGTGGCCGCGGCGCCGCGCCAGATCGATGCTCGCGCCGAGGTGCGCCATCGCGCGGTTGATGCCGAGCAATTCGTCGCGCCGGCGCAACTGCTGGCCTTGGGTGTCGATCAGCAGCAGGATCGGTCGGCCGGGATGCTGCGCCACCGTATCGAGCACCGCGCGGGCCTGAGCGAGCGCGAGCCGGACGCCGATCGACGCGTGGTTCGTGGTGCCGATCACCGTGAGCGGCTCGCCTTCGAACATCACTTCGCCCCGCAGGAAGTCGCCGTCGGCACGCATGCCGTGGTACGGACCGAAGAGCTGAGTGACAAGAGAATTCCACTGCATCTGAACGCTCCTCAACGGATGGCGCGCAGCGCGCGCACGGCTTCGACCGAAAGGTCAGGGACCTGTTGCGCATCGGCGAAGCCGAGCGCACTCCAGAGCAGGGTGGCTTCGTCGCGGCCGGCCGTATCGGAAGGCAGTGCATGCAGGCGCGCGCTGAGCAGCGCGTGCTCCTCCTCCAGCGCCGCCAGCGTCAATGGCCTGGACGCATCGATCGCCGCGACAGCCGACGCGCGAAAGGCCGCGACGTCGTCTTCGACCAGCGCGTCGCAGTCGCCGGTCAGCCAGCGGTGCTTGCCGCCGGTCGTGCGCCAGACCAGCGCGCGGTCGCGCGAATCGAATTCGTCCACGCCGTGGGAGGACTCGATCACCTCCGGCCCCGACATCGCAAGCCGCCCGACGTCGCTCATCACGATGTGATCGGCACAGCGCGCCACGATGCCCATGCCGCCGAAGCAGCCGTTGGCGCCGCCGATCAGCACGATCACGGGGATGCCGGCGGCGCGCACGTCGAGGAGCGCCCGCATCACTTCCGACACGGCGATCAGCCCAGCGTTGGCCTCATGCAGGCGCACGCCGCCCGACTCCGCCAGCAGCAGCACGGCAGCGGGGCGGTCGCGCAAGGCGCGCTGCATCAAGCCCACCAGCTTGGCGCCGTGCACCTCGCCGACGCCGCCCCCCATGAAGCCACCCTCCTGCGCGGCGACGAAGACGCTGCGGTCGTCGAGCGTCGCGCGGCCGATCGCCACGCCGTCGTCGAAGGCGAAGGGGACGCCGAGCTGCGCCAGGTGCGGGCTGGTGACCCGCTCGGCCGGCGGCAGCCACTCGTGAAAGCTGCCGGGGTCGAGCAGCTTCGCCAGCCGCTCGCGCGCAGAGCATTCCGCATAGCTGATCATGGCTGCCCTCCGCCGATCTCGGCCACCGCCTGGTCGAGGCGCAGGCTCACCACCGCGGGCGTGGCGCCCATGTCGTTGATCGAGACGCGCAGGCCGGCCAGCGGATGGCGAGCGTGAAAGTCGTTCATCACGGCCTGCCAGATCGACCCGAAGCCGCGCGCCGAGGTCTGGACGCGCACCGCGCAGTCGTTGCCGTCGGCCGGCTCGAGCATGACTTCGAGATTGCCGGAGCCGACGACGCCGACCAGCACCGGCGCGAAGGCGCCGGCCGGCCGGCCGCCGGAGAAGGAATAGTCCAGGGTTTCGAGCCCTGCGGGAACGTCGCTCATCGTCGAATCTCCTGTTACCAGTTTCTGAAGCGCTTGGGCGGTTGGTACAACCCGCCCGAGGCGCGCACCAGGTCGCGCATGCTGCGTGCGGCCAGCAGGTTGCGCGTGGCCTGGCGGGGGTCGATGCCGACGTCCTGCGGCCGGCGGATCACGCCACGGTCGCGCAGGTTCTCCACCGCGCGCCGGTCGCGCGCCAGACCCACCGCGGTGTAGCCGGCCACGCCGCGGATCGCCTGCTCCCGCTCCGCATCGGTGCGGCACAGCAGCAGGTTGGCGATGCCTTCTTCGGTGAGGATGTGCGAGACGTCGTCGCCGTAGATCATGATCGGCGGCAGCGCCATGCCGGCCTGCTCCTGCAGCGTCCACGCGTCGAGCCGGTCGACGAAGGCCGGCTGCATGTGTTCGCGGAAGGTCTCGACCATCTGCACGACCAGCTTCTGCCCGCGCGGCGTTCCGGCTGCGCCGCTGCGCCCGGCACGCGCCTCGCGTCCGGCCTTGAGCCAGGCCGGGCTCGCATGGCGCCGGCCGCGTGCATCGGCCCCCATGTTGGGCGCACCGCCGAAGCCGGCAATGCGGCCCAGGGTCGCGGTGGAGCTGTTGCCGTCGAGGTCGATCTGCAAGGTCGAGCCGATGAACATGTCGCAGGCGTAGTGGCCGGCCGCCTGGCAGAAGGCGCGGTTGCTGCGCAGGCTGCCGTCGGGGCCGGTGAAGAACACGTCGGAGCGCGCACGGATGTAGTCCTCCATGCCCAGCTCGGAGCCGAAGGAGTGCACCGACTCGACCCAGCCCGCCTCGATCGCCGGGATCAGTGCCGGATGTGGATTCAATGCCCAGTGCTTGCCGATCTTGCCCTTGAGGCCGAGCGACTCGGCATAGGTCGGCAGCAGCAGCTCGATCGCGGCGGTGTCGAAGCCGATGCCGTGGTTCAGGCGCTGCACGCCGTACTCGGCATAGATGCCCTTGATCGCCATCATCGCCATCAGCACCTGGACCTCGCTGATCTGCGCCGGGTCGCGCGTGAACAGCGGCTCGATGAAGTTGGGGCGCGGCGCCTTCACGACGAAGTTCACCCAGCCGGCCGGGATGTCGATGCGGGGCAGCGTCGTGGTCTTGCCGTCGACCCATTCGTTGACTTGCGCGATCACGATGCCGCCCGAGAACGCCGTGGCCTCGACGATGGCCGGCGTGTCTTCGGTGTTGGGGCCGGTGTAGAGATTGCCCTCGGCGTCGGCGGCCTGCGCCGCGACCAGTGCCACCTTGGGCGTGAGGTCGACGAAGTAGCGTGCGAACAGTTCGAGGTAGGTGTGGATCGCACCGATCTCGATACGTCCGGCGGACACCAGCTTGGCCAGGCGCGCGCCCTGCGGGCCCGAGAAGCTGAAGTCCAGCCGGGCGGCCACGCCGTTCTCGAAGATGTCCAGATGCTCGGGCAGCGCCAGCACCGATTGCACCATGTGCAGACCATGGACCCGCTGCGGATCGACCTGCACCAGCGCCTGTGCCAGGAAGTCGGCCTGCTTCTGGTTGTTGCCCTCGAGGCAGACGCGGTCGCCGGGCGAGAGCACCGCTTCGAGCAGGGTGGCGATCGCTTCGGTATCGACGCGCTTGCCGGCCAGCCGTGTGCCGAGTGCAGTGGCGGCACGCGCCAGCCGGGCTGCGCGGTCTTCGGCCTTGGAGTTCCAGGCGCTGGGGTTCATGTCGGTCCGATGGGTTTGCATGGGGTTGAGTCGAAGGGGAGGCGCCGTCTCACAGCACCACGAAGAGCAGCCACACCACCACGGGGGCCACCACGGTCACGATGGCGCCGTACACCATCAGCTGCCGGAAGAACACGTCGCGGTCCACCCCCTTCGCATTGGCAAGCACCAGCGCGCCATTGGTGGAGAAGGGACTGACGTCGACGATGGTCGAGGACACGGCCATCGCCGCGATGAAGCCGATCGCGCTGACGCCGGCGTCACCCTGAAGGAACGGCACCGCCAGCGGGATCAGCGAGCCGAGCACTGCGGTCGACGAGGCGAAGGCCGACACCACGGCGCCGACAAAGCACAAGAGCAGCGCGGCCATCATGGGCGAAGTAAGGCCGGCAACGCTGTGGCCGACGAAATCGATCGTGCCCATCTTCTCCATCACGCCGACGTAGGTGCTGACGCCGACGATCAGCATGATCTCCGGCCACGACACCTGACCCAGGGCGCGCTTCTGCAGATTGGGCGCCATCAGCGTCAGTACGAGGCCGATGGTGATCGAGACGAAGCCGATGTCCTGCTTGAAGAACAGCGTCAGTACCGCCAGCGCCAGCAGGCCGACCACGGTCGCGATCTGGTAGCCGCGCGAACCCTGGTCGGCCGGGACCGCCGGCGCAGCGTCCATGAGCGACTCGCCAGCCGCAGTCGCGACGCGCCGCTCTTCCGCGAACGATTCGGCCTCGGCGTCGCCGAACACCTGCGCGCCGCCCTGTGCATGCGCAGCGCGGCGCGTTGCAGGCACTGCGCCGGTCGTGTCGGCCTTCTGGCGCAGCAGTTTCATCCCGCCCATGAGAAAGAACAGCAGCAGCGATACCGACAGGTTCACGCCCAGGCTTGCCAGCATCGTCGCGAGTTCGTTGAGCGGCAGGCCGGCCTTGGCGACGATCTTGTTGGTGATGCCGCCGTAGATGCTGATCGGCGAGAAGCCGCCGCCCTGCGCGCCGTGCACGACCATCAGCCCCATGAGCAGGGGATTGATGCCGTACTTGGCGGCAAAGCCCAGCGCGATCGGCGCGATGATGGCCACCGCCGCGGGACTGACCGCGCCCACCGCCGTGAGCAGCGCGGCGATGAAGAACATGATCCAGGGGATGGCGGCGATGCGCCCGCGCACGGCGCGCACCGCCAGCCTGACGAGCCAGTCGATGGTGCCGTTGTTCTGCGCCAGCGCGAACAGGTAGGTGATGCCGACCAGGGTGAGAAACAGGTCGGCCGGAAAGCCGCCCATGATCGCCTTGGCGTTCATGCCGGCCACGAGCGTGCCGACCAGGAAGGCGCCGACGAAGGCGATCACGCCCATGTTGATCGGCAGCACGGTGGCCAGCACGAACATGCCGACCAGCGCGTAGATCGAAATCCAATGAGAACTCATCGAGGCGTCTCCAGTTTTTGGTACGACGTGCAGTGCTTGCGCGTCTGGGTACGGACAGTACGCACCCCCTCCGGGACGATCAATGAAGCGCTGCCGTCGACCTTTACGCCTTCTGAAATGATCGAGGGTTAACCCCAATCGAACCGAGGTCGCGCGCTCAGCCGAGTTCGGCCTTTGCCAGGCGGCATACCGACAGCAGCGCGAGCAGGTTGGGGTCGCGCTCGCGCGTGCGCAGGAAATTGAGCGCGATGGTCTGGCGCATCAGGTACCTGGGCTGCAGCGGGATCAACTGCACGTTCTGCGGCATGACGCCGCGCACCCGGCCCGGCAGCAGCGTGTAGCCGACGCCGCCGCTGACCAGGTTCATCAGCGAGAAGATGTCGTCGGTCTTCATCACCACGTTGGGCGTGAAGCCGGCGATGCGAAAGGTGTCGATGAAGCCGCTGTAGGTGACGAAACCCTCGCTCAGACTGACGAAACGCTCGCCGGCGCAGGCGCTGAGGTCGATCTCCTTCTGCGCCGAGTAAGGCGAGCCCACGGGTGCGGCGAACTGGATGTCGTCCTCGAACAAGGGCTCCGATTCGACATCGGACGCCTCCTCGGGGATCGCCATGAGCGCGGCATCGACGGCGCCGTCGCGCAGCTTTTGCAGCAGGTGGGCATTGGACCCGAGCACGAGCTCGGTGTGCAGCTCCGGCTTGCGAAGCTTCATGCCCATGATCAACTGCGGCACCGTGCGGCTCGTCAGGGAGTAGAGCGAGCCGATGCGGATCCGATCGGCCGAGTAGCCGGCGACTTCTCGCGTCGTGTGGATGCCCCTGGACATCGTGCGGAGCACCTCGCGGGCCACCTCGGCCAGTGCCTGCGCGGCTTCGGTCGGATGCAGATTGCGGCCTTCGTGCCGGAACAAGGCACAGCGCAAACCCGTCTCCAGCGCATGCAACGCGCGGTGTACGCTGACGGCACTGATGTCGAGCTTCTCGGCCGTGCGAGCGAGGTTGCCGGTCTCCAGGAAGGCCAGGAGGATCTCGAGCCTGCGGAAAGTGATCTCTTCGTCGACGTGTAGGTGCATGAGACGGCCCGGGGTGCGGTCGAATCGTAAGCCAGTCCGGCGTGGCGCCGACAAGGGATCGTGACGCGCCGCCCGCGCCGGGCCCGGCCGGGCCTGGAACAGGCGAATCAAGGATCGCGGGGCGGCACGCGGCTTTCGAGCGCGGGTGGTTGCCACTCGGGATCGATGTGGCAGCCGTTCCTGCCGTCGGTGTCGTAGTGCGCCTGCAATGCGGCGCAACGCTGCGCGAGGCCTTCCGGCGTGGGCTTCTCGCCTTTGTCGATCCAGTCGAGCAGCGCGGCGAACAGCGCGGGGTACTCCGAATCGCTCAGGTAGCTGTGCTCACGCTCGGTGCTGAAGCTCTGCACCAGGAGCTCGCCGGTGCCGGCCGCATCGCGAATGCGGCGGTAGGCGTGCGCCAGCTCGACGAAGGCCGTCGGATCGTCGATGGCATGCAGTCCCACGGTCGGCAGCGCGGAGCGGCCGGTGGGCCGGCTGTCGGCCGCCAGCGCGCCTTTGGCTTGCGGATCGGACGCATAGCGCGCCACGCCGGCATTGAGCGCCGCATCGTCGGCCGAGCCCTGGTAGACCACACCGATGTTGCCGAAGGGGTTGCGGCCGTTCAGGCGCGTCTGCACCAGGTCCCGGAACAGCCAGGTTGCCCAGCTCAGGTGGCCGAGCAACGAGCGCTCCTGGATCTTCACGACCGACAGAATGGTCTTGAGCCGCGCCGTCTGCTCGGGCGAGCGTTGCGCGGCTGGAAGGCCGACGCCGGTGCATTCCTTCACACGCGCGGCGAGGTCGGCGCGCGTGAGTTTCGAGTCCATCGGCAGACCCATCCACAGCGGGTACTGCGGCTCGTCGGGCTTGGGATGGTTGCGACACACGTATTGATAGACCACGCGCAGGTCGAGCCGGAACTCGTAGGCGCTGCTGCCGCCGCCGAGCACGCCGCTGGTCAGCAGCAATCCGTCGTAGGGGCTCTTCGTGTCGCCCGCCGGCGCATAGAGTTCGGCTGCCTTCGCGGCCACGCCCGCGCCATAGCTCTGCCCATGCAGGAGCGTGGCGCGCGGCCGCCCGAAGTGACGCACGAAGATCCGGCGCAGGCGCTCGGTGTCTTCGGCCGCCATGGTCACGCCGTAGCCGCCGCGCCGGTAGGTCGAACCGGCCCAGGCGTAACCCGCCTTCACGGTGACGGCCCAGCGCTTGAGGTCTTCCTCGCTGCGCTGCAGCTTGGGCGGCCCGGTCTCGGGGCCGCCGTGTGCGTGCATCACGAGCACGCGGTTCCAGTCCTTCGGGACTGCGATCCAGTAAAGCGCGCCCGTGCCGTCCTCACCGGTGTAGCAGCGCGCGGCTTCGGGCACCGGCGCGGGGCAGGTGGCGGGCCTGGGCGCCACGGGCGCGCCGTGCGCGGACAGCAGCGGCGCAGCGGCGAGCAGGGCGAACGCGCCGAGGCCCAAGAGCTTGCAAGTCAATGGCGTACTCCGAGTTCCAGCGCCGCGTTCGCCCCCGCACTGGAGATGAATCCGAGGACGCCGCCGTTGAAGATGAAACTGCCCGGCCGGCCCGCATCGGCCTGCACGGCCCCGGGCACGGGCGTGTCGTAGCTCAGCGCCGCGGCAGCGCCGCCGAGGTTCAGGGCGCTGCCGCTCACCGTCGCATCGTGGTTTTCGTCCTTGACGCTGACCATCGCATAGCTGCCGTCGGCAGCGCCGGCCATCAGGCTCTGCTGCAGCGAGAACATGCGCAGCCCCGCATTGGCGGCCGACTCGCGCACCAGGTGCAGCGGCACGGGGCTGCCGTTCACCAGGCCGATCACCATCGAGCCGGTGAGTGTGCCGCCGCTGGTGGTGGCGCCGCCCGTCGGCGAGGTGGTGAACAGGTCGAAGGCCTTGCGCGTGGTGTTGTAGGTGATGTAGCCCTTCTCCGTCTGGGTGCAGTTGGCGTCGTAGACCATGAAGCCGCCCGAAACCGGGTCGCGGCAGTACTGGAAGGTGCCCGCATTGCGCAGTCGCACCGATGCAGCCTGGGCGGCGGCAACGCCCGATCCCTGCTGCACGCCCACCGCGTTGAAAATGTTGGCCACCGGGTTGAACACCGTGGGCGTGCCCGCGTTCTGGAAGGTGCTCTGGAATGCCAGCAGCGGAGCGAACCCACCGCCCGAGGGAGCGTTGACGCCGCCGAGCAGCACACCGCCCGGCGCGAAGCTGAACACCGCCCCGCTCTCGGCGCTGGCGTAGCTGCATTGCCCTTGCGCCACCAATGAACCACTGCGCTGCGTGCCGGCGCTGCGCTGCAGGCTTGCGTCGATGGTCACGGCATAAGCCATGGTGGACGGATCGATCGTCACGCTGAGCTCCTCGCCGAAGCTGTTGCCGCCCTTGAAAGTGCTGGCCGTCGCAGGCAGATTCGGGCAGGCCAGCGGGTCGCCGGCCTCGGTCACGCAGCTGTAGTTGACGGCCGCGTCGAGGCTGCCGCTGCCGCGGTACTTGGGCCAGGCCGGGTACTGGCACAGAGGGCGCGTGCGCCCGTACGTGCCCGCCACGGCATCGACCGCCACGCCGGTGGCGGGTGCGAGGCCGCGCTCGACCCAGCCCTCGAGCGCTGCCAGCGAATCCCAATTGGGAATGAAGCTGCCGGTGCCGTGGCCCATGCCGGGCACGGTGTAGAAGCGCACGTTCTGGTCGACCGAGGCCCGGCCCACGGTGGCGATGAGCTGCTTGTAATAGTCGATGCTCGAATTGGGGCTGATCACCTCGTCGGCGAGGCCGTGCAGCATGATGAGCTTGCCGCCGCGCGCGAGAAAGGGCGTGAGATTGGGGTCGGTGGCGTCGGTGAGCTTCGAGACCTCGGTCACGCGTGCCGTGTAGCTGCCCGGGTCCAGCGGGTCGAAAGTCAGGGAGTCGAAGCCGGCGATGCGCGTGACGAAGTACTTCACCCATTGGTCGCCCGTGACGTACATGTTGGCATCGGCCGAGGTCGCCGGATTGGCGGGGACCTTGCGGGTGCCGAGGTCGCGCGTGGTGTACGGCCCCGCCACCAGTGCGCCTTCGAGGAGGTTGTAGCCGCCGGCACGCTTCACGCCGTTGGCCAGCGAATAGCGCGTGAAGTCCAGCGGCGATTCGATGGTGCGCACGGTGGCGATCTGCGCATCCGACAGGCAGGTGTCACCCGTGTCCGCACCACCGCTGCAGCGCAGCGATGCCAGGATCTGCGCGTTCAGCAGGCGGCAGCTCTCCACGTTGCTCACCAGGTTGTCGGCCGCACCATCGAGCTTGTCGCAGGCCTGCATCGCGGCCTTCTGCACCAGCAGCGTCTTGGCCACGTTCATCCAGCCCGCACCGCCGTTGTCGTAGAGTGCGCGGCCCACGGCCACGTTCGACAGCCGCGTGCCGGTGTAGTTGAGCGCGGGCTCGTTGGCAATCGCGCCGTCGTAGTCGAGCGGCCAGCGTTGGATGTAGCTGAGCGCGTCGCGACCGCCGGTCGAGGTGCCGAGGAAGTAGGCGCGCTTCGGCACTACGCCGTAGCGCGCGAGCACCAGCGTCTGCGCCACGTCGCGCGTCTTCTTGAGCGACTGGCCGCCGTAGTTGGCGAGCTCTTCGTCGTTGGCGGCGAAGCGCCCGTCGGTGATGCTGCTCGACTGGTGGCCCGAGTCGTCGCCATAGGTGGCGTAGCCGAGCGCCAGCGGCGCAGGTTTGTCCGCAGGGCCGAAGCGCACGGTTTCGGTACCGTCGATCAACCGGCCGTTGAAGCCGCCGCCACCGAAGTGGATGGTCTTCTGGTTCCACTGCTCGGGCAGATTGACGGCGAAGTTGATGACCGACGCGTTCGCGTCGACCGGCTGGATGGTGCCGCGCACGCGGCAGTAGTCGCCCAGCAGGTTGCCGGCGTCGGCCGCCGCCACGGGCGTGGCGCTGGTGACGGTCGCGCCCTGCGTGGGCAGGCTGATCAGGGAGGCCGGCAGGCTCTTGCCATTGAGGTCCGCGCAAGACACGACCGGCTGCACGGGCGGGGCCGGCGGGTTGTCCGGCGGGTCGTCGGCGGCCGGGGTCGTGTTGCCGGCGGCGGACGGGGTGGTGAGTGCCGCGAGGGAGAGATCGGCGCCGCTTCCACCCCCGCCGCAGGCGGTCAGAACCAGGGCAACGGCGATCGCGGGGCCGAACGAACAGCAGGTGCCAAGGGCGGCACGAATCATCGAGGCAGGGCGCGGTATGCGCATGGACTTGTCTCCGGCATGCGGCCTCGAAGGGCCGCTTTTTGAATGGGCGGCCGGACGATAGATTCACGAGTGACTTCGGGTCAAATAAAATAAAGAGGCACCTTCAATATGAAAAACATATGGACATAAGAGCGCTGCGATACTTCGTGGCCGTCGCGGAGACCGGTCACATGACGCGTGCCGCCGAGCAGTTGGGCATCCAGCAGCCGCCTCTGAGCGTGCAGATCAAGACGCTCGAGCGCGAACTGGGCGTGCTGCTGCTGCGCCGCCATCCGCGCGGCGTGGCGCTCACGGATGCGGGCCGGCTGTTCCAGGCCGAGGCGGCGCGCATGCTGCAGGACATGGAGGCCATGAAGCAGCGCATGACGCGCGTGGCGAAAGGCCAGGCCGGCACGCTCGCCGTCGGTTTCACGAGTTCGGCCGCGGCGCATCGCTTCATGCCCGAGGCGCTGCGCGCGTTTCGTCGCACGCACCCGGATGTGGAGCTTCAACTGCGCGAAGACAACGCCGCCGAGCTGACCGAGGCGCTGGCGGCGGGCCGCCTGCACTGCGGCCTGTTGCGCGTACCGGTGGCGCGCCCCGAGGGGCTGGTGTTCGAGACGCTGCTGCGCGAGCCGGTGCTCGTGGCCATGCCCAGCGACCATCGCCTTGCCCTCGCCCGACACAAGGATTCGCGCCCGCTGCCGCTCGCGAAGCTGTGCGAGGAAGGCATCATCCTCGTGCGGCGCCCGGGTGCGCCCGGCCTCTATGCCGAGCTCCTTGCGCTGTGCCACGCCAAGGGCCTGCGCCCGCGCGTGGTCGCCGAAGTCGATCGCATGATGACCAACCTGAACCTCGTGGCTGCTGGCGTTGGCCTGTCGGTGGTGCCGGCCTCGATGGCCGGCGTGCACGCCCATGCCGTTGCGTATGCGCGGCTGGCCGACGGCGGCCAGCTCGACGCCCCGCTCACGCTGGTGTCGCGCGCAGGCGAAGACAACCTGCCCGCGCAGCATTTCGCGGCGCTGCTGCGCAGGCTCGCGCGCGAGAGCCCGCGGTCATGAGCCGCCGGGCCGCTCCCAAGGCGAATAGCACCGTAGCCGAAGGCGAAGGTACTCCAGTGAGACGCACGGCCGCTCCGAAGGCGGAGGTACTCCAGTGACCCTGCTACTGCCGCGCCGCCACTTCCTGCAGGGTACGGGAGCGCTGCTCGCGGCCGCCTGTGCCGCGCCGCATCGGGTGTGCGCTGCGCCGACCGCCTGGCCGAACCGGCCGGTGCGGCTGATCGTGGTCTACCCGCCCGGCGGTGTGAGCGACGGCATGGCGCGTGTCCTGGCCGAACCGCTGTCGCAGTCGCTCGGCGTGCCGGTCCTGGTCGAGAACCGCCCCGGCGCGGGTGGCAGCCTCGGCATGGACGCGCTCGGGCGTTCGGCGCCGGACGGCTGTACGCTGGCCTTTTCCGCCATCAGCCCGCTCACGCTGCACCCGCTGCTCGCGCGCGTGCCCTACGACCCGCTGCACGGCTTTGCGCCCGTCGCCGGCGTGATGCGCACGCCGGTGCTGGTGGTGGGAACCCCGGCCTTCGCAGGCCACGGATTCGGCGACCTGATCGCACTCGCGCGCAGCTGGCCCGGCGCGGTGCGCTGGGCCACCTCGGGCGTGGCGACCAGCGGGCACATGGTGTTGGCGCAAGTGCGCATGCAAAGCCACAGCGACATCACGCACATTCCCTACCACGGTGGCGGGCCGCAGCTCAACGATGCGCTGAGCGGGCAGTTCGAGGTGCTGTCGACCAACGTCGCGGCGCAGCAGCTGCAGTACATCGAGAGCGGCCGGTTCCAGGCGCTGGCCGTGGGCGCGCCGGCGCGTGTCGAGGCCTTGCCCGCGGTCCCCACGCTGGCCGAGCTGGGCTTTGAGCGGGCCAACTGCGACTCGCTGTTCGGCATCTTCGCGCCCGCGCGCACGCCACCCGCGGTGGTGCAACGCCTCAATGCCGAGATCAACCGCGTGCTGCGGGGGGAGGCGCTGCGCTCGTGGCTGCGCGGCGCTCACAACATCCCGGCCGAGGGCAGCAGTGAAGCGTTCGCGCGCGATATCGCCGCCGACAGGCGGCGCAACCGCGAACTGGTGGCGGGAAACCGCTCGCAGTTCGACTGACGCTCCGCCCGGTGCTCAGCCGCATTCGGCCGACGCACAGCGGCGCTATCGCAGCCGCCGCGCGACTGGACGCATCAGTCGCGCGGTCTCTTGCGCTACTTCTTCGATGCTCATCTCTTCCAGATGCAAAGCCGGAATGTTTCGCAACTGGTCGAACGGTGTTGGCGCATTCGCCCCGAGATCAAAGGCTTCGACATAGACCGGTACGACGCGCTTGTGCAATTGAAGGGCGAGTTGGAGCTCGCGCCCCAGGTAGTTGCTTCCCATTGTTTCCGGCGAGAGCAGGACGATGAAAATGTCCGCGGCCTCGATGGCCCAAGGGATCACTCGATCGAAATAGTCCGGGGCCCTCTGCCGGTCGTCCTTGAGGAAGGCCGACACTTCATGCCTCTGTTGAAGCGTGGTGCGTAGCGACTCAGCGAAATCGGCATCGGAATGCGCGAAGGACACATATGCGCTCAAGGGTATGGCTTGCACGGCGTGCATTTCCGCCGCGTGTGGATCGCGCTTGAGAATGTCGTCGATGCGATGGGGCGTGCCGGCGTCACCAGCCTCCTCGAAGTCGCTCGGCGCTTCCTCGAGTTCCGCACCCAGCTTCTTCGGCATCTTGCGAAACACGAGCAGGTCGACGATGGATCGAATGGAGTCACCAATCATGGCTACCTCACCTGGCGTTGTGGGCGCGGTTCGAACGACCGGCGCCGCCTTCCGCAGCATAGTCACAGCGTCGCGTGCCGTCATTGCTTGCGCACGTTACCAAGGTAGCGAAGTGGTTCCGCCATCCCCGGCGGCTACAAGCATCGACCAAGATCGACGACCGGAGATGCGTATTGGTAGCCCATGAGGGCCCGCGCCCCACGTGCGCAGGACTTCTCCCACTTGAACTATGGCGCCTGGCCAATGGAGGGGCTGGGCGCTCGATCAGACAATCACCACACGGTTTCGGCAACACCCTGTGCGGCAATCCGAAGCTGCGGGGGCCCTCCGGACGAACGAAAGTTGGCGGAGGGCCCTTCGTCATTGACGAACCTTGCCGAGCCCAGCTGGTTTGGTGAACGCCGGCGCCCGGGTGTTGAGGGCTCGTCGGAGCCAGCCGGCCTACCGGTAGAACGCCTCGACCTTGCCCTTCAGCTTGATCAGCAGCGGTTTGCCCTTGCGATCCAGCGTCTTGCCCGCGGGGACCTTGATCCAGCCCTCGCTGATGCAGTATTCCTCCACGTCGCCTCGCTCCTTGTCGTTGAATCGGATGCCGATGTCGTGTTCGAAGACGCCGGCAAGGTAATGGGGGCTGCGTGGATCAATGGACAGGTGATCCGGGAGGGGCGGGATTGGATTGGCTTCAGTCATGGATAGGGTTCACTGCATCAGGGGGCAGTTTGTCGTGCCGCCTGACAGGATCGAAGCCTTGGCTGCAGGGCAGCGGGCGGACGATATCTGCCAGGTGCATCGCGAAGTCTAGCTTCAGTGCCGCAGCAAGTGATCCGGCCACGCGGGGCGCTACCGCGAGCCGTTCGTTACAAAGGTTACGCCCCCGCCGCTCGACTTCTCGGGCCAGGTGCATGATGGTTGCTGTTCGATCTCATCTCCACGACGCGGGGAAGGCGATGCAAAAAGCCATGTCGAGGCTCGCGGCTCGTATCCGCGGGCGGACGCCATATTTCCGGATTGCGGAACCGCTCAAGACGAATCCGGCGATCCCACAATCGTTCGACGCGGCGCAGGTGAAGCTTGTTCTGCACCTCGCCGAGTTGCATCACGACAACCCGGCGCAAGCGGCGCTGATGCTCGAGTCCTGGGTGTTGGGCAAAGTTTTCTCTGCAGCGCAGCAGTTCATGATTGCAAGCCTGTTGGTCCTCGAGCGCGACGACCTCTTGCAGACCCTGTTCGATTGCGCGTCGACCAACGAGGCGCGTCGTGTAGTCGGTGAAGAGTTGTTGCGGCTGACGCGCGAGTAGGTCCGGCGCGATCGCGCACCGCGCTTGGCGTCGGCCACCGCGTACCTGGGCCGGCAGCCTAGAGCTGCGAGGCGATCGATGCGGCCAGATGTTCCGTGCTTTCTCCCACCACGGCCGATCGCGCCAGGCTTCCAGCGTGACGGACCTTGACGCCAGCGCGCGAGCGCTCGGCCAGCGCGTCGGCGAAGGCCTTGCCGATGTCGCCGGACCAATAGCTGGTACTGGGTCCACACAATGAGCTTGAGCTTTATCGATGGTCCTTGGGTAGGAGCGCCCCGGTCTCCAACCATGCGGCGGTCAGGCAATGGCGCTCACGCGACGCCTCGTCATCGGGCAGCGCGCCAGGCGCAGTACGGGTTCAGCGCTTCGCCCTTCCACCATTGCTTTTCCGGACCGAGCAGAAATACCGCGAAATGCAAGTGCGGCGCGTCGGGCGCGGCGTTGCCGGTCGTGCCGACGTACCCGATCAGGTCGCCGCGCCGAAGCTGCATGCCTTCATGCAGGCCTTCGGCATAGCGGTCCAGGTGCGCGTAGTAGTAGACCAGTTGGCCTGCCGGGTCGAACTGATAGGCGGTGAGTCCCCCCGGCTTGCTTTCGAACAGTTTGACCAGCTTGCCGTCTTCCACGGCGCGCACGGGCGTCCCGCGTGGGGCCATGATGTCGAGCGCTTCATGGCGGTGGTCGGGGCGGCCGTCGTCGAAGGTGTCGCGGACGGTCTCGGGCTGGATGCCGTCGACTGGGAACTGCAACGCGCGGGCGGCGAGTGGCGCCGGCCCGGCGCTGTCGGTGCAGGCCTCGGCAGTCGCCCAGCCTGGCACTACGAGGCAAGCCACAGCAATCGCCACTTGCCGTCGCGACATGTGCATCGGCAGTCCCTTCAGGCCTTCACCTCGACCGCAAAGCCCGCTTTCGCCAACTGCGACACGCGTGCCGCGTCCCAGTTGGTCAGGTGGATGCAGCCATTGGTTGCCGCATGCCCCACGCGATCCGGCGCCGGCGTGCCGTGGATGCCCCAGTGCGGCTTCGACAGCCCCATCCACACGTTGCCGATCGGGTTGTTCGGACCCCCTGCGATATCGACCTTCACCGCGCCTGCCGGCGCGTTCTTCAGGATCGCCGGGTCGTACGTGAAGGTGGGGTCCTTCACTTCGTTGATGATCTTCATCTTGCCCAACGGCAGCGGGTCCAGAGGCCCGCCAATGCTGATGGGAAAGCCGGCGAGCGGCTTGCCCGCACCGTCGAGCACGAACAGCATGTGCTCGCTCTTGTCGATCTCGATCGACGCCGCGGCCTTGATGACACTGGCATCTGCCTCGCTCGTGACGTTGACAACCACAATTTCCTCACCGGCCTGGAATCTGGCGCCGACATTCAGGGCGACCAGGGCCTTGGGAGACATGTGGTGCTTCTCCGAAATGGCTTCCTTCAGGTTCTCATAGCTCGATACCCTCATCTTGGCTCGGTCGGCCATCTCCCTCGGCGTCGCCGCATAGGGACCAGCCGCTTCCTTCTCGGTGATTGCATGGGTGGCGAACAATGGCGCGGTGTCGGCCTTCAGCGCGGTCCACGTCGCGGCATCGACCTTGCCGCTCTCCGCAAGACCCTTTGCCTTCTGGTAGGCCTTCACCACGCGGCGCATGTTGGCGCCGAAACCGCCGTCGATCTCGCCGGGCGAGAACCAGGCGCGATCGAGCAGGATTTGCGCTCGCATGACCGCGGCCCCGCGCGAGCCTTGCGCGAGCACCGGCGTTTCCGCGGCTGCATTGAGCCTGTCGAGCGCAGCGGGACCCGACACGCCGGAGGGATCCTTCGAGACGTGTTTCGTTGCCGCATAGGCAAGCCACGACGTGGCGCCGGTGGCGCTGACAGCAAGACAGGCCGCGGTGCGGAACAAGATTCGACGTGAAGACATCTTCATGGGAGTGGGCGAACGCAGTAAAGTCCGTTGGACCATACGGTCGGCAACCGCTTGCGACCTGTAGTCTCAAACAGACACAAAGCCTCGGCCTGCGCCGCATCCATCCGAGCCAATGCGCTGCGGTCAGGCGCCGCCGCTGGGCCCGCTAGCCCCGCCGGCCTCGCCGCAATGTGACGGACGGCGTTTCGCCGAACGCGCGCCCGTAGGCAGCCGCGAATTCGCCCACATGGAAGAAGCCCAACTCCAAGGCGACATCCGCCACGCGCAAGTCGCCGCGCGCGGGCTTCTCGAGCAACGCGCGTGCGGCATCCAGGCGGCGCTGCCGCAGCCATGCAATCGGGCCTGTTGCGTGATGCGCCTGAAATGCGGCAAACAGCGAGCGGCGCGACACGCCGCAGGCAGCGCTGACCTCGTCCGCCGTTACCGGCTCACGCAGCCGCTGCTGCATGAACTCCTCGGCAAGCCGGACCACGCGGGGCGCAGCTCCCTTGGAGTCGGACTCCAGAAGAAATCGGTGGTTATGGGGGTGCTGTGTCAGCAGGACCGAGGCCACGCTCGCGGCAAACGCTGATTGCGCATACTCGCGCGCCGTAGTGCCCAACGGCAGTCTTGCCACGCTCTCGCCCAAATTCACCAAAGACATCCAGCTGGCCGCCAGGGCCGGCGAATCCGGCATGGCGGGGTCGAAGAACAGGGGCGCAGTGAGCGGCCGGCCCGAAATCCCCTGCCATGCGCGCGCGAGGAACGCGGCATCGATGCGCACCAGGAGGTGGTCGAATCCCTCGTAAGCCTCGATCTCGAAGCTGCGCAAGGGGCTGAACACGCCGCAGGTGCCGTGCGCCAGCGGCTGTACGTGCGAATCCTGCCGCACACGTGCCGCGCCGCAGATGGGCAAGTTGACGAGGTAATACCCCGGCAACGATTCGGCCTTGGGGACGAGCGAGGTATGGGCACCCCAGCTCATGCGGTCGAAAGAAACCGAACCGAACGGCACGTGGTCGTGCGTGAAATGGAAAGCACCGCCGGTGCGCAGCCGGCGCATGCGTGCAGAACCGAACAGGCGGGCGGAAAGCTCGTTGGATTGGTCAACGTCCCGGCAGTCCGCCAGGCGCAGGCCGACGATCCGATGGCCTGCGAATTCGATCCGGGAAGGCAGGGAGGAAACGCGCATGGCCGCCACTCTCGGACCCATTGCAGTGATGGGCAATGGGGGGAAACCGCAGTGCCTGCACGCAATCCTCTGGCCTGCACATTTCCGATACCCGTGCGCGCAGTTCGGCGCGAAGCTGCAGGTCTCTTCTGAACCGACCCTATGTACCTCACGCAAGGACTGCACCGCTCGCTCCAGAGCCACCCCGGCAAGGACGCATTGATCCATCTCGGAGACGGCGCCCCGCGGCGCCTGACCTTCGCCGAACTGCTGCAAAGCACAGCGCGGCAGGCGGCCGCCCTGGCCGGGCACGGCGTCGGCGCCGGCGACCGGGTCGCATTGCTCGCGCCCAACGATGATCGCCTGGTCCTGGCGCTTCTGGCCTGCTGGTGGCTCGGGGCCGTCGCCTGCCCGCTCAACATTCGCTGGAGCGCGCCCGAACTGGCCGATGCGCTTTCCGACAGCGCCGCAGTGCTGATGCTGGCCGACGAATCGCTCACGCATCTTGTGCCGCAGCTCCAAACGCAGGTGCTCACGCTGGACGCATTCGGGGCGCAAGCGCGCGGGCACGCGGGACTGCCTGATACGCGCACGGGCGGCGACGCGCTCGCCGCCATACTCTACACAGGCGGCACGACCGGCCGCGCCAAGGGTGTGATGCTGTCGCACGCCAACTTCTGGGCCGCCTCTGTCGCGCGTGGGGCGGAGTTGCCCAATTCGCCGGACTCGGTGGCGTTGCTCGTCGCGCCACTGTTCCACGTCGCCGGCCTGGGCCGGCTGCTCGGACAAATCGTCGTGGGCGGCACATGCAACACGCTGACCCGGTTCCAGCCCGATCGCGTGCTGGACGCGATCGAGCACCACGCCGTGAGCGACATCGTCGCGGTACCCACGATGCTGCAGTCGCTGCTCGACGCGCCCGAGTTCCGGCGCGAGCGCGTGCAGGGTCTCACGCGCGTCGCATTCGGCGCGGCGCCGATGCCGCCGGACCTGCTGACCCGCGCATTGGACGCGTTGCCGCAAGCCGAATTCTTTCAGGCCTATGGCATGACGGAAACTGCGGGCGCCGTGTGCATGAACCCGCCGGGCAACCACCGCGCAGGGGCTCGCGAGCGCGGGCTGCTCCATTCCGTGGGCCGCGCCGGCCTTGGCGCCGAGATCCTCGTCGCCGACGCAGAAGGCCGCGAGCTGCCGCGCGGGGCTGTGGGCGAGGTGGTGGTGCGCGGGCCCATGGTGATGCGCGGCTACTGGCGCCAGCCGGAGGCGACGCAAGCAGCATTTCGCGAAGGATGGCTGCGCACCGGCGATGCCGGCCGCATGGATGAAAGCGGCCATCTCTTCATTGTCGACCGCCTCAAGGACATGATCATCAGCGGTGGCGAGAACGTGTACGGCGGCGAGGTCGAGACCGTCTTGCGAGGCCACCCGGCGGTGGCTCAGGCGGCAGTGGTCGGCGTGCCCGACGCCCGCTGGGGCGAGTCCGTGCACGCGGTGGTGGTACTGCGGACCGGCTCGGCGCCGATCGAGGGCGAGGTGCTGCGCGAGTGGTGTCGCCAGCGGCTGGCCGGCTACAAGTGCCCGCGCGCCTTCAGCTTCGTGCCCGAGTTGCCGCTGTCGGGTGCCGGCAAGGTGCTCAAGAGCGTGCTGCGTGCGCAGGTCCGCGGATGAGGGAGGGCCGATGAAATACGGCGTCTCCGGCGGCCGGCGGCAGCCCAAGCCCCTGCTCGAGGTGCGGGACATCACAGTGCGCTTCGGCGGCGTGGTTGCCCTGGACCGCGTGTCCTTCGATGTCGCGCCTGGTGAGATCTGCGGGCTGATCGGACCGAACGGGGCGGGCAAGACGACCCTGTTCAACTGCCTGTCGCGCCTGTACGCGAGCCATTCAGGCGAGATCCGTTTCGCGGGGCAGGCGCTCGGTGCGCTGCCGCAGCACCGGATGGCGGGCCTGGGCATCGGGCGCACTTTCCAGAACCTCGCGCTGTTCAGGACGCTGACGGTGCAGCAGAACATCGCGGTTGGCACCACTTGCCGCCGCGGCACCGGTTGGCTTGCACATGCACTGCGCCTGCCCGCGGTTGCACGCGAAGAACTGGCGCAGGCGGCGCGCGTCGACGAGCTGATCGACCTGCTGCATCTCGGCGACGTGGCCGACGCACCCGCCGGCGAATTGCCTTTCGGCACGCAGAAGCGCGTGGAGCTCGCGCGCGCGCTGGCCTCGTCGCCGCGCCTGCTGCTACTGGACGAACCGGCGTGCGGCCTGAATCACCAGGAGGTCGACGAGCTCGCGTTCTTGATCCGCACGCTGCGCCGGCGCTTCGCGCTGACGGTGCTGCTCGTGGAACACCACATGGGCCTCGTGATGGCTCTGTCGGACAACATCGTGGCACTGAATTTCGGGCGCAAGGTCGCAGAGGGCCTGCCCGCCGAGGTGCGGTGCGACCCCGAACTGGTGAAAGCCTACCTGGGCGAGTCGGCGGCCTTCAACCAAAGGGAGCTTGCCTTATGAGCGACGTCCTGCTCGACGTGCGCGGGCTTGAGGCGGGCTACGGCAACAGCCGCGTGCTCTTCGGCATCGATCTGGAGGTGCCTGCCGCAGGCGTCACCGCGCTGCTCGGCGCCAACGGTGCCGGCAAGACGACGACGCTGCGCGCCCTGTGCGGCCTGGTGCGCCGGCATGGCCGCGTCACGTTCGCCGGCAAGCGCATCGACACCTTGGCCACGGAAAACATCGTGCGCCTCGGCGTGGCCCACGTTCCGGATGGCCGCGGCACGTTCGGGGGGCTCAGCACGGAGGAGAACCTGCGCATGGGCGCATGCACACGGACCGACAAGGCCGGCGTGCGCGAGGACTTCGAGCGCCTTTACGAGTACTTCCCGCGGCTGAAGGAGCGCCGCCATCAGCAGGCGGGCACGCTGTCCGGTGGCGAGCAGCAGATGCTCGCGATCGCGCGCGCCCTCATGCTGCGGCCCCGGCTGCTGCTGATGGATGAACCGTCGTTCGGACTGGCGCCAAACGTGGTGCAAGACATCTTCCGCATCATGCGGCGCGTTCGCGACGAACAGCGCGTCGCGATCCTGCTGGTCGAACAAAACGCCGGGCTCGCCCTGGACCTGGCGGACACAGCCTACCTGCTCGAAACCGGCCGCATCGTCCTGCACGGGCCGGCGGCGGCCGTGCGCAACAACGAGGCCGTGCACGCGGCCTACCTGGGAGGAGACATCGCATGAACACATTGCTGCCGCAGCTCGCGGCGGGCCTGGCGACCGGCGGGATCTACGCCAGCCTGGCACTGGCGCTGGTGATGGTGTATCGCAGCACTCACCACGTGAACTTCGCGCAGGGCGAGATGGCGATGTTCTGCACCTTCATCGCGTCTGTGCTGATCGAGTCCGGGTGGCCCTACTGGGCGGCCTTCCTCGCCACCGTCGCGCTCGCGTTCACGCTGGGCGCCGCGATCGAAGCCGTGCTGATTCGCCGGCTGCGCCATGCGCCAGTGCTGTCGATCGTGGTGGTGTTCGTCGCGCTGCTGGTCATCCTGCACAGCATTGCCGGCTGGCTGTTCGGCTATGCGATCCGATCTTTCCCCAGCCCGTTCCCGCAAACCGGCGCGGCCGGCGCACTCCTCTCCGCCCACCAGCTCGGCGCTGTCGGCATGACGCTCGCCATGCTCTTGGTGGTGTACCTGTTCTTTCGCCACTCGCCGCTGGGGCTGCAGATGCGCGCGACCGCGGAAAACCCGGTGTCGAGCCGCCTTGTCGGCGTGCGGGTCGACCGCATGCTGGCACTCGGCTGGGGGTTCGCCGGCTCGATCGGCGCCGTCGCCGGGATGATGATCGCGCCGGTCGTCTTCCTCGACGTCCACATGATGTCGGGCGTGCTGGTGTACGCCTTCGCCGCGGCGGTGCTCGGCGGCATCGGCAGCGCACCGGGCGCCGTCGTGGGCGGATTCATTGTCGGCGTGCTGGAGAACCTGATCGGCACCTATGTGGTGGGTGCCGAGCTCAAACTCACCGTCGCCCTGGTGCTGATCATCGCGGTGCTGGTGGCTCGGCCTAACGGTTTGTTCGGCAAGGCTGTCGTGGTGAGAGTCTGAAATGCCGCGTCACCTGTTTCCCGCCGTCCTCCTTGCGATCGCCTGCGCTCTGCCGTTTGCGCTGCCAAGCTATGCCGTGTTCGAGGCCACCCTCGTGATCACGTACGCGGTAGCCCTGCTCGGCCTGAACCTGCTCACCGGGTTCAATGGGCAGATCTCGCTGGGTCACGGCGCGTTCTTCGCGCTGGGCGCCTATGCAGCCGCGATGTTGATGGAGCATGCCGGATGGCCCTACTGGGCGACGCCGCCGGCCGCCGCGCTGGTGGGCGGGACGCTCGGCTGGCTGTTCGGCAGGCCCGCACTCAAGCTCGATGGCGTCTACCTCGCTTTGGCGACTTTCGCGCTGGGCGTGGCCACGCCGCAGTTGCTGAAGTACAAGGGGCTGGAGACCTGGACCGGAGGCTCGCAGGGCCTCGTGCTGATGAAGCCTGATGCGCCTTTCGGTCTGCCGCTGGATGCCGACCAGTGGCTCTATTTCTTCTGCTTGGCGGTGGCGGCGGCGCTGTTCGCCGCCGTGCACAACCTGCTGCGCGGCGGGATCGGACTGAACGTCGTGGCCGTGCGCGACCACCCCATCGCGGCGCAGGCCATGGGCGTCGACAACGCACGGATCAAGACGCTCGCATTCGGTGTATCGGCGCTGTGCACCAGCGTCGGCGGCGCCCTGTCGGCCATCGTGGTGCAGTTCGTCGCGCCCGACAGCTTTTCGATCTTCCTGTCGATCACGTTGCTGGTCGGCGCCGTGGTGGGCGGCTTGTCATCGCTTCAGGGCGCAGTCTACGGCGCGCTGTTCATCCAGTTCGTGCCGCGCGTGGCGGAGCAGGTCTCGAAGTCTGCGCCCTGGGCCGTCTACGGCGCCATCCTGATCGTGCTGGTGCTGCTCTGGCCCACCGGCGCAGCCGGCGGCATCCGTCACTTGAAAAATCGGTTTATCGCGAGGAGCAAACCATGAAGATGTTCGTCCTGGGACTGGCAGCAACGCTGGCATTGGCGTGCGGTAGCGCCGCCGCGCAGAAGAAATACGATCCGGGTGCGTCAGATACCGAGATCCGCATCGGGCAGACGATGGCGTACAGCGGCGCCGCATCGATCTATGGCGAGGTTGGCAAGACGCAGGCGGCTTACTTCCGCATGGTCAATGACCAAGGCGGCTTCAACGGCCGCAAGCTCAACTTCATCAGCCTCGACGACGGGTATTCGCCGCCGAAAACGGTGGAGGGTGTGCGGCGTCTGGTGGAGCAGGAGCAGGTGCTGCTGCTGTACGGCATGTTCGGCACTGCGACCAATTCCGCCGTGCACCGCTATGCGAACGCGAAGAAGGTCCCGCACCTGCTGCTGCTGACCGGCGCTTCGAAGTGGAACGACCCGCAGCGGCACCCCTGGAGCATGAGTTTCTATCCTGACTATCCGTCCGAAGCGCGCGTCTACGCGCGGCACATCCTGGAGCACAAGCCCACCGCGAAGATCGGCATCCTGTACCAGAACGACGACTATGGACGCGACTATCTGCGCGGCTTCAAGGAAGGGCTGGGTGCCCGCGCCAAGTCGATGATCGTCGCGGAGGCTTCGTACGAAGTGACCGACCCGACGGTGGATTCGCAGATCGTGCAGTTGCGCGGCGCGGGGGCGGACGTGCTGGTGAGCTTCAGCACCGCGAAGGCGGCGATCCAGACGCTGCGCCGGGTTCACGACACAGGCTGGAAGCCGACGCACTATCTGGCCCAGGGCGCCGCGCTGATCGGCGCGGTATTCAACCCGGCCGGGCCGGAGAAGGCCATCGGTGTGATCTCCACCGCGTATTCCAAGGACCCCAACGACCCGCAGTGGGAGAACGATGCCGCGTTCCGCGAATGGCTTGCTTTCATGAAGAAATACCGGCCGGAAGCCGACCTGCGCCTGGGCTCCCATGTCTACGCATACTCCAGCGCGAAGCTGATGGTCGACATCCTGCGCGCCTGCGGCGACAACCTCACCCGCGAGAACGTGCTGCGGCAAGCCGCATCGATCAAGGCCGTGCAGCTCCCCATGTTCCTGCCCGGCGTGGTGGTGAGCAGCAGCCCCGACGACTACCGGCTGATCAAGTCGCTCCAGCCGGTCGTGTTCGACGGCAAGCGCTGGAACCGCCTCGGCGAATTCGTTTCCATCTTCTGACTCCCACATACCCATGCATCCTGCTCTTCGCAAGCTGCGGCTTCCTGTCGTCGCCGCGCCGCTGTTCATCATCAGCACGCCGCAACTCGTCATCGCCCAGTGCAAGGCCGGCATCGTTGGCTCGATGCCGGCGCTCAACGCCCGGCCGGCCGAACTCTTCGACGATTGGCTGGCCGAGATCACCGAGGAACTCGCGGCGCACGACCGCCGGCATCCCGAAGCACCGTCGGCACCGTTCGCCATCAACCAGATCGTGCACCGGAGCAACGACCGGCTCGAGCGCGACATGGCGGCTTGCGGGCGCTACAAGGTGCCGATCGTGATCACCTCGCTTGGCGCGCGCCCGGAGATCAACGACGCCGTGCACGGCTGGGGCGGGATCGTGCTGCACGACGTGATCGACGACGCTTTTGCGCGCAAGGCGGTGGAGAAAGGCGCCGATGGGCTGGTGGCAGTGGCCGCCGGCGCCGGCGGCCATGCCGGAACTGTCAGCCCATTCGCGCTCGTGCACGAAATTCGCCGCTGGTTCCGCGGGCCACTCGCCCTGAGCGGCGCCATCGCCACCGGCGACGCACTGCTCGCCGCACTGGCGGCCGGCGCCGATTTTGGCTATATCGGCTCCGCCTTCATCGCCACCGAGGAAGCACGCGCCGACGCAGCCTACAAACGGATGATCGTGGAGAGCACCAGCCGCGACGTCGTTTATTCCAACCTGTTCACGGGCGTGCACGGGAACTACCTGCGCGGGTCGATCGCGGCGGCGGGGCTCGATCCCGACGCGCTGCCGCACAGCGACGCCAGCAAGATGAATTTCGGAAGCGACCGCAAAAAGCCTTGGAAAGACATCTGGGGCTGCGGCCAAGGCATCGCGGCGGTGACCCAGGTGGTGCCCGCCGCCGCGCTGGTCGAGCGCCTCCGCCGCGAATACTGCGCGGCGCGGCAGCGCCTCGCCGAAACGGCGCTGGCTGACTGACCCGCCTCTGCACAGTCAACCACAACTCAAGGAGACATCCGAATGTCGTTTCACTCACGACGCGCGCTCGTGCGCTGCGTGCTGCTCTCGACCGCCGCCACCTTCGCGTGCGGCCCGAGCGTGGCCGGCAGCAACGTCGCCGTGCAATTCTCGGTCAGTGATCCCGATGCCGCTCCATTCCCGAGCGACCGCTACACCGCCGTCGATCCGACGCAGCTCTCCGGGCGCCGCATAGCCCTGCCTAAGCCGAACTGTGCAGTCCGCGTGAGCGATTGCCAGGACATCGAGGTGCTCAACACGCTCGACGGCTTCTCGGTGACGCCGCGCTTCACGGTTCCCTTCACCGGCGACATCGATCCGGCGACAGTGACCAGCGACAGCGTCTACCTGCTGCATGTCGGCAGTCCGGGTGAGCTGCGCGCCGGTGCCCGGGTGGGCATCAACCAGATTGCGTGGGACCCGCCTTCCCGCATGTTGTCGTTCAAGAGCGATGAATTGCTGCTGGACCATGCGCGCTACTTGCTGGTGGTCACGAACCGCGTGCGTGACATGCAGGGCAGGCCGATCGGTCGCGGCGAGTGGCTCGAAGAGGCGAGCGGTCTCGCCATCGGCCACCGGGCCGAGTCGGGCAGCTACCGCCACGAACTGCGGAGGGCACTCGCTTTGGTCGCTGCGGGTCCGGGCCGGCCCGTGGCTGCGAGCCTGTTCACGACCCAGAGCGCGACGTCGGAACTGGCCCAGATGGCCCATCAGGTGAAGGCGCGCACGCCGAGCTCGGTGGACTTCATGGTCGCAACGCGTGACGGCACGCCTGCTCGCGCATTGTTCGACGTGGCCGATATCACGCGCATGGTGTTCCGCCGGCAGGTGGGCACGTCGCAGTTCAGCGAGATCGAGCAGCCGCTGGCCTCGCTTCAGGTCGTGCCGGGCAGCGTCGCACGTGTGGGGTACGCCTATTTCAGTTCTCCCAACTACCTGACGTCCACCCTGCAGATCCCGCCGATGGGCACGGCCATCGGCACGCCGCAGCAGCGTGGCGAGACCCGGTTGCTGCTGCAGGTCTTCGCTCCAGGCGGTGCCAAGCCCGCGAGCGGCTGGCCCGTGGTGATCTTCGGTCATGGCTTTGGCGACAGCCTGTTCGGCTCCCCCTGGTCGGTGGCTTCGGTTTTGGCCTCCTATGGCCTGGCCACGGCTTCGATCCATGTCATGGGGCATGGCGGCGGCACGCAGGGCAGCCTGCAGGCCACGCTTGCCAGCGGTGCGACGCTCACCTTGCCGGCGAGTGGGCGTGGCATCGATGTCAACGGTGACGGCGCCATCGCACCCACCGAGGGCAGCACGGCGCCCGCGCCGCACGGACTGATCGGCGCACGCGATACGCTGCGCCAGACCGTGGTCGACCTCATGCAGTTGGCGCGCCAGTTCGAGGCCGGCGTGGATATCGACGGCGACGGCGCCGCCGATTTCGATGGGCGTCGCATCAGCTACAGCGGACAGTCGTTCGGCGGCGTGTACGGGACCATGCTGCTGGGCGTGGAGCGCTCTCTGATTGCGGGCGTCCCGGTTGTCGGCGGCGGCAACCTGATGGAGGCAACCCGGCTCGGCACCTTGCGCTCCCTGCGGACGAGCAGCCTTGCCGGCCGCACGCCTTCGCTGATCAACCTGCCTCCGCTGCCCGGCGTGCCTGCCCCCGCCAACCTGCAGTTCGACGAGAACATGCCGTTGCGCAATGAGCCGCCGCTGGTCAAGCACGTTCCCGGCGCAATGGCCATCGCCGCGGTGTTCGAACGTGGCGAATGGGCGCAACAGGCCGGCGCGGCCGCAGCCTACGCGCCACTGATCCGAAAGCGCCCGCTGCCCGGCCAAGCGGCCAAGCCCATCGTCTTTCAGATGGCCAAGGGCGACCGGACGATGCCCAATCCGACTTCCAGCCTCATCGTGCGAGCAGGCGACTTTGCAGATCGTGTCACCTATTTCCGCAACGACCTCGCCTTTGCTGCCAACCCGGCGGTGCCGAAGGACCCGCATGGCTTCATGACCGGCATCGGCAACCCTGCCAGCCGGCCCCATGCCATCGCTGCGCAGCGCCAGATTGCCGAGTTTCTGTCCAGCGGCGGCACGCGCACGGTCGACCCTGACGGCACGCAAGGAGTGTTCGAGGTACCTCTGTTGGGTCCGTTGCCTGAAGGACTGAACTTCATTCCCTAGAGCGGCTCGGCGATACGACAGATCGGCGTGTTCGCCGCCATTCGGCCGAGGATCGCTTCGGCACGGGGGATGAGCTGGTCTGCATCGACAATCTCGTTGACCAGGCCGTTCCGGTGTGCTTCTGTCGCGTCGATCGTGTCCCCCGTGAGAATGAGCTGCAGCGCACGGCCCTTGCCGACGAGACGCAGGAGGCGCTGCGTTCCGCCGAAGCCGCGAACGAAGGCCTTCGCTTCCGGCCCGCCGAATCTCACATGCGCCGCTGCAAGACGCAAGGTGCAAGCCATCGCCAGTTCGCACCCTTCGCCCGATGTGAAGCCATTCATGGCGGCGATCACCGGCTTGCCGAGGTGCTCGATCAGATCGAACGCAAGCCGGCCGCTGCGCGTGAACGCTTGCGCGTCGGGGGCGGAGATCGACGCGTTTTCGCTGATATCGGCCCCGGTGACGAAGGCCTTGTCGCCCGCGCCGGTCACGATCACGCCTTGGACGACGGAGTCCGCCTGCGCGTCCTCCATCACCGATCTCAGCTCCTCGAGCGCCGTGTGGCTCAGTGCGTTCATCGCCTGCGGGCGATTGATCATGACGTATGCGATCCCCGCCCTCTTTTCATAGAGGAGATTCTGCAGCGATGCATGTGGCATCCCGCCGTCCGGGATTACGGCCGATCCATCGCACATGGCTTTGCTCCGAAGGCGGACGGTGCAGCGGATGAGTGGGAGGCGGTGGGCATGGCGATCTCGTCGTGGTTCAGTTCGATGGAGCAGTTCCGGAAAACAGAGTCGTGCATCTCACGCACGGTCAACGCGCAGGGCGGTCTCAATGCAGGTGAGGAGGTCTTCCGGGCTGAAGGGCTTTGCGAGAAAGCAGATCACGCCCGTCGACAAGGCCCGGGAGCGCACCCGTTCGTCGGGGTACGCGGTGATGAGGACCGTGGGAATCGGGGTGCCGGCGGCGGCGAGGTGGCCGTGCAGTTCGAGCCCGGTCATCCCCGGCATGCGCATGTCGGCGACGAGGCACCGGATGGCGCGCACATTCTTGGACTGCAGGAAGCTCTCGGCCGAGTCGAAGGTGGCGGCGCATAAGCCGGCGGAGTCGAGCAGGTCCTTCGTGGTGTCTCGCACCGACTCATCGTCGTCCACAATCGCCACGGTCGGGTTGTTGCGCACTTGGATGTCCTTGCCGGTCACGTTGAGCGTTGACGCAAGACTAGGCCGATCGCGCGCGCAAGACCATTGGACGTTTGTCACGCGCTCTACGACTTTGGTTTAGGCGCCTAAGGCCGCAACGGTGACGAGATCGACCTGAGGATGTAAGCTGATCCGATTCGTCGGTGCGCAAGCGGTTGCCCGCAGAACGTCAATCGGCCGCCGGGAGCCGGGTGGGCGAGGAGAAGATGATGTCCATGATGTTTCGTCTGTTGGCTTGCCTGATGCTTGCCTGGCACCTGAGCGCCGCCGGCGTGGACATCGTCCGCTTCCCGAGGCCCGAGTTCGACGGCGATCGCCGTTTCGACTATCCCTTGCAGTTGCTGCAGCTCGCGCTGTCGAAGACCGGTACGGAGTATCGGATCCAGACGGCCGAATTCCCCATGAACCAGGAGCGCCAGGTGCTGGAGATCGAGGCAGGACGCACGCTCGATGTCGGCCCGATCCCCAGCTCCGCGGAGCGCGAGACGCGTCTGCTGCCGATTCGCATCCCCGTGAACAAGGGCATGCTCGGATGGCGCCTGGGCCTGGTCCGCAAGGGCGACAAGGACCTGGTCGCGGGCGTCAGGACGCTGGACGACCTGAAGGGCGTGCGGCTCGCGCAGGGACACGAGTGGCCCGATACGAACATTCTCCGCGCCAACGGCATCGACGTGATCACCGCCCCGAAATACGAAGTCCTGTTCAAGATGCTCGAGGGCAAGCGCTTCGACTACTTTCCGCGCAGCGTCATGGAGATCTGGGACGAGCAGGCGATCAACGCTGAATCCCTCGAAGTGGAACCCCGCCTCGCGCTGCACTACGTCTACGACTCCTACTTCATGGTGAACCGCAAGAACACCAAGCTGGCAGAAGACATCCGCCAAGGACTCGAAAAGGCGATTGCCGACGGCTCGTTCGACAAGCTCTTCCTTCAGCACTTTGGCGAACGGCTGCGCAAGGCGCGTCTGGACAAGCGTACGGTCATCGAGCTGCGAAACCCGTTGCTGACGCCCGAGACGCCATCCAATCGGCCGGAACTTTGGTACGACCACAAACGGGGGCGGTGAGGCTGATCCATCAAGCCGGACCAGGCCACGGCCGCTGCAGCGCCTCGATGCCTGGCCGGCGCCGCCGGTTCAGCGCAGCTGTCTTGGCCCGAGCGCCTGCAGTTCGGAAATGACCGGGCCGAGCAGCCGAGCCACTTTCCGAACCAGGGTCTCGACGCCCGCATCGTCGGTGCCGTCGTTGCAGGCCATTTCGAGCTCCGCCGCCGCGGGATGGACGGCGCTTACGGCGAGCGCACCGGTGACGCTCTTCAGGTTGTGCGCCATGCGCATCGCCGCCTCCTTCTGGCCCGTCGCGCGCGCGGCCCGGAAGCGCTCCGGGAAGTCCGCTTCCCGATCGCGAAACATTTGCAGCAGGCGACGGTAGAGGGCCTCGTCGCCCATCGCGTCGAGGCCCGCGCGGCGGTCGATTCCAGCCATTCCTTCCAGCGAATCGGTGCGCGATTCGCCGCGGGCGGAATCTGGCGCTTGCGCGGGCTCGAGCGAGGCCGGGCGAACCCAGCGGTCGAGCGTCGCGAACAAGGCTTCGACGCTGATCGGCTTGGCGATGTGGTCGTTCATGCCGGCTGCCAGTACCTTGTCGCGATCGCCGACCAGCGCGCTGGCGGTCATCGCAATCACCGGCAGCTCGCGCCCCTGCGGCTGCTGGCGCAGCGCACGCGTGGCAGCGTAGCCGTCCATGACGGGCATCTGGCAGTCCATCAGGACGCCGTCGAAACGCTCCCGGTCCAGCATGTCCAGGGCCTCCTTGCCATTGCAGGCAACGCTGACGAAGATGCCGGCGCGGCGCAACACGGTCGAGGCGATCTCGCGGTTGATGGGGTTGTCCTCCACGAGGAGTATCCGCGCGCCGCGCAGGTGGGCTTGATGGCGCAGCAATGCCTCCTCGCTCTTGGTTGTGCGGGTCGAGCGGAGAGCCGACGGGCCGAGTGCCTGGTTGCAGGCTTCGAAAAGCGTTGCCGGGATGACCGGCTTGATCAGCAGCGCGCCGACGCGGAGGTCTCGTTCCCTCAGCTGTTCCTGCACTTCGTCGCGGCCGAAGGCGGTCACCATCAGCACGGTGGATGTCCGCGGGCGCCGGGATTCGCGCTCGCTCAGCAGGCGCGCGCACTCCACGCCGCCAAGGCCGGGCATTTTCCAATCCAGAAGAACCAGGTCGTATGCCTTGTCGCTCGCGTCGGCAAGCTCCATCATGCGCAGGGCGTCCTGATCACCGGCCGCGGTGTCGGCTTGCAGTCCGAGAGCGGCGCTCATGTCGGCAAGCACGGCGCGAGCGCAGGTGTTGTCGTCCACGACCAGCACGCGGCGGCCGCGCAGGACTTCCTGGTGCAGCAAGGACTTTCTTGCCGGCTTTGGCTGCAGGTCGAAGCGCAGCGTGAAGTGGAATCGGCTGCCGAGTTGCCGCGCGCTGTCGACCTCGATGTCGCCGCCCATCATGCGCACCAGGTGACGACTGATCGACAGCCCCAGTCCGCTGCCGCCGTAGCGCCTGCTCGTCGACGAGTCGCCCTGCGAGAACGGCTGGAACAGACGCTGCTGCACGTCGGACGCCATGCCAATGCCGGTGTCACGCACCTCGAATCGCAGACGAACGGACTGGGCCTCGTGCTCGACGATCTCGATGGCGATGACAACCTCCCCGCGCTCGGTGAACTTGACGGCGTTGTAGCCCAGGTTGAGCAGCACCTGGCGCAGACGCGAAGGATCGCCCACCAGGGCCATCGGCAACTCCGGCGGCAGGACGAACAGCAACTCGAGGCCCTTCGCCTCGACGTTCAGGCCGACCAGATTTCCCAGTCCCTCCATCACGTCGCCGAGGTCGAAGGGAATGGACTCGATGTCGAGCTTGCCGGCCTCGATCTTGGAGAGATCGAGGATGTCGTTGATGATCCTGAGCAGCGATTCGGCTGCGCCATGGATCTTCTGCACGTAGTCGAGCTGTTGCGAGTTGAGTCCGCTTTGCAGGGCCAGGTAGGCCATGCCGAGAATGGCATTCATCGGCGTCCGGATCTCGTGGCTCATGTTGGCCAGGAACTCGCTCTTGGCCTGATTCGCTGCTTCGGCTGCCTGCCGCGCAATCCGGTCCGCCTCGGCCTGCCGCCGTGCGGTGATGTCGCGAGCAATGCCGACCGTCCCGGCCACGCGGCCGTCGCCGCCATGCAGCGCAGTCTTGATGGTCTCGACCAGGGTACTGCTTCCGTCGGCGTTGATGTGGTGCTCCTCGATCCGTTTGATGCCGTTCGATGCCATCACTTCAGCGTCGTCGAGAAGATAGCTCCTGGCGAGTTCGGCGGGGTGAAGCTCGAAATCGGTCTTCCCGATCATCTGGCTCGGCTCGGCAAAACCCTTGCTGGCGGCGAGAGCCTGGTTGACTGCGACCAAATGACCGCTCGCGTCCTTGACCCATGCGAGGTCCGGGATGTTGTCCAGGATCGCCGCCATGCGTGCATTGGCATTCCTGAGCTCCAGGGCGTGCTGCCGCAGCCTCTCGCGCATCGCGTTGACGGCGTCCGCCAGCTGGTCGAGTTCATCGCCCTTGCCAGGCGCGCGCCGCAATCGCAACGGCACGGCCTCTGCATCCGGGGTGACGCTGCCCAGCGAAACGGCCATGTCCTGCAGATGGCGCGTCGCCAGGCGGTGCACGATGAACAAGATGAAAAGTGCGACCAGGAAGGTCTTGGCAGCGTTGCTGAGGAGGATGACGACAGCCTGCGCCGCAATGTCGCGGTAGATGTCCTTGAGCGTCGCTTCGATGTGCAGCACGCCGATGACTTCCGGCCGTTCGCCGCAGCAGGTCAGCGGAAATTCCTTCACGACAACGCTGGCGGTCTGTCGCTCGCCGCGAAAGACCGTTAAGGCATGGGCAGACGAAGCCGCCTCCCGAACCTCCACGGCGCGCATGGAAGGTAGGCGCAAGATGCCATCGAGCTGCTCCTGGAGTTGCTTCGAATCCAGCGTCCACAGGCTTTCGCTCAGGCTGCGCGAGGAGGCCTGATCGATCTCGCCGAACCGACTCTCGAGGCGCGCCCTCTCGCTGCGGTAGCTCAAGGACAACTGCAAGATGGTCAGGATCAGCGTGACCACGGTGCTGAACAGCAGCACGCGAAGCAGCAGTGCGATCCCGATGCCGCCTCCCGGGACCCGCGAAATCGATGCCAGCCAGCCGTGGCCCGGGGACCGTGTGTCCGACTCACGCGCTTTCAGGATCATCGGTGAACTCGCTCGTCACATCGATCCGTCGGAATCTATGCGCTTGGTGCGCCCCCGGCAAGGGGGAGATGCAGGTGACCGCTAGGGCCTTGGCCGCCACGCGCGTTCCCGCTTGCTTTCCTTTTTTTCATCTCCGTAGCCTAATTCGAATCGGCGCGAGAGGCATCGACAGGATGACCTTTTCAAGAAGCGACTGGTCAGGGGTTTTTACCCTCGTCGACGGAGCATGACTACGACCAACGACATCCTCGTCATTGAAGACGACGAGATCATGCGCGAAGCCTTGGCGGAGTGGCTCGAGGCGGCCGGCTACGTGGTGCGCAAGGCCGCGGACGGAAGCGCCGGGCTCGCGGCCGTGAGATCGGCGGCCCCGGCGCTGGTCGTCACCGACATCCACATGCCGGGAACGAGTGGCGCGGTCGTCATCGCCGAGTTGCAACAGCACCACCCGGACATCCCGGTGATCGCGATCTCAGGCCTCTTCCAATTGGGACGTGGCTTGGACGCAGACAGCGCGGTCGCGCTGGGAGCCGCACGCACATTGGCCAAGCCGTTCACCCGCCGCGAGCTGCTCCAGGCGGTGACCGTGGCGGACCTCGCCGCCCGAAAGCGGGCCGAGTACCTGACGCGGCAGGTGTTCGAGAGTGCCTCCGATGGCGTGGCCGTGATCGGTCGAGATTACCGTTATCAAAGAGTCAACCCGGTCTATGAGCGCAATTGGGGGATGCCGGCCGAGAGAATCGTTGGCATGCATGTCGCCGACCTTTCGGGGACCGACGTCTTCGAGCGCACCTTGAAGCCGCATCTCGACCGCTGCCTCGCCGGAGAACACGTCACTTTCGCGGAATGGTTCACGACCCAGCTGGGCCGCTTCTACCTGTCGGTGTCCTATTCGCCGCTGCGGCTCGACTCGGAGCGGCTGGAGGCGGTGCTCGTGATCTCGCGCGATCTCACCGACCACGTCCTCGCATCCGAAGCGCTGCGCGAGGCGCAGGCGGCGCTGGCGCGGGTGAACAGAGTGACCACGCTCGGCGTGCTGGCGGCATCCATCGCCCACGAGGTGAACCAGCCGCTGGCGGCCATGGTCTCGAGCGCGGGGTCCTGCACGCGATGGCTCGCGGCCGAGCCGCCCCAGCTCGAGAAGGCACGGCGCTCGCTCGAACGCCTCGCCAGGGACGGCCAGCGCGCCAGCGAAGTCATCGACCGCATCCGCGCCCTGGTGATGCGCCAACCGCCGCGCCAGGATCTCGTCGATGTCAAAGAGACCATCCTCGATGTGATCGCGCTCACGCGCGACCAGATGCGCCGTAGCAACATCGCGCTCGAGACGGCGCTCGCCGACGGTCTGTCGAGCGTACGCGGCGACAGGGTGCAGCTCCAGCAGGTAATCCTCAACCTGATCGCCAACGCCATCGACGCCATGAGCGCGCCAGGCGATCGTCCTCGGCGACTGGTTATCGGCTGCGCGGCCGAAGCGGCTGATGGTGTGTGCATCGAGGTGCGCGACTCCGGCCCCGGCATCGCGCTCGAGATGGCGGACACGCTCTTCGAGCCGTTCTGTACCTCCAAGCCGCAGGGCATCGGCATGGGGCTTTCCATCAGCCGGTCGATCGTCGAGGCCCATGGCGGCCGGCTCTGGGTCGCGTCCAACCTACCCCACGGCGCCTTGTTCCAGCTCTCGCTGCCGACCGGGGGGAGGGAGCCGTAGGTCGACAGTCAGCAGGGCGATGGGAGTATCCAGCGGCACGACCACGCACTTCTGCGTGTACGCAATGACTCGATCGGCTGGTTCTTCGCCTGTCTCGCGCACCAGCAACCGCCCGGGGCGGTCAATCCTCGTCGAACATCCGGCTGACCTTGCTGCCCAGCGCGCTTTCGGCGCGGAAGTAGCCCATCACGGTCGCGACGCTGTGATGTCCGGTCATGGCCATCGTCTCGGGCAGCGACATTGGGGCGTGCCAGCCTCGAGCTCGGAGCCCGTTTTACGTCCGGGGCTCTTTCGAGCCATGACACGCGAGAAGCGCGTCGATGAGCGACTGCGCGTAGGCCGGCAATATCTCCCCATCGCGCACGAGCACGAAACGTTCACGGACCCGCCATTCGTCGGCGAGCTCCACCTGCACGATGGGAAGCGTGGCCAGGTTTCTGCGCGCACTCATCTCGGGCACGACACCGATGCCCACGCCCGCGGCGACCATGTGGCAGACGGCGTCGAAGCTCGCCAGCTCCACGCGAGAGTGAAGCGCCTTGCCCATGAGCGCCGTGACTTGCGACAGGTGCTCGCGCAAGGTGCTCCCGGCATGCATCCCGACATGGGATTCGTCGAGCGTGTCGGCGAACGGGATGCTCTTGCGCCGGGCAAGCCGGTGGCCGCGCGGGACGACCAGCACCAGCCGATCGGTGCTGAAATGGATGGCACGCAATCCCGGTACGTCCATGCGGGTCGAGACGATGCCCACATCGGCCGTTCCCTCCAGGACGGCCAGCGCGATCTCCGGGTTTTGCCGCTCCTGCACCTCCACGTTCACCTTGGGATTGGCCTTGAGAAAGGCGGGCAGCACGGCGGGCAGCAGCCTTTTGAGATTTGGAAGGCTCGCTCTCAAACTTGCGCATTGTGGTGGCAAGCGCGATGGCGGACGATGCATCGTGGGCAGTGCAGGCCGCATTTCCACTCCACTCACCTTCTTCATCCCTCACGACCATGCTCGAAAAAACCGGTTCCAACAACTACCATGAAATCCGCGATGCGGTTCGGAGCCTGTGCAACCAGTTCCCGGCCGACTACCACCGCAAGATCGACGAAGAGCGTGGCTACCCCGAGGAGTTCGTCAGCGCGCTGACCAAAGCCGGCTGGCTGGCGGCGCTGATCCCGCAGGAATACGGTGGCCCCGGCCTCTCGATGGCCGAAGCCTCGGTCATCATGGAAGAGATCAACCGCTCGGGCGGCAACTCCGGCGCCTGCCACGGGCAGATGTACGTGATGAACACCATCGTGTTCAGCGGCACCCAGAAGCAGAAGGAGCACTACCTGCCGAAGATCGCTGCCGGCGAGCTGCGCGTGCAGTCCATGGGCGTGACCGAGCCCACCACCGGCAGCGACACCACCAAGCTCAAGACCACCGCCGTCAGGAAGGATGGCCGCTGGGTCATCAACGGCCAGAAGGTCTGGATCTCGCGCGTGCAGCACAGCGATCTGCTGATCCTGCTCGCGCGCACGACGCCGCTGGACCAGGTGCAGAAGAAGAGCGATGGCCTCTCGTGTTTCATCATCGAGCTGGACAAGGCCATCGGCAATGGCCTCACCGTGCGCCCCATCCTGAACATGGTCAACCACGAGACCAACGAGCTGTTCTTCGACAACCTCGAAGTCCCCGAGGAAGCGCTGCTGGGTACCGAAGGCAAGGGCCTGAAGGTGATCTTCGACGGCCTGAACGCCGAGCGCACGCTGATCGCCTCCGAGTGCATCGGCGACGGCTACTGGTTTCTGGAGAAGGCCCGCAACTATGCGAGCGAGCGCAAGGTGTTCGGCCGCCCAATCGGCCAGAACCAGGGCATCCAGTTCCCGCTGGCCGAAGCCTTCATCGAACTCGAAGCCGCCAACCTGATGCGCTGGCGCGCCTGCGAGAAGATCGACGCCCGCCAGAACGCCGGCGCCGAGGCCAACATGGCCAAGTACCTGGCTGCCAAGGCCAGCTGGGAGGCCGCCAACGCCTGCCTGCAAACGCACGGCGGCTTCGGCTTCGCCTGCGAATACGACGTGGAGCGCAAGTTTCGCGAAACGCGCCTGTACCAGGTGGCGCCCATCTCCACCAACATGATCCTGAGTCATGTGAGCGAGCATGTGCTCGGCCTGCCCAGGAGCTTCTGAAATGAGCAGACCCCTCGACGGCATCACGGTCGTGTCGCTGGAGCACGCGATCGCCGCCCCCTTCTGCACGCGCCAGCTCGCCGACCTGGGCGCCCGCGTGATCAAGGTGGAGCGCCCCGGCTCCGGCGACTTCGCCCGCAACTACGACCACCGCACGCAGGGACTCGCCTCCCATTTCGTCTGGACCAACCGCTCGAAGGAGAGCCTCGCGCTCGATCTGAAGCAGCCCGAAGCGCTGGCGGCGCTGAAGGACCTGATCGCCAAGGCCGACGTGCTGGTGCAGAACCTCGCGCCCGGCGCCGCCGGGCGCATGGGCCTGGGCTACGAGGCGCTGAGCGCGCACCACCCCGGGCTGATCGTCTGCGACATCTCGGGCTACGGCAACGACGGCCCGTACCGCGACAAGAAGGCCTACGACCTGCTGGTGCAGAGCGAGGCCGGCTTCCTGAGCATCACCGGCACGCCGGAGGAGCCGTGCAAGGCCGGCAACTCCATCGCCGATATTGCCGCGGGCATGTATGCCTACACCAACATCCTGGCAGCGCTGCTGCAGCGCGCACAGACCGGGCGCGGCTCGCGCATCGACGTGTCCATGCTGGAGGCGCTGGGCGAGTGGATGGGCTTCCCGATGTACTACGCCTACGAGGGACAGCCGGCGCCGCGCCGCGAGGGCGCATCGCACGCGACGATCTATCCCTACGGGCCCTTCGAGGCGGGCGACGGCAAGACCGTGATGCTGGGCCTGCAGAACGAGCGCGAGTGGAAGGCCTTCTGCGAGAAGGTGCTGCTGCAGCCGCAGCTCGCAACCGATCCGCGCTTCGACCTGAACCCGAAGCGCAGCGAGCACCGCATCGAGCTCAAGCGGATCATCCTGGAGGTTTTCGGCCAGCTCAGTGCCGAGCAGGTGATCGCCCGGCTCGAGGAGGCGCAGATCGCCAATGCCCACGTCAACACGGTGGGCGAGCTGTGGAACCACCCCCAGCTGAAGGCGCGCGATCGCTTCCGCACGATCGGCTCGCCGGCGGGCGACCTCGCCGCGTTGCTGCCGCCCGGCGTCAACAGCAGTTTCGAGTACCGCATGGATGCGGTGCCGGCCGTCGGCCAGCACGGCGAGGCGATCCTGCGCGAGCTGGGGCGCAGCGACGAACAGATCGCCTCCATGCGCACCGCGGGAACGATCTGATATGACTGCATCGATTGCGCATGCGCGCAGCTTCCTGTTCGTCCCGGCCTCGCGGCCGGAGCGCTTCGCCAAGGCGCTGCAATCCGGCGCCGACTGCATCATCCTCGACCTGGAGGACGCGGTGGCGCCGGACCAGAAGGCCGCGGCCCGCGACCAACTGGCCCAGGGCCTGCCCGGCTTCACCCGCGAGCAGCTGCAACGCACGCTGGTACGGATCAATGCCGCCGGCACGCCCTGGCAACCCGACGACCTGCGGCTGCTGGCCGCATGGATGGGGCAGGGCCTGGCCGGCGCGATGGTGCCCAAGGCCGAGGAGGCTGACACGCTGCACGAGGTGGGCGCGGCGCTGGGCGCCGGCGCGCAGCTGGTGCCGCTGGTCGAATCGCTCGCGGGCCTGGACGCGGTGGACCTGCTGGCTCGCGCGCCGCAGGTGGCGCGGCTCGCCTTCGGTCATCTGGACTTCCAGCTGAATCTGGGGATGCGCAGCGGCCCGGAGGAGGCCGAGCTCGCGCCGGTGCGCTTCGCGCTGGTCGCCGCCTCGCGGCGCGCGCAGCTGCCGGCGCCGGTCGACGGCGTCACCACCGACACCGGCAATCGGGAACGGCAGTTGGCCGATGCGCAGCGCGCGCGCGCCTTCGGTTTCGGCGGCAAGCTGTGCATCCATCCGGCGCAGGTCGGTCCGGTGAACGAGACCTTCTCGCCCTCGGCGAGCGAGGTGGCGTGGGCCCTGCGCGTGCTCGAAGGCGCGCGCGAGCACCAGGGCCAGGCGTTCAGCCTCGATGGCCGCATGGTCGATCTGCCGGTGATCCGGCTCGCCGAGAAGACGCTGCAGCAGCAACGATGACCCACGACGAAATCCTCGCCCAGTACGGCCCCCGCGAAGCCATGGAATACGACGTGGTGGTGGTCGGTGCCGGCCCCGGCGGGCTGGCCACCGCCATCCACCTCAAGCAGCTGGCGGCCTCGCACGGCAAGGACATCTCGGTGGTGGTGCTCGAAAAGGGCTCCGAGCCCGGCGCCCACATCCTCTCGGGCGCCATCATGGACCCGCGCGCGCTCTACGAGCTGCTGCCCGACTGGGAAGAGCAAGGCGCCCCGCTCAACCAGCCGGTCACGCAAGACACCTTCCTGATGCTCAGCGAGACCGGCGCCTACCGCACGCCCAACTTCCTTTTGCCCAAGAACTTCCACAACGAGGGCAACTACATCGTCAGCCTGGGCAACGTGGTGCGCTGGCTGGCGCAGCAGGCCGAGGCCCTGGGCGTGGAGATCTTCGCGGGCTTCCCCGCGGCCGAGGTGCTCTACACCGAAGACGGCAAGGTGCGCGGCGTGGCCACCGGCAACATGGGGATCGGCAAGGACGGCGAGCCCACCGAGAACTTCCAGCTCGGCATGGAGCTGCATGCCAAGTACACCATCTTCGCCGAGGGCGCACGCGGCCACCTGGGGCGCCAGCTGATCGCCAAGTACAAGCTCGACGCCGGCAAGGACCCGCAGAGCTACGGCATCGGCATCAAGGAGCTGTGGGAGATCGACCCGGCCCGCCACGAGCCCGGCCTGGCCGTGCACACCGCGGGCTGGCCGCTGCCGCCCGACACCTACGGCGGCTCCTTCCTCTACCACGCCGAGAACAACCAGGTGATCGTCGGCTTCGTGATCGGCCTGGACTACCAGAACCCGCACATGAGCCCCTTCGAGGAGTTCCAGCGCTTCAAGACCCATCCGAACATCCGCTGGTACTTCGAGGGCCAGGACCAGGGCCTGAAGGCGCCCAAGCGCCTGAGCTACGGGGCGCGCGCCATCACCGCCGGCGGCCTGCTCTCGCTGCCCAAGACGGTGTTCCCCGGCGGCGCGCTGGTGGGCGACGACGCCGGCTACCTGAACGCCAGCCGCATCAAGGGCAGCCACGCCGCCATCAAGACCGGCATGCTCGCCGCCGAGGCCGCCTTCGACGCGGTGATGGCCGGGCGCCAGCACGACGAGCTCAGCGCCTACCCGGCCTCGTTCCAGAAGAGCTGGCTCTACCGCGAGCTGAACAAGGCGCGCAACTTCAAGCAGTGGTTCAAGAAGGGCCTGACGGTGGGCACGCTGATGACCGGCATCGAGCAGTACGTGCTGCGCGGCCACATCCCCTGGACGGTGCACCGCCACCAGGCCGACCACGAGCGGCTCAAGAAGGCCGCGCACGCCAGGAAGATCGTGTACCCGAAGCCGGACGGCAAGCTCACCTTCGACCGGCTCTCCTCGGTGTTCATCAGCAACACCAACCACGAGGAGAACCAGCCCGCGCACCTGACGCTGAAGAACGCGGCGGTGCCCACCGAGATCAACCTGCCCGAATACGCCGGCCCCGAGGCCCGCTATTGCCCGGCCGGCGTGTACGAGTTCGTGGCCGGCGAGAACGGCCAGCAGCGGCTGCAGATCAACGCGCAGAACTGCGTGCACTGCAAAACCTGCGACATCAAGGACCCGACGCAGAACATCGTGTGGCTCACGCCCGAGGGGGGCGGCGGGCCGAACTACGTGGGGATGTGAAATGCTGGACGATCCCGTGAGTTCGGGGCACTCAACCGATGAGCACACGCCTTCATGAGCTGTTCGATCGCTGGCTGACGCAGGCGCCCGACCGGCCCTTCATCCATCTGCCGGATCGCACCCTCAGCTACGCCGAAATCGGCGTGCTGGCGGATGCGCTCGAGCAGGAATTGCGTGCCGACGACGTGCGACCGGGCGACCGCGTGATGGTGATTGCGGAGAACTGCCCGGAGCATGCGGCGCTGCTGCTGGCCTGCAGCCGCGTCGGCGCCTGGTCGTGCGGCGTCAATGCCCGCATGGCCCCCGCCGAGATCGAGGCCTTCATCCACAAGGCAGATGCACGATTGCTGTACTTCACGGGCGGCGCGTCTTACTTTCCGCAGGTCGGCAGACGCATTTGCGCGTAATTTCCTGACGCCCGGGAAGATCAGGGTTGGCGCGGTGCTTCCAGGTCGATGAGGCGCTCGGTCTGCTCCTCCCACGCCCGCATGAGCTTCTTGGCGTGGCGTTGGTTGTCTATGGCCTGCTGCAGCAAACTGGCCTGCTCGGGCGTGACCACGCGGTGCACAAGCTTGCCGTCCCTGAGGTGGCCCCATTCGTAGTACGGACCGTGCCGCGCCGAGGGGTCCTGGGCGCAGCGGCAACTCGGCCTGCCGCACACCTTCGTGCGCTTGTGCAGCGTGCCGGAGCACAGGTATTCGATCTCGGTGAGCGCGGCTCGGATGCGCCCGATCTTCTCGCGGGTTTGCTCAATGCGTTGGGCGACTGAACTCGGCATAGGCTCTTGACGGGTGTGTTGCTGGCGATAATAATATCGCCAGCATGCCGCGCTCGCAAGCCCCCACTTCCACCATGGAGGAGGCAGGCTTCACTCTTCACACCGAGCGCCTGGGCCCGCTGCCCCTGATCAACCACTTCATCGAGCGCATCGGGCTGACCGAGACGCTGTCGCGCTTCGTGGCCTCGGACCGGCGTTGCGCCGTCAGTCACGCCAGCGCGCTGGGCGTGCTGCTGCGCTCCATCATCGTCGAGCGTGAGCCCATCTACCGTCAGCAGGAGACGGTGCACGGCTTCGCCGACGGCATGTTCGGCATCAGCGCCCGGGAGATGGGGCACCTGAGCGACGACCGCCTCGGACGGGCCCTGGACCACCTGTTCGATGCCGACCGCACCGCGTTGCTCACCGAACTCGTCCTGGCCGTCGGGCAGCGCTTCGGTGTGCGTTTCGAGGAGTTCCACAACGACTCCACGACGATCAGCTTCTGTGGCAGCTATCGCGGCGCGGGCGGGCGCCAGATCCGGGGGCGAACCGCCCCGGCGATCACGTACGGGAGGTCCAAAGCGCACCGCCCCGATCTCAAGCAGCTGCTGTTCATCCTCACCATGAGCGCCGATGGCAACGTCCCCGTGGCGTTTCGCTGCACCGACGGCAACACCAGCGACTCAGTCACCCACATCGAGACTTGGAACACGCTACGCGCCATTGCCGGCAGCAGCGACTTCTTGTATTGCGCGGACTCAAAACTTTGTTCCCGCGAGAACATGGATCACATCGACCGCGCGGGCGGCCGCTTCGTCACCGTCATGCCGCGCAACCGGCTGGAGGATGCGCAGTTCCGCGAATGGATCCAGACCCACACGCCCGAATGGACCCTGGTCTGGGACCGGCCCAACCCGCGTTACGGCGACGGGCCGCGCGACTGCTGGTACGTGCACCGCGCCCCTCTGCCCTCCATGGAGGCCTGGTCCATCGTCTGGGTCTGGAGCACGCTGCTGACGCTGCGCCAGCACGCCCGGCGCCTGCGCAACATCGCTGCGGCCATCGAGCAGTTCGAGGATCTGCGCCGGCGCCTGGCCTCCTCCAAGACCCGACTGCGCGGCGCCCCGGAGATCGACCTGCAGATCAAGCTCCTCCTGGAGCAGCACCACGTGGGCCGCTACCTCAAGGTGCGCCGCGTCGTGCGCGAGGAGCATGTATTCAAGCAAGCGCGCCGCGGTCGCCCCGGCCCCGACACCGCCTACCGCAAGATCACCAAGCGGCGCTTTGACGTGCAGTGGGTCATTGACGAGGACGCCATCACCTACGACCGCAGGAGTGATGGCTGCTATCCGTTGATGACCAACGACCGCACGCTCACCGCCGCCCAGGTCCTTGAGGCCCACAAGGGCCAGCCCATGATCGAGAAGCGCTTCGAGCAGGTCAAGACCGTGCACGAAATCGCCCCGGTCTTCCTCAAGAACGAGGGGCGCATCGAAGCGCTGTTCACGCTATACGCCATCGCGCTGTTGGTTCAAGCCCTCATCGAGCGCGAGCTGCGCCAGGCCATGGCGCGCGAGGGCATCGAAGAACTCCCCATCTATCCCGAGCAACGCCAGTGCGCGCACCCCACCACCGAGCAGGTGCTACGGCTGTTCAGCCTCGCCGAGCGCCACCATCTGCTTCAGCACGGACACCCCGTCCAGGTCTTCGACCTCAAGCTCACACAGTTGCAGCGCCAAGTGCTCGCCCTCCTTGGCGTCCCGCCCGGCACGTTCTAGACCCGTCCTTCGCAGTCAGGAAATTACGCGCAAATGCGTCTCCCGACCTGCGGAAAGTAAGGCGCGTCGCAGGCCGCTGGCAGGCATGCCGCCGCGCACGGTGCGCGCGCCTCGTGCGTGGACGGCCTGCTGCACAGCGCCACCCGCATCGAAGCGTGCCCCGAACCGGAACCGCTGTGCAGCGACGTGGCTGCCATCATCTTCACATCGGGCACCACGGGCTCACCCAAGGGCGTGATGATGACGCACCGCGGCGTGCTTCACTTCGCGCGCGTCTCGGCCGAATCTCGCAAGCTGGGGCCCGAAGACAAGGTCTATGCCTATGCCCCGATGACTCACATCTTCGGATTGGGAACGGTGCTGCTGGCGTCTCTTCACGCCGGCGCGGCACTCGAGATGCGCTCCCATTTCGACCCCGGCGATCTGCAGGACGCTCTGGCGCACCGGGGCCTCACCCAGGTCCAGGGGCCGCCCACGCTGTTTGCCCGCTTGCTGCAGCATTGCGCACAGCAGGGCGTTGCCCATCCTTCGGCGCCCCGGCTGCGCTACCTGTACGCTGGCGCCGGGCCCCTGGACGCGGCACTGAAGGAGCGGGTCGAGGCGGCCTTCGGCCAGACCCTGCACCACGGTTACGGGCTCTCCGAATACGCCGGCTCGCTGCATGCCACCCGCCTGGGCGAAGAGCGCAGCGACACCAGCGCGGGCTACCCCTTCCCCGGTGCCGAGCTCAGGATCGTCGACCCCGCGACAGGCCGAACGCTACCCAGCGGAGAACGCGGCGAGATCTGGCTGCGCGGCGTCGGCCTGATGCCTGGCTACTTCCGAGACCCGAAGGCCACGGCCGAGGTGACGCGCGACGGCGGCTGGTACGCCTCGGGCGACCTCGGCGAGCTGGATGCCGACGGCGCACTCTTCGTCGTGGGCCGTCTCAAGGAGATGATCGTTCGGTCGGGCTTCAACGTCTACCCGGGCGAGGTCGAGCAGACGCTCAACCGCTTCCACGGCATCCTGCGTTCGGCGGTTGTGGGACAGAAGGAAGCTGACGGCAACGAGTCGGTGATCGCGTTCGTCGTGCAGGATCCGCTTCATCCGCCGGACGAAGCCGCGCTCGCCCGATATCTGCGCGAGCACCTGGCACCCTACAAGCGGCCGGCGCGCATCATCACGACCGACGAGTTGCCCATCAATGCCAATGGCAAGGTCATGAAGCGCGTGCTGCAGGATCGCCTTCAGGCGCTTCACTCCTCGGGTGACGAGCCAGCGCCAGATTCCCAGGGGAGCGCAAGACGCGTTTGATGTCGACATGCTGATCGAGGTTGAAAACGGAAAACTGCGCGGGCAGCGCGCGAACGGCGCGTTCAGCTTTCGCGGCATTCCCTATGCCGCCGACACGGGCGGCGCGAATCGCTTCAGGGCCCCGCAGCCGGTGGCGAACTGGCATGTCATCCGACATGTGGATGCTGACCAGGCCCGCCAGGTGCCGAAGTTCCGGATCCGAGATTGCCGCATCGTCATAGTGCGCAATGGAGTAGTGGCCGTCTCGCATCGCGCAGGCGGCCGCCCACGGAATGCTGAATTGAGCTTCGATGAAATTGGCCGGCGCGCGCTTCCGTTCGATGGGACTGGCCATGATGCCTAGACTGGGCGCCCCGAAAACGTCGATCGCCTCGATGGAACGGCCGCTCAGCGTCTTGCGAACGGCGAGCACGGCGTCGATGACCGGATGCGCAACGACGCCGCAGGGATAGCCCTTGAACCCCAAGTGGACGTTGAGGTAGTCCTCGCCAAGGCGGTCGACGATCTGCTGGAAATTGACGGTGCACGAAGGGTAGTGCATCGCATAGAGGCCGCAGCTTCCCGTCAACGATCCTTTCGGACCGGGCATGCCCATCGCGGCCAGCCGCGCCGCTGCGATGCCGTTGCGCACGGCAATGCCGGCTTGAAGGGCGACACCCCGTCCCTCGACCTGCCCCTGGAAGTTCCCCGACGCCTGGCAATGCGCAAGACCCAGCGCGTCGAAGAAACCGTCGGGGCCGAGGCCGGGAATCTTGGCTGCTGCAATCGCAGCGCCATAGGTGCCGAACGTGAATTTCGCATTGGCCACCGCGCGGCCGGGCACGAAGCTCAGACCGAGGGGCCGCAGAAGACGGATCTCCATGTCGATGGCGAGTGCGACCGCCGTCGCCAGATCGCTGCCGCTGACGCCGCCGCCGCGGGCCTCGGCCGCCGCGATCGCTGCGGGCACGACGCAACAACCAACCGCAAAGCCGATGGTTTCGTCGACCCAATACTTGTCTTCGTGCTCCCAGGCCTTGCCGGTCCGGCCATTGACCAGGCCGGCAAGTTCGGCCGTCGTACGCTGAGCGCTGAGCGCTGAGCGCTGAGCGCTGCCCACGATGGTCGCTTCCGCCTTGCCTCCCTGGGCCTCGACGTAGCGCAGCAGCGTCGCATGATGTTTTTCCGTGACTCCTCCAGACCTGTCGCCAGCCACCAGAGAATGGCCCGCACGGCGTTCTCGCGCGACGGCGCCGGCAAGTCGATCCATCCGACCGAGGCGAGATGTTCGGCAAGTCGGGTTTCAATGGGAAAGTCTGCCGCTTGTGGCTGCATGGCAGTTCATTCCAATCTGCCCGCATTCCGAGCCAACCGGTGAGATTCGCTGCAGTTGTGTGCGGTTGTCAATTGGCAAGCCTCGGACGTTCCGTACTGCGGCAGGTCAGTGTTGCGATCCAGGCGCCGGTCCGGCGGAGTCGGGGCGTACCGAGACATGCTTGGATTGTCCATATCAAGGCTGACCCTTCGACCCCCGACCCTGCTCATGCTCGCTTGCGGCGGAGGACGCCTCCATACGCACCCCGCTCGCCGCGTCGAAGAGATGCGCCGCTGCCGCCTTCGGCCGCAGGTGCAGCACGTCGCCCGGCGCCGCGGCCAGGCGCTCGTGGAACAGTGCGATCACTTGCGCATCGCCCAGCCGCAGGACGAGCTGCGTCTCGGAACCCAGGGGCTCCACGAGCATCACCCGCGCCGCCACGCCTTCGCCGGCAGCGCAGGGCTCGAAGTGCTCGGGCCGGATGCCGTAGGTGGCCTCGCGCCCTGCATGCGCGTTGCCGGCACCCGCGGGAATGGGCAGCATGACGCCGGCGGCCGCGAAGCCTTCGGGCGTGCAGCGGCCGGGAATGAAATTCATCGCGGGCGAGCCGATGAAGCCGGCCACGAACTGGTTGGCGGGGCGATCGAAGAGCTCCAGCGGGGATCCGACCTGCTCGACCCGGCCCGCGTTGAGCACCACGATGCGGTCGGCCATGGTCATGGCCTCGACCTGGTCGTGCGTGACATAGACCGTGGTGGTCTTGAGCCTCTGGTGCAGGCCCTTGATCTCGCCGCGCATGACGATGCGCAGCTTCGCATCCAGGTTGGACAGGGGCTCGTCGAACAGGAACACCTGCGGATCGCGCACGATGGCGCGGCCCATGGCGACGCGCTGGCGTTGGCCTCCGGAAAGCTGACGCGGATAGCGCTCGAGCAGTTGCGCCAGGCCCAGGATGTCGGCCGCCCAGCGCACGCGCTCGGCGATCTCCGGGCGCGGCCGGCCGCGGTGCTCCAGCGAGAAGCCCATGTTGGCCGCCACCGTCATGTGCGGATAGAGCGCGTAGTTCTGGAACACCATCGCGATGTCGCGGTCCTTGGGATCCAGGTCGGTCACGTCGCGCCCGCCGATGTGGATGCGCCCGAGCGTGACGGCTTCCAGCCCGGCGATCATGCGCAGCAAGGTCGACTTTCCGCAGCCGGAGGGCCCCACCAGCGCCACGAATTCCCCGTCGTGGATGTGCAGGTCCAGCCCGTGGATGACCTGCACTGCGCCAAATCGCTTCTGAATGCCGGAGAGAAGGACTTCTGCCATGAATGGGTTTGGATGAGGAGGCTCAGCCTTTGAGCCCTGTGTGGGCGAGGCCCTCGACGAACTGCTTCTGCGCCAGCACGAAGACGATCAGTACCGGCAGCGCCGTGAGCGTGGCGGCGGCAAGCTGGATGTTCCACATCGGCCCACCATAGGCGTCGGTGTACTGCGTGAGCGCCTGCGGCAGCGTGAACTTGGACGGCGTCGACAGGAACACGATCGGCTCCAGGTACAGGTTCCAGCTGTGGAGGAAGGTGAAGATCGCCACCGACGCCAGGGCTGGCCGCGCCAGCGGCAGCGCGATGGTGCGGAAGATCTTGAAGCGCCCGAGGCCATCCACACGCGCGGCTTCTTCCAGCTCCTGCGGTAGCGCGATGAAGAACTGGCGCATGACGAAGGTCGCGAACACGCTGGGTGCGCCGAAGACCGGAATCAGCACCAGCGGCCAGTGCGTATTGACCCAGCCCAGCTTCAGGAACATCCGGAACAGCGGCACGATGGTCACTTCGGAAGGAATCAGCAAGCCGGTCAGCACGACGACGAACAAGGCATTGGCGCCCGGGAAGCGAATGCGCGCAAAGGCATAGCCGGCCATCGAGGAGACGGCGAGCGTGGCGGTCGTCACCACCGCCGCGATCCAGGCGGAGTTCCAATACTGCTGAGCGAAGGGCTGGATCGTGAACACCTGCTTGTAGGTGCTCCAGTCCGGATGCGTCGGAAAAAGCTGCGGTGGAAACACGAAGATGTCGCTGATCGGCTTGAGCGACGAAGTCAGCATCCACCAGGTCGGAAACACGAAGGGGATGAGCAGCACGCACATCAGCCCGTACAGCGCGACCTTCATGCGCGCGGAAATCTCACTGTTCATGGAAGACGAACCTCCTGCGCATCTGCCACTGGGCCAGGGTCAACAGCGCCACGATCGCGAACAGCACGATCGCCAGCGTGGAGCCATAGCCGAAGCGATGGAACTGGAAGGTCTGCTGGTACAGGTAATACACCAGCACCGTGGTCGAAACCCCCGGCCCGCCTTGCGTCAGCACGGCGATCTGCGCGAACACCTGCAGGGAGCCGACGATGGTGATGATGGACGTCAGTAGGATGGTGGGGCTGATGAGCGGCAGCGTGATGCGGCGGAACTGCCTGAAGCGCGATGCGCCATCGATGCGCGCAGCCTCATACAGCTCGCGCGGCACGCCCTGCAGCGCGGCCAGGAAGAGCACCATGTTGAGCCCCACGTTCTTGAACACCTGCACCACGATCACCGAAAGCATCGCAGTGGTGGGTGTGCGCAGCCAGTTCGGCCCCTCGATGCCCAACAGCCCGAGCATGCCGTTGATGCCGCCGTTGTGTTGCAGCAGGAAGCCCCAGACGATGGTCCAGGCCACCAGCGAGACCACCACCGGCGAGAAGAACAGCGTGCGAAACACCGTGATGCCCGCGAGCTTCTGGTTCAGCAGCACGGCCAGCAGCAGCGCCAGGCTCATGTTCAGGACCACCAGCCCACCCGAGAACAGCGCCGAGGCCAGCAGCACGCCGGGCAGGGTGGAGTCGCTCAGCAAATGCTCGTAGTTCCGGGTGCCGGTGTAGTTGAAGGTGTTGGCCAGCACGTTCCATTCGTGGAGCGAATACCAGAACACGAGCACCAGCGGCGCGAGTACGAACACGAGCGTGCCCGCCAGCTGCGGCGCGGCGAACAGCAGGCCTGCCACGGTGTCGCGCCGCGCGATCGTCCAGAACGGCCGCGGTGCGGGCGGCGGCAGTTCGGACGCAGGATCGGGTGTTCGGGCCATGACGTGGCGCTGCTGCGCGTTGAGCGCTTGCGGCGGCGCCTTATTGCGCCAGCAGCGGGCCAATCTGGGCGCAGATCGCACGCGTCGCCGCCGGGATGTCGGCCTTCGGTTGCCACACGGCATCGAGGCCGGAGCGCACCATCTGCTGCAGGCGCGCGAAGTCCGTGTGCGCCGGCATCAGCTTGCCGGTCGCGATGCCCGAGACTACGACCTTGTCGAGCTGTGCCGGCGAGAGCAGGGCGTTGGTCTTGCCGAGTACTTCGGCGTTGAGCAGTGACTTGCGCGCCGAGGGGAAGAACTGGGCCAGCTTGACCGAGTTCTCCGGGTTGGTCATATAGGCGACGAACGCCGCCGCCATGGCCGAGTCCTTGCCGGCCTTCAGCACACCGATGCCGGCCTGGCCGACGATGGCGTAGTCGCCCGCCGAGCCCTTGGGCAGCGGCACCAGGTCCCAGTCGAAGCGCTTGTCCTTGGGCAGCAGCGATGCGCGGCTGATCTGCGTGATGGTCATGGCGGCGTCGCCGGCGAAGAAGTCGACGTTCTGGCCCGGCCCGGGGATCGCCTTCTTCACGAAGATCGCGTCGTGGATGAAGCCCAGGGCGTCGACCATGGGCTTGTCGGCGAAGGTGCAGCGCTTGCCGTCGGCACTCCAGGGCGCCGCGCCCCAGCCGTTCCAGACCGACGACAGGTACTGCCAGGCCTGGTAGTTGAAGTCGCGCACCACCAGGCCGCCCTTGCCGCCCTGCGCCGCTGCCTGCGCCGTCGCGATCGCATTGGGCCAGGTCCATTGCCCGGCGGCGATGAGTTCCGCCGGGGTCTTGGCGCCGGCCTTCCTGATGAGGTCGTTGTTGACGAACACCGCGAATGGCGAGGTCGAGAAGGGATAGGCGTAGAGCACGCCGTCCCTGGACCAGCGCTCGGTGGCAGCCGGGCTGATCTCGCCCGGGTTGTAGCCCGGCGTGGCAGCCAGCGTCTTGGTAAGCGGCACCAGCGCGCCCGAGTTGACGAAGTCGTAGGCGGCGGTCTCGAAGATCCAGGCCATGTCGGGGGCATTGCCGCCGGCGATCTGGGTGGTCAGCGCTGTGGTGTAGGTCTCGAAGGGCAGCGGCTCGAAGCTGACCGTGACGTCGGGGTGCTCTTTCTTGAAGCCGTCGGCGATGCCGTTGAAGAGCTTCAGGTGCGCTTCGTTGGCGCTCCAGATGGTCATGCGCAGCCGGGTCTCGGCCGACGCGCCGGCCGCGAGCGCCAGTGACAGGGCCAGGCCGCCGGCGATGGCGCGGAGGCTCACGAACTTCGGGTGGTGGAACATGGTGGTCTCCTCGATCCTGTCTGCTTAGCTGTGGATGGGGTCGATGTTTCAGTAGGCGCGCACGTCGGGCCAGCGTGTCTCCACGCCCGCGCGCGCCAGCAGCGCCTGGAAGGTGGCGAGCTGCGCGTCGTCGGCCTGCACCTGGTGCGGCGTGGCGTTGTTGTCGAGGCAGTGGGCGGCCAGCATTCCCGCCACTTCGCCCACGTTCCATTCCACCGGATGCAGCCGGTAGCAGCCGTTGGTGATGTGCGTGGTGGCGATGTTCTTGCCGCCGGCCAGCAGGTTCGTCATGCGGCGCGGCAGCAAGGCGCCCAGCGGGATCTCGAACGGGCAGGAAGGCACGTCGATGTAGTTGTCGCCGCCCGTGGAAGGGTGCAGGTCGATGCGGTACATGCCGACCCCGACGCTGTCGCGATAGCGCACCGCACCGTGGTCGCCGCGCACCGCGTGCGACAGGTGCTGCTCGACGATGCGCGTCACGCCCAGGATGCGCCGGCTCTCGCGGATGTACGGTGCCATGGCCAGACCGTGCGTCGTGCCGGTGAGGTCGCCGCGCAGGCGCAGACCCGGAAAACCCGTGCCGCCATCGGCGCGCGGCGCCTCGGTCTGCAGCCAGTAGAAAACCGCGCGCGACAGGTCGGCCGCGGCCTCCAGGTGGCGCGCCTTCTCCGTCTCGGACACGTCGATGATCGAGCCCTCCATGTAGTCGATCATGGGCCAGTTCACCAGGCAGATGTCGGAGGCATAGGCGCCGGGCACGAAGTTGCGCCGCGCCGCGATGCGCCGGAAGGTCCACAGGTTCTGGTCGCCGCCGCTCTTGCGCTGGTCGGCATCGACCAGCAACGGATCGTCATCCGGGTTGGGCGTGAAGGAGCGCTCGGCGATCTCCAGCGTGCGCGGATTCGGAGCCTTGAAGCCCAGCAGCGGCCCGCCCCAGAAGTGCGGCTGGTAGGCGCGCCACAAATCGTAGTTGCGCGGCTTGTCGACGGTGTGGTCGCCGTCCACGTGGTCGATCGCGAAGCAGATCGACACCGCCTGCACGTTGTGCGGCTGCGCCGTCGCCGGCGCGCTCGGCTCGCCCGTGTCGGCCCGGCTTTCGAAACCGGTCACGTAGTCGCAGCCGGTCAGCGGCAGCAGGTCGCCCAGTTCGGTCGCGTCGATCACGAAGGCGGCCGCGACCATGATCTCGTCGCCTGTATCGCGATGGCGCAGCGTCACCGCGCGCACGGTGTCGCCCGGCGCGTCGGCCGCGACGGGACGGTAGGGTTGCAGCACCGTCAGGCGGCCGGCGCCGCGATAAGGCGCCAGCATGGCTTCGAGCACCGCCAAGCCGACGCGGGGCTCGGCGCAGATGCGGCTGACCCAGCCCGCGCCTGGGTTGAGCTGGCCCCACGCGCGGCTGGCCGCGGTCAGCGGGTAGTGGTCGCGGTAGTAGCGGCGGATGCCGTTGCGCAGCGCGCGATAGCGGCGCGTGACGCCGAACTGCTCGACCCAGCTGTGCTCGTCCGGCGGCACCGCCTGGCTGGTGAGCTGCCCGCCGATCCAGTCGTACTCTTCGCTCATCACCACGGAACGACCGGCCTCCAGCGCACCCAGCGCTGCAGCCACGCCGCCCAGGCCGCCGCCAACCACCAGGATGTCCGTCTTCATTTCTCGCATGCTTCGTCGTTCCGGTGGGTGCGCTCAGTGCACCTTCGCGGGGCCGAGGGTCTCGCCGCCGATCGGCTCGCAGGGCAGGAGCACTTGCTCCACCGCTTGCGCGATGCCGCCTTCGACGCGGCGCACGAGCATGGCGGTGGCCTGGCGGCCCATCTCCTCGCGCGGAATGGAGAACGAGGCGAAGCGCGTGCCGCTGCCCTCGGTCCGGATGTGCGAACCCAGTGCCACCAGGGAAAGATCGGCCGGCAGTGCCAGCCCGCGTGCCTTGGCTGCACGCTCGAGGCGTACCGCGTCGGCCAGCTCGACGCAAAAAGCCGCGGTGGCGCGGCTGGCCAGCAATGCATCGAGCAGGTCGTCGTCCGCGGCCATCGTGTCCTGCAGTTTCAGGACGAGTTGCAAGTCGCTTCCCAAGGCAGCCGTAAACCCCTGCCAGCGATCCGACGTCGATTCCGCCGGGCCGATGGGCCCGAGGTAGGCCAGGCGCCGATGCCCCAACGCGCGCGCCTGCTGCACGAGCGCACCGGTAGCGGTGGCGTAGTCGCCGCCCACGAAGGGCACCGGGCCGCCGGCGTCCTCGCGTCGGCCGATGGCGACGAAGGGATAGTCGCCCGCCATGAGTTGCGCGAGCTCTGCCCGGTCGAAGGTCTTGCCCAGCACGATGCAGCCGTCGGCGATACGCAGTCGGCCTTCCTCGGCGAATATCTTGCGTTGCGCCCCTTCGCCCGCGCCGGTGAGCAGCAGCAGGTCGTAGCCGCGGGCCTGCGCTTCTTCCTCGATGCCGAACAGGAAGGGCAGGAAGAAGTCGGCGTGCGCGTTCGGAAATGCCGGCTCGTAGGTGAAGACGCCCAGGATCCGGTTCGACCCCTTGGCCATGCGGCGGGCGATGGGATCGGGCACGTAGCCGGTGTTGCGAATGATGGTTTGGACCCGCTCGCGGGTTTCCGCTGGAATGCGCGCCAGCGCGCTCGCGGCGCCGTTGAGCACCAAGGACACCGTCGCCTGGCTGACGCCGGCGAGCTTGGCGATGTCTTGCTGGGTCAGGCGGCGGGTAGCGGCCATGGTGTCCAAGGGCGAGTGCTGATACGTATTACTAAATCGGTAATGCGTATTATCAAGAGATCTGTTTGGCAATCAAGGGGCACCAGGGCAGGGATTTCCCCCGCGCAAGCGTTTGCACCAACCCGGCGAATCGTGCGCCACAACGGCGCGCCGTACGTACTCTGGCGGCGGACCGGACGTGATTTCGCGGGCCAAACCGCAAGCGCTTCCTGGCACGCTTGTTGCGTAGCAGAGCTCACTGTTCCGCCGGCACCGTTGCCGCGGGTTTTGCAGTGCCTCCGCTAATGACGGCGGGATTCGAGCGAACCACGGCAACGACGCCGGCAGTTCGCCTGTTCCAACCCAATTTCGCATCACGCCTTACGCGGGGGTTCTACTGCGGGCTGTCTTCCGACGCCCTTTCGTGGTCCACACCCCGTCACGAGACCGGTTGCGTGCAGGATCGACATGAAGATCGCAGTGATTGGCCACGGCATGGTGGGCCACAAGTTCCTAGAGCAGCTCCATGAGCTCGGGCTCGCCGACGCACAGGTCACCGTGCTGTGCGAGGAGCCGCGCCCGGCCTATGACCGGGTTCACCTGTCCGAGTTCTTCGCCGGCAAGACGGCTGAAGACCTGTCGCTCGTCGAGCCGGGATTCTTCGAGCGCACCGGTTTCACGCTCCGTCTGGCCGCCAGGGCCGTGGCCATCGAACGACGAGACAACACCATCACCACCGCCGATGGCGAAGTGGTGCACTACGACAGGCTCGTGCTGGCGACGGGCTCTGCGCCTTTCGTGCCGGCGGTGCCGGGCCGCGACCGGCCGCATTGCTTCGTCTATCGCACCATCGAGGACCTGGAGGCCATGAAGGCCTGCGGCGCGCGTTCGAGGAGCGGGGTGGTCGTGGGCGGGGGCCTGCTGGGCCTCGAGTGCGCCAAGGCCCTGCGTGACATGGGCCTGGAAACCCACGTCGTGGAATTCGCGCCGAGGCTGATGGCCGTGCAGGTCGACGAGGGCGGCGGGCGCGTGCTGCGCAACAGCATCGAGGCACTGGGCGTGCATGTGCACACCGGCCGCAACACGGTCGAGATCATCGACGGCGCGTCCGCGCGGCATCGCATGGTCTTCGCCGATGGCACCCACCTCGAGACCGACATGATCGTGTTCTCCGCGGGCATCCGGCCACGCGACGAACTGGCGCGGCAGTGCGTTCTGGCGGTCGGCCCGCGCGGTGGCGTCGCGATCGACAGCCATTGCCGCACGAGTGACCGCAACGTCTATGCCATTGGCGAGTGCGCCTCCTGGAACGAGCAGACTTTCGGACTCGTGGCGCCGGGATACGACATGGCGCGCGTCGCCGCGAGGCACATCGCAGGCCAGGACGACGCAGCGTTCACCGGCGCCGACATGAGCACCAAGCTCAAGCTGATGGGCGTCGACGTCGCCAGCATCGGCGACGCCCATGGCCGGACGCCGAGATCGCGCGCCTACCAGTACGTCAACGAGCACAAGCAGATCTACAAGAAGATCGTGGTCAGCGAGGACGGCAAGCAACTGCTCGGCGCCGTGCTGGTCGGCGACGCGGCCGAATACGGCACGATGCTGCAAATGGCGCTCAACGGCATCACGCTGCCCGCCGATCCGGAATTCCTGATCCTGCCGTCGAGCGATGGCAAAGCCAAGCCCGGCCTGGGCGTGGACGCGCTGCCGGACAGCGCCCAGATCTGCTCGTGCAACAGCGTCACCAAGGGGCAGATCTGCTCGGCCGTCGGCGAAGGCGCCTGCACCGTCGCCGAGTTGAAGGCCTGCACCAAGGCCGGCGCCACCTGCGGGGGCTGCGTTCCCCTCGTCGGCCAAGTCATGAAGGCGGAGATGGCCAGGCGCGGATTGGCCGTCAACAATCACCTCTGCGAGCATTTCGGGTACTCGCGTCAGGAGCTTTACCACCTGATTCGCGTCGGCGAGATCCGCAGCTTCGACGATCTGCTGGCGAAGCACGGCAAGGGGCTGGGTTGCGACATCTGCAAGCCCACCGCCGCCAGCATCTTCGCGTCGTGCTGGAACGATTTCGTGCTCAAGAAGGATCTCGCCGGCCTGCAGGACAGCAACGACTATTTTCTCGGCAACATCCAGAAGGATGGCTCCTACTCCGTCGTGCCGCGCATGCCGGGCGGCGAGGTCACGCCCGAGGGGCTGATCGCCGTGGGCCACGTGGCGAAGAAGTACGGCCTGTACACCAAGATCACCGGCGGCCAGCGCGTCGACCTGTTCGGCGCCCGCGTCGAGCAACTGCCTGCGATCTGGGAAGAGCTGATCGCTGCCGGCTTCGAGTCCGGCCACGCGTACGGCAAATCGCTGCGCACCGTGAAGAGCTGCGTCGGATCGACCTGGTGCCGCTACGGCGTGGACGACAGCGTGGGCCTCGCGGTTGCGCTGGAGAACCGCTACAAGGGCCTGCGCGCACCGCACAAGATCAAGTTCGGCGTGTCGGGCTGCACGCGCGAATGCGCCGAAGCGCAGGGCAAGGACGTCGGCATCATCGCCACCGACAAGGGCTGGAACCTCTACGTGTGCGGCAATGGAGGCATGAAGCCGCGACACGCCGAGCTGATCGCCACGGACCTGGGCAAGGAAGAGCTGATCCGCCTGATCGACCGCTTCCTGATGTTCTATGTGCGCACGGCGGACCGGCTGCAGCGCACCAGCACGTGGCGCGAGGGCCTCGAGGGCGGGCTCGACTATCTGAAGGGTGTGCTCATCCAGGACACCCTCGGCCTGGGCGCCGAGCTCGAAGCCCAGATGCAGCACGTGATCGACACCTACCAGTGCGAGTGGAAGACCGCGGTGAATGACCCGGCCACACGCCAGCGCTTCCGCTCCTTCGTCAACAGCCAGAAGCCGGACGAGCACATCGTCTTCGTGCAGGAGCGCGGTCAGATCCGGCCCGCGCGCGCGGAAGAACGCGCGGTGGTCGCCACACCCTGAACGCCCGAGGACCTTCACATGACCACCACCGAATCTCTCCAATGGACTGCCGTGTGCGCTGCCAGCGACATCCTGCCCGACACCGGCGTGTGCGCCCTCGTCGAGGGCACGCACGTCGCGATCTTCCGCGTCGGCCGTGAACAGGACTTCTATGCCATCGACAACGTCGATCCCAAGGCCGGTGCCAGCGTACTCTCGCGCGGGCTGGTCGGCAGCATCGGCGAGCGCATCGTCGTCGCCTCGCCGCTCTACAAGAACCATTTCGACCTGCGCAGCGGCGAATGCCTCGAGGCGCCCGAGTACTCGGTGCGGGCCCATGAGGTGCGCGTGCAGGACGGCCGCGTGCTGGTTGCGCTTAGCTGATCCCGGCCGACTTCAGAAATTCACTTCATCTTCAAATCCCTAAGGAAACCCATGGCCTATCTCGCTCCTGCCGAGTTCGTGACCAAGATGGTCGACGCCGGCGAATCCAAGCTCCTGATGTCCACCCGCGACACGCTGATTCGCTCCTACATGGCGGGCGCCATCCTGGCGCTGGCCGCGGCCTTTGCCGTGACCGTGACCGTGAACACGGGCAATGCGCTGGTCGGCGCGATGCTGTTCCCGGTCGGCTTCATCATGCTGTACCTCATGGGCTTCGACCTGCTGACCGGTGTCTTCACGCTGGTGCCGCTGGCCGTGCTCGACAAGCGTCCTGGCGCCACCTGGCGCGGCTGCTTCCGCAACTGGGGGCTGGTGTTCGTCGGCAATTTCGGCGGCGCACTGACGGTCGCGGTGTTCATGGCGATCATCTTCACCTTCGGCTTCAGCGAGGCGCCCAATGCCGTGGGCGAGAAACTCGGCCACATCGGAGAAGGCCGCACGCTGGGCTATGCCGCGCACGGCGCTGCCGGCATGCTGACGCTGTTCATCCGTGGCGTGATGTGCAACTGGATGGTGTCCACCGGCGTCGTCGCCGCGATGATGTCCACCACGGTGTCCGGCAAGTCCATCGGCATGTGGATGCCCGTGATGATCTTTTTCTACATGGGCTTCGAGCACTCCATCGTCAACATGTTCCTGTTCCCCACCGGCCTGCTGCTGGGCGGCAAGTTCACGCTGATGGACTACTTCATCTGGAACGAGATCCCGACGGTGGTCGGCAATCTGGTCGGCGGACTGACCTTCGTCGGCGCGACCCTGTACGCAACCCACTACAAGACAGCGCCCAAGCGCGTCGTGAGCTGAGCGGCGGCTTGCAGAAAACGCTGCGCGTGACGCTCGGCCAGCACTCGCTGGCCGGGCCCCGTTCGGTCAACCAGGACTTCCACGGTGCCATGCTGCCGGGGGGATCGCTGCGAATCTCGAAGGGCATCGCGGTGGCGCTGGCCGACGGCATCGGCTCCAGCCGCGTCAGCCAGGTGGCGAGCGCGGCGGCGGTGCGCGGCTTTCTCGACGACTACTACGCGACCTCCGATGCGTGGTCGGTGCGCCGCTCCGCCCAGCGGGTACTGAGCGCCACCAATTCCTGGCTGCACGCGCAGACCATGCGCAGCAACGCGCGGTTCGACAAGGACAGCGGCTACGTCTGCACCTTCAGCGCCTTGATCCTCAAGGGTCGCGACCTGCACCTGCTGCATGTGGGCGATACGCGCATCCATCGCCTGCACGCGCATGCGCTGGAACAACTCACCGAAGACCACCGCGTCCATGTGTCGTCGGTGGAGTCGTACCTGGGGCGAGCGCTGGGCGCGGCCCCCCACGTCGAAATTGACTACCGCTCCTGGCAAGCGGAAGTCGGCGAGGTCTACATGCTGGCCACCGACGGCGCCTACGCGCACCTCGACGCGCCGGCGGTGCATCATGCGCTCGCGCAGTGCGGTGACGACCTCGACGAAGCGGCGCGCTTGCTGGTGGCGGCGGCCCGCGCGAAGGGCGGCGATGACGATTGCACGGTGCAGCTGCTGCGCATCGACGAGCTGCCGCCGGCCGACGCGGCGCAGCTGCAGACGCAGCGGGAGGGCTTGGCGATCGCGCCCCCGCTCGCGCCGCGGGCGAGGTTCGAGGGCTTCATCCTGGTGCGCGAGCTCCATGTGAGCTCGCGCAGCCACGTGCACCTCGCCGTGGACGAGGCGACCGGGCAGCAGGTGGTGCTGAAGCTGCCGTCGGTCGATCTGCGCGACGATCCGGACTACCTCGACCGTTTCGTTCTCGAGGAGTGGGTGGCTCGGCGGATCGACAGCATCCATGTGCTCAAGGCCAGCGCGATCGAACGGCAGCGCAGGCACCTGTACGTGGCCATGGAGTACGTCGACGGCCAGACGCTGGCGCAATGGATGATTGACCACCCTCGGCCCACGCTGGACAGCGTGCGAGGCATCGTCGAGCAGCTGGCCAAGGGGCTGCAGGCGCTGCACGGCAAGGAAATGCTGCATCAGGACGTCCGGCCCGAGAACGTGATGATCGATCGCAGCGGCACCGTCAAGATCATCGACCTGGCGACGGCCCATGTGGCGGGCCTGGCTGAAACCGCGCGCGAGCACCGAGCGCTCGCCATCGAAGGGACCCTGCAGTACACAGCGCCCGAGTACTTCGTCGGGCGTGGCGGCAGCGCGCGCTCGGATCTGTACTCGCTGGCAGTCATCGCCTACCGAATGCTCTCGTCGCAGTTGCCTTACGGCCTGCAGGTCACGCGGGTGCGGAACAGCATCGAGGTGAACCGGTTGCGCTACGTGCCAGTGCGCCACTTTCGGCCCGATCTGCCCGAGTGGGTCGACGCAGTGCTGCAGAAGGCGCTGCACCCCGACCCGGTGAAGAGACAACAGGCGGTATCCGAGTTGGCGTACGACCTGCGATCGCCGGGGCAGGAGTTCCTGCGCCTTCGGCGGTCACCTTTGATCGAGCGCAACCCGGTCCGCTTCTGGCAGTGCACGACCGTGGTGCTCGGGATGGCGGTGGTCGTGCTGCTGGGGCTGTGCATCGCGGCGCACTGAGTCCGCCGCAAGCCGCGGCGAGCGCTCGCGACCAGGTCGTGCTCGCGCGATCTTGCTCCCGCCTCCTAGTCCGAGATTCCCCCAAGCGCGAAGCGCGTTTGCCTTTGCACGACAAGGACTTGGCGTGAGGTCGGGGTTCCGACTTCTGTCTACAGGCGGATCTGCTGGATGAGGTCGAGCGCGCGCTGCTGCTTGGCGTTGGGCGTGGTGAGGACCTCGAAGGTCGGCGCCTCGGGGCCGGCCTGTGGGGCTCGGCAGGTATTGCGCGCGATGGTGGCGAGCTCGGCCATCAGGGTGGAGAAGCTGTGCACGGGCGTGCCGTCGTCCAGGGTGTGGCGGGCTGCCTTGGCCAGCGCCGCCTTGGAACGCGTGGCCGGCGCCACCGGGTCACGCGTGGCCTTGGCGCGCCGGTCGGTGTCGGCGAACATCAGCGGCGCCCAAGCCTCGCGCATGTGCCACTCGACGTAGTAGGCCAGCATGCACAGGAAGATGTGAGCCCGTACCCGATCGGCGGTGCGGTGGTGGATCGGGCGCACCTTTAGGTCGATCGTCTTGAGCGAGCGGAACGCGCGCTCGACGTTGGCGAGCGCCTTGTAGTTGCGCACGCAGTCGGCCGAGTCCATCTGTGTGGGCGGCACCGACGTACGGATGATGTAAATGCCGTCCAGCGCCGCCTCGGCGGCAATGGCGTCTGTCTTGCGCGCGAAGGTAAAGGCGGTGTCGCCGATGGCCAACTCGAAGTGCTTGGCCATCTTGTACTGGTTGATCACCTTGCCCACGCGCAAGCCGATCTCATCCTTCCCGGCGAGCTTGCCCGCGTCCACGCGGGCCTTGATCTTCTCGAGGTTGGCCTCGGTGGCCGCCAGTAACTCCTCGCGCTTGTGCGTGCGCAGCTTGGCAAGCTCCGGATTGCGGCATGCCACCAGGCGCTCGCCCGGATAGTCCGGCGAGCTCAGCTCGAGCAGATTGCGCTCGTCGAACAGGTCCAGTTGCAGCTGCCCTTGCTCGACCAGCGCGCGGATCGAGACGCTCTTCAGCGCCGTGATCCAGGCGATGCCGTCGCTCTCGCGCATCTCGTCAATGGCCTTGTTCGAGATCATTCCGCGGTCGCCCACCATCACCAGCTGCTCGATGCCGAAGTCCTCGCGCAGCCGCTTGACCTCGGGCATCAAGGTCTGGCTGTCGGCGACGTTGCCCTCGTGCACCGACACGGCCAGCGGGCAGCCGCGCGCATCGGTGAGCAGGCCGTAGTTGACCTGCAGCAGGCCCTTCTTGCCATCGCGGCTGTAGCCAAGCTTGGCCAGCGGACAGCAACTGCCCTCGAAGTAGCTGGAGGACAGGTCGTACAGCACCAGGCCACCGGGGCTCAGATGGCGCGAGGCGAGCTTCTTCTGGATGCGATCCTGGCGCTCGAGCAGCCAGTCCATCGCCGCATACAGATCATCCTCATCGGCGTCGGCGACACCGAAGTCCTCGGCCAGTGTCGTGGTGTGCCACCAGCGCGTGGTGGCGAGCTTCGTGTGCGGGGCGACGATGCGCGCGGCCACCATGGCCAGCACCAGCGCACGCTCGGCGCAGGGCTTGGAGGCCAGCAGCGAGGCCATCTCCAGGCTGGCCATCGCGGCGCCTGCTGCCTGCACATGGCCGTGGGGACGCGAGCGCGTGATCTGGAACGCCGAGGACACGGGCACGAAGGTCTCGCCCTGCAGCGAGCGCCGGATGATCTCGATGAGCTCATCGGGCAGGTGCGACAGGTTGCCCAGGGTCTCGTTCTTGACCTTGCCGTCCTCGCGGTAGCTGCGGCGCAGCAGATGGGTGCGATAGACCTGGTCCTTGTAGGTGCGCGTCGTAGTGACGACATGAGCGGTACCGGTTCGGGCTGCCATGGAAACAACTCTAGTCACATATCATCAAACTTCAAGTCAATTTAGTGACTACATGTATCATCCAAAAAAATCCTCCAGAGAGGAGGATTCATCAGCAGCGACAAGCACTTGCCGTAGTTGGAGTAACTACAGAGGGCGGGAACTTCGGCCTAGTAAGCCCATGGTCGCTTGGCGCTATCGCGAGTCCGAAAGCGCTCGATCGCCGCGCGCTTGGAGAGCGTCAGTTCGATCTCGTCCTGGCCGAGCAACAGCATCTGCCGAAGCGCTTCGGGTGCCTCGAAGCTGAAAGTCTCGCCGCTCGGAGACTTCACGATCTTGGCTTCGACGTCCACCGTGACGAAGCCCGTTCCCTTCGTAGAGCCGACGTCATCTGCAATCCGCTGGACAATGTCGGCTGGCAACTCCACCGGCACGATGCCGTTGCGATAGCAGTTGTTGTAGAAGGTGCCGCCGTACGACGGTGCGATCAGTGCCCTGAAGCCGAACTCCCGCAGCGCCTTGGGCGCCCGTTCGCGCGAAGACCCGCAGCCGAAGTTGCGGCCGGCCAGCAATATCGGATGTTGACCTTGCCCGGCTCGTTCTTCGTGATCGCGCCCTCGTAGGTCAAGGTAAACGGATTTTTCTGTAGTCCGCAGCCAAAGCCTCGCCGTCCGAGACTCCGACCTGTCCAGCGACCGGATCGACTGTTGTCATCGACCTCCGGTAAGTTCTTCCAGATGAGAGCGCTCCTTCGGATGTTGATCCGTCAGTCCAGCTTTTTCTCGGCCAGAAACTTGGAAACCAAATCGGCGATCTGGACGTTGTTCAGGTCCGACATCGGGAAGTGCGTGTTGCCCTTGATGCCAATCTCGGGCAAATGCACCACCGTCACGTCGCCGCCATGACGGTTGACTGTGTCGCGCCACAGGCGGGCCATTTGCAGCCGGGCACGCCAGCTGTCCTGGGCTGGGAAATCCATGGCCTGCTTGGGGATGTTGTCGCCGTAGAGGACCAGGATCGGAATGCGCGTGAGCGCCGTGAACTGTGGCCCAGGCGTTGCCACCGCTTGCACGGTGTCGAACGCACTCGGGATGGGGGCCGGCACTTCGCCCTGCGGGAAGATGAAACTGCTGCCCGGCTCGAAAGCGACGATGGCCTTCACCTTGCCGTTCTTGATGGCGGTCAACCAACCCGGACCGCCACCTTGCGAATGGGTGAACAGGATGCCAGGTCCGATCCTGTCGAATACCGCCGAGACCCCGTCGGCAACGACGTTCATATCGAACGGTCCGGTGTTCGGCGTCATGGCCCGGAAGAACTGGTCGAGCGTCTCCGGGCTGCGGTCGAACTGCACACCTTCAAAATAGCTCGGCCACAGTCCGACGCGGAACTGGTTGAACCAGAGCTGCTCGTCCGGGGTCGGCTTGAGGCTCGCCTCGACCATGCTGCGCCCCGCGTTGCCACGGCGCGGTTGATCGATCAGGTACACGCCGAACCGGCGGCGCAGGAAGATGGTCTGGAAGCCTTCGCGCCCATCGGCCGTGGTTTCCCAGGTCTTGGAGAACTGGCCCGCGCCGTGCCACATGACGATGGGTAGCTTCCGGGCTTCAGCCGGGATTTGGTAGAAGGCGTAGGCGTGGTCGCCATGGTAGGTCTGCCCGGCGGGCTCCAGTGGCTTGCGCGGATCGAAGGTTCCCGGCGCGGTCGCCATCTTGCCGCCGGCGGCAAAGCTGCCTTGCTCCTCAATCAGCAGCGGGCCGGTGGAACTACTGGAGCCACTGGGACGGGTTGCGCAGGCGGCGAGCAAAGCCATCATGGCGATGGTCAGCAGGGTCTTGGTGGCTCTCATGCTCAGCCTCCCGATCCGGCAGCCAGCGCCTGTGTCAGCGCTGCGCTTGCGCGCTTGGCGGCCTGCTCATCTCCACGCTCGGTCAGTACCTGGGTCAGTTGGCGCAATTGCGCAGCGCTCAAGCCTACCCGCATGCTGGCACGCATGTGCGAGCGCAACTGCGCCTCCACGCCAGGTGTCGCGGCCAGCGCTCCGACGGTGGCCAGTTCGCGGCTTTGCCAGTCGAGGTTGTCGCGCTCGAAGATGTCGCCGAACAAATGGGCCTGCAGGAACTGGTTGATGACGGGCGCGAAGTCGAACACCGGGCCCTTGACCGGCGCGCCGGAGATCTTGGTCTGGTTGGCCGTGCCTGCCGCGAGCAAGGCCTCGCCGGTGGGATTGGCGCGGCTGGGTTCTCGTCCAGGCGCATCCTGGATGCCGCGCTGCTTGCGAGCCTCCACCACCTTCATCAGCTCGCCCAGCGCGTTGAGGCTTTTCGGAAAGCCGACGTAGGCGTAAAGCTGCACCAGTATTTCCTTGGCCTCGCTGACGGTCAGGCCCGCGTCCAACCCTTGGTTCAAGGCGGCGGCGAGCTTGGGCATGTCGCTCGTGGCCATGAAGGACGCGATCAGCGGAATGGCCTGCTGTTTGGCAGACAGCGTGTCGGATGCGGATGGTGTGTTGGTCACGGCTTGCGGTGCCACGGTGTCCTGAGCGGCGTGGCTGGGCGCAGGTGCCAGTCCCAGGGTCAGGGCCAACGCGGCGGCCAGCACACTGGCCTCGAGATACTTGTCGGGCGTTCTATTGGTCATTGGTCACTTGCTCCATCCATTGCGCACCCTTGCGAGCGCACACACGTAAGCCACGGCCAGGTGGCATGTTGTTGATGAGAGCAAAGAGGAGTCCGATGACGGTTTGTCTTTGCCCTTCCTTTTTGGAAGATGAAATCGTAGGGAATGCGGCCCTTTTGAGTAAGCCCATAATTCAGCATGCACTACTGAGCTCAACTCATAAGTGCAGCAAGCGTTTGCAACTACTCTCGATGTCGCAACGCCTCGACAATGACGGCCAAAGCACGGGAGGATTGTCGTCGGCTCGGATAGTAGAGGTGGTAGCCCGGATAGGGTGCGCACCAGTCGTCGAGCACCCGGACCAAGCGCTTGGCGGCGATGTGCTCCAGCACCATGTCCTCGGGAACGAAGGCCAACCCATAACTGGCCAGGGCTGCCCGCACGATAGGTGAACTGCTGTTGAACACCCATCGCCCCGTGACCTGGAACTTGATCTCTTGCCCATCCTTGGCAAAGTCCCACGGCAGCAGCCCGCCATGGGTCGGGAGGCGAAGGTTGATGCAGTCATGCTGAACCAGATCACCAGGCGTCCTGGGCTTTGCGCGTTTGGCAAAGTACGTCGGCGATCCGACGACGGCGATGCGCAGATCCGGACTGATGCGCACGGCGATCATGTCCTTGGCCACCTGGTTGCCAAGGCGGACGCCTGCGTCATAGCGCTGAGCCACAATGTCCGACAACGTGTAGTCGACAGTGACCTCGACGTTGATGTCGGGATACGCATGCAGCACCTTGGACAGCTTGGGCCACAGGACGCTATTGGCCGCGTGCTCGGCCGACGTAATGCGGATCGTCCCTACAGGTTTGTCGCGCAGTTCCTTCACGGCGGCCAACTCGGCATCGATGTCTTCAAACCGCGGTGCCACACTGTTGAACAGACGCTCGCCCGCCTCGGTAGGGGAAATGCTGCGAGTGGTGCGCGTCAGCAGCCGGACACCCAGCCGCGTTTCCAGTCCCCGAATGGAATGGCTCAGCGCGGAAGGCGACACCCCGACGAGCGCGGCCGCCCGGGTGAAGCTTCCTTCGCGCACGACATGGACGAAGGCGAGGACGTCGTTGAAGGTCTCTATAGCCATGCGTGCACCAGTTTCATTCGTGATTGCGGTTTGTCCCTTTTTCCGGATAGCGCAGCGCTTCGATCAGCACGGTCATGGCGCGAGTCAGCTGCCGGCGACTCGGGTAGTAGAGGTGGTATCCGGGGAACGTCGGGCACCAGTCTTCGAGGACCTGTTTGAGCAGTCCCTTGGCGATGCAAGGCCGTGCCACCTCGTGCGGCACGTACCCGAAGCCGAAACCAGCCAGCGCTGCATTGAGGATTGGTCTCGTGCCGTTGAAGACGAGTTGTCCCTCGACACGCACGTTGACTTTCTGCCTGCCCTTCTTGAGTTCCCAGGCATAGAGATCTCCGTGGCTCATCAAGCGCAGATTGATGCACTCGTGATCGGCCAGATCCTGAGGCTTCATTGGAGCAGGGTGTTTCGCCAGATAGGTCGGTGAACCGACGATCGCAAAGCGCATGTCAGGGCTGATGCGAACGGCGGTCATGTCTCGCGCCACTTCGTCGCCTAGCCGAATGCCCATGTCGTATCGCTCCGCAACGATGTCGGTAAAGCGGGCCTGCGTTGTGACCTCGACCTTGATTTGAGGATGCTTTGGGAGCAGCTTGGCGAGCCTGGGCCAGAGTGCCATTTCTGCAGCATTTTCCGACGCCGTGATGCGGATGGTGCCGGCAGGCTTGTCACGCAGTTCTCCCACTGCCGCGAGCTCCGCCTCAATCTCCTCAAAGCGAGGGGCGACGTTCAGCAGCAATCGCTCCCCCGCCTCTGTTGGAGAAACGCTGCGCGTGGTGGGGGTCAGCAACCGGATCCCCATCTTGGCCTCGAGTGCACGGATCGTGTGGCTCAGCGCGGATTGAGACACGCCGAGTTGTGCTGCTGCGCGCGTGAAGCTTTGCTCGCGCGCTACGGCAATAAAGGCCAGCAGGTCGTTGTAGCTCTCTTTCGGCATTCATGAGCCCACTTCACAAGTATTTGCCGATTTTGCCATCTAGTCGCATCGAGGTGTGATCACTACATTGCTTGCTGAGCAGAAGTCATCCCGCAGCGGAACCAGCAAGGTCGCCGAGTCCTTCATTTTTTCGCACGGTCGTTCATTGCGGCGATGTATCAGACGATCCAGTCGGCCCTTGATCCCTTCTCCGCCAACCCGTTGCCATGCGCCCCGCGCCGACGAACGTACCGGCTCGGCGCCACAGGAGAAACCACATATGCAAAAGCGCAAACTTGGAAAGAGCAGTCTTGAGGTCTCCGCCCCCGGCGATCCAACGCGCCGGGCGGTGATGGCGGCGTTCGCGACGCTGCCCTTGAGCAGCGCAGAGGCGGCGTCCGGCCAAGGCGATGAAAAAGGGCGGCGAGTCGGGCCGCGGACGCTCGTGGCCTACTTTTCTCGGTCCGGGAACACACGCGTCGTCGCCGGCTTGATTCAGCGCGGCCGTGGCACCGATCTGTTCGAGATCCGGCCCGCAATTCCGTATCCCGAAGACTATCTGAAAACGGTTGAACAAGCCCGCAATGAGCGGGACAGCGGCTATGAGCCCGCCTTGGAGGCCAGGGTGTCCAACATGGCGGACTACGACACGGTGTTCCTGGGTTTTCCCATCTGGGGAGAGACCACGCCGCCGCCGATTCGCTCGTTCCTGTCCGCCCACGACCTGTCCGGCAGGACCCTGATCCCGTTCGTCACCCACGGCGGCTACGGGCTTGGCAACAGCCAGTCGGTCTTCGCCCGCCAGGCCCCGAAGGCGCGATTGCTCGATGGTTTCGTCATGGAGATGGATCAGGAGCGGCGAACGATGGAGCGCGTGACGAGCTGGCTGAACGGTGTCCCCCGCACGTGAGAGGCTTGCACGTGTTCACCGTCATTTGCAGCAGACCAGTTCAGTTCTTCCAAACCCTTGCGTCCACACGCAGGAGCCCACTATGCAACAAGTCACTTTGAACAACGGCGTCGTGATGCCGATCCTCGGCTACGGCGTTTTCCAGATTCCCGACGCGCAGGAATGCGAGCGCTGCGTTGCCGAGGCCATTGGTACCGGCTACCGGCTGATCGACACGGCAGCTTCCTACCTCAACGAGGAAGCAGTGGGCAGGGGAATCAAGAATACCGGCGTGCCGCGTACCGACCTTTTCGTGACCACGAAGTTGTGGGTGCAAGACACCGGTTACGAGCGTACTCGGCAGGCCATCGAGAAATCACTGCGCCGTCTGCAACTGGACTACGTCGATCTGTACCTGATCCACCAGCCCTTCAGCGACGTGCATGGCTCATGGCGCGCGATGGAGGATGCCCTGAAGGCGGGCAAGGTGCGCGCGATCGGCGTCAGCAACTTCCATCCCGACAGGCTGATGGACATCATGGCCTTCAATGACGTCGTTCCGGCCGTCAACCAGATCGAGGTCAATCCATTCCAGCAGCAAGAGGAAAGCGTGGCCTTCATGCGCGACAACGGCGTGCAGGCCGAGGCCTGGGCACCCTTCGCCGAGGGCCGCAACAACCTCTTCCAGAACGAAGTGCTGGTGGACATCGGCCGCAAGCACGGCCGATCGGTCGGCCAGATCGTGCTGCGTTGGGTGGTTCAGCGCGGCATCGTGACCCTCGCCAAGTCGGTGCGCAAGGAGCGGATGGCGGAGAACCTGCGGGTCTTCGACTTCGTGCTGGACGAGTCAGACATGGCACGCATCGCGCTCCTCGAAACTGGCGAAAGCAGCTTCTTCTCGCATCGAGACCCAACCATGGTCAAGTGGATGAGCGAGCGTCAGCTCGACATTTGATCGGCTTGCCTCAAACGATGGGAAGAGGGGAATTCATCCTCTGACTCAGAACGAAAACACCCATGAATCCACCCAAGAAAAAGATCGCTCGTCTGAGCGCACAGATCACACTGGCCGCCTGCGCAGCTTTCATGCTTGCCTGGCAGGCACACGCGGAAGCCAACCGGGTCACGTTTCCCAAGCTCGAAGATCTGGTGCACTACACCACGGTCCGGCGCGGCAACGTGACCGAGCACATCTCGACCACGCGCGAGGCCATCGAGGCGATCCAGAAGGGGCAGCCCGTGCCGAACGGCACGCATTTCGTGCTGGCGGACCATCGGGACGAGAAGATCTACCGCTACTTTGTCATGGAGAAAGGTCCAGGCTGGGGCGCGGATTTCGAGGAGCGCCGCCGCACCGGTGATTGGCAGTTCCAGTGGTACTGGCCCGATCGGAAGATCAACCTGCAGGAGAACACCGCACGCTGCATGTCCTGCCATTCATCGCAGAAGGACCGGGACTACCTGTTCACGGCTCGGCGCCTGCCGGAGTTTCGTGGCAAGCCCGTCGAGTAGCCGCTACGACAGACAGGAGCCATGCCTTGAACCCCATTTTCCTGCTGCGGCTGGTGCTTGACTGCATCGCTGCCGGGCTGCTGCTGTTTGCCTTCGCCTACTTCTGGCAAGGCAACGCTGCGCATGAACTGGCCGGCATCGGCATGTTCCTGCTGCTCGTCGTTCACAACGTATTCCATCGACGGTGGTTCGCCGGGCTCTCGAAGGGTCCGCGCGAACGGCGCGGAAAGTTCAACATTTCCCTGACTTTCGTGCTCCTGGCCGGAATGCTGGCGCTTCTGGGCACCAGCCTCGTGATATCCGAAACGCTGCTTGCCGGCCTGCGGCTGGACAACGATTTCACGGCGCGGCAAATCCATGCCGGCATCGCCTACTGGCTGTTGGTCGTCGCGGCCATCCACCTTGGATTGCGCTGGCCGTTGCTCATGGCGGTCACTCGCACGCTGTTCGGCATCGTGGAGGCGAACGCTGCCCGGACGGCCGTGCTGCGCTCAATCGCCATCGCCATCGCGGGCCAGGGCGTGTGCAGTGTGCTCGCTTTGAACTTGCGCTCCAGGCTCTTGTTCCAGATGTCGCTGGACTGGTGGAATTTCGAGGAATCGGTCGCGAGTTTCTTTGGTCACTGCATGGCCGTCATGGGCCTGTGCATGTTTCTCACCTACTACACGATGCGATGGCTGCAGCGCCGCGAACGCATGGCTGCAGCGTCAAATGTGGCAGCAAGAGGGATGGGCAGATGATGAGCGCCACATCGAGAGTTATCGCCTCGGCGGCAGATGGCAACACCCAGAAGCAGGCGCATCCTCAACCGAATCTCAAGTCGGTTCAGAGAGCTGACGACCACAACTGGCCTTCCCTGAAACCGCAGAAAGGATCAATATGAAGCTATCCACGCCCGCCGCCATTGCCCTGTCTCTTGGGCTGTCTACCGCTTGCGCCGCAGAGCCGACGCCGATCAAAGTCACGCGGATCGGTGCCCAGCCCTCCAGCGCTGGGAGTGAACAGAACTTCAGCGGCTCGGTCCGGGTGGACTCCCGCTTCCAAGCGACCGCCCCCGCGCGCGTGGGTGGCGGCATCGTGACCTTCGAGCCTGGTGCGCACACAGCCTGGCATACGCATCCGCTGGGGCAGACCCTCATCGTCATGTCAGGGGTGGGGCGGGTACAGAAGTGGGGCGATGCCGTGCAGGAGATTTACCCTGGCGACGTCGTCTGGATTCCGCCGGGCGTCAAGCACTGGCATGGCGCCAGTCCCACTGTGGGCATGAGCCACGTTGCGATCTCCGAGTCCCTGGATGGAAAATCGGTGGAGTGGTTGGAAAAGGTCGGCAAGGAACAGTACGGGCAGTGACGCCTCGCGGCCCAATAGATCTCAACGTGGCATGAACCCTGAGGGCGTGGCACTTGTTGCGCGCATCGCATGGCATTTGACACCGATGCAGCGTTGGCCAAAGCCGAACAGGCGGGGCTGAAGCTTGCGATCAAGGGCCGCCTTGGCGCAGCCATGCCGTTTCTGGTTTTCTATTCGGCAATCGGCGACTACCCGGCAATCCTCCTTGGCTTGGGTGCGCTTGCCCTCTTCATGGGGCTCGGGGTGCTGCACTTCTGGCTCATCGCGACAGGGCGCGAATCAAGATGGCACCGGTTCGTCTTCGTTGCCGTCGACGTCAGCATTTTCTGCGCCATCGCGATCTTCGCGCCCCTCAGCACCTTGGGCGATTTGCCGCAGATCTTTGTTTTCCGGATTTACACCATCGCCTACCTGATGGTCTTCCTCGCCGTGTCCACCCTGTCCTTGTCTCCCACGCTGGTGCTATGGACGGGGTTTTGCCAGGTTGTGGGGGTGTGGATCGCATTCGGGTGGATTGTGAGCGGCATGGACAGGACCGTCACCTGGGGAGATGTGCCCACCCACCCTCGGCAAGGGGACGTTCTCGCCGTGTTCTTCGACCCGGATTTCATCGGCACGGGCAACCGCGTCGTGGAGAGCCTTTGCCTCCTGGTTTCAACCAGCATTCTTGCGCTGGCGGTCAGCCGGGCGCGCAATCTTGTCCGGACCGAGGCGCGGGCCCAAGCGGCACGTGAGAATCTGGCGCGCTACGTGTCGCCAAATCTCGTCGAGCGCTTGGCCGCCGCGGCGGAACCCTTTGGCGCCGTTCGGCGGCAGCAGGCAGCCATTCTGTTCGTCGATGTCGTGGGCTTCACTCGGTTCGCGGAACAGAACGACCCTGAAACCGTGATCGCGTTTCTACGCGAGTTCCACAGCCGCATGGCGCAGGCGGTCTTCGACCATGAAGGTACCCTGGACGACTACATCGGCGACGAGGTGATGGCCGTATTCGGTACGCCTGAGCCACGCGCCGATGACGCAGCCCGAGCGCTCGCCTGCGCGCATGCGATGCGCCGTGTCATTGCCTCCTGGAATGTGGAGCGGGCCTCCCGGGGGATGCCGTCGGTCCGGGTGGGAATCGGCATGCACGTCGGAACCGTTGTGGCGGGCAGCACGGGTAGCACGGACCGCTTGAAATTCGCTGTGGTCGGAGACGCGGTGAACGTGGCCAGCAGGCTGCAGGCAGCAACGCGCGATCTCAGGTGTGACTTGGTGGTCAGTCAAGCCGCGATGCATGCTGCAAAAGCAGATCTGTTGGCCGCCACCTTGCGCGACGTCAGCCTGCGCGGCCATAGTGCCGTAGCGGTGGTGCTGTTCGGCGGTCAGGATTTGCCCAGCGCTTGAGCTTGTCATGTCATGGCCATCGTCCGACCTGCTGGGCGCCGGCCTGGTTGGTCTTGGAGTGTGCGAGCGTGCAGAGATAGGAGCGTGCGCCATCCCCGCCAACGCGCTGAAGGTTCTTGAGTGTGGCCCCGCCCACCTCCGTGAAAAAAAGCAAATGTGTCACCGCTTCTATGAGGACGGTTTTGTCAAGGCATGATGATCATGGCGGGACCTGTTCGTAGCATCCGATCGAAGTACCGACGGGGTGCGACATCCATCGTGATCCGAGGTCAGGGACTGTTGGAGGTCCGAGTCGGTACTCGAACAAGCTTCTATCCGTGCAGGACATTGGAGTCCGACACCACATGCAGCATGCGCGCCAGAGGCGCTGGCAATCCCTGCTTACCGACGCGCCCCTTCTTTGAGGACGGTCGCCCTGTGGCGACCCGCGGTGACAACGGGCGCGTCGACCTGTGATCATGATGTTGGCATTCTGTACTGTGTGACTCTGGTTGCTCAGGCGTGAGCTACTGCGGGTTTCAGGTGCGCGCCCGCCGGGATCTCGCCGTCCTGCAAGTAGCGCCACAGTGCGATGACCAGGCGCCGCGCCAGGGCTACGATCCCCACACGGCGCATGCGCTTGCCCGCGCCGGCGAAGCGCCGGTTGAACCACTGCGTGAGTGCGCTGCCGGGCTGTAGGCGGAGCCAGCTCCAAGCCAACTCCACCAGCAAGCCTCGCACTCGCCTGTTGCCGGCCTTGCTGATGCCCTGCTCGATATCGCTGTCACCGCTGGCATACGGCGTGGGCACCAAGCCCAGGCTGCCTGCGAGTTCGCGCCGGTTGGCGAAGTGCCGCCAGCCGAACACTTCCTTCACCAACACCCAGGCACCCTTGGGCCCGATCGCACGCAGGCGAGCGAGGTGCGCGACCAGCGGCTGCTTGCCCTCGGCCAGTTCCTTGCAGCGCGCAGCTTCGACCGCTCTGACTTGCTCCTTGACCAGCTTCAGGCGAGCCCCCTCTCGCTCGATTTCCGCGCGCAACATCGGCGGCACCTGATTACGATGGCGCTCCCACCACACTGTCCAGTCGCGTCCGCCGATGACGATCCCTGGCCGCAGGTTGTGCAGCTTTTGTGGCCCAGCCCGTTATGTGGCCAATCGGCTAGGAAGCCGCGCCGGCGATGGCAAGTCGCCGGCTGATGGGCACAGAATTGTCACAGCGACTGCAGCCATTCCATCAAGTTTTGGTCCTGGCGCCATCCCATACGTGCGGGGGATGCCGCCGAAGTTGTCGGAGGCATGCATGCCGCGAGGGCAGCCTGCTTGGTGCGCATCGTGATCTCGGCGTACCGGTTCGTCGTGTCAAGGCTGACGTGGCCGAGCCAGGCACGGATCACGTTGGCCTCGACGCCGGACTCGAGCAACTGGACCCCAGTCGTATGTCTGAACGTGTGCGGAGAGATCGTCTTGCGCTGGTCGCGTGCGCCACATCGGGCGAGATCCTGGGTATGGCGCCGCACGAGCTTATAGATGCCAAAGCGCGTGAGCGGCTGCCGCCGGCTTGAGACGAACAGCGGCGCCTGCGCGTCGCCAGCTCGAACCGTGTCCAATTGCCCAAGCAATGCAGCGGTCTCCGGCCAGATGGGGCAGCCGCGCCACTTGTCGCCCTTGCCGTGCAACCGCACGCGCATCGGTCCGTCGAGGTCGACATCGCCAACGCGCAAGTCGGCGATCTCCTGCACACGAGCGCCCGTGTTGTACAGCAGCATGAACAGCGCTCGATCCCGCAGCGCCCGACTGCCCTGCGCCGCAGCGAGCGCCTGGAACAGCTGCTCGACTTCGTCAGGCTCCAGATAGCGAGTCGCCGCGGGCGTCGTGCGCTTGTTGGGGATGGCCTCGACACGCTCGGCCTCGACGAGCATCTCAAAGTGATGCGTTGCCAAGTAGCGGTAGAAGCTATGCAGCGCAGCCAGACGCTGGTTGCGAGTTTGCGGCTTGTTGTGGCGCTGAAGCTCGATCATCTGCAGGAACTCCAGCACTCTCTGCGACGACAAGTCGGCCAGCGCGAGCCGGGTGACCGGCTTGCGGCAGGCACGGGCCACGAAGAGGAGGAACAGCTTGATCGTGTCTCGGTAGCTCTTGATGGAGCCCGGACGCAGACCCTTCTGCACCTTCAGGTGGTCCTCGAAGAAGCTGAACAGCACTTGTCCGACGGTGCTCATGGTTGACCTCGTCCCGGCGCGAATGATTGAAACCTTCGAGCGGCCTCGCGCAGCAGTTCCTCGTTGACCGTCAGGTACACCGCGGTGGACGCCGGCTCGGCATGGCCGAGGAACGTTGAGAGGTGGAGCAGGCGCGCATTGGGGTCGATGCCCGAGTGATACCAACGCAGCAAGGTGTCCACGGCAAAGGCGCGGCGAAGATCATGAAGCCGTGGAGCGGACACGCCGGCCGGAATGTCGAGCCCCAGCCGAGGCAACAGCGAGTGAAAGGTCTGGCTGAGCGTGAGTTCGCTGACCGCGCCACGCTTGCTCAAGGCAAACAGCGGCGCCTCGGGGTCGGGACGCGCGCCGTGTTGCTGCTCGACGTAGCGAGAGAGGCGCTCGCCCATGCGCGGACCAAAGGGCACAAGCCGAGTCTTATAGAACTTGGTATCGCGGATCAGCAGCGTGGCGTCGTCGAACCGGACATCGCTCACCAGCAGCCTGCTGACCTCGCCCACCCGCAGCCCCAACCCATACAGGAGCGCGAACGCCGTCTCGTAGACCAGCGCGCGGTGTGGTGCCTGTGAGCAACCGCGCAGTCCACGCGCGATCTTAAGCAGCCGCTTCGCATCGTCGAGACTGAACAGGTACGGAATGCGTTGGCCACTCACGCGACGAGAGCTGGCGGTGACCGGGTTGTGGTCCATCAAGCCTTGCATCACGGTCCAGTCGAAGAATCTTCGTACCGCCCCGACCAGGTGGTTGTAGCTACGTGCGTGCTCGCGCGGACGCGAAGCGAGGAACGCATCGATGACCCGGGAGTCGATCTGTTCCAGAGCCACGATACGATGCTCGGCAATATAGGCGTCGAGCAAACGCAGCGTGGCGGCCTCGGTCCGGTACTTGCGGCCCAGTGCCCGCTTGAACTGCAGGAACACCTTGATCAGCCCGGCAAGGAAGCTTCGGAGTTCGGCGTGGCGGCGGCTCATAGGGCCTCCCCGTTGCCCATCGCAACTTCGCGCAGCGCGGCGATGTTGACCTTCGTGTAGATCTTGGTCGACGCGGTCGACCGGTGGCCGACGTAGTCGCCAATCGTCTTCAGTGAGAACTCGGCATCGACCAATCTCTGCACACAGGTGTGGCGCAGCGTGTGGGCGCCGGCGCGGTGAACCTGCACGTCGGCGCGTTGAAGGTACCTCACCACCGCCGAGGAGACCCCCGCGCTGGTGATCGGCCGGCGCGGGGCCACCGCTCGGAAGAACACATGCCGATCGGCGGCCTGCGGCCGGCCGTTCTTCAGGTAATCGATGATCGCCTCAGCGACGACGCCGGCCAGCGGATACGCCGACCAGTGGCCGGCCTTGCGCTGCGGGATATTCAGCCGCTCGTGCTGCCAGTCGATGTTGTCCAGCATGAGTCCGGCCACCTCGTGGGCGCGCAGGCCATACGTCACCAGCAGCAATAGCATCGCGTAGTCGCGGCGCCCGGCTGCGGCGCGCCGGTCCACGCAGTTCAGCATCCGCCGGACCTCCTCCCAGGTGATTGCGCGCGGTAGATCAGCCAAGCGATGTACCTGGGGCGGCTGCACCGCAACGCTGAGGTCGCGGTCGATGATGCGCTCGCGGTGGCAGTAGCGAAGGAAAACGCGCAGCGTGCCACACAGATTGCGCCGGCTCCTGCGACTCAGGCCAGCGCAGCTGGCCACGATGAAGCTCGCCAGAAGCGGAGTCGATAACGACGCGACCGACGTCGCGTCGGCGTGCTCCAGGTAAGCTTGCAAGCCGTTGAGGTAATGGGCGTAAAGCTGGATAGCGGTGGGCTTGAGTCCGCGTTCGTCGCGCAGATAGCCGGCAAATCCAGGCACCTCGGCCTCAAACGGGAAGGGCCTGTGCGGGCGGTGCTGCACGGCGCTGCCGTGCAGCGCCAACTCCAGCATCTGCCGCACCGCGTTGCGCGCCTCGCGTGCCAGCTTCGTGCTCGCCCTGTCGAACTTGCACGACCTGCCATGGACTGACTGCCAGTGCCGCACGAAGGACTCCACATGCTCCAGTGCGGTCCAGCCGTCGGTTGCTCCGTGACGACTGGCGAAGTCGCCGAATTGGCAAAGGATCGGAACGCGCCTGAAGAAGCTGCGGGCCGCGTATCCCTGCGCCTGCATCCACTCGACGTAGTGCTCGATGTAGGCCCCGGCAACGTTAGCTCGAATTCGATCGACCGTGACCGGCTTGACGAAGTAGCGCTCCAACATGACAACCTCCATTCCAAGGTGGGAAGGGAGGTCGATCTTCGGCCCAGGCCTCTCGAGTTATGTGCCCGCCTTCACCCACGAGCTACGGGTCACCAGAGCGGCTCCCGAGCCGATTGGGCACATAACGGACTGGGCCACAAAAACTGCATTTTGTTCCCGGGAACAAAATGCAGCACCAACAGCGAACCGATGCGGTTCGTATGCGCGATACGCTCGTGAGTCAGCCGTTGCAATTCACGGTGCACACGGCGTGCGTCCTCGTCCTCACTGCTTGGTTCGCGCAGCACCGACCATACGTGCTCGCCCGCGTGGTGGCGAATGAGCATGGCCAACAGCTTGTCCGCATCGAGCCGATCGGTCTTGGCTCGCCGTGCGCGTCGGTTGACCTCGATGCTTGCCGCATCGACCACGATGTTGTCGACACCTAACTCGCTCAGCCAGCGATGCAGCCACCAGCCGTCACGCCCAGCCTCGTAGCAGCTGTGCACCTGCGCCTGGGCGCCGGTGCGCAGCCGCGCCCCGGCCTTGACGATGCAATCGGCCACGGCAGCTGTATCGCCGGCGCCTACGGTATAGCGGCTCACGCGGTGACGGCTATCGCCGATGCTCAGCTGCCAATGCTTGTCGCCGAGCTCGAAGCTCATGTACAGATCGCCGCCGCCGGCGGTATCCTTGCCTGGTAGGACTGTTCGGGTCGTCGTCATTTCCATACTCCTTCGCAATAGAGAATCGGAAATACGGTTTTAGCTCGTTGAGCCGATTTGGCCAGTCCTACATAGCATCTTTTCGTGCGGAACTCTCTCCGAAGTGCGGCCGCCCGGTGACACATTGACCCGCGAAGTTTGCGGGGTCAGTGCCCGTTGGTTGCGGGGCAGCGCGCCGCGCTGGGCGTAGGCGCGGCGCGTGCGCGCGAGCAGTTTGCGCCCGAGAGGATCGGCGCAAGGGTTCGCAAAGCCCTGGCCCAAGGCGGTGGGCGCCGCCGCCGCACCTGATACCTGCGAACCGGTGGCGCCCGCCTGCGGCATCCGATGCGCATTGGACAGCACCGCGATGCGATGCACCAGTGCGTTCAGGGTCGGCAGCCCCAATTGCCCTTGTAGCCGTTCTTGACCACAACATCACCTGCGCGTCAGTCCTGCGTGTACCTCGAGATGGAGAGCGCGTCGATGCGCTTGAGACGCGCGCGCCGACCGATGCGCGACCGGATCCCGACGCGGTGACGGCGGGACGGTCGGGAACAGTTGGCCGACAGGGCTCGTGGCCGACGGTCACCCGTCCGTGGCGCGGGCAAGCGTTGCCTGCTGAACACTGAGCTTCGACACCATGTGCGACAACTCGAGCGTGGCCACGTCGGCATTCGAGACCAGGCGGTCGGCGATGGCATTCAGAGTCCTGAAATCTGCCGGCGACAACTTGTCGAACAACAGGTCGTTGATGGTCTGCTGCGTGTCGGTCAACGTCGCCAGGAGCTTCTTTCCCTCTTTCGTGACATTCACGACGATCTTTCGACCATCCAACTGATGTCGATTCTTCGACACCAAACCACGCGCCTGCAGCTTGCCCGTCTCGATCGTCACGAACGAGCCGCTCAGGTGAAGATGGTCGGCCAGTTGATTGACGGTGACGTCCTCCTCGGAGGACAGCGCCCGGATCGACATCAGGATCGAGTACTGGATGCCCGTCACGATCTTCGCTACGCTGCGCCGATCTCGTTTGTCGTGGCGAACAGCGAGTCCTACGAACAGCTCGCTCCCGAAAGCAGGAGCCTCGTCAGGCGAGCGGGGCGTCGTACCGAATCCGAGTTGTGGACAGGCATCGGCGAGCGCATTCAACGCAATCACTCGCGTGCGATGGCGGCCGGTGTTCAGTTGAACGAGAAGATGGCTAGCTGCGTGGAACAGGCCCTGTACCAGTGTGCCTCGAGGTTGAGCGGGAAATGGGTGCGCCGTGGTGGGCGATGCGGAGTGAAGATTTCGGATGTCGCTTCGCACGCCGTGCCAGCCGGGCTTGTCGAGCAACCGTCCGACTTGACCGGCCAGTGCGCTCTCCGCCCTGAAACCCACGACGGTGGCCACGCCCTGATGCCCGGTCGTGGCATGGTCTCCGGCAGTGGCATGTTCTGCCTGCCGGCCTCGTGACAACGCCCGCCCTGAGCGAGCGGCCCGCAATGGCGTCTGAGGCCCAACGATTCCGTGATATTCATCGCTCGCGGACGTGCTGACCGGCCGCTCGGGCCTTTTCTTGCCGGCGGATTTCCTTCCCGTGCGGCCGGCAGGCGGCACAGCCGCGGCGGCGTTGATCGCCTGCAGTAGGTCGGACATAGCTTCGCTCAATGCCGCCGTGGACTCGAGGAAGCGGCGCAGCGCCGGGTTCTCGCTGCGTGCGTGATAGGCCAGCGCGATGCCGATATGCGTGTCCGTCGGCAGATCGGCGATCGGGCGAAACACCGCACCTGAGGAGCGCTGGTAGGGCGTGTTCGCCGAAGGCACCAGTGCCAGCCCCAATCCGCTGGCCACTAGGCCCAGCACTGTTTGCACCTGCACAGCTTCCTGCGTCAAGCGCGGTGCCACGCCGGCGCGTTGCAGCACCTGGCTCACGGCCGCGTGCAGTCCTCCGACGGGCGATGGCGCATACCCGATGAAGGGCTGGGCTTCGAGGTCGGCCAGCGGCACTTCAGGCTTGTCCGCCAGCGGATGGTCTGGCGGCAGCGCGAGGCAGAAGCAGTCCTCCTCGATCGGTTGGAAATGCAGGTCAGGCGGGCGGCTCGTCGGCACGCGCACGAAACCCAGGTCCAGCGTGCGAGCCTCCACCAGTGCGAGCAGTTCCATGTTCGTGCCTTCGCGCAGTTCCAGCCGCACGGCGGGATGCCGGCGGCTGAAGGCCTGCACCAGCCGCGGCAGGCGTACCGTGACCGAGCCGCTGAAACCGATGCGCAAGGTGCCCGACTCGCCCGCCACTGGCCTTGTCAAGCTGGGAAAGATCGATTCTGGCGTCGAAATCCTGATGCGGCCCCGAGAGGAACGAGCGTCATCGTTTTTTCAGTGTTTTGGCATACCGTCATCATTTTTCTTCCCTTGTCATCGAGTTTGTGTAACGATTTCAGATCGCCGTTTTTCCTTCCCGCGGTCGATCGTCATCGTTTTTCTTGGATTACAAGCGGATTTCTGTAACATGCAAATCGGGTTCAAGGCTCTGGAGGCCCAGTTCGGCATCGCTTTGGCCCAGCCCCTGCGGGTGGAGTCCGTCATCGGCACGACCCGTTTGAGCCGAGAGTCGCCCGAGCGCATCCGGAACCAGTACCCAGGTGTCTACCGACCCGCTGACACCTTCGCCGGGCACTTCGAGTTCGGCCTGAAGTACGAGGAGATCCACCTCGAATTCTTCGCGCGGCTGTTCGCGGCCTGCGGACCGGGGCCGCTCGAACAGTGGTGCCGAGCGGAGCCGTTCGGGCAGTACGCGCGTCGCGCGGCTTTCTTCTACGAGTGGCTGACCGAGCAGCGGCTGGACGTCCCGGACCTGACCGGCGGGACCTACGTCGACGCAGTGGCCGGTGACGCTTATTTGACGCGCACCGAGGCCGTTCGTGAACGGCGCTGGCGGATCAATAACAACCTCCCGGGCACCCCTGCGTTCTGCCCCCTCATCCGTCGCACGCAGGCCCTCGGGCAGGCGCTGCAGTTCGACCCCTTCGGCGCGATCACGGAGTTGGACCGCCAGTTCGGCGAGGACGTCCTGATGCGCGCTGCGGCGTGGCTCACGTTCAAGGAATCGCGAGCGAGCTTCCTGATCGAGCACGAGGCGGACCAGACAGATCGCATCAAAAGGTTTGCCCATGTCATGGCCGAGCACAGCGGCAGGCTCGAAGAGCCGCTCAGCAGCGACAGCCTCACCTTGTTGCAGAAGGGCATCCTCGGCGAGAGGGCGCTTCGGCTCGGTGTGCGCCGATCGCCGGTCTTCGTCGGACAGGCAACGATTCGCGACGACATCGTCCACTACATCGGCCCTCACTTCTCGGCGCTGGACGGGATGCTGGACGGTCTGAAGGCGTTCGAGCAGGCGACCCGCGGCCGGGAGGCGCTGGCGCGGGCGGCCGCCGTTGCATTCGGCTTCGTCTTCCTCCATCCGATGAGCGACGGCAACGGGCGCATTCACCGCTTCCTCATCAGCGACACGCTGCAGCGCGACAAGGCCATTCCGGCCGGCGTGATCCTTCCCGTGTCGGCGACCATCACCAGCGTGCGTGAGTTCGGTCACGGATACGACCGAGTGCTGGAGGAGTTCTCGCGCCCCTTCATGCGGCGGTACGACACGGCCCACCGATTCGCAGAGATGCTCACATACGAAGACGGGGTGCGGTCAAACCTCGTGTTCGACGCCTACGAGGACGCCAAGCATGCCTGGCGCTACCCGGATCTCACGGAGCACGTGATCTACACGGCCCACCTCGTCGCCCACACGATCCGACACGAGTTGGCGGAGGAAGCCCGCGTCCTGGTGCGGTTCCGGCTCGCTCAGCAGCGCATCAAGGGCGTGCTGGAGGCGCCCGATCCGGATGCTGTTCGCATGATCCGGTCGATCAAGGAGAACGGTTGGCGCGTTTCGGGCAAGCTCGCGAAGGAGTACCCGCTCCTGGATGACAAGGCGTTGGCCTTGCGAGTCATCGAGGCCGTGCAGTCCGCGTTCGAGGATCGGGAGCCGCTGCCGATCATTGAGTGAGCGCAAGGTGATGGCCCCCTTCCAGAGCGTGCGGCTACCTGTTGCCATGCGCTGCCTTGATGAATCGATAGGTGGTCGGCAGTTTGTGGCCCTGGGACCCCCAGGGGCGTAGGTGAACGCAACAGCCGCCCGTAGGGAAGACTCATCTTTCGCGCTCGACCCAGCGCGCACCCGCTACCCTATGGCCATGCAAAGCCTGCGCCACATCGCCATCTATGTCGAAGAGCCAGCGCCCGGGCAGTTCGCATGGGTGCTGGTCGAACGTAGCGGGCGCACTTGGCGTGAGCTCGACAGGGCCGACTCGCCCGTGACCAGCTACAAGGCAGCGATGGCACAAGGGCTGGTTGCTTTGCAGGCCAGGGTGGATGACCTGGAAGTCGGACCTCGCACAGAAGATGATGCGCCGGCCCGTCCAGACGACAAGGGCGATGCGGGAGAACATCGCCCTCGAAAAGCAAGCCGCGGCGCTCCTGCGAAGGAAGCTGCACCGGGCAGGCCCTACTTTGGATTCGGGCCAGCGCGGTGAAGACCATGCAGCAGTCCGCCTTGTGAGAGCACGACGCCATGCGCGTTGCGACATGGAACATCAACAACGTGGCGAAGCGGCTGGACCTGCTCTGCGACTGGCTCGAGCGCACCCGGCCGGACGTCGTGGCCCTGCAGGAGCTGAAGACTCCCACCGCCGACTTTCCCTCCAAGCAGCTCAAGGGTCTCGGCTACGAAAGCTTGGTCGTGGGCCAACGCAGCTGGAACGGCGTCGCACTTCTTGCCCTCGGACATGCGCCATTGCCGGTCGTCAGGGCGTTGCCTGGCGACCCGAAGGACAGGGAGGCTCGCTACGTCGAGGCCGCCATCAACGGGGTGCTCTATGCCTGCCTGTACCTGCCGAACGGCAATCCGCAGCCGGGGCCCAAGTTCGACTATAAGCTGCGCTGGTTCGAGCGCATGCGCCGGCGTGCCGCCGAGCTCTGGGCCTCGGGCCAGCCGGTCGTGCTGCTGGGCGACTGGAACGTGGTGCCGACGGATGCCGACATCTACAAGCCGGACACTTGGCGCGACAACGCGTTGCTGCAGCCTGAACCGCGTGAGGCCTTCGCAGGTGTCCTGTCCCAAGGATGGACTGATGCGCTCCAGACCGCTCATCCGAAGGACAAGTTCTTTACCTTCTGGGACTACCGTAGGAAGCGCTGGGAGCGCAATGCGGGCTTGCGCATCGACCACGTTCTCCTCAGCAGTTCGCTGGAGGTCGTTGATGCCGGCGTCGACCGGGAAGAACGCGGCCGAGAAAACGCCAGCGACCATGCTCCCGTATGGGCGCAACTCCGGCCTGCCAAGTCAAGGCGCGCCGTGCAGGCAGCCAGCATGGCTGGAACGGCGACGGGCACCGGCGCGGCAAAGCCCGCCAAAGCCCGGAGATCCGCACCCAAACAAGATCAGGAAGCCCAGGCGCTCGTCCGCTACCACGCCAAACGCGATTTCACCAAGACCGCCGAACCGGCTGGCACCCCGCTGCGAGGAAGCGGACCGGGACGCGACCAGGGACTGGTCTTCGTCATTCAAAAGCATTGGGCTTCCCGGCTGCACTACGACGTCCGCCTGGAACTGGACGGCGTCATGGCACCTTCGAAGGTGACATTCCCAAAGGGGAGTATGGCGGCGGCACGGTCATCGTCTGGGACCGGGGCATCTGGGAACCGGTTGGAAACCCGCGGGAAGGGCTCGCCAAGCGCAAGCTCATCTTCAAGCTGCACGGGCAAAAGCTTGCCGGGCTCTGGGAGTTTGTGCGAATCTCAAAGCCGGGCGACAAGAAGCAGGAGCAGTGGATGTTCCTGAAGAAGCGCGCAGACGCATGGGCTCGACCCAGCACGGAATACGACGTCATCGCCGCCCTGCCGGACAGCGTCATGGCGCAGCCCTTAGGTCTGGTCGAGGAACGCGATCCACACGGTACGGCCGCCCCCTCCACCGCGCCCCGCCGCGCCCGACTTGCGCCAAGCCAAACGGGCTCCGTTACCTGCGACGCTGCCCCCACAACTCGCTACGCTGGTGTCGTCCGTCCCCCCTGGTGACTGGATCGTGGAGGGCAAGTTCGACGGCTACCGCCTGATGGCACGCATCGATGCCGGCAAGGCTCGTCTGTTTACCCGAAACGGCCACGACTGGACCGGCAAGCTCCTGCCCCTTGCGCAGGCCATCACGGACCTCGGCCTGGACAGCGCCTGGCTCGATGGCGAAATCGTGGTGCTGAACGATGCGGGCGTGCCCGATTTCAATCGGCTGCAGAACGCCATCGACAATGCACGCACCGGCGACATTCAGATGTTCGTTTTCGACGTGCCGTTCCTCGCAGGCATGGACCTGCGCGAGGTGCCGCTGGCCAGCAGGCGCGCGGCGCTCCGGGAGCTATTCGACTCACGCGAGGCAGGCATCGTCCGGCTCAGCCAGTCTTTCGACGTCTCGGCAGGGCAACTGCTCGATGCGGCGTGCCGCATGGGCATGGAAGGAGTCATGGCCAAGCGTGCCGATGCGCCCTATACCTCGGGCCGTACGGAAAGCTGGTTGAAGCTGAAGTGCTCGCACAGGCAAGAGTTCGTGGTGGTCGGTTTCACTGACCGCTCCGGCGCCAGCGAGGTTGGCGGCCTGCTGCTGGGCTACCACGAAGGCACGCAGTTGCGCTACGCCGGTTCGGTGGGAACCGGGTGGGACTCGGCGACCGGACGTGAGCTCAAGGAGAAGCTGTCTACCCTGCGGGTGAGCCGTCCGACGGTCACCGCAGAGGATGCCAAACCCGGTCGATGGTCCAAACGCGCAGCTGGGACGCAGCGCTGGGTCAAGCCGACGATGGTGGTCGAGGTGGCGTTCTCCGAATGGACGCCGGACGGGCGCATCAGGCACCCCGTGTTCCGCGGCGAGCGCACCGACAAGCCCGCTGCCCTCATCGTGCGCGAGACCGCCAAACCGATGGGCGCTGCCGCTCCCGGCAAGAAGGTGACCCAGGGCATCGGCGTCAAGGTCACAAATCCCGAGCGGGTGATTGACCCTTCCACCGGTTTGCGAAAGGTGGATCTGGTGCGCTACTACGAGAGTGTGGCTGAATGGATGCTTCCGCATCTGCGGGGCCGCCCGGTGTCGCTGGTGCGCGGACCTACGGGCATCACGGGTGAGCTGTTCTTCCAGAAGCATGACGACAAGCTGTCTATCCCGCACGTGCGCAACCTGCCCGCACATCTTTGGCCGGGGCACGCTGAATTGCTGGAGGTGGCGACTGCGCCGGCGCTGGTGGCGTGCGCCCAAATGAACGTGATCGAGTTTCACACCTGGAACTCCCGAGCAAAGAGCATCGACAAGCCCGACCGCATGGTGTTCGACCTCGACCCTGGCGAAGGCACGCCTTGGCAGCACGTGCAGGAAGCGGCGATTCTTGTGAGAGCGCTGCTGGAAGAGCTCGGGCTGGACTGCTGGCTGAAGACGTCCGGCGGCAAAGGGCTGCATGTGGTTGTCCCGTTGACGCCGCGGCTGGACTACGAGGCCGTCAAGAACTTCTCGCAGGCGGTCGCTCAGCACCTCGCGAAGACCATTCCCTCCCGCTTTGTGGCCAAGAGCGGACCCAGGAACCGCGTTGGAAAGCTGTTCGTTGACTACCTGCGCAATGGCCATGGCGCCACCACAGCTACCGCGTTCTCGGCCCGGTCTCGACCCGGTCTCGGCGTATCGATGCCTATCCGCTGGGAGCAGTTGCGCGAACTAAAAAGTGGCGCGCAGTGGACCATTGCTATTGCTCGGGAATATCTCAGTTTCCAGAGAGAAGACCCATGGGCCGATTACTGGAAGAAACGGCAAACGCTCACTGCAGCTATGCGTCGGCTCGCCGCGGCGGCAGGGTGACGCAGGAAAGTCGCGGCGCGTGAACTCTCGACCATCGCTCGGCTATTACGCGGTGGTGCACCGCGCGAGCGCCGCGACCGATGTCCAATTCATCGTTGGGGGTTGGTTCTGCTACGGCGCGCTACCGCCGTCGCAGCGGCACCAGCAGCCCCTCCAGCCCGTTATGGTCGATCTCGTGCATGAGCTGCAGCAGCCTGCCGATCTCGCCCCTGGGAAGGCCTTCGCGCGCAAACCAGGCGAGGTAGTTGCCGGGCAGGTCGGCAATCACCGTGCCCTTGTGCTTGCCGAAGGGCATGGGCATCGAGACCAGCTTGTCGAGGTCGTCGGGCACCATCGATGCTAACCGCCCGCGCGCTTGACCGTCATGCCCCGCTTCTGCAGCGCGGCGATTACCGTGTCGCGGTGGTCGCCCTGGATTTCGATCAGGCCGTCCTTGGTGGTGCCACCCGAGCCGCAGGTCGTCTTGAGCTGCTTGCCGAGCTGCGCGAGCGCGGCCGCGTCGAGCGCTACGCCCTTGATCACTGTCACGCCCTTGCCCTTGCGGCCCTTGGTGTCGAGCGATATGCGGACAATGCCGTCACCGGCCGGCACCGCCTTGCGGGGCTGCTTGCAGACGCAGGCCGCCACCGGTTGGCCACAATCGGGGCAGACGCGGCCGGTTTCGGTCGAATACACCAGGCTGCTGCTGCTGCCTTCGGTGCCTTGCTTCTTCACTGTCATCATCGCCCTCATGCCATTTACAACGCTCGGCCTCTTGCCGGCCCTCGTGCGCGCCGCCACCGACGCCAGGTATTTCATGCCCACCCCGGTCCAGTCGGCCGCCATCCCTGCCGTGCTGCGTGGGCAGGACGTGCTGGGCCTGGCGCAAACCGGTTCGGGCAAGACGGCTGCATTTTCGTTGCCGCTGTTGCAGCGCTGGGCCGCGTCGCCGCGGCAGGTCGCGCCGCGCGGTGCACACGCTGGTTGATCATCCACGGCGAATCGAACATCGGCAAGACGCTCGTCGTGCGCAAGTTTCAGCGCGAGCACCCCACGTCGTTTGACGATGACGAGGGGTCGAACGTCGGCAGATCGTGGCGATGCAGATGCCGGCGACTCCTGAGCAGCACCGCTTCTATAGTGCGCTGTTGTTCAAACTCGGTGCGCCGCACAATACCAGTGCCGACCTGTCGACCCTGGAGCGCCTGGCGCGTGACCTGCTGCGTCGGATCGCGCCAAGTATGTTGGTGGTGGACGAGGTCCATCACCTTCTTGCGGGAAGCTACCGCGCGAGGACTGCCCCACCACGGTCGCGGGCTGCTGCTCACCACGCCCCTTCGAGCACCTGCTGCAACTCCGCGACGTCCTTGACGCGCCGGGGATTACTCTGGAGGAACCAGTCGTCGAACGCGATGGCTGCCAGTTCGCCCAGTGAATCGCGGGAAACTCCGACATCGCGCAGGCGGCGCGGCACGTCGAGGGACGCGAACAGGTTCTCGAGCGCGAGAACGACAGCGGTCGAAGGCGACTCGCCGGCAACAGCCCGGACGTCGAGAGCTGTCGCGATCTTCTCAATGCCCGCCCGCGCGGCTTCGGCGTTGAAGCGCACGACGTGAGGCATCATGATGGAATCGGAAATCCCCATATCGATGTGGAATCGTGCACTGATCGCATGGCCAACCGGGATCGCCATGCCCGCACCGGTGTAGTCGGAGCCCTGGCCGCAGAGGATCGAGGCGGCCATCAGGTCGGCACGAACATCCAAGTCATCGGCGTTCGAGGCCTGCGGCAGCTGCCGTGTCAGCAGGCGGGTCGCATGTATCAGCATCGCGTCTGCCAGAGGATCGCCGCGGTGGGACATGAGGCCTTCCAGGGCAAGTGCGAAGGTGTTGAGCGCGGCGCTCACGACGAGTTGCCGCGGCGTGCACAGCAAGAACGCAGGATGAATGTAAACGGCCCGCGCGCGCGCCTTCGGGTCGTACAGAGCCAGGCGTTTGCCTTCGTCTGTGTCCAGGATGGCACTGCCCGCCTTCACCGTGGCGGTTGTCGGGGTGGTGGGGATCGCGATGACCGGCAGCTTGGGCGCAAGCAGCTTCGGGCTCGTGAGTTGCCCAGAAGATTCGCGCCTCGTGCACAGCTCGCGCGCATGGCCTTTTTCCCCATGCAGGATGTTGACGGCGCGCGCTGTGGTGATCGCGGAGCCGCCGCCCACGGCCACGATCGCGTCGGCCTGCAGCCGCTCGAGTTCGCGCACCGCCTGCTCCACATCCGGCAGCGGGGTGTCGGGCCGGGCGCCCGAATACACGCCTGCAAGATGGCTGCCCATCGCCTGCTTCACCAGCTCGAGCGGCGAGCCGGGCTTTGCCAGGGTAGTGCCGCAGATGATCACCGCACGCTTGCTGCCCGCACGCTCCAACTCGGACGCGAGCGTGTCGAAGCAGTCGGCGCCCTGGTAGATGCGTTGCTGGGGAATGGGGTGTCGGTAGGACTTCATTTTGAGGAGGCCTTGCGGCGATGATAGGGAGCGAGGACTGGGGGTCGCCAGATCAGGCGACGCACACGCAGTTCACGCAGAGCAGCACGAGCTTGTACACGTTCGCCGCCGTGTCGCGCTGCAGCATGTTCCTTTAGCTCGCAGAGTAAGGCTGCGCGAGTTTCTTGAACGCGGTCGAGAGCACGTGGTAGCACGTACACAGCTTTCATCTTCCGCATGAATGTGGGCTCGCCGGTTCCACTGGGCTGCTTTGAGCTGAATTCCTGATGGGCGTGAACCCTCACATTGCGATGAAGGAGGCGCTCAATAGGACTTCGGCAGCCCGAGTACCTTTTCAGCGATGAAGCACAGGATCAGCTGCGGACTCACAGGCGCAAGGCGCGGAATCCAGGATTCCCGCAGGTAGCGCTCCACGTGGTACTCCTTGGCGTATCCCATCCCGCCATGGGTCAAGATGGCGTTCTCGCATGCGCTGTAGCACGCTTCGGCGGCCAGGAACTTCGCACTGTTGGCCTCCGCGCCGCAGGGCAGGCCCTGGTCGTAGAGCCACGAGGCCTTCTGCACCATCAGGTGCGCCGCTTCCAGCTCCATCCACGATCTCGCGAGTGGGTGCTGGATCGACTGGTTCTTGCCGATGGGCCGATCGAAAACCTCGCGCTCGTTCGCATAGTTGGCCGCTCGTTTCAGGGCGGCGCGCCCCAAACCAACGGCTTCGGAAGCGATCAGGATGCGCTCGGGATTGAGCCCGTGAAGGATGTAGCTGAAGCCCTTGCCCTCTTCACCGATTCGGTCCTCCACTGGTATGCGCAGGCCGTCGATAAACACCTGGTTGGAGTCTACGCACTTGCGGCCGAGCTTCTCGATCTCTCGCACCTCGATCGTGTTCGGGTCGAGGTCCGTGTAGAACAGGCTGAGACCCTCGGTTCCCTTGCATTCCTCGACCGGCGTGGTGCGCGCAAGCAGCAGGATCTTGTTGGCGACTTGCGCAGTGCTGATCCAGACCTTCTGGCCGTTCACGACGTAGTGTTGGCCATCACGCACTGCACGCGTCTTGAGCTTCAGCGTGTTCAAGCCGGTGTTCGGCTCCGTCACAGCGAAGCAGGCGCGGTCCTGGCCCTGGATCAGTCGCGGCAGCCAGCGCTGTTTCTGTTCAGTGGTGCCGAAGACCACCACAGGGTGCAGGCCAAAGATATTCATGTGCACGGCGGAGGCGCCGGACAGGCCAGCGCCCGTGGCCGAGATGGTGTGCATCATGAGTGCGGCCTCGCTGATTCCGAGGCCCGCGCCACCGAATTCCTCGGGCATGGCGATCCCGAGCCAGCCCGACGCGGCCAGCGCACGGTGGAAGTCGACGGGAAAGCCGCCTTCGCGGTCCTTGCGCAGCCAGTACTCCGCGTCGAAGGGCGTGCAGACCTTCTCGATCGCATCGCGGATCTGCTCCTGCTCGGGCGTCAGGCTGAAATTCATGGGTGTGTCCTCATCGGCTGGTGCCGGGAAATTCGGGATCCTCGAGCTCCGGCGCGGCGGCGTCCGGCAGTCCGAGTTCGAAGGTGTTGAGCGTCAAGGAGACGAAGCAGTAGTAGCCGAGGACGGCGACGAGTTCGACCATGCCGCGTTCGCCCAACTGGGTCACGCCGCGTGCGTAGAGTGGGGCCGGCACGCGCCCGTTCGCGAGCAGGGTCGATGCGATGTCGTAGACGGCACGCGAGCGCTCATCCGGCAGGATTGGCTCGCGCCGCGCAGCGATTGCGGCGATCGCCGCTGGATCCACGCCAGCCTTCAGTGCATGCGCCTTGTGTGCGCTCCATTCCACGTGCGAAGTCCAATGTCGGCCGCACATGAGGATCGCGAGTTCGACGAGACGCGGCGCGAGCGTGGTGTCGAAGCGCAGCAACTCCCCGAGCTTTTGGCCGCGGCGGGCCAGCTCCGGGTTGCGCAGCCAGGCGATCATCGGAGCCGGCACCTTACCGCGTGGCCCGGAGGTCACCTCCGCGCAGACCTCGACTTGCTCTCTTGTCAGTTCCGTTTCGGACGGCATGTGAAGGCGGGGCATCGCGGCTCCTTGCTGCGGCTCAGCCGATGCGAAGCAGCTCGCGCGCCTGGGCAGGCGTGGCGACCTCGCCATCGAGCTCGCGCACGATTCGCGCGGCACGCTGCACGAGCGGTGCGTTGCCGGGCGAGAGCTGTCCACGGCCGATGTACAGGTTGTCCTCCAGCCCGACCCGCACGTGTCCGCCGAGCAGTACGGCCTGGGCCACCATCGCGAATTGATGGCGTGAGATCCCGAAAGCGCTCCAGAGGCCGCCGGCAGAGACGAGCTGCTTCATCGCCTGCATGGACTCGGTGCTGGCCGGCGCGCCCCATGAAATGCCCAGGCAGAACTGCAGCCAGGGCGGATCGGCGAACAGGCCGCGCTCGCAGAGGTGTCGCGCGAAGGCGGCGTGTCCGAGGTCGAAGACTTCCAGTTCCGGCTTCACGCCGGCCTCGCGGATGGCTATCGCCATGCGTTCGACTTCCTGCGGAAGATTCAGGAACGCGTAGCTGCCGAAATTCAGGGTACCGACGTCAAGGCTGCAGATGTCAGGCCGCAGTTCCAGAACGTGGGCGATCCGCTCTTCGGGCGTCGCCATGCCCGGGATGGAGTTGCGGTTCGGATCAACCGCATCCGGCACGTAGCGGCCACCGGCGCCTGTGGTGAGATTGATCAGCACGTCGCTTCCGGCGTCGCGGATGCGGCGCACCACTTCGCGATACAGGGCAGGGTCACGGCTCGGCTTACCAGTTTGCGGATCACGCACGTGGATGTGCACGATGGCTGCGCCGGCGTCGCGAGCGGCCAAGGCTTCTGTGGCAATCTGCTCCGGCGTGACCGGCACATGCGGGCTGACGCGGGTCGTATCGCCACCGCCCGTGAGGGCGCAGGAAATGATTACAGGACGGGTCATGAAGATGTCGGGTTGATGGAGTCGTGGAGAAAGGGGCGCCCTGCGCCGGCGCGGCGGTCGTCACGGCTTGGATGTCCGTTGGCCGGCCCTCGCCAGCGCGCTCTTGGAGGCGTCAGATCGGTCTGCAGCAGGCACCGCATTCGCGCCGCTGCCATCATGCGTTGCGCGCGAGCTGGACGATCTTCTTCCACCTCGCCGCTTCGCGCGGGATCTCGGGAGCGAGCGCCGTGGCACCCACGGGGTCGGGGAAGAGCACCTGCTTCGTGCAGAACTCCTTGAACTGCGGACTCTGTGCGGCCTCGACGATGTGCTGTGAGAGCAGCTGCACGATCGGTTCTGGTGTGTGCGCAGGCGCCATGAAGTCGAGCTGCGAAGACGCGTCGAAGCCTGGAACGGCGGATTCGGTCACCGTGGGCACGTCCGGTAGCGCCTCCCATCGTTTCGCGCCAGTCACGGCCAGGATGCGCAGCTTGCCGGCCTGGTGGAGGGGCAGCACACCTGCGGAACCTTGGCAGGTGAAGGAGATTCGGCTGCCGACCACGTCCGTGACCGCCATGGTGGTTTCCTTGTAGCCGATGTGACGGGCGTTGGTCTTGCTCATGTCATTGAGGAGAACCGAACATAGGTGAGCCGTGCTCCCGACGCCTTGGGAGGAATAGGTCAGTTCACCCGGCTTGCTCCTCATCTCCTGCACGAGCTCCCCCATCGTTCGGAACGGCGAATCGGATCCCACCACGATCGCGAGAGGAACGCGCACCACGCGTGCGACGGCGGTGAAGTCCCGGACCGCATCGAACGGCGGGACGGCCGACTCGGAGAAAAGTGGCAGAACGTAGAGCGGCAGGCCGGTGATGATGATCGTGTAACCGTCCGGTGTGGCTTTGGCGGCAGCCTGGTAACCCAGCAGACCGCCGGCGCCCGGGCGGTTGTCGACCACCACCGAGGTGTTCAGCTGCTTGGCCAGTGCATCGGCGATGTAGCGTGCGGCGGCATCGATCGAAGTGCCCGCAGAAGCCGGCACGATGATCTTGATGGGGCGGGATGGATACTGCTGCGGGAAGGCAGCGCGCGCGCCGAGCAATGGAAGCGCTGCTGCAGCCTTCAATAGCGAACGTCGCGCGGGAACGGTCACGAGGTCTCCTGATTCGTTTTGCCTTGATGGACCAAGCGGCGGTCCCGGCTCTGGGGAGTCTACGAACCAAGGGCGACCTGCGCATCCAGCCCGACCGGGAAGGAGCTTTGCGCATGGCGACAAGCTTGCGGGCGAAAGCGGCGTACGAGTCTGTGCGGGCTCCGTGAACGGCGTGTCGTTCGCCAGACTCGATCAAAGATATGGTGTCGCTGGCGGACTACGATGCCGCGCTTGCAGAGCCGCTGAAGGCCGGAGTCACGCGGCCAGCGCAAAGGAGTTTCCCGATCGTTGCGACTGTTCGCGAAGGTCACGCGCCGCTACAGTCATCAGCGCTGAACTCCGGATGCAGGATCGCTTCGCTCTCGACGCCTGCAGCCACGACTTGGAGACCAACGAGGAGAAGCCGACATGGGCATGGATGGGTCGAAGTTGAGTGTTGCTATTGGCAGGGCCAATGGGAATGGCGTGGCGTGTTGCCGGCGGAAGAGGCAGCGGGGATGGACGTGGGGCCGCAACAAGGCGCGGCCAGCACGTGACATTGCGGTGGCCTGCTGCGCCCCGGGAGGCAAGGCGACTGATACGGGGAGAACAGGGTGATTCCTACCTGCAACACAGGCGAAGTATTCCAGCCGATCCCCGTCACGACGCCCAATCGGGGACCGCTGGAAGGGATCGTCGTGCTCGACTTTTCGACCCAGAAGGCGGGGCCGATGACGACCTACTCTCTCGCCGCAATGGGCGCGACGGTCATCAAGATCGAAGAACCGAAAGGCGATGCGACGCGTAGGTTCGCCCCTTTCCTCTCGCGCGGCGGCGAGGTGACCATGTGGCGCAAGGATGCGGATTCGATGTCGATCCCGGCGCTCGCGCGCGCCCGTGGAAAGCACGGCGTTACGCTCAATCTGAAGACGCCTCAGGCACTGGAGCTCTATCGCGAGATGGTACGGCGCGCTGACATCGTCATCGAGAACTACGCCAGCGGAACCGCCGACAAGCTCGGGATCGGCTATGAAGCGACCCGCGCGGTCAACTCGCGGATTGTCTACTGCTCCATCAGCGGTTTCGGCGCAGGTTGCATGCCCGGCCGCAAGGCGCTCGACATTGGCATACAGGCCGCCAGCGGGATGATGCTCGCAAATGGGCAGGAGGGCGACCCGCCCATTCGTGTCGGCATGTCAATTGCCGATTCCGTCAGTTCGCTGTACGCGACGATGGGCATCACCGCTGCGTTGTACCGGCGGGAACGCAGCGGGCAGGGCGAATACGTGGATGTGTCGATGCTCGGCGCGACCACGGCATTCCTCGCGAGCGAGGAGTGGCAGGCGCTGGAGAAACTCGGCCAACCCACGCGGACCGGCAATTTCAACGTGAAGGCAAGCCCTTTCGGCGTCTTCCGCTGCCGAGATGGCCATGTCGCTATCGGTGCGGGTTCGCGCGATCCGATGGCGCATGACTTGTTCAGAATCATGGGCCATCCTGAGTGGGCCACCGATCCGCGCTACGCGACGCTCTCGGCGCGTTGCGAACACGACGGTGAATTGTGCAAAGCCGTTGCGGCGTGGTGCCGCGACCGCAGCGTGGAAGAAGTTGAGGTTCCTGTGGCAAAGGCCGGCATTCCGGTCGAGAGGGTTCGCTCGCCGTCGGAAGCCATGGCGGATCCGCTGCTCGTGAAGCGTGGCGAACTCACCCAGCTCGAACATCCGGACCTGGGAGTTGCATCCGGACTCAACACCTTTGGCTTGCCCATCCGTTTCCATTGCACGGAGCAGGGAACCGGCGCCGCGGCACCTAAGCTCGGTGAACACAACTGGGTTGTCTACCGCGACTGGCTCGGATTTGAAGAGCAACGCCTGCGGGACTGGCAAGCACAGGGCGTGTTCTAACCATCGCAGGCTGGGCGACGCGTCCCCCAGCGCGTGACCCGGCCGCACGGAGCCCTCAAGGCTTTCGATAAGGAGACATCCCATGGCCTCATCCCTCATCGCGGCGCCTGATGGCGGCGCACTCACCCGTCGCCGCGCCCTTGCCCTGCTCGCAGCCGTGGGTTCTGCCCCGGCAGTGGCGGTAGCGCAAGGCGACCAGCGCGTACGACTCATTGCTCCCAGCAGCCCTGGTTCCGGCACCGACCTGACCGCGCGCACGCTCCAGCCTGGTCTCTCAACGACGCTCGGCGCCCCCGTGGTGGTCGAGAACATTACCGGGGCCTCCGGACTGGTGGGCCTGCAAACCCTCGCGCGCGCCGCGCCCACCGACATGACTTTCGTCGTGATCACCAACAACCTGGTGATCACTCCCGGCGTCATGAAGGCATTCCCTTTCGACGTCACCAGGGACTTCACGGCGGTCGCGATGCTTGTTTCGATCCCGATGGTGCTGGTCGTTAACGCGGCGCGCGTCCCGGCGAAGAACGCGGCGGAGTTCATCGACTTGCTCAAGAGCAAGCCGGGCGCGCTCAACTTCGGCTCGGCTGGCATGGGGACCGTGCTCCACCTGGCGACCGAGATGTTCCTGGACGAGGCCGGTGTGAAGGCCAGGCACATTCCGTATCAGGGCCCCAGCCCCATGGCCGCCGCGCTGATCGGCGGCCAGATCGAGTTCGGAACGCTGTCGCTTTCCCAAGCGCAGCCGCATCTCAAGAGCGGCGCCCTGCGGGCCATCGGTGCCTGCACCGCAAAGCGCACCTCGGTAGCTCCCGACATCCCGACCCTTGCCGAACAGGGACTCGCGAACTACGCGGCGGAAGCGTGGGTCACCCTGCTCGGGCCCAAGGGCATGGATTCCGGTGCGGTGAAGAAGGTGCACGACGCGCTCGTCGCCACCTTCAGCCGCCCCGAGATCAAGAACGAACTTGCGAATCAGGGAAGCGTCGTGAATCTCGGCACGCCTGAAGAGGCCCGGGCGATCATCAGCCGGGACTTGCTCAAGTACGCGGCCCTCATCAAGAAGGTTGGCTTGGAGCCTCAATGAACGCACGCGAAAAGCCGGGCCGCTGCCTCGGCACTAGAACAAGGAGTTGAGTTTTGACAACGGCGAAGTATTTTGTCCGGCAGAGCGAGGTGCAGGGCACGACGCCCGAGAAACACGCGGGCACCGTGAATCTGCGATTGATCACGACGGAAACCGTCGGCGCTCAGGGGCTTGAAGTGGCTCTCGGCATCGTCGCAGGGCCGCACGGCGGTGGTTCTCTGCCGCATCGCCATGCTGCTATCGAGCAGGCGAACTACATCCTGGAAGGGCGTGCCAGCGCCGAGGTCGGAGGTCAGGTGCAGGAACTGGGACCCGGTGACATGTGCTACTTCCCGCCGGACGTGGACCACTCGATGACGCGCATCGGCAGCGAGCCGCTGAAGGTGCTCGTCATCTACTCGCGGGTGGCCAAGTAGCGGCGTGGCCGAGCATGGCCGCGCCGCGCCTGGTACACCAGCGGCCGGTAGTTCGGCCTTGCAAAGGGCATCACTGCGGCGCGGATGAGGGGATTGATATCGAAATGTCGCAAGAAACTAAGCGCGGAGACGGCGCCGAAGTGCGGCTGCGATCTCTTCTGGAGGTGCGCCCCGGCGACGACCTGTGTGCGTTGATCCTCGCAGCGCTGCAGCGCGGGGAAGAAACCCTCCGTGACGGTCACGTGCTCGTGCTGGCGCAGAAGATCGTGTCCAAGGCAGAGGATCGGATGGTGCTTCTCGCCACCTGCACCCGTCCCGCGTGCACAGGAACTCGTTGCTGGACGGATTCGTCCTGGACCACACAGATGCGGCCGCCGCGTCAGCAGTTTTGGCGCTTGGAGTCCGCCCCATGATGACGGCCACGGTGATGGGAGATGACCTGAGCCGCATTCAGCTTGCGCGCGATGTCCTGGACTTTGCAGCGGCGCTTACGCCGGCTGTCCGATGAGCCGGTGTCGCAAAGTCCCGAGCTTCGCTTCGCCTGACAGCGCGGGCGAACCTCTTGCGCAGCAGGCAAAGATCCTTGCTTGTGCACGCAAAGATTTTGGGGGTTTCCTTGGAGAAGGCGCCTTCATCGCCGACCCACAATTGCATCCCGATGCGCATTCCGGAGCCCCTTGATGCCGATTCGCTTTCTCCTTGCCGCCGCCCTCTGGGCCTTCGCCACGCTCAGCTGCGCGCAGGCGTTCCCCGACAAAACGCGGCCGATGCGCATCATCGTGCCCTTCGGTGCCGGCAGCGGAGGTGACGTGGTGGCGCGCGCCTATGCCCGCGCGTTGAGCGAGTCCGACGGGCTGAATGCGATCGTCGAGAACAAGCCGGGGGCGGAGGGCGTCATCGGCCTGGAATCCGGCAAGCACGCGGCGCCCGACGGCTACACCATCGTGTGGAGCAACCTGAGCACGCACGTGCTCAACGTGCATCAGCAACCGGCGCTGCCCTACGACCCGGTCGTCGATTTCATCCCCCTTGTCATCACCGAAAGTGTCGCGTTGGTGCTGAACGCCGGGCCATCGAGCAAGTTCAGCACGCTCGCGGAGGTACTTTCGGCTGCGCGTGCGAACCCGGGCAAGCTGACGTACGGCAGCAGCACCGCCTCCACGCGCTTGGCCATGGAGATCCTTGAGCACCAGGCCAATGTCAAACTCCTGTCGGTTCCCTATAAGACCCAGGCGCAGGCGACGTCGGCCCTGGCCGCCGGGGAGGTCGACCTGCTGATGACGGACGTCGTCACCGCGCTGCCTTTCTACAAGAGTGGGCGCCTGCGGCCCCTTGCGGTGACCAGCGGGGCGCGCTTGGCGGCGCTGCGAGACGTTCCCACGGTACGCGAGCTGGGGATGAAGGACTACGAATTCGCGGCATGGAGCGCGTTCTTCGCCCCCGCGCGGACCCCGCCCGAAGCGGTGGAGAAGCTGCGCGCCACGCTGCGTGAGGCTGGCAAGTCGAAGTACGTGATCGACGCCGTCGCCATCAAGGCCTCCGAAACGCCGCCGCTCAGCCCGGGCGAGCTGGATGCGTTGATAAAGACAGACATTGATCGCTGGGGCAGGTTGCTCCGAGACATGAAGAAGACCGCCCGCTGACAGCGCGGGCCAAAGGAGAACGATGGACGCGATTTTCGACATCAGCAAGACCCTGGCAAACATCCGTTTCGACCAGCTCTCGCCCGCTGCGGTCCGGATGACCAAGAACAGCATCCTGGACACGCTGGGCGTGACGCTGGCCGGCAGCACCATCGGCGCGGGTTGCAAGGAGGTGGTGGAACTGGTGACGGACTGCGGCGGCAAGCCGGAAAGCTCGATCCTCGGGCTGGGCGGCCGCGTGCCCGCCCCCATGGCTGCGTTTGCAAACGGCGCGATGAGCCATTCGCTCGATTTCGACGATATCGACGATGTTGCCGCGGTGCATCCCGGCGTCGCTACCGTGCCCGCCGGCTTCGCCATGGCGGAACGCATCGGCAAGGTCCCGGGCAAGGACTTCATCACGGCGATCTGTATGGGCGCGGATCTGTTGCTCCGGCTCGGGTACGCCGGACGCAGGGGGCAGGGCGGCTTCCGCTGGCTGCCCGGCCAGATCTACGGCGGCTTCGCCGCCACGGCGACCTGCGGCAAGCTGCTGCACTTCGACGAGAGCCAGCTGGTCGACGCGTTCGGCATCGCGCTGATGCAAGCCTGCGGCAGCTATGAACCGATCCGCGGCACCGGCTCCGTCATCCGGGGGCTTTGGCCGGCGTTCACCTCGCAGGCGGGCGTGCTGTCGTCCCTGATGGCCCAGCGAGGCATTAGCGGCAGCAAGAACAGCCTGGAGGGACAGGCGGCCCTGTTCCAGGCCTACCTCGGCGGCGAGTACGACCGGCACTACCTCGTCGATGGTCTCGGTGAGCACTTCTTCATCGCCGATTCCGGATTCAAGCCCTGGCCCTGCTCGGGCATTAATAAGCCGTACATCGAGGCGACCCTGAATCTGGTGCGCGACCACAGGCTCCGTCCGCAGGACATCGAGGACATCGAGGTGACCGTCGCCGACATGGGCCAGCTGCTGTGCGAGCCGCTGGCGGAGCGCCAAAACCCGAAGACGCCCATGGATGCCAAGTGGAGCATCCCGTTCGCCGTCGCGGTCGCCGCCCTGCGCGGCACGGTGAAGATCGCCGACTTCACGCCGGCCGGCATCCAAGACCCCGACGTCCTGCGGCTGGCGCGGAAGGTGAAGCCGCGGTTCGACGCCAGCCTAGCTCCCGCGGGCGGGGGTTGGACTGGCGTACCTCCGGGGGTCGTCGAAATCCGGACCACCAGCGGCGAGCGCCATGCCTGCCGCGTGGACGTCGCACTCGGCTACGGCGTGAATCCGATGACGCTGGAGCACCACGTCGAGAAGTTCAGGGACTGCGCGTCGTACTCGGCCAAGCCGCTCTCCGCCGCGACGGTCGATGCCGTGATCGGCATGGTCCACCGCCTGGAGGAACTGGACGACGTGGGCGAAGTCGTCCGCCTGCTGTCCTGAGGAAAGAGGGCGCGCCCCCTGCAGTCGGCCTTGATGCCCGCGTCCGCGGTCACTTTGCCGCAGCGCGTAGCTGAATATGCGCTCCTCAACGCTGGAAGCGATCTGCATCCAGGTGAGGGAGCACTCGAAAAGCGGCGACGCCTTGCATGGCCACTTGAGTTCTGGACTTGCACAGGGGACGCTCTGTCTCAAGACGTTTCCTGTCTCCGCCCGCTACGAAAGACCTTGCATGCAGCTTGCCCGTGGATGGGCCCTCGTAATCATTGCTCGTATGTCGAGGCGGCGCCTTGCGCAGGCGCAAGGACTCTGCCATTGGAAGCGCGAGTTGCGGGCACTGGACCCGTTGCAGGCACAGGAAACTGCGTCAGTACCAATCGGCTAGCTGCGACGCCCTCGGACCCACATCGCTGGGCTGCCACAATGCAGCCGATCTACCCCCGTTGGATCTAACGGCGCCAGCGACACGAGCCCTCCAGAGGCGACCACTATTGCGGCTGAATGCCAGCTTCCCTCACGACCTTTCCCCACTTTTCCAGTTCCTGCTGCTGGAATTTGGCGAACTCCGGTCTCGTCATTCGCATCGGTTCGCATGCGTTCGCCGCGAGAAATTTCTGTCCGTCAGGTTCGTCCAATGCGTGCAGCATTGCGTTTCGAAGCTTGTCGACGACCGACATCGGCGTACCTTCTTTTGCCCAGGCGCCGTACCAGAAAGTAAATTCATAGGCCTTGATGCCTGCCTCCTGGAGGGTCGGCACGTCCGGCCAGAGGCTGGCCATTCTCTTGCTGCCAGTCACTGCCAACGGCCGGAGGGCACCGCTGCGGATGTGCGGTGCGACCAGGTCCGGCGGTGGAAACAGGAGATCTACCTCCTCGCCCAGCTGGGCATTCAGCGCCGGGGCGAATGCCCTGTATGGAACCTCCAACATCTTCACACCAGAGAGTTGCTGAAACATGGCAGCCGCCAGTTGCGTGGCGCTGCTGCTGTAAGCAACTGTGAGCTTTCCAGGGTTCTTACGGCCATACTCAACGAGCTCGGCCACGTTGTGGAACCTCGACTTCGAATGAACGGTGACCACCACCGAGCCGCTGCAAAAGCCGGCGACCGGAATGAAGTCTTTGATGCTGTCGTAGGGCATCGACTTGAACAGCAGCTTGTTGAAAATGACCGGCGAATTCGACGAGATCAGCACGGTATGCCCGTCGGCCGGGGCGTTCAGCACGGCCTGGGAGCCGATGAAGGCATTGCCTCCAGGCTTGTTGTCGACGACGGCTGGTTGGCCAAGGTGCTTGCTCATTGTTGTGGCGATGGATCGCGCGATCATGTCTGCACCGGCCGCCGGACCGAAGGGCACTACGAAGGTAACCGGCTTGCTTGGAAAGGTCTGCGCTGCGAGAAGCGCTGGAAGCGCGACGGCTGCGCTGGCTATCAGCGAGGCGAATGAACGTTTCATAGCTTGTGTCTCCAAGATGATCGCGCGCGGACACGTCTGCATCCTGCGCGGCCGCTGCTAGAACGGCATTGATGGCGCAGACAATTGTACGCGCAAGTATGTCGTCTGTCATCTCAATAACCTGTGGCGCCGACATCCCGGCCATTCTTCTTGTCACGCTCTGTCACGCTCGCCAGCTCTTAAATTTCGCCAAAGGCGTCCACCCTTGACAAGCATTGCGCCGGGCGTATCATACGCAAAAGTATGTGCAAATACGTTCGGGCATTCAAGCGTTTGGCTTTCGATGGGGGGCCAGGACGCGCGGCATTCGTGACGGCCGATGGCCCAGCAAGCGTCGGCCAACGGATGCTCATCGGGCGGGGAGCGGGCTGGCTTTTCGGATCGACCCTGAGATGTTTTTCGCAGCAAACCGACGAAGGAGACATGCATGCGTCGACAATGGATCTCGAGAGGCCTGCTGCTGGCAGGCCTCCTCGCAACGGCGGCCTTGGCTGGCGCAGCTGAGCCTTATCCCTCGCGTCCCGTCAAGGTAATCGCCAATATGGCCGCCGGCGGGGGTACTGACACCATCGCGCGAATCTTTTCCGAGCAGATTTCCAGGCAGCTTGGGCAACCGGTTGTGGTTGAAAACCGCGCCGGTGCGGCCGGTCAGATCGGTACGGAACTGGCAGCGGTTGCACCTGCTGACGGTTACACGTTTCTCTTTGCTTCTTCGAGTCTCCTGAGCCTGCCCTACCTGCGGCCGACCAGATATGAGTTGCTGAAGGATTTCGAGCCGGTTGGGCAAGTAGGTATCGGCGGATTTGTCCTTGTAGTCAATCCGAAGCTGCCATTCAAGACACTTGCGGAGTTCATGACCGCTGTGAAAGCGAATCCCGGCAAATACACCTTCGGGTCACCCGGCATTGGATCTGCTGGTCACCTCGGGCTCTACCTCCTAAAGGCCAAGAGTGGCGTGGAAATGGTCCATGTGCCCTTCAAGAGTTCGACCGAGGTGGCGCAGGCGCTGATCTCGGGACAGATTGACTGTGCTGTCGATATCGTGCCCATCCAGAAAAGCTACATCGATGCGCAGTCGGTGCGTGCACTCGCCACGACGGGCCCTGCTCGAGATCCGTCGCTTCCCCAATTGCCGACCTTCAATGAGTCGAAGTTGGTTCCCGGTGGCTATGAACTGACGTTCTGGTATGGGATGTTCGCGCCGCGAGCGACGCCTCCTGCGGTCCTGAAGCGCGCACAAGAGGCGTTCGCGACTGTGTTGCAGGATCCTGCGGTGCAGGAGCGGGTCAAGGGATTCAGCGTCGTGCCTTCGCAATTCACGGCCGCCGACTTTCGGCGCAGCATCGCTGCGGAGACGGAGCAGTGGCGCAAGATCATCAAAGACAACAACATCACGCTCGACAACTGAGCAAGGAGAGCCACATGTCAGCAAGAATCTCTAGCCCCGAGGAGATCCGGCAGCGCTTGGCCGATCACTACGCGCAGCGCGGCTTCATTCTTCCCCAGCAAGGCATGATGGCCGTTGCAATGCCGGATTTCCAGGATGGCTACACCAAGCTGTATGCCGCCCTGACGCAACAGGAAAACCACTTCAGCGCCTACGAACGAGAGTTCGTCTGGATGGGCATCCTTTCCGCGGCAGGCGAGAGCGTCGGCACCCACCACGTCAAGCTTTTCCGGGATAACGGCGGCACGTCGAATCAGATGGAGGTGATCACGGGCCTGGTGGCTTTGGCGATGGGCACCCCGCGCTCCTTCGAGTTCATGCATCGGCATTGGCAGAAGCATTTCGCACCGATGAACGCCGTCGCGACCTACCGTGGCGCAATCTCGCGGCTAGTGAGCGATTCCGGTATCCCGTTGGATCTCGCCTGGTACCTCATGCTGGCAGTGCATACGACCTTTGGCCATCGGTGGGGCGTCGAGCAATCTCTTCACGCGTTGTACGACGCCGGTTCTCATGAAGGGAAGATGGCAGAAAGCATTTCACTGCCGTTCCTTGCCGCCGGGATCAACCGGCTTATCGACGCGAGCGAGATCTGGCTCGAAATGATCCGGTCAGGGCGGATCTCAGCATCGGAGCCGTTCTGTATCTGGGCCGAAACATCTCAGATCGGTGGACTGAAGATTTGACCCGAGTGTCCAGCAATAAACAGAGATCAAGACAGTCCTATGCAAACTGAATGGCTGCTACCCCCGCACGAGCGCACCGTGCCCGCGATCTTGCGCCGTCAGGAACAACTTTTTGGCCACAGGCCCTGCGTAACCATCTCGGGTGCAGCATGGCGGCATGGCGACCTGGCACGCGTGGCAGCGTGTCGCGCAGGGGCGCTGCGTGTTGCGGGCATCAAGCGCGGAGATCGCGTTGCGATCATGTGCTCGAATCGGTCGGAGTTGCTGGAAACCATCCTTGGGTGCAGCTGGATCGGTGCAATTGCCGTGCCCATCAACAGTGCATGCATGGGGCCGCAGATCGAGTACTTGTTGGCCGACAGCGATGCTCAGCTGTTGGTCATCGAATGCCAATTTGTGGAACGGCTTCAGGCGGTTGACGTCGCAAAGACGAGCCTCAAGGGGGTCTGGGAGGTGGGCTCCGCTCATGGCACCACGAGCTCGGAATGTTCGGCATTGCCCGCTCGCCGCTGGCCCGAACCCGCAGAACCCATTGAAGCGGCGCCTGTCCTCCCGTCGGACGTCTTCGCGGTGCTGTACACGTCCGGGACTACAGGTCCATCCAAGGGCGTCCTGTGCTCACATGCTCATTATTACTGGTGGGGTGCGAATACCGCGGACATCCTAGGTCACACGCAAGACGATGTCCTGTGTACGACTCTTCCGCTTTTTCACATCAATGCCCTGCACATGTTCCTTCAGGCCGCGATTGTGGGATGCGAGGCGCACTACCTTGGAAAGTTCTCCGCTTCCGGCTTCTGGCCGGCAATGGTGGCTACCAAAGCAACCGTCATCTATCTGCTGGGCGCCATGGTGCCGTTCCTGCTCGCACAGCCTCAAACGGCGCAAGAAAGAAACCACAACGTTCGTATCGGCCTCGGCCCGGGCGTGCCTGAAGCGGCAGGCAAAGCGTTCCTCGAGCGGACCGGCGTTCTCATGCTCGAAGGCTACGGTGCGACCGAAAGCAACTTCGTGATCGCGGCATCGCGCGATGCGCCGCCCCGTGGAGTTATGGGCTGGGTTCGCCCAGGTTTCGATGCCCGAGTGGTCGACGAACACGACAATCCGGTTCCGGAAGGCCAGGCCGGCGAACTCGTCCTCCGCGCTGATGAACCGTTCGCGTTTGCTTCCGGGTATCTCGGCAAGCCCGACAAGACCGTCGAAGCCTGGCGCAACCTGTGGTTCCACACCGGTGACCGGGTCGTTCGCGAAGCGGACGGGGCGTTCCGGTTCATTGATCGCATCAAAGACGCCATAAGAAGGCGCGGCGAGAACATCTCCTCCTGGGAGGTCGAGCAAGTGCTGCTCAGCCATCCTGGCATTGCTGCGTGCGCTGTTTACCCTGTTCGTTCCGAGCATGCGGAGGATGAGGTGATGGCCGCGGTCGTCGGCAAGACGGGGCATTCCCCCGATCCGCGGCAAATCGCTACATTCTGTGAGTCGCGGCTGCAGAAGTTCGCCGTCCCGCGCTTCATCGATATCGTTGCGGAGCTTCCCCGGACGGAGAACGGCAAGGTGCAGAAGTACATCTTGCGGGAACGAGGGATTCCCGCTGGGTGCTGGGACTTGACACTGAAAGCGTAGAAGCGCGGGTGCTTTCTAGTTCAAACGAGCAAGGCGGGTACACCTGAGTCGGCCAGTGCACTGGGGTTGCGACGAGGGGTACCCAAGCACAAGATGCATGCTGCGCTAATTTTTCTCTCTTGGAGTTCAAATGATCTACACATTCATCCTTCTGGACAAAGCCAACGCCCAGGATCTGCGGCGCAATCTCAAGGCAGATCACAGGACCTACATCACCAAGGTCGCAGATCGGATCGCCTTCGCGGGAAGATTGGTGGGAGATGACGGTAGAACGAAGATCGGAAGCTTGATTGCCATCGACTTTCCCAGTCGTGAGGCCGCAACCGAGTGGCTTCAGAACGAGCCCTTCACACGCGAGGGTTTGTACGCGTCCATTCAGATACAAGCCTTTGTAAACCTCTGGCCGCAGAAAGCTGGTTTCCCACCTCCGCTATCGAGCGAGTGACGGACACGAATCACTGCCAAGCGGCGGGCCCTTGACCGGCGCGGCAGCCCGCGAAAGTGCAAGAGTCGGGTCGCATCGTCCAGCGGTGAATGTGGGTATCGTGATCGGCGACAGCGCAGGTATCGGCCAGTTTGAGTTCCGGCGCCACATTGCGCATTTTCGAGACGGTGCGCGACCGCATCGATGCGCAAGGGGGAGGGGACGTCGACCCTCTGACGGAATAGCTCGGGTAGTCCACCAATGGCGGCCGCTTAACTAGCCACCTGCCGCGGGCGAGGAACTACGACCAGGATGTTGTGGCCCGGCTCGCCAAATCCGTCTCGAGGCTTGCCGGACAGAAATCGGCAGGGCAGAGATGAAGGACGCACACAACACTGTTATGAACTCGGCGCCGACTCCGGCACGCCGACCATCCGAAGCACTACACCAGCGTAGTAGTCGGCAATGTTCTCGCGAGAAAGCCGACGGTCGCTTCGCCACCAGGAATAAGTGTAGGAGATCATCCCGGAGATGGCACGGGCGGTGGTGCGCACATCCTCAACCAGAAACTGCCCTTTGGAAACGCCCTCGCGGATGATCAAGGCCACCAGATCGTCCATCTTCCGCCGCTCAAGCGCAACTGTCTCTCTCGCCCTAAGCGAGAGAGAGCGCTCCTCGCGCCAGATGACGCCAACGACCCTCTGATTGTCGACGACCCACGAGGCGTACAAGCGCGCGAACGCAGCAAGCTTGGCGCGTGGGTCGCTGCCTTGGTCGATGGCCTTTCGGATGACCTCCTGCGCCTCACTGAGCGCGCGCTTGAATATCTCCTCGAGGATGGAGTGTTTGTCGTCGAAGTAGTAGTAGACGATCGCTTTCGTGCCGGAGAGCCTCTCCGCGATCATGTCCACGGTGCAGTCGTGGTAGCCGTGATCAAAGAATGCCTCGGAAGCGGCGCGCACGATCAGGTCCTTCCGGTATGCAGTCACTTCGTCCCGCATGCTACCTCGTGCTCCGGTCTTCTCACGCGTAGCTCCACCTGCAGCGCGCGGTGCGCGAGCCCGTGCGGATGAAGCGCCGGCGCGGGGGCTGGTATTTGCTTGTCGAGGCATGGTGGGGGACAACTTGGGTCGAATGATGGCTGCAATTCTACCGGTCAAGGCTTGAAACGAACGGCCGCGTTGCAAATCCTGTTGCCTAGAACGACCACCTGCGCAGGCAGGCGACGACGCCTCCTTGCTCACGTCTCCCGGCCGTGCAGGCTCATCTGCACCGAAGACATCGCCGCTTCTTGACATCCAACATACGCGTACGTATATTCTCAGTACCGAACAGTTTGTAAAGAGGACTTGGCACATGTCGCACCACGCTGATATTCCACACCACGAAGTTGTCGTCATTGGCGCCGGGATCACGGGCATCTATCAAGTCCATGCGCTGTTGAAGCTCGGGATGGACGTGAAGGGGTACGAAGCCGGCTCCGATGTTGGCGGCACGTGGTACTGGAACCGTTATCCGGGCTGTCGCCTCGATACGGAAAGCTATGCCTACGGATACTTCGGCCTCAATGGCATCCTTCCGGAGTGGGAATGGAAAGAGCGGTTTGCGAGTCAGCCGGAGCTCCTGAAGTACGCGGGGCACGCGGCTGACGCAATGGGCGTTCGCCCCCACTACCAGTTCAACACGCGGGTGCTCAGTGCCCACTATGACGAGGGTTCGAACACCTGGAGGCTGGAACTGGACGACGGTACCCAAGCGAGCTGTACGTTCCTGATCTCCGCCGTCGGTCCTCTTTCGGCGACCCGAATGCCCGGCATCCCTGGAGCCGAAAGTTTTCGCGGTGAATCCTTCCACTCTTCACGGTGGCCGCGGGATGACAACGGAAGGCCCGCTGGGGTCGACTTCAGCGGGAAGCGGGTCGGCGTGATCGGCACGGGTGCCACGGGGGTGCAGATCATCCCGATCGTCGCCGAGACCGCCGCAAAGCTGCACGTCTTCCAACGCACGCCCAACTGGTGCATCCCGCTCGGCAACAGCCCTCTGACGCCCGAGTCGATGCGGCAGCTGCGTGGCGATCCCGCGAGCTTCATGGAGTTCCTCAAGACCACGGAGACCGCATTTCCATACCGGCGGGGCAGCAAGAAGGCGGTCGAAGTGACGGCAGAGGAGCGGCAAGCCTTCTTCGAGTCGCTCTATGCGATGCCCGGCTACGCGCTGTGGCTATCCAGCTACCGTGACCTGTTGACCAACAAGGTCTCCAATGACTACATCGCAGAGTTCGTCGCCAACAAGATCCGCGAGAGGGTCAAGGATCCCGCTCTCGCTGAGAAGCTGATCCCGAAGAATCATGCGTTCGGGACTCGTCGAGTTCCCATGGAAACGAACTACTACGAGGTCTACAACCAGGACAACGTCGAGCTCATTGACATCAGCCAGACGCCAATGGATCGCATCACGCCGGAGGGAGTTCAGGTCGGCGGCCGCCAGATCGACCTGGACGTGCTGGTCTACGCCACTGGCTTCGATGGCGTGACGGGCGCCCTGGACCGCATCGACATCCGAGGCCGCGGTGGTGTTGCTTTGAAGACCGCCTGGGATGATGGACCTGTCACTTACCTTGGCCTCCAAACGAGGGGCTTCCCGAACTTCTTTACGCTGGTTGGCGCCCACAACGGTGCTTCCTTCTGCAACATCGGGGTCTGCAGCGCGCTGCAGGTGGAGTGGGTCACCCAGATGTTTGCGTACATGCGGGAACGAGGCCTGACCTCCAGTGAGCCCGCCGCCGACTACCAGGACCAGTGGACCCAGCATGTCTACGAGGTCTATGCCAAGACATTGCTGGTCGAGAGCGATGCATGGTGGGTCAAGACCACGCGAAATGCAGACGGGTCCACCACGCGCCGGGCGTTGATCTACGTGGGTGGAGCTCCCGAGTACCGCGAGCGATGCGCGAATGTTGCGGCAAAGGGCTACGAAGGTTTTGTGCTGGCCTGAGTCTTCCTCTCAATCTACATGTTCGAGTGAGTTCGAGTGATGAACTGAACGCTGACATGGAACGACACACCCTCATTTGCGACGCGGCCCTCGCGGTCATCCTCATGGCGGCGCGATTGACGGTCAGCGAGCTGCCGTGATCCAGCTGCATCTCAACACGTCGCCTGCGCCGTGCGCACCAGGCGCCTGACTTGGCCAAGGTGTGGCCATGCTCTTGGAGAGGTTGGATGCATCAAGGATGCCGCGCGAGATTCTTTGCTGCTTGAGCTTCTGAAAACCCTGGTTGGTGCGGACCAAGCGAATCGATGAGCTTGTAGCCGCCGGTCATCGAATATGAACAAAGGAGACAATGTGAGAACGATTTCCAAACTGGTTGCCCTGGTGATCCTGGGTGCGAGCGCACTGAGTGTGGCAGCGCAAACGGCCACCTGGCCCAACCGCCCCGTGCGTTTGATCGTTTCGTACGCAGCCGGTGGCAGTGCTGACAGTCTGGCGCGCTATGTCGCCTTGAAGCTTTCCGATCGTTGGGGCCAACCTGTGACCGTGGACAACAAGCCAGGCGGCAACACGATCATCTCGGCCATGGAGGCGGTGCGTGCGCCACCGGACGGGTACACCTTGTACCAAGTGATCAATCAGACCTTGACCTTGAATCCCTACGCATCGTCGAAATTGCCTTACGACCCGCTGCGGGACTTCACACCAATCGCCCAGCTGACGAACGTACCGATGATCTGGGTCGGAAGTGACAAGCTGCCCGCGAAGACGATGCAAGAGTTCGTTGCCTTTTCCAAGGCGCATCCGGACGAGGTAACGGTCGGCCACGCCGCCTTGATTTCGCAGGTCGCGATAGAGCAGCTAGCCCGCGAGCAAGGTTTGAAGTTCCGGCTAGTTCCTTACAAGAGCGGCGTCGACGTCACAAAAGCCCTGCTATCGGGCGATATCGACGCAGGCTTCGACGGCCCCGCGGTGTATCCATCGCACATCAAAGCGGGCAAGGTGCGCGGACTTGCTACTACTGGCTCGAGGCGACTTGAAGCGTTTGGAGGCGCAGTACCGTCCATGACGGATACAGGCCTGCAGAAGAAAGAGGTGCCCATCTGGTATGCCTTCATCGCGCCTGCCAAGTTGCCCGACGCGATTCGTAACAAGATTGCTGCAGACCTGAAGGAAGTCATGGCGTTGCCTGACGTGCGCGCCAGGCTGTCAGAGATCGGCATGCAGTCGAACTGGGCCGGACCGGATGAACTGGTCAAGCTCATTAATAGCGAGTCCGCCGTTCTGGGCCCGCTTGTGAAGGAATTGGGAATCAAGATCGACTGATCAGGCGGCGCAAATGAAGACATATCAGCATTGGATCAATGGTGCCCATGTGACCCCTTCGAGCTCTCAATGGCTCGAAACTGTAGATCCCTATCAAGGTGCCGCATGGGCGCGGATTGCGCGCGGCAACGCGGAGGATGCCAATCTTGCAGTCGCCGCCGCCCGCGACGCAATGTATAAGGGCCCCTGGAGCACCATGACGGCTTCGCAACGCGGCAAAGTCTTGCGCCGCATTGGCGATCTGCTGTCCGATTCACGCAATGCGCAACGCCTGGCCGAGATCGAGTCGCGCGACAACGGGAAGATCCTGGCGGAAATGCAGGGCCAACTGAAGTACATCCCTGAGTTTTGGTACTACTACGCAGGCTTGGCAGACAAAGTAGAAGGTACTGTGATTCCGGTCGACAAGGCCGACATGCTGGCGATGACACTGCGCGAACCCGTGGGAGTCGTTGCCGCTATCACCGCTTGGAACTCACCGCTCCAATTCTTTGCTTTGAAATGCGCGCCGGCGCTTGCGGCTGGCTGCGCCGTCGTGCTGAAACCCTCGGAGTTTGCATCCGCCAGTTCGCTGGAGTTCGCCGCTTTGACGCAGGAGGCCGGCCTGCCGGCGGGGGTGATCAATGTGGTCACCGGACTTGGGCAGGAAATCGGCACCCCGCTCGTCGAACACCCCGACGTCGCCAAGATCACCTTCACCGGCTCCGACAGGACAGGCGCGAAGGTTTATGAGGCTGCGGCACGCGGCATGAAGCGAGTTGGGATGGAGCTAGGGGGGAAGTCGCCGAACATTGTGTTCGCGGATGCTGACCTCGACCAGGCTTGCGTCGGAGTCGTGGCAGGGATCTTCGGCGCCGCAGGACAGATGTGCACCGCAGGCTCGAGACTGCTCGTGCAGAACTCGATTCGGCAGAAGTTTACCGAGCGTCTGATCGAAATGGCCCGGAAGCTGAGACTCGGAGACCCCCTGAGCGCGGACACGGAGATCGGTCCAATCTCGAATCCGCCGCAGTATGAGAAGGTATTGCGTTACATCGAGGCGGCCAAGTCCGAAGGGGCGCGATGCGTATTGGGAGGCGCCCCAGCGACTGGGCAGGGGCTCAAAGGGGGATTGTTCGTGCAGCCGACGATCTTCGCTGATGTCACGAATCAGATGCGTATCGCGCAGGAAGAAGTGTTCGGTCCTGTGCTTTCGATCATCGGATTCGAGAGTGAGCAAGACGCCATCGATATTGGCAATGACGTGATCTACGGACTGGCGGCAGGTGTGTGGACGCAGGACATCGGCCGTGCCATACGCATGTCTAAAGCCTTGCGTGCAGGGTTGGTGTGGGTCAACACCTACCGGGCCTACAGCTGCATGGTGCCGCTAGGCGGGATGAAGCAATCCGGGCTCGGTCGTGAAAGCGGCATCGAAGCCATTCATGAGTTTCTCGAAACCAAGAGCGTGATGATCTCTGCGGCCGCGGCCGCTCCGGCAAACCCGTTCCTGCAGCGATAAAGAAGGATCCAGTCATGGTGGAAAGCATTTCAGAATCGACGGTCACCCCGCTTCAGCCCGCCACAAATCTGTTGCAGGGTCGTCGCATCGTCATCGTTGGGGCGGCCTCCGGGATCGGGCGGGCTACCGCGCAGTTGTTCTCACGTGAGGGAGCATCTCTGGCGCTTTTTGACGTGGACGTGAGCGGCCTGACGCAGTGCGCTTGTGAGACGGGCGGTCACGGCTTCCAGGTGGACATCACCAAAGAAGAGGAAGTTGTCAACGCGGTGGAGCGAGCAGGCGCCGCCTTGGGTGGTATCGACGGGGTTGTGAATGCCGCAGGCATCATGCCTTTTGCCTCCATTCTCGAGACGCCCGTTGCCGATTGGCGACGCACGCTGGACGTGAACCTCACGGGAACGTATCTCGTTATCAGAAGCTGCCTGCCGTGGATGCAGAAGGAGTCGGCAGCAACGATCGTCAATATTGCTTCGGCCGCAGGCCTCCTCCCAAACGCGCCAGGCCTCACCGCATACGCTGCTTCGAAGGGCGCCGTGGTCAACCTCGGGCGGGCGTTGGCCGCGGAGCTGGCACCGAAGATTCGAGCCAATACGGTCTGTCCGGGGCTGGTGGATACCCCGATGGGCGACAAGCACCGGGCCAACGTCGGAAACTACGCACTGAAGAGAATGGCCGAGCCGGTCGAAATCGCCCAAGCCATCCTGTTTCTCACGGGTGCTGGGTCTTCCTACATCACGGGTGTAGCCCTCGCCGCCGATGGGGGGCGGTCATTCCACTGAACGTCGCGGCCGATTTCGGCAAGAGCAGGGCGCGCATGAATTTCGGTTCGCGGGGTGCTGTACCGATCCCGCCGGCGGAGGCGCGTCTCCCGGCCGCCATGTCGGGCTTTGTGAGACGAGTGACCTTTTCACGAACATCTGAAACCAGGAGAAAACCATGTCCTTCATCGCTGATCCTCATCTCTACCAGCTGGGAGCGCAACTGCGCTCGGAGGTCCAGGGACCCGAGCGCCTTTCGCAGGCGCTGCGAGACGAGGATGACCTTGAGGAGTTCTATCATTTGTTCGGCCATGAGTGCTGCTACGCGCAGGTATGGGCACGTGAGGGTCTGTCGCGCGTGGAGCGGGCGCTGGCGACGTTCTCGATGATCGCCACCTTGGGGCCCAGCAGCGGAACCCTGGCCGTACATGTGCGGGGCGCGACCCGAAGTGGCTGTTCGCGTGCCCAACTACGCCAGGTGCTCGCGATGGTGACCTGGTACGCAGGCGTGCCGGTGGGCCAGCAAGCCACTGCGACTGTTCGGGCCGCCTTGAAAGGTGTTCCTGAAGCCGAGGCACGACAAACCCAGGCCGCCACACCTACCAGCACCAACGCAGATCTGGTCGCGCAAGGCCGAGAGCTGCGCCGTCGCATCCTTGGAGATTCAAACTCCGAACCAGGGGCCACAGACGTTCACAAGGCGCACGAGCGGATGCTTGACAGTCACTACTTTGGCGTACTTTGGAGCAACTCAGACCTGAGCCTGAAACACCGGTGCCTGGTGCTTCTCGGAGTCATGTGCGGTTCCAACCGCTTGCATGACGCGGAGATCTGGTTTGGCGCGGCATTGCGCCTCGGATACCAGCCGCACGAACTGGAAGAGGTCATCCTCGCCGCCGGTGCGTACTGCGGAGAGCTGACCTACTCGCGCGCGCGACAAGCTCTTACTGCGGCGATTGCGGCCCAGGCGACCTGACACCCCCGTTCACTTTGGCTGAAGCCTTGCGGCTCCGCGCCGATCATTTCCTACGAGACGCACAAATGATTGTTCCTTCGATGGCCGATTTTCTTCCTACTGCGGTAACGCGTCGCCAGACGCTCGCACTGCTGGCGTCCGCGGTTGCCTCGCCCACAGTCTTCGGGCAAGGCGAAAGTCGTGTGCGCCTGATTGTGCCGACGAGCGCGGGCTCGGGCACAGACGCGACCGCCCGGTTCCTCCAACCGGGCCTAGGTGCCGCCCTCGGCGTCCCGGTCGTCGTGGAAAACATGCCCGGCGCCTCGGGAGTACTTGGGCTGCGAACGGTCGCGCGCGCGGCGCCGAATGACATGACCCTGGCGGTGATCACGAACAACCTGGTGATCTTGCCCAGCGTGATGAAAGGATTCCCGTTCGATGTGAACACCGATTTCACGCCAATCACCATGCTGGTGACCATCCCCATGGTGCTGGCCGTGAACTCGAAGATCGCCGCGAGCAATGCGAAGGAGCTCATTGCCCTTCTCAAAGAAAAGCCGGATGCGATGAATTTTGGATCATCCGGTCCTGGGTCGGTCGCCCATCTGGCGACAGAGATGTTCCTGGACGAAGCGGGGGTCAAGGCCAGGCATATCCCTTATCAAGGCCCCAGTCCGATGACGGTCGGCTTGATCGGTGGACAGGTTGACTTCGCAACGCAAGGCCTTTCTCTTTTCCAGCCGCACATCACAAGCGGAGCTCTTCGGGCCATCGGCGTGTGCTCGACCAAGCGCAGCCCCGCCGCGCCTGACTTGCCGACCATGGCGGAGCAGGGCCTGCCCAACCTCGTGTGTGATGCCTGGGTCACGCTGCTCGCGCCCAAGGGAATGGCGCCCGCGATGGTGAAGAAGCTGAATCAAGCAGCGTTCAAAGCATTTTCAGATCCGGCGCTCAAGCAGGAAATAGTACGTCAGGGCAGCACTGTCACGCTTTGCAGCCCCGAAGAAGCTCAGGCGACGATCCGCCAGGACGCGGTCAGATACGCCGCACTGGTGAAGAAGATCGGCCTGACGCCCCTGTGAGGCGAAGGGCAAGGGTGGGTGGACAGAAGCGAGCGACGGTCCTCCGACCCGCATCTTGCAAAAGTCACTGGCGGCGCGCGCCGTTTTCCCTGGGGGGCTCCTTCCGCAGCGGGCCAACGTTTCGGCAATGCGAACCAATGCCCGCAACGATCGAGGAGGGCGAGCGGCATGCGCATTGCAAGCCGCTCTATCGAGCGTCTTGAGAGCAGATCAGCCGCATTCAAGGTGATGGCTGGGTCGTCCCGCGCGCGGACAGGTGTTCCGCAAAGAGTGGGGGGTCGGGGCCTTGCAAATTGCGGCAAGGTGCTTGGCGCCCCATGCGATTGCTAAGCGCGGACGCATTGCCTACGCTCTGACATCGAACCCCTTGAGGGGAGTCAAAGGAATCACGAGATGTTGGATTTGAGCGGCAAGGTTGCATTCGTCGCCGGCGCGGGCTCGGTGGCGGAAGGTTGGGGTAACGGACGAGCAACGGCCGTTCTGCTGGCGCGCCAGGGTGCCAAGGTCTTCGGGACCGACTTCAACGCGGAGGCGCTGGAGGGGACCGCGGGCGCCATGCAGGAGGAGGGACACAAGCATTGGGCGTGCTGCAAGGCGGATATGACTTCCAGCGACGAAGTGAAGCAGGCGGTCGACAGGTGCCTGCAACGCCATGGCCGCATCGATATCCTGGTGAACAACGTCGGTGGTAGCTTTCCGGGCGACCCTGTCTCTCTGTCGGTTGAAGAGTGGGACGCTCAGATGGACCGCAATCTGAAGACCGCCTTCCTCGGCTGCAAGCATGTGTTGCCCGTGATGGAACGCCAGTTCGAGGCGGAGGGCAAGGGGGGCGCCATCGTCAACGTCTCCAGCATCGCGAGCATGAGCTTCCAGGTCGGAGGGCGCGTGCACATCGCCTATGCGGCGTCCAAGGCGGGGCTGGAAACATTCAGCCGGGCGACCGCCATCGCTTACGTGAAAAAGGGCATTCGCGTAAACACCGTGGTGGTGGGCATGATCGATACGCCACTGGTTTCGCACCGTTTGACAAAGCAGCTGGGTGTCGCCAGCGCCGATGATCTGGCGGCCAAGCGCAATGCGCTTGTTCCTATGGGCCGCACCGGCAGTGCCTGGGATATCGCGAATGCCGTGCTCTTCCTGGCCAGCGATGAAGCAGGCTACATCACGGCCACCAAGCTGGTGGTCGATGGAGGCGTCACGGCAGCCCGGTGAGGGTCGACGCATGAGCGGTTCACCCACCCACATTCCTGTCCGGCCGGATTGGCTCGCCTCCCGTGAGGAGGAGGCGCTGGAGCCGGCGCTGCCGATCGTCGATTCCCATCATCATCTCTACGATCGACCGGGATCCAGGTACCTGCTCGACGACTTGCTGCGTGACCTGAACTGCGGCCACAACGTGCGCGCGACCGTGATTGTGCAGGCGCGCTCGATGCTGCGCGTGGACGCCCCGCCTCACCTGCAGCCGCTTGGCGAAACCGAGTTCGCGAACGGCATGGCGGCGATGAGCGCGAGTGGCATCTATGGCGATACCCGTGTCTGCGCGGGGATTGTGGGGTATGCGGATCTGACTTTGGGGAGTGCGATCCGGCCGGTGCTGGAACGCCATATTGCCCTTGCTGGTGGTGTCATCGAGGATGGCGGCAGATTCCGCGGCGTGCGGCAGTCCCTCACATGGGACGCCAATGCGTCGCTCATGAATCCGTCCTACCCGATCTCCGAGCACATGATGGAGTCGCGCGAGTTCCGCGCTGGATTCGCGCATCTGGCGCCCTTGGGCCTGAGTTTCGAGGGATGGGTCTTTTTCCCCCAGCTGCGGCAACTTGCAGCCCTCGCCCGTGCATTCCCGCAGACCGCCGTGGTGTTGAACCACTGCGGGGGGGTGATCGGCATTGCCAACTACGCGGACCGGGGGGACGAGGTGTTCCGTGAATGGAAGGCGGGTATGGCAGAACTCTCCAAGTGCCCGCAAGTCGTGGTGAAGCTCAGTGGGCTGGGCATGCGACTCGGCGGCTTCGGTTTCGAGGCGGGCGAACGGGCGCCCAGTTCGTCGCGGCTGGCCGATGCCTGGCGCCCCTGGATCGACACTTGCATCGAACTTTTCGGCCCGAGCCGGTGCATGTTTGGCAGCAACTTCCCGGTGGACAAGGGCAGCTACAGCTACGGCATCGGCCTCAATGCGCTCAAGCGCTTGGTGGCCGGTGCGAGCGCGCGCGAACGGGCGGACATCTTCTGTCGCACGGCGAAGACCTTTTACCGGCTGCCGGACGCCGGCTTGGGGATTCCGGCGGCGAAAAGCTGATCTCAGACAGCAAGGAGACAACATGCACGTGCTCGGCAAGCTGCTGCACCATCTGAGGATTTCACGCATCGGTGTGCATTCGCTCCGAGGAGGGCAGGGACGATGAGAGGGCGGCTCGAAGGCAAGGTGGCAATCGTGGTCGGGGCGGGGCAGTTCCCCGGCGAGTCCGTTGGGACCGGACGGGCGACGGCGCTGCGCTTCATGCAGGAGGGCGCGTCTGTGCTGGCCGTCGACCGGAGCCTGGAATCGGCAGAGGAGACCCTGCGCATTTCCGGCGACGATGCGCGAGACTCTCAGGCGCTCCAGGCAGACGTGACGGACACCGAGAGCCTGCAACGGGCCGCCGAGGCAGCGATGGCGCGATGGGACCGCATCGACATCCTCTTCTACAACGTCGGCGTTTCCATTGCCGGTGGTGACAAGCCGCTCGACGAGATCACGGACGAAATTTTCGGGCGCGTCATGGACATCAACCTGCGCGGCGCCGTCATGGCGGCCAAGTACGTGGTTCCATTCATGCGCAAGCAGCGGTCCGGCGCTGTGATCAATCTCGCCTCAGTGTCGGCAATCGAAACAACACGGCCGAACATCACCTACCGAACCAGCAAGGCGGGCCTCATCGCGTTCACTCAACAACTCGCGATTCAGAACGCTGCCTATGGTGTGCGGGCCAACGCCATCCTGCCTGGCGTCATCGATACGCCCATGTCCGTGGACCAGCGGGTGAGTCTGCTGGGTGGAACGCGAGAAGAACTGTCGGCCAAACGCAACCGCGAGGTGCCGCTGCGAGGCAAGCAAGGGACAGGCTGGGATGTCGCGAACGCGGCACTCTTCCTGGCGTCTGAGGAAGCCGCATTCATCACGGGCGTGAGCTTGCCGGTCGATGGTGGCATGCTGATGAGGATCGGGTACTGACAGCGAAGGATGCGGGATGCAAGATGCACAACACGAAGACCTCGCAGACTTGGCTGCCATCTTCAATGATCCAGCCGTGGCAGGGCGCCTGAAGGAGGCGTCGCCGACAGCGTACGAGGCAGCGGCGCGCTTCTGGCGATCAGCGCACATGGCAGCGGCGCTGTCGCCCCGCATGAAGGAGCTGGTACTGGTGGCATTGCATGCCACGGCCACCACCATGAATTCGGAAGTTGTGCGGCGTCATATTGCAAGAGCGCTGTCTTCCGGCGCGACACTGCAGGACGTCCTGGACGTGCTGGTGACGATCGTGGGCATCAGCAATCACGCCCTGTACTTCGCCGTGCCAGTGCTCATGCGGGAACTGAAGGCCGCCGGGCATCCTGAGGCAGAAGCACCGCCCATCACACCGCAGCTCCAGGATATCAAGGACGAATTCATCCGTGTTCGAGGCGTCTGGAACGAACAGCGGGACGTGATCGTTCGGATGATGCCGGAGTACTTTTCGGCTCTCGCGCAGCTGTCTACCGAACCTTGGAAGAACGGCTCCCTGTCGGACAGGGAGCGGGAACTGATTTGCATTGCCATCGACTGCACGGTCACGCACATGTACGAGCCGGGGCTTGTCATCCACATCCGCCAGGCCTTGAAGCACGGCGCCAGTCGCGCAGAGATCCTCGAGGTATTCCATCTCGCGGCGCTGACGGGTCTGGAAGGCTATATCCTGGGCGCCGAGGCCATGTTCGGCCGTGAGCCGGGCTGATCGGGCGACAAGCATAGGCCGACGCCTTCAGGACGAGACGTGACCGATCAGCCGCCTCGACCCGCGCTCGCGCTCACAGTCACCTTCGTTGCGCAGATGCTGATTGCCTTTGTGTCGGCCGCGGCTCCGGTGATTGCGCCGACCGTCGCGCCGCAGCTCGGACTCCATCCCGAGCGAGTGGGGGTGTTCAACGCGCTGATGTATCTATCGGCAATGATTTCAGGTATGTTGCTTGCGCCATGGATTGCATGGGCAGGACCGATGCGCTTCACGCAGATCCTGTTACTTTGCGCTGCGGCGGGTGCTGCGCTCGCCACGGTCGGTACCGTCGTGGGGCTGCTGGCGGCGGCATTGGCGATCGGGATAGCCATCGGTTGCACGAATCCGGCCTTCAACGCGATATTGGGCAGACATGTGCCCATCAGCTCCGCAGGATTGTTTTTTTCTCTCAAGCAGGCCGCCGGTCCTGCCGGGGTCGCTGCGGCTGGGTTCATGCTGCCGATGTGGCTGGTATGGACCGGGTGGAGAGCCTCCTTGGTCTTGATCGCGATCTCGTGCGTTATCGCGACTGCCGCTCTCACACCCACTGTGTCCCGCTTGGAGTGGCGCAGCAGGATGAAGCCGGCGCGGCTGCCGCTCATGTCTGCACTGCTGAAGGTCACGAGCGAACCAGCTCTCAGACGGCTTGGGCTGGTCTCGATGACGTATGCGATGGCCCAGCAGGGATTTCTTGCCTACTTCATCCTTCTGCTTGTCAACCTCGGCATACCGCTTGTTTCAGCGGCCGGACTGCTGGCAAGCTCGCAACTGATCTCGGTCGTTGCGCGGATCGCAGTCGGACATGTCGCAGATTGCTGGATGTCGCCTCGGCACCTTCTCGCGACATATGGCCTGGTCATGGCGATTTCGTTGTTCGCGCTAGGCTCGCTGCCCCCGTCGCCGTCCCTGCTTGCGTATTTCAGGCCATCGTGGACGGCATTTCAGGCTGATCGTGGACGCGATTTCAGCGTGATCGTGGACGGCATTTCAGACTGATCGTGGACGATTTGGGGAGCGCGCAAGTGATCTTTTGACCGGGCCTAGGCTCACCGCTTTTTGCGGTTCAAGCCGATGCCCACCAACAGAATCACCATGCGCCGAATCCGAGAGGCATTGCGCCTGCATCTGCAGGCAGACTTGAGCTACAACGAGGTCGCCCGAGCGCTCAAGATCTCCAAGAGCGTGGCGGGCAAGTACGTCTCCCTGGCCCGCGCGGCAGGCGTGGACTGGGAGCTCGCACAGACCCTCACCGACGAAGAGCTTGAAGCCCGGTTGTACCGGCCGGCGATGCCGCGCAGCAGCCACCAGCTCGCCCCCAACTTCGCGGCCGTGCACCAGGAACTCAAGCGCGCCGGCGTCACCCTCCAACTGCTGTGGGAGGAGTACGCCAGGGGCAACACCCTGGCCTACAAGTACACGAGCTTCTGCGTGAAGTACCGCGCCTGGGCGATGAGCCTGAAGCGCTCGATGCGCCAGACGCACATCGCCGGCGAGAAGCTGTTCGTCGACTACGCCGGCCAGACGGTGCCGCTCATCGACGCGGCCACCGGCGAGATCACCGCCGCACAGATCTTCGTGGCCACGCTCGGTGCATCGAATTACACATACGCCTGCGCCACCGCGCGCCAGACCACCGCCGACTGGATCGGCGCCCAGGTGCGCGCCCTCGAGTTCTTCAATGGCGTGCCGCGGTTGATCGTGCCCGATCAAGCCCGTGCGTTGATCAAGAGCCCGGATCGCTACGACCCCGAACCCAACCGCCTGTACGACGAGTTCGCCGCCCATTACAACTGTGCGTTGCTCGCAGCGCGCCCCGGTCATCCGCGCGACAAACCCAAAGTCGAGAATTCGGTGCTCGTGGTCGAGAGATGGATTCTGGCGCGGCTGCGCAACCGGCGCTTCTTCAGCCTGGTCGAGCTCAACCGCGCCATCGCCGAGCTGCTGGTCGATCTAAACCTGCGCCCGTTCAAGAAGCTGCCGGGCTGCCGACGCAGTGCCTTCGAGCAGTTGGACGCACCGGCGCTGCGGCCCCTGCCGGCCACGCGCTTCGAGCTGTGCACCTGGAAGTCCGCCAAGGTGAACATCGACTACCACGTCGAGTTCGACGGCCACTACTACAGCGTGCCACACCGGCTGGTGCGAACGACGGTCGAGCTGCGCGTCACCGCAAGCCTGGTGGAGTGCTTCGCGGCCAACCAGCGAGTGGCCTGTCACGCGTTGAGTCACCGACGCGGCGGTTTCACGACCGTGGCCGAGCACATGCCGGCATCGCACCGTGCCCACCTGGAGTGGACGCCCCAGAAGTTGATCGATTGGGGCCGTCGCATCGGCGTGAGCGCGGCCGCGGTGGTGACCTGGCAGCTCGAGCACCGCCCACACCCCGAGCAGGGCTACCGCGCCTGCCTGGGTCTGCAGCGCCTGGCGCGCGAGTACACGCCGGCCCGGCTGGAGGCGGCCTGCACCCGCGCGCTGGCGATCCGCTCGCCAACGTACCGCAGCGTGGCTTCGATCCTCAAGAACGGCCTGGACCGCCAGCCATCCCTGTTCACCGGCCCGACGTCGCCACTGCCCGCACACGAGAACGTGCGCGGTCCCGATTACTACCACTGACCCCGGTCCATTGACCACTGCAAGGAGATTGAAGATGTTGAACGAACACACCCTGGACCAACTGCGCAGCCTGCGCCTGGACGGCATGGTCCGCGCCATCGAGGAGCAGGCCACCAGCACCGCGGCGAGCGCGCTGGGGTTCGACGAGCGCCTGTCGCTGCTGGTGCAGCAAGAGATCGCCTGGCGCGACGACAAACGCGTGGCGCGCCTGATGAAGGCCGCCAGGCTCAAGGTCAGCACGGCCTGCGTGGAGGACATCAACTGGCGCGCGAGTCGATCGTTGGACCGTTCACTTGTGGCGGCACTGGCCGGCGGCGACTGGCTGCGCAATGCCCAGAACTTGTTGATCACCGGCGCGACGGGGTGCGGCAAGACGTGGTTGGCTTGCGCCCTGGCGCATCAGGCGGCTCGGTCGGGCTTCTCGGTGCTGTACACCCGCGCCGCGCGCCTCTTCGACGAACTGCAGGTCGCGCACGGCGACGGCAGCTTCACTCGGCGTCTGGCGCACCTGGCCAAGCTGGATCTGATCGTGATCGACGACTTCGCGATCTCCCCGATGGGCGCGCCCGAGCGCAACGACCTGCTGGAGGTGCTGGACGATCGCGTGGGAACGCGCTCGACATTGATCACGAGCCAACTGCCGGTCAAGGCCTGGCACACCTACCTAGACGATCCCACACTCGCTGACGCCATCCTCGACCGCATCGTGCACAGCAGTCACAAGATCGAACTCAAGGGCAAGTCGCTGCGCGATGAGGAACCAATGCAATGAACGCCATGCGCACCTCACGCGCCCGTGGGCTTGAAAACGACTTATCCACCGCGTCGGCCGGTACGTCGCAAGCGCCGACCGCCGCCGTGGATAAGTCTACGCAGCGCCCCTTGCCAAACACCTGGAACATCGCTTCGCGACTGTGCGTTTCAAACTGATCGTGGACGATTGAGATACAGTGAACCCCTCGCTTGCGCGCATCCCATGCGCGTCCATGATGGCGCTGAAACGCCGTCCACGATCAGCCTGAAACAGGCGTCCACGATCGCTGAAATGCGCACCTGCTGCTAGCCGGGTTGATCATGGCTGCCTGCGCGGCAACATCAATGGGCTGGTTCGGCTTGCTGTTCGCACAGCTGCTGCGGCTGGTGCCGCGCGAAGAGCTGGCGCACTGCTCGGGCGGTGTCCAGGTCTTCACCTTCGGCGGCTCCATGTTGGGACCCTACCTGGTCTCCTGCATGCTGGAACTGGGCCATTCGTACTCGGTGGCCTATGTCTGTCTGGGGACTTTTACGATGGGGGGTGGGGCAGCACTGCTGTTTCACGCGCCCTCCCGGGCAGCGGAGCGTGCCCAGGCTGAAGCTGTGGAGGTCGTGAACCGAACTTGACGAAAGCTGCCCGCGTGCCGCCGTCCTCGAAATGACGGCGCCGGTATCGGTGACGCATTTGCTGCATCACGGAGGAAGGAGACGATCACTTCAGCGAAGATTCGCTGAGCACCTGAGCGACCGCGGACGAGGGTTCGCTTTCCGTGCTGAATGCTTCAACAAGGAAATCAACGAAGACGCGCACCTTGCGCGAAAGGCCTCTGCTCGATGGGTAGATCGCATACAAATCTGCATCTCCGGGGCGAGGATTGACGGCGTACTCGCTCAGCACCCTGATCATTCGGCCATCGGCAAGCAGCTGGCGGACCATCCATTCGTGCACGATGATCACGCCCAGATCGGACAGGCCGGACGAAAGCAGGACCAGTCCATTGTCGGACCGGATGCTGCCGCGCACTTCGACCTCCTGAAGTTCGCCTTCGCGCGCGAAACTCCATCGGTTGCGATAGGAGGGAGCCGCAAAAAGCAAGCAGTTGTGCTGGCGCAGGTCCTCAGGTGTACGGGGAATGCCGTGCTTGTCGAAGTAGGCAGGCGTCCCGCAAACGATGCGCCGGCTCGGACTGAGGCGGCGCGCCACGATATCGGCATCCGGCAGGTCGCCGAGCCAGAGAGCTACGTCTATATTGTTCGCGATCAGATCGCGCCGTTCATCGCTGAGCGTGATCTCCAGCTGCAAGTCAGGGTAGTGCGCAAACAGCCGGGGCAGCGCGGGCACAACGACTGTCGTCCCCGCCGTCACTCGAAGTGAAACCCGCAGCAGGCCCTTCACGTCATCCCGCAAGGACCTTGCCTCGGAGGTCGCGTTGTCCAGGTCGTTGGCGATGGCAGTCACGCGCTCATGAAATTGCCTACCGGCATCGGTGAGAGACAGGCTGCGGGTGCTGCGATTGAGAAGCCGGACCCCCAGCTCGTCCTCCAGCGACTTCACTTGGCGTGCCACGGAGCTGATGGAGGAGACATCGCGTGCCGCAGCGGAGAAGCTGCCGGCTTCCACTACTTTGATGAAGGTTCTGATGCGGGTGAATTCGTCCATTCAATGACCTCGAACCTGCATTGTAGAGATGGGGCGGGAAACGCCCCATCATCTTTGCGCCTGAGGCAAGGATGCTTGGCTTGACCGCGTCTAGCTGCCGCGCCGGCTCGTCCATAAAATTTTCGCAAGTCCAGAGGGTTTGCCGCATGTAGCGGCAGAACCAGGACACGAAAGGACAGCAATGCAGGAAACGATCATGGAAAACCGGACGGCACAAGCGTCGGGTTTGAACGAAGCCGATCATGTAGACCAATGGCTCTGCGACTTCGAGGAAGCTCTACGCGCCGGCGACCGAAGCAAGCTCGAGCAGCTTTTCATCGATGACGCGCATTGGCGCGACCTCATCGCCTTCACCTGGAACGTGACGCCCTCCGACTCACGGGACATGGTCGTCTCCACGCTCCTGCGCGAGCAGCCGCGGGTGCAGGCGCATGACTTCAGGATTGCCGAAGGACGCACGCCGCCGAGGCGCGTGAAGCGCACAGGGGTGGAGGTGATCGAGGCGATCTTTCAGTTCGAGACAGCTTCAGGTCGCTGCCTGGGTGTGCTGCGGCTGCCGGCCGCCGACCCGGGGAGAGCTTGGGTCATCAGCACCTCGCTGCGGGAACTGAAAGGTCATGAAGAACCTGTGGGGGGCAGGCGGCCAGAGGGGACGAGCAATCGGATTTTCGGTGGCGAGGCCTGGGGCCAGCGGCGTTCGCGCGAGCAGCGGTACGACGAGCGAGATCCTGCCGTGTTGGTGGTCGGAGGGGGGCACAACGGCTTGCTGGTTGCGGCGCGCCTGCGCCTGCTGGGGGTGGACGCGCTGGTGGTGGAACGGCTGCCGAACGTCGGCGATGTCTGGCGCAAGCGGTACAGCGCGCTGGCGCTGCACAACGAGATTGAGCTGAACCACATGCCCTACATGCCGTTCCCGGCCACCTGGCCCAAGTATCTGACCAAGGACATGCTGGGGGACTGGATCGATGCGTATGCCAAGGCCTTGGAATGCAATGTGTGGACCGGCACGAAGTTCGTGCAGGGCAGCTACGACGACGCGCGTGGGGTGTGGACCGCACGCGTGCAGCGGGCCGACGGTTCCGAGCGGGTGCTGCACCCGCGTCATCTGGTCTTCGCCAATGGCATCGTTGGCGAGCCAAAAATGCCGGACACCCCCGGCTTGAAGGACTTCAAGGGTCAGTTGGTGCATGCGCAGGGCTTCGACAGCGGTGCACCGTGGCGCGGCAAGAACGTGCTGGTGCTGGGGGTGGGCAACAGCGCCCACGACATTGCCCAGGACCTCCATGGCCACGGCGCCAACGTGAAGATGATCCAGCGCAGCTCGATCACCGTTTTCAGCGTCAAGGCAGCCAGCATCAACCATGCGATTTACTACAACGAAGGCCTGACCGTCGACGATTGTGATCTCATCGCCACCAGCGGCACTTTCCAGGTGCAGTTGAAGGGTTATCAGCTCGGCACCCAGCGCATGCTGGAGATCGACAAGGACTTGTTGGCGGGGCTACGCGCGCGGGGGTTCAAGGTGGACAGCGGTCCGCAAGGCGGTGGCCACCAGATGCGGGTGCGCAACAACCATGGCGGTTACTACCTCAATGTCGGCTGCTCCGACCTGATCGTGAATGGCGAGATCGGCCTGCTGCACTACGAAGACATCGAACAGTTCGTGCCAGAGGGCGCTTTGATGAAGGACGGCCGCGTGGAGAAGGCCGACCTGGTGGTTGCCGCCACGGGGTATCACCCCCCACACGACGTCATCCGCGAACTCCTGGGTGAGGAGATCGCCGGCAAGATCGGCCCGGTGTGGGGTCTGGACAAGGGCGGTGAGATGTGGAACATGTACAAGCCCACGCCGCAGAAGGGACTTTGGTTTACAGGCGGCGGCTTTGCGCAGGGCCGCGTGTGGTCCCATTACATCGCCCTCCAGATCAAGGCGCGCGAAGCGGGCATCGTCTCCTGAGGCGCGATAAACAATGCGCATCCCGCCCTGGAACTCCGACAGCAAGCCGCAGCCGCCCGAGCTGGTCGATGCGATCCTCGCACGCCGCGGCGGCGCGCTGTTGAACCTTGATCGCGCCCTGCTCTGGAGCGAACCGCTCGCTCGGGGCTGGAATGCCTATCTCAAGGCAGTGCGCACGGACCTGAGCGTCAGCCCAAGGCTGCGGGAACTGGGCATCTGCACAGTCGCCCTGATCACCGGCGCGCACTACGAGTACCACCACCACGCTCCGGACTATCTGGCCGCCGGTGGGTGCCAGGAAAGCCTCGACGCGCTGGATGCCTATGTGAAGGCGGGAAAGGACGAACCACCGTCCGGAATGACCGCAGACGAGGCACTGGTCGCACGCTATGCGGCGCAGATGACACGCAATGTTCGCGTCGACGATGCGGTGTTTGCTGCGATGACAGAGCGCTTCGACACGACGCAGCTGGTAGAGCTCACGGCGTCCATTGCGACCTACAACATGGTAGCGCGATTCCTGGTTGCGCTTGGTGTGAGACCGGAGGACTGATGGCCGCGGAGGTGATCGAGTGCGATCTTCTGGGCGATCTACCGTCGCTCGCGGTGCATCGCTGGGGTGATCGCAGCGCACTTGTGTTCAAGGACCGCACCTGGTCATACAGGCAGTTCAATCAGGAGGTTGAGATCCTCGCACGGGCGCTCTCGTGCGCCGGCGTGCAGCAGGGCGACAAGGTGGCCGTCTGGCTTCCGAACAGCCCGGAACTTCAGTTCCTGCTGTTTGCCATCGTGCGCATCGGCGCAGTTGCAGTGCCGCTGAACACGCGCTACAAGTCCTCGGAGCTCGCGTTTGCATTGCGCCATTCTGGCAGTGTCTTCCTTGTGAGCTGCACGCGAGCAGGCCCCGTGGATTTTGAGGCGCTCTTGGCGGACGCACTTGGCCTTGTGCCCGAAGAGCAAAACGGCAATGCGACGTTCCCAGCTGCGCCGCAACTGAAGACCGTCGTGCTCATCGGGGACGCGAATCTGCCCGGCTCAATCTCATGGGAGCAGTTCCGCGAGCCGGGCACGCGTCCTAGTGCACAGGTGACGCTGCCGACGGTCTGCGCGTCGGATACGGCCATGATGATGTTCACCTCTGGCACCACCGGGCGCCCCAAAGGCGTCCTGCTCAATCACGCCGGACTCCGGCTGTGCCGCGATCGTTCCCGCATCATGGGCCTGGTGGAGAGCGACGTACAGCTTACGTATCTGCCGCTGTTTCACATCTACGCGATCGGCTATTCCGTCATCATGTCCTTCCTCTGCGGCGCCAAGCAGGTGCTGATGGAGATGTTCAACGGCGAGCACGCGCTGCGCCTTATCCATCAGCACCGCGTGACGGTGGTCCACGGCTTCGAAGCGCATTTCGCCGATCTGCTGGCCGCCAAGGCCAGACTCGACCTGGATATCGGAAGCCTTCGCACGGCGAGCTTCGCGACCGGCGCGGAGTCGGTGCGAACGCTGGCGCAGAGCGTGCAGAGGGAGCTCTGCGAGACGGCGGCGAGCTACGGCCTCACCGAAATGTGGGGCGGCATCTCCATCACCTCACCGGGCACCACGTTGTCGCAACGCTGCGAGGCCAGCGGTCTTCCGCAACCAGGCATCGATGTGCGCATCGTCGATATCGACACCGGCGAGGTACTTCCGTCGGGCGCAGTGGGTGAAATCCAGGTGCGCAGCTACGCACGGCTGATCGCGTACCACCAGGATCCTGAAGCGACCAGGGACGCGCTGGATGGCGAGGGCTGGTTCCGCACCGGAGACGCAGGCCTTCTGCGCGAAGACGGACACCTGCGGTATCTCGCGCGCTACAAAGACATGCTCAAGGTCGGCGGAGAGAACGTCGCACCGGCCGAGATCGAAGAGCTGCTCTGCAAGATGCCCGGCATCCGGTCCGCCGCCGTGGTGGGCCGGAAGAGTGAACGCCTTCAAGAGGTACCGGTCGCCTTTGTGGTCCCGGAGGTTGGCGCGCAACCTTCAGAGGAGGAGGTCATCGAACTCTTCCGCGGAAAGATCGCCAGCTTCAAGATTCCTGTGCGCGTGATCTTCGTGGATGAACTGCCCATGACGTCCACGGGAAAGGTTCAGAAGGAAGCGCTCAGGCAACGGCTGAACCTGAACAGCACGGAGTAATTCATGGCTGATGACCCCATCCGTCCGATCATGAGCAAGACAGCCGTCGTCACTGGTGGTTCGTCCGGAATCGGACGAAGCACGGTGGAACGTCTCCTCTCCGAAGGGTGGACAGTATGGAATCTCGACCTGAACGCCGAGAGCGCTGCGGACGCCGCTCGCCGGCAGCAGGATGGACGGCGCTACCGGTTCGAGCAGTGCGACGTCTCGCAAGCGGCGAGCGTGAAGAATGCGTTCGAGCAGGTCGGTGCGGAGCACTCAACGCTCGATGCCCTCATCTGCTCTGCAGGAGCGGTCCGCGTGGGATCGCTGGAGGAGCACACGCCGGAGCAGGTGGACCTGATCCTCGGCGTCAATGTGAAGGGACCCTGGCTTTGCGTCCGCGAGGCGCTACCGCTGCTGAGAAAAGACGCCAGCACGATCAACCCATCGCGTGTCGTCATCCTCGGCTCCGTTGCCGGCATCCGGCCAAAGGTCGGGGCCGGGTTCTATGGCGCCAGCAAGGCTGCACTGCACGTGCTCACTGGCGTCCTGGCGGTGGAGCTCGCGCCCTCGGGAGTCATTGTGAACGCGGTGGCTCCGGCATCGGTCGAGACGCCGATGATGCAGTCGGTCGCAGGCGGCTCGTACAAGATTTCGAATGACTCGCCGCTTGGACGCATCGCGCAGCCGGAAGACGTCACTGATGTGATCATGTTCTACCTGGGTGACGCGGCCAAGTACGTCAACGGCACCGTCCTGCCCGTTGATGGGGGCACACGAGCTGCCTTCGTCAAGAGATAGCCTGCGCTGTGCAGGGCGGGCCGGATCCTGGGTGCAGGAAGGGGCCTCGGGCACTGCGCGAAGGTTGACATGCAATGGTTTTGCGCGTCCAATATACCAATGCGTATGAAAACACGCGCAAGCGTAGATTGGAACCGTCGCATCGATGGCGGTGGACGCATTCTGCAAAGGGCGCAAGCAAGCACGGCGCGAGTACGGTCGCACCGTCGCATCGGCCGACGCCGCTGAACAAGGAATCCAAAGATGCAGGAGCAGCAATCCGACAAGGGCAAAAGGCCGGGCTTCTTTGCTGAATTCCCCAGCGAAGGCGTGGCCGTCGTGATCGGCGGCAGCGGTGGCATCGGCAGGGTCGTGTGCCAGCGCCTGGCGCAATGCGGCTGTGACGTTGCGTTGACCTACCGACGCAATGAGCAGAAGGCTGCTGAAGTGGCGGCCATGGTCGTACAGATCGGGCAGCGTGCCGATTCGCAGCCGCTGGACCTGACCGATCCCGCCGCCGTGGAGCACTACTACCAGCATGTCGTTGGTCGTTTCGGCCGCATCCATAGCCTGGTGGTCGCGACGGGCGCGGACATCCGCATGGACTACCTGTCCAACATCAGCGTGGAAGAGTGGCGTTCCACGATCGTCAATGATTTGGTGGGATTCTTCAATGCGGTGAAGCTGGTTCTGCCGCACCTGCGCGCGGGCGGCGGAGGCTCGATCGTTGCGCTCAGTTCTGCCGCGATGGCGCGGCACTCGCCGATGGACATCCTGTCGACAGGCCCGAAGGGCGGTATCGAGTCCGTGGTGCGCGCAGTGGCGCGCGAAGAGGGCCGCTACGGCATCCGGGCGAACAGCGTCGGACTCGGTGCGATCGACACCGGCCTGATGGACCGCGTGTGGGCACATCTGTCGCCCGAGGCTTCCGACGCCATGCGCCACGGCGTTCCTTTGCGCCGCATAGGCAAAGCCGACGAGGCGGCGGATGCGATCGTCTTTCTCGCCTCGGAGCGGTCTGCCTTCACCACCGGACAGCGCCTGGTGCTGGACGGCGGGTTCTCCACCTGAGCCCTCTGCGGTGGAATGCCATCATGAAGTTTGTTCGTTCCTTTCTCTTTGTGCCGGGAAACAAGACCGGGTGGATCGAAAAGTCGGTGAGCAGCCAGGCCGATGCGCTGATCCTTGACCTGGAAGACAGTGTGCCGCCCGCCCAGAAGCCGGAAGCGCGCGAGATCGTTCGTTCCAAGCTGGCTTGGCTGGCCGAACAGAAGCAGCGTACCTGGGTGAGGATCAATCGCAGCCCGCATCTCTACGACTTCGATGACATCCTTGCCGTTGTCGGATCACATCTCGAAGGCATCGCCCTGTCCAAGCCGAACGGCGTGGAGGACATCGACACCGTCTCTGCCATGCTTGCGGAAGCCGAATACCGCAAAGGCGTGCGGGTCGGGTCCACCTTGCTGCTTCCCATCCTCGAGACGGCGCGCTCCATGCAGTTGGCCTTTGACATCGCGCAACGGCCGCGCGTGACTGCGATTACTGGGCTGTCCGTGAAGAACGGGGATGTGGCCCGTGCGCTCGGCACTGGATGGACTGCGGAGGGCCGCGAGTCGCTGTTCCTCAAGTCGAGGGTCGTCATGGCGGCGCGTGCAGCCGGCAAGCAGCCCATCGGTGGCCTCTGGCAGCAGGTGCACGATCTCGAGGGACTCGCGAAAGCCGCGGCCGAGGACCGCTGTCTCGGCATGAGCGGGCAGTTGCTGCTCCACCCGTCGAACGTAGCGATCGTGAATCGGATCTATAGCCCGTCGCCGGAAGAGGTGGCCTACTGCCGAGGTCTGATCGACGCCGTGGAAAGAGCGCAAGCCGCTGGCCGAGCCTCCACGATCTATGAGGGCGAACATGTCGACATCGCGCACGCGAACACGGCCCGGGCGATCCTCGCCCTCGCCCGATCTTTCGAGAACTGAGGGGCTTGGGCGCCCTGATCCAACCAACCGCGCCACGCGCAGGAAACGAAATGTCCGGCCTTTACTTTGAAGATCTCCACGAAGGGTTCGCGGTCGAGCACGCCATCCGCAGGACAGTGACGGAAATGGATAACACCCTCTTCTCCGCGCTGACGTACAACCCGGCAGCGCTGCACATCGACGCGGAGTATGCCAAGAGCACCATCTACGGACAGCGCGTCGTGAACAGCACATTCCTTCTCGCGCTGGTCGTGGGCGTCAGCGTGATAGACACGACCCTGGGCACCACGATCGGCAATCTCGGTTTCGAGGAAGTCCGCTTTCCGAAGCCGGTGTTCCATGGCGACACGATCCGGGTGCGAACGGAGGTGGCCGCTTCCCGCCTCTCGAAGAGCCGTACGGATTCGGGAATCGTCACGTTCCGGCACATCGCCTTCAACCAACGGGACGACCAGGTATGCGTCGCCTTGCGGAATGCCTTGATGCTGCTGCGGCCCAAGCCGCCCACAGAAGGTGCTGCGGCGTGACGGCGTTGGTTGCGATCAGCGCAGATCCAGTGGCGCCGATCCTCGGCGTTGCCGACTTGGGAGCCGCTCCTTCTTCCGCCTCGCCTGAAATGGCAGGCTATTTCTGAAGGAATCCAAATGGGCCTGTTGCGACATTGTCTAGTGGAGATCCGTCGGCGGCGCGACCCGGATTGGGCGCCTGCTGATGAACTGCTGCTCGAGATCCGCCGCTCCCGGAATGAGAGCGGCGTTGCGAGCACTCGCGCAGCTGCCCAAGATGTGCATACGCCCACTTTGCAACTCCATCGCGGGCAAGCCGTGATTCTGAGTGGCGGTCGGTGACCGCAATAGAGCTGGGCCAACCACTGCGCCGACACACCAGTGCCCAAGGCAACTTCGTCGAGTATGGGCCATTGGCACTGATTGGTATGGGCTTGGTGGAGGTGCATGCGGCGCCGACCTGGATGATTTTGGCGATGGTCGGGATACTGTCCTTGGGAAGGTTACTGCATGCGATGGGCGTGCTACGCGGCTCCGCGCCCTTGGGCGGCTTGGGGATGATCCTGACCTATGTGGCCCTGGCTTCGGCCGCTCTTCGTCTAGTCCTTGGCATCCGCTATCAATGACGCGGTTCAGGCGAAATAGCCTGCGCCGTGCACAACGCCTTGCCGCTTGCTCAGCAGCTGTGCTGCTGCGCTCAACCTTGTGAAGAGAAAAGAAGGCGGTAGACTGAAGACTGCATCATGCGATGCAGCGATGCGAGCTCAGGCAGAGCCGTGAGAGTAGCGAGATGACGCGAAACGGTCGCTTCGTAGGAACCCTCGAGGACGATTGCCAGTTCCGCAGTGAGCGCAGGATCGGGCCTGAGCGCGGCTTCGGGGTTGTGCACATTGGCGGCCGCCACGTTCACCTCAAATACCCGCACGCGTGTCACGCAGGCATCTTGCATGATCTCACCGAGCGCCGCGTCGATGGCGCGGCGTATCGCTGTCCTTCGTTCCTCGGCGGCCTGCTCGTACAGAACCGCGGCGAGAAAGCCACCCGTTCCATCGCCTCGTTCCACGGTGACGTTCGCTGGCATGCGTATTGCCCGCCGGAAGTGCGGCATGATGCGCCGCGTCCAGTCGCTGAAGTTCCGCAGGCGCTCCAAGTATGTGGGCGCGTTGGTAACTTCAGGCGAATCGAGATCGGAGAACGTGAAGTAGCGTCGGCCTTCTCCAGCGACACGCAGGTACCGCCGGCAGCTTCGAAAGCCGGGAACGTCGACACGGTCCCGCAGGTGATCCCATTGGTACCAGCCCTCGTACTCACCCTCGATCTCGGGGTCAATGTCGTTCCAGACGCAAAGAACCGCTGTCGATAGCTGCGCCCCGGGCGCTCTGGCGGGCGGGCCTTCCATTCGATTTGTCATGTGAGTTGGTTTCCATTCACGTGGCACTGATTTCAGCCTGAGCGATGAGTTGAGCCAGCGAACGCATTCGCGATCTCATGAACTCGACGAGTTGCTGGTTCGCATCAAAAGGCGCATGCGCACACGCGCGCCGAAGGCGCGCCCCTGCGCCTGCACGCGCCGCACTTGGCGAGGTCGCACTGACAGGCACCGGCGACGACGATCTCGGTCCGCACGGAGGCGAAGGCGCCGGTCCGGGAGGAGCGCGACGGGTGCATGGTGCTTCCTTCTGTCGTTTGCGTTTGTTCCATTTGGATGAACCTTGTCCGGTGTCGCAGGCATCACGTCGCACGGTGAAACCAGGGCAGGGCGTCTGATTCCAAAATTCTAAGAAATGGCTCTTGCCGCAGCCACCGGTGTTCACGGGAAGGACAATTGCCATCAGCGCAAAAGATCGCTGTACGGGTCCGATGGGATGTTGTGCAAGGCAATGGAATTGGCATCAGCTCAACTCTTGAGCATTGGTGGGGCGCCTCAGGGAAACCACCGCCAGCTTCGGTTGCGCCTCACGTTGACATCGCGCCGGTGACACGTAACATACGCGTACGTATCCATGAGAGCGATCGCGAATGTGCAGATCGACAACCACTCGATGGCTACGTCAACATTGGCAAGGCTATGCAAAAACAGATGAGCGAATTGCTAGAGCGCGAGCGCATCCGCGACGCACTTCAGCGCTATGCCCGCGGCGTCGATCGCCGCGACTGGGCCTTGGTGGCCAGCGCCTACCATTCCGACGGTTATGACGATCACGGAGGGTACAAGGGCGGGGTGCCTGGACTTCTCGAGTGGCTTGAGCGACGGCACGCCACCATCGAGCAATCCATGCATTTCCTCGGCAATTGCATCATCGATTTCCTGTCGGAAGGCATTGCGGTCGCGGAGACGTATTGCATGGTTTACCAGCGCTATGGCGAGGAGGCGCGGGAAACGATCCAAGTGTGGCTGGGCGAACAACCGCTGCCTCCTGGCGAGAGGCTGATGGCGGAGCTTGCGTGTCGCTACGTGGATCGCTTCGAACTGCGCGAAGGAGAGTGGCGAATAGCCCGGCGCACGGTGGTCATGGAGGAGGTCAAGGCGTCGGTCGAGCTGGTGCGCCTGAGACCAGGTTACGCGCAGGCGCGCCGCGATCGGACTGATGCACTCTGGCAGGCGCTTGGTTCATGACCGCTGCAGGATGGTTTCTGTCTCTGAATCCATGTTGCGCCAGTTTCCGCGCACCGCGCGATCGATGCCTGAGAAGGGGGCCTGAACCGGTGGCACTCGCTGAGGTGCTCGATGTGTCCGCTGGGTAGATGATCTTGACAACGACGCCCGCACCGCATCCATGCGAACCGCATCTTTGATCGCCGGCTTGGCTCCAGGCATGCGGGTATTCGTGGCGGGCCTGACTGGCGAATCCGCCTTGCTTCGCGAGCAACTGCTGGCGCATCCTTCGCAATCGGCGGGCGTCGAATTCACCAGCGTCCAACTGCCGGGCGTCGATCGCAGTGACTATCTGGCCATCCACCCCAAATCGAAGAGCGAAGGCTTCTTCATGACGCCGGGCATCCGTGCTCGCGGCGCAGATCAGCGGGCCGCGGTGCTTCCGTTGGACTACACGGGGCTCGTGCGCTACCTCCTCGAAGTGCCGGCGTTCGACGCTGCCGTGGGACAGTTCACGCCGCCCGACGCCGGCGGCTGGTGCAGTCCAGGCTTGTGCGCCGATTTCACGCCGCTCGTCTGGCCGCGTGCAAAGCGGCGCGTAGGGCATCTGAATCCGCACCTGCCACGCTTCGAAAGCAGCTTTCGCGTGCATGTCTCGGAGTTCGACGCCTTCGTCGAGGCGTCGGCGCCACTGCTTGCCGTGCCAGCGCCGCCATCGAACAGCGTGAGCGAGGCGATCGGCCGCCATGCAGCAGACCTGATTCGCGACGGGGATACCCTCCAATTCGGCATTGGCTCTGTGCCGCCGCAGGTGGCTCGGGCCCTGCATTCGCACCGGCGCTTGCGCATTCATTCCGGCATGGTGTCTGCCCTGTTGGAAACGCTCTGGGAGAGCGGTTCGCTGGATCGCGATGCGCGGATCGTGACAGGCGTCCTGCTCGGAGATGACCACTTCTACCGGTATGCGGAAGCGCTGGGCCGGATCTTTCTTGACGATGTTCGGCAAACGCACGGGCTGCACGTGATGTCCAACATTCCTCGATTCGTTGCGATCAACGGCGCCGTGGAGGTGGACCTTTTAGGCCAGGTCAACTCCGAGCGCAGCGACGGGTCGATCCAAGCGGGAGCAGGCGGACTGCCCGCGTACGCGCAAGCAAGCCAACTCGCGCCTGAAGGCAGGCTGCTGATCTGCCTGCCCGCCGCTGCAAAGTCCGGCAAGCTTTCGCGTATCGTTCCATGTCTGAGTGCGAACTCCCTCTGCACCGTACCCCGCCACCTGACGGACGCGGTAGTCACCGAATTCGGAGTCGCAGAGCTGCGTGGCCTCTCAGTCGATCGTCGCGCCGAGGCTCTGATGGCCATCGCCCATCCTGAACACCGAAGTGGACTCTCCAAATCGTGGGAAGAGATGCGCAAGCGGCTTTGACGACTCCCGGAGTGCCCTAGGCAGCCAGCGGAACGCTCACCTCCCGCGAAAGCAAGGATCGTCCTCCAGCGCTTTGGAATCCTGGACCACCAGGTATCCGCCGTGAAGCGGAATGAGGCGGTTGCGAGGACGTCTACTTGCGGGCCTTCAGCTGCGCGCCACCTGAACGATCTTCTTCCACCGGACGGCTTCTCGCGCCACCTCCACGGGAAGGGCCTTGGCACCCATGATCTCTGGTTCGATGACCTGCTTCGCGCAGAATGCCTTGTATTGAGGCGTCTGTGCGATTTCGCTGATGGCATCGGAGAGCAGCTGCAGCACCGGTTCCGGAGTCCCCGCAGGGGCCATGAAGTCCAACTGCGAGGAAACCTCGAAGCCCGGCACACCGGCTTCTGCGATCGTCGGTACATTGGGGAGCGACTCCCAGCGACGCGCATTCGTCACGCCCAGGGCGCGCACCTTGCCAGCCTGGATAAGGGGGAGCATGCCAGCGGAACTTTGGCACGTGAAGGTGATACGCCCACCGACCACGTCCGTGAGGGCCATCGTCGACTCCTTGTAGGCGATGTGGCGTGCTTGCGTGCGGCTCAGGTCATTGAAAACGACCGCGCACAGATGCGCCGAACTGCCAGGCCCCTGCGACGAATAGGTGATCTCGCCGGGGTTGCGCTTCATCGCCTCGAGCAGTTCCCCGAGCGTCTTGTAAGGCGAGTCGGCCGCCACGACGACCGCCTGCGGAACGCGGGCGACCCGTGCGATGGGAGCGAAATCCTTCTGCGCATCGAATGGCGGCGGCGAGACTTCCGAAAACAGCGGCAGCAGGTAGAGGGGAATGCCGGTGAGGATGAGCGTGTATCCGTCGGCAGTGGCCCTCGCCGCCTGCGTGTATCCCAGCAATCCTCCGGCGCCCGGCTTGTTCTCTGCGACCACGCTTTGTCCAAGCCGTTTCGCGAGGGGTTCCGTGAAGAATCGCGTAACGGCATCGATCCCGGTGCCCGCTGATGCCGGCACGATGATCTTGATAGGCTTCGAAGGGTACTGCTGCGCGCGGGTGGCGGCGCCTGCGGTCACCAATGGAACTGCGGCCGCCATCTTGAGCATCAGGCGTCTACGGTTGCTGGTCATCTTTGTCTCCTGTGTTTGCCCGAGGCTCTCTTCACCCCAGTTCAAACCTGATTCTAGGAAGCGCATCGCTGATCGCGTCATGGCCACACAGGAAGGAGTTTTGCATCGGGAGGAAAGATGAAACGCAGGATGGAATTGCGTGCCGCTCGGGCCCTCGCGTCCAAGTTCATGCCGCGCCGGAAGATCCATGCGGCGGAACGCTCGGCTGAACCCGCCCTTCAGAGCGCGTCAGGCAAGAGGCGCTTGCGCGCTGGCAATGGCTCGCGGCCCGGTACGCAGCGAAATGGAACTCTACCTTTGCGTGACACGCAATGGTGTTTGCCGACCGGTCGTCTGTTTGCGCGAGGGGAGCCTTCCTAGAATTCGTGACAGTGAAAAGCATCGCCGGCAAGCGCGGTAAGCGCGGCAAGGCCTGGGCTACTACTGTCTCGTCTCGCTCACCTTGATCACCTTCGAGCTTGGACTGCCCCATGCGGTAGCACATGAGCTCGAGGACGCGGGACGTGGCGTGGACTGGTGTCCGCAGTCGAGCAAAAGAATTCTTGCACCTGACTACCTACACAACATGAAACTCACTCTCGAAGATGCCAAGGCTCTGGCCGTCGCTTTCCTGGTCCGGCATGAGATGCCCGAGGATCACGCGGGCACAGTCGCGGACCACTTGGTGTACGCCTCCCTCGCGGGCCACTCATTTGCCGGTTTGTCGCGGCTTCTGCCCATTGCGGAAAACTTGCGCCGCCGCGGCCCTGGAGGAACCATCCGGACGCTGCATGAAACCGACAAGTCGGCGCTCATCGACGGGGCAAATGTGAACGGCTATGTCACTTCGCTTCTTGGGATGGACAAGGCTATCGAGCTGGCCAAAAAGAGCGGCGTGGGCATCGTCGGGGTCAACAACAGTTGGTTCTCGGGGATGCTTCGCTACTACGTGGAGCGCGCCGCGCGGGCCGACATGATCGCGATGCATGCCGCAAACTCGGCGGCTCGCGTGGCGCCATACGGCGGAATTGATCGGGTGCTCGGCACCAACCCGATAGCGTTTGCCTTTCCCGCTGAGGGACAGCCGCTGGTGGTCGACTTCTCCACCGCCGCGATCGCCTGGGGCGATGTTCTCTTTCATCAGCAGACCGGGCGTCCGCTGCCAGAAGGCCGTGCCGTCGACGCCGACGGCCGACCGACCGTCGACCCGGTCGCCGCCATCGCAGGCGCCTTCCTGCCCTGGGGAGGGGCCCGCGGATCCAGCCTTGCGATCATCGTGCAGGCTCTAGGCATCCTGGCCGGCAGCGATCCGGTTATTGGAGAAGCGGGCAAATGGGGCTACTTCTTCATGGCGCTGGATCCACGATTGTTGATGCCCACGCCGGACTTCAAGAATCAGATGCAAACCTTGCGTGCCAGCATCGAATCGTCTCGCCCCATGCCTGACGGCGATTCGGTGCGAACACCTGGAGCCGGCAGCCAAGCGAGCGTCGAGGCGGGGCGTGCGCGCGGCTGGATCGAGGTGGCCGACGAGGTGTACGAAGCCGTCAAGCTTGGTACCGGGGCTTGAGTCGGGCGTGATGAGGGATTATCCTCGTTTGACTATTTACATACGCACGCGTATAGTGAATGCAAAGGCACTCGCACATGCCGTCTTGAGTGTCAATCTTCCTCTTCGAAAGGCACCGCAGTGATCTACACATTCGTTCTGTTGGACAAGGCCAACTCGCTGGAACTGCGCCGGCAGCTGAGGCCCGAGCATCGCACCTACGTCGCCAAGGTCGCCGACCGGATCGCCTTTGCCGGCGGGCTGGTAGGGGACGATGGCGAGACGCGGGTCGGCAGTCTGCTCGCGATCGATTTTCCGAGCAGGGAGGCGGCCACAGAGTGGCTTCGTGACGAGCCGTTCACACGCGGTGGCCTGTATTCGTCCGTGCAGATCCAGGGGTTCGTGAATCTCTGGCCACAGAAGGCGGGTTTTCCACCAGCGCAATGAGCGCTCCGGAGATCCGCCATCCGATCCCCTGCGCTGCGATCAGAACTATCCAAAGACAGTATGCCCTCCAACAGACACCGAGTGCTGGCTGCGGCCGGTAGCCTTTCGCTCACACCCATGACCACCGTGTTCGCGCAAGGAGCCTTGCCGTCCCGCCACTTGACGATCGCGGTGCCCTTCGTCGCCGGTGGAGCGACCGGGCGATGAATCGAAACGCTTTCATTTGCGACGCCCAGCGTACCCCCTTCGGCCGTTACGGCGGTGCTCTCTCGTCCATCCGCGCGGATGATCTGGCCGCCCATCCCATCAAGGCTCTGATGGCGCGCAATCCGCGTGTAGATTGGGCGGCTGTGACCGATGTGATCTTTGGTTGCACCAACCAGGCAGGGGAAGACAACCGTAATGTCGCGCGCATGGCTTCACTTCTGGCCGGACTGCCAAGCGACGTGCCGGGTGCCACCATCAACAGGTTGTGCGGCTCGAGTTTGGATGCCGTCGGCACGGCTGCGCGCGCCATCAAGTCCGGTGAGGCTTCGCTCCTGATCGCCGGTGGTGTCGAGAGCATGAGCCGCGCCCCTTTCGTTATGCCGAAGGCTGAATCTGCGTTCTCACGCGGCAACGTGATCCACGACACGACCATCGGCTGGCGCTTCGTAAACAAGCGGATGAAGGAGCAGTACGGCGTCGAATCCATGCCGGAGACGGCCGAGAACGTGGCTGTGGATTACCGGATCGAGCGCGAAGCGCAGGACCGCATGGCACTGGCCTCGCAGGTCAAGGCCCTGGCGGCGCAGAAGAGCGGATTCTTCGACGCCGAGATCGTGCCGATCGCCGTACCGCAGAAGAAGGGCGATCCCATTGTCGTGAACCGCGACGAGCATCCGCGTGAGACGTCGCTCGAGGCACTGGCGAAGTTGAAGGGCGTCGTCAAGCCGGACGGGACGGTCACAGCCGGCAATGCAAGCGGCGTCAACGACGGTGCATGTGCCGTGCTCATTGCGGATGAGGATACGGCCGCACGCCATGGCCTTACGCCGCGGGCCCGCGTCGTAGCAATGGCGACGGCCGGCGTGCCACCTCGCGTGATGGGAATTGGACCTGCGCCCGCCACGCAAAAGGTGTTGGCGCTCGCGGGGCTGACTCTGGAGCAGATTGACCTCATTGAGCTCAACGAGGCTTTCGCGGCCCAGGGTCTGGCGGTGCTCCGAATGCTGGGATTGAAGGACGACGACCCTCGTGTCAACCCGAACGGCGGAGCGATCGCCCTTGGCCATCCTCTGGGAGCCTCCGGCGCACGGCTCGCGACGACGGCTGTCAATCAACTTCATCGCACGGGCGGACGTTACGCCCTGTGCACCATGTGCGTCGGCGTGGGACAGGGCATCGCCCTGATCCTCGAGCGCGTTTAACTCTGAAGGAAATGGACCTATGAACACGAATTCGCGATGGGGTGTCGTTATCGGCGGTGGCAATGGCATCGGCGCGGCCTGCTGCAAGGTCATGGCACAGCGCGGATGGCAGGTGGCTGTGATCGACCTGGACCTGAAGGCCGCGGAAGCGGTCGCCAAGGAGGTCGGGGGCGTCGCCTATTCCCTGGACATCAGCGACCTGGAGGCAGTGGAACAGCTCGCCGAGAAAATCGAACGTGAACACGGGCGGCCTACCGGCATGGTGGTGGCAGCGGCCGCTTTTCAGGACAAGTACGCGCCGGACGAATTCCCGATGGATCTTTGGAGGCGCATCATCAAGGTCAACATCGAAGGCAGCTTCAACGCCAACCGTGTGTTTGCCTCGCGCATGGCGCGTTCGGGGGGCGGAAGCATCGTCAATGTCGCGTCGATCGTGGCGCATGCCGCTTCGCCCCAGCATGCGTACGGGCCAACCAAGGCGGCGGTCGCGAACATGACCAGGAACTTCGCGGCGCAATACGGCAAGAGCGGGGTCCGTGTGAACTCTGTCTCGCCGGGCGCCGTTCTCGTCGATCGTGTGAAGGCGAGAGCGCCTGGCCGTTACGCCACGGACATCGATGCGCAGATGGCGCTGGGCCGGCGCATTCAGCCGGTCGAGATCGCGGAGGGCATCGAGTTCCTCCTGTCGGACCGTGCGTCGGCAATCACTGGCGTGGACCTCATGATCGATGCCGGCTGGGCGGTGGCCAACTCGTGGCACATCTATGGTGGTGTTCCTGGTCCGATGGCGGAGGGCAATGCACCCCCGCAGGGTGTCGATCCCTCGCTCGAGTGACAGGTTTCACTCCTTTCGCGGCCAGGTAGTGGCGCGGGAAGGTGCGCTGCGCGTGGAGCGCGCTGGCCACCTTTTCGATGATCGTCACTCTGGGTCCGAGCAGCGCCGCCCTGTGCGTGCACGCGCGCCGCGCCGTTCGACGCGGCTGCTCGCGCGCGCGCAGTGGCGCCGGCACCTTGCGGCTGCTCTGTTGCAGCTCGGGCGGCCCGAGCCCGTCTGTCATCCGGCCGTCGCCGGCAGACGATCGCGGGATCAAGATGAAGTCGGGGCGTTGGCCGTCCGGCGCATGGCCGCGGCGGAGCTCAAGATGTCGGCAAGTCGTCAGCTTGCATTTGTGGATCTTGCTGTTTAGTTCAGGCACGATCTCGTTGCAGCGGCTACGCATGAGCTAGTTGACGCATCAAAGTCTGGCGAACGCCTCGAGCAGAAAATCGACGAACGCCCGCACCTTGCGCGACATTCCACGGCTAGAAGGCCAGACCGCATAGAGATCCGCGTCACCGGGCCGCGGGTTGACCTTGTAATCGGTCAGGACCTTCACGAGCCGACGTTCCGCCAAGTGCTGCCGCACCATCCACTCGTGAACCACGATGATCCCGATGTCCGCAAGCGCTGACGAGAGCAGGATGAGGCCGTTGTCCGTTCGGATGCTGCCCCGTGCCTCGACCTCTACGTATTCGCCTTCCTTGGTGAATGACCACCGCGTGCCGAAGGTGGCGGCGGTATAGAGCAGGCAGTTGTGCTGGGGCAGATCCTGCGGGATATGCGGAACGCCATGCCGTTCAAAATAGGCCTGTGTGCCGCAGACTATTCGCTGGCTCCGACTCAGGCGTCGCGCAACGATATGGGAGTCAGGCAGGTGGCCCAGCCATACCGCCACGTCGATGTTGTTCGCGATGAGATCCTGCCTTTCGTCGGTCAACTGGATCTCGAGGCAGAGTTCAGGATACTGGGCGAGCAGCTTCGGCAGTTCGGGAACCACCACGGTCGTGCCCATAGCAACACGCAACGACACACGCAGGAGGCCCTTTACCTCCTCCTGGAGCGACCTTGCCTCCGACACGGCGTTTTCTAGATCATTCGAGATGCCTGTGACGCGTTCATAGAACCGGCGACCCGCATCGGTGGGTGAGAGGCCGCGCGTGTTGCGATTCAAGAGCCGAACACCAAGCTCTTCCTCAAGCGATTTCACCTGGCGGGCCACGGCGCTGACTGAGGTTTCGCCCGCTGCGCTCGAGAAGCTTCCCGCCTCTACTACCTTGATGAAGGTTCTAATACAGGTGAACTCATCCATTGCGTCTCCTTGCCCAGATTGTAGGCAAGGAGCATCAGCAAGTGAGTCGTGGAGGTCCCTATGTCTTCGCGGGCTGCGGCGTCGGAGAAGCGAATCGCTTCTCGGTCTCCTGCAGGTGCGGTAGCCCGCCGAGCTCGGTGAATTCCTGGAATGTCGCGCATCGATCAAGGATGCCGGCGACGCTGCCTGTGCGCCGGATTTCAGCGAGCACTTCCGTCATCGCCTTGATCGCCGCCAATGCCGTAAAGTTCGGCAGGATCATGAGCTTGTACCCGAGACGGGTGACCTCATCTGCCGAAAGGTAGGGCGTTTTCCCGCTTGTCGGAAGGTTGAACAGGTGCGCGCCAGGCAGGCGCTGCGGGATGTCCGCGATCTCGTCGACTGTGCGGGCTGATTCGATGAACAGCATGTCCGCGCCGGCTTCCAAGTAGGCCTCGCCGCGACGGATCACTTCGTCCATTCCCGCGACCAGCAAAGCATCGCAACGGGCGATGATCATGAAGTCCGGGTCAGAACGCGCAGCGACAGCCGCGCGGATCTTCTGCGCCGCCTCCGCCAACGGCACCAGCGTTTTGCCCGGTAGGCTTCCGCAACGCTTGGGAAACTCCTGGTCTTCGAGGTGGATGGCCGCGACGCCTGCGCGTTCATACTCTCTAACCGTGCGCTGCACGTTCAGCTGGTTACCGAATCCGGTGTCGGCGTCGGCGATCACCGGCACGGAGACGCACTGCGCGATGGCCGCCGCGTTCTCCACCATCTCTGTCATGGTGATGAGACCCAGGTCGGCCACGCCAAGGCGGCTGAGCGCCGTACCGCCCCCCGGCATGTAGACGGCCTCGAAGCCGGCCTGCTCGGCAAGCTTGGCTGGCATGGGGCCAAATGCACCCGCGGCAACCAAGGCATGGTCGCGCTTCAGCAGCCGGCGCAGTTTGGTCGTTGCTCTTTCCATCGCAACAGATTCTAGGAAGGCCGCCAGAACGAGGCTACGCCCCGACACGGCAAGGTTCATTGCCTGGGGCGCAAAGATCGCTGGACCGCCTTCAGGCTTGCGCTGCGCGCTGACAGGACAGACGCCGAGACGCACCGCACTGCGTCGACGCGTGTGCAATTGGCCTTCTGCATGCCGATCGCGATGTCCGGATATCGCGGTCGCGAGTCGATCGGCGAACCCACGTCGATCAAGGGAGGCGGAGAACCGCTGAAGGTCATGCGAGCGCGAGGCGATGACGCTTGGCATTCCTCGGTCGGGGTTTACCCCGGCAAAACTCGGCGTGAGTCGCCAAAGTGCTTCGCGTCCGGAGTCATTGATCGACGCCGCCGCAGTGCCTAAGCTGCATCGGCAATTCGAGACAATCTCCATGACCATTTCCCGCCTCTTGCTTCTGACCTTGCTCACCATCTGCACGGCGGCGTCCGCGCAGGGGTTTCCCGACAAGTCGAAGCAGCTGCGAATCCTGGTGCCGTTCGGCGCAGGGAGCGGCAACGATGTGATCGCACGTGCGTATGCCCGAGCGATCAGCGAAGAGTCGGGCCAACCGACCATCGTCGAGAACAAGCCCGGCGCCGAAGCCGTTATCGGGGTGGAAGCGGCGAAGAGCGCGGCGCCGGACGGCTACACGATCCTGTTTGGCAACAGCTCGACGCACGTGCTGAACGTGCACATGCTGCAGAAGCTGCCCTACGATCCCGTCGCCGATTTCATTCCGCTGAGCGGGGTCGCGAGCGTCGCGCTTGTGATGAATGGGGGACCATCGACGAAGTTTCGTTCCGTCAAGGAGGTGGTCGAGGCTGCGCGCGCGAATCCGGGTAAGCTGTCCTATGGCAGCGGGACCACCTCCACGCGGCTGGCCATGGAGATGCTGGAGCATCTGGCCAAGGTGCAACTGCTGTCGGTTCCGTACAAGGCGATGGCGCAGGCCGCGGCGGCCCTCAGCGGAGGGGAGATCGATCTGCTCGTGACCGATGTGTCGACCGCACTCCCGCACTACCAGGCAGGCCGTATGCGTCCGCTCGGCACGACGGGCCCGAAGCGACTGACTGCCTTGCCCGACGTTCCAACTCTGCGTGAGCAAGGCATCTCACAGTACGAATTTACCGCATGGTCAGCCATGTTCGTTCCGGCGCGCACGCCATCGCCGGTCGTCGACAAGCTGCGGTTGCTCTTCCAGCAGGCGGCGCAGTCGAAGTATGTCGGTGACGCGCTGGCGCTGAACTCGCAAGAACCCTTCGACATGAACACCGCGCAACTGAACGCGCGGATCCGAACGGACCTCGACCACTGGGGAAAGGTGCTGAGGGACCTCAAGGGGACAGCGATTTCACCGAGGTCAAAAGAATGAAGGAGACGCATTGATGAATACTCGCCCTGCGATCGCATACTCGCACGCTGCACTGACGCGCCGGCGCGCCCTCGCTTTGCTGGCGGTTGCTGGCGCCTCGCCAGCCGCATTCGGGCAACAGGAAGGTCGTGTGCGGCTGATTGTGCCGACGAGCGCTGGTTCGGGCACGGATGCGACGGCCCGGGCTCTCCAGCCAGGACTGGGCGCCGCCCTTGGAGTTCCCGTCATCGTGGAAAACATGCCGGGAGCCGCCGGCGTGATAGGGTTGCAAGCAGTGGCACGCGCGGCGCCGCAAGACATGACGCTTGCGGTGATCACCAACAGCCTCGTGGTCTTGCCCAGCGTGATGAAGGGATTTCCGCTGGATGTGACCAGGGATTTCACGCCCATCAGCATGCTGGTGACCATCCCACTGGTGCTGGCCGTGAATTCGAAGGTTCCGGCCAGCAATGCCAAGGAACTGATTGCGCTTCTCAAGAGCAAGCCGGATGCACTGAATTTCGGATCGTCCGGCTCTGGCTCCGTGGCCCATCTGGCAACCGAGATGTTCCTGGATGAAGCAGGCGTCAAGGCCCGGCACATTCCCTTTCAGGGACCCAATCCCATGACAGTCGCCTTGATCGGCGGGCAAATCGAGTTTGGAACGCAAGGATTGTCTGTCTTCCAGCCGCACTTCAAGAGCGGCACGCTTCGCGCCATCGGCGTGTGCTCGACCAAGCGAAGCGCGGCTGCACCTGACATTCCGACGTTCGTGGAACAGGGCCTTCCCAATCTTGTCTGCGAAGCCTGGGTGACGCTGCTCGCGCCCAAGGGCATGGCGCCCGCGACGGTGAAGAAGCTGAATGACGCGACGGCCCAGGCATTCTCAAATTCAGCCACCAAGGACGAACTCACACGGCAGGGCAGCGTGGTGATGCTTTCCAGCCCCGAGGACGCCCAGGCGACGATCCGGCAAGACGTCCTCAAGTTCGCCGCGCTTGTAAAGAAGATCGGTTTGACGCCACAGTGACGCACGAGAGGAGTCACCATGAATGAACAAGCGGAGAAGGAGTCCCCACCCGACGTGTATTTCGAAGACGTCGAAGTCGGCGCAAGACTCGCGGTGCCAGGCCGAGCCGTCACCGAGACGGACTTGCTGGACTTCGCGCGCCTCTCCGGGGACCACCATCCGATCCACATCGACGAGGCTTATGCGCGCGACACGCCATATAAGCATCGCATCGCACACGGCCCGTTCGGCATTGCGTTGGCGATCGGCGCATTTTCGAAACTCCAGCAGTTCCAAAAGGCTGCCATCGCGATGACGGATGTGCGCGAATGGACGTTCCGGGCTCCCGTGTTTGTCGGTGACGTTCTATCGCTCGAGATGACCATCCTCTCGAAGCGGAGAACCCGTGTGGCGGCCGGCGTCGTGGACAGGCATCTTCGCTTGCGGAAACAGGACGGGACCATTGCCCAGGAGGGTCTGTCCGGACTGCTGCTGGCATGCCGCACGGTCGAATCGCAGGTGCCGGATCTGGAGCCAGAGAACGAGGTGCTCAACGACATGCTCGGCCTTGACCAGTAAGTCCAGGCCATTTCCGATGCCTTTGTGCAGCCGTGCAACCACGGCACCTGAGACCAGGCGCGAAGTCGGATCACTGCGATTGGAGAGACCCATACATTGCTGACCCGAATATAACGAAAAGGACGCGCTCGCCGTACGAGCGGACCTGTTTGCGAACGCAGGTGTCCAACTTGAGGCATTGGCCGAACTTCTCGGTGGATGGAGTCACCGACAGCAACCAGCGTCACCGGCTTCATACGTGAATTTTCCCCACCCCTCGCGCATCAGGACCATGTGGAACCGCGCTTCATGCAGGTGCCAGCCTTTCCCTTGCTTTGGCGCCTTCGCCGCACGTCTTTGTACTGGATGAAATCACGCAGGTCGTCGCCGCGCCAAGCCGTGTCGCCAAGCTTCACGTGGGGAAGGCGCGTCGCACTTTCTGAGTATCTATGGTGCAACTTTCGAGTTGCATTCCAGATCGCCAAACGTCATGTGGTCCCACATGCGCTGCTCCACGCGCCCGTTCCAGTCCGCGCGCTTCTGCGCCTCGTCGGGTTTGAGCAGGGGGGCCTGGTCCTTGCCTCCCGAGGCGCGTATCGCCAGCTCGATCCTGCACATGTCCTCGAGGTAGACGCACAGCGCGATCGCTTGCTGCATGTTGCTGGCGGCGACCACTGCACCGTTGCCGCGCATGATGATGCCGGCGGCCTGTCCCAGCGCGGCTGCCACGCCGCCGGCCAGCTCATCGGTGCGCATCAGGCGGGCGTCGTCCCAATAGACAGGTCTCGGATAGAAGAAGGCGCTCAACCCATGCCTGCATTCCGGCGCCTGGCCGAGAACCGACATGGTGAGCACATTGGGCGGGAAGACGCGGCAGATGGCGCCCACGTCCGGGCGCATCCGGTAGATGAATTGGTGGACGCGCACCTCGCCGAGCACGCCGCCGGGCAGTGCGCCGACGATGGGAGCGACAGTCCCTTCGTCCGTGGGCAGGATGGTGCCCATTGCCTTGGAGGCGCAGACCAGCAACTCGCTGTCGCTTAGCCGCGCCGAGCAGTGACCATAGGCCCCCACCAGCCCGGCACGGGCCAGTGCCCTGGCGGCCTTGCGGACGGTAACTTCAGCGGCGGCGCGCTCCAGGCCGATTGCGGCGGCCATCAGCCGCGACCCTTGCGCGAGTTTGATCGCACGGGGTTGGAGAGCTGGCCGACGCGCTCGATGTCGATGGTGACAACGTCGCCCTCTTTCAGGAACTGCGGCGGCGTCATCGCCACGCCGACGCCGGCCGGTGTGCCGGTCGCGATGATGTCGCCGGGCTCGAGGGTCATCACCTCGCTCAGGTAGCTCAACTGGGCACGGATATCGTGGATCATCTGGCTCGTATTCGCTTGCTGGCGCAACTCCCCATTCACCTTCAGGGAGATGGCGAGGCTGTGCGGGTCGCCGATCTCGTCGGGCGTCACCAGCCAGGGGCCGATAGGGCCGTGCGTGTCGAACGACTTGCCCAGCGTCCAGGTCGGACTGCGCTTCTGCCAGTCGCGCGCGGAGACATCGTTGACGATCATGTATCCGGCGACGTGGTCGAGCGCGTCTTCCGGACGGATGTTGCGGCCGCGTCTGCCGATCATCAGTCCGAGTTCGGCTTCGTAGTCAAGTTGCTCGATGACGGCGGGATGGTCGATCGCGTCGCCTGGGCCGACGATGCACGACACCTGCTTGTTGAACCAGATTTGCGATTGGGCCGGCGCGACACCAATGCGGAGGGACTCGTCGGCATGGGCCTGGTAGTTGAGGCCGATCGCCAGGAACTTGGAGGGCGACGTGACGGGTGCGAGCAGCTGGACGGAACTGAGGGGATGCGCCGTCAGCTCTTTCAGCGGGACGGCAGCGAGTTGCTCGAACAGAGTGGCGTTGGCGGAGATCAGTTTGCCGAGGCAGTCAGTGCTCGCGCAATGTTCGGTCAGCTCGTAGACAGAACCGTCCACGACCTTGCCCACGCGGACTTTTCCATCGTGGGTACGGAATCTTGCAATCTTCATCTTTCAATCCTTGAAGTTGGGTTATTCAGGCTTCACGCCAGCCGTCGCAGCGATGGCCTTCCATTTGGTGAACTCGGAGCGGACCAGGCCCGCGAAATCGGCTTGGCTGATGTCGCCGATCTCCGCGCCGGTATCGGTCAACCGGCGCCGCACGGCCGGGTCCGAGAGCACCTTGGTGAGATCCGCATGAATCTTCGCGACGATCGCCGGTGGCGTGCCACGGGGTGCGAAGAGCCCGAACCACACGCTCGCCTCGAACGAGCGGAACTTGTCTTTGGCGAGGGCGGGAGCATCCGGGAGTGCCGCGAAGGGGCGTGCCGACGCGGTTCCGAGCACCTTCACCTTGCCCGTCAGTGCAAGCGGACGAATGGTGCTTGCGCCGCTGATGCCCACGGGAAGGTGCCCGCCCATGAGGTCCGTGGCCATGGGACCGAAGCCTTTGTAGGCCACGTAGGGCATGTTGGTGCCCGCGAGTTGATTGAACAGGTATCCCACGAAGGCTCCCGTTGCATCAGGAGCGCCGAACGACAGGCTGCCAGGGTGCTCTTGGCCGTAGCGGACCAGTTCAGCCACGTTCTTCACCGGGAGCGATGGCGACACAAAGACCGCCGCGGGCGTTTGGGATACGAGCGTGATCGGGATCAATTCGGACTCTTCGTACGGCATGCGTGCAACAAGGTTTGGGAGCACCGTGAAAGCCGCTGACGTCATCAGCAAGGTGTACCCGTCCGCAGGAGCCTTGGCGACGAAGGTGGTACCTATCAGCGTATTGGCGCCCGGCTTGTACTGCACTACTACAGGCTGTCCCCACAGCTTCTGAAGAGCATCACCCACCACGCGCGCATTGGCGTCAACGGCGCCGCCAGGTGCAGCCGGGACGATCAAATTCACGATCTTCGCGGGGTACTCGTCGGCCAGAGCGGGCGTGAGCGCGGTGATGGCCAAGGCCAGGATGGCAAGGCGGGCTTCAGTACGCACGAGGTCTCCTTCAAGTATCGTCTGTCGGACTATGTGATCGCATGGTAAGACATTGATCGGCCGCGCGCAAGCGATTTGTGAGAGGCGAATCTACGTAAGGCAGGGGGTTGACGGAACCAGCTTTTTGATCTTACGATATGGACATATTGTCCACCAGGAGATACTTGAATGATAGAAGCCCCGATGACCAGACGCGGCATGCCGCGTCAGATGGTCAATGACGACGCTGAAGCAGGCTCCTTCCGGGTGCACCGGGGGGCCTTCGTGGACGAAGAGGTGTTGCAGCGCGAGCGTTCGGAGATCTTCGATCGCTGCTGGCTCTATGCCATGCACGAGTCGGAACTCGCCAAGCCGGGGGACTACCTGGCCCGCAAGGTTGGAGGCAAGCCGCTCATGTTCGTGCGCGACCGTGCGGGCGTACTGAGGGGCTTCTTCAACGCATGTCCCCATCGAGGCATGACCCTGTGCCGCGAGAAGTCAGGCACCGCGCGCAACTTCAGCTGCTTCTATCACGGCTGGACCTTCGATCTGCAGGGGCAGTTGGTCGCCTTACCTGATTCCGCCGGCTACGCCGGCGGGGCGGATCCGGTCGGCAAAGGACTCAAGCCGGTTCCTCGGATGGAGATCTACCGCGGCCTGGTATTCATCAACTTCGATGCCGGCGCCTGTTCGTTGGAGGCGTATCTCGGCAACGCCAAGGAGTACATCGACCTGATGCTGGATTTCGGCGGCGACGAGGTGGACATCGCCCCCGGACAGCAGCGCTATTCCATCCGCTCTAACTGGAAGCTGCTGGTGGAAAACAGCATTGATGTCTACCACGCCCACAGCACCCACAACCGCTATTTCAGCCGATTCCTGCCGGACATGGGCTTGCCCGCACGCACGTGGCTGAATGTGAGCGACCAAGCGCCAGGCCGGGCAATAGCGCTCGACAACGGTCACGCGGTCGCTGAAACGCTGGTCCGTTCCGGTCCGCTGTTGAAAACGGCAGCCAACGAACTGGCCGAAGTGCGCCAGCGCCTGGTGGAGAAGTTCGGTGAGGAGCGCGCAGCGCGCATCGCAGACTACGGACGGAACCTTCTCATCTTTCCCAACCTGCTGTTCATCTCGACTTGGCGAACGATCCGAACGATCTACCCGGTGGCACCCGGCTACATGGAGGTCGACGCGTGGGCGCTTCTTCCCCGCAGCGAGAGTGCGCACCTGAAGAAGCTCCGGATGGACAACTTCATCTCCTTTCTGGGGCCGGCGGGATTCGGTACGCCCGACGATGTTTCCGGACTGGAGAGCTGCCAACGGGGCTTTTTCGAGGGCGCTGACAGCCTGTGGTCGGACATCTCCCGCGGCATGCACCGCGACCCTGTCGCGGCGGACGAACTGCAGATGCGCGCCTTCTGGCGGCGCTGGCAGACGCTGCTGGACGAAGCGCCTGCGCCCACCACCTATGGCGATGCTCGCCTCGATCCCGTTGCCGACGATTGTTCACATGGTCCCGAATGTGTCGAAGGAGTCGACCGTGCTTGAAATATCCACCCGGTCAGGGGCCGAAACCGCGCCGGCCGACGACATGCAGGCCCTCACCAGACAAGCCGAATCTTTCCTGTACCAAGAGGCGGCTCTTCTCGACGAATGGCGCCTGGACGAGTGGCTCGCCTTGATGGCGCCCGATGCGCACTATCGCATTCCGCCACTGGACTTGCCGGATGCGGTCCCGGGCGAGGCGCTCTACCTGATCGATGATGACCGGCAGCGCTTGGACTCACGTGTGCGGCAGCTGATGGGGAAGACCGCGTGGGCGGAATCACCTCGCTCGCGAACCCGTCGGCTGGTGACCAACGTGCGGGTGGGTTCCATCACAGATGATGGATTCACGGCGAGTTCGAACTTCGCCGTTTGGCGATTCCAGTTCGACAACAGCGACGTATATGTCGGGCGCTATGCGCACACGTTCGTCCGGCTTGCCGAAGGCCTGCGCGTTCAGGAGCGCAAGGTCGTTCTCGACCTGGAGTCCCTGCGACCCCACGGTCGCATCAGCTTCATCCTTTGACTTGACCATGATTCGCTTCAACAGATTGAGTCGGGTCGATCTCTATGTCACGGACCTCGCGCGTTCGCGGGAGTTCTACGAGCAGATCGTCGGCCTGGAGCCCGTCACAACCGGCGACGGCAGCATTGCCTCGTATCGCTGCAGCGACGATTTCGTTTCCGTCCGGCTGGTGCCCGGGAAGACCCCCGGCCTGAGCGCGGCGGCCTGGGAGCTGCAGGATTCAGCGCAGTTCGAGCCGCTGGAACGGGCGCTCCGGTCTTCGGACACCACTTATGCGCCGGTTTCACAGGAGGAATGCGCCTTGCTGCGCATTGAGCGCGGCCTGAGGGCGCGCGATCCGCACAACGGCACGACGCTGGAGTTCTTCACGTTTGCCGCGCCGCGCGAGCGCCATGTGTTCTCGCCCACGAGCGCAAAGATCATGCAACTGGGTCACGTGGTCTTCGCAACACCGAAGTACGAGGAGACCGTCGCTTACTTCGAGAGGGTGCTGAACTTCGCGCGGTCCGATGCCGTCGAGAACTCGATCACGTTCATGCGAAGCTTCCCCAATCCGTTTCACCACGGGATCGGCGTGGCCCGTGCCGAGAAGACTCCCCACTTTCATCACCTGAACTTCATGGTGAGCGACATCGACGACGTCGGCCGCCTGCATACGCGCCTAAAGAAGGGCCGTATCCCGATCGTCTACGGGCCGGGTCGCCATCCGATCTCCACGAGCATCTTTCTCTACTTCCTGGACCCGGACGGGATGACGCTCGAATACAGCTTCGGCATGGAGACCTTCCCGGAGGAGGCAGCAAGGGAGCCGCGCCTGTTGCCGCGCCGGCCGGAGTGGAGCGATTCATGGGGTTCGGTGCCTGCGCCTGAGTTCGGAAAGGTGGGTGTGCTGTGACAGATAACCAAGCCAATCCGATTCCTGGCGAGGTCCAGGTCGAGTGTCAGAGGTTCCGCGGCCGCGCCGCCATCGTCACGGGCGCCGCCAAAGGTGTTGGTGTCGCGATCGCACGACGGCTTGCCCAGGAGGGGGCGGATGTCCTGCTTGCTGACATCAACAAGGATGGCGCAGCGTACAGCGCCCGGAAACTTTCCGAAGAGACTGGCCGCCACGTAGAGGCTTTTGGCGGTGATCTGAGTCAACCGGGGGTAGCCGAAGACATGGTTCAGCGCGCCCTCGACAAGTTCGGCCGAGTGGATGCGCTCGTCAACAATGCTGCGGCACTCATTCGCATGCGATTGGTCGATTTCACCGAGGAATTGCTGCAGCTGGCCGTCAATGGAAATATGTGGACGACACTGAGGTGCTCGCGTGCAGTGCTGCCGACTATGACCGCCCAACACTATGGCCGCATCGTCAACATCGGCGGTGAAGCCTGGCGTACGGGCACGCCCTTCCACACGCTTCTGGGCGGCGTTGGCAAAGGGTCGATGATCGGCTTGACCGCCACGATCGCCGGAGAGGTCGGTGAGCATGGGATCACCGTCAACTGCGTATCCCCAAGCGCGATTGCCGTCGTTCCTTCGGACCAGGGCCCTGGTTCCGGCGCACTGAACCCGGTTTGGAATCCGCCCGACGTAGCGAATGAACTAGCGCGCATTGCCGCCTCCCGCGCCTACGGGATTCCGCGGTCGGCCCATCCCAGTGAAATCGCAGCTGCCGTCGCGTTTCTTGCATCTTCCGAGGCGTCCTTTGTTACCGGCCAGCACATCGGTGTGAGTGGCGGCCGGGCCATGCTCTAGGAGGGCGTATGCAGACGGTCAGAGTCGCTTCCGTGTGCCGGGAAACCCCGGAAATCATCTCGCTCGAACTCGTGTCGGCGCAGGGCGAGCCGCTTCCGCCGGCACACCCGGGCTCGCACATCGACGTTGCCATCGGCTCATGTCCGGCGGACGGCACGCCGACGCTGCGACAGTACAGCGTGTGCCACGGGCCTGATGAGACAAGCCTCTATCGCATCGGAGTGAAGCGCGAATCCAATTCACGAGGCGGCTCCGAATGGCTGCATCGCGTGGTGCGCGCTGGAGACACCTTGAGCATCGGAAGACCGAGGAACAACTTCCCGCTGTCAGACGAAGCAGGTTTCCATGTTCTTGTCGCGGGCGGAATCGGCATCACGCCGATGCTCAGCATGGCATTGCATCTCCACGCTATGGGGACCAGGTTCCGGCTGGAATACTTCGTCCGCTCAATGGAGCATGCTGCTTTTGCTTCGGTGTTGCAGCGAGCTCCCCTCGCAGAGAGTGTGCGGTTCCATGTCGGTGTCCCGGCCGATCAGCTGGAGGCGGCAGCGACCGGGCTGTTTGGCGAACAGCCTACGGCGAACGCACACCTGTACGTGTGTGGCCCAGCGCCTTTCATGGGGGTCGTGGAGCGCGTGGCAGCAGGCGCATGGCGGGCAGACACTGTCCACAGGGAGTATTTCGGTGCTGCGACAGGAGAACAGGCTGCGAATGGCGCATTCACCGTGCGGCTTGCCCGCTCAGGCCAGGAGCTCCTGGTGCCTGCAGGCGTGCCAATTGTCGAAGTACTCGAAACGGCCGGGGTGCCGGTGGAAACCTCTTGCCGGCAGGGCGCCTGCGGCACCTGCCTGGTGAACGTGATCGAGGGAACGCCAGATCATCGCGACAGTTTCCTCCTGCCTGATGAGCAGCAGGGGGGACGCTGCATCGTCGCCTGCGTATCCCGCTCGCTATCCCCGACGCTGGTCCTGGACCTGTAGCAGCTTCGCCAGCGCTGCAGCCTGCCCGGTGGCTGCTCGGCTTTCACGCGCCAGCGTAACCGGCTGCGCGCGAGATTTCCTGGGTGGCCTGGATCAGTTGAGGCAGCAGCCGCTCCCGGACCGCTCCGTTCATTCGCATCTCGGGGCCTACCACTGCAACGGCCCCCAGGACCTCCGCGTCGTGCCCGAAAAGCGGAGCGGCAACGGACATCGCACCAGCAAGGACTTCGCCGCTCGCCGCGAAATAGCGGTCCTTGCGGACGCGCTGAATGTCAGTCTGCAGCTTGCGGCGCTCATTGTCGGTCAGTCCCTCGCACGCTCGGCGCACCTCGTCGTCGGAGGCAAAGGCGAGCATGACCTTGCCCGCCGCTCCGATTGTCAAGGGAGCTACATAGCCGATAGGCCGACTGTAGTTCAGTGGCTTTGAACTCCGGATTTCGTGGACCAACATCCGTCCGTGCGGCGGGTTGGGCACGAAGAGCATGACCGTCTCGTCACATGCTTGCCAAAGACGCTCCAGGACGGGCTGACTGATCTCCACCAGATCGAAGGAACGTTGCCACGAGCGGGACAGTTCAAGAACCTTGTGGCCGAGCCGGTAGCGGCGCGGATCGCCAAACCAGCTCAACAGGCCTTTTTGTTCCAGAGCCGCGAGCATCCGGTAGAGGGTCGGACGCGGGAGCTCAAGCCGCTGCTGCAGTTCGCCTATCCCCATCACTGGTGAATCGATAAAGGCGAGAACAATGTCGACAGCGCGATCAACGGAGCGGACGGATTTGGTGGACATCAGTTTTCGGAGTCAGGGGCTTACGAATCATTTGACGACGCGATTGTCTCAGGATGCAAACCTGACGCGCGGAAGCGAGGTTCAGCGGCGCAGCCGCGGCTGCTGGTGATGGATGCAGTGCTCGTGGATCGGCTGCCGAATGCGGGCCGCGCCAGATCGCGACCTCCTTTGCGCGCTCGGCAAGAGTCCTTGGCGCTGCGGCATCTGGTCGCAGCGAAGGCCCGTTCATAGAATGCTTTTGACATTGAGCGATTGACGATGTGTACCGCACCAAGCGACTGCCGAGAGCGGGGCGATTGAGGCCGTGCTCAGGTACTGACGCTCGACCTGCCCCAGGATTTCGTCTGTTGAATCTACCAGCTACTACCGAATTGAGCCCAATGAGCACTACGCACTTTTCCCATGTGAAGCCTGGTGACACCGAATGGCGAAGCTTCGGCCTCCGTGAATTTTTCCAGTACAAGGATCTGGGGATCGCTGCAGCGACCGGTGGCAAGGTGATAGCGCAGCTCGTGCGCGCAGGCAAGGCTCCGGAGCGGGGCACTGTCTGGCATGTTCATGAGGCCGAGTTTCACATCGTGCTCATGCTGAAAGGTTGGGCCAAATTCATGTACGAAGACCAAGTGACCCTGGTCGAAGCTGGGGACTGCGTACATCAGCTGCCCGGCATCCGGCATTTCCTCTTCGATTATTCGCCCGACATGGAGTATTTGGAAGTCGTCGGGCCGGCAGATTTCGGGTCCGTCGAAGTTCCGGCCGTTTGCGAAGTGCCGCCGCCCGGACGCTGGAGCGAAGATGCCGTCCGTGGCGAGCAGGCGGGCCGTGCCAACTTGCAGCAGCTAGTACAAGCAACGTCCATCGCTGGGTGAAGCCAGAACGGAAGCCGCAGCCGACAGAGCTGGTCCAGCCAGACCTCGCTCGACGCGACGGCACGCTTCTCACTCACGATGGCGTTCAGCCTGGCTAGATCAACTTGACGGACGCGTCATGGTCATAGAGGAGGCCGACTTCACCGTGTCCGATGGAGCCGCTGCTCAACACAAGGGCTGACCTGCCCTTCCATTTTCGCGCCGCTCGTGTCGTGGTGCGTATCGACCATTCGCCAGTGACATTGGCCGGCCTAGGCAGCTGCCGGATCTTGGCGGGACCCGAGATGACGTTCGCGAAGGTGCGGAAAGCCTTTGGGGGGCCTCGAGCTGCTTGCCTCGGGGCTCGATATCCTTGAGTGTGTTCGTTGATCCTGACAAGGTGATCGCGGCGGGCGAGACACCCGAACCCGTCCAAGCGTCGACAGCCCATGGACGACTGCGAACACGAGAACAGCGAGCCCTTCCGTGTCCACGTCGTGTGGCAACACCCTTTGTCGAACATCTTGCTCGATGCGGCGACGCAATGCCGACCTGACCTCGGCACGGATCTTGGTTACGGCAGGACGGACATCTGCCGCGGCTTCGATCCTGACGCTGTCGAGGCGGCAAACAGGCATCCAGGCGGCGTGTTTTCGAGTGTGCAAGTGGCTTCGTGCTGGGTGCCAAGGAAGCCGGTGATCGAGCAGCGGTTGGGGCAACCTCTCGCCGCGACGGTGCGCGCCGGCGAAGTGTCATGCCAGATCGGAAGGCGGAAGGGGCTGTCGATTGGATAGCGCTTTCGCGGTTAGGCGGACGGCCTGAACGTCACTTCTGCACACTGGCGCCATCGGCCTGTTCCCGCAACGTCGCAATGTCTCGTTTGGGAGCGACGCCGAACAAACGGCCGTATTCTCGGCTGAACTGCGAGGGGCTTTCGTAGCCTACCTTGAACGCCGCCCTCGAAACGTCCAGGTGCTCGTTCAACATCAATCGCTTTGCCTCGTTCAACCGCAGCCACTTCTGGTACTGCAAGGGACTCATAGCGGTCAGTTGGCGGAAGTGCAGATGAAACGTCGGCGTGCTCATCTGTACACGGGTGGCGAGTTCCTCGACGCGAAGCGGCAAGGCGTAGTTCAGCTTGAGCCAGTCGATGGCCTTTGCAATCCGATAGCCGTGACCGTCGATGGAAGCAATCTGCCGCAACTTGGGCGCCTGATCGCTCGTCAGAAGTCGGTAGTGGATCTCCCGCTGGATCAGCGACGCGAGTGCTGGGATCGCCTCCGGTTCGTCTAGCAGCGCAAGCAATCTGTCGAATGGGCGCAAGATGGCGGCCGTCGCCTCACCAATGCCCACGCTTGTGCCGACAGCGCGATTGCGACTTGGCGGCAGGCTGCCTTGGGCGATCAGTTCCGCTACGACCCGTAGGTCGAGCTTGAGCGTCAGCCCGAGGCACGGCGCTTCGGAGCTCGCCACCACCACTTCTGAATCGGCCGGCAGATCCAGCGAGGTGATCAGAAAGCACGAGGTGTCGTAGCGATAGGCGTCACCGCCCAGCCACAGTTGCTTGGCGCCCTGGGCGACTAGCACGACGCTGGGCTCGACCATGCAAACCGCCGGGGCCGCTGGTGCTTCGCGTCGAAAAAACGTGAGCCCGGCGATGGGGGTATCGAAGTCGCCGGGGCCGGGGGTCCGGGCGTCGATGGCGCGCGCCAAGTTAGCCAAGAGCGAGTCAGTTCTGTCGATGTCGGATTTCAAAGTGGTCATGTTGGTATTCGAGCCCTCCGATCGCCACTCTAGTCTCGCTTAGTTCCTGTGACTATAAATCTCACCATCTTTCATCGGATCAGGCAAGAAAACCATTGGAATACGGCTAACTGGAATTGGTGGTTCTCTGGAAAATGCTCATATCGATTTGCGAAGGAAGTCCGCCCGGCCGCGAAGGGGCGGGTCATTTGACTTGGTTCTTCCGAGCTGGGACCTGTCATAGCTCAGGGTCTGCTCGCGGATGACGTTGTGCTCCGAGCCAACCCGATAGCCGCACGCCGAAGTCGTGGTATCGCCAAACATCAATGACGGATTGGTCGCGCTGCAGCCTGCCAACGACGACAGCGCTAGCGCGCTCAAGTACCCGGGGATGAACGTGTTCATAGCTTCGTCTCCATTGATGCTTCCGTTCGCGCCACGCCCTCATCCTCGAGCAAGGCCGTGCGCGTGTTTGCCGAGCCGGCGCGGGTCCGTAAGGTGCGGCCACGAGGGCCCCCTACTGCAACGTGGACGGCTATCACTCCAGCGAGCCTTCGCCGCAGCGCACGCCGGCGGTGTTCCAGGCCGGCAGCTCCGACATCGACTTCGCGGTCTACGGCCTCGATATACCGATCGCCTACGGCAACACGAAGCGAACGAATCCGCCGCGCACACAGCCGAGCAGCAAGGCTGGACGCGGGTCGGCTGCTGGAGCGCTTCAAGTTCGGGGGGCCCTATCCGGCCATCGTGGGCGACCCTTCAGATGTGGCGGACGCTGCAGTCGTGGATCGACGAGACCGGCGTCGACGGATTCAACCTGAGCGGCACCGTGGTTACCCGGCTTCCGGGGCTCGCCCTTGTCCGTGTCCACTGTTGGTAGCGCACCCGGCGACGAACTGGGAAGAATGCGCATGAATTCCCGGTTGCCTACAGTTGACGGACATAGAGCGATACACTACGGCCAGTTGCCCGTCTGTCGAGGAGAGTCCATGCTGGTCAAGACACTCTACATCGTATCGTTCGAGCGTGGTGGCGGACATTTGGGGCCCCCACTCAAGAGCGCGAAGGGCTTGTTCCAGAAGTACTCGGACAGGCCGGGCACAGATGCAGTTGTCTGGTACCACGTCAAATCCAAAGGTGTCTTTGAGGAAAAAGCGCGTTGGGAGCGTAGCGCTGCACCGACTACTCACGAAAGGCTTCGGGCAGAAGGTCTGTTGCGACCGGCACCTGTTGCCGTTCCCGCCGCAGCCGGAAACGTCCCCGCGGCGGCAGGGGTCAGCGCTGCCGCTCCGGGAGGCCTCCCCAAAGCCGTTCAACGGAAGCCGGAGGTCGGGGCGGATGATGCCGGTGCTTATGTTGTTGCACACGCGTCGGATTACCAAGTGGCGCAGACGGGTGCGTATGCCATCGCGGGAATCCTTGCGGCGGATCTCAAACTGCCGATGCTGCGCAAGATTGTCTTCATTGCCTGTCATGCTGCTGAGCGCGATGAGACAGCGGCCAACGACGTGCGACAACGGGATGTGAAGATCAAGGGCGACGATACGAAGCCGGGCCCATGGGTGCATGGCCTTGACCAGGCCGAACTGTCGTTCATCACTATGTTCGCGTGCTGTTACGGCGAAACGCTCAAGGACCCCAAGAAGGTGTTCGTAGCGGGTTGGGATTGCGCGGTGTCAATCGCCGAGGGGACGAAAGACGTGGCCACCGAACTCCCGGAGGACTTCAAGGCGAACGCTGCCATGGACGGAAAGAAAATCATCAATCAAGGAGGGGGATGGAAGTTCCCGACGGCGGGTCGCCATAGGAAGGCCAAGAAGATGTTCTGCTGGTCCGTCCAAGGTGGACAGACATCGACCGTATCGAAAGTGGAGCGCGCGCAGTGGTCCGACAAGGCCTAGCCAGGGCGGGAGTAGGGCCGGGCGCCATCTGTGTAGGATCATGATTCAAAGCGCTTGGGTTCTCCCTGAGTGAAATCAGGCGCTTTCGCAGCGACGTCCCCGGCGTGATGGACCGTCGAGCACGGGCCAGCCCAGCGGCAACAACGACCTCTGGATCGAAGTTCACGCCCGTGCCGAAGGCTGGGTGCTCGTCACCAACAATGGGCATGAGTTCAGCCGCGTCGAGGATCTGGTGGTTGAGAACTGGGTTCGACGAACCATCGAAGTCCGTCGAATATTTCGACGACACAACCGCTGAACGATGCGCTCAACCTGTCGTCGGCTGATGCCAAGCCGCTGCGCGGCCTGGCCGACGCGCAGCATTCGATCCACCACGGCCTGGATCGTCTTGAGGCGGTCTGCTTCGCGTATCGTCATCGTGATCGTCGCCGCAGGTGTCGCCATGGCCGTACCCCAAGCCCAGAACCTGGGTCGGGCGACTTTGCGACATTTGAAATCGGCTACAACACGACATTGCTAAATCGCTCCTACAAATTTTTGTTTGATCGACTTGTTATGTTCATTTCATTCTCTCCCCCCTGAAAAGCCGGCCCGCGCAGGGGAGAAGAGGGGAGAAGAGGGCGCCACGGCAGCGCGACAAAATGACATGGCCTGGCAGGGTTGGCACCACCGCCGTCTCGCCGCTCGCAGGAGGTCCTCCATGCCATTTCTCGCGCCCTCGTTCGCACGGCTGCCGCCCCTGACCTGTCTGCTGGCCGACCAGATGGAATCGCGCAAGAACATCGCCCGCCACCTGGGCGTGAGCTTGCGCATCCTGCAGCGCTACGCGGCCAGCGCAATGCCCCGCACGCGGTTTATCTCACGCTGTGGTTCGAGAGCCGCTGGGGGCTCGCCACCCTCCACGCGCAGGCTTTCAATGAAGCGCAGCACGCCCGCGCCTGGGTCGCCTCGCTCGAGCGCGAGTGCGAGCGCCTGCGCGGCGTGATCCGGGCGCTCGAAAACGCTCAGGGGCAGGCTGCGGCCAACTCGGCGGTGTTTAACGCGTTCTAAGCCGCGCAGGGCGTTGGGGCAGGGGCGCGGGAGCTCGGCTGGGAGGCGCGGGTGCAGGCCCCGCTGCCACCGCCACCACCGCCCGCGGTCATCGTGAGCATGCCCGCCCATTACGAGATGACCGGTGGTGCGGGTCTGCGGCGCACCAGCGTGAGGGGTTGGCAATGCAGTATGGGGGAGGGCAGTTGGCCCCTGAAAGGATGGCGCGCGACAGCCTGCTTCGCAGCGATTGCCGTCCTTCCCTGCCGCTCGGTAAACTCACGCTGTGAGGCCGATTTCGGTCATCCTGGTGCCAAGCAGATCTCAGCATCGGATGACCGGTGTCAAGGCAGTGCAGACATAGCCCGTCGCCGGCGCGCGGCGGCGAAATTGCTATAGCGGCAACTGAGGCGCAGCCGGCACCCTCCGTTGGCGAAGGCCAATCGAACTGAGTTGATCAGGGACCGGAATGGCGGTACGGACCCACTCCTGCCCTCCACCCCCGATCGCCGAGCGGCAGCTATGCGATCGACAGCGGTCGAAGATGCTGTCGCTGCACTCCGGATTGCACAGCAATCAGGAGCGCTTGGCCCCGACAAGGACGAACAGCATGGTCGCCGGCTTGTCGCTCTTATTGCGCCAGGCGTGGCGTGTGCCGTTTTGGATGACCACATCGCGCGGCGCCAGCTTCTTCGTGGCGCCATCATCGAGCTCAAGGTGTAGTTCTCCCACGATCAGTACGCCGTAGTCGACGGAATCGGTGGTATGCATGCCGGGGTGGTCCATCTCGAACCTCTCTGCAAGGCCGGGTAGTACCTGCATGTACTCGGCACCCGCGGCCGCTGGATCGAATCCAGGACTCTGCATCACAGCGTCGGGAGGGAAGGTGATAAACATCAGGTTCGTGCCGCCTGGTGAGGGGGCCCAGGAGCGGGCAGAGGCCGCCGGGTCGCCTTCCGTCGCGGGCACTGAAGCGTCGGGCGAGGTCTCCCACAACAGCGACGTGGCGAAACCCGGAACATTCTTGAATTCGGTCGTCCGAGACGCGGCGGAATCCTTTAGGAAGATGGACTTGCCGGTCTGATCGTGGCCGGTGACGATGCGTCGGATGTGCATGTTGTTCTCCTCGTTGGCCGATCAATACATGATCACGACGTTGGTGAACCCACCGCCGCGCTGGTCAATTGCGTCCAGGGCCTCATTGACTTTTTCAAGCGGGAAGCGCTCGTGCTCGAACACGCCGAGGTTCAACGTGCCCGCCTTACTTTCCGCAGGTCGGCAGACGCATTTGCGCGTAATTTCCTGACGCCCGGGAAGATCAGGGTTGGCGCGGTGCTTCCAGGTCGATGAGGCGCTCGGTCTGCTCCTCCCACGCCCGCATGAGCTTCTTGGCGTGGCGTTGGTTGTCTATGGCCTGCTGCAGCAAACTGGCCTGCTCGGGCGTGACCACGCGGTGCACAAGCTTGCCGTCCCTGAGGTGGCCCCATTCGTAGTACGGACCGTGCCGCGCCGAGGGGTCCTGGGCGCAGCGGCAACTCGGCCTGCCGCACACCTTCGTGCGCTTGTGCAGCGTGCCGGAGCACAGGTATTCGATCTCGGTGAGCGCGGCTCGGATGCGCCCGATCTTCTCGCGGGTTTGCTCAATGCGTTGGGCGACTGAACTCGGCATAGGCTCTTGACGGGTGTGTTGCTGGCGATAATAATATCGCCAGCATGCCGCGCTCGCAAGCCCCCACTTCCACCATGGAGGAGGCAGGCTTCACTCTTCACACCGAGCGCCTGGGCCCGCTGCCCCTGATCAACCACTTCATCGAGCGCATCGGGCTGACCGAGACGCTGTCGCGCTTCGTGGCCTCGGACCGGCGTTGCGCCGTCAGTCACGCCAGCGCGCTGGGCGTGCTGCTGCGCTCCATCATCGTCGAGCGTGAGCCCATCTACCGTCAGCAGGAGACGGTGCACGGCTTCGCCGACGGCATGTTCGGCATCAGCGCCCGGGAGATGGGGCACCTGAGCGACGACCGCCTCGGACGGGCCCTGGACCACCTGTTCGATGCCGACCGCACCGCGTTGCTCACCGAACTCGTCCTGGCCGTCGGGCAGCGCTTCGGTGTGCGTTTCGAGGAGTTCCACAACGACTCCACGACGATCAGCTTCTGTGGCAGCTATCGCGGCGCGGGCGGGCGCCAGATCCGGGGGCGAACCGCCCCGGCGATCACGTACGGGAGGTCCAAAGCGCACCGCCCCGATCTCAAGCAGCTGCTGTTCATCCTCACCATGAGCGCCGATGGCAACGTCCCCGTGGCGTTTCGCTGCACCGACGGCAACACCAGCGACTCAGTCACCCACATCGAGACTTGGAACACGCTACGCGCCATTGCCGGCAGCAGCGACTTCTTGTATTGCGCGGACTCAAAACTTTGTTCCCGCGAGAACATGGATCACATCGACCGCGCGGGCGGCCGCTTCGTCACCGTCATGCCGCGCAACCGGCTGGAGGATGCGCAGTTCCGCGAATGGATCCAGACCCACACGCCCGAATGGACCCTGGTCTGGGACCGGCCCAACCCGCGTTACGGCGACGGGCCGCGCGACTGCTGGTACGTGCACCGCGCCCCTCTGCCCTCCATGGAGGCCTGGTCCATCGTCTGGGTCTGGAGCACGCTGCTGACGCTGCGCCAGCACGCCCGGCGCCTGCGCAACATCGCTGCGGCCATCGAGCAGTTCGAGGATCTGCGCCGGCGCCTGGCCTCCTCCAAGACCCGACTGCGCGGCGCCCCGGAGATCGACCTGCAGATCAAGCTCCTCCTGGAGCAGCACCACGTGGGCCGCTACCTCAAGGTGCGCCGCGTCGTGCGCGAGGAGCATGTATTCAAGCAAGCGCGCCGCGGTCGCCCCGGCCCCGACACCGCCTACCGCAAGATCACCAAGCGGCGCTTTGACGTGCAGTGGGTCATTGACGAGGACGCCATCACCTACGACCGCAGGAGTGATGGCTGCTATCCGTTGATGACCAACGACCGCACGCTCACCGCCGCCCAGGTCCTTGAGGCCCACAAGGGCCAGCCCATGATCGAGAAGCGCTTCGAGCAGGTCAAGACCGTGCACGAAATCGCCCCGGTCTTCCTCAAGAACGAGGGGCGCATCGAAGCGCTGTTCACGCTATACGCCATCGCGCTGTTGGTTCAAGCCCTCATCGAGCGCGAGCTGCGCCAGGCCATGGCGCGCGAGGGCATCGAAGAACTCCCCATCTATCCCGAGCAACGCCAGTGCGCGCACCCCACCACCGAGCAGGTGCTACGGCTGTTCAGCCTCGCCGAGCGCCACCATCTGCTTCAGCACGGACACCCCGTCCAGGTCTTCGACCTCAAGCTCACACAGTTGCAGCGCCAAGTGCTCGCCCTCCTTGGCGTCCCGCCCGGCACGTTCTAGACCCGTCCTTCGCAGTCAGGAAATTACGCGCAAATGCGTCTCCCGACCTGCGGAAAGTAAGTCCCGCGTGCGCCATCGCAGCCATATCCTGACCCTCTGCGGTCGTGAACCAAAGTGAGCCGATGTAGGACTTCTGCAGGCACATCAGCGGGAACGGCTCGAGCGGTATGGGGTCTGCAACGCCCCCGATATTGATCGCCTTGCCGCCACGGCGCAGCGCGTTGAACGAGTCAAGCACCGTCGAAACCGCCGCGTTTGGCCCGAGGGCTTCGATGAGCACATCGACGCCATAGCCATCGGTGGCTTCCATCACGATCTCTGCAGTCGGCCGTGCCCCCAGCGCGATCGGAACGATGCGCGCCGGATCGAGGTTGTGCATCTTGTCCAGCAGCGCCTTGTTGCGACCCGTCGCAAAGATCCTGGCCGCGCCCATGGCCAGGGCAAGGATCACCGCGCCCAGGCCCAGCGTACCTGTCCCGCCGTCTATCAGGACCGTCTGGCCGGGAGCGAACTGCGCCTTGCGCAGCGCCGAGTAGGAGGTGCCGAGATAGCCGAAGCGAGCGCCTTGCTCAAAGCTGATGCTGTCCGGCAGCTTCACCAGGTTGGAAGCCGGGGCCGTCAGGTATTGGCCGAAGCCACCATACGGATAGTCCTCGAAGATCTGCTGGGAACCGGGACCGAAGCCGAAGTAGCCCTGGAAGGTGTAGGCCGTGCAGTTGATGTGATCGCCGCGCCGGCATGCAAGGCAGCTTCCGCACGAGAGGCCCGGGTTCACGTACACGCGGTCGCCAGGCTTGATGCCGTCTCGGACCTGGCTGCCCACCTGGGTTACCACCCCGGCCGAGTCGAGGCCATAGATCGCAGGCAACGCGGGCAACGGCAGGAAGGGGAACCACTTCGGATAGTTGGTCACGACGTTGCGCAGGTTCGGCACGACGCCCGCAGCCTTCACTTCGACGAGGACGTCGGTGGGGCGGACTTCGGGTACCGGGATGGTGTCCACCTGGAACGGTTCGCCGATCTTGTGCAGGCGCGCGGCGCGCATCATCTTGGTCATGGTTGTCTCCTTGGAAGTAGGGGGCCGTTTCGGATTCAGTGCGCCAGGAAGTCCAGCACCATGCGGTTGAACTTGTCGGCGTGCTCCCACTGCGCCCAGTGGCCGCAGCGGCTGAAGACGTGCAGGTCGGCCTTCTGCAGTCCTGTCACCAGGCGCAGGCCGATGTCGAGCGGGACGAAGCGGTCGTCACGGCCCCAGACCACCAGCATCGGAGACGCGATCTCGCCGAGCCGGTGGCTCACATCCGGGAACTGCTTCGGGTTCGCCTCGGCGCTCTTGACGAAGTTCTCGAGGTGATCGCGACGGCTGAGCATGTTGTCCAGGCGTGCCTGGAAGAGCTCTTCGGTGAGGTTGCTCGTGTCGTACACGAACACGTTCATCATGCGTTTGAGGTTCTCGATCGTCGGATCGCGGTAGAGAGCACCGATCAGCTTGATGCCCTCGGTGGGCATGGGCACGAACGGGCTGAGGCCCCCCGTGCCTCCGCCCATCAGCACCAGCTTGCCCACGCGCTCGGGGTAGGCCAGCGCGAAGGCCACGGCGCTGTGTCCGCCCATGGAGTTGCCGATGATGTGCACCTTATCGAGGCCGATGGCGTCCATCAGGCCCTTGAGGGCGCGTGCGTTGAGGTCGGAACGGGAGCCGGTGCTGACCACGGGATCGCTCTTGCTCCAGCCCGGGCAGTCCATCAGGACGACGCGGTAGCCAGCGACCACCAGCGGCTCGACATTGCGGTTGAAGTTGGCCCAGCCGCTGGCGCCCGGGCCTGAGCCGTGGAGCATCACAACCGTCTCGTCGCCGCTGCCGGCGTCGTTGTAGTGCAGTTGCAGATCGAGGTCGCCTTCCTTGATGCGGACGAAGCGGCTCGTGTTGGATTCAGTGATGGCGGTGTTTTCGGTGGACATGTGGGGTCTCGGAGGTGCGAATTGAAGAAGGGGGCTCAAGCGGCCTCGCTCATGGTGGGCGGCTGGTGAATGCGCTCGTGCTCGATGCTCTTGAGCAGGTCGAGGGCGACGTCGACGATCATGTCTTCCTGACCGCCGACCATGCGTCGCTTGCCCAGTTCGACCAGGATGTCCACCGTCTTCAGCCCATACTTGACGGCGGCCACTTCCGAATGACGCAGGAAGCTCGAATACACGCCGGCATAGCCGAGCGCCAGGGTCTCGCGGTCCACGCGCACCGGGCGGTCCTGCAAGGGACGCACGATGTCGTCCGCAGCATCCATCAGCTTGTAGAGGTCCGTGCCGTGGTTCCATCCCAGGCGCGCGGCCGCTGCGATGAACACCTCCAGCGGTGCGTTGCCCGCGCCGGCGCCCATTCCCGCCAGGCTCGCGTCCACCCGATCGCAGCCTTCTTCCACCGCCACGATGCTGTTGGCCACGCCCAAGCTCAGGTTGTGGTGGGCATGCATACCCGTCAGCGTCTCGGGCTTGAGTACGTCCTTGAAGGCGCGGAAACGATCGCGCACGTCAGTCATGTTCAGCGCGCCACCCGAGTCCACCACGTAGCAGCAGGTCGCGCCGTAGCTCTCCATCAGCTTGGCCTGCTCCGCCAGGGCCTGCGGAGTGGTTATGTGACTCATCATCAGGAAGCCCACGGCTTCCATACCGAGATGGCGCGCGTACTCGATGTGCTGCCTGGACACGTCAGCCTCGGTGCAATGGGTGGCGACGCGCACGATGCGCGCGCCTGCGTCATAGGCAGCCTTGAGGTCGTGCACGGTGCCGATGCCAGGCAACAGCAGCGTTGCGATCTTCGCGTGCTTAACCACGCTGGCGACCGCCTCGATCCACTCCACATCGGTGTGCGCGCCAAAACCGTAGTTGAAACTGCCGCCTTGCAAGCCGTCGCCGTGGGCGACCTCGATGGAATCGACCTTGGCCTCATCGAGTGCCTTCGCGATCTGCTTGGCCTGCTCCACGCTGTACTGGTGGCGGATGGCGTGGCTGCCGTCACGCAGGGTGACGTCGGAGATGTAGATCTTCTTTTCGGGTTCGTGGCTCATAGGTGTCTCCTTCAGGCGGGCACGGCGGCGAGCATCCGCTCGGCCATGGACTCGGCGGTGCGCAAAGCGGCGCTGGTCATGATGTCGAGGTTGCCCGCGTAGGCCGGCAGGTAGTGCGCAGCGCCTTCGACCTCCAGGAAGATGGAGGTCTTCAGGCCGTGCATGCGTGCACCCACGCCCGGGATGCGGATCGGGCGATCGGCCTCGATGCGGTCGAACTGCACCTTATGCTTGACGCGGTACCCCTGCACGTAGGCCTGAACGTCAGCGGCCATGCGCTCGACGGACGCGGCGATCTCGTCTTCGTCTGCGAACTCGCTCAGCGTGTAGACGGTGTCGCGCATCATCAGCGGCGGTTCGGCCGGATTCAGCACGATGATGGCCTTGCCCTTGGCAGCGCCGCCCACCACTTCTATGGCCTTCGACGTGGTCTCGGTGAACTCGTCGATGTTGGCTCGGGTGCCGGGGCCCGCGCTCTTGCTCGAGATGCTGGCGACGATCTCGCCGTAGTGGACCTTGGCCACACGAGAGACGGCCGCGACCATCGGAATGGTGGCCTGGCCACCGCAGGTGACCATGTTGACGTTGGGCGCGTCCAGGTGCGCCTGGCCATTGACCACCGGGATGCAATAGGGCCCGATCGCCGCCGGTGTCAGGTCCACCAGGCGGATCTCCGGCTTGAGGCCGCGCAGGAACGCGTCGTTCTTGATGTGCGCGCCGGCCGAGGTGGCATCGAAGACGACGTCGATGTCGGCGAACACCGGCATGCGTGAGAGGCCCTCCACGCCTTCATGGGTCGTTGCGACGCCCATGCGCGCGGCGCGTGCCAGCCCATCGGAGGCGGCGTCGATGCCGACCATCGCTCCCATTTCGATGTGCCTGCCGTGGCGCAGGATCTTGATCATCAAGTCCGTGCCGATGTTGCCGCTACCGATGATGGCGGCCTTGAGCTTGCGGGTCATGCTTGTTCCTTGATTGCTGTGGCGACTGCTGCTGTTGCGGTCGCGTTGGAAGCGGTGAAGAAGTTCATGCTGCGGAGAAGCGCGCACGCACGCTGCCCACACCTTCGATGCGTGCCTCGAAGCGGTCGCCGGCGGACGCTGGCGCCATCGGCCCCAGCGCTCCCGTGAGGACAAGATCCCCCGCACGCAGCGGTTGACCGAGGGCGGCCAGCTTGCGTGCCAGCCAGACGGCGGCGTTGAGGGGATGGCCGAGGCACGCCGCACCGCTGCCGGTGGACACGGTGTCGTCGCCACGCTGCATCGTCATGCCGCACAACTTGAGGTCCAGGCCGTTGAGCTTCGTGGGCACCCCGCCCAGTGCGACCAGGCCGCTGGAGGCGTTGTCGGCGACCGTATCGGCGAAGCGGATGTTCCAGTTGGCGATGCGGCTGCCCACGATCTCGATGGCCGGCAGGACGTAGGCCGTGGCCCCGATCAGCTCCACCAAGGTGGTATCGGCGGCGGGGAGATCGCGCTCAAGCACCAACGCGACCTCAGCCTCGACCTTGGGCTGCAGCGTGCGCGAGATCGGGATTTCTTCGTCATCACCGTAGAGCATGTCGGCGAACAGGGTGCCGAAGTCGGGTTGGTCGACGCCGAGCTGGCGCTGTACGGCCGGGGAGGTCAAGCCAATCTTGCGGCCCACCACACGACGGCCCTGAGCCACGGCATGGGCGACATTCGCCTGCTGGATGGCGTACGCGAGACTGCCGTCCGGGTCGGCGCCGAGCTCGTCGCGCAGTGGGGATATCGGCTCTCGATGAGCCTGGGCCTGGCGCAAGCGCTCGGCCCATTGTTCGATGCGGGGGTCCATGGGGTCTCCTGTTCAGTGGGTCTGCTTCAGCAACATGAGGCCGAAGCCGGCGATGTATTCGGGGATGGCCTGGTAGTGGCGCACGGTGCAGGACAGCGGCCGGTCGACGGCGAGCGCGCTGCGCGCCACGAGCCAGCTCTTGGACTCGTGCGCCGAAAGGCCGGCCTCCCTTTCGATGCTGTCCTCGCCCATCGCGCACATCGCATCGAGGCCGGCGGCGCCGCCTACCAGGCCGTCCATCCACCGACGGTCCCAATCCGGGTTGATGGGCTTCATGGCGCTGTCTCGCGCTGCCAGGGCAAGGCCTGCGGCCATCACGCGCTTCGTCTTGGCCTCGCGCTCGGCTGGCGTCGGCTCGCTGCGACTGGTGATGCGTTCGCGAACAGCCGCGTCCGGATGGGAGAGCGTCGGAACCGGTGGCTCGTGCGAGAGCCCCCCTGATCCAATCAGCAGGGTGCGCCGCGGCTCGTTGTCGAGAAAGCGGCCGATCGCCTGCCCCAGCGCGCGGCAGCGGCGCAGGCGCGGGATTCCCGGTTGGGCTACCGCGTTCAGAAAGATCGGCAACACCGGGGGCGTGTCCAGGCCACCCCACATGAGCTGCAGCGACTGCGCAAAGCCATGGTCGACCTGCATGCGGCGCGAAACGGCGAGGTCGAAGTCCTCATCCATCAAGCGCGTGGCCAGTGCCACCGCCGCGTCGGCATCCACGTTGAGGTCACCAGCCGGCGTCAGATAGTCACCCACCGAGCGCGCCTGCGTGCCAATGCAGAACGGCGGCATCAGCTCGTTGAAGAAGCCGTTGTAGTGGTCCGGCGCCACCAGCACGACGAGTTCCGGCGCGAAGGCCAACACTTGCTCGCGCGCGCTGGCAATGGCGGCCTTCAGTTCTTGCTCCACCGCCGGTGCGACGGGGTTGAGTCCCATCAACGGTGAATGCGAGATGCCGAGGAAAGCGCGTTCCATCACGCCGTCTCCAAGACCCGCGACTTCTGGTTCAGCAGGGAAGCCAGGGCCTGTTCCAGCTCTTCCCTGGCCTGCAGGGTGTCAGCGACGCCGGCACGCTGGCGCCAGGCGACGATGCCATCGGGTCGCACCAGCAACGCGCCTGCTTCCTCGATCTCGCGCACCGCATGCCAACTGCAGTAAACGTCCTGCGCAGCCGGGCCGCCGATCACCACGGTGCGGAGGAACGGCAGGTCCATCTCCTTCGCGGCATCCGCCCAGGCTAGGCCCGCAATGCCGGTCACCAGGGAGACCTTGCCTTTGCCGACCAAGTCGAGCGTGGACACGCGACGGCCGTCTTGTCCCACCAGCCAGGCGTGAGGCAGCTTGGCGCCGGGACGGGTCGTGGGCTGGACGTGAAGCTGCGGGTCACGCTTCCACACTTCTTCGGTTGCGTCGGGCTCCGAAATGACAGCCTCGGACACACAACGTTGGTTGAGCTCGACGCCCTGCGCATTGAACTCGTAGTTCTTCAGCTTCAGGGCCTCGGCCAACGCGGAGCGTCGAGCGACGCCCGCCGGTCCTGGATCGGCCAGTTCGGCGATTCCCGCTGCGAGGGGATCTGGCGCGTCCGTGTCGCGGAAGGCCTGGTTGAGCGGGGCATAGTCCAGCCGCGACTGGTTGGCGCGCTTGACGATCTGCGCGCCGACCGGTGCGCGCTCCAGCGTGTAGGAGTCCAGCAGCTGCTCGCCGGCGTGCCCCTTCACCACGAAAGCCAGCTTCCAGGCCAGGTTGAATGCGTCCTGCATGCATGTGTTCGAGCCCAGGCCGCTCGATGGCGGATGCCGGTGCACCGCGTCACCGCCGCAGAAGACGCGGCCGGAAGAGTAGACGGGCGCATGGGCCTGGTTGACGTACCAGACGGAGGTGCTGTCGACCTTGAACTCCAGCTCCGGATCACCCACCAGCGCGCGCACCTTGCGCTTGATTTCTTCAGGCGAGAAGTCAGGCTCGCCTTTCGACATGTCGAAACCCCAGCCCGCGATCCATTGGTTCCACGGCTCGATGGCACGCAACAGCCCCATGCCGATCTCGCCGAACGAGGCGTCGGAGGTCACCATCCAGTACAGGATGCTGGGGCGGTGGGCCACGTAGCGCGTGAGATCGGCAGTGAACAGCACGTAGGCCGTGGCAGCACGCGCGAGTTGCCCCTCCACCTTCAGGCCCGCATCGTCCATCACTTTCGACTTGGCGCCGTCCGCGCCCACGAGATAGCGCGCCCTCAACTGGTACTCGCGGCCCGTGAGCACGTCGCGCAGCATCACGGTCACGCCGGTGTCGTCCTGCTCGTGGCTCAGGTACTCGGTGTTGAACGAGAAGACCGCGCCGCGCTCGACGGCGTTTTTCACCAGCAGCGGCTCCATCTTGTTCTGGGGCAGGTCCATCATCGGGCAGGGAGTGGCTTGCAGGTAGTCGCCGATGCGCTCGTCGCCGGTGCCCCAGGTGCGCAGCCGGGCGATCTCCGGTCCGGCAAGACTGGTCGTGAAGAGGGTGTCGCCCATCCACTCCCAAGGCGTCGCATCGCGCCGTGCTTCCTGCTCGACGCCCAGGTCGCGCAGGACTTCCATGGCGCGCTGGTTGGTGATGTGCGCACGCGGCGTATTTGCGGTCCAGTTGTAGCGGTTGACGACGTGCACGCGCACGCCATAGGTCGCCAGCGCAAGGGCAGTTGTCGCCCCCATCGGGCCGGTGCCCACCACCAGCACGTCGGTTTGAAACTCTTCCGGTCGGGTCATGATGTGCTTCCTGATGGATTACTTGATGGTTGCCTGGATGACCGCGCCATAGGTCTCGATGTCGCGACGCACGCGCGCCGCCAGTTCGGCCGACTCGGCCGGGTACGGGTCGCCCGCGATCCCGAGCTTGTCTTTCATCGCCGGCTGCTTGAGTGCAGCGTTGAACTGGCGGCCCAATTTCTCCACGATGGCGGGCGGCGTCCCGGCCGGTGCGACGAAGAAGAGGTAGTTGGAGATCGCCAGTACCGGGTAGCCGCTTTCGGCCACGGTGGGGACATCGGGCAACAGCGGGTGGCGTTGAGCGCCCAGCGTGGCGATCGGCACCAGCTTGCCTGCCTTGATGTACTGCTGCGCGTAGTGCACCGGCATGACCATCGTGTCGATCTGTCCCGCCAACAGGTCCGTGGCTGCCGGCGCCAGGCCCTTGTAGGGAACATCGACGAATTCACCCTTGGTGAGGCCGCGCAACTGGTGCATGTGGATGAACCACGGGCTTCCGGTTCCCATCGTGCCGAAGTTCAGGCCGGAGCTCTTGCTGTCTTTGGACAGTTGCACCAGTTCCTTGACGGTGCGTGCCGGCACCTTGGGATTCACCACCAGCACCAACGGCACGATGATCATTCCGGAGACGGGAACGAAGTCCTTGAGCGCGTCGTACGGCACCTTGGCGCCCAGAACGTCGGCTGCCTTGGGCAGCTTCGCCATCGCGTGGTTGATGGCGTGGGAGTCCGATACCACACCGATCGTGTAGCCGTCCGCCGGCGCCCGCGCCACGGCTTCGGTGCCGATGATCGAAGACGCGCCCGGGCGGTTGTCGATGATGATCGTTTGCTTAAGATTGGCCGAAGCCGCCTCTGCAACGGCGCGCGCCGCAGAGTCGGCATTTCCACCGGCCGGGTACGGCACGATGATGCGGATCGGCTGTTTGGCAGGCCACTCCTGCGCCCAGGTCGGGCTGGCGGCAAGGCCAAGGGCGGCGATGGTGCACAGGGCACGGCGAGTGATGGTCATCTTGTCTCCTGAATAGGGTGTTGAGGCTCTGTGGTCGCAGGTTCTGCGTACGCTTCGCAGTGTCCGAGCGGGGCCTCTCGCCGTATAGTCTGTGCACAGAGTGCACCTAGAAGAGCCCGCTGCATGCCCCTTTCAGAAAGCTTCGGGGACGCTTCCCTCTACCGTGAGGTTCGCGGATTGAGCCGCGGACTGGCGGTCCTGCGGGCCTTGAACGCCATGCCGGGCGGGATCGGTGGAGTGGTCGAACTGGCTCGCATCACAGGGTTGCACCGCACGACGATCAAGCGCTTGCTCGAGACGCTGAAGACTGAAGGGCTGGTACACCACAAGGACGAGGGCGCGTCCTACGCCTTGGGTTTCGAGGTCAGGCGGTTGTCTGAGGGCTACGTGGGGGCCGACTGGATCGACCGCGTAGCCGCACCTGCGATGCGTGCCCATCTGCGTGCCCTGTCCTGGCCGAGCGACCTGGCCACGCCCGACGGTGGTTTCATGATCGTCCGGGAATCCACCCACCGCGTCAGCATGCTGTCGCAGCACCGCGCGACGATCGGTATCCGCATCCCCATGCTGGTCTCGTCGCTCGGCCGAGCGTGGCTGACTTGGTGCGCAGAAGAAGAGCGCGAGGCCACCCTCTCGCTGCTACAAGAACGTACGGACGCCATCGGAGAGATGGCACGAGACAGCGCCTATGTAAAACGAGTCGTCCGGGAGACGCGCAGGCGCGGATATGCGGTGAACAAAGGCGAATGGCTATCCGAGGCCAGTGTGACCGCCGTAGGCTTCCCGATTCGGATCGGCGAGCATGCAATCGGCGCGATCAATCTGGTTCTGCAAAACAACGCCGTGACCGATCGCGAGATCGCCACGCGCTATGTGCCGCTGCTGCGCACGCTGGCAGACGAAATCTCCAAAGGGGCATCTAGCTCGCCGCGTGGTTGACCACAATCGTGACAAGGATTACGGGTAAACCCTTTATCCTGGCGTCGGCAGGTGACGCCTCGCGCTCGGGCCGAAACCCGTCCCGCGGGCCCTGGCTGGCTCAGCCCGCTGCCCGCGTGCCTGCTACTTCGGCAGCACCTTGCGCAGCCAGGGCTGCCGCGTCAGTCGGGCCGCTTCGAAGGCAGCAATCTTGGCGGAGTGACGCAATGTGAGCTCAATCTCGTCCAAGCCCTCCAGCAAGCACTGCCTTTGGAAGGGCGCAACCAGGAAACTGACCGCCCCCCCCGTCCGGAAGCTCGATGCGTTGATCAACCAGGTCCACCGTCAGGGCGTAGCCAGGCTGAGCGACGATGTCGTCCAACATCTTTCTGACGATGGCTGGATCTAGCGTGATCGCCAGCATCCCGTTCTTGAAAACATTGCTTCGAAAGATCTCGGCGAACGAAGGCGCGATGAGGACGCGAAAGCCGAACTGATGGAGTGCCCAGGGGGCGTGTTCACGACTGGAGCCGCATCCGAAGTTCGAGCCTGTTACCAGAATGCTCGCACCCGCGTACCTCAGTTGGTTCAACACGAAGTCGGGGTTCGGCCTTCGGCACGCTTGCGGCATGCCGGGTTCCCCTGGATCAAGATATCGCCAGGCGTCGAACAGGTTCGGCCCGAACCCGGTGCGACGGATCGACTTCATGAACTGCTTCGGAATGATGGCGTCTGTGTCCACGTTGTTTCGATCAAGGGGTACAGCAACGCCATGAACAGTTGAAAGCTTTTCCATCGAGCTACCGACCGTTCTGAACGAGGCAAACCAAGACGAGAACCACCATCAACGCCACAGGCGCGACCAAATACCAGCCAGAGACGGGCTGCCTTTCACGATCTTCATCAACCTCGACGCTTGCTAGCGCGCCCGGACCTTCGAGGTAGACCATCTTCTTCCGTCGTCCCGCAGCATGGGGGGCCCTGTCGCGATAAGCCGCGCTGCCAAAATGCAGCCATGGTACCGCTGCACGTCCAACTTCAGAACTCGACTCTGCGAGGGGTGATCAAGCGGCTGCATTTTCCGCTTGAACTCATGCTGGTGTGCGTTCGCTGGTACGCGGCGTATCAGTTGAGCTTGCGCAACCTTGACGAGATGATGGCAGAGCGCGGTGTGCTGGTCGACCACGCCACCGTCCACCGCTGGTCATTGAAGATGCTGCCCGTATTGGCCAAGGTGTTTCGTCGGCGCAAGCACCCGGTGGGGCGCTCATGGCGCGTCGACGAGACCTACGTGCTCGTGGGCGGCCAGTGGAAGTATCTGTACCGAGCCGTCGATCGCCTGGGCCAGACCGTCGACTTCCTTCTGACCGCCCGCCGTGACGTAGCGGCCGCACGTCGGTTCTTTGAGCGCGCCATCGGGCAGCACGACTTGCCCGAGAAGATCACCATAGACAAGAGAGGTGCCAACACCGCCGCCGTGCGTGGTCTGATCGCCGATAGCGGCGTCACGATTGAACTACGGCAGTCCAAGTACTTGAACAATCTTGTCGAGCAGGACCATCGTAGCGTCAAGCGCAGAATCCGGCCGATGATGGGATTCAAGTCCTTTCACTGTGCTGGCCGCCTGATCGCTGGCATCGAGACCATGCACATGATCAAGAAGGGGCAGTTGCGCTGCCCCGGTGGCCTGGCATTTGCACATGCCGACCACTTCTACAGTCTCGCCGTCCATTGACCCGGACCGATTCCGGCATCAACTCGCCTCAACCGGCTTATCGCGACAGAACCAGAGTTCCCGCCTACCTCATGGATTACCCACACTTGTCTGATTACTCAGTAGTCGATAATTTAGGCTACAAAAGTCACCGCGGCGATCGGTTTGATGATCCAATAGTGCATGAAGCGAGATGGCCGCACGCTGGATCACAAAACGCTTGAAGAGATTCGCCTGATGGCGGTGGAGCGAGTTCGCGACGGGGAGAAGCCCTCTGCAGTGATTGCCGCCTACGGTTTCAGCCGCACAACCATCTACAAATGGCTGAAGGCCTCGTCGGGTCGAGGCAAGGGACTCAAGGCATTGCGCGGCACGCGCGGCACCGGGCGACCGCGGACGCTGAGTGCCGCGCAAGAGCGCCAAATATTTCGTTGGATCAATGGGCGCGACCCGCGACAGTACGGACTGGACTTTGGGCTGTGGACACGCGCCATTGTCGTGGCGCTGATCGAGCAGAAGTTCGGCGTGAATATGGGGGTGACCGCAGTCGGTGCGTTGCTGGCCAAGCTCGGACTGACCCCGCAAAAGCCGCTGCAACGCGCCTACCAACGCGATCCTCAAGCCATCGAGCGCTGGCAGCGTGAAACCTACCCCGGCATCGCCACGGCTGCGAGGCAAAGTGGTGCCGACGTCTACTTCTGGGACGAATCGGGCTTTCGGGCTGACACCGTGCACGGCAAGACCTGGGCGCCCATGGGCAAGACCCCGGTTATCGAGCGGCCCGGCCAACGCCAGTCGATCTCCGCGGCATCGGCCGTCAACGCCAGGGGTGGATTCTGGTTTGCGACTTACCAGGGTGCGCTCAATGCCGAACTGTTCATCGAATTGCTCAAGAAGATGATGAAGGGTCGCAGCAAGCCGGTGCACTTGGTGGTCGACGGATTGCCGGCCCACAAGAAAGCCAACGTGCGCGAGTACATCGAATCCACTCAGGGCAAGCTGAGCATGCACATTCTGCCGGGCTACGCACCGGACCTGAACCCGGACGAACTGGTCTGGAGTCACGTCAAACGTACCGGCGTGGCTCGCAACCCATTGCGAGCTGGCGAGAAACTCGAAATCCGCGTCGACCAGCAACTGCGCAACATGCAGAAGAATCGCCGGCTTGTTCGATCATTCTTCGAAGCGCCCTCTGTCGCCTATATTTCCGACTGCTGAGTAACTATCAGACAAGTGAGTCCGCTTTTTCGATCATTCCGACTCGTTTGCCACAACATCGCAGGCGCCGCTCGTGTCGCCGGCGGATCCCAGGCTTCCGTCGGATGGAGACTGCATCACATCGGAGCGCTGGTGGCAGACCCCGCGGTGCCGCCTGACTTTGAGCTGCTGCGTGCCCGGCCCGGCTCAGCCAGCCACCTGGTCCGGTCTTCTCACATTCTCCTTGCGTGGCATCCGCGAGATCCTTCGCGGAGTAATTGTGCGAGGCCTGGGCCTGCGTTGAAGAACCAAGATCAATGTTTGCTGCGGCGATTGAAACGATCCTGCGCGATCAGTGCACCCCATCGCAACTGCGAGCCATCGAGGCGGGCGAGACTCGCAAACGATGATGCGTCGTGGCTCTATCACTCGCTCGCCGTTCGGCGTACGTCGAACGCACGCGGCACAGTCGTCGGACTCTTCATCGTAGCCTTCGGAGAGGCCCCTACGCCGTCTGGTCGACTGCGTACGCCCGTGGCGATTCAGTGGTTCTGGCGAAAGTTGCCTGGGCGCCGGGTTGTCAAGGTGACGTCCCCTACGCGTGTAGCCCTGTGCAGTGCACCGGGAATTCGTGCATCGACTTCGCCTGCGTGATCGATAGTTCTGTTGACGAGGAAAAGGATGTCGTCGCAGCGCTCCTTCAACGCGATGCCTCGCCCTGTCAGTAGCACCTTGCGCGTGGTGCGCTGGAGCAGGGGCGTCTCAAACATCGCCTCTAGCCTGGCAATACTCCTGCTGACGCTCGACTTGTGGATCTGCAATGCGTCAGCCGCCAGGGAAAAGCTGGCCAGCGAAGCGACGTACGCGAAGACCCGAAGATCATTCAGGTCGATCAACTTTTCTGCAGGCGGTGTAGATGAGATGATATTGTGCATTGGAGGCTCGTCGCTGCGAAAGGCCACCCGAACCGCAGGTCCGAGTGGCCTTTCAGAGGCCTCATCGGAGGCACCAAATTGCGCTTGCGCCGGGTCAGAAGGCGTGGCGGATACCGAAGTCGTAGCCCGTCGATGTCTTCGGCGTGAAGGCTTGTCCTGGAGCCAGGGTGGTGCTCGTCACAAAAGCTGGCCCGCCTACTGTCACGTTGGCACCGTTCTTGTTGCGGATCCGCGCCACCGTGGCGTACAGAGCCGTACGCTTCGACAGATTGTGAACGTAGCCAAGCGCAAACTTGTTGGCCTTCGGATCGTCAGTGCCAAGGAAGGTGAAGGGTAGGTTGAAGTCGTACTTGACCTGCGAGAACGAAACGCGGATCAGGCCGGGGCCGACGGGCACGGTCGCGCCCAGCAGGTAGCCCTTCAGGTCGACGTCGGGGGTTGACGTGAATAGGAGGCTGTCCTGCTCGACTTCCTTCTTGGTCTTCGAATATTCCCCGAAGAGCTTCACGACGCCGAAGTCGTAGGAAGCTCCGACGTTGGCGGTCTTGGCGTTCGTAGTCGTGCCGGCATAGAAGTTGTCGCCGATGGTGGTAGCGCCGTAGCCAGCAGCCACGTCCAGCGGGCCATTGGCGTAGCCGAAGCGGCCACCGATGTAGCGGCCGGTGCGCTGGGTGTTCAGCGTCGTCGGGGTCAGGGTGCCTGGATCGTACTTGTCGCGCTCGTGGAAGGAATACATCACCTGGCCATAGAAGCCGCCGAGGTTCGGGGGCAGGAAGTAGCCGATGCTGTTGCCGGAACGAACGTAGCTGCTGCCGGTCACGTTGGTGATGCTGCCGACGCTCGCTGCCCCACCACCGAGCCAGGAGGTGAAGCCGGCGTTGGCAACGTAGATGAGGTTGGTGCCGACGCCGTTGGTGCCGAACGGATCGAACACGGTGTCGTTCCAAAAGTGCGGCGTGTAGTCACGACCCAGGCGGATTTCACCGAATCCACCGGACAAGCTCACCGTCGAGCGGCGTGCGAAGGTTGCGATACCTTCTGACCCGTCGTCGTTCTTGATCGGGGCTTCGAGCCAGAAGCTGGCAGCTAAGCCGCCGCCCAAGTCTTCCGTGCCACGGAAGCCGACGCGGCTGGCGTTGTAGCCATTGGTCGCAAGCGCGGTTCGCTTAACCTTGATACTGTCAACGTAGCCCACCGGAGGGATCAGGAGGGAGTTCGAGTTGTCCGATTTGTTTGAGTAGCCGCTGACAGCCGCATCAACCACCCCGAACAGCGTGACCGACGACTGTGCTGAGGCTACGCCGGCGACAGCCAGAGTAGCCAGAGCAACCAAAGATTTTTTCATTGCAAGTTTCTCCAAGATTAAACAAAAGGGCTCCTGGCTTAGCACTTGTGCTCTTGCCGGACCCCCGCGCCAACTCCCTATGGGAAGTTGGCGCGATTCCATCAGCATCGTTCTTCTGAAGGCGGCCACTTATGCAAGGTCACGTGAAAACTATGCAAAGTCGAGACTCTGCGAGCAGCATCGTGTTGTTGAATCGCGACGTCGCTCATTGCGACGCCATCCGCATGGCCTGCCGCATCTTGCTCGGCGCGACCCGATACCAGTCCTTGAACTTGCGGGTGAAGTTCGTGTGATCGCCGTATCCCAGCTGCAAGGCAATGCGCTCGATCGACAGCTCGGTATTGCGCAGGTACCAAGCCGCATGTGTCCTACGCAGTTCGTCCTTGATCTCGGAATAGGTCATGCCGACCTCCGCTAGCCTTCTCGCCAGCATGCGTGCCGGGATGCCCATCTCCGCAGCCAGCTCGCCCGCATCGGGGTTGGCCGCGAGTCGCTCCCGAAGCGCACGTCGCACGCTCTGTACGAAGGCGCCATGCACCAGCTCTGACTCCATCTTTTGGCAGAGCTGCACTGCTTCGGAGAACGCCTTCGGGTCGGCCGCGATGCAAGGCGATCGAAGCAGCGCCGTAGGCAGTTCGAGCAAGAGGCAGTCTTGATCGAAGCTCACCCTTCGAACGTAGCGCAGGCACGGAAGTTGGCCGTCGGCAGGACGGGGGTACGGCAGCCCGACGGCGAGTTCGTCCGCAGGCCGACCCAGGATCGCCTCCAGCAGGCGACAATGCGCTCCAACGATCGTCTGCATAACGAAGACATGTGTCTCGCACAGCGGGACGATCGGTTTCACCGACAGGGTGCTCCATTGCGGTCCGTTCTTCAGCTGAAACTCGTGGCACCCAAAGATCAGTCTGGCATGCCGGCTCAGGAACTGCAGGCCCTGTCCTAGGTTGTCGCTCGTTACTGCCCCAATGCCCGCCGGGGAGTGATAGGGCTGGAGCATCGAGCCTGCGATCAGGCCGAGGTCCGGCTCGCCGCTGCACTGGATGGCATAGGAGACGAATCGGCGGAAGATCTCGAAGTCCACCATCCGCTGACCGTCGCAGAGGTCTTGCCAGCTTAGACCCGCGTTGGCGAGGACGGTCGAAGGACGGACGCCGAAACTGTTAAGGCAGTCCACGACGCATCGGATGTACACCGGCGGCGCAAACGGAAGGCGAGACTGCCCTTCGGTCTTCATGGCTCAGTGATCGGCCGGTGTGAGAGGCAGCAGGGCGGGGCGACAAAACGATCGCGCTCGTCTTGGAGTTGCTTCATCGCTGTTGTGCCTTCTACATAGACGGGTTCGTATGCAGAATGCGACCTCGGCGTCCATCGCCGCTCACCAGCATGCAGCGCCTCCTCGAGCTCGGCATCGCTCAATTCGGGAGCTTGCTCCACGCGCATGGCATTCATCGTCTCCTGCATGGCAGTCCGTTCGAACCTCTTTGTTTTGCCGCGGCCGCGCTTGCTACGACCAAGCATCCCTGATGCTTAAAATTCTAGGAATTGCCTCGCGTCACCGCTACGTGCTGCAATGCCAAGGATTTTTGCAAGCCACGCAAAGGACCGGTTTGGCCACGCCTAGGACCGGGCATAGAAGCCATTTGGGATGGACGAGCGATGAGTCCAGTCTGCCTCGTGCGGCGAAATACACGGCCGCGAAAGCGCGGTCCCGGAGACGGCACTATCGTTTTTGCATGAAGCCGCGAAAACGGAAGCGCACTCGCCCATGTGACTACTCTGCTTTGATGTGGGCGTCGGCGATCACCTTGCCCCATCTTGCCCAATCGCGCTCCATGAGTGCAGAGAGCTCCGCAGGCGAGGAGCGCAGCGGCTGAAAGCCTTGTGCTGCCAGTCGAGCCCCAAGCTCCTTGTCCGCCTCTACCCCTTCCACCGCGCGCCGCCAGTGCTGCACAACCGTGGAAGAAGCCGCCTTGGGCAGGAAGAGTCCGTACCAGATGCTGAAGTCGAAATTGGGCACCCCGCCTTCACGAAGCGTAGGCAGATCCGGCAACGCGGGAGAGCGCTTGCTGCCGGTCACGGCCAACGGACGCAGCTTCCCGGATTGCCCGTGGCTAAGGGCCGACGGCACGATGTCGAAGAACACCTGGATGTCCCCCGCTAGCAGCGAGGAAGTGGCGGGTCCGTTGCCCTTGAACGGGACGTGCTTGATCGCCGTTCCGGCCATGCTGTTGAACAGCTCGCCGACGAGGTGCTGAGTAGAGCCGTTTCCGGCGGAGCCGTAAAAGAACTCCGAGCCTTTGGCCCGTGCATAGGCCACGAACTCCGAGAAGTTCCCCACCGGCAACGAGGGATGGACGATGAGCACCAGCGGAAAATCGGCAAGCAGCGAGATAGGCGTGAAGTCGGTCCTGAAGTCGTAGCCCGCCGACTTTGTGAGTTGGGGATTGATTACCAGAGTACTGCTGTGCAGAAGCACCGTGTACCCGTCAGGGTCAGAGCGCGCGGCGACCTGTGCCCCGATCGCGCCGCCAGCGCCTGCCCTGTTGTCGACCACCACGGGTTGCCCCAGAACGCTACCCAACCTTGGAGTGACCATGCGACCGACAATGTCGCCGCCTCCGCCGGGTGCGAACGGCACAACCAGTTTCACTGGCCGGGAAGGGAATGCTCCTTGGGCAGCCGCTTCCCGCGCCTGCGACGAACAGGCGAGGGCACCTGCCGAGAGGAGCAGGTCGCGTCGATTCAAGCTCATGCTGTCTCCAATCGTTGGCGCTTCGAAATGTTGGGAATCACTCTGCGAGATGCACCTGCACTTCTCAGGAAGGTGCTGTGCACAGGGTGTGCGCTCAGCCAAGGCCTGTCGTTCACACTGCAACGTGGTAAACCATACCGTGGCGTATGTTTATGGGCAATAGGGTTTGCCCCTTACCTCTTCCTGGCCGTCTAGTGCCGCGGGCTCGCGACGTTCAACCCACGCCCGCCCGGGGCGCCGAAGGTTTCAAGGAGGAAGTCCACGAACACCCGGACCTTGCGCGAAAGGCCTCGGCTCGTTGGATAAACCGCATACAAGGCTGCGTCGCCCTGGCGCGGGCTCACGGTCCATTCGCCGAGCACTCGTTGAATCCGGCCTGCCGCGATCAGGGGGCCCACCATCCATTGCTGCACGATGACAAGGCCCAGACCGGCCACTGCGGACGAGAGCAGGACCATTGAGTTGTCCGACCTGACGCCGCCGCGCACCTCGACCTCCTTGTGTTGGCCTTCGCGCGTAAAGCTCCAGCGGTCGCAGTAGGGGAGGGTCGAATGAACCAGGCATTCGTGCCGTCGCAAGTCCTGCGGCGCGCGAGGAATGCCGCGTCTTTCCAGATAGCCTTGCGATGCACAGACGATGCGACAGCTCGGGCTGAGGCGCCGCGCCACGATGTCCGCATTGGGCGGCTCCCCCAGCCACACAGCCACGTCGATCTCGTTGGCGATGAGGTCGCGTCTCTCGTCGGAAAGCGTGATGTCGAGGGAGAGGTCAGGGTACTGCGCGAGTAGCTGCGGCAGGGCCGGCATGATCACGGTCGTGCCGGCCGCCACGCGCAGGGACACGCTCAGATGCCCTCTCACGCCGTCGTGCAGAGACCTGACCTCGGCTTCGGCGATGCTGAGGTCGTTGGTGATCGCCTTCGCACGTTCGTAGAAGCAGCGTCCTACGTCAGTCAGGGAAAGGCTGCGAGTACTGCGATTCAGCAGCCGGACTCCGAGATCATCTTCGAGCGATTTCACCTGTCGCGCCACCGAGCTGATGGACGAGACGTCGCGCGCGGCTGCCGAGAAGCTTCCCGCTCCAACGACCTTGATGAAGGTCTTGATTCGGGTGAATTCGTCAGTCAAGGCAATCTGCCCCTGGCTAGGACCGCAGTAGCTTCATCAGTTCGCCTACGTCCCGAGTGGACTCCAGATCCCAGATCGTCTTGGCGGCCAGGTCGATGTTGCGCGCCGATAGGACGCCTTCGGCATTGCGAGCGAATTTTTCGAGGAGTTCCTCATTGGTCATGAAGGTGTCGGAGTCGGGGGACGGTGTCCCCTTGGCCCAGCGCTTCTCCCCGACGAAAGTCTTTCCGCGCGCGCGCACCTCAATGCGTGTCGGGCGGCTGGCTGCGTTGGCGGTCAGCAGCTTTTCGTAATCCGGGTGGACTTCGCACTCGACCTTTTCCATCAGCGCCAGCACCGACGGGTCGAACACTACCTCAGGCGATTGCCACGACTTCCCTGGAGGGAGCAGATGGGCGGCCACGGAGAGCCCATGTGCGATGCTGAACTGGCCCTGGGTCACGTGCTCGATCTTGCGGTTCAGCCACAGGGGCTGCATCACGAAGCCTTCCACCCAGGCCTTGATGCCCTCGATCTCCGAAGGCTTGATGCCGTTGGCGCTCACGATCTCGCGCACTACCTGGATCGGAGCATGCTGGGCGCGGCAGTGCGGATACGGCTTGTAGGTTTGTTCGGCCGGGAAGATCCATTCGGTACCGAGTCCGGGCATGACTGACTCGGGAGACCAGCGCGAACTGCCGCTCATCCTGGGCCACCCGCATTCGGCGTCGTCCAGCAGCTTCCTGTCGCCCGTGTGGCCGAGCTCCGCCAGCGATGCGCCAGTCATCGCCGCTTGCACGAGTGCGCCGGCCACTGCGTATTTGATCGTCGCTGTCGGGACGTGCAGCGACCAAGACCACTGCGCATTAACCGGCGACATGCTCGCAGCGATGCTGATTGCGTCTGCCAGCATTTCCGACGAATGGCCCTTGACCTTGCCCAGCGCTGCCGTGGCACCGAAGACAGTGCTCGCATAGCCGTGCACCGGCGGTGGAGAGATCTTGCCGTCCTTGATGTCGCGCAGGTAGTCCAGACCCTTGCCGATCCGGTTGGACATCTCGTGCGCGACGGCCACCGCGCACAACAAGTCCTTACCGGAAGCTCTTGCCGCCTCGGCTGCCGCCAATGCGCCGGGAATGACATAGGGGCTCACATGGCCTGGTGGAAGGATCGCATCGAAATCCAGCGCGTTGATCAGTTCACTATTGGCGAAGGCGGCCGCCATAGCGGAAATGCGTTCGCCGGTGCCGATGATGGAAGCCTGGGCCCCAGGCATGCCGGGACCCTGGAGGCGTGCGTACTGCACACCGATAATTCCCTTAGGATGGTCCAGTCCGCCGAGTGCGCAGCCCAGCGAATCCATCAGCACACGCTTGGTTTCCTCCACCACCTTGGCGGGTAGCGTGTCGAAGCGAGTGTCCGCGGTGAAGGCGGCTAAGCTTTCGATATTGGTCGTCACTGATTGTCTCCTTCAGACGCCGAACGCGACGCGCCCGCGGAGGGGGCACATCGCTGAATCCACCGGTCAGTTTAGGAGACAGGTCGCGCTGGATTCCCGCGGGCCGAGGCGAAGGAGCTTTGCGCCACGCGGGAAGCTGAACCGCATAGCGCCGTACGATTGCTTCCAGCATTCGAGCCGACTCCGCGCGGCGCCGCAATGCATCGATGATGCATTTCCGAGCCGCAGTTCTGTTCCAACGAGACGATGCGATTCATCGGAATAGGCAAGAAAAAGAGCGAAATGCTCTACCGATCGGCCTACAGTTATTGCAAAAATAGCGTTTCTTGCCGTGGTGCTCTTGATCGGCATTGCCGCCGCCAACCTGACCAGTCCTCGGGGTCTGTCTGCAATCCACGGGAGCAAATTCATGGAAGTTTGGAGTTCCTGGAGTCCTGGGGTCCGGGCGAACAAGCGGGCATGAGGTTACGTTCGGCCATTGCTGTGTTGACCAGATACCTCGTTTTGGCACCTTGTTCTGCGGTGACGATGAAAAGAGTAGAAGTTGCGTTGCGGTCTACTTGAACGAGCGGATCTGATCCGGTCGACGCGGGGCCGTTCGAGAGCACACGCCATGCAGATCCGTGCCGTACTTGCCAATACCCTCGCCTATGAGACCGATCGAGGACCCGGCATGAGCCTACGTTAGGCAGGCCAAGAGTTCCTTCTCAATGACACCCCCAACCTTCATCTTTCAATGCGTAGTTCTGACTCTCATGGGATCTGAGGGGCGTCCGAACTGGCACCACACGAATAGCGAAACGACAGGAGCTGACATGGACAGTCCCGGAACCCCCTTGATCTCACGACGCGACGCACTCATCGCCGGCGCCGCGGCCGCCGCTGCGGTGTCGTCTACGGCGCCCGCTGCGGCCGCGCCGGCCGCGGCTTCCGCCGCTGCTGTGCCGCTGATGAAGCTCTCGCTGAGCGTCAACGGCCAGGCTCGTACGCTCGAGCTCGATACGCGGGTGACCTTGCTCGACGCGCTGCGCGAGCACCTGCACCTGACCGGCACCAAGAAGGGCTGCGACCACGGGCAGTGCGGCGCCTGCACCGTGATCGTCGACGGCAGGCGCATCAACTCATGCCTGACGCTCGCCGTCATGCACGAGGGCGCGCAGGTCACCACGATCGAGGGACTGGGCACGCCGCAGCGCATGCACCCGATGCAGGCCGCTTTCGTCAAGCATGACGGCTACCAGTGCGGCTACTGCACGCCCGGTCAAATCTGCTCTGCGGTCGCCGTTCTCGACGAGATCAAGCGCGGGGTCCCGAGCCATGTGAGCACGGATCTCAACGCCCGTCCTCTCCTCTCGCCCGAAGAGCTGCGCGAGCGCATGAGCGGCAACATCTGCCGCTGCGGCGCCTACTCCAACATCGTCGACGCCATGACGGAAGTGGCGGGGAGCAGAACATGAAGCCGTTTACCTACGAGCGGGCGCGTTCTCCGGCGCAAGCCGCGGCGGCTGTCGCACGGAGCCCGGGTGCCAAGTTCATCGCCGGCGGCACCAATCTGCTGGACCTGATGAAGCTGCAGATCGAGGCGCCGACGCACCTGGTCGACGTGAACGGTCTTGCCCTGGACAGGATCGAAGCGACGCCGGAGGGCGGGCTGCGCCTCGGCGCCCTCGTGCGCAACACCGACCTGGCCGCCGACGAGCGCGTGCGGCGCGACTACGGCGTGCTGTCCCGCGCGCTGTTGGCCGGCGCCTCCGGCCAGTTGCGCAACAAGGCAACCACCGCGGGCAACCTGCTGCAGCGCACGCGCTGCCCCTATTTCTATGACACGGACCAGCCGTGCAACAAGCGCCAGCCCGGCAGCGGATGCAGCGCGATCGGTGGCGTGAGTCGCCAACTCGCGGTGATCGGCGGGGGCAAGGCCTGCATCGCAACGCACCCGAGCGACATGGCGGTGGCGATGCGCGTGCTCGACGCGGCGGTCGAGACGGTACGCCCCGACGGCCGCACGCGCGTGATCCCGATTGCCGATTTCCACCGGCTGCCCGGCGACACGCCGCACATCGAGACGGCGCTGGAGCGGGACGAGCTGATCACCGCCGTGACGCTCCCCCGTCCCGTCGGCGGCACCCACACCTACCGCAAGGTCCGCGACCGCGCTTCCTATGCCTTCGCGCTCGTTTCCGTCGCGGCGATCGTCCAGCGCGACGGGTCGGGGCGGGTGGCGCTCGGCGGCGTGGCCCACAAGCCGTGGCGCCTCGAGGCTGCGGAGGCCGCCATGCCGCAGGGCGCCAAGGCGGTGACGGCCCAGTTGCTGGCCGGCGCCCAGCCGACGCACGAGAACGCATTCAAGTTGCCATTGGCCGAGCGCACGCTGGCCGCCGCGCTGGTGCAAGCGAGGAGCTGATATGAAATTCGACACCCCCGCCACGACCAACCCGATCGATCAGCTCAAAGTAATCGGCAAGCCCACCGACCGCGTCGACGGCCCTCTCAAGACCACGGGCACGGCACCCTACGCGTACGAGCGTCACGATGTGGCGCCTGACGCGGCCTATGGCTACGTGGTCGGCGCCGGCATTGCGAAAGGCCGCATCGCCTCGATGGACCTGGCCGCCGCGCGCGCAGCGCCGGGCGTGCTCGCCATCGTCACTGCCCGCAACGCCGGCAAGCTCGGCAAGGGGGACTTCAACACGGCCAAGCTTCTGGGCGGGCCCGAGATCGACCACTACCATCAAGCAGTGGCGCTCGTCGTCGCGAACACCTTCGAACAGGCGCGTGCCGCGGCGCAGCTGGTGCGCATCGAGTACACGCGCTCGCCCGGGCGCTTCGACCTGGTTGCAGAGAAGGATGCGGCGCAGATGCCGAAGCCCAACGAATTCTCAGGTCCGCCGGAAACGAAGGCGGGAGATTTCGCCGGCGCCTACGCCGCGGCCCCGTTGCAGTTGGATGCGACCTACACCACGCCCGACGAGTCGCACGCGATGATGGAGCCGCACGCCTCGGTCGCGGCCTGGAAGGGCGACAAGCTCACGGTCTGGACATCGAACCAGATGATCGCCTGGGGCGTCGGCGATGTGGCCAAGACGCTCGGCATCCCGAAGGCCAATGTCCGCCTGGTCTCGCCCTTCATCGGCGGCGGCTTCGGCGGCAAGCTGTTCGTGCGCGCGGATGCGGTGCTCGCCGCGCTGGGCGCGCGGGCCGCCCGGCGGCCGGTGAAGGTGGCGCTGCAGCGGCCGCTGATGATGAACAACACCACGCACCGGCCGGCGACGATCCAGCGCATCCGCATCGGCGCCACGCCCGACGGCAAGATCACCGCCATGGCCCACGAGGGCTGGTCCGGCGACCTGCCCGGCGGACAGGCCGAGACCGCGGTCAACCAGACACGGCTGCTGTACGCCGGCGCGAACCGCCTGACGACCACACGGCTGGCGGTGCTGGACTTGCCCGAAGGCAACGCCATGCGCGCGCCCGGCGAGGCGCCGGGCATGATGGCGCTGGAGATCGCGATGGACGAGATGGCGGAAAAGCTGGGGCTCGACCCGGTCGAGTTTCGCGTCCTCAACGACATTCAAGTCGACCCAGAGAAGCCCGACCGCCCGTACTCGCAGCGCAAATTGATCGAGTGCCTGCGCACCGGGGCCGAGCGCTTCGAGTGGAGCAAGCGCAACGCACGACCCGGGCAACAGCGCGACGGGCGCTGGCTCGTGGGCACGGGGGTTGCCGCGGCATTCCGCAACAACCTCCTGACCAAGTCGGCCGCGCGCGTGCGCCTGGACAACCGCGGCGTGGTCACTGTCGAAACCGACATGACCGACATCGGAACCGGGACGTACACGATCATCGCGCAGACCGCCGCCGAAACGATGGGCGTGCCGCTGCAGAAGGTGCTCGTGCGTCTGGGCGACTCGGCGTTTCCCGTCTCGGCCGGCTCGGGCGGGCAGTGGGGCGCCAACAACTCGACCTCCGGTGTCTACGCCGCCTGCATGAAACTGCGAGAGGCCGTGGTGAAGAAGCTCGGCATCGCGCCGGGCGACGCGGAGTTCTCGGACGGCATGGTGCGCGCCGGCGATCGCGCGGTGCCGCTCGCCGAGGCGGCCGGCACGAACGGCCTCGCGGCCGAGGACGGCATCGAATACGGCGACCTCGACAAGAAGTACCAGCAGTCGACCTTCGGCGCCCACTTCGTGGAGGTCGGCGTCGACGCCGCGACGGGCGAGATCCGGGTCCGGCGCATGCTCGCCGTGTGTGCCGCCGGGCGCATCCTGAACCCCAAGTCCGCCCGCAGCCAGGTGATCGGCGCCATGACGATGGGAGTCGGAGGGGCGCTGATGGAGGACCTGGCGCTCGACAAGCGGCATGGCTTTTTCGTCAATCACGACCTGGCGGCTTACGAGGTGCCGGTGCACGCCGACATCCCCCACCAGGACGTGATCTTCCTGGACGAGACCGACCCGATCTCCTCGCCCATGAAGGCCAAGGGCGTGGGCGAGCTCGGCATGTGCGGCGTCGCTGCCGCGGTGGCCAATGCCGTCTACAACGCAACCGGCATTCGCGTGCGCGACTATCCGGTCACGCTGGACAAGCTGCTGGAGCGCCTGCCGCCAGTGGCGTGAGGCCCACGCGCTGGTTGCGGGCCGGTGAGGTAGGAGCGCAGTCGCTTAAACTCGGCGATGCGCCCGCAGGGCACTGCTCACACACCGGAGCTTGCCCGGACCAGCTGCTGGGGACACAGCACGCCCGCAGCTCTGGTGCTCAAGGCGTGAGATACAGCGCAGCTGTGGTCAGCATAGTGCCAACCTACCGCCACGACATGTTGATGGAGTGGTCCCGGAGGTGCGTTCGCCCAAGACAAGGTTCGGCTTCTTGCAAGCGCAGTGCGCAGGACATGCGACGCGCAAGACGGGATCGTCGATGGCGTGGTATCCAACCCGACCGCCTGCAGGTTCAGTCCGGCGGTGCTTCGCTGCGTGGGCGGAACGGATAGCGACATAACTGTCTGTCGGACGCTCAACTTGCAGCCGTGAACACCTGGACCGGACCGTCGAGTTTGTCGGAGGCAAGTACACCCCCCCGGCTGGGCCTTGACCGGCAGTGAGGACGCTCCGACAGAGGCGTTCGCTGTTGGTGCTCGGGGTTCGTGGTACACAGGGACGTCGGGCAATGGCAGTGACGGCCCGCATTCCTCTTGGCCGACGCAACGGTCAAGGGTTACCTCGCCAACGGGTTGACCGTGAACACGCTCACCTACGACTGGAACTCGAATCCGACGGGCCTATAAGCAATGGAGGCCCTGAACAGCGCGAACGACGCCGACTTGCATCCGTTCATGAAGCGTGGTGGCAAGGTGATCTTCTGGCATGGGCAGAACGATGCTGCGACAAGCTATCGGGCGACCACGGCTTACCTCGACAAGGTGAAGTCGACCATGGGCGGCCAAGCGACCTTCCACAGATTTGCTATTACCAGCCGCCAGGTGTCGATCATCGTTCGGGCGGCCCGGGCGCGGATGCGGTCAACCTCGTAAGCGTGATCGATGCCTGGGCGACGCAAGACGCAGCCCCTGGCCAACTCACGGCAACCAAACGCAAGCCGGACGGCAGCGTCGCGTTCACGAGGCCACTTCGCCTGCACCCGCAGTACCCGCGCTACACCGGTCCGGCGAACGATGTCGATGCCGCGAAACTGGCGTCTAACTACACGTGCACTTCGCCGTAGTCATACACATGTGTAGGTCAGCGACAGCGCGATCCGTGCGATATCGATGGAAGGCCGCATGAAGGCCGGCCGTTCGCCCGCAGGGCGAGGCCTGGATCCGCGCTGCCCACTGGCGCACGCTTGCGAGCGACGACGGCGCGCAGTTCGACGCGGTCGTCGAGATCGATGCGGAGGACGTGGCACCGGTGGTGACCTGGGACACGCCGCCCGAGATGGTCGTTCCGGTCGCCGGTCGAGTGCCTGACCCTGCGCAGGAGGGGGCCGGTGAAGCGCGAGGACATGCGTCGCGCGTTGGCGTACCTGGGACTCGAGGCCGGTACGCCGATGACGGAGATCCGGCCTTACCGTGGGCGGTGACGGCGCAGCTCGCGTTGAATCGCGGCAGCAGCTCAAGCTCTTCCTTCAAGGATGCAACTGGGGCGCGGCCAATCTCGATTGCGGTCTCGCCTTTGCCCGCCACAGAGCATCGCGCACTCTGCGCCACAATCGCTCGCACCGGACCGTGAAGGAGGGGTGGCCGAGCCAGGGGCACCAAACCGATTCGATGCCGACTCTTGAAGCCACCGCGGCGGAAGCGGCGAGTCCACCATCAGCTTTGCCCTTCTTGGGCGGCCAGGCTCGACTCAGAGCTGCGGTCGCGTTAGGGCGCCAATTGCAGGCGTGGAGCGGAAAGCTGTCCATGCAGAACTTCAAGGCTTTCCAGGATGAAGGTTGCGTGGTGGACCAGCAATTCGCCTGCAGCCGTGATCTTCAGGCCCCGGTGGTCCCGGATGAACAGGCGGGCGCCGAGCGCATCCTCGAGTGCAGCGAGCCTTTCGCTCGCGGCTGAAATGGAGCAGTGTGCGCGTCTTGATGCTGCGGATAGCGACCCTGTTTGTGCGCAAAGCGAGGCTAGGCGCAGTGAGACCAGATCAATCCTTGCGAGATTGAATCCCATATGCGGCATTCTGAACTGCCCGAAAGTTGCGTCGTCAAAGCTCGCCGCGAGTGTTCCCGTCGACGTCTTTTCCTGTCCTCTCGCCGCTGCGCGCGCCTGCTCCATCGGCTGAAGAGTTATTCGATGCTCCATGCGGGCGCTCTTCAAGTTGACCCTGATCTCACGTCGGCTCCGAACACAGGCACCAGTGCTGACGATCGGCAGCCGTCATTTTCTCTTCGCCTTCCGACAAACGACAGCGGAGCCATTAAGGGAAGAATAGGTCCTCCGGCCGAAAGGTGAGCCATTCCTCGTCAATGAAGAGATGTTGCGACCGGCTGCCGGAGTGCGTCGGTGAGCTTTTTCTTGACGAGCAGGTGCCTGAAGAAGTGGGTGGACCCGTCAACGAAAAAGTCGACCAACACTGTGATCGGTTTGTCTGGGTACCGGCCTCGCGCCCGGGTCAGAAGAGCGGTTTGTGGAACGCATGCAGCCATGGGTTTCTCCATGTTTTGAATGCCGCGAAAGAATGCGACTATCAAAGATAGTGTGCCGTCATGCGGCTCATTCGAGTTTGACTTTTTCTCAACACGTGGTAACTGGATTGCACCTAAGCCGAAGGCACGCGCATCCGGTCGCACTCGTCCCTGCTGGCCTGCCTCATAGCGCGTTGGCCCACTCCGCGATATCGCTCGCCGCCCCGCAGCGCGGAGATCGGCGAAGGCGTCAGGCCACCGAGATAGGCAACCCGTTTGCGCTCTCACCATCGACGACTCTAACCGCGGCACAAACGTCGGGTATCGGCTGGCCGGACGCGTGGAGCGAAGACCGTGCGCGTCGATCGCGATCCCGCCCATCGTGTACGTGATGCCGGCGCACAAGCTGACGGCGTGATAGAGCTTGGTCCTAGTCTTACTGTGTTAAATATTTAGGGCTCGTTGGTGCCGAAGACAACAGGGACATCGGGGCAGGTTACGAGCCAGCAGTGCGCCGATACGCAATCGCAAGCTCGTGATGGAGGATGGGACGTGGCGCTGCGCCCTCTGGGCTTCCCCGAGGTTTGTAATGCGTGGGTAGGGCAGGCTCTTGGCGTGCGGAGTTTTTTTTACCCCCGACCTCGTCGGGGTGCTGCAGCCGCTGCGCCAGCAGGAAGCCGTAGGCGGCAATGCTGAGACTGGCGTGATGATGAAAGCCGCGCCAGCCCCGGCCTTCGTACTGTCCAAGGCCCAGGTCCTGCTTGAGATCCTGGTAGTCACGCTCGATGCGCCAGCGCATCTTGGCCTCGTAGACCATGCGCTCCAGCGACGTGTCCTCGGGCAGCGTGGACAACCAGTACTTCAGCGGCTCTTCGTGGCCCTCGGGCCACTCGATGAGCAGCCATTGCGGCTCGCGCAGCTCGCTGCGCCGCTGGTCGCGGTGCGCTGCACGGACCCGCACGCGCGTGAAGTGCGAGCGCAGCGCGGCGTTCGTGCCCTCGCGCCAGGTCACTTCTTGCCAGTCGTCGGGCTCGATGTCGAAGGCCACGTCCTTGACCGTGCGGGGCCGGTGCTCGGGGGCGGTGGCGTCGCCGCGGCGCAGCCGCCGTGGCACGCGGCCCCTACCGCTGTAAGGCTTGGGCGGCAGGGGTTCGTGCCCGGGCGGCCATACCGTGACGCTGCCCGTCACCCCCACAACGTAGCGCAATCCAAGCTCGTCCAGGCGTTCGCGAAACGCCGTGTCCACGCCGTAGCCCGCGTCGGCCAGCACGCAGTGCCTCGGCGCCCCCTGAGCCACCAGGTGCTCGATCTGCTGCAGCGCGATTTGAGGCTTGGTGGCGAACTCGATTGCCTCGGGCACGCCGGCCTTCTCGCGTCTGGCCTGGTCGTCGGCCCACTCCTGGGGAAGGTACAGCTGCCACGCCACCGGAATGCTGGCCGCCGCGCAGGCCAGCGACACGCTCACCGCCACCTGGCAGTTGTCCTGCTTGCCCAGCATCCCGCAGTATTGGCGCGCGACGCCCACCGAGTGCCGCCCCTGCTTGGGAAATCCTGTGTCATCGATGATCCACCAACCGCCGTCGCTGAAATCCATCAGAGGCACGACCCACTGGCATATCCCCAGCAGCATGCGCTCATCCGACCAATTCGCGTCGGCCACGAAGTGGTGCAGCGACTGGTGGCGCGAACGCACATTCAGCGGGTCCATATGTGCCGCCATCGGCTCCACGCTCTTGCGCTGCAGCGGCGACATCAGCCCCGTGGTGTACCCGCGCAGCCCGGCGTGCCGATCTGAATGTCCCAGGCCTTCGCTCAGATGGGCCATGTACCGCTCGAATTCCTGCAAGTCTTCCATCAAGGTTCGCCCTTCTCCTGAAGAAGTGCGCATAATGCCTTGATTTCACTCAAATTACTAACACAGTAAGACTAGTGGTCGGGGCCGTGGTCGTTGTCAGTGCGCTTTGGGAACGAGTACGGATGAACGCTGGCGATGGACGGCGGCGCTGTATTCGGCGACCCTATGCTCGAGCGCCTCGAGGTGCGTTCTCAAAAGGCGGTTCATCCCGATCAGCCGTCCGAGCAACCTTTCGCGCCATTGGCAGTCAGTCACCCAAACCGATACGGGCATCCGCTGCTTGAGTTTCCCAGGCGCAGGAAGGATGAATCTGAGCACCATGTCATTCTGGGTGTTGTATGTTGGATTTTGGCGTGGAAGCCCCCGTCGCACACAACAACGCTGTGTGAGGCGATCGCGGGTGCGATTAGGTAGGAAGCAAGGCCGAGGACCAACGGTGCGGCGACCCAAACCGTCTCTAGAACCTGATCGCTGATGTCTCGCTTGCGCGCGCGCAACCTCCTTGTTGAGTACAGTGACTGCTCGGGTCAATATCTATGAAGGTAGGCGGCCTCAAATCTGAAGTGCAACACCTCACTCCATGTAAGGTGCTGTAGTGGAAGAAAGACGAGCAACGTACAGGCAGCTGATGCCTGAGGAACGAATGACGATCGCGAGCATGAAGTTGCAGGGCGCGAGCACGCGGGCGATCGCCCGCGTGCTCGCGCGGCCGGCCTCCACGGTCAGTCGCGAACTGCGGCGCAACAGCTGCGCTGAGCTCGGCTACGCGAGCGACACCGCCACGGCTCTGCAGGCGCGACGCCGCCGCACCGCCAGGCCGATGGTCAAGCTCGATGTGAGCAGCGTTACCTGGGGCGTCGTGCTGACCTTGCTGAGCTGGAAGTGGTCGCCCCAGCAGATTGCCGCTACGCTCAGGCGTGTGTACCCCGACGAACCTCAGCGCCACGTCTCTCACGAGACGATCTACACGGCCATCTACGCGCAACCGCGTGGCGAGTTGCGCCGTCAGCTCATCGCCTGCCTGCGTCAGGGCCGCAGTACGCGCTTGCCGCGCAGCCGCGGCACGGATCGGCGCGGCCAGATCCCGGACATGGTCAGCATTCATGTGCGCCCGCCCGAGATCGACGATCGGGTCATGCCCGGACACTGGGAAGGTGACTTCATCAAGGGCACAGGCAACAAGTCCTCGGTGGGCGTTCTCGTCGAGCGCAGCAGCCGTCTGGTGCTGCTCGCGCGCATGGAGGATGCCACCGCCGCCGCGGCGCTGGCCGGCTTCACGGTCAAGCTCAATGCAATCGCCGCGCCCCTGCGCCAAAGCCTGACCTACGACCAGGGCAAGGAGATGGCGCGTCACGCCGAGCTGGCGGCCAACACCGGCGTGCGGGTCTACTTCTGCGACCCGCACAGCCCCTGGCAGCGCGGCACCTGCGAGAACACCAACGGGCTGCTGCGTCAGTACCTGCCCAAGGGTACCGACCTGTCGGTGTACACGCAGCAAGAGCTCGACGCCATCGCCGATAGTCTGAACACCAGGCCGCGTGCTACGCACAACTGGCGCACACCGCTGGAGGTGTTCGCACAAACGCTGGCCAGCTCTCATAAGCCATCAACTTCAGTTCATTGACCCCGGTGTTGCGCTTCGGACTTGAAACCGCCGTAGCAATGCCGCGAACGCTATCCGTCGTCGATATTCCTTGAGGGAAAGTAGACTCGACAAGGATCAGGTCATTGTCTTAGACCCGGAACCTCTGAAGCATGTCCGCATCGCAAAAAGTTGCCGTGAGGAACCGCCGCGACCTTCAGAAGAGAGAGCCGAGCATTCCACCTTCCACGGCGATGGTCGAACCCGTCACGAAGCCGGCTTGCTGCGAGGCGAGGAAGGCGATTACGCCGCAGATTTCTTCCTGTGTACCCATCCGTCCAAGCGGCGTGAGAGTCTTGCGTTTCGCCGCCTGCTCGGGCGTGTACGCCGCCGAACCCGTTCGATGCGAGGTGTCGATGAGCGCCGGGGCAACGCAATTGACGGTGATGCCGCTGGATCCGATCTCGTTGGCGAGTCCCTTCATGTAGGCGGTCACCCCCGCGCGGAAAACCGTCGAGAGTGCGTGCACCGCCATCGGTTCCTTGGCAGATGCGGAGGTGATGGCGATGATCCGGCCCCAGCGCTTGCCCAGCATCTGCGGCGCAATGCCGTTGGCCACCTGGATCACGTTGCGCAGCTGGCTTTGGTAGGCTTGGTCCCAGCGGGCCAAGTCGTCTTCATCCAAGGTCGGCCGCAAGGGGTTGGGGGGGCGGCCGCTGACGAGGATGAGAATGTCCACGCCTCCGAGCGCGTCCAATCGCCCGGCCAGGCGCGCGATGTCGGCCTTCTCCGCCATGCTCCCGGCGACGGCCGTAGCTTCGACGCCGTGCCGCTCGCGAATCTCCTTGGCCACCGCCTGCAGCTTGTCTTCGGTTCGGGCGAACAGGACAATGTTCGCTCCTTCGGCGGCAAGCGTGTGCGCGATGTTCATGCCCATCCCGCCGCTGGAAGCCGTGACCAGTGCCAATTTGCCTCTAATTCCAAGATCCATGGGGTTACCTCTGTAGAAAAACAGAAACCAACCGACGCTGCACGCCTGTCAGGGCGCGCCGGTGCCGGTTCAAGCCGCAAGAACCACGTTCGCGCTCATCGTGAGCTGGCCCTCGTCGTCGCTCGCCCACAACCGCACCGCACTGCCGTCGGACTGGCCGCGCAGCTGCACGGGCCTGCCCATGAAGGTCGGGCGCACTGCCTTGAAGTCCAGGGAAAGGATTCGTGCGTGTGGCGCGTTGCGGTGCAGGAGGTCCATCAACAGCGTGGCGATCAGTGGTCCTTGCACCAGCAGCGTCGGGTACTTTTCCTGCTGGGTCGCGTAGGGATAGTCGTAGTGAATTCGATGCGAGTTGAAGGCCAGCGCCGAATACCTGAAGAGCAGCAGGGCATCCGGCGTCAGTTCGCGTCGCCAGTCAGCGATGGTGTCCGCGGCAACGGGCGTCGAAGAGGTTTCCCCGGGCTTGGCGGCACCACGGAAGGCGCTGTTGTGCTCGTTGGTGAAGCACAGTCCCTCTTCATTGTGGTATTCGTGCACGACTTTCACGAACACCAGTTCGCCGGTTTTCCCGGTCTTCGGAGTGATCGCATCAATGCGAGATATGCGCCTCGCCTTATCGCCGACCCTTAGCGGGTTATCCTGATTCCAGATGAACTTGCTGCCCGCCCACATCCGGCGGGGCAGGGGGATCGGTGGCATGAAGTCGCCGCCGCGCGCGTGCCCGTCATGGCGAATGTCGCCAGGACGATGGAGCGGGAGGAAATACAGCCAGTGCCACAACGGCGGGACAGTGATCCCCACATGCGCCCCGGCGGGCTCGCGATCCAGTACGGCGGCGAGCGCGTTGATCGGAAAGGCCGTGATCTCGTCCTCGGTGGTCATGCTGCGCCCGAGCCAGGACTGGAAGTCGGCGGATGGGAGGTTGCTGGTCATTCCTTGTCGTGCCCCTGTGTCGCTCTCGTGCGAGAAGGCAAGTTTGACTTCGCCCAAACCATCTGTCGCGTGGCCTTTTCTTAACGCTCGGTAACGAGAAGGCAACCCAGGCCCCCGGGTCAGTGGAGACCGGCCACGCGCCGCACGGTTTCAACCAGTACGGCAACCAGCGGATTAGTCTGGCCCTTGAGCCATCCCACGATGAAGTCCGTCGAGTAATCGACCTGGCGCAAGGGTACGACCCTGAGCTGCCGCGGATAAGTGAAGTTTCTGCCCCGCACGCACAACGCGATACCGATGTTCACCGAGACCAGATTGAACATCGCGGCGAAGGAGTCGACTTCCTGTTCGACATGCGGCTCGAAGCCTGCTTGCTGGCACATCAGATGCAGCATTCCGTAGCCAGGGCTTGCGCTCGACTTCGGCACGACGATGAAGCGCTCATTCGCGAGATCGCTCAGCGCAAGGGACTTCTTGCCGGCGAATCGATGACTCTCCTCCATCAGCACACCCAAATGGCCGTTCTCGATGGTCAGCCAGTCGAGCGAGGCCTTGTCCGGCATCGGAACGAGCGCGTTCCGCTTGTGCTGCGGTGACGTCCCCAGGGTGCCGAAATGCATGAAGCCAGCGTCGATCCGGCCGTCGGAGACCGCCTTGAGCTGCGCATGGGTGGCGAGTTCCACCAGAGTCAGCGCCACGTCTGGGTGGGCATCCTTGAACTGTTTGATGGACTCTCGGAACAGGGTGTTGTGCAATGTGAGCGCCCCATAGCCAACGCTCAGGTTGCCGGCTTTTCCCTCACTGACTTTCCTCGCCATCTTGAATGCGTCGATCAGCATGATCATTACGGATTTAACGTCGGGCAGCAGCCGCTTGCCAGCCGGCGTCAACGTCACGCGATGTCCCCTGCGCTCGAACAGCATCATCCCGAGTTCGTCCTCGAGGTCGGCGATGATTTTCGATACAGCGGGCCGCGTCACGTGCAGCTTCTCGGCGGCGCGGCCGAAATGCTGCTCCTCGGCGGCCGCAACGAAGTAGCGGAGGTGCCTCAGTTCCATATGTTCATGTCTCCAGTTTGAGCTTGATTGTCGATGCAATTCGCGGCTCGCGCTACGGCACGGGACGCTGGTAAGTCCTGGTTACTTAACAAGCTAGAAAAAGCGTCTGGACGCCATCGTGTCGCTCGTTCAAAGTTCGTCGCTGAACGTAGTGCAATTAAATCGACCTCCATGACAACTGAATCCCTCGACCGCCTGTTCCGCCCCAAGAGCGTTGCCGTCATCGGTGCGTCACCTGTGCAGGGTAACCCGAGAAACCTGCTGCTGCGCGCGCTGATGAAGCACGGTTTCGAAGGGCGGATCTACCCTGTCACTCCGACTCACACCGAGGTCGAAGGGCTCAAGGCCTACAAGAGTGTCGACGATCTTCCAGAAATTCCGGACGTCGCACTGGTGATCACTCCGGCTAAAACAGTGCCAGGGATCATCGATCAATGCGGTGCCAGGAATATCCGCAACGCCATTGTCTTCAGCGCCGGATTCGAGGAGACGGACGAAGGAAAGGACCTGGCCATCGCACTTGCCGAGGCGGCACGCAAGCACGGCGTGACAGTAATCGGTCCGAACGGCCAGGGAATATGGTCGGTCCGGGCCAAGGCGATGCTGACTTACAGTCCTGCCGCGATGAACATGGATCACGTCCAGTTTGCCCCGATCGCCATCATCAGCCAGAGCGGAGCTCTGGGCGGCGCGATTTCCACGTCTTTGCACCGCAGCGGCCTGGGGTGCTCTTACATGGTCAGCGTGGGCAACGAGACGGTGTTCGACGCGCTCGACGCGTTGGAGTGGATCGTCGAGCAGGAGGATGTTCGAGTAGTTGCCCTCTATATCGAGGGCCTCAGTCGGGCGGACCGCATCCTTCGGATTGCAGAGCGCGCCCGTGCCCGCGACGTGCGAGTGGTCGTGCTCAAGGCCGGAAAATCTGAACTCGGCCAGCAAACAACGGCTTCGCACACCGGCAAGATCGCGTCGCCGCACGCGGTCTATTCCGATGTGCTGAACCAAGCCGGCGTTATCGCTGTGGGGAGCCTTGGTGAATTGCTTTCAGCGGTAGAGGTGCTGGCATTCATGCCCTATCCGCGCCGTTCAAGCGATCCGCTCTCAGGACTTTCGATGTTAAGTTCGTCTGGCGGCGCCGCGGCGCTCCTGGCGGACCATAGCAGCGACAGCGGCATTCGACTGGCGCAGCTCACCAAAGCCACAGCCGCGCGGCTGGACGTGCTTCTGCCCGACTTCGCGCGCAAAGAAAACCCGATCGATCTTACGGGGCAGATTAACACCGTTCCCGACATGTTCCGCAATACCTGCCAAGCGTTGGCGGAAGACCCCCGCACCGAGGCGCTCGTCATTCAGCACGCGAACAGCGGGCGTCGCTATCTGCAGCGCGACGGCGAGTTCTACAAGGAGTTGGCCCGTGATTTGCCGGTGATTGTCAGCTTCGTGGGCGACAGCCTGGATGTGGAGACCCGGCGGACCTATCGCGAAGCAGGCGTCCTCCTGTCATCGGAGCCGGCGGAGACGATGAGCGCGCTCTCTCTTCTCTACAGGCTTCGGGAGCACGCGTCTCTGCCGCCCTCGCAGCCGCGCGCGACGCCACCGACGCGCGCGCTGCCGGGCGACTGGGATTCGATGATGAGTTTCTGCCGCGATGCGGGTGCGACGCCGGCCGGATGGGTCGTCCTCGCGGCCGGCGAACAAGCGGCTGCTGCGTGTGCGCGGTTGCAGTACCCTGTCGTCGTCAAGGCGCTTCCGTCCGACGCCGAGCACAAGAGCGAATTGGGTTTGGTGAAGCTGCGCGTGGCGTCCCCGACGGAGGTCGACCGGGTCGCCGCCGACTTCCGGCTGCGCCTGGGCAAGCCGCAGGCCGGCATTTTGGTGCAGGAGATGGTAGAGGAAGGCGGCGTCGAGGTCGTGGTGTCCTGCCTCCGCAACACGGACTTCGGCGCCATCATTTCCGTGGGATCGGGCGGTGTGGCCGTCGAGCTTTACAGGGACATTGCGCACCTGGCATTGCCCGTGACAGCCGACCAGGTCGAATCGGCGCTGCGCAAGCTCAAGCTTTGGACGCTGCTGCAGGGATTTCGCGGCAAGCCTGCGGCGGATGTGGGCGTGCTCATCGATGCGGCCGTGCGGCTTGGGGATATGTTTTTGGCCTGTCCCGATATCCAAGAGCTCGAACTCAACCCGATCATCGTCAAAGAGAAGGGCAAGGGCCTGCGAGTAGTCGATGCTCTGGTGGTGGGAGCCGCCCCGCCCGCAGAGAATGCGGCGGTTCGCGTGGAGGCGCATCTGAGCCCGCGCGGCGCTGCAGCCCCCCACGCGTCCACCTGAGCACGCGGGCTCGAACTGACGCGCGCCGATGACGTCTCGCACCCCCCATTCGAACGAAATGATCCACGATGTGTATGACCTCATCGTGGTGGGCTCTGGCGCGGCCGGCCTCGCGGCTGCGTGCACCGCTGCCGCGCACGGGAGGCGTGTTGTGGTGTTGGAAGCGAGCGAGCGGATCGGCGGTTCAACTGCTGTTTCGGGGGGCATGGTCTGGATACCCGGCAACTCGAAGATGCGCGCCTTGGGCATGGAGGACAGCCTGGATGCCGCGCAGGAGTATTTGAAGCATACGGTGCCAGGCTGCGTCGGCGACCGCCGGATGGGGATGTTTCTTGCGCGCTGCGGCGAAGCCATCGCCTTCCTCGAAGCACGGACCTCCCTGAGGCTGCAGCCGGTGCGCAGGTACCCGGACTATTACCCCGAGGCGCCGGGCGCCACGGCAGGGGGCCGGGTTCTGGAGCCGGTGCCCTTCGACGGCTCCGGCCTGGGAGATGACTTCGCCTTGCTGCGCGATCCACTGCCCGAATTCCTGCTGTTCGAAGGGATGATGGTTAGCCGGGAGGATCTCCCCGTGCTGCGACGCATAGGGCGATCGCCGCGCGCCGCCTGGCATGCTGCGAAACTCGTCGGGCGCTATGCACTCCAGCGGTTACGCGCGCACCGGGGAACGACGCTCGTCCTTGGCAACGCCTTGGCGGCACGCCTACTGAAGTCGGCGCGCGATCTGGGCGTCGACATTGCGACCCGCATGCCGGTCACGGCGCTGATCCAGGAGCAAGGCCGGGTCGTCGGCATTGAGGGTGACTGTGCTGGCGACGCTCGGCGCATCCTCGCGCGCGATGCAGTGATCCTGGCGACCGGCGGCATTTCACACAACACGGCGCTGAAGCAGCGGTACATTCCGCGGACAGCGGGCTTGTTGTCGGCGACGGTGAAGTCGCCGGCACGCTGCTCGGGCGCGGACCTGGCCACTGCCGTGGGCGCAGGCATGAGCGCCGCGGGTACGACGGTCGACGAGGCGAAGGCGTTCTGGGTGCCGGTGTCGGTCTGTCCCGGTGTCGATGGTATCGGGGCGGTGTTCCCGCACACGGTGACGGACCGTGCTAAGCCGGGCCTGATTGCGGTCGACAACCAGGGGCGACGCTTCGTCAACGAGGCCGTGTCGTACCACGAGTTCGTCCGGGCCCAGTTGCGGGCACCCGACAGCAGCATTCCTGCATGGCTGATCTGCGACAAGGCTTTCCTCTGGAAGTACGGGCTGGGGCGCGTTCGCCCTTTTGCCCTGTCTATTCGCCGCCAATTGGAGTGCGGGTACTTGAGAAAGGCGCATTCGCTGGAGGCGCTCGCCGAGTCGTTGAGGATCCCAAGCCCTGCGTTCGTTGAGACTGTGCGGAGCTTCAATGCCGAGGCCGTGCATGGCCGCGATCCGGAGTTCGGCCGCGGCTCCAACATCTATCAACGCCACCTGGGCGATGCCGACCAGTCGCCGAACCCCTGCGTTGCACCTATCGAACGCGCCCCCTTCTATGCGGTCGCCGTGTACCCCGCGGACCTGGGTATGGCAGCCGGCATCAGCACCGACGAGTTCGCCCGCGTGCTGAACTGTGACGCGGCGCCGATTCCAGGTCTCTATGCGTGCGGTAACGATATGGAATCGGTCATGAATGGCGCGTATCCAGGTCCGGGCATCACCCTGGGGCCTGGGCTGGTCTTCGGCTTCTTGGCAGCGTCGCATGCGTGTGGCGAGCTCGACGCCCTCGAACAACCATCGGAGATGCCGCGCACCTCCGAGGCATCAAAGGCGGCGTGCAACGGAGGGGGATGGACCCCATGACATTCAAAACCTTGACGAAAGAGAGATATCGATGAAGGGAAGCGAACTGATTGCCGAGTACCTGGTGCAGCAGAAGATGCCGTACATCTTCGGCATCTGCGGGCACGGAAACGTGGGCATGCTGGACGCGCTCCATCAGGTGGGCGACAAGATCCAGCTGGTCTCTCCGCGCCACGAGCAGTGTGCGGGTCACATGGCGGACGCCTATTTCCGTGTGAAGCACCAGCCGGTTGCAACACTGACGTCCACGGGTCCCGGTTCGGCCAACATGGTCATGTCGCTGGCGACGGCGCTGTCCGATTCGTCGGCGTTCCTGGCCATTACCTCCAACGTCCCGACCTCGCAGATGAACAGGGCGCCGTTTCAGGAGCTATACCAGCACAACCAAGCGGATTTCCCGAACGTTCTGCGACCGGTCGTCAAGCGCAGCTTCCAGCCCTCGCGCGTCGACATGCTCCCGCTTGCCCTGCGACAGGCCTGCGACACCATGGTCTCGGGGCGCCCGGGGCCGGTAAACCTGGACGTGCCCTATAACCTCTACCAGGAAGAGGCCGACGTGCAGCTGCCGCCACCTGCGCACACACTCGGACAGCTCCGGCCAGCTGCATCCAACACCGACCTTGCCGCCGTGATGGCGCTGCTGAGCGAATCCCGGCGCCCCGTTTTCTTTATCGGCCATGGCGCGACACTGTCCGAGGCTGGCCCGGCCCTGACGGCTCTCGCGAGCAGGCTGGGTGCGCCGGTGATCACGTCCCCCAACGGCATGGGCTGTGTGCCGGCCGATGATGTGATGACGCTGGGCTTCATCGGGCGCAACGGCGCCTATCCTGCGAACCAGGCAGGCCGCCACGCCGATCTGGTGATCACCGTCGGCACGCGATTCGACGATCGATCCTCCTCGAGTTGGCACCCCGGCTATTCCTGGAACTTCCCCAAGACAAAGCTCGTCCATGTGGACATCGATCCCCAGGAGTTGGGCCGCAACTACCCGCCCACAGTCGGAATCGTGGCCGATTGCAGAACCTTCTGCGAGCAGCTTCTTGCCGAGGTCGAGAATGCAACGGCCGATACCGGCCGCTTCGCGGCCTGGCGCGACCAGGTCGAAAGCTGGCAGCGCGAGTGGGAGGCCTTCGTGCGTCCCAACTTCAGCGCCGTGACCACGCCGATCCGACCCGAGTATGTCGTGGGTGCGCTGCAAGACGTGTTGCCCGACGACGTGATCCTCTCGCTCGACTCCGGCGTGCACCACAACTGGTTCATGCAGTTCTGGAAACCCAAGCGTACGCAGAGCATGCTCAACAGCTGGGGCTATTCCTCTATGGGCTTCGGTGTCTGTGGCGTGCTAGGCGCGCAACTGGCCGCGCCGGACCGTCCCTGCGTAGCCGTCGTCGGAGACGGAGGCTTTACGATGACACCCTATGTCGTGTGCACCGCGGTCGAATACAACCTGCCCTGCGTCTGGATCGTGTGGAACAACTTCGCGTGGTCGGCCATCCGAGACATTCAGTACGGCATGTTCGGTGGCCGCGAACTCGGCACGGCGTTCTACAAGGGTGAACAGGGGCCGGGGGGAGAGCGCTACAACCCGGACTTTGCCGCGTGGGCTCGCGCCGCGGGCGCCGATGGCATGACGGTAACGCGCAGCGAAGACCTGCGCGGCGCCGTCGAGCTGGCCCTGAAGAACCGCCGGCCCTGCGTAATCGATGTGCACGTGGATTCCGAGGTGCGCCCGCCTTCGACCGGGACGTGGGAATTGCCGCCGACTCCGTTCCGCGAGCCGATGTTCGGCAAGCCATACGTAGCGTGAGCACGCGAGGAGACCCCATGTCCTCGCAGCTGCCCCAGCCCGAGCCGAACGGTGACTCCCGGCCCTACTGGGACGCCGCGCGCGAGGGCCGACTGCTCATCCGCAGCTGCACGTCCTGCGGCCGCATGCATTTCATGCCGCGCCATTTGTGTCCCCACTGCTGGTCCGATGTGTTGCAATGGGTCGAGAGCCGGGGTGACGGCGTGGTTCACACCTTCAGCGTCATCCACCGTGCGCCGACGCCGGCGTTCGCGGCCGGCGCACCTTATGTGATCGCCATGATCGATCTGGACGAGGGACCGCGCATGTTCGCCAACGTGATCGGCGAATCCGCGCTGGCAGTTCGCATCGGTGACCGCGTGAAGGTGACTTTCGAAGATCGTGGCGATGGGGCCAGGCTTCCACAATTCCGCCGGGCGGAGGACTGAGTACGCCATGACTGGATCCATCTCTCTGAGAAACAAGGTGGCGGTCGTCGGCGTCGGCGAGTCCGACATCGGCAAGGTGCCTGGCATGTCCGGCCTCGGCCTGAATACGCAGGCCATGCGGCGCGCACTGGACGATGCGGGGCTGCAGCCTTCGGACGTCGACGGGCTGCTCACCGCCTACTCGTTCACCGAGTCGTACACGATGCTCGGCTCGTCGCTTGCGGAGTACACCGGACTCAGGCCGAAGATGTGTGCCTCCATGGTCGCGGGCGGTGCCAGCCCCGGCATCATGCTGCGGCACGCCGCACAGGCGATCGCCCTAGGGTTGGCCGAAACGGTGCTGGTCTGCGCCGGCGAGAACCGGGCGACAGGGCTCGGCCGCGACGCCGCCATCGCCGTCCTGACCAATGTCGGGCATCCTCAATTTGAGAAGCCTTACGGGGGATCGATCCCCGGGTTCTACGCCATGGTCGCTCGCCGTCACATGCACGAGTTCGGCACAACGCGGGCTCAGCTCGCCAGCGTCGCCGTCAACACCCGTTCGCATGCAGCCATGCACCCCAACGCGCAGATGAAAGCGCCCCTGACCATCGAGCAGGTGCTGGCATCCAAGCCGATCGCGGATCCTTTGCACATGCTGGATTGCTGCCTGATCTCCGACGCGGCCGGCGCCTTCGTCGTGACCTCGGCCGAGCGGGCGAAAGACCTGCGGCACAAGCCGGCCTTCCTGCTTGGTGTGGGGGAGATGCACACGCACGAGCACATCATGTGCGCGCCCAGCATGACGAACTTCGGCGCGGCGCAGTCCGGCCGGATCGCCTACGAGATGGCCGGTGTCGGTCCTGGGGACATCGATGTCGCCCAGCTGTACGACTGCTTCACGATCGTTCCCATCATCGAGCTCGAGGAACTCGGCTTCGTAGGAGCCGGCGAGGGCGGCGCCTTCTTCGAGCGAGGGGATGCTCGCATCGGCGGCAAGCTGCCCATCAACACCCACGGTGGAATGCTCTCGCATGCCCACGCCGGGGCCGCTGGGGGGCTGTTCGGCATCGTCGAGGCCGTGCGCCAGCTCCGCGGTGACGAAGGCGAGAGGCAGGTCCAAGGCGCCGAACTGGCGTTGGTTCACAACGAAGGCGGCATTCTCTCGTCGCACTGCACGGTGATCCTGTCCGGCCAGATGGGCTGAACGGGCTTTTGAAGCGTAATCCACGAACTGGACCAAGAATGACGGAAAGCTACAAACCACGCGGCAAATACTTCGAAGATTTTCAGCTTGGCGAAGAGATGGTCACGCCCGCCCGCACGATCACCAGCACCGACATCGTCAATTTCGCTTGCATCTCCGGCGACTTCAACGAAGTACACGTCAACCACGAGTACTGCAAGACAACGATCTTCGGCGAACCAGTGGCGCATGGCCCGCTGATTTATGCGGTCATGGGGGGGCTGCAGTACGCCAGCGGCATCAACGACGGAACTATGTTGGCCTTGTTGGGCATCGATGGCTGGCGTCTTCTCGGCCCGATCAAACACGGCGACACGATCCGCATGCACTCGCGCGTTATCGACAAAAAGGAGACGAGCAAGCCCGATCGCGGCGTGATCGTGTTCGAGCGCCGTTGCGTCAAGCAGGACGGGACGGTGGTTCAGGAGATGAAGGCCACCCTCATGTACAAGCGCAAGTCGCCACATGACGCCCACATCAGCACATCAGACAAATCGCAAAAGGTATGACATGAGTGGAGATAATTTGATGCAGATACGCCTTCTCATCGCTGGCGAGTGGCAGGACGGCGCCGAGCAATGGCCGGTGCTAGACAAGTACCGGCTGACACCCTTCGCGCGCCTGCATGTCGCATCGCAGGATCAAGTGCGCGCCGCTGTGGGCACCGCCCAAGCCGCCTATCGATGCGCGGCGCTGACACCCCACGGCCGCGGAGCGATCCTTGACAAAGCGGCCGCGATCATCGAGCGCGACGGCGACAAGTTCGTTAAGGTCCTGCAAGTGGAAGCTGGATTCAGTCAGGCCGATGCACATGGTGAGTTGCGGCGCTGCATCCAGACCTTCCGTCTGTCGGCAGAAGAGGCGCGCCGACTGGTTGGCGAGATGATTCCCCTGGAAGGCGCTCCGGATCAGGCGGGCCGCCTTGGCTTCACCATTCCGGTGCCGCTGGGCGTGGTCTGCGCTATCACGCCGTTCAACGCACCGATCAACACCGTCGCGCACAAGGTCGCGCCGGCAATCGCGGCCGGCAACGCGGTGGTGGTCAAGCCTTCCAGCAGCACGCCCCAATCGGCGAATCTTCTGGCTGCGGCGCTCATGGAAGCGGGCCTGCCCTCCGGCCTGATCTCGGTGATTCATGGCGGGGCACAGGTTGCGCACTGGTTGATTGCCGAACGCGCAATCCGCTTCTTCGCCTTCACCGGCAGCACCGAGGTGGGTCGGGATATCCAGCAACGTGCCGGACTGCGTCGTACCCAGATGGAATTGGGCAGCATCGCCTTCACCATCTTGGATGCCGACGCCAATCTAGAGGTGGCGTTGCCGAAAATTGTCGGCTCTGCTTACCGCAAGGCAGGCCAGGTTTGCACGTCGATCCAGAATCTGCTTGTGGAACGCAGCCGGCTAGGCGACGTGGAGGCGCGATTGGCCACGATGGTGTCGGCGCTGCGCTTCGGCGATCCGCAGGATGCCAGGACGCAAATCGGCCCAGTCATCAGTTTGGCGTCTGCCGAGCGGCTCGAAAGCTGGATCGAGCAGGCTCTCTCGCGCGGTGCCCGGCGCCTTGCTGGCGGACCGAGGCAAGGCGCTGTCGTGCCGCCGACTTTGCTCGCGGATGTGGATCCGGCATGCGAGGTGAGTTGCAGCGAAGTCTTCGGTCCCGTCATGACCCTTATTCCCTTCGACAACATCGAGGAGGCGATCGATCGTGTCAACTCGACGCCATATGGCCTTGCGAGCGGGTTCTTTACCAATCGTATCGACTCGGCCATGAAGGCCGTGCGAAGACTCAACGTCGGCGGCGTGCACATCAACGAAACGTCAAGCTCTCGCGTCGACCTGATGCCTTACGGCGGCACCAAGGATTCCGGCTTCGGGCGAGAGGGCCCTCGTTACGCAGTGCATGAAATGTGCGAAATGCGGATGGTCAGTTTCACGGAGTAGGGGATCGAAAAGAAGGTGCGTAGCGCGCACCTCACAGCCCCCCATGAGATCCCAATAGTCTTGGAAGAATTGCCCCTGGAAATGCCCCTGGTTTCGAAGGTATTGTCTGGGGCGGCTGCGACCCACCGTCTACCGATGGCAACGGCCTTCCTGCCGGATCAGATCCATTCCAGAGCCCGAAGACAGCCGAGCAGCATCCCGCCATTCTCGGGAGCCTCACACTGATTTCCCAGACATCACTGGTGGAAAACTGCCTCACGCAGGCTCTTTTTGCAAGAGCGGATTGGCTCCTTGCACAGGCGAGCATCCCGATGCTGGCCCTCGGTCGCAGACATTTGATCTTGCCTTGAACAGGCTGCGCACCGCGTTGGCGCCCCGTCATCGAGCCACGTACCAGCGTGTCCGTCCTGAGTCCTTCCACCGGACCTTCTGGAGCGAATATCGCCCGCCGCATACCCTTGCTGCGCGGCAGACAGAGGAGCACAACGTCGCTGCAGTGGGCAAGCTTCCGGGCCAGGAGCCTCCGAGCAAATTCACCGCCCTTGGGCGCGCCCAAACCGATCAGGCTGATCTTCATGTCAAGCGACATCAGGAACTGCCCCCGCATTGACTCATCCGGACTGTTACCGGGTGAACTCGGCCCCAAGCGACAGTTCGTTGCCCGCACAGCATCTGGCCCCCACCGGACCGCACAGACCGAGGCGAACTTCTCCATCCGCCTGCAGGTGCTGATCGCCGGCGGGCTTTCCTCTCGATTGTCTCCGGATTGGAGTTGAACATCTACTCTCCGGCTCTCATTCGGGATGTTCGAGCGCTTGCTCTGGGCCAGTGCGTTTCTCGCAATCAACGCCATGCCATGCGGCGAGCCCGCGCACAATCATTATCTTGAGGAGGCGACGAATCTTTCCGTCTCCTTTGAGTAGTTAACGGCTGCAGTCACACTTGCGTCCAACATAGGCTGCCGTCCTTGGTCAGATTGTTGGAACGGCTCAAGGAGTCGACAGATGAGAAAGGTGGACGAATCCGTAAGCAAGTTCCCATGAGGGATGGTGCCCGCCACGCTGAGCCGATCGATGCAGCCGGTTTCCCGCCTATAAAAAAGAGCCGGGCGCAAGGCGCCCGGCGTGAACCCGTGGAGAAACTTGCAAATGACTCTGCGGGAAACCTCTCTCTGGTTGTGCATTGAAACAGGCACCCGCAAGGGGCGCCGCCGGTGTTGAACGGCTCAGAACGCGTGGCGAATGCCGAAGTCGAAGCCCGTCGCGCTGCGCGGCCGGTAGCCGGCCACGCCGTTGCCAGTGGACAGGTAGGTCGGCGATCCCCCCGCCGTCGCGCCCATGACGGCAGGGTTGTTCTCCCCGTTCTTGACGCGGATGCGCGCCGCCGTCGCGTACAGCGCCGTGCGCTTGCTCAGGTTGTGCACGTAGCTGATGGCGAGCTTATTGGCCGACGCATCCCGGTTGGGCGCGAACAGCGTGGGCGGCACCAGCCCGGGATCGTTCTTGAACTTGACACGCTGGTAGGCCAAGCGGATCAGCCCCGGGCCCACGGGCACGGTCGCACCGATCAACCCGCCCGTGTACTTGTCCTTTTCGCTCACTGTCGCCGACAGGCCCGCCGTTAGCGGAACGCTGGTCTCCAGTTCGTCGCGCGCCATCGACACCTCGCCGAAGAGCTTGATCACGCCGAAGTCGTAGCTCGCGCCCAGGTTAGCGTTCTTGATCTTGTTTTCGAAGCCCGCGCCGGTAGGCAGCCCCGCGGCCGTTAGCGCGGTGACATCGCCCACCGTGCTCTCCCCGTAGGCCACCGCCACGTCAATCGGCCCGTTCGCATAGCCCAGGCGCCCGCCGAAGGAGCGCCCCTTCTTGCTCGGCGTGCCCGGCAAGTTGCTCTGCTCGACGTTCTCGTGCAGCGCATACTGGACCTGCCCATAGACGCCGCCAAGCGTGGGCGGCAGGAAGTAGCCCACACTGTTGCTGGTGCGCACATAGGAATCGTGGCTGCCCAAGCCAATGACGCCCGGATTGGCAGTAGTGGCTGCGCCGCGCACGGTGGCCAGGTTCTGGAAGATCGTATTGATCAGGCTAATACCGGTGCCCAACCCGGCCAGAGGGTCAAACACCGTGTCGTTCCAGAAAGAAGGGGTGTAGTCGCGCCCTAGGCGCAGTTCACCCAGAGTGCTGGATAACAGGCTTATGGTGGAGCGGCGGTTGAAATTCAGGATGCCGCGCGAGCCGTCGTCCGGATTGATCTGGCCTTCCAGCCAGAAGCTGGCGGCCAGGCCGCCGCCGAGATCCTCAGTGGCGCGAAAACCAAGGCGACTAGTGGCGAGATTGCCCTGGGATAGGGCCGTCTGGCTTCTTTTGATGCTGTCGGGCTGCCCAGGCGGAGGCAGCAGGAACGGATTGGCCGTGTTGTTGTACCACTCGCTCTTGACGCTGTAGCGGCTGACGGCGACGTCGACCACTCCGAACAACGTCACGGAGGACTGGGCCGACACCGACGAGGTGACAGCTAGGACGGCAAGTGCGATGAATGATTTTTGCATGAGATTAATTCCTGTTTGAACTGCTGCGATCGATCGGCCGACTCATGAGCTTCCTCGATATTCGGAGCGAGGTCGGTGTCGAAGAGCACTCCGACTTCATGCGTCATCGCCGTCGAGTGGACACGACACCCCAATGTCGTTGACTCAACTTTTCTAGTCAGGCTGAAGAGCACAGCGTCGAAATGCTAAGCGTCAGCTTCCATTCCGCCGCTCAGGGTTCCTGCCAGTCTTCGGCAAACACGAAGGCCTCGGTCCCGGTTCCGCAGACGCGTTGCCGTCGACCTGCGGGAAAGCGTCCAGGCCTTGTGCCCGCCAAAAGCCTCGCTAGAAAAGGCTGCCCGGAAAGACCATGAAGGATGCAATCCGGGACTACCGAGCAAAACCCGCTTCGATAGAACGGGATTCGCTTAATGTATTGGCAAGGAGATGGAGATGTCGATGACCCAAGCAGTCCCACAGCGTGAGTACGGCGGTCTAAGGCGATCCACTGGGGACATGAGCGTCGAGCTCGGCGACAGGTCCTGGAGTTTGACGGTGAGTGACGGCCGCCAAGGCACGAGCCCATGCAGCCGGATCCCGGGAAAACGGTCGCGTTTGCGCACTCCATTCGCATGACCCGGGAGCGCTGCAAGCTCGAGCCGCAGGCCAAGGTGCACCCGTGCTATGAAGCACGGGTGCGACGGCTGGTGGCTTCGACGACTAGTCGAGAAGGGCGTCGACAACATCGTGGTCGACTCCCCAGAATTGAGGTGAACCGACATGCAAGGCCGGCCAGGAGTTGACCGGCTCAATGGGGACAGCTATTGGCGAGGCTGCTACGCCATTGTTGTAGCTGAGCATGTGAGATTCCGTCCGCGGCAGATTGGCACGCAGTTCCGAGTGCTTGGACACTGCAAGCGTGGCGCCGGCGCATGCAGCTGGCGAAGTCTATGTCCACGCGTTTTAACGTCCACTGCGTCGTCACGCAATCGGTAAAGCTCGGTACTGCCCATCGCATCACCTGCAGTTGCAGACTGGGTGACAGCGTATCAGGTACGCCCTGATCCACTCCATACCTCACGGACCATCTTCTGGCACGCCCCGAGTGGGTCTTACCTTGCCTATCAATTGGGGCGGTCGAGCGCCGGTGGGAATCAGTGGGCGTATTCATGGACATCTCCTTTTCAAGTGAGTAGATGGACAATCGCAACCCAGCCCTGGCATTCAGTTGCCGGCAGTCGCGGTGCGCAGCGATTTTAATGGGATGGGGGAGTTCCCTTATATGTGGACTCACCTGTCAAGCCTTTTTGATCATCAAATCGTTGAGCGGGATCTCAAGGCAGCACCTGCTTGTTGATGAGAGATTGAGATGGGATGGGCAGTGGTGATGCACCTTGATGCGAGTCGCGGTACGACAGCGGTCGAAGCAGTTGCTCAGACGACCCCCATCGGTCCGGGCGTGGACATCCTGCATGACATGCTGCATGCGTGCGGAGCGCACTGGGAAACCCAAGTTACCGAGCACCCTTCCTTCAAGACGTTCACTTTGCAATGACCCAGGACGTCGCGCGGTCCTCTCTCTCTTTCCACCTCCCTCCCCTTGCTTTCCTTCTCCTTCCAGGAGAAGAAGGCGACGAAGAAGGAAGAAGAAGTAAGAGGAAGAAGGGGCGCGTTGGCCTTCGATCATGATGATGCGCTCCTTGAACCTTTGTGCGCTGGAGCAGGGGCCGCTCCGTGCTTCAGGCAGTGGCCGGCTCGAGCTAGACGCCGGCCGGAATTTCGCCAAACTGAATAGCGCACAAGGAGATCACCAGTTTTCTCACAAAGACAAGATGCCGACGATGCGCACTCTGCGCATGCGCGAGTTGACATCAGCGAAGCGCCATGTGAACCATTGGGTCAAGCAGCGGCCGGCTCCAGGCGCAATCAGCACCAGTCTGCTTGTTCAACAAATGTACGCACTCGTTTGTTGCGACCCTCGCGGATGCCTTGCTCGATCTGGCTGCCGCCGCTGGCACCCCTGCTTGAGTCGGGGAGGCGCGCCGGCCCTCAGTCGTCGCCGAGCTGCAAGCCGCTCGGCCGGCGCTTCTCGATCGCGAACTTGAGCAGGGCCGCCGAGCGGAAGATGCCGTGCGCGAACTTGCCGTAGGGCAAGGTGAGGAACAGCGCCATCACCACCCCGAGGTGCACCGCCAGCAGCAGGGCCATGAAGCGCGTGTCGCGCCAGGCCAGCAGCGCCAGTCCGGTGAGGCTGGTCAGCAGCAGCAAGGCAATGAAGCCGCGGTCCATCGGCCGCTGGGCCGTGTCGCCATGCGCCGGGTCGCGCCGCAGGTTCATCCACAGCAGGCCCAGCGGGCCGATCACCAGCCCGATGCCGCCGGCCGTGCCCAGCAGCACCGGCAGGCTGATGAGCGCATAGGGCGCCTCGAGCCCCAGCAGGTAGTGGTAGAGCGTCGCCACGCAGGTGGACGCGAAGCACAGCAGGAAGCCGTAGAAGGTGAAGTGATGAAAGCGCCGCCGCCAAAGCGTGAAGCGGTCGTCCTCGTTGTTGCAGCCCTCGCCGTGGCCGCCGTCGAGGTACTTGAGGCGCAGCGCGTCGCGCGTGGCTTCGGCAGCCGCGCCGTTGGCCGGCGATCCATCGCGACCCGGCGAGACCTCGCGCCAGAAGCGGCGCAAGCCCATGCCCAGCGCGAAGACGACAAAGAGGAACACCACGCCGAACACGCCCGCCAGGAAGTTGTGCGGAAAGATGGCGTAGAAGTTGCCGGCCAGGGGCTCGTGCAGCAGCGAGCCGGACAGCGCCACGGCCAGCACCAGGAACAGTGCCAGCCCGCCGGCCAGCGCCATTGCGACCGTGAGGCCGGCGCGGCCATAGAGCGCGCCCAGGGCCGGCGGCCACGCGTAGTCGTGGTAGGTCTGCATCCGCACCTGCGCCATCGCCCGCGGCACGTTGACCGCAAACTCGTGGGGCGGCGCGTACTGGCAGGCGTGCAGGCAGGCGCCGCAGTTGTGGCACAGGTTGGCGAGGTAGTGCGTGTCCGCCTTGCCGAATTCGAGCCGGCGCGTCATCGCGGGGAACACGGCGCAGAAGCCTTCGCAGTAGCGGCAGGCGTTGCAGATCTGCAGGATGCGGGAGACCTCCTCCTCGGTCGCCGTCGGCGGCAGCGCGGGCCGGATCGGAATGACGCGCGGGTTGGCTGTTCCAACGCCGTCCGCATCCAACCTGGCGCGCGCGACGAGTTCAGTGAGCGGCTGCAACGGCGGTCTCCATCGATGTTCTTGTCTTGTCGTTCAATGCGCAGCGCGCGGCCTGCGTACCGGCAAAACGGCCGAAGGCCGTGCCGATGCTCATGCCCACGCCCGCGGTGTAGCCCTGCCCCAGCACGTTGCCGGCCATCATCTCGCCGGCCACGAAGAGGTTGGGGCTCGGCCTGTCCGCAAAGCGCACCGCCGCGGTCTCGTCGACCTTCAGGCCGAGGTAGGTGAAGGTGATGCCGGGCCGCAGCGGGTAGGCGTAGAAGGGGGCGGTGTCCAGCGGACGCGCCCAGTGGGTCTTGGCCGGCGACAAGCCTTCGGTATGGCAGTCGTCCAGCGTCGTATGGTCGAAGCTGCCGGCGCGGCAGGCAGCGTTGTAGTTGCCGATGGTCTGCAGGAAGGTGGTCTCGTCGAGGCCGATCTTCTTGGCGATCTCGCCCAGCGTGTCGGCCTGCGTGCCCGGGAACACCGGCGGCATGAAGCGGCCCACGGCCTTGCGGTCGATCACCGACCACGCGATCTGCCCCGGCTGCATCGCGACCAGCCGGCCCCAGATCGCATAGCGCTTGGGCCAGAAGTCCTCGCCTTCGTCGTAGAAGCGCTTCGCCTCGCGGTTGACCACCACGCCGAGCGACACGCAGTCGATGCGGGTGCAGATGCCGCCGTCGTAGAGCGGCGCGCGCGCATCGATGGCGACGCAGTGCGACTGCGAGGGGTCGCCCACGGTGTCGGCGCCGGCATCGATCATGTGCTTCAGCAGCACGCCCGTGTTGAAGCGCGTCCCGCGGATCAGGAAGTTGTCGGCGGGCCATTCCCCCCGCTCGTTCTGGCCCCAGGCCTCGCGCAGCCATTCGCGGTTGGATTCGAAGCCGCCGCAGGCCAGCACGCAGCTCTTCGCCTCGATGCGCTCGCCGGCGGCGGTGCGCGCGGCAACGAAGCGCTCGCCCTCGAGCTCGATGGCAAGCACGGGCGTGTCGTAGCGGATCGCCACGCCCAGCCGCTCGGCGCTGCGGTAGTAGGCGTTGACCAGCGCCTTGCCGCCGCCCATGAAGAAGGCGTTGGTGCGCGCCACGTGGAGCGCGCCCGAAAGCGGCGGCTGGAAATGCACGCCGTGGCTGCGCATCCAGTCGCGACAGTTCGAGGAAGCGCGGATCACCAGCCGCGCGAGCTTCTCGTCGGTGCGGCCGCCGGTGACCTTCAACAGGTCCTGCCAGTACTCCTCTTCGGGATAGGCGTCGACCAGCACATCCTGCGGCGCGTCGTGCATGCAGCGCAGGTTGCGCACATGCTGCGAGTTGCCGCCGCGCCAGGCCCGCGGCGAGGCCTCCAGCACCAGCACCGACGCACCGGCCTCGCGCGCCATCAGCGCGGCGCACAGCGCGGCATTGCCGCCGCCGATCACCAAAACATCAAGGGGAGCCATGCACTGCGTTCTCTTGTCTTCATCGAGGGAAGCAGCAACTGTAGGAAGGGTGGCGCCCTCTGCCCAGGGGGCGCATCGCATGGCCCCTTCACGAATCGTGATGGGTCTGGAGGCTAACGCGCGCCGTCCGCCAGCGATGCGCCGGGCCAGTGCCCGGCACGCACCAGCGCCTGCGCGGTGTCCGTCAACACGATGCGCACCGCCAGTGCCGCGGGCGTGAGCTCATCGTCCGACAGGCTGCACACCGCATTGCGGCGCCGGGCCTCGCGATCGGCCAGCGGCGCCATGTGGAAGCGCTCCGCCGCATCCGGCCACCGCCCGACCGCCGCGCCGGGCTGCACGGTCGCGCCGAAGCCGGCGTCGACGGTGTCCATGAGCATCGCCAGCGAATCGATCTCGGCCACCAGATGCGGCACCACCCCTTCGCGCAGAAAGGCGGCATCGATCACGCTGCGCAGTCCGTGCGTGCCGGTGGGCAGGATCAAGGGCAGCCTGGCCAGCCGGGCGGTGAAGATGCTGCGCGTGCTCGTCGCTGCGCTGGCCGACATGTGGCGGCGAGCGCGGATCAGCAGCAGCTTCTCCTCCAGCAGCGGCATCACGCTCCAGCGCCTCGCGGCCTGGGTGTTGAAGAGGACGGCCAGGTCGAGCTGCCGGGCATTGAGCATCGCCGTCAAGTGGCCCGAGAGGCTTTCGACCATGTGCAGGCGCACGTCCGGATAGCGCTCGCGCATCGCGCGCATGAAGGGCATGGCCAGCACCGCCGCGGTGGTCGGCGCGAGTCCGACGCTGACAGTGCCCGTCAGCCGCGCATGCTTCGCAACGCGGGCGGCCTGGTCCGCGTGCCGTAGCGTCAGCTGCGCTTCGCGGAAGAAGGCCAGGCCCGCTTCCGTGGGCACCGCGCCCTTGGCCGTGCGTTGCAGCAGGCGCGTCGCCAGCTCGCTCTCGAGCCGGCTGATCTGCTGGCTGAGCGCCGATTGCACGAGGTCGAGGTCGATCGCCGCGCGGCCGATGCTGCCGAGCTCGACCGTGCGAACGAAATAGCGGAGCTGGCGCAGTTCCATGTGGGGCTGATCGAAGGAGACAGTAGCGATCCTCGCATACCTTCACGCGGCAAACTCGGGCGACCGGGCCACCACCGCGCCGATCTCCTGCATCAGCGCCCGCGCGCCCGGCGAGGGGAAGGCGCCCTGGCGCTGCGTCATGTCGAGTGGAAAGTTCAGATGACCAGGCTGCCGTCGCGAATCTCGTAGTGCAGCTAATGCGCCGAAATCGCGGTCAGCATGTCGCTCTCCAGCAGCAGGCTGCGCAGCACCGCGAGGTCGCCGGTCTCGACCGCAGGCACCGGTGCCGCCTGCTTCGCTTCCGAGAAGAAGCGCTCCAGCAACTCACGCGACGGCGAGCCCGGCCGCGAAGCACCCAGCTCGCCTGACGCAGCGCGTCGAAGTCGATGTTGCGCGCGGCGCGCGGCGCGCGCCAGCGGCTGGCCTGAGCGGGCGATCACTGAAATGCGGTCTTCGACCAGCGGTTCCTGCTGCAGTTCCTTCACCTCCTCGTCGCTGCGCAGCGCACAGAGGATGAAGTCAATGTCGCCGCTGCGCAGCGATGCCGCCAGCGCGTCGTACGGGGCGTCGGAACTGAAGACGAGCGGCCCGAGTCGTTCGAGAGCAACCAGTTGCGAGTGACGAGAAGCGCGGCAGCGATCTCACGATCTTCAGCCCACGCGCCAGCTTCATGGTGAATTGGATCGGCGACTTCGCGGTGTCCTCCACCTGTATTCTTCGGAGCAGCACTCTTGAACTTCAGTCTTACCTAAAAAACTGCATCCTGAAGCGACATAGACTCAGACCTGCCAAAAGCATCTTTATGGCTTTGTCACGAACCCTTGAATACTGGCTTGCGGCGCTCATGGCTTGCTAGAACGCCTTCTTGATAGTCCTGCGTTTCTCGCAGCCAATTCTGCTCAAAGGATTCCCGCTCAGTCGCAGAGCGAAATTCGGCAACCAGATCGGCATTCAGTGATGCGCGGGTCGCCTGCACCGCCAGCGGCGCGGCCTCCGCGATCTGCCGGGCCATGTCGACCGCCACGGCGCGGACCTCGTCCTGCCCCACCAGCCGATCGGCTAACCCAATCTCAAAGGCCCGGTCGCCGGTTATGCGCGCGCCCGTCAGCAGCATCCAGCGCGCCTGCTGCTGTCCGATCAGCCTTGGAAGCGTGATCGTCAGGCCGAATCCGGGGTGAAAGCCGATCGCGGTGAAGTTGGCTGCAAACCGTGCCTCCTTGCATGTCACGCGGAAGTCCGCGGCGGCCGCAAGCCCCAAGCCTGCGCCGATTGCGCTGCCGTGCACCGCCGCGACGATCGGTTTGCGCGTTTGCACAAGGCGCCGTGCTTCCTTGTAGATATGGCGGCCCGGCGCCACGACGGTTTCTCCCTGGACCTCAGCGTCCATGCGCTGCTTCAGGTTACCACCGGCACAAAAATGCTTGCCGGCGGCGGCCAGAACGATGCATCGGCATAGAGGCTCCTGATCGAGCTCCTCCAGAGTGGTTGCCAGGTTGCCGATCAGATCGACGTCGAGGAAATTGTTAGGTGGCCGCTGCAGTTCCACAATCGCGACATGGTCGTCCTGGACAACAGTGACATCGATACTTTCCATTCGAGGCTCCTCGGCTAAATGCGGTTGAGGATTCGACCTCCATCCACCAGGATGCACTCCCCGGTGATGAAGCTTGCCTCGTCCGATGCCAGGAACAACGCAAGGTTGGCTATGTCCCAGCTGGTCCCCGCCTTGCCCAAAGGGACCTTCGCGCTGCGCTCGGCGATCAAATCGGCCGCCGACCTGTTCCAGTTGCGAGACCGCGTTCCCACCGCCATTGGCGTCGCGATCAGCCCGGGCATGATGGCATTGATCCGAATACCGTACTTGGCGTTTTCAAGTGCGAGTTGCTCGGTCAGCGCATTCACGGCGGCTTTCGCTGCCTTGTAGCCGGCGAAAGGCGACAGGCCGACTGCTGCCGCGGACGAGATGTTGACGATGGCGCCGCTTCGCTGCTGGCGCATGATCGGCAGCGCGTGCTTGCACGCCAGCGCGATCCCTCGAAAGTTGACGCGGTACTGGTGATCGAGCACATCTGCGCTGATCTCCACCAGTTCGCCGTCTCCCGCCGCTAGGCTGACGCCGACATTGTTGTGCAGGATATCCAGCGATCCCCATCTGCGAACTGCTTCGACAAGCGCCGCGATGATCTCGTCCTCGCGCGTCACGTCCGCGGTGAACGCAAAGGCCTCGCCGCCCTCGTCGCGGATGATTTGCGCCGTTTCCTCGGCCGAGTCAATGCCCCTGTTGACGACCAGGACGCGCGCGCCCTCGCGGGCAAAGCGGATGCAGGCGGCACGGCCATTGCCAATGCCCTCGCCCGCCGATTGGCCGCCGCCGAAGACAACGGCGACCTTTCCTTCAACGCGTTTGGAACGCGTCCACCCTGCGGCATTTTTGTCGATACTTGTCATGGCTTGATCAGCTTGGAGGCTTCCTTGGCTTTGTTGAATTCGGCTTGTCCGTTCTTGCGGAACTGCTCTGGTGTGGTCGTAACCACGTCCATCGCCAAGATATCGACCATCCGGGTCTGGACCTCGGGCATAGCAGAGATCTTATTGATGGCAGCGTTCAATTTGTCAACAACATTCCTTGGCAATCCGGCCGGCCCGATCAAGCCGTAGAAGCTATAGGGCTCCATTACCTCGATCGCCTTAATTCCCATTTCGGACGTTCCGGGCACGCCAGGCAGGTGCTTGGTCGACGCAGGTGAGGTGACGCCGACGGCCCGCACGGTGCCAGTAGATAGCGCGCCCTTGGCAGTCTGTACAGGCACCATCCCGAACTGGACGGTGTTGCCTTGTAGTGCCCTGATCACGTCAACATCTGCCTTGTAGGGGATGTGCGTTGCATCCAACCCCGTCGCTCCCTTCAAATACTCGATCTTAAGGTTGCTGGCTGTTCCCAGACCAGACGATGCATAGCTTATCTTTCCCGGATTAGCGCGCGAATAGCTGATCAGCTCCCGCATCGACTTGACGGGCAGCTCAGGCGACACCAGCAGCACGGACGACGTGTTCGCGATTTGGGCGATGAAGCTGAAGTCCTTGAACGGGTTATAGGGTAGGTCCGCGTTCGTGGCGGGCGCGAGCGCGACGGCGCTTGCGTTCGTAAAAAATAAGGTATAGCCATCCGGCGGCGCGGAGATCAGTGCGCGGATGGCAGGGACCTGATAGGCCCCAGGCTTGTTCTCGACGACAACAGGAGTACCGAGAAGCATCGAGAGCTGCTGTCCGTAAAGACGGGCCATGATGTCGACTGTGCCGCCCGGCGCGATCCCAGCGAGGATCTTGATGGGTCGACTGGGATAGTCCGCGGCGACAGCGTGGATCGGTTGCCACGCTGCGACTGTCAGCGCCGCGCACCCGCAGTACAGCAGCGACGCGCGCCGAAATTTGTTCATGGTGTCATCTCCTGACAATGGTAGAAAAGGGGCCAGTTCGGATTGAGGCGTGTTGTCGCGTCGCGCACTTTTTTTGGCTTGGTAACAAAGCAACCGCGGGGCGCGTTAGAAACTTGGATTGGCATGCCGAGTGACCAGGCCGGATCACTTGACATCCGGCTTGATCATCTTGACGAGTTCGCGCGCCTTGCCCAATGCGGACAAGGTGAAGTCACGGGACTGCGTCGAGGATTCGCTTACCAGCGTCATGAAGTAGGACTCGACGATCAACTTTCGCACTTCAGGCATGGCGGACACTCGATTGATGGCCTGATTCGACTGGTCGACGATGGACTGCGGCAGTCCTGCCGGGCCGATGATTCCGTAGAAGCCATAGGGCTCGGTCTTGTCCAGTCCCTGGATGCGGATCTGCCGGGTACGGGGAACCTGGGGAAGTGGCTGGCCGGCTCCGCGAACCTTGCCCGAGGACAGGAATGGCTGCGCACTTTGCGGCGTGGCCATACTGAACTGCACAGTACCAGCTGCCAGCTCCCGCAGGACATCGGCATCGGACTTGTAAGGAATATGGGTCGCCTTTAGACCAGTGATCGACTTGATGAACTCGATCTTCAGGTTGTTGGACGTGCCGGTACCCGCGGAGCCATAGTTCAGCTTGTCGGGATAGGCGCGCGAGTACGCGATCAACTCGGCCATCGATTTCACCGGCAAGTCTTCTGACACGAGCAGGACGGAGGACGTGATGGGGTCCGCGCGATGAAGGCGAAATCCTTCGCCGGGTCGTACGGAAGACCCTTCTCGAACGCGGGAGCGAGCGAGACGGCACTGCCGTTCGTGAGGAACAGGACGTAGCCGTCCGCTGGCGAATTGAGAAGCGCCCGAATTGCAGGCATCTGGAAGGCCCCGGTCGATTGTCGACGATGACGGGCGAGCCAAGCAGCGTCGATAGGTGGAGTGCGCAGAGCCGCGCCATGGCATCGACGGTGCCGCCCGGTGCGATGCCGATCACTAGCTTGATCGGCTTGGAGGGGAACGGCGCCTGAGCGCGCAGCTCCGGTGCGGCGCAGGCCAGGAGCCGGCGCCGCGAGACCGTCGATGCTGGAACGAATGTATGGGTCACGCGTGTGTGCTTCTAGTGTGGTACGCCAGGCAGCTATGTACCTATCCGCACTTGATTGATGAAACTCCTTGCCAAGCCCACCTTTAGCTACATCACAATGCCAAGCCGATGAAGGTGGACGGCATGGCAGCGTCGCAATGCGCATCCGAACCGCGCCGCAAGCCAAGCATCTCGACACTGCGCGCCTGTAGCAACTCTGAGTTACTCCTCAGAGCGCGTTGCAGGCACTCCTCGATGTAGGCCTCATCGCTCTGCAGACGCGACAGATCGACCCACCAGCCAATGCCAGCCATCAACCATTTGAAGTCGACCAGTTTGAGGAAGCGATCGCTTCCCTCCGGGTCTTTCATGTGTGCCGAATTCATAAGTACAACAACCTCCAATGCCGATCACTAACGGGATTCGAGAACGGGGTGGCGCCGCATCAAGGCGCGATGAACGCACCGCCATTGATGTCCAGCGTCGTGCCCGTGACGAAGCGGCCTGGTCGGAAGCCAGGAAGCTGACGGCCGCTCCGACCTCCATCGGGTCGCCGATCCGGCTCCGCCGGAATTCCAACCAACGAAGCCTGTTTCAGGCTATCGGTGTCGATGTCGGTCAGCGACGTGCAGATGCGGCCGGGCGCCACGCTGTTGCACGTGATACCGAACGGCGCAAATTCGCCGGCGATCGCGCGAGTCGGTCCAATGCTGCCGGCCTTCGAGGCCGCATAGGGGAGGCTCGATTGAATAGTGAACGTCCGCGCCGCACGCGACGAGATGTTGACGATGCGGCCCCAGCCGCGTTCCTTCATACCGGGGAGGAAGGCCAGGCACAGCAGCATGGGTGCGGTCATGTGAAGCGCGAGGGAGAAGTTCCACTCCTGCATCGTCATTTCTTCGAACCTGATACGTTGTCCGTCTGGCTTCCTAATGTGCGTGCCGGCGTTGTTGCCGAGCACGTCGCATCGTCCGATCTCGTTGAGAACGCGCGTGGTCAAGCCCTGGATCGAAGCGATGGCGCTCAGGTCCGCCTGCATGCCCACAGCCAAATGCCCTTGTCGCTCGAGCTCGGCCGCGCGCGCAAAGACTTCGTCGCTCCGGCTCACCATCGGGATGCGAAAACCGTCACAGGCCAGCGTCTGGCTGATGCCCGACCCAATCCCCGAGGCCCCTCCGGTGACGGTCGCCACGCGGTCGGTTCCGTCCTTGATGATCAACGTTCTACTCCTGCTCAAATTACGACGCGCGAAGGCACCTGCGGCGCAGATCGCGCAAACATGCGCCTTCTAGATGCGGTTGTGAATGCGCCCGCCATCCACAAGGATGCATTCCCCGGTGATGAAGTTCGCTTCATCCGATGCCAGAAAGAGCGCAAGATTGGCAACGTCCCAGGCGCTGCCCGCGCGGCCCAACGGCACCTTCGTGGAGCGCTCGGCCATCAGTTCTTCGCGTGTCTTGTTCCAGGTGCGGGCGCGCGTTTCAACAGCCATCGGCGTGGCGATCAGGCCAGGCATGATTGCGTTGACACGGATGTTGTATTGCGCGTTCTGCAGGGCGAGTTGCTCGGTCAGCGCATTGATTGCAGCCTTGGCCGCCTTGTAGCCCGCGAAGGGCGAAAGACCAACGGCGGCGGCGGACGAGATGTTGACGATCGCGCCGCCGCGTTGCTTGCGCATGATCGGCAGTGCGTGCCTGCAGGCCAGGGCGGTCCCGCCGAAGTTGATACGGTACTGGCTGTCCAGGCTGTCGGCGGACATCTCCGTCAGTTCCCCGTCGCCGCCTGCCAGGCTGACGCCGACGTTGTTGTGCAGGACGTCTAGCGATCCCCACTTGCGAACGGCCTCGTCGATGGCCGCGGCGATCTGCGACTCGCGAGTCACGTCCGCCTCGAAGGCCACGGCATCGCCGCCTTCGCTGCTGATCCACCGCACAGTCTCCTCGGCCGAAACCAGGCTCCTGTCGGCCACCAACACGCGGGCGCCTTCACGCGCGAAGCGCACACATGCCGCCCGGCCGTTACCCAAGCCTTCACCAACGCTCTGGCCTCCGCCGAAGACCACCGCGACCTTGTCCGCAAGTCGCTTAGTGGCTGTGCGTCCCTCGTCATTGCTGTTTACGGTCATGTCAGATTCCTTTGTCTCTCTGTCGACGTCGATTGCGCGAGCAAAAAAATTATGACCGCGTGCCGCGCAGTTGTCGCGTAGCGTTTTCTGAATGCTCGGTAACCCAACCGCACCACCGAGGGGTTACGAAGGAAGACGTGAACGCTTGATCAAGGCGACTCCATACAGTCGTCAACATTCTTCGCATTCGATTCCAGGCTTGCAGAAGTTCGGGCACGAGATACTTCGATGCTCTATGCCAGAGGTGATGGTGCGGATCGAGGGTCGGGAGATCGGGCTCGATCACGTCCTCTGTGCGAAGGGCGAGCCGTTCCTCGTCGATGAAGAGCTGTGGTGCGATGCCCTGCCCAGGTTTGGTTTGCTTCGTGGTGACGTCCATGTAGATGCGGATCCGTGCTCAATGGATCTGACGCGCGCTTGCGTCGAGTGGCTTAGGCTCGATCATGAGTGCGTGCGTTCTTCGTGCTGGCTACTGTGTCGCGCAGTCCGATTCTCAAGAAATACTGAATTCTTGGTGCAGCCACAACTTCGACGTATGGCCTATTGATCGGCGTCCGCCAAGGCGGACGCGCCTTGTCCGCCGGGAGCCGATCCGGACTCGCAATCGATGCACCCGGATGACAGCCTGTTCCCAATCGAGATCCTCCAGGCGGAGACGCTGAACTTCGGTCGTGCGCAAGCCGTACAGGGTAGGAAAGACAGGATGGCGCTAACAGTGCACACCCGCCGCAGAAGGCCAGAAGGCCTGGCCACCTCGCGCTACCTGAAGATCGCGACCAGCACGGTGTGCGCGACGACGACCCCGCTGGATCCGTTGCCTGAGAACCCGCCGCGAGCGGCCCGTGGCGATGAATCGCGGATCAGTCGGCTAAGCGAATTCCAGTAATCGTTGCAAATCGATCCAGCAATTCATCCTGCAGCATCTCGTCTTGGGCATCCCTTGACGCGTGCTTCGGCCTTTTTGCGAAGAAAGAACTTCCCGGTGGCGAGTGCGGCTGGATCCTGACTTGCCGCAAGCCAGACCTGCGTCGCCGCGCCTGACATGAGGTCTCCTGGAGCGCTGACCCTCCCATTCGCGTCGGAACCCACCCCGGGTCTACTGCGTTCGATAACACGCCGGACCAGAGAGCCGGCCCCGGTTGCTTGAACACGCACCGGCCTGAGTTAAGTGGATTGGCTGCGGTTTGATTCTCTCAATCTCTGTCTTACTGTGTTAGTAATTTGAGCGAAATCAAGGCATTATGCGCACTTCTTCAGGAGAAGGGCGAACCTTGATGGAAGACTTTGCAGGAATTCGAGCGGTACATGGCCCATCTGAGCGAAGGCCTGGGACATTCAGATCGGCACGCCGGGCTGCGCGGGTACACCACGGGGCTGATGTCGCCGCTGCAGCGCAAGAGCGTGGAGCCGATGGCGGCACATATGGACCCGCTGAATGTGCGTTCGCGCCACCAGTCGCTGCACCACTTCGTGGCCGACGCGAATTGGTCGGATGAGCGCATGCTGCTGGGGATATGCCAGTGGGTCGTGCCTCTGATGGATTTCAGCGACGGCGGTTGGTGGATCATCGATGACACAGGATTTCCCAAGCAGGGGCGGCACTCGGTGGGCGTCGCGCGCCAATACTGCGGGATGCTGGGCAAGCAGGACAACTGTCAGGTGGCAGTGAGCGTGTCGCTGGCCTGCGCGGCGGCCAGCATTCCGGTGGCGTGGCAGCTGTACCTTCCCCAGGAGTGGGCCGACGACGAGGCCCGACGCGAGAAGGCCGGCGTGCCCGAGGCGATCGAGTTCGCCACCAAGCCTCAAATCGCGCTGCAGCAAATCGAACACCTGATGACCCAGGGGGCGCCGAGGCACTGCGTGCTGGCCGACGCGGGCTATGGCGTGGACACGGCGTTTCGCGAACGCCTGGACGAGCTTGGATTGCGCTACGTTGTGGGGGTGACGGGCAGCGTCACGGTATGGCCGCCCGGGCACGAACCCCTGCCGCCCAAGCCTTACAGCGGTAGGGGCCGCGTGCCACGGCGGCTGCGCCGCGGCGACGCCACCGCCCCCGAGCACCGGCCCCGCACGGTCAAGGACGTGGCCTTCGACATCGAGCCCGACGACTGGCAAGAAGTGACCTGGCGCGAGGGCACGAATTCTGCGCTGCGCTCGCACTTCGTCCGCGTGCGGGTACGTGCAGCGCACCGCGACGAGCAGCGCAGCGAGCTGCGCGAGCCGCAATGGCTGCTCATCGAGTGGCCCGAGGGCCACGAAGAGCCGCTGAAGTACTGGTTGTCCACGCTGCCCGAGGACACGTCGCTGGAGCGCATGGTCTACGAGGCCAAGATGCGCTGGCGCATCGAGCGTGACTACCAGGATCTCAAGCAGGACCTGGGCCTTGGACAGTACGAAGGCCGGGGCTGGCGCGGCTTTCATCATCACGCCAGTCTCAGCATTGCCGCCTACGGCTTCCTGCTGGCGCAGCGGCTGCAGCACCCCGACGAGGTCGGGGGTAAAAAAAACTCCGCACGCCAAGAGCCTGCCCTACCCACGCATTACCAACCTCGGGGAAGCCCAGAGGGCGCAGCGCCACGTCCCATCCTCCATCACGAGCTTGCGATTGCGTATCGGCGCACTGCTGGCTCGTAACCTGCCCCGATGTCCCTGTTGTCTTCGGCATCAACGAGCACCAAATATCTGACACAGTAAGACTAGGCCCCTGCCAGGCCGCCGGAGGCGCCCCGGTTGAGCCATGTACTCATGGTTCAACCTATCAGGCAGCCTCCTTCATCGTGGGCAGCGTGGCGAAGTAGACCATGTCTGGCGTGCGCCCGTCGTGCGACTGATGCGGGCGCCGGGCGTTGTAGAAATCGAAGTAGGCGGCCAGGTGCTTGCGTGCGGCGCTGACACTCTCGCAGGCCTTCAGGTACACGTCTTCGTACTTCACGCTTTTCCACAGTCGCTCGACGAGAACGTTGTCCCGCCAACAGCCCTTGCCGTCCATGCTCTGGCGCGCGCCGATTCGCTTCACCGCGGCGACAAAATCGCAGCTGCTGAACTGGCTACCTTGGTCGGTGTTGACGATCTCTGGCGCGCCCCAGCGCGCGGCAGCCTCTTGCAATGCCTCGACGCAGAAGTCCGCCTCCATCGTGATCGACACGCGATGGGCCAGAACCCGGCGGCTCGCCCAGTCCAGCACCGCCACCAGGTACACCCAGCCTCGGGCCATCGGTATGTAGGTGATGTCCAAGGCCCAAGCCTGGTTAGCCCTCTCGATGGTCGAGTCCCGCAATAGGTACGGGAACACCGGATGTGATGGGTGCTTCTTGCTCGTGTTGGGCTTGCGGTACAGCGCCTGAATACCCATGCGCCGCATCAGCGTGCTCACATGCCGCCGTCCGACCTCGATGCCCCTCAGTCGCAGCAGATCGCGCAGCATGCGGCTGCCGGCGAACGGGTGTTCAAGATGCAACTCGTCGATGCGGCGCATCAACGCCAGCTCGCTCTCAGAAATCGGCTCGGGGTGGTAATACACCGTGCCTCGGCTAATGCCCAGCAACAGGGCTTGGCGCTTGATCGGCAGTTCGGCATCACGGTCGATCATCGCTTTGCGCTCAGCAATCCCGCCTTGGTGAGCGCACCCTCTAAAAAATCGTTTTCCAGGGTCAGTTGCCCGATCTTGGCGTGCAGCACCTTCATGTCAACCGGCGGCGTCTCTGGCGCCGTCGCGCCCCCGAAGACGCCCGCGGCGCGCTCGATCAACTGGCGTCGCCACTCTGTCACCTGATTGGGATGAACGTCGTGCTTGAGTGCCACCTCGGCGATCGTCTTGCCGTCGGCCAGCGCCTCGATCGCCACCTTGGCCTTGAATGCCGCTGAGTGATTGCGGCGGGGTCTTTTGCTCATGTCGTCTGCTCCTGTCATCCGGGCTCTATCCTCGCCCACGGGAGCAGCCTATCCACTTTGCGGCGTGTTCAAATTTGCGCGACCGGCTCTCAGCGACGTGCCATGGCAAACGCAAGCATCGCGTCGTGAAGCTTCGTGTCTGAGTAAGCCTGCGTTCCGTCCCAGGGCCTACGAGCCCATCCAAGGTCGTCGAAGTCCAGTCGACCTCCAATATGCATGTCGGAGCTAAGATAGACGAGGCGCGCCGGACGTTGCATCGCGGCCGTCAACACGTATGGTGCAAGTGAGTTCGTTGTGAATGTAGAGGTGCAGCCATCCTCTGTCAGGCCCTGGTCTTCTCGATGGAACACGGCCACATTGTGAATGACAGCGTCGAATGTGCCATGGGAATTTGCAAGCTCCGCAAGCCTGTAGCAGCCTCGGAGCGTGGACACGTCTGCGACCAAAGCAGCGCTCGCACCCGGCACTTTGTGCATTGCGTCCGCCGCCCTTTGCTCGCTGCGGGCATGCAGTACTACCTCGAATCCGGCTGCTATCAGCAGTTGTCCGACTCTCGCGCCAAGCCCATCAGAAGATCCAGTGATGAATATCCTTTTCAACTCGCTCTTCCGTCGCGCGGGTGCTGACGAGGATCACTTCCCCTTCACGACAACGCCGGTTATGTTCTCGTACACCTTCACGATCGATGCGGCATAGTCTTCGCTTCCCAACCCCTGTGCGCGGGCCGCCTGGTAGATCTGGTGGGCAATGTTCGTCATAAACAGCGGGACTTTGAAAGACTTCGCAAGTTGCACTTGCAACTCCAGATCCTTATCGACGATGTCCATGCGAATACCCTTAAAGTCGCGCTTAAGGATTCTCGGCGCTCCATACTCGAATGCTGCACTGTTTCCTGTCGACTTGAGAATTGAATCTACCATCAGGGTAGGATCGAGACCGGCCTTGGTGCCCAATACGAGCGCCTCGGCCACTACGACACTGGTCACTTGGCTCAGCAGGTTGTTGATCAACTTCATGACCGTTCCCTGCCCAATCGAGCCGAAGTGCACGATCTCCGAAGTCATCGAGGCAAGTGCCGGCCGTGCCTTCTCCAAGTCGGCCAGCTCTCCACCGACCGAGGCCTTCAGCGTGCCTGCGATCGCGCCTTTTACTTGACCAGACACCGGGACGTCGATCAAGCCGATGCCTTTAGCGGCGAGCGTCTTGTGCATGGCCCTAAGCGATACTGGATCAATAGTACTCATACTAACAACAATGTCGCCCTGCTGGGCTCTGTCCATCACCCCCCCGGCGCCGACAATCACCTCCTCAGCTTGGGCCGTTGTATCGACCATCGAGATCACGACGCTTGCTTGGCTAGCGACATCGGCCGGTCCTTCACCCGCCTTTGCACCAAGCCTGACGACATCAGCGAGCGCGCGCGCGTCAATATCATAGGCGACGAGCTTGTGACCCTTCTTCAGAAGGTTGGTTGCCATCGGCAGGCCCATCATGCCCAGGCCAATGAATCCGACAGTTTGGGTGCGAAGTTGGTCGCTCATGCTATTGATTCCTGTGGGAGTAGTGAATTGCTACGACGCCAGCTACGCCTTTGTCGCGCCTAAAGAACGGGTCAAGACCGATGCGCGCACTCTATACCTGCGCTGTACTCTGCAGCACAGTTTTCGAGATCGTGTAGGCGTCAAGGCTGGTGGATCCGCCCTCACGCCCGATGCCGCTGTCTTTCACGCCACCGAATGGCAGATCGGCGCCAGGCGGACCGATATCGAAATTGTTGATGAACAGCACCCCGCATTCCAGCTCACGTGTGATTCTTTCGGCATCGTGAAGTGAATTGGTGAACGCGTACCCTGCCAGCCCGACGGGCAAGCTGTTCGCGAGCTGGATCGCCTCGTCGAGGCTGGCGACGGAGACGCAGGGGGCAACCGGACCGAATGGCTCTTGCGTCATTGCCGCGGCGTCCAAGGGAACTTCGGCGAGCACAGTCGGCGCAAAGAAGTATCCGGAGTCGCCAACGCGATGCCCCCCCGCAGCAACGCGTGCGCCGCGATTCTTCGCATCATCCACGAGCGCCTGGACGGCAGCAAGTCGCCGGCCGTTCGCCAGTGGCCCCATCTGAACCTGCGGGTCCAGGCCGTCGCCAAGGCGCAGCTCATTGACTGCGCTGGCAAATGCAGAAACGAATTCTTCATAGACATTGCGGTGGATAATGAACCTTGACGGCGACGCACAGATCTGACCCGCAACTCGCATTTTCGTCTTGGCCGCCATTCGCCCGACCTTCGAGGCATCGACGCCGTCGCACACAATGACTGCGGCGTGGCCGCCGAGCTCCATCAGCACCGGTTTCATTGCGGCGCCCGCCTGTTGCGTCAGATGCTTTCCGATCTCGACAGAGCCCGTTAGAGTGACTAGACGGATGACGGGCGATGCAATCAGCGCTGACGAGATCTGAGCAGGATCGCCGAACACCAAGTTCAGAACGCCTGGGGGAACCCCCGCATCCGCAAAGCACTGTACCAAGGCGCATGCTGCGCCGGGTGTCTCTTCAGCCGCCTTCAAGACAATTGAGCATCCTGCGCTCAGTGCCGCGCCAACCTTACGAGAGGGAGAGCTGAGTGGCACATTCCACGGCGTGAATGCAGCAACAGGTCCAATTGGTTGGCGGATGACAAGCCTTTGCGTTCGCGGTCCGGAAGGCACAACTGTTCCGTACATGCGCAACGCTTCGCCGCAGTTCCAATCGAGGAAGCTCGCAGAGCGCGCGACCTCGCCGCGCGATTCGCTCAGAACTTTGCCGTGCTCGAGGGTGATGATGCGCGCGATGGCTTCACTGCGCTCGCGCAAAAGCCCGATTGCCTTCTGGATTATTCGAACTCGCTCTTCTGGCGCGGTGTCGCGCCAGATCAGGAAGCCGCGTTGTGCGGCATCGAGCGCCAGCGCCAAATCGGATTTGGTCGCCCGAGGAGTTTGTGCAATCAGGCTCTCGTCGGACGGGTTTCTGACTTCAGTCCACGACTCGCGTTCATAGATCCAGTTCCCATCAATATACAGTCCGAGCCGTGGATAGCCCGACACGCCGTCGGGCTTAGTTTGACCAGGGGCAGCATTCGTCATTGATCGTCCTATTCAAGCTTCGTTCTCTGGTCCGAGGCTGTACACACGACGAGCTGTCTCGGAGAAAATCTGCCGCTTCTCGTGCTCCGTGCAGCCTGCGGTCAGACGCTTGAACATGTTCCAGACCGTGCCGTAGGGAACGCCAACCTTTTCCACGGGAAAGTTTGACGAGACCATGCAGCGGCCGGCTCCAAAAAGTTCGATGCATGGTTCGATGTATGGCCGCCAAAGCGATGCCAGTTCTTCCGAAGTCGGTGGACGTGGTGCGACAGTGAAATCGAAGTTGCCCAGACACATGAGCAGGCCACCCATCTTGATGGACACGTTGGAACAGCGCGCCAACTCCCGCATGCCGGTCAACCAAGTCGCGTGGACCTCATTGAGCTTTTCCGCGTAAGAGGAATGTCCTACCGGGCTTCCAGAGTGATTCACCACGATGCTGCAGTCAGGATGCGCGCGAGCCAACTCGACTACATCGCCAATCTGCGTGTGGAAGATGCTTGCTTCGAACAGTAACCCTCGTTCCACCAGCCTATCGATGCCCTTCGAGAACGTCGGCCGAAGGTACAGACCCGGACCGTCAGCGTGCATTGCTCCTCGGACCGCAGGGTCTGCATCCCACTTGGCGCGCTGGCGGATTCCCTTGAGGCGTCCGTTTCCGGCAGCAAGCTGCGCATCGAGTACGTCGGCAGCGCGGTCGCCCAGCGCGAGATCAGCGAAGCCAATGATCCCTTGAGCTGCGCGAGTGGATGTGTACTTTCCGCTGTCCGCCATAGCTGCCATGCCGACTGCAAATTCAGTTTCGCCCACGCAATGCAAGTGCGCAGGACCGCTCCGGCGGTACATGGAGTTGCACTCAACGAATATCGTGGATCTGATGTTGTGACCGCATGCGGCGACATCTCTCGCAAACTCCTCCAAGAAGTACCTATACCCGCTGGAGAGTTCCCAGAAATGAACATGAGGGTCAACGATGGGCAGCGTTGGATCGATCGGGGCCTCAGGCAGCGCCCTGCGAAGCCAATCTTCATTGGGCGGGCGCGGACCGGAGAATGGGGACGCTGACTTCTGCATATCGGAAGCAATCATGGTTGGCCTTGCATTCAGCACATTCGATTGGCGAACTTTGACTCCTGATGATGTGACTGTCGAGACGCTTTTTGTGGCTGTTTGGGTAACTTTGCCTGACCATATCTGATCGTTCAGCGACGACTGACAGGCCGGCTGACCTCCGTCAGACTAAGGGTTGACGCGCACCTAACGCGATTCGAGCCCTGCGATGCCATGCGTCGGTTTCGAACTATCAGTCGAACTCTTTGAGCATCAGATGTGATGCGCTGCGTCATTCAAAGTTACGAAGCCATCAAGAAAAAGTGTCTGGACAGTACGTCAATGTTTGGAAGACAGTCTCTCCCCACCTGCAACTGAGGCGAGACGGAGCATCGGTAAGCCACAGGGTATTCACGCAGCTGCATTGCGCCAACTTACAAACCTAGACTTCTAAAATGGAGACATTCTTAATGAGAAATTCAGTCCTGAAACGCAGCATTGCCGCTCTCTCGATTGGCTTGACTTTCGCGTTCACGGCGTCCGCCAGCGACTATCCGAGCAAACCGATCCGGATCATCGTACCTGTGACCCCAGGGGGTGCTCTGGACATCTCCGTTCGACTCGTTGCACTCAAAATGAGTGAGAAACTTGGGCAACCCATCGTAGTGGAGAACCGCCCGGGAGGCGATACCGTCCTGGCCACCCGGGCCGCTAAAGACCTTCCTGCAGACGGCTACACAATCTTGGCGCAATCAAACCCGTTCTCAACTCAGCCAGCCTTGAAAAAGGATGCAGGTTACGATCCTCTCGTTGATTTCATTCCTTTGGGCCCGATTATTCGAGGACCGGTGATCATCGAGCAGAGCGCTGATCTGCCTGACAAAGACTTAAAAGCCTTTGCGGCCCGTGCGCGCAGTTCCAAGCTTTCGTTTGCGTCGCCTGGAATTGGGACCGCTCCGCATCTCGCGGGCGCCTTGGCGCTGCGCAAACTCGGGGTTGATGTCTTACACGTTCCGTACAAGGGAGCGTCTGCGGCCTACGCTGATGTAGTCTCAGGTCGCGTCGACCTCTTTGTTGACGGCTACGCCGGCAGCGCTCAGTTCCTCAGTTCTGGGAAGATGCGGGCGTTGGCGGTTACCGGCCCCGCCCGAGTCAGCGTTCTTCCCGATGTTCAGACTTTGCAAGAGCAAGGCATTGATGTGGTCTATTCCTACTGGATCGGGTTGGTGTTAAAGGCGGGCACACCACCAGACGTTGTGGCGAAACTTTCGGAGGCTTTGAAGTATGCGACGAGCAGCCGTGAATTGATTGAGCGCTTCCGGGCTGATGGCGTTGACTCTTCATTCATGACGCCGGTTGAGTTTCGGGAATACATCGCGAAGGAAATTGTCGAAGCCGGAAAGCTTATTGTCGATCTCAAGATTCCAAAGGAATAGTTGAATTCGGATCGCTCCGTGGACTCGGTCCAGCGACTGTGGACACGGCTCGCGTGGGACGAACCGGCACATCCTGGACTTCACGATGCCCAGAACTGCCACCGTCCCAGCGCCAAGCAGCCGGATCTGGGCGCTGCGGGACCTCCGGGCGCCAAGAACTCTCACCTGCCTACTTCGATGTTTGATGCACTTGTGTCGGCCTCGCGAGGGTATGTCGCTTTCCGAGCTGAGCGTGGTACTTGAATCGCCGAAGAGGAGCTTGCTCAAACTGCTGAGGCCAGTTTGGTTGAAGGTCGTCTGCCGCATGTTGGAGGGCGACGCAGTCAAGCTATTGCTTACAGGACATCGAATTCGATACGGCAGATACTGTGCGCTTCGATTTTTCTCCGGAAGTGACATCGTCAGAAAGAGAGTTTCATCGCGCGCTCGAGTGGACGCAACTGGTCGCACGGCACGCGTTGCTTGCGGCGCAAGCCACCTCGTGGAATGCAGGCTTGGCGCAGACGCAAGGTTTGCAGACTGCACTGGATGGCATCAAAACCACTCAAAAGATGCTCAACAACCCCGCAGGCACAAAGGAGGGCGTGCAAGCTCTGCAGGAATAGTGGGTGGCCCAAATCCAGCGGAACCTGAGGCTCAATGTCCAAAAAGCACTTGGTTGATGTCCTGGGCCTCATAGGCTGCGGGCTGATTGGGGGTTCCTTCGCTTTGGCGCTCAAGCGGGCCGGCTTGGTGCGCCGCGTGGTCGGATACAGCAATTGCCATTCAATGGCCGAGAAGGCCCGTCAATTGGGTGTAATTGACGTGTGTTCATCTTCGATTCTGCAATCTATCTCCGGCGCGGATCTTGTTCTGGTCGCCGTTCCTGTCGCCGCCTCTGAAAGCGTCTTTGCGGCTATGCAGCACGGCCTCGGTAGTCAAACCCTTTTGATGGACGTGGGGTCCACAAAGGGCAGTGTGGTTGATGCTGCTCAGCGGACGCTCCTTCGGCTGGAAAACTTTGTACCGGCACATCCCATTGCCGGTAAGGAGGCGTCTGGACCGGAGCACGCGGACCCAGACTTGTTTTTGAATCGACAGGTCGTGCTGACGCCCGTCGCTGCGTCTTCGGTGCGGCAGGTGGAGCGTGCGGCAAGTCTGTGGAAGGCTTTGGGAGCCCATGTCTCCACGATGGGTGTGGCGGACCATGACGCATCAATGGCCGTCGTAAGCCATTTGCCGCATCTGTTGGCTTTTGCGGCAGTGTCAGCCATTAAGGCTCAGCCCGGAGGCTTGGACTTGCTCAAGCTCGCAGGAGCGGAATTTGCTGACTTTTCAAGGATTGCTGCTTCCAGCCCCGAAATGTGGCGCGACATCTTCCTGTGCAACCGGGAACAGATTCTTTTGCAGTCCCAAATATTTCGTCGGGCTTTGATGGAGCTGGAGAACCATGTTGCCGCTGGCGATGGGATGGCGCTATCTCAAAGCATTGAAAATGCCAGCAGAGCAAGGTTCCGATCGGCAGGGCTGCCTCCCCGGAATGATCGATCTCCTTAGGCGGACTTGGTGTCGAATAAAACGGACAGACATCACCATGGTCTCGGGCAACGACAGCTGCTCAAGGCCGGCCCCTCGACCCGGCGCTACCCGGTGCCTGATGGCGCGCGCTCGCGCGATCCGCAGCAACGGCTGACCGGACGTCGGCTATGAATCCGCGCACGCTGCTGCAGAAGCTTAGAGCTTATCCGTAAATAGGTAAACTATCGATCTGAGCCGCATTGGGCGCGGTGCTGGATCGAGATCTTGGCGAAACGTGTTGAGTCATGGGTAGTGACCGATGAGTTCTGGCAGCGGGTGGAGCTGCTGATCCCCGCGCGCTCGGCGGCGGACAAGATCTATGTGCGCAAGCCTGGGGCTGGCCGGCCGCCAAAGCCGGCTCGACTGGTGTTCGAGGCGATCGTCTACGTGCTGCGCACCGGTTGCCAGTGGAAGGCGCTGCCCAAGGAACGCTTCGGCAGCGCAAGCGCCGTTCACAAGCGATTCCTTGAGTGGGAAGCTGCCGGCTTCTTCGAAGACTTGTGGAAGGCGGGCCTAGCCGAGTACGACCAGATGGAGGGCATTGCCTGGCGCTGGCAGAGCGTTGACGGCGCGATGATGAAGGCGCCGCTGGCACAGGAAGCCGTCGGCCGCAACCCGACGGATGGGGGGAAAAAAAGGCAGCAAGCGCCACCTGTTGGTGGACGGCCGTGGCGTCCCGTTGTCGCTCGTCGTGACCGGGGCCAACGTCCATGACTGCAAGCGGCTTGACGACGTACTCACCACCATCGTCGTCAGGCGCAAGGATCCACGACATCGGCGACACAAGCATCTGTGCGCCGACGCGGGCTACCGGGGAGCCGGGCACCTTCGCACCATCGAGGACCACGGCTACATCCCGCACGTCGTTGGTCGACGCACCGAAGCCGACATCAAGCAGCGCGATCCAAACAAGAAGGCGCGGCGCTGGGTCGTCGAGGTCTGCCATAGCTGGTTCAACCGCTTCCGCAAGTTGCTCGTGCGCTACGAGAAACTCGAGCGCAGCTTCGTCGCGCTCAACCATCTCGCCGCCGCCATCATCGCCTTCCGCAAGGTGCCTACCGATGTCAACATAATTTACGGATAAGCTCTTAGTCACGTGTTCGGTAGCCCCGGCAGGACGGATGAAGTTCGTTGCTCTAAGTTGACCGCGCCACTTGGTCTACGAGCCTGCGAGCCGGCCTATGCCGCCGAATGTTTTTGATGTGAAAGGTGCGAGATTGTTTGGTTGTCGAGGTCAGAGTAGCAGTTTGAGAGTTGCAGAAAAAGCATCCTTGCCATAAGGTGAGGCTTGTGAATCCCACTTGAGGTCATACTGTGTAGATGAGCTACACAATTGGTCGAGGTGATCTGGATGGTGTGGTGGTGTTCCTGGCAGTGGCCGAAGAGCGCGGCTTTCGTGCCGCTGCGAGGCGCCTCGGCGTCACTCCATCAGCTGTCAGCCAAGCGGTCCGTTCTTTTGAGACTCGCGTTGGCGTGACGCTGCTAGCACGCACTACGAGGAGCGTCGGATTGACCGAAGCGGGTGAACGACTGCTACTTCAGGTACGACCTGCTGTTCAGCAAGTGCTTCAGGGGGTCGAGTCCGCCCGCAGTTTGGGGAACTCGGTCACCGGCCTGTTGCGGATCAGTGTCCCAAGAGCGAGCGTGCCTATGCTGACGAAGCGTTTTGTGTCGGGATTCCTGCTCGCGAATCCAGGGCTGCAGCTGGAGTTTGTCGGAGACGATCGGTTGGTGGACATCGTGGCAGAAGGATGCGATGCCGGAGTACGCCCGAGGACATTTGTGCAGGCGGGCATGGTTGCGGTGCCGCTGACCGGGGAAGAGCCGCAAGTGGTGGTCGGCGCCCCTTCGCTGCTGGCACGCTATGGTCGGCCCTCGCTGCCGGATGATATTCGGACTGTTCCGTGCATAACGTTTCGGCAGGCGGGCGTTGTTGTGGACGACTGGCCATTCATCGTTCAGGGTGAACGATGCGTTGTCCCGGTTCGGGGCCCCTTGATACTGGACGACGTGGCCGCTTGTATCGAGGCCGCTGAGCAGGGAGTAGGACTGTTCAGGCTCCCTCGATCTCTCGTGGCACGCAACATTCAGGCGGGAACGCTGGAGGTCGTTCTGGAGAGCTTTTCGGTGGCATTTCCTGGATTGGGGCTGTATTACGCTAGTCGGCGAAGTGCGCTTCCGAAACTGCGCGCATTTATTGATCACGTGTTGTCCAGCAGGCCTCGACCGGCCTAAGTGTTTTGTTCGGTGCCGTGGCCCTCGCGGCGTGGCACGACCGGCACTAGGTGGAAAGGCGGGGGCTTGCTAGTCGGCCTCGAGAACTCTTGCTTTCGCACTGCGAAGGCGTGCAACGAACTTGGCGCGCAGCTTTCGTCTGCCACCCGTCAGCCGCAGCGGCACTGCATCGGCGTACTCTGGACGCTGATGCTCAGCGTCCCGCTGAAGTCCATGTGCGCGAAGTGCAGCGACGCGACACCGTGCAACCGAGCATCGTCGACCTGTATGCCATCCGTGCGCATGTGCTCGACCGCATCGACATTCGTGACCCCCTGCGACTGATCCTCTCCAGGGTGTCGTGAGCGTGGAGCCGTGGCGCCCGGAGGGGCCCACTCGAGATAGGTGAAGGGTCGCTCGGCGTGCTGGTGTGGACCGATTCAACAAAGCGACGGATTTCGGCGGGCGCGACCTCTCTGGCGGCGGTCGGCCGGGACAAACAGGAAAGATCTTGCGCGCAAGAAGTGCGGGCATTCCATCATTCTTGCAAATAGCCCGACGTGTCGGTTTATGATTACAGGAGTGCGACACCTGCAGGACCCGCCCATGAAAGTGCTGATTGTTTTTGCGCATCCAGAACCGACATCCTTCGGGGGGTCCCTCCTCGATCGCGGCGCGGGCGCCCTGAGGGCCGCCGGCCATCAGCTCGAAGTCTCTGACCTCTATGCGATGGGTTTCAATCCGGTGGCCAGCGCGGATGACTTTACGCAGCGCCGCTTTCCCGATGCGCTTCAGTACGACCGCGAGCAAAAGCACGCGAGCGCGCATCACGCATTCAGCGACGACATCCAGGCAGAGATCGACAAGCTGCGGGCCTGCGACATGCTGATCCTGCAGTTCCCCCTATGGTGGTTCTCGATGCCCGCAATCATGAAGGGGTGGATCGACCGCGTGTTTGTCAACGGCCTGGTTTACGGCAGCGGCCGCCGCTTCGACGCGGGCGGCATGAAGGGACGACGAGCGATGGTGAGCATCACCACCGCCTGCTATCCCGGGATGGTCGAGCATGACGGTTTGCTAGCCCACCTGGACATCAATCTCTGGCACCTGCAGCACGGAACGCTTGCCTATGCGGGCTTTGGCGTGCTTGCCCCCTTTGCCGCGTGGTCGATCCACTACACGACCCCCGAAAAGCGGGCAGAGTATCTCGACGACTACGCGGCGCGCCTGACGGGGATCGAGGGCGAGTCGCCGATGCCCATGCACCCCCTCGAAGATTTCGGCAAGGACTGGCGGCTGAAGCCCGGCATCGCGCCGCGCACCATCGGGCATCGCCGCGCACTGGAGCAGGCGCGGTGAACGCGCCCATGTCGAGGCTTCCGAAGTGGGACGAGTACGACGTCGAGGCCCTTCTTACGCCCGAAGCCATCGCGCCTGGGAAATGGCGCACCCGCTACGGCGACGCCAACAACAACGGCCGCTCCTATGGTGGCCAGCTGCTGGGGCAGGCCATGATGGCAGCACTGATGGATGTGCCACGGGATCGCCCGCCGACGATGATGCAGTTCCTTTTTTTGCAAGGGGCGATGCCGGACCAGCCCCTGGATTTCACCGTCACGCCCTTGCAGGACGGCAAGCGTTTTTCTTCGCGCCATGTACGCGCGGTACAAGCGGGGCGCACGGTGCTCGACGCGCAGGTCACCTGCGCATTGCCGCTCGATGCACCCGCACATGCCGATCTCAGCCCGGCGCCCCTCGGGGAGCATCCGCTGGACCTGCCCGACCTGGCCGGCCTGGACCTCGCCCTGCGCCGGGGTCTAGAGCGGCTTGGCGGCTATTCTAAGAACCACAAACCCAGTGTGGAATTCCGCATTCCCGACGCCGTGCGCCAACTGTCCGCCGCGACGGCCACGGAGCGTTTCCGTTATTGGATGAAGGCGCGTGGCCCCTTGCCGGACAACGCGCGCATCCATGCCGCTGCGTTCGCCTTTTTCTCGGACTGGTGGCTCAACTTCAGCAGTCTGTCCATGCACCTGCGCGACATCGGGCCGCGCAAGCTCTACATCTCCAGCCTCAACCATGCCATCTGGCTGCACCATCCCGTGCGAGCGGACGAGTGGCTCCATGTGGAGGCGGTGAGCCCGTGCGCGATCAGTGGAAGGGGGCTCTCGGTCGCGCGCTTCCACGACCTACAGGGGCGGTTCGTCGCATCGGGCACGCAGGAGTGCCTGATGGCCTACGTCGACTAGACCTGTTCCTCGGGCAGCCGCACCACGATGCCGTCGATCTGCTGCTGCATTCGAATCTGGCAGCACAGGCGGCTGCTGTCCCTCAGATCCGGCACGCCTTCCAGCATGAACATTTCGGTTTCGCTTCGCGGCGGCAGCAGGCCCAGGAATGCCTCATCTACATAACCATGGCAGGTGGCGCAGCTGCAGGAGCCGCCGCAATCGCCCAGGATGCCCGTCACGCCGTTGTCCACGGCCACTTGCATCAAGCTCTTGCCGAGCGGCGCTTCCACGCGGGTCGCGGCCCCGGCATGGTCGATGAATACAACGGTAGGCATGCGGATTGTTCCTCTGAAAAAAGACAAAGAGACAGGTTGACATAGTCCGTCTCGTCGGACTATTATTGCATCAACACGGGCTGCGGACAACCTGCTTTCCGTTTGATTCTCTGGAGGTCTTCTTGGACAACTGCTCAACCGTGATTCCGATCGTCCCGGCACAGGCCGCCGCCAACCCGCCAAACTGGGACCAACTGGTGCAGGGCGACCATGTGCATGGTTCGCTGTACACGGACCCAGCCATCTTCCAGGCTGAACTCGCGGCCATTTGGTTTCGCACCTGGGTGTACGTTGGCCACGAGAGCGAGGTAGCCAACGCCAACGACTACATCGTGAAATCCATCGGCCCCGAGCCGGTGATCATGACGCGCGCCAAGGATGGCGCCATTCACCTGCTGCACAACCGCTGCCCGCACCGCGGCAATCGTGTCTGCGTCACCGATCATGGCAGCGCGCGCTCGTTCACCTGTCCGTATCACGGCTGGACGTTCGCCAACGACGGCGCGCTGAAAGGCTATCCCTTCCCCTCCGGTTACGAAGGCGCGGACCGCTCGCAGCTGGGTCTCGGGCGCGTCGCCCGCGTGCAGAGCTATCGCGGTTTCGTGTTCGCCTCCATGGCCGCCGAAGGGCCGACGCTGGAAGAGCACCTGGGCGCGGCAATGAAGTCCATTGACGCCTTGTGCGAGACATCGCCCGAGGGCGAGGTGCAGATCACCGCCGGGTTCCTCAAGCACAAGGTCAAGTCCAACTGGAAATTCCTGGTGGAAAACGAGACCGACGGCTATCACCCGTCATTCGTGCACGCGTCCATCTTCGAGGTGGCGCAAAGCGGCATCGGCACCTTGTACAGCAGCGACTCGACGGCAGTCTCGCGCGATTTCGGCAACGGGCATACCGAGAACGACCTGCGCCCGGAATTCCGCAAGCGCGACGTGCCCATGAGCTGGTTCGGCACGACCGCCGAAAAACTGCCGGAGTACACCGCCAACATGAACGCCGCGTACGGCGAAGAGAAGGCGCGCAAGATCATGATCGATGGCACGCCGCACATCATGATCTTCCCCAACCTCTTCATCGCGGAGATCCAGATCTTCGTCATCCAGCCGCTTTCGGTGAACGAGACGGTGCAGCATGTGACGGCGTTGCAGTTCAAGGGTACGCCGGACCTGAACCGTCGCCTGCGCCAGCAGACAATGGGGTCGGTCGGCCCGGCCGGATTCCTGCTGGCGGACGATGCGGAAATGTACGAGCGCACGCAGCTCGGCGTGCAGTCGCGCAACCCGGAATACCTCTTCCTCGGGCGTGGCAAGCACCGTGAACGCCGCGATGAAAGCGGGTTTCTCATCGGCGACGCGACGGACGAGACGCCGTCGCGCGGCATCTGGCGGCACTACCGCGCGCTGATGGAGGCCGCGTGATGCCGTTGACCGCCGAGCAGCGCGCGACGCTGGAAGACGTGACGCTGTTCATCTACCGCGAAGCACGCCTGCAGGACGACCACGAGTACGACGCCTGGGAGTCCCTCTGGACCGATGACGGCGTGTACTGGGTCCCCGCCAATGGCGACGGCGGCGATCCCGAGCAGGTCATGTCCATCATCTACGACAACCGCTCGCGCATTGCGCTGCGCATCCGCCAGTTCCATACCGGCAAACGCTTCAGCCAGACGCCGCGCTCGCGCCTCCGCCGCCTAGTGTCGAACATCGAGGTGCTGCGCGAGGAGGGCGACGAGATCCTGGTGACGGCCAACGCGATGGTCTACGAATCGCAGACCCGCGGCGACTTCACCTGGGCATCGCGCAACGAATACCTGCTGCGCCGCGATGCGGACGGCCTGCGCATGGCGCGCAAGACGGTCGTGCTGGTCAACAACTCGACCGCCATGTATTCCATGGCGTTCCTGATCTGAACAAGAACACCGAGGAGACGCGCTTGAACGATTCGACAACGCAGCAGCCGATGGTGTTGCAGGGCGAAGGCCCAGTCTTGCTGACACTTCATACCGGTGGCGTCGCGCACGTGCGCCTGAACCGCGCCGAGTCCGCCAATGGGTTGAACATCGAGCTGCTCAAGGCCTTGCACGAGGTGCTGATGCAGATTCACGGCGACGGCAGGGTGCGCGCCGTACTGATCACCGGCGCGGGGAAGAACTTCTGCGCCGGCGGAGACGTTCACACCTTCTTGTCGAAGGGCGAGCAACTGCCGGACTACATCCGCGTGGCGACGTCCTACCTGCAACTCGTGGCTTCGCTGCTGATTCGCATGAACCCGCCGGTGGTGTCCGCCGTGCAGGGCTTCGCGGCGGGTGGCGGCGGCATGGGCCTGGTGTGCTCGTCCGACTTCGTCATCGCGGGCGAATCGAGCAGATTCCTGGCGGGCGCGACGCGCGTCGCAATGGTTCCCGATGCGGGTGTGTCGGTGACGCTCACGCAACTCGTGGGTTTGCGCAAGGCCACCGAGATCCTCATGCTCAACCCGGTCATCACCGCGCCAGAAGCCAAGGCTATGGGCCTCGTCACACGCGTGGTGCCTGATGCCGGCCTCGAGAACGAGGCGTGGGCACTGGCCCGGCAGCTCGCAGAAGGAGCGCCCGCCGCGCTCGCGAACACCAAGCGGCTGCTCTGGAGCGGCATCGGACAAGGCGTGGAAGCGGCCATGCCCGAAGAGAACAGCACGCAGGCGCTGCTGTCCGGCATGGCTGATGCGCGAGAGGGCCTGGCCGCCGTCATTGAAAAGCGCGCGCCGCGCTTCACGGGGCGCTGAATGGGCAACGCAACCGGCTCCGGACTGAAGGGAAGACGCGCCCTGGTGACAGGTGGCGCGAGCGGCATCGGCGCTGCGATCGTGCGCCGCCTGGCCGCCGATGGCGCCGCTGTGGCGATCGCTGACCTGCAGGGCGAACTGGCGAAGCAACTCGCGGTTGAAATTGGCGGTATTGCAGTCACGCTGGACGTGACCGATTTCGAAGCCGTCCACGCAGCCATCCAGGCGCATGGCCCATTCGACATCCTGGTCAACAACGCAGGGGTGGATCAGCACGCGTTCTTCACGAAAACCACACCTGCCGACTGGCGTCGCCTGCTCTCGATCAACCTGGAATCCGTGCTCAACACTACGCATGCTGCCTTGCCCGCGATGCAGGCGGCAGGCTATGGGCGAATCATCAATGTCGCGTCGGAGGCCGGGCGGCTCGGCTCGCGCGGCGGCGCGGTGTACGCGGCCGCGAAGGGCGGTGTCATCGCGTTCACGCGGTCCATTGCCCGTGAGAACGGCGGCAAGGGCATCACTGCCAATGTCGTGGCGCCCGGCCCCATAGACACGCCGCTGCTGCAGCAGGCGGTGGCCCACGGCGGCGACAAGCTGCTCGCCGCAATGACCGGCGCCACGCTCGCAGGCCGGCTCGGCACGCCCGAGGAAGTGGCGGCTACGGTGGCGTTTCTCGCGTCGCAGGATGCGGGTTTCATCGCCGGCGAGGCGATCGGCGTCTCGGGCGGCATGGGGTGCGGCGCATGATTGACCACGCCACCGTCGAATCCGTTATCGCGCGCGTGAAAGCAGTCTATGGAAGCTGGCGCCGCGACACGTCCGTGGCGCAGATGCGCACGGATTGGGACCAGCTCTTCCCCGCGACCGGCGATGCGTCGGTTGAACCCGTCGAATGCGCCGGCGTGCCTTGCCAATGGATCGCCGCGCCCGGATCGCGCGCTGACAAAGCCATCGTGTACCTGCACGGCGGTGGGTTCCAGGTGGGTTCGCTTGCCTCGCATCGCGAACTGATGGCCGAGCTGTCGGCCGCCGCCGGTGCGCGGGTGCTGGGCGTCGCCTACCGGCTCGCGCCCGAACACCGTTATCCGGCGGCGCTCGACGACACGCTCGCCGTTTGGGACTGGCTGCGCGCACATGGCTTTCGCCCGCGCGACATTGCCCTGGCGGGCGATTCGGCCGGCGCGGGCCTTGCGCTTTCCACCATGCTGGCGCTGCAGGACAAGGGGCAGGAGCTGCCCGCGGTCGCGTTTCTCATGTCCGCCTGGACCGATCTCACCGCTTCGGGCGAGAGCTATGAAACGCGCGCTGCCGACGACCCGATCCACCAGCGCCCGATGATCCTGGCGATGGCTCGCAACTACCTGGGTAGGGCGGGCGATGCGAGCCATCCGCTCGCCTCGCCGCTAATGGCGTCGCCCGCACAGCTTCGCGGCCTGCCGCCGATGCTGTTTCAGGTCGGCGATCGCGAGACGGTGCTGAGCGATTCCGAGGCCTTCGCGCGCAAGGCGCGTGAAGCCGGCGCGAACGCGCGATGCGAGGCCTGGCCCGGAATGATCCATGTGTTCCAGCAGTTCCCGGCCGAGCTGCACGAAGCGCGGCAGGCCATCGCGTCGGCCGGGCAGTTCCTCGCGGCGCATCTTGGTGCCGCTTCCAACCGAAAGACTTCCCCATGATCGGAATCACCGCATACGGCGGCTACGTGCCGCGCCTGCGCCTCTCGCGGCAGGCCGTCGCGCAGGCCAATGCCTGGTACGCCCCGCAATTTGGCAAGGTCAAGGGCACGCGTGCCATGGCCAATTGGGATGAAGACAGCATCACCATGGCCGTCGCCGCAGCGCGTGATTGCCTGGGTACCGCGCCGGACCGCCGCCGTGTGCGTTCGCTCTACCTCGCCTCCGATACGCTTCCGTTCGCCGAGCGCCTGAACTCGGGCGTCGTCGCCGGCGCACTGACGCTTGACGAAGACATCGAGGCCATCGACCTCGGCGGCTCGCAGCGCGCCGCGCTGTCGGCCATCACGCAAGCGGTGGCGCGTGTACAGGCCAGCGACGGCGACGCGTTGGTGATCGCAGCGGACAACCGTAAGACCCGCGCGGGCAGCTCGCAGGAGCTGGAGTACGGCGACGCGTCTTCCGCTCTCCTCTTCGGCAGCGACAAGGTGCTCGCCGAGTACCTGGGCGCCGGCACGCTGTCGGTCGACTTCATCGACCACTTTCGCGCTTCGGGCGAGGCGATGGACTATCACTGGGAAGAGCGCTGGGTGCGCGACGAAGGCATCAGCAAGCTGGCGCCCAGGGCCATCGAGGCGGCCCTGAAGCAGGCCGGCGTGCCTGCCGCGAAGATCGACCACTTCATCTTCCCCTCGGCATTCGCAAAGATGGACGCGCAGCTGGCCAAGGCCTGCGGCATCCGACCCGAGGCAGTCGTGGACATGCTGACCGAGCAGGTAGGCGACAGCGGACTGCCGCACGGCCTGCTGGTGCTTGCGCATGTGCTGGAGCGTGCGCGGCCGGGCCAGCACATCCTGCTTGCGCAATTCGGAAGCGGCGCGCAGGCATTGGTGTTCCGGGTGACTGACGCGATCGACTCGTTCAAGCCGGCGCGCGGCGTGAGCGAATGGATCGCGCGCGGATCCGAGGAGCGCAACTACACGAAGTTCCTCTCCTTCAAAGGCCAGCTCGCTTTGGAGCGCGGCATGCGCGGCGAGCAGGACAAGAAGACCGCCTTATCGACGGCTTGGCGCCACCGCTCATCGCTCGTGGGCCTCGTCGCCGGCAAGTGCCAAGTGACGGGTAGCGTTCACTTCCCGTCGTCGCGCCTGTCGTACGACCAGGGCAAGCCGCTGCAGGACACGCAGAAGCCGCACAAGCTGGCGGACCGTGCGGCGAAGGTGTTGAGCTGGTCGGCGGAAACGCTGTCGTATCACCCCGCGCCACCGCACCACTACGGGCAGATCGATTTCGAAGGCGGCGGCCGCATCCTGATGGACTTCACCGACCTGGACGTCGGCGAGGTGGCATCGGGCACGTCTATGGAGATGGTGTTTCGCATCAAGGACACCGACGAGCGCCGCGGCTTCACTCGGTATTTTTGGAAGGCGACGCCCGCGCGCGCTGCCGCGGCGAAGTAAAGGAGCTCACCATGGCACAAGGCATCAAGGACAAGGTCACCATTCTCGGCATGGGCTGCAGCAAGTTCGGAGAACGCTGGGACGCGAGCCCCGAGGACCTCATGCTCGAGGCGTACAACGAGGCGATGCAGGACGCGGGCATCACGCCCGATCAGCTTGACGCGGCGTGGTTCTCCACGCACATGGACGACGTCGGCACGGGACGCGGCGGCACGCCCATGAGCATCGCGCTGCGCCTGCCCAACATCGGCGTGACCCGGGTGGAGAATTTCTGCGCGGGCGGCTCCGAAGCCATTCGCGCGGCCGTGTATGCGGTGGCGGCGGGCGCCTGCGACATCGCCATCGCGCTCGGCGTGGAAAAGCTCAAGGATACAGGCTACGGCGGCCTGCCGGTTTCCACCGTAGGCACCTACATTCCCCAGTGGTATCCGAATGCAGTGGCGCCGGCGAACTTCGCGCAGTTGGCCACGGCCTATCGCGCGCGGCACGGCATCGACGCGGCGCTGCTCAAGCGCGCCATCGCGCACGTCTCAGTGAAGAGCCACGCGAACGGCGCGAAAAATCCTAAGGCGCACTTCCAGAAGGCGGTGAGCGAAGAGACGGTGCTGAAAGCGCCGATCATCGCGGAGCCGCTGGGTCTGTTCGACTGCGCCGGCGTGTCCGACGGCGCGGCCGCCGTGATCGTCACGCGGCCCGACATCGCTCGTAGCCTGGGAAAGCGCGACCTCATCACCTTCAAGGCGCTGCAGGTCGCGGCGTCCAACGGCTGGGAACTGCAATCAAGCGAGTGGGACGGCAGTTACGTCCACACCACCCGCATCGCGGCGAAGCGTGCGTACGACGAGGCCGGAATCACGAGGCCTCGCGAGCAGGTGAGCATGACCGAGGTGCACGACTGCTTCTCGATCACCGAGCTGGTGACGATGGAAGACCTCTTCCTCTCCGAGGTGGGCCATGGCGTCCAGGACGTGCTCAATGGCGACTTCGACGCCGAGGGCCGCATCCCCTGCCAGATTGACGGCGGATTGAAGTGCTTCGGCCATCCGATCGGCGCCAGCGGCATCCGCATGTTGTATGAGCTGTACCTGCAGCTGCAAGGCCGCGCCGGCCCGCGCCAGCTCGCGAAACCCACCATCGGCCTCACGCACAACCTGGGCGGGCAACCGTCGCAGAACGTGTGCTCGGTTTCCATCGTTGGCCTCGAAGGGGCCTGAAGCGATGGTCGAGCCTGTCCTCGTGCTAGACCGGCCAGCTGCGCACGTCGGGCGGCTGCGCATCAACCGGCCCGACAAGCGCAATGCGATTGACTATGACGTGCGCCAGGGCTTTATCGATGCGCTGCCTGCGCTGCTCGCGGACGGGCAAACGCGTGCGCTGGTGCTGGGCGGAACGCAGGGCGCGTTCTCCGCCGGCGGCGATGTCACGAGCATGGAAGGCCTGGACGAGCAGGGCGCGCGTGAGCGCATGCGGCACATCCATGTGTTGTGCGGCCTGGTGGCGAACGCGGGCATTCCCGTCGTCAGTGCCATGGAAGGTTTCGCGGCAGGCGCGGTCGTGGGCCTTGCGCTGCTGGGCGATCACATCGTCGCGGGTCCGGGCACGAAGGTCATGTTTCCCTTTCTCAAACTGGGACTCGCGCCCGATTGGGGGCAACTGCTCACGCTGCCCCGGCGCGTGGGGCTCGGGGTCGCGCGGCGCATCCTCGCGAGCGGCGAGACGGTCACAGGCGAGGAAGCGTTTCGCATCGGGCTTGCGGACACGCTGGTGCCCGATGCAGAAGTGATGGATACCGCAGTTGCGAAAGCCGCTGACCTCGCGCGCCTGCCTGCCGATGCATTCGCGTGCATGAAGCGCCGTTTGAACGAGCCTTCCGCCTCGCTTGCGGCGGAGTTCAAGCGTGAAGAAGACGATCAGGCAATGCTCCTGACCGGGCCCGGGTTCCGCGAGGGTTTCGATGCGTTGCGCAGCAAGCGCGCGCCGGACTTCATCGCGCTCGCCAGAGCAACGATGTCATGAGCGACGCCGGCAACTCTCCCGTCGTCGTGCAGCGTGATGGCACAGTAGGCATCGTTACCCTCAACCGTCCGGAAAAGCGCAATGCGCTGGACCTGACGATGCGCGGCGCCATCGCCGCTGCTTTCTCGGAACTCGAAGCGGATAGTTCGGTCAAGTGCACCGTCGTCACGGGCAGCACTACAGTCTTCGCGGCCGGCGCCGACCTGAACCTGCTCGTGGACATGGGCGCGCAGTCAGTGGCAGATATCGACCTCGGCCGCTTCTGGGCGCCGGTCGCAGGAAGCCGCAAGCCCGTCATCGCGGCCGTGAGCGGCTTTGCGCTGGGCGCTGGCTGCGAGCTCGCGCTGATGTGCGACTTCATCGTGGCCGATGCCACCGCGCGCTTCGGCCAGCCCGAACTTGCCGTGGGCATCATGCCCGGCGCGGGCGGCACGCAGCGGCTGGTTCGCACGTTGGGCAAGCAGGTCGCCAGCCTCATGCTGATGACCGGCGAGATGATCACCGGCGAGCGCGCGCACCAGCTCGGCCTAGTGGCAGAACTCGCGCCTGAAGGTCAGTCGCTGGAGCGGGCTGTCGAGCTGGCGCGCAAGGCCGCGCGCATGCCGCCCAAGGCCATCGCCGCAACGAAGCGCGTGTTGAAGCAAGGCGCGGACTTGCCGCTCGATGCAGCGCTCGCGCTGGAGAACGGCGAGTTCCTGCTGCTCTTCGATACCGCGGACAAGACGGAGGGTATGCGTGCCTTCCTTGATAAACGCAGACCCCAATTCACCGGATCATGAGTAACTCCAGCGACATCAGCAAGCTCACGATCGGCGTGGTCGGCGCGGGCACCATGGGGCGCGGCATCGTGCAGCTCTTCGCGCAGGCGGGCCACCGTGTGTACTGCTTCGACGCGCAGCCCGGCGCATCCGCCAAGGCGGTCGACTATGTCGCCAGCATGATTGGCCGCGGTGTGGAGAAGGGCCGGATCACGGCGGAGCAATTTGGCGAAATCCAGGGGCGCATGCAAGCTTGCGATGTGATGTCGCAACTGCGCGGTTGCGATGTAGTGGTCGAGGCCATCGTCGAAGACCTGGAAGTCAAGCGCAAGCTGTTTCAGGAACTCGAGGCCGTCGTCGGCGACAACGCCATCCTAGCCAGCAACACCTCTTCGCTCACCGTGGCCGACATTGCTGCGGCCTGTGCGCGGCCGCAACAGGTGGCAGGTCTACATTTCTTCAACCCCGTGCCGCTGATGAAGGTGGCCGAGGTGATTGCTGCCGTGCGCACGTCGCCGCAGACCGTGGAGACGCTGAAGGGCATCACGCAGGGCGCGGGGCACCGCGCCGTTGTTACCGCCGACCAGCCGGGCTTCCTCATAAACCACGCCGGGCGCGGTCTCTACACTGAGGGCTTGCGCATCGTGGAGGAGCAGATCGCGTCGCCCTCTGATGTCGACGACGTGCTGCGCGAGGCCATGGGCTTTCGCATGGGGCCTTTCGAGCTGCTGGACCTGACCGGCCTCGACGTGTCGTCCAAGGTGATGGCGTCGATCTATGAGCAGTTCCAGCAGGAGCCGCGCTTTCGCCCCTCTTCGCTGGTCGCGCCCCGTGTGGCTGCGGGCCTCTTCGGGCGCAAGAGCGGCGAGGGCTGGTACCGCTATGACGCGGATGGCAAAAAGGTGACGCCCCAATCGCGCGTGAAGACGACGTTCCCCGCCGGGCTCGCAGTCTGGATCGATCCGCATGCATCGTGCGCTGCCGTCTTGCGCGATCTGGCCGTCACGGCGGGCGCCCGCGTCGTCGCCGACGGACGTGAAGCCGACCTCGCGATCATGCAGCCGTGGGGACACGACGCCACGGCCAGCGCGCTCTTAGTTGGCCTGGATCCCGCGCGATGCGTTGCCGTTGACCCGATGACGCCGTTGGAGGTGCGCCGCACGGTGATGCTCACGGCAACGACCACGCCGGAAGCGCGGGATGCGGCGGTCGCCTTGTTCTGCAGCGACGGCGTGCCGGTGACCCTCGTCAACGACAGCGCAGGCTTCATCGCCCAGCGCGTGATGGCAACGATCGTCAACATTGCCTGCAACATCGCCCAGCGCGGCATCGCCAGCGTGGCCGACCTCGAAGATGCCGTGCAGCTCGGCCTGGGTTATCCGCGCGGTCCGCTGGCCTGGGGCGACCAGATCGGCGCGTCGCGCATCCTTACCATCCTTCGCGCGCAGCAGGAGGCGACAGGAGACCCGCGGTATCGCCCCAGCCCGTGGCTGGTGCGCCGTGCCGACCTCGGCTTGCCGCTGGTAACGCCGGACGCGGCACGATGAACGCGTTGCCACAAGCCGAGGATGCTGCGCTGGATATGGGCAAGCTGCGCCAGTGGGTCGGCAAGAGTCAAAGCAGGGAGGAAGTCATCCACACTTTCCCTGCGCACGCATTCGCAGGCCTGCTGGACAGGGAAGTGGTCCCCAGCGAAGGCGACGCGCTTCCCCTCGCCTGGCAATGGCGCTACTTCCTTGACGGACTGACGCTTGCGTCAACCGGAGTGGACGGTCACCCTGCTCGTGGCGGCTTCCTCCCGCCGGTGCCGCTGCCGCGCCGGATGTGGGCCGCAGGCAAGTTGCAATCGCTCGCGCCGCTCGTCATCGGCCGCCCGGCGACCAAGGTTTCGACCGTTCGCAAGGTGGAGTTGAAGGAAGGGAAAGCTGGAGCCACTGGTGTTCGTCACCGTCTCACACGAATTTTCTCAGCCGCCCCTGCCTGGTCGAAAAGCAGAGCCTGGTCTACCGCGAAGCGCCCACGACATCGCGCCGCAGCCGCCTGGCGAGCCGCCCCGGCACCCGCCCACTGGTCGCGTGGTTGGCTCGCCGATGCGGCCTTGCTCTTTCGCTACTCCGCGCTCACCTACAACGGCCACCGGATTCACTACGACCGCGAATGCGCTACGCAGGCCGAGTTCTACCCGGCGCTGGTGGTGCACGGCCCCTTGCTCGCGACCTTGCTCGCGACCTTGCTCGCGACCTTGCTCGCGACCTTGCTGCTGGACTTGCTGCACCGGGAACAACCGGACAACCAGCCACGCAGTTTCGAGTTCCGCGCACTGCGGCCCACGTTCGACATCGACCCATTGACCTTGTGCGGCAGTGCCGAGCCCGCAAGCGCCAGCCTGTGGACAGCGGACGCGGCCGGCAACGTCGGCATGCGGGCCAAGGCAATCTTCTGAACGTTGGCCTCCCACCCAATTTCCAAACCAAGCACGAGACCGATTCATGACTTCTTCAAACAGTGCCACCCCTGGCCACTTCGACGCTGTGATCATCGGCGCCGGCGCAGGCGGCCTAAGCGCTGCCGCGCGCCTCGTCGCGGCTGGCAAAAAAGTACTCGTCGCCGAGCGCCTGGACCGCGTGGGCGGCCGTGCGTCCAGCGAACAGATCGATGGCTTCACGGTCAACATCGGTGCGATTGCCATTGAGCGTGGCGGTGTGTTCGAGGAAACCTTCGACTTGCTCGGTGTACCGCTCGACGTCCGTGAGCCCAGCCCGGCCACGGTGTTCTACATCGATGGCAAGGTCATTAATGTCGCCAAAGGCGGTTGGGGCATGCTGCTCGGCACCTTCACCAAGCAGGCCGCCAAGATCGGCGCGAAGTTCGCCGACGCGCGTTCTGGTGGTGAACTGCCCGAAGAGAAAATGACCACCAAGCAGTGGCTGGAGCAGTACACCAGCAACAAGACGGTACATGCGCTCTTTCGCAACCTGTGCGCCGCGATATTCGCGGTGAATTCGGAGGAGCTGCCCGCTCGTGCCTTCCTCACCTACTTCGCCATCAAGGGAGCGTTCAAGCGCTTCGGTTTCTGCCCGCGCGGCACGGTGGGCCTGTGGAACGACCTGGCGGTCGGCATCCGCAGCAAGGGCGGAGAGATCTGGACCGGCGCGTCCGTGGCGGCCCTGCACGCCGAGAATGGCCGCGTCACGGCGCTGGACATTGTTCGCAACGGTGTCACCCAGCGGGTGGAGACAGGCGTTGTCATCAGCAACATCGGTCCGAGCGCCACCGTGGCACTGCCGGGCGCGGAGGCTTTCGGCGCGGACTATGTTGCAAGGGCATGCACCCAACCGCGTCCCGCCGCCAACATCGTCATCAACTTCGCGACGCAGAAGCGCTTGCTAGACGTTCCCGGCCTCATCACCTTCGGCAAGACGCGGCGCCTGTGCAACATGGGCGAGCTCACGGCGACGTGCCCTGAGCTCGCGCCCGCAGGCTGGTACATGTACGTCGCCTACGCCGTGCCCCGCCCGGCGATCGGCGACTTCGACGAGAAGGTGGAGATCGAAGAATCGCTGAAGGACCTGCGCGATCTGTTCCCCGGGTTCGCGGATGCGAAAATGCTTTCGATCCGTGTGATGCGCGGCGAATGGCCGGCACAGCGCTCTTGCGCGGGATTTGACATGCCGCAGGACACGCCTCTGGCCAACCTCTGGCACGTGGGCGATGCGGTGAAAGACTACGGCGACGGCGGCACGCAGGCCTGCGCGTACACCGGGCGCGAAGCGGCGACGAAGGCGCTGGCCACGCTGGATGCCGCGGTGGCCACCGCCTGAACGCGGCATTACCAAACGAGGAATCGCATGCAGGACGCGAGACAAACCCAAGTGGCATCCGCCCGCCGGCTCTTGGCCAAGCTTCGCCAAGCCTTCGACGCCGGCGCCGGCGCGCTCGCGCAGTGCTGCACCACCAACGGCAAGCTCCACGCAAACAAGCTCGACGAGAAGCAGGTCGCGAGTTTCGAGCTGGCATGGGCGGGGGCTGACCTGCTGGCCGCTGAAACAGGATTGCAGGCGCTGAACGACACACCGCCCGCACTCGCGCAGCAACTCGCGTTGGTGTTCGCTGTCGACGCTATCGCTGCCGTGCTCGATCGATTGGAGACAATTTACCTCGACGTGGCACTCGACATCGGGCCGCTGCGCGCGCTGCAGGGGGATCCGGCATGGGCGCGGTTGCGAGCGCATGCAGCAGGCTCGCAAGCCCTGCAAGCAGCTGGCCGCGAAGTTGCAGAGTCCGATGGTGAAGTCGGCCCCACTGCGCTCGATGAGCCGCATGCGATGGCGCAGGATGCGTTCAGGCGTTTCTCGCAGGAAGTGGTCGCACCGCAAGCTGAGAAGATCCACCGCCACGATCTCACCGTGCCCGAGAGCCTGTTGCGGCCGCTGCGCGAAATGGGTGTGTTCGGCCTGGCGATTCCGGAGCAGTACGGCGGCAGCGGCCCGAACGACCACGAAGACACCTTGCTGATGGTCGTGGTCACCGAGGCGCTGTCCGAAGGTTCGCTCGCCGCGGCCGGCAGCCTGATCACACGCCCCGAGATCCTCAGCCGTGCATTGATAGCCGGCGGCACCGAAGGGCAGAAGTCCCATTGGCTCCCAAAACTCGCAGCGGGCGACCCGCTGTGCGCCATCGCGATCACCGAGCCGGACTACGGCTCCGACGTCGCGGGCCTCACGCTCAAGGGCACGAAAACCGAAGGCGGGTGGCTGCTCGATGGCGCGAAGACCTGGTGTACTTTCGCTGGCAAGGCCGGCGTGCTGATGGTCGTGACGCGCACGAACCCGGATCGCTCGCTTGGCCACAAGGGCTTGAGCCTGCTGCTGGTAGAAAAGCCCGAGTATGAGACGCATGAGTTTGCCTACCGGCAGGAGCAAGGTGGTCTGCTGACCGGCCGCGCGATTCCCACCATTGGCTATCGCGGCATGCACTCCTTCGATCTGAACTTCGAGAACTTCTTCGTACCCGATGACCACGTCGTCGGAGGAGAAGCCGGCTTGGGGCAGGGCTTCTACCTCACCATGGCGGGAATGGTAGGCGGACGCATGCAGACGGCCGCACGCGCATGCGGCGTGATGCGCGCCGCATTGCGCGCGGCCATCCGATACAGCGCTGATCGCAAAGTCTTCGGGGCACCGCTGAGGGACTTTCCGCTCACGCAGGCCAAGCTTGCGCGCATGGCAGCGCGGCTGGCCGCCTGCCGGCAGCTTGCGTACTCGGTTGCAGGACTCGTCGACAAGGGCGCCGGCCGCATGGAGACAAGCCTGGTCAAGCTGTTGGCCTGCCGTTCAGCCGAGCTGGTCACGCGCGAGGCGTTGCAGTTGCACGGCGGCATGGGCTACGCGGAAGAGACGGCCGTCAGCCGCTATTTCGTCGATGCGCGCGTGCTGTCAATCTTCGAGGGCGCGGAGGAGACGCTGGCGCTGAAGGTGGTCGCGCGCAGCCTGATGGAGCGCGCGCTGGGCGTCACACCGGAGGCTGCATGAGCGTGGCTGTAGAAGGCGTGCTCTCCGGCATGCGCGTGGTCGAGGCCGGGGCTTTCGTCGCTGCTCCGCTGGGCGGCATGACGCTCGCGCAGATGGGCGCCGATGTCATTCGCATCGATACCGTGGGTGGTGGTCTCGATTACCGCCGCTGGCCGGTGACAAGCGACAACACCAGCCTGTTTTGGACGGGCCTGAACAAGTCGAAGCGCTCCGTGGTGCTCGACCTCACGTCGCCCGAGGGCCGCGAAATCGCCATGGCGCTCATCACCGCGACGGGTGATGACGCGGGCCTCTTTCTCACCAACTTCCCGCCGCGCGGCTGGCTGGACTATGACAAGCTAAGCGCACAACGCACGGACTTGATCCAGCTCACGCTGCAAGGCGACCGCCATGGCGGCTCGGCCGTCGACTACACCCTCAATGCCCAGCTCGGTGTGCCGGGCATGACCGGCGCTGAAGGGAGCGACTCGCCGGTGAACCACGTGCTTCCTGCATGGGACCTCATCACGGGTCAAATGGTCGCGGTCGGGCTGCTGGCCGCAGAGCGCCATCGAAGCAGGACGGGCCAGGGACAGCACGTCAAGCTTGCCTTGAAGGATGTGGGGCTCGCGGTCATGGCGCACCTGGGCTTCATCACGGAAGCGCAGCTCGGCCAACCACGTCAGCGCCATGGCAACGAACTGTTCGGCGCCATGGGCCGTGACTTCGTGTGCGCCGACGGTGTGCGAGTGATGGTCGTGGGCTTGACCGGCAAGCAATGGCGCGCCATCACCGATGCCACCGCGTCGGGGGCGCAGTTCGACGCTATCGCTGCAAGATTGGGGCTGGACCTCTCGCAGGAGGGCGGCCGTTTTCTCGCGCGCCGCGAGATCGCCGCAGTCCTGAGCGAATGGATCGCGGCGCGCAAGTTCGCGGATGTCTGCGCCGCATTCGACGCTCATGGCGTCTGCTGGAGCCGCTACCAGGACATCGGAGAACTGGCTGCGAGCGACCTTGAGTGCTCGCCAGCCAACCCCATGTTCGCGCGACTCGAGCAAACGGGGGTTGGTCCGGTACTCGCGCCTGGCATTCCGTTGGATTTCCAGGGATCCGGCCGCCTGCCGCCGGGGCCTGCGCCCGTGCTCGGCGAGCACACCGAAGTGGTCCTGGCTGAGCTGCTGGGCATAGACGCCGCGCACTACGGCCGGCTCCGGGATCAAGGCTTGGTTGGCGGCGTCTAGCCGCAGCGCAGCGTGGCGCGTCGTCGTCAACGCCTTTGCACCACTTTCATCGGGTGGTACCGCGATGCGTTGGGCCGTCGCAGCGCTCAGGTGAGTCCCGCGCATGGGCAACGCACTACTCCGGCTTGCTGCGATGCGGTGCCCGCTGTCGCCGCTAGAGGCCGCTATGCCCTCCCGTTGTCGGGGCGGGCAAGATCATGAAGATCGTGTTGCGCGAGCCGTACTGGGCGGAGAAGAGCCAGTCGGTGAACTGACGGGGTCGAGCCCAGCATCGGGCTCGATGTTCCTGAACCCATTGACGAACAACCCGGAAATCCGGTGCGCAAGCTCTGCAGGTGCCATTGGGCCGTTGCGCCGGTACCAGGTGAAAGTCCAGATCATCATCCCGTAGAGCAGCAGCGCATAGGGTGTCTCCACACGCTCCTGCGCCATGAGCCTGGGATTGATCTCGCGCAGCAAGCCCTCCATCAGGCCCGTCATTTCCACCTCGAGCTTGCGCACATGGTCCCTTTGTCCGCGCGGGAGAAATTTCAGGTCGTTCATCAGCATGATGTGCTCGTCGCGCGACTCGGAAGCGCCCTGCACGAAGCTGTCGATAAATTGACCGAAGCGTTCCTCGGCCGGCAGCGGCAGGTGAACGATACGGATGAGGTCCGCCGCCTGCCGCGTGATGTGGTCGTGCACGATTGCGTAGAGCAGGTCTTCCTTGCTCGTGAAGTAGTGATAGAGATGCGACTTGGAGGTGCCGCACCCCTCGGCCACGTCCATCATCGTCGCGACGTCGAATCCCTTGCGCGCGATGAGGGCGGCCGCCTTGCGGAGGATGACATTGCGCTTGTCTTCGTAATCGTTCGCTCGAACTCGGGTCATTTGTCTTCCGTGCCTCACGTGAGATGGAATCGCTTGCATTGCGCGGCCATCGGACATATAGTTAAACCGACGTGTCGGACTATAAATGATCCTGAAGCCTGTTGAAGTTGGGGAAACCATGGAGACAACGGAATCTGCACTGGTGATCGTAGGCGCAGGCCATGCGGGCAGCGAGTTGGCCGTCTCGGCGCGCCAGCAAGGCTGGGCCGGACCGATCATGCTGCTGGGTGAGGAGGGCTTCCTTCCCTACCAGCGCCCGCCGCTGTCAAAGGCATTCCTCGCGGGAACGGCGGACGCGGAGTCGCTCGCGCTGCGTTCGCAATCCGCTTACGACAGTGCGCGCATCGAGCTTCGCCTGGGCGCCCGCATGACGCGGATCGACCGGGCGGCCCGCTACATCGAGTTGGCGGACGGAACGCACATCCACTACTCGAAGCTCGCGCTGTGCACCGGCGGCCGGCCCCGCCAACTTGCATGCGCTGGAATCGATGCGCACCATCACCCCACCAACCTGCTCTACCTGCGAACGCAGAAAGATGCGGAGGCGATCCGCTCGCACCTGCAGTCCGGCTCTCAGCTGGTCGTCATCGGCGGGGGGTACGTCGGGCTGGAGGTTGCTGCGTCCGCGATTGCGCTGGGCGCGAAGGTCACGCTGCTCGAAGCACAGCCGCGGGTGCTCGCGCGCGTCGCAGGGCCGGCGCTGTCGACGTTCTATGAATCCGTGCACCGCGCAGCCGGTGTGGACGTACGCACCGGCGTGTCCCTGCGCAAGGTTCACACCGAAGCGGGCCGCATCGATCGCATCGAGTGCGAAGACGGTGAAAGCTTCAAGGCGGACATGGTGGTGGCTGGCCTGGGCATGCTGGTCAACGACGATGCGGCGCGCGTTGCGGGCCTCGCGACCGACGCAGGCCTGGAAGTCGATGCCTTCTCGTGCACCCGCGATCCCGACATCGTGGCCGCGGGCGACTGCACCGTCCACCATAGCCCGCTGTATGAACGGACGATCCGCCTGGAATCCGTGCCGAACGCACTGGACCAGGCGCGCGCGGCCGCCGCCTGGCTGTGCGGCAAGCCGAAACCGAACCACGGAGTGCCATGGTTCTGGTCGGACCAGTATGACCTCAAGCTCCAGATGGTGGGCCTTTCCCAAGGCTACGACCGCTGCGTGCTGCGCGGCGCTACCGCCTCGCGCAGCTTCTGTGCCTTCTACCTGCAAGGCGACCGCCTGCTCGCGGTCGATGCGGTGAACCGGCCTGGAGATTTCATGGTGGCGAAGCGAGCGTTGGCCAAGCCGGTGACCCTGCCCCCGGAGATCGACCTGGCCGACGAAAGCCGTGCCCTGAAGGACGTTCTCGCCGTTGCGCCGCCCGTCGCCGTTACGGGTAATCACTAAGGGGGAGCAGCAGCGATGTGCGCCCATAATCCAACCCATTCAAAGTCCGACGCGACGGTCTAACAATCTAGGCGCAACAAACAGATGGTTCCCGTTCCCGACCCCAAGACCGCGGCCTCGCCGGCGTTGGCGGTGCACAACATCCAGATCGTCTATGGGGGCGCGATCGAGGCCGTCCGCGACGTGTCGCTTGAGGTTCGTCCCGGCCAGATCGTCGCCTTGCTCGGCTCCAATGGCGCCGGCAAATCCACAGTGCTCAAGGCCGTGTCGGGCGTACTCGATGCGGAGGACGGCGTGATCGAGAAGGGATCGATCCTCCTGCATGGCGAGGCCATCGAGCGCGACCCGGCCCCGCGCATCGTGCGCCGCGGGATGGTGCAGGTGCCCGAAGGCCGCAGGCTGTTCGGCACGTTGACGGTTGACGAGAACCTGGTCGCCGGTGCGCACTTGCAAAGTGGCTCGGAAATGGCCAAGGGGCGGGAGTATGTGTACTCGCTCTTCCCGCGGCTGGCCGACCGGCGCAAGCAGGTTGCGGGCTATCTTTCGGGCGGTGAGCAGCAGATGGTGGCCATCGGCCGCGCGCTCATGAGCCGCCCGAAAGTGCTGGCGTTGGACGAGCCTTCGCTCGGGCTTGCACCTCTCATCGTCAGCGAGATCTTCTCGTGCATCGCGAAGCTGCGCGAGACGAACGGCCTCACCATCCTGCTGGTCGAGCAAAACGCCAGCCGCGCGCTCGCAATCGCCGACTACGCCTACATCATGGAGAACGGCCGCGTGGTGCTCGACGGCACCAGCGACCAGTTGCGCTGCAACGCCGATGTGCGGGAGTTCTACCTGGGCATTTCCGCGCAGCCAGGCCGCACCAGCATGAAGGACGTGAAGCACTACAAGCGCCGCAAGAGGTGGTTGTCATGAACGCACCCTCCAACGTCACGCCGGTGCTCGACGTGCGCGCCATCTCCAAGCGCTTCGGCGGCGTGAAGGCTGTGAACAATGTGAGCCTCACCGTCATGCCCGGCGAGATCGTGAGCCTGATCGGTCCCAACGGCGCCGGCAAGACGACGACCTTCAACCTGATCAGCGGCGTGCTGCCGCCCAGCGAGGGGCAGATCTTCCTGCACGGCAAGGACACGGCGGGCTTGAAGTCGAGCGAATTCGCCCGCGCCGGCATCGGCCGCACCTTCCAGAATCTCGCGCTGTTCCGCCAGGGAACGGTGGTGGAGAACCTCTTGGTCGGGCGCCACATCCACTTCGACTACACCTTGCTCGAATCGCTCGCATTCTGGGGCCGGCCACGGCGGGAAGAGATCACTGCACGCGAAAAGGTGGAGCGGATCATCGAGTTCCTGGAAATCGAGGAACTGCGCGACAAGCCTGTCTCGCAGCTCGCATACGGGCAGCAAAAACGGGTCGAGCTTGGCCGGGCGCTCGCGTGCGAACCTAGCCTGCTGCTGCTCGATGAAATCGTCGCGGGCATGAACCGCGAAGAAAAGGAAGACATCGCGCGCTTCACGCTGGACATCCGCGACGAGTTCGGCATCGCGGTGCTGATGATCGAACATGACATGCAGGTGGTAATGGACCTCTCCGATCGCGTCTATGTGCTGGACTTCGGTCAGCTGATCGCCCACGGCTCGCCGGCGCAAGTCGCCGCAGACCCGAAAGTGCTCGCGGCCTACCTGGGCGAGGAAGAGGCGAGCCATGTTTGACCACGACAGCTTGCTCAAAGGCGAAGCAACCCTGCCAGGTCTGCTGCGCGCGCGCGCTCGGGAACGTGCAGGCGCGGTCGCGCTGCGGCAAAAGGAACACGGCATCTGGCGCGGCCGCACCTGGGCCGACTACTGGCGCGACGCGCGCCGTGTCGCGCTCGGCCTGTGGAAGCTCGGCCTGCAAAAGGGTGACCGCCTAATCATCGCGGCGGAAGACGTCCCGCAATGGTTCTACGCCGATCTCGGTGCACAAATGATCGGCGTCCAGGTGGTGGGCATCTATCCGACGAACCCCTGGGCCGAGGTGCAATACATCGCCTCGCACTGTCAGGCCAAGGTAGCGATCACCGGTGATCAGGAGCAGACCGACAAGGTGCTCGATGCCATGGCGCACGGTAACGGGCTGCCGCACCTGAAACACATCTTCTGCGCGGACATGAAGGGCCTGCGCCGCTACGACAAAGGCCGGCCCGACAGCTTCGAGCAGCTGCTCGCGCTGGGCGATCAGCTCATCGCAGAAGACCTACGGGCCGAACTACGGCTCGACGCGGCGATCGACTCCCTGGTCCCCGATGACGTCAACATCCTCGTCTATACCTCCGGCACCACCGGCCCACCCAAGGGCGCGATGCTCACGCACCGCAACTTCGTGTTCGGCGCCTACGCTTATGCGGCCGCGCGCCAGATGCAGAGCAAGCCTTTCGAGTCGTTGTGCTATCTGCCCCTGTGCCATGTCGCGGAGCGGACGTACTCGACGGTTCTGCACCTGCTCACCGGCGGCTGCGTGAACTTCGCCGAATCGATCGACACCGTCGCAACCAACATCCGCGAGATCGGGCCGACGTTCTTCCTGGGCGTGCCGCGCATCTGGGAGAAACTGCAGCAGCATTTCGAGTTCCGGATGAAAGACAGCGGCTTCATCCAGCGTGCAATCTACCGCGCAGGGATGAAGCGCGGTCGTGTCCTGTCGGATCGACGTGCGGTGCGCGGCAAGCTTACGGCACTGGGTGATCGCATTGAATTCGCATTCTGGTATGCGACCCTCTTTCGGAACGTGCAGCGGCACATGGGACTGAACCGCTCACATACCCGCATGTGCGGCGGCGCTTCGGTTTCGCCTGAGACGCTGCGCTTCTTCGACATCATCGGCCTGCCGGTAGGGCAGGGGTACGGCCTCACAGAGTCGGGCGGCCTTGCCTTCGTGCAGGTGCCGGGCCGCCCGTTCGTGCAAGGCAGCTGCGGGCCGGCGATGCCGGGCGTGGAGTGGAGAATTGCCGAAGATGGAGAAGTGCTGGTGCGCTCGCCAGGCGTCTTCCGGGGCTACCTTTTCGACGACAAAGGCACGGCCGACGTCATGAAAGACGGCGGCTGGCTTGCCACGGGCGACATCATCGAGGTCCGCGGTGGGGACGAGATCGCGGTGGTTGACCGAAAAAAGGCCATCATCATCACCAGCGGCGGCAAGAACATCGCTCCCTCGGAGATCGAGAACGCGCTGAAGGACAGCCCCTTCGTGCGCGAGGCCATCGTCGTCGGCGAGGGCAAGAAGTTCCTCGGCGGCCTCATTCAGATCGACTTCGACAGCGTGGGCCGCTGGGCCGCCGAACGCGACCTGCAGTACACCACCTTCAAGTCGCTCACGCAGATGCGCGAAGTCAACGAACTGGTTCAGGGCGTCGTCGACCAGGTTAACTCGAAGTTCGCCCGCGTCGAGAACATCCGCAAGTTCGTGCTGCTCGAAAAAGAGCTGGACCACGACGACGGGGAACTTACCGCGACACAGAAAGTGCGCCGCGGCCTCATCAACAAGAAGTTCGCGCGCGAGCTTGAGCTGATTTACGGAGCCAGCTGACATCATGGGTTACTACATTGAAGACTTCCAGGTGGGCGAAACTTTCATCAGCCCGGGCCGAACCATCACCGAAACCGACCTGGTGATGTTCGCCGGCCTATCCTGGGACACCAACCCCGCGCACACGGACGAAGAGCATTCGAAGCAAAGCCCCTTTGGCAAGCGCATCGCGCATGGCGCGCTGACCCTGTCGTACGCGACCGGCCTGCTTGCCAAGAGCGGTCGCATGGACGAGACGGCCATCGCCTTCCTCTCGATCGAGCGATGGGAGTTCAAGGGGCCGGTGTGTGCGGGTGACACGATTCGCCTTCATACGACCACCGTCGAGGCTCGCACGAGCCGCACCAAGCCCGACCGGGGCGCGTGGAAGGGCGACTTGAAGATCATCAACCAAAACGGCGACATTTGCCAGCAGGGTACCTTCACCATCATGATGAAGGCGCGCGGGGGGGCGAGGCCGTCATGAGCGATCAAGCCTTCCAGGTGCTCGGCGAGCCGCGCGAGTGGACCTTATCTCGCTTGCTGCGCCGCCAGGCCGCGCGGTATGGCGACAGGCGCTTCGTGCGCTTTGGCGACGGCGTGGAGCTGAGCTTCGCGGGCTACGACGCCGAGTGCGACCGCTTGGCGCGCGCGCTTCGCGCCGCCGGCCTGCAGGCGGGCGACCGGGTGATGTGCATGCTGCGCAACCGCGCGGAATTCCTGCTCCTGGCCATTGCCTGCGGCCGCGCCGACGCGGTGTTCGTGCCGGTCAACACCGAGCTGAAAGGCTTCTCGCTGCAGCACCAGCTGCACAACTGCGGGGCGCGCATGGTCGTCCTCGAGGCGGACTTGGTGGCGCACTTCAACGGCGTGGCCGCGCCGCCGGCACTGCCGTCGCACATCGTGGTCATCGGTGATGCATCCATCCCGTTGCCCGCGGCCCTGGGCACCATCGGCGCCTTGTCATTCGAATCGCTGTGCGCGCTGGCCGACGACGCGGTCGCGCTGCACGAGCCGGCGGCCCACGAGCTGGGTTGCATCATGTACACCTCGGGCACTACCGGTCCGGCCAAGGGCGTGCTAATGCCGCATGCGCACCTCGCGCTCTTCTCGGTGCCATCGCCGGGCCTGGCGCTGGCTGAGGGCGACACCTATTACGTGTGCCTGCCGTTGTTCCATGCCAACGCACTCTTCGTGCAGGTGATGGCTGCACTGGTGAGCGGGGCGCAGGTTCATTGCGTGCAACGCTTCAGCCCCAACCGCTGGTTGACCGAGATTCGCGCCTGCGGCGCGACGATCACCAACTCGCTGGGAATCATGACCGAGATGCTGTTCAAGTCACCCGCAAACGGCGATGACGCGGACAACCCGCTCACGCGCATGCTGGTGGTACCAGTTGCGGACTGGATTGCCGATTTCGCCAAGCGTTTCGGCGTGCGGGTGTTCCAGGGCTACGGCATGACGGAGTGCAACATGCCGGTGTACGCCACTGAGGCCGATCCCTGCGTCCCGGGGTGCTGCGGGACCATCCGATCCGATTTGTTTGAGGTGGCGATCCTCGATCCGGAAAGCGACCTACGCATGCCGGACGGACAGACGGGCGAAGTGTGCGTGCGCCCGCGCATCGCAAATGCATTCATGCAAGGCTATTTCCGCATGCCGGACAAGACGGTGGAAGCGGTTCGCAACCTGTGGTTCCACACCGGCGATGCGGGTCGCATCGAAGGCGGCTCGCGCCTGTTCTTCGCCGACCGCATCAAGGACCGGATTCGCCGGCGCGGCGAAAACGTTTCGGCCTTCGAGATCGAGCAGGTGCTGGGTATGCTGCCCGGCGTGGCCGAGAGCGCGGTTGTCGGCATCCATGTGGGCGACGCGGGCGCCGAGCAAGAGATCAAGGCCTGCATCGTGCTGGTGCCCGGCGCCCACCTCACGCATGCACAAGCGCTGGAGCACTGCATCGCCAATGTGCCGCGCTTTGCCGTACCGCGCTTCTTCGAATTCATTCCCGAGCTGCCGCGCACGCCGAGCAACAAAGTGCAAAAGCATCTGCTGCGCGCGACCGGTGCCGGCGCGGGGTGCTGGGACCGCGAAGCCGAAGGCTACAGCGCCCGCAACGAGCGCAGCCCGACCTCCCAGGGAGCCGCCGCATGATCCGCGCGATCACTGAAGTGGGCGTCGCCGTTCATGACCTGGACGCGGCGACGCGCTTGCTCACCCAGCGCCTGGGCGCAGTGCCGGGGCCGGTTCAACGTTTCGATCCTTACGGCATGGAGTTCTGCATGTGCCGCGTGGGCAATGTCGATTTCGAGTTGATGGCGCCCACCAGCGGCGAGGGCGTGATCGCGCGCTTCCTCGCGCGCCATGGCGAAGGCATCCATCACATCGGCTTCGCCGTCGATGATGTCGCCATGACGCAGCTCGAGCTGGGCGCGCAGGGTTTGGGCTTCGTCGATGCGCAGCCGCGCACCGCCCGCTTTCTAGTGAAGGACTTTGGCGGCAAGGTCTTCGACACCGAATGCGACTTTGCTTTCACACAGCCCAAGTCGCTCTTGAACATACTGGTCGAATTCATCGAGTATCCGCCTGGCTATGAGCTGGGCAGCCCGCTGTCGGCAGGCCCGACAAGGAAGCAGGCTCCATGAGCTATTTCATTGAACTGGTGGTGTCCGGCCTTGCCGTGGGCGCCATATACGGCCTGGTCGCAATGAGCTTCGCGGTCATCTTCAAGGCAACGGGCATCGTCAATTTCGCTCAGGGCGAAATCGGCATGCTCACCGCCTACACCACCTGGTCGCTGGCCACGACGCTGGGCACCGGCGCAGTGTTCACCGTGCTGGTGTCGGTCGTCGTCGGTGCGGTGATCGGCTTGTTGTGCGAGCGCCTGATCATGCGCCCCATGCTGGGCGAGCCGGTGCTGTCAGTCGTGCTTGTCACGGTGGGCCTGGCGGTGGTGTTGCGTTCCTTGGTCACCATGATATGGGATGCATCGCCGCACAAGTTCGAGGTGGCGCGCGCGGACGAGATCCTGGAGATCGGCGGCATCGGCATGCGGGTGAGCCAGGTTGGCGTGTTCGTCGTGCTGCTGCTCGCGCTGGCCGGCTTCTGGTTCTTTCTGCGGCGCAGCCGCTTCGGCGTGGCGATGCGCGCCGTGGCGGCGGACGAAAAGACCGCGCGCCTCATGGGCGTGTCGACGGCACGGGTGCAGGCAGTCGCTTGGGCCAGCGCGTCTGCATTGGCAGGTCTTGCCGGCGCCTTCTTTGCGGTGATCTACGGGCTTGCGCCGACCGTGTTCGAGCTGGGTCTGAAAGCCTTTCCTGCGACGGTGTTGGGCGGCTTCGACTCAATCCTCGGCTCTGGCGCGAGCGGCTTGTTCATTGGCGTGCTGGAGAACCTGGTGGGCGGCTATCTACCGAGCACGCTCAAGGAAATTTCCGGGTTCATGCTGATCCTGGTCGTCCTCATGGTGCGGCCGTTCGGCCTGTTCGGCGAAAAACGGATCGAGAGGGTCTAATGAGAAGCGGTTTCTTCAAGCAGCGCTACGCTGACCTGATCGTCCTCACGGACTCTTCCGCGGTGAGGCTGTGGACGGGCGTTCTGCTCATTGCACTTGTAGGCGCGCCGCTGGTGTTCGGTAGCTACATGCTCTCGCACATGACGGTGATCCTGTTCACCCTGGTGGGCGTGCTGGGTCTGACGGTGCTCACGGGCTTCACCGGGCTGATCTCGCTCGGGCAAGTGGGCTTTCTGATGCTGGGCGCCTACAGCTATGCGATCGGCGTCACCCGCCTGGGGCTGCCGCCGGAGGCGGCGCTGGTGATGGCGGCGGTCGTGCCGGCCGTCTGCGGGCTGGTCGTCGGCATCCCGTCGCTGCGTCTGCATGGCTTGTACCTGGCCATCACCACGCTGGCTTTCAGCTACATAGTGAGCGCGGTCATACTGGCTGGCGGCAAGTTTACCGGCGCTGGGCGCGGCATATCCATCGCGCGCCCGGTGCTGCTTGGCATCGACTTGGCGAGTGACCGTGCCTACTACTGGTTCTGCCTAGCGATGTGCGCTCTCGCGGTGCTCATCACACTCAACGTGCGGCGCTCGTACTTCGGCCGCGCGCTGGTAGCTATCCGCGACAACGACATCGCGGCACGCACCATGGGCATTAGCTTGGTGCGCTTCAAGCTGCTCGCCTTCCTGCTCAGCGCCGCGTTGACCGGCGTGGCGGGCGCGATGATGGCCATGTACCTGGGCATCGTGAGCGTCGAAAGCTTCCCGTTCCTGCTGAGCATCGAGGCGCTGGCCATCATCATCGTCGGCGGCTTGGGCTCAGTGCTGGGCGCCGTGTTTGGCACCATCTTCATTCTCTCGCTTCCTGACGTGGTGAGCGGCGGCATGTCCCTGCTCAGCGGCCGCGTGCAGGATCTCATGACCACCAGCGCGCACGAGGTCCGCAGCATGCTCTATGGGGTCGCGATCATCGCGTTCCTGCGATTCGACCCTCGCGGCCTGCGCGGCATCTGGCACGACATCCGCCACGCCTGGGTCCATTGGCCACAGCGTTATTGAAGTGTTTTCCAATTAAAAGGAGTTCAGCATGAACAGGAGACTTTCCATCCGCACCGCCCTGGTCCTGGCAGCCGTTTGCGCCGCATGGCCCGCGGCCGCTCAGCAGGGCGTGACCGACACCGAGATCGTCCTGGGTGACATCCTTCCACTCACCGGCCCGCCCGCATTGCTCGGTGTCGCACACAACCTGGGCGTCAAGATCGCCATCGCGGAGGCCAACGCGGCCGGCGGGGTCAACGGCCGCAAGCTGCGGCTGATCTCGGAGGACGACGGCTACATCCCTTCGCGTACGGTGCAAGGTGTTCGCAAGCTGATCACCAGTGACAAGGTGTTCGCGCTGACCTCGCTCTCCGGCACGGCGCAGGGCCAGGCCGCGCTCCCCATCGTGAAGCAGGCGGGCATCCCGACCATAGCGCCCATCAGCCTGTTCGAGGAGCTCTACAAGCCGGTGAGCAAGAACGTCTTCGCGATCGGCGGTGACCATGAGGCCGCGACGGCCGCGCTGGTCTCCAAGGTCGCGGACAAATTTCCCGGCAAGAAGTGGGCGCTGATCTCGCAGGACGACGATTATGGCGAGCTGGTGCGCCAGGGTTTCGACAGGGCGATGAAGGACAAGAAGTTCAGCGTGGTCTTGACGCAGATCTATAAGAAGGGCCAGTCGGACTTCTCTTCGGAAATCCTGAAGGTCAAACAATCCGGTGCGGAAGTCCTGATGGCCGGCGGCGTGCTGGGCGAGAACGTCGCGATGGCAAAGGAACTCGAGCGCATCGGCCACAAGATCCCGATGGCGGTGACTTACGTTTCGCGCGTGCCGGCGAGCGTCAAGCTCATGGGCTCCGCCGGCGAGAGTGTCTACACCGTGGACTTCGTCTATCTGGAAGAATCGCCCAAAGGCAAGCTCTTCATGGACAAGGCCAAGCAGTTCCTCACACCCGAGGAGCAGCCGAAGTTGAACCGCTATAGCCTAACCGGCTACGCGGGCGCCCGCGTTCTGATCGAGGCAATGGGCAAGTGCGGGAAGGCCTTGACCTGGGATTGTACGAATGCCGAGCTCGCCAAGCTGCAGAATTTCGATACCGGCGTAATGGCACCTGTGTCGTTCAGCGCAACGCAGCACTTGTCGGCGCCAACGCTGTTCCTGATGAAGTCGGACCCCGCGACAACCAGCTACAAGTCGATGGAGTGATCCGGGGGGAAGGCCACTGCATGCAGCCCTGCGTTCATCCCTTTTCCGCCAAGAACCCTGTAAGAAACAGGCGCGACATCCGCTCGCACAGCTCTTGCGGCTTCATGGAGCCGCTGGGCCGATACCAGAAGTCGGCCCAATTGAGCATGCCCACCAGCATCATGGTGTAGGGCATGTAGAGGTCCTCGGGCAACCCGGGGTTGAGCTGGCGCATGAGCTGGCTCACCTCCTGCGTGATCTTGCGTTGCAGCGCGATCAGCGGCGTCTGCTTCGCCTTTGGCAAGTACTTCACGTCATTCATGGCGGTCACGTGGCGGCGGCGCGACTGGGCCGACTTCTGCGTGTACGTCTGAACCAGCGCCATCAGTTTCTCCCGCGGGGTGCCTGCGGCGGCCGTGACCTCGTCCAGCCCCTGCAGGACACGCTCGAGGTGCTCCTTCAGCATCGCGAAAAGCAGGTCTTCCTTGGTCGGGAAGTAGTGGTAGAGCATGGACTTGGTCGCGCCGCACGCGTGCGCGATGTCCTGCATCTTGGCGGAGGGATAGCCCTCCTTCGCGAAGAGTGATGCGGCGCAGTCCATGATGGCGCGGCTCTTGGTTTCGTAATCGTCCGAACGTACGCGGGGCATGAGTTCTCCTGTGACGCGAGTGTAGCAAGCGGCTTGCACAGTCCGTCGGGGCGGCGTAAAATAAACCGTCGCGCCGGACTATGAACAGTTGTCTGGCCGCTTATTTTTCAAGAGAGCCCATGACCGAATTCGAATTCCAGGAGCCCGACGTCCTCGGCGAGGACCTGCGCATGGTGCGCGACCAAGTGCGCCGCTTCGTCAACGAGGAGATCCTTCCGCATGGCGAGGCCTGGGAGGCTTCCGGCGAGATCCCGCGCCAACTGTTTCGCGACCTGGGCTCCCTGGGGTTCCTGGGCATGCGGCATCCGGTCGAGTATGGCGGCGGCGGCATGGGCGCGATGGCGTCGGTGGTGCTGGGTGAAGAGCTTTCCCGATCAACCTTCGGCGGCGTCGCTTCGGCGCTCACGGTGCACAGCGACATGTCGGTGGGCCACATCGCACATCGCGGTACGCACGAGCAAAAGCTCAAGTACCTGCCGGCAGCCTGCGCGGGCGAGAAGATCGGCGCGATCTGCGTCACCGAGCCGCACGCGGGCTCCGACGTGGCCGGGCTGAAGACGCGCGCCTCGCGTACGGCCAAGGGGTGGGTCATCAACGGCTCCAAGACGTTCATTACCAACGGGGTGTACGGCGACATCTATATCGTGGCCGCCCGCACCGATCCCGAGGCGAGGGGCAGCCGCGGCATCTCATTGTTCATTGTCGACAAGGACAACCCAGGCCTGCGGATGACGCGCAAATTCGACAAGCACGGTTGGCGCTCGTCCGACACGGCGGAATTGTTTCTGGACGATCTATTCGTGCCGCCCGACGCCTTGTTGGGCGAGGAGGGCAAGGGCTTCTACTACATCATGAGCACGTTCCAGAACGAACGGTTGGTGGTGGGCGCGCTCGCCTCGGGCACCAGCTCCAAGGCGATCGAGCTTACGGTGGACTACCTCAAGCAGCGCCAGGCCTTCGGCAAGTCGCTGTGGGAACAACCGGTTGTGCGCAACAAGGTGGCATGGATCGCCTCCAAGGCGGCCGCGGTGCGCGCGCTGACGTATCAGTGCGCACAGATGATCGACGAGGGTAAGGACACGGTGCGCGAAGTGTCCATGCTGAAGGCCTTCGCCGCGGAGACCTTGCAGGAGGTGGTGCATACCTGCCTGCAACTGCACGGTGGTACCGGCTTCATCATCGGCACGCCAGTCGAGCGCATGGCGCGCGACTCGAGGATCCTCACCATCGGCGGCGGTGCGACTGAGGTCATGCTGGAAGAGGTCGCCAAGCGCATGTGAGCGCACGTCGCAACGCCATGCCCATTGAACTTAAATCGTCGTCGTATGAATGGCCCGCTCCTGGGCCGCGCTACGCCGCGCCCACCCCTGCGCTGGACTTCGAGGTGGATGGCGACTTCGACGAGTGCTACCCGGCTGCCATGTCGGGTGCAGTAAAGCCGAACGACGAATTCGCCAGGCAGTACATATGTCCGGACCACTTTCACACCTCACCGTAATCGAACTCGCCGGCATCGGCCCCGGCCCCTTTGCGTGCATGTTGCTTGCCGACATGGGCGCGAAGGTAATTCGCATCGATCGCATCCCCTCGGGGAAACTGGATGGCGGCGACCTGGAGGAGCTCATGCGCAACGACGGCATCGTCGATCGCGGCCGCCAGTCCATCGCCATCAACACCAAGGATGCGCGTGGCGTCGAGGCGGTCCTGCGCCTGGCACGCAGCGCTGACATCTTCATCGAAGGCTTCCGGCCGGGCGTGGCGGAGAAACTGGGGCTGGGCCCGAAGGACCTGCAGGCGCGCAACCCGAAGTTGATCTATGGCCGCATGACCGGCTGGGGCCAGACCGGCCCGCTCGCGCAAGCGGCAGGCCATGACATCAACTACATCGCGCTTTCCGGGGCCCTGCATTCCATGGGCGCGGCGGACCGCCCGCCCGTGCCGCCTTTGAACCTGGTGGGCGACTACGGCGGTGGTGGCATGCTGCTCGTGGTCGGCGTGCTGGCAGCTTACGCGCAGGCGCAGCACTCGGGGCAGGGCCAAATCGTGGACGCCGCCATGGCGGACGGTGCTGCGCTACTCATGGCCGCGCAGTACGGCCTGATGGCCAAGGGCTTCTGGCACCATGGGCGCGAGAGCAACTTTCTGGACGGCGCGGCGCATTTCTACGGCACCTACGAATGCGCAGACGGCCGCTACGTATCCGTCGGTGCGATCGAGCCACAGTTCTACGCGAAACTGATGCAGATTTGCGAGATTACTGACCCGCACTTTCACCGGCAATGGGAAGAGCGCGAGTGGCCCGCCCTGCGCCACAAGCTTGCTACCGTATTTCGCACGCGCACCCGCGACGCATGGTGCGAGCTGCTTGAAGGCAGCGATGCCTGCTTTGCACCGGTGCTGTCGATGGCCGAGGCGCCATCGCACCCGCACAACGTGGCGCGTGGCACGTTCGCGACCGATGGCGGCGTGACGCAGCCTACGCCCGCGCCTCGCTTCGACCGGACGCCCTCGCGCGTGCCGCGCAAAGCGCCACACGCGGGGCAACACAGCACCGCACTGCTTGCGGAATCAGGCTTCGGTCCGGCGGACATCGCCGCCCTGGTGGCAGCCGGCGTGGTGCATGACGCAGGAGGCGCGGCATGAGCGATGCGCTGGCGCGTTCCCCGCGTACGCCGGTCCACACGCGGCGCATCACCTGCGCGGGTTTCTCGCGCGAAGATGGGCTGTTCGAGATCGAGGGATTGTTGATCGACACCAAGCCGATTGCACTGCAGCTGGTGACCGGCACGGTACCTGCGGGCACCCCTATCCACCAGATGCGGGTGGTGATCGTCATCGATCGGGAACGCACGATCTTGCAAGTGCGGGCGAGTACCGAGCATTCCCCTTATCCCGTGTGCGGCGAGATTGCGCCCGCCTATGCGCAGCTCGTGGGCTTACGCATCGAGCCGGGGTTCACGCGCGAGGTCAAGCGACTGTTCCGCAGCGAGCGTGGCTGTTCGCACATGACGGAGCTCTTGCCACCCATGGCCAGCACGGCCTTCCAGATGCTGTGGGCCGGCGGCGGCTTCGAAGGCGCGGACCCACCAGGGAGCGAGCGGCGCACCTCGCCGCTGGGCGGCTGCCACGCCCTGAAGCTCGAAGGCGTCATCGTGCGCACCTATTTTCCGCAATTGAAAGGAAGCCCTTCATGACCGCCAACCCGGCTACGATGTTCGAGGTGGCGCACGGCATTGCCACGCTGACCCTCAATGACGGAGGGCGCATGAACCCGCTCACGCACCAGCTGCAACGCGGCTGCCTTGAGGCCTTGCAGCGGGTGCGCGATGACACCGCCATCCGCGCGCTTGTCATCACAGCCACGGGCAAGGGCTTTTGCGTCGGCGCCGACCTGGCCGAGTTCGGCCGCCGAGCCGCCGAGCCAGGCGCCTCCATCGGCAGCTACGTCGGCGAGATGATGGAAAAGTCGGGCAACCCGATCATGGCGGCGATCCGATCTCTGCCCGTCCCGGTCGTGTGCGCGGTGAACGGTGCGGCGGCCGGCGGCGGCGTCGGTTTCGCACTGGCGGCCGACATGGTGATCGCAGCGCGCTCGGCATATTTCTACCTTCCCTTCGTGCCAGCACTGGGTTTGGTCCCTGACATGGGGGCGAGCTGGGTCTTGCCGCGCGCCGTCGGCCGCGCTCGCGCCTTGGGGCTCGCGTTGACCGGCAACAAGCTGTCGGCCGAGACCGCGGTGCAGTGGGGATTGATCTGGGCGTGCGTCGACGATGCGGACCTGCAAGAGCAGGCCCTCCAACTTGCGGCGCAGCTGGCCGCATTGCCGGCCGGCGCCATCACCGAGGCGAGGCAACTCTTCGCTGCCGCAGAATCCAATACCTTCGAAGACCAGCTCGCGCTCGAGCGCAGCCGGCAGATGGAGCTCATCGACCGCCCCAATTTCGCGGAAGGTGTGGCTGCCTTCACGGCGCGGCGCAAGCCAGCGTTCAAGGGGCGCGGCTGATGGGTGCGATATTGCAATCAGCTATCTTCGAAGAACTCGTGGAAGGCCGGCACAGCTGCCGGGGTTTCCTTCGCGAACCCGTGCCTCGCCAGACCATCGAACACATCCTGCGCATTTCGCAGCGCACGCCGTCCTGGTGCAATATGCAGCCCTGGCAAGTGACGATCACGAGCGGCGAGGCCACCGAGAAATTCCGGGAGGCGATGCTGGCGTCGAGTGACCGCCAGCCGTCGCCCGATTTCGCGTGGCCTGCGCAGTACCAAGGCGTCTACCAGGAACGCCGCCGCGAGTGCGGATTCGCGCTCTACGAGAGCGTCGGCGTCGCGCGCGGTGATCGGACCGCGTCGGCGCGCCAGGCGCTGGAGAATTTCCGCCTATTCGGCGCGCCGCACGTCGCCGTCGTCACCACGGATGCGGCACTCGGCGTCTACGGCGCGATCGACTGCGGCGGGTGGGTCGGCAACTTCATGTTGGCCGCGCGCAGTCTCGGCGTGGCCACGATTGCCCAAGCCGCGCTTTCGTCGTGGCCGGACATCGTTCGAGAGCAACTCAGCCTCCCCGCCGAAAGGCTGGTGGTGTGCGGCATTTCCTTCGGCTTCGAGGATCCTTCGCATTCGGCGAATTCGTTCCGGACCACGCGCGCGCCTGTGGAGAGCGTCGTCAAGTGGCTGGACTGAACCGGGGCGGGGCGGCGGGACGTCCAGCGGCGGGGGCGTCCCTCCTTGCGGTGGTGCTGATGGTGGTCTGGCGCGGCCGTCAGTCTCCATGTACTCTGCAAGCCGCAAGGGCATTTTTTGGGGACCTAAACCGCAGTCGTTCACGCCTCCGGACTTACTTTCCGCAGGTCGGCAGACGCATTTGCGCGTAATTTCCTGACGCCCGGGAAGATCAGGGTTGGCGCGGTGCTTCCAGGTCGATGAGGCGCTCGGTCTGCTCCTCCCACGCCCGCATGAGCTTCTTGGCGTGGCGTTGGTTGTCTATGGCCTGCTGCAGCAAACTGGCCTGCTCGGGCGTGACCACGCGGTGCACAAGCTTGCCGTCCCTGAGGTGGCCCCATTCGTAGTACGGACCGTGCCGCGCCGAGGGGTCCTGGGCGCAGCGGCAACTCGGCCTGCCGCACACCTTCGTGCGCTTGTGCAGCGTGCCGGAGCACAGGTATTCGATCTCGGTGAGCGCGGCTCGGATGCGCCCGATCTTCTCGCGGGTTTGCTCAATGCGTTGGGCGACTGAACTCGGCATAGGCTCTTGACGGGTGTGTTGCTGGCGATAATAATATCGCCAGCATGCCGCGCTCGCAAGCCCCCACTTCCACCATGGAGGAGGCAGGCTTCACTCTTCACACCGAGCGCCTGGGCCCGCTGCCCCTGATCAACCACTTCATCGAGCGCATCGGGCTGACCGAGACGCTGTCGCGCTTCGTGGCCTCGGACCGGCGTTGCGCCGTCAGTCACGCCAGCGCGCTGGGCGTGCTGCTGCGCTCCATCATCGTCGAGCGTGAGCCCATCTACCGTCAGCAGGAGACGGTGCACGGCTTCGCCGACGGCATGTTCGGCATCAGCGCCCGGGAGATGGGGCACCTGAGCGACGACCGCCTCGGACGGGCCCTGGACCACCTGTTCGATGCCGACCGCACCGCGTTGCTCACCGAACTCGTCCTGGCCGTCGGGCAGCGCTTCGGTGTGCGTTTCGAGGAGTTCCACAACGACTCCACGACGATCAGCTTCTGTGGCAGCTATCGCGGCGCGGGCGGGCGCCAGATCCGGGGGCGAACCGCCCCGGCGATCACGTACGGGAGGTCCAAAGCGCACCGCCCCGATCTCAAGCAGCTGCTGTTCATCCTCACCATGAGCGCCGATGGCAACGTCCCCGTGGCGTTTCGCTGCACCGACGGCAACACCAGCGACTCAGTCACCCACATCGAGACTTGGAACACGCTACGCGCCATTGCCGGCAGCAGCGACTTCTTGTATTGCGCGGACTCAAAACTTTGTTCCCGCGAGAACATGGATCACATCGACCGCGCGGGCGGCCGCTTCGTCACCGTCATGCCGCGCAACCGGCTGGAGGATGCGCAGTTCCGCGAATGGATCCAGACCCACACGCCCGAATGGACCCTGGTCTGGGACCGGCCCAACCCGCGTTACGGCGACGGGCCGCGCGACTGCTGGTACGTGCACCGCGCCCCTCTGCCCTCCATGGAGGCCTGGTCCATCGTCTGGGTCTGGAGCACGCTGCTGACGCTGCGCCAGCACGCCCGGCGCCTGCGCAACATCGCTGCGGCCATCGAGCAGTTCGAGGATCTGCGCCGGCGCCTGGCCTCCTCCAAGACCCGACTGCGCGGCGCCCCGGAGATCGACCTGCAGATCAAGCTCCTCCTGGAGCAGCACCACGTGGGCCGCTACCTCAAGGTGCGCCGCGTCGTGCGCGAGGAGCATGTATTCAAGCAAGCGCGCCGCGGTCGCCCCGGCCCCGACACCGCCTACCGCAAGATCACCAAGCGGCGCTTTGACGTGCAGTGGGTCATTGACGAGGACGCCATCACCTACGACCGCAGGAGTGATGGCTGCTATCCGTTGATGACCAACGACCGCACGCTCACCGCCGCCCAGGTCCTTGAGGCCCACAAGGGCCAGCCCATGATCGAGAAGCGCTTCGAGCAGGTCAAGACCGTGCACGAAATCGCCCCGGTCTTCCTCAAGAACGAGGGGCGCATCGAAGCGCTGTTCACGCTATACGCCATCGCGCTGTTGGTTCAAGCCCTCATCGAGCGCGAGCTGCGCCAGGCCATGGCGCGCGAGGGCATCGAAGAACTCCCCATCTATCCCGAGCAACGCCAGTGCGCGCACCCCACCACCGAGCAGGTGCTACGGCTGTTCAGCCTCGCCGAGCGCCACCATCTGCTTCAGCACGGACACCCCGTCCAGGTCTTCGACCTCAAGCTCACACAGTTGCAGCGCCAAGTGCTCGCCCTCCTTGGCGTCCCGCCCGGCACGTTCTAGACCCGTCCTTCGCAGTCAGGAAATTACGCGCAAATGCGTCTCCCGACCTGCGGAAAGTAAGTCCGGACGGAACATGCTTCGGCGCCCGGGCTCGGTGGGGCGTGTCCACAAGGGCCGTATCCGGTCGTTGGGCATGACGACGCGGAACTGGCGCCGGGGGGTGGCCGCATCTATTTTTCCGATGGTCTGCTGTTCGTGTAGCAAAACGCTGGCGACAAGGCGATCGCCCGGCGGACGGCGCGGGGACGGCAGACCTTCGGTGACGTCGGCTACGTCGACGCGGAAAGTAATCTGTACCTCACCGGCCGCAGGACGACGTGATCATCCGAGGCGGCGTGAACCCCTACTTGCAGGAGCTGGAGGCGGTGATCCGCACGGTGCCAGGCGTTTGGGATTGCGCATGGTGAGCATGCCTGACGAGCGCTTTGGTGAGGTGCCGCTTGCATTGGGCGAAGCGGCTCGCGGGTAGGATGCGGCGGTGCTGCTGGCCGACCTGCTTGCTGCCTGCGCCGCGTCAGTCGGCCGGTTCAAGCAACCGATGCGCGTGAAGGACATGGACAAACTCCCGCGCTCACCGACTGGCAAGCTGTTGTGGCGCGTGCTGCGAGATCGCGGCAAAGCCTGCAATGCGGCAGCGCAGCCTTTCAGGTCAATCCACCCAGTGCACCACCTGGGAGGCCGGCGCCCGGGAAGTCCGGAACGAATTCGCCGGATGCGTCGAGTCCTCATACCCGAAGGAAATCCCGCAAACCACCTTTCGGTCGTTGACGAGCGATAACTGCTGGCGCCAGAACGCCGAATGCGACGCCAACGCGGCTTGCGCGATGGACGCGACGCCTAACGCGCGCGCGGCAAGCATGAAATTGGCCACGTACGCTCCGCAGTCGATGGTGCCGTACGTGCCCAGCGGTGCGTCGCTGGTGATGATCGCCACGTGTGGGGCGCCGAAGAAGCGGAAGTTCTCCAGGCGTTGGCGGTCGGCACCGGGCTTGTCACCGCGCACGACACCGGTGGCCTGGTACAACTGCCAGCCGCACTCGCGGCGGCGTTCCAGCGACAGACCGACGTACGCTTCCGGAAATTGGAGGTCGGGCTGCGGCTCGTGGGTGGCCACGTGCGCCAGCAATTCTTCGCGAGTCCGGCGGGTGGCGGCGGCGGACAGCACATGGGCTTGCCACGGCTGCGAGTTGCACCAGGAGGCCGTTCGCTGCGCCAGTGCGAGGATGCGATCGATGGTGGCACGCGGCACGGACTGTGGCAGGTACCCCCGGCAACTGTAGCGCTCGTCGAGCAAGCTGGCGAGCACGCTCGCGCGATTCGGCGTGATGTCGTTCATGCCAGTACCTTCCCCGCGAAAAGCGGCCCGTCGTCATGCTGGAGCACGATCATCTGGATGGCTGCGCCTATTGCCACTTCGCCCGAGGATGGTGCTACTAGGCGGCAGGCGATGCGCAGCCCATCTTCGAGGTCCACGATGCCAAGTGCGTACGGGGCTTCCGGCGCGAACGCGGTGGGGGCCGCATGTACGCGGGTCCAGGAATACAAGCGTCCCGTGCTTGCGAAGGGCACCCACGCCTGCTCGCACTTCCAGCAATGCGGACAGACCGACTTCGGGGGAAAGGTCTGCTTGTCGCACGCGCGGCATCGCGTGGTGATCCAGTCTCCTTGTGCCAGAGCTTCCCAGAAGGTCTGGCTGAAGGTCGACAGCCGAGGCGGGTACGACCGACTGCCGGCCGTTCGAACGATCTCGAGGCTCATCGAACTGCCTCCAGGACGTGCGCGAGGCATGCGTTGTAATTGCCGAGCTCACCGGTCGAAATTCCGAAGCGTGCATCGGGCACCTGCCGATTGCCGGCACGCCCGCGCAACTGATCGGCCAGCTCGACGAAGTTGTACAGCGAGGTGACGTACGAAGGATGACCGCGCGACGTGAGGCCACCGGATGTGGAGATCGGGATGCGTCCGCCCAGCCGGGTCTCTCCTTCCGTCGCGGCGGCCGCTCCGCGCCCCGTCGGGACGAGCCCCAGCGCCTCGCTCACCAGCACTTCGACGATCGTGCAGGGCGCATACACCTCCGCCAGGTCCAGGTCAGACGCGCCGATGCCAGCTTCGCGGTAAGCCGCCATCGACGCTTCTCGCGCTGCGGTGAAGCCGATCATGTCTTTCGGACAGTCATCGATCTGGTGGGAACCGTCGTGACAGAACCCGCGCCCACGGAACAGGACATAGGGCCGGTTCAAGGATCGTGCGACCTCCTCAGACGCAAGCACCAGGCATGCCGCTCCGTCGCCCCGTGGCGGGACCTCGTACAACCCGAGCGGCTCCACAATCGGCCGCTGGCCGACGACCTCTTCGAGCGTGATTGGCTTGCGGTACTGCGCGAGCGGGTTGAGCGACGCATGGAAGCGGTTCTTCACGGCCACGCTGGCCAATTGCTCCCGGGTGGCGCCGTGCTCGTGCATGTAGCGCATGGCGTCCATCGCATACCAGGAGATCGGCGTGAATCCCGCCGAGGTCTGGAAGTCTACGTCGCCCGTCGTGCGCATGCTGCTCATGGCGTGCTCGGCAGCGCTCACCGCAGACTCCATGTTGATGCCGAGCGCGAGAGCAACGTCGGCGCGGCCGAGGATGATGTCATTGCAGGCCTGGTCGATGGCGAGCGCCGCGGTCATTCCATTGCCCATGACCTCCAGGACGGAGCCGCGGCAGGCCAGCCGCAACTGCGAGATCACGAAGGTGTGCAAGTATTTCTGGCGCGTGTAGGGTCGCGGCAGCGTGAAGACGGCGCTGCCGATGTCACGCTTTTCCACGCCCGCATCGGCCACGGCCTCCGCGACCAGCTTGACCAGGATCTCATGCTCGAGGGCTTGCAGCGCCTCGTCATCGGCCGTCTGGTGACGCCCTACCGGTATGGCGCTGGCGCCCACGATGGCGACACGGCGCGTCATGTCGCACCTCGCGCGCGGTCTTCCCACAGAACCATGTACTGCTTGTGCAGCCGTTGCAAGGTCTTCGTCATCTCCGCGATTGCGGCTCCGGCATCGCGCGCGCGCAGCTGCTTGAGCAGCCGGCGACGCGACGGCAGCACGAAATCGTTCTCGCTCGGCCCGATAGTGCGCACGAACAGGCGCACGATCTCCATGATGCCCTCCATGTTGGCGATGTAGATCGGGTTGCGCGTACTGCGTGCGAGCAGCATATGAAACTCCTGGTGCACGCGCGTGCGCTCGTCGAAGTCTCCGGCGGCGTCTGCCTTCGCGGCCCGGGCGACGTTGTCTTCCAGCGCCTGCAAGTCATCCTCGGTCATCCGGTCGCAGGCGGAGCGGACCACGATCTCGCTGATGCCGATGCGCGCCTCGGTAAGGTGGCGCGGGTCGATCGCGCCCAGGAAGTAGAGGTCGATCAACCCCTTGGCGATCACCTCCGAGCCGCCGCTGCGCACGAACGCGCCGCCGGCGGCGCCCTTGCGCAATTCGATCATGCCGGCAAGCTCGAGCGCACGAAACGCCTCGCGTAGCGTGCCTCGGCCCACGTTGAAGCGAGCGGAGAGGTCGCGCTCGGCCGGAAGCCGGTCGCCCGGCTTCAGCTTTCCTTCGACGATCAGTGCGCGGATCTGCGCCGCGATGCCCTCGAAGGCGCGCTGCGGGGAGATCGGCACGATAGTCCATTCGGACAGCGCCGCTGTTTTGTCTGTGTCCATGGCCGGCATCTTGCCCGCGAGATCTGTCATCGGAAAGCCTTCGGATTGAATGGTCTTTGGATTGAATGGTTTGACCATTGTACATATAGTCCAGGCCATGAACAAGCAACCGATTCCTGGAGACACCTTCGACGCCTCCGCCTGGCCCCTGCGCCAGCTCACTCTGCCGCGGGGGCTCGCCCAGCAGGCCCTGGCACGGCCCGACAAGGTCTTCCTGACCGAACTGGCGACTGGCCGGACTTTCACCTATGGATCTCTCGATGCCTGGACCACCCGGTTGGCACAAGGCCTGCATGCGATCGGAGTCGCCCGCGCCGGCCATGTCGGCGTGCTGATGGAGAACTCCGCCGAGCACCTCGCGCTGTTTTTCGCGCTCGGCAAGGTGGGAGCCGTGTCCGTACCGATCAACACCGCGGCCCGTGGCGAGCTCCTCCACTACTACGTCAGCCATGCGGAGTGCAGCTCTGCGATCGTGGACGCGGCGCTGTTGCCGCGACTGGCGGAAGTGCTGCCGCAGCTGCCCCTGCTCAAGCGCGTGCTCGTCGTGGGCCAACTCGAAGAAGCGATCCCGCTGCCCGCCGGGCTCCAGGTCTTTGCGCTCGACGCGCTCGCAGGCGCCGGCGGCACGGCCGATCCGCTGCCCTGTATCGACTGTCACGAACTGCTGCTGCTGGCGTTCACCTCGGGTACCACCGGTCCCTCGAAGGCCAGCATGCTCAGCCATGCGGCGGCACTGACCTATGGCACGGGCGCCGCGCAGGCACAGCGTTATCGCGCGTCCGACGTTTTCTATGTCTGCCTGCCACTGTTCCACAACAACGCGCTACTCGCCGCCGTGATCTCTGCGCTGGTGTGCGGCGGCTCGGTGGTCCTCTCCCCTCGCTTCTCCGTATCGCGCTTCTGGGGCGAGATCCGTCAGACACGCGCCACCGTCACGAACCTCCTGGGTGCCATGACCAGCTTCCTGTGGAGCGCCGCCCCGTCACCTGCGGATGCCGACCACCAGCTCCGACTGGTCAGCATGGCGCCGGTGCCGAAGCACGCGCGCGAGTTCGAGCAACGCTTCGGTTTGAGCGTGATGAGCAACTACGGGCTGTCCGACTTCGGAATGGCGACCTCGTTCACGGACCGGGACCCCAAGGAAAAGCTGGGCTCGATCGGGCGGCCGCGCAGCGGCATGCAGGTGCGCATCGCAGACGACGACGACTTCGAGGTGCCCGACGGCCAACCCGGCGAAATCCTGCTCCGCGCGGAGGAGCCGTGGCGCGCCGCGACCGGCTATTTCCGAATGCCCGAGGCCACGCTGGCGGCTCATCGCAACCAGTGGTTCCACACGGGCGACCGAGGCATGCGCGATGCAGACGGCTATTTCTGGTTCGTGGACCGCAAGAAGGACTGTATCCGGCGTCGCGGCGAAAACATCTCAGCCTTCGAGGTCGAGCAGATCCTGATGCGGCACCCCGCAGTGGCGCACGCGGCGGTGGTTCCCGTGACGACCGCGACCAACGACGAAGAGGTCGCCGCTGTCATCGTGCGTCACGAAGGGGTCCCGGTGCAACCGGCGGAGCTTGTGGAGCACTGTCGCCTGAACATGGCGTACTTCATGGTGCCGCGCTACCTGCAGTTTCGCGACGCGCTTCCCACGACCGCTAGTAGGAAGGTGGAAAAGTTCCGGCTGAAGGAAGAACTCCAACGCGACATCGCCCAAGCCTGGGACCGCGAGGCGGCGGGCATCGCCGTCACCCGCTGACGCATCTCTTTCCCCGCATTGATCCGAAGGAGCACACCCCAATGCCTCACCCTCTTGCCACCGCACTGCGCCGCCGCACTGTGCTCGGCCTCGGCGCAAGCTTGGCCGCCAGCGCCGCTATTCCGGCGTTTGCACAGGCCTACCCCAGCCGCCCCATCAAGTTCATCGTTCCCTACGCCGCAGGCGGCGGCACGGACTTGCTCATCCGGGCACTGCAGGACCCGCTCTCGAAGTCGCTCGGCCAACCAGTCATCGTCGACAACAGGTCGGGCGCCGCCGGAGCCATTGGCGCCCGCGAAGTGGCGCGCGCCGCGCCGGACGGCTACACGTTCCTGGTAAGCAACAATGGCCCCAGCATCATCGTCCCATTGCTGCAGAAGGAAGCCGGCTACGACCCGATCAAGGACTTCACGCCCGTCACGACGATCGCCACGGCGCCGATCGTGCTGGTCGCACATTCTTCGGTGCCGGCCGCCGACGTAAGGAAGTTCATCGACTGGGCGCGGACCGAGCCGCAGGGCGTGGCCTATGCCTCGGCCGGGGTCGGCTCCATCGGGCACCTCGCCGCCGAACAGTTCGCCAAGGTGACTAACCTGAAATTCGTGCACGTCCCCTACCGCGGCCAGGCACCTACGATCGCGGCGGTGCTGGCCGGCGAGTCGCCGATCGGCTTTACCAGCGCATCGGACGCACTGCTCGCGCACCTCCAGGCAGGCAAGATTCGCCTTCTTGGCATCGGCTCGGAGCAGCCCTCCGCGCTGATTCCCGGTGGCATTCCCATCGGGGCCTCTGTGCCCGGCTACCGCGCCGACTTCTGGCAGGGCATCCTGGCGCCGGCCAAGACGCCGGATGCGATCGTCGCCAAGGTGCACGACGCGATCGTGGATGCGCTGAAGGTACCGGAGATGGAAGCGAGGTTCGCCCGCATGAGCTACAGCGCGACGCATGCCGCGCCTTCCCAGTTCGCCAAGTCGTTGGCCAGCGAAGTCGATGTCTGGAAAACACTGATCCGCGAGCGCGGCATTCGCGGCGAGAGCTGAAACCTATGAACCGCCTCGAATGCGATGTGCTCGTCGCAGGTGCCGGCGCGGGCGGCCTGTCGGCGGCCATTGCCTCGGCCAAGGAAGGGCTCGACGTGCTGGTGGTGGAGAAGGCGCCCGTGTTCGGCGGCACCACCGCCTTCAGCGGAGGCGTGCTGTGGATTCCGGGCAACCCACTGTGCCCGGCTGCGCAGCATGACACGCGCGCCGCCGCGCGTCGCTACCTCGTGCATGAGACGGGGGCGCACTTCGATGCCGTGCACGTAGATGCCTTCCTCGAACACGGGCCGCGCATGGTCGAGTGGTTCGAGCGCGAAACCTGCGTGCAGTTCGTTCCGACGCTCTATCCGGACTACCACTGCGAGGCGCCAGGCGGCGCGGCAGTCGGCCGCTCCATCCTCGCCAAGCCGTTCGACATCCGCGCGCTGGGGGCCGATATGGACCGATTGCGCCCCCCGCTCGCTACCATCACGTTCATGGGAATGATGTTCAATTCCTCGAACGCGGACTTGAAGCATTTCTTTAACGTCACGCGCTCCCTCACCTCCTTTGCCTATGTGACGAAGCGCCTTGTCGGGCACCTGAAGGACCTGCTCGTCTACCGACGCGCGGTGCAGGTCACCAGCGGCAATGCGCTGGCAGCACGCCTCGCGAAGGCGGCGTTCGACGCGCGCGTGCCGATCTGGACCTCATCTCCAGTCAAGCAACTGCTGACGAATCAAGGCGTCGTCAGCGGCGCCGTGGTCGAGCGTGATGGCACGCCAATGGAGATTCATGCGCGGCATGGTGTTGTGCTGGCCTGCGGCGGATTCCCGCATGACGCGGAACGCACGGCAATGGCCTACCCGCACTTGCGGCGCGGCGGCGAGCACGTGTCGCCCGTGCCGGCCGCGAATACCGGCGACGGCATTCGCCTCGCGGAGTCGGCTGGCGCGAAGTTCGAGGCCCGGCTTGCCGCACCCGCGGCCTGGATGCCGGTGTCGAAGGTACCCAACGGCAATGGCGGCTACGGCGTATTCCCCCACCTGCTGGACCGGTACAAGCCCGGCGTTATCGGGGTCAACCGCAGCGGCCGACGATTCTGCAACGAATCGCGGTCGTACCACGATGTCGGATCTGCCATGATCGAGGATGCACAGGATCGCTCCGAAGCCGCGATGTGGCTCGTGTGCGACCAGCGTGCGCTCTCGCGCTATGGCCTGGGGTATGCCAAGCCGGCGCCCGTTCCGGTAGGCCCGTACGTGCGCAGTGGCTATCTGCAGCGAGGGAACACGATCGCGGAACTCGCGCGGAACGCTGGCATCGACGCGGAGGGCCTCGAACGGACCGTGCGCGAGTACAACGCCGCTGCGATGCGTGGCGAGGATCCGCAATTCGATCGAGGCCGCACCGCATTCAACCGCTACCTCGCCGATCCGGAGCAGCACCCCAACCCGTGTGTGGCTCCGCTCGTAAAGGGTCCCTTTTATGCGCTGCGCCTTTACATGGGTGACCTCGGTACGTTCGATGGCTTGCGCACGACCGTGGAGGGCCAGGTGCTCGACGCCGCCGGCCGTGCCGTCCAGGGCCTGTACGCCGTCGGCAACGACCGGGCCAGCGTGATGGGCGGCAACTATCCGGGCGCCGGCATCACACTTGGCCCGAACATGACGTTCGGCTGGCTAACGGGACGCCACATCGCGCAGGCCGCGCGCGCTCGCAAGGAAGACCGCCATGTCGCTTGAGTGCCCGCGGCTCAGCGGCAACCCGCATGCCGGGATCGTCACCACGGAGGCGGTGTTCGGCGCCTACGGCGCGATCGACTGCGGCGGCTAGGTCGGCAACTTCATGTTGGCTGCGCGCAGTCTCGGCGTGGCGACGATTGCCCAGGCCGCGCTCTCGTCGTGGCCGGACACCGTTCGTGAGCAACTCAGCCTGCACCACTGACAGGCTGGTGGTGTGCGGCATCCGTTGCGGCTTCGAGGATCCTTCGCATCCGCCGAACAAGTCCCGCACCACCACGCGCGCCCGTCCAGAGGTGGAGAGCGTCGTCGAGTGGCTGGAGTGAACGGGGGGCAGGGCGGCGTGATCGCCCTTCGGTGGCACGGGGCATTCCTCCATGCGGCGGTGCTGGTAATGGTCTTGGGCAGCCTTTGGTTCGATGCGCATGCCTCGTTGGCGGGCTGGGGGCTCGCGTCGGAGAAGATCGACGACTCTGGTGGAGGCGCGCACCCTCGTCTGAGCCCTTGCGGTCCGACCGAGTGTCCCGCTCAACCTGCCTTGATCCACACCGCCTTCGTCTGCAGAAACTCTTCCATGTGTTCGGTTCCGGACTCGCGCCCGTAGCCGCTCAGCTTGTATCCGCCGAAGGGAACCGCGGCATCCATTGCCTGGTAGCAGTTGACCCAGACCGAGCCGGCCTTCAAGCCGCGCGATACCTTGTGCACCTTGTCGACATCTTTCGTCCACACGCCGCTGCCCAGGCCGTACGGGGTGTCGTTTCCCATTCGGATGACTTCATCGACGGTATCGAACGGCATGGCGGAGATCACCGGCCCGAAGATTTCCTCGGACGCGATCTTCATGTCCGGCCGGACATCGGAGAACACCGTCGGCGCGACGAAGTAGCCCTCGGCCAGCGCGGCATCTGATATGCCCCCACCGCCGGTCATCAGGCGGGCGCCCTGGGACTTTCCGGCTTCCAGGTAGCCGCGGACACGATCGAGCTGCGCGCGCGTCACCAAAGGACCCAACTGTGTCTGCGGATCGAGCGGATCGCCGACCTTCAGGCCGCGCGCGAACGCGACTAGGCGCTCCAGGAATTCGTCGTGGATCTTTCGCTCGATGAACAGGCGCGTGCCAGCGCTGCAGATCTGGCCGGAGTTCGCGAACACGGCCATCGCCGAACCGGGCACGGCGGCATCCAGGTCTGCGTCGGCGAACACGATGTTGGGTGACTTGCCACCGAGCTCGATGGACACGCGCTTCAGGTTGCCCGCCGAAGCCCGCACGATGTGCTGGCCCACCTCGGTGGATCCGGTGAAGGCGACCTTGTCCACCCCCGGGTGCGCGGCCAGCGCGGCGCCGGCCGCGGGCGCACCAGGAACCACGTTGACGACACCGCGCGGGATGCCCGCCTCGAGGCACAGCTCGCCGAGGCGGAGCGGTGAGAGCGGGGCCTGCTCCGCCGGCTTGAGGACGACCGTGCACCCCGCCGCGAGGGCGGGCGCGATCTTCCAGATGGCCAAGCCCAGCGGACCGTTCCAAGAGTTGATCGCAGCCACCACGCCCACCGGCTCCTTGAGCGTGTAGGAAAAGATTTCGCCGGCCTCGGAGTTCTCGATCGTGTGGCCATGCGTGGAGGTTGCAAGGCCGGCGTAGTAGCGCAGCAAGGCGACTGCCCTGCGTCGCTTGGCCCGGGTCGCTCGGATCGGACCGCCCATGTCAAGCGTGTCGATGAGCGACAGCTCGTCGTAGTGCGCGTCCACCAGGTCAGCCAGCTTCAGCAGCACCGCCTGCCGGTCCAACGGCTTGAACTTGCTCCACGGGCCTTCGAACGCGCGCCGCGCGGCAGCCACGGCAAGGTCGACATCCGCCTCGGCCGCTTCCGCCACCTCGGCGAGCACCTGGCCGTTCGAAGGATTGATGGTGGTGAACGTCCGCCCCGATTGGGCGGCAACGTGCTTGCCGTCGATGAGCAGGAGCTTGGGCCCGCCACGAAGGAACGCGGGGAGCTGGAAGGATTCGATGGGTGCATTCATGTGTGGTTTCTCTCTGGTTGGATGAGCATCGGATGGCTTCTGGACCCGGCTTGCAGGCGGTAAGGCCCGCGCTCGCAGAGGCCCCGTACTCCCTATCAGGGAAACCCCGATGGGCGCGTCTGCAACTGTCTAAGTATGCTTACTTAGATCGAAAACAGCAAGGTTGAACCATCCAGTGACCCTACCTTTGAACCATCAAGAGTTCGTAGTCGATGTTCTCGTAATCGGCGCCGGGCCCGGGGGTTGCGCGGCCGCCTTCCGGGCCGCGGACCTGGGAAAGCGGGTGGCTCTGGTCGACCGGCGAGCGGAGTTGGGAGGCGTCTGCCTGAACGAAGGGTGCATCCCCTCCAAGACGCTCCTGCATACGGCGAAGACGCTGCGGTCGGCGGCCGCGGTGCCGGGCTTGCACGTCGATCCCCGGCAATTGAATTTGGCAGCGCTGCGCGCGCACAAGGCCGAAGTAGTTGCGCAGCTCACGGGCGGACTGGGGCAACTCGCGAAGGCCCGCGGCGTGGCGGTGATGGAGGGCAGCGCGAGGTTCGAATCGAATCTCTCCGCGATCGTGGACACCGCGCAAGGTGCACGGCGCATCCGCTTCGCCGATGTGGTGATCGCCACCGGTTCCGCGCCGGCGCGCCTGCCCAGCGCCTCCTTCGAGGATCCGCGGGTCATGGATTCCACATCGGCATTGGAACTGACCGTCATCCCGGAGCGCCTTCTCATCGTCGGCGCCGGCGTGATCGGCCTCGAGATGGCGACAATCTATTCGGCGTTCGGCTCCGAAGTGACGCTCGTGGAAGCGGGGGCGCAGTTCCTTCCGGAGGTCGACACGGATGTCGCGCGCGCACTTCGCGCGGCGCTGTCCCCGACGCTGAAGGATGTCCGCCTCGATACCAAGGTGGCCTCCATGCGTGCTACCGAGGCGGCGATGGAAGTGCACTTCGACGGCGCGGACGGGCCCGCGATCGAAGCATATGACCGCGTGCTCGTGGCCATCGGACGACGCCCGGATTGTCGCTCGCTCCAACTCGAAAAAGCCGGGTTGAGCCTCGACGCCTCGGGCTACCTGCACGTGGACGAGCATATGCGGACAACGGCCGCCAACTTGTATGCCATCGGCGACATCGTCGAGGGGCCGATGCTGGCGCACAAGGCTTCACACCAGGGCGTGGTGGCTGCGGAGGCCATCGCGGGCCAGGCGTCGACCTTCGAGCCGGCGTCGATCCCTAGCGTTTGCTATTGCGAGCCGGAGGTGGCGTGGACTGGAATCACGGAACGCAAAGCGAAGGCCGGCGGAAGAGCCGTGGATCCCGTCGTCTTCCCTTGGCGCGCGAGCGGCAAGGCATTAGCGATGGGCACGCCCGAAGGAATGACGAAGCTGCTGTTTGAGCAGGACACGCGCCGGCTGGTCGGGGCCGCGATCGTTGGCAGTGGCGCAGGGGAACTCATCGCCGAGGCCGTGCTCGCGATCGAAATGGGCGCGCTCGACGTCGACCTATGTTCGGCCATTCACCCGCATCCAACTCTGTCGGAAACGTTGGGGCAGGCCGCTTCCATGGCAACCCGGACGATCACCGACCTGGTCCTGGGGCGGACAGCCGCCAGGGGCCTGGCGCGGCTGGCTTGACAACTCCAGATTCGAATCTTCAAGACAACGCATCGACACCATGACCACAGAAGCAACCAACATCGCAACGCATCTGATGTCCAGCCTGTCTTCAGCACAGATGAAGAAGCTGCACGCCAACCTCACTCGCGCGATGGCGTACGACCGCCTGTTCCTGCGGCTGCTGCAGGCCGGCAAGCTCGTCGGCTTCTACCACGAAGGGGGTATCGCTCTGGCCCCCGGCGTGGCCGCGGGTTCATTCCTGACGCAGCAGGACGTGCTCTGGCCGCACTACCGAGGCCATGGTGTCGGCCACCTGCTGTCCAAGGAGATCGACGTGCAGCCCTACGTCGCCGAGCACATGGGCCGCGAAGCCGGTTGTTGCAAGGGCCGGTCCACGTACCACTGGTCGTTTCCGCAGCAGCACGTCTTTGGCTTCACGGGCAACCTCGGCGCCGGCTTCGGCCTTTCCGTAGGCTGGGGTTACGCGGCGCTCCACAAGAAATCCGGCCAGATCGTGATGTGCTGCTCGGGTGACGGCGCATTCACGAACGGTCGCTCGCATGAGGGCCTCCTGCTGGCGGCGCAGCACCGGCTGCCCGTCGTGTTCTGGTGCGAGAACAACGGCATGGTGCAGCACTCGAGCTCCGACGACCTGCATCCGATGGCGAACATCGCCGACCTGGCCACGACCTTTGGCATCCCTTCGCGGATCGTCGATGGGCAGGACCTGTTTGCCTGCGGCGAGGCCGCGCTCGCGGCCCTGGCCCATGTGCGCGCGGGCAATGGCCCGATCCTGGTCGAGTGCAAGGTGCTGCGGGCCGGCTCACACAGCGTCGGGTCCGTGAACAACGAAGGCGTCCGTGCCCGGAGCCCCCAATTGATGAAGGAGTGGCGCGACACCCGGGATCCCCTCGTGCTCGCAAGGGCGCAGCTCCTTGCCGATGGCGTGATGACGGAGTCCGAGATCGAGGATGTCCATGCGGCAGCGGAAGACGAAGTCATGCGCGCGGAGGCATTCGCGGATTCAAGCCCCAGGGCCACGCCAAGCGTCGAGGAAATGCAAAGTGCCGTCTATGCGGACTGAGAAAGAAATCATGAGCAATGCAACGAGAGAACTGACTTTCAGCGAAGCGATCCGGGAGGCCTATGTCGAGGAAATGACTCGAGACCCGAACGTGGTGATGGCGGGCACCAGCATCCAGGCGCCGACCTTTCCGCATAGCAAGGGCCTGTGCGAACTGTTCGGCGCCGCGCGCGTGATGGATACCCCCATCGTCGAATCCACGCTTGCGCTCTGGGCGATGGGCGCCGCGCAAGAGGGGCTGCGGCCGATCGCGGACTTCATGTTCGGCGGGTTCTCGTACTACGCGGCCTCCGAGATCTGCCTGGCTTCGGGGCAGTACTACTTACTCCATGGCAGCCAGCTGCCGCTGCCCATGGTCTTCATCGCGACGTGCGGCACGGGGCGCAGGTTGGGCGAAGACCATTCCGTGCTGCCGACTGGCATGCTTATTCACCATCCGGGCGTCAAGGTCTGCATGCCCTCGACCCCCTACGACGCCAAGGGCTTGATGAAGGCGGCCATCCGCGACAACAACCCCGTGTATTTTCTGTGGAACACGGGGTTGATGATGAACAAGGGACCAGTGCCCGACGAGGACTACGTCGTGCCGCTCGGCGCCGCCGACGTGAAGCGCGAGGGGGTCGATGTGACGGTGCTGGCCGCGGGCATGCAGACGCACCACGCGCTTCAGGCGGCCGAACACCTTGCGGGCGAGATCAGCGTCGAGGTCGTGGACCCGCGCAGCTTCGCGCCCTTTGACCTGAAGACGGTGCTCGGCTCGGTGCAGAAGACCTCGCGGCTGCTCGTCGTCGACGAAGACTTCGAACGTGCCGGGTTCGCGGCCGACGTGGCCGCGCAGGTAACGGAGCATGCCTACGACTTCCTGGACGCGCCCGTCCGGCGGTTGTGCCTGCCGCAGATGCCGATCCCGGGGGGCTACGCCGAAGGCAATATCGTCATCACGCCCGAACGGATCGAAGCCGCCGTCCGTGCGATGTGCCGCTAGGAGCCGCCAATGATCCGAGACGTAATGTTGCCCCAGCTCACGATGGGCATGTCGCAAGGGACGGTGGTCGAATGGCTGGTCGCGGCCGGCGGTGCCGTGAAGGCAGGCGAGCCACTGGTCAGTATCGAGACGGAGAAGGTGGTCCTCGAGCTGGAAGCGCCGTTCAGCGGCGTGCTCGGTATGGTCACCGAGGTGGGCGCGACCGTGCCGACCGAAACAGTGATCGCGCAGATCGCGGATAGCGCCGAGGAACTAGCGCACACGCAACCTTCCCGAGCGCAGGCTACCGGTGGCAAGCCACCGGCCGAGGCCGCCCATGCCGCGCCGGAGCCGGAGCCCGCCAGTGGCCAAACGGCCCTTCTGCGCGTGCGCGCGTCGGGGCTGGCGCGGAAGATCGCCGCCGAACATGGCGTCGACCTGAGCCTCGTAACTGGGGCCGGCCCCGGTGGCCGCATCGAGAAGGCGGATGTCGAAGCGGCCATCTCGAAGCGACTGAACGGGCACGGCGCGCCCCGCGCCGAACCGCCCGCAGAACCTCAAGAGCGCGAGCTGATTGCTGCGACCGTGACACCCAGCAAGCCTCCCCAGCACGAGGACATTCGCACCGTCAAGGCGCGCGTCCCACTCACCGCCATGCGCCGCACGATCGCGAGCCGCATGAGCGCCTCGAAGGCCACCGCGCCTCACGCGCACCTCATCTTCGAGATCAATGCGGGCGAACTCAAACGCGTCCATGCGAGGCTCAGGAACTCCGACCCCCCGAACGCCACGCGGATTGCGCTGACCGCGTTCTACATCCGTGTGCTCGCGCTCGCCTGCACCGACGTGCCGGCGGCGAACGCGTCGTACGAGGACGGCGAGATCGTCCTTTGGGACGATGTCAACGTGGGCCTGGCCGTGGCGGTGCCGGGCGCGAGCGAGCACGAGTCCGGCCTGGTCGTCCCGGTGGTCCGCGGCGCCCAGCGAAAAGGACTCAAGGAGATCGACACGGAGGTGCGCGACCTGGTGCAGCGCGCACGCGAAGGGTCTCTGAAGGCCGGCGATCTGGCCGGTGCGACGGTCACGCTATCGAGCCTTGACCGCTATCGCTCGCCCTACGGGCTGGTCGGGACACCGTTGCTGACTCTGCCGCAGGCGGTGGCGTTCAGCCCCGGCTGCTTTGTGGAGAAGCCCGTGCTCGACGTCGAGGGACGCGTTGTCGCGGGCACTGTGCTGCCGTGCTGCGTCACGTTTGACCATCGTGTCCTCGACGGTGGTCCCGCCTCCGAATTGACGAACAAGATCGGCCGCCTGCTGTCTCACCCGGAGCTGCTGATGCTCTAGGAACGGGGTGCGAGGATCGAGCAGAATGACGCATCCCGATCCGATGCCAGCTTCGATGTCCCCCACCGTTGACCTTCCCAGCGCCGAGAACGCCTCTCCGCGCGACCGCCTGATCCAGGCCGCGATGCGCTTCTTCGCCGAGCGCGGCACGTCGGTTCCTATGACCGAAATCGCGATGGCAGCGCAGAACCGGAACAAGTCGGCCATCAACTACCACTTCGACGGCAAGGAAGGCCTGATCGAGGCGGTGCATGGGGAGATCCTCGGCTTCATCAAGGCCTCTTACGAACGGCTCCTCGATGAACTGGAGGCGGGCGAAAGCCACGGCACGGTCTACGAAGTGGGCCTGGCGATCACGGCCCCGTTCTTCGCACTGTACGTGTCGGGCCCCGACGGGCCCACGGCCGTCAAGGCCCTCGCGCGCCTGGCCTTCGACAGCCCGACCCGGGGCCGCGGCTTCTACCAGACCGTTCTGTCCGCGGAGTTCAAGCGTTTCTCGGCCCTGCTGGTCGCGCTGCGTCCCGACAAGGAAGAGGGGCAGCTCCGGTTCCACCTCAGCCACTGTTTCATGGCCACCGTCACGGGGCTAGCCATCCTGGACCGGTGGGAAGAGGTGAGCGTTCCGCCCGATCCCGACCTCCTCTTTGAGCTCATGCTCTCTTATGCCGACTATGTGTCGGGCGGCCTGGGCAGCACGGAGAAGGGCAGGCCGGGATTCGACACGAAGCGCTGGCGCGACGAGATGGCCGGCGGCCGCGCGAGCTGATCGCACCCTGAGTTTTTTCCCGATGCGCGCCGTAAATACGGCGCGGTTCTTCGGCGCCGTGCATCGCGCCTTCATCCCGAATCAGCAGTGTCCGACCCATCAAGGTTAGTACCAATACGCAGCCGGCTGTGTTTAAGTAAGCTTACTTGATTCGGTCCTTTCCTCCGCCTTCTCCAGGTCCTCCGATCACTAGAAGCCTGCCGCCATGGAATTCTTCTGCGTCACGCTGCTCAACGGCCTCAGCTACGGGCTGCTGCTGTTCATGTTGTCGTCGGGCCTGACGCTCATCTTCAGCATGATGGGCATCCTCAATTTCGCCCACGCCAGCTTCTACATGCTGGGCGCCTACTTCGGCTATTCGATCGGCAACTGGGTGGGCTTTGTGCCCGCGCTCGTCGCTGCGCCCATCGTCGTCGGCCTGATCGGCGCGGCCGTGGAGCGCTATGGGCTGCGCTTCGTCCATCGCCATGGACACGTTGCCGAGTTGATGTTTACGTTCGGCCTGGCCTACGCAGTCGTCGAGATCGTCCAGATCGTCTGGGGCCGCACCGCCGTTCCGTACCGGATTCCCGATTTCCTCCAGGGCCCCGCCTTCACGATCTTCACGACCCCCATCCCCGCGTACCGCGCATTCATGATGGGCGTCTCGCTGTTCATGCTGGCCGCGACGTATGCCGCGCTGAGATATTCGCGCCTTGGCCTGGTGGTGCAAGCCGCCCTCACGCACCCGGAGTCCGTGGAGGCGCTCGGCCATGACGTACCGCGCGTGTTCACGCTCGTCTTCGGCGGCGGCTCGGCGCTTGCCGGCCTCGCGGGCGTCATTGGCGGCAATGCCTTCGTGACGGAGCCCGCCATGGCCGGGGCCGTGGGCAGCATCATCTTCGTGATCGTCATCGTGGGCGGGCTCGGCTCGCTGGTTGGAGCCCTGGCCGCGTCACTGCTGATCGGCATCACCCAGACCTTCGCGGTCTCGGCCGATGTCTCGATCGCTTCCCTGTTCGCTGTTACCCCGTCGTCTGCCGACACGGCGTCCCTCTCGCACACCTTGCTGAACACGACCGTCGCGCGTATCGCGCCCATCCTGCCCTACGCGTTGCTCGTCCTGATGATGTTCTTCAGGCCCCGGGGACTCATGGGCACACGGGAAGCCTGAGCATGGAACTCACGCATTCGATCAAGCGGCGCGACAAGCCTTCCACGGCGCGCGTGAGGTGGGCTGGGTGGGCGGTGTTGGCGGCCAGCCTGCTGGCGCTGCCGCATGCGGGTAGCGGCAGCGCATGGCTTTCGTTCCTTTGCCTCACGGGCACGCTCGCGGTCTTCTGCCTTTCCTACAACCTGCTGCTGGGCGAGGGCGGCATGCTGTCGTTCGGCCACGCCGTGTATTCGGGGCTGGGCGCTTTCTGTTCGGTGTATGCCATGAACATTGCGGCCGCGGGCGCCATGGTGCTGCCGGTGCCGCTGGTCCCGCTGGTCGGCGGCGTGGCCGGCGCCGTCTTCGGAATCGTGCTCGGCTACGTGGCCACCAAGCGTTCGGGCACGGGCCTCGCGATGATGACGCTGGGCATCGGCGAACTGGTCTACACGCTCGTGCAGATGCTGCCGCAAGTCTTCGGCGGGGAAGGCGGCATCACAACCAACCGGACCTATGGGCCCGCGATGCTGGGGCTCACCTTCGGCCCGCAGATCCAGGTCTACTACCTGATCGCCGCGTGGCTGGTTTTGTGCACATGGCTGACGCGACTGTTCGTGCAGACCCCGCTCGGCCGGATTCTCAATGCGGCGCGCGACAACCCTGAGCGCGCCGAGTTCATCGGCTACGACCCGCGGCGCGTACGCTACTTGGTATTCATCGTCTCCGCGTTCTTCGCCGGCGTGAGCGGCGGGCTGGCCGCCATCAACCTGGAAATCGTCACCGGCGAGAGCGTGAGCACCTGGCGCTCGGGAGACGCGCTGCTCTTCACCTACATGGGCGGGACCGGCAGCTTCGTCGGGCCGATCGTCGGTGCCGTCTTCGGCAATGCGCTGGTGCTCCAGCTGTCCGAGGTCACGCGGGCCTGGCAGCTTTACCTGGGTGCGTTCTTCATCGCTTTCGTGATGTACGCGCCCGAAGGCCTGACCGGACTGGCCAGGGACTGCTGGTACATGGTGCGCCCAGCCCCGACGAGGAAGCGAACGCTGCGCTGGATGGGGGCGACGCTGGCCGCCATCGCGATGTTCGTCGCCGGCGCCGGCGCGATCGTCGAAATACTCTACGCGCAGGTCTTCCGATCGCAGGAAGGCGCGATGGCGAAGTGGCTCGCCCTGGCCTCGGGCGCGGAGAGGGCCATGGCATGGCTCGTCGCGGTGCTGTTGCTGTGTGGCTCGGCCGTGTTGCTCCGGTGGATGAGGCCGAGACTCGCCAAGCTCTCGGAGCAGGCACTTGCCACTTCGGGCCCTCGTGGCAAGGAGGGGGAGGCATGACGACATCGGCGATCGAGCTGCGCGACGTCTGGAAGCGCTTCGGCAAGACCGAGATCGTGCGTGGCGCATCGCTTGCCGTCGCGCCCGGCGAACGCATGGCCGTCATCGGACCGAACGGCGCTGGCAAGACGACGCTCTTCAACCTCATGTCCGGCCGCCAGCCGTTCACGAGCGGCGACATCCTGCTGCACGGCCGCAGCATCCGCGGCCTGCGGGCGTTCGAGGTCAGCCGCCGCGGTCTGTCACGCAGCTTCCAGATCAGCAACCTGTTCCATCGCCTGAGCGTTTTCGAGAACCTCCGCTGCGCGGCGCTCTGGGCGTTGGGTTACCGCTATTCCTTCTGGCGCCAGGTCAGGGGCATGTCCGACGCGAACGAGCGGGCCGAGCGCCTGATGGAGATGACGGGTCTCACCGCGCGCCGCGATACGCCTGCGGGACTGCTGCCGTATGCGGAGCAGCGGGCACTCGAGATCGGCATCGCAGTGAGCGGTGATGCCGACGTCATTCTTCTGGACGAACCCACGGCCGGGATGAGCCGCTCGGAGTCGGATGCCGCGGTGTCGCTGATCCGCCGGCTCACGGCCGGCAAGACGCTTTTGATGGTCGAGCACGACATGGGCGTCGTGTTCGGCCTGGCAGACCACGTGGCCGTCGTGGTCCATGGGCAAGTGATTGCCTGCGACGCGCCCGATCGCGTGCGGGCAAATCCGTTGGTGCAGGAAGCGTATCTCGGGGCAGCGGCGGAAGAGGTGGCTTCGTGAGCGCGATGCTGTCGGTGCAAGGCCTGCACGCGTACTACGGCAAGAGCCACGTGCTGCACGGCGTCGACTTCGCCGTGAACGAGGGCGAGATCGTGAGCCTGCTCGGGCGCAACGGCTCGGGTCGATCCACGACGCTGAAGGCGGTCATGGCGCTGGTCCAGGCAGCGGGCTCGGTGCGGTTCCGGGACGAGGAACTCCTGGGGCGCCGAACCTTCGAGGTTGCCAGGCTGGGTGTCGGCTATGTGCCCGAAAGCCGCGACATCTACCCGACCCTCACTGTCGAACAGAACCTGCGGCTCGGCGCCAAGCCCGGCCAGGGATCGAACTGGTCGTTCGATGACATGTATGCGCTATTTCCCCGGCTGCACGAGCGCAAGTCGACGCAGGCCGGCGTGCTGTCCGGCGGAGAACAGCAGATGCTGACGCTGTGCCGTACCCTGATGGGCAACCCGGCACTCGTGATGATCGACGAGCCCACCGAAGGACTGGCGCCCAAGATCGTCGAACAGATCGCGCGTTTCCTGGAGTCGCTGCAGGCGCGCGGAGTCACCGTGCTGCTCGTGGAACAGAAGCTGACCATCGCCCTGGAGGTGTCCCTTCGGCTCTATGTGATGGGGCACGGCCAGGTCGTGTTCGAGGGCAACGCGTCGCAGTTGCGTGGCGCGCCCGATATCCGCAAAGAGTGGCTGGAGGTCTAGAGACATGCCTGACAACCCGACTTTCATTCCCCATGGCCCGATCTTCCAGACTGCGTACGTGGTGGACGACCTGGACGAAGCCCTGCGCCACTGGACCACGGTGCTCAGGATTGGTCCGTTCTTCCGGATCGACCACGTGCCGCTGGAGCACTACAGCTTCGAAGGCAAGCCGAGTACACCGGACCTCACGATCGCGCTCGCCTATTCCGGCGAGGTCCAAGTCGAACTCGTCGCCCAGCACAACGACGCGCCATCGCTCTACCTGAGCCACCTCCGCGCGAACGGGCCAGGCTTCCACCACGTTTGCATCCGCGCCGCGGGCTACGAGGCGGGGCGCGCGAGCCTGGAGAGCGCGGGCCTTACCTGCTGCTCGGAAGGGCGAGTGCGCAACGCAGGCCGCTTTGGCTATTTCAGGCCGAGCGATCCGCGCGGCCTGATTGTGGAGATCGGCGAAGGCCGGCCTTCGACGCAGGCTTTCTTCAAGGGCATCAAGGACGCATCGCGTGACTGGAACGGGCTCGATCCGGTGCGCCTTGCGCAGTTTCCGTCGGACGAGGTCCTTGCCGTTTCTCCCGCGTTGTTTGCGCGTTCCTGATTCTTCAAGCATAGCTCTCCTGGAGACGTCCGATGGCCAGCCCGCTCACATCCATGCTTCGCGCAGCCGTCGTCACTTGGGCAGCCCTTGCAGCTTCTTCCAGCTTCGCGGAGACCGTCCGCATCGCCGTCATCGACATGCTGTCCGGCCCCTTCGGTGCCATCGGCGAGAACGGCGTGCGCAGCCTGCGCGCCGGTGCCGACTATCACAAGGCGACGCACCCTGGCTCACCCCACACGCTGGAGATCGTGTCCTTCGACAACAAGGGCAGCTCGCAGGATTCGCTGCAGCTCCTGAAGACCGCCATTGACCAAGGCATCCGGTACGTCTACCAGAGCACCTCGGGCTCCGGCGTGGCCGCGGCGCTGATCGACGCGATCAACAAGCACAACGAGCGCAACCCGGGCCGTGAAGTGATCCTTTTCACCGGGGCGGCCGATCCTACGCTCACCAACCAGAAGTGCAGCTACTGGCTCTACACCGTCGACGCCAACGTGACGATGAAGAGCGAGGCCATCAGTGCAGCCGTCGCGGCCGATGGCAACGCCAGGAGGCTGTACCTGATCAACCAGAACTATTCGTCGGGGCAACAATTCGCGCGCGACGTGAGGGATCAGCTGCGCCGGAGGAAGCCCGCGGCCGAGATCGCCGGCGACGAACTGGTGCCCATCGGCCAGGTGAAGGACTTTTCTCCGTATGCAGCCAAGATCAAGGCGAGCGGCGCGGACACGGTGGTGACCTTCAACTTCGGGCCCGACCTTTACCTTCTCGTGAAGGCGGCCCATGAAGCGGGTTTGAACGTCACGTTCTACACGGCGTTCGCGCAGACGCAGGGCGTGCCGACCGCGCTCGGCAAGGATGCAGCCGGCCGGGTGAAGCTGCTCGCGTACTACCACAGCAACATCAAGGGCTTCCCTGGCGAAGAGGTCGTCAAGTCCATGAAGTCCAGATACAACGAAGACTTCATCCAGATGGGGACGTACTCGGTCATCGCGCTGCTGCACGAGGCCTTCGGCAAGGCCAGATCCACGCAGGCCGCCACCGTGGCTCGCTTTCTCGAAGGCATGAAGGTGCAATCGCTCAACGGGGAGGTCGAATTGCGAAAGGCCGACCACCAGATCCAGCAGACGCTCTTCCTTGCCAATTGGGCCAAGGTGGATGGCAAGGAGGTTCGCTACGACGCAGAGGGCACCGGCTACGGCTGGAGGACCGAGCGGACGATCGAGCCCTACGTGGCCATGCAGCCGACGAGCTGCGCCATGAAGAGGCCCTGACGGGCCGGGGCAACCCCCCTTCTACAGACAGATTTTCCCAAGGAGATGAACATGACTACTCGCCGTCAATTCGTGTTGCATACGGTCGGCATGGCCGTCGCCTCAAGCGCCGCCGCGAGTGCGCGGGCCCAGGCGGCCTTCCCCTTGAAGCCAATCACGATCGTCATTCCCACGCCGCCCGGCGGCGCGGTCGACCTCATGGCTCGCACCGCGGGAAAACGCGTGAGCGATGCCCTGGGCCAGCCCGTCATTGTCGACAGCCGTCCGGGCGCGGTGACGATGGTCGCCACCGAGTTCGTCGCGCGCGCGCAGCCCGACGGCCACACGCTGCTGCTCACGTGGCCATCGCTGGTGATGAACCCGCTGCTCTACAGCGATGGCCGCGTGCGGTACGACGCCAAGGACCTGCAAGCCGTCACCCAGATCGCAGTCAGCAAGAACGTTGTCTTCGCCTGCAGGCCGGGCATCCGCAACCTGGCAGAGTTCATCGAGCTTGGCAAGAGGGCGGCCAAGCCGCTCACGTATTCAACGTCCGGGCATGGCAACCCGACCCACTTCTACGGCGAAATCTTCGCGCGGCGCGCCGGCATCCCGCTGACGATGGTTCCGTACAAGGGCGAGGCGCCGGCGATTCCCGACCTCGCCGCGGGACGCCTCGACGCGGGCTTCATGACGGTGTCGACGGCGGACCAACATCGCGCGTCGATCAAGGCGCTGGCGATGACGGGCAAGACCAGGTCGGCGCTCTTCCCCGACGTGCCGACGTTCGGCGAGCAGGGGGTGACCGGGCTGGACGATGAATCCTGGTACGGGCTGTTCGCGCCCAAGGGGACGCCGCCGGAAGTTTTGGAGCGACTCTCCAGCGAGTTCGCGCGCGCTGTGCAGGCGGAGAAGGACCGGTGGCAGACGATTGGCGTGGAGCCGGCGGGTGGCTCGCCGAAGCAGTTCGATGCGATCGTTCGCACCAGTACGCGTGAATGGGCCCAGATGATCAAGGAAACAGGTATCCGCCTCGATTGAACTCATGGAGCAGACTGCAATGCGAACCGAGAGGAGGCGCTTCGACTTCCAGATGCACTACAGCGAATGGGGGGCCCGATGCGCCGGTCGCGGTGCTGTCGCACGGATTCGCGCGCACGAGCCGCCACTTCGACCGTGGGCCGTGTCCCCAACGGCAACTTCAATACGCACGACGACCCGCTGGTTGCGAACGAGATGGTCCAGCGCAAGTTTCCTGACAACTACTGGGATGAATGGGACAGGCTCCCCATCCCGGCGGTGGTGCTGCGAGGCGCCGAATCCGACACGCTGTCGCCCGAGGTCGCGAAGGCGATGAGCGAGCAAGGGCGCTCTAAGCCGTGGCGTTTTGCGCCATTTACTTCGCGGCCGCTGTGTCGAAGGAGATCCTCGACCTCATGGCCGAGAAATTGGAGCAGGTCGTGTGCCTGCCGAACGTCGCACCAACACTCGTCAAGCTCGGGATCCCGCGCCATGCACGCCCGCAGAGCTGTCGGCAAGCATGCGAAGCGACTTCGGCATGCGGCATGCCTGGTCAGGATGAATGGCGTCAAGCTGGACCGACGCGTGCCACGCGTCGATGAAGAAAGGCAAGCACCGTGGGAGAAAAGATGAAGGTCTGGCAACTGGCCGAATGGGGCAGGGACAACCTCCGCATCGCCGAACGCGATGTTCCGCGCGCGGGCCCGAACGACGTGCTCGTGCGCGTCCGGGCTGCGTCACTCAACTTCCGCGACAAACCGGCGCTTGAGGGCGAACGCATTGGCGATCGCGCGCCACGGCCCTTCACGCCCTGCTCGGACATGGGCGGGGAGATCGTCGAACTCGGAGCCGACGTGAAGCGGCTGAAGATCGGCGAGCGTGTCTGCGCCAACTTCTACACCGATTGGCTGGATGGCATGGCGCCCGCCAACATGCACCTCACTGGTCGCGCGCTGGGCTGGTCGCTGCAGGGCACATTGGCCGAGTACGTGATGGTTCCCGAGTCCGCCATCGTGAAGGTGCCTGACACGCTGTCAATGGAAGAGGCCGCGACGCTCCCGGTTGCCGCGCTGACCGCATGGTTCGCCCTGGTCGACAACGGCCACCTGCAACCGGGGCAATCCGTGCTGCTCCAAGGGACGGGCGGCGTCTCACTGTTCGGCCTCCAGTTCGCGCGAATGTTCGGCGCGCGCGCCATCGTCACCTCGCGAATCGCCGCTAAGCTGGAGCGAGCAAGGGCTCTGGGCGCAACCGACGTGATCGACACGAGCAAACACCCGGACTGGGCGGCGCGGGTCATGCAGATGACCGAGGGGCGGGGCGTCGACCACATCTTCGAAACGCTCGGCGGCAGGAACTACCAGCAGTCCGTGGCGGCGGCGGCCATGGGCGCGCGCATCTCGACGATCGGCTTCCTCGAGGCGGGCGACCTCGCGCTGCCGCTGAGCCCCCTGATGCTCCGGCGCATCGTGATACAGGGCATCTCGGTGGGCCATCGCCGCGCCTTCGAGCGCATGATCTCGGCCATCGAAGAAGCGCGGATGAAGCCGGTGATCGACCGAGTCTACGACTGGAAGGACGTTCCCGCGGCCTTCGACCATCTGGATCGTGGCGCTTTCGGGAAGATCGTGGTTTCGATCAACCCCTGACGCCGCCACCGCGCGCCGGAGGAGCCCGCGTACCGCGACCGCATGGCGGCGCAATTCTACAAAGTGCACTACTAGACCTCAACGGAACTGGGCGTCCTGTCGTTCAAGCCTAATTGACGCACAATTTTTTCACGACGTGCGCGTTGTGCATTGCGGTTGAAGCCTGGGAACACGATACCTGTGCTTAGTGCGCGTGCCAAGAGCGGCCATGTGGCGGCGGCCAGCCCACCTCGAAGCAAGGCGTAAAGGGTGCCGTCTAGCTCGGGATGCCAATGCCGACCATTCCGATGAACCTGGCGACGCCAGGCACTTCGACCGCCCAAACGCCAAACCCTCACGAAGGAAGTGTTCGGTGATGCGTCCGACGAGTGCGTCGCTCTGCGAACGGGTGAGCGGACCGAGTAGGTGCTCCTTTGCGACATCTCTACTTAGCCAGAACGGGACACTACTACTCAGCCGCTACAGGCTTCCGGTGTGCAAGCCTTGTCAAATCGACCTCGCCAGGGTAGATCATGGCACTGAGGATGTGGCTGCCGGCACCAAGATGATACCGACTACCCAAGGACTACTCCGCTGCGGTGCGCACCCCTACTGCTGGATCCTCGCCGAACCGTCAACCTCTCAACACCAGATGATGCGTCCATCTCGGACTAAGAGGTGAGCGCCGCACGTTGTCGAGTCGACCGACGGAAAGATCGATGGCCCTTGCTCTTCGGAAACCACTCGCCATGACGGGTGGTGGCTCTCCATCAAGTTGAGAACGACCTGCTGCCCGCAACCGGTACGTGCACACATGGACAAGCGAGTCACTTCGGGCAAGGACACCCGGCGCAAGCACAGCGAAGAGCTCAAGCAGGCATTGGTCGAGCGCAGCCTGGAACCTGGCGCGTCGGTCGCCGCCATCGCGCAGGAGCATGGCATCAACGCGAACCTCCTGTTCAACTGGCGCCGGCTTCGCCTGCGCGCGCAGGCTCCAGCAGTTGAGGCCCGCAGCGTCGCCGACGCTCTTGCCGGTGACGGTACAGATGGAGCCCGCGGCCAAGACCAACAAGGCCATCGCGCCGCGCCCTTCAAGCGGCGTAATCGAGATCGACGTTGGTGCCACCCGCGTGCGACTGCAAGGTGCAGTCGATGAAGCCGGCGTACGCTGCGTGCTGCGCCTGCTGGGTGCCATCGCGTGATCGGCTTTCCCTCGAACACGCGCGTGTGGATCGTGGCCGGCCACACCGACATGAGGAACGGCTTCGATGGCTTGGCCGCCATGGTGCAGACGGCGCTTGCAGCGAATTCGTTCTGCGGTCACGTCTTCATCTTCCAGGGCAAGCGCGGGCCGCGCGGCCAGCGCGGCGCCCGCGGACCCGGCGCCGACCACGATGAAATCGTAGGGGTCGTTCATCAGCTACCTAAATCGTTCACCAGAACGATCTTGCCGAACTGATCGCCACGGTCGACGATTGCGTAGGCCTCGTTCGCACGCAACATCGGCAACGTCCGGTCGACGATGGGCTGGATCAAGCTGGATTCCACCAAGCCCACCATGGCCGCGAAGTCCCGCGGGGAACCCATCTTTGTGCCGAGGATGCTCAGTTGCTTGCGGTAGATGGGCCTGACGTCCAACTGCACGTCACCGCCGGCCGTGAAGCCGAGGAAGGCGATGCGTCCTCCTGGAGCCGCCAGTTCGACCAAATTCTGGAATCCGGGGCCAACCGCACTGTCGATGATGACGTCGAAACCTTGCGGCACCTGTTCGCGAAGGTGTGCCGGCCAGTTTGGATCGCGGTAGTTCGCCGTGCCGGACACGCCAAGCGCGCGCACGCGGGCAGCTTTTTCGTCCGAACCACTCGTGGCGTACACCTGCGCGCCGAGTGCCAACGCGAACTGCATCGCAAACAACGCAACGCCTCCGCCCACACCGGTGATCAGCACCCGCTCACCCGCTTTGAGGTCAGCCCGTGAACGGAGCGCCCGGAAAGCCGTCACGCCCGACAGCGGCAGGGCCGCGGCATGCGCCCAATCGAGATGCGCTGGCTTTGGGGCGAGCTGCATCGCGGGAACATTGATACGCTCGGCGAACGTGCCGTCACGGGGCGATCCGAGGGGATAGAAGTCCGGTGCCGCTCTGTCTTCCTTGTCCCCCCAGGAGAGTCCCGGGTTGATGATGACTTCACGCCCGATGAGCGATGCGTCCACGCCCTCGCCAACATCGGTCACGATCCCGGCACCATCGGCACCGGGCACTACCGGGTACTTCAGGACATGGTAGTCGCCCTTCTGGATCCACACATCGCGGTGGTTCAATGCGGCACATCGAAGCGAGACCGTCGCTTCTCCGGGAGATGGCGGGAGGTCGGGGCGGTCGACGCACACAAGGGGCTGACCCGGGCCTTGTAGGAGCAGTGCTTTCATCGGATTCCTCTGTATTGGGACGGTTACATGTCGTGCGCTGTCGCGGCAGGGCCGGTCGTGGCCGGTGCGAAGCGGCGAGGCCTGGAAGCAGGTATTGGTTTAGTCGGACGTGCGGCGCGTTCGCCATTCCTTATGCGCCGTAACGTCGATTGAGTTCGTCGAATACGTGCTTGTGCACCAGCGCTTGACGCTCTGCGAAAGTGGCTACGAGCGCCGGATCCTCCTCGAGGATGCCCTGCTGCTGCAATTGGCTGAGCGCGTTCGTCATGCCCCGCACAGCGCCTTGCAGGGCGGCGTTGGCATAGAGCACCATACCAAAGCCCATGCGGGCAAACTCGGTGGTAGGCAGCGCCGGCGTCTTACCGCCGATCACAACGTTCACAACCTGGGGTAGCGGCAACTGCGCAATGCGCTCAAGCTCGCCTGCGCTGGTCGGCGCTTCCACGAAGGTGACGTCGGCACCTGCTTCCGCATAACGTTGCGCGCGTTCCAGCGCGTCTTCCAGACCATGCACGGCGCGCGCGTCCGTTCTCGCGATCAGCAGGAAGTCACTTGAGCTGCGAGCATCTGCCGCTGCCCGGATCTTTCCCACCATCTCGCCCGCGTCTATCACGCCCTTGCCGGCGAAATGTCCGCACTTCTTGGGCATGACCTGGTCTTCCAGCTGAATGGCGTTGGCGCCGGCCCGCTCCAGTGCACGCACCGTTTGTCGCACATTGAGCGCGTTTCCGAAACCCGTGTCTGCGTCGACGATGAGAGGTAGCTGCACGGCATCGCGAACCGCGGCAGTGTGCTGGACGACGTCACCAAGATGGATGAAGCCGAGATCCGGGATACCGTAAAAGCTGTTCGTCAAGCCGGCGCCACTGAGGTAAACGGCCTCAAAGCGGAGAGTCTCGATGACACGGGCAGCAAGTGCGTTCCCGCAGCCTGGCACAAGCAAGCCACGGCGCTCGTTGAGTTTGGCGCGTAGGAGCGCGCCGAGTGAAGAGTTCATCGCAATATCCAATCAGGGCGCGCGCGGGGTCGTTTTCATGGCGGACTTACGAAAGTAGGCATGCAGCTTGTCCAAGTGACCCGCCATCAGTGCCACGGCTTCGTCGCCCGAGCGACGGCGCAGGCAGCCCACGATCTTCCGGTGCGTCTGGGACGTGGTGGGCCACGGCCCCACGTCGTACTGCGACATCAGCTTCAGCACGAGATCAGTCAGGGAGGACACCAGGATCACGAGCACTTCGTTACCCGTGGTTTCGCCTAGCAAGCGGTAGAAGGACAGCAGCTGGATGCGTCGGCCCTCGAGGTCGCCCGCCTTGGCAAGTTGTTCGGTCAGCGTGATGCTTGCGTCGAGGCGGTCAAAGTCCGCATCGGTCCCGCGCTCGCAGGCGAGGCGGGTCACCGCCGTCATGACAATCGTCCGGCTTTCGGTGAGGCTGGCTATCGAAACGGCCCCCAAGCTGATGACGTCGTTGAGCGACTGGGTCACGAGAGCCGGATCGGCGCCCCGGATAAAAGTACCACCCTTGGGACCCTTTCGAAGTTCAATCACCCCGCCGCGCTCCAGACCTCGAAGCGCCTCCCGCACGCCTGAACGGGAGACCCCGTAGTGCTCCGCAAGGTCGCGCTCGGACCTTAGCTTCTGTCCGGGCTTCAGTTCACCGCGCGCCACTCGAGACCGAATGTCGTCCGAAATACTGTCGAAGAGTCGCGCTTCGTTGGTCATAGTGCTCACTCCGCGACCACGCCTGCAGCTTTGATCATTGCGGCCGTGACTTCAGCCTCTTTGGCGATCGCGTCGCGCAGTTGCTTGCCGTCACTCGCAATCACCGTCAAGCCCTTGCTGGTGGCCTGCTGCTCGGCGAACTGCGGATCGGAGAGCACTTCTCGCACTGCAGAGCGAATCTGATTGACGATCTCGGGAGGGGTGCCGGCGGGTGCGAACAGGCCGTACCAAATCGATACCTTTGCGTAGGGATAGCCCTGCTGCGTGGTCGTCGTGACGTTCGGGAACTGCGAGATGGGCGCGTCTCCGGCGACCGCGATCGGCTTGATCTTGCCCGCCTGCACCAGCGGCAGGATCACGCCCGCGCTGGCCGAGCCGAGCTGCACGTCTCCTGCGGCGAGGGCAGCGAGGTTGGGAGTGACACCGTTGTACGGGATGTGCGCGATGTCGACGTTCTCGCGATCTTTCAGGACGGAAAACAGCAGATGGGGCTGGCTGCCATTGCCGAAGGAGCCGTAGTTGATGGTGCCTGGCTTCCTCTTCGCCAACTCGACCACCTCCTTCAGCGTGTTGGCAGGCAGCTGCGCGTTGGCGACGATCAGCTGATCGGCCTTCACCATCATGCTGATCGGCTCGAAGCTCTTGTCGGGGTCGTACGCCAACTTCTTGTAGAGGAAACGGTTGCCGACCATCGTCTGGTTGACGGTGGCGAGCAGGGTGTAGCCATCCGGTGCCGCCCTGGCGACCTGCGCCGTGCCGATGGCGGAGCCGGCCCCTGTCTTGTTCTCCACCACGACGGGCTGCTTCCAGCGTTCCGAGAGCTTCAAGCCGATGGCGCGGGTCAGCACGTCGACCCCGCCGCCCGGGGCGAACGGAACGATGATCGTGATCGGCTTGCTCGGATAACTTTGGGCGTGGGCGGTGAGGGCGGTCGCAGCCAAGAGGCAAACGGCGGTGAGGCGCTGGAGGGTCATGTTTTGCGGTTTCTGATGATTGTTTAAGCGTAGACGTGCCCGTCGAAGAGGCGGCGGGTGGTGCGATAGAAAGAGCCGTGGGCGGCGTGCCAGCCGTTGAGGTCCCGGACCACTTCCGCTGCCACGGTGAGGATGCCGGACGGCATCGCGATGCGCAGCGCGGAGGGATCCCGGCGCGCTCGCGCGAGCCGGGCCGCGACGCTGCCCTCTATCTGCATCGCGACTGCGGTACAGAGGGAGCCGGTGAGCGGCAGGGCGCGGTGCGGCTGCCCGTTGGAGAGCATGCGCACTACGAGGTCGGTCTCGCCGGCTTCGATGGCCTCTCCGCTCAGTGTGGTAGTGCGTTGGGGCGCACTGACGATGGCGATCAGCGGAATCATCCGGATCGCGGCCGCCGCCTCGATGTCGGGCGCGATGCCCATCGCGACCGACCCCTGCAGGCGCAGTTCAGCCAGTGCGCCCATGGCCCGCGCATTCGACCCCAGTTCATCGGGAGACTCGCCGCCGGTCAACCCGAGGTCGGCCGCGGCCACGAAGACGCAGGCATTGGCGGCGTCCACCAGCGACGCGTTCACACGCCCTACGCCGAGAAGCTCGAACTCCTGCGCCGCCTTGCCGGACGGCAGCAGCTTGCCCGTGGATGCGCCGCCGGGCGAGAGGAAGTCCAGCCGCACCGGGGCACCCGCACCGTCCACGCCCGGGATGGCGAGCTTGCCGGTTTCGATGCTTTGGCCCTCCCGCACTTCAAATCGCGACACGATGATCTTGCGTGTGTTGGTGTTGTGAATGCGAACGCAGGCTTCGCCGCTGCGCGGCGCATCCACCAAGCCCTCATCCAACGCGAATGGGCCGATCGCGGAAGACATGTTTCCGCAGTTGCCGCTGTAGTCCACGACGGCGTCCTGAATCTGCACTTGGGCGAAGGTGTAGTCCACGTGAGCACCTGGGACCGTCGGCGGGCCGACCACGCACACCTTCGACAACGAGGAGACGCCGCCACCCATGCCATTGAGCTGGCGGCCGTAGCGGTCGGGCGTTCCCATTGCCTTCAGGAAGATCTCGTCCCATTCGGCGCGATCGGCGGGCAGGTCGCGGGCATGGAACACCAGCGCCTTGCTGGTGCCGCCCCGAATGAACGCTGCTGGATAGCGGCGGCGCATATGGGCTACCTTAATACGGCCGCGGCGCGCGCAGCTCACACTCGCGCACCGGCAGTGTCATGCTGCCAATCCGCTCGATCTCGATGCGCACCTCGTCGCCGGCAGCGAAAGGGCCGACGCCTTCCGGCGTTCCGGTGGCGATCACGTCACCGGCCTCCAGCGTCACCACTGACGAGATCAGCTCCACCAGCTCTGCAATTCCTACGATCATTTCGCTCGTGTTGGCGTTCTGCTTCAGGTCACCGTTCACCCACAGCTTGTTCTTCAGCGATCCAGGTTCCGCGACTTCATCAGCAGTCACGATCCACGGGCCTAGAGGGGTGAACGTCTCGAACGACTTGCGCATCGAACGCTCTTCCTCCGCGACGCCCTTCTCGATGCGCATGGTGGCGTCTATCAGGCACGAATAGCCAAAGACGTGTTCCATCGCGTGCGCCCGTGCCACGTTGCGCGCTCTCCTGGAGATGATCACCGCAAGCTCCGACTCGTGGTCGAAGCGGCGTTGAGACCCCTTGGGCAGCAGCAGGGTGCCGCCAGCGCCAACCAAGGAGCCGGGCGCCTTGAGGAAGAAGCCCTGTTCGCGCGCGGAGCGCCCGCCAGTAGTGACCGAGCGGGCGCCGAGCTCACCGATGTGCTTCCAGTAGTTGGCGGGCGCCGCGAAGACGTGCTGGGGGCCGGGATTCGCTGGCAGCAGTTTCACGGAGGCGAGGGGCAGCTCCCTGCCCGAGTTCCGGTAGTCGGCGAACTTCGAGCGCAGCTCGGGCCAGTGGCTCACGAGCCAGTTCACGCGCTGCCGGGGCAGTTGCGCCAGGAACTCCGGCAGCGCCGAGGTCATGTCATGGACGGTGTTGCCGTCAACGACGCCGATGCGGTAATCGTCAAAAGATGCGATCTTCATGGTGAGAGGCTCAAGGCAGTTTTTGATGGCCGCCGTTGTCGGCGAGGGCTTCTTCGAAGTAGTACCCGAGCGCTGACATGGCGGGAAAGTCGTTCACTTGGAACAGCTGCGCGTCTTCGGTCGAGCGGTTCAGGTGCTCGTGCCACGCCCAGGGCTTGATGGCGAGGAAGTCGCCGGCGTTCCAGTCGTAGGTCTGTCCCTCCACGATGGTGGTGCCCCGCCCGCGCACCACGTAGTAAAGCTTGCTGCCGGTGTGGCGGCGCGCCTGCGTGTGGACGCCGGGCCGCAGCTTCTGCAAGCGCATGCCCATCGTGCTCATGACCGGTCCGCCGTTGGTCGGGTTGCGGTACTCCAGCACCACGTCGTCGAACGGATCGGCCGGCACTCCGGCCGCCTGCTCGAGCGCCTGCTCCGCGATGGCGCGCGGATATGCGAGCAGCGGGTTCGCCGATCCGCTCGGCCGCGGGCCGGGTGGGCTCATCAGCCCGCTACCGTAGCGCCGCCTCGAGCTATCCGGCACTTGATCGGGCTTCTGCTGCAGTTCCTGTGATTGCTCGAAGAACGTCGCGTGCATCGCCCGCATCAGCGAGATGTCCAGCACGTCCAGCCAGATCATCGGTGTATCGCCGTGATACTCGTGGTCGTGCCACATCATGCTGGGGGTGAGCACCAGATCGCCCTCGTGCATCGGGTAGCACTCGCCGTTGACCGTGGTCGTGGCGCCGCTGCCCTTCATGATGAAGCGGAAGGCGTTCGCGGTGTGGCGATGGTTGCTGGCGATCTCGCCAGGCAGGATCATCTGGATCGAGGCCCAGAAGGTGTGCGTCGTGCCATACGGAAGACCCGGGTTGTGCAGTCGCAGCGTGCGCCGGTTGCCTCCGGGCTCCAGCGCGAGTTGCTTGCCGAGTCGATCGAGCAGCGGCTCGAGGTCGGTCCATTTCCAGTGCACCGTCTCCATCGCCGACTGCGGCGTGCGCGAGAAAAGCAGCGGATCGTCCGGCTGCTGCACGCGGCAGTTGAACTTCGCGAGATCTTCCTTCAGCGCTCGGCGGGCGGCCTCGTCAACCATGGTTTGTTGTTCGGCCATGACGTTCAAGCCTCCGCGATCACCGCATCGAAGGAGACCGGTGGCCGCTCGCCCGCGATCGCGCCGCGCACCGTGTCGACCAGCGTTGCGACGTCTGCGGGAAGGGCGTCACCGCGCCACGCCACCTGGCCGTCGGGGCGCACCAGCACAAGCCGGCGTTCATAGAGCTTTTCGACAGCCTCGCCTGCGAGGTCGACCACTTGCAGCGGCAGCCGCACCCTGGCGGCCTCTTCCTGAAGCAGATCGACCGCCGGCGGTTTTGCGCCGAAACGCAGCAGCACGAAGCCTTTGCCGAACAGGTCCAGTGTCGACTTGGTCTCGCCGATCCAGGCGTGGGGCGCGCGCGAGCCCGGCCGCGTCGTCGGCGTGTAGCTGGAGGTCTGCAAGGGCGGCGGTGGCGTTCCGTCCGGCACCACGACGGGCGATCCTTCATAGACATACCCGAGGTGCACGCCGATGGAATGCCACTCACGACTCATCATCTCTGTGTACCGCTGGCCGTACTCGCGCCGGGCCGCCTCTGCCGCGGGGTCGCTGCCGTCGAACATCCGCGCATCCGGCTGCAGGATGCGCGGCGACAGCATGCGCCGCAGGTTCTCGGTGGCTTCGCCTACGTTGCGAACCGCAACCGGCAGCTGCTCCACCTCGTAGCTGTCCAACAGGTGCTCGCCACCCCAGCCATCGATGACGGCAGCCACCTTCCAGGAAAGGTTGACCGCGTCGAGCAGGCCGGTGTTCATGCCGAAGCCTCCGGTGGGCGAGGTCAGGTGGGCGGCGTCACCGGCGATGAAGGCGCGGCCCTTGCGGTACTGGCGCGCCACGAGCTGGCGCCTCACCCACGGCAGCGTCGAGAGGATCTCGAACTCGAAGGGCTTGCCCACGGCGCGAATGATCGCAGCCCGCGTTTCCGCCTCGGTCAGCGTGCGCTTGTCCGCGTCGCCGATCAGGGAGAACCTCCACTGGTCCCGCCCGTTGATCGCGACCAGCGTGGCCCAGGTGCCTTCCGGCCCGATGAAGATGAAGCGATAGCCCGGCTTCTTGTCGTGCAGCTGTTCCAGGTTTTCGCAGCGGAAGATGATGTTGGTGGTGTACGTGAGCACCGCGTCGCCCACCATCTCGATGCCCAGTTGCTGCCGCACCATGCTGGCGCCGCCGTCGCAGCCGACCAGGTAGTCGGCCCGGAGCGTGCGCGTCTCGCCGGAGCGCACGTCGCGCACGCGTGCCACCACGCCGTCGCCTTTGTCCTCGAAGTCCAGCAGTTCCGTGTTGAACTCGAGAGAGACGCAAGGGGAGCGGCGGGCGAACCGCTGCAGCACGGGGTCGAAGAAGTTCTGCGGGCAGCGCTCGCGCTTTTGCGGGCTGTGCACCGGCGGCTTTTCCTGCCTGGGGGCGGGAAATGGCTCGCGGCCGAACTCGTAGCCGTTGAGGTCGGTGACCCACGCGCAGTCCTGCGGATAGTCACGGTTGTAGCCCGCCGATTCGACCCAGTCGACGATGCCCCAGCGGCGGCAGAACTCCATCGACCGGATGCCGATCATGTCCATCTTCGGCTGGGCGACGCTGCCGTCGCCCCTCTCGACCAACGTGGAGGAGATGCCACGCCAACCGAGGTCGCCGGCCAGCGTCAATCCGATAGGGCCGCCGCCGATGATGAGGACTGAAGGGGAGGAAATCGTCATGGCAGTAAAGTGGTTGGGCGTTAACTTGGTAGGACCAACATGGTCGGACCAAGATGATAGGACCAAATCGACGGGTGCACAAATCCCGCGCCGGTGGGTGGGTTATCGGCAAGCGGCACCCCGAGGTTCTTCTCCAGTTGCCGATCCTCCCAACAAGGTTCCAGGATGAACTGACATGGATGTGGGTTTCAAAAAACTAAGGGGCAGTTGAGAGGGTTCAGAGACGCACGATCGACTTGCCGATCTGCTCGCGCTGTTCGATGCGCTCGTGGACGCGTGCCACTTCGTCGAGCGTGTACTCGCCCTCGATCTGAATTCGCAGTGAGTTGCTGCCTATCGCAGAGAACACCGCGTCTGCACGCCGCTGCACTTCGTGCGCGTCCCGCATGTGATCGGCCAGACGTGGCCGAGTGAGAAACAAGGAGCCTGATTCCCCGAGCTCCATCGGATCCAGGTTCGTCACCGATCCGGACACGCTGCCGTAGTTGATGACGAGTCCCCGGGTGCGCGTTGCGCGCATGCTGTGGCGCAATGTGGCGAGGCCGACTGAGTCGAATACGACGTCAACGCCTCGACCTTTGGTGAGTGCGCGCGCGGCTTCGGCGAACCCGCCGTTGTCGTAGGGCATGGCAACGTCAGCGCCCTGCGACTTGGCAACCGATCGCTTTTCGGGCGTACTTGCCGTTGCCAATACGGTCGCGCCGCGCGCCTTTGCCAGCTGGATGAGAAGCTGGCCGATGCTGCCGGATCCAGCATGAATCAAGCAGGTGCTGTCCGGTCCGATCCTTCCTACCTCCTCAATGAGGTAGTGCGCGGTGCAGCCGTGGAACATGGCAGCCGCCGCCATCTCGAAGGGGGTGTTCTCCGGAATGCGAGCGGCTCGTTCTGCCGGGATACAGGCGTATTCCGCGTAGCTCCCCCAGGCAATGCACCAGGCGACGCGGTCGCCAATGGTAAGGTGGGATACCCCCGCGCCAAGTGCCGTAACCGTCCCCGAACCTTCCATGCCGAGGGTGCACGGAAGCCGTATGGGATACGTGCGTGAATTCCTGTACTTGCCCTGCCGGGTGTGCACATCCATGAAGTTGATGCCGGCGCAGGCCACCCGCACCTGGACTTCGTTGCGATTGGGAAAAGGTAGAGAAACGTCTCGACGAATCTGCACAACCTCAGGCCCGCCGTACTCATCGATCATGATTGCACGCATTTCAGCCTTCAGTCATATCAATAAAGTGGTTGGGTTCATTCTGGTCGGACCATGATGGTCGGACCAGAATGGTAGAGTCAAATCGAACAGGATGCAAATGCCGCGCCAGTCTGTGCAGTTCGTCGACTTCCGCGACGGTCAGATGCGCCGCGGCAAGATCATCGCCATGCGGGATACCCAGGCGACGGTACTGGAAGAAGGCACCAAGCGAACCTGGAAGACCGTGCCTGGCGATGCAGGGCTATCACGGTGCCGAACGTCGCGAGGAGGCTGCCTATGAGCCGCCACCGGAGCCTGCCGGCGAAAAAACACATGCGCGCGAGTTCCAACGCGAAGACACCGCGACGTTCAACGACCGCGATGGTCGCAACATCACCGGCGTGATTGTGCGCATCAATCCGCGCACGCCAACCCTCGGTACCGGCGATGCCGGGACCTGGCGGGTGCCGTTCCATGCACTGCTTCCATGTGCTCGACGTCTGAGCAGCGTCGACCTCGTCAGCCAGTTGGCGTCAAGAGGGCCTTGAGGCCGCGCTTACCCAGCGAAAAGCTGAAGCAGGAGTTGGTCGAACGCAGCCTGGAACCTGGTGCGTCGGTCGCTGCCATCGCGCAGGAGCACGGCATCAACGCAAACCTCTTGCTCAACTGCGGTACTCCGCAAGCTCTTCGCCCAATCGTATGCGCCGCCAAGTGCCGCGACATGCAGCGCCGAGCTTGAAGGTCGCCCCGATGCGGCGAACTCCAGACTTTGACCGCGCAGGCTTCCCTGGCGGCTGCCAGCGTGACCTACGGCCGATGATGCCCCAGCGGTGGAAGAGCGCGCCACCCGCCCCCCGCCCTGCGAACTCTCGGATAAATCAGGGCGCCATTACCGGGGCCGGCGAAGGGCTTGCGACTAGGGTTTGTCCTAGTCACGATTGGCCCGATTCAAACTTGCATTAAGTAATGCGCCTTAGTACACTAAGTCGTTATACTTAAATTCAATGTCAGATGCGCAAGAAGCGATTTGCGGGTCGGCAAAGAGGCAACACGAATGTTTCGGCATCTTGCAGATGTCGTCATTGCAGCTTGAAATTGATATCGACCATCGCGCGATTTTCCTCGATGAGGCGGGAGTTCGCCCACTGGGTGTAGGCCTTGCTGTCCATTTACGTCACCGCTCGGTCAATCCGTGACAGCAACCGCGAGCGACTTCAATCTGCGGTCCTCGCGCGCGCCGGGACTTCAGCGCGTCGACGCTGATGGTCCTTGTCGCGAAAAATCCCATACGGCAATCTCAAGCAGCGTGAGACCGCCACTCTCCTGCGCTACGGGAATCTCCCGATACGACTCATCCATGGATTAAGTAATAGTACTTAGTCTAATGGTTAACCTACTAGGCCTTAGCCACCGTTCCGCCAGTGCGTTCCATCCGTGTGCAAAGGGCAACATGAGCCACGTCTTCGACTCCAAGCAGTTTCGCAATGCGCTCGGTTCCCGCCGTTCCCGCTCGAGGTGATGCTGCGCATTCACTTCATGCAGCAGTGGTTCACGTTGAGCGACCTGACGATGGAAGAGGCGCCGCACGACACGCCGCTGTATCGGGAGTTCGTGGGCTTGGGCAACTGGCAGACGAGGTTGCCTGACGAGAGCGCGACTCTGCGGTTTCGCCACTTGCTGGAAAAGAACGAGCTGGCCGCTCAGATCCTGACTGTGGTCAATGACCTGCTGCGTGGCAAAGGCTTGATGCTGCGCGCCGGCACGGTGGTCGATGCGACGCTGCTCGCGGCGCCGAGTTCGACCAAGAACGCCAGCGGCGCAAGGGCCCCTGAGATGCACCAGTCGAAGAACAGGAACGAGTGGAACTTCGGAATGAAGGCCCACATCGGCGTGGATGCCCAGTCGGGGTTGGTACACACCGTGCGAGGCACCGCGGGGCAACGTCCATGACGCGGTCGAGGCCAATGCGTTGCTGCACGGCGATGAGACTACCGTGTTCGCTGAAGCGGGCTATCAAGGCGCGCACAAGCGCGCGGAAGCGCGTCAAGGAGTGACGTGGCTGTGGGCCATGCGCCCAGGTAAGCGTGCGGCTCTGGACAATCCATTACTTCGATAACCCTCAGATTCGATGCTGCTCAGCCAACCTGCCTACTGGATGCCAGATATTCAGGAAATCCTAATGCTGTGGATGAGTCAATGAAAAATCGGACGTGCAATGCGCGAGAATTCTTGCTCGAATCCCCGTGGATGCAATCTCTTGGAGCGGCGGTTCAAGAGCGGGTGATAGCCGAGGCATACGACATACTTCACAGAGAAGGCGACATCGTTGCAAGACAAGGAGAACCCGTGTGCTCGTGGATCGGTGTTGCCGAGGGTTTGTTGAAGGTTGTCGGCGGTGTTTCTACGAGCCGGCCTGTGATTTACAGCTCCGTTCCCGTTGGGTCCTGGATGGGCGAAGGGTCAGTTATCAAGAACGAGCCTCGTCTCTACGACGTCATTGCAATTGGCGGGACTCGCACAATTCACGTTCCGCGGGCCACCTTCCGCTGGCTCCTCGAATCCAGCTTCGAGTTCAATCATTTCGTCATCAGTCACTTAAACGAACGCCTTGGCCAGTTCATGTCGATGGTTGAGACCACTCGCATAGATGATCCGATGGTTCGACTTGCCCGCGCGCTGGTGGGACTCTTTAACCCGGTTCTTTATCCAAAAACCAGTGCTGTTCTGACGGTCTCGCAACAGGAATTGGGTGACCTCGCAGGCATTACGCGTCAGCGCACCAACGCTGCCCTCCAGGTGCTCAAGCGGTTGGGAATGATCGAAATCCGACGCGGAGCCATCGTGGTTCTCGATCTGCCGGCTCTAAAAGCTCTGTCCAGATCTTCTTCGCTTTTGGACGCGCCGTCAGCTTATTAGTATTGTCCACGGGCATGGCCGACACGCTGTACTGCAACTACTTGTTGATTGCCACACTGATGGCCGCGGGCGTGGCGGTGCTGATGGAGCAGAAAGGCTCGCGCTCACCGACTTTCGCCGCGGCCAGTCGCTGGGCGCGCGCGATCATCTCGTGTACTGGTGCTCGCGAGCGGAGGCCGATACCAGGAGGTGAACCCCAAGGGCGGCGATGCGAAGGCGCCTTCGCCGCTGTCGGTGTCGGTGTCGGTGTCGGTGTCGGTGTCATCTTTCGGCACATAGGAGCCAAGTCGTTTTCGGCGCAATGGAGCCACTTCGTTTTCGGCATATTGGAGACAGTGGAGTTGAAGGTCACCTCGATCTGTATGGGTTGATTGCGCGCTGAAGTGGGCGACTTGAAGCCCCCCACGGAGGCAGCGATTGGCCGAAGGAGAATCGAGATGTTCCAGTACCGAATTGTCCTCGCGCAAATGCGTCGGGGCGCCTCCGAGCGAGAGATCGCGCGAAGTCATTGCATGGGCCGGAACAAGCTGGCGGATCTGCGCGCGTTGGCCGAACAGCCCGACTGGCTCGACGCGCAAACTCCTTTCCCCGAGGACGCCGAGATCGCCGCCGCTCTTGGCGCGCCCAAGCTGGCCGCCTCCACCGTCTCGACGCTGGAATCGCATCGCGAACGCATCGCCGGCTGGTTCGATCAGGGCGTGCAGGGCCTGTGCTTCAGCCGCCACCAGTACGTCGAGTTCGTCTGGGACCAGACGGTGGCGATCTGGCTGGGCTGTCACCGGCGCGCCTTCGAATGGTTCAACGCCGTGCCGCGGCGCCTCATCACCGACAGCGCCAAGTGCGCGATCGTGAAGGCCTGCATCTACGACCCTGTCGTGCAGCGCGCTTATCCGGGACAACCTACAAGGACTGCAGGAGATCGAACTGACCGTCCAGGGCAAGGGCTACCGATTGCGCACCGAGACAAGGGGGACCCTCAACGCGTGTTCAACGCCAGTGGTGTTGCACTACCGTCGACGCTGCAAGCGATCTGAGCCTCACCCACCCAACTCCGTCGCAGCAAATCTGCGGGCGTGACACTACGCCGAGCCGGCACTCCCAATTGTTTGATTCAGAAGAGAGATCTCTCCGAACTGGTGTCGAAGACGGGTCTGGGCGCAGTGGGCCTCACGAGGCCTGCCAGCGGCAACCAACGACCCCCAGTTGTTCACGCCGATTGCCCAATGCAAGGTGGGCCTCGGCCCGCGCGCATCGAGCCTCGTATGCGAAAGCGACGGCCCAAGCCCCTACCCATGGTTGAAGGTGCCACGCACAAAGGCTCGTCGATGCGTCGAACGCTACGGCAATGCGAAGAAACCAAAGTAGTGCCATTCCTCCATAGGGTTAGTCACTACCGCCAATGTCGGAATGCAGACACAGCAGCCATGACGCAGGCAACAAAATTCGCTGGCGTTGATTCAGGCATAGGCCTCGATGCGTGCCTTATTTGAGAACTCTGGAGACAATACATGGTCATAATTCAAGTCCGGCAAGCATGCGGCATTGCGGCGCTTGCCACAATGGTGAGCGGCCTGTGGTGGTGGTGGTGGTGGTGGTGGTGGTGGTGGTGGTGGGGCTAATAATGCCCAACCCGTCGCGCAATCGTCGATCAGTGTGCTTTCGAGCCGGCCCGACATGGTCAGCGAGAATTCGGCACTCGTTCGCGTTAACGTTCCGGTCGTCGCTGGGGCTGCGGCGCCGAAGATCACGCTTGGTGGTACAGACATCAGCAACCTGTTTACCACGGGAGCCGACGGATCGCTTCAAGCCGTCGTCACCGGACTGCAAAGCGGGAAGAGCACCATTTCCGTCGCATTCAATGGCGCCACGAGCGCTCTGGATGTTGTGAGCCACGGTCGCAATGGGCCAATCATTTCTGGACCTCAGCAGACGCCCTGGATTTGCCAGACTGCGGACTTCGTGCTCCCGGATAACACCAAACTCGGCCAATCGCAAGACTCAAATTGCAACGTACCCAGCAAGGTGCTATATATGTACATGCCTACAGCGGGCGGAATCTTCAAGCCAATGCCGTCGGCCACGGCAGTTCCTTCGGACATCAAGACAACGGTGACGACGGACGGCCGGATGGTCAATTACATTGTTCGCGTTGAGACGGGCACGATCAATCGGTCGATCTACCAGTTTGCTCTGCTCTACGATCCAACCACGGAGTCCGCGATCAGCCCCACCGCGAGATACAGAGCTTGGAACAGAAAGCTTATTTACACATTCGGCGGTTCCGCTACTGCGGGATACGTGCAGGGGCTGTCGACGGGTGGTGTGATGAACGACCTGATGCTCTCCCAAGGCTTTGCCGTCATATCTTCGTCTACCAACGTATTTGGCAACAACGAAAACGACGTTCTCTCGGCGGAGTCTGTCTCGATGGTGAAGGAAAAGTTTATCAAGTCGTTCGGCGTTCCTCTTTATACGATGGGATGGGGCAATTCCGGCGGCGCCATGCAGCAGCATCTCATTGCCAACAACTATCCAGGCCTGCTCGATGGCATCACGCCTGATCGCTCTTGGTCTGACCTGCTAACTGTCGTACCGTCCGCAACCGACTGTTCTTTGATGTCACGCGCATTTGCTGGAAGCTCATTGGGCTGGACCAACGAGCAGAAGACGGCCGTGTCGGGATTCAAGGACTACGCTACATGCGTTGGTGGCGACCAACAGATATCCCGCTGGCAGGCGACGTTCTCACCGTCTTGGGTGCTGGCAAAGCGGGGCGAGCCGACGCTTCTCGGAGCCCTCGATCTGACCAATTGCCTTATGGGGCTTCCCTCTGGACTGACTTATGACCCCATCACCAACCGCAACGGTGCGCGATGCGACGTGTACAGTTCACTAGTCAATTTGCTTGGTATCGAGCCCGCTACCGGCTTCGCGGCACGAGCGATTGATAACGTAGGTGTGCAGTATGGACTTAAAGCATTTCAAAGCGGAGCGATTTCGGCCGAACAGTTTGTAGATCTCAACGAACGGGTAGGCGGATACGATCCAGATGGCAACTTTCAATCTAGCCGTACGACTGCGTCCGCCCTGGGGCTAAACGCAGCGTATGCGTTCGGGAGAGTAAACCAGGCGGCGAATCTTAATCAAATTCCGATCATCGACCACCGCGTGTATCAGGATCCCGACATCCACAATGCTTCGCGATCCCTCTCAACACGGCAGCGCATTTTCAAGGCCAATGGGAGTGCGGCCAATCACGTTATCCTGCGAGGACCTAATCTTGCGCCGATAGCACTAAAATCGATGGATGCATGGTTGTCAAGTCTTTCGAGCGACACCAAGAGCTATGCTAACCAGTCCGCCAAAGTCGCGGCCAACAAACCGACGGACTTGGTTGATGCCTGCTACACGACCACTGGTACGAAGATCGCGGAAGCAGCAGAAATTAACAACGGCGGACAGTGCGGCGTTCTCTACCCGTACTTTACGAACCCGCGCATAGTGGCCGGTGCGCCGTTAAGCGACGACATTCTCAAGTGTCAGCTCAAGCCGCTGCTACGCGCAGATTACGCGGGAATAAGCGATGCTCAGTTCGCCAGGCTTGGGGGCGTATTCACGACCGGCGTCTGCGACTTTTCCAAACCAAGTGTCGGATCCACTCCACTGCAATCGACATGGTTGAGCTTCCCGAGGCCTGGGCAGCCCACTTTGCTCTCTGGAGCCCCTTATTGAGAATTACATAATTCACAACGACCGATTGCGTTGCGGCGCGTTACCCGCTCAGGTTTTTGATCGGGGAATCGGTACATGGCCAAGATGGACGAAGCGACCCGCGAACGGGTGCGCGCGAGCGCTGTCCCGGCTCTCCACCGCGTCGTGGCGTGGTTCGGCTTCGATGCGGGAATCGACTATCGCGCCCCGGCTTCGTTGACCGGCCTTCGGCAAGCGTGTCCGTCCGGCGTTGACATCTATTTCGACAACGTCGGCGGCGCCGTGCGAGACGCGGTGTGGCCGCTGATGAACCTGTGGCGCCGGGTCGTCGTCTGCGGGCAGACTTCGGAATACAGACGCCCAGCGGCCGCGCGGTGGATGATGGCGGCGATGCCGACGCCACATTGGAAATGAGCTTCGATTCGATCGCCGCCGCCGCCGCCGCCGCCGAGACGTTCTACTGCGAATGGTGGATCGTGTCGAAGCCGCTGCACCATGCCTGTTGCGGCGCGACCGCCTGGTCATCGCTCCAGCCTTCGTCTCACTTTTCTACGGCCCGGTTCTACGGAGGTTGACTGTCGAGCAGGCGTGATCGCGTCACTGGGACGTCAAAGCCCTCTATGGAATGGCCATCCTGGTCCAGAAGGGGATGCTCGGCGCAAGTGCCGTGGGTTGCCTGAGCTTCTCAGCTACGGAATACGGTAGACATCTTCACTCTTCATCCAGCATCCGGCTGACCTTGCTTCCCAATGCGCTCTCCGCCCTGAAATACCCCATCACGGTCGCGACGCTCTGATGCCCGGTCATCGCCATCGTCTCAGGCAGCGACATGTTCTGCCGGCCGGCTTCCGTCACGAATCCTGCCCGCAACGAGTGCGCCGAGAACTCCCCCTCGATGCCTGCCATCGCGCACCGCTCCTTCACGATGTCGCGCACCGCTGCAGCCGCCAGCGCCTTTCCGGCAACTCCCAATTCAGAGGAGGGCGCTTAGGCGCCGGCTCGGGCATCGGCTAGGCCATCGCTCGCCGCTTTAGACTTGGCGTCGAAGATGCCCAGGACGGCATCGCTCTTGCCCGTGCAGGCGCAGCGGGGCACTACGGACTTGCGGGGCTGCGGGAGCAGGCCGACGCAATTGGCGTCCGGCTGCGCATAGACAGCCGTCGCGGCGAAGGCGCCTGCGTGTCGCTGCACTGGACGCAACGCGGGCGGAGTGTGGGCTAGGATCCGCACGCAGCCTCTAGGGGCGTAGTTCGGCGAGTCCTCAGAACGAATGACTCATTCCCAAGGCATATCCAGTCGCGGATGGCGGCCGGTGTACTGTCAAAGCTGACGACAGGCGTCTGTCAACCACGGCCGCGCATGCAACGGTTGTGGTCCATTTGCCTAATCCAGGTGGGTTCGCCCGAAATGAGCTGCTGAAATCGCGAGGCGGGAACATTGCGATCAATCCCTTTCCTGGTAGTTGGAGAGGCCTGCGAGGCTCTTCACGACGATGCCGCCGTACTCAGTGCTGATCAGACCTTCGCTTTCGAGCCGCTTCAGAGCCGCGCCGATGCTCTGTCGAGACATTCCGATCAGCTCACCCAACTCAGTTTGGGATAGCGTCAGCAGCGGGCCGATGTGGGGATGAAGTACGGGGTTGAACATGGTGCCGATCGCGCACGCTACTCGCGCGACGGGGTCGCTTAGCCGATCAATCTCAACCATTGCCATGAAAGTGGCCAACCGCTCGTTCAGTAGCGAAATGATGATGTGACTGAACTCGACGCTCGTGTCTAGAAGCCAACGGAAGGTTGCGGCTGGTAGATGGATCACCCTGCTCGGTCGCATGGCAATCATGTCGTAGCGAAACAGTTCGCGTTTGAAGACCGTACCTTCACCGCCCCAGCTTCCCTCTGGAAGTGTGCTGAACATCACCACCTTGCCGGTCCGATGTACGGTGCTGACCTTGAGGAGCCCTTCGCCAACGCCAAGCCAATCCTTGGCCGGATCGCCCTTCCGGACGACTACATCGCCGGGGCGAAAGAGCACTTCGTACGCATCCTGGTACACACGTTCCTTCATAATGGCCGGTAGCTCCCTTAGCCAATGCGTCTTTTCCAGTATTTCGCGAAGGGGTCGAGTCGTCGTGCCTTTCATGGCGGCAATGCTACGTCGTTACGCGAGTTGCCGTCGGCCCATGATGGCATCGTTCCTAGGGACGGCCTGAGCAATTCCATCCAGTAGACACATTGGCCGAGCAGCAACGACCGCACGCTCACCGCCGCTCAGGTCCTTGAGGCCCACCAGGGCCAGCCCATGATCGAGAAGCGCTCGAGCAGGTGAAGACCGTACGAAATCGCCCCGGTCTTCCTCAAGAACGAGGGGCGCATCGAAGCGCTGTTCACGCTATACGCCATCGCGCTCTTGGTTCAGGCCCTCATCGAGCGCGAGCTGCGCCAGGCCATGGCGCGCGAGGGCGTCGAAGAACTCCCCATCTATCCCGAGCAACGCCAGTGCGCGCACCCCACCACCGAGCAGGTGCTACGGCTGTTCAGCCTCGCCGAGCGCCACCATCTGCTTCAGCACGGACACTGCGTCCAGGTCTTCGACCTCAAGCTCGCACAGTTGCAGCGCCAAGTGCTCACCCTCCTTGGCGTCCCGGCCAGCACGTTCTAGACCCGTCCTTCGCAGACAGGAAATTACGCGCAAGTGCGTCTGCCGACCTGCGGAAAGTAAGGCCCGATGTCCAGGTTCTCGCGGATGACCTGCTCGAAGAAGATGCGCCCTGCCACCGGCCGATCGAGCACCTGCGTGAGCGCGAACTCGGCTTGCAGGATCGACAGGCCGTAGCGGTAGCCGGCCATCCGATCGCGCCGATCAAACGGATGGGGCCGCCGCGCCGGCCATTTGCGCAGCAGCCGATCGATCTTCTTGTCGTCCAGCCCGTCGCAGATGCGCTGCAGCGCCTTGGGGTCGGCACATGACAGCACGCCGTTGTCCAGCGCCTCGAAGGCGATGCCGCGCTTGCGCAACTGGCACTTGGCATACTCGTTGCCATTGATGCACAGGTTGGCGTTGTAGGGGAAGTAGGAACAGAACTTCAGGAAGAACGGGCCGAAGTCGCGGTCCATGCAGTAGAAGTAGTAGTGGTTGACCATCGCCGAGCCGTCCGCCACCCACGGGTAGGTCATGCCGGTGCGCGGGCAACGACGCGCGATCGGTACGCACCACGCGAGCCTTCTCCTGCGCGCGTCCGACGTACAGCACGCCTTCGTCGGCGTCGAACTCGTGCAGGTATCGCTGCGTGAGGTCGTCCTTGCGCTGGTGCTTGGAAAAGCTCACCAGATCCACCCCGACGTCGGCCACGAACCGTTCGATGTCGACCACGAACGCCGCGGTCTTGGGTGCCACCCCGGCGGTCGAGGCAAAGCGCTGGCCCGGTGGCCACGCAAATACCACACCACGCCGCCGATGAGTTGAAGTTGCGGGACATACACGTTGAGGTACATCCGGTCGATGCACTCACTCTCGAGCACGACATGGTCGCGCAGTACTTCGCACACGCTGTGTGGTAATTTCATGTCCGGCTCCGGTCGTCCACGGGATCTTCGGACCCCATTGAGCTTCGAGCTCGTACTTCTCTGGGCATGTCCCAGGCCGGCTCGACCGGAGCCACCCTACACCACTGCGGGCAACCGCAACGCGACCACGAATATCACTCGTCGGTCCGAGGCGGAGCCTCGTCAGGGATTGGGGAAATTCCCAATCTAGCGCAAGATCAATTGTTCGTTGGCAGACAGTTGCGCACTGCGCAGCTCGTGATACTTCTCCACATCGGGAGACAAGCTTGCCAAACGTCATTTTTCCTAGATCAGTGGGCGACATCCTTGGTGCCTCAGCGCGTCGCTGGGGCGCAAAGACAGCGCTCGTCTTTGAGGATGAGACCTACAGCTTCAACGATCTCGACCGGAAATCCTCTCTGATCGCGCACCATCTCGAAGCGCTCGGCTGCAGGCGAGGGGATTGCATCTCGTTGTACGCAGCGAATTGCCCCGAATGGATCGTCGCCTACTACGCGATCATGAAAATCGGCGCGATCGCCAATCCTCTGAACCTGATGCTCACGCCGGACGAGGCGGCGTATGCGATGAATGATTGCGGAGCGCGAGCGGTTTTCGGAAGCGCCGACAAGATCGCTGGCCTGGCCGACGTGCGCAACAAGACGAAGCTTGAGCATTGCATCGCATTCGGCGGTGCAACGCCCGACGGCGCAATCGACTTCAAGACCTTGCTGATAGATCCGGAGGAGGAAAGCCTCCTCACAGGGCGATATCCAGTGGAGGGGATCGACCTCGATGATGTCTGCACAGTCGGCTATACCTCCGGAACGACAGGCCATCCAAAGGGAGCGGTGCTCGCGCACCGCTCGATTGTGATGAACGTCGCCATGACTGCGACCATGCACACGCGCACTGATCGCGATGTGATCGCCAGCGCGCTTCCGTTTTCACACGTGTACGGCAACATCGTCATGCAAACGGCGATCGCATACGGCGGCACACTCGTTCTCTACAAGACTTTCGATGCCGGGCGGGTGCTTCAGGGTATTGCGCGTCATCAATGCACGCTGTTCGAAGGTGTGCCGACGATGTACATGTATCTGCTTGACTACCCCGCTCTGAGGGAGCACGACGTTTCGTCTCTCACTCGCTGCACGGTGGGAGGGCAGACGATGCCGGAAGCACAGATGCGAGCCGCCGAGGACGCGCTCGGGTGCCCGCTGATCGAACTGTGGGGCATGACCGAATTGGGCGGCCTGGGCACGACCCATACCCTCTACGGTCCGCGCAAGCTCGGCTCCATCGGTATTGCGTTACCGCATTTGGAGGCGCGCATTTTTTCCCTCGAAGGTGTCCTGCGGGCGCTGCCGCCGGGCGAAGTCGGTGAGCTGCAGATCCGCGGGCCCGTGACCATGCGCGAGTACCTCGGCCGCCCGGAGGCGACCGCCGAAACCCTGATGGACGGTGGCTGGCTGCGCACCGGCGACTTGGCGCGCATCGACGACGAAGGTTTCATCTTCGTTGTCGACCGCCTCAAGGACATGATCATCACCGGCGGCTTCAACATCTATCCCGCCGAACTGGAGCGGGTGATCGCGGAGCACGCCGACGTCGCCATGGTTGCGGTGACTGCCATTCCCGATGCGATCAAGGGCGAACTTGCCAAGGCCTACATCGTGCCGAAGCAGGGCCGTACGCCCGACGTCGCTGATATCGAGCACCATTGCCGCGAGCGGCTCGCCGCATACAAGGTGCCGCGCGCTTGGCAGGTCGTAGCCGATCTTCCAAAGACGAGCAGTGGCAAGGTGCTGAGGCGTTTGCTCAAGACGCTTGGCTGAGTTCACCGAGTCACAGAAGCAGATATTGCCTATGCAGTCTCGGCGATGTCAACATGCGTGATCCGAGTGCACCGCGCACCAGAAACACGGCTGATACAGCAAGAGTTGAGCAAGGAAGAAAAATGAAGCGCATCGATGTTCACAGGCTGGCCGATGAGGCCAGGTTCAATGGCTTTCACACCCGCGTCCTGTTCTGGGGGCTGCTGATCCTGATCTTCGATGGTTACGACCTCGCGGTGGTCGGTGCCGCGCTGCCGTCAATCATGAAGGACATGGGCGTCAGTGCCGGAAGCGCGGGTTTCATGGCGAGTTCCGCGCTGTTCGGAATGATGTTCGGCGCCATTGTTTTCGGCACGCTCGCGGACAAGATTGGTCGAATCCTGACGGTCTCGATCTGTGTCGCGCTGTTCAGCGCTTTCACTGCGCTCGCCGGCCTGACCCGTGATCCCATCAGTTTCAGCGTCATGCGTTTCTTGGCCGGTCTGGGTATCGGCGGCGTCCTTCCGGTCGTGACCGCGCAGATGGCGGAGTTCTCGCCGCTCAAGATCCGTGCGCGCTTGGTGGTTCTGGTGTTCATGGGCTATTCCCTCGGGGGTATCCTGGTTGCGCTGACGGGCAAGCAACTGATTGGCGCATATGGCTGGCAGTCGGTGTTCTTCGCCGCAGGCCTGCCATTGCTGCTGATCCCTTTCATCCTGAAGACGATGCCGGAATCGATGCCGTTTCTCATCAAGAAGAAGCGCGACGAGGAGCTGCGTCAGATCGTCCGCAGGCTCGCGCCGGATCAAGCGCTGCGCGGCGACGAGCAGTTTCTGGTGCCGGCGGAGGACAAGGCCACCGAGGCCCCAATCAAGCGATTGTTTCAGGATGGCCGGGCCTTCAGCACCGTGATGATCTGGATCGCATTCCTGACGGGGTTGTTCATGGTGTACGCGCTGAGTTCGTGGCTAACCAAGCTGATGGCGATGGCGGGCTACAGCCTGGGTTCCGCACTTACCTTCACGCTGCTGTACAACGTTGGCGCCATCGTCGGCTCGGTGCTTGGTGCATGGCTTGGCGACAAGTTCAACATCAAGTACGTTCTGGTCGTCTTCTACGCGCTCGGCGCCGTTTCGCTGACCTTGATGGGCTTCACGAAGTCAACCGAATTGCTCTATGTGGTCATCTTCGTCGTCGGTGCGTCCACGCTGGGAACGCAGGTCCTTGCTTACGCCTACGCAGGCGAGTTCTACCCGGCCGCCGTGCGATCCACCGGTGTGGGCTTTGCCGGCGGCGTTGGGCGCCTCGGCGCCATCCTCGGACCGATCCTGATCGGCGGCCTGGTTGCGTTGCAACTGCCGCTCGAACAGAACTTCATGGCCATCGCAGTGGCGGGCCTGATCGGCGCTGTCGCTGTCATGATGATCAACCACAAGCTCTCTGCATCGACCCATCACCTCGACGCGATGTCCGAAACGGCATCTGCGAAAGCCGATACGGCGGCTCCCGCCTGACTCCCTCCGTAGTGAACCACGGCCAGGGCACCCGACCGCACCGGCCGCAGCAAGCAATCCTCGGCCCTCTGCAACGAGGTGCGGGTGCCCCTTTGCCTACCCATTGGAGAGACTGATGCACCATGTTCCGGGCCTGAACTTCGACCTCAGCGAATTGTGGCTGCGCGGCATGACCGTCAGCGAGGACTACGGCGATTCAAGTCTCGGGTATAGCGCGCGGCCACGCTGTGCGAGATCAGTGCCGGCACGAACGAGATCCGTCAGCATTCTGAACATGCGCGAGCACTTCCGCAAGCCGATGTGAAACCGTGATGTGCAGCCTCGACGGCCTGTTTTCGAACAACCGCGCCTGGGTGAACCAGCGCGTTGAAGCGGACCCCGAGTTCTTCACCCGGCTCGCGCGCCAGCAGTCGCCGAAGTACCTCTGGATCGGCTGCGCGGACAGCCGCGTGCCGGCCAACGAAATTCTTGGCCTCGATCCCGGGGAGGTGTTCGTCCACCGAAACATCGCCAACCTGGTGGTGCATTCGGACCTGAACTGCCTGTCGGTGCTGCAATACGCGGTCGAGGCGCTGAAGGTCGAGCACGTCATGGTTGTCGGCCATTACGGTTGCGGCGGCGTGCAGGCGGTGGCCGAGCGTCGCTCGGTGGGCCTGTCCGACAACTGGCTGCGCCACATCGAAGACATCGCGCACAAGCATGAGGCGCGGCTGGCCGTGAACGACGACGAGGCGCGCGGGCGCCGGCTCGTCGAGCTGAACGTCGTCGAGCAAGTGGCCAACGTGTGCCGCACCACCATCCTGCGGCGCGCCTGGTACCGCGGCCATCGCGTCGAGGTGCACGGCCTGGTCTACGGGCTGGCCGACGGGCTGCTGCGCCGCGTAGGCGTGAGCGTCAGCGGCGGGCAGCCGTGGGACGAACGCTACCGCGCGGCGCTGCAAGCGCTGAACTGAACCACAAGAGTCAAGGAGCGAGACATGCCGGTTCTGAAGACCCAAGTCAATCCGCGCGCAGCCGAGTTCCGGGCCAATGCGGACGCGATACGCACGCTGGTCGAGGACCTGCGCGCCAAGGCCTCCGCGGTCGAACTCGGCGGCGGCGCCGTCGCGCGAGACAGGCACGTGGCGCGCGGCAAGCTGCTGCCGCGCGATCGGGTGGCGCAGCTGCTCGACCCCGCCGCGCCGTTCCTCGAGATCGGCCAGCTCGCGGCCCACGACATGTACGGCGGCGACGCGCCCAGTGCCGGCGTGATCGCCGGCATCGGTCGCATCCAGGGTGTCGACTGCGTCGTGATCGCCAACGACGCCACCGTCAAGGGCGGCACCTACTACCCGATGACGGTGAAGAAGCACCTGCGCGCGCAGGAGATCGCGCAGCAGAACCACCTGCCGTGCGTCTACCTGGTCGATTCCGGCGGCGCTTTCCTGCCGAAGCAGGACGAGGTGTTTCCGGACCGCGAGCATTTCGGCCGCATCTTCTACAACCAGGCGCAGATGAGCGCGCTCGGTATCCCCCAGGTGGCGGTCGTCATGGGCTCGTGCACGGCCGGCGGCGCCTACGTGCCGGCGATGAGCGACGAGACGGTCATCGTCAAGAACCAGGGCACGATCTTCCTCGGCGGCCCGCCGCTGGTGAAGGCGGCCACCGGCGAGGTGGTCAGTGTCGAAGACCTGGGCGGCGGCGACGTGCACACCCGCATCTCAGGCGTGGCCGACCACCTGGCCGAGAACGACGCGCACGCGCTCTTCATCGCGCGCGGCATCGTCGCCACCTTCAATCGCACGAAGCCCGCCACGGTGACGCTGGAAGCCAGCGAGGAGCCGCTGTACGACCCCGAGGAGATCTACGGCGTGATCCCGCAGGACACGCGCAAGCCCTACGACGTGCGCGAGATCATTGCGCGCGTTGTCGACGGCTCGTGCTTCGACGAGTTCAAGGCGCGCTACGGCGCGACGCTGGTCACCGGCTTCGCGCGGCTGTACGGCATGCCGGTGGGCATCATCGCCAACAACGGCATCCTGTTCGGCGAGTCGGCGCAGAAGGGCGCGCACTTCATCGAGCTGTGTTCCCAGCGGGGCGTGCCGCTGGTGTTCCTGCAGAACATCACCGGCTTCATGGTCGGGCGCAAGTACGAGAACGAAGGCATCGCCAAGCACGGCGCGAAGATGGTGACCGCGGTGGCCACAACCCAGGTGCCGAAAATCACGATGCTGATCGGCGGCAGCTTCGGGGCGGGCAACTACGGCATGTGCGGTCGCGCCTACAGTCCCCGCTTCCTCTGGATGTGGCCGAACGCCCGCATCAGTGTGATGGGCGGCGAGCAGGCCGCCGGGGTGCTCGCGACGGTCAAGCGCGAAGGCATCGAGGCCAAGGGCGGCGCGTGGAGCGCGCAGGAAGAGGAGGCCTTCAAGGCACCGATCCGGGCCCAGTACGAGACACAGGGCCATCCGTACTACGCCACGGCGCGGCTGTGGGACGACGGTGTGCTCGACCCCGCCCAGACGCGCCGCGTTCTCGGCCTGTCGCTGTCGGCGACGCTGAATGCGCCCATTCTGCCGACGAAGTTCGGCATCTTCCGCATGTGAGGCAGCGATGAAGTTCGCGACTCTGAAGATCGAGTGCCGCGGCGCCGCGACCTGGGTGTGGATGAACCGGCCCGCGCTTCACAACGCCTTTGACGAGACCTTGATCGCCGAGCTGACCACAGCGTTCACTGAGCTTGACGCCGACCCAGCGGTGCGTGCCATCGTGCTGGCCGGCGAGGGCAAGAGCTTCTCCGCCGGCGCGGACCTCAACTGGATGAAGCGCCAGGGGAACGCGCCGCTGGCAGTGAATCTGTCGGACGCGCGCAAACTCGCCACCCTGTTCCGCACGATCTCGATGTGCGCAACGCCGACCATCGCGCGTGTGCACGGAGCGGCGCTGGGCGGCGGCATGGGGCTGGCCTCGGCGTGCGACATCTGTGTCGCGTCGACCCAGGCGCAGTTCGCGACCTCGGAAGTGCGCCTCGGGCTCATCCCTGCTGCCATCGGCCCGTACGTCGTACGCGCCATCGGCGAGCGGCAGGCCTATCGCTACTTCCAGACGGCCGAGCGCATCGGTGCGCAGCGCGCCTGTGAGATCGGGCTGGCGCACGAGGTGGCGGAGCCCGACGCTTTGGACGCCAAGGTGCAGGAAGTGCTCGGCGCTCTGTTCGCCGGCGGTCCGCTGGCCCAGGCGGCGGCGACCGACCTCATTCGCGCGGTGGCGCATTGGCCGGTCGACGACGCTGTGGTCGAGGACACCGCGCGCCGCATCGCGACATTGCGCGCCACGCCGGAAGCCAGGGCCGGCCTGGGCGCGTTCCTCGAGAAACGCCCAGCCGAATGGGTGCCCGCGAAGGGTTGAAGGAGACAACCATGTTCAAGAAGATCCTGATCGCCAATCGAGGCGAAATCGCCTGCCGCGTGATCAAGACGGCACGCAGCATGGGCATCGTCACGGTGGCGGTGTACTCGGAGGCCGATGCCAACGCGCGCCATGTGCGACTGGCCGACGAAGCGGTGCTGATCGGCCCACCCGCCGCCAGCGAGTCGTACCTGGTGGCCGATCGCATCCTTCAGGTCGCAAAAGACACCGGCGCGGAAGCCATCCATCCGGGCTATGGTTTCCTGTCGGAGAACGATGAGTTCGCCGAGGCCTGCGAGCGGGCCGGCATCGTCTTCATCGGTCCGCCGGCCTCGGCCATCCGTGCGATGGGCCTGAAATCGGCGTCGAAGGCATTGATGGAGAAGGCCAAGGTCCCACTGACACCCGGCTACCACGGAGATAACCAGGATCCGGCGTTTCTGGCCACCCAGGCTCAAGCCATCGGCTATCCGGTGCTCATCAAGGCGAGTGCCGGCGGCGGGGGCAAGGGCATGCGACGAGTCGACACCGCGGCCGACTTCGAAGCCGCGCTCACCTCGTGCAAGCGTGAGGCGCGCAATGCGTTCGGTGACGACGATGTGCTGGTCGAGAAGTACATCGTAAAGCCTCGCCATATCGAGTTCCAGGTCTTCGGCGATACGCACGGCAACTGCGTCTACTTGTTCGAGCGCGACTGCTCGGTGCAGCGGCGCCACCAGAAGGTGCTGGAGGAGGCGCCCGCGCCGGGCATGACGCCGGAGCGCCGCGCCGCGATGGGCAAGGCCGCCGTCGACGCGGCCAAGGCGGTGGGCTACGTCGGGGCAGGAACGGTCGAGTTCATCGCCATGCAGGACGGTGGCTTCTACTTCATGGAGATGAACACGCGGCTACAGGTCGAGCACCCGGTCACGGAGATGATCACCGGGCTTGATCTCGTGGAATGGCAGCTTCGCGTGGCCACTGGCGAGCCGTTGCCACTGACGCAGGAGCAGCTCGAGATCGACGGGCATGCGATCGAGGCGCGCATCTACGCCGAGGATCCCGACCGCGGCTTCCTGCCGTCCACCGGCCGGCTGGTGCATCTGGCACCGCCGGCCGAGAGCGACCACGTGCGCGTGGACACCGGCGTCGAACAGGGCGACGAGATCACGCCGCACTACGACCCGATGATCGCCAAGCTGATCGTCTGGGGCGCCGACCGTCGGCAGGCGCTCGCGCGGATGCGGCAGGCGCTCGCGCAGTACCGCGTGGTGGGCGTATCGAACAACGTCGACTTCCTGACTCGCCTGGTGACGGTGCCGTCGTTCGCCAATGCCGATCTCGACACCGGGCTGATCGAGCGTGAGCAGGCCCTGCTGTTCCCGCCGGCCGGGGAGGTGCGTGCCGACGTGTGGTTGCTAGCGGCACTGGCCCAACTGCTGCGCGAGCAACGCCTGGCCCAAAAGAAGGCCGCTCGGTCGGCCGACCCGCACTCGCCGTGGCGGGCGCTCGACGGCTGGCGCCTCAACGGGCATGCCGAACGTCGGCTGGTCTTCCGCCTCGGCGAGTCAGTGCGAGAAGTCGGCGTCGAGGTGCTGCCCGACGGGTACCGGCTCCAGATCAGCCCAAAGTCGGTCTTCGCGCGCGGCACGCTCGGCGCGGACAGCGAGCTGCACGCGCAGCTGGGCGAACGCCGGCTGCGCGCTGCGGTCGTCACGAGTGGCGAGCGGCGCCACATGTTCTTCGAGGGCCGCTCGCGGCCGCTGTCCCTGGTCGACACGCTGCATGCGGGCGGGGAGGGCGAGGAGGGGAGGTGGGCTGCGTGCGCCGATGCCGGGCAAGGTTGTCGCGCTCGCGGTCCAGCCGGGCGCGACGGTCGAAGGGCGCGCCGCTGCTGGTGCTCGAGGCGATGAAGATGGAGCACACGATCCACGCCCCGCGCAAGGGCGTGGTCAAGGCGTTCCGCTTTGCGCCCGGGGACCAGGTCTCCGACGGCGCAGAGCTGCTGGACTTCGAAGGATCCGAATGATGGAACGCGTGCGCATCGTCGAAGTAGGTCCGCGCGACGGCTTGCAGAATGAGAAGCAGGTCGTTCCGGCCGCGACCAAGCTTGCGCTGATCGAGCGCTTGGCGGTGGCCGGACTGCGGGACATCGAGGTCACGTCGTTCGTGTCGCCGAAATGGGTACCGCAGATGGCGGACCAGGCGGAGGTGATGCGAGGGCTGCGGCGCCACCCCGGCGTCAACTATCCCGTGCTGACGCCGAACTTGAAGGGCTTCGAGGCGGCGCTTGCGGAAGGTGCTACCGAGGTCGCTGTGTTCGCCTCGGCGTCGGAGAGTTTCTCGCAGAAGAACATCAACTGCTCGATCGCCGAATCGATCGACCGCTTCGTGCCGGTGTTCGAGGCGGCGAGCCGGGCCAGCGTGAAGGTGCGAGGCTATGTGTCGTGCGTGGTGGCCTGCCCGTACGAGGGCCCGACCGCGCCCGCGAAGGTGGCCGACGTGGCCCTGCGCCTGCGCGAACTGGGCTGCTACGAAGTGTCGTTGGGCGACACCATCGGCGCCGGCACGCCGGGCTCCGTGCTGCGGATGCTGGAGGCGGTGGCTGCCCGCGTGTCAGTCGAGCACCTAGCCGGCCACTATCACGACACCTACGGCATGGCCGTCGCCAACGTTCACGCTTCGTACCGGTTCGGGTTGCGGGCGTTCGACAGCTCGGTGGCCGGGCTGGGCGGCTGCCCGTATGCCAAGGGCGCCACCGGGAACGTGGCCACCGAGGATCTTATCTACCTGTTGCATGGCATCGGGGCCGAGACAGGAGTTGACCTCGAAGCCCTGGTCGACTGTGGCGCGTGGATCAGTTCGGCAATCGGCCGCCCATCCCAATCCAGGGTGGCGCGGGCGCTGCTCGCCAGGCGGGCGGCAGCCGAGGAGAAACAATCATGCTGAAAGGCCAGTCCGCCATCGTCACCGGATCGACCAGCGGCATCGGGCTCGGCATCGGGCTCGGCATCGGGCTCGGCATAGAGTGCCAGCATGACCCCAACCTTGAATGTCGAGCCGATGCCCCTGTGATAGGAAGAGCGCGCCCTTCACCGCAACCTATGGGTTCTCGGGTAACCAAGGCGCCGCTACCGGTCGTTGCCAGCGAAGCGCTTATGACTACGGGTTTGTCCCGGTCAGGATTGGCTCGATTCAATCTTGCATTAAGTCAGTCGCCTTAGTACATTTAAGGCAGGCGACTTAAAGAGACGCACGGAAGCGCTGGAAGCGACCTGCAGGCTGGCAAGAGTTCAACACGGATCCTTCAGCGCATCTGGCTTCGATTCATGCCCCTCACTTGAAGTAGGCCAGCGTTCGAAACGCTCACTCGGTTGGCCTGTGGCACCACTTTCGGTGGCCGTTCGTTTCGTAGCACGTCTGTCCGTTTGCGGACGATGTTCATCCCAGTCCTTGGGTCACGTGCTCAAGGCTTCCGGCCGGCGCCGCGAGGCACGGCGTCTAGCAAGTTCATGAAAGAGGAGAGATAGCAATGAAATACGACATTCGCCTGCTCACCAAGGCGGCCGACGTCCTTCTGCCGAAACTAACGAATCCACGCCACAAAGCCATCATCTCGAACTATCGCCGCCATGCGCTGCTGGAGGTATGTGGTTTCTACGAAGAAATTCTTGCTCCCGACATGACGGTAGAGGAGCCTGACTATTGGCTCTACCAAGGTGGAACCATCCACTACAAAGGCATGGAAAAGGTCCGTGCGCTGTACAAGTCGCTGGTGGACACAAACACCTGCGTCATGATGCTGGAAGATGAGCATTTGATGGTTGACGACTGGGGATTCACTTCCGAATCCACATTCCACACCTTCATGCCTGCGTGGATCGCTGCGTCTCGAGGGGCGGAAGTCGACGACCTGGGTGCGACCTATATTGCGACGGCGAGGTACGGAATGCACTGGCCGTACGACGCTCAGGCTCGAATGATCGGTGAGCACGTCTACATGGGAGGAACCACCTTCCGGAAGTGTCCTCCAGCCGAGGTGATGACGTTGGAGGAAGTGCGCGCGACCCTCGCTCCACTTATCGAGGATGCACGTTCTGTGATTGCCGCCTGACAGCCGAATGACGCAGTGTCATCAGTACAAATTACGACACCTCTAGCCGCCAATGGCAACAGCTAGAGAGCGATTGAAACTTCGTCCCTCGCGGTGAGATGAAATGCAAACGTTTTGACGGAAGGAGACTATCTTGGGCAAGCTAGATGGAAAGGTCGCACTGATCACGGGGGGCAGTAGCGGTATTGGGCTCGCCTCGGCGAAGCGCTTTGTGGCCGAAGGAGCTCGCGTGATCATCGTCAGCCCCAGAAGCGGTGCGGTGGAAGCAGCTGTCGCCGAAATTGGAGAGCGCGCATTCGGATATACGGGCGACGTCGGCAGGCTGGAAGATCTCGACCGCATCTATGCCGATGTAGAACGTAGGTTCGGAAAGATTGATGTCCTGTTCGCCAATGCTGGCGTCATCAAGCTCGAACCGTTGGGTGGGGTGAGCGAGGAAAGTTACGACCGACAGTTCGACATCAATACCAAGGGTGTGTTCTTCACAGTACAGAAGGCTCTGCCGATTCTCCGGGACGGCGGATCGATACTCTTGTGTTCATCGATAGCTCATTTCACTGGCACCGCCTACTTCCACGTCTACGCCGGAACGAAAGCGGCGGTGCGGGCCTTCGCGCGAAACTGGGCTATTGAACTCAAGGATCGGAAGATCCGAGTGAACTGCCTCAGTCCTGCAGTCATCGAGACGCCACTTGCGTTCAAGATGGGGATTTCGCCGGAAGCGCTGCCAGACCTCACTGTGCAGATTCTGAGTCAAATGCCGATGGGCCGTGCGGGTCGAGTGGATGAGGCGGCGGCTGCCGCTCTCTTCCTTGTCTCCGAGGAAAGCTCATTCATCACTGGCACGGATCTTTGCGTTGATGGTGGTTTGGGTCAGATTTGACAAAGAGCGTCGCGTAAGACATTCCGATCGAGATGATCTTCTCCGACCTCAAGATCTCAGGCGAACATGGGCATCTTCCCCATTGGAACTGCCGCGTCGTCCTTGCCCAAGCGGGTCGGTCGAAACGTGCAGATTGCGTGTGAAGACGGGCGAAAGTCACGTCGACTCGAGCCTGGTCCGGCATCTCGCCGCGAACCCGGCCATTTTCTTTTCTGAAACACCAGGAGTGAACCATGACAACAGTTACACAGCCCATAGTGATCGATCCCAACGTAACCTGGGTCGCGGTAGAGCAGCGGCTCAGCGTCGAGACGGATCCAGTGGTGAGAGAAAACCTCGAACTGGTGCTCGCTCATATGAAGTACGAGGCGGCAGGTGACATCGAGAGGGTGCTCACCACCATCTGCTCTCGCCCCAAGTACCGCTTCTATGTGCCCGGATTCACGCACATCGACGGAGATACCCAAGAGCCTCTCCGTCAGTTCTATCAGAAGATGCTCATTGGCGAGGGCGCTTTGAGATTGGAGATGAGGGTCGAACGCGTCCTGGCAGACCGAAAGGCAGTCTCTACCGAGGGCGTGTACCGCCAGGCATATCTGGGCCGCGCGTTGCTCGACAAGGGGATCGAAGTGGATGATCCTGATGCGTACTACGCCGCCGAATGTCGGATGCTGCTCACGTGGCCGCGACATGAAACCGAGCCCAAACTGGTTGGGGAAGAGGCATGGGTCGACCGAGACATGTTCGAAGGAATTGCGTCACGAAAGATCACGGAGTTCGTGGAGCTGGCTGCGAGTCATAGCTGACGACAGGCGTCCGTCAACCACGGCCGCGAATGCAACGGTCGTGGTCCATTTGCCTGATATGCAGGTGCCGAACGCAAGGCTCGCCGGTGGCAAGTCGTCGCTCGATGGGCTGGAAGCGCTACCAGGTCGGGTCCAGCCCGAGGGCGCGGACGCAGATGCCAAGCCTCGCTGAGGCGGCCGCCTGCCCGGCCGAGCAGGACGGCCGGAGCGTCACGCTAGCTTGGATTCGATAGTACCTGCCGCGGCCGGCATCCATGCACGCCGCTCAAGATCCCTCCAGGGCGACCCCGTCTTCTTATGCCAAGCCTTCGACGACGAATCCTCTATAGGTCGCACCCTTGTGCCGGTGGCCGACCACCGCCTGGTAGGCATCGCCGTGGTACCAGGCCTTGGCTTGCTCGAGCGTGGGGAAGGATACGAGCACGACGCCTTCCGGTGCGTCGCCTTCGAATACCTCCATCCGACCGTAGGCCGACAGCACGGTCACCGGAAGACCTGCAAGCATGTCACCCATCTTTTCAGAGTAGATGTCGAGCTCGCGCTGATCGTGAGTTTGCTCGCGGATGAAGATCACATAGGCAGTCATAGCGTTACTCCAAGTTGGGGGCGTTCACATTGCTCAGTGCGAGATTACGATCTTCCCGAAGATATCTCGGGTGACCATGCGCTCGAATGCGCGGTTGGCGTCTTCGAATGCGTAGCGGCTGTCAATGAGCGGCGCGATCTTGTGGGCCGCGACAAAGCTGACCAAGTCTTCCAGATCTTGCCGGCTGCCCACCGCGATGGGCTGATAGCGCGCCTGACTCAGGAACATGGACATGAAGTCCACGGTGCCTTCCAGTCCGGACAGCGCGCCAATCATGGAGACTTGGCCGCCCACCGCAACGGCTTTCACCGATTGCTGGAATGTGCCCGGTCCGCCGACTTCAACGATGCGGTTTGCTCCGTTGCCGTCCGTGAGTTCACGAACGCGTTGCGACCATTCGGGTTGAGTCTTGTAGTTGATGGTCTCGTTAGCGCCCAGAGCCTTCAGTTGCTCGGCCTTCGCATCACTGGAAGTCGTGGCAAGCACCCGCGCACCCATCGCCTTCGCCAACTGCAGGGCGAACAGGGAAACGCCGCCCGTGCCTAGCGTCAGCACGGTGTCGCCCGGGCGCACACCCTTAACCGCCGACCAGGCCGTGACACCTGCGCAGGGCAAGGTGGCCGCTTCATCGAACGACAGGCTGTCGGGAATGCGCACGAGGGCCCGCGCCGCCACCACGAGATAGTCCGTCAGCCACCCGTCGACGTCGGCGGAGTACTGCGTGGACTTGCCGGTGTAGGGCCCGTCGATCCATTCTGGAAGGAAGGAATTGGTGACCCGATCGCCGACGCTCAGGCTCGTCACCTCTGGCCCGATGGCAACGACCTCGCCAGCGCCATCGGAGAGTGGAATGCGCCCTGCCGGCACGGGCATGAAGTAGTTGCCGTCCAGGATGATGACATCCCGATAGTTAAGCGACGATGCGCGAACGTGAACCAGGACTTCGCCCGGCCCCGGCGTCGGGATGGCGGCCCGACCACGGGCGAGGCCGTCGAGGCCGCCGAGTTTTTCGATACGATAGACACGGCCGTCTTTGGGTGCTGAACTCATGTTTTTTCCTTTGATGTAAACAAGTGAGTGATCGTGGCTCACAAGCCGCTGCTTGAGAATCCCGTGCCGCCTGTTCATACTGTTTAGATGGACTACACAGTTGGCTGGGCCGACGTGTGTGTTCGTGATCCTCGCGGATGCAGGGGAACGCGGCTTTGGCGCCGACGCCCGGCGCCTAGGCATCAGCCCGTCCGTCAGCCGTCAGCCGTCAGCCGTCAGCCGTCAGCCGTCAGCCGTCAGCCAGGTCGTACGCGTTTTCGAGGAGCACATTTGCAAGGCCTTGCTGGTGCCCACCACCCGCCTTCGGATTGACCGAAGCCGGCGAGCCGCTGCCGGTCCAGGTCCGACCGGCCGCCAAGCAGATCCTCCAGGGCATAGAGTCGGCCCGCAGTTGGGCAATTCGGTCACGGGCCTGCTGCGCATCAGCATTCCGGCCCGGAGGCGGGCATTCCAATCTTGTCAGAGCGTTTTCGGGGCGGGCTCTTTAGTCGCTGATCCGAAACTGCAGCTCGAGCTCGTGGGTGACGATCGCTTGGTGGGTATCGTCGCCGACGGGTGCGACGCGAGCGCGACTTGATCTTGTGCCGTGGACGAATGAGTTCGTCATCAAATTGGGGCTGACGATGGCTTTCCTCCAATGCCTACGAGAGTTCGAACAATGTCGGGTGAAGTGGATCGGCTCTGACGCCGACGGTTCTCGCTGACATGGGACTTGACATGTCGCAAGGTATGACCAGTACGACGTTCCTTTGCAACCGCCTCGACGGGCTGTTGAAGGAAGGCCACGTCGTTGCTCAGTGCGTACTACGAGACTATGAAGACAACGGGCTTCGCCATCGTCTTTCACCGGAATCACGTGGGCGCGGGGCGTATTGACGTGGATGTTCTCCGACCTCAAGTTCGGGCGGACATGGGCATGCGCCTGTCTTTCATGTTCTTGTGGAATATGCTCGGGGGTAGTCGTCAAGATTCTGGCGCTCGGCGCGCTGTTTGGTGTGGGCCAGCAGCGCATGCATGTGTTGCCGGAGGGTTGACCGGCCGCCGGCGGATCGACGTGTCACAATGCTAAGACAAGTGTCCACAAGCAAGACGTAATGACTGATAAGGATGACCGGGTGGAGGCCGATTCGCGCGCGAACGCCGCGCGCGAGCGCCTTTTGCAAGCAGCAGTCCAGATGGTCGGAGAGAGTGGCGTTTCGGGAGTATCGCTGCGTGGAATCGGCACGGCGGCTGGCCAGAAGAACAACTCTGCGGTTGCCTATCATTTCCGGGGCAAGGCTGGACTGATGAACGCGATCGTGGCCGAGTTGCGTGACTTCCTCGAGCCACGCTACGACGTGTTGTTCGGCGAGTTGGAGTCCCGATCGGAAGGGATGCTCACGATGTACGAGGTCGCTCTCGCGATCGCGGCGCCGCTGTTCGCACTTTACCTGTCCAAGCCACGCGGAGAGTCTGCACTCAAGACCTTGGCCAAGTTCCTTCACGAGCGGCCGCAAGGCATTGACGAAGGCTACTGGGATGCGCTGCGAAAGCTAGTCGCACGTGGCATCGGCCTGGTTCTGAAGGTGCGCCCGGCAACGCCGGCTGACCACGCGTCCTTGCATGTCACGCACGCGCTGAAGTCCACGGCGGACGGGCTGGCCATGCTGCACAACTGGCCGATCGCCGAGTCCCGGCACGATCCCGAGCTGATGTTCGAATTGCTGCTTATCCACGCCGATTTCCTTGCAGGCGGCTTGAGCGCCGATGACGCAAGCCGACCGGGCATCGACGTTGGTTACTGGAAAGCATGTATCGTTTCGTAGGGTGTACCTGCTGGCGGCCAATGATCTGGTTCACGCCCTAGATTCCTTGACCGCGACATGAATCGGTCGTGAATGAGCCAAGTATTTCCTATGCGGCCAGCGCCATCGCACTACGAGTCGATCGCCGCCGAGCGGCCGGAAGGCATCCTGCGACACCGGATCGGCGGCCGGCGGGACGGTAGTAGCCATTGCCGGGCGTAATTGGCGTGAGTACAGCCGCGTATAGAACAGCGCGGTGCACAGCCGCTGCGTCGTGTCTGTCAGTGGGTCGTGCCGCACATGGACTTCAGCCGAGGCGGCTGGTGGTCGGGCAGCAGGTCCGCGGATCCCGCCTCTACGAATACGTGGCAGGTTGCACAGCTCATCGCGCCACCGCAGTCGCCGACGATGCTGTGGCAACAGCCGGCGCGCGCAGATTGGTCCCCACGGCTACGTCCATGGCGCGGTGCTCGCCATCTGGGCAGATGAAAGCTGCGCGGGTCATGTTGTGCCTCCGGGATGGTCGAGTCCCGCTCCGCCGAAAGGCGCTCCGGTCAGTCCCCCCGTGAGGGGACGGAGAAAAGCGCGAGTGAGCCGCACACTTAGGCGATGACGACGACGAACACCCCGCCTGCGCCGCCGGTACTGCATGTGGACCCCTTCACACCGGAGGTCCTGCTGGATCCCTATCCGTTCCATCAGTCGCTGCGTGAGGCCGGGCCGCTCGTATGGCTCCAAAGCCACCGCATATACGCCACGGGGCGCCATGTCGAAGCGCAGGCCGTGCTGTCGCAATGGACGCGCTTCACCAATGCCGCAGGCGCCGGGATGGCGGACATCCGCAAACCGGGCAACTGGCGGCCGCCGAGCGTAATACTTGAGAGTGATCCGCCGCAGCACACGCAGGTGCGCGGCGCGCTGCAGAAGATCCTGTCGCCGCTGGTGGTGCGCCAGTGGCGCGAGAAGTTCTCTGTACGCGCGGAGGCAATGGCCGATGAGCTGGTGCAACGCGGCGAGTTCGACGGCATGCGCGACGCGTCCGAGGCGTTTGTGCTTTCCGTGTTCCCGCCTGCGGTGGGCATTGAGATTCCGACCGAGAACGCGCGAGCGATCGGCGACATGAACTTCAATGCGATTGGTCCGAACAATTCATTGACGCAGGCGTCGGCCGAGCGCGCGCAACCCTACATGAAGTGGTACGAGGACAGCATGCAGCGCTCGGCGATGCTGCCTGGCGGCTTCGGCGACCTAATCTACCAGGCTGAGGACGACGGCGCGCTGCCGAAGGGCGTTGCAGCCAACCTCACGCGCACCTTCCTGCGTGGCGGCATGGATACCACCATCAGCGGCATCGGCGCCGCGCTGCACGCGCTGGCGCGCAATCCGGCGCAGTGGGACATGCTTCGCGAGCAGCCGCAGCTGGCCGCGAAGGCCTTCGACGAAGGCATCCGCTACGACGCGCCGGTGCAGGTCATGTTCCGCACAACCTGCGAGGGGATCGAGCTCGGGGGCATCCAGCTCGCACCCGACACCAAGATTGCCGCCTTCATCGGCGCAGCGAACCGCGACCCCCGCCAGTGGGAGAACCCGGAGCGCTTCGACCTTCGGCGGAAGTCGGCGGGTCACCTGGCCTTCGGTGCCGGTCCGCACGTGTGCATCGGCCAGATGATCGCCCGGCTCGAAGCGGAATGCCTCATCGGCGCGCTGGCGCGCCGCTGCCGAACACTGGCGCTCGCCGGCGATCCCGTCTTTCGTCCCATCAACACGCTGCGCATGATCGACCGTCTGCCACTGCGCGTGCAGCCCGCCTGAGCAGGACCGGAAGGTGCAAGCGCACCTCCACGTCCGGTCCGCCGCAACGCCAACGCCGCTGGAGCCGCCCTGGATGAGAAGACTTTCTCCATTCGCAAGCCCCCTCCTGCCACACGGCACCCCAGACGGTGCAGAACGCCTCCGGCAACGCCGCGGCGTCGATCAAGGAAACGCCCTGTGGAACGGGCAGGCAGTGCGTCGCGGGCGCAGAACAGTACTCTGCGTAACCGCCTCCGGCAAGCCAGGCGCATACCTCCTGCCCCACCACGAACCCAGCCTCGCGCCTTCCGCCGTGGAGACGATGGCTTTCATCCAGCCAGCATAGGCAGCGCCCCACGGCCGAATACGAGGCCTTCACCCACCCCGGGGCAGCCCATGCCTACGTGGACGCCAAGGGCGTGCCCATCGTGATCAAGGCCGACGGCCTGGCGGCGGGCAAGGGCGTGGTGGTGGCGACGACGCTGCAGGAAGCGCACGAGGCCATCGACCCCCGCGGCGGTATGCCCCCCTTCGACGGGACAGACAGCCGCGGTCGCGTCGCTAAGCTGAAGCCCATGATCTACGAGCTGCGCCTCTATTCCGTCGCCCCGGGCCGCATGGCCGACGTGCACACCCGCTTCAACACGCACTTTCCGGCGCTGTTCGCCAAGCATGGCGTCGACTGCGTAGCGAGCGGAGCTCGGCGGCCGGCCCCGACGCGCCGCGCTTCGTCTAACTGATGGCCTACCGCGACTACGCGCACCGCGAGCCGGTGTGGGCCAGCTTCTATGCGGACGCCGAATGGTGGCGCATCCGCGCCGAGACCAATGCCGGGCATGAGATGGTGGAGCGGCACGACCTGTTCTTCCTCAAGCCCAACGCGGCCTGGACCGTCGATGCCGATTCGGCGACGGCAGTGGGCGACCTGCACGAGCTGGTGCAGCAGCAGATCGCGCCCGGGCAGAACGCCAATGCCAACGTGTTCCTGCAGGAAACCTGGCTGCCGCTGGTGCGCGAGGCGGGCGCTCGCGTGCTGGCCGCGTGGGATGGCCGCCGGCGCCGGCATGCAGAAGATCGTGCTGCTGTACGCCTGGCCGGACGCTGCGAAGTGGCACGCGGGGCGCCAGTCGCTGGACCGCAGCGAGACGCTGCGCGCGGCCTTCGCCGAGCAGCGCAGGAAGCACGGCACGGCCTTGTTCCAGCGCGCCGAAGTGAACTTGCTCGAGCCGGCGCCGGGCATGACGATCCGCGCGGGGCTGGGTCGCAGCGCGGGTTGAGCGGAGCAATGAAGATCGCGCTGGTGGGCAGCACAGGGCGCATTGGCCGCCATCTGGCGCGCGAAGCACTAACCCGGGGCCATGCAGTGCACTGCCTGCTGCGGGCGCAGGTCGACGTGTTCGATACGGACGCGTTGGCGCAGGCGCTGCGCGGGCAGGAAGTGCTGATCAGCGCCTATGGCGCGCCGGCCGATGCCCCACAGCTGCAGGCGACCGCCACGGCTTCGCTGGTGCAGGCGGCGCGTGAGGCGGGTGTGGGGCGGCTGATCGCTGTGGGTGGTGCGGGTGGTCTGGCGGTGGGGCCCGGCACGCGTCTCGCGGACCAGCCCGGCTTCCCGGCGGCCTTGTTGCCGAAGGTGAAGGCGCACGAGGACGCGGTAGCGGTGCTGGCGGCATCCGGTCTCGACTGGGCCTGCATCGCTCCGGCGGCGCAGATCGCGCAGGGAGAGCGAACCGGCCGCTACCGACTGGCGGTGGGCGCACTGGTGTGCGATGCGCAGGGACTCAGCACGATCTCGTATGCGGACTTTGCCTGCGCGCTGGTTGACGAACTGGAAGCAGCCCGCCACCGGGGCTGGCTCGTCGGCGCCGGCTACTGAAGCGAGGCCGTCGCCCTGCAGTGGCATTGCCGACATGCCCTCGAGAGCACGCTGGAGGAGTGGTGGCGGCCGCATGCAGCCGTTCCTGTGGCGAAGGCCTCGGCCTCCCTTCCCGCCCTTGGTGAAGCCGAAACCGGCCTATTTCGCGGAGGTCTTCTTCCGTGGTCCAGCCTTCTTGGTGGGACCGCCGAGCTGATCCATTCTCGGGCTGGCCGTGTAACGAAGCGCATCGACAACCAGCGAGAAAGCCGGCGAAGGTTGCCGTCGGCTGGGGTAGTACAGGTAGTACCCGGGGAATGGAGTGCACCAGTCGTCCAGCACGCGCACCAGTCGGCCTTCCTCGATGTGTGGTGCGAACTCTTCCTCAGGCAGGAAAGCGATGCCCAGCCCAGCCAGTGCTGCATCCACCATGCTGGGCGACGTGTTGAAGATGAGTTGCCCATCCACTCGCACGTTCAACCGCTGGCCGCGCCGCTCGAAGTCCCAGACGTAGAGGCCACCCGCGGTCTGCATGCGCATGTTGATGCAGTTGTGCTTGATCAGGTCGCGTGGAGTTTTGGGGGCGGGACGGGACTTGAAGTACGCAGGCGAGGCCGCAGCCGCTATGCGCAACTGCGGCCCGATCGGCGCCGCGATCATGTCCTTGTCGATGGTGTCACCCATTCGCACCCCCGCGTCGAAGCGGTCGGCCACGATGTCCCTGAACCCGTAGTTGATGTCGAACTCGACCTTGATGTCGGGGTATTCGAGCAACAAGGGCGTGAGCCTGGGGAGCAGCGTGGTCCGAAGGACATGTTCGCCGCAGGTGATCCTTACCGTGCCGGCCGGCTTGTCCCGCATCTCCGTCAACTCGTCCAGCTCTGCGTCGATTTCATCAAAGCGATGGCCGATGGCATTCAACAGACGCTCTCCGGCGGCCGTGGGCGACACGCTGCGCGTGGTGCGCGTCAGCAGCCGAATCTCCAGCCGTGCCTCCAGTCCGCTTATGGCCTGGCTGAGCGCGGACTGTGTCACGCCCAGCAGCGAGGCTGCGCGGGTGAAGCTGCCTTGCCGCGCCACCGTCACGAAGTACAGGAGATCGTTGAGGTTGCGCTTGGCCATGGTGCAGTTTGCCTCCGATTATTGATTAGTGTGCCTAATATACGCTTTAAGCGTTCATTAGGTATTCAAGTGCCAGAGGATGCGAGAAGATTGAGGCATGAAAGAGTCCATGCCAATCCTGAACTGGACGTCGCGACAAGTGCTGGCGTTGAGTGCTGGTTTGGCCTTGGCAGCAGGTGTTCCCAGTATTTCGACAGCCGCGTCTCCGCAGGAACTATCTATGAAGATACGCATGCAAGTGGACGGCCAAGCCGTCGCTGCCACTTTGGATGACACCGCCATTGCGCGAGATTTCGTGGCGCAGTTGCCCTTGTCATTGACGCTCACCGACTACGCACGGATAGAGCGCATTGCCTATCTGCCACGAAAGCTGACTGCCGCAGGCACCAGCAGCGGAACTCTTGTGAAAGCCGGAGACATCGCCTACTACACCCCGTGGGGGAATCTCGCCATCTTTGTTGAGGAAGGTGACAGCACCTACTTGGGCGGACTGCTTCAGCTAGGCAAGGTCGAGGGGGGGTTGCCGGCGTTGCAGCGCCCAGGTCCGCTGAAGGTCACGATTGAACGCATCAGCAACTGATCGTTGCTTGTACCCAACTACCTGTTTATCTCATCCAAAGCATCGAATATGAGCATGCAACCCACCCTTGAGCGCGACGCTGCAGAACAACCCACTTTGACTTCTGACCGGCGCAGCTTCCTTAAGACAGCAAGCATGGCTGCTGCCGGTGCAGCACTGCCTATCAGTGCTGCATCGCTGGCTACACCGGCCGCAGCGCAATCAGCGCAAGGCAACAGTGGAAGGAGCTACACCATGGGAACGCGCAGACTTGGTGGCCTGGAAGTTTCGGAAATCGGCTTCGGCTGCATGAGCAACAGCCCCGGTCACTACGGCCCGGGTGTGGACCGAGCAACGAGTATCCGCGTGATCCGCGACGCCTATGAGCGCGGCATCAGGTTCTTTGACACCGCAGAGGTCTATGGCCCCTATGTCAACGAGGAACTCGTTGCCGAGGCGCTGGGGCCAGTGCGCAACCACGTGGCCATCGCCACCAAGTTCGGCTTCAAGATTGACGGCACCAACGGCCTAGACAGCCGCCCCGAGCGCATCCGCCGCGTGGTGGAGGAATCTCTCAAGCGCCTGAAGACCGACCGAATTGACCTGTATTACCAGCACCGCGTCGACCTGACCGTGCCGATCGAGGACGTGGCCGGCACGATCAAGGATCTGATTCAGCAGGGCAAGGTGCTGCACCTCGGCCTGTCCGAGCCGAGCGCGCGCACCATTCGCCGTGCTCACGCCGTGCAACCGGTGTCCGCGATCCAGACCGAATACTCGATCATGGAACGCAGTGTGGAGCACGACGGTGTACTGCAGGCATGCGAGGAACTGGGCATCGGCTTCGTGCCGTGGGGACCGCTGGGCCAAGGCTTCCTGCCCGGCAAGCTGCCCCTGGATGCCCAGGCCAGGTTCGATGGAAAGACGGACCTGCGCAAGACCTTCCCTCGCTTCAGCGCCGAAGTCATGAAGGCCAACCAGCCCATCCTCGATTTTCTGCAACGCTTCGGCGAGAAGAAGGGCGCCACGCGTGCGCAGATCGCCTTGGCCTGGCTGGCGGCGCAAAAACCCTGGATCGTCTCGATCCCCGGAACCACCAACCTGGACCACTCGCGCGAGAACCTCAGCTCGATCAACGTCAACCTCACGTCGGAAGATCTGCGCGAGATCGAGGCAGCCAGGGCAAAGATCACCGTCCATGGCGGCCGCATGGATGCCAAGCAGATGGATCAGATCGGAAAAGATTGAGATCGTTGGGATCGACGTAGTCCTGCGTCGACTCCTTTGCTGGGAACACTGATCTCTAAGGGCTGCTCACGCCCCCGGAGGGGCGAGCACGGCAGGTCCCATGAGCGTACGGGCAGAACGAAGAATTCCATGACCACCGCCACATCCGATGCCTGCATAGGCAACACACAAAGCCAAGGCGATGTAGGAAGCCAACCCGCATACTGGAGCGGCGTCTTCGCGATGTCGCTGTGCGTCTTCGCTCTGATCGCGTCCGAGTTCATGCCCGTCAGCCTGCTGACGGCGATCGCGGCCGATCTCCATGTCTCCGAGGGGATGGCAGGGCAAGGCATCGCCATCTCCGGCGCTTTCGCCGTGCTGACGAGCCTATCGATCTCCGCGCTGGCCGACAGCATGAGCCGCAAGACGTTGCTGTTGGCGCTGACTGCCGTGATGGCCGTCTCCGGCGTTGTGGTTGCGCTGGCATCGAACTTCCTGGTCTACATGATTGGCCGCGCGCTCATCGGCGTGGTCATCGGCGGCTTCTGGTCCATGTCCGCCGCGACGGCCATGCGGCTGGTGCCTGCCTCGCAGGTGTCGCGCGCCCTGGCGATCTTCAACGGCGGCAACGCGCTGGCGACCGTGATTGCCGCGCCGCTGGGCAGTTATCTTGGTTCAAACATGGGGTGGCGCGCTGCCTTCTTCTGCCTGGTGCCGGTGGCGGCAGTTGCCCTGTTCTGGCAGTGGGTCAGCCTGCCTGCCATGCAGGCCCAGGAGCGCTCGCCGGGCTCGGGCAATGTCTTCAAGGTTCTCAAGAACCGGTCCGTCGCCATCGGAATGGCGGCTTGCGGGACATTCTTCGTCGGGCAGTTCGCCTTGTTCACCTATGTGCGGCCCTTCCTCGAGACGGTGACCCATGCCGACGTGTCCACGCTGTCGATGGTTCTGCTCATTATTGGCGCGGCTGGCTTCGTCGGCACCCTGCTGATTGGTAATGTCCTCAAGCGCGGGCTGTACGGGACGCTGATCGTCATTCCGTTGCTGATGGCCGGCATCGCCGTGGCGCTGATTCCCTTTGGTGCCTGGGTCGCGGCCGTCATGGCGCTGCTTGGCCTGTGGGGGCTGATGGCCACTTCCGCACCGGTTGGCTGGTGGACCTGGATCGCCGAAGCCATGCCGCATAACGCCGAGGCTGGCGGCGGCCTCATGGTGGCGGTCATCCAGCTGTCCATCGCGCTGGGCTCGACCGTAGGCGGCCTGCTCTTCGACTCCACCGGCTACCGCAGCACCTTCGCGGCCAGCGCGGTCGTCCTGCTGCTGGCGGCCCTTCTGACCTTCTTGGCTTCACAGGCTACCCGCTCACAGACCGATGAATCGCCATGATAGCGGCAAGGTTCGGGCGCCGTGCAGAACCTGGTGGACTCATCGGAGGCCATGTCCATGGGTCGCTGCAGCTTTCTCGCTACAGGAGTCGGATTGGGACGGGACTGGTCGCCGGATCGCTCCTGGCCGCAACGCCCGTTGTGGTTCAACCGCTGCCGAATTATCGAAAGGAGTTCCCCATGACCAATGCGCAACGAGGCGCTGGCCGCAAGGCCCGCGTGTTCATCACCGGCTCGGCCGATGGACTGGGCCATTCCGCGGCCAAGACGCTGCTCGCCCAGGGGCACGAAGTCGTCGTGCATGTCCGCTCCAATGCCCGGCTGCCGGCCGTGAAAGAACTCGTGGACGATGGCGCCATTGCCACGATCGGCGACCTGTCGGACCTCGCGCAGATCCGCGATCTCGCCGTCCAGGTCAATGCGGTCGGCCGGATGGATGCCGTCATCCACAACGCAGGGGTTCTCTCTGGCGCCCAACTGCTGGTCGTCAATGTCGTTGCGCCATACCTGCTCACGGCCCTGGTCGGGCGCCCGCAGCGACTGATCTACCTCAGCAGCAGCATGCACGCGGGCGGAAGCGCCAGCCTAGCTGGAACGGACTGGTCTGGCCGCACATCCACGGGCAGCTACTCGGACAGCAAGCTGTTCGTCACCGCACTGGCTGCGGCGGTTGCACGGCTGTGGCCGGACGTTCTCAGCAACTCCGTCGATCCAGGCTGGGTGCCGACCAAGATGGGCGGCCCAAGTGCGCCCGGCGACCTGCAACTGGGCCATCAGACCCAGGTGTGGCTCGCCACCGGCAACGCCCCCGAAGCGCTGACCAGCGGTAATTACTGGCATCACGAGCGGCGAGAGCAGCCACATCCCGCCGTCAACGACACCCGGTTCCAGGATCTGTTGCTGGCGGAACTTGCGCGCGCCACCGCCACGAAGCTGACGTGATGGCATCCATGGTATCCCGCACATGAAATTATTCTGGTCCCGCTTCTTCAAAGTGTGTGCCGGCGTTGCCGTCCTGGGGGGCATCGGCGTCGCCGCCTATTTGCAGCATTCGCTGTTCGGGAAATTGCCCAGCGGCGAGCGCTTGGCGCGCATCGAGCGCTCGCCCAACTATGCCGGGGGCGTGTTCCGCAACCAGATCAACACACCCCTGCGGACAACGGATCAGTCCGAGTGGTCGATGTGGATGGAAACCGTTTTTGCAGAGAATGGCCAGTCTCGGCCTCCGGGCACCGTTCCCGCCGGCAAGACCGACCTCAAGGCGCTCGACCCCGTGCAGGACCTGGTGGTCTGGCTAGGCCATTCCTCCTATTACGTGCAACTGGGGAGGCAGCGCATCCTGATCGACCCGGTGTTCAGCAACAATGCCTCGCCGGTGCCATGGACGAACACGGCGTTCGATGGAACGAGCCTCTATTCGGCCGACGACATGCCGCCAATCGATGTGCTGCTGATCAGCCATGACCACTACGATCATCTGGACTATTCGAGCATTCTGGCGCAGCTGCGCCTGGTCAAGCAGGTGGTGGCGAGGGCTGGGCGCGGGGGCGGATTTCGAGGCCTGGGGTTACGACATGCGGCTTGTGCATGAGGCCAACTGGTACGAGACGGTGCGGCACACCCCGCAGCTGCAGATCGTTGTCACCCCGGCGCGTCATTTCTCGGGGCGCACGTTCACCCGCGACAAGTCTTTGTGGGAGGGGTTTGCCTTGGCAACGCCCGAGCGCAGGATTTCTTTTCAGTGGTGACTCGGGCTATGCACCGCACTTTGCCGAGATCGGTCAGATGCATGGCCCGTTCGATTGGGTGGCGCTCGATGCCGGGCAGTACGACCCGCGCTGGGCGAATGTGGACATGAACCCGGAGAAGGCCGCCCAGGCCGCCGAGGATCTGCGCACTCGGGTGCTGATGCCGGGGCACGTGGGGCGCTTTTCGTAATAGTCCGACGAGCACCGTTGCTGGCGGCTTCGCGGGTCAGACGTCGACGAGATGGCGGAGCAGCTCGAACGCGACGCGCCATTTTTGGCCGTCGCAGTCGAGGGTGGCGGTGTGTTGATTGATGCGCACGATCAGGCCGACGCGGTGCTGGAGATTCTTGTCGGTGAAGGTGACGCGGTTGCCCACGCGGAAGTCGGCTCGACCGGCGATCTCCGGTGGCGGACTTGGCCTGTTGAGCTCAACGTCCGCTGGCGTTGGGCCACTTTCGGTGGGCGCCGCGGGCGGATCAGTGAGGATCGCCCCGTAGTGCACTTTGAAGGCCTTGTTGAAGGCGGCATCGAGTATGGCCACGTGGTCTCCGTGTATCCCGACGACTCGTGCCGAGCGCAACTTCCCGTCTCCCCAGCTGAGGTATTGCACCTGTTGGCCGGTATGCAACTGCGCACGCACCTGGACGATGCGCCGCGGGTCGGCCAACAGTTGTTCGATGACCCAGCTGAGCTGGTACAGCTCGGCGCTGCTCGCCATCGGCAGATCTTCGATCAGTTTGATGCACATGAGCACATTTTGCCCATGCCCGCTGGGCTTGCGCTCAGGCGGCCAGCAGTGTGTCCTTTGCGCCGGCGTCGTCCTCCCACTTCGCGGCGACCGCCCACGGCAGCAACTCGTCGATGCGGTTGATCGGGTGGTCCGCGATGCGCTCCAGGACATGGCGCAGATAGCGCTGCGGGTTGATCTGGTTCAGCCTGCACGTGCCCAGAAGTGTGTACATCACCGCCGCCGTGTGGCCGCCCGCGTCCGATCCGACGTGCAAGTAGTTTTTTCTTCCAATCGCCACGCCGCGCAGGGCGCGCTCAGCCGTATTGTTGTGCGCGTCGATGCGCCCGTCACCCACGAAGTTCGTCAGCGCTGTCCAGTTGCTCAAGGAATAGCCGATCGCCAGTGCCATCGGCGACTTCGCCGACACCTGTGCCAAGGTCTCGTTCATCCAGGACTTCAATTCCTTCAGCACCGGCGCCGTGCGGGCCTGGCGCGTTCGCCTTCGCCGTAGCGCCGATCGGCCATTCACTTCTGCTTCGACCTTGAACACCTCGCCGATCCGCACCAAGCCCTCGTGCGCCAGCGTCCCGGGCAAGCGTTTCTGTTTGACGTGGATGTCCCACAGCTTTCGACGCGCGTGGCTCCAACACCCAGCCTCAAGGATCCAACCGTCTTTGTAGATCGCGTTGTACCCGGAGTACGCATCGGCTTGCAGGATGCCGCTAAAGTTCTTCAGGTGCCGCGCTGGGTGCTCACCCTTGCGATCGGCCGAGTATTGGAACCACACCGCTGGCGGCGCCTTGTCGCCGCTGGGGCGGTCATCGCGAACGTAGACCCACAGCCGACCCGTGTGCGCCTTCTCGCCCTTGCCCCCGAGCGCGCGGATCGGCGTGTCGTCGCCGTGGACCTTATCGGCCTTCAGTACATGGCGCCCGATGGCTTCGGCCAGCGGCGTCAACAACAGGGCGCAATTGCCGATCATGTCGGTGATGGTCGAGCGGCTCATCTCGACACCGTCACGGCCGTAGATCTGGCACAGCCGGTACAGCGGAACATGATCGGCGAACTTGCTCACCGCGATGTGCGTGAGCAGCCCTGCGCCGGCCATGCACCGGTCCACCGGCCGGGTCGGCGCCAGCGCCTGGGTGACCGTCTTGCACCCTGCGCAGGCCAGCTTCGGGCGCACGTGACGCACCACATGGAAGGTGCCCGGCTCGTAATCCAGAACCTCCGAGACGTCTTGACCAATCTCCCGAAGGCCCGCGCCACAGGCCTTGCAGCCACATCCGCCTTGCGGTGTGTGAACGACGGTGCGTCGCGGCAGGTGCGCCGGCAACTCGCGCAGCCCCGGCCTGGTCTTGGGCTCCCGCTTCTTGCGCTCCTTGTCGAGCGACGTCACGTTGGACTTCAATCCGTCATCCGAATCGCCATCAGCGGGCGGCTCAACCACCGGCGCTGTGGCCTGGCCCTGGCCGCCCACGAGTTCGAGTTGTGCATGCTCGAGCTTCTCGCTGGAGCGGCCGTATTTCATGCGCCGCAGGTACGCCAGTTCGACCTTCATCTTGTCGATGGTCAACTGCGCGAACTTCAAGGCCTCGTGCGAGCGCCGAACCTCGCCGCTCAATGCAGCATTGCTGGCCACGAGTTCCGCGAACGTCATGACCATGACTTTTCCAGCGATGCTTCCCCCTCGCAACGGGGCTTGCCCCGTCAACCATTTGCGCTCGCTCGGCTACACCGCCATGCGCGGTTGCCACGTGCGTTCGGGGCGCCGCCAATCAATCCCTTCGAGCAGCATCGAGAGCTGCGCAGTGCTCAGCGACACGCTCCCGGTATCGGCCTGTGGCCATATGAAGCGGCCTCGTTCAAGCCGCTTCGTCAACATGCTCATGCCGTCGCCGTCGCTCCAAAGCAACTTCACCAGATCGCCTCGACGACCACGGAATGCGAAGACGTGGCCGCTGAACGGATCCTCCTTCAGTGCCATCTGAACCTTCGCTGCCAGCGAGTCGATGCCGCAGCGCATGTCCGTCACGCCAGCGGCAAGCCATATCCGGGTCCCAGCGCGAGGACCGATCATGCGCTCTGGCGCAGCGCGCGCAAGACACTTCCCAGCATCGCCTCGTCCACGGCACCACGAAGCCGCAACTGGGCGCCGGCGATCTCGACTTCGATGACGCCTGGACGCGAGCTTGGGTTGATGGCAGGCCCTACGGGTGAGGTTGGCTGCGCAGTGGATGGCGACGCGGCCTCAGGAACCACGCACACCGGCAGCAACGTCGCGGCGGTCGGTGCGGACGCCGCCATCGCCTTGACGTGCTCACGTCGCCACTTGAATAGAAGGTTGGCATTGATGCCGCCCTTCATCGCAATCCCCGCGACCGACGCGCCGGGGACCAAACTCTGTGCGACCAACTCGTCCTTGAACTCCCGTTCATGCTGTCGCCGGGTTCGCGTCGACTCTCTTGTTTGATCCTTCATGGTGTGCACCATCTCCGTTGGTGCACACCATCAAGCGGGTGCGCACTTCATCAGATCAGATACTGCCGGGCAGCGAAGCCAGCCGCAACGACGGTACTCGTCGGACTATTACCGCTTTTCCATTTCGCCGCCTGACTGGGATGACCCATTCAAGCGCATCGCTGCAGCCAGTCAAGGGCGCAGCTACGCGCTATGGACGCCGGAGATCGGGCGTCCCGTGTACCTGGACGGCCGAGCACCGCGGTTTTCTCCATGTGGGAGGCAGTTTATTCGGATAGGCCTCAGAGAGTTGCAGGAGACTCGTGAATCTAAGATCTATGATACGCAGAGAATTTGCCCTCCCAGGGGCACTGCTATGCTCATCGGCAAGGCGGCGCTGGCCCAGGGCAAGGGGAGCATGGGCTCTCAATCGGAGAGACTGACAGTTAGCCTGCTGACGGAAGCACCTTCCGGCGTGGTCCGGCTGCAAGTACGGCGTCAGCACAAGGCGGTCGCTGGCGGGGGATCGATCTCGGTGTCCAACTCCTGTTCTGAGCCGGTGCGCCTCATGGTCGCCTCCGGTGTGGTGGCCTGTCTTCTCCGAGAGCTTTCACGCAGGTACGGGCTTGCACGCTGCCACGGCTGGAGGTGCTTATCCACTCACCACGTAACCATCAGTTGACCCAGCGCGCGAAACGAAGTGTTGGGCGTGTAGTTCCACTTCTGATCGGGTACGAGCTGCAGGCCAGGCAAGCGGCGTGCAGCCTGCTCAAGCATGACTCGCACTTCTTGTCGGGCAAGTGGCGCGCCAAGGCAAAAGTGCGTGCCCGCGCCAAAGGTGGTGTGCTGCATCACGTTTCGACGCGCCGGATCGAAAAGATCGGGCGCGGCAAACTGGTCGGGGTCGCGGTTGGCTGCTGCAAGAACGACAAGCAATCGGCTCTCTGCCGGTATGAGTACCCCGTCAACCTCAACATCTTCCTTCGCCTGGCGTCGCCAGGCCTGCACCGGCGGATCGAACCGCAGTGCCTCCTCCACGACCGGGCCGGGCGGCTGCCCGCCGTTGACGATATCGTTCCAGAGAGAGCGGTTGGGGAGTACTGCCTTGAACAGGTTAGCCGCGGCGCTGGAAGTCGTCTCATGGCCGGCGAAGAGCAGATTGAACGCCAGCGCGGTGAGCTCGCGCAGGGTCAGGACGCTGTCATCGCCGTTGCGAATCCGGATGAGGTCGCTCAGGTAGTCGTCGCCGGGCTCCTCTGCCTTGCGGGCTACCAGCCTCGCTGCGTAACGATAGAACTCGACGGCACCGCCGGCGAGGCGGACCTGCTCCTCGTCCGTGGGGAGCCCCCACGTGAGGACAACGCGGCTGTCGGCGTAAGACTTGACGAGCGCCACGTCCTCGTCCGGAACCCCTAGTAGCCGGAACAGTACGACAGCCGGCACGTCCCAAGTCAAGCCGGCGACCAGGTCCGCAGGTCGCGGGCCGGCAACGAGGCGGTCGATGTACGCATCGACAGTCTCGCGCGTGAACGGCTCAAGTGCATCAAACCGTGCGCGCTCCAGGGGCTTGGAGAACAGGGTGCGGTATCGGGTGTGCGAGGGCGGATCGTTGTTGACAAGCATCGGCGGCACGTCGAACTCGGAGTTGGCGACGATGGCGCGCGCGTGCGGGCACAGAGGCTTTAGAGGGTCCGATGCAATCAGCGCCGAGAAGCGTTGCGGGTCTCGGAGTACCTTCTTGACGCTCTCGTATCGGGTGACAACCCATGTGCCGAGCGTTGGCGAAAAGAACACCGGCTCCTGGGCGCGCAGGGAGGCGAGCAAGGGGTACGGGTTGTCCTGATAGACAGGATCGAACGGATCAAAGCTTTCGCTCGCAGCCGTTACAGGGCCAGTCGCAGAATCGGCTGCGGAGGTTGAAAGGGGACGCATAGCTTCAGTCCAGTTTGATGTCGAGGCGTTTGATCAGCGGGTGCCAATGTGCGATTTCGCCGCGGATGAATGCGCCGAATTGTTCGGGGCCCAATGGGTGCGGCTCCATGCCGAGATTCGTGAACCGCTTTGCGACCTCGGGGAAGTGACAACTTCTCGCACCTCTGCGCCCAGGCGGGCAACAAGTGACGCTGGCGTGGCGCGCGGCGCGCGGCGCGCGGGGCGACCAAGCCGAGCCAAGGATAGACCTCCACGTCGCGCGAACCGGTTTCGGCCGCCGTAGGAACATCCGGCAGGGAGTCGAGCCGTGTCGGAGTAAGCGCGGCTATCGCCTTGATCTTGCCCGCACGCAGGAGCGGGAGTGCGACGATGGTGTCGAGAGGCATGACCGAAACTTGGCCGCCCATCACTTCCTGCACGGCCGGTCCGGCAAGCCGACAACGATATTGATGGGCTTTGCGGGGTAGGACTGCGCGCGCGCCGCCGTCGGGGCGGCTGCAGCCGCGAGAACGCTCTGAGTAAATCGGCGCCGGGTAATGGTCATCGCGGTCCTTGCTTGCGGAGAGATGGCCGAACAGCTTCAGCTTAACAATCCTTCCTCAGTACTTCCGCCCCCCTCCAGGGGGACAACAGGGATTCCGGCGTTCCGACGGCCAAGGACGCCGCGTGCGCGTTACCTGATGTCGAGCGGCGAAAGGACGCCGGATCGCGCCATTTCCTTGAGGCGGAACTTCTGGATCTTCCCGGACCCGGTGAGCGGAAAGCTTGAACATTCGAACCATTCGACCGGGATCTTGTGCGGTGACAAGTGTGAACGGCAGTGCGCCTTCAGCGCCTCGATCGAGGCAGTTGCGCTTCCCTCTCGCATCTGCACCGCAGCGCAGACGACCTCGCCCCATTCGGGGTCGTCCCTGCCGAACACAGCGACGTTCGCAACGCTCGGATGCTGCATCAGCCTCGCCTCGATCTCCACGGGATAGATGTTCTCTCCGCCGCGGATGATCATGTCTTTGAGCCGTCCAGTCAACCGCAAGTAGCCACGGTGATCCATGCGGCCTAGATCTCCGGTTCGCAGCCACCCTTCTGCCCGAATCGCGTGGCGAGTCGCCTCTGGCATGTCGAAGTATCCGAGCATGGTCTGGTAGCCGCGCGCCTCGATCTCACCCTCTTCATCGACCGCGACCGGTTGGCCAGTTGCCGGATCGGCAATCCGGACATCGACCTGTGGAAGTGGTCGCCCCGCAGTGCGGGCCTTGTCATCGAACGTGTCCCCGCGCGAGGTCTGCGAGATGATCGGACTCGTTTCGGTCTGGCCATAGACGGTTAGCAGGTCGCAACCGAAGCCCTCTTCAATGCGTCGCAGCAGCTCGGGGGGCACCGGAGCACCTCCTGAGATTGCGACCTTCAGGCTCGAAAGTTCGAACTCTTTGCGCATCGGGTGTTCGAGCATCGCGATCTGCATGGTGGGGACGCCAAAGAAGAACGCGCACTTCTCGTCCTGGATGGTCGTCATCATCAAGGTCGGCTCGAACATGAGAGGGAGCACAAAGGTCGAACCCGTGGCCATGCATCCAAGTGAGCTGAGGACTGCGCCCGCCGTGTGGAACAGCGGCATGGGGCTCAGCACGATCGAGCCGTCGATGCCGGCGCGTGCGGCGACGAACCTCGCGTTGTTGACCAGACCCTTGTGGTGGAGCAGTGCCCCCTTGGGATGGCCGGTGGTGCCCGATGTGTACTGTATCTGGGCCGGATCATCTGGACTTACCACCGGCAGAGACGCATCACCATCAAACCCGCGCACGACGCCGTCCCATGAATCCATGCAAAATGCCTTGACCGAGGCCGTGGCAGCCTCCCGCACAATCGCGTGCATGTCGGCACCTCGGAACGACCGAACGTACAGAATTCCCGCAACTTTGGACTGACTGAGCACATACGCAAGCTCAGGCGCCCGCAGGGCCGGGTTCGCAGTCACCAGAACCAGACCGGCAAGTGCCGCTCCGTACTGGAGAACGACCCACTCGGGCACGTTGGGCGCGAAGACGCAGATTCGGTCACCGACCTGGAACTGGTTGAGGAGCCACTTCGCGCACTGCAATGATTCGTCGAGAAGCTGTGCGTAAGACCACCGCCGGTTCGTACCCAAAGCGCCGGTCAGCGATTCTGTGTTCGCAGGCACGACCTCAATCAGTGCCACGCGATCGGGATGGCGGAGTGCGGCCTGGCGCAGGATGTCGCCCGCCGTGAGCTCGACGAGTTCGTCGCGCTTGTCAGCCTGCCAGTATGAGCGCTCCAGTGCGCGATCCACATTCTTCACTTCGCTTGCTCCAAGATTGACTTGACAATTCCGATCCAGTGGGACACGGCCTTTTGGCGTCGCACCGGACTGCTCAGGACGCCGGATAGCGCCAGTCCACGAATGAACTCGGTTGTCGTGGAGATCACCGCGGGCAATGAGGGGTGCTTCTCCATCGGTGCGAACAGGAGACCGAGCACCCGCTCCTGTTCCTTGCGGGCCCTGCGTTCGGCCTGCAGCAATGAGGCCCTTAGCTGGGAATCCGCACGTGCGATCGCCCACAACTCGAGCTCGGCCATGTAGGCAGGCTGCGCCGCGGCGACAGAAAGGGCGCGGATCGCCCTTTCAACCACGCCCTCGGTACCTTGCAGCCTCGCCAGGCTCTCGTGAACCGACTGCTCGTTGCGTCGAACCAGTTCCTCCACAGTCGCCGAGAGTAGCTGCGCATGCGTCGGGAAGTGATGCAGGAGCGCCCCCCGGCTTACATCCGCCGCGTGCTGCACCTGCAGCGTCGTCGTCCTTGCGACTCCTTTTTCGATTAGCAACTGAACCGCTGCTGCAAGGATCCGCTCACGTACGCTGCGACTCGCGATCTCGTTTGCCAGACCCGAGCTGCGGCGCCGGCCCGACACTTTGCGTGAAACAGCATTCATGCGGGGAAGTCTGAGACCGTCAGCATTGACTGTCAGTCGCCAATGCGACCAGTCAGCACTGACGGTAGCGCGTAGACTGTGCCTGACTGCCGCCGTGGCAGCCCGTTATCTGGAGGAGGAATTCCCATGCCAACCTTTTCGACGTTGAACATCGAGCAGGAGGAGCGGGCACCGCGTGTCGCGCGTCTGGTGCTCAATCGCCCTGAACGGCTCAATGCGATCAACAGCGACATGCCGTCAGAAATCCGTGAAGCGGTCGAGTGGGCCAATCGGAACAATGAGGTTCACGTGATCGTCGTGGAGGGTTCCGGCAAGGGTTTCTGCGGAGGCTACGACCTCACTGCCTTCGCGGAGCACCACATCGACCACCCGTGCCAGCAGGAAGACCATCCGTGGGACCCGATGGTTGACTACGCGCAGATGAAGAGGTACACCGAAGACTTCATGGCGCTTTGGCGCAGCGCCAAGCCGACCATCGCCAAAGTGCACGGCGCGGCTGTGGCTGGCGGCAGCGATATTGCACTCTGTTGTGACCTGCTCGTGATGGCCGACGACGCGCGGATCGGCTATATGCCAACGCGTGTTTGGGGATGCCCCACAACCGCGATGTGGACGTACCGGCTCGGGCCGATGCGAGCGAAGCGAATGATGTTCACGGGCGATGTCATCGATGGCAAGACGGCCGCCGAATGGGGGCTGGCAACAGACGCGGTGCCGGGCGACCAACTGGAGTCGACGGTGATGCTTCTTGCCGAGCGGATTGCCGGGGTGCCCAGGAGCCATCTGGCAATGCACAAGATGCTGGTGAATCAGGTGATGCTGTCGATGGGGCTGGAGCAGACCCAGATGTTCGCGACGATCTTCGACGGCATCACGCGCCACAACCCCGAAGGGCTATGGTTCCGGCGCTACGCGCAACAGGAAGGGTTCAAATCTGCCGTCGAATGGCGCGACAGCGGGCGGCCGATTCCAGAGGGCTCGGAAGCACGCGACCTCATAAGAGAGATGGACGCGAGATTGGGTGGCCGTTGACCTCAGGCACGCAGCAGGCAACGCGGATGGAGTCGCCAAGCTCGGCGTCGTCGATGTCCGCCCGCGCAGAATTCGCCAAGCAGATGGCGTTGGCGCCCTTTGCATCGCTCAGCAGTTCGCCAACACCCCATCTGTAGCGGCCTTCCTTGCCCAGCGGCGCTGATGGGCCGATGCTCTCTGGAGGCGATATGACTGTCTAGTGCAGTGCGCTCGAAATAGTTGAACTTATTCGATGCGGCACACTCCGACCTTGATGGAGGTCGCAGCCATGCGCATTGCCCCAAGGATCGAACTGGATGCCGTTGCCCAACGAGAGTTGGCGGCCTTGGCGCGGCGAGGCCGCGTCGAGGCGCGTGTGCAGCAAAGGGCCAAGGTCGTATTGCTCGCCGCCCAGGGCTGGCAGAACAAGGACATCGCCGTCGAGGTTGATCTGGATCGGCGCCAGGTCGCCTTGTGGCGCCAGCGCTTCCTGGAAGGCGGGGTGGAGGCCCTCATGCACGATGCACCGCGCCCCGGGCGCACCCCCAGCGTGACCGCCGAGGTGGAGTCGAGCATCGTGGACAAGACGCTTCACGACAAGCCCATTGCCGCCACGCACTGGAGCACGCGCACGCTGGCCGCGCAGCTCGGGGTGGGGCCGACGACGATTCGCCGCGTGTGGAAGCGCAACGGCCTGAAGCCGCATCGGCAAAGCAGCTTCAAGCTCTCGCGGGACCCGCGCTTCGAGGACAAGCTGCTGGACGTCGTGGGGCTGTATCTCAACCCACCCGAGCGCGCCCTGGTTCTGAGCTGCGACGAGAAAAGCCAGATCCAGGCGCTCAACCGCACCCAGCCGGGCTTGTCGATGAAGAAAGGCCGCGCCGGCACCGTCACCCATGATTACAAGCGCCACGGCACGACCACGCTGTTCGCCGCTTTGAACACCCTGGACGGCACGGTCATTACGCTGTGCCAGCCGCAGCACCGGCACGCAGAGAAGTGGCTGCAGTTCCTGCGCCTGATCCAGCGGCGCACACCCAAGCACCTGCAGCTGCATCTGATCGTGGACAACTACGGCACGCACACGCACCCCGACGTGCAGGCCTGGCTGGCCAAGCACCCGCGCTTCGTCATGCACTTCACGCCCACCAGCGCGTCGTGGCTCAACATGGTCGAGCGCTTCTTCCGCGACATCTCCGAGAACCGCATCCGACGCGACAGCTTCACCAGCGTGCCTGAACTGGAGTTGGCGATCGATCTCTACGTCGAGCACCACAACGCCAACCCCAAGCCGTTCATCTGGACCGCCAGCGCCAACGACATCCTGGCCAAGGTCACGCGCGCCAAGGCCGCGCTGGCAAGAAGCAAAAGATAAGTACATATCTGAGTGGCGCACTACACTAGTTGGAATGCCACGGACGAGCGCGATGCATAAACTGCCTGCTCGTGCGCAATTCTCGTGCTTTGGGTTCGGCTGGAAAGTCCTTGCGCTCGAGGTGGTTGACGCGTTCTGGGATCTCAAGGCTCGAAACTGCACCGATGAACACGCAGCGACCATCGCGGTGGACACCGGCTGCTGCGGATTGGATTCTTGCCAAACCCACTTGTAACTGCAGTCTTATGCGGGTGCGCGATTTGCGCTGGTCGGGACATGTTGCTGCGCAAGGAGCGCCTGATCGCGGTGCTGCTGAAGATGGCCAGCGGACGTGTCGGCACGGCGCCGTTCGCTTCGTGCGCCCCCGGTCTTGAGATGCCGACAATATCAAGGCCACGAGCTGATGTCTCCAGCACAACGTGCTCGCCAATCCGGCCTGTTGCTCCGACCACGGCGATCTTCATGAGAACTCGAAGCTGGCCACGTCCGCTTGTCATTGGGTGGACGAGGGGATCAGCAGAACCGAGCCGGTACTCCTGCCCTGTTCGACTTCTGCATGCGCTAAGGCAGCTTCATGCAATGGCACCTTCCGGCTGATATCGACACGGATGGCACCCTGGCGCACCAGATCAAACAGTTCGTCGCAGGCAGGCTGGCGCGTCTGTCGGGTATTGCCGTAGAAGCCGAAGCCTGGCCGGTGCAGTGCAAGGCAGCCTTTCTGAGCAAGCAGCATGAGGTTGAAGGGCGGGACATTTCCGGAAGCGTTGCCGTAGTTGACTGCCGCGCCGAAAGGGCGAAGAACATCGAACGAGGGGACAAAGGTGTCCTTGCCCACGCCATCGAACACGGCGGCGACGCCCTCAGGTGCGAGGCACCTGACCGCAGAAACGAAGTCCTCGCTGCGGTAGAGGATCGTCTGGTGGCAGCCGTGCGCGCGAGCAAAGTCTGCCTTGGCCTGAGAACCCACGGTTCCAATCACAGTGGCTCCCAGGTGGGTGCACCACTGCGCCAGCAGGCTGCCCACGCCACTCGCGGCGGCGTGCACAAGGATCGTATCGCCCGGCTGCGGTGTATAGCAGCGGTGCACCACGACTGCCGCGGTCAAGCCCTTGAGCAGCAGCGCGGCAGCCTGTTCGTCGCTGATGTCGTCCGGCAGCTTGACCAGGCAGTTCGCGTCGATGTTGCGCTCTTCGGCGTAGGCACCGGTGTTGAGGAAAAAAAGGCTGCCGCTGCCGGCATACGCCACGCGGTCGCCCTGGACGAAGCCCTCCACGGCGGATCCGACGCTCTCGACCACCCCTGCAGCCTCATTGCCGAGGATCAGCGGGAAATGCGGTTTTTGGGTGAGGTAGAAGCCGCCGTTGCGGACATTGATGTCGGAGAAGTTCAGGCCGATGGCCGTATGGCGAACTCGGACCTCGTGAGGGGCGGGCAGAGGCAACTCCAGCTCGATTGCCTCAAGCACTTCGGGTCCCCCGTTTCGGAAGATGGCGATGGCTTTCATTGAGCAGCGGAGTCTAGATGCAACTTCGACTGGGTGCGGTCCCCTGCCGAGGGGACACACGCTCCAAGAGCCGTAGGCCGCGCCTATCAATAGCTCCAAGGGTGGCCGGCTTCGCGCCTGCGCTTTTGCGCACCCCCTAGACAAGACGTCGAACATTGCTGCGCGAAGCTGTACAAGACTGCGAAGGCGCACCTCGAGTGGCGCCACCAGCAGGAAGCTTCCGCGTCCTCGGCTGTAGTGAATGCATCCACGCTGCACGCGAGCGTTGAGCCAGGCATTTAAGAAACCACGCTTGCGATCCATCTGCTCCCGACTGTTCTGGGGTCCGGGGGTGTTGAGACGAGTGCGCGCGAAAAGTGCTCGATCGCGGGTCGTGATACAGGATTGCCTTTATGCGGCCCCTGGAATGTGCGGCAATCCTTGGGCCGCCCTGGCAGTTCGGGAGTCCCCCCTGCCGGGGCATCACGCGAGATGCCTGATCAATGTCGAGGCGTCAGGCACGGAGAGCACCCGAGCGTGTACGTGCGTGGTCTGATTTGGCGACGACCGGGCGTGCGCAGGGCGTGCGCAGCCAACTCTGCGGCCGAAAGTCTGATTCCGATACTGCTGCCCCGCGTCCCCTTGTAAGGGGACGGCGAGCGGGAACCTTAAGCCGGACACTTCACGATAACTGTACTTCTTCGTAGGGACGAACGGAATCAGCCGGACTCGCGCACCGCGCGCTCGCAGCCTCCACCAAACACAAGAAGACATCATGCAGATCACCCGCGGCCAAGACGGTCTTCTGATCGTGGACAGACGACGTCCCGATCCAAAACCGACCGAGATTCTCGCCCGCTCGCGAACCGTTGGGGTGAATCGGACCGATCGTTCGGTGCTTGTCGACGCCGCCACCGTTCTGCCTATTGCGAGTCGCTTCGCCTTCGATGAGGCGACTCTGGACACGCTGCGAGACGGTGAGCATCTCGGCAAGTTTGTGCTGGAGCTTTGAATGGATCGTGTGCAGACACTGGCCCGAGCCGGAGAGATCCTGTGGGGCGCATGGCAGAAAGGTGCCGTGATCGAGTCCTTGCCGCAAGAATGCCGCCCAATTTCGCGTGCGGAAGGGTATCGAGTTCAGTCGACCTTGGAGTCGCGAAGTGCATTCCCGCTCTTCGGTTGGAAGATTGCGGCGACAAGCCCCGCGGGCCAAAGACACATCCAGATCGAGGGTCCGATCGCCGGACGGCTGCTGCGCGAGCAGGTGTTTAGCTCTGGTGCCGAGTTGTCACTTGCGCGCAACCGGATGGCCGTGGCCGAGCCCGAGTTCGCGTTCCGCATGGGCCGCGATCTCCCTCCGAAGCGTCAGCCCTATTCGGTGGCCGAAGTGACGGCGGCAGTTGCAAGTTTGCATCCCGCGATCGAGATTCCCGACTCGCGCTTTGACGACTTTACTTTGGCGGGAGAAGCGCAGCTCATCGCCGACAACGCTTGCGCGAACGAGTTCGTCCTCGGCGATCCCGCTTCGGAAAATTGGCGCAGCGCTAACCTTTCCAAGCATGAGATCCGAGGGCAGGTTCATGGGGCCAAGCGCAGCTATGTCCGTGCCGGCAGCGGCTCCGCGGTACTTGGCAATCCGCTTGAGGCGCTAGCTTGGCTCGTCAATGAACTGTCCTCGCTCGGGATCACCTTGATTGGCGACCAAGTCGTGACCACCGGTGCCTGCACCGTCCCCTTGGAATTGGAAGCAGGTGATCGGGTACTTGCTGATTTTGGTCAATTTGGTGCTGTGTCTGTGAGCTTCTGTGCGTAGAGCTTGATGACCCGAAACGGGTGTTCCACCTTGGCTCGCATGCGCGCCCCAGACATGCTCGATTCGGTCAAGCAATGGCTCATCGTGCTGACCGTATCCAGCGCCCGTCGCTTGCCTAGGCGGATGGCCACATGCCAGCGCGCCTTGATGCCCTGGGTTTCCTTGCACTTGACGACCTCCTGGTAGCCTGCGTCACCGAGGACGTCGGCTTCTTCATCGCGCACCAGTCGACTCGCTTGGGGCGTACGCCACGGCATTTGACGGGACAGGCGATCTGCGTGCCAGCATGGCCCGTGCGCTGGGTGTCACCGCCAGGAAGCGCCTGGACGTGATGGCCACCACGCGAATGCTTGTCGAACAGGGCGCGAGTCCAAGCTGCAGCTGGGATGCCGCACCCCAAGCCTTGCCGCTGCCGCTCGACTCAGGCTGCCCGACCTGTGGCCTTAATCGCATCATCGCGACCCATTTGGCCGTGCTGGTGGATGACTGCACCCGACGACGTGTGCTAAGAAGTCCTTGAGAGGCGCTTGCCGGGTCGCTGCGTTCAGGAACCCGGCGATCGGTCGGTGATAGACCGCGACTCGGGGCGTTCGGTCACTCCTCGTCGAGCATTCGGCTGACCTTGCTGCCCAGCGCGCTTTCGGCGCGGAAGTACCCCATCACGGTCGCCACGCTGTGATGCCCGGTCATGGCCATCGTCTCGGGCAGCGACATGTTCTGTCGGCCGGCTTCCGTGACGAACCCGGCCCTGAGCGAGTGCGCGCTAAAACTCCCTTCCACCCCCGCCAACGCACATCGCTCCTTCACGATGTCGCGCACGGCCGCAGGCGCGAGCGGCTCCCCCAGATGACCGCCCTTGCGAATGCGGCGGAAGAGGGCGCCTTCCTGGATGCCGCTGGCGGCGAGCCACGCCTGCATGGCCTGCGCTGCGCTGCCCACCAGGGGTTTCACGTCCTCGGGCCGCTGGGCGCCGGCCTGGTTGGTCTTGGAGTGCGCGAGCGTGTAGAGGTGGGAGCCGGCATCGACACGTTGAAGGTTCTCGAGCGTGGCCGAGGCGACCTCGGAGCGCCGTCGTCCGCCGGTCGCCCATGCGAACAGGAGGAGGGCGCGATCGCGTTTTCCCCGCAGGGTGTCGTCGCAGGTGGCCAGCACCGCTTGCAGCGGGTCCTTGGTGAGCGCGCGCTGCTTGCGCGGCCGGGTGCCGCGCTTGGCGTAGGCGCGGCGCGTCTGGGCCAGCAGCTCGCGCACCAGCGGGTCGGCGCAAGGATTCGGCGCCTTGGCCAGCTGGTGCGCCTTGGACAGCACCGCGATGCGGTGCACGAGCGTGTTGAGCGCGGGCGCGCCGAGCCGCGTCTTGTAGCCGTTGGCCACCAGCGCCTGGTCGATGTCCGGCGGCAGCTCGGTCACCAATCCCGTCAACAGGCCGGTCTTGGTATCCGCATCCGCTTTGCGCGCGGCGTGGTCGACGATGAACTGGATAACGACCGGCACCGGAACCGGCATGCGCAACGCATCACCGTAGCGCGCGGCGAACCAGGCCGCCCAGTACCGCATGGCCGAGCCGTACGACGCCCGGGTGTTGGCCGATTCGCCTTCGCGCATCAGGGCGCGCGCGGCGTCCTCGGCCATGGCGGTGAGCCGCGCGGGATCGAGCACGAGACTTCGCTCCGGCGCGGGCACCAACGCTGATTCTTGAGGAGCTGCTTGCTTCATAGTTTCATATGTATAACGTATGATTTGCTACATCATACATTGATAAGTCCCGATAACGTTCTCTTATCGGTGGTAAATATTGGACGGGGCAGGGCGGTCGTTTTTGCAAGACTAGGAGGGTCAAATGGCTGAAATTCGACAAACATTCTCCCGTGGCATCCAGGAAGACGACGTGTTCGCGGCCGCGGATGCGCTGCTGGCCGAGGGCAAGCGGCCGACCATCGAGCGCGTGCGGCTGAAGATCGGGCGCGGCTCGCCGAATACCGTGAGCCCCATGCTCGAGCGCTGGTTCGCGACGCTTGGTGAACGGCTGGTGGGATCGACGGCAGGTTCAGCTTCGGCACGTCCAGCCGGCAACGATCCGGACGGGATGCCGGTGGGCGTGCGCAATGCGGCGAAGCTGCTCTGGGAGACGGCGCGGCGCGAGGCCGAGGAAGTTCAGCGTGTCGAAATGGAGTCGGTGCGCTCGGACCTTCAAGTGCGCGAGGATGCGCTGGCCGAGGCGCAGACGGTGCTGGCGCAGCGCGAGGAAGCCTTCGCGCACGCGCGGGCGAGCCTGGACGCGGCGCTGGCCTCCTCGCAGCAGGCTCGCGAGACCTTGGAGCTGCAGCTCAAGGAGCACGCCCTCGAGGCACACCGGGTGCGCATCGGCCTGGACGACGACATCAAGCGGCTGACCGCCCTGCTCTCTCAGGCGGGCGAAACCCAGGAACGCATGCGCCGGGAGCACGCGGAACTCGTGGCGGCGAAGGACCAGGACCTGCGCCAGGCTGAAGAGCGACATGCGGGTCAGGCGCGGCGCATGCTGGCCGACGTGGACCGTGCACGGCAGTCGGCCAAGCTATTTGAGGCCGGCCTTGCCCGGGAGCAGCAGCAGCGCCTGCAGAGCGAGCAGGCTGCAGCCAATACACTGGAGGCCGGTCGGCGAATGCTTCGGGACACCCAGCAGACCGCCCACCAACTCGAGCGCGAGCTTCGCGATCAACTCGCCGCGCAGGCCGCTCTCGTGGCGCAGGCTCGAACGGAAGGCTCGGCGATGCAACAGCGACTGGACCACCTGCAAGATTTGCTCGGCGAAGAAAAGAAATCGCACGAGAGCACGCGCGCGCTGCTTTCCACCGCGCTCGCGGACATCCCCAAAACTGGCCGCGCTCGTCGTACCACGGCCAATAAGGCGAAGTAGCGCCCGCGAGGCTGGGCACGTTGCGCGTCAGCAGGTGAAATAGCGACCATGGCTTCTTCCATCACGAACGAGTTTGCCAAGCTGCTGCGCACGGTTCGCACCCCGGGTGACTACTATGCGACGGGCGCGTGCGCCATACCGCTGCCCCGCCTGGAGGTGGCCGGCGTCGGTGCCATCGCTTTGCCACTGCTTTCGGTTCAGGCCGGTCAGCTGATCGGGGTCGCCGAGCGCGCACCCTATGGACGCGGGCAAGAGACCTTGATTGATACCGAAGTCAGGCGCACTTGGCAAATCAACGCCGAGCGCGTGCTGATCGAGGGGAAGAACTGGGCACGAACCCTGAGCGCCATCGTGGAACGCGCCGCGACCGGACTTGGCGTGACCGACGCAGTGGTGCCTGCTCTCTACAAGCTCCTGGTCTACGACCAGGGCAGCTTTTTCGTCGGCCACCGCGACACCGAAAAGGCGCCTGGCATGTTTGCCACGCTCATCATCGCGCTGCCCTCCGTGCACACGGGTGGAGAACTCGTGATACGCCACAAGGGGCGCGAAGTGTTGCTGGATCTGCGCTGCCAGGACCCATCTGAGGCGGCTTTCGCGGCCTTTTATGCCGACTGCGTGCATGAAGTGCTGCCCGTGACGTCCGGCTGCCGACTGGCGCTCGTGTACAACCTGCTGCGAAGCGGGCGAAGCCGGCTTCCAAAGCCTCCGTCCTATGAGACCGAGCAGGCACGGGTCGCTGCACTTCTGCAGCGCTGGGCAGCCAGCAAGCCATTGGCCAACGACGCGTCACCGGAAAAGCTCGTTTACCCGCTCGAGCACGCGTATACGCCAGCCGAGCTTTCGTTCCTGGCGCTCAAGGGCCCGGATGCCGCGGTAGCCGGGGTGCTCGCCGAGGCGGTACAGCGCGCCGGGTGCGACCTGCATGTCGCGCTGCTGACGATCCACGAGAGTGGCTGCGCTGAGTACACGGGCTATTCTGGCTCACGCTGGAGGGGGCGAGCAGACGAGGAGGATGAGGAAGAATTTGAAATCGGTGAGGTCTGCGATCGAAGTCAGACGCTGTCCAACTGGGGACGGCCTGATGGCACTCGGGCCGCGCTCGGTGTCTTTCCGTTCGGCGATGCTGAACTTTGTCCCAGCGACGCTTTGGACGACATGGAGCCGGACGAGCAGTATTTCCAAGAGGCGACTGGCAACGAAGGCGCGTCCTTCGAGCGGACCTACAGGCGGGCGGCTCTTGTGCTGTGGCCGCAGTTGCGGCGGCTTGCGGTTTTCAATCAGGCTGGCCTTTCGGTTACCCTGCCCTGTTTGAGCGAGCTGACCGGGCGCTGGGCCCACAGTGGCGAGGGTCACGACTCGCCACTGTGGCGCGAGGCACACGAACTGTCAGGTCACATGCTGCGCACTTGGCCGAGGGTCATCGGCCATTTCCAGCAGGCCGAACAAGGCGAGCGCGCCAACTTCCTCGCCCTGCTCGCTCAACTCAGGGACACGGCGCGCATCGAGGCTTTCCTGGCCGACGTCGTTGCGGCCGGCATTTATGGCAGGAGCGACAACGAGGCGTTGCTGCGAGCCTTGCGCCTGCTGCCGCCACGCTGCGCTGACGCATGGATCGAGCGCATCATCGGCGCCAACGTGACGAAAAGGCTGGGTGCTTGCGCCGATTTGCTGGCTCGCGGCGCGCGCGCGGCCCATCTGAGGGGACTGCTGGCGGGCGCCGGTCTTGCGCTGGTCCAGGCGCTGCCCGGCAATCCAAAGCAAGACGTTCGCCCCGAAGTTGCATGGCAGCTCGAACGCGTGGATGCTGGCGTCGTCGCAGACCTCGTCGCGGCGTTGGCACGAATCGACCCGGACCTGGCGCTGCGCGCCGTGGATCACATCCTGGTGTGGCCCGAAACCTTTGGCTTGGATGAACTTGTCCTGCCCGCCATGCGCCGTCTCACCGAGTCCAAGCAATTGAACACGCATGGCGCCGTCGAGCGCTTGCGCACGGCCTGCCTGGAGCATCTTCACGGGCGTGTGGCACAGGCCCTGGAACCGCCCGGCGATTGGGCTCGCGCAGGCGTGCTCGGATGCCGCTGTCGGCGCTGCAGTGAACTGCACCGGTTCCTGCTCGATGCCGGCCAGAAGAGCTGGATCTACAAAGCGGCTGAATCCGATCGCTCGCATGTATCGATGTCGATACAACGCGATGGGTGCGATGTGGACTGCGTGACCGATCGACGGGGTCGCCCTTACAGCCTGGTGTGCACCAAGAACCAGGCCAGCTACGACAGGCGTGTCAAACAGCGAAAGCAGGATCTCGAAGATATCTCTCGCCTTGCGTACAGCTCATGCCCAGGGGTGACGTCGCGAAGCGGCCATTGACGGGTTGACCTGTGCAGATTCGGCGCCACTTCTTGCAAGGGATTGCAGGTGTTCTATCAACCATGCACAATGGGGGCGAGAAAACAACATTGATTGATAAAGGAGTTCGCCATGCAAAGCATGACCTTGGAGCAGCTACGCGCTACGGCCAGCGCCGGCGGCGTGACCGGTGTAACCCTCAAAGGCCAGGGCGGCGGCTTCTTCGTCGAAATCGCCACCCGCAGCGGCCAAGACGCCTGTTTGGTGAAGGCCCGCACCACCGAGCCGCGCCGCTTTGGCAATCCCACTTCCGCGTTGATCGTCTTGCGTGACGTTGGCATTGCCGTGGCGCAGGTCGACGCCACCGATTGGAACCCCGACCAGAAGGACATGACCCGCAGCCGGCAGAGCCGCGCCGTGGCCATGCGAGGCGCACACGAAGCCGCCGCCTACAACCAGTGGCTGGCCGGCGAGATTCAGGCATCCATTGACGACCCCCGGCCGAACATCCCTCACGATGAAGTCATGGCCGAGATGGACGCCGAAATTGCCGCCTTGCCGAAGAAAAAGCGCGCATGACGGCCAAGCCGTATCGCATTGAATGGCGGCCGATGGCACGCGAGGACTTGCGCGCCATCGTGCGCTACATTGGCATGGACAACCCGACGCGGGCCAAGAGCTTCGGCAAGGAGCTGCGCGACAAGACCAAGCCGCTTGCACAGCATCCAGAGCTTGGCCGCAAAGGGCGGCCGGGCTTGCCTGAATGGCTGCGCGAACTGGTCGTGCATCCGAACTACGTCATTTTTTATCGCGTGCTGGCCAAGGCCCGCACCGTCGAGATTTTGAGAGTGAAGCACGCGGCCCAACGGGTGCCGTGATTGGCGTGGCTCAGTTCGAGGTGCATCCCATTTCCTGAGGGTGTGCCGTGCAGCAAAGTATGCTTTGGGGATGTGAACTTGGGCTTCCGGAGCCGTTCGACCTGCCGCCCCTGTGGTCCCTGGATTCGCCCATCGTGGCGGAACGGTTTTTTTGGCCCTGATCGGCGGGGGGGCAGCACTATCCTGACGCCTTGGGGTACGAGGCTGAATTCAACGCCATCCTTCTCTTTCACAGGTCAAGGCTCCTGATCCATGAACTCTCCGAAATCACCTACCCGCCCAGGCGCCTGCGACAAGGACGTGCAGGCTTTGCTGGTTCGTCTTCGTTGTCCGACCCCTCTGCATGGGTTACGCACGCTCCTGTTGGGGCACATCGCCAGCCCGCGCTTGGATGTCTCACCGATGGCGCCGTTGGCCCAGGCCTGGGGCGGCGAACTTCCCGAGTTCGCGTCGGCCGAAGAGGTCGAGGAGGTGATGCAGGTGATCGTGCAGGGCCTGTGGAACCGACTGTCGGAGCACCAGAGTACGCGCAACCCGTTCCGGCTGCCGCGCTTCGAGGTCTCGCCCACCCGCCAAGCCCTGCACGATCTCGCCCGCACGCGCGCACAGGAGCTCAAGGGCTTTGTCGACGGGCTGTTCGGCACCGACGACGAGATGCTGCTGCCCCAGAAGGCCCATGAAGCCGTAGTGGCCCTGGCCGAACTGCACGCGATGTTCGCTGGCGCGGCCGGGCTCCTGGCCGACGAATCGAAGCCGGCTCCGGATCAGGAGCTCAAGGGGCTGCTGCGCAACATGCAGCAGATGACCATAGCCGCTGACGAGCAGATCAACAAGGCGGTGCAGTCGTGCAAGCGGGCCCGCGGCCAGCGCCTGGAGACCATGGCCACGGTCATGTCGAGAAAGATCATGTCCGCAGGGGATCGTGATAGTGAGGAGCGCGACTTGTCTGGACGCGACAACGAGGAACCCGACTTCATCGAGTCGCCGCTCAGCCAGACGGTGACGCGCAACGGGGTGACTGTCCGGGTGGACATCTACGGCGACTCCAATGGCCGGTGGATCCTGGAGATCGTGGACGGGGAGAACACGTCGCATGTATGGGATGAGCATTTCGAGACGGACCAGCAGGCCCTGAACGAGGCGCTGCGCGCACTCGATGAGGAGCCGCTCGAGTTCCTGGGTCGTGGCGCAAAGCAGCCGTTGAACTGAAGTCGGTGGCTCGGCCTTGCCGGTGGGCTTGTCGAAACATGCCCGCAGCCGCGATGAGATCCGCAGAGGCCTTCCTCGCGCTGCGACGCAAGGACGCCGGCAAGGAGAGCATTCCATTTCCTGGTGGTGTGCGCTGCAGCAAATCTTCAGCGGCCGAACTTTCTACCCAGAGGCGCACCGATTTCCGCCCAAGAGGTCGACTTCTGCTGCACCGCACACCCCCAACTTCTGGATGCTCTCCCACATGGGGGATGACCGGCCGCACGAATCGGTGCACAAGATGACGCATGGATGCGAAGAGCTTCGAGGCATCGGGCAAGAGGCGCACGCTGATCGCAGCGTGCCTGCTGGTGTGCATTCCCGCAGCGCTTGCGGTTGGGATCGGCCTGTCGATCGGCGACCGTGAACTTGGCAAGGTGCTCTACACGGCTGCGATCACGCTCGTGTTCGCCGGTCTTTTCGGGGGGCTGCTGAAGGTGCAGCTTGACGAAGTCGCGGCGTTCAAGCGCAAGCGCGAAGACGCGGCCTCGTTCGTGACCAACGTTCTGACAGACCTGAGGGCGTGTTCGACCAGGTGGCGCGGGCAAGAATCCTGATTCCTGCCCATCAGTCGGTCGCGACGTACGGTGACGAGTTGCGAGCCTTGATCACGGCGCGCGTGCAGCTTCGCAACGTGGTACGGGCGCTGGAGCGCAGGGCAGACGGCATCGACGAAGAGACACGTTCGGAGGTCACGCGGTTGGTGCGCCGCATGGACGACTTCGTCGAGGGGCTGACCTGCGAGTTTAGAGACAACTACAAGCGTCTGTCGGACCAGCAGCGCGGCTTCGAGGAACGCGCCGCTGTGCTGATGAAGAAGTTCGGCGCAGACCTGGGCCAGCAGAGTCCTCCGGAGCTTCCAGCCTTTGTCTGGAGTTCGATTTCCGAACTGCCGCGCCTTGCCGACTTCATGGGCCCGGCAACCGACTACCACGCGCAGTTCGAACGGCCGCTGGACGATGCGAGCGAATGGCTCAGGAAGGAACTCGCGCGCATTCTCGGCAGCACGCCAATGAGCAGCACGCGGGGGCAGCGCCGGGCATAGTCTCCTTGTCCCACTCATGCGGCCAACAGCGAGAGCGATTCAAATGGTGGGGTGTGCAGACGCTAACTTGCGAGTTCCCATCGCGAGTGGTCAACCTGCGGTCGAGTTCGCTGGCTGGAAAATGACGTCCGACGCGCCTTGGAGCTTGGCCATGCAGATCAAAGTCAGTTTTGCCATTTCCGGCGGCACTGCCGAGTCGGAGGCGTTGCCGCTGCTGACGCTGGAGGTTGATGCGCAGCCGAGCATCGAAACTTTGGGGCTGCGCTTGGCCGATGCCAAGGCGCTGCTCGCGCGGATGCAGGCGCAGATCGTCACGCGTCAGGTCGACTTGCTGTCCTCCAGCCGGTCGTCCGAGCCATTCGAAGCATGAGCGATGCGTTCGGCACGCAATTGATCGCCGAAGGCATCGCCAACGCCGACGACTTGCGCGTCCTGCGCGACCTCGACATCGGCTTCGGCCAGGGCTTCATGCTCGGGGCACCGGCGAAGGCTGCCATCGCGAGGATCCCACCCGCTGCCGACACGGTCCTCAACGGCAATCGCATCGCCGTCATGCCGATCCCGGGTCCGGCCCACACGGCCGTGTTGCGCGGATTGACTTTTCAGAAGGCGGTGACGATCGACGCAGGAAGGACTAACGAGCGCGTCTCGGAGATGTTCCATGGGCGCGATGACCTGCATGCCCTCGCGGTGGTGGAAGGCGGCTCGTCATGCGAACCCCCTCACGCTGCTGCCGGGCAACATGCCCATCAACGTGCACATCGAGCGCCTTCTGGTGAGCGGCACCGAGTTCGTCGCCTGTTACGCCGACCTGAACAATTTCAAGGCCTTCAACGACCACTACGGCTACTGGCGCGGCGACGGCCTGATCCGCATCGCCGCCGAACTGCTCAGCCAGAACGCCGATCCGGTCCACGACTTCGTGGGGCACATCGGCGGCGACGATTTCATCGTTCTGTTCCAGAGCGAGGATTGGGAGGGCCGCTGCAGGCACATCGTCGACGAGTTCTCGCGGCAGGCCGCCGCGATGCACGACGAGGCGGGATCGAGGTCGAAGACCGCCATGGCGTGATTCGCTTCTTTTCCTTGTGCTCCCTTTCCATCGGGGCCGTCCGCATCAAGCCGGGCGATGTGCTGTGCGCGGAGGACGTTGCCAACGAAGCGGCCCTGGCCAAGCATCGTGCCAAGACCGATCCGTCCGGGCTGGTGATTCGGGACGTGGGTTAGCCCGAAGTTCCCCGCCTCTGTAGTCACTCCATCGACGGCAAGTACTTGTCGCCGCTGATGAATCCTCCTCCATGGAGGATTTTTTTGGGCAATACATGTAGTCACTAAATACCATTGCAAATGTCACGTTAATGGACTAGATTGATTTCCATGGCATCCCGCACCGGTACCGCTCATGTCGTCACTACGACGCGCACCTACAAGGACCAGGTCTATCGCACCCATCTGCTGCGGCGCAGCTACCGCGAGGACGGCAAAGTCAAGAACGAAACTCTGGGCAACCTGTCGCACCTGCCCGATGAACTCATCGAGATCATCCGGCGTTCGCTGCAGGGCGAGACCTTCGTGCCCGTGGCCTCGGCGTTCCAGATCACGCGCTCGCGCCCCCACGGCCATGTGCAGGCGGCAAGCGCCGCGATGGCCAGCCTGGAGATGGCCTCGCTGCTGGCCTCCAAGCCGTGCCGCGAACGCGACCTGGTGCTGGCGATGGTGGTCGCGCGCATCGTCGCCCCGCACACGAAGCTCGCCACCACCCGCTGGTGGCACACCACGACACTGGCCGAGGACTTCGGCATCGCACAGGCCGACGAGGACGACCTGTATGCGGCGATGGACTGGCTGCTCGAGCGCCAGGATCGCATCCAGAAGAAGCTCGCCTCGCGCCATCTGAGCGCTGGCGCCCTGGTGCTGTACGACCTGTCCTCCAGCTACTTCGAGGGCAGCTGCTGCCCGCTGGCCAAGCTCGGCTACAGCCGCGACGGTAAGAAGGGCATGCTGCAGGTCAACTACGGCCTGCTCACCGATGCGCGCGGCTGCCCGCTAGCCGTGTCGGTGCACGAGGGCAATGTCGCCGACAGCCTGACTTTGCTGCCCGAGGTCCAGCGGCTGCGCGAGGACTTCGGCGTCGAGCAACTGGTGATGGTGGGCGACCGCGGCATGATCTCCAGCAAGGCGATCCAGGAGCTGCGCGAGACCGAAGGCGTGGGATGGATCAGTGCATTGAAGAGCGTCTCGATTCGCGCGCTGGTCGAGCAGGGCCACCTGCAGTTGGGCTTGTTCGACGAGCGCAACCTGCTCGAGCTCAGCTCGCCGGACTATCCCGGCGAGCGCCTGGTGGCGTGCCGCAATCCGGAGCTTGCCAAGCTGCGCACGCACAAGCGTGAGGAACTGCTCGCGGCCACCGAGGCCAACCTCCAGAAGATCAAGGCCCGGGTGGATGGCGGCAAGCTCGCCGGCCAGGACGAGATCGCGCTGCGCGTGGGCAAGGTGGTCAACCAGTACAAGATGGCCAAGCACTTCGAGCTGGCCATCGGCGACATCACCTTCACCTTCACGCGCAAGCGCGACGCCATTGCCGCCGAGGCGGCGCTGGATGGCATCTACATCATCCGCACGTCGGTGAGCGCGGCGCAGATGGACTCGGCCGACTGCGTGCGCAACTACAAGTCGCTGGCCAACGTCGAGCGCGCGTTCCGCTCACTCAAGACGATCGACCTGAAGGTGCGTCCGATCCACCACCGCACCGCCGATCGGGTGCGCGCGCACATCTTCCTGTGCATGCTGGCCTACTACGTCGAGTGGCACATGCGCGAGGCCTGGCGCGAGCTGATGTTCGCCGACACCGACCAGCAGGCCAAGGCCGCGCGCGACCCCGTGGCACCGGCCACGCGTTCCAAGACGGCACTGACCAAGGCAGCCCGCCACACGCTGGATGACGGCACGCCGGCGCACAGCTTCTCGACCCTCATGGCCGTGCTCGCCACCGTCGTGCGCAATACCTGCCGCACCCCACAGGCCGGTCCCGAGGCACCCACCTTCGAGCTCCTCACCAACGCCCAGCCACTGCACCTGCGCGCCCTCGCGCTCGTGCAAAACATCAAGCCGTAGACAGAAAACTTCCCCGCCAACTCACGCAAGTGCTTGAGTCACAAAGGGATCTCGTCAACTGCATCGGGGAACTTCGGGTTAGCGCGCAGCCGATCGGGCAGCGCTGCCCTGGAGGAACACACGGTCCCCGGTGCCGAGATTCGCCCGATGCCGGCCGCCTCGGCAACATCGTGCCGAAGCCGGCCCCATGCTCGCGCAGCGGCAGTTGGTGCCGCCCGGCTCGGCCACCGTCAAGGCCATCGATTACAGCCTCAAGCGCTGGAAGGAGCTCACTCGCTTCGTCGAGGACGGCGACGTGCCGATCTCCAACAACTGGGTCGAGAACCAGATCCGGCCGATTGCCCTTGGCAGAGCGAACTGGTTGTTCGCCGGCAGCCTGCGCGCGGGCAAGCGGGCCGCGGCGGTCATGAGCCTGCTTCACTCGGCACGCATCAACGGGCACGACCCCTACGCGTACCTCAAGGACGTCCTCGAGCGACTGCCAACGCACTCGGCCAGTCGGATCGACGAGTTGCTGCCGCATCGCTGGACGCCGCCTGAGGGCTGAACGCGCCGGCGGCGCCAACCCCGCCTGCTACGCTGCGGCGATGGCCACACGCAAAACCGCTGCACGCAGGAAATCCAAGCCCAAGCACGCTTACCGACTGCTGGTGAAGCTCGAGGGCAGCGAGCCGACCGTCTGGCGGCTGATCAGCGTGCCCGGCCACATGACGCTGGCCGATCTGGACCGCATCATCCAGGCGGCGATGGGCTGGACCAACAGCCACATGCACCTGTTCGCCATCGACGGCAACCTGTACGGCCTCCCTGATGACGAGTGGATCGACGACAAACCCGTACTGCCCGACGATGAGTTCACCCTCGACGAGGTGGTGGGCACGACGGTCAAAGGCTTCCTGCACGAATACGACCTCGGTGATGGTTGGCACCACGACGTGACGGTGCAGGCGGTCGAGCTCCCTGACGAAGGGCGCAACAGCTGGCCGATGTGCTTGGCCGGCGCGAACGCCTGTCCGCCAGAGGACGTCGGCGGGCTCGGTGGCTATGAGGAGTTCCTGCAGGCCATCGGCGATCCGTCCCACGAGCAGCACGACGCAATGTTGCGCTGGTGCGGCGGTCCGTTCGACCCGAAGAGCTTCGACATCAACTCGGCCAACCGGGCTATCCGCGACTGGCTGTCCGAGCGCCTCTGAGCCGGCTCAGGCAGGAAGGGAGGCGTCAAGTGTGATGGCCGGACGGATACCGCGCGTCGGCGCGTGGTGGTCGAATGATGCGTAAGGCGAGTGGCGCCGCTTGACCATCCGCGGCGAGCGCTTGTTCAGCGTGCGGGTGGCGCGGATCCGGGCGCAGGCTTCGAGCAGTTCATTGAACCACCGTCGTCGACGCCTCGGGCGCGCTGGGGGGAAAGGCCCCGGAGCGGGGCTGTGCGCGGCGAAGCAGCTGCACATGCCCTGTGAAGGACAGCTCGGCGTGTGCCATTCGATGCCGTGTGGCGCCCTGATGCAGCAGCCAGCGCACCGAGTAGTGCGCCAGCACCCAGCCATAGAACTCCTGGCGCACGAGCTCCGCGGTCTTGCTGCGCAGCACGCGGCGGCTCTGTCGCAGGTGCGTCTTGAGCTCGTCGAACACGCCCTCGATCTCCCAGCGCTGGTGGTACACCGCTGCCAGTTCCAACGCCGGGGCGACCTGCGGGTCCAGCAACGTGGTCAGCAGTCGGTAGCGCGGTTCTGCATCGGCCAGTCCCGGCAAGGCGTACTCGATGACGCGCACCACGATGGCTTGGCTCGTCGCCTCGCTGCGGCTCACACCGGTGGGATGGATGGCACTGAGGTACGAACCATCGTCGAGCATGCGATGCACCGGCAACTGGCGGTTGCCCACGCAGCGCCAGAGCAACTGCGCGCCGGTGGCTTGCGCCTGCTGCCAGTGCTCGAAGCCGTTGAACCCCCGGTCGGCCAGGCACAGCATGCCCGGCCCCAGCCGGGGCAACAGCGGCTGGAACAGCTCCCACTCGCCGCTGCGGTAGGGCCCCAGGTTGGCGCCCAGGATCGCGTGCGTCGCGCACTCAACCAGCACCGCGCATCGCGCCTGCGGGTAGCCGGCATGGCCGATTCGGCTGCCCGGGTAGCCGAAATGCGCCGCGTTCTCGGCCTCGTCAGGCAACTCGAAGGTGCTGCCGTCAATGGCGACCAGCCTCAGGCCGGCATAGAACGCGTGGGAATGAGCCTGAGCGTCAGCCATGGGCACACAGCAGCGCTCGACCAGTTCACGCATCGGCGCCGCGCCGATCTTGCTGCGCAAGCCGCTGATCGAGGACTTGGTCACCCGGGGTGGCTCGGCAGCCCCGGCGGCCCAGGCCAGGCCCTGCGACACGGCGGCGAACACTTCCTCGTACGCGGCCTCAGGGTACAGGCTCAGAGCCATGCAGTAGTACGCCCCTGCTACTGCCGGAAAGCTGCGCACGCGCTGCGAATTGCAGCCGTGAGCATCGAGCACCGCATTCACCACCTCGGCCGGCACGACCCGCGCCAGCAGGCTGGCACTCAGAAAGTCGGCCAGCCTTGCTCCACTTCCCAGGACCGCCTTGGTTCGCGCCATGCTCGACTCCGTCGTTGGGACGGCAGTCATTATGCATCAAATATCTCTATCCGAACAGTATTGAGACTTGACCCTCCCCAGCGGGAGAGAAGGTCAACATGGGCAGCGCTTAGAGGCCAGGGTCTTTGCGCGCTGAGCGCGAGGATTTCAGCCTCAGCGGGAGGCTCGGAAAACCTGCAGAGCGCGGGCTTCAGGAACCCCGAATCGAGGGCATTTTGCAGCTTCTGGAATCTCATTGGGGGACGCTCCTCAACGTCTGCTGTTGGCCGTTGGACTAAACCGCTGACGCGGTGGATGTGTGCGACGAGGGCAGATCGCGTTGCGCGGAGGTGAGTTGTACCTTGGTTGCGGGGAATGTTCCCCGGAACTCGGAGACGACGATGACACCACTACGTCAACGCATGATCGATGCGATGGTGCTGCGTGGCTTCAGGCCACGCACGCAAGAGTCCTACCTGAGGGCTGTCGCGCAGATGGCCCGTCACTACCGCCGAACCCCGGAGCTGATCACCGACCAGGAGGTCCAGGCCTATCTGCTGCACCTGGTGCGCGAGCGGCATCTGGCGCGCAGCAGCGTCAATCAGGCTTCCAGCGCCGTGCGGTTTCTGGTGTGCGAGGTGCTCGGCCAGAACGAGCGACGCCAGCGCATCCCCATGGGTCACACCCCGCAGCGGCTGCCCGACGTGTTGTCTCGCGCCGAAGTGGCAGCGGTGCTGGCTGCGCCGATGTCCATGAAGGCGCGCACGCTTCTGATGACGGCCTACGCCAGCGGGCTGCGCGTGAGCGAGCTGTGTCAACTGCGCGGCTGCGACATCGACTCCTCGCCCGACCGCATGTGCATTCACGTCATCGCGGGCAAGGGAGGGCACGACCGCTACAGCCTGCTCAGCCCGGAGTTGCTCGAGCAGTTGCGGCTGTACTGGCGGCAATGCAGACGCACTGCACAGGCCGAGGACTGGTTGTTCCCTGCGCGGCTGAACCCCTCCCAGCACCTGGACACCCGTAGCGCCGGGCGCTACTTCTACGCCGCGCGCAACGCTGCGGGCATCGCCAAGGTCGGCGGCATCCACACGCTGCGCCACTGCTTTGCCACACATCTGCTGGAAGCCGGCGTGGACCTCAACAGCATCAGCCAGTTGCTCGGCCACGCCAAGCTCAGCACCACCAGCCGCTACCTTCGCATGGCCCGCCCCGGCCACAGCGCAGGCGACAGCGCGCTGGCGCTGCTAGCCCATCTGCCCAAGGTCGAGCCAGAGGCGCCGTCGTCACCGCCGACGCCACCGCGACCGCCGCTGCACTGAAGCCGCTGCGCGATGAGCGCCACCCTGGCCGAGGTGCTGCACACCTTCGGGCCGGCCTATCTGCGCCAGCACACGCTGAGCACGCCGCAGGCGCGTGCCTGGCGCGCCATCGTCGCTTGCCGCACACCGGTGCTGGGTGGTCAGTTGCAGCGCTGTGACCAGTGCGGCCAGGAGCAGCGGCTGTTCCACTCGTGTCGCAACCGGCACTGTCCGCAGTGCCAGAACGACGCCCGCGACGCCTGGCGCCAGGCCCAGCTTGCCGAGTTGCTGCCGGTACCGTACTGCCACCTGGTCTTCACGCTGCCGCACGCCCTCAACGCCCTGGCGCAGTTCCACGCGCGCTGGGTGTACCGCACGCTGATGCAATGCGCAGCGGCCACGCTCAGCGAGTTCGCCGCGAACCCGCGCTGGCTCGGTGCAACAGCTGCCTTCACCCTGGTGCTGCATACCTGGACGCAGGACCTGCGCCGCCACATCCATGTGCACGCGCTGATGGCCTGCGGTGGGTTGGACGGCGATGGCCTGTGGTGTGCACCCAAGCGTAGCCCGACGTTCCTGTTCCCGGTGCATGCGCTGTCACGCGTGTTCAGAGGCAAGTTCGTCGACGCGCTGCGCCGCGCGAGTCAGGCCGGCGAGTTGCCCCGCGATCCGGCCAACACGCCGGCGATGCGCCAGGCACGGCTGGCCGAGCTCAAGCGTCACGACTGGGTGGTGTATGCCAAGACGCCGCTCACTGGCCCCGAGACGGTGTTGGACTACCTGTCGCGCTACACGCACCGCGTGGCAGTCTCCAACGAGCGCATCGTCGGCATCGATGCCAACGGGGTGCGACTGCGCGTACGCGCCGACGATCATGGCGGCAAGCGAACGGTCCTCATCGACGGGCCGACCTTCATCGCTCGCTTCCTGCAGCATGTGCTGCCGCCGGGGTTCAAGCGCATCCGCCACTACGGGTTGCTGAGCCCGGCCGTCAAGGCCGAGCGGCTCGCGCAGGCCCGCTTGGCGCTGTCGATGCCCGCGGCCAATGCCCAGGCTCGAGAGGACGCCGCCACGTTCCTGCAGCGCGTCACGGGCATCGAAGTCTCGTGCTGCCCGCACTGCCGCTTGGGGCACTGGCGTACCGTGCAGGTGTTGCCACCACAGCGCGGCTGCGCTGCACCGCAAGCCGTTGCATGCCGGGGTCCGCCGTGATACCCGGCCGGCGCATCACCGTCCAAGAACTTGTCCACCGACATCGCGACGGCGGTGCGGATCGTCCCGACGTGTGTGACCGAACCATCGCTATGCTGCGAACGACCCATCGCTTGCGCCTCGACCGCCCAACGGCCGTCACCAGTCGCCGCCTGAGCACCCACGCTCACCCCTCCACACCCCGCACGTACTACCGTCACCGCGTCTGAACCTTACATTCCCCAACAGCCCCGCACGCCATCGCCGAGCGGCGGTTCAGTCCATCGACGTTTATCTGCCGCCGCAACACCAGCGCGCTCGATCAGCGTCGGCACGGCGTCAGATAAATGCTCTCCGGTAGCCGGCGACTACTGCCGATACTTCTTCGGGATAGGGTGCGTTCGGCAGTCGAATGGTCCGTCCGCGCCGCTACCGCGAATGCGGGTTTCGAAGTACTGCCGCTTCGAACTGGCCGTTTGGAGACCTTGCACTGTCGCGGCGTCGATTTCGCAGTAATGGTAGTAGGTCGTCTTGAGCTGAATGACCATGTACCGCTCTGCTTTGTCGTAGCAAATCCGCGAAATATCACCGCTCTCCTTAACGTCTGCACATGCGAAGGCGTCAAGTGCGACGCCGCCGTGATACTTGACTTGAACGGTTTCCGCCGTGGCGACTTGGCATATCAAAACAAGCGCCGAAAAGAAGATGAATCTCAACGTGACCTCCAATTTTGTTCCTCGGCTCAAGCTTGCCGCGATGTCCCCCTCTGGCTGCCCCCGTCATGGCGGAGCGCCTGAGCCAAGCGCTTGTCGATTAAACAAAAGAAGGCCCGTACGAAACGGGCCTTAAGGGGAATGGCACTTACTTTGGGCCGCTGAGCCTTCGGCGAGGCGTAAGTGCTTGATTGCAAAGGGAGGGTGGCTGACCCTGGATCGATAGGATGGTTGGTTACGAAGCATCCAAACCATCTCACCAAAGGCCAGCCAGCATGGATCGTAAAGCCCGAAGCGATTTGCATCAACGCCGCAGAGGCATTCAACGGCGGGCACGCACGACCGAGGCGGTGGAGTTCTTCAACATCCTGACGAGCCCGCAGTTGCTCGAGACGACCGAAGCGCTGCTGCCCGAGCATCGCGAGCGGCTGTATCCGCCGACGGTGACGCTGTCGATGTTCATGCGCCAGACGCTGGAGGCCGATGGCTCATGCCAGAAGGCGGTCAATGGCTGGGCGGCGCAGCGCGCGGCCGACGGGTTGAGCGCGTGCAGCGTTCGCACGGGCGCGTATTGCAAGGCTCGCCAGCGCTTGCCCTTGGAGATGGTCACGGCGCTCACACAGCAAACGGGGCGCGAGCTGAGCGCAAAGGCGTTGGCGCCCTGGAAGTGGCGAGGCCGCGCGGTCAAGTTGGTGGACGGCACGGGCCTGTCGATGCCCGACACGCCCGAGAACCAGGCGGTGTATCCGCAGCCCAGCACGCAGGCACCGGGCGTGGGCTTCCCGCTGGCGCGGCTGGTGGCGGTGATCTGCCTGGCCACTGGAGCAGCCCTGGACGCGGCGATTGGCCCGTACAGCGGCAAGGGCAGCGGAGAACTCGCGCTGGTGCGCCGCCTGCTCGAAGGCTTTGGCGCGGGCGATGTGATGCTCGCCGACGCGCTGTACTGCAACTACTTCCTGATCGCCGCGCTGCTGGACAAGGGCGTGGACGTCGTGTTCGAGCAGCACGGAGCGCGGATCACGGACTTCCGCCGCGGCCAGCAGTTGGGCACGCGCGATCACATCGTGTGCTGGCCCAGGCCGGCGCGTCCCGAGTGGATGACACACGAGCAGTACGCGCGCGTGCCCGAGGACATCATGCTGCGCGAAGCCAAGGTGGGCCACCAGGTGCTGGTCACCACGCTGCTGGAGCCTCGAGAGGTGAGCAAGAGTGATCTGTCGGCGCTCTACGCACGCCGCTGGAACGTCGAGCTGGACCTGCGAAACCTCAAGACCACCACGGGCATGGAGGTGCTGAGCTGCCAGACGCCGCAGATGAACGAGAAACAGATGTGGGTGCACCTGCTGGCCTACAACGTGATCCGGCTGCTGATGGCGCAGGCCGCTTGCAAGGCCGGCGTCGATCCGCGCGGCCTGAGCTTCAAACACACGGTGCAACTATGGACGGAGTGGACCACGCGCGGACTATGCGCCGCGAAGGACAACCAGCGGCTGTTCGCATTGATCGCTCAATCCAAAGTCGGCCACCGCCCAGGGCGCATCGAGCCGCGAATGCGAAAGCGACGGCCCAAACCGTACCCATGGCTGAAGACGCCGCGCGAGCAGGCCCGTCGACATGTGCAGCGACACGGTCACGCGTGCAGGCCAAAGTAAGTGCCATTCGCCTTAAGGGGTTGGTCCTTGATGCCTACCCAGGGAGAAACCAAGCCCTCACGGTATTCCGATTGATGTCAATCACAAGTCGACTGAAGGTTCGTATTGTTGGCACTATTTCACGAATTCGGCCTATTTGGAGACAAAACAAGTCGGGGCAAGGTCGAAGGACTGCTTCTGGCCGTCTGCCGAAGTTTGCCTCACGCCGGGTGCGGCTCAAATGAGCCCGTTCCCGAAGCAAAATACGGAGATAAGGCCGACGACTTGACCTGGCCGGTCAGTCCTCGCGCGAGAAACTGCGACATGCTCAGTTTGAACCGTTCGGGCGAATCGCTGCGCGGCACAGTGACAACCTCCCATGCGCCGCTCTCGCCAACGGTGCTCCAGCAGAACACGTCTCCATCATCGGAAGCTGCCCAGGGCAGAAGGCCGCCGGGCTCGAAAAAGAGCGGGAGCTCGAACTCGTTTGGGAAATTGGTCCGAAGTTCGCGCAGCGCCGATAGCTGGACGAATACTTGGTCCAGCAAGTTCACGTGTGGGTTCGAGCTGAAAGGATTGAAGACGGTCAGGAATCCGTTGATGGTCCCCGAGCCATAGTGGTCAACGAACTGCATGTAGTCGGTGGGCAGCGGCCCGCCAAGCTTGGACGTCACGGTCCCCCATTTGGCCGCGGTGCCTTGCTCCCTTGGCTGGGCGGGGCGCGGGAGCAGACTGAAGAGTTCGTCGATGAGCATTGGATTGGAGGCGAGGCTCGTTTCTGACCAAGTTTGGGCCGAGGTCCTGAACGACTGGTGTTGGCCGGATTTTGCCTGTCGCTGGCGTTCTCCAACCAAGGCGCCAGGGGGCGCCACTTCATGCTTCGGTCTGTTCGGCCATCACCCGGCAAGATCCTGTCGCTGTCGTACTGGCTTGACGAGAAGGCCAGGCGGCGCAGCATCAAGGAACACCGCCGCGCCAAAAGCGCGGGGCAGTTCGTCTTCGCCGACTCCCAGCTACTAGTCGGCGGTTCGTGTGCAACTGGTCTCAACGGTGGCGGGGCGAGGCGCCCGTCGTTTCGCGCCGGGCGCACACAGCTTGAGTTGCGTCAAAGGGGGCGAAAGCCTGGCGTGAAAAGGTTGTGGACCGGATAGATCTGCACTCGCGGCTCGCCCTGGATGCCGGCTTCCTTGGTGCCTGGCATCAGCCGTTTCTCGACGAACGTCTGAAAGTCCTCCGCCGACTGCCACAAGTCGGTGACCCGAATCCCTGTGTCGCTGAACGATGCGACATGAAACAAGCCACCCGCTGGCGCATTGCCTTCGAAGTTCACGATCTTCCTGACGGCCTCGTACTGCTCACGCGTGACGCCGTCCCACTCCATGTTCATCACTACTGCCATAGCGACCTCCATTGAATCGGGTTGAATCGGGCTTGAAGCCCAAGCAGTATACGGAGGGCTTGCTTGAAACGCTCAACTGGCGGTGCGCCGATGCTGGTGGCCACGGGCGCCAAGCCGGCGTGAGCCGTGGCACCGCGCTCCATTCCAGCACGGCATCGGCGGGTCGAAGCCGCGCGCAACCGTCGGCGCAAGGGCATCGTCTGCCAATTTCCGCGTGTTGGAACGATCGCCGGGCCTTCTCTTGAGCCGATGGCTCGGCCGCAACCCTCAAGCGGTGCCGTCCGATGCTGCGAACTTGCCGGCCGGGCCAGAGAACCCCTTTGCCAGTTGCTCTCGCAGCGCTTCGACCGATCGCGCCGGTAGCTCACAGCTTCCATTCCGACACAGGTAGGCCTCGCCCGCAATCCGTCCTTCGAGCGGCGGCATCGATCCTGGCAAGCCACGGAAGAGTGTGACCAGTGGCGCGAACGCCGACTGCGCCGCCGCCCACAGGCGTTCGCTGCCTGGTCCCGCTGGGATCGCAAGTTCAGCCCCCTGCTCCGCCAGCAGCTGTGCATGCAGCAACGCCGATGCGGCCATCGGCGCTTCCTCCATCAATGCGCCGTGACCCTCGAGCGCAGCGCGGGCGATGTCGGCCCAGTCGTTCCGTTCAAAGGGGCCTGCCAGTCGCAGCAACAGCTCGCACGCCGCCGCAGTGCCCGAGGGAACTGCGCCGTCGAAGAGGTTCCGCGCCCGCATCGGCAGCTGGATTGACGCGCTGTCGAAGAAGCCTTCGACCGCATCATGGAAGCGCTCGACCATGCCGCCGCACAGGTCGAGCGCGGCGTTCAGCCACTCCAGCTCGCCGGTGGCTGCATGCAGTTCCAGGAGGCCGAGCCCGAGCTGCGCGTGGTCGGCCAGGTACCCCTCGTCTCGCAGCGTGCCGTCGCGCCAGGCGTGGTGGACCCGCCCGTCCCGGGCCATGGCGGCCAGCAGGAAGCGCGCGAGCTCTCGCGCAGCCTGCACGAAGTCGTCTCGCCCGAGCAGCCGCCCTCCTTCAGCGAATGCGCGCAGCGCCATGCCGTTCCAGTCGGCCAGCACCTTGTCGTCGGTAATCGGCCAGGCGCGCCGGGCACGCGCTGCGTAGAGGCGCTCGCGCACCGAGCGCTCCCAGAACGCGAAGGCCTCGGGTTCCAGATCGAGTTCGGCGCGTACGCCTTCCGGATCGCGGCGCTCGAGCACGTTCGTGCCGTGCTCCCAATTGCCTTGCTCCGACACGCCATGCAGACGCGCCGCGGCCTGTGCATCGGCGCCGAGCACGGCGCGGAACTCGGCCAGCGTCCAGACGTGGAATTTGCCCTCGACGCCCTCGGCGTCGGCGTCCTGCGCGCAAGCGAAGGCTGCCGGCGCAGCCGCTGGGTGCATCTCGCGCAACAGGTACGTCAATGTGCCCTCGGCGACATGGCGCAGCCGCTCTTCGCCGGTCAGCCTGAACGCGCCGGCGTACACGCGCGCGAGCTGGGCGTTGTCGTACAGCATCTTTTCGAAATGCGGTACGTGCCAACGCTCATCGGTGGAGTAGCGAGCGAAGCCGCCACTGACGTGGTCATACATTCCGCCGGCGGCCATGTGTTGCAGCGTCGCAATGAGCATCGTGCGCGCGCTCCCGTCGCCGCTGGCCGCCAGCGCCAGCAGATACTGCAGCAGCGGAGTCTGCGGGAACTTGGGCGCGCTGCCGAAGCCGCCGTGCGTTTCGTCGAAGCGCAGGGCGATCTGGGCCACGGGTCGCCGGTGCACGTCATCGGCCGACGTACGGGCAGAGAGGGTCGTGCCGCGGCGCACGAGATCGAGCAGCGTTTGGGCCTCCCGCTCGATGTCACCCCGCCGGTGGACCCACGCCTCGCGCACGGCGGCGAGCACCTCGGAGAAGCTGGCGATTCCTTGGCGCGATCGCGGCGGGAAGTACGTGCCGCCGAAGAAGGCGCGAAGTTGCGGCGTGAGGAACATGTTCATCGGCCAGCCGCCGCGGCCCGTGAGCGCCTGCAGCGCGCTCGTGTAGACGTGGTCGACGTCGGGCAGTTCCTCGCGGTCGACCTTGATCGCGACGAAGGCATCGGCCAACTGGCGCGCCAGCCCGACATCCTCGAAGCTCTCGCGCTCCATCACATGGCACCAGTGGCAGGTGGCGTAGCCCACTGACAGCAAGATGGGCTTGTCCTCGGCGCGCGCCTTGGCGAACGCCTCCTCGCCCCATGGAAACCAGTCCACCGGGTTGTGCGCGTGCTGCAGCAGGTAGGGACTCGTCTCGCGCGCAAGGCGGTTGGCGCGGCAGTCCGCGGGTTGCGGACTGCGAGGCGTTAGGGACAGCGGCCCCGGCGTCGGAGTCTGTCTGGGAACGTTCGCCATTGTTTTAGCCTATGCTTTATCGAGGCGCGGTCACGATCAAGGAAGGAAAGTACGCTACACCTCCATGGGAATGGCGGCGCCGACATCCACGACGCCGACAAGGTCGAAGCGGTGCTGCGCTATCACGAGCGCACCAACGCGGCCCGTACAGCCAGCGAAGTCGGCCACGATCGACTCGGCCGATGTCCGGGTCGGTGCCTCTTGAGAGTCTCGGCCACACATGCGCGTTGATGGTTCTGTGCGAAGGCGCTGCCATGGAACCCAGCATTGCATAGATTGTCTAAGCGTCAGCGCCGCAGTCGATGATGTCCATCTTGGCAAAGTCGCCGGCCCGCAAGAGGCATCAGTCTTCCCGATACGCCATCAGAAACGACTGGGACGAACCACCGCCATCAGAAGGAAATGGATCGTGCATGAGCTGACCTTCCACACTCTCCTGTACCGCTACTTCTTCTTCGAGTGGCTCTTTCTGGACGTCACACAAGGCAGCCTCATCGAGCGCTCAGCGGCCTGGCGTCACAATCAATTTCAAGCTCACTGGCTTCCCATTTACATGCGACGCTGGCTGTGGTGCGCCGTGCTGTTGTACGGGTTGGGGGGGATTGTCGAAATCCTGATTGGCGCGCCGGCGGTATCGGCGCTGTTCTATGTGCCGAGTGCCTTGAGCGTGTCGGTGAATGCGGTGATCGCGGCAGCTTGGCTGGGGCTCAAGACCTTGTACGAACCTCTCTGAGATCGCGGCCCCGATCGAAGAATCAGAAGTTGTGGACTTTTTCGCCGTGATCCTGACCTGGCCGCTTTGGCGCTTCGGCCGTTTTTCGCCCGCCGCCTGGGCGATGCGACCACGCGATTGTTTTCGACCCTTGCTCTCCTTCCACCTTCCTCTGGCGCGATGTTCTCCGATATCGTTCAGCACTTGGCCAATGGGTTGGTGATGGGGACGGTCGTGGCCCTGCCAACCCTGGGCCTGACGCTCATCTTCAGCGTGCTTGGGTTCATCAACTTCAGCGTGAGTATGCACGCCACCTGGACGCCAAGGCGGCCCGGGCAGAAGAAGGCTCTGCAAGTCAGGCGTCGCTCCTTCGGCGACGACCGAACAGCAGCGTGGCCGCGAGCTGGATGGTGGTCAGCACGCCAACGGCCACCAGCGTCCACCCGATATTCTTGCGTCGCTCTGCGCTGAGCCCGTCGGAAAGCAGCAGGCCCACGCCTGCCCCCAAGGCGCCGCGGGTCCCGGCCAACAAGGCGCGCTCGGGCAAATGAATTTCAGTTGTGAACACGACAGAACTCTTTTCGTGCCGGGAGCAGTCTTTCAGTATGCGCTGCAGGCGCCTGTCTTGTCTTCGTCCGCGCGCCGATTTCCTCCAGGAGGTATCAAGCGCGCGTACATCCAGAAGGCGGCCCAGCTCAGCAAGGAGGCCGGCAATGGCCACCGCTACGGTACTGATGCCGTGTGCCCCCCGCTGTTCAACCGCGCGGGTTGAACGGGCGAGCCTCCGCTACGAAGCGACTTCCACAGCGCACTCGAATGACTGGTCCTGGCCGGAAACGGCTGTAGGCTGCCTTACCACTATTGCGGCGCCTGCCAGAGATCCTCCTCAGGTCTTCGACGTCTTCTTCGGCGCTCTACTCGCGGCCTGCAGAGCCGCCGCCTGCGCGGCGTGCTTCTCGGCACGCGAGGGCCTGTGAGCCTTGCTAGCCTTCGCCTCCTTGGGCTCTTTTTTCGCCTTGGGCTTCTCTTTAGCCTGCGGGTGGTGCGTCCGCACCAGCTTGTCGATTGCCTTCGCCGTCGGCTGCTGCGCTCGCGCTTGGCGCTTTGCACGCTCCTCCTTGAGCAGGCGGCGCTCCTCGGCCAGCGCCTTTTCGGCTTCGGACGGCTCATGGTCCGCCCCCAGCGAGTGGACGCGATCCATCATCGCCTTGTGAAGCATCGCGCCGTTCTTCGCGATGCGGTGGGTCATCGATGCGAAGCGAATGGGCATGTTGCGATCCTTATGGTGGGTGAAAGACCAATGTAGGCCGACCTTTGCATCCTGCCAATTGATTTGTGTTGCTGCCTCGCCTGCGGCGGGTGAAACTTCGCCGTCGGAGCAGCAACTGTCGCCAACCGCTTCTCGCAGCCCCAAGCGGCTGGCCGCGCAATGTTGACCGGCACGCGGCAGCTCGCACGCGCTTGATGCGACCGGGGCGCGCGCCACCCAACCCTGCCCGCTTTGGTGAAGCTCCAAGAGTGCGTTCAGGCATTGGGCCGATTCCTCATCGAATCAACGACTTACGCGCGCCATCGTCAAAGTTAGGGCGTAAATTTGATGGGAATCCGATCTAACTTTGAACGAACTCACACTGAGTTCCTCCAAGGTTGTCGCACTTTCCAACCCAAGAAAATCAACAGCTTACGAGCGCCGCGTTCAAAGTTGTACCGCCCGCGTTTTCAAAGTTCCGCCGGCGCACAGGTGCACGGCTACTTGGAAACCCTGCTGATCAAGGCTGACTCGGTGGACACCGCCGACAGCCGCCGCTACCTCGAGATCGCTCTGGCTCAGAGCCGCAAGGTCGCGCGGCTGGCGCAGGAGCTGTTCGAACTGGCGCGCCTCGAGTACGGCATCGTCAAGCCGAGAAGGAGAGCTTCGCAGGCCGCGGCGATGGCCTTGGGCTCGTGATCGTGCAACGGATCCTGCCGCTGCATGGCAGCGACATCCGGCTGCTGCCGCGGCCCGACAAGGGCGCGGTGTTTTCCTTCCGTCTCACGTAGGTCAAGCGGTGCAACTGGCATTGCGCCGTGCCCGCCTGAGCTGATCCTTGAGCCGGTCCTGCTCGTGGCCCGGCAGTTGCTGCCGGTCGCAGCATCGATCGCCGTAATCGGAGAGTTCCGGTAACTGCACTCCGCAAAGGAACCATCGACGTTCATCGCCACCCTGCGCTCGTGCTCAATTACGGTCTGCGCGACGACGTTGTTCTTGCTCGCTTCCGTACCAGCTGGACAAGGTCCGTCGGAATGCGTTGCCGCGCCCGTGCGCGAGACGCATTTGGTGATTCTGCGGCGTTGTTCGCGCTCACCCTGCGCCTTGCCAGTGAATCGAACGATGCGCCTGTCAGCCTGCTCGCGCTGGCGGCTCACCCGCGCCTGGCACCCGCACGGGCCGCCATGCTGAAGGAGCCCTCGCACCCGTGGACCGTGCCGGGGCTGGCTCGCCTGTGCCACATGTCGCGCGCCACGCTGGCACGCCACTTTCAGGAGCGGCTGGGACGCTCGGCGAGCGAGTTGCTGGCGGACATCCGTATCAGCCTGGCGGCCAGTGCGCTGAAGAACGCTTCCGCGCCCACCGGTGCCGTGGCCGAGCAGGTTGGCTATCGATCCGCGAGCGCATCCCGGCTCGCTTTCAAGCAGCGCACGGACATGTCGCCGTCGAAATGGAGACGCGCGTGGCCCCTCCGAAACTGGACGCGGGCATCAGGGGCTTCAGAGGGCGGCACGCTACGGCGCTGAACGCCGCGCCACTTCCGCGGCAGTGACTCCCTTCAACGCGACGTCGTGGCCGTACTGTTCATCGATGCCGCATGCCTGGCTGCCCCAATCGACCGGACGCGAGCCGGCCCGCCAGCTGACGGGATAATGAACAGCGCCGCTCCAAAGGCGGCTCCAGAGGAATGCCGAGCCCGCAAGGCAGATCACGCCGATCAGCACTGGTTGCAGCAGCGCGCCGTAGCCGGCATGCGCGTGGACCATGATCATTGCGTTGGCGCCCGCCGGCGGATGGACCGTCCGGCATGTGATCATGAAGACCAGCGTCAATGCCTGCGCCAGGGCGTAGACCCACGCGCCGCTGCCGAGATGCTGCGCGCACGCAATGCCGATGAGCGCGCTGCCCAGATGCCCTCTGAACAGTGCACGAGGCTGGGCAGCCGGCGCGTTGCCCAGACCGAACAAAAATACCGCGGAGCCCCCGAGGGAGGCAAAGAGGAATGGCGAATGCCCTGGCCCGGCCATCGCCAGTGCCAGCGCCAGGCCGGCACCGGCTCCGGCTGCGCACCACATCAACGAAGGGCCGGGCGAATCCGACGGCGGATCTCCATGTTGTCCTGCGTTCGGGGCGTCGGCTAGATCTCGTGCGCCGCGGAGAGCTTGCGCGCCAGCCCGTCGATGCCCGTGACGGTGTGTGCCGGGCGCTGCCCCATTTCCTCGAAGGTGCCTGAACCGCGGTTCACCCAGCACGTCGGATAGCCGAAGTAGGCAGCACCGGTGACATCCCAGGCGTTTGACGACACGAAGAGAATCGCAGAGCGATGCAGATCGAGCTTGCGCTCCGCCAGCTCGTAGACGCGATCGCTGGGCTTGAAGATCCGGACGTCGTCGACGCTGATCAGATGCGCGAACTCGTCCAGCAGTCCCGAACGCCGCACGACCGAGTCGATCGAACGAATGGATCCGTTCGAAAGGATCGCCAGCGGCAGCCCGCGTGCACGTAACTCCCGCAGTGCCGCGGGCACCTCCGGAAACGGCGAGAGCGTGAGGTAGGCCTCGCACAGCGCTGCCCGCCTCGCCTCGTCGAGCTCCAGCCCGAGATGCCGGCAGGTGTAAACCAGGCTGTCCTCGGTGGCCTTCTCGAAGTCGACGTACTGGCCCATGAGGCTGCGCAGCCAGGTGTACTCGAGCTGCTTCTGCCGCCACAGGACGCTCACGTCGCGTCCGAGTTTCGGATAGAAGCTGTCGCACTGGGTCGCCACAGAATGCACGTCGTAGAGCGTGCCGTACAGATCGAAGACGATGCCTCGGATGTCATTCATGGAGAAATTCCTTTGGGTGTTGAGATGCAAGAGGGATGCCAGGCGGTTCAATCCTTGCCGACGCCGTATCCGGTCTGCGCGCGGAAAAAGACTTCACCGAAGCGCGATTCGCCGGCGCGATCGCGGCCCGCCAGCAAGGTACAGACGATGGCGCCGAGGAAGCCGATCGGAACGCTGACGAGCGTGGGATTCAGGATCGGAAAGAGCGCATGCTCCTTCATGAATGCCGGCCCTACGAAGGCCAGCACCAGCGAGGAGACCAGACCCGCTGCCACGCCGCCGATCACACCTGCGGTGTTGAATCGCCGCCAGAAGAGCGACAGCACGATGATGGGGAAGTTGGCTGACGCTGCGACAGCGATCGCGAGAATCACGAGCACCCCGACGTTGAAGCCTTGGGCGAGGAGCCCGAGCCCCACTGCGAGCGCTCCGACCGCAAAGGTGGACGCCTTGGCGATGCGTACCTGTTCCTGCTCGGAGACTTGCCCGCGCCTGATGACGCTCACGTAGAGGTCGTGCGCCACGGCGCCCGAGGTCGCCAGCGTGAGTCCCGCAACGACGGCAAGGATGGTGGCGAAGGCCACGGCACACACCACCGCGAGGAACACCTGCCCTCCCAACGACCCGGCACCGCCACCCAGGTATTGCGCAAGCAGGGGCAGGGCAAGATTGCCGCCCTTGTCCGCCGCGCGTATCGCATCCTGCCCCACGAAGCTTGCCGCCGCGAATCCGATGAGCGTGGTCACGAGGAAGAAGCTGCCGGCGAGGAACATGAGCCAGATCACCGACTTGCGCGCGGTCGTCGCGTCGGGCACGGTGAAGAACCGCGTCATGATGTGCGGCAGGCCGGCCACGCCCAGCATGAAGGAGAGCACCAGCGAGAGTGGATCGAGCGGATGCTTCAGGTAGCCCCCCGCCTGCAGCATCTGGCTGCCGTAGCTTGCCTCGACGGCCGAGAACAGCACGAGCGGATTGAAATCCACGCGTGCCAGCAGCATCAGCACCAGGACGGCGGCGGCCGACAGGAGCAGTACCGCCTTGATGATCTGTACCCAGGTCGTGGCGATCATGCCTCCGAAGAGAACGTAGACCATCATGCCGATGCCGACAATGACGACCGCCGATTCGTAGGAGATGCCGAGCATCAGCTTCATCAAGGCACCCGCGCCGGCCATCTGGGGCACCATGTAGGCGAGATTGACGACGATCGTGCCGACCACGGCAGCCAGTCGCGCCTGCGGCGTCTGCATGCGATAGGCGATCACGTCGCCGAGCGTGAAGCGCCCGGTGTTGCGCATCGGCTCGGCCACGAGCATGAGGATCACGAGGAAGCCCGCAAGCGCTGCCACCGCATACAGCGATCCATCCATGCCGTAGAGCGAAATCAGTCCTGAAAAACCCAGAAAGGCTGCCGCGCTCATCCAGTCGCCCGCCAGCGCGAAGCCGTTCTGCCGTGCGGTGAGGCTCCCGCCGGCGGCGTAGAACTCGCTCGTGGTGCGGGTCCGCTTCGCCGCCCAGTAGGTGATGATGAGCGTGAGCGCGAGGATCGCGACAAAGATCGCCAGGGTGAGCAATCTCATCGCGGCCTCCCGGCATCGAAGCGGCGATTGGCCGTGCGCACATAGATCAGCGAGACCGCCCAGCACAGCAGATAGGTCAGCAGCACCAGCAGATAGCCGACGTTGAACGCACCGATGACCTTCTGCCCCATGAAGTCCTTGGCGAAGCCGGCCATCAAGGTCATCGCGATGATGAACGCGAAGCTGACAACGAGCAAAGGCATGATGCAGCGGCGCTTTGAGGCCAGCAGTTCCGCGAAGGGTGGTGACGCCATGGCCTCGCCCCATCGCCGGTGCTCGTCCTCGGCGTAGTGGTTTGGCCCGAGCGCGCCCGGCGGGCTCGACAGCGGTACCGTGAGTGGGGTGCCCATGAAGTCTCCTTGGATGTCTGTTGAATGGCGCACCGGAAACGCAATGGGCGTGCCGGCCTGGCTAGGGGTTTACCCAACGCGCGGTGGCGCTTCAAGGGCCCATCGCAGCGTGAAAAGGCGCGAAAACGCCATCGTTGGCCGCCTGTATCGTGCCTGGCCGATGCCACTCGCGCTGCTTGAACCAGAAATGCATCAGCCGAGTCGCCCGCGGCTCACGTTCGGGTGAAGCGGCGCTGCGCATCCTGGGCGAAGGGGGTGACGATCCTGATTCAAAAACGACTCGGGACCGCTATGCTTTGGGGATCCCCGGAAAATCCAGATGAGCAAGCAGCAACGCAACATCGCGCAAGAGCTCGAACAGGCGCGGCAGACCTGTCGCGACCTGGAGGAAATTCTTCGCAATTCCTTCGACGGCATCTTCGTGGCAGATGGCGAGGGCATGACGCTCTTCGTGAATGAGGGCTGCGAGCGCAACTACGGCGTGAAGGCCTCGCAACTGATCGGCCACCACGTCTCGGAGTTCGAGAGCAAGGGCTGGATTCGGCCGGTGATCGCGGGCAAGGTCGCCCAGTCGAAGCAGCGCATCACCACGACGCAGCAGACGCACGAGGGCAAGACCATCATGGTGACCGGCATCCCGCTGCTGGACGAGCAGGGGCGCGTACGACGCGTCATCATCAATTCGCGCGACATGACCGAGCTCGTCAACCTGCAGCAGGACCTCGCCCAGGCACAGGAGAATTTGCGGCGCGTCGATAGCGAGATCGCCGCCTTGCGAAATCAGGCGCTCAGGATCGACGGCGTGGTGCTGCACAGCCCCGCCATGAAACGCCTGGCGGAACTGGCGGTGCGAGTGGCCAAGGTGAATTCCACGGTGCTGCTGACGGGCGAATCCGGCGTCGGCAAAGAGGTCGTGACGCGCCTGATCCACAGCGAGAGCCCGCGGGCAAAAGGTCCGTTCATTAAGATCAATTGCGGGGCGCTACCGCGCGAGCTGCTGGAGACGGAACTGTTCGGCTACGAGCCGGGCGCATTCACCGGGGCACAGCGCCAAGGCAAGCACGGGCTGATCGAGTTGGCCGCGGAGGGAACGCTGTTCCTCGACGAGATCGGCGAGATGGCGCCGGACCTGCAGGTCAAGTTGCTCACCGTGCTGCAGGATCGGGTCCTCACTCGCGTGGGCGGCATGCGCACGGTGCCGGTCGACGTGCGCGTGATTGCCGCGACCAACCGCGATCTCAAGGAGATGGTGGCGCAGCGAAGTTTTCGCAGCGACCTGTACTACCGGCTCAACGTGGTGCCCATCCACGTTCCGCCACTGGCTGAACGACGCGAGGACATCCTGCCGCTCATCCATCATTTCGCGGGCGAGTTCTGCAGGCAGTACGGCCTGGAGCGCCGCATCTCGGAGCGGGTGCTGCGCCGCCTGCACGACCACCGCTGGCCCGGCAACGTGCGCGAACTGCGCAACGTCGTCGAGCGCCTGATCGTCACAAGCCCGCAGCCGCTGATCGGCCTGCAGGACCTCGACGGCGTGCTACCCGCCGACGCCGGAACCTTGTCCGGCCGCGGATCGCTGCGGGAACGGGTCGAGCGTTTCGAATCCGGCCTGCTCGAGGACGCAATGCGCACGCATGGCAGCACGCGCGGCGTGGCGAAGGCGCTCGGCATTAGCCAGTCGAGCGTGGTACGCAAACTCAGGCTGCCCCACAGCACCGCCTGAGGCAACGCGCCCGCTTCCGCCGTCAGGCGTCGATACGAAAACGCTCCACGGCGTCCCTGTCCCATGCCAGGCCCGAGCCCGCGGTCTCGCTGGGCACCGCGAGGCCATCTCGAATCCGGAGCGGCGCCTGGAGCAGCGGCTCCGCCCAGTCGACGTACTCGAGCCAGTGCGCGGTGGGGGTGGCCGCCAGCAGGTGGGCTGTGACCTCGGGAAAGAGGTGCGAGGACATCTCGATCTCGTGGGCAGCGGCCAGCGCGGCGGCATCCATCCACCCGGAGACCCCGCCGATGCGCTCGGCATCAGGCATCACGTAGTCCACGCAACCGGCAGCCAAGGCTGCGGCCATGGCCTTGGGTCCGGTGAAGTTCTCACCGAACTGCAGCGGTGTCGACAACGATTGCCGCAGCCGCGCGTACCCCGCGTAGTCGTCATGGCGCAGGGCTTCCTCGATCCAGTAGACGCCTTCGCCATCCAGCATCGCGCAGCGGGTCTGCGCCTCGCGTGGCGTCAGCGCCTGGTTGAAATCCACCATCAGAGCCACGTCATCGGGCACGGCCTTGCGCACCGCTCGCACAGCGGCCAGGTCGGCCTGCGCGCTGGGGCGGCCGAGGCGCATCTTAATGCCCTTGAAGCCGCCGGCCAGCAATTCGCTCGCCTCGTCGGCGGCTGCCTGCGGCTCCACAAGCCCCAACCCGTTGCTGTTGTAAGCGGGGACCGGCCGGGGCTCGGCGCCGAGCAGGCGCACGAGCGGCAGATCGGTGGCCTTGGCGAGCGCATCCCACGCCGCCATATCGAGCGCAGCACCGGCCATGGAGACCACGCCGCGCTGCCCGATCAGGCGCGAATAGTCGGCAACGGCCTTGCGCAGCGAGGCAGGCACCACCGGCCGGCCGTGCAGCCGCGTGCCCAAGTCCTCGACGAAAGCGGCGATGGCGCCCGCCGCAGCACGCAGGTAGCAGAAGAGGTAGGCATGCCCGACGATGCCCTCCTCGGTATGCAGGTCGACCAGCAGGAGCGGTGCCTCTCGAAGGGCCTGCACGCTGGTCCACAGCGGCCGGGCCATGGGGACCACCACCGCCGTGGCAGTGAGCGAGCGCAGCGTGAGGCTCATCGGACAGCCCCGTCGGCGTGCAATGCGAGGATGTCGAACACCGCCGTGTTGAAAGGCGTGGGCACGCCGAGCTCGAGGCCTCGACGACTGACGTCGCCGCTCAGCCACTCGACCTCCAGCCGATTGCCGCGCTCCAGGTCGCGCAACATGGAAGCCGTCATGTCTGCCGGCAACTGGTCGCAGAAGCGCAGGCGATCCTGGGCGAAATCGGCAGCCAGTGCCACGCCCTGGGCACGGCCGACATCCACCGCTTCCTGCATGATCGCCTCCAGCAATCGGCGCGATGCAGGATGCGCGCGCACCTTGCCGATCGGGCTGCGGGTTGCGGCCGTGGTCGCCGACAGGCCGACCAGGAACACGAACTTCTCCCAGATGACACGGCCAATGTCATTGCTGATCTCGGCGTCGATGCCCGCGCGAACGCAGGCCTCGTGAAAGCGCTGGATGCGTTCCGTCTGCCGCTCCCCGTACTCGCCGAACACGAGCTTCTGCAGGGTCCCGGCATGGCCGATCACCCCCGGCTCGATGATGGTGGCCGCGATGTAGCAGACGCCACCGGCCACCGCGTGCTGCCCGAGCGCTGCGGTGAGAAGTTCGTCCTTGACGACGCCGTTCTGCAGCGAGATGACCACGGTCTGCGGGCCCACCAGCGGCCGGATCGCCTCGGCCGCGGACTGGGTGTCCCACAGCTTGACACCCAACAGGACGACATCGACGGCGCCTACTTCCGCCGGCGAATCGGTGACCTTCGGGGAGGGCACGTGCAGGTCGCCGAGCTCGCTCCTGACCCGCAACCCACCCGCCTTGATGGCCTCCAGGTGGGCCCCGCGTGCAATGAAGCTGACATCGCAACCGCCCAGCGCCAGCTTGCTGCCGAAATAGCCGCCGACGCCGCCGGTTCCCATGATTGCGACTTTCATGTTGGTTGGTCCTTTGTTGAATGATCGTTCTATAATTCTAGTCACTCGGGAGAAAAAGTGTTTATATGGACCAGAACCGCATAGGTAGCGTTTTCTTGATTGATTAATCTACAATTTCGTCATGGGACGTACAAGAAGTTTCGACACCGGCGAGGTACTGGACAAAGCCGTCGATGTGTTCTGGGAGCGCGGCTACGACGCCGTCGGCATGCAGGAGATCTGCCGCGTCACGGGACTGAACTCCGGCAGCCTGTATGCGGCGTTCGGCGACAAGCGCGGACTCTTCATCCAGGCCTTGCAACGCTATATGGGCGAGGTGTCGCAGCAGGCGATCGAGCGCTTGAACGGCAACCCATCGGGTCTCGCGGGCATCCTCGACTACTTCAAGAGCCTCGTCGACGCGATGGTCGAGGGCAAGCGCAAGTGGGGCTGCCTCGTCACCAACTCGATGGTTGAGTTCGCCATGACGGACGCCGAGATCGCCCAGGCGTTCCGGCTGCACCTGGCTCGGCTCGAGGCGGCTTTCGCGGGCGCGATCGAGCGGGCCCGGCGCGAGGGCGAGCTGCCGCCGGGCGTCCCGTCCGCAGAGGCCGCGGCCTTTCTCGTCTGCACCGTGCAAGGGCTCAATGTCCTGGCCAAGACACGGCCTGGCCGGAACACTCTCGAAACGGCAGTCCGCGTGGCCGTTGGCGCGCTGGAGAGTCCGAATGCAGGAGCGAGCGGGCGGCTATCGAGGCGGCGGCGCAGCGTGGGTGGATAGCCGTGCGCGAGCAGCGGGCTCTGCCGAACTCACGGCCAAGTGGTCCAACGAACAGCCGGTGGTGTCCTTGTCGCCGTCGGCCCCGAGCTGATGTCGGACCTGCGCCATGTCGGGTCTTGATCGGACTGTGGGTAAACGATGGAGCGGCGCAGCTTTGGCCGCACGCAGTCAGAGGCGTACACGCGGCCCGCGGCCGTCGAGTGGAGCGCGAGAAGCCGCGCGAAAAGCGCCAGGCTCAGCGCCGCCGGCACCAGCAGCCAGGCGGACTTGCCCTGTTTGAGCCAGAGTTACGGCAGGTAGCAGCCGATGATTTTCGCCAACGCGGTGGCGATAGGCCCGGACAATCCTGACCAATTGTCACCAGGAAGTACACATTTTCGTGTGGTCAGCACCATAGACTGCAGTCACTCGAAAAGCGACCCGGGCTGACGGCAGGGCGCGCACAGCACGGGAGGCCATCGAAAAGAAGGGGTTCCGCAAGCATGAACCGTCGCGCCCGCTCGCCGACAACGAACCCGCTCGCGGCCGCCCGGTGGCCGCGCCGCGCCAACCTGCTGGCCGAGCCCGCTCCAGGCAATCCCCTGGAGTCCGACACGGTGCATTCATCGCGCCGACAGGCTTCGAACGAAAGCAACGTGCCGGCGCCGGCCGTGAATATCTCAGCCGCCGCCTTGTTCAGCCTTCATTGCGCCCGGCGCGGGTGGAGGTCCTTGCGGCCGCTGCAAGACGATCCGCAATTCAACGAACACTTCGTCAAGCTGGTCCAGAGCAGCAGCCGCCATTTCGAAGGCTTTGTTACCATCGCTCTCGCTCCGGGAGATATCCGAATCGGACAGAAGAGCATGGACGACGCCATGGAAATGCGGCTACGGCTGGGCACTCTCGTTCCGGCGTCGATGCTTGCGACCAGCACGAAGGGCGCGTCAGAGCTGGACGTTGAACACACCCGTCTTCTGCTGAAGGTGGTGGCGTTCGCGGAGATGATCTGTGGGGTGGTCGTCGGCCTTTTTTCGTCGGGGCCGCCCCTGCACACCAATCACTCGGACCCTGTCGACGTCGAGGACGACGAGCTCGATCGCCTGTTCGGAGTGGCGGAAGCCGCATGGGCAGAAGGCAACGGCCTGATGCCGGCGGCCCGCGCCGAGTACGCGGCGGAGCGCCTGCACGAGGCCTACCGGAATTGGCGACGGCCCCGCAAGAGATTCAAGCCCTCGTCCTGAAGTGCGCCGACCGATCGACGAACCCTTACAGAAATAGCAATAGCATCGAACGGCTGCTCCCGCACCGAACACTTCCATGCCTATCTTGAAGAACTCGTCGTCCGCTTCAACCGCCGCAACTCGGGCTCGCGCGGCATGCTGTTCTATCGGCCGCTCCAGCAAGCCGCTGTCACAGGGCCAGTGACTTATGAAGACGCGGTGAGCAAATCGTAGTACGGCCGGGTCAACTGCACGTAATCAAACCGGCCTTAGGTGGTACCGTTAGAGGGCTTGGCAAGCGGCGTCCTCGTATGGTCAGCGGACGGCCATCGTGCTTCGATCGTTGGAAGTGAAGTTTGCTTTCCGGTATTCCGCTCGATCGCGATGGCATACACCGTAACCCTGTCTAGCTGTGGGTAGAAGCCCTTGGGACGACCAAGATTTTCATTGCAATATTTCGCCATCAGTGTGTCGAAGAAAGCGATCTTCTGCGCGGTGTCGTCCACGATTCTGATCAGTCCAAACACCACGACACTGCAGTATTCAATCGAGGTATCGCATTCAAACAGAGGTGGCGCCGGAAATCCGAACACACCGATAAGTGGTCAAACTGCGATATCACCCCGGGCCCGAGGCCCGAGAAAGCAGGAAGACCATGAGCAAGAGACCGCGTAGGAACCACTCACCGCTGTTCAAGGCCAAGGTGGCTCTGGACGCTATCAAGGGCGAGAAGACGCTGGCGGAGCTGGCCAAGCTGCACGATGTGCACCCCAACCAGATCGTCGATTGGAAGAACCAGTTGCTCGACCGAGCCGCCAGCGTGTTCGGTGCCGAGTCGGCACCGCAGCCGGCGATCGACCTGAAGGAGCTGCACGCCAAGATCGGGCAGCTCGCCCTGGAAAATGATTTTTTATCCGGCGCGCTCACCAAGGCCGGCATGCTGAGCGCAAAGCGATGATTGACCGCAACCATGCCCTGCCGATCAAGCGGCAAGCCAAGTTGGTGGGCATCAGCCGAGGGAACGTGTACTACCTGCCGCGTGGTGCCTCACAGGCCGATCAGAGGTTGATGAAGCGCATCGACGCGATCAACCTGGCGCACCCTTTCGCAGGCAGCCGGATGTTGCGCGACATGCTCAATCGCGAGGGCTTCGAAGTCGGGCGCCGGCACGTGGCCACGCTGATGCAGCGCATGGGCATCGAGGCGCTGTACCGCAAGCCCAACACGAGCAAACGGCACCCGACCCACAAGGTCTATCCGTACCTGTTGCGCGGGCTGAAGATCGAGCGTGCCAACCAGGTGTGGGCGACCGATATCACCTACATCCCGATGGCATGCGGCTGGGTCTATCTGTGCGCGATCGTGGACTGGGCAAGCCGGCGAGTGCTGGCGCACCGGGTGTCCATCAGCATGGACGCCTCGTTCTGCGTGGAGGCGCTCGAGGAGGCCTTCAGCAAGTACGGCAGGCCCGAGATCTTCAACACCGACCAGGGCAGCCAGTTCACGAGCGAGGAGTTCACCGAAGCGCTGAAGACTCGAGGCGTGCAAATCAGCATGGATGGCCGAGGGGCATGGCGCGACAACATCTTCGTGGAACGGTTTTGGCGCTCGATCAAATACGAAGAAATCTATCTGCATGCCTATGACTCGGTCGCCCAGGCCAAGGCAGGTATCGCGCGCTACATCGACTTCTACAATGTCCGGCGACCTCACTCGTCGCTGGACAAGCGAACGCCCGAAGAGTTCTACTTCGCGACGCTGCCGGCGATGAAGGAGGTTGCCTGATGGGTTGAACCATGAGTACATGGCTCAACCGGGGCGCCTCCGGCGGCCTGGCAGGGGCCTTCTATGAGGACTCAAATGTTGTCAAGCGTCGATGGCGGTCGGGCTGTTGTGGAACGGACTGAACGAGGCGAAGACGCGATCACGGGTCGGGGTCTGACGAAAGATTCCAGCCAACGCTGAAACAACCTTCTATCCGTGTCGGGCGTGTTGCCCGGCACCACATGCAACATGCGCGCCCTGCGCTTGGCTGACCCCTGTTACCGACGCTCCCCATCTGAAAGAACGGTCACTGCGTGGTGACCCAGCCCCTGCACGGGCGCGTCGAACCTGCGATCGTAGCGTGAGACGTCTCCTCCAATTCGTCGCGTCGAGGGAAGATCCTTCTCTGTTGCGGGGGTCTACACCGCCGGCTTGAGCGATGCACCGGCTGGAATCTCGCCGTGTTCGGTGTAGCGCCAGAGCGCCACCGCCAAACGGCGTGCCAGCGCGATGATGCCGATGCGTCGCATGCGCTTGCCGCCGCTGCCGAAGCGCCGCTTGAACCACTGGCTCAGGTCGCTGTCAGGCTGGTAGCGCAGCCAGCTCCATGCCAGTTCCACGAACAGGGTCCGCGCTCGCTTGTTGCCGGCTTTGCTGATGCCTTGCTCGATCTGGATGTCACCGCTGGCATAAGGGCTTGGCACCAAACCCAGACATCCCGCCACCTGGCGTTGATTGGCAAAGTGTCGCCAACCAAACAACTCCTTGACCAGGACCCAGGCCGTCGGGATGCCGATCGCGCGCAGCCTGGCCAGTTGCGCCACTTGCGGCTGCTCGTTATCGCTGACCTGCTTGCTCTGCACCGCTTGCAGTTCGCGTATCTGCTGCTTGACCACGACCAAGCGTGCGTACTCGCGCTCGATCTCGGCGCGCAGCGCCGCCGGCACCTGCTCGTGGTGGCTGCTCCACCAGCGGCTCCAGTCTCGTCCGCCGACGTGCTGCACTCGCAGGTTGTGCAGCATCAGTAGCGACCCGATGCGATTGGTGTGCGACGTGCGTTCGCTCGACAGACGCTGCAGTTCGCGGTGCAGGCGGCGATCGTCTTCCTGCTGAACCGTAGGCTCGTGCAACACCGACCACACCCGTGTCTCGCCAGCGTGCCACCGCTGCAGCATGCACAGCAATTTGTCGCCGTCGAGTCGGTCGGTCTTGGCGCGCCGGGCGCGCCGGTTGACCTCGATGCTGGCGGAGTCCACTACGATGTTGTCGACACCGTGCTCACGCAGCCTGCGGTGCAGCCACCAGCCGTCGCGGCCCGCCTCATAGCAGCTGTGCACCGCGGCTTCCGCACTCAGTCCGAAACGCATCTTGGCCTTGCCGATGCGTTCCAGCACCGCGGCCTCATCTCCGGCGGCCACCGTGCAGCGACTCGGTCGCTGGCTGCTGTTTCCGAGTGTCAACTTCCAGTGTTTGTCACCGAGCTCCAAGCTCAAGTAAAGATCAAATGCAGTCGGCCTATCCTTGCCTTGAAGGGCCGTCTCAGATGCAGTCATGTTGCGCTCCTTCGGTTCGTTGCCTGAGGACTCCCGTTCTAGCGCAGCAGGGCTCGCGTGTCGCAGGGAGTCCTCCATAGCATCTGAAGATTGAAAGATCAAACCCGCAGCCAATCCACTTATCTCAGGTCAAAGCGTGTTCAGACAACCGGAGCCGGCTCTAACCGCCCATACGGGAAGACTTTGCCCGGGACGTCCAACTCAAAGCAAACCTTCCCGTGCTGTAGAACGTTTCGCCGCAAATGGCCGGTCGCACCTGTGTTGTGAACCCAGACCTCACCACCCAGCATGACAAACAAGAGCGGGCAGACATACGGCCAACCATCAGCGCCAATAGTTCCAAGGCGACCGGAGTATGTGCTTGAAAGCATCTCCTCGATTCGAGCGTCATCCATCAGCTTGTCTGCGCGTCTCAACACTGGCGCGTCACTCATGGTTCCTCCTTGGAAGCTACACCTCAATCAGGTGTGTACTGAAGGCGGATCGATGGCGCACGGCCGCAAAGCACCGACGAACTGTTCTGGAGGCAGCATTTCGAGAGTGAGGTCATCGTCCTGTGCGTGGTATCTGCGGTTCGAGCTAAGCCTGCGCGAGCTCGTGGCGATGATGGGCGAGCGCGGCTTGAGCCTACACGAGGATTATGCGCTGGAGGCGCTGGAATCGCGTTACTCGCAACGCCGGCCGCTGGTGGCACGTCGATGAGACGTACGTGAAGATCCGCGGCAAATAGACGTATCTCTATCGTGCCGTCGACCGCGAAGGGCAGATGCGCTGGTACCCTGCCGTTCTCGCCCTCCCCCATGCTTCATGTTCGCAACCTTCGCCCCTGAACATCTGCCTCCGGCTTCATCCGACATCCTCCACGGTCACCCCCGTCCCGACCTGCTGCGCGACGAGGTGCTCGCCGATCTGTTCGAGGCGACCGCTGCGCGCCGCCCCGACCACCCCGCGTTGTTGTTCAACGAGCGCACCGTCTCCTACCGGGAACTCGACGCCATGGCCAACCTGGCAGCGGCACGGCTGATCGACGCGGGTGTGCGGCCCGGGCAGATCGTCGGCCTCTGGCTGCCGCGCGGCATCGAACTGATCGCCATGCAGCTCGCCATCGCCAAGACCGGTGCTGCGTGGCTGCCGAGCGATGCCGACACCCCGGTCGAGCGGATCGGCGTCTGTCTTGACGATGCGAGCGCCGTAGGCATCGTCAGCTGCGACGAGTTCGCGCAACGGGTGGCAGCCCTGGACCAAGCGGTTTGGACTGCCGAAGCGCTACTGGCGCCGGCCGGCGAATTGCCCCTTCGGCGCCGCGAGCACGCACGGCCGACCCACCCAGCCTACGTTATCTACACCTCGGGCTCGACCGGCAAGCCCAAGGGTATAGAGATCACGCACGGCAGCATCTGCCACTTCCTGCGCAGCGAAAACGCCGTGCTCGGCGTACGCGAGGACGACCGTGTCTATCAGGGCTTCTCGGTCGCATTCGACATGTCGTTCGAGGAGATCTGGATCAGCTGGCTGGTCGGCGCAACGCTGTGGATTGCGCCAAGAGATGTCGCGGGCAACCCCGAACTGCTGCCGCAGGCGCTGATCGACCAGGGCATTACGGTGCTGCACGCAGTGCCGACCCTGCTGGCACTGTTCAGCCAGGATGTGCCCGCGCTGCGCATCGTCAACCTCGGTGGCGAGATGTGTCCCGAATCCCTGGTGGCACGCTGGGCGCGGACCGGTCGCCAGGTGTTCAATACCTATGGGCCGACCGAGGCGACCGTGTCGGCCAGCCTGGCCGAGCTGCACGCGGGCGAGGCGGTCACTATCGGCGTGCCGTTGCCCAACTACGCGCTCTTCGTGATCGCGCCCGAGGTCGAGGAAAAAGGCCTAGTGCTCCTGCCACGCGGCGAAACCGGCGAGTTGTGCATTTCGGGGCCCGGCGTCGCCGCAGGCTACCTGGGCCGACCCGAACTCACTGCCGAGAAGTTCCTCGCCAACCCCTGGTCCGCCAACTCGCACGATGCGCGCCTGTATCGCACCGGCGATCTGGCGCGCATCGATGCCGACGGCCGCGTGCAATGCTGCGGTCGTGCCGACGACCAGGTCAAGATCAGAGGCTTTCGGGTCGAACTCGGCGAGATCGAAGCCGTGCTGGCCGAGCAACCGAGCATCGGCACGGTGGCCGTGCTGCTGCGGCCCGACGAAGGCATCGATCAGCTGATTGCATTCATCGTGCCCGACGCGTCGCTGTCGATTGGCGCGTTGCATGCCGCATTGGGCGCGCGGCGGCCCCCCTACATGGTGCCGAGCCGCTTCGAGGTGCTCGACCAGATGCCACGCCTGACGTCGGGAAAGATCGATCGCAAGGCGCTCAAGTCGGTGCCGCTCGCGCCGGCCGTGGGGGCCGACGGCTCCGACGCTGCAGAGACGCCTCTGGAGGAGGCGCTGTTCACCGCCCTGTCAAAGCTGTTCCCAGGATTGCCGATCCTGCGCGACGCGGACTTTTTCACCGACCTGGGCGGCCACTCGCTGTTTGCCGCGCGACTGGCTTCGATGCTGCGCGCGGATCCGCGCTTCACGCACGTCACGGTGCGCGATATCTACCAGCACCGCGTGATCGGCCGCATCGCCGCTGCATTGCAGGCGGCACCATCCGCCGGCCAGGCGCTGCAAACGCCCGACTGGGTCCCCCCACCATTTTGGCGGCGCTGGGTCTGCGGCGTCGCGCAGGCGGCCGCCGTTCCCGGTCTGGTGGCGCTGCGGATGTCGCAATGGCTCGCGCCTTTCTTCACCTACCACTTCTTCACCGGGCGGGCGAGCGCCTGCCGCTGCGGCCATTGCAGGGCCCATCTCTTTGAACCGCACCGAGTTTCGAGGAGGCCGGTTGGCTTGAGTCAGGCCGGTGTGGCCTGACGGCTTTGGGTATTGTGATTCTCTTTCTTGCAGCCCCCGCAGGAGCCGCCGAAGGCACCCCCGGTCGGGGCCATGTACTCATGGCTCAACCCTCCTGCGACACCGCCGAACGGGCGGGCTTGGTTGTGGTCGAGGCCTGAGCCTGCTGACGCCAGTAGTTCGCCTGACGCAGTCATGAGCAACCGTCTGTCAGTCAAAAGCGTTACCTTTCCAAGTGCCGGCGTCGGATGTTGGTCGACAGTCAACCATGCTCGCCCTCACCCGTAGATCGGATTTCGTTCAGGCGTGGGCCAACTTCAACTCGACCGATCCCCCCAAGGACCATAACCATGCTCGGAAGCTACAAAAAAACGATCGAGGCGTACTGCGAGCAAGCCGGAATTGAGGTCCCCATCGGGTTTAACCGTCACTCGGCCGGCCGCTATGCAGCCATTGATCTGGAATCGAATCCGCCGAAGCTGGTCGCGACGACTTGGTCCAATGTGCAAGACGCGGTGCACTACTTGGTCAACTTGGCAGCGGGTCGTAAGACAAGGATGCTGGACTTCCTGAAACGCCGCGAACTCACCTTTAACGGCAAGAACAGACTTGTGCCAGGCGAACCCTTCTAAGGCGCGTTTCGAGGAAGTAGCCATTAACGGCTTTGCCAACCCAGCCGGCGACGACATGTACCTTGTCTCCGTTCTTGGGTCTGTTGGTCCTAGCCCTGAACGTTCTTGGGCGTCTTCGCCGAGCGCACCGCGAGCAGCAGGATGATTCCCGAGAGCAGGTACAGCGCAATCACCAGATACATGCTGTAGACCGGGCTGCCGGTGCGCGCAGTGATTGCGCCGGTGACCGCGGGACTCGCCGCCGCACCCAGGTTGCCGAGGCTGCTGATGAGGGCAATGCCGGCGGCCGCACCGACCTTCGACAGATACTCGGTCGTGATCGTGAAGAACAGCGGCGTTGCGGCGGCGATGCCGATCACCGCAAGCGACAGGGCGGCAAGCGACGCACCGAGGTTGCCATGCGTCAACGTCGTGATGCCGAGGCCGATCGCTGCGATGGCCACGCTGCCGGCAAAGTGCCAGCGGCGCTCGCCGTGCTTGTCAGAGTTGCGGCCGATCAGGACCATGCCGAACACACCGATCAGGCTCGGCAACGCCGAGTACAGGCCGATTTGCATCAGGTCGGCGACACCCCAGCTCTTGATGAGGGTCGGCACCCAAAAGATCATCGTGTAGGTCGCGCCGAGCAGCAAGAAGTAAACCAGCGCCAGCACGTAGACCTTGCGATCGCGAAACATCTGGACCAGGCTCGCGTGCGAGGCGCCGGAGACCAGGCCGTGGTCGTTCTCGAGATTGGCGCGCAGCGCGGTCTTTTCAGAGACGGTCAGCCAGCGCGCGTCTTCGGGTTTGTCCTGCAGGTAGAAGTACGCCACGATGCCGAGCAGCGACGCGGGCAAGCCTTGAACGAGGAAGAGCCATTGCCAGCCAGCCCAGCCGTGCGCGCCGTCCAGGTACTTCATGATGCCGCCGCACAATGGGCCGGCAATGACGCCCGCAACCGTGGTGGCAGCCATGAAGACGGCGATCACCTGGCCGCGCCGCTTGGACGGATACCAGTAGGTGAGGTACAGGATGATGCCGGGGAAGAAGCCGGCCTCGAACACCCCGAGCAGGAAGCGCAGCACGTAGAACTGCGTCGGCGTCTGCACGAACATCATCGCCGCGGCAACGATGCCCCAGCAGAACATGATGCGCAGCAGCGTTTTGCGCGCGCCGATCCTTTCGAGCAGCAAGTTGCTTGGCACTTCGAACAAAAAGTAGCCGATGAAGAAGATGCCGGCGCCCAGGCCGTACACCGCATCGCTGAACGTCAGCACCTGCTTCATCTGCAGCTGCGCGTAGCCGATGTTGATGCGGTCGAGGTAGGCGACCATGTAGCAGACGATCAGCAACGGAATGATCCGCCAACTGACCTTCGAGTACAGCGCGTCGACGACGTTGTCCTTCGTGAGCGAAGCCTGCGTTTCTGGTGCACGCGCCAGGTGGGTGTTCATCGATGTCTCCGGTGGTGTGGTCGATGGCGTGAAACCGCCATCGGGTTCCGGAGACTTTATCGACGACACCGCGTACGCGGGTTCGGAATGCCGGGCTGTCGCCCGCCGGGGCTTGAGCGCCTAGTTCCGCCCTGTAAAGGCTGCATCTCAAGGCATTGCGCCGGTGGAAACTCAAGGTTATTGGCGAGGCGCTTGTTCGGATTTGGCGGGCGACCTCGTTGAAAGCTGCAAGTCCTGGCGATTTTCCGTTCGAGCAGCTAACGAAGTTTGAATTCGCTATCCATCTCAAGGCAGCGAAAGCGCTTGGAATGGGCTTGCCCAAGCCGGTTTTGCTCTGTGCGGATAAGGTGATTGAGTAAGCGTTGGTGGGGTTCTTGTTGTAAGGCGGTGCGCTCATGCTGCAGGCGGCTGCGCAATACATGCTGACCGTGGCCGCAGCTACGCCGTGCACGGCCGGGCATCCCACGTTGACCACATGGTGTCAGCTCATTGCGGCAGCTGCGCCGGCGAACGGATCCGCTGCCTCGCCGACTGCACCAGCGGGCCGCACTGCGCGTCCTGATCGCCACCGAGCTGGATGAAGGGAACGACCGCGAGCGGCGGCGCGACCGCAGCGAGCGCAGCGCCGGCCACGCCACGTGCGCTGAGCCGCGCAAGATCCGGCATCACCGACGGATTGGCGAATGTGCCCGTCACGTTGATTGGCCCCCGCAGCGAAACGAGACTTTTGCCCTTGGGTTTCGCGACGAGGCGCATATTGAGCGTCTCATCCTTGAAGTTCGCCCTGCCTTCGCCGATGAGCGTCGTGTGCTGCGTGTCGAAGATGAACTCGCGCGGCCGGACCACGCCGTGGTTCCATTCGAGATCGGCGACCATGCATCGGATCGGGATGCTGCGGTCGCCTTGCAGGAGGACGAGCAGCGTATTCGCGAGGTCGAGGTTGGAAAGGCGCAGGATGAGATCGCTCACCTCGCCTTCTTCGACCACCAGCGACGTGTCGCCGCTCGCGCTGCCGAGCATCGCTGCGACCGAGTTGCCGTGCGCAGCGAGCTTGACGCGGCCGTCCATCTCGCCGACGCTCGCCTTGGAAATCTTGAGTTGGGGCAAAAGCTTGCCGAGCTGAAGCGACTGCACGCGCACATCAGCGCGGGAAGCGATCACCGACTTGGTCCCATCGAGTGTGATGTCGGAGACGACCTTGCCGTCCGCCACGCCGAAGTTGAGTGGCGCCAGTGTGAGCACGCCATTCTTCAGGATCAGGTGCGCGCTCATGTCGTCGATCGGTAGCTTCTCGGTCATCACGCGCTGGCCTTCGAAGCGCACGTCGGCGTCTGCGGTCTTGAGCTTCTCGAGGTTGTAAGGCGTGTCGGGAAGCACACGCGCCGTCTGCGGCGTCGCAATCTTGCCGGGCGCGGTCTTCTCGGCGCCGATGAAGCCCGCGAGGTCCGCAAGGTCGAGGCGCCTCGACGTGAGGTCAGCTTTCATGAACTGCGGCGTGCGGCCGCGATCGAGCCTGAAGGTGCCCGAAAGGTCGCTGTCGCCGACCACGCCCGCGAACCGGCGCAACTCCCACACCTGCCCGCTCTGCACGAGCCTGCCGCTGATGCGATACGGCGGTGTCGGCGGCAGCGGCACGCCGACGACCTTGTAGAGCTCGTCGAGGCTGCCGCCCGCGAGCGTCAGCGAGAGGTCCATGGACTGCATGCGCGCCGGATCCTTCATCGTGCCCTTGGCGCTCACGCGCGTATCGCCGGCACGCAGGCTCACGTCCATCGCGACCTCGGGATGATCGACGTGCTTGGAGCGGATGGTGCCGGTCGCGCTCGCCGGCAGGCCGAAGAGCCTGCTGTCGGTCATGTTGACGTTCGCTGCGACCTGGATCACCGGCTCGAGCTGTCCCTTGAACTCGAAGCGGCTGTTGATTTGCGCGCTGTCGTACTTGCCGAACTGCGAAGGGTCGAAATTGGCGAGCCTGCCCGAGATCGCGAAATCCCTGTTGGCGTCGAGCGCGATGCGGCCTCGCGTGGTCGCCTCGGCCTTGCCCGCTCGCGCGTACGCTTCGTCGACGAGCGCGACCCGGTCGCGCAGCGCGGCCGCGAGCCGCACCCGATAGCCCTGCGGGCCGAGTGCGAGCTTCACGCGCTGCGTCTCGACGTCGCCGCCAAGCGCGAGCTGCCCCGCAAGCCGAGTCGCGTTGAGGCGCTTCTGCACGCCACGCAGGTTGAGGTTGCTCGTCGTGAGCTTCACGTCGAACTCGTCATCTTTCATGCCGCCTGTGCCCGTGAACCGGCCGGCGTCACCGAGATCGAACTCGATCTCGTTCAGCGCGAGATTCGCCGGGAGGCCCTGCAGCGCCGTCGAGAATCGCACGAACGGCAGCCTCTTCTCGTCGACAGTGCCTGGCTTGCTGTTGGTCAGCATGACGAGGCCGGAGAGCCCGCGCCCCGCGTCGGTGACGATATGGCCTTCGCCGGAAAGATCCGCGGCGGGCGCGGTCGTCATCCACGCGCTCGGATCGAAATCCTTCGCCGAAAACTTGAGCTCGGTCAGCGGCTGCGCATCGTAAGGCGCGAGCGCAAGCTTGACCGACGCGCTCGCTTCGCGAGCCTTCGCCTCGAGGCTCGCCACCGGGTTCATGAGCGATCCTTCGAGCTTCATCGTCGCGGCATAGATGCCGTCCTCCGGCGACTTCAGCTCGATCACGCCATCGAGCGGGAAAGGTGCATCGGCGCCGAGCTTGAGATCGCCCTTGAGCTTGCCATACTGCGTCGCGAGCGATTTCACTTCGGCGTGCAACTGCTTGCGGTTGCCCGAGAACCCCGCAGTGAGATCGTGTATGGCGTGCGTGCCCGCTGCATTCGTCACCACGAGGCTGCCAATCTGGAAATCAGTGACCGCGAAGGAGAGCGGCACGCGGAGCGACTCGGGCGGCTTTTTATCTTCCTCGGACTTCGCGAGCTCGAGCCGCACCGTCTTGGCGCTCATCGAACCGACCGCGATCCGGCCGATGAGCAGCCCTATCGGACGCCACGTCATGCGCGCGTCGTCGATCGCGATTCGGCCGAACTTGTCTTCATAACGTAGCTCGCGCACCTCGATCGCGCCGAGCAGAGCGCCGCGAAGGCCCGCATAGTGCAGTCGACCGCCGGTATGCGCCGCGGCATGCTCGGCCCCCCAGATGAGGGTTTCCTCGCGTGAGAGCACCCAAAGCCCGACGCCCGCGAGGGCCGCGACGACGCCCGCTGAGATCGCAACCTTTCTCATGCGACCCGAGTGCTTGCCTGAGGGTTGCTTCCTGTCTTCGTCGAACATAGGCGCGTCAGTGCTCATTCAGGACTCCTCGGCGGCTCCCGCGCAACTCGGCCACGGCTCACCGACCCTGAACAGTTGCGATGTGTGCCAGACGTTGAATGACACAGGCGGTGTCGCCCGATCTCGTGCGACCCATTGTTCGAATGCTCAACTCATGCACGCCGCACGTCAAGCCTTCAAGTTCAACGTCTCGCGCACGGGCAGTTCCGAGACCGGTGCGTCGTCGCCAGCAGCGCCTGCCGCCGTGCCCCCGCCGGCACCGGCGGAATCCGATCTTGCTGTTTCGGATCTTCCAGGTGAGCTTGAAGTGCCGCGCACCCGGTTTCCCAGTGTGCGATCTCCCCATGGTCGCTCGTTCTTCCGCTCCTGGAGATCTAGGCCGCATGCGCGGCACTGCGAGCCATTGCGAAGCGATCACGCCCCGCCGCCTTGGCGTTGTAGAGCGCGGCGTCGGCTTGCGCCAGCAACTCTGCCGCCGTGAGCGGGCCCTCGCCAGGGCGGCTGAAGGCAACCCCGATGCTGCTGGTGACCTCCAGCAGCTGGCCGTCGACCTGGAACGCCGGCTCGCGAATCCCCTCGACGATCTTGCCTGCTATCAGCGCCGCAGCATCCTGCGAGTTCATGTCCTCGAGCACGATCACGAATTCGTCACCCGCCAGGCGCGCCACCATGTCCGAGCTTCGCACGCTCCCATGCAGGCGTCTTGCAAATTCCGCTAGCACCTCGTCACCGCTTGCGTGACCGAGCGTGTCGTTGATGGACTTGAAGCGGTCCACGTCGAGGAACATCAGGGCGAGCGCGCTGCCGGTACGCCTGGCGCGCGCGATCGCGTTGGGCAGGTATTCGTTGAAAGCAAGCCGGTTCGGAAGGCCGGTGAGCGTGTCCACGCGGGCAAGCTCGATCAGCTGGCGCTCCACCTGCTTGAGCGCCGTGATGTCGAGGCTGAGCGAGAAGATGCCATGGGTTTTCCCGTCTGCGCCGATGTCCGGCACGTAGATGACGTGCGTGACGCGATCGAAATCCCCGTGCTTGGTCTCGGCCTCGAACTCGACCCGCTCGCCCGCCAAGGCCCGCTCGATCGTTGCCTTGCGGTCGAGATAGAGATCGGGGCCGGCGATCTCTTGGATGTGCTTGCCCACCACCGTGGAGGGTTCCACACCGAGCCATTCCCGGTAGGTGCCATTGGCGAAGGTGATCTTCTGGTCGCGATCGATGTAGGTGATCAGCGCCGGCATGTTGTCCGTGATCGTGCGCAGGCGCGTTTCGCTGTCAATCACCCGCAGTTCCGCCTCCTTCAGTGCCGTGATGTTGAAGGTCATCAGGTAGAAGCCCAACACCCTTCCTTCCACGCCCTTGTCCGGGATCAGGTTCACCTGGAAGTAGCCGTCCTTGCCGCGCAGCGGGGCATGCACCGGGAAACGCACGGGCTTTCCAGCGAGAACGCTGGGGATGTATGGCTCGTGTTGCGCGTACACCGCATCGCCCACGGAAGAACGCAGGGTGACGCCTTCGAGCGTCCCGTCGCCAACACCCGCCATCTGCCGCGCCCGGCTGTTGCCGTAGAGGCAATTCTCTTCGCGATCGAAGTACCCGACCAGCGCAGGGATGCTGTCGGTGATGTCTCGCAGCCGCCTCTCCTGCACACCTAGGGCCTTCTGGGCGTTGACTTCGTCCGTAATGTCGAAGGTCATCGCGAAGACGCCCTGGACTGTCCCGACCGCGTCCCGGTCGGGGATGAAGTGCGCCTTGTGGGTCCGATCGCCGAGGCCGCGTGCCGGGTCTCCGTTCTTTTCGAAGACGACCGTCTCCCCCGCGAGTGCGCGGCGGTAGCGAGGCTCGACGACGGCAAATTCCTCCGCGCCCCGCACCTCGGCCACCGATCTTCCGATCAGCCTTTCGCTGCCGTGCAGTGCCCTGATCTGCGCGTTGACGAAGGTGTAGTTTAGGGAAGCGTCCACATGCGAGACCAGCGCCGGAATGTTGTCCGTGATGGTGCGCAGCCGTGCCTCGCTGGCGCGCTGCTGCTGCATCAACCGGTCGAAGGTGCGGGACAGATCGCCGATCTCGCCATGGGCATAGGTGGGCGGCACACGCGAGGCTGACGCGTGATCGTCTTGCGTCACGCGCATGTGCAGGTGCAGTTCGGCCAGGGGCCTGAGCTGCTGCCGCACGAAGGCCAGTCCGAGTGCCCCTGCGAGCAGGGAGAGGGCCAGCGCGCCGGCCCATGCGACCCGCGTGACGGCTTCGATCGGCGCGAAGGCTTCGCTGCGCGGATACATGGCGCCGACAATCCAGGGGGTCTGCTGAATGCGCTTGAACGAATAGAGACCCCGCAGGCCCGCCCGGTTGGACCCTTCGGCCGTGCCCTCGAAACCGGCGAGCGCCTGGTCGGTCTCGCTGTCCTCGCCGCCATCGGCGTTGAACTGCGTCAGGATGAGCGACTTGCGAGGATGGTCGATCACGATGCCGTCGGTGGTGATGATGAAAAGATAGCCGGCGGCGCCGAACTTGATGTCTGCAAGCTCGCCCAGGAAGTTGCGCTCGCCCAGGTTGATGGCACCGGATATCACGAACTGCAGTTGCCCGGCACGGTCGAGCACCGGCTGCGTGATGGCAACCTGGGCTTGGCCGTTGAGGCGGTTGCTGTACGGCTGTGAAATCCTGCCCGCCTTGGAGGCGACGGTTTCCTTGAAGTACGTCCGATCCGCGATGCTCACCTGTCCCATCTGAGGCGAGGCGTTGAGGCTTGCGACCAGCCGGCCGTCGGTGTCGAAGAACGCGACATTGGCGAAGGCTTCCCGCAGCGATGCGTGCTCTCCGAGAAAGGCCTGCAGGGCCTCGGGATCGGCGAAGGCTTGCGACCGCATGCTATCGGCGAGGGTCTTGAGCAGCGTTCGGCGGCTGACGAACTTCTGGTCCACCGCATCGGCGATCGCAGTGACGCGAGCGAACTGCTCGCTCGCAATCGACGACTGCATGCCGAATTTGACCAGGTGCAGTGCGAGCGTGGCGACCGCCAGCGTGGCTGCGAGTACCACTGCAACGACGCCGAGGCTCAGGCGCGTGTTCAAGCTGATGCGCATGTTCATATGCCCGAAGACTTCATGCTGATGCGCGCCTTGCGGCACGGCGGCCAGGGCCCCATCGCGCCCGGCGCCAGACCTTCTCTGATCTGAGCGGCTTGTAGGGACTGCGACCACAAAGGCCATGACACCCAGGCGGAGCTTCCGTCGAGTGCCCGACGATGGCTTCGGATCCCCACGCAAAGTAGCATCAAGTTCTGAGCTCCTTGATCGGCTACGGCCGCGCCGGCGGCCGAAGCGGCTCCTGTCGTAAATCGGCGCGCGGCCGGTCTGAGATCACCCAACCATCTCGAGATCGAGCTGGGCTTCGAATTCCGGCAGCGGCACCGGTTTGCTGAACAGATAGCCCTGGAACAGGGTGCAGCGATGCTTCTCGAGAAAGGCGAGTTGCTGCCGCGTTTCAACGCCTTCGGCCACGACCTCCAACTCCAGGTTGCGCGCCATGCCGATGATGGTCTGGATGACCAATTCGACCTTGGGATCGACGCCGATGTTCTGGACGAAGGACTTGTCGACCTTGATCTGGTTCAGCGGGAGCTGCGTCATGTAGGACAACGACGAATAGCCGGTGCCGAAATCGTCCAGCGAGAAGCGCACGCCCATCGCAGCGAGCGATTTCATCTTCTCGATGGTGTCTGCCACGTTGTCCTGCACGAGGCTTTCGGTCAGTTCGAGCTTGAGTCGCCTCGGGTCGGCGCCCGTTCGGCTGAGTACTTCCCGGACCTGCTGCACGAAATCGCTTTCGCGGAACTGCCGCGCACTGACGTTGACGGCCAGCTCCAAGTCTCGGCTTCCCGGGTGATGACTCCAGCGCTCCAGCCGCTGGCACGCAGTCTCCAGAACCCACAGGCCCAGCGGCACGATCAGCCCGGTTTCTTCGGCCAGGTCGATGAAGTTGAGAGGCGGCACCATGCCTCGCGCCGGGTGCTGCCATCGCAGCAGGACTTCCGCGCCCACGATCTGGCCTGCCGATGTCACCTGGCTCTGGTAGTGCAGCAGGAACTGATCGCCCGCCAGCGCGCAGCGCAACTCGCTTTCGAGCGTCGCGCGAGCCGTGATCGTGGCCTGCATCGCCGCCTCGAAGAAACGCATGGTGTTGCCGCCGGCGGTCTTGGCGTAGTACATGGCAATGTCGGCCTGCTTCAGCAGGGCTTCGAGCGACTGCTGCTGGCCGTCGAAGAGCGTGGCGCCCACGCTGCAGGTGCCGTGGTACTGCAGGGCGCCAAGCAGATAGGTTTGGCCGAGTTCGGCGAGTATCGTCTCGCCGACGGCCGCGGTCTGCCGCAACGCCACCTCCGGGTCTTCGCCGAGGCTTTGCAGCATCAGCACGAACTCGTCGCCGCCGAGACGGGCAAGCGTGTCGCCATCGCGCGTACTGGCGTTGAGCCGCGCCGCCACCTGCTTGAGCAGGACGTTGCCCGTCTCGTGGCCATGGGCGTCGTTGACCCGTTTGAAGTTGTCCAGATCCAGAAACAGCAGGGCGCCGTGGCGGCCATGTCGTGCGTGGGCCTCGATGGCCCCCTCGAGCCGATTCAGCAAGAGCCGGCGATTGGGAAGGCCCGTGAGAACGTCATAGAACGCCAGGTGCTCGATCTCCCGGGCTGCCAGCTTGGTATCGGTGATGTTGCGCAGGATGACGATGAAGCGCGGTTCCGCTTCCTCTTCGAGGCACTTGCGCGACACCGAAATTTCGAACCATGTCGCTCCCTGCGCGGCGGGACGCTCGAACTGGCGGCCTCGTGAAAAGCCCACCGCATGGGCTTCGTGAAGCGCTGCCATCACCTCGGCCGCGCCCTGTGCGGGCAGGAGCTCGTCCAGCAGCCTGCCGATGGGGTCCTGGGCTTCGACGACGGCGGGCGTGGCGCGCGACGCATGGAACAGATGGCAACGCCCATCCAGCCCGGCCTCCAGCAGCAGGTCTGGCAGCGCGTCCAGTGTCGCCTGCAACTGCGCCTTGCTTTCCACGATGGCGGCGGTATGCCGCCTTTTCTCGGTGACGTCGCGATACACGCACACGAGCCCGCCGTCGGGTGTGCGGCTTCTGATGCAGACGATGATCTGGCCGCCGGGCAGGACGATCTCGTGTTCGCCCTGCGCCCCGCTGGGCAGCGCCGGCTCCGCGGGGCCCCGCGCATGGCGCTGGCTATTGGGAGCCCCGCGGCCTTGGCGTTCTGCCGTCTGGTCGATGACGCGCTGAATGGGCAGACCCGAAGCGATCGTCGCCTCGGCGCCGGGAAAGATCTCGAGGAAGCGTCGGTTCCAAGACACGATGCGATCTTGCGAATCGAGTAGCGCGAAGCCATCCACCATGGACTCCAGCGCCTGGTCCAATGTCGATTTGGAGCGAACCAGCTCGATGCGGGAGCGCCATTGGCGCCGCAGTTGGAGATGAGCGAAGCCACTGACCAGCAGGATCATCAGCGCAAAGGCCAGCGCCGTTCCCAGGATGAACAGGCGCTGCGTGCGCCAGTCTTCCAGCACGAAACTGAGCGGGATGCTCGCGACGATCAGCAAATTCCGGTGCAGCGTGGGGCGCGCCACCACAATGGCTTGCTCCCCGCTCAGGCGCGCGGCCATTCGCATGGCGCGCCCGTCGCTCGTCTGCTCGCTCAGTGCCGGCAGGATGACCCGGCCCGAGAGATCCTCGCGCGCTGGCACGCTGGCCAGCAACGGCCCGGCATCGCGCTCCAGCGTGATCTGCAGCCCCTTGATGTCGGTGCCTTGCGTGAGGATCGTGATCAGCAGGGGGATTGGCACTTCCGCCACGGCCACGATCTTGCTGCCGTCGGCAAGCCGAACGCTGCGTGCAAAGTAGAGCACCTTCTGCGAGCTGGACTGGCTGACCGCCGGCGTACTGATGGCCAACGTCGAGACGGACTGTGCCGCAACGCGCTCCAGGAACTCAGGCGGCACGTGCACAACCAGCTTGTCTCGCCGTCGATCGGAAGACGACAGCAGGGCACCGTCCGGCCGCAGAAGGGCCACGTGCCGCACCAGCAGATTCTGGCGCACGACCGCATCCAGCAACTGCAAGGCGTCGGGTCTGAGTGCGTCAGCCGCCACCGTTGCTGCTGTGGACGACTGCAGAACTTGTCCCTGGACGGCGAGGAGCATATCGATGCCGAGCAGGCCGCGATTGAGCGCGGCTTCCGATCCGCTCACGAATCGCATCGCCAGGCTCTCGCTGTCGGAGATCGCCTTCTTGCGCATTTCCCATGTCATGACGGTGGCGCTCGAAAGGATCCCGAGGAGAAACAGCGTCGCCACCCCGTAGATGAATGCCGTGGTGCGGCGGGGCAGGCGCCTGTTCACTGTGCCGGCGCCTTGATTCCCGTCACCGGTCCGACGGTCTGTGTCCATACCTGCGCGCAGAGGGAGCCGCAGCGCTGCAGCCACCCGGCCAATACCTTCGTCGCGAAGATCTCCCGCCCGCGCCGTTGATCTTCTGCGGAGGGACGCGCCTCGACCATCGCGCCCTTCCTGTCGCGTGTGCATGCGGGCGCGCCGGTGTTGCACGCCACTCCCTCACTGGTCTCGCGCTCCGACTCGGTCCAGACAGCGGCCTCGAGCTTCGGAAGCTCGCTTCGCAACAGCGTTTTCAGATCCGCCGGCAGCGCATTCCAGGCCTCCTTGTTCGCGCCGAAGATCGCAAGCCCCCAGTTGATGGGCATCGTGTAGATCGAGCTGGTGACGCGATGCAGCCCCAGGGTGTTGCCGGACATCGCGCCGGTGATCGCGCAGTCCGTGTTGCCCGAGTTCATGTTCGACATGAGTTCCGCGAACTCGGTGAAGACTGGCGTGCCGTTCAGCGCCCGGACGAAGTCGGCCTGCGCGGCACCCGAGACGCGGATGCGCCGGCCCGCCAGGTCGGTCAAATGCTTCACCTGCTGCTTGCAGAAGACGACCTGCGCCGGATAGACATAGATCGCGAGCAGTTCCACGTCGTGACGTTCGCGCAAGGTGCGCTCAAGGTACGGACGGAATGCGCCGACGACACGCCGCAGCGATGGCATGTCCGGATTCAGGCCTGCCAGGTCCGGCGCCCCCAGCTCGGGATGGTCGTTGGAGATCTGGCTCAGCAGCGCCGTGCCGAATGGGACCACTCCCAGCTTCATGAGGTTGAGCATTTCCGGCCCGGGAACACCCGCCTGGTTGAACGGAACGATGCTTGCGCTGTACTTGCCGCCGCTCAGGCGGGCCAGCTCCTGGTTCCAGAAGGGCTCTTCGTGCAGTGTGTATTGGCTCACGCTGGCGAGGCCGCCGACGACGCGAAGCCGCTGCGCAGATGCAGCCTGCGCGGCAGCGCTCGCCGGCACGAGGCTGAGCCCCAGCGCGCCGAAGTAAACCAGAAGCGTGCATCGTCGGTAGAGCGTGCCGTTGCGTAGAGCCATGGCGAAATGATGGTGCAATTCGAGCGTCTGTGACCAGCTCTTCTTGCAGAGCCGCGTGCGTTTCTTGCAGAGGTGTATTGCAGCGGCCTCATGCAGGCTCGCATTGGCTACGTCTCGGCGTCGGGGCCGACACCAGGTGTAGCGTCTCTCCTACGATCTTCTTTCCGAAGCGGATGGGTCGTGTCTGCTCACCGGCCGCGCTTGATGGTCCACGATTACCGAGAAAGTTCTAACGCGCGTCTGGACTCTCAAGTCGATGATTGCACTGTCGGTCAGAGTTGACACATTCAAGCTTTCCGAGAATCGCATTTGCGCGACAGCCCGTTGGGGCGGCGTGGTCGCCCGCGGCGGCCGACTCGACCTCGGCCGGGATTTCGGGGCTTGGGGCATCTACGGCTACGGCTCGGCCCATTCGATCACCGGCAGGCATGTGACGACCAACAGCCGCTACGAACTCGGCGGCGGCGTGTACCTACCCCCCTCGCGCAGCGGGAGCTCCTCGCTCACAGCTCGAGAGAGAGAGAGAGACGGCGCACCCCAGCGCGTGCATGATGGCGACGCGCAACCCATGAGAAGGAGAAGAGCCCATGTCTTCCACCGATTTCGAGTCGATGTTCGATTTCGCGCCCATGTCGCTGTGGCTTGAAGACTACAGCGGACTCAAACGGCTTTTCGAGGCGTGGCGTGGTGACGGTGTCGTCAATCTGATGGAACACCTGAATGCCGAGCCGCAGCGCGTGCGCGAATGCATGGCACAGCTGCGGGTGCTGAGCGTCAACCAGAGCACGCTCACGATGCTCGGCGCCGCGAGCCAGGCGTAGCTCCTGTCGCGACTCGATAGCGTCTTTCGTGACGACATGACCGCTTCGGTGGTCTATGAGCTGGACCAGCTGTGGCGCGAGAATCTCTGCTTCGACAACCAGACCGTCAACTACGCCCTGGACGGTCGCAGGCTCGATGTGCACGTACGCGTACGGGTGCTGCCCGGATACGAAGCGTCATGGGATCGCGTGCTGGTCTCCCTGGACGACGTCACCGCGCGCGTGCGCGCCGATCGGCTGCGCCTGGAGAGCGAGCGCTATGCGCGCGGCCTGTTCGACCATTCTCCGGTGTCGTTGTGGGTGGAAGATTTCAGTGCCGTGAAGGCCTTGCTCGACGATGTACGAGCGCGAGGCATCAGAGACTTCGCGACCTTCATCAAGGTGCATCCTGAATTCGTGACGCGCTGCATGCGCGAAATCCGCGTGGTCGATGTCAACCGCGAAACCCTGCGCATGTTCGGCGCAACCGACAAGGCCACGCTGCTGGAGAACATCGCGCACATCTTTCGCAACGAGATGCATGACTCCTTCGCCGAGCAGTTGCAGGACCTGTGGGAAGGCAAGACTCAGCAGCAGCGGGAGGTCGTCAACTACTCGCTGTCGGGCGACCTGGGTCAATATCCACATGCAGTTCGCCGTGCTGGAAGACCGGCTCGCGACCTGGGACCTCGTGCTGGTTTCGCTGGTCGACATCACCGCGAGGAAGAAGGCAGAGGCCTACCTCGAATACCTGGGCAAGCACGACGTGTTGACGCAGCTGCGCAACCGCACCTACTACACGGAAGAGCTCAATCGGCTTTCGCGCAAGGGCCCATGGCCGGTCTCGGTGCTGGCGATCGACCTGAACGGCTTGAAGCCGGTCAACGACGAGGAAGGCCATGCGGCCGGCGACGCGCTGCTGCGCCGCGTGGGCGAGGTGCTGAGCAAAGCGGTCGACGCGCCGGGCTGGCCCGCACGCACCGGCGGGGACGAGTTCGCCGTCGTGCTGCCGAAGACCGACGAGCGCGCTGCAGAGGCGACGCGCGAGCGCATCGTCTCGATGCTCGACCTCAACAACCAGTTTTACGCCGGACAAAGCGGGCATGTTTTGAAGCTGGCCATCGGCCTGGCGACCTGCGAGGCTGGCGAGCAGCTGGATGGCGCGCTGCAGCGCGCGGACCGGGCCATGTACGAAGACAAGGCCAACAACTACCGCGAGCACGACGGCGAGCGCCGCAACAAGCGATGAAGCAAGGAGTGCCTCGTTTTCAGTGAACAATAGGGGCTGTAACTGAATGTCCGCGCGCCCGTGACTCTTTTGCGCACTTCCATCACTGTCCATCATGCCCAGTCGCACCCTAGCCGGCCATCTCAAGACGTGCGATGGACAGATTCTCTGGGCCAACGAGGATGCGCACAGCCTGCTTGGCTTCCCGCTGGGCGCGCTGGCCGACATGCCGTTGGGCGACGTGCTGCCGCGCGGGCCGCAGACGAAGGCCGATTCCGAGATGGGGCCATCCGCGGACATGCAGGTCCCCGCGCGTGGCGCGATCGACGTCCACCGCGTTGCGCTGCGTGCCCACCACGGACGCAGCATCCTGGTGGACATGCGTGGCGAGCGCATGGACGATCGCTGCATCCTGTGGACGTTCGGCCTGGCGGCACAAGGCCTGCGGGGCGAGCGACTCGACACGCTGTCGCGCCATGACGCCCTCACCCGGCTGCCGAACCGCATTCCCTCGATCGAAGAACTGGGCCGGACACCCCATGCACATGACAGCGATCCACACCGCTTCCTGGCAGTCTTCTATCTGGACATCGACCGCTTTCGGGATGTCAACGACAGGTTCAGCCCCGCGGGAGGCGACGCGGTGCTGCGCGAGGTGGCCCGGCGTCTCAAGACGGCACTGCCGCCCGACGCGGTGGCGGCGCGGGTCGGCGGCGACGAGTTCGCGCTTGTGGTTTCCTTCACCAGCCGGCAGCAGTGCGAAGCACTGCTGCAGCAGCTGCTGGCCCGCCTGGCCCACCCCTACCGGCTGCAGGATCGATCGGCGCGCCTGCGCGTCAGCGCCGGCGTGGCGCTCATGGGACACGGCGAGCAGCCCACGGAGGTGATGCTGCAGCATGCCCAGCACGCGGTTTTCTTTGCCAAACGCGCAGGCGGCAGCCAGGTGCACTTCTTTGATGCTGCACAGGCCCTGGAGGAGCAGCAGGAGCAACTGATCCGCCAGCGCATCAAGGAAGGGCTGGTACGAAACGAGTTCGTCCTGGCCTACCAGCCCAAGGTGGATATGCAGCACGGCGTGGTCATCGGCTTCGAAGCGCTGATCCGCTGGCAGCATCCCGAACGGGGCTTGTTGCAGCCGGCCGCGTTCGTGCCTCTGATCGAGGACCACGAACTGGTGGAACAGATGGGGGACTGGGCCATCGGCGAGGCGGTTCGCCAGGCCGCGCAGTGGCTCGCGCTTGGCGTCAAAACCTCGGTCAGCGTCAACGTCAGCCCGCGCCATCTGCTGCGCCCCGACTTTATCGAGCGATTGACGTTGCACCTCGGGCGCTTCCCGCAGTTGCATACCGGCGTGCTGGAACTGGAGATCCTGGAAACCACAGCGATCAAGGACTTCGGCGCAGTTGCCGATTTCATCGGTGCCTGCAAGGAACTGGGCGTGCCCGTCACCATGGACGACTTCGGCACCGGCTACTCGTCGCTCACCTACCTGCGCCAACTGCCTGTGACTGCGCTCAAGCTGGACCAGTCCTTCGTGCGCGGCATGCTCGAGGATGCTGAAGATCGGGCCATCGTCGAGGGCATTCTCGTGATGGCGCGCGGCATGGAGCGCCAGGCCATCGCCGAGGGCGTGGAGTCTGCCGCCCACGGCGATGCGCTGATGGCGCTGGGCTGCACGCTGGGCCAGGGCTACGGTATCGCCAAGCCGCTGCCGGCCGATCAGGTCCCGGACTGGATCGCCGGTTTCGAGCGTGCGCCCCTCTGGCCCACGGCGGACAAAGGTCAAGAGGGGGTGACCGGCTAGGCGAGGATGCTTGTCCGATTTGGGATCCGTGCGGTGGCGACGCTGAGCGCTGTGCCCGCAAACCTGGATACCGACCTCGCGACCTTGGGCGATCTGGGCTCCTTCGTGAGGCACATGCTTGACAGCGCCCACATGAGACGCTGCGGCAGCGCAGCCGGTGCCACGCGCTCACATTCCGCTGGCCAGCCGCTGCCGCTGCGCCGCGGCTAGCACCTCCTGCACGCACTCGCGCAGCGCCGCCAGCGGACGGCTCTCGTCCCCGGCCTTGCGCGTCACCAGCGAGAACTGCAGCACGGGCGCGCTGCGGCCCAGCCGCACGATGCGCACCGGGTACATGCGGCACAGGGCCGGGTCGGCAATCTGCAGGATCGAAACGCCCAGCCCGGCGCTGACCAGCGCAACGATGGCGGGCGCGCCGTCGAACTCCAACTCGCCGCGCCGCTCGCGCACGTACTGGTTGACGTAGCGCGCGGCCAGCGCGCCGGTGATGGTGGTGCGGTCGTAGCGAATCCATTCGTACTGACGGAACAGCGCAGCGATCGAACTCTCGGTGGCAGCGGGCGGCGCAACCAGTACCAGCTCGCGCCGCAGCATCGGGTGCCAGCTTAGCCGCGCCGATCCGCCGGATTGCGGCTGACCCACCAGCGCGGCATCCAGCTCTCCGGCCTTGACGGCAGCCGTCAGGCCGGCGCTCTTGCCGCGTTCCAGGTGCAGTGACAGACCTGGGTAGCGCTCGCGCAGCAGCTTCAGCACGCCGGGCAGCAGCACCGGTTGCATCGACTCGATCACGCCCAGCCGCAGCTGGCCTTCGATGCGCACCGACGGCCGCTTGCGCAGTGCCTCCAGCTGGCCCAGCGCCTCGCGCATCAGCGCGCCGACCTCGTGTGCCAGCCGGGTCGGCCGCACCTGGAGGCCGGAGCGATCAAACAGCGGCTGGCCGAGCCAGGCTTCGAGTTGCTTCATCTGCATGCTGACGGCGCTGGGCGTCAGGTGTGCCTCGGCTGCGGCGGCGGCCAGGGTGCCGCCGCGCAGCACGGCGTCGAGGGTGGCGAAGGAATCGAGCTTCATCAAATTTCCTTAGGAAAGAGGTGAAAGAACTTCGCTTTTATTTTGGCTCCTCCCCACCCACAATGGGGACTCTCACGGAGACATTCGCACAACATGAGGCCCCACCCAAAGCCCCCGCCTTCGGCCCCCGCGCCTGGACCGCCGACCAGGTCCGCAACGACACCAGCTGGATCCAGCGCCCCTGACCCGGCCGAGGTGGCCGGCTTCGACGCCGCGCTGGCGCACGCCCGTACGCTGGACAAACCGCTGCTGGCGCTGGAGCAGAAGGACTTTCCGCTCAACGCAGCCGCGCGCGGCGCATTGGAGCGCGCCGTCGCCACCACGCAGGGCCGTTGGGGCATGTGCCTGGTCAAGGGCTTCCCGGTGGAGCGCTGGAGCGAGGCCGACACGCGCCTGGCCTACTGGGGCATGAGCCTGTACATGGGCGTCGGCCGCACCCAGAACCGCGCCAGCGAGATCATCAACAACGTGCGCGACGAGGGCGGCAGCTACAAGGTCAAGGGCGGGCGCGGCTACAACACCAACGCCAAGCTCGACTTCCACCAGGATTCGTGCGACGTGGTCGCGCTGATGACGCGCCGCACTGCCAAGAGCGGCGGCACCAGCAAGGTGATCAGCTCGATCGCCTTGCGCGACGAAGTGCAGCGCCTGCGGCCCGACCTGATGCCGGTACTGCAAGCGCCTTGGCACCACACCTATCAGGGCACGCAGGACCCGGTGCAGCCGCCCTTCTACCGCTGCCCGATCTTCGGCGACGACCCGGTGTATTTCTCGGCCCGGACGAACCGCAAGAACATCGACGGTGCCCAGCGCGATTTTCCCGAGGTCCCGCGGCTGACGCAGCAGCAGCAGGAGGCACTGGAGCTGTTCGACGAGCTGATGCCCGGCGACAAGCTGTGCTTCTCGATGGAACTGGAGGCCGGCGACATGCAGCTCTTGAACAACTACGTGACGCTGCACTCGCGCACCGACTTCGAGGATTTCGACGAGCCCGACCGCAAGCGCCACCTGCTGCGCCTGTGGCTGGCGATTCCCGGTTCGCAGCCGCTGGCGCCGCAGTGGGAGGAGTACTACGGCGACATCCGCCCCGGCGCGGTTCGCGGCGGCGTGCGCGGCAGCGCGATCACGCCCGAGTTCCTGGCCTACGAGGAGCGGCAGGCGAAAGCGCTGGGCATGCTGTGGCGGCCCTGGCGCCCGCTGGTGACGCTAGCGGACATCCAGTCGAGCGCGGCCTGAGCCCTTCATGAAAACGGCCTTTCTGTCCAAGCTGGCCCGCGCCGCCCTGCTGGCCGCCCTGCCCCTGCTCGCGCACGCCGAGTTTCCCGATCGCCCGCTGAAGCTGGTCGTGCCCTTCGCCGCCGGTGGCAACATCGATCTGACGGCGCGCGCCATCTCCAGCGGCATGGCCGAGGCGCTGGGCCAGCCGGTGGTGGTGGAGAACAAGCCCGGCGCCGGCGGCATGCTGGGCGCCGAGCAGGTGGCACGCGCCGCGCCCGACGGCTACACGCTGCTGCTCGCTTCCACCGGTTCGCTGGCCGCCGCGCCGGCGCTCTACCCCAAGCTGGCGTTCGATCCGGCCAAGGACTTCAGCCTGTCGCGCGCCGTGACGCGGGTGCCGCTGGTTCTTGTGGTCAACCCGGCGCTGGCGGCCAGGAACGTGGCGGAGCTGGTCGCGCTGGCCAAGTCCAAGCCGGGCGGCCTGAGCTTCGCCTCTACCGGCAACGGCACCTCCAACCACCTCACGGCGGAGCTGTTCCAGAAGATCAGCGGCACCCGCCTGATGCATGTGCCGTACAAGGGCAGCAGCCAGGCGCTGACGGATCTGCTGGGCGGCCAGGTCGACCTGATGTTCGACAACCTGCCGACCTCGCTGCCGTTCATCAAGAGCGGCAAGCTGCGCGCGCTGGGCGTGACCAGCGCATCGCGCAGCGGCGTGCTGCCCGAGCTGCCGACGCTGGCCGAATCCGGCCTGCCCGGCTTCGAGGCCAGCACCACCACCGGCGTCGCGCTGCCGGCCGGCACGCCGCCGGCGGTGGCCGCGCGCATCCACGCCGCGCTGGCAAAGACGCTGCAGGCGCCCAAGCTGCGCGACGACTTCGCTCAGCTCGGCGCCGACCTCGCGAACCTGCCGCCGGACGCCTTCACGGCGCTGATGCGCCAGGAAAGCGCCAAGTGGACCCAGGTGATTCGCGATGCGGGCGTCCGTCTCGACTGAGCCGGCGGCCGCGCCGCCGCTGTGCCTAGCGCCCGATCCGGCCCCGCGCGCCGGTCGCGTCGCGCTGCCGCCTGGCGCGACCGACTGCCACTGCCACGTGTTCGAGGACGCGGCGCGCTACCCGCTGGTGCCCAGCCGCAGCTACACGCCGGCGCATGCGCCGCTGGCCGCCTACCTGCGCATGTGCGAAGCCGTGGGCATCACGCGCACGGTGCAGGTCAACGCCAGCGTGTACGGCACCGACAACCGGATCACGCTCGACGCGATCGCGGCGCTCGGACAGCACCGGGCGCGCGGCGTCGCCGGGTTGTCGCCCGACGTCACTGCGCGCGAGATCGAGGCGCTGCACGAAGGTGGCATGCGCGGCGTGCGGCTGTCGACCCATGTCGCCGGCTACGGCGGCACCGAGCTGATCGAGGCGATGGCGCGCAAGCTGGAACCGTTCGGCTGGCACCTGCAGATTCACGTCGCGCACGGCCGGGAGCTGGCCGAGTTGGAAGCGCGGCTGCTGGCCGTGCCGGCGCCGCTGGTGTTCGACCACCTGGGCTGCGTCACCGGCGCCGAAGGCGTCGATTCGATCGGCTTCCAGGCCCTGCTGCGCGTCTTGGCGCGGCGCGACGACTGCTGGGTCAAGCTCTCGAGCTGGTACCGGCGCTCGGCCGACGCCGAAGGCTGGTTCGACATCAGGCCGCTGGCCCAGGCGCTGGTGCAGGCGCGGCCCGACCGCGTGCTGTTCGGCACCAACTGGCCGCATCCGAACCTGTTCGCGCCGCAGCGCCTGCCGCGCGAGGCCGCGCTGATCGACAGCTTCTGCGACTGGGTGCCCGACGCGGCCCGGCGCGAGGCGATCCTCGTGCGCAACCCCGAGCGCCTGTACGGCTTTGCGCCCACCCCCGACAAGGAGACAACCCGATGAAACGACGCCACTTCCTCACCCTTTCGGCGCTGGCCGCCGGCCTGGCGGGCCTGCCCGCCGCGCAGGCCCAGCAGAGCGCCACCCGCCTTCTGGTCGGTGCCACGCCCGGCGGCGGCACCGACATCGTGGCGCGCGCGCTGGCGCTGGAGCTGGGCAAGCGCCTGGGCCGCCCCTTCATCGTCGACAACCGGCCCGGCGCGGCCGGCAACATCGCCGCGCAGGCGGTGGCCAAGGCGGCGCCGGACGGCAACACGCTGCTGCTCTCCTACACCAGCCACGCGATCAACGCCTCGCTCTACCCCGCGCTGCCCTTTGATCCGGTGAAGGACTTCACCCCGCTGGCCGGCATTGCCAGCCTGCCGGCGGTCCTGGTGGCGCGGCCCTCGTTCAAGGCCAACGACATGAAGCAGCTCATCGCGCTGGCCAAGTCGGAGCCGGGCAAGCTTAATCTGGCGATCGCCGGCATCGGCAGCGCCAACCACCTGGCCGGCGAAATGCTCAAGCGCGAGGCGGGCCTGGACATCGTGAGCGTGCCGTACAAGGGCACCGGCCCGGCCCTGGCCGACGTGGTGGCCGGCCAGATCGACCTGACGTTTGCCGGCGTCGCCTCGGCGCGGGAGCTGATCAAGGGCGGCAAGGTCAAGGCGCTGGCCGTCACCAGCGCGCAGCGCCTGCCGGCGTTCCCGCAGGTGCCGGCTGTGGCCGAGGTGATTCCGGGCTTTGCCTACAGCTCCTGGTACGGCCTGTTCGGACCGGCCGGCTTGCCGCGCGAACAGGCCGACGCGCTGTCGAAGGCGGCGCTGGCCGCGCTGGCCTCGCCCGAGATGCGCGAGCGGCTGGCCAACGAGGGCCTGGTGCCGATGGGCACCGGCCCGCAGGAGTTCGACCGCTTCGTGCGCGCCGAGATCGAGCGCTGGGGCAAGGTGGTCGCCGCCACCGGGGCGAAGCCGGAATGACGACGCTGCGCGAACGCCTGCGCGAGGCGCGCCCGCTGCTGGCCCCCGGGGTGTATGACCCGCTCAGCGCCCTCTTGGCCCAGCAGGCCGGCTTCGAGGCGCTGTACCTGTCCGGCGGTGCCGTGGCCTACACCCAGCTCGGCCGCTCCGACGTGGGCCTGACCACCGCCAGCGAAACCGCCGACGTGCTGGCGCGCATCACCGACCGCGTGGCGCTGCCGATGATCGTCGACGGCGACACCGGCTACGGCAACGCGCTGAACGTGCAGCGCACGGTGCGCGCCTTCGAGCGCGCCGGCGCCGCCATGATCCAGCTGGAAGACCAGGATTTTCCCAAGCGCTGCGGCCACCTGGACGGCAAGCGGGTGATCGGCGTGAAGGAGATGTGCGGCAAGCTCAAGGCGGCGCTGGACGCGCGCGCCAGCGACGACACGCTGATCCTGGCGCGCACCGACGCACTGGCGGTCGAAGGCATCGAGGCCGCCTTCGAGCGCGCCCAGGCCTATGCCGATTGCGGCGTCGATGCCCTGTTCATCGAGGCGTTGCGCACGCCGGCCGACATGGACGCCGCCTGCGCCCGCTTCGGCCCGCGGCTGCCGATGCTGGCCAACATGGTGGAAGGCGGCAAGAGCCCGATCCAGAGCGCCGGCGAGCTGGGGCAACGCGGATTTCGCATCGTCATCTTTCCGGGTGGCACGGTGCGTTTTCTGGCCGCGCAGCTGCAGCGCTATTTCGGCAGCCTGCAGGCCCACGGCAGCACGCTGCCGCTGCGCGACGAGATGCTGGATTTCGACCAGCTCAACGGCGTGATCGGGACCCCCGAGCTGATGGCCCTGGGCGCGCGCTACGGCGGCTGACGGCCGGCGTCCTGGAGTGTGGAGAAAGTGGCTGACGCCCCTATGTTCCGATGCTGTGCCATGAGCGAGGCGCTACGCGGAGGCTGTACTCGTTTTCATCGAACCTGATTGGTTTGACCCTAGCATTGCATCGAGAACACGCGCCCTGGAGCGCTCGATGTGCTCGCTGATGGATTTGATTGCCTTGTCCTCATCGCGCGCCCTCAGCGCGGCAATGAAAGCCAGGTGTTCCTCCATCGCGGGCACGATGCGCATCGGGCGAACCAGGCCCGCGTCGAGGCGTATGAGCCTCACATGCAAACTGTTCACCCGGTAGATCTCGGACAGGATCTCGTTGCCGATGCTGTCGACCATCGTGTCGTGCAGGCCCCAATCCACCGTCTGCGCATCTGCGTCAAGCGTCGGGTCGGGCTGGGCCGAATTGGCGCGCTCGAGGATCGCCAGATGTTGCTCTTCGATGCGCGCCAGCTCTTCGTCCGATGCCGAACGCAGGAAGTGGCGTACGGCCTCCCGCTCCACCATGCTGCGCACCTGAAATGCGTTGCGGATCAGCTTCAGGTCCACCGGCGCGATCTGCAAGCCCCGCTTTGGCACGGTCACGATCAGCCGGGCGGCCTCCAGCCGGGGAATCATCTCGCGGATGGCGCCCAGAGGCAGGTCGAGCAGGCGGGTGAGTTCGCGCTGCGAGACGAACTGCCCCGGGCGAATGTTTGCGCTCAGGATTTGCCGCCGGAAGCTCTCGTAGGCCAGGGTGCGCTGCGACACGGCAGGTGGCACAGGCGCGGGCTTTTTCTTTGTCGCATTCATCAAGATCCTTCCCCGGCTGGTTGGTCGCTCGGATGAGGCACGACTGTACGCCAGGACGAACGGTGTGGCAGCTGACAGATTAGAAGAACCGCTCTGAACGCCTCAGAATAGTCACCGTGATTGCACTGACATGTCAGACGGCTTATAGTGTGCTCCACGGCGCGATTGTTGGTTGCGCCCTCCCCCACCCAAACTGCAGAACGGAGCACTTTCATGAGTCTTGAACTGACCGGCGTCATCCCTCCCCTTGTCACTCCTTTCACCGCCAACGGCGACATCGACGAAGCGGCCTATCGCAGGGTCATCCGCTTCAACCTGGACAAGAAGGTGCATGGCGTCTGCCCCGGCGGCAGCAGCGGCGAGGGCCACACGCTGACCATCGATGAATTCAAACGCTTGCTGGAGATCACCGCGGAAGAGGTGGCGGGCGCCGTACCGATCGTTGCCGGCATCATTTCGAACAGCACGCGCGATGCCATCAACCGTGCCAAGGCGATCTCGCACCTTCCCATTGCCGGGCTCCAGGTCACCCCGGTTCATTACCTCTTCAAGCCCGATGAAGACGCCACCTACCGCCACTTCAAGGCGCTGACCGAGGCGGTCGACATCCCCGTCATCATCTACAACGTCGTGCCGTGGAACTACCTGAATCCGGCGCAGATGATCCGCCTCATGCAGGATCTGCCCGGCGTGCAGGGCATCAAGCAGAGCCAGGGCGACCTCAAGCTGATGGCCGATTTGCTGCTCGGCGTGCCCGCGGGCTGCAAGGTCTATTCGGCCGTGGATGCGTTGCTGTATTCGTCGTTCGCCCTGGGCGCGCACGGCACGATCGCCGCAACCCCGGCGGCACTGCCGGGCGTGTGCGTGAACCTGTGGAACACGGTGCAGGCCGGCGACCATGTGAAGGCGCTGGAGATGCACAAGTCCATGCTGGCCTTCTGGAACGCAATCGTCGCGGACAACCTGCCTGCGAACCTGAAGACCTCCATCACGCTGCAAGGCTGCAATGCCGGCCTGCCCCGGGCACCCATGCCGCCCACCAGCGAGGCCCAGCTAGCCAGGATCAAGGCCGCGCTCGACGACGTGCTGCGCTTTGACATCTGACACCTGGCTTCACCCGGAGACAGACGAATCATGAATATCCGACGTCGCGAGCTTCTGAAGCTCGGAACGCTTGCCGCTGCGGGCAGCGCATTGACAGCCCCCGCATGGGCCCAGGAGTTTCCCAGCAAGCCGGTGACGATCGTCGTCCCCTTTGCGCCGGGCGGCAACACCGACATCGTGGCGCGAACAGTGGCGGTTGCCCTGGGCAAGGTGCTGGGCCAGTCGGTGATAGTCGACAACCGAGCGGGCGCCGGCGGCTCGATCGGCGCCATGCAGGTTGCTCGCGCCGCCCCGGACGGATACACCCTGCTGCTTTGCGGAGCCGGCGTGGTGGTCACGGTTCCGGAAATGGTCAAGACAAGCTACAGCCGGTCGAACTTTGCGCCACTCGGCCTGGTGAACAAGGGCTCGATGGTGTTGCTCGCGCGCAAGAACGAAACCAGGTTCAAGAACTTCAAGGAACTCGCCGCCTACGCCCGTTCCGGCGAGGGCAAGCTGATCGCTGCGCATTCCGGGCCGGGTACGCCCAACCACCTCGCATTGCTGCAACTCGAGACTCTGCTCAGGACCAAATTCACGATCGTGAGCTACAAGGGCTCGGGTCCTGCACTGATCGACCTGATCGGCGGGCAGGTCGATGTGCACTTCGACCAGGTCAGCAGTTCGCTGCAGCACATCAAGGGCGGCGCGCTTCAGCCGTTCGCGGTGCTGGGGCCGACGCAAGATCCATCGCTGCCCGGCGTCCAGACCGTCGCGGAGCTCGGCTTCGGCGAGATCGATGGCACAACCTACGTCGGGGTGCTTGCGCCCAGCGGGACGCCCAAGGCGGTGCAGGACAAGCTCGCCGCCGCGCTTGTGCAAGCCGTCAAGGACCCCCAGACGGTGAACAGCGCCCGCGAACTCGGCAGCGTCGCCTACTCCAGCACGCCGCAGGAATTCGCACGCCTGCTCGACGCCGAGTACGCATTGGCCTCGCAAGCCACCAAAGATGGCCGCCTGAAGGCCGACTGATCCGACCCAAGCGCACGGGCGCCGAGCACAAGCCGGCGCTGGCACGGCCGTCGCCGGCCGGCGTGCGACCTCAACGCCATGGACATAGCATCGTGAAAAAGATCCTGAACGACCCGAACGCCTACGTCGACGAAATGCTCGACGGCCTGTGCCTGGCCCACCCCGAGTTGCAGCGCCGCGGAGAAGACGGCCGCGTGGTGGCGCGCAGCAGCGGCGCCGTGCCCGGCAAAGTGGGCATCGTCACCGGCGGCGGCTCGGGCCATCTGCCGGTCTTCCTCGGCTACGTCGGCGACGGCCTGCTCGACAGCTGCGCCGTGGGCAACGTCTTCGCCGGCCCGCGCATGGACGACTGCATCGAGGCGATGCGCGCGGCCGACGGCGGCGCCGGCGTGCTGCAACTCTACGGCAACTACGGCGGCGACCGCATGAACTTCGACATGGCAGCCGAGATGCTCGAACTCGATGGCATGTCGGTCGCATCGGTCCGTGTCGCCGACGACGTGGCGAGTGCGCCCGCCGCACAGCGCGAGAAGCGCCGCGGGGTGGCCGGGCTCGTGCTCGTCTACAAGGTCGCGGGCGCCAAGGCAGCGGATGGCGCGAACCTGGAGGCGGTGGCGGCGCTGGCGCGCAAGGCCAACGACGCGTGCCGTTCCATCGGCGTGGCGCTCTCGCCCTGCGTGGTGCCGGAATCCGGCAAGGCCTCCTTTGCCATCGGGGAAGGGGAAGTCGAATTCGGCATGGGCATCCATGGCGAGCCGGGCATCTGGCGCGGGCCTCTTAAATCGGCCGATGCGCTGGCCGACGAGATGCTTGCGCACGTGCTGCCGGAACTTGCGCTGGCGCGCGGCGATCGTGTTGCCGTGCTGGTCAACAGCCTGGGGGCGACACCCGCGGAAGAGCTCTACATCCTTTTCCGCCGCGTGACGGCCGCCCTCGCGGAACAGAGCGTGAGCATCGTGCGCCCCCTGGTCGGGCGCTACGCCACCTCGATGGAGATGGCCGGCGCGTCGCTCAGCGTGATGAAGCTCGATGCCGAACTGGAGGCTCTGCTTGCAGCCCCGGCGGACTGCCCCTTCTGGAGCGTGCGCTGATGCTGGACGCTGCCACCCTCTCGGCTGCGCTGCCCCGCTGGTGCGCGGCCGTACATGCGGCTGCGCCTGAGCTCAACGAGCTCGACGGCCGCCTTGGCGACGCCGACCTCGGCGCCACACTCGACAAGTGCGCTACGCTGGTCGAACAGTCCCTGCCCGAGATGCCCGACACCCTGGAAGGCATCTTCAAACGCTGCGCGCAGGCTTCTGCCAAGGCGTCCGGATCAAGCTTCGGCACGTTGCTGACCGTGGCCCTCATGACCAGTGCCAAGCGCTGCGCCGGCGTGACATTGCTCGACCATCCGCAGCTCGCGGCGCTGCTGGCCGAAGTGGTGACGACGCTCTCGGCGCGCGGCGGCGCAAACCTGGGAGACAAGACGGTGCTCGACGGCCTGCATGCCATCCACACGGCACTCGCCGCATCGCCCGAAGGCGCCGAAGCCCGCCGCGTGGCCAGCGACGCGGCGCGTACCGCGCTCGACGCCTTCCGCGACAAGCCCAACCGCATCGGCCGCGCCCGCATGTTCGCCGACAGGACGATCGGCATGGACGACCCCGGCATGGTGGCGCTGCTGCGCATGGTTGACGCGCTCTAGCTCCGAGTTTCCAGCCACGACGACCACGTGCGACAGATCCAACGGGCCTAAGCAATGAATTTCCCAAAGTCACGCGATGAGGTCGCCCGCGATGTGCTGGCCTTGTTGCCGCAGCTGCGCGAGCGGTTTGGCGATCGCCTCAGCACGTCTGGCGCGGTGCGCGAGCAGCATGGCCACGGCGAAGGGGTGCCGGACTCTGCGCCGCCCGATGCGGTGGTCTTTGCGCTCAACAACGAAGACGTCGCTTTCGTGGCGCGCGCCTGCTTCGACGCGCAGGTACCGATGATTCCGTTCGGCACCGGTACCTCGCTCGAAGGCCACGTTGTTGCCGTGCATGGTGGAGTCTGCGTGGATCTGTCGAGAATGAATGCGATCCTCGAGGTCGACGCGGATGCGCTCGATTGCCGGGTGCAGGCCGGCGTGACGCGCGAGGAGCTCAACGCGCACGTGCGCGCGCAGGGGCTGTTCTTCCCGATCGACCCTGGGGCGAATGCGTCCCTCGGCGGCATGGCATCGACACGCGCATCGGGCACGGCAGCGGTGCGCTACGGCACGATGAGCGACGCGGTGCTAGGCCTGACGGTCGTCACGGCCGACGGCCGTATCGTGCGCACCGGTACCCGCGCCCGCAAGAGCGCCGCCGGTCTGGACTTGACACGCCTGTTCGTCGGAAGCGAAGGCATCTTGGGCTTCATCACCGAAGTGCAGTTGCGCCTGTGGGGCCTGCCGGAAATGGTGCAGGCAGCCGTGTGCCAGTTCCCGGACCTGGAATCTGCCATCTCAGTGGTGATTGGCGCACTTCAGGTCGGCGTGCCGGTGGCGCGAATCGAACTGCTCGACGAAGTGCAGATGGACGCCTGCAAGCGCTACTCGAAGCTCGACGAGTTCGAGGCAATGCCAACCCTGTTCATCGAGTTTCATGGATCGCCGGCGGCCGTGCGCGAGCAGGTCGCCACGATGCAATCGCTCGCCGAGGAGTCCGGCGGCAGCGGCTTCGCGTGGGCCGAGCGTCCGGAAGATCGCACGCGACTTTGGAAGGCACGCCACGAGTGTTACCACGCCAATCTTGCGCTGAGGCCCGGTTCCGCCCTGATTGGCACCGACGCCTGCGTTCCGATATCGAACTTCGTCGCTTGTGTGATGGAAACGCGCGAGGACGTGCGTGCCAGCGGCCTGACGGCGCCGTTGGTCGGACACGCCGGCGACGGCAATTTCCATCTCGGCATCGTGTTCGATCCCGCAAGCCCCGATGAGCGCACACGTGCCGACGGCCTGGCTGAGCGGGTGTCGATGCGGGCGATTCGGTATGGCGGCACGTGCACCGGCGAACATGGCATTGGCCTGCACCGCATTCATCAGCTGGCAGCCGAACACGCCGAAGGCGTGGCGCTCATGCGCGCGCTGAAGAATGCGCTCGACCCGCGCGGAATCATGAACCCGGGAAAGATGCTGCCGGAAGTGCACTGATGGACCGCACGCTGATCCAAGCTGCCCAATGAACGCTGACGGCTGGCAAATGCCAATGGAGGTAGTTCGGCGAACTAGACACACACACACCGCATGGGACTCGCGGTATTGCATGAGCCCTTCTACATCCGACGCGCTAAGCGTCAGGTCTTGTTGCTGCTCGCTAGCCTGAAGAGACAGTCACGGACTTAGTGGGCTCCATGCAAATGCTGCCTCGATCCCCTTAGTTGCCAGAACATTGAGTACTTAAAGGAGATACCAAATGCTGATGAAAACATACCTGCGTCAACTGGCCCTCATGGCAGGTCTGGCTGCTACACAGCTCACGTTCGGCTTGGGTAGCGCTGTCGCCCAGAGCTTTCCGAGTCGTCCGATCGAAATCGTGGTTCCCTACGCAGCCGGCGGCTCGACCGACGCTCTTGGAAGGGCTTTCGCGGATGCGAGTCGCAACCACTCGTCGCAACCGATCGTCGTCGTGAACAAACCGGGCGCCGGGGGTTCGATCGCTGCGAACGAAATTATCAACTCCAAACCGGACGGTTACAAGCTAGGTCTCTTCACCAACGACGTCTTGACAACGCCATTGCTTGGTCTCGCAAAGTTCTCGTACTTGGATATCGAACCGATTGCACAACTGAACTTCGATCCTGTTTCGATCATTGTTCGATCGGACGCGAGCTGGAAAACAGTTGGCGAGTTTCTCGCCGCGGCGAAAGGCGCGCCCGATGGGCTACGCATCGGCACTACCGGGAATGGAACGCTCAGTCATTTGGCCGCCGCAGCGCTCGTCGACAAGACTGGGGCGAAACTTACGCCGATTCCGTATCAGGGCGCGTCGCCAGCAATTCAGTCGTTGCTCGGCGGCCACATCGAGGCAGTCACGGCAACTCCCCCGGAAGTGATCTCGCACGTTCAGGCTGGGACGCTTCGCATCATCCTCGTTTTGGCCGACCAGCGAAGCAAAGCTGCCCTGAGCGCGCCCACTGGCAAAGAGTCGGGGATCGACTTGTCCGTCGTCAGTTGGCGTTATCTGGGAGTGTCAAAAAAGACGCCTGCGGATGTCGTCGCCAAACTGCGCCAGATCGCCGCAGACACTGCCAAGGACTCTGCCATGATTGCTGCATTGGAGAAGCAAAACATTGGCTATAAATTCACCGACGGGCGAGAATTCCAGGCGGTGCTTGACAAAGAGCACGGCGTCATGAAAGACCTCATTACCAAGGTCAACATGCAACAGCAGGGCCGCTAGGTAGGTCGTCAGACGCAGCCAGGTCCCGCTCATTGAGAAGAAGCGCAGGACCTTTGCGACCTGCTGCAACGGTCCGTCCACGTCCTGCCCGGGGCCCAGGTCCGAAGGTCATCCGGTCGGGGGTTTGCCGATCGAGGTCTTCAGGCATTCCACGTGTGGAACTCGATGCCGTTCATCCGGGCGGCCGACAGCAGGCCTTCCGGGGTGGCGACCTCGAACAGCGGGTCATGGCACGGCCACTGTGCCGGCTCCAGTCCCCGGATGCCGACCCTCGAGCGGGTCGGCCGCTGGCAGCGCGCCGCCCGATCGACACGAAGTGCAGCGGCACGCGTGAGGCACATGTAAAATCGACCGCGCTCCGGGGTGCACGCGACAGTGCTGAGATTCAAACCCGCGAACTTGAACCGGTTAATGCCGGCGGAAGAAGAGCTTTCACCTTGACCCGTCGGCGATCCTGCCTGGGTCAAGGTGGCCTTCGGAGCATCCGTTCGACGGTCACGAAGGAGTCCTCATGAACAGCATCTCTGCAGAGCGGCCCACGCACACGACGGGTGTTGTGGCCCATGCCTTCCGGTATCCGTGCCTGCGGTCCGCCGCCAACTCCGGCGGCCCGTTGAACCCTGGGCACGCGCCCGAAGCGATGCGGCTCCTGCCGATGAATTGAATGTCAAACCATCCGGACCACAACGCCGCCGGGGCCACCATGCGTGCAACCGACGAAATAGTCGCTGACGTCCTCGCCTTCATCGAGCAGGACGGGTGTACCGACGACGACTTCAATCGCCTGGCATTGCGCCTGTTCGCCCACCAGTACGGCAACAATCAGGCGTACCGGCGCTTCTGCCGGCAGCGCGGCGCCACCCTGCGCGACGTGAAGCGCTGGAGCGACATCCCGGCAGTGCCGATCGACGCCTTCAAGGAGTTGGACCTGCGGTGCGAGCCGCCGGCCGCAACGGACCGCATCTTCATGACCAGCGGCACGACGCGCAGCGAGGTGAAGGGCCGTCATCATCATCCGACGCTGGCGGTCTACGACCGGTCGATGATCCGCAACTTCTCCAGCCGGTTCATGCACGGCTGCGGCCGGATGCGCTTCGGGATCCTGTTCCCCACGGAAACCGTGCTGCCCAATTCCTCACTGGCCCACTACCTTGCGCTTGCTCTGCGTGAATTCGGCACCGAGGAGAGTCGTTACTTCGTGAGCCCGCAGGGACTGGATGGCCGCGGCCTGTGCGATGCACTGGCGGACGCTGAACGCCTCGGCCGGCCTTACGCTCTGCTCGGCGCCAGCTACAGCTTCGTGCACCTGATCGACGAGCTCAAGCAGCGCGGAAAATCGTTCCACCTGCCGGCGGGCAGTCGGGTGCTGGACACCGGTGGCTACAAGGGACAGTCGCGCGAATTGCCACTCGACGCCTTCTATGCGGAGCTGTCCGCGCGGCTTGGCGTCGAACGATCGCAGTGCATCAACATGTATGGCATGACCGAGCTGAGCACGCAGTTCTACGACGCGGGCAATGCGGTCGTGCCGTCGGTGAAGTCCGGGCCGCACTGGATCCGATCCCGCCTGGTCGACCCGCTCACGAGCCGCGAAGTCGCGCAGGGCGAACGCGGCATCTTGGTCCATTGCGACCTTGCCAACTTCAATTCCGTGACCACCATCCTGACCGAGGACGTAGGCCAGGCAGCCGATGGCGGGTTCCTGCTGCTCGGTCGCGCCGAGGGCGCGCAGGCCAAGGGTTGCTCGCTGGCGGTGGAGGAATTCATCCGGGCGGCAGCGGCATGACGACCCTCTACGCGACCGCTGGTTACTTGCCTGGCCTGGCGCCGGCGGACGTGCAGTGGCAACCTCTGGTCTTCGAGTCGGGCGCCACGCGGCTCGAAGTCGCCGTGCCCGTGTTGAGCCCGCAGCAGATGACGGCGCTCGCCTTGCGGGTCAAGCAGGCCAGCCGCCTCCATCTGAAGACGATGACCGTGTCGCAGATCGTGGCCGTGGTGGATTGCGCGATCGCCCGCCTGCTCGACCCGGCCGACGCCTACCGCAGACAGGCCGACCGGCTGCTGCCGATCACCAGCGGCTACGACGCCGGCATGGTTCGCCTGGGACTCACGGCTTTTTTCAAGACTTTTCGTGCGCCGCAACTGCACCGCTTCGTCGCCGAGGACTTCGCCAATCCCAAAGTGCTGGACGAGTTCCAGCCGCGACCCAAGGGCGGCGCGGCCAGAGCGCTCGGGCCGGATCTGCTGGTTCACAGCTGGGCCGGCAACGTTCCGGCCCTGCCGCTGTGGAGCCTGGTCTGCGGATTGCTGGTGAAGGCCGGCAACATCGGCAAGCTGCCGAGCGCGGAGCCGCTGTTCGCGAGCCTGTTCGCGCGGCTGCTGGCCGAGGTTCACCCGCCGCTGGCCGATTGCCTGGCCGTGGTGTGGTGGAAAGGCGGCGAGGAGGAACAGGCGTGCGCCCTCTACGCTGAGGCAGACACGGTGCTCGCCTACGGCGCCAACGATTCGCTGGCACAGATCCGCCGTCGGCTGCCGGTCACGACGCGCTTTCTGCCGCACGGCCACAAGCTGGGCTTCGGCCTGGTGAGCGCCGCGGCCCTCGACACGCTGCGCGGGCCGGCGACGGCACGACTGGCCGCTTGGGACGTGATGCGCTACGACCAGCAGGGCTGCTATTCGCCCCATGTCTTCTACGTGGAACGCGGCGGCAAGGTGTCGCCGCGCGAGTTCGCGCAGTACCTCGCCAGCGAGCTCGCCAACCTGCAGAGCCGCTTCCCGCGCCGGGCCCTGGCGCTGGAGGAGTCAGCCGCTGTCGCCGGATGGCGGCAGGCCATCGAGCTGCAGTCGATGTCGGCGAGCGGCGCGTTTGTCGGCGAGCTGATCGGCGAGTACGGTGCGGCCTTTTGCGTCGCTTACGCCGATGAACCACTGGCCTTGGCCCCCACGGCGCTGAATCGGAGTGTTCAGGTCGTCGCGGTCGACTCGCTGGAACAGGTGATCGCGCAAGCGGAAGCGCACTCCCTTTTCCTGCAGACGGCGGGCGTGGCGGCCGCACCGGCAGAACTGTTCCGCCTGTCGGAGTTGCTGGGCGCAGCCGGCGTGACCCGCATCACCGCCATCGGATCGATGACCTCGCCGGAGGCGGGCTGGCATCACGACGGCCGGTTCAACCTGCTGGACCTGGTGCGGATGGTCGAGATCGAGCAGTCGGCAGAATCTGCCGCCGACGCGCTGGCACCGTACGCGGATTAGGATCGGTCGTGAGCTTCCTCGACATCGAGAAGGTAGGTTTCACCTACCCCGGCTGGCCGCCGGTGGTGCGCAGCGTCGACTGGAGCATCGCGCAAGGCGAGTTCCATTGCCTGGTCGGGCGCAGCGGCTGCGGCAAGACGACGTTGCTCAAGCTCGCCGCGGGCCTGCTGCATCCCCACGCGGGCAGCATCCGGTTGCAGGGCAAGGAGGTGGTTGCGCCCGGGCCGCAACTCGGCTTCGTGTTCCAGTCGCCCACCCTGCTCGAGTGGCATCGCGTGATCGACAACGTCCTGCTGCCGGTGTCGCTGCAACACAAGCCGACTGCGCAGGAGATCGACAAGGCGCGGCAATTGCTGGCGCTGCTCGGTCTGTCAGCCCATGCGCAGCATTACCCCCGGCAGTTGTCGGGCGGCCAACAGAGCCGCGTGGCCCTGGCGCGTGCATTGATCCTGGAGCCGGCGTTGCTGCTGCTGGACGAACCTTTTGCCGCACTGGACGCGATCACTCGCGGCGAGCTGCAGGACGACCTGCTGCACATGTGCCGCCTGCGCCGCACCACCGTCCTGTTCGTGACGCACGACATCGCCGAGGCGGTGTATCTGGGCGACCGGGTCGCGGTGATGGACAGCGGCCGGATCGTCCAGGACGTCCGCGTCGAGGTGAGCAAACCGCGCGCGCCGGCGATGCGGTACGGCGCGGCCTTCAACCGGCATTGCGCGCAGGTGCGCGGCGCGATGGACAGGGAGACGGCATGAAGCTGACCGCCGCGCGCACGCACGTCTACTCCTGGGCGCTTCTGCTCGCGCTGCTCGCGGGATGGGAGCTGGCATCGCGCGGCTCCGGCGTTTCCGCCCTGGTCCTGCCGGCGCCCTCCGCAGTGATGAAATCCCTTTGGATGGGCCTGTCCACCGGCTATCTGTGGCCCCACATCCGCACGACCGGCCTCGAGCTGGTGCTCGGGCTGTTCAGCGGCTGCTTGATTGGTTTCATCAGCGGGGTGGCGATGGCCGAATCGACGCTGCTGCAACGCGTGCTGAAGCCTTACATCGTGATCAGCCAGGTCATTCCCAAACTGGCGCTGGCGCCGCTCTTCATCGTGTGGTTCGGCTTCGGCATGACGTCGACGGTGGTGATCACGGCGCTGATCTGCTTTTTCCCGCTGATGGAAAACACCGTGACGAGCCTGCAGCAGGTCGACCCGCAACGGCTGGAGCTGTTTCGGATGCTGGGCGCCACGCGGCGTCAGACACTCCTGCGCCTGAAGTTGCCTTCGGGCCTGCCCGGCATCCTGGCGGGACTGCGGGTGGCGGTGGTGCTTGCGCTGGTCGGGGCGGTCGTCGGCGAGTTCATCGGCGCCAGCCAGGGGCTGGGCGCGCTGATCATCGCCTCGCAAGGAATGATGGACACGCCGCTGATGTTCGCGGTGCTGGTGGTCATCGCCGCGCTCGGCCTGCTGCTGTACCAAGTCACGCTCGCGGTCGAGAAACGACTGCTGCTGCCCTACACCCGAATCTCATGAAGGAAACGTCCATGCACAAACCCATCGCACGCCGTTCCGCGCTGCTGGCCGCTGCCGCGCTTTTCACCTTGGTAACCGCGGGCGGGGCGAGCGCTGCCGACACGCTGGAGAAGATCACCGTGGCCGGCTGGAGCAAGCCGATCACCGAGATCACGCACCTGCTGGTCGAGTCCGACAAGGGCATCTTCAAGGCCAACGGGATCGATCTGGCCTACGTGTCGGGCGCCGGCGGGGGCGACGCGATCCGCAACATCCTCACCGGGCAGGCGGACGTGGCCTTCACCGATCCGGGGGCCTTCTTTTCGGCCCTCGACAAGGGCGAGAAGTTGCGGGCGATCTACGATATCTACCCACAGAACGTCTTCAACGTGGTCTCGCTCAAGTCCGCCAACATCACCAGCCCGGCCAACCTGAAGGGCAAGAAGATCGGCGTCTACAGTCTGTCCAGCGGCACCCGTCAGAACCTGCTGGTGCTGCTGCACCAGGCCGGTCTGTCCGAATCCGACGTCACCATCGTCGTCACCGGGCTGTTGAACTTCGCGCCGCTTCTGCAAGGCCAGGTCGATGCGACTGCTGCCACCGACACCGGCTTGCTGGTGGGCAAGCGCAAGGGGCTGGGCGACGTCAACGTGATGGAGGTGCGCAACTACTTGAACGTGTCGAGCGATCTGTTCGTGGTGCGGGAACAGGTCTACCAGCAGAAGAAGGCGTTGCTGAAGCGGTTCCTGAAGGCCTATCGCGAGAGCGCGGCCTGGATGCTCGCCAATCCCGAGGAGGCCGCTGGCCTGGCGGTGAAACACGCCATTGACGGTACCGACCGCCCCACCAACCTGGAAGTGATCCGCCTGCGCAATGCCGCCTCCGTGTCGGCGACCACCGGGAAAAGCGGACTGGGCGCCTTCGACCTGGAGTCGCTGCAAAAGGCCGCGGACGCCTACCGCAAGCTGGGCCTGATCGCGCACGACATCAAGGTCTCCGACGTGGTCAGCACGGAATTGCTGCCGGCACGATGAAAGTTGACACCATGAAGTTCGATGGCAAGGTGGTCCTGGTCACAGGTGCGAGCCGCGGTATCGGCGCCGCCATTGCGCAGGCCTTCGCAAGCGAAGGCGCGACGGTGGTGGTCAACCACCTGAGCAACGATGGCGCAGCCGCCGATGTGGTCGCAGCTTGCAAGGCGGCCGGTGGCGACGCCTGGGCGGTGAAGGCCGACGTGACGTCGGGCGCCGCCGTGCAGGCCATGGTGGAACAGGTCCTGGATGAGGCGGGCCGCATCGACGTGGTGGTCAATAACGCCTTCCGGTCGTATTCATTCGATCCGCAGCGCCGCACCTTGTTCCCCGACATGGCGTGGCAGGACTACCAGGCGCAGTTCGATGGCGCCGTCGGCGGCGCCTACAACGTCTGCAAGGCCGTGCTCCCGCACTTCAGGCAGCGCACTCAGGGCAGCATCGTCAACATCGTCAGCGATCTGGTCGAGCGGCCGGTAGTTCCTTACCACGACTACACGACCGCCAAGTCGGCGCTGGTCGGCTTCAGCCGCAACCTGGCCACCGAACTGGGGCCGCTCGGCATCCGTGTCAACTGCGTCGCGCCCGGGCTGGTCTACCCGACGCAGGCCAGCAGTGCGACCCGGGAAGAATTTCGTGAGTCGCTGATCGCCGCAACGCCGCTGCGACGAATCGCGCGGCCCGAGGACGTTGCCGGCCCGGTGCTGTTTCTCGCCTCCGAATGGAGCCGCTTCATGACGGGCCAGGTGCTGTTCGTCGATGGCGGCCTGGTGATGAAATGAAGCGTTCCATCGGCATCGCCGCGCTGGCGGCTGGTTCGGCTGCTTGCGGGGCCGCTGAGTCGGGCCGGTTCGAACGCGGCGATCGGCGCGTCGACGCACGGTTCTGTCGCAATAGCGACGTGAGGTTCAGCCACATGGGCTGATCGAAGGACGCGATAGCAGCGCATGTCCGGGGCCGACTCGGCACACAAGCGCTCGATGGCCGCCGTGTCGGCAGCGCTCGTGTCGATGGTGATCTTCTCGGGTAAGCCCTTCGCAGCGGGTCTGTCGTCCTGGATCGCGCGGCGTCCCTCCGTCGGGCCGCGAAGCCTCGTGAGCTCGAGCTCGTTGTCGCGCGATGGAACGCACATTGAAAAGGTCCTGCCGCACTCCTAGACTTTGAGTTTCACTTTGGATGGAGAGCTGCCGTCTGAACGCCCCGCCGGGTCAGCCATGCCGGGAGGGCCTGATTCCCTGACTCAAATTCACACATGGAGACGCATATGGCTACCTACCTGCTCATCAGGCACAAGGTTCAGGACTTCAAGATCTGGAAGGCGGCGTTCGATGCCCATGGGCCCATGCGCACCCAGGCTGGACTCACCGAAAACTACCTACTCCGCAATTCGGACGACCCGAACGAGGTGGTCGCCCTCTTCGAAGCGATCGATCTCGCCCGGGCCCGTGCCTTTGTCGAGTCGACGGACCTGCGCCAGAAGATGCAGGAGGCCGGGGTCCTCGACAAGCCGGACATCTACTTTCTGAATGACTGAGGCACCGCGGCGGATCGGCGCTGAACTGCAATGCGGGCCTAGAGCCCATGCCAAGGAGCGACCCAACAATGACGAATTCCAAGGTGCCGTCAGAAGAAGACCCAGCGCAGCATCCTGTCGAGCCGGAGTTCCCGACAGACGACGATCCGGTCAACCCTCACTCGGATGAAGGGAAGCCCGGCGCGGACGAGAATGCAGCCGGGATCGTGAAGCCGAAGCTTTGACGCCGCCTACGGTCTGAGGCGGGCGGTTTGAATCAGGTCTGGCAGGAGCTCCTCTGCGCAGCCGCGCAGCACCACGGCCGCGATGTCGTCGATGTCGATCGCCTCCATGTTGAGCGTGATGATCTTGGCCCCGTTCGACGCTGCGATCGTCGGCAGGTCAGCCGCGGGGTAAACCGCCGCGGAGGTTCCTACGACCAGGAACACATCGTTTTGCGCCGCGACCTCTTGCGTTCGGGTGAGGAGCTCTTCGTCGAGCATCTCCCCGAACATCACCACGTCAGGCCGCGCTTGCGCCCCGCAGCGCGGACAGCACTGCGACAACCAGGGCTCCTCCCGATTTCCGCAGCTGTCGCACCGCCAACGCCGCAGGCTGCCGTGGAGCTCGAAGATCTGTTGCGCCCCGGCGTCGGTGAGCAGCCCGTCGACGTTCTGCGTGATGAGCGCCGTGCTAGGCCGGTGCATCTGCAGTTCGACGAGCGCGCGATGGCCTGGGTTGGGCTTGGCCGCCGACAACGCCGCCATCCGCGACGCCCAGAAGTTGTGAAAGCCTTCGGGATCCCGCTTCAGATCGTCGATGTGGGAGAACTTGACGGCGTTCTTGTCCCTCCAGAGGCCGTCCGTATCACGGTACGTCGGAATTCCCGACGCCTTCGAAAGCCCCGCGCCCGACAAGACTGAGATGCATGACGCGGCATGGAGGAGCGCCGCGGCGGAGTCGATGGAGGTCATCCAGGCATCATCCAAGTTTCCACGGCAATCGGATGCAAGAGACGGGAGCGAAGTTCAATGATTCGCACCTGACTGAGCTGTCGCTTTCTCTTCTGATGGGGGGTCCAGCCTTATGCCCTTGGGCATCGCCTGTCCGGCCAACAGCGCCATGCGGTTGAGGGATCCGGCGCGCAAGCTTCCGCAACCGCCAACGATGTCGCGTTCACGCACGGATGGCATTTCCTGCTGCAGGCCACAGTGGATTTTTGAAGTGCGGTCGGAGCGCTTAGCCCGGTTTGGTCCCTTCGAACATGTGCGGTGCGAATGGCGCAGCAGAGCGCGCCGGAAGCACGTCGTTGCGCCGTCAAAAGGCGAAGATCTCCCGAGGCACCCCCTTCGCCCACTCACACGCTTGCCTGAAATCGTAGGGCACCTCGTCCGCGCAATCGGGCCACTGGCCGCTGGCGAGCCAAAACTCCACCAGCCCCAGTCGCGCGCACAGCCGCGGGAAGCGTGGGTCGTTGCGCAGCTCGGGCATGCTGGCCTGGAACAGCAGCGCGGTGCGGTAGCCGTCGGGGCCCATGATGTCGGTGCTGGCCCCCACAGGGCCCAGGCGGGCGTCCTCGGCAGCACGGAAGGCCTCGTCGACCAGGCCCAGGTGCGCGGCATAGACCAGGCGCGCCACATCCACGCCGCCGGTGACCATCACGTGCGCTTCGAACTCGCTGCGCCAGGCGCCGATGTGCTCAGGCGTCGGGTCGCGCTTGGCGCGCACGAAGGGGATGGTGTCTTGGAACTCGCGCAGCGGGCGCGTGGCCGCGAGCGCGAGCAGGCGATCGACCGCCGCCCAATCCTGCAGGAAGGCATGGGCCCGCAGCAAGCTCGAGATCGGAAAGCTCATGCCGGGGATGCGCGCCACGAGGTCTTCGTAGACGGGCACCGCCTCGGCGACCTGCCCTGTGGCCATGCGGGCCAGTGCCACGAGGTTGGCCGACATCGGATCGAGCAGGTCCAGGCCGTAGATGCGTTCGGCCTCGTCGAGGCTCGCGCGCAGGCGGCCGGTCAGGCGCAGCAGCCAGCTGATGTAGCGCCGGCCGTCCCCCGAGCCGGGCGCCTGGCGCAGCCGCTCGAGGAAGTCCTCCGCCTCGAGGAAGCGGCCGAAGGGCGGCATCACGAAGCATCGCGCGACCAGGGCATCGTTGTTCTGTGCGTCAAGCGCCAGCGCGTGCGAAGCCTCGCGAACCACGTGCCCGGCGCTGGCTGCACGCTCGGCAAATGGCAGGTACATGTGCAGGAAGCTGCGCAGGTAGGCGAGCCTTCCCCAGGCCTCGACGAAATGCGGGGCGCGCTGCGTCACCACTTCGAGCACGCCGACGCTGGTGCGCAGCTCGTCCGGGGCATAGGACTTGGGGCTGGATCGCAGGTAGAGGTCGTAGACCGCAGGATCGACTGCGCGTGTCGCAACAGCGAAGAACCCGTGGTCGAGCGCGCGCGCGATGCTTTCGGCGATGTCGTCCTGAACCTCGAAGATGCCTTCCAGCGCACGGTCATAGTGGTCGGACCACAGCGTCGTGCCGGACGCGGCCTCCATCAGGTGGGCGCTGATACGGACCTGGCCGGCCGCGCGGCGGATCGAGCCGTCGAGCAGATAGGCGCAGTTCAGCCGTTGCGCCGCCTCGGCCTTTCGTTCGCCCCGGAACTGGAAGCTCGTGGTGCGGCTGATCACCCGCAGCTGGGTGCCACGCGCGAGGCGCTGGATGATCTCCTCGCTGACGCCGTCGGAGAAGAACTGCATCTCGGGCTCGTTCGACAGGTTGTCGAAGGCGAGCACGGCGACCACGGGGCGCTCGCGCGGGAGTGACGGCTCGGCCGCTGAGGCGGGAGCGTCCTCGTCCAGCAAGGGCAGCGTGAACCGGTAGCCGCGCCCCGCCACGGTGGCGATGGCGTGCGGCCCGAGAACCTTGCGCAGCGACGAGATCTGCACGGTGAGGTTGTTCTCCTCGACCACCGCGCCAGGCCAGACCCGCGCCAGCAGCTCGTCCTTGGTGACCACGCGGTCGCGCAGCTCGATCAGCGCCAGCAGCAAGTCGAACGCGCGTCCACCGAGCGAGACCGGCTGGCCATGGGCCAGCAGGCGGCGCTCGGCCGGCCGCACTTCGAACTCCTTCGACTTGAAGACCAAGACCTGAGCGCCCCTCTTGCTTGTCGGACCCGATTGTCGGGCCATGCGGCGGGCTTTAGCAACGTTTCACATCGCTTAAAGACGCGGCCGTCCCCCGGCGCGCACAGTGCCTACGCCCCGCGACAGGGCCGTACCCATCCATCATCCGCAAGGAGATCCCATCGTGAGCCAAGCATCCATCAAGATCGGCCTCGTCACCGACCAGACCGGCCCACTGTCCTTCCTCGGCATTGCCAACGCCAACCTCGCTCGCCTGGTGGTCGACGAGATCAACGCCAGCGGCGGCTTGCTCGGGCGGCCCATCGAGCTGATCACCGAAGACAGCGCCACCGACGACAAGGTGGCCGCCGCCAAGGCCGCCAAGCTGGTTCAGGGCGATCGCGTGGACGTGATCTTCGGCGGCATCTACAGCTCCACCCGGCAGGCGATCAAGGGCCCGGCCGTCGTGCAGGGCAAGAAGCTCTACATCTACCCGGAGCAGTACGAGGGCGAGGAGAGCGACCCGCTCGTCTTCTGCACCGGCCCCGTGCCGGCACAACAGGTCGATTCGCTGATCCCCTGGTTGATGAAGCACACCGATGCTCGCAGGTTCTACCTCCCGTCGGCCGACTACATCTGGCCGCACGTCATGAACAAGCGGGTGCGTGCCGCGGTCACCGCGCACGGCGGCTCGATCGTCGGCGAGGAGTATTTCTCCGTCGATCACGCGGACTACCGCAGCACGGTCGACAAGATCATGTCCAGCGGCGCGCAGGTGGTCTTCAACACCACCGTGCCGCCCGGCGTGGCGCCGTTCCTGCAGCAGGTGTACGAGGCCGGCTTCACGAAGCGCGGCGGCCGGATCGTCTGCCCCTACTTTGAGGAGAACCTTGCGAGCCTGCTGCCGGCCGAGCATGTCGAGGGGCTCTACAGCTGCCTCGACTACTACCAGGGCGTCAGCGACCCGTTCAGCACGGCGCTGCTGCGCCGCTACGACGAGCGATTTCCGGGCAGCGCCAAGTTCACCGCCGGCAGCGCCAGCACGGGGCTGTATCGCGGACTGAAGCTCTGGGAGGCGGCCGTGCGGGAGGCCGGCACGCTTGATCAGGCGGCGGTGATCCGCGCGCTCGACCACGCGCGCATCGCCGAAGGACCGGGCGGGGCCGCCGAAATGGTGCCCGGACAGCATCACCTGCGGCTTACCATGTACGTCGGCCAGGTGCAGGCAGGGCAGATGAAGGTCATCGAGAACCTCGGCGTGATCGATCCCAACGAGCGCGTGCAGAGCGCGCAATGAGCCACGCCCGGCCGCTCCGAAGGGGCTCGCACCGCAGTGCGCAGCACGGAGGTTGCCCAAATGAACCAGGAGACCTGAGATGAAGCTCTACTACCACCCCGCTTCCACCGCGAGCCGGCCCGTGCTGCTCTTCGCCGCGGAGAGCGGTATCGATCTCGACCTGAAGCTGGTCGACATCTTCAAGGGCGAGCACCTGCAGCCGGCCTATCGTGCGCTCAACCCGAATGCGCTGGTGCCGATGCTGGAGGACGGTGATTTCCGCCTCACCGAGAGTTCGGCGATCCTGAAATACCTGGCCGACAAGATCGACTCGCCGCTGTACCCCAAGGGCCTGCAGCAGCGGGCGCGCGTCAACGAGCGCATGGACTGGTTCAACACCCAATTGAGCCGCGACTACTGCTTCGGCCTCGTGTTCGCCCAATTGCTGCCGCACCACAAACGTCGCAGCGATGAAGCGCAGGCCGGCACGGTGCAGTGGGGCCAGGAGCGCTCGAAGGTGTGGCTGCAAGTCCTCAACGACCACATCCTCGGCCCCGGACACAACTACGTGTGCGGCGATGCGATCAGCATCGCGGACCATTTCGGCGCCGGACTGCTCACCTTGGGCGAGGTGATCGGTTGCGATTTCACGGCCTATCCGTACGTGCAGGGCTGGCTGGCGCGCATCAAGGCGCTCAAGAGCTGGAAGTCGGTGAACGCCACGCTCGACGGGGTCACCGCCGCGCACAAGGGCGAGTCGTTCGTGACCGTGTGAAGCGCCGGGGCGCGCGCTCAGAAGCCGAAGTCTTCTTTCGGCACGGCCCGTGCCTGCTCGCATGCGCGCTGGAAGTCGTAGGGCACTTCGCTCGCGCAGTCGGGCCACTTGCCGCTGGCCAGCCAGAACTCGACGAGTCCGAGCCGCGCGCACAACGGCGCGAAACGCCGATCGTTGCGCAGCTCGGGCATGCTGGCCTGGAACAGCAGCGCCGTGCGGTAGCCGTCGGGCCCCATGATGTCGTCGGCATGGCCGGCCGGCCCCAGGCGTGCGGCGTCGGCGGCGGCGTAAGCCTCGTCCACCAGGCCCAGGTGGGCCGCGTACACGAGGCGCGACACGTCGACCCAGCCCGTCCTGCGAACATGGGCGACGAGCTCCTCGCGCCACGCGCCGATGTGCGCGGGCGAGGGGTCGCGCTTGGCGCGGATAAACGGCAGCCCGTCCTGGAACTCGCGCAACTGGCGTTGCTCGGCCAGCGCGAGCAGCCGGTCCACCGCGGCCCAGTCGTGCTGGAAGGCATGGGCACGCAGCAGGCTGGACACCGGAAAGCTCATCGTGGGCATGCGCTCCACCAGTTCCTCGAACACGGGAATGGCGTCGGCGATCTGGCCTGCCGCCATGCGCGCGAGGGCGAGGAGGTTGGCCGACATCGGATCCAGCACATCGAGCCGGTAGGCCTGCTCGGTGGCCGTCAGCGCCTCACGCATCCAGCCGAAGTGGCGCAGGGCCCAGCCGGTGTAGCGCTGCCCGTCTCCCGTACCGGGTGCGTGGCGCAGACGAGTGAGTGCGGCATCGGCCTCGACGAAGTGACCGAACGGCGCGATCACGAAGTACTGCCCTGCCCTCGCGTCGAGGTTCTGTGCATCGAGCGACAGCGCGCGCTCGGCTTCGCGGTTCACATGCGCCGCGCTGGCTGCGCGCTCGGCGAACGGCTGATAGAAGCGCAGGAAGGCACGCAGATAGGCCAGCCGCCCCCACGCCGCGGCGAACTGCGGTGCGCGCGTGGTCACCAGCTCCAGCACGCCAATGTGGGTGCGCAGTTCGTCGGGCGCGTAGCCCTTGGGCCTCGATCGGAGGTAGAGGTCGTACACCGCCGGCTCGACCGTCGGGGCCGGCGCGCTGGCGAAGGCCTGATCGAGGGCGCGGGCGATGTTCTCGGAGATCTCGTCCTGCACGGCGAAGATGTCTTCCAGGCCGCGCTCGAAGCGTTCCGACCACAGCGTGGTCTGCGAGGCGGCCTCCATCAGGTGCGCGCTGACCCGCACGCGGGCTGCTGCGCGGCGGATCGAGCCGTCGAGCACGTGGGTGCAATGCAAGGCGTTCGCCGCCTCGGCCTTGCGATCGCCGCGGAACTGGAAGCTCGACGTGCGGCCGATCACCTTGAGCTGGCTGCCACGCGATAGGAGCTGAATAATTTCCTCGCTGACGCCGTCGGAGAAGAACTGCATCTCGGGGTCGTTGGACAGGTTGTCGAACGCCAGCACGGCGAGCAGCGGTCCGGCGGCCGGCGCGGCGGACGGCGACGATGTGTTGGCCTGGGCCACGCGCTGCGCCTTTTCCGCGCTGGGAGGCGGCGTCAGCGCTTCGGCGCCGGCGGCGGCCACTTCGCAGACCTCCACCGGGTCGTCGACGCCGGCCATCCGGTACGGCCCGTGCGCGGCCCAGCGCAGCGCGGCCTCGTCGGCATGGCCGACCGCACCCCGGCGCGCGAAGTCGTAGGCCGTGCGCGTCATCAGGATGCGGCCCTGGCCGGCGAGCGACATGACGCGCGCGGCGATGGCCTTGGCCAGGCCCTCGACCTCCAGCGACTTCGCACCTCGCGCGATGTCAGCGGCCGCGTTCTCGCGCAGCACCACCTCGCCAAAATGAATGCCCACGCGCGAGGCGAGGGCAGTCTTCGACTGGGCGGCGAGTTCGAGCAGCTGCGCCTGGTAGGCAAGCGCGAAGCGCACCGCCTCGACCGGCCGCTCGAACAGCAGCAGGAACCCGTCGCTCTTGTCGATCTCGCGCCCGCCGTGGGCAGCGAGCAGATCACGCGCGATGCGGTCGTGGCGTGCCATCAACTCGGCCGCAGCGGCGTCGCCCAGGCACTCCACGAGGTGGGTGCTGGCGACCAGGTCGCACAACAGCAGCGCGCGGATCGCGGGGGCGGATGGGCCGGGTGCGGGAGTGGGCATGCAGGGGTCCCTCGATCGCGACCACCGCGCGGTAGCCGCGTCAGGGCACATCTTCGCACGGGAACCTGCCAGGTCAGCGGCGCCTGGCCGTTGCGAGCGATTCGATGCTCGAATCAGGTGGGCACCAAGCGTCGAGCACATCCTCGAAGCGGAAATCGCGTTCGACGAAGTTGTGAATGTTCGGTTTCGCAAGCGCCGTGTTTGGGCTCTGGGGTCGAGCGTGCAAGTTCGCAACCTTGGCGTGTGGCCGTTCGGTTGCTTTGTTTTCCTGATCGTCGATGGACCGCAAACAAGGATCGCTACCGCCAGGCTCCGAGTCGCCCCGCCAGTACCTCGGATGCCGGTGCCAGGTTGGACCGGCCGGTCGCAGTGCGTGCCGTGGGACACCTGGCGTTGCGGCTGGGGCTGGGGCTGGGGCTGGGGCTGGGGCCTGGGCTTGCAAAGTAATCCATTTCGCTGGGACGACTGGGCCTCTTTTGTTGCGTTTGGCAACATTCTTCATGGAGGCGACGTGACATTCGAGGCGCGTAGTGCGTTGTAGCCAGGCAGGGCGATGTTCGCCCTTACAGGAGTCCCAAAGTGAACCTCAATCGTTCTCCCTTTCTCAAACTGGCCGCAGTTGGTGCTTTGGCAGCCAGTGCTCTCTTCGCCGCGGCCTCTGCCAACGCCGGCGCGAGCTGGTCTGTTGGCATCGACTTGCCGGGCGTTGCCATTGGCGTTGCCGAACCGGGCCCCGTGCAGTACTACCAACCCGCGCCGGTCTACTCGGCGCCGGCGCCCGTGTACTACGAGCCGGCACCGCGCGCGTACTACCGCCCGCCGCCGCCGGTCGACTACCGTCCGG
>NZ_JAAGOW010000004.1 GCF_010499245.1 Variovorax sp. WS11
GTATTCACCGCGCGAACCGGCATCCCTGCATTCGCGTGGAACGTGGCCGATCCGGACGCGTGCAATGCGGGGGTGGCTCGCGTGGAGGCGGCGCTCGGTCCCGTGGAGGTGCTCGTCAACAATGCCGGGATCACGCGCGACGCCATGCTGCACAAGATGACATTCGAGCAATGGCGCGACGTGATCGACGTCAACTTGAGCGGGTGCTTCAACATGTGCCGGGCGGTCATCGACAGCATGCGTGAACGCCGGTTCGGACGCATTGTGAACATGAGCTCGTAAATGGCCTCTCCGGCCAGGCTGGGCAGATCAACTACGCGGCCACCAAGGCCGGATTGATTGGCTTCTCGAAGTCGCTCGCGCTCGAAGGCGCTTCTCGCAACATCACTACCAACGTCATCGCGCCGGGGTATTCGGATACCGCAATGGTTGGCGCCGTATCGCCCGAGGTGCTGTCGCAGATTCTCAAGACCGTACCGGCTGGGCGCCTCGCGACTGCGGCGGAGATCGCTCGTGGCGTCGTCTTTCTCGCCGCCGACGAGGCCGGCTTCATCAATGGCATCACCTTGTCGATCAATGGGGGCAAATACATGGCATGACCGGGCCCGATCGTGTGTTCGTCTACGACGAGCCTGCACGGTTCGTGACGGAGTCCAAAGTGGAATTCCATTCGGCAATCCAAATGTCGACTATCTTCGGCCTTGGATGGACTTCAAGAGTCGATGATGTCCCGGCTCACCAGCATTCCCGTCTCCTTCCCGAGTTGGGAGTTGTTCGATGGACTGCCGCAAGCCGAACGCGACGCGATACTGCCCCCCTCAATCCCTGCGCGGCTTGCGGTCGAGCTGGGTGCGCGGCAAGGCTGGGATCGGGAATCACACCAACGAGTTGAATCCATGACCGCGAAGTCAAGGTTGGCGATCATGTCCGCTGGAGCTCGGAAGCGGGACATGTCAGCGGCCGTATCATCAAGGTTCACACCCGCGATACCGAGTACAAGGGGCATCCGCGTCACTGCTCCGAAGCCGATCCACAGTACGAAATCAAGAGCGACAAGACCCAACACATCGCCATGCACAAGGGCGCTGTGCTGCGCAGGATCTGATGGAGGCGCACGATGATGACCGGAGGCGCTGCATGAGTGGTGAACTTACGATCTGGACGATTGGTCATTCGACGCGCCCGTTGAACGAGTTCCTGGGGTTGCTGGGACAGCACCGGATCGAGACGGTGGCGGACGTGCGCAGGTTTCCGGGGTCGCGGCGCTGCCCGCAGTATGGCCGCGTCGAATTGCAAGCCAGTCTCGCGCAACACCACCTTGGGTATCAATGGTTGCCTGCGCTCGGCGGGCGGCGGCGGCCCGCCCCGGATTCGGCCAACATCGCCTGGCGCAATCCCGGCTTCCGCGGCTACGCCGACTATATGCAGACGCCCGAACTCGCCTCTGGGCTCGACCAATTGGTGGATCTGGCACGGCGCACACGCACGACCCTGATGTGCGCGGAATCCATGTGGTGGCGATGTCATCGGTCGATGATCGCCGACGCCCTGCGCGCACGCACTATCACGGTGGTCCACATTCTGGACGCTGAGCACAGCACCGTGCACCCGTGGACCGAACCCGCCCGCATCGTGAACGGCCGGCTGACCTACGCTGCGGCGGGCAACGCCGTACGGTCCCGCTGATGGCACCAAATCCAACACTTAATCACTTCACGAGATACTTTATGGAAATCGGCATGATCGGTCTGGGCAAGATGGGCAAGATGGGCATGAGCATGGCGCAGCGGCTGCAGCGCGACGGCCACCGCGTAGTCGGTTTCGCTCGCAGTGCGGGCACCCGCGCGCGGGCGCAGGGGCAAGGCATCGAGCCCGCCGACTCCATCGAGGCGCTGGTCCACCATGTGCTGCAGCCGCCGCGTGCGCTCCGGATGATGGTGCCAGCCGGCGAGGTGGTGGATCAGACTATCGCCATCCTGTCCCCCCTCCTCTCGCGAGGTGACACGATCATCGACGGCGGCAACTCCAATTACAAAGACACGCTGCGTCGCGGGAAGTCGCTCTCGGAAACGGAGATTGACTACATTGACTGCGGCACCAGCGGAGGCATATTGGGGGTCAAGCAGGGCTACAGCCTGATGATCGGGGGCGACGAAAAAGCGACGAACCAGCTGCGCCCCCTCTTCACGGCGTTGCTCCATGACCCCCAACCCTGCTGAAACGGCTTGGCACTCGCTTGACGCCGCCGACGCGGCCAGCCGTCTCGGTGTCTCACCCGAACGCGGTCTGGATAGCCGCGAAGCGGCGAAACGCACAGCGCGCTTGGGGCCGAACGCGCTGATCGAACCGCCGCGGCCTGTCATGTGGCGCTCGTTCGTGCGTCAGTTCCGCAGTCCGCTGATTGGCATCCTCTTCGCCGCCGCAGTGCTGGCGGTGGTGCTCGGAGAGTTCGGCGACGCCACCGTGATCATCGCGGTGGTCGTCGTCAACGCAGCGATAGGTACACTGCAGGAAGGCCGGGCCGAGCGCTCAATGGCAGCGCTGCGCAAGCTCGCCGAGTTGCAGGTGCGGGTGCTGCGCGACGGCGTCGAGAGCATCCTGGCCGCGCGCGATCTGGTGCCGGGTGACGTCGTGCTGCTCGCCGCGGGGGACGCGGTCGCTGCCGACGCACGGCTGCTGGAGGCTACTCGGTTCCAGGTCGCCGAGGCCGCGCTGACCGGGGAGTCGGTGCCGGTCTCGAAATCAACGTCGGTGTTGTCGGAGGCGACCACGCTCCCCGAACGCGATTGCATGGTCTATTCGGGCACCCATGTCACTGCCGGCCGGGCGCGATCGCTGGTCGTCGCGATCGGCGCGTCGACCGAGGTCGGCCGCCTCGCCGGCCTCACCGAAGGCGCAGTCGATCCGCCCACGCCGCTCGAGCAGCGCGTGCGCCACTTCGGCCGCTGGTTGGTCGGCGCCGCGCTGGTGCTGTTCGTCGCCGTCGTCGCGCTCGGCATGATGCGCGAACTGTCGCTGTCCGAGATACTGATGGTCGCGATCAGCCAGATGGTGTCGATGGTGCCCGAAGGGCTGCCAGTGGCGATGACGATCGCCCTGGCAGTCGGCATGCGACGCATGGCCGAACGCGGCGCGATCATTCGTCGGCTTTCGGCTGTCGAGACGCTTGGTTCGACAACGGTCATCTGCACCGACAAGACTGGCACCTTGACGCGCAACGAGATGACCGTCTGCACGCTGTGGCTGCCCGACGCACGCGTCGTCGACGTGAGCGGCATCGGCTACGCCCCGCACGGCGAGTTGCGCACCGCCGGCGGCATGCCGATAGATAGTGATGATGCGCCACTGCGCGAACTGCTGCGTGCGGCCGTGCTATGCAACGACGCCAAAATCCTCCTTCCAAACAATGAGGGGTCTGGCTGGTCGGTGCTCGGCGATCCGACTGAAGGCGCTCTGCTGGTGCTCGCGACGAAGGCCGGCATCGATGTCGAAACCCTGCGCAGTGCGGCGCCGCGCGAGGGTGAGTTGCCCTTTGATGCCGACACCAAGATGATGGCGACGCGGCATCGTCTCGACAACGATGATGCGGCACGCCGCGTCTTCGTCAAAGGCGCGCCGGAAGCTGTGCTGAGGCTGTGCCCCGGATCAGCGCAGCCGGATGCGCGAACCGCTGCCGACGCGATGGCGGCGCGCGCCCTACGCGTACTCGCCTTCGCCGAGGTCGACGACGACTCGCTCGTTCCATTGACCACCCTCAGCGCGCTCACCGGTCGCGTCCGGCTGCTCGGACTCATCGGACAGATCGACCCGCCGCGCGACGAGGCGAAAGCCGCCGTAGCGCAATGTCGCGCCGCCGGGATACGGCCGATCATGATCACCGGTGACCACAAGCTCACCGGGCTGGCGATTGCGCGCGAGGTCGGCATTGCCGGGCGTAGCGACGACCGAATTGCCATCGACGGCGCAGAGCTCGAACGCATGGGCGAGAGCGAGCTGCGCGCCAGGCTCGCCGAGATCGCGGTGTTCGCACGCGTGCAGCCGGCGCAGAAGCTGCGCATCGTTGAGGCACTGCAAGCGCGCGGCGAAACGGTGGCGATGACAGGCGATGGCATCAACGATGCGCCTGCACTCGCACGTGCCGATGTGGGCGTGGCCATGGGCATGGCCGGCACAGAAGTCGCGAAGAACGCGGCCAAGATCGTGATCACCGACGACAACTTCGCGACCATTGTCAGCGCCGTCGAGCAAGGTCGCGTGGTGTACGGCAATCTGAAGAAGGTGATCCTGTTCCTGTTCGCGACCTCGATCGACGAGGTCGCCATACTGCTGCTGGCGCTGCTCGGCGGATTTCCGCTGCCGCTCGCGGCCGTCCAGATTCTGTGGATCAACATCGTCACCGAGGGTGTTCTGACCGTCAACCTGGTGATGGAACCGCCAGACGGCGACGAGATGCAACGTGCGCCCGTGCCGCGCGACGATCACCTACTGGACCGCGAAATGCTCATCCGCGTGATGCTGATGGCTGGCGCCGCCGCTGCAGTCGGATTTGGCTGGTTCGCGTGGCGCCTCGCGAGCGGTGCTGCAGTGGACGTTGCACGCACCGAAACATTCACGCTGGTGGTGCTCTGCCAGTGGTTCAACGTGCTCAACTGCCGCTCGGCGACGCGTTCTGCACTGGTCGTCCTACCCAACCCGTGGCTGATCGGCGGACTGCTGCTCGGTGCTGTTCTGCAGGCAGCGGTGCTCTACACACCCTTTCTCAACCAGATGTTCCACACTCAACCGATCCCGACAATACAGTTGCTGTCGATCATCGCGGCGGCCAGCATGGTGCTATGGATTGAAGAGGCGCGCAAGGCGTTCGTACGATGGCTCACACGGCGGCGGCTTGCTCTTCCGGGAGCGGTTCGATAGTTCGCGGGCTTGAGCGGGCACAGACCGAGGCGGGCGGTACTCTGCCTCCGCAGCCGCGCGACTTGTCGAGGCCATGGATCACCGCCGTGTCGCGGGCGACAGAAATGTGGCCCCCGGAGGCGAGCCGGGGGCGAGCACTACCACGCGTCATGGGCCTCCTTGGCCTCCGCCTGGCCAGCGAACCTTGCCGACCTCCGGACTGCAAGGAGAGTCGTGGGCCTGGAATGCCTGCTTACCAGCGGGACCCGTACAACAGCACCAACCGTATGCCCGAGGAAACTCAGCCCGAGCGGCGTCAGAATGGACACCCGCCGCGAAGCGGGGTCGGCATCGTCCGGGCAAACCAGCGTGAACTCCAACTCTTCGCTACAGCCCACCATCTGGATTCGAACCGTCGAATCGATGCTCGCGATGTCGTCTCGCTCGCAGTCCGCCTGACGAAGCGTCGCTTGCTTCAGAAGCGCAAGGACGTGTTCGCCCAGATTGAGTTCGACATCAGCCAGGCGTAGCAAGCGTTCAGCAGTGCGGCTCAGCAGCAGCGATTCCTTCGCCGTGAGATAGCGTGCATCGTTCACAGCGCGCGCCTCCTGTTGGAAAGGAAAGCGCCTTCAGCGTCGCCCTGCTCACCTTCGGTCCCGATCTTCGCCGAGGCGCGAATCGATGACCGATGACCATGAGGCACCACCAACACGTCGCCGGACGACCACGACAACAGGCGCCGCGCCACGCTTCCAAAGAAGAAGTCAGCGACTGCCGAACGAAGGCGCCTTCCGACCACGATCAGCTCGGCCCCCCCATATTCCTGCTGAACCGCGACCTGGCGGGCGGGGTCGCCACGTCCGACGGCCGACATGACCCTGTTCCTTCGCGCATCGGACGAGTCCGTGAGCCAGAACATTCGTTCGTGCGCCTGCAGTCGGGTTTTATGCCGATACGCTTTAATGACGTGCTCAGATGCTTCGGCGGAGCGCAGCTTGGCCTCGTCTCTGGTGCTGATGGCATGAAACAGTTCCACTTCGGCATATGGGTCAAAGCCGAATGCAAGATTGACCAGCGCCTTGGATGTGGCGGTGAAGTCCACCGCAACGAGAACCCGCCCGTAGCTCTTCTTGGCTTCGAGCTTGGTCACAAGTACCGGACAACGGCAAAGCCGCATGATCCGCTCGGTCCGCGTCCCATATAAAAATGCAGACAGCGAACGTTCGGCCCTGTGTCCGATAACGACCAAGTCGTGGTGACGGGCCTCCTCGGGGATCTGCTCGATGGTGTCTCCACTGCGACCAACCACGGTTCGAACCGCGATGCCGAAGCGCTGCGATGCGTGTTCGGCCAGTTGGGTCAAGTGCCCCACAGCATCGCTGGCGTTGCGACTATTCGCAGCGGCGGCGTACATCAGGCTCAAGGCGGCGCCATGGTCTGCCGCCAGCATGGCGGCTCGGTCGACCGTGTGATCTGTCGCCGGCACTAGATCGGTCACTGCGAGAATTGAATTGATGTTCACTGTCCACTCCTTCTCCTGAATCGAGGAACCAAGACTTCATCACGCGATGAAGCGGCGTAGCGGGACGACGAGGCGTCGCCTCGAGCGACTAGATCGAGTAGTCGCCGCTGGATTCAGGTTGAAAGACAATCGCAGAAAGCTCGCCAGCGCACTCCTCGCCACTCGGGGTCCGCCATCTGGCGACGGAGCCAGCTCTCAAGCCAAGCAAACTCATACCGACTGGGGAGAGGACCGAGACGAAACCAGCAGCAGGTTCGGCCTCGCCTGGATAGCAGACCGTCAGCTTCTGACGCCGGCGCGTGTGCACATCGACGAGCTCGACCTGCGAGTACATCGTGATGACATCGGCCCCCACCTCCCGTGACGGGACGATCTCAGCTTCTGCCAGAAGGTCTGCAAGTCCCTGCGGAAGGTGACCGCCGTGTAGCTTGATGAGACGAGTAAAATCCAGCTCGGTGAGCGTACGTTCGTCGAGGATCGTTGCATTCATGACGCACTCCAATCGAATGTGATCTCGCCGCGAAAGCGGCGGTCTCTACTGCGCGGGGCTTCTGCCCGGCGATCGATGGTTTGCGCTGAATGGGAGAGCGGGGATCGCCGGGCCTAAGGATGTGCGGCCGTCTGACGAGGTCCTAGAACCGTCATCACGAACGAGCACGCGTGCAGGGCAGCGCCAACCGCGAACGGCGCGGGCACTGACCCTTTGCAGGTACTGTTGACGAGGGACGGACTAAGCATGTTCAAAGTGTACTTGCGGGCATCAGGTCAATCAAGCAATGGCCTCATGGTTCGTGCCAGATACGCTAGCGTCGACCCTGCTGCGCATTCGTCGCCTCAACGGTTGCAGTGCCCGTCAACGTAGCACGAGCACCGGCAACTTCGAATGAGTCAGGACGTGCTGCGTTTCACTTCCGAGCAGCAGCCGCGCAAGTCCCTTTCGACCGTAGGAGGCCATGACAATCAGGTCGCTTTCGTGCTTCTTCGATTCCGCGATGATTGCTTCAGCCACCACGTCGGAGACAATTGCGCTGGTCTCGACCCTGACTCCACGCGCTCTGGCCCGTTCGCCAACCTCGTCGAGCCTGGTCTGCGCTGCCTTGACCGACTGGCCCTCGATCCGTGCGATCTCTTCGTTGCTGAGGATCATGACGCCATCGTAGTAGTCCCGCGCGTAGCGCGGAACCACCGTGAGCGCCACCAGCTTGGCAGAACTCTCCGCGGCAAGGGCAATCGCGCTGCTGACGGCCTTGTCGGCGAGCTTCGAACCATCGGTCGCAACCAATATGCTTTGAAACATGAGTTTTGCTCCTCAATGCTGGTGAATGAAATGGTGTCGTGTCGTGTCGTGTCGTGTCGTGTCGCGCGTGCGCAGCCTGGCCGCCCGCTGCCTCGACTTGAGTTGTCGCCATACTCAGGCGTTGCTCTCCGTGCGGAGGGCACAGGCTCCGGGTCGGGGAAGCTGGCGAGGTCCTGGGCGTTCACGCGTCACTCCTCCACAGCGCCTCCGCCCTGCCACGCCGTTCGTTCAGCACGTCGCGCAAGACGACAGCGCCGTTATGGGAAGCGTCGCTCGCGTCAAACAGAAGAGTCAATCTGCTGCGGCAAAGCAGGTCATCCAGCAAGCACAGCAGGTCTTCATGCTCGGCGAGCTCCGCCCGGTATTTGCGACAAAATGACTCCCAGCCACTCGATGTGTGGAGACGGCAACGCCAGCGCTGCAACGCGATGCTCGGGCCCGCTTCACGCAGCCATAGATCAGCTCCAACACGCTGTTTAGTCATCCCGGCCGGCCACCGACGATCCACAAGGATTCGCAAGCCGTCATCGTCGGATATGCTGTCCCGCGCTCGCTTCACGAGCAGGGTGCCGGCGGCATACTTCAGCCGAGGCCGTCTGGACACCCGCGTGGGGTACGAACGAGAGATCAGCGAGTGCACGGCAGCTCGTATCGATCAGACGCTATCGTGCGATGGCCGACTACCAAGTCGTCGAGCACGGATGGATCCGCCAAGGTCGAGATGTCGCCAAGATCCGACGCTTGGCTGGCCGCAATCTTGCGCAACAGCCGCCGCATGATCTTTCCGGATCGGGTTTTTGGCAGGTTCGGCGCCCACTGGATCGCATCGGGCACTGCGATCGGCCCGATCTCCTTGCGCACCCATTGCTCGAGATCCCTGAGAAGCGCGGCACCCGGCTGCACATCGCCTTGCAGCGTCACGAAGGCGTAGATTCCTTGACCTTTGAGTGCATGGGGATAGCCAATGACCGCGGCTTCGACAACCTTTGGATGAGCCGCCAGGGCGTTCTCGACTTCCACCGTCCCCAGCCGGTGCCCGGACACATTAACAACGTCATCAACGCGCCCAGTTATCCAGTAGTAGCCGTCTGTGTCACGCCGCGCGCCATCACCCGTGAAGTACAGGCCCCTGAAGGCGCTGAAGTAGGCTTCCAGGAATCGCCCCGGATCACGGTAGATGGTTCGAAGCATGCCAGGTCCGCCGTCTCGCAAACACAGCATGCCTTCGCATTCGCCTTCGAGGACATGTCCTTGCTCGTCCACGATCACCGGCTCGACCCCGAAGAACGGGAGCGTGGCCGAACCGGGCTTGGTCGCAATGGCGCCCGGCAATGGCGCGATCACAATGGCGCCAGTCTCCGTTTGCCACCAGGTATCGACGATCGGGCAGCGCGCCTGCCCCACCACGTTGTAGTACCAGAGCCAGGCCTCAGGGTTGATGGGCTCACCGACGGTGCCAAGAAGCCGCAGTGACGCGCGGCTGCTGCGCCGCACGGGCAACTCACGATCGCGCATGAGCGATCGAATCGCCGTCGGCGACGTGTAGAAGATGCTGACCCGGTGCTTGTCGATCACCTGCCAGAATCGTGCGCTGTCAGGGTGATTCGGCACGCCCTCGAACATCACCGTGGTTGCGCCATTGGCGAGCGGGCCATAGACGATGTAGCTGTGCCCCGTGACCCATCCGATATCGGCGGTACACCAGAACACGTCGCCCAGGTGGTAGTCCAGGACGAACTTGTGTGTCAACGAAGCCGCCAGCAGGTACCCGCCGGTTGTGTGCAGCACACCTTTGGGCTTGCCTGTCGATCCTGAGGTATAGAGGATGAACAGGGGGTCTTCAGCGCCCATGGGCTCAGGCTCGCACGACGAAGGTTGACGTTCGGTGAGCGAGTGATACCAGAGGTCTCTGCCTTCGGTCCAGGACGTTGGCGCTCCGGTTCGCCGCAAGACGATGCAAGTTCTGACACCCGGGCATTGCCTCAGAGCTTGGTCGGCATTCGCCTTCATCGGCAGGCGGCGCCCGGCGCGCACACCTTCGTCGGCGGTGATCAGGATCCGAGGATTGCAGTCCTGAATTCGTCCAGCAATGGCATCCGGCGAAAAGCCCGCAAACACGACCGAATAGATCGCACCGATGCGCGCGCAGGCCAACATTGCCACCGCCGCCTCTGGCACCATCGGAAGGTAGATCACCACGCGATCACCCTTGGCCACCCCAATGGCCTTCAACCCGTTTGCCAGGCGGCAGACCTCTGCGTGAAGCTCTGCGTAGCTGATAGTGCGACTCTCCGCCGGGTCGTCACCTTCCCAGATGATCGCGGGCCGCGCCCCGTCGTGCAGGTGCCTGTCCACACAGTTCACGCTGGCATTGAGCACGCCGTCGCCAAACCAACGGATGCGTAGATCGCCGGGCACGAACGATACATCGCGGATCTCCGTGGGCCTCTTCACCCAGGTCAGAGACTGCGCCTGTTCGGCCCAGAACTCGTCCGGCTCCCGCAAAGACCGCTCGTAAGCCTTGCGATAGGTCGGCTCGTCCATCCAAGCGCTCCGTTTCCACTGGTGCGGCACCGGAAATATCAGTTCATTGTTCGCCATGGTGTGCTCCTTCGCCATCGGATCAACGCATGGGTCGTTGCTCCTGGAGTCATCTTCGGTGGCCCTATGTAAAAAGTAAAACGATATTGATTGCTGATTGAATGCAATAATTTTGGTATCACTGCTGCCAATGGAGACCCGTCGATGGACATTAATCTGGCTCGAACCTTCCTGGCTATTGTCGAGACGGGCAGCTTCCTTCGCGCTGCCGAGCGACTGCACGTGACCCAAACGGCCGTCAGTGCGCGAGTGAAGGCCTTGGAGGAACTGCTTGGCCGAAAACTCTTTGTGCGCAACAAGTCAGGCGCCACACTCACGCCTGCCGGCATGCGGTTTCGTCGCTCCGCTTCAACCCTCGTCCAGGTCTGGGAACGGGCGCGCCAGCAGGTCGGCATGCCACCGGGGCGGCGGGCGGTACTGACGGTCGGGTGTGAGATCAGCCTTTGGGATCCACTCTTGCTCAACTGGCTGCTGTTCATGCGCACGTCTGCTCCGCACCTCGCACTGAGAACAGAGGTTGGATTCCCGGATGATCTGCTTAACCGTGTGGCGGAAGGTGTGCTCGACATCGCGATCGTCTACGCGCCCCATCAGCGGCCGGGCCTGCGGATCGAGTTGCTCATCGAGGAGAAGCTCGTCATGGTCACAACCTCCAAGCGCGGCCAGATGCCGCGCCCTGCCGACTACGTCTATGTGGACTGGGGCCCCGACTTTGCGGCGCAGCACAGCCTGGCATTCCCGCAACTCTCCAATGCCGGTGTGAGCGCAGGACTTGGGCCGCTCGGTCGCGAGTACCTCCTGACGGCCGGCGGCGCCGGCTATTTTCGACTTGATGTGATAAGCGCTCATCTGAAAAGTGGCCGGCTGCATCAGGTACGTGGTGCGCCCGAGTTCCTTTACCCTGCTTATGCGGTTTATGCCGCCAGCGCGGAGGCCAAGATCATCAACCCTGCAGTTGCGGGGCTGCGCCATGTGGCCAGGCCAGCTTCCGCATCGCGCGCTCTTCAAACGGCGCGGACCTGAGCAGGCCAGGATCGCAGGGGCTCCTGATTCAGGCGTCAGTTTGCTTCGCGCCCTAGAGACATCCATCGCCGTGGAGACCCCTGCCCATGGCAAACACAGACTCCCAAGAAGTGCAGGAGCTCTCGTTAGAGCGGGACATCGTGAAAAACACTGGCTCGATCAAGCAGGTGATTGATCTCGGCCGCTGCACGGATCGTTAACGGATGCGGCGTGAAGCCGGGTCGCGGCGAGATGTAGGCCGCCATGTCACGCACAAGCGCGCGCTCCCGATCGGATGCGCCGGCCAAGAGTGCAATGACCAGGTTCTCCAGCGCGATCACGCGCACATGAATCTGCACCAACTCGGCATTTGTCAACTGCGGGCTCGTCGCCTGATCTCCGCTCACGGTCGCGGCGTCGAGCGCTCCGCCTTCGTTCTCCCATCTCGAGAGCGCCCTGAGGCGCAACCGCAGACGATCTGAATCGTTCGATTCTGCATTTGACATGTGGACCTTCCCGCGCACTGGTGAATCAGAACCGTATGACGGGACGCCAATCTTTGTCAAGCATGCGGCCGCGCCGGCGAAGGCCGATGTCTGCGCCCGCGCGGACGAGTCGCATGATTGACTGCTCTTAGCGCCGATCGCGTTCCTGGAAGCGACAGAGCCGATGTATGAACGCAATCGAGTCCACTCACGTGATCTGCGATGTCAACACCTGTCGCCGACTGATGAGTGGTTGAATCGAACCCTGCGCTGTGAGGGTGCGCGGGATTGACCCTACGCCCTAGTGCGACTCATCTCATCGTTGTTGAGGCGCAAAGGCTTCCCTGCTATGGTCCCTGCAGCCCTTCCCTCCTTCTTCCCTAGACGGATGTGATGCCAAGAAGTCTGCCCTCCTTTGACGAAATGCATAGTGCCGCCGCGTGGGCGGTGGCGTGTTCGTCGGACTTCCCACTTTCCACGCCCTCAGTCTTCTTGAGGCGCCTCATTCAAGAGGTTCCTGCCTTTCTTGTTTGACGCGGTAGGTCGCACGTCTTGTGCCTTGCGCCAGACACCACCTACCGAATAGTCTCAAACCGCTTCATTTCAGGCCGCCGATGCGCATTGGCGACGGGGATGCTCACGCCAGGCTGGCATCCACTCGCTCGCTTTCGCGGTGTAGAAGCGTTTCCCGCCAGTGCGCGGCCAGGCGCCCTCCGGTCTCACCGTGACGATGCAGCGAGGGGCCGTCCATGCATAACTCTCGAACAGTTTGTCAGCCGGCGAGGAGAATCCGCATGCCAACAGTTTTCATTCGGTCGACGCAACTCGCGCGGGCGCAGTTCGCCGAGTACGAACGCGTTGCGTGGTTCCTGCTCGAAACTTTCGAGCGCGAGCGAAGGCTCAATCTCGAGGCGTTGTCTGCAACTCCGCCTGTTACCGCCATCGCGCTGCTGGGCGCGATGCACCCCTTTTTCCTATTCCCTTGGTCATTGTTGGCCGTCGCCGCACCGAAGAGGTGATCCACACCGCGACCATTTCTACAGACCGGATACGCTGCCCCTACCCCACTGTTCGCCTTTGCGGATTCCGCTCATGGCGCATGCATTCGGCAATCAAGACGACTCATTGACCGGTGCGATCCAATAGCCGTGCCGATCGAGGGTCTCTCGGGGCCTTGCTCATCAAGCCAAAGGGATTCTTTATAAGATGTAGATTAAATACATCTTTTGCCAAGTGAGGTTGCCTGTGCCGAATCCTGAGCTGTGCACCGAAGCAGATGTGACGCTGCTTGTCCACTCGTTCTATGACAGGGTGCGCGAGGACGCGGCGCTTGGCCCGATCTTTGCGGCGCACGTCAAGAACTGGGACCACCACCTGGCAACGATGGTCGACTTCTGGTCCTCGGCTCTTCGAGGCACGGCTCGGTATCGAGGGGCGCCGCTGCCGAAGCATGCAGCCTTGCCAGGGCTGCACATCGAGCTGTTCCATCAATGGCTCAGTCTGTTTCGCCAAACCACGCAGTCTCTGGGCCACGCCGGTCTACAGGCACGCGCCGATGAACTCGCCCATAGCATCGCAGGCAGCCTGTGGTATGGCTACCTCCAGCGTCATGCCGCCGAGCGGCCGGTGGTGGACATCGCTGATGTCAGAATGCAAGCCACGAGGTCCGCGCGATCCGTCCCGATAGTCCCCCAGCGGCCGACAGCGCACGTGGCTAAACGAGTTGAGCTCTAGTCCTTGTCGGGGATTCTCGTAAGCCCGGAAACGCGTTTTCCGTAGGAGAAAATCGATGCGACTCACCGTCATGACCGACTATGCGTTGCGTCTGCTCATGTTCCTTGGCCAAAGACAGGACAGGTTGTGCACGATCAACGAGGTTGCCCAGGCCTATGACATCTCAGAGGCTCACCTGATGAAGGTGACGCACCAGTTGGCGCTCCATGGTTGGATCGAGACGATTCGCGGCAAAGGCGGTGGTATGCGGTTGGCCCATTCACCCGCCGAGATCAGCCTCGGGGCTGTGGTGCGCAACATGGAGGCAGATTTCGATCTCGTCGAGTGCTTTGCCTCTGATGGTTCCTGTGTACTGAGAGGCCAGTGTGCTCTCGCCGGCGTGCTGCGTGACGCACTAGAGGAATTCCTTCAGCATCTGGACGCACGCACACTCGCCGACCTCATCCCCGGGTCACTCATGTTCCGATTGAAAGAGGACGGCAGGGAGTCGGCGACGATCCAGGCGCGCACTTGAACGCGCGTCCACGGACGCCTTCACCGGTCGAGGGCACTTTCCGCGGATTCGGGCCTGATGCGCTGACTGGCGGACCGCGATCCTGCACGGGCCTTCGCCCTTCGAGCACGCTCGGTTGATGCTCTCCAAGCCGGGCGCCTCGGCTGGGGGGAAACGCCTTCCCAAAAGATCGATCGCGCAAGTTTGTCTACATGCACCGATGCCCGCTCCTGTTTAGGCTTGTGCGACACCTGCCCTCAGGTCGTCGTCAACATCGCGCTGCGCCAGTCTCCGGGCAGGTATCCCACAACCCTAAACAGATTCGGAAGAGGGCGGACAGGAGGCTGAGATAGAGGCGCTTGAGAAGCACGTCATTGGTGTCCAGCAGTGGCTTCGCACAGGCTCGTGGAAACCCTAGGCGAGAACCACCGCCGTGCTTGTTCGAAAGGGTCTACCCGGGTATTGCAGGGGCACCGCCTGAAGACCGGGCGCTTGTCCGTAGAAGTCCTCCACCGAGACGAACACGAGCGGCCGGCAATTTTGAGCGCTCGCTCACCGGTCGAAGGGAGGCGCGGCTTCGGACACCTTTCAGACGTCGAGCCTGCAACCGGGCTTTGAAAGTCATGAGTTCCGGTTAGTGACGGCTTCCCGCCGTTCGTCCCTGACCGCTTGAAGGACCGCAAACGCTGCAGTCCGGTCGGTCCAACAGCCCTCGCCAACTTTCGGCAGTTCCAAGCCCCGAGTCCCCGAAGTGGCGCACGCGCGCCGGACGTGAGTAGGTCTGGGCACAAGGCACCGGTGACGCGGGCGGGCGCCCCAAAAAGCTGACTTTCGACAGTAGGGGTAAGCTGCTTGGCAATTCCACAGACACTGTCTATGCCTCGAGCAGTCCTAGCCGAAACCCAAATTCATCCCGCTGTCCGCGACAAGATCGCCCGGAACCATTCCGCCATCGTCCACGAGGTGCAGACCGCCGTGGCGGCGCATTCGGTCGTGGTAGTCGGCATGGGAATCAACCCATTTCCGAAAAAAGCCAAGCGCCTGCTCGAAGAAGCCGGGGTGCCGTACCAGTACATAGCCTACGGCAGCTATCTCTCAAAATGGCGCGAGCGCAACTCGCTCAAGATGTGGACCGGCTGGCCAACACTGCCGATGGTGTTCGTGCGAGGCACTCTGATCGGCGGAGCCGAGGATCTGCAGAAGCTCATCGCGAGCGGCGAGTTGGCCAGGTTGATGGCCGACTAGGGCGGGGCTACCCGATTCCACGGAGTGGCACAGGTTGGACTTCTGGGTGCGGAGCCGCCTCAGTGACTCGCTCGCTACTCGTTGTTGCAACGCACTTTCAGCGCTACCCGAATCGAGAATGGGCCGCCGCAGGCAATCGGGTCGCACCCGAGTCGGGCGTAGGTTCGGGTTCTAATGCGAGCCATGAGTACGACCTACCGCATGCCCGGTGCAGTTTTGACCGAGCGCGAGCACTCGGTTCCCTTGATTCACGGCGATCCGCCGCGTGGCACGATCAGCGTGTTCACGCGCGAGCTTGCTGCGCCAGACGGTCTTGATCGCCCCTACCTCGTGTTCCTGCAGGGCGGCCCAGGCTTCGAGGCCGCCCGCCCGACGAGCCCGCCCTCAGGATGGATGGCGCGTGCGCTTGCCGACTTCCGTGTCCTGCTGCTTGACCAGCGGGGCACAGGACGCTCCACGCCCGTCGGGCCAGTCATCCCCGGGGCAGCGCCTGCCGACCAAGCCGAGTACCTCACGCATTTCCGCGCCGACTCGATCGTGCACGACCTCGAACTGATCCGCGCTGAACTTGGTGTCGAGCGCTGGAGTCTGCTCGGTCAGAGCTTCGGTGGATTCACCTCGCTCACCTATCTGTCGCTGGCGCCCGAGGGCCTGCGGGAGGTACTGATCACCGGCGGCCTCGCGCCGATCACGAATCGGCCAGTCGACGAGGTCTACGCGGCGACATGGGCGCGCGTGTGCGAAGCGAATCAGCGCTATCACGCCCGATACCCAGGAGACCTCGATCGTTTGCGGACGATCCTGCGCCGGCTCGACGAGGAAGACGTCCGCTTGCCCAACGGCGACCGCCTCACATCGCGCCGGTTTCGGCAGACGGGCATGTGGCTCGGCGACAGCGCCGGGTTCGAACGGCTGCACCACCTGCTCGAGCTGCCCTTCGGCTCGGCGGCATTCATGGTCGACGCGCAGATGGCGTCACCCTGGGAGCGCAATCCGATCTACGCGACGCTCCATGAGTCCTCATACGCCGACGGCGGTGCCACCCGCTGGTCGGCACACCGGCTCGCGCCCGAGGAGGCGATGACCGGCGACCTCCTCGGTGCAGAGCACGTCTTCCCTTGGATGTGGGATGACTACTCGGGCTTGCGCGCGCACCGCGAGGTGGCGCAGCTTCTGGCCCAGCATCCATGGCCGCGCCTGTACGACGCTGACCGACTCGCCCGCAATGAGGTCCCAGTGGCAGCGACCGTGTACGTCGACGATGTCTACGTGGAGCGATCATTTGCCGAGGAGACGGCTCGTGACGTTCGTGGACTGCGGGCCTGGGTTACCAACGAGTACGCCCACAACGGCCTGCGGGCCGATGGCGAGCGCATCGTGGGTCGCCTGCTTGACATGGTCCGCGGCCGGGCGTGAACCGATGGACGTGGCCTTCGCGTACCCAGCAAAGGAATGTCTGCAGAGCGCTGGCTTGCGGCCCTCCGTGCTTGCCTTCCTGGAAGAGCCGCCTGCGAAGCAGGCTGTCGCGCGCCATAGAGGCCCCGCCCCCTCATCTCTCTCGCCGAGCGCCCGCTTCCGCGCCTCCCCAACGCCCTGCCCGGCAGGGATCGCGTTTGAAAACCGCCGAGTTGGCCGCACCCCCTGAGCGTTTTCGAGCGCCCGGATCACGCCGCACAGGCGCTCGCATTCACGCTCGAGCGAAGCCACCCAGGCGCGGGCGTGCTGGGCTTCGTTGAACGCCTGGGCGTGCAGAGCAGCCATGCCCCAGCGACTCTCGAACCACAGCGCCAGATAGATGGCGCGGGGGGCGTTGCCGCTGGCCTGGTAGCGCTGGAGGGTGCGCAGGCTGATGCCCAGGTGCCGGGCAATGTTCTTGCGCGTTTCGACCTGGTCGGCAAGTAAAAAAGACAGCGGCGGCAGCCGCGCGAACGAGGGCGCGAGGAAGGGCATGGAGAGGCTCCTGCGAGGCGGGAGATGTGCGAGGGCCGGCGATGCCGACCCTGCCAGGCCATGTCAGTTTGTCGCCGTGCGGTGGCGCCCTCTTCTCCCCTGTGCGGGCGGCCTTTCAGGGCGGGAGAGAATGAACATAACAAGGCATGCTCCCAAACACATGTCGGGGCAAAGTTGTAATGTCGCATTCCAGCAAAGTTGAGATGTCGCATATTGGGCCGCCACGAGCTCCGAGGCATGGCCATGGCGACAGCTGCAGCGACGATCACCATGACGATGCGCGAGGCCGATCGACTCAAGACTGTTCAAGCGGTGGTCGACCGGATGCTTCGGGTTGGCCAGGCCGCGCAGCGGCTTGGCATGAGCCGACGGCAGGTCGAGCGCCTCGTGGACCGCTACCTAGACGAAGGGCCTTCCGGCCTGGTCTCACGGAGGCGCGGGCGTCCCAGCAATAACCAACTGGCTCCTGGCGTTGCCAGTCGTGCCATCGCGATCATTCGCGAGCGCTACGCCGACTTTGGTCCGACCCTGGCAGCCGAGAAGCTGCAGGAATGCCATGGGGTCGTCCTCAGCAAGGAAACTGTGCGGGCGTTGATGGTGTCTGCGGGCCTGTGGACGCCGCGCAGGCAGCGCGCTCCCAAGATTCATCAGCCACGCAACCGCCGCGACTGCCTGGGTGAGCTGATCCAGATCGATGGCAGTGATCACGCCTGGTTCGAGGAGCGAGCGTCGGCGTGCACCCTGCTTGTGTTCATCGACGACGCCACCAGCCGGCTGATGCAGCTGCGCTTCGTGCCCACCGAATCGAGCTTTGCCTACTTCGAGGCGACCCGCGGCTACCTGGAGGCCCACGGCAAGCCGGTGGCGTTCTACAGCGACAAGGCGAGCATCTTCCGGCCGGTGTCCAAGCCGGAGTTCAGCGAGCGTGGCGTCACGCAGTTCGGCCGGGCGCTGTACGAGCTGAACATCGACATCATGTGCGCCAACACCAGCCAGGCCAAGGGCCGCGTAGAGCGCGCCAACCTGACCTTGCAAGACCGGCTGGTCAAGGAATTGAGGCTGCGCGGCATCAGCACGCGCGAGGCGGCCAACGCGTTTGCACCGCACTTCATCGCCGACTTCAACGGCCGGTTTGCGAAGGCGCCGCGGCGCGACTTCAATGTGCACCGCCCTTTGCGCGCAGACGAAGACCTGGACCTGATCTTCACCTGGCGCGAGCAGCGCAAGGTGTCTCTGTCGCTGACGTTGAACTATGCGCGCGAGATCTACATGCTGGCGGACACGGCAGGCAACCGGCGGCTGATCCAACGGTACATCGATGTGTACGAGTATCCCGACGGTCGCATCGAGGTGCGTGCGGGCAAAGGCGCCCTGCCCTACGTGCGCTACGACAAGCTCCCGCAGATCGACATCGCCGCCGTCGTGGAGAACAAGCGCCTGGATCATGCGCTGCGCGCGGCGCAGGCGATCCAGGCGCAGCGAGATGACCGGCGCTGCACGCCATCGCGAACGAATCAGGGGCAGCCTCCACGGCCCAGGACGGCAGTACCCGGCACGAGCAACTCGAGACAGTTCAACGTCCAGGACTTCGAGCAGGCCCTGCGCAAGGCGTGCAAATCGATAACGCCCTTGTCGACTGCTTCGACCACGGCAACGCGTCCTTCAAAGGCGCGATAGCCCAATCAACTCAGCAGCAGCGTTGAACAACCGAACGCGCTGGCCTTCGGCTGCCAAGCCTGTGCGAGTTCAAAGGCAAGGCGGTCCCTGCGTTCGCAGGGCTCCATCAAGAAAGAAGAAATGCGACATTTCTACTTTGCCGGCAATGCGACATTACAACTTTGCCTCGACATCTCACACTTGTCTCACACTTGTAGGAAAAAAACGAGCGAGCGAGTCTCAGCCCGACGCTGCTGCGCTCATGGTGGGCCCCCGCGGCCTTCCTCGCGATTGCTGCCGCGTGCGGCCAAGTCCTGCAAGTAAAACTCGTGCAGCTTGGCCTGCAACATCGCCTTATCAGGTAACTGGGTCTGGTATTGCGCAATTAGGGCGGGTGAAGCGGTGCGGCTCAGAGCGTACTCGACCACTTCGTCGTCCTTGCTGGCGCAAAGAAGCACACCCAGGGCCGGATTCTCGTGCGGCTTGCGGACATTGCGATCCAGTGCCTCGAGGTAGAAGCTCAGTTTGCCTAGATACTCGGGCTCAAAGCGCCCGACCTTCAGTTCAATGGCAACCAGGCAGTTCAGCCCGCGGTGAAAAAACAGCAAGTCAAGCGCAAAGTCCTGCTTGCCTACCTGGACCGGAAACTCCGAGCCGACAAAGCAGAAGTCGCGCCCGAGTTCGATCAGGAAGGTCTTGAGGCGGGCGAGCAGCCCTTGATGCAGGTCGGCCTCGCTATGCCCTTCCGGCAGGCCGAGAAACTCGAGCAGGTAGGCATCCTTGAAGACGCTGAGAGCCTGGGGGTGACTTTGTCTCACCACCGGTGAGACTTTTGCCGGGGTCAACACTGCACGCTCGAAAAGCGCGATCGCGAATTGCCGCTCCAGCTCGCGCTTGCTCCATTGCTCACGGGCGGCGGCGCGCAGATAGAACTCGCGCTCCTCAGGTCGCTTGCTCTGGCTCAGGATGATGAGGTTGTGGGTCCACGGCAGTTGTCTCACCAGCGGTGCGACTTTCTCGTCATCGCGATAGGCTTCGTAGAACTGCCGCATGCGAAAGAGGTTGGCGCGCGTGAAGCCTCGCAGTCCCGGCTGCGTATTGGCCAGGTGGGCCGCCAGCTGCGTGACAACTCCGTCGCCCCACTCCGCAGCTGCAAGCTTGCGGCTGATGTATTCCCCAACTTGCCAATAGAGGTCGATCAGCGCCGTGTTGACCGCGTGGTACGCCCGATCCCTGGCGGCCTGGATCAAGGTAACGATCTCGGCGAAGCCCGGATCGGCTGGCACTTGCGCCTGGCCGCGGACTTTCACGCGGGCCTTGCTTGACCTGTTACTGCTGCCTTGACTCATTCCGAGCGAGTCTAAGGGGTGATCTGGGCTGTACGCCGAAACCCGCGCAACGCCAAGCGGTACACGTCCCGCGACTATCAAAGTGGATTGAGGAAGTTTATCCGAGCGACGCCTCCTCTCCGGCAATCCTCGTTGCCGAGGCGAGACGGCCCATACGCGCGATTACGCGTTGTCCATCGACGCGTCGCATGCGCAGGAGCCCTCTCCGTGCGCTTGCGCATCTGTGGGATGCCGGTGAACGACGGTGACCTCGGGCTGATCTGCTGTTGGCTTGTCCTTGCGCGAGGGTCGTGAAACGGTGTGCTGACTAGCCCGATGGCGCTGCTCGATTCCGGTGCGGGCAAGGCCAAGAGCCCTACGTTTGGGGCTACGCGCGTCGCATTCCTGACCGACCTGGGCATCGATCTACACCTGGGCGATCTCAACGACGTCCTGGTGCGGCGCTATGCCCGGCGCATGGTGAACCGGCCGCCCTCGGTCGGCGCGAGAATCAGTCGCCGGCATGTCGATAATCGATCCCATGGCCTCTTCCGCGCCGCAGCGCACCCGTATGATTGCCCAGGAGCGGGATGCCTTCGTGAAAACGCCCGCCCACGCCAGCACCGAGGGCATTGCGCCCGAACTGCTCAAGAAGGCTCGCAAGCGCCTGGAGTTCCTCTACAGCGAGGTCGCTCGCACCTGGCCCGGCTTCATCGCCCGCCCCGGCCAGCACCAGATGATGCACGCGGCGCTGCTGACTTTCCTCAGCGCCAGATCGCCCGACGACGAGCGACGCCCAGGCAACAACCTGGCGCAGCTGGAGGCCGGCACCGGCACGGGCAAGACGGTGGCTTACTGCCTTGCGGCCATCGTAGCGTCGGAACTGTTGAAGAAGACCGTCATCGTCTCCACGGCCACGGTCGCGCTGCAGGAACAGCTTTTTCACAAGGACCTGCCTCGCCTGACGCAAGTCGTTCCGGATCTGTGCTTCGACCTTCTGAAGGGCCGCGGGCGCTACCTTTGCGAAAGCCGTCTGGAAGGCGCCCTCAAGGACGAGGCCCAGGAGAGCCTGCCGGGCGATGGCTTCCAGGACGGCTTCGCTGGCACGAGCTGGCAAGCCAAGGGCGCGGAACGTGACACTGGCAAGGCCATGCGCTGGTACAAGAGCGTCGCCAAGAAACTGCGCGGCGGCCAATGGGACGGCGACATCGACAGCCTCGCCAAACCCCCTGACCCCGAGGACTGGCGCAGGGTGCAGGCCAACGCCAGCGCCTGCAACGGCGGCCAGTGCGAGCATTTCAAGAGTTGCGGCTTCTTCAGGGCCCGCCGCCGCGCCGCCAGCGCCACGATCCAGGTCGCCAACCACGCGCTGATCCTGGCCACGCTGCAGAGCGACAGCGCCCTGATCGAGCCGGGCAACACGCTGTTCGTGTTCGACGAGGCGCACCATCTTCCGGGCATCGCCGCGGAGCAGTTCTCATATCGGGCACGCTTGGGCACCAGCGCCAACCTCCTCACCGGCCTGCGCACGGTCGCCCATCGCCACAGCCGCGACCTGCCTGCCTCCAGCCGCCCAGACCTCGTGACTCTGGGGGAGACGATCACCGAATGCACGAACAAGCTGGCCATCCTGGAAGACTGGTGGACCGAGGGCCGACTGGTCAGCGCCGACAAGCCCGTCCACCGCTTCGTCCGGGGCCAGGTGCCCGAGGCCTTGATCCCCGAATGCGAGCAACTGGGCACCCTCCTGCGTTCGATCTCTGCCGTGGTGGCGGGCATCGCGGCCGCGCTGACCGAGCCTGACGAGTCCCGGTCGTCGGCCGAACGGGAAGAGCAGGCGCGCGCCGGGGTGGAGCTGGGTGTGTACCTCGCCCGGCTGGAAGCATTGGAGCGACTCTTCGGCGCCTGGGCTACCCACGACACGGTGCCCTGGGCGAAGTGGCTGCAGCATTGCGCCAACACCACGATCACCAACATGCCTGCCGCAGCGGGCTCGGCAGGCGTGACAGGAATGACGGGCGCGACGGGTGCGGCCGGCGCCGATGTGATGCTGTGCGCCAGTCCGATGACGGCGGCGCAGCACCTCGCACGCACTCTCTGGAAAAACGTCAGCGCGGCAGTCTGCACGTCGGCCACCCTCACCGCCTGCGGCAGCTTCGACTTCTTCGACCGCATGAGCGGGATGAACCGCTTTGCCGACCGACGCGCCCTGGCGGTGGCCTCGCCCTTCGACTACGCAAGGCAGGGCGAACTGCACATTGCGCCGATGGCCAGTTCGCCCAAAGGTCCGGAGTTCTCGGACGAACTTTGCCGAACGCTGCCGATGCTGTTGCGCGAGCACCGGCATGGGCAACTGGTGCTGTTCACCTCGAGGCGCCAGTTGCTGGCCTGTCATACGGCCCTGCCGCCAGACCTGCACGAGCGGGTCCTGGTGCAGGGCGAGCGCTCGCGCACGGACCTGCTCGCGGAACACGGCCGCCGCGTGGCGCGCGGCGAGCGCAGCATCATCTTCGGCCTCCAGTCCCTCGGAGAAGGCATCGACCTGCCGGGCAAGCTGTGCGAGCACGTGGTGATCGACAAGCTGCCGTTCACCCCGCCGAACTCGCCCGTTGAGGAGGCGCTGGCGGAGTGGCTGAGCGCCCAGGGACGCGACGCGTTTGCCGAGATCGCCGTTCCGCGCGCCGGGATGAAGCTGGCCCAGTGGGCCGGCCGCGGGATACGCACCGTGACGGACCGGGCGGTGATCACGGTGTGCGACACACGGCTGGTCACGATGCGCTACGGCCGGGACATCCTGGCGGGACTGCCACCGTTTCGCATCACGAAGTCAAAGGCGCCCCCCGTCTCCGGGGAATCAGCGCGGGCTGTCGACCCCGGTCGAGCCATCATTGGATGAAACGCGAGGCGACACAAGCAACGACTTGGGCGTTTCGCGCCCGCTTTCGCCGTGGCGTCTTCGGTTGGCGCGGCTCCCAGCTCGCGATTTCCCGCATCAACGAGGCGCTGTCCGAGATTCGGGCGGTCGCGCGGCACGATCCGGCGGCTGCGGGCGAAGGCGCCGTCGTGCTGCTGGAAAAGCTCTCGCCGGCCTTGGCCCACGTGGACAGTTCGTCCGGCTCGCTGGGCAGCGCGACGTACTCGGCAGTCCAGGCGCTGGTGCCCCTCATTGCCGGCGCCCCGGTGGGCATTTCCGTTCGCGGGAAGTGGCTCGAGCGGCTATTCGACGCCATCCAGGAGGACGACCCGCCGTACATCGAATCCCTCGGCGATCGGTGGGGCGATCTCTGCGTGACGCCCGAGCTGGCATCGAGTTGGGCCGACACGTTGCTGCCGACGCTGCGGCGCGTCCAAGACGGTCGCAGGACCGGCACCTACGCCTTCTTCTCTGGCACTAGCGTGTGCTACAGCGCCTTGTTCACGACCGGCCGCCACGATGAGTTGCTCGAACTGGTCGCCATGGACCTGCACCCGATCTGGCCGTATCTGGTCTGGGGCGGTCGCGTGCTTGTGGCACGAGGCCAGGTCGATGAAGCCATCGCCTTCGTCCAGGACCGCGCCGGGAGTTCGACCAGCGAGGAGACGGTCGCACAGTTTGCGCAAGACGCATTGCTCAAGGCAGGCCGTCGCGCCGAAGCGTTCGATCGCTATGCACTGTTGGCAAACCAGGCCAACTCGAACCTGTCCACGTTCAGGGCGATCGCCAGGAGGTACCCGGAGCTGGCTCCGGACAAGCTGTTGGGCCACCTCATCGCTTCCACACACGCCCGGCGTTTGCCATGGAAGCGGCCCTGGCGGCGCTGCACTGGATCTCGACGGGCCACGGGTACGAAGTCACCGGGGGGGACGTGCTCGAGGCATGTCGTCTGGCGACCGATGCGGCGCGGCTTTCAGAACGGGTTGCCGAGGCCGAGGCCATCATCGGGCGAGTGCTTGCACCCGCGCGGCCGATGGCGCAATGGATGCGCAGTGCGCTCGGCATCGGGACGCCGCCGCGCAACGGACCGCGCCGATCCTGATGAGCTTGGCCCGAGAGGAATCTCGCTGGGCCACAGCGTGAGCAATGAAGATGAGCTCGGCTTGGCGCGTTTGGTTTGCATCCACTCATCCGCATTCGCGCAACTTTCTGCGAGCGCCGGCGGCGAAGACCTTGGGCAAGCTGGGCATGGCGCTGGCGCCGGTCGTGGTCGAGCAGATCCATCGGCGCGTGGTGGCATCGCTCAGGAGCACAAGATCGTCCAGGGCCGGCGCATGCGCGTGGACACCACCGTTGTGGGGTTGTTTTTTCAGTGTCAACGGCGAAGTTCATATCGATGTTCAAGGTTCGCCATAGGGCCCCTCCCGCCCAGCCGTGCCGCGCGCGGACAAGGCTCGTGTGGGTATTCCGAGGCCACTCACATGGGTTTCTAGGGTTTACCCCTATAATCGACCCGTCTCCTCGGATCCCCATAAGGATCCGCTTCAAGCCCCGCGCAGCAATGCATGGGGCTTTTTCTTTGGCGCGATGCCGATCCCTCGCTCTAGAGGTGGCACGTGAACTGGTCCCCAAGGATTCGCAGCTTCGCAGCCGGCCTGGCACTGGCGCCCAGCACTGTTCGAGACCTTCATCTGGGCGCGGGTGGCGCAAGACGCAGCCGCGTCACCTCAATGCGGAGGGTGATCACGGCGAGGGAGTCGAGTGCCTGAAGGCAGGCGTTCTCAATTTTCAGTGATCGTGGCGTCGTCGGGCTGATTTACAGTTCCAGGGAGGAACAGCCATATCGGACGGGACCATGCACCCGCAGCAACTCGACATCTTCGATCACAGTCGCGACACCGTGCTGTGCAACGACGTCGCGGCCGCCCTTGAGCGTCGCGAAGCCGTCAGCGCCAGATCAGCGTGGGACAAGTTCGCCGGAGAATTTCCTGACCACGACTCCCTGGCACCGCTTTGCGTGCTGGTGGATGCGCTCGAGCAACGCACGGCGACGCCATTCCAGGATCACGAATCCGCGCACCGTGCGCGTCGTGCGTTGGGCGAGGTGATAGAACCGGCAGCACTGCGTATTTTTGGGGCGCGCTCAGGTTCGGCATGGTTGGTCACGCTGTGGCGCGCGTTGGCGCAGCGGGCCTCGCCCCTTCCATTTCGCCCTGAGCGCAGCGATGACCACGCCGCCGCGCTGTGGCTGCGCGCCGGAGATTGGGCCGCGGCGAGCGACGCCGTGGCGCGAATCGAATCGTGGCGCCGAATTCCGGCATCTTTGGCATGGATGGCGGAGGCGCGCTACCGCGTGCACGATCTCGACGATGCGTGGGGCCTGCTCGCCGAACTCGCATGGCTGTCATGTGATCGATTTGACCAGCTGACGAAGCGGCTCGCCGACCCGTTGCTGGAGAGACTTCGCAAGCGCTTCGATGCGACGTTCGAGGGACATGGCGATGTGCGCGATCTGGCCTGGTTTCCCGCCTGGATCCTCACGGAAAAGCCCGCGTTGTCACGCCCGTTGAGTCAGGCGCAGCGAGCGCTTCACACAGAGCCCGAAAAGGCGATGAGACTGCTGCTGGAGATGCTCGGTCTGGAGCGGCAGGGCCGGCACCATGACGTGGTTGCACGCCGCAAGGCGCTGCGCGACGCCCATCCGTCGCTGTATGCGGCCTATATGAAGACGCGGTGAGCGTTTGGCCCTCCCTCGGTGGTCTGCGCCTCGGACGCGGACCCCCAAAGGCGTTCCGCCCAGACTGACAACCGAAACGCATGTACATCATCGACCTCAGGCACTTGCTCGATCCATGCGGGGCTATCGGCCCAACGAAGGGGGCCGCGCGCGCGATGGCGCAATTTCACACCGACCTGGTCGCCCATGCGTCGAGCGCGGCGGGAGAAGCCCCGGCCGCGCCGAAATGCTTCAAGTGCAAGAAAGACGAGGTCGAAGCCATCGTCGCCCGTGACAACGCCATTGTCTGGATCTGTCCGAACTGCGGCGTCGAAGGCCGAACTTCGAACTGGCAGGGTACCCTTTGGGATCTGCGCGACCGACCGAGGCGTCGCTGAAGAAGATGGGCCTGTCTTCCAGAATATTCCTGCTTTCGGATGACGACACGTTGCACGCGTTGGCCGGCAGCGCCTTCATGCGCATGCTGCGCAAGGAAGACAAGTGTCGGATCCCGGACTTCGCCGGCCAGCGCGTTCGCCAAGCGGACCTGATCGTCGAGGTGGTGGACCGGAAGCCCGCCCAAGTGGTGCACCAAACATTTAGCATCCTCGATTTCGACACTGAAGGTCTACTCGATGTGGAGCGGCTCAACCTCCAGCAGTTCGCGCGGGCGGAGGAGTTTGTGGCACAGATGCCGCAGAGCCCGGCACCGCCGGCAGGCGTGGTGGTCGACGCAGCCAGGCGCTTCATCGCACAAGGTGGCTCCTGGGAGCCCGACGAACCTCTGCAGGTCCGTTTACATGCGGCAGCGCTCGGACAGCTGGCGTGCCCGCGTGTGCGGGTCGTTCCATAAGTACCGAAGACAACTCATCTGGTAGCAGGGCTCCTGGCATGCATCAACGTCGCGATGTAGGAGTCGCCCAGAGTGGGTTGGTGGCGAAAGCGAACCGCGTTGGCGGCGTGGGGGCGTGGCGATCTTCATTCCCCATGAGCGCCTCAGCCGATGGTTGCTTTCAAGCGATTTTGAGGTCCACTGAGCGGCTGCAATGGGCCCATAGGAGCCAGCGGCGGTTTTCTCAGCGAACGACCGGTCTACCTTGGAACTTGACCTTCGCCGACGCCACCAAGAACGTCAGTGATTGCGACAGCAGTCGTTCGCGCATGCCGAACGACGATCGCGACAATTTCGGGGCCGAACGGCTGCACCCGATGGTCACGATGCAGCGCTGCCGACCCCAAGCGGTCACACGGCGGTCGAGATTCCGCGCCGCAAAGCCGAACTTTGCTGATCGGGCGTCTGACTGGGGATGGCCGACTCGGTGTCCCGTGGCGGCGAGTTCTGTTTGCGAACGTGGCATAGACCGGCCGGACGGAGTACTCTCCAATGCATGCGCTGGGACATTCCAGCATCGGCAGCAAATCTCGCCGGCACATCCGTTGGTTCAGCCGGCGGCGGATCGCGACGGATGAAGGAGGGACCGATATGACGACGAAGTCGAGATCACTGGCCCGCGCATTCGCTCTGGCGCTGGTGTTGGCATTGCCGCTGCTGGTGGTCCACGCACAGCCGGCCAGCCCATTCCGCATCGGCTTCCTCTGCGCCAACGACGCGAGTCCGGTCGACGAGGCGCTGCGACAACTCGGCTACGTCGAAGGCCGGAACGCGGTGTTCGAGGTCCGCACGACGCAGGGGCGGCCGGATCGCGCGCGCGAGCAGGCCGCCGATCTCGTGCGCGCCAAGGTCGACGTCATCGTCGCCTACACGAACCTGCATGCCTTTGCCGCCAAGCAGGCGACCAGCACGATTCCGATCGTCGTGGGGTTTGCCCACGGCGCGGTGGCCACCGGCCTCGTTCCAAGTCTGGCACGCCCGGGCGGCAACGTGACCGGCATCGAGAGCCTGGCGCCCGAGCTGGACGTGAAGCGCATGGAGCTGCTGAGGCAGATCGTGCCGGCGTTGTCGAGCGTCGCCGCGCTGTACAACGTCGACGATCGCGGCTCGCTGGTGCATCTGAAGCACACGCAGGAAGCGGGACGCGCTCTCGGTGTTCGTGTGGTGCCGCTCGGAGTACGAACGGCCGCGGATTACGACACCGTATTCACGCCGATCGCCGGCGATCCGGTCGGCGCGCTGCTGATGTTCAACGACTACCTGACCCTTGCGAACTGGAAGCGGGTGGCGGATTTCGCGCTCGCCAGTCGCACGCCGACGGTGTGCGCGTTCCGCTTCCAGGCACACGACGGATGTCTGGTTTCGTACGGACCCATCTCCGACGAAATCACCAAGCGCGTTGCCCATCAGGTCGACCGCATCCTCAAAGGTGCCAAGCCGGCCGACATCCCGTTCGAGCAGGTCACGCGCTTCGAATTGGTTGTCAATCTGAAGACCGCCAGGGCACTCGGGATCTCGATTCCAAGCTCAGTGCTGCTGCGCGCGGATGCGGTGATCGAATGAACTCCACCCGCCGCACCAACCGTCTCGAGCGCGAGACCAGCCCCTATCTGCTGCAGCACGCGTTGAACCCGGTCGACTGGTATCCGTGGGGCGACGAGGCGTTCGCCAAGGCGCGCAGCGAGGACAAGCCGGTACTTCGAGAGCACGCGCGTTAGCGCGTGACCGCAGCGGGTGACTCGCACCGACATGCTTTAAAGCGGTCGACCGCGAGTGACGGTTGATGGCCGCCAGTGTGAGTACGAGGCGGCGCCAGGAAGCTGACTTTTGGTGCGACTGCCCTGGCGGCCAAAGTCAGCTCGCGGCATCCCCCAGCGAAACCCGGTGGCGGCCACAACGTGCCGCTCGCTAGAGTCATCCAATGCGGGCGATGTGAACGCAGCGCGCTGGACATGGGCGAACGATGAGCGTCTACTTCAAGCGGGCGCTGGCTTGAACGCGGCGCTATCGGTGCAACACCGCTTGCTTTTCGGAACGCAAAGGAGACTTCGATGCCTACGATCGTCGCCCACCACAAGGTCAAGGATCAAAAGCACTGGCTGGCCTCGCCCAAGCGCAAGGAATTCTTCGAACTGATCGGCGTAACGAACATCCGCACCTTCATCAACCCGACGGATCCGACCTCCGTGGCGTTGATGATGGACGTTCCCGACATGGAGAAGTTTGGCGCCGCGATGCAGTCCAAGGACGCGGCCGATGCGATGGCCCATGACGGCGTGCTGCCCGAGACCGTGGTGGTGTGCATCGAAGCCTAGACAGGCGCTGCCGATCCGGCGGCCCGTTCTTGCGGTGGCGTCCGGGTTGTGGTGAGTGCTGCTAACCCGTCGAGCGGGACGTTGACCGTCGGCTTTATGGCGATTGACCTGGGCCGCGTCGACTTCCGGTTTGGGTCGTCAGCGTAGTTTCGGCTGATCCAACTGCTGACGGACAGAGTCGATCCGAAGTCGATTAGGGCCGGCAGACCATGAGCGACCGCTTTGGAGATCGGTCGCATTCGACCGGCCGAGGCCCTATGGCGGCTGTACTTTGAAACCTGCCGTTGGCGCGGCGATTTCCTGATCGATCGTATGACCGGAAATGGCCGACTGCGGTCAGCCCTTGAAAATCATCGCTTCAAGGTCGTTGAGCCGATGGGCGCCACGGGTCTCCTCGCCTGCGCGGTACAGCGCCAAGGCGTCCTCAAGGACGCCCGTCAGTTTGTCAGCGTTTGGAAGGTCGGGAGATTGCGCTTTGACCAGGTCGATTCCGCGGCGGAGTTCCGCGAACGCTTTCTCCAAGGTCATCTGCTCGTCTTCCCGAAGGTAGTCTCGGCGTGGGAAGCGGTCGGGGGCCGTCAGCACCACGTAACCGATGAAGTGTACAGGCTCTCGATGTCTTTGACGTGTGCCATGCGAGGGTCAATTGAGACGGTCGGTTGAAGGTCCGGTTCTGGCCGACGGCTGACGACCAAAGGCAGCCCGTCGCCCTCAAGGCAGCGCCTTTGGTCGGTAGGACACTGGTAGGAGCTTTCGGCGTAGCGTGGCCAACGGCGGGAAACCTGCAAGCCATCTCCCAAGGGCATCCGGCATTTTGCTTTGAAGGGCTGGCTGAAGCTCCCGCAGAACAAGCCAATCGCCGTCCTCGCGCTCCAGTTGCTGAAGCTGCTGCTCCCCCCAAAAGGACGCTATCACGTGGTCCGCATCGGAGGGACTGTCGACATTCAGCCGAATCCCCTCGAACTCCACAGTACCGCTGTACTCCATGTATCCCACCCGAGGTACGCCGTGCATTTCTCTATGCTCGTACTCGGCATTCCAGGTCATGCGCAGTAGACCCGGAGCCTGCCAGCCTTGTAGCAACAGACGATTGTTCACAAGGGGCGGCGCGTCGTTGCCAAGCCAAGCATCCCACCCTTCGATTCCGACAATCGACAGGCCAGCCAATTCCGAGAGCCTTGGATGGCGGCCGCCGGCCGCAAGCCAAACGGGAACGCTTTCGCAGAATGGACAAGGTGCTCCATCCTCGCCGGATTCATCGTCAATCACCACCATCAGGCTGTACGACACGGCCCAGGCCTCCGCCCCATGCATCCTTCTTTGTTCCTCGGTCACCCACGGCTGCCCCCTGACGTGGATGCCGAGTCGTGCGGACCGTGTTGGCCTAGCGACGCCGTCGAGAACGATTTGATTTGTCATGCGGGTGTGAAGGTCCGCTCAGGGGCGGCGGTCCGAGCTGATGTTCGCACAGCGGACGAGTCCCGAAGAGATGAACCAGAGGTCGAGAACGAACGTCGGGTTCTGGCCGCCTACGGTACTACGGCCCAAGGACCGCTCCCGCCGCAACCAAGACATCGTCGTCGCCTCTGTCAGCGACACCACCGCTTCTCATGAGAACCCCGTAGCAGCGCGAACGGCGTTCTCGGCCGTTTGCGTGACCCGCTCAGGATCGAGCGCCGGGCCCAACGCGGGGAGCGCGTGCTCGGGCGGGCTCGACGTGCCGCGTGGCAAGCGGTGCCTCGGTCGGCGATGGAATTTCGCTTTTTTCACTTTTTTCGAATGCGGTGATACACTTGGCTGCGACAGGAGAACCCAAATGCCTCGCGCCCACCACCACGTCGTCAAGCCAGCCGCTGGTGCCAAGTACGTGCCCATGCTTGCGAATCCGCTCAACCCTCTCGCAGCCGAGGTGGGTCAGGCTGTAGCACGCGAGGTAGCAGAGGTTGGCCGCCGAAAATCGAGGTCCACCAAGGCATCGTTTGGCCTCGGCATCATGGCTGCGCCGGCCAACGTCGACGCACTCGGCGCGCGCATGACCGCCCTCGTGGCGAGGGTGCTCGAACAGTCACTGAGTGCTCATACTGTACAGGGCAAGGCGCTGCGCATGGCGCTTATTGCCAAGCTGGCCAACGAAGAGATTGGCAGTTCGGAAGCAGCGCCCCCGGTCGTGGCGCAAGGCGCAGCCACCGATGTACTGCTGACAACTGCAGAGGCAGCCGCCAAGCTCGAGGCTAGCCGACCGTACGTGTCGATGCTCTGCAATGCAGGCAAGCTTGGCGAAGTCGTGATGACCGAGGGTGGACATCGCCGCATCCGGTCGTCTGCCGTCCAAGCTTACCTGGCGACTCGCGCGAAGCAGCACGAAGGTGCGATGTCGCCGCGGCAGGCAGGTGTTGAGGCCGGCTTGTATGACTATCCCGACGGGCACTTCGTGAACGTGGTTCGCGGGGATGATGCGTCCAGGACTGCGAAGAAGGCAGCACCGGCAAAGGCAGCTCGCAAGCCCCGTCCGTGAATCTTCGCGACACCTTCGTCGTCTTGGATGCCTGCGTGCTGCTCAAGCAGCGGGTGTCCGATGTCCTCATGGACCTCCGCGCTGAGCAGGTATTCTCGGGTCACTGGACCGAGAACATCGACACGGAGTTCCTGCGCAACATGCAGGAAGTCTACGAAGTATCCGAGATCCGAGCGCAGAACCGACTCCGTGCGATGAAGGCGAGGTGTCCCGAATGGGAGGTCCACATGACCAGTGCGGCCTTCAGCGCCGTTCCTAAGGAGGTCGACGCGAAGGACCGGCACGTAGCGGCTGCTGCCATCGCGTTGCGGCACGCGGTCGACGAGGACATCGAGAATGACGAGCCCGGTCAAACCTACGAGGTCATCCTCGTCACCGACAACGTCAAGGACTTTGCCAGAAAGCAGATGGCCAAGCTGGGCATTCGGGTCATACGCTCAGGTGCATTCCTGGACGAAGCCTACAAGGCCGAGCCCGACGCAGCCACCCGTGCAGTTCTGCAGGCAGCGCGGGACCTGAAGAAGCCGCCGTACACCGTGGAAGAACTGCTGCACGCCCTGCGCGAGCAGGGGGCCAAGATGCTGGTTGCTCAAATGGCCAGAGCACTGGGCATCAGACCGGCAAAAAAGAAGTGAGGGTGGTCCCAATACCCGAACCATGCTCGGTGTCATCTGGCTGGTCTCCTGGCTCGCGATGCAACGCCGCGAAATCCCAGGTGAAATCCCCGGGGTCCATGCTGCCGTAACGGTGGGTTAGATGAAACGCAATGGTCGAAGGTGGATGAGAAGGAACAACTGGAGGTCGTTTGGCAATCGAACCACGCACCCTCACGAGCCCAGCGCCTAGCCAACGCGGCGCTGCGGTGACGAGTCCGTCGCGTGTAGCGATGCGATTCGGCAACCCTGTTCAGCATCTCAACGATTTCTTCGTCAAGCGGGCACCCTGCTTCAACGAATCACGCGCACCCGCGGACACGCCAGTTTCCCCAGCGCCGCGGCTTCGATGCGGCGCAGCAGGGATTGATTGGGCTCCCAGGAGCCACCTCGGGCGATCAAGCGGCTCGCTGAATCGACGACGTGGCCTTTGGTTGCTGGCGCTGGCCGCGCGGGCGCCAATGGGTCGTCCACGCGGGCGAATTGCTGGGCGTTCCACCGCTCGACATCCAACGCTCCGTCGGCATTACTCATGAGTCAGTAATTTAGCGGACGATTGTGAAACTTGCTCGGCCTCATAGAGTCCAATGGCTGATGAAACGAGACGGTCGCACTCTGGCCCACAACACGCTTGAGGAAATGCGTGTTGTGGCTGTTCAGCGCATGAACGAGGGAGAGCACCCCGCGGCTGTGGCCGCATCCTTTGGCATGAACCGATCGTGGGCGTACAAGTGCAAAGCGGCGGCGCGCGGACGTGGCCGTGGACTGAAGGCTCTGCGGTCGACCAAAGGGACGGGGCGGCCTCGAAAGCTCACCAGCGCCCAGGAGCGGCAAGTCTTTCGATGGGTCAATGGCAAGCGCCCCGATCAGTACGGCTTTGACTTTGGACTGTGGACCCGGCAGATCGTCCAAGAACTTCTGCTCGCGCGCTTTGAAGTGAGCCTGTCGCTCGCCTCGATTGGCGCGCTGCTTGCACGCTTGGGGCTGACCACGCAAAAGCCACTGCAACGCGCCTATCAGCGCGACCCCGCTGCGGTTGCTCGATGGAAAAGCGAGATCTTTCCCGCGATTGCCACCGAGGCGCAAGCCAGTGAGGCGGAAATCTTGTTCTGGGATGAATCCGGATTCCGAGCCGACTCGGTGCATGGCAAGACGTGGGCCAAGAAAGGACAGACCCCCGTCATTGATCGGCCGGGGCAGCGTCAGAGCATCAGCGCGGCGTCCGCCGTCACCGCAAACGGCGCTTTCTGGTTTGCGACTTATTCCGGCGCGTTGACTGGTGAGTTGTTTGTCGAATTGCTCAAACAGTTGATGCGAAAGCGCAGAAAGCCGGTGCGCCTGATTGTGGATGGACTTCCCGCGCACAAGAAGGCCATCGTGAAGGAATACGTAGCCAGCACCGCCGGCAAACTCACGCTGCACTTCTTGCCCGGCTATGCGCCTGACCTGAATCCCGACGAGTTGGTCTGGAGCCATGCCAAGCGCACAGGAGTTGCTCGCTCGCCTTTGAAAGCGGGCGAGAAGCTGCAGTGCCGAGTTGACGGTCAACTGCAGGCCATCGCCGAAGACAGCGCCTTGGTTCGTTCCTTTTTCAGGCATCCATCTGTCTCCTATATTTCTGACCTATGAGTAATGTCGAGCATGGCGAATGTGCAATGCACCGTGCGCGATGGCGTTCCATGCACCACTTCGACGACGACGTTGGCCTGACGAACACGCTGCCCTGCAAAGTCGGGAATGCGAGCGACGGCTTCCTGCCGCAGCATTCGCATGAAGGCCGCGCTGGCCAGCGCGTGCAATGTGTTGTCGGCAGAGAGCAGGAACAACCTCGACGACAAGCCCATGGGATCACTCTCCCAGTCGGGGTCGATTCGTTTTGGGTGCATAGAGATGCTATGTGGGACTACCCGAGGAGGACCCGTTTAGCTAAAACGGGACACTGCTGTCCGGTTAAAAGTTGAACAGATTCAACTGGTTAGCGAGGTCAGGCGGTTCCAAATGGGACAGATCGGCCTGCAAGGCGCATGAAAGCTGGGTTTTCTCGAATACCGAGGCCGACAAGATCTGTAGACAAGTGTAGAGAGAGGCATCGAGTTGAAGCTCCTTCCTGACAATGGCGATGAGCACGTAAGTGGCGACGTGAGCTACTGGATGGATTCGCGGCTGTTTTTGAGCACACGACCCAATACTGTTCGGATAGAGATATTTGATGCATAATGACTGCCGTCCCAACGACGGAGTCGAGCATGGCGCGAACCAAGGCGGTCCTGGGAAGTGGAGCAAGGCTGGCCGACTTTCTGAGTGCCAGCCTGCTGGCGCGGGTCGTGCCGGCCGAGGTGGTGAATGCGGTGCTCGATGCTCACGGCTGCAATTCGCAGCGCGTGCGCAGCTTTCCGGCAGTAGCAGGGGCGTACTACTGCATGGCTCTGAGCCTGTACCCTGAGGCCGCGTACGAGGAAGTGTTCGCCGCCGTGTCGCAGGGCCTGGCCTGGGCCGCCGGGGCTGCCGAGCCACCCCGGGTGACCAAGTCCTCGATCAGCGGCTTGCGCAGCAAGATCGGCGCGGCGCCGATGCGTGAACTGGTCGAGCGCTGCTGTGTGCCCATGGCTGACGCTCAGGCTCATTCCCACGCGTTCTATGCCGGCCTGAGGCTGGTCGCCATTGACGGCAGCACCTTCGAGCTGCCTGACGAGGCCGAGAACGCGGCGCATTTCGGCTACCCGGGCAGCCGAATCGGCCATGCCGGCTACCCGCAGGCGCGATGCGCGGTGCTGGTTGAGTGCGCGACGCACGCGATCCTGGGCGCCAACCTGGGGCCCTACCGCAGCGGCGAGTGGGAGCTGTTCCAGCCACTCTTGCCCCGGCTGGAGCCGGGCATGCTGTGCCTGGCCGACCGGGGGTTCAACGGCTTCGAACACTGGCAGCAGGCGAGCTCCACCGGCGCGCAGTTGCTCTGGCGCTGCGTGGGCAACCGCCAGTTGCCGGTGCATCGCATGCTCGACGATGGTTCGTACCTCAGTGCCATCTATCCCACCGGTGTGAGCCGCAGCGAGGCGACGAGCCAAGCCATTGTGGTGCGCGTCATCGAATACGCCTTGCCGGGACTGGCCGATGCACAACCGCGCTACCGACTGTTGACCACGTTGCTGGACCCGCAAATCGCCCCGGCGCCGGAACTGGCGGCGCTGTACCACCAGCGCTGGGAAATAGAGGGCGTGTTCGACGAGCTCAAGACGCATCTGCGGCAGAGCCGCCGCGTGCTGCGCAGCAAGACCGCGGAGCTCGTGCGCCAGGAGTTCTATGGTTGGGTGCTGGCGCACTACTCGGTGCGCTGGCTGCTGCATCAGGGCGCCACACGGCATCGAATGGCACACGCCGAGCTGTCCTTCACAGGGCATGTGCAGCTGCTTCGCCGCGCACAGCCCCGCTCCGGGGCCTTTCCCCCCAGCGCGCCCGAGGCGTCGACGACGGTGGTTCAATGAACTGCTCGAAGCCTGCGCCCGGATCCGCGCCACCCGCACGCTGAACAAGCGCTCGCCGCGGATGGTCAAGCGGCGCCACTCGCCTTACGCATCATTCGACCACCACGCGCCGACGCGCGTGCCCATCGATTGCACTCCCGAGATCATCGGCCCGCCTGGACCCCGGCCCAAGCCAGCCGATTCCCATATACCGCGTCGATTCAGAAGCTTCATGCCATAAACGAACAGTATTGGCACACGACCCCCTTACCCCCATTGTTTGTCAGCGTGCCGGGGACAGCACTGGATGATCTGGCCCCCGAAAAACGGACACCACAAGGTCTGCTATTTTTGACCTTGCGGAGGATGTATGAAGAAGTCAGGACCGGATCGGAAGTACACGGACGAGTTTCGGCAAGCCGCGGTCAAGCAGGTGGTCGACGGAGGTCGAGCCATCAGGCAGGTTGCTCGTTCTCTCGAAATGTCGGCTGGCACGCTCGGCAACTGGGTAGCCAAGGCGAACAAGGGGGAGGCACTGAGCAAGCTGCCCTCGGGTAAGCCGCTGAGCGACCTCGAGGCCGAGGTCTCGCGGTTGCGCCAGGAGGTGGCGCGGCTGAAGATCGAGAAAGAAATATTGAAAAAAGCGGCGGCGTACTTCGCGAAGGAATCGATGTGAGGTACGCCTGGATACTCGCGAACCGCGAGGTGTATTCGATTCCGATGATGTGCGAGCTGCTCGGCGTGTCGCGCAGCGGTCTGAGTGCGGCAGCCAAGCGCGAGAGGTCCGAGCGCAGGTTGGAGGAGGCTGAGGTGGTCGAGCAGATCCGCCGCGCGCAGACAAAACACAAAGGGCGTTACGGACGTCGCCGGATGACGCCTGAGGTCAGCGAAGCGCTCGGGCGCAAGATCAACCACAAGCGCATCGGTCGGCTGATGCGAGACCATGATTTGCAAAGCCGCAAGCGTCGAGCATTCCGCGTGCGCACGACGGACTCCAAGCATGCCTACCCGATCGCACCGAATGTCCTGGAGCGCGACTTTGCTGCGACGGCGCCGGACCAGAAGTGGCTTGCGGACATGACCTATGTGCCGACGGCGGAGGGTTGGCTGTACCTGGCCCTCGTGCTAGACCTGTTCGCACGCAAGATCGTGGGCTGGGCCATGAGCGAGACGATGCCCCAGGAACTGACGATCGAGGCCCTGCAAGTGGCACTGGGTTGACGGGACCCGCCCACGGGCTTGGTCCATCATTCGGACAGGGGTTCGCAATATGCGGCCAAGGACTACCGCAAGGTGCTCAAGGCGAGAGGAATCACCGTCTCGATGAGCCGCAAAGGAGACTGCTGGGACAACTCCCCGATGGAGTCGGCAAACGGGACGCTCAAAGTGGAGTGCATTCACGGCGAGAGCTTCAAGACCCGTGACGAAGCGAGGCAGGCGATCCTCGACTACATTGGCTACTACAACACGCAACGCAGGCACTCCTCGCTTGGGTACGTGCCGCCAAGCCAATTCGAGCGGCGCTGGCGCGCCGAGATGGAAAAGCGAACGGGGGCATAGTACCCATGGCGAGCAACGCGTTGACCACCGCCGGCCGATTCGGTTCGTCGCAAGCGACCGAACCGGCCGGCCGTGGACAACGCTTCCCGCAGATCGTGGTGTCCGCATTTCGGGGTCCGGTTCAGTACCCGCACACGGCGCGTGTTGCGCACGATGGCTGCGCCGATCTTCAGCAGGCGCACGCGAATCGTGGCCGCGGCGGCGCGTTCCAGCTCGGTGTCCTTGAGAGCGAACTCGCGCAGCCGTTGCATCAGCGTGTAGGCCAGCGCCGCCAGCAGCAATCGCAGCTGGTTGGCCGCGAAGCGGTGGCAACTCGCTCTGGTGCCGAACAGGTCGAGCTGGGCCTCCTTGATGCGGTTCTCGGCCTCGCCGCGTGCGCAGTACAGCCGCTCATACAGCTGTATGGCGTCGCCCTGGAGATCGGTCACCACGAAGCGCGGGTTGTTGCCCTGGCTGCCGTGCTCCAGCCGCGTGATCACGCGTCGTTCGATGTCCCAGCTGTCGGCCGCGTAGACGAACTCGTCGATCAGCCGCTGCTTGGCGCCAGTGCGCGCGTACTCGTCGGCCAGCATCGCCTCGGCGTACTGCACGGTCGCCTCCAGCCGCGCGTTGCGCGCCAGCCCGATGATGTAGTTCACGCCCGAGCGCTCGCACCAGCGCAGCAATCTCTGGCGACAGAAGCCCGAGTCACCGCGCACGATGATCCGCGCGTTGGGCCACGCCTGGCGCAACCGCTGCACCAGCAGCTTGATCACCGCCGCGGCGTTCTTGGCGCCATCGATGCGGCTGCGCCGCAAGACGCATGCGAGCATGGCTTGGCCACAGAACACGTACAGCGGCAGATAGCAGTGGTGGTCGTAGTAGGCATGGAACTCGCAGCGCTCCTGGTCGCCGTGCAAGGGCACATCCGAGGCGTCAATATCCAGCACCAGTTCCTCGGGCGGGCTCTTGTGGCTGGCGATGAACTGCTCGATGAGCACGCCATGCAGCGCCACTGCCTGCGCGCGCGTGGCGCGGGTCTCCAGGCGGCTGAGCGTGGGCGAACTCGCCAGCGCATCGACCCGCCCCACAGCTGTCTGCATCAGCAGATCGTCTCTCAAGGTGTCGTGGTCGTTGAGGTCTTCGTAACCGCAGCACAAGCCGTAGATGCGCTGGGCGAGCAGGTCGCGCAGGGTGTGCGTGATGCGTGCCGGATCGCGTGGATCACTGAGCACGGCCGCCGCAGCGCGGCTGAGGCCAATGCGCTCGTCCACGCGCCGCAGCAGCAAGACCCCGCCGTCCGAGCCAATGTCGCCGCCCTCGAAGTTCGCCTCGATGACGCGCCGACCCACACGCCCCAAATCCATCGTCCCATCGGTACACTTTGGCATCGGCAGCCCTCGGTTGAAATTGGCGTCAGATACCAATGTCAACGCGCTCCGGCACGAGGCTGCCGACCCTCTACTGGTGAAATATCCGGGCTAGGAGTCCGCGCGGCAGAAGTTTTTCTGCGCGGAGGTGAGCCCCGCGTTGAGTTCGTGCACGGCGAGGAAGGGTTGGCGCTGCGCCTTGGCTGTTCCTGAAGCTCCCGGACAGGGTCTATTTGGCCTGCCAGAGGCGAGGGGCACGCGTGTGCCCCCACTGTGGGCTTATCTGACCATCAAGGTGCTCATGCGCCGCAGGTTCAGCGCCAGGCACACGAGCTTGAACTCGGCCTTGACCTTGTTCAATCCCCGCAGGCTGAACTGCCGGAAGCCCAGCACGCTCTTGATCCACCCGTTGGGCGCCTCCACGATCCACTTCCTCTTGCGGTAGGCCGCTTGGCCTGGTGGCGTCTTCAGCCTGGCATCCATCGCTGCAGTGCGCGGGTATTGTTCGGCGTCGATGTCCAGCGCCTGCTTGCCCTCTCGGCCCAATGCCACGATCAGCTCGCTCGGGCTGTCCTTGAGCTGCTCGAACACGGCCTCCGAGCGGAATCCCGCATCCGCCAGCACCTGTCGGGCGTCCTCGCCCAGGTTGGCCTTCACCGCCGCCAACAGCACCGGCAGGCGGTCACTGTCGGCGGCGTTGTTGCTCAGCTCCGCGGCCACCACGAGTTGCGCGGCCTCGTCCACCGCGGTGTGGGCGTTGTAGCCGTAGTCGTAGCCGCCACCTGAGCGTTTCATGATCCGACTGTCCGTGTCGGTGAAGCTCTCCTGGGCGCTGTCCTTGGGAACACCGAAGTCGCGCTTGTAGCGCCCGCCCTTGGGCTTGCCGTCCTTGTCACGGGGTTTGCGCTCGTCGTCGGCGCTGCGCCCGCGGGCCGCATCGGCCTCGCGCTGGCGTTGCTCCAGGCGCAGCTTGGCCTCGGTGATCGCCTTGAGCCGGTCCTCACGGCGCTTGATCTCCCCGGGGATGTCCAGGTCGGGTTCGTTCTTCTCCAGGTCGTCGGCGGCACACGCTCGGTTGAGCAAGCCATCGATCTGCGCCTTGAGTTCGCCCTCGGCCTTGACCATCCTGTCATAGCTCATGGCCTTGTGGCGGCTCGCGTTGGCCTTGAGCTTGGTGCCGTCCACCGCCACGGTGCCCAGCTTGACCAGGCCGCACTCGCGCGCCAGGCGCACCACCTGCACGAACAACGCCGCCAGTTCCTCCAGGTGCAGTGCCCGGAAGTCCGAGAGCGTGCGGTGCGCCGGGTAGTTCTCTGCACCCAACACCCGCAGCGCAACGTCTTCGTGCAGCTTGGCCGCGAGCTTGCGCGAACTGAAGGTGCCGGTGGCGTAGCCGTAGATCAGCACCTTGACCATCATGGCCGGGTGGAACGGCTGATTGCGCGGCCCACCCTTGGCGTATCGCGCATGGAAGGCGCTCAGATCCAGGCTGTCGACGCTGTCGCTGATGAAGTACGCCAGGTGCCCTTCGGGCAGCCAGTCTTGAAGTGCGTCAGGAAGCAGTCTTTGCTGCTGAGGCTCGTAGGGCAGGTAGCTGATGGGCATGCGCCCAAATCTATCAAGCCTCTGCGCGCTCGTCACGCTTCTGCCGCGCAGGCTCCTAGACGACCGCTGATGGCAGCCAGAATGAAACTCTGGGGCCGGACCGCCGGGGGTGATGTGGGGGCGCTGGCTCTGAACGGCGGCACCTGCATCCAGTCAGGAATCTCCAGCCAACTCTTGGGGTCCAGGTTACCGGTGCGCTCCTAGCTTAGCTACCCCAGGGGAACCCTTTTGTCAGAGAATCGGCCCTACTAGAACTTCAAGCCTGATGCCGCTGTCGTGCGACTGCATCGAGCAGCCGTCTTGGTCGGCGGCCAAACTACGATCTCATGCGTCGGACTGCCAAGTGGGACTGCAACGCTTCGTTCGTCCCGAAGCCTTCCGAGTTTCTTGCGATCACGTTTCAGCCGCGAACTTGTCCATGTCGCTGTTCGTGAGTGTTTTGCCTCTGATGCTGGTTTGAGCTAATGAAGACGAGATGGGCATCAAGATCGAACGAGGCTATGTAGTTGTCGGCTTGGTCTATGTGGTCTTGATTGCAGTCGATTGGCTCTCGTCCTTGATGACCAAGAAGGGCGTCCCGTCCAGCCGCGGCACGAGCCAGTCTCCGGAGCGCAGCATCTCGAAGGCCACGGCGACGTAACGCCCTTCGTCCGGCGACATCAGGGGACGCACCCAGGCCGTGGCGGCCAGCCAGGCGAAGAGGCAGGCCAGGGCCAGGCCGGCCTGTGCCGGGCCGATCGTTTCGCGCGGCGCCTTCATGGCTGTGGCACGTCCAGGCCGTGGCCCAGCACCTTCTTCACCACGTAGAGCGGGCGGCCCTTCACCTCCTCGAAGATGCGCGCGACGTATTCCCCGACGATGCCGGTGGAGATCATCTGGATGCCGATGAAGAACATCAGGCTCACCACGATCGTGGACCAGCCCGACACCGGGTTGCCCACCAGCATGTGCTCGGCGACCAGGTAGATCCCGTAGACCAGGGCCGGCAGCGCCAGCAGTAGTCCCACGATGCTGACCATGCGCAGCGGCCAGGTGGTGAAGGAGGTCAGCCCGTCGATCGCGAGATTGACCAGGCGCGCGGTGCTGAAGCTGCTCTTTCCCTTGGCCCTCGGGCTCGGCGTGTAGGGCAGCGCTACCGCTCTGAAGCCGACCCACGCATACAGCCCCTTCATGAAGCGCGTGCGTTCCGGCAGGCTCAGCAGGGCGTCGACCACCCGGCGGTCCATCAGCCGAAAGTCGCCCGCATCCTCTGGCAGCTCGAAGCGCTGCGAAGCGTTCACCAGCTTGTAGAACAGGCGCGCACGCATGCGCTTGAAGGCATGCTCGTCCGTGCGCTCCTGGCGCACGGTGTAGACCACCTCGGCCCCCTCTTGCCAGCGCTTCAGCATTTCCGCGATCAGCGAAGGCGAATGCTGCAGGTCGCCGTCGAGTAGCGCGACGGCATCGCCGCAGGCTGCCTGCAGGCCGGCAGTGAGCGCGGCCTCCTTGCCGAAGTTGCGCGACAGGCTGATGCAGCGAAAGCCCGAGAGCTGGCACCAGGCCTCGGCCACGGCGACCGTGTTGTCGGTGCTGCCGTCGTCGACCACGATGATCTCCCAATGGAGGTGCGTGGACCACAGGGTCTCTTCCAGACTCGACAGCAGCGCGTTGAGGTTGGCGCCTTCGTTGAAGCAGGGGATGACGCAGGAGATGCTGCTGCCGGCCGGCGGGTGGACGCGCTGCGCGGGCACCGGCCCGGCGGCGCTGCTCGGCCCGCTGCTTGCGAGCTCCACCGCAGCACGCGGTGCCGTCGGCGGGCTGTTCATGCTGGCGCTCACCTCAAGGGCCCCGGCGGGCCGGGCGGCCGGCCATTGCGCGACGGCCCGGACCGTCGCGCGCAATCAACGGCGCCACACGGCGCCGCACCAGGTGCCGCAGGCCCACGAACAGGCCCGCCAGCGCCAGGGCCAGCAGTAGGCCGGCCAGGATGTCGCCCGGGAAGTGGACGCCGACGTGGATGCGTCCCCAGCCGGTGAGGACGGCGATCGCGAAGATCGCCGCGCCCGCGCCGCGCAGCACCGGTCGCGCCAGGCACAGCAGCGCGACCGTGAACATGACCGTCGCATGCGCGCTCGGCAGCGAGCCGCGCGCGCCGTGGGCGATGTAGGGCGGGCTCAGGCCCAGCATGAAGGGGCGCGGCAGGTTCAGCGCGGCCGCAATGGAATGGGCGAGCAGCGCCGCGAGCGCCGCGAAACCCAGGACGGCCATCAGGTAGCCGCGCTGCGAGGGCTGCCGCCAGGCGATCCAGCCCAGCAGGGCCGCGCACAACCAGGGGCCGCCGACCGCGATAGCACCGGCCACGGCCACCAGCCAGGGGCGGGGTTCGAGGCCCGCGGCCATCCAGTGAAAGAGAAGCAGGTCGAATGCCTTCATGCGGGAAGGCGGCAAAGTCGCGGGATCGGTCGCATGGCCGCCACTCTATAGCGGGCTTGTGAAGCCAAGCTGAACGTGCTTTCACCTTTGGCAACGCCCTGCCGCTGCCCTCCTCAGGTGGACCGCGTCGCGATCTCGGCCGCGCTCAAAGCGCCAAAGCGCCGCTGTGGGCCGGCCTTCTGTGTCGCGCGGATGAATTCGGAAAAGGCCCTTGGATCAGGTGGTCATCATCACGCCCTCGCGACGCCACAAGGCGGCTAAGCGCTCCCACTCCGCGGCGCCTACGTGCACCCGGCAACGCCGCCGCACCAGGGTCCATTCACGTTTGGTTCAGCCGCGTGCGGCAACGTCGGCGGTTGTTCTCTCAAACCCTTGGTTACCCAGACCGATGAAGACAGTCGCCAGCCGGCGTCAGGCCCACGCCGCCATTGCGCTGCCGCCCGCTCCCCACACGATGCCGCATGCCGCGGCACGCTCTCCTGACCTCGCCTCCTGGGCTGCGGCGGCGCTGCTGCTCCTGCTCGCCCTGATCTGGTTCGGCACCCTGGGCACACGCTCGCTCATTCACCCCGACGAGGGGCGCTACGCCAGCCTTGCGCTGGAGATGGCGCGCAGCGGCGACTGGGTCACTCCGCGCCTGAACGGCTTACTCTACTTCGAGAAGCCCGCGCTGCAGTACTGGATCGGCGCACTGTCCTTCCTGGCCTTCGGCGTGTCCGAGTTCTCGGCGCGCCTGTGGCCGGGCCTGGCCGGCTTCCTGACGGTGCTGGTGGTCGGGTTCACGGCCGCGCGTCTCTGGGGCCGCGAGACTGGAGTCCGGGCGCTGGCGATCGCGGTCTCCATGACCTGGATCCAGGTCAACAGCCACTTCCTCACCCTCGATGCAGGGCTGACGCTGTTCCTCACGGTGGCACTGTGCGCCGTTCTGCTGGCGAACAACGGCCGGTCGGACGCGCGCCAGCGCCGCCGATGGATCTGGCTCGCCTGGGCGGCGATGGCCGCCGCCGTGCTGAGCAAGGGGCTGGTGGGCATCGTTATCCCCGGCGCGGTACTGGTGCTGGTCAGCCTGTGGCGTCGCGACACGTCGCTGTGGCGGGGCCTGCACTGGGCTTCGGGCCTGCTCATCTTCCTGGCCATCACCGCGCCCTGGTTCGTGCTGGTGTCACTGCGCAACCCCGGCTTCGCGAGCTTCTTCTTCATCCACGAGCATTTCGCGCGCTACCTCACCGAGGTGCATCAGCGCGAAGGGGCCTGGTGGTACTACCTGCCCTTCGTGCTGGTCGGCATGCTGCCCTGGACCGGCGCCCTCCCCTGGCTGCTGCGCAAGGACCGCACGGAGGCTGTGATCGCCCCTCGCCATCTGCTGGCGACCTGGTGCGTCTTCGTGCTCCTCTTCTTCAGCGCGTCGGGCTCCAAGCTGCCGTCGTACATCCTGCCCATGTTCCCGGCGCTGGCCCTGCTGGTCGCGATGCAGCTGCGCGATGCGCAGCCGGGCCCCCTGCGCCGGCACCTGCTGCTGCCGGCATTGGTCTGGGGGCTCGCGGGGCTCGCTTCCACACAAAGCGGCCGCTTCGTCTCGATCGTGTCGCCGGCGGAAGTGCTGGCGCCGCTGGCCTCGGCCCTGCGCATCGGTGCCGCGCTCATGCTGGTCGGCCTCGCGATCGGCTGGTGGTGCCTGGGGCGGCGCCGCGTCACTGCCGCGGTGCTGAGCCTGGCGCTCAGCCAAGTGACGGCGACCGCCGTGGTGCTGCAGGCCCACAACGGCTACGGCCAGCTCAAGAGCGCGGCGGCGATCGCGGCCGTTCTGCAGCCGCTGATCACGCCGCAAACCCCCGTCTTCTGCGTGCGCGCCTATGACCAAACCCTGCCCTTCTATCTCCAGCGCGACGTGGTGCTGGTCGACTACGAGGACGAATTCGCCCTCGGCCAGCAGCACGAGCCCGCGCGGTCCATCCCGACGCTCGATGCGTTCGTGGCGCGCTGGAATTCCCTCCCGCACGCGGCGGCCTACATGAGCGTTTTCGCCTGGGTCGAGCTGCACCAGCGCGGCCTGCCGATGCGCATCGCGTTCCAGGACCCGCGGCGCGTCATCGTCGTCAAGCCATGAAAGCACTCGACTTCTTCTGGGTCCTCGGCGGCGTGCTGCTCAACGCCGCGGCGCAGCTGCTGCTGAAGGCCGGCGCCAACAGCAGCGGCGAGATCGTGCTGTCGGCCGGCGCGCCCGCCCTCTGGCGCACCGCGCTCGGCCTGGCTCAGCACCCCGGCATCCTGGGCGGGCTGGCCTGCTATGCCGTGAGCGTGGTGGTGTGGATCGTCGCGCTGTCGCGCGTCGACGTGAGCATCGCCTATCCCATGCTCTCGATCGGCTACGTCGTCAATGCAGCGCTGGCGTGGTGGCTCTTCGGCGAGGCCGTCAACACGCAGCGCTGGCTGGGCATCAGCGTCATCGTCATCGGCGTGCTGCTGGTGGCGAACAGCGGGAGCCGTTCATGAGCGCCGTCCGGCCGGCCGAAGGCGCTCGCACGCAGCCGAAGGCGAAGGTACTCCAATGAACCCGGCGCCCTTCCTCCCCTTTACCCGCCCCTCCATCGACGAGCGCACCATTGCCGAGGTGGGCGAGGTGCTGCGCTCGGGCTGGATCACCACCGGCCCACGCTGCCAGGAGCTCGAGGCCGCCTTGTCGAAGCGCCTGGACGGCCGGCCGGTACGGCTGGTCAACTCGGGCACGGCAGCGCTGGAGCTCGCGCTGCGGCTGTGCGGCATCGGCCCCGGCGACGAGGTCATCACCACGCCGCTGAGCTGGGTGGCGACGGCCAACGTCGTGCTGGCGGTCGGCGCGACCCCGGTCTTCGTGGATGCGGAGGCGAGCACCCGCAACATCGACCTCAGCCTCTTGGAGCGCGCCATCACCGCGCGCACGCGTGCGCTGATCCCGGTCGACCTGGCCGGCCTGCCGGGCGATCGCGACCGGGTCGACGCCATCGCCCGGCGGCACGGGCTGCGGGTGATCGAAGACGCCGCGCAGTCCTTCGGCGCGCGCTGGGGCGGCCGCGAAATCGGCAGCTTCGGCGACCTGGTGTCGTTCAGCTTCCATGCCAACAAGAACCTCTGCACGGCCGAGGGCGGCTGCCTGGTGCTCAACAACGAAGTGGAAGCCCGCCGCTTCGAGAAGCTGCGCCTGCAGGGCGTGACCCGCCTGCCCGACGGCAGCATGGACGTCGAGGACTGGGGCAGCAAGGCCAACCTGACCGACGTGGCCGCCGCCATCGGCCTCGGGCAGCTGCGCCGCATCGACGAATTCACCGCGCGGCGGCGCGCCCTGGCCGAGCGCTACCTCGCGCGCTGGGACGCCTCGCTCGGCTTCGAGCTGCCGCCTGCTGATACTGCCCAGCACGGCAACTGGCACATGTTCCAGCCGCTGCTGCCGCGCCGGCTGGCGCCGCGCCGCGGCGACTTCATCGCCGCGATGCGCGAGCAGGGCATCGGCGTCGGCGTGCACTACCCGGCCATGCACCTGTTCTCGCTGTTCCGCAAGCGCGGCCATGGCCCCGGCGACTTCCCGATCGCCGAGGACATCGGCGCGCGCACCGTCACGCTGCCCCTGTTCCCGGCCATGGCCGACGCCGATGTGGACCGCGTGTGCCGCGCGGTCGCCGCCACGGTCGCGGCGCTGCGCTGAGCGAGATCCCCGATGAAGATGAACGATGCCCCCTCCCTCGCGAGCGCCTCGCCGCTCGACCAGTCGCCGGGCCCCGCCCTCAGCGTCGTGATCCCGGTCTACAACGAGGAGGCCACGCTGCCCGCCCTCTTCGAACGCCTCTACCCGGCGCTCGACGCGCTGGCCCTCGACTACGAGGTCGTGTTCATCGACGACGGCAGCCGCGACCGCTCGGCCGCGCTGCTGGCCGGGCAGTTCGAGCGCCGGCCCGAGGTCACCCGCGTGATCCTGCTGAACGGCAACTTCGGCCAGCACCGCGCCATCCTCGCGGGCTTCGAGCATTGCCGCGGAGCGCGCGTGGTCACGCTCGACGCCGACCTGCAGAACCCGCCCGAGGACATCCGCCTGCTGATCGAGGCGATGGACCTCGGGCACGACTACATAGGCTCGATCCGCCGCGACCGGCAAGACGCCGCCTGGCGCCGCTGGGCCTCGCGCGCGATGAACGGCCTGCGCCACCGCCTGACCGGCATCGTCATGACCGACCACGGCTGCATGATGCGCGCCTACAGCCGCGACATCGTCCAGCTGATCAACCAGTGCAACGAGATGAACACCTTCATCCCGGCGCTGGCCTACCAGTTCGCGAAGAACCCGACCGAGGTGGTGGTCGGCCACGAGGCCCGGCATGCGGGCGAGTCCAAGTACTCGCTGTACAGCCTGATCCGGCTCAACTTCGACCTGGTCACCGGCTTCTCGCTGGTGCCGCTGCAGGCCTTCTCGATGCTGGGCATCGTCGTCTCGCTACTGTCGGGCGCGCTGTTCATCCTGCTGGCCGCGCGCCGTCTGCTGCTCGGCCCTGAGGAGGGCGGCCTGTTCACCCTGTTCGCCCTGCTGTTCCTGCTGGTCGGGCTCGCGCTCTTCGGCATCGGCCTGCTCGGCGAATACATCGGCCGCATCTACCAGGAAGTGCGGGCGCGGCCGCGCTACCAGGTCAGCGCGATCCTGGAGCGCGAGCGATGAGCGGCGACCGCGGCCGCCCCGCGCGCGCGATCGTCTTCGCCTACCACGACGTGGGCGTGCGCTGCCTGCGCGTGCTGCTCGATGCCGGAGTCGAGGTGTCGCTGGTCCTCACCCACGCCAACGCGCCGGGCGAAACGATCTGGTTCCGCAGCGTGGCTGCAGTGGCCGCGGAACATGGGCTGCGCTGCGTCATGCCCGCGGACCCGCACGATCCGGCGCTGCTCGCCGAAGCACGCGCGGCCGAGCCCGACTTCCTGTTTTCCTTCTACTACCGGCAGATGCTGAAGCAGGACTGGCTCGTGCTGCCGGCGCGCGGCGCCTTCAACATGCACGGCTCGCTGCTGCCGCGCTACCGGGGCCGCGCCCCCGTGAACTGGGCCGTGATCCATGGCGAGCGCGAGACCGGCGCGACCCTGCACCGGATGAACGAGAAGCCCGACAACGGCGCGATCGTCGACCAGTGCGCCGTGCCCATCCTGCGCGACGACACGGCACGCGAGGTGTTCGGCAAGGTCACTGTCGCGGCCGAGATCGTGCTGGCGCGCAGCTTGCCCGCGCTGCTCGACGGCACCGCGGTGGAGCGCTCGCAGGACCTGTCGCAGGGCCGCTACTTCGGCGGGCGCCGGCCGGAAGATGGGCGCATCCCCGGCGATGCAAATGCCCGGCAAATCCACAACCTGGTGCGCGCGCTCGCGCCGCCCTACCCGCCCGCATTCCTCCAGCTGCAAGGGCAGCGCGTCTTCATCGAGCGCACCCTGCCTGCTCCGGCGCCGGCCGATGCGCCCGGCAGCGGGCTGCGGCTCCTGCGCGACGGCGCCTCGCTGTGGCTGATGGCGGCCGATGGCAGCGCGCTGCGCGTGCTCGCGGCGCGGCGCGACGGCGTCGCCGGGCCGCTGGCCGTCGGCAACTTCGACAGCCTTTGTTCCGGCCGCTGGCTTGCGGCCGACGCCTGACAGCTTCTTCTTCTCCTGCGACGCAAACACCATGCTCAAAGTCCTCATCCTCGGCGTCAACGGCTTCATCGGCCACCACCTGACGCGCCACATCATGGAGCGCACCGACTGGCAGGTGCACGGCATGGACATGCAGTCCGACCGCGTCGCGCCCTGGCTCGACCACCCGCGCTTTCACTTCTTCGAGGGCGACATCACCATCAACAAGGAGTGGATCGAATACCACGTGAAGAAGTGCGACGTGGTGCTGCCGCTGGTCGCGATCGCCACGCCGGCTACCTACGTGCGCGAGCCGCTGCGGGTGTTCGAGCTCGACTTCGAGGCCAACCTGCCGATCGTTCGCCAGTGCCTGCGCTACGGCAAGCGCGTGGTCTTCCCCTCGACCAGCGAGGTCTACGGCATGTGCACCGACGAGAGCTTCGACCCCGAGGCCTCCCACCTGATCTACGGACCGATCAACAAGCCGCGCTGGATCTACGCCTGCGCCAAGCAGCTGATGGACCGCGTGATCCACGCCTACGGCCAGCAGGAGGGTCTTCGCTACACGCTCTTCAGGCCTTTCAACTGGGTCGGCCCCGGGCTGGACAGCCTGCATGCGCCGAAAGAAGGCTCGAGCCGCGTGCTCACCCAGTTCCTCGGCCACATCGTGCGCGGCGAGCCGATCCGGCTGGTCGACGGCGGCAGCCAGCAGCGCGCCTTCACCTATGTCGAAGACGGCATCTCGGCGCTGGTGAAGATCATCGCCAACGAGGGAGGCATCGCCGACGGCAAGATCTACAACATCGGAAATCCCGACAACAACCTTTCGATCCGCGCACTCGCCCGGATGATGCTGGACCTGGCGGGCACCCTGCCCGAGTACCGCGATGCCGCGGCCGCCGTGAAGCTGATCGACGTGGCGTCTGCGGACTACTACGGCAGCGGCTACCAGGACGTGCTGTATCGCGTGCCCGACATCCGCCGCACCACGGCCGATCTGGGCTGGCGGCCCACCGTCGGGATGCCGGCGGCACTGCGCGAGATGTTCGCCTACTACCGCGACCATGCGGCGGCCGCCGCCGATCTGGAAGCCTGAGGGCGATGGCGCGGATCGCACTGAAGGTCGACGTCGACACCTGGCGCGGCACCCGCGAAGGCGTGCCCGCCCTGGTCCGCCTGCTGGCGGCGCAGCGCTGCGGCGCGAGCTTCCTCTTCAGCCTCGGACCGGACCACACCGGCCGCGCCATCCTGCGCGTGCTGCGCCCGGGCTTCCTCGGCAAGGTCTCGCGCACCTCGGTGCTCGAGCACTATGGCCTGCGCACCCTGCTGCACGGCGTGCTGCTGCCGGGACCGGACATCGGCCGCCGAGAAGCCGCCACGCTGCGCAGCGTTCGCGACGCCGGCTTCGAGGTGGGCGTGCATTGCTGGGACCACGTGCGCTGGCAGGACGGTCTGCTGAGCCGGGACGACGCGTGGGCCGAGCGCGAGATGCGCCGAGCGCTGCAACGCCATGCCGAGGTGTTCGGCGCCCCGGCGCGGCTGCATGGCGCCGCGGGCTGGCAGTTCAATCCGGCGGCGGCGCAGGCCGAAGCGGCGCTGGGCATCGAGTTCGCCTCCGACACGCGCGGCAGCCATGCCTTCGTCCCGGTAGCGGACGACGGCACGGCCCTCGGACCGCCGCAGTACCCGACCACCCTGCCGACGCTGGACGAGCTCATCGGCGTCGACGGCCTCACGGTGGACGACGTGCACCGGCACCTGCTGGGGCTGACCGAGCAGACCACGCAGGACCAGGTCTACACGCTGCACGCCGAGCTCGAGGGCATGAAGCTGCGCAGCGTGTTCGAGCGCCTGATCGCCGGCTGGCGGTCCCAGGGGCACGAGCTCGTCGCGCTGGGCGCGCTGCACGGCGCGCGCGTCGCGGCGCTTCCGCGCCACCGCATCGCGCTCGGCAGCGTCCCCGGCCGTTCCGGGCTGCTCGCGCTGCAAGGTACAGCCTGGCAAGGCTGACCCCGGATCAGTTTGTCATCGCGGCGCGCGCCTTGCCAACCGGCTGCTGGTACATCTCGCGATCCTCTCGGTCACGACCTGCGCATCTACTGCGCAGCGTTGAGGGCCGCCAGGGGATCGTGGCGCTCACCTCCTGAGGAGGGCGCGCCAGGGTCCTGGCGAAGCTGAAAGCGGCGTTCAGCTTGGCTTCACCAGCGCCAGCATCTCGTGCATCATCCCTTGCTTCAACGAAGGCGCCAACCTCAACGCGCTGCTGTCAGCCTGGAAGAGACGCTGTGGTCCACACACTTCCACTGGGAGATCATCGTGGTAGACGATGGCAGCACCGACAACACGGTCGCCGCACGCGCAGGAGCAGTCGCGGCGCATGGGCGAGCGCGTGTTCGAAATGATCGGGGGCGTGCCGGTCATGCGACCGATCCCGCGACTTCGCTGCCTTGCATCCGCGATGAACACGGTGCCCCTGGATGCCGTCGATGTCGCGCTGGCCGCGCTGCTGGTGCTGGTGCTGGCCAATGCGATCGCTTCGCTGGTGCTGGGCCTGCGCGTGCACCGGCAGCCGTTGTGGGCCGCCGCGCGCATGACGGTACAACTGCTGCTGGTGGGGCTGGTGCTGCGCTTCGTGTTCGAGGCCGCGTCGCCCGCCTTCACGCTGGTCATGGTGGCGCTGATGGTCGCGGCCGCGGCGCGCGAGGTGGCGGTGCGCTCGACGCCGCGCCTTCACGGCGCCGGCAACCTGCGCATCGGTGCCATCGTCGTGAGCCTGTCGATCATGGCCACCGTGATGCTGGCGCTGCTGACCGCGATCCGGCCGCAGCCCTGGTACGAGCCGCGCTACGCCGTTTCGCTGATGGGCATCGTGCTGAACTCGGCCAGCCTCGGCCTGGACAGCTTCTTCGGCGGCGTGCGCGCGGGACGCCCAGCGATCGAAGCGCAGCTGGCGCTGGGGGCGAGCATCCATCAGGCGCTGGCCGAGCTCGTGCGCGGCTCGATCCGGTGCGGCATGATCCCGATCGTCAATCAGATGACGGCCGCCGGCGTGATCACCTTGCCCGGCACCATGACCGGGCAGTTGCTGGCAGGCATGGACCCGCTGGAGGCGGTGAAGTACCAGATCCTGTTGCTCGACAGCCAGGCGTTCACGGCCTCGTAGTCGTTGCTGGCGTCGAGCGCACAGCTCGAAAGGTGCCCCGTGAGCCATCAACGTCTTCGGGGACGACCAGTCGCTCCCAGGGGACCAGCTCTCGTACCTGGTTCACTGTGATCAGCGCGCGCGTTCGGTGAACGCAGGATGCTGGGCAAAGAACGCCTCGATGTGGCGGGCGCCGGCAGGCCCGAGCCCCCCGATGCTGGCCCACCAGCGCCGACGCCGCGGCACGCGCAGGGTCAGGTCGGCCAGCGTGCGGATGCCCGCAGCGTGCAGCACGCCCAGAAGTCCCACGGGTAGCCAGCGATCAACGGCGTCGCCGATGAGCGGCTGCGGAGGCGGTATCCCTCGCAGCGTCTCGATGGCGGTAGCGGCGGCTTTGGCGAGTTCCCGGTCGGACGGACTGGCCGTCACAAGTGTGGCGGCCAGGTTCGCCCTCGCGCGGCTCGTTGCGAAGATCACGAGCTGGCGTTTCACCCGCCCTATCACCGAGCGCGCCGAAGCGCCGGCAGCCCGGCGATCGGACAGATAGCGATCCACGGCGGCGCGGCTGGGAACCCCTTGAAGCCAGGCGCGAAATGCAGCCAGCGAAGCCTCGTCTGGCCACATGAAGTCCACAGGCGAGTCCGGCGGCGCTGACAGCGCGCTTTCCATGCTCGTCAGTTTAGGCCGGCGGCACGCATGCCAAGCTAATGATGTTTATCTTGGTAGCGCCGCCAAACGCCGATGTTTCACATGGGCTCGGCCGCCCCGCGTCGTCTGCAGGCCGCGGTCGTCGACGTGCGCGGCTTGCGGCTGCTGGGCTGTCAACACGGTTGAGAGTCTTGGCAGATTGGGCACGGCACGCTCAAGTAGGCCGCTGTCTTCGAAGGGCACGTTCCGGTTGATCACCCGGCCAGAAAGCTGCCGCTCGTACCAGCCATCGGCCAGTTCCGGCCGCTCACGCGCTCGTGAAGAGACGTTGTGAAGGCTCGGCTCGACGAATCGCGGACGGAGCGCGCGGCGTCGCGCACCTCGGGGGGCAGTGAGATACCGCTGCGGCACTGAACCGAAACCATGCGCCGGCGTGCGGCCTCGCGGCTTATCGCGATGATGACACCGCAATCGCACCGAATACCCGCCTGCGATCTGATGGCGTAACAGTTCGGCCGGCTGAAGGACGGCAGCGTGATGGTCGACTTGTCGGAGCACCTCGAAGCGCGCTCCGACCCGGCCGCCCATCGCGTCGCTGACCCTGTCGGCCGCGCTGCTGCCCGCATCCTTCGTGGGCGTGCTCGGCGCGTTCGTGCACCCGCGATCCGAGCACATTCTGGACTGGTTCCATGTCGCGATGCGCATCGAGCAGCTCTTGCAGACAACGCGACGGCTACACGGCCCAGAGAAGGAGGAGCTTCTCAAGGGCATCGAGCGCGTCAAATGGTTCCTGTGGCATGGAAACGTAATGCGCGCCGACGAAACCTTGTACGAACTGCTCGAAGAGATCGACGGCATGCGCGAACAGGACAGGCAAGCTGGGCGGCCGCCCTCGGTCGTGCTCAGGAAACTTGATCGGGCGCTGGACGAGTTCGCGACCTACGTCGACAGCAATGCCGGCGCGATCGTCAACTACGGGGAGAGGTACCGATGCGGGGAACGGATTTCCACCGGCTTCGTCGAGTCCGCGGTCAACCAGGTGATCGCCAAACGGTTCGTGAAGAAGCAGCAGATGCGCTGGACTCCGCGCGGAGCCCACCTGCTCTTACAGGTCCGCACGCAGGTGCTGAATGACGAGTTACACGCGTCCTTCGAGAGGTGGTATCCGGGCTTCGGCGCTCAGGATCATGCGCTGCTCGCAGCATAGGCAGGGAGCAAGAAGGCTCACTGCACACCCCCAGGAATGTGATGCTCTCCCTACCGCGATCATTCGCCGGGTTCGAACTACAGACCGGTGAACCCAAGAGGATCCCTGCCGATGCCAGATCTATTCGCCCGAGCACGAGCCGACGAACTCCAGCGTCATCTGGCTCGTCTCACGGAACATGACCATGTCCGAGTTCGCCCCTACGGCAAACACCTACTGATCCAGATGCACCGGGGCGACGATGTCGTCGACATCATTGCTCGGCTGACGGAGGTATCTCGCACAAGGTACACCGCTGCGTTCCGCAGTCACACGGGACGTTGGGAGCCGCTGCCCGTTTCGTGCGACCTTGCGCACTCGGCGGCCGCCGTTGCAACGCTGCTCGCCCCGTACCTTGAGCCGTAATGAGCAAGCTATTTCAGGGATGTGGTACTAGGTCAAGCCCTTTCAGGCCACCGCGCCGGTCGGCAGCCTGTAGTCCTCGAGCTGCTCCCGAAGCCGCGTCTTGAGGATTTTGCCCGTCGCCCCCAGCGGCATCGACTCGACGAACACCACGTCGTCCGGAATCTGCCACTTGGCGGTCTTGCCTTCGTAGAACGCGAGCAGCTCCTCGCGCGTGACCTCGGCGCCGGGCTTCCTGGCGACGATCACGATCGGGCGCTCGTCCCACTTCGGGTGCGCAATGCCGATGCAGGCGGCTAGCGCCACCGCGGTGTGCGCGACGGCGATGTTCTCGATGTGGATGGAGCTGATCCACTCGCCGCCGGACTTGATCACGTCCTTGCTGCGGTCGGTGATCTGCAGATAGCCATCGGCGTCGATGGTCGCCACGTCGCCGGTGGGGAACCAGCCGTCGACAAGCGGATCGCCGTCCTCGCTGTTGAAGTACTTCTTGACGATCCACGGCCCCTTCACCAGCAGATCGCCTGTGGCATTGCCGTCCCACGGCAGTTCGACGCCCTGCCCGTCGACGATCTTCATGTCGACGCCGAACACCGCCCGCCCCTGCTTCTCGAGAACGGCCAGCTGCGCCTCGGCGTCCATCGACAGGTGCTTCTTCTTGAGCGCGCACAGCGTGCCGAGCGGGCTCATCTCGGTCATGCCCCAGCCGTGCAGCACGTCGACGCCGTAGGCCTGAAAGCTGCGCAGCATGGCCGGCGGGCAGGCCGCGCCGCCGATCACCGTGCGTTCGAGCGTGGAGAACTTCAGGTCGTGGGCCTGCAGATGGCCCAGCAGCATCTGCCACACGGTAGGAACGCCGGCCGCGAAGGTGACGGCTTCGCTTTCGATGAGTTCGTAGATGGACTTGCCGTCCAGCGCCGGGCCGGGGAACACCAGCTTGCAGCCCGTGAGCGCTGCCGAATACGGGATGCCCCAGGCGTTGACGTGGAACATCGGCACCACCGGAAGCATGGCGTCGCGTGCCGACAGGCCCATCACGTCCGGCAGGGCCGAGCCGCAGGCGTGCAGCAGCGTCGAGCGATGGCTGTAGAGCGTCGCCTTCGGGTTCCCCGTGGTGCCGCTCGTGTAGCACATGCTGGATGCACTATGCTCGTCGAAGCTGGGCCAGGCGTAGTGCTCGAACTGACCGCCGATCCAGGCCTCGTAGCTCACCAGGTTGGGGATGCCGCTGTCTGCGGGCAGCTTGTCGGCATCGCACAGCGCGATCCATTGCCGGACCTTGGGGCAGCGGGCGTGCACGGCCTGCACCAGCGGCAGGAAGCTCATGTCGAAGGCAAGCACCCGGTCTTCGGCGTGGTTGACGATCCAGGCGACCTGGTCGGGATGCAGCCGCGGATTGATGGTGTGCAGCACGCGGCCGGCGCCCGAGACGCCGTAGTACAGCTCCAGGTGCCGATAGCCGTTCCAGGCGATGGTCGCGACGCGGTCGGACATCGCCAGGCCTTGCGCGTCGAGCGCGTTGGCCACCTGGCGAGCCCGGCGCGCGACCTCGGTCCAGGTGCTGCGGTGGATGTCGCCCTCGACGCGGCGCGAGACGATCTCGGCATCGCCATGATGGAGTTCGGCGTAGGCAATCAGGTTGGAGATCAGCAGGGGCTGGTCCTGCATCAGGCCTTGGAGCATGGATTTCCATTCGTGAAGGTTTGAGAGCGGGGAGCAAGAAGGAGGGCCGTCATCCATCGATGACGATCTTTCTCTGTGCGACGAGCTGCTTCCACATCGCCAGTTCGTTGGCGATGGTCCGCGCCACGTCGGCCTGACCGGCGACGACGGTCTGCCCGAGCTCCTGCATGCGCGCGACCACCGCAGGGGTCGCCAGCACCTCGGCCAGTGCCTTGCGCATCGTCGCGGTCACTGGTGGCGGCAGGCCGGCCGGGCCCATGAGCGCGAACCAGCCCGGCGCGTCGAAGTTCGGCACACCGCTCTCCGCAACGGTCGGCACATCCGGCACCGCGGGCAGCCGCTGTAGCGAGCTGACACCGATGGCGCGCAGCCTGCCGCTCGCAATGAAGGACGACGTGCCCGTATAGGTCAGGAAGGCAAACTGCACGTCGCCCGCGATCAATGCGGTGATCGCGGGCACGGCGCCACGGTACGGCACATGCACCGCAAAGGTCCCGGTGCGCAGCTTGAGCAGCTCGCCGGCAAGATGGCTGACACTGCCGGCGCCGCCCGACCCATAGCTCAGCTTGCCGGGCTCCTTGCGCATCGCCTCGATAAGCTCGCGCGTGCTGCGGATGCCGCTGGTCCCTGGCACGACGAGCACCTGCGGCAACTGGGTCGCCATTGCGATGGGCGTAAAGCCGGCCACCGAATCGTAGCCCGGGTTGCGCAACGAGGGCACGATCGTCAGCGGCGCGTTGTCGAGCAGGCCGAGCGTATGGCCGTCAGGGGCGGACCGCGCGACCTCGGACGCAGCGATGGTGCCGCTCGCGCCGGGCTTGTAGTCAACAACCACGGGCTGGCCCAACAGCTTTCCCAGCGGCACCGAGAGCTCGCGCGCCAGGATGTCGGAGGAGCCGCCCGGGGTGTAGCCGAGCAGCAGGCGCACCGGCTTGCTCGGCCAGGCTTGCGCCTGCGCGCGCCCGCCCAGCATCGCCAGCGCGATGGCGGCTGCGCCTCCGGCAAGCGCCGAGCGGCGCCGCGGATCGAAGATCGCTGCGTGCATGGCCGCCACCTACGCGACGTTCTTCAATGCGAACTCGTTGAGGTGCCCGGAGGGCAGCGCCTCGAGACCCGGATCCGCCGGCAGCTCGACATCGAACCAGCGCTTGAGAACGCCGGAGATCAACTCGTAGCAGGCACCGATGCGGATCACCTCCATGGTCTCGAAATTGATCAGCGTCCCGGCGCGGCGATAGATGTGATAGCGGCGCAGGCCATAGTCGACGGTGATGTCGGCGATCTGCTTCAGTTCATCGGGGATATCCTCGACGCTGAACCGCGTGCCGCTCCCCGAGATGTTGGCCGACGAGCCGAACAGCGGCACCACCTCCTCGCGACTCAGACGGCACAGCTCCGTGTGGAAGACGCCGGCGTTGACCAGCGTGCTGATCGTGCCGGCAGCCGTGCTCGCCTTGATGGCGTCGTCGTCCAGCTTGCGGATCAACGGGTGGTCGTGCCGGAACGTGCCGACCACGCCCAGCGGCAGGTCGTGGTCGACGACGAGCGCCTCCACCATCTGCTGCGCGCGGGGCGGCAGCGTGTGCAGCTCGCGCTGCGTCTCCAGGTCGGCTGCCATGGCATTGCGCTTGTGGCTGCCTCGCCGCTTCGTGTCGTAGATCTTCTTCAGCGGATCCATGGAGGAGCCGCAACAGGCGTAGCCCGTGTCGTTGGGCACGATGGCGATGCCGCCGTTCTTGATCACGTCGATGGTGCGACGGGCGTCGCCGGCAATGTCGAGTCTGCTCATGTCTACTCCTTGGGTGGGTTCGGTGGGTTCAGTTCGATCAGGGGGTTCAGAGGGTCAATTCGAGAATCCGGGGCCGAGCCGCATGCCCATGGCCTTTGCCTGCTCGGCATCGAAGCGCCGGCACGCGTCGTCGTAGTGCTGCCCGTAGGCGCCGCCTCGCACCACGCCGGGTTCGGTGGATTCGTAGAAGCCATTCCAGCCGGCCGGCAGGCGCGGTGAATCGGGCGTGGCCAGCCACAGGCGGAACAGCAGCCGCTTCTTCTCGGACTCGGGTTCGTCCTGGAACTGGGTGCGCGAATGCAGCGCGGTGAAGTTGCTGAGGATCTGCAGGTCGCCCGGCTCAAGCCGCATCGAGTACATGAAGGTGGGCCGACGCACGATCTCGTCCAGCAAGTCCATCGCCTCGCGCTGCTTCGCGGTGATACGCGGCGCGCCCGGCAGCTTCTCGCCCTGCTCCACGCGGTTGCGCACCCACATGCAGAACACCTGGCCGTCCATCTCGCCGTACACCGGCATCAGGCGAAAGGCGGCCAGCCCCTCGGCCTGCTCGCCTTGGCGGCTGAAGGGCAGCGGCTTGCGCAGGGCGTCGGCCAGGTCGGGGCGCTCGGCCAGCAGCTGGCGCCAGGCCGCGGTCGAACTCGCGCACATGCTGTCGCCGCCCAGGGGCGCCTGGTTGAAGCAGCTCAGGAGCACGATGTCGGCGCCGTCGACATGGAAGTCGAGTTCGGCATTCGACGAATAGCCGCGGCCGGTGGGGCTGCGGTAGACGGTGCCCGCGTCCTGCACCCGGTTGATGTAGCGTGTCATCTTGTCCTGCGGGCGCGCCACGCCGACGTGGAGGCCGACGGCCCAGGTCAGCAGCTCGAACTCGTCCGCCGTAACGCCCTCGCGCGGAAAGCCCTTGAGCAGCGCGACGCCCAGGCCGTGCTGCGCCTCGTCGACTGCACGGCGGATCTTCGCGATCGCCGCGGCGCCGAAGGGAAAGTCGCCACGCCGGTAGCCCAGCAACGGCTGTCCGGACCGGTGGCCGGCGCGCAGTACCCGCAGCAGGTCGGCGCGCTCGGCATTGTCGAAGCGCGTCATCCAGCGCGTGTCGCGTGCCAAGTCGGCGCTGTGCCAGGCGGCGGTGTCGCGACCAGCGGCCGGAGTAGTCGTCGCGGTGCTCATCGTGCAATGGCTCCTGTCGATTCGGATCTATTCGAGCGGGAAGCGCTTGGCCAAGGCGTCGGCGCGATCGCGCTCGCGCTGCACCATGGCGGCGAACTCGGCGGGCGTGTTGCCCAGCGGCTCGGCGCCGATGGTCGTGAAGGCCTTGCGCACCGCCTCGCTTTTCGCCGCCTCGCGCAACGCGGTCGCGATGCCCTGCTGGATGTCGGCTGGCGTTCCCTTCGGCACGAAGATGCCGTACCAGGTGGTCGCGTCGAAGCTGGTAAAGCCCTGCTCGATGGCTGTCGGCACCTCCGGCAGGATCGACGAGCGCTTGTTGCCCATGGTCATGATGACCTTGAGCGCGCCGGAGCGCACATGCGGCAGCACCGCCGTGCTGCCGGCGATGGCGAACGAGACGTTGTTGGCCACCAGGTCGGTGATCAGCTGGCCGCCGCCCTTGTAGTTGGCAACGATCAGGTTGGGCAGCGCACTTTCCTCGCCCAGCATGCGCGCCTGCAGCCGGGCCATGTTTTCGGTGGTGCCGAGCGAGCATGGGGGCGCGGCCGTCTTGCAGTGCCGCACCATCTCGGTCATGGTTGCGACCGGCATCGCGGCATTGGCCGCCACGACGCCGGGCAGCGTCGAGAACGCCGACACCGGCACCAGTTGCGACACGGGATCGGTGCCCTTGAAGGCCGGCAGGTGCCGGATCAGCGTGATCGAGGGCAGTTGCACCAGCAGCGTGAGGCCGTTGGGCTTGGCGTCGATCACGCGGCGGGTGCCGATCAGCCCGTCGGCGCCGCCGAGGTTCTCGACCACCACGGGCTGGCCCCAGAGCTGCGACAGTTCCTTGGCCACGACGCGCGCTTGCGCATCGGTGCCGCCGCCGGCGGCGTAGGGCACCACCATCGTCACTGGGTGCTCAGGCTTCCAGCCGGCCGCGGCCGCGCCTAGCGGAAGACTCGCCGCCGCTACTGCAGCCACTGCAGCCACTGCGGCCAGCGCGGCCATGCATGGGCGCAGCCGTTGGCCGGCATGCCCGAGGAGGCGCGACGCGGATTCAAGCATGCACTTCATCATCTTCATGTCTCCTTGTTCTGTGATCGGCAAGACGCCGGCAGCCCTATCGCTGCACCGTCGTTGCCTCGAGAGGTCTCAATCGACCTGAACGCTGCTGTCGACGCAGCGCACTTCGTCTTGTTCCATGACGGTGTCGGTGGGCATCGTGTTCGACTCCTTCAATAGGCCACGGCCACAGGCGGCCAGGCCCAGGGCCGCTGTGCACGGTCGGCCTGCTGCCAGGCGCGGATGAGGGCTTCATCCCGCAACGTCAGGCCGATGTCGTCCAGGCCATGGAGCAGCGCTTCGCGGCGCAGCGGGTCGATGGGGAACGCGGTCTGCGCCCCCGACGGCGCAATCAGCAAGCGCCGTTCGAGGTCGACCGTGAGTGGGGCTCCGTCGGCGCACCCCGCGGCAAGCGCCTCGACCTCGGGCGCCGGCAGGCGGATCGGCAGTACGCCGTTCTGAAAGCAATTGCTGTAGAAGATGTCGCCGAAGCTGGGCGCGACGACGCAGCGCACGCCGATGCCCTGCAGCGCCCACACCGCGCCTTCGCGCGAGGAGCCGCAGCCGAAGTTGTCGCCGGCCAGCAGGATCGGGGCGCCGCGGAAGGTGGGCCGGTTCAGGATGAAATCGGGGTCGTCGCTCCCGTCGGCGCGGTAGCGCAACGCCTCCATCGCGTAGGGGCCGAGTTGCTCCTTGGGCAGCGAGGTCAGGCGCTCGATGCGGATGATCACATCGGTGTCGATGTTGGCGCGCGGCAGGTACGGTGCAGCGCCGCTCACGACGGTAAAGGGCGCAATGCTCATGCAAGGCTCCCGACATCGGCGATGCAGCCGGCAATGGCCGCTGCAGCCGCCATCGCAGGGCTCGCGAGGTGCGTGCGGGCACCCGGCCCCTGCCGCCCCACGAAGTTGCGGTTGGACGTCGACACCGAGCGCTTCTGCGGCGACACCTGCTCCCCGTTGGCCGCCACGCACATGCTGCAACCGGGCTCGCGCCAGGCGAAGCCCGCGGCTTCGAACACCTCGCGCAGACCCTCAGCCTCAGCGGCGCGCTTGACGTTCTCGGAGCCGGGAACCACCCAGGCCGTGACGCCCGGCGCCACGTGTCTGCCGCGCGCTACCTCGGCGGCAGCGCGCAGGTCGGTGATGCGCGAATTGGCGCACGACCCGATGAACACCCAGTCGACCGGCGTGCCGGCGATGGGCTGCCCCGCTCTCAGGCCCATGTAGTCGAGCGCGGCAGCCAGCGTGTCGCGCTGCGACGCATCGGCGACCGCTTGCGGATCGGGCACGCGGCCGTCGATGGCAATCGCGTGTTCGGGACTCGTGCCCCAGGTGATGGTGGGCCGGATGAGCGAGACGTCGATGGACTCTTCCCGATCGAAAACCGCATCGGCATCGCTGGCCAGCAGCCGCCATTGCGCCACCGCCGCATCGAAGGCGCCGCCCTGCGGCGCGAAGAGACGGCCACGCAGGTAGTCGAAGGTGCGCTGGTCGGGCGCCACCATGCCGCAGCGCGCGCCGAGCTCCACCGTCAGGTTGCACAGCGTGAGCCGGGCCTCGACCTCCATGGCCTCGATGGCGCTGCCCGCGTACTCGATCGCATGGCCGACGCCGGCGGCAGCACCGAGCTTGCCGATGATGTGCAGCGCGAGGTCCTTGGCGGTGACGCCTGCGCGCAAGCTGCCGTCGCAGCGGATGCGCATGCGCCGGGGCTTCTGCTGGCGCAGCGTCTGCGTGGCCAGGGCATGCGTACTCTCGGACGAGCCGATGCCGAAGGCCATCGCACCCAGCGCGCCGTTGGTGCAGGTGTGGCTGTCGCCGCAGACCACGGTGAGGCCCGGCAGTACGATGCCCAGCTCCGGGCCCATCACATGCACGATGCCTTGCCCGGGCTCGCCCAGGTCGAACAGCCGCACGCCGGCAGCGCGGGTGCGGTCGCGCAACGCGGTCCACAGCCTGCCGCCGGGCGCGTAGGTCAGCCCGTTGCGCCCGGGCTGGCTCGACATCGCGTGGTCGGGCGTGGCGAACACCAGTTCAGGGTCATGCACCGGCAGGCCGCGCGCCGTCACCTCGGCGAGCGCGGGCGGCCCGGAGAGGTCATGCAGCAGGTGACGATCGATGTGCAGCAGCGCCCACCCGTCGCCCAGGTCGCGGATGACGTGGGCGTCCCAGATCTTGTCGAAGAGCGTCCGGCCGGCCATCACTTGGCTTCCATGGCGGCGCCGGCATTGAAGCGCTGGCGCAGTGCGTCCCACTCGTTGGCGCCGAAGCGACGGAAGGTCTGGGCCACGCTCTGCGTGACCTCGGGTGCCTTGTGCGTGGCCTTGAGCTGGGCCAGCGCCGCATCACCGGCCTGGATCGCCGCGGCCAGCATCAGGCCGGGCAGGATCGCCAGCTTGTAGCCCATGGCCTCGGCTTCGCGAAGGTCGAAGAGCGGCGTGCGGCCGCCGGCGACCACGTTGAGCAGGCATGGCCCTTTCACGGCCTTGGGCACTGCCGCCACTTCTTCCAGCGACTGCGTGGCCTCCACGAAGACCAGGTCGGCCCCGGCGTCGAGCGCCGCGTTGCCGCGCCAGATGGCCTCGTCCAGGCTCAGCATGGCGCGCGCATCGGTGCGCGCGATGATCACGAACTCCTTCGTGCGGCGCGCATCGGCCGCGGCGCGGATCTTCGAGACGAACTCGGCGCGCGAGACCACTTCCTTGCCGTCGAGGTGGCCGCAGCGCTTGGGCGAGACCTGGTCCTCGATGTGGATCGCGGCGATGCCGCGCGACTCGTACTCGCGCACCGTTCGCGTCACGTTCAGCTCATTGCCGTAGCCGGTGTCGGCATCCGCAATCAGCGGCACGCTGACGGCGCGCGCCATCGTGGCCGCGTTGGCCACCATCTCGCCCATGTCGAGCAGGCCGAAGTCGGGGTAGCCGCGCGCCGCCGCGGTGCCGGCGCCGGTCATGTACACGGCGCTAAAGCCCGCCTGCTCGATCAGCCGCGCCCCGATGCCGTCATAGGCACCGGGGGCGATGAGCATGTCGGGCGCGGCGAGCAGTTCGCGTAGGGAGGGGTTCGTCATGGGCGGCGGTCTTTCAGCGCAGGTTGGTCTTTGCTTGCTTGTCTCAGTTGTTCTAAGACTATCACAACATAACAACAAGTCAACAAGTTATGCTCCCGCCATGAACCTGTCGACTGGAACCACGCCGATGAACGGGGCACGCGGCACCGCCTTGCACCGGCAGATCTATCTGGTGCTGCGCGACGAGATTTCGCGGGGCTTGTTCCCGGGCGGCGCGTTGCCGAACGAGGAAGGGCTCTGCGAACGATTCGGCGTCTCGCGCATCACCGTGCGGCGCGCCCTGGGGGACTTGGCGGCCCAGGGCCTGGTCGAACGCCGGCACGGCCGCGGCACTTTCGTGCGGGGCGAGCCCGGGCAGATGCGGCCCGTGCCCAGCCTTAGCGTGATCGACAGCCTGCGCCAGACGGCCATCGAGACCATCGTCCGCGTCCTCGAGGTCGAGCAGACCGTGCCGCCGGCCGATGTGGCGAGGCTGCTGCAGATTCCGCCCGGCGAGAAGGCCGTGCACGCGCTGCGCATTCGATCCAATCGCAACGGTCAGCCGGCGATGCTGACGGACGCGTGGGTCCCCGTCGCGGTCGGCCGGCGCGTGACGGCGGCGGCACTCAAGAAGAAGGCGCTCTACGAGATCCTGATGATGCAGGGGGTCCAGTTCGGCCGCGTCGTGCAGGAGTTCAGCGCGACCGTAAGCGACCCGCAGCGGGCCGGCCTGATCCAGACCGAGGTCGGTGCGCCGCTATTGAAGCTGGTGCGGCTGATGCATGACATGGACGAGCGCCCGGTGCTGCACCTGACCGCCTACATGGCCGCGGATCGCGCGAGCGTCATGATGGAGATCGCCGGCGCGACCGTGAACACGCTGACGGCAGGGCAGATCGTGCTGGACGCGCCGGTCGATGGCAATCTATTGTCCGGATAGATAAGTTGCGACCAACAAGACCATGACCACCCCAAGCGGCTACACCATCCAGCGCCTCTCCGTCTTCGGCGAGGCTTTCGAGGACGTGGACACCTACGGGGCCAAGCGCCCCCGGCCAGAGTACCTTCGGCAGCTGCTCGCCGGCGAAACCTTCATTGCGTTGGCGGCCGTGGAAAGGTCCAAGGTCATCGGAGGCCTCGCCGCCTACGAACTGAGGAAGTTCGAGCAGGAGCGCAGCGAGATCTACATCTACGACCTGGCCGTCGCCGCTGCGCACCGGCGAAGAGGCGTTGCCACCGCATTGATCCGGGAGCTTCAGCGCGTCGGCGCCGAGCGCGGGGCCTATGTCATCTTCGTCCAGGCAGATCCGCCTGACGCGCCGGCGATCGCGTTGTATTCGAAGCTCGGGGTGCGCGAAGACGTGCTGCATTTCGATGTCCCGGTCCCCTCCCCCACGAGCCGAGCTTGATCCATGCAGGACTACTACGCGGCCCGCGCGAACGAGTACGACGGGATCTACCTGAAGCCTGAACGGCAAGCCGATCTGCGGCAGATCGAAAGCTGGCTTTCGACCGTGTTCGCACGCCGTTCGGTCTTGGAGGTCGCCTGCGGCACCGGGTACTGGACCCAGTTCTATGCGCCGGCTGCAGAGCGCGTGGTGGCGGTCGATGCGGCACCCGAGACGCTGCGCATCGCCGAGACCCGCGTACCGGCGGCGAAGGCGCAGCTCGTCGTGGGCGATGCGTATCGCCTCCCCTCCTCCACGGTAAGGTGCGACGCAGGTTTTGCCGGCTTCTGGTGGTCGCACATCCCGCGCTCGCGCATCGATGAGTTCTTGCGCGGCTTCCATGCAGCGATCGAACCGGGCGCGAAGGTGGTCTTTCTGGACAACCGCTTCGTCCCCGGCAGCAGCACGCCGATTGCGGAGAGCGATGCCGAAGGCAACACCTACCAGGTGCGGACCTTGGCCGATGGCTCGACCCATCGCGTGCTGAAGAATCTTCCGGACCGGGATGCGTTGATGGATATGGTTGCTCCGCACGCGGCGGCCATCGAGTACCGGGAATGGCAGTACTTCTGGGCGCTGGAGTACACGACCCGTTTGTAGGCTGGCGCGGTGGGGTGGCTCGCGGCTCGTCCTCGAAGGCACCTGTCGGCCGAGAGGCGAAGGGAACTTTCGCGGCCTTAGGGTTACGCACTGGCGCTCCCCCTCTTCCACGAGCCCCCATGTACTGCCGAACCCTCAAATACCGCGATGGCATTGGCCGCTTCTCCATCCTTGTGGAGGAAAGGCCGGACGGCTCGCTGGAGCTTTGGGAGCTGGACGTGCCGGGCGGCAGCCTGCGGCGGCGGGTCGTGATCGAGAAGGTGGCGGATAGCTTGGCGCGGGAGGGCAGGAAGCTGCACGTGGTGTGAGGGGCCGCGCGGGTGGAGCGGAAGCGGGCTGATGATTGGCCGCGGTGGTGCGGGCCTCAAGACCTCGAGGCCGTGACGAAGGCCTCCCTTATCCAGCGTTGAGCACTGTGGGCGTGAGTGCGTTCGTGCCACACCATCCCCACTGCGAATCCTTCAACCGGGAACGGGGGATCGAGGAACTGGAGTCTGTCGGCACGGTCGCTCACCAGTCGCGCTGGAACCAGGGCGACGAAGTCCGACTGCGACACGACCTCGGGGACGAAGAGGAATGAGGCGGCGGACAGCACCACATGCCGCTTGTGCCCGAGTGCAGCCAAAGCGGCGTCTACCGGCGTCTCGAAGTCGCCGCCGCGCAAGGACACGATCACGTGCTCCAGTTGCGCGAATTCTGCGACAGTGATCACATCCCGCAACCGTGGATGGCCGCGCCGGCCGATGAGCACGTAACGCTCATCGAACAAGTGTCGGGTGCGAAGGCTTGGCGGCGCAACTCCCGGCGTCAAGAGCGCCAGGTCGACATCGCCGCGCGCCATCTGCGACTCCAACAGCCCCACGTCCAGGTTGCGCAACGCCACGCGCACGCCAGGCGCCCTGGCCCTGAGATGCATGGCGAGGGGCTTGACCACCGCGGCCTGCAGGTAGTCCGTGCAGGCGATCGTGATGGTCAGCTTGGCCTTCGCAGGGTCGAAGTCCTGCAACTCAACGGTGGCGCGAACCTGGTCGAGAGCTTGCCGCAGCGGCTCCAGCAGCTCGACGGCCCTGGTGGTCGGCGTCATCCCTCGCTGCGCGGGAACAAGCAGCGGGTCAGCGAACACGACCCTCAACCGGTTCAATTGCGCGCTGACCGCTGGCTGGCTCAGGTGCAGGCGGGCGGCGGCCTTCGTTACGTTCTGCTCGACCAGCAACGCCTCCAGCGTGACCAGCAAATTGAGGTCGAGGCGCTTGCTATCCATGCGATGGATGGTAGCCGAACAATTCTTCGATTTCACACATGGCGCATGCCAGCCGAGACTTGGCCACGTACCCACAACACTCGATGGAAAGTGACCATGAAGAAGAAGGTTCTGATCGTCCATGCCCACCCCGAGCCCACGTCGCTCACACGCCAGCTGGTCGATGCGTCGGTCCAGACGCTCCAGGCACAAGGGCATGAAGTGCTGCAGTCGGACCTGTACGCGATGCGCTGGAAGGCCGCGTTCGACGAGGACGATTTCCCGAGCCGGACCGACCCGCAGCGCTTGTCTTTCGTGGCAGAGTCCGGGCATGCCTATGCCACCGGCCGGCAGACTGCCGACGTAGTCTCCGAGCAGCACAAAGTACTTTCCGCCGACGCCGTCATCTTCCAGTTTCCGCTGTGGTGGTACGGCATGCCGGCCATCATGAAAGGCTGGGTGGACCGCGTGTGGGCCTACGGCCTGGCATACGGCTACAGGGACGGCGGCAACACCTACCGCTATGGCGATGGCGCCTTCAAGGGCAAGCGCGCCATGCTCGCCGTGGCGGCCGGCGGACCGGCGAGCGACTATTCGGCGCGCGGCATCAACGGGCCGATCGAGGAGCTGCTCTTCCCGATCACCCACGGCACGTTGTACTTTCCCGGCTTCGACGTGTTGCCCACGTATGCGGTCTACGGCACCGGGCGCATGACCGAGCAAGAAGTGGCGCAGGCGCTGCGTGCGTGGCGCTTGCGGCTCGAAGGTCTCTTTGAGGACGCACCCATTCCCTTCCGGCCGCAAAACGGCGGCGACTACCCGGACCGTCACGTGCTGGCCAGCCATGTCGCGCCCGGCCAGACCGGGCTGCTTGCGCATATCGCCGATACGGAGATGGAACGTGAGCCGGCCGAGATCGGGGCGTGACATGAGGACCATCGTGATATTGACCCGCCGCGCCGATGCTGACGCGGAACACCTGGCACGGCTGTCCATGCCGGAGTTGCTGGCAGTGTGGCAGGGCATGGCGGAGGGAACGGTGCGCGCGGCTTATGGACTGCTGGAAGGTGCCGGCGCCGTGCTGGAGCTGGAAACGCGAACCATCGAGGAAGCCAAGTACTACGTCACGTCGCTGCCGTACGTCGAAGAGGACTTGCTGGACGTGCAGTACTGCCCGCTCAAGCCGTTCCCGGCATTCCAGGCGCTCGCCGCAGCCGGCGCTGCATGACGCTTCTTCAACGAACCATCAGGAGACCTCACCCATGTCCACCCTCGTCATCGTCGGCAGCGCCAAAGCCAAGCCGGGCAAGGCCGATGAATTCCGCGCCGTCCTCAAATCGTTGCTATTGCCTACCCTGGCCGAAGAAGGCTGCCTGCGCTACGAGATGAATGAATCCGAGGACGGGCAGAGCTGGGTCTTCACCGAATTGTGGGAAAGCCGCGCGCTGTGGGACCGGCACATGGAGTCGCCGCAGCTCGCGCGGTACAAGGCCGTGATCGAGGAGCTGTCCGAGTACTGGACGATCTTTCGCGGCCACATGGTGCGCCCGGGCGTCTGAGCGGAGCCAGCCATGCCCGCCACCAGCCTCTTTCACATCGCCATCAAGACCGGCAAGCCCGAAGCGACCAAGCGCTTTTACGAGCAGGTCTTCGCCATGTCCGAATCGCCTCGGCCGCTCTTCGAATTCCCTGGCTACTGGATGCAGCTGAACACACCCCACGGCGGATCGATCTTCCACATCTACACCGGCCAGGCGGCTCTCGGCACCGACGGGCGCGTACCGACAGGCAGTGGCGCCATCGACCACATCGCGTTGTCGGCTCACGGCTTCTCCGCGACTCGCGAGCGTTGCCGAGCGCTGCGCATCCCCTACCGCGAGCGATCCGTGCCCGGCTTCCCACTTTGGCAGCTGTTCTGCTACGACCCCAATGGCATCCAGTTCGAACTGAACTTCCACTCGGCCTACGAGGACCTGGGGGAGGTGACGGTCGACCCCGACAACTGGGTCAAGGCGGGATCGGAGTGGTTCGACCCGGAGGTCTACCGGCAATTCGAGATGGCCTGAATCTTCAATATCACATCGCCATCACGGACCACAACGACATTTCGAGCGTTCCGCGCGCCCTCGCCGTAGCTGAAGCGCACAACGTCTTGGTCATTCCCGGTGTTGAGCTGTCGACGGCACAGGGGCACCTCCTGTGCTACTTCCCTGACCACCAGAAGCTCACCCGATTCTTCGCCGGGTTGAAGATCGCTGATGCCGGTATGGGCACTTCGCGGTGTCAGCAGTCGATTCTTGAATGCTTGACGGCGACCGAAGCCCACGGGGGATTTGGCATCCTCGCGCATGTGGATGTCCCCTCTGGCTTCGAACAGGAAAACCCTGGAGCGTCGCCCCATAAGTTCGACGTGATCTGTCATCGCGCGCTCGCTGCGATCGAGCTGAAGCACGCCAACTCAGACGTCTTCTATTCGGCAGGGGACCCCGTTGCCGATCGAGCCCGCATGGGCCAGGCCAGGATCGAGCGACTGGGACTGGGCGCCAAACAGTTTCTGGCACGCGTACTCAACTCGGATTCTCATTCCCTCGAGGCGCTGGGACGAAACGCTGCCAACGACAAGCGGATCACCCGATACAAGATGGATGTTCCCAGCTTTTCTGCGTTGCGCATCGCCTTGGACGACGCCGATGCGCGCGTGCGGATCGAAGACCTGATTCCTCAATCTGTCCCCCGAGTCGTGGGCATCGCACTCGACGGGGGCTTTCTGGACAAGCAGGTCATCCGCTTTAGTCCCAACCTGAACTGCATCATCGGGGGCAGAGGGACTGGCAAGTCGACAACGTTTGAGGGCGTTCGTTGCCTGATCCACAGTCCAGGTGAAACAAGCAAGGTCGTGGACTCCGAGGTTTGGCCAGATCAGCTGCACCTTGTTTGGCAGGACAAGGCCGGGCAGCAACACGTGTTGTCCCGGCACAAGAACCTTCCGATGGAGAACGTCAATGACCCTGATGAGGGCCCTTGCTTCTTCGACATCGACTGCTTCGGACAAGGCGATGCCGCCAAGATCAGTCACCAGGCGCAGAGCAGTCCTCTCGCGCTCTTGGGCTATCTGGACAAGTTCGTTGACCTCAGTGTCGCATCGGGCGAAGAGGAGTCGGCCAGGGAGGAGTTGCTGACGCTGCAGACCGACATTGAAAAGGCGGAACAACAGGTTGCCTTGATTCCGCAGTATGAGCGTCAGCTCGCGACGACGAAGCAAGCCTTGACCGCCATGCAGAAACCGGAAGTCAAGGAACTGATCGAACTCCAGCGTCAGCTCGCGACGGAGCGCGAGTTGCGAGTGCAGATTCAGGACAAGTTGAAGCGGCTCAAGGAAAACAGCGACGTGACCGAGCAGACCACCGCCGCAACGGAGATTGCCGACCTTGCAGACCCGGCAAAGTTGAAGCTCGGTGGAGATGAGTTCAAGGCCATTGCTGCAGAAGCGAACGTCTTCAAGTCGAGCATCACCGATGCACAACAGAAGATAAGCGCAGGGGTTGTGCGGCTTGAGAAGACGATTCTGGGTCAATCCGCCACGTGGCGCGCGAAGGAAACCGAAGCCCAAGCGAGGATTGACGCGAAAAAGAAAGAGCTTGAAGCGCTGAAGGTGACATTCGACATGTCGTACATCGCCAAGCTGGCGTCCGATGAGGCCCGACACGACCAGACGCTGAAGAAGCTTGCCACCTGGAAAACACATCTGGCCGCCCTGCAGCGCAGCCGCCTTGCTGCGCTCGCTCGGCGTTGGTCTGCGCGCGACCGTATTGCGACCCAACGAGAGGCCTTGGGCAAGCAGGCGTCGGCGACGCTCAGGGAAGCCTTGTCCGATCTCAATGTCAGCCTCAAGTTCGGAAGAAGTGCACACTCCCCGGATGCGGCGGAGCAGATCATCAACGCTATGGGGTGGCGGACCAATCAGCAGGTGCGCGCAAGCTATCTCGTGGAAGACCTGACCGTTCCCGTGCTTCTTGACGCGATCAAGCACAACGACGCCAGCCCCCTGACTCACCTTCGGACGAGGGATGGCTTCGCTGCGTTCGACAAGAGCGAGGCACAGGCGATCCTCGACAAGCTTCGCGAGCCTGCGACCAGATTTGCGCTGGAGCGCGTTGCCCTTTATGACTTGCCCAAGCTCCTGGTGACCAAGCAACTAGACGACGGAAAGGGGGGGCGCCGACCGGTTAGCCGTGAGTTTTCCAAGCTCTCCCTCGGCCAGCAGCAGTCGATCTTATTGGCGCTCATGCTATCCGCCGACAGCGATAAGCCGTTGATCATCGATCAGCCGGAGGACAACCTCGATGGTGAGTTCATCTACTCAACGCTCGTTCCAGTGCTTCGACGCGCAAAGGAGCGCCGGCAGATCATCATCGTCACCCACAATCCCAATGTCGCTGTGCTGGGCGACGCAGAGCAAATTGTCGTAATGAAGGCGTTCAATGATCGCGGCGAGATTGTCAGTCGAGGTTCCATCGACAACCCGCAGACTCGGCGTTCCGCGTGTTCAATTCTGGAGGGTGCCATGGAGGCATTCACGCGGCGCGCGAAGATGTACGGCATCGCGATACAGAATCAAACCTGACATCGCGTACGGCGCCATTGCATCGCCTCTAGAGGGCGGCCACCGCCCGACCGTGTAGCGCGCCTGAATCCTTTTCGAAAGTTGGACCCTCAGGAATGTTCAACTTTCTGGGACCAATTCACAGCCCTAGTGGGGCACGTGCATCCTTTGCTGCGCCAAGTCAGTGGATCGGCAACTGGAGAGCGATAAGTGGGGCATTTTGGCGGATGAGCGCCGGTGTGGGGTCGAACGACGCTCGAAACGTGATTCGGCTCATTCACGGCAGACGAACGACGTGGTTGGCGTCGGCTCCTCGATTTCGAGGGGCTATCGCATGGCACTGGCTTGGGCGACGCCTCGAGCCTAATCTGCAGCGCAGATCACCAAAGGAACCGCCATGCGACCCAAGCTTTATTAAATACCCAAATCGGAAGATTGAGATCTGGATTTTGGAGCCATACGTCTGTGCTATGGCGCGCTCCACAACCATCCGCCATTTGTTAAGGAAAGATGATGAACCTCGCAAAAATCACTGCTGTCGTGGTCTTTGGCTTTGGGATTTCAGCCGGCAACGTGTTTGCCGCAGATTACGCCAATCTGTCGTACTCAAAGCCTACCGATCTAATTGCATCCACCGGCAATCTGTATTGGACGTCCTATTCAGAACCAGATGATGTACTTGGCGGGCCTAGCGTAGCCTCTATATGGCGAGCGGGAAATAATTCGAAGCCGGGAGGTGAACGATTGTTGTATTCAGAATCTAGTAACGGCTACAAGCCGTTCGGAAATATCGTGTATGCGAACTTGGGGGCTTGGTATGGTTACTTTATTGCAAACGACCAGTCATCCCCGCTGAACAAAACTTCGACCATCAAGCGAATCCCATTGGCTGGCGGCTCTGCGACTACGATCGCCACCTTGTCCCGGTTCGTGGGGAACCGGTCGCTTCGCACCGACGAAGAGTATTTGTACTGGGTAGATGAAGATGGAGTCCGCCGCATGCCGATTGGAGGGGGGAGCATCCAAACACTTGCCACCACCACCGCGGGGCACCATTTGGAATTGGGCACGAATTTCGCTTATTACAGCGATGGCAACGTCATTCGCAGGGTACTAAAATCTGGCAGCGCTACGAATGTGGTGGCGTCTTCGCCAGAGCCAATTAGTGCACTTTTTATCTATCCAATTTCGGGTGGTACGCGCATTTTCTGGGGCAGCGAAGGGGGCGGGGTGTATTCGAGGGATGTTGGCAGTACCCTAACGAGAACCTACAAAGCGACTACGACCGGATATAGAACAACGTCAGTAGGTTTTGACGGAACGAGGGTACTTTGGGCCCGGTGTACAGACTCCGGATCCGACTGCTCAGTTGGAATCCAGAGTGGCGGAGAAACTCGATACAACGTCGGAGTAGGCATCAGCAGAGTTGGCTTTGCGAATCTCCAATGGGATGCAACACAGGTTTTTTGGGGCAGTGTAAGCGGCATACACAAATACGTGCACTAGTCGTCGAAAATGTTGCGGCTCGCTGGACAACCACAGCCGCTACCTATATTAAATTTGGAGTATGGCATGAAGAATATTGTTATCTCAGTTGCGATAGTCCCGATATTTTTGGCAGCGGGATGTGGCGGCGGTGGGTCCGAGGGATTCTCTGGCGAAATATCGGCTTCATCCATCCTGGAGAGCACCCAGCCAAAACAAATGCTTGAGGAGCGGGCAAGCGAGCCAGCCCTGCATCGCTCGATAGCCCCGAATGGCGCATTGAACGTGAACGCATCAGGCGAAGTCACCGAGCTCGAGCAGCAGTTGTTGTCGCGTCGACGGAAGATTGCACATACTGCAGAGCCGATTTTGCGGGGAGACGAACAAAAGGATGGGCAGATTAGAGTGTCAATTAGCGGCTGTTTGGACGAAGGCGTACTTGAAGGGTCGCGTCCTAGTAAATCCACTGCGTGCTGAGCAGATTGGGGTCAAAATTGCGGCGCTTTATGTCGTTTTTGATCTCTCAGATGAACGTCTTCAAAACGCTGACTTAAGCCATCTGGGCGATGTGCCCGCACATTTTGGCCTTTCTTCCAATCGGGGAACTGGGGTTCATGGACCTGAAGGCGCTGCACGCCAGGATCGGGAAGTTGAGGCGGAGCACGATTCTTGGCCGCCTGGCGCCGGCATGTAGCCAGCACGAGCAAGCGGCACCCGCGGACCCGGTGTTCGCGTACCCGCGTGCCTGCTGCGCGGGCTGGCATTGAGTGAGCCGAGCGGGTCTGGGCGCTGGACATCTCCGACATCCCGCTATCGCGCGGCTTGGTGTAGTTGATAGCGGTGCTGGACCGACTTGGCTATCGAATGCTGGCGCACCGGGTGTCGATCGCGATGGAGGCCGATTTCTGCGTGGAGGCCCAGCACAAGGCAGCGAGGCAGCAACTCGCTGGGGAGCGACGGAGACCGTCAACACCTTTCGCGGCAGCCAGTTCAGCAATGCTGAGTTCGTCGCCGAAGTAGCGCGCATCGGCTCACGCGTGAGCTTGGACGGGTGCGGTTGTTGGAGGGACACGTGTTTGCGGAGCGGCTGTGCGGCTGTGGGTGTGTAGCGCAGCATGAAGTACGAGGACGCGAGGACGTGTACCTGAGGGCCATGCCGGGGGTCAGCGCCGCCTAGCTGGACTTGGCCGCGTACTTCGAGTTTTGCGAAGCTCGATGGCAATCAGTCGCATAACGGGCGAACTTCGGACATGGTCTACTTCGGCACGCTGGCTGCGCTGAAGGAGGGAAGGAGGCCGCACGATGAGGGGTTGAACGATAGTTGCAGGGCTCAACCGGTGCGTCTCCGGCGGCTTGGCAGTGGCCTTAAAAATCAAGGAATCAACCGCAGCCAATCCCCTTATCTCAGACCGCCGTATGTTCAAACGCTCAAACGAGTGGAAAGCCTCTGTGAAAGTTACATCTGCCTGAAAAGATGGTGGTGCTGTTCGCTCACTGTTAGGGTTTCGGGGCGTTCCTTCAGGCGCACTGAAAGCGCCCCGCTACCGTCACGAAACACGCTATCGATGGCACGCACATTGACCAGAACCGAGCGATGAATCTGCCAGAACGTGTCCGGATCGAGTTCATCGACGAGCTCTTTAATCGTCTTTCGGATGAGCGATTCGGAGTCCTTCGTCACGACCAACGTGTATTTGTTGTCGGCCTTGAAGTAGCAGATCTCGTCCACCGTAACCAAGCGGACCGTGGCGCCGCGTGATAAGCGAACCCATTGCAGGTGTCCACAGGGTGCGGGGGACGGTGACGCCGGTGGCAAGGCGACGCGCGACAGGTCGGATGGTCGCTGCACGACACGCTCCTTGAGGCGACCGACGGTCGTCACCAGCCGCGGATAGGACAGCGGCTTCAGCACATAGTCCATTGCGCCGGCCTCGAATGCGCCGAGTGCGTGCTGATCGAAGGCGGTGATGAACACCACGTGGCACCTTCCGGCGATCTGTCGCGCGACGTCGAGCCCGGAGAGACGCGGCATCTCGATATCCAGGAACGCGACGTCCGGCCGCTGCTTCTCGATCGCATGCAATGCCGCGACGCCATCACCGACCTGGGCGACGATGCGCAAGTCCGGCCACAGCGCAGCAAGGTGCTCCGCCAGTTCGTCGGCGAGCAGCGGCTCGTCCTCCGCGATCAAGGCCGTAGGTCCTGCGCCCATCGCAGTTTCATCCGTACTCACGCGGCACCTCCAATTCCACCGTGCAGTGTGGTCCGGCGCCGCCTTGCAGGCGCATGGCGGCGCGCTCCCCATAGAGCTCGACTAAAGCATTTCGCATGCTCTCAAGCCCTTGCTGGTCGAGGCGCACGGCACTAAGCATCCGCACGCAAGTGGCGTTCCCGCGTTCCAGTGCGACCAATTCGATGCTCACCTCCGGGCCGCTGCGCTCCAGAACGTGCGTTACCAGGGGCAGCAGCAGCGCCGGTGGGAAAGCTGCGTCTTTCAGTTCTGCCGGCAGGCCGACCCTCAGCGAGATCTGTCGGCCGTGCCCTGCTCGCATCAGTCGCGCATAAGCTTCGACCAAGGCGAATTCCTCTTCCAGCGAGGAGCGTTCACTGCGAAGTCGAGGAAGCGCAGCCCGTAGGTAAGCTGTCAAGTCATCAAGCAGGTGTTCAGCGCGCGCCGTATCGCACTCGTAGAAGCGCTTCACGGCTGCAAGCATGTCGAAAAGTAGTTTCGGATCAATCCGAGTCTGGATGGACAACAGCCGAGCTTGCACCAAGCGCTGTCGTGCAATGCGTCCCATTTCCTGCGCCTTCGTGAGACTCTCGACGGCGCGATCGCGCGCACGCCACCGGTTTACGATCACGACGGCCAGCATACCGACAATGATGTCGCTCCAGAAGTACCAGAACCAACCCTCCACCGAGGCAAAGGAGCCCATCCGCGCTGCCACCGTGGGCTGCTGCAAAGCGAACGACGACAAAATTGCCGAAGCCAAACCGAACCCGAGTACCAGCGCCAAGGTGCAGGCGATCTGGACTCCGCCCCTGAAAGGCTGATACTCGACGGCCGGCGGGCTTGCTTGCCTCCTGTTCATCGTTTTCATCCAAGCCCGCACCATGTCAGCACGCGAATTAGATGGAATGATGATCCGCGCGCACACGCCGCAGCCTTCAGCTTGCTCCAGCGTGAGCTGTGCGGAGTCCCCAAAGCGAGCCTGCAATTGGCCGCGGATGTTGACGAGGCCGAGCCCGCTGCCGCTGGTTCCGGTGCCAAAACCGACCCCATCGTCGATGACAGTCACCTCGATCTGCTGCCCATTGTGGGTCGCGGCGACTTGAATCATGCCGCCCAAATCGGCCGGAGAGATTCCATGCTTGACCGCGTTTTCGACGAGTGTGACCAGCACTGCTGTAGGGAAGGCAACGCTACGCAGTGGTGGCGGCAGATGGAGCGCGTAGTTCAGCCGCGGTCCCATCCGCATCTTGAAAAGCTTCAGATACGACCGCACAAGTTCGAACTCCTGACCCAGCGTCGAAACGGTCAGACGCAGTTGTGGCAACGCTGCGCGCAGGTAGACCATTAGATCGTCGATTGCTTCGGCGCCAGCCGCCGGTTGCTTGCGATAGAGCCGGCGCACATTGGCCAAGGTGTTGAACAGGAAATGCGGCTCGATCTGCGCCTGAAGCAATTGCAATTGCGCCTGCTCAGCCTGACGCTCCAGTTCGACTCGCGCCGCCTGAGCGGCCGTGGCGTCGGCGTTTGCTCGCTGCATGCGCCGGTGCAATGTGCGAGCACCCAGCATCACTGCGCCAAGCAAGCTGAACTTCATGCCTTCGCCGATCACCGCCCTCACCGACACCGGATCCAAACTCCCCGGATGGCGCAAGGCAAGGAACCACACTAGCGCTTGCGCAGGCAGCAGGAGGGCGAGCGACAGCGCAACAAAGCGAAGCACGGGATGCCCAACAAAGGCATGACCGACCATTGCGACTGCGACGATCAAAGCGCTGGCAATCGCCGCGGACTCAGCAAAATAGCGAACCCAAGCGCGCGCGACATCTACCAGGTCCCACACCTCGAAGAGGTGTGGCAGGAATAGGACCTGCATTGAAACCAGCATCGCCATGCCCGCCCCGACCCCTAGGGCGACTGCATTCAGGTCGCCTCGCACCCTGTGCCAGTAGCCAGGGGTAACTGTAACAAGTTGGGGCCGCAGCATCATGGCAACACACAGGTGTCAACACCGAATGATCGCGCCCAGCCATCCTATCCGCGCAGTGAAGGTGACGGAAGCGGCAACTCTAGGTGCGAGCGCGGCCTACGGCCGACGAGCGCTCCAACCGTCATTCGCCCTATTCCCACCAGATGGATGGCGATCTCCGAAGCGGCAGCGCAATCTACCGTGGCCATCGCATAGCGCTGGTCAGCGCTGAACCTGGCGCCTAACCTGCGATGCACATCACCTCTAGGCCGGGACTCCGGGATGACACGGGAATCCCATCGATGGGGCGATCGGCCGTCTTGACAGCTGATCTTCGTGAACAGGAAGACCCTGTTCGACATGTCCAAAACATTTGAAAGGAGATCGAAATGGAAATCCTGAAGTTCTTCGGCGCGGCCCCTATCGATTGTTTTGCGGCCGGCTCGCATACGCAAAAGACGACGGTTCATGTCCAACTCCACCATTTGCAATGGGCGGTGTGAAGTGATGCAAGCCTCTGAGGAGAACAAACATGTTCATCGTCATGAGAACGGTCCCCCCCGTACAAGACACACGCCTGGTGATCGCCTGCATACGCGCCTGCGTGTGGGCCGCCATCGAAGGCCGTCCGTTCTGTCCGCTGCGGCAGGAAGGCTGACACGCCCGGCGCGGCGCCGTCGCGATCGGATTGTTCCACTCGACCTCGGTCATTGGCCGCTGCTCCAGCTTGGACTGGCGGATTTTTAAATTAGCAGAAAGTTGATCGAAACCGGAAAGTCAGTCAATGAAGCAATTTTCCCTTGATCAATACATGCGCGCTCATGCCAGCGCTAATCCCCTGCCCACTGGAGAACGTTATGAATAAGCCAAATGGCCGCTTTACTGAACTACTATTAAGCGCAATCCTGACAGCGCCAGGTACGACATTCGCTCAGTTGCCTGGAGTGCTTCCATCGATCGACTATCCAGCCTCCAGCCAAATAATTCCCAACCCGGAGAGAGGGTTGTATCATCACACAGGAGACTGCGATAAGTCAGATTTTAGCAAAACTACTCTGGACAGTTACAAGATGCGCGAAAATATCACTCTTGTTATGTGCTTATACAACCTGGATATGGACTCCCCACAGGTTCCGATAGCCAAGTTCAGGGAGCAAGCACTTAAAGTTAGAGCGTCCGACGGACTCAAGATGATCTTGCGCTTTGCTTACTCACCAAAACCCATAGAGGGTTCCAATCCGGTGGAAATGAGGTTGGATGCCCCTCTAGCCCGTGTTCAAGAACATATGGCGCAAATTCTTCCATTAGTCGCAGAATTCCAGGATGTTATTGCTGTTATTCAATCGGGCTTTGTTGGAGAATGGGGCGAGGGGGCTGACTCGAAAAATTTCGGCAACGTCGGCAATGAAAACTGGGGGGATCGAAACAAAATAGTTAACAATTGGTTGGACAACACACCTTCTCATATCCAAGTACAAATACGCAGGCCCTTGATGAAGGCAAAAGCACTTGATTATGCAGATTTGGATAGTTCCACTCCGAGCGCGACTTTCGCGGATTACAAGAATAAAACGCGCATGGGCCGAATTGGACACCACAATGATTGCTTTTTAAGGAATGCCAGCGATTCAAACACATATCGTAATGTAGTGGACAAGGACTACGTTACGCGAGACTCTGATTTCGTAAGCGTCGGAGGCGAAACATGCGGCAGATCAATCCTAGAGGGAGCACGCAACGATTGTCCATCTGCAATCGCCGAAATGGGTGCTCTCAACTATGGTTATCTGAACAAAGATTGGGCTCCAATTTATATCGAAGGCTTTCAAGACCAAGGATGCTTGCCGGATATTGAAAGAAGGCTGGGATATCGATACGAACTGATTTCAACCTCCATGCGCTCTTCTGCGACTCGGGGAGGACGGATCGATTTTGAAATGACTATTATAAACAGGGGGTGGGCAGCAGCCATGAGGCCTAGGCCCGTCAAGCTAGTCTTGATTCATGTTAATTCGAATCAGGAATACAAATTTGATCTTACGACAACTGAGGATTGGCTCCCGGGGCAAAGGAGAACGATTGCTAGATCTCAGTTCCCCAATCGCAACAATTCTTCGCTTGTTCTTCCAGCAACAATGCCGGTTGGAAATTACAGAGTGGCTTTGAGCATAGAGGATTCGTTAACAGGTCAGCCCAAGTATGCAGTGCGGATTCCAAATACCAAGTTTGATTCCGTCAAGGGTTTTAATTATTTGATTAATCAGCTTCTTATAAATTGACGATGTAAGTTGCGCGCTCGCCATGTTCTGCCGATCACGGTTGGCGGTCCGAGGTCGATTCGGTCGACGACCTGATTGCCGCCATTGCAGAAGAAAACTGCGTGCCCGGCTGGACCGATCACCAGCCGCCTTTGATGTGGGCCTCGCCCCGCTCGGCCCTGAAGCCCGCGCACTGGCAGTACGAGCGCACGCGCCCGGCACTGGTGGCCGCCCGCGTGATCGGCACCGACCATGCGGAGCGGCGCAGCTTCATCCTGCGCAACCCAGTGCCAGGCAACCAGTTCGCCACCACGCGCACGCTGGTGGGCCCCTACCAGTCCATCTTGCCCGGCGAGCGGGCGCGCTCGCAAGCATGCGCTCAACGCGCTGCGCGTCATCCTTGAGTCGCACGGTTCGTACTCGGTGGTCAACGGGACCAAGCACCCAATGGAAACGGGCGACATCGCGCTGACGCCGGGCGACCACTGGCACGGCCACGCCACGAGGGCGAAGCCCAGGCCTTCTGGTTCGACTGGACATCTCGCTCGTGCATTTGCTGGAACCGATGGCCGCGCCACCCCGACGGCTGGTGGACGTCGTCGAATGTCAGGACTCGGCGATGCGCTTCGCATGGAAGGACACCGAGGCTCGGCTCGACGCGCTGGAAGCCTCGAGCGACGCCGCCGCCGACCCGGAGCACCCCCTCTTCGGCACCACGCTCACGCTGGACGCTCCCGGCATGCCGACCATTGGATCAAGGTGCACCGCATGGCGGCCGGCTTGCAGGGCGCGGCCTACCGCCAACGCTAGGTCCCTCTACGTTGTGCTGGAGGGCCACGGCTCAGCGAGATCGGGGACCAGGCCTGCGACTGGAAGTTCGGCGACGTGATCGCCGCGCCCTTGGGCGAGCGCTTGCGGTACCGCGCCGACCACGCCTCGGTCGTGGTCGAACTCACTGACGAGAAGCTCATGCGCTACTGCCGCTTCTACCAGCGCCAGCAGATTTCCTGAACACCACGGACGGACAGGGGCGGCAGCCGTGCGAACGAGGGCGCGAGGAATGGCATGGAGGACCTCCTGCGAGAGGCGAGACGACGGTGGTGCCGCTCGCCGGGCCCTGTCAGTTTGTCGCGCTGCGGTGGCGCCTCTTTTGCCCTCTTCTCCCCCTGCGCGGGCGGCTTTCAGGGCGGGAGAGAATGAGATCAACATAACAAGGCGTCGAGCAGAAAAATTGCGTGGGAGCGTGTCGGGGCAAAGTTGCAATGTCGCTCTTTCCCGCTGATTTCGTGGCGCAACTGTGGCAACGTCCGCGGCGACGATCACAATGACCATGCGCGAAACCGATCGACTCCAGACGGTCGCGGCCGTGATGGTCGCCTAGTTCCCGCCGTTCAAGCCGGACAGCGGCTGGGCCTGGCCGACGACAGCTTGAGCAACTCGTCCACAGGAACACGGGTCGATGGCGGGGCCGGCCTCCCAGTGACTGCTTTCCGGCATTGGTCAGTCTGCTGTGAGGCGGCAACCTGAGCGTCTGAGCGCGTTGGATGGCTACCAGTCCACCGGAGCGGGGTCCTCCGCTCTGGCGGTCGCCGCGGAGCTAGGCCTTCCGAGCCTTCTGGATTTTCTCGAGGATTTCCTCGGCTTGTCCAAGGAGTCGAGCTTCGTGTTTTTTGCGCTTTTCCTGCTCGGTAGTACCGTATAGGCGCGTCACCAGGGTGAATAAGAAGCCGATGGTGGTGCAGGTGAGAAACAGTACGACCCTGAAAGCCAGCGTAGCGGTGTTCGAGGCGATGAGACCCGAGACAAGTGTGACGAGCTGGCCCTCGATCTTGCCGATGACGTAGCCGGAGCCTAATGCGACGAACGCCTTTGCGATACCGGAGAATTTGCTTTTCTCGTCCTCACTAAGGGGCGTGGCAACAATCCCGGCCGCCCATCCTACTGAGCCGCCGAGCAGGCATAGCATCACCTGAAATGTCCGGTCCTCCCCTCCGATGAGTGCCGACACAATGCAGGCGAAGAACACGGCGCCTCCGATGGCGTAGCCAGCCATCTGCATGTCAATCTCGCCAGGTTCATCTTTCAAGTCGGCACTCCTGCGCCGAGCAAAGCGGCCATTGGTTCGACGAAGGGTCCATCATTGGCCCCGCGGCCTCCGTCGCCGACTTGACTACCACCGGTCTCACCGCTGGAGCTGCAGTTCTGTCAGTTCCCTGACCCACCGGTTGTAGCCATCGTCGTTCTCGAATCTAACGACAGCCTTGGCGGCAGGAGCAAACCAGTAGGTTCGAATCGCTCGACCATTTGCGCGCGAGGTGTCGTTGTTCCAAAATCCCTTTGCTTCGATCTTGAATGCGTCGAACTCCCCAGCGGGAACCGTCACTTTCTCGTAGGCGACAACGAATATGTCCAATTGGTCACGCCCGCTGGCCACCCTGGTCTTGTTTGTCCATTTGTTCTTGAACTCCCATTTCTTTCCCACTTCGAGAGGGAAATCCAGGTACTTCGGATCGGTATTGCTGTTTGTAGGCGATTCGAGCTGGTTCATGTCGATGGTCATGAGAAACTTTCCATCGTTTTCGGTGCCTTCGATATGTGTTGCCGTGACAGCAGTGACAACGCGAACATACTGCCCCTCCGAGCCTCCGAGCCTCCGGTGCGCCGGTCGCGCTGCTCATACTTCCAACGATCACCAACTTTGATGTCCGGCCGCTCGGCACGCTGAGCCAATACCGAGCTCGTCAACACCGCAAGTAGCAACGGCGCGACCCACTGCAGCAGGTGGATGCTTGGCACGCCATGGAACATGGTCATATCCGACCCCCAATCCGGTGAGCAAGTGAGGTCTCCCTGAATTGAAGCTGTAGCTCTCTCACTCAGGCTGGCGGTCCCACCTTCGGTTGGATACCTTGACAGCCCGACGACGAACGGCAACGCAGGGGTTCTTCAGTCCCGAACGCTAAGCGCACACCGCGCCATGCTACGACGAGCTCGCGACACTTGCGATAGGCCTGACGATATAGTCAAGCGCTGCGCGGGCACAGCGTACGTTTCTGCGAACACGTTTGCAATGACCGCAGCCGACTGCAGCGGTTGTCAATCTTCATCGCCGTAATCTGCAGCGTCAGCGTCGATGACCTGCTGGAGCGCGGCGGTGGACGAGTGGACGTGCATGGACGGATATCCCCGTGGTCGGCTATTTCCCATCGAACTCGAGAACTCGGCCGGAGAGTCGCTGCAGTTCGACGTCGGATGGAGCATGCAGAGCTGCCGCGCTTTTGGGAGCTGCTGAGGTGCCGCCCGACAGCCGGCCCCGCTGTAGCCGGACTACGAGGGTGTTCGGTTGGCGCCCTTGGCGTCGTCGTCGTCCTCCTCGGCCATACTTAGAATGTCCTGGGGCGACAGCTTTCCGATCAGTTCCGGGTGATCGCGGTTCACATGTGCCTGTACGGCCGCGATAAGTTCCTCATCGGTGGAGCCACGGACCGCTTCGCCGCATTCGCAGTTGATCAGCTTTCCCATGTCTTACTCCTTTCAACGGGGGTGTCAGTATGCTGCCAGACGAGCATGGAGAAAACCTTGGCGAAACCTTGGCGCCCGGGTCGGAAACGCGGATCCAACTGTGCGGCCGACTGGTGGCCAAGCTCGAGGGGCGCCGCATCGAGGAGTTGTTGCCGGGGCGGCAGGGACGACTTCTCTTTGCATATCTCGCGGCGAACCGCAGGCACGCCGTTACTCGATCCCAGCTCACGGATGTGCTCTGGCCGAACAACCCCCCGTCTGCTGCCGACGCGGCACTCAGCGCCTTGCTCACCAAGCTCCGAGGAGTGGTGGGCACGCACGCCGTGGTGGGGAAGCAGGAGCTGCGGCTGGTGCTTCCGGCAGATGCCTGGATCGACCTGGAAGCCGCCCTCGAGGGCCTGCATCGGGCGGAGTCCGCCGCCTCGCGCCAGGACTGGACGGCCGCATGGGGGCCGGCCCGCGTCGCCTTGCACATCGCCATGCGGCCCTTTCTTCCAGGCTATGACGCAGCCTGGGTCGACGCGACCCGCGAACAGATCGAAGACGTCCTGATGCGAGCCCACGAGTGCGTCGCCAATACCGGCCTCGCCCTGCGCGGCAGCGAGCTGACATCGGCCGCGCGTTCGGCGCGCGCACTGATGAAGCTGGCGCCCTACCGGGAATCTGGCTATCGCTTCATGATGGAAATTCTTGCGCTTCAGGGCAACGTCGCTGAGGCCCTGCTGATCTACGAGCGCTTGCGCCGACTGCTGAGCGACGACCTCGGCGCATCCCCCAGTCCCGCGACGCTGGCTGTTCACAGGCGGCTTCTCCAGGGCGACGCCGGTCGCCGAGGGGCTGTAGCGCGCGAATTGAAGACCGTCTTGTTCACCGACATCGTCGGCTCGACCGAGCTCGCGGCAGCTATCGGGGATCATGCCTGGCAGGATCTCCTGCTGAAGCATCAGGACATCGTTCGGCGGCAACTCGAAAGAGCAGGCGGTCACGAGGTCGACACGGCGGGCGATGGCTTTCTCGCCACCTTCGAGAGCCCTGTGCAGGCCGTGGCGTGCGCCTGCAAGGTCATGCAGCAGGTCGGCGCGCTGGGTGTCAGTCTGAGGGTGGGCATACACACGGGGGAATGCGAGGTCCTGGACGGCAAGGTGTGCGGCATCGCCGTCCACCTAGGTGCTCGCATCGCCGCCCACGCGCAAGCCGACGAAGTCCTTGTTTCGTCCACCGTCAAGGACCTCATGACAGGGTCTGACATCGAGTTCGATGATCGCGGCCTGCACACCCTTCGGGGCGTCCCGGGTGAATGGCGGCTGTTTGCTGTCCAGGTCGGGTCTGCGCCGAAAGCGCCGACGCGCGAAGCCACGAAGAAGTGACCAGGAATGCCCTACCAGAAGCCCGCTACGGCTGAGTGTTCTTGACGCCAGCTCGTGTGCGTGCGCTGCCCGGTATGCCACGCACGGGCCGCGGACATCCGCTATCTCGCGAATTCCGAGCGGAGGCTGACCAGCCGCTCATGGCCCAATACTGTTCGCTTAAGTAGAAAAGCTGCCTGAAGGGTTGGTTGGCGACCATGGCCGCACGCCGGAGCGCCGGACAATTTGTATTGGGGCACCTGGCGGCCCTGAGAACAAGCAGGGCGCGAAGTCCACGGGTACGCGAGTCGGAGCGGCGCGGTCGTGACCCGCGTACGGTGAGGTGCGTCGTTTGACCATCCGCGGAGAACGCCGATTGAGAGTCCTCGATGCGCGAATGCTGCCGCTGGCCTGGAGCAGTTCACGGAACCAGCGTCGTCGCTTTTTGGGCCTCGCTGGGGGGAAAGGCCCCGGAGTGGGGCTGCGTACGTCGGAGGAGTTCTACGTGTCCTTTGAAGGACAGCTCGGCGTGAGGTATTCGGTGGTTGGAGGCCCCTTGATGCAGCAGCCATCTCACCGCGTAGTGCGCCAGCACCCAGCCGTAGAACTCTTGACGCACCAGCTCGGGTGTCTTGCTTCGGAGCACCCGCCGGCTCTGCCGCAAATGCGTCTTGAGTTCATCGAACACGGACTCGATCTCCCAGCGCTGGTGATACAGCGCTGCCAGCTCCATGGCGGGTGCGCGCTGCGGGTCCAACAACGTCGTCAGGAGTCGGTAGCGCGGCTGCGCGTCATCCAAGCCCGGCAACTCATAGTCGATCACGCGCACAGTCATGGCTTGCTGCTCGGCCTCAGCTCGGGGAACATTGCTGGGGCGGATGACACTGAGGAACGACCCATCATCGAGCACGCGTTGGACCGGCATCTTCCACGTGCTCCCGCATCGCCATAGCAACTGCGCTCCCGTGGCTGTGGCCTGACGCCAATGTTCGAAGGAGTTGAAGCCCCGGTCGGCCATGCAAAGCATGCCTGACTCGAGACGCGGCAGCAACGCGGCCGCGAGCCCTCGCTCGCCATCGCTAAAGGCCCCAATCTTGGCACCGAGAATGGCGTGTGTCGCGCACTCGATCAATACGGCGCAGCGAGCCTGCGGATAGCCGGCATGGCCAGCGGTGATCGCACTGCTGCTCGGGTAACCGAAATCCCGCGCGTTATCAGCCTCGTCAGGTAGCTCGAACGTGCTGCCGTCAAACGCTACAAGCCGCAAGCCGGCAAAGAACGCTTGCGGATGATCCTGGGGATTGGCCAAAGGCACACAGCAGCGCTTGATCAAGTCGCTCAAGGGTGCCGAGCCGATGCGGCTGCGCAAAGCGCTAATGGAAGACTTGGCCACAAGGGCCGGCTGCGCGCCCCCACTGGCCCAGGCCAGACCCTGAGAGACGACGGCGAAGACCTCTTCGTAGGCTGCTTCGGGATACAGGCTCAAGGCCATGCAGTAGTAGACCCCAGCCACCGCAGGGAAGCTGCGAATGCGTTGGCTGTTGCAGCCGTGCTCGTCCAGCACAGCGTGCACGACATCGGCTGGTACCACCCGGGCCAGCAAACTGGCCGCCAAGAAGTCGCTAAGCCTGGCTCCCTCGCCCAACACTGCCTTCGTCCGTGCCATATCCCGTCCGCCATCGAGTTGCCACGGAAGCAATTGTAGGCGACATTACTCTAATCGAACAGTATTGGCTCATGGCCAGACCCCGTCACAATCCCCTACGCCTTCAGAGGGGCTCCGAACGGTCCTCGACTTCAACGAAGCGGATGCTGGATCAGACCATGGCAGCCGTAAACTGCCCGATCCGGAAGAAATTTCCGTTCATCGACTCCTTGGTCAATACGATGTCGCAGATCTGATGCAGTTGGCGCCGGCGCTCGGCAGGTTTAGCATGACGCCCAACACTGGTGGAGGCCTCCATGGACGTCGACCAAGCCGATCTCGGTTCCACTTCCACGGCCGGCTCCGCCAGCCTCAGCATTCGGCCCTACAGCGATGTGCCGGGCCCCAAGGGCCTTCCGGTGCTCGGCAATGCCCATCAAATCAAACCCGAGTCCTTCCACCTGCAGCTCGAGGGGTGGGCGAAAGAGTTCGGGAGCTTGTTCCGCTTCCGGATCACCGATCGCAATTTTCTAGGCGTCAGCGACCCCGCAGTCATTGCGTCGGTGCTCAAGCGGCGGCCAGAGGTCTTTTTCAAAGGTCCGCGCTTGGTGCAGGTGGCCAAGGATCTCGGGTTTCATGGCCTTTTCACGGCAAATGAGGATGCCTGGCGCCGGCAGCGCCAGCTCGTGATGGCTGGGCTGGATCCTGCGCACATGAAAACCTTCTTGCCGCAAATCGTGGACGTCGCCGCCAAGCTGAGGGATCGGTGGATCAAGGCGGCACGCGAGAGCCGTGAGATCGACGTTCTGGCCGACCTCATGCGCTACACCGTCGACGTGACAACCTGTCTGGCGTTCGGCTGCAACCTGAACACCACGGAGAAAGGCGATCAAGATGCTATCCAGCAGCACCTGAACGTGATCTTTCCGACGTTGTTGCGCCGGGCGTTGGCGCCGATCGACGTCGAACACTGGCTCCCCAAGCCCGGAGTCCGGCTGCACGTAGCGGCGCTCAGCGAGGCAGTCCAGGGGTTTATCCGGGATGCGCGGCATCAGCTCGAACAGCAGTCGGATCTCGCCAACCGGCCTCAGAACCTCCTGCAGGCACTGATCGCCGCCTGCGACAGCGAAGGAGCCAGGCTCACCGACGAGGAGCTCTCTGGAAATGTCCTGGGTATGCTTCTCGCCGGCGAAGACACGACCGCCAACACGATCGGCTGGCTCATCTGGCTGCTGCACGAACATCCGAAGGAGTGGGAGAGCGCTCAAGCGGAAGCGGACGCGATCGTCGGCGAAGGATCGATCCCGCAATCGCTGGAACAGCTGTCGCAGCTCGACTTCCTCGAGGCCTGCGCCAACGAAGCGATGCGACTCAAGCCGGTCGCGCCGATGAATATCGTCCAGGCGCATCAGGACGTAGTGGTTGGCGATGTCGCGGTTCCCAAGGGGACATTTATCACGTGCGTGATGCGCCCGGCGGGCATGGATCAGGGCCACTTTGACGAGCCCCATGCGTTCCGCCCCTCTCGCTGGCTGAAGGGTGGCCACGCTGAAGGTGGCGGAATGATGAGCGCCAAGCGCGTGGTGATGCCGTTCGGAGCGGGCCCCAGGGTCTGTCCTGGTCGCTACCTGGCTCTGGCCGAGATCAAGATGGTGATGACGATGCTCTTCTCGAACTTCGAGATCTCGACCATGTCGACCCCCGCGGGTGGACCGCGGGAGCATCTCAAGCTGACAATGTCGCCGGCCGGGCTGGCACTAAAACTTACGCTTCGCCGCGCTACAACCACTCCCGCGGCGAGCGCCGCCGACGGGGAGACTGTTCAGAGCCCCGTGTCGTGCTCAGGCGCGGCATTCCTGTCTTAAGACGAATGGCACTTACTTTGGCCTGCACGCGTGACCGTGTCGCTGCACATGTCGACGGGCCTGCTCGCGCGGCGTCTTCAGCCATGGGTACGGTTTGGGCCGTCGCTTTCGCATTCGCGGCTCGATGCGCCCTGGGCGGTGGCCGACTTTGGATTGAGCGATCAATGCGAACAGCCGCTGGTTGTCCTTCGCGGCGCATAGTCCGCGCGTGGTCCACTCCGTCCATAGTTGCACCGTGTGTTTGAAGCTCAGGCCGCGCGGATCGACGCCGGCCTTGCAAGCGGCCTGCGCCATCAGCAGCCGGATCACGTTGTAGGCCAGCAGGTGCACCCACATCTGTTTCTCGTTCATCTGCGGCGTCTGGCAGCTCAGCACCTCCATGCCCGTGGTGGTCTTGAGGTTTCGCAGGTCCAGCTCGACGTTCCAGCGGCGTGCGTAGAGCGCCGACAGATCACTCTTGCTCACCTCTCGAGGCTCCAGCAGCGTGGTGACCAGCACCTGGTGGCCCACCTTGGCTTCGCGCAGCATGATGTCCTCGGGCACGCGCGCGTACTGCTCGTGTGTCATCCACTCGGGACGCGCCGGCCTGGGCCAGCACACGATGTGATCGCGCGTGCCCAACTGCTGGCCGCGGCGGAAGTCCGTGATCCGCGCTCCGTGCTGCTCGAACACGACGTCCACGCCCTTGTCCAGCAGCGCGGCGATCAGGAAGTAGTTGCAGTACAGCGCGTCGGCGAGCATCACATCGCCCGCGCCAAAGCCTTCGAGCAGGCGGCGCACCAGCGCGAGTTCTCCGCTGCCCTTGCCGCTGTACGGGCCAATCGCCGCGTCCAGGGCTGCTCCAGTGGCCAGGCAGATCACCGCCACCAGCCGCGCCAGCGGGAAGCCCACGCCCGGTGCCTGCGTGCTGGGCTGCGGATACACCGCCTGGTTCTCGGGCGTGTCGGGCATCGACAGGCCCGTGCCGTCCACCAACTTGACCGCGCGGCCTCGCCACTTCCAGGGCGCCAACGCCTTTGCGCTCAGCTCGCGCCCCGTTTGCTGTGTGAGCGCCGTGACCATCTCCAAGGGCAAGCGCTGGCGAGCCTTGCAATACGCGCCCGTGCGAACGCTGCACGCGCTCAACCCGTCGGCCGCGCGCTGCGCCGCCCAGCCATTGACCGCCTTCTGGCATGAGCCATCGGCCTCCAGCGTCTGGCGCATGAACATCGACAGCGTCACCGTCGGCGGATACAGCCGCTCGCGATGCTCGGGCAGCAGCGCTTCGGTCGTCTCGAGCAACTGCGGGCTCGTCAGGATGTTGAAGAACTCCACCGCCTCGGTCGTGCGTGCCCGCCGTTGAATGCCTCTGCGGCGTTGATGCAAATCGCTTCGGGCTTTACGATCCATGCTGGCTGGCCTTTGGTGAGATGGTTTGGATGCTTCGTAACCAACCATCCTATCGATCCAGGGTCAGCCACCCTCCCTTTGCAATCAAGCACTTACGCCTCGCCGACGGCTCAGCGGCCCAAAGTAAGTGCCATTCCTCTTAAGGGCAGCCATGCGAGCCAATCGCTCGCCGCGCGGCTCGCAATGGGTCACTGTGCGAAGCAATTTGCTCCGAATTCGCGTTGCGGCGCCGAAAAGAACCTCAATTCAGGCGCCGCGAACGATGTGACCACTGGATGGAGAAGTCCGGGGCCTTATTCAGCGTTGCCTTAAACGGTGGGTCATGCCGCCAAGCTGATTGACTGTCACACTGGGCGGCGTCGCGCCGGTTCTATTTTCTGCAGGCGAGTCCGCCTGAGGCACCGGCAAACCAAAGTACGGGCATGTCGACGATTCGTAGCTGCAAACGCGGCCCGAGATTATCGAAAGTGCAGCCAGCGCCAGCCCCGCCCAGAAGGCCCCGTGCTCCAAGTAGGTCCATTTCAAAGCTGGCCAGCCCCTCTTCCACATTGGTCCGATCCTCTCGGCCAAGAATGTCTCACTGCTTCGGTTGGGCGGGCCTATGTACTGAGTGATGCTGCTCACTATCACCCCTCCGGCAAACCCAGCGACTGCAAAGGCAATGACTGCCAGAAGCACGAACCAGGGGCTCATCGGGATCAGTAGTTGATCCTTCCCCGCCTTCAAGTTGGCCACGCCAACGTACACCGTGGCGAGGGTCAGGTATGCCTGAATGTGGAATTTGGTGTAGTCGTAGAGCCTTTCAAGGCTCTTCTCCCGGGCGGCGGTGTCCGCCGCGTTTTGCGCAGCACCACGGGCGAGCTCAGCGCCGTAGTCCGCTTTGCGCTTGTCCTGGAGCCAGGATTCGTCCTGGTCAGGCGGGCTCTCATTGACCGCTTCGCACATCTGATTTCCCCTTTCGGTACCTGGTCTCTACGCCATTGAGCTTTCTGTCGAGGGCTGCCGACCGGGCCGCCGGGCGCTGCGCCCGCTACGCCGGGCCCTTGCCGTACCCGACACACACCCGGACCACCGCAACGACCAGCAGCGCGAGTGCCGGGAACAGAAGGATGGGCAACAGAACCGACAGCGCATAGTGGGCGTCGCCGATCGGCACGGTGATGTCCAGAGCGGCGCCGATCGAACAGAGCACCACCAGGCCCAGGCCGATTCCGAACAGCCGCACGGCACGGTACTTCTGGGGAACCTGATCCATGATCTTGAAACGCCGCAGCACGAGCCACACGAGCAAGGCGACAACTGCACAGTACGCACCGAACGCAAGCACCTGCACGAGCGCGAGCGAGGGTTCATCAAAGACCGGCTGGTAGCTCCCGCTCGCCATCGCCACGTTCAGCACCCATCCGTCCAGCGGCAGGATGCTGGCCACCAGCGATGCAATGCCTAGCGAGGCCACCGCCGTGGACCACGCCCTCGAGGGCTCCGGCGTGCGCAACGCCTCCATGACCACGCTGCGCCAATCACGCCTGCGCCGCGTCGTGCCGTGGCGGTAGGCAACGACGAGCGCGACGACGACCACCAGGGTGAGCACGGCCGCCGGCGCGTCGATGAGTCGTTTCGGCGAGCTTCCGCTGCTGAAGACGCCGGCGCAGAGGATCGCCACCAGCGCAACCGGAAACTGCAGACGGTTCATCAGGGCCAGGACCATTATCAGAACAGTCACCCAGATCCACAGCGGGGCATTGTCGGTATTCGCCACGATGAAACCCATGCCGAGCACAAGGGGCACCAGGATCCACACGGCAGTCCGCTTCGAGGCCGCACAGGCCATCAGCACGCCGGCGCACAACGCTGCCCATCCGATGGTGGCGATTGTGTCCGGCAAATCCTTGGAGGCAACGCTCACGGTAACCAGCGTGATGCCCACGCCAAGCAGCAATGCAATCACCGCTGCGGCGGTGGCCGATTGCTTGGCCAGCGAGCTCGCCGCCATGTAGAAGGCGAACACAGGCAGGTGCAAGGCCCTGAAAAAGGTGGCTACGGCGCCCAGCTGCGCCGATTTGCCTGCCAGAGTGCTCTGCGTAGTCGCCATGGTGTGGGCGAAGGTCTGGGTCATGAGGTCGGAGCCAACCTCGGTGTGAAAGCTCTCTTTTGCGAGGAGCCCGGAGCCGATCAGGTCGCGCGCGGCCGCCGGACTGCTGCGGACGGTGGGGTCCTGCTGTTTAAACTGCCCGAGCATGCTCTGGACGAAGCCCCTATCCACATCGGCGATGGCTCGGATGCGGTGCAGCCGGCACATCAGAGTGTGGCCCGGGCCGGACGCCAGCGCCCCGTTGCTCTGGTCGGCTTCGACGGCGGTTGCGATGTGCCCCATCTCTTGCATGGCGATCTCGTAATGCAGTCGTCGACTCAGGGCGCGCGCACATCGGGGCAAAGCGTCGGGCATGTGATCGGCGTTCGATTTCAGGAATGCAAGCTCAGCCTGGAGTTCGGCATCGCAATCCTCCGCCTCCCAGTCGGCCTTGAGCTGCTCTCGCAATTGGTCCGACACACCCTTGCTCTCGTCCAACGCCAACGCCAGCTTTTTGAGTTCGTCGAACACTTTGTCGGGCTCGTCCTTGTACTGGTTGAATAGGCGCACGGGACTGAGCAGGATGTCCACGATGCGCGAACTGCAGTCCAAGCGCCCGTAGGTCCAATCGTTGGCGCGCCAAGAGCGCTTGTAGAAGGCGCCGAAATGCGCCACCTGGATGCCGCGCAGCTTGTCTGCCGCGGCATGCCGGCCGCCCAAAGGGCTCGCGTCATTGCCGCTGATTTGCACCAGTTCTATCAGCGTGTCCGAGCACATCTCCTGATGATCGGTGAAGGCGAACTCCACCACCTCCAGCGCCATCAGAACGCTCAACGTCCCATCGACCCCGGGATCGAGACCCGGCGTCGGCGCGGTCAGCATCTGGGACAGGTCCCACATGGCATTCAGCTCCGCGAGATCCTCGGAGCGGCTCGAGTTCGCGCCGTTGTGTGACTCTTGCCACAGCATGTCGGCGTGCTTTGATGCGCTACTGCAAACAGTGGCGACGCGTTGCCCCAGGTCTTTGCAGACAGCCTGCCTGCCCGGCGCCCGGGTGATGTCGAAGAGTTCCTCGAACAAGCCCTGGTGCCAGACCAAGATGGCGCGAACCTGCTCTTGCGGCGACTGCTTCCGCAGGCCCTGCTCTTCCTCCGTGACGAGTGCGTCGAGATGCTTCCTGACGATCGCTCGCCAAGCCTCGGTCTCCTTCGCGCGTTGCGCCTGAATCACGCGGACGCATTCGAAGAGTTCATCCCACTCCCGGCCAACGGCCATGCCAACCTTGAAGTGCTTCTCGTTGACTGACTGTACGAGGCGCAGCAGATTCATCGCCACAGTGATCGAGAACTCGATGGGGAACATGCCCCAGGTCCATTCACCGCCCACAGGGTCGTCCCGTTTGAATCCAGCGGGCAGCCAACCCCGACCCTCGTTGCTCGCGAATTGGCGGCGCATGGCGTCCCGCGTGTTCCTACCGAAGCGCTTCATGGTCTCGGCGTATCGGGCATCGCGCGAGGCCGCCAGGGTCAGCGGCTCGAAGATGAACAGCTCGAAGGTCGTCGAGAGGCGGCGCTCCCGATAGCTGCGGTACAGCTGCTCCGCAAGGTCGAGCACCTTGCTCGGCTGTCCAGCGAGCGAGATCGCCAGCGTTTGGACGTTCGAGCGCCGCGCCCTCACTTCGTCGTTGTGCCGGCGAATCTCCATGAGCTGGTCGGCGATGGTCTGGGAGGTAGGGATGCCCATGACGGCCGCGGCGATCACCGAGGACATCGCAGGCATTGGGGCTTCCTTTTTCTCGCCGAAGTCGAACGGCGGGCCGTCTCCAGGGTCGGGGTTGATGTAGGCCATCACGCGTCGCACCTTCGTTCTGTGCGGCATGTCGAAGATGGCGTCCCGGGCGCCGCGAAACGGCTTGTTGTCTAGGATGCCGCCATCGACGACGTAGCGGGTCTGCTTCATGGCGTCGTGGCGGTAGGTGCGTAGGTGCGATTCGCTGGTTGGACCGACGCGCGAAGGCTCGAAGGCAAAGGGGAAGGACGCGGTCGAGCGGGCCGCCCGGGCAAGCCGCTTCACGGCTTCCGGACCATGGAAGTCGTCCTGCGGGCCCTTCCGGCAGAAGTGAAAGTACGCGCGGTAGTCGACGTCGTGCAGGTCGGCGCCCAGGTCGTCAACATTGCGTCCCTGGGCGCCGCTGAGCATGGTGGCAGTGAGTTTCAGATCGAGCGGAAGCGCTTCGGTGCTGTGCTTCACGGCCTTCTGGGGACCGGCCAGCTTCTCGAAGGCGGCCTGGACTTCGGGCAGGAAGTAGTCGTCGCCCTTCAGGATCGAGCCGGGGTTCTGGGTGTCCATCGGGCTTCGCAGCAGCGCCTGGAAATCCCCGATTTCCGTCCAAACCTGGCGCAGTTCCATGAAGTCGGTATCGTGGACCAGAGCCAAGGCGAGTGCGGCGCCGTTGATACCCCCGGCGCTAGTGCCGCTGATCACGTCCACGCGCGCCTCGGTGTCGGTGAGTGCCAGCAGGCGCTGGTAGACGGGATGCTGGTCGCTGGTCCTGGCGGTGACCAGTCGCCAGATCTCGGCGGTCGCGCCTCCCATCCAGACGGCCAGGCTGACGCCACCATTCATCACGAGGGCGAGACGGAGTTCTTCGCGCATGTGAAGGTCCCTAGAGTGAGTCTCTGCGGCTGCAGCGTCTCAGTCGTTGGGGTCGAATCCCGCATCGGCTGCAGCCGCCTTGACGGCAACACCATCGTCGGGAAGTTCGAGCATAAGCAGCGCGGCAGCGTTGATCACGCCACTGCCGTAGCTGTTCGAACCCGCGGGCCATTTCCCCGGAGTCGAGCTGGCGCGCGCCAGCGCTTTGAACACCGCCGGGATCTGCCAGCGTCCGGAGTTGGCGTAGCGTTCACGCAGCGCGTCCACTTGGTGCCACGCCAGCCACAAGGCGGCGACTCCTGAGCAGGTAGCGGTCGCATAGGAGGTGCCATCGCCCTCCGGCTTCGGATAGATCGCCTGGGCCGCATCGCCGGGAGTCCGCTTTTCGGCTTTCACGCGACGAATGGCGTCTGCCGGCCCGCACAGGTCGACATGACGGCCGGTGGCCCCACTGGCCCATGGCTTGAAATCGGGACCCACCCCGCCCATCGTCATGCATCGATTGAAGCGGCCGGGGTAAATAACCCTCGGCCATACCTGCCCTGCGGCACAGCAAACGATAAGACCGTGCTCGTAGGCCGTGTCCAGTGCTTCGGCCACGCGGCGGTCGCCACGCAACGCTCCCAGCGATACATTCACGATGTGACAATCGTCGGCAACCGCCTCGAGAATTGCGTCTGCAATGGCAGACTGGACGTGGTCCACGATCACGCTGTCGGTCACCCGATATGGAACGATCTGCACTCCAGGCGCGACGCCATAGAACGGACTACCGGGCGCCTGCGGCAGGAAACCGGCAATCGCCGCGCTGATGCGCGTGCCGTGCCCGGGGAAGCCAGGCAGCCATTCGTCGCGGGGATCCTCGTCCTTCTGCGGCCAATGCTCCGATCCGCGCCCCACGTCGACTGTCATGCTCGCGCCGCCGTCCCAGCCCAGCGCGGCATGCTCGGTATATCCAGTGTCGATGTGTGCGACGCGAACGTCCTTCCACGGAAGCTGCGCACTGTGCGAAGGATGCGCCGCAAACATCTGCCATGCCTCGACAACATTAGCGCCACGCGGTCCTAGATTCCAGTCGTAAGGCCCCCGAAAATCCTTTGGCAGCGAGACAGCAGCGGCGCCCTGAAGGGCCGATTTGGCGGGAGCCTGGATCTTGGTGATTTTCGTCGCGCCCACCGGTCCACCGGGCAGGACAACAGCACCACGGTACATGAGCGCGAACAGTGCCTGTGCGTGCAGCGCGTTCACGGTCAAGGCGCCATAGCTGCGCAAGAGTGCTTCGAGCGCATCGTCGTCTGGCAGCTGCAACTTGCGGCGCAATAGCGCTTCTGCCGTACCAGGTATCACGAACACGTCTTCACCCGGCCCGGAAGTCAGGCTGCCCAAGCTGGCGTCCTCGCCAAGCGCGTCCTGGAGCTTTCGCAGGAACGCCTGCTGAGCGCCCTTCGCTTGCGACAGTTGAACGGTTACGACGCGGTCGTCGTCGGCATCGGAGTCTTGCGCATCATTGGTAGTCACGGTCGGCACGATGATGTTCCTTGATCCAACTCGGAGGAGCTTGCTTCTATGTCGCCCGTCTGATCGCTGCATCATCCAGATTGGGGATGAGTGCTGGGGCACTACCCATCCGACACCTTCCGGTTCAACCTGACGAAGTACGCACCGATGCTGCTTGAACGTGGCCCCAGCAAAGCCGCGCATTGAAACGCAGCGCGCTTGTGTGGATCCCGGCGTGTCAATTTGCACCGATCGCACAGGACACAGTTTTTGAGCCTCTCTTGAATTTCGAGTGGGTAAGATTTCGCCTGGCTGAACTCTGCGAGGGGTTGTGCGATGACTGCCAAGCTGTTCGAAGCGGCGCTCGGGATTGCTGCGCCCTGGTCGGTGAATTCGGTTGAGTTCGACGAAGGCGCCAAGCTGCTGACCGTGTTGGTCGACTTCGAACCCGGAACCCACTTCGCAGTTGCCGGGTATGAGGGTACGCACCCCGTGCATGACACGGTGGCAAAGACCTATCGACACCTGAACTTCTTCCAGCACGAGTGCCACCTGCACGTGCGCACGCCACGCGTCAAGCTGCCCAACGGCTCGGTTCGCCTGGTCGAGCCCGATTTCGCCGGACGCCTGTCGGGCTTCACGCTGCTGTTCGAGGCACTTGTCCTGATGCTGGCGCAGCAGATGCCTTTTGCGGCGGTTGCACGCATCGTGGGCGAGTCCGCCTATCGGGTCATGGAAGTTTGCAATCGCTACGTCGAGATGGCGTTGGGGCTGGCCGACTTCAGCGATGTCACTGCGCTGGCCATCGACGAGACCTCGCGTGCCCGGGGGCACGACTACGTGACCTTGGCCGCCGACGCAGTCGCCCGCCGAGTGCTCTTCGTCACCGAGGGCCGCGACGCCCAAGCCATAGCGGCACTGGCCTGCGATCTCGAGGCTCATGGCTGTCCGCCGCAGCAGATCAGCTCGGTGAGCATCGACATGTCCCCGGCCTTCATCAAGGGCGTGAGCGAGGAGTTGCCCAACGCTCAGATCACGTTCGACAAGTTCCACGTCATCTGGCACGCCAACACCGCAGTGGACAAGACACGGCGCATCGAACAGCGTACCGACAGGTCCCTCAAGGGCATGCGCTGGACGCTGCTCAAGGCAGCGCAGCTACAGCCTCACGCCCGAGGCCGCCGCCGATCTCTACGCATTGATCACACAGCCGAGCCTCAAACGCACGGCCCGAGCTTGGCTCTACAAGGAGCAGCTGCGAGAGATCCTGGAGCGCAGGCAGGTCAACGTGATGCGCGCCATGCTTCGGTACTGGAGCACCTGCGTCATGCGCTCGAAGGTCCAGCCGATGAAAGAAGTTGCCGCGCTCGTGCGCCGCCACATGGACGGCATCGTGGCCTGGTCGCAGACGCGTCAGACCAACGGCTTTCTCGAGGCCATCAACGGCCTGTTCCAGGCTGCCAAGCGTCGCGCCCGCGGCTTCGTGCGCCTGTCCACTATCAAGACGGTCATCTTCCTGATCGCCGGCAAGCTCGACTTCCAAGCCATCAACCCTCACGCTGGGCAACCCACTTGATTTTCAACAGAGCCGTTTTTGAGGGCACTTGTAAGTGGTTGTTGGGTCTGCCTGCAGAAGCGTGCTACTTCTGGCGATGCGGAGGCCGATCCGCGCGAGGGCATCCCCAAAACTGATGAGAGCCTGTTTGCCCCCGGGCACGTTCCCCGCCTACATTCCGTTGAATCGTTCACGCCTTGTTGCGGAGGAACTGTCATGGAACACGGTGCTGCGCGGCTCAGGGATGAACTCATCCATTCGTTCTTGGCGCTGCGCAAGGCGGTGGGGTTCATCGGCACGGCCCTGCCGTTCGCGATGCTGCTCGTGCACGGCGGCGGCTTGGGCTCGGTAAGCGAGGGCTACTGCACAGCCGGCAGCGCGCTCTTCGTGGCGGGCATCTGCGCCATCGGCACATTCCTGCTTTTCTACCGCGGCTACGACGCCAGGGACCGCATCGCCTCCTTTGTCGCTGGGGGCGCGGCGCTCGTGGTCGGCCAGGTGCCCTGCGCTTGCGGGAAGGACGTGGGACCTGAATTCATCTGGGGCTGGGGACCGTCCTACGCCGCGTCCGCCTGGCCGACCATCCACCTGCTGGCAGCCGCCGTCCTGTTCTGCATCTTGGCGCTGTTCTGCCTCTGGCTCTTTCCCATGAGCGATGCGCCGCCCCGTGCCAACCGACAGAAGGACCAGCGCAACCTCACCTACTACGTCTGCGGCAGCGTGATCGCCGGCTGCCTGCTGGCGCTGTTCGTGCACTTCGCCTTTGTCCGATGGCTGGGCCCGGCGGGCATGTTCTGGCTCGAGACCTTGATGCTGCTCGCCTTTGGCATCTCCTGGGCAGTGAAGGGCGAAGCGATCGCGTTCCTGAATGACGGTGGCGCGGCCGCGCTCACCCTCGGCGCCAGCCGCCGCCCGACTTGAAAGAGAATCGTATGAACGACAAGGTCCGCACGCGTTCCACCGGCCTGGCCGGCGTCACCAATCTGTCGGTGCTCGCCCCGCTGCGCACCGACATGGTCCCGGGAATCGAGCCGATGAGCTACGTCGGCCGTCTGCGCAAGGTGCTGGAGGCCGTGCACACGTCGCGCCAGAACCTGCGCGAGTCGGAGTTGTGGTCGGTCTTCCCCGACGTGGTCGGGCGCTTCGGCATCATTCATGGCTTCCGCTATGCACTGGTCGAACCCGAAGCGGGGCCCGAGGGCGCGCTCCCGGAGCTGGGTGTCTGGCGGCTTTCGCTCAACGTCACCTTCGATGGCGGTTGGGAGCCGTACATGCGCGTGATCCAGCACGGCATCGGGCCGCTGCTGGACCTGCTGTTCTGCCATTCGCCGGACTACCCGGGCTCGACCAAGGCCACTTTCGAGGATTACTGCGACTGGGTCCGCCGGCATGAAGTGCCCGCCGGACTGTTCTATGCCGACTCCGCAAGCACGGTGGGCGACAGCGGCTATCTCGCACGGTTGGAGGCGATGCAGCGTGACGGCGCATCGGACGATGCGCTTGCCCGGTACCACCAGCCTTCGGATCCACAGCGGCAGACCGAGGCGCTGGCCATCGCTTGGAAAAGCCCGAAGCGCGCCCTGGCCCTTCCACTGCGCACGCTCAAGGGCCTGTACCGGCTGGCCACTTACTTCCCGCCGAATGCTGACGAAGACGTTCTGCGGCGGTTTGCACAAGACGCGTTGAGGACGCCCATCGATTTCATGAAACAGATTGAGGAAAGGACCGGGAAGCCGTCGCTGACTCCGGACCTCACCGCTCTCAAGGACGCGTGGAACGGGATCAAGACCGTCGCGATGCGCGATGAACTCGACTGGCTGCAGTGGCGCGACGTCAAGAAACCCGAACCGACACCCGCCGTGATCGTCGACACCAAGGCCCTTCAAGCGCACGTACTGAGTACCGGGGAGCGGATGACGCACGGCTACCTGGTGCTGCTGCAGGTCAAGAACACGGACCAGGACAAGGCGCGGGCGCTGACAGCAATCGCCGGGCTCGCCGTGCGCTGCGGGCCCGTTGCCGACAAAGACATTGGCTACATGGTGGGCTTCACCTACCCGGGTTTGCAGGCGCTCGGCGTGACGCCCGATCGCCTGGCCGCATTGCCGCAGGAATTCCTGGAAGGCATGGAGGCGCGATTCGGCTTGCTCGGGGACCTGCGCACCAACCATCCCGACCGCTGGACTCGGCCCCTGCTATGGGGCCAGGACAGCGGACAGCGCGTGGATTTCCAGGCAGTCCACCTGATAGTGCAACTGCGGCTGAGGGACACCGCGAACAAGGGCGAGGAGCACCCGGACCTGCGGGAAGAAGTGGACGCCCTGCATCAAGCAGACAACGGCCTGCGGTTGCTCGCCGCGGAGCCGATGCGCAGCTACCGCGACCCCAAGGAGATCCATTCCGTGGGGCACATGGGCATCGCGGACGGTGTGAGCCAGCCGAAGCTGCCTTCGCTATCGGGCAACGACTTCGCGCATTACAACAATCAGGTCAGCGCGGGCGAGTTGCTGCTCGGCTACGCCAACGACCGCGGCGACCTTGAGCCCGAGGCGAAGGACCCGTTGCTGCACAACGGCACTTTCCTCGCGGTGCGCAAGCTGCGCCAGTTCATGGACCGGCTAGACGCCGTAGCGCCGCCGACCACCACCGAGGGCAAGGCGCTGCTCGAAGCGATGATGGGCCGAGGCGCAGATGGCGCGCCGCTGGGCGGCCTGCCGGCCGCCTTCAAACACGACAACGACTTCCGGTTCGATTCGCCCGCCAGCGATGCCTGCCCTTTACATTCGCACGTCCGGCGCTGCAACCCGCGCGATGGCCGCGACTACACCCCTCGCATCTTGCGTCGAGGCATGTCCTGGGGGACATATTCCGACTCGAAACGCGAAGCCGCTCGCGGCGTCATGTTCATGGCCTACTGCGCCAGCCTTGCGGAGCAGTTCGAGACCCTCCAGCGCTGGGTTGCCGGCGGCAACGCCAGCGGCGCGGGCTCCGCCCAGGGCGACCCGCTGCTGCGCGTGCCGAAAGAGGGCGAGGACTACACCTTCCGCTACCTGGCCAACGGCAGAGTGCAGCGCGTGGAGCTTTCGGACCAGCCGCTGGTGCAGTTGCAGTGGGGGCTCTATGCATTCATACCTTCGCTCGAGGCGCTGGAGACCTTCGCGGAATTCACCAAGCGGGCGAAGGCGGCGAACGCGGCTCCTGACCCGCCGCCGCCAAGCAAGGCCGCGATCGAGGCCGTCCAAGCACTGGGGAAGAACCGCGAGGCCATCCGCGCACTGCTGGAGGACCGCGACAAGAGCGAAGTCGTGTGGAAACGGGTGCGCGACGGCAGCCTGTTGGCGCCGAAGGCCAGTGCTTACGGCACGCTGCTGGGCACGCTCGATGAGGTGCTCGCGGCCTTGAGGGACAAGCGCCGCGTCCTGTATTCCGTTCACGGCTACGGCGAGCGGATGAAGGAAACGATCGGCCTGAACCTTCTGGGGATGGACCCCGACGACCCCCAACGCATCGAAGAAATGCCGGTGAAGAAGGTGATCGCCGACGTCGACGAGTCCACTGCTTTCGATGACGCCCTTTTGGAGGGCCAAACCGTTCTGAGCGAAATCGATCCTCTTCCCAGCGCGGCCGGCGACAACGTCGTCCGCCGCCCCATCGACCTGGTGGACTTCAGCAACCATGTGCTCGCCCGACTCTGCAAGAAATGGTTCGGCTTGCCCGACGAAGATCTGATGGTCACGGGGGGCTACCGGGCAGGTCAGTTTCCCGTCAAGCCGGTCCTGTGTCCCGGCAGCCTTGGCCCAGCCTCGCGCTACATGTTCATGCCGCATCCGCAACCCAGTCTGGAGGCCGACGGCAGGGCCCATGCGACGGCCGTACGCGAGGCGGTGGAGGCTTGGCTGAAACGCGATCCCGATCTGACCGGGCATCGGCTTTCCCGCGATATCAAGGCCGCCTTGGGGGCACCGACACTGGAGCGACTGGCTGCGAACATCGCCGGCACGATGCTCGGCTTCACGCCCTCGGTGCAGTCCAACTTTCTGCGCACGATGGAAACCTGGATCGATGGCGACCGGGCCTTGTGGGTGCACCAGCAGAGCCTGTTCGAGCAGTCAAGCACAAAGGACATCACGTACGACGAGGCCGCAGATGCACTGCGCAAGCCGCTGATGGCCGCCCTTCGGCAGCACCCCGTTCCCACCATGGCATGGCGCTGTCCCGTGGTGAACGGCAAGGTTGACACCGCCGAGAACAAGCGCGTGGTGCTGGGCCTGCAGTCCGCGCTGGCGGAACCCGGAGCTCCGCCCGTGCTGGTGTTCGGCCGCGACAACAACGACTACGACAAAGACACCACCGTGCACGGCTGCCCCGGCTACGAACTCGCCATGGGCGTCATGCTCGCGATGATCGCCTGCCTGATGAAGGCCGGCACCCTGCGGCCGACCGGATCGCCGGTGCTGCTGATCCTCACGCAGCCCGCGCCGTAGCGGGCTGCAGCTGGAGGCGCAGCATGGCAGCACGCCCGAGGTGCCAGTCCATCTGCATCCGCGAGAACGCGGCCGCCGCCGGCTCCAGCAGGTGCAGCGCGCGCTCGGCCTCACCGAATTGCCAGGCGATCTCCGCGGCGCACAGCTGCATCTTGGCCAACTCGTGGGCCGAGCCGCGTCGCCGCGCGCCGCGCATGCCCCATGCCAGGTAGCGCCCGACCTGCTCCGGGCGATGCGTCGCCGCGTCGCGCGCCAACGCCCGGCAGCTCATGGGCAGGCCCAGCACGTCGCGTTCGCGCCCCCGCAGCAGCGCCTGCACCGCATGTGTTCGACCCTCCGCATGCCGACCCAGGTCCACCAGTCCTTCGGCCAGCCAGCCGTGGTACAGCGATCGATAGAGGCAACTGTCGCGCGGCTTGAGCCACTCCGACACTTCGAGGATGGTCGCCAGACTCTCGGGCCGACGCCGTTCCATCCAGTCCGCGAAGGCGCTGATGCCGCGGGCGATGGAGAGCTGCAGCAGGCTGTGCGTCGCCTCGGCCACCCGCCACGAGTCCATTGCCGCGGCGCGCGCATCCTCCCAGCGACCCTGCCACAGCAGGACGGCCGCGCGCCAGCCATGCACCGAGGCACCCACCTCGTAGTTCTGGCGGCCGATGCAGGAAACGGCTTCGTCGAACAAGGCGTAAGCCTTGTTGAACTCCCCGTGCTCCGCCATGACGATGGCCCGGCAGGCCAGCGAGAACGCCAGCCCGGCGCTGGTGCGCTGCTCGCTGCGGTTCTGCCGTCCAACCGCGATGGCCTGGTCCAGCAGTGGCAGCGCGCGATCGTAGTGCGCTGCCGCGCAGTACATCTCGCCCAGCGCAGCCACGGCGTGCATGGTCAGCCGCCGGTCCCCCGCGGCATGGGCATCTTCAAGCGCCGCCGCGCAATGTCGGATGGCGGCTCGCGTGTCGCCCAGCGAGTAGCAGACGTAGCCCAGCCAGACACGCGCACCAGCAACCGTGGAGCGCTCGCCGTGGCGCTGCGCCAGTTCCACCGCGCGCGTGAACAGCACCTGCTCGCTGCGCATAGCATCGAAGACGCAGCCGCGTGCCAGGCGCTGCACGATGCTCACCCAGCGCAGGGCCGTTTCGGCGGATTGCGGCTGCCGCTCTAGGGCCGCCAGCGCGACTCGGTACAGCGCGCGCGCGCGGTCCAGGGCCGATGCCGCCAGCGCCTTGTCGCCCGCCTGCTCCGCGTAGTCCGCCGCATTGGACGCATCGCCCCCCAGGTGGTAGTGCAGGGCCAGTGCTTCCAGCACGTCTTCGCGCGATGCGCTGGGGCCGTGGCTGAGCAGGGCCTCGGCGATGCGCAGGTGCAGCTTCTCCCGCTCGTGCAGGCCCACGGCGTCGTAGATAACGTCACGCGTGATGACGTGCTTGAATCGCAGCGTGCCCACGCGCTCGCCGGTGAAGAGCAGGTCGCGCTGCACCAGCTTGCCCAGCACCGCATCGTCGATGCGGCGCCCGGTAAGGCGCTCCAGCAGCCAGGCCGGGATGACGTTGCCGATGACGGCGGCCACCTGCACGAACTCGCGCTCGGCGCGGTCGAGCCCCTGTACGCGCGACTGCACAAGCTGGCTGAGCCATGCCGCATTGGCCGCGACGCGGCCCGGCTGTCGCTCCGGCTCGCCTCGCTGGGCGGAATGGCACAACTCCTCCAGGAACAGCGGATTGCCGCTCGCCGCATGGCAGATGCGCGCGGCGAGAAACGGGTCCGCGCCAGGCAAACGGGCGGAGACGACCTGCAGCGCCTCGGCGGCGCCGAGCGGAGGCAGCGCATGCGTGCGGTCCACGGGCAGCGCCTGCGCGCCTTCCGGACGCGTGCACAGGATAACCAGCAGCACGCAATCGATGCGCGCCCGCAGGGCGGCCAACAGGACACGGGACGCATCGTCAGCCCACTGCCAGTCGTCGATGAACAACACGTGAGGCCGCTCACGCGCCGTGAGTACGAGCGACCGCTCGATGTCCGGCGGCGACCCGGACTTGCGGCCCAGGGCCTGCAGCATGTGCAGGAACGGCTGGCAGGGTTCGGCGCCCGTGCGTTCGCAGTAGCCGCGCAGAACAGCGCAGCCCTGCTGCACCGCGTGCGCCAGGAACTGATCCACCAGCCGCGACTTGCCCTGCCCGGGCGGCCCGACGATGGCCAGCGCGCGCGGACCACCAGCCATGGCTGTGGCGAGTTCGGCGTTCAGCAGTGCCAGTTCGTCCGCACGGCCGAGGAACCCGGTGCCGGAACGGTAGGCCGCGCGCACGGCTTCGGAGGAACTGGCGCGGGCATCCACCTTGTAGACCAGCACAGGCGCCGCGCTTCCCTTCACGGGTAGCAGCGTCGGCGGGCTGGTGACGAAGAAGCGGCGCGCCGGGCCCAGGGTCTCTTCGCTCACCAGGAGCTCGTGCGGACCGGCGCACGACGCCAGCCGCGCCGCGATGTTGGGCACGAGACCGAACAGTTCGTGCTTGCCCTGCGTGGTGCCGCCCTTGCCCACCAGCACCAGGCCGGAATGGATGCCGATGTGAAGCGAGGGCGTGAAACCAGCCGGCAGGGCGACCGGCATAGAGCGCACCCGGTCGTGCAGTTCCAGGGCGGCCTGCACCGCCTGGCGGCCGGCGTCCTCCCCGCCGGAGAAGCCGAAGGTGGCGAGCACGCCGTCGCCCTGCACACGCTCCACCATGCCGCCGTGGCGCTTGATCGTGCCCGCGTAGATGGCACGCAACTGCGCGATGAGGGCGCCGTAGTGCTCCTGCTCCATCAGGTCCGACAGTGCTGTTGAATCGGATAGGTCGGCGAACAGGAGTGCGAGATACCGCCGTTCCTCCTGGGCGTTCACCTTGCCGCTTGGCGCTTCGTTGTGCATGGACGTCACTTTTCCCTAACCATAATACGGCAGTACTACTGACGTGGAAACCGGGAGGTCAACTCTGACCCTCGAAGCAAGCTGCTGTACTGCTGTACTGCTGTACTGGTGTTGGTCGGCGGATGCGGTCATCAAGCTCCGAGCGCCAATGATCCGCGTCGCCCCGGATCGATTCGCCTGGCCACACGGACATAGCTGCGTTTCGGGGGACGAGATCGTGCTTTGGGCACGCGCGCCGACGAGATTCAACAACGCTGACCTCGTCGCCCAAGCGCGTTAGTAATCGGCGGAGCAGCGAGTCAGGTGCGGTGGGGTCGGTGGCCGGGCACGCGGCGCCTTTGGCATCTGCGCCGGCGCGCATCGAGCTTGCGGCGACCAGGCGGCGATCACGCGGTGGGCCTGGCTCCTGCCGACTTGGGCGGTGACCTTCGTCGTGCCAGGCTTCGGGCGGCACACCTCGCCGCGATCCAGGCTTTGGTCGCTCACACGCTGGCCGACGCGGAAGTCCTGCTTGTGATTGATCTCCGACGGGGGCTGCAACGGCGCCGGAGGCGCCGGTGATGGGGAAGTGCCCCCTGCTGCTCATCGGCCGGCATGACGGCCGCGTACAGCACGCAGAAGCGCTGTTTGCTTTGCTCGTCGAGCAGCCGGTGTGCCGGCTCTGCCAGGCCATGTCAGTTTGTCGCGGCGAGGTGGCGCCCTCTTCACCCTCTTCTGCCCTGCCGTGCGGGCTTTTCAAGTTCACGGGTCATTGAACATAACAAGGCGTGCTCAGTTGACGCATGGGAGCTGAGTTGAAATGTCGCGTTCTTCCTCGCGTCGCCCCCTGATTTCGTGGCACAACGATGGCAACATCCGCGGCGACGATCACCATGACCATCTGCGAAACCGATCGACTCTAGACGGTCCAAGCCGTGATGGGTCGCTTGGTACGCGTCGATCAAGCTGAGCAGCGGCTGGGCCTGGCCGACGACAGCTTGAGTAGCTCGTCCAACGGAACACGGTCGATGGGGGGCCGGCCTCCCGAGGACTGCTTCTTCCGATTGCCCGCAGGCGCGAATGCTTCGATGCGATCCGGGGCCGTTCAATTCGCGGTGATCCCCAATGTTTTCACCAGCGGTCCAAAGCGTGCTTGGTCTGCGGTCATAAGATGATCCAGCACCGACGGCGCGCCGGGTGTGGCCGTAAGGCCGAATTCGGCTAGTCGCTTCGTCACATCCGGCTGTGCCAGCGCCTTGTTGACTTCTGCGTTAAGCCTTTGCACGACGTCGGCCGGTGTGGACGCGGCGGTAAAAACGCCGAACCACACAGCGATGTCGAGGTCGGCGTGCGACTCCTTGAATTCCGGTAGGTTGGGAAACACTTCTTTCGCGGCTGGGCCGCTGGTTGCCAACGGGATCACATTGCCGGCCTTCACCTGTGGCATCGCCTCGGCCATGCTCACGATAACCGCATCGACGTCCCCAGCCATGAGGCCTTGCAATGCAAGTGACGTGCCCTTGTACGGAACGTGCGTCAATTGCAGCCCGAGGCGGCTTGCGACCAGTTCCATTGCCATATGAGAAGGGTGGCCTGAACCGCCGCTGCCGAAGTTGATGGCCTTGGGTTTGGACTTTACGAGCTGGGCGAAATCGGCAAACGTCTTCACCTTGAGCGCGGGGCTGACCAGCAGCACCAGCGTGGCCTTACCCAACAGTGCGACGGAACGGAAGTCCTTGGTCGGGTCATAGGGCAACTTGGGGAAGACAAAGGGGTTTACCACCATCACCGCATCGGGCGCGACGAGAAGCGTGTGGCCGTCGCCCGGCGCCTTGGCGACATAGTCAGCGGCAATGGCCCCGCTGGCGCCCGCGCGATTGTCCACGATGCTCGGCTGGCCCAGAGCTTCGCCAAGCTTCTGCGCCATGAGTCTGGCGATAACGTCACCTAGTGCCCCCGGGGGGCTACCAACAACGACCTTGATTGGACGCGAGGAAAGCGGTTGCGCCCACACCGGCAGGCTGGTCGATGCAGCGAATCCGGTTGCGAGCATACGCAGCAGTGCGATGCGGCGACTGGGAAAGGGATGGGAATGGTCGGTCATAGGGTCTCTTTTCGTGTGTGCTGCTGTCGTGCTCAGCTGAGATCCTTCTTGCGGGCGCGTCGCACCGGGGAGGCTTTGGAAGGATGAATGAAGGAAGAGTCGAAAGCACTCTGGTCCGCGTGCGCCGAAAGCACGAGCATTGCTTTAGCCATGCGCATCCATGAGTCCATGAGGTGCTGAAACTCCTCATCCTCTCCCGCGATGAGCTGCCGGACGCCAAAACCACGCGCGATCGCGAAGGTGAGGCGAACCACGTCCTTGGCTTGGCGTTCCGGATGTCCAGCCTCCACCAGTGCGTCCAACCAAGCTTGCTCCACTGGCAGGCGGTATTGCTGCGCCAGACGCTTCACATCGCTACCGAGCGTGGAGCCCGGGTCCACCATCATCAGGTCGAGCGAGAGTAGGAAGTCGTCGCCCAGGAAGAACTCGCGACTGTCGGCCACCAACTGCTCCAGCAGCCGCTCAGGTGCATCGCGACCGGCTTCGATGCGGTTAATCGCGCGCTGCTGCGTTCTTCGATAGACCTCTTCCAGCGCCTGCAGCACCAGCATGTCCTTCGAAGGGAAGTGGTGCGTCTGCGCGCCTTTGGACACGCCCGCGTGCTCGGCCACTTCGGCGGTGCGAAAGCTTGCATATCGCTTTTTCTTCAGCAAATCAATGGCACAGTCGATCAGCTTGCGCTGGGTCGACTGGGTGCGTTCGGCCTGGGTACGGCGAGGGCGTGCGGAAGCAGGTGGCCTGGGCATGGCGTGTATCTCTATGGGTGGATGGAAACCCGTAGTGTCATCTCACCAATGCCCTCGCAAGCCGCGCGGATCTCGTCGCCGGCCACCACCGGTCCCACACCCTCGGGCGTTCCGGTCAGGATCACATCGCCCGGATGCAGCGTGTAGAGGCGCGAAGCGAGCTCGATCAGTTCCGGGATGTCGATGGTCATCGCGCCTGTCGAGCTGTGCTGGCGCCGTTCGCCGTTCACCCAGAGCGACATCGTGAGCGCGTGCGGATCGGCGATTTCGTCGGCGGTGACGAAACAGGGGCCGAGTACGGTATAGGTGTCGGGCGATTTGCGGAAACTACGATCCTCCGCGCCGCGCACTGTCATGTCCAGCCCAATGCAGTAGCCCGCGACGTGCGACATGGCATCGGCGCGCGAGATGGCGTGGCCAGCCTTGCCGATCACCACGCCCAGCTCTACCTCGTGGTCGGTACGCCGCTCGGGCAGAATGATCATTACGCCCTCGGCAGGCCCGGCGATGGCCGAAGTGGCCTTGAGGAACAGACCGTACTTCTCGGCGGGGCGCTCCACTCCCTCGAGCGCCTTGCGGTGCACGCCTTGGTCCACGCCTGGGTCCTTGGTGTCGTGCTCCACGTGCAGTCGGTAGTTTGCCGGCGCGGCCATCACCTTGCTTGGGTTGGTGATCGGGCTGTGCAGGTGCACCTGCGAGAGTTTGTAGGGGCGCGCACTGCGCGGCACGAGGCGCGCGGCGTCCATCAACGCGGGCAGGTGCGTGATCAGCGGGTCGCCCAACGGCACGGGCCACCGCAGCTGCGGCAACGCGTCGAGCGCCGGCGTGATGTCGAACACCTCGTCGCCTTCGATCAGGCCCAGGCAGTCATTGTCGAATCGGCAGAATTTCATCCAGTGCTTCTTTCGTACATTTCTCGTCGCAATTCACAACACTAGGCAGACACGGCGCCGCGTGCCGCGGCCGGATTCCAGAGCCAGTCGAAGCAGCGGTACAGGTCTTCCGTGGTGCGTTCCTGCAACTGCTGCGTTCGCACTTCGGCGTCGGTCCCGCCGCAATGGTAGGTGTGCCATAGGGCGCGCGACTCGAGCTGCACGCGCGCGGTGCGCACAAAACGCTGGCGCTCGAAGGCCGCGAAGGCGCGCGCCGGGTCTTCGGGGTCTTTCGCCATGAGCGCGGTCAGCGCGGACGCGTCTTCCAGGGCCATCCCCGCACCCTGCGCGAGGGACTGCAGCGTGGCGTGAGCCGAGTCACCCAGCAGCGTCACGCAACCATCGGCCCACCGGCGCAGCGGGTTGCGGTCGGCGATCGCCCAGCGGCGCTCAAGGTTGACCACGGAGATCACGTCGCGTACTTCCGACTGGGCGCTGGCGGCGATGTCATCGATGTAGTTCCTATAGCCGTCGTTGTCGGTTGGCTCCAGGCCTGCGGGCACGCGGAACACGGCGACGATGTTCATCTCGGTGCGCTCACGCAGCGGGTAGTAGATGACGTGGAAACCGTCGCCTGTCCACATGGTGACGCCGGAGCGCTCTTGCAGGCTGACCGGCGCCTCGCGCATCGGCACGATAGTGCGGTGAGCGACGTACCCGGTGTCGCGCGAGGCATCTTCGGGATGCATCAGCGCGCGCAGGCGCGAACGCAGGCCATCGGCTGCAACCAGGGCGCAGCCCTCGATGCTTTCGCCAGCCTCGGTCTGCACCTGCACGGCGTCGGCGGTCTGCGTGTAGCCGCTCACGGTGGTAGCCTGGTTCAGGTCCACGTTGGGCAACTGGCGTACAGCCTTCAGCAGGATCTCATGCAGGTCCACGCGGTGGATGGCGATGTAGGGTGCGGGGTAGCGGCACTCGAAGTCCACGCCCTTGAGCGGCACGCGCACCAGCTTCTCGCCGGTGTAGGCGTCAAGCAAGAGCAGATCGTCCGGCAGGTAAGAGGCGCGGCGCACTTCGTCGCCCAGGCCAAGGCGCTCGAGCACGGGGAGCACGTTGGGGCCGATCTGCACGCCATAGCCGATGGGCGCGATCTCGGCAGATTGTTCAAGAAGCCGCACGCTGCGGCCCTGCTGGCCCAGGCCCAACGCGGTAGCCACTCCACCCAATCCGCCGCCGACGATGAGTACGGGTCGCGTCATTCGCAGGCCTCCAGTCCGTCATAGCCGCAGAACTTCATCAGGCCCTCGTCGGTGAGGGCGACGAGCACCGCATCTTCGCGCGCCGCATGCGCCACGCGCACGCCCAGCGGGGCCACGAACACGTCGCCAAAGGCCCAGTCAAAACGCTCTTCACCAACGGCGCTGGTGCCGCTACCCCTGAGCACGACGTAGATGGCATTGGCGTTGCGCCGGTAGGCGCCGCCCTGCCAGCCGGCGGCCCACTGGTGAATCTTGATCGTGATGGTGGGCATCAAACTGGAGGTGACGTCCACGGTCTTGCCGAAGAAGGAGGCATCGAGGCCGTCGGCGCTGGCCGCCGCAAGCCGACGCTCCATGTCGGCCCATTCGATGCGCATGGGCGAGTGGTCAACGCGCTCGGCGTTCCGCTCCCAGTGCTCGGGGTGGTCCTCCGACTTCATGGGCTCCAGCAGGTGCACGAGCGGGAGGTCCAGGCAGTCGAACCAGAATGCCTGCGCATCGCCATCATGTCCGTGGCCATGCCAGTGATTGCCAGGTGTCAGAACGATGTCACCGGTCTCCATCGGGTGCTGCTTGCCGTTGACCACCGAGTACGAACCGCGCGATTCGATGATCACGCGCAGCGCGTGGGACGAATGGCGATGCGCGCGCGCCTTCTCGCCTGGCAGGATCGACTGGTAGGCCCCCACGAGCGTGCGTGTGGTCGCGAAATCATTGCCTTCGATCGGGTTGCGCAGCACGAAGTTGCGCCGCTCAGCGAGGTCAGTGCCGATGACGCGGCCGGCCGCCAGCAGCGCCGGGCGAATCTCGGCGTAACGCCAATGCACCGGGACAAACTTAGAGAGAGGACTTTGCCACATCAGCGGCTGCTTGCGCGCGACCCAGCCAGGGGTGCAGTTCTGCGCATCAATGGCACGGACAAGTTCGTCCACGTTGCGGATCGCGTCGTAACGCGATGGGGGTGTTTCTAGGACTTCAGACATAGAGGTGATTCCTGTGTGAACGGGGTCCGGATCAAGTGGAAGCCAGTGCCTGGCCCACGCGCCGGTAGGCGTCCCGCGCGGCGAGGCGGCCGAAGATGCAGCCCTTGGCGAGCGACGATCCGCTCAGATAGGAGGCGCCGTGCAGACCACCCATGACCTCGCCTGTCGCGTAGAGGCCTGCGATCGGTTGATCGAACACGTCTAGCACGCGGGCCCCCGCGTCGGTGCGCAGGCCGCAGTAGGTCGAGTTGAGACCGGTGGTGCAGGCGATGCCGTAGAACGGCGCAGTCGAGAGCGTCGGCACGTTGCCGTAACCGGCCGTGAGGCAGTCACGGCCCATCTCGTCGCCACCCCGGCCTTCGGCCGCTGCGTTGTAGCGAGCCACGGTGACTTTCAGTGCCTCGGCCGGCAGGCCGAGTAGCCCGGCGAGTTCGTCGAGCGAGTCCGCGCGCTGGATCAGCCCGGCTTCGAGTGCCGAGTTGTAGTCGTCAACCGTGGGGAAGGGTGCGGACTGGTCCATGATGCGCTGGTCGAACACCTGCACGCCGATGCGGCCGGGCTGCTTCAGGCATTCCTCGCCGATCAGCTTGTACGACAGCGATTCGTTCACGAAGCGATGGCCATCCGTGTTCACGACGATGCCGCCCTTGTACATGGTGTGCACCAGGTGGGGCGCGATCTTTTCCTTGCCCGCGAGCGGCGCCATGGCGGGCGCCCCGAAGGTGCCTTTGGTGAAGCCCATGTCGACCAGGTCGGCGCCCAGCGCCCAGGCCATGCGCAGGCCGTCCCCCGTATTGCCTTCGCCCCCCATGGGTTTGGCGTCGGCCAGATGCGGCGCGAAGCGGGATACAAGCTCGCGGGAGCGCGAGAAACCGCCGGTCGCGATGACCACGCCACCCTGGGCCATCACGTGCTCGCCGTTCTCTAGTTCTACGCCGATGACCCGGCGCTCGGTGTCCTCGCCGCTGGTGAGCAACCGGCGCGCGCCCGCGTTGGCGCGGAACGTGCCGCCGGCATCGAGCAGCGCCTGATGCAACACGCGCAGCATATGCTTCGGATCCAGGCTGTGCAGGCGTGGCATTGACTGACCGCCGCTCAGCGTGACATTGTCAAAATCGAGGCCCAGGGACTCGAGCCACCGGTAGGCGTCGTACTGGTGCTCGGCGTAGGCATGCACCACCTGCGGGTCGTTGGCATGATGGCCGCAAGTGAGCAAGTCCTGTTCGAGCAGTTCGGGCGTATCGGCGATGCCCTTCTCTTTCTGCACACGGGTACCGGCGAAAGCAAAGGCCCCGCCGCACATGGCGGTGCTGCCGCCATAGGCCGGCATCTTCTCGAGCAACACCACGGATGCGCCAATGCGCGCCGCTTCGAGCGCCGCGCAGTGGCCGGCCATGCCGGCGCCGACCACGACCACGTCATGATGCAAGCTTGCGTTCTTCATTGCGATTCCTTCGTTAGTCAAGCTGGACGCCGAGCTGCTTGATGACGGCGCCCCAGGACTTGATGTCACCCTTGATCTGCGCGTCCATCTGCTCTGGCGACGCGACCAGCGGTGTGAGCGACTGGGCCGCGAGCAGCGCCGTCATCTCGTCGCCGCGCAGCACCGTGTTGATCTCTTCGTTGAGCTTGCGCACGATGGCCGGTGGCAGACCGCCCGGGCCGACAACGCCCATCCAGATCATCGGGATGTCGACGCCCATGATGCCTGCCTCGGTGAGCGTGGGCACGTCGGGCAGCGAGGGCACGCGGCTCTTGCCAACAATGGCCAGCGGCGTCAGGCGACCAGCCTTGATGAAGGGCGCTGAGCCTCCGACGTCGAACATGGCCGAATCCACGTCACCGGCGACCACCGATTGCGTCGCGGGCGCGGCGCCCGCAAACGGCACGTGCAGCACATCGATGCCCACCTTCGATTTCAGCAGCTCGGTCGCCAGCGTGTAGGGCTGTGCGGAGCCCGTCGAGGCATACGAAAGCTTTCCGGGGTTGGCCTTGGCACGCTCGATGTAAGCCTTCATCGACGTGATGCCGGTCTTGGGATTCACGAAGATCACGGTCTGGAATTCGGCCAGCAGAGAGATCGCCGTGTAGTCCTTGTGGGCGTCGTAGCCCAGCGGTCGCTTGTAGAGCGCCGGCAGCATCGACCACGGGGTGGTGACGCACAGGTAGAGCGTGTAGCCGTCCGGCTTGGCACCGGTGACGTACTGCGTCGCGATGAGACCGTTGCCGCCGGGCTTGTTGTCCACGATGACCGGCTGGCCGAGCCGCTTGGTGAGCCCCTGTCCCAGCACGCGGGCGGCGGCATCGAGTCCGCCGCCGGCGCTGAAGGGCACGACGATGCGGATCGGCTTGTCCGGGTAGGCCTGGGAGGCCTGGGACAGCGCGCCTGCGGAGGCGAGGGTCAGGGCTGCCGCCGTGAAGGCGCGCAGCAGGGAAATGCGAGAAATCATGGATGCGTCTCCGTTCGTTGTCGTGAAATGCCATCGATACGGCCGGTGTATTCGGGGGGTGCGTTAAGGGAGTGCGTGTGTCACCCGGCCGTCTCGGCGTTGCGGGCCCACCAGGCCGAGGCGTGGCGGCCGCCAAAGCGGCCCGTCTCGGCCGGTTGCAGAACATCGACTTTCAATGTGGCGTAGGGGCCGAGCCCCGCGCCCAGGATGAGATAGCGGATGACGTCGCCCAGCGGTTCGACGATGCGCGCGTTGCGCAGTGGTCCCATGTCCACGGGTGCGAGGCCGAGGTCGCGCGTGAGGGCAGCCACCGTGTCGCGCGCGCCGGCGTGGTCGGAGGCGATGAAGGCCGAGACCTTCTGAGCGCGCAGTTCGTCCACCGGCATCTCGAACAACTCCTGCGCCATGGTGTTGAAGCACTTCACGACCTGGGCGCTCGGGAGCCATGCCTGGAGCCTCTCAGCGAGGGACTGGGCAATCGGCGCGAAGTCGAATTTGCCTTCGGGGACCGGCCAGTTGTTCGGGTCGATGACCACCTTGCCGTCCAGCGCGGAGATGTCGCCGATCACCTGGGTGGGGTCCACATCGCGGACGCTGTAGAAAATCACATCGCCGAAGACGGCGGCCTCGCGATTGCTGCCCGCCTGCGCACGCGCTGCACCATTGGCCCGCGCCAGCTCGGCCGCATCGACGGCCGTCTGTGGATCGCGCGCGCCGAAGAACACTTCGTGCCCGTGAACCGCCCATCCGCATCCCAGAATGCGGCCCATGTTGCCCGTGCCCACAATGCCGATCTTCATCACTTCAGCCTCGTCTCAGAGCCGGTCGCCGCGCGGGAACAGCGTGAGCAGGCGGTACGAATCGTCCTGATCGTTCGGCTGGCTCAGCGCCATGCCGAAATGCCCGCGATAGAGCGAGTCGTCGACGGGGCGCTTCGTCACCCAATCGCGTACCACGCTGCGGTAGGAAATCTTCCACACGCCGTCGCGACACTCGTACCGGTTGAACGTGCGGCAAGCTGCAGTGGCTTCCGTCGCCGAGCCGTTCGCAGCACGCTCGCGATGGTAGGACAGGCGGTGCGTCTCGCCCTCGGCCTTGTCGCCATCGACGCGGTACCACTCGTTGAGCACATAGTGCGTCGTGAGTTCGTACTTGGGCAGAAGGTCCCGGAACACCCAATCGGCGAACTCCGTCGCACTGCCGCTGTACATGTCGCCGTGTTCCTCGATCGCATCCTCGAAGAAGATGGAGCGCAACAGCGCGGCGTCACGTCGATCCACGCCACGGCAGTAGGCCATCTCCAGTTCGTGAAGCCGATCCTTCACCAGCAACTCGCGCAGCTTCTCGTCAGTCGTTTTCGTCATGGGCTGTCTCCTTGTCCTGTTTGGTGGAAGTCGACCTGCATGGAACAAACCGTCCAGCTGGTTTGTAAGTGTGATGCATGAACCTCCCGACAGCATCAGGGTTTTCGATAGGTACGGCCCTCGAACCCTTCGCGCTTCGCGAGGAGACGCGTCTTTAATAGATAGGGCGAACGTCAGAACGCATGCCTGCCCCATTGCGGCGGGGACTACATGACCTCGCCCGGCGCGGCAGTCGCGCAGCACTCAGCGCACAGGGCGCGGCGGTCATGAGGCCGCTTGACATGGTCGGTGCGCCACCAGGTGCCGGGCAACCTGCCGCCGGCGCAATCGAGAAGATGGCAAGGAGCGCCGTTGCTCCCGCGATCAGCGGGAGCTGTTTGCCAAGATTTCGCGCTCCATTTGGACTGCTTCAACTGGCGACGACGACGCACGACTTCTCGCATCGGCGCTGCTTCAGACCTTGCTTGCCGCCTTGACTTGATCGATTCACTCCGTCCGCCAGCCGATCGACCGCAGAAGGACCGTTCTCCATGCGGGGTGCGAAAATCTTCTCATGATCAAGGATGCCGACGTTCGTCGGCCCGCCGCTGATGTGCTCGCGCAAGCGTTGCACGAACTTCCGCCACGCACGGCGGAAGCCTTGCGTGCGCTTGGACATCTCAAGTGTTGGGAAGACGGTGAACTTATCCTGCACAACGGATTGATGGCGAATTCCGTGTGTCTAATCCTGAGTGGTCAAGTGCGCATGGTGGCCAGCACGCCGGAGGGAGACGAGGTGTTCCTGCGCTGGTTCGGACCAGGCGAGTTTGCGGGTGTGGCTTCCGTTTTGGGGCGGATTCCTTTTCCATCGGATGCGATTGCGTCCGGCACCGTCGAGGCCGTTCAGCTCGATGCGTCCGAGTTCCGGCGCCATCTGGCTACTGATCCCGAAGGTGCGCTGGCGTTCGCCGCGAGAGTGAGCCACTTCGCCGCGGAGCTGGTGGCACTGCTGGCAGCCTTCACCTCAGGGAGCCTGGAGAAAAGGATCGTGAGTCTTCTGAGGCGTCTTGTAGCGCATCAGCCTGCACCGCTGCAGGGCGAGGGTGTCCGATTGACGCTCTCGCAGCAAGACATCGCGTACGCGATCGGCGCATCGCGCCAGCGGGTGAGCATGGAGCTCCAGAAGTTGGAGAAGAGCGGCTACATCAGGCTCGGCTATCGACATCTTGTGGTCCTGCGCGCGCTGAGCGGATAGCAAGCACACCCCGGTCGACGGGTGCCTGCCGGATTCGGTGCATACCCTCGAATTGTCGCAATAGTGCCGATCTTGATGCGCGCACAAATCTCTAATGCAGTTGCTGACGCAGATCAGCGCATGGAGACCACGTGAACACCGGATCGACCCCCCACGCACGGCAGAAATGCGGCACAGACGCTCGCCACTGGCACCGATGCGTCGCAGCATCGTTGCTCTCGGGTGCGGCGCTGCTTGCGCTCACGCCCGCCCATTCGCAGGTGCATGCAGGCTCCTATCCGTCGATGCCGATCCGCATCGTTCTTCCCACGCCGGCCGGTGGAACCCACGACGCCATGGCACGCCTCATCGGCCAGAGGTTGTCGCTGGCCCTGAAACAGCCCGTGGTCGTGGAGTCCAAGCCCGGTGCCACGGGCATGTTGGCCACCTCCTATGTGGCCAAGGCGCCGGCCGATGGCTACACGCTCCTGTTCGGGCAGGCTTCCGTTGTGCAGAACACAGTGCTTCGATCGCGGACTTCCTACCAGCTGCGCGATCTCGCCCCAGTTTCGCTCGTCGTGCTCTTTCCGGTGGCCCTCGCCGTCAAGGCGAACAGTCCCGTGAAGTCAGTCGCGGATCTCGTCGAGCTTTCGAAAGACCCGCAGCGCAACGTGAGCGTGGCTTCCTGGGGCACGGGTTCGACGGGCCACATCATCGTTGAAGCCATCAAGCAGCAGTCTGGTGCGAAGCTGACGCATGTCGCATACAAGGGCGAGGCCGAACCGTTCTCCGATCTGGTGGGCGGCGTCATCACGGCGGCAACGGGTTCGGCCGGCTACTACATTCCACAAAGCGACAAGACGCGGATCCTGGCGGTGTCGTCGACCAAGCGCTTGAAGAGCCTGCCTGACATTCCGACCTTCGAGCAGGCGGGATATTCGTCTGCCAACCTGTCGGGTTGGGGCGGCTTCTTTCTGCCCGCGAATACGCCAGCGCCGATCGTGGCGAAGCTGTCGCAAGAGATCCGGAAGATCGTTGCCGAGCCGGAGATCGCCGAAAGGATTCGCAGCTTCGACTTCGAGCCGGTCGGAAGCAGCAGCGAAGAGTTCGCCAAGTTCATTCAGCAGGACATCTCGAAATGGAGCGAGGTGGTCAAAAAGGGAAACCTTTCGCTGGACTGACTGCTGCACGCACGGTGCGGGAGTTCTCTCGCGCCCTGGCTGCGCCCTGCGGCCGTTTGAACCTCGCAGCGTTCGACCCCCTTGCCGCGCTGAGTTGACAGCTCGATGACGAGCTTGAGACCGCGGCATGCGTTGCCGCGTGCCTTGATAGCTCCAGCCCATCACCATCAAAAGAGAACGAAAAAAATGAAACGAACTTCGAGTTACGTCCCCCTTTGCAGGAATTTGTTTGTAGCGGCGCTTGGTCTAGGCAGTGAACTGATTGCCCACGCTCAGGCCAATGTCACGCTTTGGGGCATCGTCGACGTCAACGCACAGTACTTGCGCGCGGACGGCGGCAGCAGGCGCACCCTGCTGGGCAGCAGCGGCTTGAGCAGCAGTCAGTATGGCTTCAGAGCCCTCGAAGATCTCGGAGGCGGAATGACTGCATTTGCTTGGCTGGAGGGTGGGATCAATCCAGACGCCGGCACCGGCCGTGCGAGTAACGCGAACAACCAGACCTCCGGTGCAACCGCAGCGGGCATCCTCACCTTCGATCGCCGTTCCTACGTGGGCCTGGGTGGTCCATGGGGGCAGGTTCGCCTGGGCCGTGATTTCTCGCCTCACCACTACAACAATGTCTCCTTCGATCCGTTCGGCGGCCTCGGCGTCGGACGTGCCGGCAACCTCGCCTTCACCGCCGTCGACAGCGGCGTGATGCCCACTACCGTCGGGTTCAGCAATGGGATCAGCTACTGGCTCCCCGCTGGTCTCGGCGGCCTGTACGGGATGGCGGTCTACGCGGTAGGAGAGAACGCTTCAACCGCTCCGAATCCGGATGACGGCACGCTCAAGGGTGGCGGATCGGGTGGCATCCGGGCCCATCAATGTCGCTGTCGGCGCATCGCGAACGACGTACGCATCCACCGCGAGCACAGGCAGCTATCGGCATGCGAATGTCGGCGCGTCGTACTCGACGCAGCTGATCACCTTTTTCGGGCTTTTCAACCAGGTGACCGTGGATCTGACTGGTGGGACGATTCGGAAGAACACATCCACGGTGGGCGCGCATGTGTCGATCGTCCCTGCAGGCGTCCTCCGGCTCAGCTATTCCAGACTCGCGGACCACAGCAGCGCCTCGCTCTTGAACGCGGATGGAAGCGCCCGCAGCAGCAATGCAGCGAGCCAGTGGGCCCTCGGCTATGTGCACAACCTGTCCAAGCGCACGGCGCTCTATGGCACTTACTCGCGATTGAGCAACCGGGGCAAGGCTGCCTACACGGTCTCCGGTGCGCCGACGCCAATCGCGAGTCGTGGGGCCAGGGGAATTGAGGCAGGCGTACGACATCAGTTCTGACACGCCTTGACAAGCGGCTGATGGGCCAGATCGGTGACCGAACCCATGTAGACCTTGTGACCGTAGGCCACTTCAAAGACTGCCCTTCAACCGAACCGGAGACATCCATGGGCCTGCTGCGTTCCATTACCAGAACCACACTGATTGCACTGATCGCCACCGTGCTGACATTTTCCGACGCGACCGCGCAGGCTGACTTCCCGTCGAAGCCGATCACCGTCTTGGTGGCAGCGCCACCCGGAGGGCCCAGTGACGTCACCACACGAATCGTGGCGCAGCGACTTGCCACGCGGCTCGGCAGATCCGTGGTGGTGGAGAACCGGCCGGGCGCATCCGGATTCATCGTCATGCAGCAACTGGCTCGTTCCGCGGCAGATGGCCATACCCTGGCCCTCAGCAGCCTCGTCTACCACATCCTCAACCCTGCCCTCTACAAGGAGAAGCTGCCTTACGACCCGGAGCGGGACTTCGTTCCCGTTGCGCTGCTCGCCCGTGTTCCTTACATCCTGGTGGCCGCACCGGGCTTGCCGGCCAATGACGTGAAGGAGTTCATCGCCCTCGCCAAGAAGAATCCAGGAAAGTTCAACTATGGCCTGCCAGGTGGGAGCGGGAACACTTCGCACATCCTGATGGAAATGCTCAAGAAGGCTGCGGACATCGACATCGTCCCGGTGCCTTACCAGGGAGACGCCCCCGCTTTGATGGCCGTGATGAGCAACCAGGTGGAGGTCGCCTTCACCACGCCCTTGGGAGCAACCTCGCTGATCAAGGCCGGGAAATTGAAGCTGCTCGGCACCGCCACGGCGGAGAGGCTTTCGACGTTTCCGAATACGAAGACGTTCGCGCAGCAGGGCCTTCCTGCGCTCGAGTCGAGCACCTGGTTCAGCTTTATTGCCCCGGCCGGAACGCCGCGGGCGGTCCTGGAGCGACTCAACGCAGAAATTGACCAGATCCTGCAGTTGCCCGAGGTAGAAAAACAACTGCAAGATCTCGGCTCGGTGCCTGCAGGCGGATCTCTCGAAGCGACGCAGGCCTTCATGCGCGCCGAGAGGCCTCGCTGGACCCGCCGCGTGGAAGACTCCGGCGCGAAGATCGAGTAATCCCGAGTTGGGAGCACCGGCTGCTACATCTGCGTGGCCAAAGTGTCGGAGAGTGCGCGGGCGTGCCGATGCAACGCACGGCTGACCTTGCTGGTCGGGCGGTCGTCGAACTGACCGACCAAGCCGAGCGTGGAAAGCGCGCCGACCAGACGGCCGCGGCCTCCGAACACGGGCGCCGCGGCCCCAGCGATGCTGGGCGTGCGAACGCCCGACGCGTGCGCGCCGCCTTGCTGACGCGTCTCCTGACGGATCGCCACCAGCTTTTTGAGCGGAAGCGCTTTCTGCGGCAACGCTGCCAGAGCAGGCTTCAACTCCTCGTCCGGCAACCACGCAAGAAAAATGTCGGTCGTCGGCGAGTTCAGGAGCGGCAGAACCGTTCCGAGACGCATGCTCACGCCGAGCGCCTCCTTGCTCTCTTCGAGGTGACGCACCACGGCTCCACGGGTGCTCCACACCGAGAAGGCTGTGGCATGTCCGACCTCGTCGCGCAGGGCGCGAACCGCGTCGGCAACGAGATGCGCGGTGCCCGTGCGGGCGAGGGCCGTCAGGCCGAGCTGGAGGGAAAAGCTGCCCAGGCCATAGCGCATGCCGCCTCTCTCGCGCTCCAGCAATCCACTGCGTACAAGGCTGACCAGGTAGTGGTAGGCCTTGCTGGACGAAAAGCCGACCGCGTCGGCGATCTCCTTGAGCAGCAGCGGCTCGGGGCTCGCCTCGATCGTCCTGACCAGGTTCACTGCGATCTCGACGGACGCAATGCCCTTGGGACCGATCATCTCCAACTCTTCCGGTTGCACTTCAGTCACATGAATCTCCGGTGATAAACAAACCGATGCGAAGCTTGATTTTAAGAATGATAAATGCATTGAGTAATGTTGCAACCATGCCTAGCATTGAATCAACAACCAATTGCCCAATGCAAGGAGATCACCCATGACCCCTTCGACACCGTTCCTGCGCAATGCCTGGTATGCAGCCCTTTGGGGCGAGCGGCTTGAGCAGGGCAAACTGAGCGCCTGCACGATATTGAACGAACCGTTGGTGATGTACCGCCGCGAGGACGGCGGCATCGCGGTGCTGAGAGACATCTGCCCACACCGGTTTGCGCCGCTTCACCTCGGAAAGCTGCTGCCAGGCGATCGCGTTCAGTGCGGCTACCACGGCCTGGAGTTCGCGTCCTCAGGCGCCTGCGCCCATAACCCGCACGGCTCTGGCCGCATCCCGCCGACGTGCAAAGTGGCCGCGTTCCCGGCGGTGGAGCGCCATACGATGATCTGGGTGTGGATGGGCGATCAGGCTGCCGACCCGTCATTGATTCCAGACTACTCGTTTCTTGACAGTGGATCGGGGTACGACATTTGCCGCCGCGATTTCATCAGGGTCGATGCGAACTTTCGCCGGGTAGCCGACAACCTGCTCGACCTGAGCCACTCCCCGTTCCTGCATGACGGGGTCATCGGCGGTGCGGAAACGATCAAGGCCGACGTCACCGTCGAGCAGGAGGGCACGACGGTTCGCGTTCATCGGCCCAAGTTCAACGTCCGACCGACCGGCCTGCTCGATCGCATCTATCGCAAAGACGGCGAACGCGTCGACGTCTGGTCCACGCAGAAGTGGACCCCGCCTTGCTATCTGCTCAATGATTCAGGCGCCTATCCCCCCGGTGGTTCACGTGAGGACGGAGCAGGCGTGCTGGGAGCGCACCTGCTCACCCCAGAGACGGAAAACACCACGCTTTATCACTTCGCTGCCGCTCGGCAAGGGGTCCTCCTGGATGTCGAGGAAGACCAACAAGAATTCAAGGACTGGTTGTCTGCTGCGCGCCGGCATGCCTTCGAGGAGCAAGACGAGCCGATGGTGCGCGCCGTCGCGCAGATGATGCATCGCCATCCCGCGTTCACCGGGCGCCCGGTGCTGCTCGAGACCGACGCCGGTCCGGTTCGTTGCAACCGGATCCTCGACGAGTTGATCCGGGCGGAAACTGCCCGACAGGAGATCCCTGCTGTGGCTGCTCACTCGGGCAAGACAGCGGTTGAGGCCGCAGGTCTTCCTCAAAGCCTTGCGCAGACTGAAATCAGGAAATGAGCAATTCCATGAGTGCAAAAACATCTGTCCTTGTAGTTGGCGGCGGTCCGGTTGGTCTGGCACTTGCAGGCGACCTGGGCTGGCGCGGTATCGACTGCCGGCTCATCGAGAGGGGCGATGGCCGCGTCTCGCAGCCCAAAATGGACATGGTCGGTATCCGGTCGATGGAGTTCTGCCGCCGCTGGGGCATCGTCCCGTGGGTCGAAGCTGCCGGCTACAACCGCGACTATCCCCAGGACTGCGCGTGGGTGACGGATCTGAACGGCTACGCGTTCGGCCGCGAAGTGTTTCCCTCGCCGCGCGCTGAAAAGCCCCCCGTGCACAGTCCGCAGAAGCGAGAACGGTGCCCGCAGAACTTCTTCGACCCTGTCCTGAAGCGCTTCGCTTCCAGCCATCCGACGGTCAGTCTGAGCTATGACACCGAGCTCGTCGCGTTCGAGGATCTGGGCGATGCGGTCGAAGTGCAGCTGCGCAACACCCGCACGGGAGATATCGAACCCTTCACTGCCGACTACGTGGTCGGCTGCGACGGCGGTGCCAGCACCGTTCGTCATGCCCTGGGCATCGAGATGGAGGGGGAGCCGGTGCTGACCCACACCACCAATGTCATCTTCCGATGCGAGGGGCTCGAAAAGCTTCACAAGATGGAGCCCGCTTATCGCTACATCTTCATCGGGCCCGAAGGTACCTGGGCCACGTTGGTGGCCATCAACGGACGGGACGAATGGCGGTTTTCACTGGTCGGGGATTCGCAGAAGAGAACACTGACGGAAGAAGAGGCGCGCGCCGCCATCGTCCGAGCCGTGGGACGTCCTTTCGCGTTCGAGGTGCTCTCCATGTTGCCATGGGTGCGGCGGCAGTTGGTGGCGAAGGAGTACGGCAAGGGCCGCGTCTTTATCGCGGGCGATGCCGCGCACCTGACCTCTCCCACCGGCGGCTTCGGAATGAATACCGGTATCCTGGACGTCGTAAACCTCTCCTGGAAACTGGCGGCCATGGTGGAGGGCTGGGGTGGTGCCAACCTGCTGCCGACCTACGAGTGCGAACAGTTTCCGGTGGCGGTACGCAACGTGGGCGAGTCCAGCGAGAACCTGCGGCGGATGCTCTCGCCGCGCGTCCTCCGGCCGGACCCGGCCGTGTTCGACACCGACGCTCCGGACATGGAAGCCGCACGGCGCGAATATGGCCAGCGATACACCGAAATGATGCGCCGGGAATGGTTCTCCATCGGCGTGCATCTGGGCTACGTGTACGAGGGCTCGCCGATCGTGATCCCCGACGGCACGCCGCGTCCACCATTGCAGGTGTCGAGCTACACGCCGACTGCGCGTCCTGGGTCACGCGCACCGCACGTGTGGCTGGAAGAGGGCAAGTCCATCCTCGACCTTTTCGGCCGCGGCTTCGTGCTGCTTCGCTTCGGGCCGAACGCTCCGGACGCTGCGCCGCTCGAGGAGGCGGCGACCGCGGCCGGCCTGCCCCTGCAGCGCATCGATATCGCCAGCGAGGAAGCGGCTCGCCTCTACGAGCGCTGCCTGGTGCTGGTGCGGCCTGACGGACAGGTGGCCTGGCGGGGCGATGCCCTCCCCAACGACTGCTTCCATCTGGTCGACCGAATCCGCGGCGCCACCAACGAGCCCTTGCCGGAGAAGAGCAACGTCGCGGTGCTCGCAGAGGCTTAATCGTGAATGGACACGGACCGAGCATGGGGACTCGGAGGCTCTAACGCCGCCGGGCGCCTCCCCGGTGCATCTTTTTTCCTGAATGAATGTACGCTGCTATGAAACTTGCCTCTTTCGATGACTTCCGTATCGGTGTGGTGGACGGCGACGTGGTGTACGACATCACGCCGCTCCTGCCCGCGGCCCTCGATCTGCTGCCGCGTCAGCGCATGAACTGGCTGCTCGGCAACTGGGATTCGATGTCCGCGCGGGTGGCTGGCTACCGCGCAGCAGCGCAGGCAACGCCGTGGTCCGCCACCAGGTTGCTTGCGCCGAACCCGGCGCCTCCACATATCTTCGCTGCGCCTGCCAACTACCGTAAGCATTTGGGTGAACTCGGGTCCCGCACGGTCACCAAGCCGGGACGCACGGCGCGCGAACAGGGCTTCTTTCTCAAGGCGCCCGGATCTTTGGTTGGCGCCGGCGAGGCGATTCTGGTGCCGCAAGCTTCGAGCCGTCGCTTCGATCACGAGTCTGAGTTGGCAGTGATCATCGGGCGCGGTGGACGAAACATCCCGCGTGCGAATGCGATGGAGCACGTGTTCGGCTACACCTGCCTCATCGATGCGACCATGCGCATCGAGAAAGACGTCGCCGAGGAGGAGCGCTCGATGCGCAAGTCCTTCGAAGGCTTTACGCCCATGGGGCCCTGGATCGTGACGGCCGACGAGGTGCCGGATCCGGGCCAGTTGCGCAACCGGCTGTGGGTCAATGGCGAACTCAGGCAAGAGGCCAACACCGCTGAGATGATCGTTGGGGTCGCCGAGCTGATCGAGCTGGTTTCATCGGTACTGTGGCTACAGCCGGGCGACGTGATTGCATCCGGAACACCCGAGGGCGTGGGACCGTTCCGGGCGGGTGACGAACTGCGCATCGAGATCGATTCCGTCGGCGCGATGACGATCCCGGTGCGCGAGTGCGATGCGCGTGCGCCTCGCCCGTTCTGACGGAAGACAGCATGTCACGCTATCCAGCCGCCTTCATTCGCGGAGGTACCAGCAAGGCGCTGGTGTTCCACGCCCGGGATTTGCCTGCGGCCCGGGCCGAGTGGGACGACATCTTCTTGCGCGCCATGGGCTCCCCCGATCGCTATGGCCGCCAGCTCAATGGCATGGGGGGCGGTGTGTCTTCGCTGTCCAAGGTGTGCGTGGTGCAGCGTTCGAGCCGGCCCGATGCGGATGTCGACTACACCTTTGCGCAGGTACAGGTGCAGGAGGCGAGCGTCGACTACAGCGGCAACTGCGGCAACATGTCTTCGGCCATCGGGCCGTTCGCGATCGAAGAAGGCGTGCTCCCGCCGCCTCCCGACGGCGCGACGACGGTACGCATTCACAACACCAACACCGGCAAGGTGATACACGCGACTTTTACGGTCAAGAACGCAAGACCCGTGGAACTGGGCGATCTCGCGATCCCTGGCGTCGCTGGCACGGGCGCTCCGGTTCGCCTGGATTTTCTGGAGCCGGGCGGCGCTTCTACGGGCCGGCTGCTGCCCGACGGCAGCGCGGCGACGAGCGTGCTCCATATTCCGCGCGTTGGTGGTGTGGCGGCATCGCTCGTGGACGCTGCGAATGCCTGTGTGTTTATCAGCGCCGCGAGCTTGGGACTGAGTGGCGCTGAATCGGCTGATGTGCTCAGTGGCACGCCAGAACTCCAGAAGACCATGCAGAACCTTCGTCATGCAGGCTCCGTCGCGATGGGCATCGCTCCTTGCCTCGAAGCCGCGGCGGCCATTCGCATGATTCCGCTGATCGCGATCGTCAGCCCGCCGCAAGACACGTTCACCCAGGACGGGCGGCGCGTCCTGGCGGCCGATTGCGATCTCGTCGTTCGCATGGTTTCCAATGGACAGTGGCATCGCGCCTTGCCGCTGACCGGGGCGCTCTGTACGGCCGTCGCCATGCAGATCGATGGCAGCGTCCCGGCGGCGCTCGCAGCGCCGGCGCGAGATCCCGACGCCTTGCGCATTGCCATGCCGTCGGGCGTGCTGACCGTTGCCGCCGATGTCGTGCGCTCGGCAGATGGCTGGCGGGCCGTGTCCGGTTCATTTTTCCGTACCGCGCGACGCCTCTTTGACGGACACGTCTACGCGTGAATTCGCACGCCCTGCAGCGGGCTGTGGATTCCTTTGATCCAGTCTCGATGCCGAACGCCAGGCACTGGTGCGCAAGGCGATTTGCGATGAACTTGAAGGCCGCTTCTAGAGCCTTGGCCGATCAGTCTGCACCTTCTTCGCGGTCATAGCCGAGCGCCTGCAGCGCGGGCAGATCGTTGACCTGGAACAGCATGGCCTCTTCGGTGCCGCCGCGGTGGCGGTGCCACGCCCACGGTGCGATCGCCATGAAGTCGCCCGCGCGCCATTCGAAGTGCTGGTCGCCCACAGTGGTGGAGCCGTTGCCGCGCATCACGTAATAGAGCTTGCTGCCGGTGTGGCGGCGCGCGCGTCCCACGAAGCCAGGTCGGATCAACTGCAGTGTCTGTGCAAGGGTGCGCAGTGCCGGTCCACCGTCCACCGGGTTCCGGTATTCGAGGATGACGTCATCGAAGGGATCGGGAGGCAGCCCGGCTGCTTGGCGCACCGCGTTCTGCGCCATGTTGGCAGTGTAGGGAAGCAGTGGATTGGCCGAAGCCGACCGCAAACCGGGCGGACCCATTAAGCCGCTGCCGAAGCGGCGGAATCCATCGTCGGGGACGGACTTGACCGGTTGCTCCGCCTGCGGGAAGGGCTCGAAGAAGGTCGCCCTCAACATGTGCATCAGCGACAGGTCCAGCACGTCCAACCAGATCATCGGTTCGGCGCCCAGGTGAACGTGGTCGTGGAAGGCCCACGCCGGAGTCAGCACCAAGTCGCCCTCGCTCATCGGATACCTTTCCCCGCCGACATTGGTCCACGCGCCTGCGCCGTGCATGATGAAACGCAGCGCATTGGCAGAGTGCCGATGGGCGGTGGCCACCTCGCCCGGATTGATCACCTGGATGGAGGCCCAGAAGGTGTGCGTGGTGCCTCGAGGCAGTCCGGGATTGTGAAGGCGCAGCGTCCTTCGCGGCCCGTCGGCAGCGAGCGCCACCTCGCGGCCCAATCGATCCAGCAGCGGTGCAAGATCGCTCCAGCGCCAATGGACCGACTGCATGTCGACCTTCGGATCGCGCGTGAACACTGGCGGATCGTCCGGCTGGTGCACCCGGCAGTTATATCGCTCGAGATCGGCCTGCAAGCGCCGGCGCGCAGCGAGGTCTTCGGGCGTGATGCTCTCGTTGATTGACATGGTGGGGCTCCGTTCAGATGTCGAGCACCAGCAGCGGCGTCTTGGAACGCGAGCAGCAGGGCAGGAACTGGTCGTTGGCTTCTCTTTCGTCCGAGGTCAGATAGCTGTCCCGGTGGTCGGGCAAGCCGCGCAGCACACGCGTGAGACAGGTACCGCACACGCCTTGCTCACAGGATGTGGGTAGCTCCACGCCCGCTGCGACAAGTGCTTGGGCGACAGTCGCGTGTGCGGCGACGTGGACGACTCGTCCCGAGCGGGCGAGCTGGACATCGAAACTGGAGTCCGCCGCGGTTTTGACTGCTTCGCCCGTGAAGAACTCATAGTGAAGTTGGGTTTCGGGCCAGCCCCTGTCTCGGGCAGCCTGCAGGACGCCATCCATGAAGCCCCTGGGTCCGCACACGTACAGCTGCACTCCATCCTGCGGCTGGGCCAGGAGCCTATCGAGATCGAGCTTTTGCGAAGGTGCGCCATCGTCCAGATGAAAGGTGACATTCGCCGCGAACGCGGCAGTGGCAATGCGCTCTCGAAAAGCCATGCGTTCCGCTGACCGGGCGCAGTAATGCATCTCGAATTCGTCCTCGGCCACGGCAAGGCGCTCCACCATGCACAGGATCGGCGTCACGCCGATGCCGCCCGCAAGGAGCAGGGAACGGCGAGCGTTCCCCTTCAGCGGGAAGTGGTTCTTGGGCGCGCTAATGGTCAGCGTGTCCCCTTCATTCACGAGCTCATGCATGGCGCGGGAACCGCCGCGGCCGTTGCCGTCCCGGAGGACTGCGATGAGGTAGCGGTGCGGTTCCGAGGGGTCGTTGCACAAAGAGTACTGGCGCACGAGCCCGCCAGGCAGGTGCACATCGACGTGCGCGCCGGCAGAGAAGGAGGGCAACGGTTCGCTCCCCGTGGGGACGAGTTCGAAACTGGCGATGTCCACTGCCTCTCGAATCCTACGGGCAACACGAACGCTCAACGTTGCGGTGTTCATGGCACGCGGGTCCCGGCGAGCTGTGAACGGACCCCTCTGCGAAGGTCAGGGGCGGCGATCGCGCAATCGTTCTTCACCCTGTTGTTCGCACTGATCAGAAACTTCAAAGTCGTCGCCTCATTCGCACATGGAGAGCTGTTGTCCGGGGGAGGGGGTTCGCTCGACAGCCTGATCAGATCGTGCCAATGAATTGCACAACGATCAATCCATTCAATACTGTTAAATGGCTGGCATTTCCGAGCCGTGGCCGAAGCGGATTTCATGACGCAATTGGAAAGTCGCAGTGCATTGCCGAACGCAACCATTGCGACAATCCGGGGGTATGCCCGAGGGCCGCCGTGAGGGCCCCACGCGGTGCATCCGGACGGCACCCCACGCGTCCGCCGCGTCGCAACGGCAGCGCGACTCCGTAATGACCCCTAGATTGTCTCCGTTGTGGAAATTCGATCCGCACGCGGGTTCTGTAATGGCGGCATCCCATTCCAGCGACACGCATCATGGACTACGACACCCACTTCGAAGGCACCATCGGTACCACCTACAAGGACTCCACACCCTGGAGTCCGCAACCCGCCGAAGCGCCCAAAGATGCGCCGGACGTGATCTTCATCGTGCTCGATGATGTCGGGTTCTCCGACATCGGCTGCTATGGCTCGGAGATCGAGACGCCGAACTTCGATCGTCTTGCCAAGAGCGGCGCGCAGTACACCAATTTCCACGTGACTTCCATGTGCTCGCCGACGCGGGCCTGCATGCTCACCGGCCGCAACGCGCACGCCGTCGGCATGGGCGCGATCGCCGAGTGGGCCGGCGGCTACCCATCGTATCGCGGGCACATCAGCAAGCGCGCAGCCACCCTGCCGGAGAACCTGCGCGAGTACGCGTACAGCACGATGGCCGTGGGCAAGTGGCACCTGACGCCGATGAAGGAGATCACGGCCGCCGGCCCATTCACCAACTGGCCCCAGGGTCGCGGGTTCGACCACTGGTACGGATTTCAGGGGGCGCTGACCGATCAATGGAACCCGGAGCTGTTCCGAGACAGTCATCCGGTGGATCTCACGCCCAACCCGGACTACCACCTGACGAGCGACCTGGTGGACCAGTCGATTGCCATGATTCGCGACCACCGCGTGGCGAGCGCGAGCCGGCCCTACTTCATGTACCTGGCCTTTGGGGCCTGCCACTTCCCCCACCATGTGCCCGCCGAGGTGATCGCCAAGTACAAGGGTCGGTACGCCAAGGGCTGGGACGCTATCCGCGAGGAGCGGGTTGCGCGCCAGCGCGCGTTGGGCGTGGTGCCGGAGAACACGGTGCTGCCGGAGCGCAACCCGGGTGTCCAGGCCTGGGCCGACGTGCCGGCGGAGGATCGGCGCTTCCTCGAGCGATCGCAGGAGGTCTATGCAGCATTCCTCGATCACACCGACCAGCAGATCGGCCGCCTTTTCACCTACCTGGAGAGCAGCGGACGGATGGACAACACCATCATCGTGCTGATCTCGGACAACGGGGCCAGCCCGGAAGGCGGCCAGTTGGGATCGATGTCGCTCAACATGCGCAAGGCCATCTACAACGGACCCGAGACCCCCGAGCAACGCGAGGCATCGCTCGAAAAGCTGGGTGGGCCGTACACCTTTCCGCACTACGCGGCCGGCTGGGCACAGGTCAGCAATACGCCGCTCAAGTGGTACAAGATGAACACCTATGGTGGCGGCGTACGCGCGCCCCTGCTGGTGCACTGGCCGCGGGGCATCCGCACGCCGGGCGTGCGCAGGCAATACCACCACGTGATCGACCTGTTCCCGACGATGCTCGACGTGCTGGGCGTGCCGCCCCTGGCGATGCACCAGGGGTCTGAGCAGGTACCTGTGCATGGCACGAGCCTGCGCTACACCTTCAGCGAGCCAGACGCACCGACCCGAAAGGTGACGCAGCACTTCGAGCTCAATGGAGACCGCGCGATCTGGCACCGCGGCTGGAAGGCCGTGACGCTGCATCGGCAAGGCACGGACTTCAACGACGACCGCTGGGCGCTCTACGATCTGGAGCACGATTTCTCCGAATGCCACGATCTGGCGCAAGAGCATCCGCAGCGGCTGCGGGAAATGGTGGATCTCTGGTGGTCTGAAGCGCGCGCGTTCGAGGTCTTGCCGCTGGACGACCGCAAGTGGGGGCGTTTACCGCCCGAGGCACCGCAAGCGCGCACCCGAGTGTTCGAATATCACGCTGGCCAGGCGCGTATCGACCGCCTCAACGCGCCCGACCTGAGCGGACGCTCATATGCGATCGGCGCCGAGGTCACTGTTCCAGCCGGATGCGCCGAGGGCGTGCTGCTCGCGTTCGGCACGGCGCTGGCCGGCTACACCCTGTACGTGAAGGATGCCCGGGTGGTCCACGAGTACGTCTTCTCCGAATTCGAGAAGTACGTGGTGACCAGCAACGTGGACCTGGCGCCAGGGCGACGTGCGCTTCGATACGAGTTCGCACGCCGCGGCGGCGGCAGTGGCGGTGTCGGCCGGCTCATGATTGACGGTGCCGTGGTTGGTACCGTGCCGGTGGAGCGGACATGGCCGCATCGCGCGGTGCAGTCGGGCCTGACCTGTGGCAGGGACACCGGCCTGCCGGTGGGCCTTGCGTACGAGGCGCCTTTCGCGTTCACCGGGGAGATCGCAAGCGTCGTGGTGGAAGTCTCGCCTGACGGGCAGGCTGATCCCAGCTTTGCCGGTCGCGCAGCCGAGATCGAACAATGAGTGACGCCTTTGACTTCATCATCATCGGCGCCGGGTCGGCAGGCTGCGTGCTGGCGAACCGGCTCTCGGCAGATCCCGCGGCGCGGGTGGCGCTGCTCGAAGCCGGGCCGTCGGACCGCCAGTTTCCGACCAACCTGAAGACCCTCGTGCCCGTGGGCAACATCTTCCTTTTACCGCATCAAAAGTACAACTGGCAGTACGAATTCAAGGGCGGTGCTGCGATCAACCATCGCACCATCGCCGTACCGCGCGGCCGGCTGCTGGGAGGCTGCAGTTCCGTGAATGGTTCGGTCTACATCCGCGGCGACCGCGACGATTACGACGACTGGGCAGCCCTCGGCAACCCGGGCTGGTCGTATGCGGAGGTGCTGTCCGCCTTCAAGCGACATGAGAACCGCCTGGGCGGCAAAGATGCTTTTCACGGCGAGGGGGGCGAATTGGACGTGCAGCGGCCGCGCGCGGCGAATCGGCTCTCCCAGGCGTTCGTGGAAGCGGCGGTGCAGTTGGGGCACGCTCGCAACGACGACTTCAACGGTGCGACCCGGGAAGGCTTCGGCGTGTGGGACGTCAACCAGCGCAATGGCGTGCGCCTGAGCAGCTCGCGTGCGTTCCTGCACCCGGTGATGCACCGATCGAACCTCACCGTTCTAACGGGCACGATGGTCGAGAGGATTGTGATCGAAGGCGGCCGAGCCGTCGGCGTGGATGTGCTCAGGGCAGGCGTACGCAGCCGTCTCGCGGCGGACAGCGAGGTGATCCTCTCGGGGGGCACGGTGAACTCGCCGCAGTTGCTGATGCTGTCCGGTGTCGGGCCGGCGCAGCATTTGCGCCAGCATGGCATCCGGGTCGTGCAAGATCTACCGGGCGTCGGCATGAATCTGCAGGACCACGCATCGGTGCCGCTGTCGATGACGGACCCCAGTGGTCAGGCCTACGCCTTGTCGCTGCGCTCGCTACCGGGTATTGCCCTGAGCCCCCTAAGCTACCTCTGCAACCGGTCTGGCCCCCTCGCCTCCAATGCCGCTGAATCCGGGGGCTTCCTGCGCAGCGAACCCGGGCTGAAGCGCGCCGATATTCAGCTCACCTTCATGCCGGGCCTGAAGGGCTCGGCGCGCGTGATCCCACGCGAGCACGGCGTCATGGCGTTCGTGACGCTGCTGCGGCCGACCAGCCGCGGCCGACTACGCCTTGCGTCGGCACGTCCGGACGACCGGCCTGTCATGGAGCCAGCCTTCCTGGAGCAAGGCGACGACCTTCGCACGCTGGTGCGAGGACTGCGCGAGGCGCGCCGCATCTTTGCTGCGGACCCCATCGCACGTCACCTGGGCACCGAGATGTTCCCGGGACCCGACGCGCAGTCGGATGCGGCGCTCGAACAGAGCGTGCGCGCCGGCCTCATGACGATCTACCACCCGGTCGGCACCTGCAAGATGGGGCCGCAGACGGATCCCATGGCCGTCGTTGACGCACGGTTGCAGGTGCGCGGCATCGACGGATTGCGCGTGGCCGATGCATCCATCATGCCCAACATCGTCTCGGGCAACACCAGCGCGCCGGCGATGATGATCGGCGAGCGGGCCGCGGATTTTATCCGCGCCTCAACCGCAGGCGTGCAGGTCCACGCGACGCCGACAAGGCCGCGGGAAGACTCACGGATTTCCACCGCTGCCGAGGAGGCAACTCATGTCGATTGAGAAATTTCCGTCATTTCTAAATGGCGCTCCCAAGCACCTCTTGATCGACGGCCAGTGCGTGCCGGCGTTGTCGGGAAAGACCTTCGAGACCCGCAATCCCGCCACCGGCGAACTCCTGGCTGCCGTCGCCGATGCGGCGACAGAAGACATCGACCGGGCCGTCGCGGCCGCGCGCCGCGCACTGGAAGGTCCGTGGCGCCGCATGAAGCCCTTCGATCGGCAGCAATGCCTGCTGAAGCTGGCTGACCTGGTCGACACCCACTTCGACGAGCTCTCATTGCTGGACACACTCGACATGGGAGCTCCGATCAGCGCCACGCGGTCGCGGCGCACGCGCGCCGTGGGACTTCTGCGGTACTACGCGGGCCTGGCCACTGCGGTGCATGGCCAGACTATCGGCAACTCGCTATCGGGCGAAGTCTTCTCGTACACGCTCAAGGAGCCAGTCGGGGTGGTCGCCGCGATCAACGCCTGGAACGGCCCACTCGGCATGGCCATCTGGAAGATGGCGCCGGCATTGGCCGCCGGTTGTACGGTGGTGCTGAAGCCGGCTGAGCAGGCGCCGCTGTCTCCTTTGCGTCTGGGCGAACTTTGTCTGGAGGCGGGCATCCCGCCCGGCGTGGTGAACGTCATCGCCGGCGGCGGCGCTGCCGGTGCGGCGCTGGCTGCACACCCCGACGTCGACAAGGTGGCGTTCACGGGGTCCACCGAGGTCGGCCGCAAGATCATCCAGGCCTCTGCAGGCAACATCAAGCGGGTGTCGCTCGAGCTCGGGGGCAAGTCGCCCAACATCGTCTTCGCCGACGCCGACCTTGACGCCGCGGTGCCGGGCGCTGCGATGGCCGTGTTCGCCAACTCTGGCCAGATCTGCAGCGCCGGCACTCGGCTGTTCGTGGAGCGCAGCATCCATGGCGAGTTCCTCGAGCGACTGTCCGCATATGCCCGCACGCTGCGGCTGGGCGACCCGTGCGACCCCGATACCCATCTGGGCCCTCTCGTATCTGCAGCGCAGCTCGATCGCGTCTGCCGCTATCTGGATGCTGGCAAGACGGAAGGAGCGGTGGCGGTTGTCGGGGGGCAGCGCAAGTCGGGTCCGGGCTACGACAGCGGCTACTACGTGGAGCCGACGGTCTTTGCCTCGGTGCAGGACCACATGCAGATCGCGCGGGAGGAGATCTTCGGCCCGGTGATCTCTGCGCTGCCGTTCGACTCCGTCGAAGAGGTCATCCGCCGCGGCAACGACACGCCCTATGGCTTGGGCGCCGGCGTGTGGACTCGCGACGTGAAGAAGGTGATGCAGGTCAGCGCGGGCCTGCGCGCGGGCTCGGTCTGGGTAAATTGCTACCAGTTGATGGACCCGGCCGTGCCGTTCGGAGGCTACAAGATGAGCGGCTACGGGCGCGAATCCGGCACGGAACACATGGAGGAATTCCTCAACACCAAGGCGGTATGGATCAAGAGTGCCTGAAGCTGCGGGAATACCCGTGAATTGTCGCAATTGCGCCGTCTAGTACTGACGGACTACCCTTCCCGCACTGGTGCGTGGGCGGCGTGACGAACGTGGTGCTCAACTGCCTCGACCGGCGGCGCGGCACCGAGTGCTACGGACAGCCCGCGTTGGTGTGGGAAGGCGAAGACGGTGCAGTGAGCACCTGGACCTTCGCCGATCTGGATCGCGAGACCTGCCGCCTCGCCTGGGGCCTGCGCAGCCTCGGTATCGGTCGCGGTGACGTCGTCGGCATGTACCTGCCCAACCTGCCGCATGCTGCTGCCGCGATGCTGGCCGTGGCAAAGATCGGCGCCATCGTGCTGCCGATGTTCTCGGGCTTCGCTGCGGACGCGATCACACAACGCTTGAACGATGGCCGGGCGGTGGCCGTCATCACCGTCGACGGCTCCGCGCGTCGTGGTAAGCCGGTCGGTGCGAAGAGCGTCGTCGATGTCGCGCTGGCGCACTGCCCGGGCGTGCGTCACGTCGTGGTCCCGCGCCACCTCGCGGCTCCGCACGACTGGACGCCGGGGCGCGATCACTGGTGGGACGAACTCACCGCAGGCGCGCCCGAGGGCGTGGCCGACGTGGCGACGGAAGCCCTGCCGGCCGACGATCCCTTCCTGCTGATGTTCACCTCGGGCACCAGCGGCAAGCCCCCAAGGCGTCGTGCATTCGCACTGCGGCTTTCCGATCAAGACGGCGCTGAACCTGTCGATCTGCATGGACCTCAAGGCCGGGGATCGCTTCCTCTGGATGTCGGACATGGGCTGGCTCGTCGGGCCGATGCTTGTGTTCGGCGGCCTGCTCGTCGGCGCCACGATCGTGCTGGCCGAAGGCGCGCCCAACTATCCGCAACCCGACCGCCTCTGGCGGCTGGTCGAACGCCATCGCGTCACCTACCTGGGCCTGGCGCCCACGGTCGCGCGCCTGTCGATGTCGCTGCCGGACGCCGCCCTGGCCGAGCGCGACCTCAGCTCGCTGCGCGTGATGATTTCCACCGGCGAACCCTGGGCGCCTGAAGCGTGGCACTGGACCTTCGAGCGCGTAGGCCAGCGTCGCGTGCCGCTGCTCAACTTCTCAGGCGGTACGGAGATGGGCGGCATCCTGACCGGCACCGTAATCCATCCGCTCAAGCCCTGTGCCTTTGCGGGTGCGGTGCCGGGCACCGGCGCCGACGTGGTCGACATCAGCAATGGCGCTTCCGTCGGCGTGGGGGTCACCGGCGAACTGGTGATGCGCACGCCGACCATCGGCCTCACGCGCGGGCTGTGGCACGACCGCGAACGCTACCTGGAAAGCTACTCGTCCCGCCTGCCAGACCTGTGGGTGCACGGCGACTTCGCAAGTCGTGACGCCGATGGCATGTGGTACGTGCACGGGCGCTCGGACGACACGCTCAAGATCGCCGGCAAACGCACCGGGCCCGCCGAGATCGAGGCACTGCTGATGGGGACGGGGCTGCTGGAGGACGCGGTCACCATCGGTGTTCCCGACCCCATCAAGGGCACTGGCGTGGTCTGCCTGTGCGTCGCACGGCCCGATACCGACCGCGATACGGCGGTCAAGGTCCTGTCTGTCGCGGTGACGGCGGGCTTGGGTGGCGCCTTCAAGCCAGTCGACGTGGTGTTCGTTGCCGACCTGCCGCGCACCCGCAACATGAAGCTCATGCGGCGTGTCGTTCGTTCGGCTTGGCTCGGCGAGGATGCGGGGGACCTGAGCACCTTGGTCAACCCGGAAGCCGTGCAGGCGATCCGCGCTGCGCGGCGCTGACGGTCATTACACGTACCGAGAGTCAACATGAAGCCCCAGGACATCCTCCAGAAGTTCGGACTGCGAGAGGCGATGGATTACCACGCGGTCGTCGTCGGCGGCGGGCAGCCGGCGAACCTGACGCTCAAGGGCGCCGCGCTGTCGGTGAACGTGAACCTGGCCCGCTGCGCCGGCGTCGAGAGCCGCTACTGCTCGGCAGGCGTCTTCGAATTCGTGGGAGGCGACGACGGCAGCTGGCGACTTCAGATAAAAGCGCAGAACTGGCCGCACTATGCAGAACGGAAGGCACGCGTGGCGGCACGACTGGCCACACGCATCTCCGATCGGACGGCGCAGCAGTTCGGGTGAGACGGGGGCTGCGCGGCCAGCCGAACGCGTCGATCTCCACCCTCGCCGGGGTTTTCATTGAGGCGAAGCGCCTCCGACGCATCGACAATGGGTCGCATGACTCCGGAAACGCCCACCCAGCGGCTTGACCGACTGGTCCACGCGGCCGGCGCACAAATGCTGACGCGCAGCCTGTCGCCGGTCTCGCTCTCGCTGGCTTGGGCCGACTGGGCCTGGCACCTGATGCAGTCGCCCGGCCGGCAGATGGAGCTCGCGGCGCTGGCGACGCGGCTCGGGTTGGACAGCGTGCGCGTCGCCGCGGGTGGTACGCCGGGCGACGAACATCTCGGCGCGGCCGACGACGACCCGCGCTTTCGCCACGATGCGTGGACGCAATGGCCCTTCGGCGCACTGCGCCACGCGTTCCGCAACCAAGAGGCCTTCTGGCATGAGGCGGCGAGCACGCCCGGGATGAAGGCGCAGCATGCTGCCGAGACGCAGTTCTTCGCGCGGCAGTGGCTCGGCATGCTGACGCCGGCGAACTGGCTGCCGACGAACCCTGTCGTGCTCGCCGACGCGGTTGAATCCGGCGGCACGCACCTGGTCCAGGGCGCAATGAACTGGCTACGCGACATCACCGGCCAGCCCGACCTGCAGGCGCTGGCGCAAGACTCGCGCTTCGTTGTCGGCCGCGACGTCGCGGTGACGCCGGGCAAGGTCGTCTACCGCAACCGCCTCGTCGAGCTGATCCGCTACGCGCCGCAGACGAAGACCGTCTGCCCCGAGCCGGTGTTCATCGTGCCCTCGTGGATCATGAAGTACTACGTGCTTGACCTGTCGCCGCACAGCTCGCTCGTGCGCTACCTTGTCGGCGAGGGCCACACCGTCTACATGGTGTCGTGGCTGAACCCGGACGCGCGCGACCAGGACCTGTCGATGAACGACTATCTCGGCCTCGGCGTGTTCGATGCGCTGCGCGCCATCAGCCATTTCCACGGCGCAGACCAGGCGGTGCACGCGACCGGCTACTGTCTCGGCGGCACGCTGATGGCGATCGCCGCCGCGGCGCTCGGCCGCCATGGCGGCAGCGCGTCGACCAAGGGGCTGCCGCCGCTTCGGTCGTTGACGCTGATCGCGGCGCAGACCGATTTCTCCGAGCCAGGCGAGCTCGGGCTGTTCATCGACGAAAGCCAGGTCCGCCTGCTCGACGAGATCATGCGCGGCCAGGGCTATTTGACCGGCAAGCAGATGGCCGGCACCTTCCAGTTTTTGCATTCGCGCGAGCTGGTGTGGACGCGGCGGATGCGGGAATACCTGCTCGGCGAACGCGAAGAGCGCTCCGACCTGAGCGCCTGGAATGCCGACACGACCCGCATGCCGGCGCTCATGCATCACCAGTACTTGACGGGCCTGTACCTGCACAACGCGCTCGCCGGGGGGCGCTGGCGCGTGGACGGCCACGCGGTCTCGCTCGCCGACATCCGCGTGCCCGTCTTCCTCATCGGCACCGAGAACGACCACGTGTCACCGTGGCATTCGGTCTATCAGCTGCACCGGCTCTGCGACGCCGAAGTGACCTTCGTGCTCGTTGCAGGTGGCCACAACGCCGGCATCATCTCCGAGCCGGGCCATCCGCGGCGCCACTACCGAATCGCGTTGCGGCGAGCGCGCGGACCCTGGCTGCACGCCGAGCGGTGGCAGCAGCAGGCCGAGTTGCGCGACGGAAGTTGGTGGCCGGCATGGCAAACGTGGCTCGCCGCTCGGTCGGGCACGCCGGTGCGCGCGAAGCCGATTCCTGCCGACGTCGCGATCGCCGACGCGCCGGGCACCTTCGTTCTGAAGCGCTATGCCGACTGAGGCTCGTGCCAAGGCGGACGCCGGCGGCGTGGGCGCAATTGGACACTGCCTTGTTGCAACGTACGAGCGCCTGCCTCACTGCATGTGCTGCCCGCCGTTGATCGCGATGTTCGCTCCCGTCACGAAGGCCGCTTCCTCCGAAGCGAGATAGATCACCAGCGCGGCCACTTCCTCCGGCCTGCCCAGACGTCCGAGCGGAATCTGCGGCAGGATCTTCGTGTTCAGCACTTCTTCGGGGACCGCAGTGACCATCTTGGTCCCGATATAGCCCGGCGAGATGGTGTTGACGGTGACATTCTTGCGTGCCACCTCGAGCGCAAGTGCCTTGGTGAAGCCATGCACCCCCGCCTTTGCCGCCGAATAGTTGGTCTGGCCGAATGCACCCTTGCTGCCGTTGACGGAGCTGACATTGATGATGCGGCCCCAGCCGCGTTCGAGCATGCCGTCGACGACCTGCTTGGTCACGTTGAACAGGCTGTCGAGGTTGGTGCGCAGAACGGCATCCCAGTTGACCTTGTCCATCTTCTTGAAGGTCGTGTCGCGGGTGATGCCGGCGTTGTTGACGAGCACGTCGACCGCGCCGATCTTTTCATGGACCTCGGCGACGGCTTGCGAGCACGAGTCGTAGTCGGCGACATCGCAGGCCACGGCGTACATGTCGTACCCGTTCTCTTTCATCGCTGCAGTCCATTCGCCATGCTTGGCATTGCCGGGCGAATAGGTCACGACTACCTTGTAGCCGGCATCAGCCATCCTGCTGGAAATCGCTTCCCCGAGGCCACCCATGCCGCCCGTGATCAGAACCACGCGTTGCTTGCCCATTTCAGTCTCCTTGTGAGTGGAACCAGTTTTAGGACAGCCGGCGCCCAAATGCTCTCAACAAGGATCCGCGCGCTGATGGCAATCGGTCAGTATGCCGCAGGCGGACGCTTCTCAGGCGAAATCGTCGGAGCGGCCAGATCGGCCCGGCCGATCCCAGGGCGGTGCCGGCGATGCCGCACCGAAGCCGCCCACCGACCTGGGCGGTAACGGCATTCTCTTTTCAGGAAAGCAACTTCTTCCTGGCGAAACGAGGGGCGGAGGTGCTTGCGCCGCAGCGATTTCCTTGACGATGTCCGATGTCTGATGGCCGCTGCGTCTGGGGCAAGGTGGTGCTGATGCGCACGAGCTTCTCGCCTTGGTTCTGTCGCGCTAACGACCCCGGAGCCCGGTGAAGCCAGGCCGCCGCGTGCTACTCAAAATGCGAGCGAGTAGAACTTTGACGCTGCGGACGAGGCATGGCCCGCAAGGCGGTCGAGTTGCCCCTTCTTGATCATGTGCGCGATCTCGATGCCGGCTAGAAGGATGCGTGCACAACGGAAGGACTTGAAACCAAGCATCGGCCGCACCACGCGCTTGATGGCCCGATGGTCCTGCTCCACGATGTTGTCTAGGTATGTGCTCTGGCGCAGTTCGATGTCCGCGCCAGAGTCTTCATTGACGCTCAGGATGGCAGCAGTGTTGGCGCCACTCTTGTCGATGGCGATCTTTTTTCGGACACACCATGCAAACCGATGGCTCGCTCCAGAAACTCCGGGTCCACGGCGGGCGATTCGGGGTTGCAGAATGTCCCCATGGAAGACGCCTCTCCCCACCCCGCCCAGCCGCGGAACCAACTGCACGGCGTGACACTCGAGGCCATTGTTCTCGCCCTGCAAGCCCGCTACGGATGGGACGATCTCGCGGTGCGAATACCGGTGCGCTGCTTCTCGCACGACCCCAGCGTCAAATCGAGCCTGAAATTTCTGCGAAAGACTCCCTGGGCACGGGAGAAGGTGGAAGGGCTTTATCTGTACATGCTTCGGGAAGAAAGGCGCAGGCAGCGGCTTCCTGACTGAGAACGCATTCAGTCGCAGCGCGCGGTCATGCCGCCGTCGACCACCAACTCGGTGCCAGTGGTGAAGCGATCTGGAGCCCCGCGACCGAAGCTATGAGCAGCATCTGAAGGCGGCGGCGGAAGGCGGCGTTCGCGCCGCCGCGCTCGAGTACGCACTGGTCTTTGAACGACCGGAGTTCATCACGCTGGCCGAACGCCTGGAGGGTGACGTAGATGCCTTCCAGATGGCGCTTTCCGCCTGAACTCTGCCCGACTAGATTGAGTGATAGGCCGGCGCGTTTGGCCGCCGGATGTGCCTCAGCATGCTCGTACGCGCGGATGACACCGCGCAAGCGCCCGCATTCACGCTCGAGCGAGGAGACCCGGCGCGGGCGTGCTGCGCCTCGTTGACCGCCTGCGCGTGCAAGGTGTTCAGCGCCCAGCGGCCCTCGAACCACAAAGCCAGGTAGACGGCGCGCGGCGTGTTGCCGCTTGCCGCGTAGCGCTGAAGGGTTCGCAGGCTCACCCCCAGGTGTCGAGCGATCTGCCCGGGTGGCTCGACCTAGTCGGCAAGCAAGGACGACAGCGGCGGCACTCGCGCCGCCGAAGGGGAGAGGAATGGCATGGAGGACCTCCTGTGGACCGACGACCCAGCCGGCCTCCAAGGCACTGCTCTTTCAGGGGCGATGCGTGCCCTGCCCTGCCGGCTTTCCGGTCGTCCGAGGCGTTAAACATAACAGGCGATCGAGCAAAAAAACTCGTGCGAGCCAAGTCGTCGTGTCGCGTCCTTCCTCGCTTGGCCCTTGATTTCGTTGCGCCATGATGGCATGTTCACGGCGATGGTCACGGAACAACGCGCGAAACAGCTCTTCTCCGGACGGCCATGTCAGTCAGGACTCAAGCGAGCATGGGGCAACATCGAAAGCGCGCGTCTTACGTGCCTGGCGGGCGCGCCGCGGCAGCTTCGAGCGCTCGTTGCGATCCCTGAATCTCGCCGTATGACTGGCGGGTCACCTGCGAGAGCAGCCTCAGGTCTTGCCTAACGAAAGGATTTCGTTGGCGTTCAAGATCGTCTGGGCGATCTCCTCGATGCTGACCCGTTTGCTCATAGCCTGTTCGCGGAGGAGATCGTAAGCCTTGGCTTCGCTGATGCTTCTTGAGCGCATCAGGACATTTTTGGCCTCCTCGATACGCCGCACGCCAAGCACCTTGCCGCTGAGCTTTCGAAGCTGACGCTTCTGGGCTTTGAGATCTCCATGAACCTGTCGAGCTACTACCAGCGCAGACAGCAGCCCGAAGGAGCGTACCGGCGACGGCAGCGTGGCCTTGGCCCCGATGCGAAGAACGATCTCGACGATCGTTGGGTTCTCGTAGTTCACCACTGCGATGATGGTCGGTCCTTCGTCCGCGTTGAACCACTCGAAGTTCATGTCGATGCTGTCCGGCCGAACCGCCAGGAATACCACGTCGGTAAGTTCCGGCAACACGGGCAGCGGCGGCCAGAACGCCTGGACATGGCAGCCGATGCGGCGAAGCTGCTGCGTCATTTGCTGGCCGTCTGCATCGTCGGGATGACAGACTGCAACCCGCAGCATCCGGAGATTTTTCAGCTGGGCCGGTGTCGGCCCGGCCTTCTGACGGACGGATTCGGTGTCCACGTCAGAGCTCCAGCGTGCTCAGCTCTGCGGCCCAGTCACCCATCGAATGGGTCACCATGTACGGATCCGGATGCACCGCACGTGTCGCTTCGCGCACGATGGTGAACTGGCCCTTCGAGTTGACGACGCCGATGCGCGGATAGAGACAGGTGTGGTGGTTCGTCGGATCGACGCGAATCCTGCCCTGCGGTGCATCGAGCTCGCTGCCGAGGATCTGCGGCACGAGCTGCGTCGGATCGTCGGTTCCCGCGCACACGAAGGCATTCGCGAAGACATGCGTCTGAAAATACGCTGCCTCCCAGCACTGGTTCGGAACGCAATCGACGCCGAACCGTTGCCGGAATCGCTCGAGACAACGCAGGTTGGTCTCGGAGTTGATGGATTGGAAATAGGGAGCCGACGTGAAGTGACCGATCCCGGCCCCGCCCATCTGCGATACCTCGGCCTCCGAAGTCGTCAGGCTTCCGATCGGCATGGTCTTGGGGTCGAGTCCGGCATCTGCATACGCCCGGTACAGGCAGGCCGCGGAGTCTCCGACGACGGTGGAAAAGATGAAGTCCGGTTGCAGCTCCCGGATCTCGTCGATGATCGGGTCGAAATCCTGTTCGGTGGCATCGAGGGCCACGTAGCGCTCTGCAACCTTTTCGCTGTTCTGGCGCTGGAGCACCAGCTCGCTCATGATGCGGTTCGACTCGTACGGATAGATGTAGTCCGACCCGATCAGGTACACCCGCGACCCGAAATTTGCAGTCATGAACTCTGCGAGTTGAACGCTGTTCTGATTGGGCGCCGCGCCGGTATAGATGATGTTGTTGGAGAACTCGAACCCTTCGTACAGGGTCGGATAGAAAAGCAGCTTGTTCCACTTCTCGACCAGCGGCAGGACCGCCTTGCGGCTGCTCGACATGTAGCAGCCAAGAATCACGTTCACCTTGTCTTCGAGGATCAGGCGCTCGGCCAGCTTGGAATACACCGCTGGCCTCGACTGCGCGTCGTAGAAGACCGGCACTAGCTCGCGGCCGTCGAGACCACCCGCCTCGTTGATCTCGTCGATGGCCAGCAGGGTCCCCTGCAGCTGCGACTTTCCGATGGTCGAGGTCACGCCCGTCTCCGAGTAGAGCACGCCGACGCGAACGGGATCTTTGTTAGCCACGGACTAGTCCTCAGGTTCGATTGCGGATTCTTTCAGCGATTCATGCGGCACTCAAGCGAGCATACAACCGACACAGCCTCGCCGGAAGCGCACGCGGATCGTCGACGATATCGAAATGGCCCCAGCCGAAGATCCTGCGCACATAGGCATGGCCGTGCGGGTCGACCGCCAGACCATGCACGTGAACGCCTGCTTCGCGGGCCTCGTGTACCGCGGCGCGTGCATCCTCGACGAGGTAGGCGGGCTCGTGGACATCGACATCCGATGGCGCGCCATCCGTCATGAGCAGCACGACGCGGTTGTCCGACGGCTCGTCGGCGAACGTGCGAACCGCATGGCGCAGTGCCGCCCCCATCCGCGTCGAATGGCGACCCGGTGCGCAGGCGATCATGGTCTCGGCCGCTTCGTCCAGCGGCGAGCCGAACTCGAGCAACCGGTAGTTGCTGACCTCGGCACGCGTATTGCTTGAAAAGCCGTGGATCGCGATCCGGTCCCGACCGTGGGCCACCGCCCGCGCGAGCAGCAAGGCGGCCTGTTTTTCGATCTCGAGAAGGCTGGGGCCTGCTGCATCGGGCCTGTCGTTGGTGGATTCCGAGAGGTCCAGCAGCACCAGCACGCTGCTCTTGCGCTCCTGGTTGGCGGACCGGATGAACAGGCGCGGGTCCGTCGCCATGCGCGCCCGCTGCGCCACCATCACCTCGATGGCCGCGTTGAGATCGAGATCGTCGCCTTCCCACTGCCGGCGCAGACGATGGGCGCGGCTGAACCGGTGGGCGCGCACCAAGCGCAATGCCTGGCCGGCGCCCGGAATGACCGGGCTCTCGAGGCCGCCGTGCGCTGTCCTCCACGATGGCAGCTTGTCGATGACCGTGCACCAGTTGCTGCGCATGATGGCCGGGCGATGGTCCCACTCGGGGCATGCATAGCGGCCGAGCTCGACCTCGTGGGTTCCAAAAAGGTCGGGCGGCGGATCTGCATCGCTCACCTGCGTCGGCGGTGGTACGTGCGGTGCCGGTGGCGGGTTCTGAAGCTCGAGTTCCCGAGGCTGTACGGTTTCGCTGTCGAAGGCCCACAGGAAGGTGTCGTCATCCCGGTAGGCAGCGGGCACCTGGTACAGCTCGGCCCTGAAGGGCACCCGCATCTGGCCCAGGTCGTTCGCAAGCAGCGATCCGATGTGCCTGAAGGCGGCGTAGTCGTCCAGCCGAAGCAACGCCTGCGACTCGAACAGACGCCGCGCCTTGTTGACCCAATAGTTGTCGTCCCGGTAGTGCGGGTCGATGAGCGCGAGGTTCATTCGCGAAATGAGCGCGGAAAAGGTCAAGCCACCCGGTTGCAGCGCATGGGCCAGTGCATCCGCGAACCATCGGCGCATGCCTGGATAGTCGCGCAGCAATAGGCGCTCCACGCGCGCATCCTCGATCGCCGAGATGACCGCCAGGCTCATGGGCTTGAGCTTGCCCGCGGGGCGACCCGGCACCGAATGAAGCAGGTGGGCCGCCGCGTGTGCGGCCGCTGCACGGTAGAGGTGGTAGCGATCCGCGCCGTCGAGCGCGGTGTAGTCGTTGGGCAGCAGCAAGTGGGTGGGCGTCAGCGTGGGGCGAAGCGGCGCCGCGTAAAGATGGTCGCGGTCGCGGGCTTGGATCGCCATCGGGCGCTCGGTGAGTCCCTCCAGCAGCCATGCCAGCGAGGCCGCGGCGCCCTGCGCGCCGCCTTCGGCGATCTCCCGATCCAGCGACTCGACCGCATGCGCCTCGGCCAGCGCGAGGTAGGCACGCAATCGCAGGCGGTCGCCGACATGCATGCGCAGTCCGGTGACGATCCACCGGCCCAGGGCCCCGACGGACGCCCATGCGAGCAGCACTGCGAGCTTGCCCGCCAACGCGGCCGCGCATGCCGGATCGTCGTCGTGCAGGGCCTGGAGCCAACTCAGCAGCTGCTGGCGCAGGCCCTCGCTCGGCGACTGAGGCGAAGACGCCAGCGCGCTATCCACCACCTCGGTCAAGTCAAGGACGCCCGTGGAGATCATCGCGCCCCCTTTCCGTTCAGTCGAAGTGGGCTTCGACAAAGCCTTGCAGGGCTTTCGCCATGTCGGGGTCGTCGGTCAGCGCCCGCGTCATCGTCATCTCGCAGCTCTGGCGCGGGCTGACGCCCGAGCCGATCAGCCGCCCCGCATAGATCAGCATGCGCGTCGAGATGCCTTCGTCGAGCCCGCGGTGCTTCAACGCACGCGACCGGTGCGCGATGCTCACCAGCAAACGCGCCGTCTCCAGAGGAACCGCGGCTTCCTGCGCCACGATGGCGCTCTCGATTTCCGCGGCCGGATAGTCGAACTCGAGTGCGGCGAAGCGCTGCCGCGTCGAATGCTTCATGTCCTTGCTGCGGCTCTGGTAGCCCGGGTTGTACGACACGACCAGCTGGAAGTCGGGATGCGCGTGCACGACCTCGCCCTTCTTGTCGAGCGCGAGCATGCGCCTCGCATCGGTCAGCGGGTGGATCACGACCGTCGTGTCCTGCCGCGCCTCGACCACCTCGTCGAGGTAGCAGATGCCGCCATGGCGAACCGCCATCGTCAAGGGGCCGTCGTGCCACGCCGTGCCGTCGGCATCCAGCAGGTAGCGGCCGACGAGGTCGGACGCCGTCATGTCCTCGTTGCACGCGAGCGTGACGAGGGGCCGGTCGAGTTTCCACGCCATGTACTCGATGAAGCGCGTCTTGCCGCAGCCCGTCGGGCCCTTCAGGAGCATGGGCATGCGATGGGTGTAGGCATGCTCGTAGAGCGCGACCTCGTCGCCGGCGGGCATGTAGAAGGGCTTTGCAGGCAACCGGTAGCTGTCGATGGAGGTTGACACGGGTCTCCTTTGCTTTGCAGGGGCGCGGGGCGCTCCCCAGCGCCCCGCGGATGGGTGGCTTCAGCGGTGTTGCGCCGCCTCGTTCGGGATGCCCTCGATCGGGCACTCGGGCGTTCCAGGTGTCGCCCGGGTGAGCCCCTCGACCATCTTGCGGGTGCCTTCGGGATCGTTGATCCACTTGCCGTAGAACTCGTACGGGCAGGCCGCCACGCCGGCTGCGCTCTCGCCGGAATTGATCTTGCCGGTGTAGCCGCGGTGGACCAGCTTGTAGAGGAAGTTGTTCGACTGCTGGTTCTTGCGCGCGTCGCGAATGGCGCTCACCGACATCTCGGCGTACTGGATGCCCATTTCCTCGGTGCCGCAATCGCCCAGGCTGCGGCCGTCGAAGCCGACCAGGGCGGAATGCCCGAAGTACGAGTACACGCCATCGAAGCCGGTGGCGTTGGCCACGGCCACGTAGACGTTGTTCATCCAAGCCATGGTGCGCGCGACCATGATCTGCTGTTCCTTAGCGGGGTACATGTAGCCTTGGCAGCGTACGACGAGTTCGGCGCCGCGCATCGCGCAGTCGCGCCAGATCTCGGGGAAGTTCCCGTCGTCGCAGATGATCAGGCTGACCTTCATGCCCTTGGGACCGTCGGACACGTAGGTGCAGTCGCCCGGGTACCAGCCCTCGATCGGCGTCCACGGCATGATCTTGCGGTACTTCTGGACGATCTCGCCCTTGTTGTTCATCAGGATCAGCGTGTTGTAGGGCGCCTTGTTCGGGTGCTCCTCATGGCGCTCGCCGGTGAGCGAGAACACGCCCCAGACGTTTGCGCGGCGGCAGGCGTCCGCGAAGATCTCGGTCTCGTCGCCCGGAATGGTCGACGCCGTCTCGTACATCTCCTTCGGGTCGTACATGATCCCGTGCGTCGAATACTCGGGAAAGATCACCAGGTCCATGCCCGGCAGGCCCTGCTTCATGCCGACGACCATCTCGCCGATCTTGCGCGCGTTGGCCAGCACCTCGCCCTTCGTGTGCAGACGGGGCATCTTGTAGTTGACGACGGCCACGCCGACACAATCGTTGCTGCTTCCAATATCTCCGTGTCGCATAAAAACTCCTGGTGGTTGAGGTGAAAGGAGGGGGTCGGGGAAAAGAGGGGTCAGATGGTCAGGAAGGACTTGACCTTGTCCTGGTCGAGCTGGGCGCGCGCTTCGTCGTGGACGATGCGCCCGCCGTCGATGACCAGGAACCTGTCGGCCAGGTCGAGCGCGAAGCTCAGCACCTGCTCCGACACCACGATCGCGATCTGCCGCTCCACGCGCAGCAGGTTCAGGATGCGGGCGATGTCCTTGATGATCGATGGCTGGATGCCCTCGGTGGGTTCGTCGAGGATCAGCACCTTGGGGTCGGTGACGAGCGCACGGGCAATGGCCAGCATCTGCTGCTGGCCGCCCGACAGGTTGCCGCCGCAGCGCGCCTTCATCTCGGCCAGCACCGGGAAGAAGCGATAGACGTACTCCGGCACCGTGCGCTGCGCGGCGTTCCTGAGGCCGACCAGAATGTTTTCTTCGACGGTAAGCTGCGAAAAGATCATTCGGCCCTGAGGCACGAAGGCCAAGCCCTTGGCGACTCGCTCGTGGCTGGGACTGCCCGCCAGCTCCTGCGACTGGACGCGAATGCTGCCCGAGCGCGATGGGAGCATGCCGATCAGCGACTTGAGCAAGGTGGTCTTGCCCATTCCGTTGCGCCCCATGATGGCCACCGATTCGCAGTTGCCCACGCGAAACGAGACATCGCGGATCGCCTGCGATTCGCCATAGAAGACGTTGAGATGGCTGACTTCCAGCATGTCCGCTCCTTCAGTGGCCGAGGTAGACATCAATGACGCGAGGGTCCGACTGCACCTGCGCTGCGCTGCCTTCGCTGAGCAGCCGCCCCTGATGCAGCACGGTGACCTTGCTCGCGATGCGCTTGACGAAATCCATGTCGTGCTCGATGACGATCACGGACTTGCCGCGCGAGATGCGGCGCAGCAGGTCGCCCGTCTGCTCGCGTTCGCGCGGGCTCATGCCCGCCACGGGCTCGTCGAGCAGCAACAGCTCGGGCGACTGGATCAGGAGCATGCCGATCTCCAGCCACTGCTTCTGGCCGTGGCTCAGGCGGCCCGCCCTCTGATGCAGCATGGACTGGAGAAACACCTCCTCCGCCACCGCGTGAATGCGGTCCAGCACGTGTGCCTTGCGTCGGAAGAAGATCGACCCCAGCACGTCCTGCTTGCCGGGGATCGAGATCTCGAAGTTCTCCATCACCGTCAGGTCTTCGTAGACCGAAGGCGTCTGGAACTTGCGCCCGACGCCGGCACGCACGATCTCGTGCTCCGGCAGGCCGACCAGTTCTCGGCCATTGAAGCGCACGCTGCCGGAGGTGGGGCGCGTCTTGCCGCAGATCATGTCCAGCAGCGTGGTCTTGCCGGCGCCGTTCGGGCCGATGATCACGCGCAGCTCGTCGCGGTGGATGGACAGGCTCAGCGCATCGACTGCCTTGAAGCCGTCGAAGGAAACCGAGAGGTCCTCGACCTGCAGGATCTGCTCCATGGCGGATGGAACGCTGGACACAGAGGACACGGTGGAATTCCCGGAGTTGGAGGTGGACAGCGGCAGCACGGCACTCATGGCATCACCTTTGCGGAAACGCGGCCTGCGGCCAGGCGCTGGACGACGCCCGCCATGCCGAGCGGCATGAAGGCCACGACCACGATGAAGAGCGCGCCCAGAAAGTAGAGCCAGATCTCCGGGAAGGCCTCGGAGAGATAGGACTTGAGGAAGCCCACCAGCAGGGCGCCCACGACCGCGCCGGGAATCGACAGGCGCCCCCCGACGGCTGCCAGGATGACCATCTCGATCGAGGCGACCACACCCACGGCGGTCGGCGAGATCAGCCCGACCTGGAGACTGTAGAAGGCGCCGCCGATGCACGACAGGAGCGCCGAGATCGCGAACACGAACGCCTTCATGTGGGCGGTGTTGTAGCCGCTGAAGCGCACGCGGTCCTCCTTGTCGCGGATGGCGATCAGAACCTTGCCGAAGCGGCTGCGCAGGAGCGCGACGCAGCACAGCATGGCAGCGGCGAGGACGGCCGCCTCGATGAGATAGAGGGTCTGCTTGGCACCGTCGCTGACGATGTCCATGCCAAGCAGGGTGCGGAAGTCGGTGATGCCGTTGGCGCCGCCGGTGTCGCCCTGCTGTCCCACGATGAGCACCGTGCCGGTGAGGGCCAGCGAGAGCGTCACGATCGCGAAGTACACGCCGCCCACGCGCTTCTTGAAGATGGCGTAGGCAAACAGGTAGGCCGTGACCGGTGCAACGCTCAGGATCAGCAGCAGCGTGACCGGAAAGCTGCGGAACGGCTGCCACCACACCGGAAGCTGGTCGACGCTACTCCACACCATGAAGTCCGGCAGCTCCGGCGCCGAGGCTTCGAGCTTCAGGAACATGGCCATCATGTAGCCGCCGGCGCCGAAGAACAGGCCCTGCCCGAGGCTCAGCACGCCCCCGTAGCCCCACAGCAGCACGATGCCGAGCGCGACGAACGCGAAGGACATGTACTTGCCCATGAGATTGAGGCGGAACGGATCGAGCACGGCGACCATGGCCACCAGCAGCGCGACGACGACCATCGTGGCGCGGGTGTCGGCTGCGCGTAGAAGGGATCTCATCGCTCAGCTCCTTGACCGGGTTGCGAACAGCCCGTTGGGCCGGAAGTAGAGGACCACGATCACGAGCAGGAGGATCGTGACGCGCGCCATCGACCCGCTCATGAGGTACTCCAGCGTGGTCTGCGACTGCGCGATCGCGAAGCCCGACAGCACCGTGCCGATCAGGCTTTGCACGCCGCCGAAGACCACGACGATGAACGAGTCCACGATGTAGAGCTGGCCGGTGCCCGGGTTGGTCGAGCCGATCATCGTGAACACGCAGCCCGCGATGCCCGCCAGCCCGGCGCCGAGCGCGAAGGTCAGCGCGTCCAGGCGTTGGGTGTCGATGCCCACGGCCTCGCTCATGGCGCGGTTCTGCGTCACGGCACGGACCTTGAGGCCCCAGCGCGTCCGGTTCAGGAGCAGATAGACGCCGACGGCGACCGCGATGGTGAGCCCGATGATGAAGATCCGGCTGATCGGCAGCTGGATCCCCGCCACGGGCTCCCATGCGCCACTGAGCCATTGCGGCAGCGGCACGCTCACCTCCTGCGCGCCGAAGATCGAGCGATAGGCCTGCTGGAGGATCAGGCTCAGGCCCCAGGTGGCCAGCAGCGTGTCGAGCGGCCGGTTGTAGAAGAACCTGACGAAGCCGCGCTCCAGCAGGTACCCGAACGCGAAGGTGGCGGCGAATGCCAGCGCGATCGCGGCGAACAGGTAGACCCCCATCCACTGTGGCGCGAACTTCGAGAACGCCATGGCCGTCAGGTAGGTGACGTACGACCCGAGCGCCATCAGCTCGCCGTGGGCCATGTTGATCACGCCCATCAGGCCGAACACGATGGCCAGGCCGATGGCCATGAGGAGCAGGATCGTGAACAGGCTCACGCCGTTGAAGACCTGCATCACTGCAATGTCGAAAGTCATGGAAGACTCCGGTATCTGGGGGTGTGCGCCGCGCCGCCGCCTACAGCGTGGGGAAGGGGTTCGGCTCGACCTGGTTCGCCGACTCCCAGACGATGTCGAACTGGCCGTTCGGCAGTGCCTTGCCGATGCGCACCTTCTTCCAGACGTGCTGGTTCGTCGCATGCACGCGCACCTTGCCCTCGGGCGCATCGAGCTCGACACCCGCGCTTGCGGCCAGCACCTTCTCGGGATCGAAGGACTTGGCCTTCTCGACCGCAAGCTTCCACAGGTAGACCGAGTTGTAGGCGACCTCCATCGGATCACCGATGACGCGATCCTGTCCGTACTTCGCCTTGAAGGCCTTGACGAACTTTTCGTTCGCGGGGTTCTTCACGCTCTGGAAGTACCCCATGCAGGCGTAGTAGCCGACGGCGTTGTCCTTGCCGATTCCCTCGATCTCGTTCTCCGAGACGACGGTGGACAGAAGCGTCTGCTTCGTGCCGTCGAGCCCTGCCGCGCGCAGCTGCTTGTAGAACGCGACGTTCGAGCCGCCGACGACAGTGCTGTAGATGCAGTCAGGCTTGGCGGCCTTGATCTTGTTGATGATGGAGGAGAACTCGGTGTGGCCGAGCGGCGCGTACTCTTCGCCCAGCACCTTGCCGCCCAGCTTGGCAATGGTCGGCTTGGCGATCTTGTTGCAGGTGCGCGGATAGATGTAGTCGGAGCCGACAAGGAAGAAGGTCTTGCCCTTCTCGCGCGCGAGCCATTCGACGGCGGCAACCACGGACTGCGTGGCCTCCTGCGACGTGTACACCACATGCTTGTCCTGCTCCTGGCCCTCGTAGTAGGTCGGGTAGAAGAGCAAGCCCTTGGCGCGGCTGAGCGCCGGCAGCACCGCCTTGCGCGAAGCCGATGTGTAGCAGCCGACGATCGCGGCGACCTTGTCGCGTTCCAGGAGCTTGCGGGCCTTCTCGGCGAACACCGAGTTCTCGCTCGCACCGTCCTCGACCACCACCTCGATCTTGCGGCCCATCACGCCGCCAGCGGCGTTGATCTCGTCGATGGCCATCTTTTCCGCATCGACCAGCGCGGCTTCGGCGATGGCGATGGTGCCCGAGAGCGAATGCAGCAGGCCGAGCTTCACGCCCTCCTGCGCATTGGCGGCGGCGGAGAACAGCGCGGTGCCCGAGGCAGCGCCAAGAACAAACATGGTGCCGCCGGTCTTGACCAGGTCGCGGCGATTCATTGGGCTCATCAGATCTCTCCTTCAAGGGTTGAGGTGTTTGGGTCTGACGGCTCCACCGCTGGCATCTCGCTCGATTTCTTGAGGCCGAGTTCATCCCTGGGCGCAGCTGCGTCCATTTCGATGAAGGCGTTCCAGAAGCCGAAAAAGCAAAAAGGCCTGACCCGGGAATTAACCGGTTCAGGCCTTGTTGCCTTGCACCTGACTGGCAACACTGGCAGTCGGTGCGAAATGATGAGCGACGAAGTTCTCGTCTGGGAAGAAATTTAGCACGCAGCCTGCCGCCGCGAATAGGGGTTTGCGATAACAAACCGAAGACGACCGGTCTAATTCAGCAGGCTCAACGGCGTGCCATCGAGGGCCGGTCCATGTGCTTGACCGTTCCTTTCATTGGAGGAATGGATGCCGAAGCATCCCGCGCAGGGTCGACGTCGCGCAAAACCGCTTGATTTATCGAGACAGACGGTCTAATAATCGCGCCATGAGTTCCACCACAGTCCTGCCACGCAAACGTGGCCGCCCCGCCAAGGATGAAGGCGACTATCGCGCGACGCGCGAGGCGCTTCTCAATGCCGGCGTGGCCGTGTTGACAGAGAAGGGCTTCTCGGCGACCGGCATCGACGAGATCCTCAGGTCCGTGGGTGTTCCGAAGGGCTCCTTCTATCATTTCTTCGCCAGCAAGGAAGCGTTCGGCGCGGCGCTCATCGCACGCTATGACGAATACTTCGTTCGAAAGCTCGACCGCTTCTTTCTGGACGAGTCCAGGTCTCCGCTGGACCGTATCGATGCCTTCTTCGCCGACGCCGAACGTGGCATGAAGCGCTTCGGATTCCGTCGTGGCTGCCTGGTCGGCAACCTGGGCCAGGAGATGGGCACGCTGCCCGAAGCCTTTCGCGCGCAGCTGACCGACGTGCTTCTCGACTGGCAGCGCCGTACCGCGACGGTGCTCGAACAGGCCAAGCGCGACGGAGAGATCGGCAGGTCGACGGACTGCACGGAATGGGCGGCATTCCTGTGGACCGGTTGGGAAGGTGCGGTGCTCCGCGCCAAGCTCGAACGCAAGGCTGCACCGCTTCAGATGTTCGCCAAGATTTTCCGCCAAAGCATCGGGGCCTGACCGCCTTTTTTTTGACTTTCAATAGACGATCGGTCTAATTAAATGAAGACAACAGTCCTTGAGCGCAGAAATCGCGGAGACATGCCATGAGCGTGCAGACCTTCGACTACGTGGTCATCGGGGCGGGCACCGCGGGCTGCCTGCTGGCGAACCGCCTGAGCGCCGACAGCCATCGCGACGTCCTGCTGCTCGAGGCAGGCGGTCCGGACAGCTACCCGTGGATCCACATCCCTGTCGGCTATCTGTACTGCATCGACAACCCGCGCACCGACTGGCGCTTCCGCACCGAGGCATCACCGGGACTCAATGGTCGGTCACTGCTGTATCCACGGGGCAAGACCCTGGGCGGATGCTCGAGCATCAACGGAATGATCTACATGCGCGGTCAGGCCCGCGACTACGCGCAATGGGCAGAAGCCACCGGCGACACTGCGTGGACCTGGGACAACTGCCTGCCCGACTTCCGTGCACACGAGGACCACTACCGCCTCGACGCATCGAAGGTCGCCCCATCCGAAGACTTGAAGGCCTTCAAGGCACTTCACGGCTCGGGCGGGGAATGGCGCATTGAGAAACAGAGGCTGCGCTGGGACGTGCTCGATGCGTTCGCGCTCGCCGCGCAGCAGGCTGGCATTCCGGCCACCGAAGATTTCAACGGCGGGGACAACCGCGGCGTCAGCTACTTCGAAGTGAATCAACGTGGTGGATGGCGCTGGAATGCCTCGAAGGCGTTTCTTCGCCCCATTCGCAAGCAGCGCAGGAACCTGGCGGTCTGGACCGGAGCACAGGTTTGCCGTCTGCTGTTCGAGCAGGACGCCGATGGCGCTCGCGTCTGCCGCGGCGTCGAGCTCGTGCAGGGCGGACAGCGGCGCACCGTGAAAGCGACCCGAGAGGTCGTCCTCAGCGCCGGCGCGGTCGGCACCCCGCAGATCCTGCAGCTCTCCGGGATCGGCGATGCCGCCCTGCTCCAGTCGCATGGCGTGCCTGTGGTCGCGCATGTGCCGGGGGTCGGGCGCAACCTGCAGGACCACCTCCAGATACGGTCGGTCTACAAAGTACACGGGGCAGCGACCCTCAACACCCAGGCGACCCAACTCCTGGGCAAGGCAAGGATCGCGCTTGAGTACGCCTTGAAACGCAGCGGCCCCATGAGCATGGCGCCTTCGCAACTGGGCATCTTCACGCAGAGCGACGCCTCGCGCGCCCACGCGAACATCCAGTACCACGTGCAGCCGTTGAGCCTTGATGCCTTCGGGCAGCCCTTGCACGACTTCCCTGCGATCACGGCCAGCGTGTGCAACCTCAATCCGACGAGCAGAGGCAGCGTCAGCATCCGAAGCGCCGACTTCGCCGATGCGCCGCGTATCGCGCCCGACTATCTGAGCACCGCGGAAGACCGCCGGGTTGCCGCCGACTCGCTGCGCGTCACCCGGCGCATCGCAGCGCAACCCGCCATGGCCCGCTACAAGCCGCAAGAGTTCAAGCCCGGGCCTCAATACGAGACCGACGAACAGCTCGCGCGGCTGGCGGGCGATATCGGCACGACGATTTTTCACCCCGTCGGCACCGCAAGGATGGGCAACGCCTCGGACGAGATGGCGGTGGTCGACAGCCACCTGCGCGTGCGCGGTTTCCGGGGCCTGCGCGTAGTGGATGCCAGCGTGATGCCGACCATCACCAGCGGCAACACCAACAGCCCCACGCTGATGATCGCCGAGAAGGCCTCGCGCTGGATCGCGGCTGGGCAATAGAGCTCAACAGGAGACGACGACATGGAAAGACCTTCCACCGACACCGGCCGCAAGGGGCCGCTCAACGGCATCACCGTGCTTGACTTCTCACGCGTCCTGGCCGGCCCCTACTGCACGATGATCCTGGCCGATCTCGGTGCGCGGGTCATCAAGATCGAGAAGCTCGGCACCGGCGACGACACCCGCGCCTTCGGCCCCTTTGTGGAGAAGGAGTCGGCCTACTTCATGTGCTTCAACCGGGGCAAGGAAAGCATCGCGCTCGACCTCAAGAGCCCGCGTGACCGGGACCTTCTCGAGCGGATGCTCTTGCAGGCCGACGTGGTCGTCGAGAATTTTCGACCGGGCGTGATGGACCGTCTCGGCTACGGCGCCGAACGACTCGCCCGCACCCATCCACACATCGTCTACGCATCGATCTCCGGCTTCGGACACACCGGCCCCTACAGCGACCTGCCAGGCTACGACATGGTCGTGCAGGCCATGGGCGGCGTCATGAGCCTGACCGGTTGGCCCGACGCGCCGCCGGCGCGCGTAGGAACGAGCTTCGGCGACCTGAGCGCCGCCCTGTTCGCGGCGGTGGGCATCGTGTCATCCCTTTACAAGCGCACACAGGATGCACAAGGCATGCGGGTCGACATCGGCATGCTCGACTGCCAGGCCGCGCTGATGGAGACGGCACTGGCGCGCTTCGATGTCGAGGGCAAGGTGCCGACCAGGACCGGCGACAGCCATCCCTCCCTGGCACCATTCGAGACCTTCGCCGCGAAGGACGGTCGCTTCGTCATCGCCGCAGGCAACGATCAGCTCTTCATGCTCATGGCCGACGCGCTCGGCAGCCCGGCGCTTGCGCTCGACGCGCGCTTTCTCAGCAACGACCTGCGCTGCCGCAACCGCCCGGCGATGGTCGCCGCCATCGAGGCCATCACCGGCACGGAGGCCATCGAGCACTGGATCGATCGTCTCAACGAGGCTGGCGTTCCATGCGCGCCCATCAACACCATCGACAGGCTGTTCGGACACCCGCAACTGTTGGCACGCAACATGATTGTCCAGGTCCAGGGTACGTCGGAGCGCTCCGTGCACACGGCCGGCAATCCGATCAAGCTCAGCGGATTCGAAGACATCGACGTGAACACCCCCATCCGGGCGCCAGGACTGGACGAACACCGCGAGCGCATCCTCGCCGAATTGATGTCGGGGACAGGGGACTACGCGCCGGCCAAGCGTTCTGCAGACGCTCCGGCACGCGCTAGGCATGCCTCTCTGAACGAAACAGCCTGATCCACCTCTCACCGAACAAGGAGTAGACATGTCCGCCACAGCAACCAAGGCTTTGCCTGCTTTGACCGCCCAGCCGCCCACCGCCAAGACAGACCACCAACCCGCCGCAGGAAACGCATCCTCCCACGGACCAGTACCGGCACTGTACGAAACGATCCTCGTCGAACGCCGCGAGCGCGTTGGCCTGATCACGCTCAACCGTCCGCGCAGCCTGAACGCGCTGAACACAGTGCTATCGCGCGAGGTGGTCGCGGCACTTCGCGCATTCGATGCGGACGCCAACGTCGGCGCCGTCGTGATCGCCGGAAGCCCGCGTGCTTTTGCGGCCGGCGCGGACATTGCCGAGATGGCCGACAAGACCTTGGCCGAGCTCCAAACGAACGACGTCTTCGCGGCATGGCAGGGCGTGCAGGCCATCACCAAGCCGATCATCGCCGCTGTCAGCGGCTATGCTCTAGGAGGAGGCTGCGAACTGGCGATGATGTGCGACTTCATCATTGCGGCCGACGATGGGCACTTCGGCCAGCCGGAGATCAAGCTGGGGATCCTTCCGGGCATCGGTGGCACGCAGCGCCTGACGCGCTCCGTCGGCAAGGCGCTGGCGATGGATCTGATCCTGACCGGCAGGAGCATCAACGCCGCGGAGGCGAAGGCGTCGGGTCTCGTCGCGCGTGTGGTGCCCGCCGCCGAACTCCTGCAGACTGCACTCGAGGCCGCGCACACCATCGCGGGGTACAACGCGCCCGCGGTACGCATGGCCAAGGAAGCCGTGAACCGAGCGCACGAAGTCTCTCTGGCCGAGGGCCTGCTCCACGAGCGGCGCCTGTTCCAGGCAGCGTTCGCCACGGACGGCCAGAAGGAGGGGATGCACGCATTCCTGAGCAAGCGCGCACCGGTGTTTCGTCATCGCTGAACGCCAGTTCGTCCACTCGTCATGAAAAGTACTGACGCGCCCCGTTCACATGTGCAACGACGTGGTGCACGCTCGAACACCCGGGAGCACCTGATCCGGGCCGGGCTGGAGTCGGTGCTGGAGAACGGATGGGCAAGTACCAGCGTCGACAAGGTGCTGACCACCGTCGGTGTTCCCAAAGGATCGTTCTATCACTACTTCGGCAGCAAGGACGACTTCGGCTTCGCACTGCTCGAGACGTATCAGGCCTACTTTCTCAGGCGCCTGGAGAGATGCTTCGGCGCGCGGCCCAATGGGGTCAATCCGAGCTTCACCCACAAGCTCGCGGCATTCCTCTCGGAATCGACGGTCGGCATGCGTCGATTCCGATGGCGCCGTGGCTGTCTGGTCGGCACGCTGGGGCAAGAGGTTGCCGCCCTCCATGACGGTTTCCGCAAGCGACTGGACGCTTCCATTCGGGAATGGGAGACTCAATTGGCGGCTTCGATCCGGATGGCGCAGGCCGGAGGCGAGGTGCGCGCCAATTTCGATGCGGACCGGCTGGCGCGAAGTTTCTGGGCCGCCTGGGAAGGCGCCGTTCTGCGCGCTCGCCTTGCGCGCTCTGCCGCACCGCTGGTGCTCGTCGTCGAAGACTTCGACCAATTGATTCACATCTGAGGAGCTAGCATGTTCAAGGCACTGGTGCTGGACAAGTCGCCCGAGTTCGCCGCGGCAATTCGCGAGGTCGACGATGGATTTCTTCCGCCCGGCGACGTCACGATCGACGTCGACTACTCCACGCTCAACTACAAGGACGCTCTGGCCATCACCAACCGATCGCCCGTGGTGCGGGAGTGGCCCATGGTGGCCGGAGTCGACGGCGCAGGCACCGTGCGGGAAAGCAGCCACCCGGCCTGGCGGCCCGGCGACCGCGTGGTGCTCAACGGCTTCGGCGTCGGCGAGAAGCACAAGGGCTGCCTGGCACAGCGCGCGCGCCTCAGCGGAGACTGGCTGGTACGCCTGCCGGAGACCTTCACGACCCGGCAGGCCATGGCGATCGGGACCGCGGGCTATACAGCCATGCTCTGCGTGATGGCACTCGAGCGCCACGGACTCGAGCCCGGAGAGGGCGAGGTGCTGGTGACCGGCGCGACCGGCGGCGTCGGGTCAGTTGCCGTCGCCTTGTTGTCGAAGCTCGGGCACCAAGTTGTTGCAACGACAGGCAAGAGTGCAGAGGCGCCGTATCTGAAGGCACTGGGCGCGACGGTGGTGATGGACCGCGCCGAACTCTCGGCCCCGGGCAAGCCTTTGCAGAAGGAGCGCTGGCGCGCGGTCGTCGATGCGGTAGGCAGCCACACGCTGGCCAACGCCTGCGCGCAGACGCGCTACGGCGGTGCCGTCGCGGCCTGTGGCCTTGCGCAGGGGGCGGACCTGCCCGCCACAGTGATGCCATTCATCCTGCGCGGCGTCGCACTGCTCGGCGTGGACAGCGTGATGGCGCCGCTCGCACTGCGCAACGAAGCGTGGACACGGCTCGCGCGGGATCTTGATGCGTCGCTGCTCGAGACCATCACGCGCGAGATCACGCTGTCGGATGCCATCGGTACCGCCCACGCACTGATGGCGGGCAAGATCAGAGGCCGCGTCGTTGTTCGCACGGCGGACTGAGCACCCCCTCGGTTCATTTCCGCGAGACTTGGCCTTGACCTCCAGAGACCCTTCGGCCTAAGGGCGGCCTGCCCAAACCGCCGGACGCCGGGCAGCCCAGGGCATCGACCGCTCGAGCTGCGCGGCCAGGCGCAGCAGCAGGTCTTCACGCGCAAAGCCGGCGGCGAACTGGATGCCGATGGGCAAGCCGTCGCCCGGCGCCACCGCGAGCGGCACGGACATCGCCGGCGTCCCCGCCACGTTGGCCGGCGGCGTGAAGGAGGCATGCCGGAAGACGCGTGCCGTCCACTCCAGGCCACTCATGCGATCGGCGCCCTCGCTGTAGGTCGCAAGCAGCCCCGGCGACTGCGGGAGCGTGGGCGTCATCAACACGTCCATCCTTGCGAACCATTCACCAACGGCGCGCGCGACAGTGTTGCGCACTTCGAGCGCCGCGGCGAAGTCGACGGCGCTCGCGCTGCGGCCAAAGCGATAGTTCGCGAGCGTGGAAGGCTCGAGAGTCGTCGCATCGATGGGGCGGCCGGTTGCTGCGGCAAGTCCGTCGATCCAGCGCACCAGCGTGGCGCACCAGATCTGCGCGTTGGCATGGACGAAGGCCTCCCACGACACGCCAAGTTCGGGCCTGCTCTCTTCCACGTGATGGCCGAGCGACTGGAGGTGGTGTGGCGCGTCGCGCGTGGCCTGCGCAATGGGGTCCGATGTTGGCTCGCCGTTCCACGAGTGGACCATCAGCCCGATGCGCAGCTTGCCGGGGTCGCGCCCCACCTCGGACAGGAAGCTGTTCGCGGGCGGCGCGGTGTAGTAGGGGTCGCCGGCCGAATATCCCTGCACCGCGTCCATCAGGGCGGCGCTGTCGCGAACCGTGCGACTGACGCCGAGTTGCACGCCGAGGCCCGCAAAAACTTCATCGAGGGCCGGGCCGCTGGACGTGCGGCCCCTCGTCGGCTTGAGGCCGAACAAGCCGTTGTAGGCAGCGGGCACTCGGATCGAGCCAGCTGCATCCGTTGCGTGCGCCATCGGTACCACGCCCGCCGCGACGGCTGCGCCTGAGCCACCGCTGGAGCCACCCGCGCTGAGGCGGGTGTCCCAAGGGTTGCCGGTCGCCCCTTGCAATGCGGACTCTGTTTCCGTGCTGAAGGCCATTTCGGGCGTTGTCGTGCGGCCGATAGTGACCAGGCCGGCCTTCCTGAAATGGCGCATGAGATTCGAATCAGCCGATGCGACCACTCCCCGGGCCAGCCGGCTGCCGAGTTCGTTCTTCCTGCCCGTCAGCTGGATGGCGAGATCCTTGATCAGAAACGGCACGCCAGCGAGCGGGCTGGGGGTTGCCTGCGTAGCCAGGTCCGATTCTTCAGGCGCCCAGTGCTCGACCACGGCATTGATTCGGGGGTTCACGGCATCCGCCGCGGCCCTTGCAAGCGCAGCAAGTTCCGCCGGGCGGATTTCACCGGCGGCGACGAGCTGTCCCAGGCCAACCGCGTCGTAGGTCGTGTATTCGCTCAGGTTCATGGTGTTTCTCCAGTAGGTGGAGCACCAAAGATAGGGAAAGCGAGCCGTTCTGATTAGCCCACTGAGACGGCAAGAGCTGGACCATCGATGGGACAATGCCGGATGTGCGGACCCTCGAAGGGACGTTGATCATGGCAAGAGATATGAACGACACGCTCGTGTTCGTCCGGGTCGTACAGGAAGGCAGCTTCACTGCCGCGGCGCGCGCGCTGCAGATCCCCAAAACCACGGTCAGTCGACGCGTCTACGAACTGGAGAAGTACATGGGCGCGCAGTTGCTCCGACGCACCACGCGCAAGCTGAGCCTGACCGAAGCGGGGGCGATCTATTTCGAGCAATGTCGATCCATCGCCAGCACACTGGAGGCCGCCGAGGGTGCCGTACACCAACTGCGCGACGGCCCGCGCGGGTGGCTGCGCGTGACCATGCCCTACTCATTCGGCGTGAGCTGGTTCGCCCCGCTGCTGCCCGGTTTTCGGGCGAGCTACCCCGACGTGAGGCTGGAGATCGTGGCCTCGCACGCGACACTCGACCTCGTCGAGGCTGAGATCGACATTGCATTGCGCCTCGGCGAGTTGCCTGACTCCAGCCTCGTGGCGCGGCGACTCGCGAGCTTTCCTTCCGGCATCTTTGCAAGCCCTGCATACCTTCGGCGCGCGGGAGCACCCGAGACGCCCGAAGCCCTGCGCGATCATTCGGCACTGGCGCTGCATCAGGCACGCCGCGACGTCGGCTATGTGTGGCCACTTCGAAAGGGAAGCGGGAAGCCCCGCGGCTACTTGATCGACCCGGTGGTCGTGGCGAGTGACCCGGCCCTGCTCTATGACGCCTTGCGCCAAGGCGAAGGCATTTCGCTGGCCATGGAACAAAGCATGGCGTCGGACGTCAAGGCGCGCAGCTTGGTGCGCGTTCTGCCACAGTGGATCGGACCGCCGCAGGAGCTCAATGCGCTTTCTTCACGAGAGCGGATGCCGTCCCCAAAGGTGCAGGCATTCATCTCCTATCTCAAGGAAAGGCTCAGGTTCGATGGCGTATGAGTTGGGGGCGGAGGCTCGTTGTCAGCATGCCGTTCGGGGATGAGATGAGCCGGCCACTCCAGCGATGGACTGCTCTCGAAGCGCGCAACCAAATTCTCGCGTCGCTGCCTCAAGCGTTCCGTCGATGTCACGAACTTCGTTCTTGGATCCGGGCCTGAAGAGTAGGCGCAGCGCTCCACATGGGCTTGCAGACCGGCGGTCGGCAAAGCTCCGAAAGCGACCACTGCGCGATATGTCGACCTACTCACAGGGCAAGCTGAATGGAGACTACCGAGCAGCGCAGCCCTTAATCGTGGCTAGTGAGACGACTCGACCAAATACGCAGCAACTTCGCCCAATCAAAATCAACCCCGATCCCAGGCTCATTTGGCGCCACTGCGCGCTGGTTTTCCACAACCAACGGGCGCATCGTGTACTCGTCAATGGGGAAACTGTGAATCTCCAGCCAACCTGCGTTCGGTTGTGCCGCCAACAAGCTCACATGCAACTCCTGCATGCCATGCGAGCACACCGGGATCCCGTAGTGGCGCGAGCGCTCGACCACCCTCAGCCAGCCCGTGATGCCGCCGCAATTCGAGGCGTCCGGCTGGATGAAGGACAGCCCCGCCTGCTCGAACGCTTGATTGAACTCATGAATCGTGTGCAGGTTCTCGCCCATCGCCAGCGGTACGCCGGTGGCCTCGGCAATTCGCGCATAGCCTTGATAGTCGTCCGGAATGGTCGGTTCCTCGAACCAGAGGACATTAAAGGGCTTGAAGTGCCTGCCCGCGACGATGGCCTGGTCCACGCTCATTGCATAGTTGGCATCAACCATCAAGGTGATGTCGTCACCGATCAGCTGCCGCACTGCGCGGATACGGTCAATGTCTTCCTCAAGGTCCTGACGCCCAATCTTGATCTTGACGCCGCCAACACCCTTGGCGAGATAGCCGCGCACGTTGTCCAGCAACCGCTCGAGCGGGAAGGCCAGATCGATGCCGCCACAGTAGGCTTTGCAGGTGTTCATGGCGCCGCCGGCAATTTTCCAAAGCGGCTCCCCCGCCGCCTTGGCGCGGATATCCCAAAGCCCGATAGCGATCGCAGAGATTGCGAACAAGGCGATGCCGCCGCGTCCAACATAGTGCACATGCTATTGGCTGAGGTCGTGAATGTCTTCGACATCCGCGCCATCCAATCCCATCAGCGCAGGGGCCAGGTCGTAGTCGATCATGGCCTTGATCGCATGGCCACCCTTGCCGCCGGTGTAGGTGTAGCCCGTACCCTGGCTGCCGTCTGCAAGCGCCACTGTAGCGGTGACCAACTCGAAATGAGTGTGCGCGCCGTGTTTGGCGTCCGTCAGGACTTCAGCGAGGGGAATCCTGAAGAGGTGGCTCGTGATTTTAGCAATGGAACGCACGGAACTCTCCTCGGGATCTACCGTTTTAGCACGTGAAGCAATAGTAGCTCTCGTTGCCTTGGGCCTTGAATCGGGCTCGATTTGTTTTCGGTGTCGTGTTTCTGTCAATTTGACATGACAGGGCGCATTGACTCGTCGGATTTGCTACCCGAGCTGACCTGTTGCCTCACGTAAATTGCTACCCGTCGGATGGTCCGGCGGGAGCAGAAAGCTACGTGACAAGGCGAATCAGCATGGCGACACGCAAGGAATTGGTTGAAGCATTGGGAGAGCGGTATCGCGCAGCGGCGATGGGAGAAAAGGTCAAGATCCTCGACGAATTCGTGGCCCTGACGGGCTACCACCGCAAACACGCAATCCGGGTGTTGCGAGAGGAAGTTCCCTCGAAAGAAACGCGGGCACGCGATCGTCTGTACGACGAGGCGGTGCGGCAAGCGCTGACGGTGCTATGGGAGGCCGCTGATCGGGTCTGCGGCAAGCGGCTGAAGGCCTTGGTCCCGATGTTGGTCGATGCGATGGAGCGCCATGGCCACCTCGACCTGGACCCAGTCGTCAAGACCAAAGTCCTGCAGGTTAGTGCAGCGACCATCGATCGCATCCTTGCCGACGCGCGTTCGCATATCGATGGGAAGCGCAGGCGCCGCACTGGCGTGGGCGCGGCTATCAGACGCAGCATTCCCGTGCGCACGTTCGCCGACTGGTGGGATCCGGCGCCAGGCTTCCTCGAGATTGATATGGTCGAGCACTGCGGCGGCCCGAAGACCGATGGTGACTACGTTCACACCCTGACGCTGACCGACATCGCCAGCGGATGGACGGAATGCGTGGCAATGAGGATGCGCGACCAGATGCTGGTGATCGAAGCCTTCGAAAAGGTGGCGGCCGACCTGCCGTTCGCGATGCTCGGCATTGACTCGGACAACGACAGCACCTTCATGAGCCAAGCCGTATTCGACTACTGCAAGGGGCGCGGCCTTGAGCAGACGCGGTCCCGCCCCTACAAAAAGAACGACCAAGCCTGGGTGGAGCAGAAGAACGGTGCCGTCGTTCGGCGGCTCGTCGGCTATGGCCGCTTGAGCGGCCGCGAAGCTACGAAAGCTCTGGCGCAGCTGTACGAGTCGTCGCGGTTGTACATCAACTTCTTCCAGCCCTCATTCAAGCTGAAGTCCAAAACACGAGACGGCGCTCGTGTGCACAAGGTGTACTTCGCGCCGGCGACTCCATGTGAACGGCTTGTTGCCCACAGCGGCGTGGAGCCGGCGATCAAGGAGAAGCTGACGGCGCAACTCAAGAGACTCGACCCGGTGCGGCTGCTGCAGGAAATCCGAATGGCCCAGCAGACGTTAAGCGAGATCGCGGCTCACGGGGCGCCGAAAGAAGTGGTGCCAAGAAGTGCGGCCGATATCTCAGCGTTCCTTCGGAGCTTGTCGTCAGCCTGGACGGAAGGCGAAGTGCGACCGACGCATCGCAAGCAGCCGAAGGCCAAACACTGGTGGCGAACCCGCACGGACCCATTCGCCGACGCATGGCCAGTCATTGAAGGGTGGCTGATCGCGGAGCCCTCGATAGCGCCCAAGGCCCTGATGAATCGACTGGTCGCGATGGTTCCAGAGATTTACGACGGTAAGGCGCAGCTGCGAACACTGCAGCGCCGGGTGAAAGCCTGGCGCAGCGAGCGGGTCACGGAAATGGTCCTGGGCGGTCTGCGCAGGACCGCTGCAGAGCCGGCCGAAGTTTGAACGGAAGCCGACCACTTCAATGCCAGGGGGCCGGGCGCTTCGCGCCCGGCAGGCTATGGACATATGGGCGATGCGCCTGCGGCGCACCGGTTGCGACCGTGGACAACGCAGCGCTGCGCGGCTGCGTTGACCACCGCCGCAACCTTCGCCCACATGCCCACAGCCTTCGACTAAAGAATAGAAAAAGAAACCCATACCCTGGATCCGTGAGCTCACGAGCGAAAGTGATTCACCCTGCGGGTGCGGGCGATTCGAGGTAGTTTGGTAAACGCGAGACAGGTGCAGGGCGTTCATGCTGCTGTTGCAAACGCAGTATCCGATTCCCTTCAATGCGCCCCTTCATCGTCAAGCAACTCGACTACGACCTCACCCCGGTAGCCGGTCTGGCGCTGGTGGGTCATCATCTGAATCGACTCGCACCGGTATTCAAGCAGCTCGATGACGCCTTGCCCGTTCGAAATGGCGTTGCCAACAGCGACATTCTGCGCAGCTACCTGGGCCTGCTGGTACAGGGCAAGAGCGACTTCGATGCGATCGAGAACTTCCGCGGCGATGCCTTCTTCAAGCAGGCGCTGGGCATCAAGCTGTTGCCCTCCAGCCCGACGCTGCGCCAGCGCATGGACGCCCGCGCGGACGAACTGTTTGACTTCCTGCCGACGCTGATCGAGACGCTGCTGTACGGCGCGCGAGTCGACTATGGCGTCTTGCCTTGCGGCTGGCTGGCGCTGGACGTGGACACCTTCGCCATGAACAACGGCGGCACTGCCAAGGACGGCGTAGGTCGTACCTACACGGGGGTCGATGGCTACTGCCCGCTGGCCGCGTACCTGGGCTCGCACGGGTTCTGCCTTGAGTTGGCGCTGCGCCCCGGCGTGCAGCATTCGGCGTCGGAGACGCAATTCAACTTCGAGCGTGTGATCCCGATGGCGCAGCGCCTGAGTGCGGCGGGTCCGAAGGCGCCGATCCTGGCGCGCCTGGATTCCGGCTTCGACTCGGCGGCGCTGATGCGCGAGATCGAGTCGTACAACCGTGCAGGTGTGCCGCAGCTGGACTGGCTGATCAAGTGGAACCCGCGCACGACCAACGTGGCGGCGCTGGCCGAGCGGCTTGAGGCCGACGCCACCACGCTCTGGGAGCATCCCCGCGCGGGCAAACGTGTGACGCTGTGGGAACAGGCGCTGGAGATCGAAGGCATCGAGCGGCCGCTGCGCCGCGTGCTGCGCCTGACCGAGCGCACCATCGATGCGCAGGGCCAGTTGTTGATCGAGCCCAAGCTCACGTTGGATGGCTGGACCACGAGCCTGAGCGCCAAACAGTTCGATGGGAAGGCCATCATCGCGCTGTACGCCGACCACGGCACGCACGAGCAGTTCCACTCCGAATTCAAGACCGACCTCGATCTGGAGCGGCTGCCCTCGGGCAAGTTCAGTACCAACTACCTGGTGTGCGAGCTCGCCGCGCTGGCCATGAATATCCTGCGCCTGATGGGCCAGGCCGGGCTGCTGGGGTCCGATGCGCCCGTGCGCCATGCGGCCAAACGCAGGCGCATCAAGACGGTGATGCAGGAACTCATCTACCGCGCCGGCCGTCTCATCGAGCATGGCCGGCGCATCATCCTCGGGCTGGGCGCCAACGATCGCGCGGCCAAGGCCTTCCAGCGGCTGCACGGCGAACTGCTGACCAGCTGCTGAGCGCAGCCGGCCTATCACCGGCCTCATTCACGCACTCACGAATCCAGAAAATCGCATCCGAGCGAGGTTGCGGCGTGGGCCAGTCGCACCCATCTCAACGCAAGTCGATCGCCGAGTCGTGATGGCGACGACTTCATCGCGTCGATCTCGGCACCGCCAAGCATCGGGCAGTCGAATGGCTCGGTCACAGTGCGACAAAGCACCCGGGATCGGTCCGCAGAGCATTGGGGCTCACGGATTCAGGCATACGACAACCAACAGCCGGGTAACATTCCTTCGTGAGGCAACACGCAGGGCCTGCTCAGTTGACGCATGTGGGAGCGATTTGGGCCGCGAGCAGTGAGACAACGGCAGATCCAACGGCTCGTGAGCCGCTATGTGGTCGGAGGACCGTCTGGCCTTGATTCACACAAGCGTGGGCACGCGAACAACAATCAGCTGGCGCCAAACCTTGGCGAGCTACGGGTTCCTTCAGGTTTCGAGCGGCTTCGGCTTTGCCGCCGAGGCACCGCCGGCGCGCGTCACGGCAGACGCCAAGCTCATCATGCCCGGCCGGCGCGCAACAGCGGAGCCAGGGCCTTAGTTGGCCGCCTGAGAAAACAATGGGCGATTCTCTGAGGAATGCTAAGGCTTGCCAGTGAGGGCGATTGCCTTTGCCCTGACCTCGGCTAGCTCCGCAGCAGAAGCCTTGCCTTTGCGGCTCGCTTTGCGGACTACCCAATCAAGGCTCTTCACTTGATCGGCCAGGGCCGCGCCTGTTCGGGCTCCAGCAATCTCGACCTCAAACGGATAGCCCTTTACTTGCGTCGTCAAAGGGCAGCAAAGCATCAAGCCGGTCTTTGCGTTGTACGCCGACGGGCTGAGCACCAACGCGGGCCGATGCCCGGCCTGCTCGTGACCGGCTTGCGGGTCAAAATGCAGCCACACAATGTCCCCGGCCTCGGGCACATAGCGGCGAATCATTAGAACGACTCTTTGCCCGCAGCAGGACCGAAGCTGACTTCGCCGTGCAAATTTTCCGGGGTGATCCGGGCCAGCAATTTTGTGAGTTCGAATTCGCCGGGCCGTACAGGCTCGATCACGATACGCCCTTCCTCTTCACGCACGTCTACGGTTTCGTCCAATTGCAGCCGCGCAGCCTCCATCACCGCCGCGGGAATGCGCACCGATGCGCTGTTGCCCCATTTCTTCACCATTACATGCATGTGGCCTCCATTGTATCGTCAATGTCGATACTTTACCTCATTCTTGCGAACGTAGCAACATTGTCGATACGGACTGGTTTTGCTGGCGTTGGGTACGCGAAGTAGCGAGGCGCATGGGCCAGCAGTTCCCGATGTCGCTTGACACTGCTAGGTCTCCGGCGGAGAGGGTTGGGGTTCGAATACGCGGCACGATGACCTGAACAGTGGACTATTTCTTTCGCGCCACCTTGTCGATCACCTGCCTCAGCTTAGCAAAATACGCACGGGCCTGAGCCGTCGGAACGATGTACTTGATGCGACTGTCGCCGTGATCGTCGGCGAAGGTGACGAGACCTTTCTCGCGCAGCGAGCGCAGCCGGCGGTGCACTGTCGTTGGTGACGACGCGACATCCAGGTCCATGGCCTCGAGGACTCGCACGCTCTCGCCTGCTGCCCATTTCGCCGCCAAGCCGTTGAGAATCCGTTCTTCCATCGCGTCCATTAACGGGATGTCGCGAAGGGCGCGAGCCAGGCGGACGAATTGCAGATACGTTGCGGCGGATCCTGCGGTCTTGAGCATGGCGGCGCGACGAGCGGGTTCGGTTGAAACCATCCGAGCCAGACCTTGAAGGAAGCAGGCCGAACGACAGCGCCTGCGCTGCGAGCAGGCGCGGGAGATCATGCGCGCTGGCTGTCCGGAAATCAAGGCAGCAGCCGGCCGCAGGCTCTTCCAGCCACCCCACGAGGGTCGCCTATGCCGCTGCAAAAGGCAGGGCCGCGGGCCCCGCCATGCTCACCACTTGTCGTCGTTCTTCGCGGGCGCCACGGCCGCGGGAGCCGGCGCGGGACGCGGTTGCACGACCTTGCCCGTGGGCGCCGCCGCGCCCACCACCGCTGCCGCTGCCTGGGGAGCCGTGCCCTGCGGCTCTCCAGCCGTAGGGGCTGCGGTTGGCTGCGCCTTGGCAACCGCGACGTTCTTGAGTTCGTCGCGCAGCTGCAGCCCGCCCACCGGGAGTTGCTCCAGGTTCGAGCGCACGTTCTCCAGCCGGCCATAGGACAGGTTCGTGTCACGCGTTCAATCACGAGCTCGCAGCACGGCTGCTCGACGCGTCCCAGGCTTTGGCCGGTCTGCGGGTCCTTCATCTCCGCACCCATGGCGACCATCTGGTAGCGGCTGCCCTCCTTCAAAGCCTGGCCGCCCTGCCTCGTCTGATTCGGGTCAGGTCAGCGCTCGCGGGCCTTCGTGTCATCTGTCCCAACACCGCTCGGCACGTAGCTCACGCCATGATGGGCCAAGTAATCGCGAATCAGGCGCCTCACCACTTGAGAAGGCGTCACGTCCTGTTGCGCGCAAAGTGTCTCGAAGGCCTGTTTCTTGGCCGGATCAATGAGGACCGTAAGGCGAGCAGTCTTGAGCTCCATGACGACTCCAAATATGGCAATTGTATGTTAATCAAACACACATACAAGTCAATTTGGATCGGAGTGGCTTTCGGCAGGGTTCGTCAAGCGTGGGCTGCTCTTGAGGACGATGTCCTGCGCCGGCTATGGTAAACAGTTAGCGACAGGCCAGGAAAGCGTCCAGGGCATGGAGCCCCGTTCGCTCGCCCACGCGGGCGATTGCGCCGCGTGCGGCCGCTTCGTCAGCGATCATCGCTGGTGCCGGACGGGCATTCGCGCCGGAAGAATCCCGACCCGGCCTTCGCCTGCGGAGCGCTCAGCTTCCCCAAAACTTCCACCAAGGCCGCGGCTTGGTCTGTTTCGGTTGTTCGGGAGATGCGAGCGGCTGCACTTGGCTCTCCTGAGTACGTTGGCGACGGCGCTGCTCCGCCTCAAACGCCTGCGCGACACCAGAAGCAAGCTGTTCGCCACCTGCCGCGCGCGTACCCCACTCCCGGGCCAACTCGGCGAGTTGCTCGTCGTCAAGTTCTTGAGGTCTGGAGTGCATCTGTTCGGCTCGTCATCGCCGATCAAGGTCTTGAGGCCATGTCTTCAACGACCTCCAGTCCGCTCGGGACGAAGGCGATGCCGTGGTGGGTCAGGTAGTCGCGAATCAAACGTCGCACGACCTGCGAAGGGGTCGCGTCTTGGCGGGCACACAGCGCCTCAAAGGCCTTCTTCTTCGCTGGATCGACCAGCACCGTCAGGCGCGCTGTCTTGAGTTCCATCGGATCTCCGGTGCGCCGGTCAAAACCGGCGAGGTGTTGTGAATGAAAGAGTCATACGTTGAAGGCTTAGCCAGCTACGGCGGCCCCGAGTCATGCGTACACATTCGTGAGGGTGTGGGCGAAGCGTTGACAGGGGTACGCGCGGGCCGGGTATCGAGCCGCGTAATACATGCCCCGCGGCGAGAGTTGCGGGTGGTCCGGGGTGCCGAGGTTGTCGGAGAAAGCCGAAGGCCACACCGATGCTGCCGCTTTGGCGAGGCGGCATCGGACCCCGCGCGGTCAGAGACCCCGCGCACGCGCGGAAACACCTCGCACGGGAACCGGGAGATCCCGCGTCCTTCTGCGCAGCGCTGGGAAGCGCTGGCTGCAGAGCGCATCGTGAAGCCCAAGGGCGTACGACGATGAGCCACGGGCGCGGGAAGTCGGACTGCTGCGTAGTACCGAAGAAGCTGCCGAACAAGGCCGCGGGGGAAGCCCCTGCGGCGGCGGAGGCGGTGGAGGGAAGGCGGCAGGCCAAGGGCAATGCCATCGCGGCGCGCATGTCCCGCAGATCGGTGCGGGTCTATGACATGGGAACCGCGCTCGATGGCATACGACAGACGGCAAAGGGCCGTCGTGGTGCGAGGTTCACTGGACTGCTGCATCACATCTACGCGGTCGAGCGCCTGCGGGCGGCCTACCTTGCGCTCAAGCGCGATGCGGCCGCCGGGGTGGACGGCCAGACCTGGCAGACGTACGGGCAGGACCTGGAGGGCAACCTCCTGGAACTGTCCGAGCGGCTGGCCCGAGGGGGCTACCGGCCCCAGCCTGTCAAGAGGGTGTACATCGACAAGGCCGACGGCAGCAAGCGCCCGCTGGGCGTGCCGGCGCTGGAGGACAAGCTCGTGCAGCGCGCCACGGTCGAAGTGTTGAACGCCATCTACGAGCAGGACTTCCTCGGGTTCAGCTACGGCTTCAGGCCCGGCAAGAGCGCGCACAACGCGCTGGATGCCGTGGCGGTAGGTGTGAGCAGCAGACGAGTGAACTGGATACTCGATGCGGACATAGCCAAGTTCTTCGACACGATCGAAAGGGACTGGCTGGTGAAGTTCATCGAACACCGCGTGGCTGACGCGCGCGTGGTGCGGCTGATCAAGAAATGGCTGCACGCGGGCGTGCTGGAAGACGGCAGGCTGACGCAAAGTGAGTTGGGTACGGTTCAGGGTGGGAGCATCAGCCCGCTGCTGGCCAACATCTACCTGCACTATGCGTTCGACCTGTGGGTCAAGCAGTGGAGGGGGCGCCATGCCCGAGGCGACGTGATCGTCGTGCGCTACGCCGACGATTGGGTTGCCGGGTTCCAGTTCCGCGACGATGCCGAGCGCTTCCAGCGCGCGGTGGCCGAGCGGCTGGGCCAGTTCGGGCTGAAGCTGCACCCCGAGAAGACGCGGCTGATCGAGTTCGGGCGCTTCGCCCGCGAGAACCGACGCCGCAAGGGACAAGGCAAGCCGCAGACCTTCGACTTCCTGGGGTTCACGCATTGCTGCGGGACGACGAGGAAGGGCCACTTCATGGTCCTGCGACTCACCAGTGCCAAACGCCTGCGAGCCAAACTGCAGGTGGTCAAGCTCGAACTCAGAAGGCGCATGCACCAACCCATCCCGGAGCAGGGCCAGTACCTGCGGGCGGTGGTGACTGGGCATGCGCGCTACTTCGGCGTGCCGTGCAACGGCGCGCGGCTGAGGGCATTCCGCTTCCAGGTCGTCGGGTTGTGGCACCGCACGTTGTGCCGCCGCAGCCAGAGCCACGACCTGCCTTGGCGACGCATGTATCGCTTGATGGCGCACTGGCTGCCTGTTCCGACCATCTGCCACCCTTACCCGAACCAGCGTCTGATCGTCACGACCCAAGGCAGGAGCCGTATGCGGTAGCTCCGCACGTACGGATCTGCGGAGGGGGTGCTGGGTGACTGGCATTCCTACTCCTACTATGTCAGTTGCATGATAATAATAGTATCATCATGTGCAACTTGGATTGCACACCAAGCAGGTCAGATCTGATCCTGCTTGGTCGGGACTGGAGCCCTTGATTTGCATTGCCTCAATGATTCCTGCGCACGGCAGGCGGGATGGCCGCCTGGGTCGCTGATGCGCGTCGGTGACCACGACCATGACGGCATCGAGGTGCCCACCAACGTCAACTTCGACATCGGGCGCTACGGCATCGACATCGCATCCCGGCGCCATGCGGACGGTCTGGTGTTGACGGGGCCGATCACACGCAGCATGGCCGGCACTGCAACTGTGCTGGGATGGCGGGCCCGATTCCAAGCTGATGGTCGGGGTGGGGGCCTGCGCGATATCGGGCAGCCCCTTCGGGGACTCGTCAGCCTTGGAGCGAAGTTTCCTCGACCGATTCAGGCCGACGCTTTACGTGCTTGGGTGTCCGCCCCATCCGTTGACCTTTGTCTGCGGGGTGCTTGATCTGCTCGGCATCAAGAGCTGAGATTTTTCAGTAGACGACCTGCTACCGACTTCAGCACCCACCACGCCATTGACCACTCAGCGATCAAATCTCCATCACAACTTGATGCTGGTCCAGTTTCGGCCACCTGGCGGGAACCCTCAAGTTTGCGCGGCACTTTGGCGCGAGGGGGACTTCGTACATCTCGCGTCGCCGCTCATGCGCACGCGCCATGGTGTCAAGGACCTGAGAGCCTTTGCGCAGCAGTTCCCTGACGCCTTGGCGTCGATCGATGCCTTCGAGGAAGCCATGACCTGTCTGGATGCGGCTTGCTACGCTGCCGTCGATCCGCACGACGTCGACACTGCCTGCCAGTTGTACCCTGAGTGGAGGCTGCAATGCGTGCGGTACGACGCAAGCGATTCGAGCTTGTCGGGGCTCGCAAGCCTCATTCGAGCGGCCGGGACCACCGGCTCATTCCCAAGATTGATCATGCGCGACTGCCTGCTGGAGATCGTCAAGCAGATACTGAAGAGCGTCCCCGAGCTGGCGGCAGTCCAGATCGAATCGACTCCGCAAGAGGGGAATGATGTCGCGACGCTGGACCTGGGGCTGGATCGCGCGGTGGTCATCACCTTGCTCACGAACATCGCTTCGACGGACGTCGTTTGGCAAGGGGTATTGGCACACCACCGGGTGACGGACCCGAGCAGTGCTCACGCTCAATGCCTGCTCGTATTTCCCAACCTTCAGATCAGCCAACCCACATTCCTCACCCCACGCGTAGTGATCGCCAACATGGACACCGAGCACATTCGCGCATCACTGCTGCACCTGGCCAAGCGCTGAATCCGAAGCCGCGATCAGAGATCAAGAACCCCAGGATGACGAACTCGCCCATGTCCGACAGTCCCGCGTCCGCGCAGCACACCAAGCCCTTCATCTACGAGACCCCCAACTCCAAGGCCCTCCATTTCTGCATCCGCGACATTCAAAGCCGCATGCGGCTCAACGACCCGTACGCGCTCGCTCTCGAGTACACGCGCACGATGATGGGATTCCTGCTTTTCAAGCCGCAGCCGCGGAGCATTGGAATGATCGGCTTGGGTGGTGGGTCGCTGGCCAAGTTCTGCTATCGCTATTTGAGTCGTGCCCGAATCCAGGTCGCCGAGATCAATCCGAGAGTGATCGCCCTGCGCGAGGAGTTCCACATACCGCGCGATGACGCGCGGTTCATCGTTCTCCAAAGCGACGGAGCGGACTTTGTACGCCGCAGCCCCGGTCGTTTCGATGTGTTGATGGTCGACGGCTATGACCTTGAGGGGCTGCCCGCGCAGTTGTCTTCTCAAAGCTTCTACGACGACTGTCATGAGGCCCTCCAGCCCGACGGGACCATGGTGGTCAATCTGCAGCACGGTGCCCCCGGAAGCAACGAGCACCTGCCTCGCATCCGTCGCAGTTTCAACGGCTCGGTCCTGGTGGTCGATGACGGCGAGGAGAGCCACAGCGTTGTGTTTGCCTGCAAAGGCAATGCCCTGGGAACGTACCGCCTGGGAGCGATTCGCAGGCCGCCGGACCTCGACCCGGGCGCAGCCAGCCAGCTGCTCGCCGGGTTCGCGTTGATCGCGTCAGTGCTGAAGGACCAGCGAGGCTAGCGTTCTTAGTTCTTGAATCGCATGGCATTCATATACTATGTGCATCGGGTACCTATTGCATTGCCATGCTGAGGATCCATGGAGCTTCAACCTGCGCGCCTGCCCCCGCTCGTCGCCCCTCATGGGAGGGAAGCCTTCGAGCGGCCGTGGGCGGTGCAGGATCGGAAGGCATCGCAGAGGGTGCGTCGGCTGCCCGGTGACCTTGCGCAGCACGGTGCCTGAGTCATGAGTGGCCTGCCCCCCGTCACGCAATGGCTCCATCTCGACTGGATGCTCATTGTGGCGATGGCCTGGCTGATCGTGGGGGCCGCCGGGATCTTCGCCCTGCATCGCTTCGGCCTGGTGTCCCAGGTGCTCTTCCCCATGGGGGGCCTGCTCGGGTTGGCGCTCTTCGGCCTGGCGCTGGACGCGCTGCTCGGTCGCCCCGAGGTCGCCGTCGCCGTGTTGCCGATCGGGTTGCCGGCACTGCCCTTCCATCTCCGCCTGGACAGCCTGTCGGCTTATTTCCTGATGGTGATCGGTGGAGCCTCAGCCGGCATCTCCATGTTTGCGGCCGGCTACTTCCGCAAGGGCGAAGGCACGCCCCCCGGCCTGCTGTGCCTGGAGTATCACGTCTTTCTGGTCAGCATGGTGGGGGTGATCCTCGCCGACGACGCCTATGCATTCATGGTGATGTGGGAGACGATGGCGCTGTCGTCCTACTTCCTGGTGACCGCGAACCACCGCATGGCCGAGGTGCGCAGCGCGGGCTATCTCTACATCACGATGGCGAGGATCGGCGCGATCGCCGTCCTGTTGTGCTTCGGCGTGCTGCAGGCCAACACGGGCGACTACACCTTCGCCAACATGCGCGCCCAGGTCTTGTCGCCGTTTTGGGCCTCCGCTGGCTTCCTGCTTGCCTTGTTCGGCTTCGGCGCCAAGGCCGGCATCGTGCCGTTGCATGTGTGGCTGCCAGAGGCCCACCCCGCTGCGCCGTCCCCCGTCTCGGCCATGATGAGCGGGGTCATGCTGAACACGGCCATCTACGGGTTGTTGCGCGTGTCTTTCGACCTGCTGCATACACACCAGTGGTGGTGGGGCGGCCTGCTGCTGACGGCCGGCCTGGCGACGGCCCTGTTCGGCGTGATCTTCGCGGCGGTGCAGACCGATATGAAGCGGCTGCTGGCCTATTCGTCGATCGAGAACATGGGCCTGTTGTTCGTCGGCATGGGCCTGACCTTGATTTTTTCGGCCTACGACATGAAGCCGATGGCAGCACTCGCATTGACGGCGGCCCTCTATCACGTCGCCGGCCACGCCTTTTTCAAGAGCCTGCTCTTCCTCGGGACCGGCTGCGTGCTTCATGCCACGTCCGAGAGAAGCCTCGGCAAGCTGGGGGGGCTGATCCGGATGATGCCCTGGGTCGCCTGGCTCACCCTGTTGGGCGTGCTGACCAGCGCGGGCCTGCCGCCGCTGGGGGGGTTCGTGTCGGAATGGCTGCTGCTGCAGAGTTTCCTCTTCACGCCAGGGCTGCCCGTGCCCTTGCTGACCATGCTGATTCCGGTCGTGGCTGCGCTCATCGCCCTGGTGGCCGCGCTGGCCGGCTACACCATGGTCAAATTCTTCGGCGTGATCTTCCTCGGGCAACCGCGCGAAGAGAAGCTGGTCCACGCCCACGATGCGGGCCGCTGGGAACGCACGGGGATGGTGTGGCTGGCGCTTGGCTGCATCGCGCTGGGACTGCTGCCGACACAGTTCATTCAATTGATCGATCCGGTGACGCAGCAACTGGTCGAATCGGGTCTCGGCGCCAAGGCGGCAGCCAGCGGCTGGCTGTTGGCGCCGAACAGTCTCGCGCAGGCCAGTTACGGTCCCGTGATCTTTCTGCTCGGAATCCTGGGTAGCTTTGCGCTCGCCTTCCTGCTGGTGCGCAGGCTCTACCACGGCCGCGTACGCCGTGGCCTGCCCTGGGCCTGCGGCTTCCCGTGGGGCACCGCCCGCATGCAGGACACCGCCGAAGGATTTGGCCAGCCGATCCGCCAGATCTTCGAACCGTTCTTCCTGATGCGACGTGATCTGCCCACGCCCTTCGATGCGAAACCGCGCTATCGCGTCACGGTCGAGGATCACTTCTGGCGCTGGCTCTATCTGCCCCTGGCCGAGCTGGCGGCGTACCTCGCGCGGCTGATCGGCCTGATGCAGCAAGGCCGGATCTCGGTGTACCTGCTGTACAGCTTCCTGACGCTGGTGGCCACGCTGCTGGTGGTGATGCGATGAGGTCGCCATGAGCTTCGCCGCCTTCATGTCGCAGCTGCTGGAGATCGTCATCGCGATCGGGCTGGCACCCCTGCTGACCGGCTGGGTCAACCTGTGGCGCGCGTGGCTCCAGAACAGGACAGCGCCCAGCCTCTGGCAACCCTACCGGATGCTGCACAAGCTGTTCAACAAGGAGTCGATGGTCGCCGATCACGCATCGCGACTCTTTCGCGTCACGCCCTATGTGATGTTCGGCTGCATGGTCCTGGCCTGCGCCATCATCCCCACGCTGTCGACCGATCTGCCGTTGGCGCCGGCGGCCGATGCGATCGCACTGGTCGGGCTGTTTGCCCTGGCGCGGGTGTTCATTTCGTTGGCTGCCATGGACGTCGGCACCGCGTTCGGCACCATGGGGGCACGGCGCGAGATGCTGATCGGTTTTCTGGCCGAGCCCGCGCTGTTGATGGTCCTCTTTTCGGCTTCGCTGATTTCCCAGTCGACGTCGCTCACCACCATTGTCGAGACGCTGACTCAGCGTGAACTGGCGATCTATCCCGGCATGGCCTTTGCCGGGGTTGCATTCACGATGGTGTCGCTGGCCGAGAACGCGCGCGTACCAGTCGACAACCCGGCCACGCACCTCGAGCTGACGATGATTCACGAGGCGCTCATCCTCGAGTACTCGGGCCGCCACCTGGCGCTGATCGAATGGGCGGCCAGCCTGAAGCTGTTCGCTTACTCGTGCATCGGCCTGGCCCTGTCCTTCCCCTGGGGCGTTGCGCAGGCGCAGGCCCCGCTGCAGATGCTGCTGGCCCTTCCCGTGCTGGCGGCCAAGCTCGCCGTGGGCGGCTTTCTGCTGGCCGCGCTGGAGACGGCAAGCGCCAAGATGCGCATCTTTCGCGTGCCCGAGTTCCTGGCCACCGCCTTCCTGCTCGCGGTGATCGGCATGCTGGTACACCTGCTCCTCAACCAGTGACATGAGCAGCAGCATCCTGACCCAACTCGTCAACCTGCTCGGCGCGGTGCTGCTGATGCTCGCCTTCGCGATGATCTCGCAGCGGCGCATCCTCACTCTGATCCACTTGTTCACGATGCAGGGTGCGACGCTGGCGCTCGCGACCGCCGTTGTCGGCTATGTAACCGGCCAGCACCACCTGTACCTGTCGGCCGGGCTGACCGCGGTGCTCAAGGTGCTGTTGATCCCGTACCTGCTGCACCGGGTCATCGACCGTCTCGACATCCGCTGGGACGTCGAGACGCTGATCAACATCCCGACGACGATGCTGATCGGCATCGGGGTCGTGATCTTCGCGTTCAATCTGGCGATACCCATTTCCCAGTTGTCGTCAGCGCTGGTCAGCGGCACGCTGGGCATCGCGCTGGCCTGCGTGCTGCTGTCGTTCCTGATGATGATCGCGCGCGCGAAGGCGGTTCCGCAGGTCATCGGCTTCCTGGCGATGGAGAACGGCCTGTTCTTTGCCGCCACGTCGGCCACCTACGGCATGCCAATGGTGGTCGAGTTGGGCATCGCCCTGGACGTGCTAATCGGCGTGCTGATCCTGGGCGTCTTCATGTTCCAGATTCGCGAACAGTTCGACAGCCTGGACATCCGCCACCTCGAAAAACTGAAGGAAGACTGAGTTGCTCGCATTGGCCTTCCTTCTCGCAACGCCCCTGGCCGGTGGGCTGGTGCTGGCGCTGGTCGGCCAGCGCGACAACGCACGCGACGTCAACGTCGCCTTCAGCCTGGGCACCTTCGTCGCCGCCTGCGTGCTCACCGCGCAGATCGTTGAGAGCGGGCCGATGCTGGTGTGGGAGCGCGAGTTCTACATCGACCCGCTGAATGTCTTTCTCGTCACGCTGACCGCGTTCGTGGGCCTGACCACATCCATCTTTTCGCGCCCCTACATGCGCGTGGAGCGCGACCACGGCAAGATGACCCCGCCGCGCCTGCGCCTGTACCACAGCATGTACCAGCTGTTCAGCTTCACGATGCTGCTGGCACTGACGACCAACAACATGGGCATCGTCTGGGTCGCGATGGAGGCGGCCACCCTGACCACCGTGCTGCTGGTCAGCGTCTATCGCACCGCCGCCAGCCTGGAGGCCGCATGGAAATACTTCATCCTGTGCGGCGTGGGCATTGCCCAGGCGCTGTTCGGAACGGTGCTGCTCTACATGGCGGCCGAGAAGGTGATCGGCCCCGAAGGCGGCGCCTTGCTGTGGACCAACCTCGATGCGGTGAAGGACCAGCTTGACCCGAACATCATCACGCTGGCGTTCGCGTTCCTGTTCATCGGCTACGGTACCAAGGTCGGCCTGGTGCCGGTTCACAACTGGCTGCCGGACGCCCACGCCGAGGGGCCAACGCCGGTATCGGCCGTGCTGTCGGGCCTGCTGCTGAACGTCGCACTCTACGCAATCCTGCGCTGCAAGGTGCTGACCGACGGCGCGCTGCACTATCCGCTGGCCGGGCGGTTGATGATGGGCTTCGGCCTGCTGTCCATCGTGGCGGCGGTCTTCTTCATGATCCGGCAAAAGGACGTGAAGCGCATGTTTGCCTACTCGTCGATCGAGCACATGGGAATGATGACCTTCGCTTTCGGCATGGGCGGCCCGATCGCCAACTACGCCGGGCTGCTGCACATGACGGTGCATTCGCTGATCAAGTCCGCAATCTTCTTTGCCGTCGGTCATGCCACGCAGAAGGCGGGCACCCAGCTGATGGAAGACATCCGCGGGCTCATCAAGGTCAGCCCGACGGTCGCCTGGGGGCTGATGCTCGGATCGCTCGCCATCCTTGGCATGCCCCCGTTTGGAGTCTTCGCGAGCGAGTTCCTGATCGTTACGACTGCGATGCGCGAGCAGCCCTGGGCGACCCCGTTCCTGCTGATCGCCTTGGGCCTGGCGTTTGCATCCGTCTTCAGCCGGGTGCAGCCGATGGTGTTCGGCGAGACCAACGTGAGGCCCTTGGCGCACCCGCCCGCCCTGATTCCGGTGTTCATGCATCTGACGCTAGGCCTGATGCTCGGTGTCTACATCCCACCCTATCTCAACGCCTGGTACGTCCAGGCAGCGGCGATGCTGGGGAACTGATCAGATGGCGCAGCCGAACTCGATTCGATCTGCGACGCCTGCCGGCGCCGTTGCCCGCCTGGCACGGGCGGGTGAGTCGGGACGCCTGGGCGCCACGGCGCGCAGTATCGCGGACGCGGGTGGACGGCTCGTTTCGGTCTGGGCGTCGATCGCAGCACGTCCGGCGACGGAATGGCGGCGTGTGCAGCCTATGCCGTTTCCGACGGGCTGGTCTGGCTCGAACTGAAGCTCGACGACGCAGCGCAAGGGTTTCCCGATCTGGCCGTTGCATTCCCGTGCGCGGAGCGCATGCAACGCGCCGTGGCCGACCTGTCAGGCATCCGGGCCGAGGGCAGCCGCGATGATCGCCCTTGGCTCGACCACGGGGTGTGGCCACCCGGATCATTGCCGCTGCAACACACGCCCCTGCCCGAAGCAGCCGCTGCCGCCGGCGCGCTACCTGCCAACTACCCCTTCGTGCGCGTCGACGGCGACGGGGTGCACGAGATCGCCGTCGGGCCCGTGCATGCCGGCATCATCGAGCCCGGCCACTTTCGCTTCTCCGTCGTGGGCGAGAAGGTGCTCAGGCTGGAACAGCACCTTGGGTACACGCACAAGGGCATCGAGCGTCGGTTCACGGAACTGATGCCGCTGGAAGCCCCTCGTCTCGCAGGGCGGGTCTCCGGCGACACAACGGTCGCTTATGCCTGGGCCTACAGCATGGCGCTCGAATCGGCCTGGGGCGGCGAGATCCCGGAGCGCGCCGCCTGGCTGCGTGCGCTGATGCTGGAGCGCGAGCGGGTGGCCAATCATCTGGGCGATCTCGGCGCTCTGGGGAACGATGCAGCCCTGGCCTTCGGCCTGGCGCAGTTCTCGCGCCTGCGCGAGGACTGGTTGCGCCTGTCCAAGGAGATTTTTGGCCACCGCCTGATGATGGATGCCATCGTGCCCGGCGGCGCTGCGATCGATCTGACACCCACGATGCGGACTCGCCTGAGCACCCAGTGCGACGTGATCGAGCGCGAGGTGCGCGCGCTGCGTCGTATCTACGACGAGCACGCGGGCTTGCAGGACCGGTTTGTCGGCACGGGACGGGTAACGCCCCAGCTGGCTGCACAACTCGGCCTGACGGGCCTGGCAGGACGCGCCAGCGCGCAGATGGCCGATCTGCGCTGCGACTTCCCCTGGCCGCCCTACGATCAGCTGAAGGCCGCGATGGCGGTGCACAGTGATGGCGATGTCGCCGCACGCGTGGCGGTGCGGTTCGAAGAAGCATTCGAGTCATTGCGGCTCATCCGCGCCATCTGCTCGGGCTTGCCGGACGGCGCCGCTCGTGCCGAGCTTCTGCCTCGGGCCTCTACATCGCTGGGTGCAGGTCGGGTCGAAAGCTGGCGGGGCGAGGTTCTCGTCGCGCTGGAGATTGGCGGAGATGGTCGCATCGTGCGATGTCATTGCCATGATCCATCCTGGCAGAACTGGCCGGTGCTCGAGCACGCCATCATCGGCAACATCGTTCCGGACTTTCCGCTGATCAACAAGTCCTTCAACCTGAGCTACTCGGGCCACGATCTCTGATGTGGCACATCCTCAAACAGATCGTCCGCACCGGCATCGTCACCGAGCCGGCACCCCGGGTTGATGATGCCGACCACGCCGCCGTCGACCGCATCCAGCGCGACATCCTCGCCATCTTGGGCCAGGCGCTGACGATCCGGCAGGTCGATGCCGGCTCATGCAACGGCTGTGAACTCGAAATCCACGCACTCAACAACCCTTACTACAACATCGAGGGACTCGGCATCAGGTTCGTCGCCAGCCCGCGCCACGCGGACATGCTGCTGGTGACCGGGCCGGTGTCGCGCAACATGGAAGAGGCCTTGCGGCGGACTTACGAGGCCACGCCAGAGCCGAAGCTGGTGGTCGCCGTCGGCGATTGCGGCTGCACCGGCGGCATCTTCGGTGAGAGCTACGCCAGCTGTGGCAAGGTGGCAAACGTGATTCCGGTTGATGTGGCGGTACCCGGTTGTCCCCCGCCGCCGATCGACATCCTACGCGGGATCCTTGGCGCTGTTCAGGAGCGACAGCAAGTCGATCGTCGCAGGCGTTCACCATGAAGATGCCGATTGATCTCCGCCCAGAGGGGACGGTGTTACGCCCAGCCGTAGATTCCCGCTCCTCATGGACTGGATTCGGTGCACGCCCAGGAAACTGCAGCTTCGCGGAGCGCGCGTCACAAATCTCAAGCTTGCGAGCCCGATCTTCCTTGCCGTCTATCGATGTCAGACCACCTCGAATGCCATGGGCACCCGCGCCCGTTTGTCGACAAGTCACTGAACTGGAAGACCATGCGCTTCTCAAGTTGCGACGTTCAAAGCCGAATCCAGCTCGGACGGCCCCATGATCTTGTTCTGGGATACACGCGCCTCATGATGGGATTCCTGCTGTTCGTGCCCGCACCACGAGGCATTGCCATCGTGGGGCTCGGGGGTGGATCGCTGGCGAAGTTCTGTTATCAGCATATTCCAGATTCGCGCATTCAGGTCGTCGAGATCAACCCCCATGTTATCGCCCTTCGCGACGACTTCGAGATACCTCGAGACGATCATCGATTTCATGTGCGCAAGGAGGACGCCGCCAAGTATGTTCGTACTACACAGTCACGTTACGACGTCATCATGGCCGACGGATTTGATGCAAGCGGGGTGCCGGTGGATCTTGGCTCGCGCGCCTTCTACGACAACTGCCTTGATGTGCTGGAGCGAGCCGGTGTTTTGGTCGTGAACCTCCACCGCCATCATGAGTGCTTCCCAACCTACCTCGAGCGAATCAAAAGGAGCTTCGCCGGACGTGTTGTCATCGTGAATGACCTTGATCTCAGCAATACCATTGTCTTTGCTTTCAAGCACGTGCCTACGGCGCCGCTACTTGCAAATCTGCGGCGTTGCGCAGCGGCGCTGACGCCCGAGGCATGGCAACAACTGGCGCCCAGCTTTTCCCGGATCGAGCAGTTCGGCAAGTGGCATGGCGAGGGGATTTCTGCGAATGCAGCGCAAGGTCCTGTTGGCTTGCACCGTCAGCTGGAGGAGAGATTGCTCAAGTCGCAAAGTTGAGGCCGAGCCGGCTTACCCAGGCGGAGAGCACGGACAGCAACGTTCGAAAACGAAGGATCGAAATGGATGCGGAGCTATTTTCTGTTCTGAGCAAAGTTGCCTTGGATGAGGCACGTTTGCAGCATGCGCGGATGGTCTTGCGGGAGATTCCGTCGGGCGCACTTCAACGCCTTGCCGCAGCCTTGGATTGCGACTGGGCAACGTACTGGAAGGTCGACCCGGTAGCCATGACGCTACGCGCAGCTGTCGTCTGGTCCAAGCCCGGTTTGCAGACGGCGTCGCTGCAGTCGAACACGGTTGCTCGCAGACTCTCGCTGAGCGAAGGCACAGCAGGTCACGTGTGGCGAAGTCGACACTCGATCTGGACAACGGACCTGGTAAGGGACATGTGCTTGCCGCGTTCCCTCGACGCTCGAGCCGCCGGCATGCAAGGTGGCATCTGGATCCCGGTGCAAACTGACGCGGAGGTCTTTGGTGTTGTGGAAATGCTCGGTACCAAGATCCCTCCCCCCAGCCTATCCTTGCTGGCCGCGGCAGATCGTCTGGGGCTTGAGTTGGCGACGCTTTTGGTGTGATTGTCGGGCAACCGGCCTCATTCGGCTGGAGCCCATGGCTGAACGACGGCTATTGCAAGGGTCTCGACCCGCGCGAATGGCTTTCCCGGCGTCGCATCCTTGGCCGCTCAGCGCGCCTGTTCCGCAGGCCTGTGCGTTCGTCGAGTGGTGGAAACAAGGCAGGTCCGTACTGCACGAGAGTCGCTGGACAGAAATTGGCGGTCTTCCAGGATGTTGGCGGAGTTGAGATTTCTCAAGAAAACTGCCGATAACTACGATTGCCCGGGAGCGACGCTCGGCCGGTCCGGGTTCATACTCAAAGCTCGAAGTTGGAGGTCAACATGGCAACGAACGTCACGAGAGCTTGTTGGGAATGCAGTCTGCGCGGTACCGGCGTAGTGTTCGATGCGGAATCACCGGATGGGAGGGCGGAATTCATCATTGGCCCCGCGACTCTGGCTAAGCTGATCGGTGAGCACAATCTGATCGCGAACCAGTGCTTGAAGGCGTTCGAGATGCATGTCGATGAGATCTCGGAGGCAGCTGGTCGGGATCTGGCATCTGGCGTGCCGGAGCGGAGCAGGTTGACGGTCATTTCGGCAGACAAGCTGCCGAGCCTGAAATAGCGACGGATGGAGTCGCTGGCCGGCGTCAGCCTGCCCAAGCAGCACGCAGCGGCCAGGACGCTGACCCTCTGGCTTCAACTGGTCGCCGACGATCTGGCGTTCCACATCCGGCCCATTTCTGCCAAGGGCCTTCCTTCGAGGCATTGGCCCGGCAAGCCACCCGCGGGAACGTGCATCACCGCAGCATTCTTGATGAACTGCTCCGATGAGACATGGCGATCGAGCACGCGGACCGCGTCGAACCCAACGTCGCCGCATTCGTGCCGGCGAAGGATTTGAAGAGCATGCGCGCTTTGCTAGGGGACAACGCGCCCGCGACCATCTATGGTAATCAAATTACAATAGCAACTCCATCAGAATTACACTACATTGAACCCCATTTTTCGCTCTCTTCGCTGAGGATCGCTTGTCTGCTGCTGATGCGGGCACGATCGGACCTGCGTACCCTCGACGTTCCATGTTGCCGGCGATCGTCCACAGCCTTGCTCACAGGGTCCGTACACGGCGTGCCAATCGGCAGCTCGGCGGATTGCTCGCCTTCGTGGCTGGGGCGATCAATGCAGGCGGCTTTTTGGCGGTGCAGCGCTACACCTCGCACATGACCGGTGTCATCTCGGCCGTTGCCGATGATGTTGTTCTGGGCCAGGCCGCCCTTGCTATGGCGGGCATCTCCTCGCTGCTGGCGTTTCTCTTTGGCGCGGCGACGACGGCGGTGCTAGTGCACTGGGCACGCCGGCGCGAGCTGCACAGCGAATTCGCCTTGAGCTTGATGGCGGAGGCCCTGCTGCTGCTCCTTCGGCCTGCTCGGCGCCAACCTGGAACTCTTCGTCGATGTCTTCGTGCCGTCGACGGTGCTGTTGTTGTGTTTCATCATGGGCCTGCAGAACGCCATCGTCACCAAGATATCCAAGGCCGAGATCCGCACGACGCATATGACCGGCGTCGTGACCGACCTGGGCATCGAGATGGGACGCCTGATCTACTGGAACCGGACGCACGATGACAAGCTGGAGCATTTCGTTCGCGCGGATCGGGACAAGCTGGCCATCCATGCCACGATCCTCGGGCTCTTCTTCGGAGGAGTTTGGTCGGTGCCAAGGCCTTCAAGGCGATCGGCTTCTCATCGACCGTCCCCGTTGCAGCGCTGCTGATGGCGATCGCCGTGCCGCCGCTATTGCTTGATCTGCGCGCACACACCGCTGCGACCGAGAAGAGCTCTTGAATCATCCAGGCGAATTCAGACGCATGCGCCGGTTTGCCGTCCACCTGACGCTGGGCCCCTCTTGCTTGAGAGATTCCACCCCTTCCCCAGATCCAACACGACGCGTCCAGCATGGTGAACGCCGAAACCTCTCAACCACCTCCTCGGCTGCCGACAGGCTGGACGCTGGAGCAGGAGTTTTTCACGAGCGCCGACGGCAGCTTCGGCGTGCAAGCACAGGTCTTCCACGAGGGACCACAGAAATGCAGGATCGTGATGGCCAATCTGGGGCACAGCCGCCAGCGGGCGCAACGGATGGCCGAGGAACGCATACTGAAGTTCATCGCGGAATGGGCGGCGCGGGAGTAGCTTCCCTCCTGTCATGCTTGCCTTCCTGCCACGGCCTGGGATCGCCATGCAGCGCGAGGACGACGGCCACGCAGATCGCGCGTTCATGGGGGTAGGCATCCCCAGCGCGACATGGCGCCAGCTCCCGGCGGGCGTCTGGGTACTCGGTCTCGTCAGCATGCTGATGGACATCTCCTCGGAAATGATTCACAGCTTGCTGCCGATCTTCATGGTCTCGTCCCTTGGCGCCAGTGCCTTGGCGGTTGGGCTGATCGAAGGCGTGGCCGAAGCCACGGCACTGATCGTCAGGGTGTTCTCGGGAGCCTTGAGCGACTACCTCGGTGAACGCAAGCGGCTTGCAGTGCTGGGCTATGCCATGGGGGCGCTGTCCAAGCCGCTGTTCGCGACGGCGCCCGGCATCGGCATGATCCTGACGGCCCGGGTGCTGGACCGGATCGGCAAGGGGATTCGTGCTGCACCACGCGACGCCTTGGTCGCCGACATCACGCCGGCACACCTGCGCGGCGCCGGCTTCGGACTTCGCCAGTCTCTGGATACCGTCGGGGCCTTTCTTGGCCCGCTTCTCGCGATCGCGTTGATGCTGCTGTGGGCCAACGACTTCCGGGCCGTCTTCTGGGTGGCCGTCGTACCCGGTTTGATGGCGGTCGCGCTGCTGGTCGTTGGCCTTCGAGAACCTCGAGGTCGCTTCGCGCCCGAAGTAAGAGTCACCCCAATTCGGCGAGAGAGCCTCAGACGCCTGGGCAAGTCCTATGGATGGGTGGTGGGTGTCGGTGCGGTGTTCACCCTGGCCCGGTTCAGCGAGGCGTTCCTGGTGTTGCGAGCACTGGAAGGCGGCACTCCCATTGCCTTCGCTCCGCTGGTATTGGTAGCCATGAGCCTGTTCTACGCGCTGTCGGCGTACCCGTTCGGAACGCTCTCCGACCGCATGAGCCGAACCAAGCTCCTGGCGCTCGGACTGGTGGTCTTGATCGCTGCGGATCTTACGCTGGCGTTGAGCAGCCACTGGCTTGTCGTGCTCGGAGGCGCGGCTCTATGGGGGATTCACATGGGGATGACCCAAGGCCTGCTCGCGGCGATGGTGGCGGATGCCGCTCCAGCGGATTTGCGCGGCACCGCCTACGGGCTTTTCAACCTGGCGACCGGCATCGCGATGCTGGTCGCCAGTACCCTTGCAGGACTGTTGTGGGATCGGCTCGGAGCACCGGTCACTTTTTGTGCGGGCGCGTTCTTCTGCGTGATTGCGCTCGTGGGATTGCTCTGGAAAGGCGCGCGCCAATAAGGCGAAGCAGCAGAGAGTACCCTGCCTATCCAGTGACCGGGGTGCACTGCCCTGCCCCCGAGAGATCCCGGCCAGACCAATGTCGGTCAGCGCTCGATGCGGCGCTTGAGGGTCACGACGGTGTCGATGAAGGCGCGCCGCTTGTCCTCCTCGCTGCCTTCGACCGCGGCCGGATCGGGCAGGCCCCAGGTGGCGGTGTTGGGCTGGCCAGGCCAGACCGGGCAGATCTCGCTCCGGCCGCCTGATCGCGATGGTGATGAGAAAGTCCACTGGAGGCGCGCCTGCTCCGGCGAATTCGCCTCGGGGCTTGCTGCGGTAGCTGGCGCCGGGACAAGGAGGTTGCGCAGCGTCGAACAGGGCGTGGTCGGCGGGGAGCGCCCGCGCCCTCAGCTCGGCGAGCTCGGCCTAAAAGGGGTGATCTCGGTTTTCATGCACTTTGTGGCGCACCGGTTCCGCAGCCCTGCCGGGAAGCGCAGAATTTCGGTGCTTCGGTGCTTCGGTGCTTCGGTGCTTCGGCGCTGGCTACCCTGGCCCGGAGCCAGAACCGCAAGAGACTCCCGTGTCAAGCTACCACCTGCGTTTCGTCGGCGCTGACCGGCTTCCTCGGACCCTGTCCGAGTTCGATGTCGCCCGGTTCTTCAGCCTGCTGCCCGACGAAGCAAAGGAGATCAGGGAGCGCTTCAGGGTGGACCGGCGACTTGGCGTAGCCGTGCAGTTCGTGTTCCTGCCGACCGGGGCTCGACTCGTTTTCGGTGCACGGACTGACGGTGCGCAGAGCCAGTGCTGGCGCGGGCGTCCGCCTGCAAGCCCTTGATTGTGTTGCAATTGCTGTTCGCTTTCCAGGCCCTCCGTCAAAGGAGGATTTCGTTGCGCCAGAGCGCGCTTGGATCGCGCCTGGAGCTGAGCGCGGTACCGGACGGCCTTGTACCTGCTGAGCGATGTTGACGGCGACAGACCGCGGCCTTCCAGACCGTTGCCTCGTCTCCGAACGGTCCGGCTGTCCAGTGGTCTGGCCATGCTGGTCCGCTCTGGCGAGCCCAGGGAGACGGGCACGTTCGTCTGGTTCGTTGCCTGTAACTCTCTGCTGCCGCGCGGCGGGCCTGCGTTGATCATGTATTGCTATATAGTTTTCTGACAACGACTGAAATGATGCGTTTTCCCCGGGTCCACCCCGAGTTCCCCCAACTCCAACTTTCTCCGCAGCCTGCCGAGCGAAGAGCCCAGGTACGTTTACTCGAGAACTTGCTGACGCTCGTCGAGCGTAGGCGTCTTCAGGGCCGCGCCATGCGTTGGGCCGACCTGCCCCGTTTTGCCGAGACTTCGGCCGTCGTCGAGACCACTGCAGCCCGTACGGACAGTCTTCCGGCAGACAACGATTTCGAGTCGTTTGACGATTTGAAGTCTCGCCGCGACGACACAGGCGTCGTGCGGCTACGCTGACCTAATGCGCTGACAACGCTGTCAAGCGACATCAGGAACTGACCCCCCACGTTGCCTCACGGCGCAATGTTACCGAGCGCGTGAAGCGCGGTGTTGTTCCTTCCTTCAGCGATCATGTGTTCGGCGCAGGCGCAGGCGGTGGTCAACGCGAAGCGTTGTCCACGGCTGTTCGTGCGGAGTAGTTTTTATTGATCTGTTGCCGGGCGCGCAGCGCCTGGCCCCCTTCAGAGTGCAGCAGTCTCAACCCGCGACGGCCCGCTCACTTCGATTTCAAGACGGCATTGATCGATCCACTGACGGCTTGCGTCTGCACGCCATGCTGAGAGAGCACGCTGCACCGTTCTCAGGTGCTTGTCCGTGAACGTTCCTGCTGGCGCAAGCGCGGAGGCACCGGCCCGGGTGGGCGGGGCCATGGTCACGTTCGAGCCCGGTGCACGCACGTCTGCGTAGTCGGCGGCGGCTATACGGGCGTGTCGGCCGCGCTGGAACCGGCCGCGCGCGGCTACGCCGTGACGCTGCTGGAAGCGCAGCGCATCGGATGGGGCGCTTCCGGCCGCAACGGCGGGCAGGTGATCGTCGGCTTCGGCTCGGACGGTGAGGCCGCCATCGAGAAGCAGTTCTCGCGCGAGGATGCGCGGCGCGCGTGGGAGGTCTCGGTCGAGGGCCTGCGCCTGCTGCGCGAGCGCATCGTCGGCCACGCGATCGACTGCGACTGGCAGGACGGCTATCTCAGCCTGTCGGTCAAGCCGGCGAAGTCGCGCGCCTTGCGTGCATGGATGGACCACGTCATGCAGGTCTACGGCTACCCGCTGCAATGGATCGAAGGCAGCGACATCGGCTGCTGGCTGGCCAGCGGGCGCTTCGACTCGGGCGCGTTCGACGCCGGCTCCGGCCACCTTCATCCCCTGAAGTACTGCCTGGGCCTCGCCGCCGCCGCACGCGCCGCGGGCGTGCGGGTCCACGAGAACTCGGCCGTTCAGATGGTCGAGCGCGGCAGCCGGCCGGTGGTGCGCACCATGCAGGGCGAGGTGCACTGCGACTTCGTGCTGCTGGCCGGCAACGTGTACCTCGCGGAGTACGGCGACGACGTCGCGCCGGAGGTGTCGTCGCGCATCATGCCGGTGGGCACCTACATGATCGCGACCGAACCGATGGGCCGCGACCGCGCCGATGCGCTCATCCAGAGCCGGGCCGCTGCTTCGGACACCAACTTCGTGCTCGACTATATCCGCCTGAGTACCGACGACCGACTGTTGTTCGGCTCGGGCGACAGCTACAGCGCGAAGACACCGCGCAATCTGATCGACAAGATTCGCGGCAGCATGCTCGGCGTGTTCCCGCAGCTCGCCGACCTGAGGATCGAACATGCGTGGGGCGGCTTCGTGGACATCACGATGAACAAGGCGCCCGACTTCGGCCGGCTGCACCCCAACATCTACTACTACCTGCAGGGCTTCTCCGGCCATGGCGTCGCGATGGCCGGCATGGCGGGCAAGCTGGCCGCCGAGGCGATTGCGGGGCAGGTGGAACGCTTCGATCTGTTCGCGCGCCTGCGGCATCGCGCGTTCCCTGGAGGGGCGCTGTTGCGAACGCCAGCGCCGGTGCTGGGCATGCTTTAGTACCGGCTGCGCGATGCGATGTAGTTTGAGACTACAGGCAAAGGGGACCGATGCCCGGTCCGCGGCACGCGGTCCGTGCGGATGTCGAACATTGAGACGACGAGACTCACTGGGCTCGGCCATCGGGAGTCCCCATGAATAAGTCCTTGAGCTCTTGTTTTGGCGGTGGCGCCAAACCCACTGGGGCCTTTGGACCCTCGCGGTCGCGATCGGTCCGGCCATCGCGCAGTCGACCGGCAGCCCGAAAGGAACCGCGCCCATGGGCGTGGAGGGCAGCTTGTCGAAGCCGCCCGCCACCCGCAAGCGCGATACGGCCCAGAATCTGAGCGACACGGCGGAGAGGTCGTGCGCATCAACCAGCGCACAGCGACGACTCACTGCGACGGCCGCGCCTGGCGAGTGGCGTTCGCTCTGCTCCAGCACATCGTTGACGTAACGCCCTGAGCCTCTCGAGAGTCAACGACGGCCTCGAGCGGACTATTACTCTCGTCATGGCTTTCTCGGCAGAGTAGCAGTGCACTGCCTTTCGGCCTCTCGTTGACAGTTTCCGTTCACCCATTCGGCGTCTTTACTTCGCGGCGCGTTCCAATAGGTTCGCGCCAGTCGACAAGCCCATCCTAGGTGGAGCTGCCCACAGGTCTGTTCGATGGAATCGATCATGCCGGTCGTAACCTTCGCGCAGGTCTCCCGTGCCGCATTGATACATCGTTCGGCTCCAGGGTCCGGAACAGGAAGCTTGGTGTCATCTTGAGCGCCGATGTACTTGTGCTGTGCAAGCGCGAGCACAAGGACCAATACGAATCGCCGCAGAGTAGTAGTCATGCACGCACAGCCCTCGCCTCCAAATGAATCATATTCGGTGCTTGGGGCCCAAAGCGCCATGGCACTGTGGGCCAGCACTTCTATTGCGTGAACCGCCAGCGTCCTTGCGACAACCCCGGAAACTACGGGATGCTCTGCGCCTCATCAGAGTACCTGCAAAGGCGTGGCGCGCAGCAAACGCCCGCGGACTTCCTTGGCCAGGGTTGCAATCACGAAGAGCCACGTGCGCATGACCCAATTATTGGGCATGGGTTTCGAAACCAAGGAACGGATGCGTCGGGAGCACGCCGCGACGATGGCATCGCGCGATCAGGACCTGCGGTAGGCCGAGGAGCGGCACGCTGTACAGGAGAGGTTGATGCTGGCCGAGGTGGATCGGGCCAGGCAAACGGCCAAGGCGCTCGAATCCGAGTCGGCCAGGGAGCAGCAGCGGCGGAGCCAAGGGCGAGGAAGCGGCAGCCGAGCGGCTGGAGACAGCGTTGGAGAAGCTCCCACCAGGTTCGCGAAAACGGCGCGGCAAGCCGTAGAGAAAAGTAAGTCCCACATGCGCAGCCTCAGCAAATGCTCGGCCACAAAACGACCGAGGCATCCGCCACCGCTTCGCACCGATGCTCGGCAGCGATCGGCGCCAGCTCGAGTTGGCTTAAAGCTTGTTGTTGACCCTGTCCCGAACGTCGGTGCTGCGCTACGGCGTCGAGATTGGCATGGGCGACAACCTGTCGCTGCCCGAGCGCAAGCGCTCTACTTACCGCGCATCTTCTCGGTACCCGAACGCGCTGAGGCGCTACCTCTCCAAGCTCGGCTATGCCCAGTACCTGGCAAACCAGGCCGTCTGCCGCGCCTGCGACGCCTATGCGCGCTGGGACGTCGAGGACGGCCAGGATGAGTCCGCCGAGGAGGTGCTGCGCGTGCGGTGCCGGGCCTGCGGCAACGGCTGGCGGATCAACCTGTGAGGCACGCCGGGCCGGTGGATCCTGAAGCCGGGCGTCGGGCAGGCAGTGCGTAGACTAGCGGGGCCAATGAACCGCGAACCAGATTTTCTTGAGCATTTGCGCGCCGAACTGTCCGGCGGCCGCGTCTGGCTCGACCGGGCCATCGTGCTGGGCTATGCGATCGCGGCCGGGCTGTTCGTGGTGGGCTTCACGCTCGTCAGCGATTGGGTCTTCGGTGAATTCCACCGTTTCTATCGGGCTTGGCCCTGGGCCGTGCTCCTGACCACGCCGCTGCTCACCGCCGGCATCGTATGGTCCACGCAGCGCTTCTTCCCTGGCGCCAGCGGCTCGGGCATTCCGCAGATCAAGGCGGCGCTGCATCCGGCCCTGCCCGAGGAGCGGCGCTTCATGTTCGCGTCGCTGCGGCTCACGGTCGCCAAGATCGGGCTGGGTGCGGCGGGATTCGCAGCCGGCCTGTCGATCGGGCGCGAGGGCCCCTCCGTGCAGGTCGCGGCCGGCGTGATGCAGCATGCGCGGCGCTGGCTGTCGCCTAACACCAACATTGACGGGCGCGCGCTGCTGGTGGCTGGGGGCGCAGCCGGCATCGCGGCAGCCTTCAACGCACCGTTGGCAGGGGTGGTGTTTGCCATCGAGGAGCTGTCGGGCCGACTCGAGGCGCGCTCCAGCGGCCTGATCATCACGGCCATCGTGTTGGCCGGCCTGGTGGCCGTCTCGGCATTCGGGAACCTGAGCTACTTCGGCGTCATCAAGGTGCCCCACATCGGCTGGGACGCACTGGGCCCGGGCCTGCTGGTGGCGCTGGCGACGGGCGTCGCAGGCGGCTTGTTTGCGCGGCTCCTGATCGCCTCGCTCACCGGCGCGCCCGGGCGGCTGAACCGCCTCCGCGCGCGTTGGCCGGTGCGGTTTTGCTGCGGTCGGCGGACTCGCGGTGGCAGGGATCGGCCTGGTGACGGGTGGCGTGACCTTCGGCGCGGGGGTCCGAAGCCGTGAAGCGGATGCTCGCCGGCCACGACGAGCTCTCGCCGCTCTACACGCTGCTCAAATTCATCGCCGCCTGGTGCGGCGTGCCGGGCGGCATCTTCGCGCCTGCATTGTCGATCGGTGCCGGCATCGGCAATGGCTTTGCCCAGTTCGCCAATCCCGGGCTCGGCCCCGCGTTGATCGCGATGGGCATGGCCGGCTTTCTCGCCGCCGTGACACAGGCACCGCTCACGGCCTTCATCATCGTGATGGAGATGGTCGACGGGCATTCGATGGTGCTGAGCCTGATGGCTTCGGCCATGTTGGCCAGCGTTGTGTCCCGCATGATCAGCCGGCCGCTCTATGAATCACTGGCCGAGCACATGGTGGGGGTCGCGATAGGCTCGCCGGCGCCGGTTGCGACGGCGCCCCAGCCAAAGCTCAGCGAAGAGACGTCCGCTTCGGAGCGCCCGCTCGCGTAGGGGTAATCGTCCTTTCCATACATGCACGGAAAGGACGACTGCCCCGATCTAAGCGCACCGATCACCGATCTGCAAGATGAGTACGATTGCCCCTACCGGGTTTCGAGTCGGGAGGCTGACGGCTGGGTCTATCCTTGCGGACGCACAAACTCATTCACCTGAGTTTGGCAAGGCGCTCCTCGGCCACAGCGGCCGCCTCGGATTCTGGATATGCCTCCAGGATGTCTTCTAACGTCTTGCGGGCCGATTTCACATCCATGAGTTCTACCTGGCAATCGGCGAGGGACAACAGCGCTTCCGGCGCGTGCGGATGGTCGGGCTCGGCCGTCACCATCGCCCCGAAATTGCCCCCCGCATCGCGGTAGTTGTGCAAGGCGTACTGGGCAGTGCCCAGCCAGAACAGCGCAGTAGGCCTGTAGCCGCTTTCCGGGTAGCGCTTCATGAACGAGACCAAACCGGCTTCCGCCTCCGACAGTTCACCGTCGCGAACGGTGGCAAGCACGTCTTCGAATTCCTGCTTCTCGCCTGGCTTGGCTGCAAGCCGCTTGCCATCCGACCCCCCCGTGCGCAGGCGCTCGCCAGTGCCCGGCGCCATGTCGTTCTGGCTGCGCTGCATGTTGGCCATATCATGTGTCAGCCTCTTGTTTTGTCCGCTCACGGTCGCCAGTTCGTCGCGCAGCACCTCGACCTGATTGGAAAGGTCGAGCACGCTGCGACGAAGCTGGGCACTATCGTCACGCGTTCCTCTCAGGTCATCCGCCGCTCGCTGCTGGGAAGCATTGACTTTTTGCCGCAAATCGATGGCGCTCGCGGTCGAGAGGGCAAACAGGCCCTGCCCGACAGTGCAGCCAACGGTGCACGCCACGCCCACGCCCATCGAAACGGCACCCAGCAAATGGCGAAGGTCAGCTGCGGACAAAACCCAGCCGATCAGCCTCGAGCCAATCCGCAAGGCAAAACCCCGGCTGGCAGCGCCGGGCAACAGGCCAAGCGCGCTCAGCGCGGTTGATCCGGTCATTTCCAATACCAATCTGAGTGGGGCGCCCTCAAGTTTGGGAGCGCAACCGGCTTGAGTCAATGGATCAAGCCCGAGGATTGTTCGGCCGAGGCGAGCATTCGCGTCACCTCATGGCGATCGCCATCCAGACCGGCACGGGCCGCGATTGCTCGTCCTCGATCGACCCTATTGCTTCGATGTAGCGCGTGTCGCCCGCGTAGTGTCAGCTACCTCCAAAATCGCTGAAATACGAAGCGTCGGGGATGGTCGTTCATGAACACGGAGCATAGAGCGCAAGCTGAAACGGAAAAGAAGTGATCGCCGGCACCGCCTGCCTTCGCACATCCATCTTCTTGTGCTCGCCAATGGAGTGCCTCGCCTTCGCCGGGGCTCATCCCTTAGCGCCCTGACCTTGAGTCAAGATGGGACGGCTGGACGCTTGCCCAAGGCCGGCGATCACAAACGAGGGGTGGCACAGCCACCGTGACCGTTGCCGACGTGACCCCAGTCGGACGGCATTCTCCACGTGGTCGACAAGGTGCTGTTGCCGAAGTGAGGCACAACGACGAGTGCGGCGCGGTTCCGTGCGGCGCGGTCACTACACTCTTCGGTGTCGTCAAAGCACGCAACGCCTGCCGCGCGCCACTGGCGCTTGAACCCCAACACGCCGCCGACGAAAGGCAACGCCATGTCCCTGACCGACACGCTCCAGATCCCCACGGCGAACGCGGACGGCAGCTTTGCCGCGCCGGTGCCGCCGCCGGCGGATAGCGCGGCCGACGCGCTGCGCGACGCGAAGGCGCAGCACGCGGTGCTGGCCGAGCAACTCGACGCGGTCAACGAGTTGCTGGCCAAGCCGCTCAACGAGATTCTGGCGGACCGCGAACGCTTCAAGGAATCGGCCGCTGCGTGGGACGCCTTCGGCGCCATGTGGATGCTGTCGCAGCGCGCGATGAAGCGCGTGGCGCTCGACCTCGCTGCGCAGCTCGGCGTGAGCGAGGACGAGGTGGTGGCCCGTGCGCTGGTGCACGCCAACGAGGTGCTGAACGGCGACGGCGTGGATCTGGGCGGCCTCCTTGCCGAGGCTCAGCTCGCGCACATCGCCAGGCACAAGCCCTTGCTGCGCAAGCAGTTCCGCTGAACATCGCGGAGAGCCCCGCCGCCTGCGCGGCGACGCCGGCCGCCGTATGCTCGCTTGCCATGGACGCCTCCACCTCGCTCGCCGACTTCGCCGCGCGCCATCCCCGCCTCTTCGTGCTGACCGGCGCCGGCTGCAGCACCGACTCGGGCATCCCCGACTACCGCGACGTCAACGGCGACTGGAAGCGGCCGTCGCCGGTCACCCTCCAAGCTTTCACCGGCGACGAGCTCACGCGCCGCCGCTACTGGGCACGCAGCCTCGTCGGCTGGCCGACCATGGCGACAGCCCAGCCTGGTGCCTCGCACCGCGCGCTGGCCCGCCTCGAGGCCTCGGGCCGCGTGGGACTGCTGCTCACGCAGAACGTCGACGGGCTGCACGACGCCGCCGGCAGCCGCCAGACCATCGACCTGCACGGCCGCATCGACACCGTGCGCTGCCTCGGCTGCGAGACGCGCACGCCGCGTGCCGTAATGCAGCAGTCGCTGCGTGCGCGCAACCCCGCCTGGGCCGCACTGGAAGCCCGCGCCGCGCCGGACGGCGATGCTGACGTCGAAGACCGGGATTTCGCCAGCTTCGACGTGCCGGCCTGTCCGATCTGCGGCGGCATGCTCAAGCCCGACGTGGTGTTCTTCGGCGAGAGCGTGCCGCGCGAGCGCGTGCAAGCCGCCTATGCGGCGCTGAGTGAAGCCGATGCCGTGTTGGTCGCCGGCTCGTCGCTGATGGTGTATTCGGGCTTCCGGTTCGTGCAGGCGGCCGTGGCTGCGGGCAAGCCGGTGGCGGCGGTCAACCTCGGACGCACGCGTGCCGACGATCTGTTGGCTTTGAAGGTCGCGCAGCCGGTGGGCGAGGCATTGACGGCCCTGGTCGAGCAACTGGTAGCATGAGCGTCAAGGCTCAGCGATCGACGTGGCGACCGCTGCCACTGGTGCGGCATGGTTCACATCGATAAGTGGTTGTCGTGCATTGGGCTTTTCAAGATGACCGAATGAAGGGGGCTCTCCACTCGCATCAAGCCCCTACGTATTGCGGCCCCGGCGTCCTGTCCGGCGCCTGCTGCTCACCGTTGGCGCACCTGTTCGGGACAACACTTTCCCTGTGAGAAAACCATCCAGATCCACTGTCTGCGGATGCGGCAGTGAGCACCTGGGTCCGCATACAGATAAAGGACCCTGGCGGCTGCTGGGAAGACCAGGGCTACAACTGGTTTGGCGGTAGCTGAGTCCCCATGGCGGACTCGGCGTTGTTGAAACGCGCGGCCGCGTTCGCTTGAACCATGCCATTTGAAACCTGACCCTAGAGGACACAGAAATGAACAAGCTCACCGCAACCCTGTTGGCCACCTGGATGGCCGTCGGCTCCGTCTCGCCGCAGGCGAGATGAAGAAGGATGGTAAGGCCAAGGACTCGATGGCCAAGGACGGTATGAAGAAAGACAGCATGGCGAAAGGCGGCATGAAGAAGGACGGGATGGCCAAGGACGGCATGACGAAGGATTCGATGGCCAAGGACGCCATGAAGAAGGACGAGATGAAGAAGTAGCGGCCACGCGCGCCGGCGGAGATCAATCGTGATCCTGTTCACCCTCCTGACCGGCGTCACGGCGGTCGCGCTCGGAGTCGACACCGTCCTGCTCGCGCGGCTGTCGTCGGGGAGCGGCGGCGCGTCGGTCGAGAAGAGCCTGTTCCAGCGACCTCGCCCCCCTCCCATGGAGAACGCGCCGGCTGCTCCGCTGCGCGCGGCGGCGCCCGTGCGAAGCGGCTTCATGACCGTCCAGGCCAATGCCGCCGGCGCTCGGCTCCCAACGCTTCCGATCGAGGGGGCGATGCCTCCGCTCACCGGCGCCGTCGAATGGCTCAGTTCGCCCCCGCTTACGGCCGAGGCGCTGCGCGGCAAGGTGGTGCTGGTCGACTTCTGGACCTACTCGTGCATCAACTGCCTGAATGCGCTGCCTCACGTGCGCGACTGGCACCGCAAGTACAAAGACCAGCACCTGGTCGTGGTCGGCGTGCATTCACCCGAGTTCGCCTTCGAGAAAAGCATCAACAATGTGAAGCGCGCAGTGCACAGGCTCGAGGTCGCTTTTCCGGTGGCGATCGACAACAACTACACCATCTGGCGCGCCTTTGGCAACAACTGCTGGCCGGCGCACTACTTCGTCGACGCCAAGGGCCGCATCCGCTTTCATCACTTGGGCGAAGGCGAGTACGAAGAATCGGAGCAGGTGATCCAGCAACTCCTGGAAGAAGCACGCAAGGAAGCAAGGCCGATATGAAGAATCCATCGAACCCCGGTTCGCCGCGACGTCTCGCAATTGCCGCGCTCGCGCTCCTCGGCGGCGCGGCGGTGTGGCATGCCATGCCCTCGCTCGCAGCGGAGGCGGCCGTGGTCATTCCGGCGCCGGCGGAGGATCTGGCCGCCGCGCCAGGCGCGGCATCGGAGACGGCCGTGATCGCCGGCGGCTGCTTCTGGGGCGTGCAGGGTGTCTTCCAGCACGTGAAGGGCGTGACCAGCGCCGTGTCGGGCTATGCCGGCGGCGATGCAGCCACGGCGAAGTACGGCGCGATCGGCTCGGGACGGACCGGCCACGCGGAGGCCGTTCGCATCACCTACGATCCGCGGCAGATCAGCTATGGACTACTGCTACAGATCTACTTTTCCGTGGCGCACAACCCGACTGAGCTGAACCGCCAGGGGCCGGACAGCGGCACCCAGTACCGCTCGGCGATTTTTCCGGTGAATGCCGACCAGGCAAGGGTGGCTAAGACCTACATTGCGCAGCTTGACAAGGCCAAGGTGTTCGGCAGGTCGATCGCCACCACCGTCGAGCCGACGAAGGCTTTCTACCCGGCGGAGGCGTATCACCAGGACTACATGACGCGCAACCCGCGGCAGCCCTACATCGTGATCAACGACTTGCCCAAAGTCGGCAACCTGAAACGCGTGTTCCCCGACCGCTATCGCGCCGAGCCTGTGCTGGTGGGTGCCACCGGCACCTTGCAGTAGCGCAATCGACGCGTGAAGAAGTTTATCCTTCTTATCGTCTCGCACGCGGTCGTGGCGGCCCTGGGCTTCGGCGCGGGCATCTATGCCTTGCCCATCCTCACGGCGCCGCGCGCACCCGCCCAGGCCGAGGTCACTGCACTGGCCGCACAAGCGCAGTTCACCGGCCGATTCAGGCGCGACTTGACAGGCAGCGATGCCCTTCACTGGGGTGAAGGCACGGTGGCTGTGAGCCGCAGCGCGGTGTCACTGCAAGGCAGTGTTGCGCCTGGGCCCGACTACAAGCTCTACCTCGCGCCGGAGTTCGTCCAGACCGAGGCCGACTTCCTGCGGCTGAAGCCGAAGATGCTGCGCGTGGGCGACGTGAAAACCTTCGAGAACTTCATCGTGCCGATGCCGGCATCGGCCGATCCGACGGCCTACAACACGGTCATCGTCTGGTGTGAATCGTTCGGCCAGTTCATCACCGCGGCTCAGTACCGATGATGGCGTTGTTAGAGGTCGCGCGGTAAGTGGAGAGCATCTAGGCGAGCATCCATCTCCTGGGGGTGTGGGTGCAGCAAGGTAGGCCTAGCGGATCGGGCCCGTGACGCCCTTGGGACGAGAATGTCCGGCAACTGAAGATTTGCTGCAGTGCACACCCCTCTGGATCCTTTCCTGGATGACGACATCAAGCGCCTGACCGCCCTCCTCTCCCAGGCGGGGGAAACTCAGGAGCGGATGCGCCGAGAGCACGCCGAGGCAATGGCCGCGCGCGATCAGGATCTGCGTCAGGCCGAGGACCGGCATGCAGGCCAGGAGAAGCGGATGTTGGCCGAGGTGGACCAGGCCAGGCAAGCGGCCTGGCGCTGGAATCCGAGTTGGCCAGGGACCGTGCCGCCAGGGCCTGCTTGATGATCCATCCACGCGAGCCCCCGATTCCAAGCGAATACGGGGCTATAGGCTTGGACGAACCGGGGGGAACGACGGGGGGCACGGTCTTATCACCTTCTGCGCTTGATGGTGCTCGTGCTAGTCAATTTTTGCGAGGCCTTGTTGTTTGAGCCAGTCATCCGCACGGGGAAGCCCGTTCGGTGCCAGCCGGTGCAACTCATAGTACGGGACCAGGGGCGCGAACTGCTCGTAGAGCTCGACGAGCGCGCCCACCGGTTCGGGACTAATGTCGATGCGCAGATCCAGCAGTGCACCTTCGCGATCTCCGAACACCGCAATATCGGCCGATCGCTGCCCACCGTGCTGGCCGCCGGCGTCGCGGCCGCCTTCCAGACAGGCCAGAAGGCGGCTGGCGAATGGCTGGCCTTCGCTTTTGAGATAGGCTTGTTCCATTCCCTTGGTGGTTTCGGGGCCGACCAATACGTTGCCGAGAACAACGAATCCATCGCCAGTGATGTGGCCGGCGTAGGGAAAGCAGCTCGCACCGGTAAAGGCGCTGACGCGTCCCTCGGCGTCAATGGCGGCGAGCTGACGATATGCGATGTGTTCATCTGACCGCACCATCGTCTGCATCGCAAACTCGGCGCCAAGGCCATTGGAAATCATGACCGCCCCTACTTTGTGACACCGGCCGACTGTGCTGATCCCTAGGCACAGTCCTAGCTTGGGCACGTGGCGGTAGAGATCCAGCCCCCCCGCGGCAAGGGTTCTGGTGGTCTTGGCTACACCAATCTGGCCGGTGGCCTTGTCTCGGGCGACAATCGCAAAGGTCATACTTCTTCTCCAGCAATGAAATGAGTTCCACCACGATCTGCTCTGGAAAACTTGGGCATGCAGGTTTCCGATCGAGGTGCAGACTACGCGAGGTCAAACGTCAGGACACCCAGTTCGCCGTCGAATTCGCTCTCTTCCAACTTGTATTCGGGCGACGTCGCGCTGACGCTATCACCGCCCACGTTGAAGCCGTTTTGATTCAAGAAAGTCCGCAGAGTCCGAGCCACTCGCCCCTCGGCGACCACTGCACCATTGACCTCAATCGTGATCTTCGCAGCGGCGCCAGGAGCATTCCGCTCCATCGTCAAGCGTGCAGTGATCGTGGATTCGCCGACGTTCAGCCTTTGGGTGGCCGCCACTCGGCACGTGCACGGAGAGATTGCGTTGTAGTAGAAAACTGGGATGCTGTCCTTCAGATAGAAGCTGTAGCCGCAAACGGAGCTGCCATGGCAGGCGATCACCCCGTTTCCCCCGTTCGGACCCACGACGACCTTGCAGTTGATGGTGAAAGAGCGACCGACGGTATGCGGGGCGGCATCGTTGTGAAGACGCCTGATCCTGCGCCGAAAGCTAAACGACCGTCGCGCTGAGCCCAGGCTGGGCTTTCCTTCAGCGCCCAACGCTGGGGAATGGATCGGCAGAATGTTGTTGGATGCCGCGAGAGACCCAAAGAGTCTCTTCATCTGCTCCAGCCTCTCAGGCTCCCGGGATGCAAGATCGATCGCCTGGCTGAAATCGGACGAAAGGTAATATAGCTCCCACGACTTGTCATCAAGCTCGGTCGTCTTGCGACTCGCAAAGCCTTCCCAAGGATCGTTTTCAGGGGTCGAGCACGCCATCCATCCGTCGTGGTACACCCCCACGTTCTGCATGGATTCGAAAACTTGTGTAATGCGTGCCGGCGGGGCTTCAGCGCTTCGTGCAGCGTACAGCATGCTGGTCCCGTCGATAGAATCTTGCAGGATCCCGTTGATGCTGTTGGGGGCCTCCACTCCTGCAGCTTCGAGAATGGTTGGAAGAACGTCGACAACGTGGTGGAACTGGGCTCGTACCGATCCATGATCGGCGATGACTCCCGGCCACGACATGACCAGGCCGTTGCGTGTTCCACCAAAATGGGAGGCAACCTGCTTGTAGTACTTGAAAGGCGCGTTGATCGCCCACCCCCACGCTGCGGGAAAGTGGTTGTACGCCTTGGGCCCCCCGATCTCATGGATCTGCTTCAGTTGGTCCTCAAAAGCTTCGTCGAAGCCATTCGCCCAGGATTGCTCGAACAGCAAGCCGTTGAATCCCCCTTCCGCACTGCCACCATTGTCACCCTGGATGAACAGTACAAAGGTGTTGTCGAGCTCACCGAGTTCCTTCAATGACGCGAGAATTCGACCAACGTGATGATCGCAATGGTCGAGCGCTGCCGCGTACGCTTCCATCAGTCGTGACGCCAGAAGCTTCTGGGTCGGGGACAATGTCGTCCATGCTGGGAGGTTGTCCGGCCGCTCAGTTAGCACGGTGTCTTGCGGGAGCAATTTCAGCCGCTTCTGCCGCTCGAAAGTCTCTCGACGCAGTTCATCCCACCCAAGATCGAAGCGGCCGCGGTACTTCTGTAGCCAAGCCTCGGGTGCATGATGCGGCGAATGCGCCGTTCCGCTCGCGTAGTAGATGAAGAACGGCTCTTCCGGCGCAGTCGCCTTCTGATCGAAGATCCATTGAATGGCGCAATCTGCCAGCGTTTCGTCGAAATGCTTGCCGGCGTGCTTGTCATCGATGTATGTAGTGTTCTCTACGAGATCCGGGGCCCACATATTCGTGTCGAAGCCCAGAAATCCATAGAAGTAATCAAAACCCAGCCCCGTCGGCCACCGATCGAACGGGCCGAGCGCGCTCATTTCCCACTCAGGTGTGATATGTCCCTTTCCGAACATGGCGGTGTGATAGCCACTCGCCCGAAGGATGTCGGCTATGGTTCCGGCGGTTCTGGGGATCACGCTGGTATAGCCGTCATAGTAGGAAGGGCGCGCCGTCACTCGCCCCATCCCAACCCGGTGCGAGTTGCGGCCCGTCAGCAACGCGGCACGGGTCGGCGAACACATAGCGGTCGTGTGGAACTGCGAAAAGCGAACTCCGCTGCCCGCAAGCGCGTCCAGATTCGGGGTTTGTATGGGACCGCCGAAAGTACTGCATGCCCCGAAGCCGACGTCGTCGGTCAGAAAGAGGAGCACGTTGGGAGAGCCTTTGGCCGTCGGCCGTTTCGGCCATGTGTTGTGGAGGTTCACGTCTAGTCTTCTCGCGAATGGCACATTGCATCGATTGCGGATCACAGGTCGCTCAGGTCACCCGTGCTTGACCGCGATGGTTTTGAGCACAGTGAAGCCCAGTAGAGCTTCAAATCCCTTCTCTCGCCCGTAGCCACTGGACTTGACGCCACCAAAGGGTAGTTCCACGCCTCCGCCTGCGCCATAGTTGTTGATGAAGACTTGCCCGCAACGCAGTTTGCGCGCGATGCGAAGCTGTCGGGCACCATCACTGGTCCAGACTCCGGCGACCAAACCGTAGTCGGTTCCGTTGGCAAGGCGGATTGCGTCGGCTTCGTCGTCGAACGGCATGGCTGCAAGCACCGGCCCGAAAATCTCGTGTTGCGCGATGCCGTGCTCGTGCGGCACGTCCCGCAGGAGCACAGCTTCCTGGTAGAAGCCGCCAGAGGCGGCTTCGGGGTGCACTTCGCCACGTGCCATGACGCGCATTCCATCCGTCTCGGCGCGAAGCAGAATCGACTTGACCTGGTCATACTGTTTGCGATTCACCAGTGGCCCCATATCCAGCTCCAATGCGGGAGGGCCCGATCGCAAGGCTCGGAATCTGTGCGCCAAGGCGTCCAACAGCGTTTCGTATACCCCTCGTTGCACGAGCAGCCGGCTGCCCGCCGAGCAGGTTTGGCCGGCATTCTGGACGATGGAATTGACAATGACAGGCAGCGCGGCATCGAGGTCCGCGTCATCAAACACGATCTGCGGCGACTTGCCGCCAAGTTCCAGCGTCACGGGGCATTGATGCTTGGCCGCGGCCTCGGCCACAAGGCGTCCAGTAGCAGTCGAACCTGTGAGGGAGATGTGATCTATCCCCGGGTGGGCGCACAGCCATGCACCGACCTCGTGGCCGTAGCCTGTGACCACATTGAGGGCGCCCGGGGGAAATCCCACTTCGGCTGCGAGCTCCGCCAGCCGCAGCAGGGATAGACTCGCATCCTCCGCCGGCTTCACCACGCAGGCATTGCCAGCCGCCAATGAGGCACCGACCGTGCGTCCGAAGATCTGCATGGGATAGTTCCATGGAACGACGTGGGCCGTGACGCCGTGCGGCTCGCGAATCGTCATCACCAGGTAGCCGACTTCGTACGGCAAGGTCTGTCCCTGTAGCTTGTCGCAGGCGCCGGCGTAGTATTCGAAGTACCGGGCCAGTGCCACCGCATCCGCACGTGCGGTCTTCAGCGATTTCCCGGTATCGACGGCCTCTATTGCGGCGAGTTCTTCGGCACGTTCGGAGATGGCAGCAAAGAAGCGATAAAGCAGCTGACTGCGTTGGACGGCGCTCAAACACCCCCACGGGCCGTCGAAGGTGCCTCCGATCGCCGCACGCGCTGCTGCCACGGCTGCATCCACGTCTTGTTGTTCGCCGCGAGCGATCTCGCCTATGTTGAGGCCGGTGCTCGGGTCGATGACTGGAATGGTTGCCGCCTGACTGGCCACCCACGTGTTCGAGATAAAGTGCTTCTTCATGATTAGACCTTCACCCGGAACGATGGCGATGCTTTCGCGGCTGGCGGCCAGCATCTGCCAGTAGCGAGACCAATTCTGGAACGTCGGCGCGGTGGCCGCCCGTTTGTACTGCGGCGCCCAAGGTTTGAGCGACTGCATCGCCGATGCGGCACACCGCTCCCGCATCGGTGGCCATCTGCACGTAGTAGTTCAGGTCCTTCAAGGCGTTGCCCATGGAAAACTGCAGCCCCGCACTACTCCCGGAAAGGATGTAAGGCTTCAGTCGGTCCAATGTGACCCCTGCGCCGCCGCCGGTTGCCAGGACGTCGACAAATAGCTCGCGCTGGATTCCGCTGCTCGCCGCGCAGGCGGCAGCTTCTGATAGGAGGGCCGCGCTCCCCAGCGACATGAAGTTGTGCAGCAGCTTGAGCCGGTGACCAGCGCCAACGGGGCCAACATGAACGATGTTCTCCGCGAAGCAGCGCAGCACGGGCATCGCGCGGTCAAGTACCTCGGCGTCCCCGCCTACCAGTAGATTCAGTCGCCCTTCCTCAGCGTGCTGCGATGTCCGGGTCATGGGAGCATCGAGGAACAGCCCCCCAGCGGCGTGCACCAGGGACGCCATGCGCTCCGTAGAAGATGGGATCGTCGTAGAGCAGTCGACAACAATGGTGCCGCGACGAACGCCTTCTAGAACACCATTTGGACCGGTGAGGACCGCCTCCACTTCCGGGCTGCCGCTCACGCAGAGGATGACCAAGTCACTCTTCGCCGCCAACGCGCTCGCCTGAATCTCTGCAATGGCGCCCGCCTGCAACAGGTCTTCCATGGGCTGGTTGCCAGAATGTTCCAGGACAACAAGCGCATGACCGTGTTTGGCAATATTGCGAGCTATTCCCCGGCCCATCAGGCCTATCCCCACAATGCCTACGGATATGTCAGGTGAACGTTCCATGAATTGCAAGTCCCATGAGTGCAATGTGTTTGTAGAAATGGAATCCACTAGCGCGCCGCGTGATGCGGCGCAAGCAAGTCCGCGGTTGACCGTGGCCGCGAACAAAGTGCACGCGAGCACGCGCAGTTGAGGAGGCCTACTCTCCGAACTTCACCGGCGTCGTCTCCAATGTCTTACGAATGGCTTCCGCGTCGCGCGCCACAATGTTCGCTAGCTCTGAGGCGCTCGTGGGCCGTACATTCAATCCGAAGTTGAGAAATCGCTCCGGTGTTCCTGGTGCACCCAGAGCTTCATTGAGTGCTTGCCCGACCTTGCCAGTTGCCTCCGCGGGTGTTCCACGTGGCGCGAACAGCGCGAAGTTGATCTCTTGCACATATCCCGGGACGTACTTCGCGATATGCTCTGCGCCAGGTACCAAATTTGATGGCTCTGCCGACGTCACAGCCAGGACTTTGAGCTTGCCCGCTTTGATGTAATCGTTAATTGCTCCCGATGGTGTGCTGAAGAAGATCCTTACTTCTCCGCCAAGGGCAGCTTGGAGAACTGGCGCAGTGCCGCGATAGGGAACGTAGACCAGCTTGACGCGAGCCTCGCGGGCCAAGACTGCAGTAGCAATCTCGAGGATGGGGCCGCCCCCGCCAATGTAGACCCCCGCTTCTTGCGTTCGAGCCCAATCGAGAAAGCTGGGAAAATCGTTTGCCGGGAGGCTGCGATGGGCGATCAGTGCGATCGGGGTGTTCCCCACACCAGCCACAGGCACGACAGATCGCGCCGGGTCGAAGCTGGGATCCTTTGTGATCAGAGGAACCTGCACAAGCCCGGTCGTCGTGGTGAACAGAAACGTGTACCCGTCGGGCGCAGCGTTGGAGGCCGCGAGGATTCCGACGGCACCCGCCCCCCCGCTTCTGTTCTCAACGACGATCTGCTGCCCCAGGGATGCACTCATCTGCTGCGCGAGGTAGCGCAACACAACGTCACCTGGCCCCCCAGCCGGGAAGTTGAGTACTATTCGAATCGGCCGAGATGGCCAAATCTCGGCTCTGGCGAGACTGTATGGACCAGCTCCCGCAGCGAGGAGAAGAAAACTTCGTCGTCCCAGCATATGACCTCCAGACGTGCTTGCAGCAGATGGCGGTGTCCAGCTTCTGAAACCGGAATAGGTATTCTCATTCTCATTTTTTGCCTTGTCAATGAGTCGTGATCGTTTCTCTATGAAAACTGAAGAGTTCGGCGTGCTAGAGAGCATCACTACGTGGGCGGCGGAAGGACGCCTGCCGGAGATGCTTCCTACGAAACAAGCCAGGAGTGTCAAAACTGCTGCTGCTCTGATCGGTGCAGGACGACAGATGCTGAGAGAGATGTCGCTAGAGGAGCTTTCGATCGACGAACTCTGTGAGGAAGCAGGAACGACTGTCGGTGCCTTCTACAGGCGATTTGAAAGTAAAGGCGATTTTTTTGTCACCATGCAACGTGTCCAGACCATGCGGACGGAGCAGTCGATTCGGGCGTTCATCGCACGCCACCCTCCTGGCCAGTCATCCCTGGAGATGCTTTGCGAAGACATTGTGCATGAGACTGTCGATAACTTCCGCAGCAACCTAGGCGTAATGCGCGCATCGCTTCAACACAGCAGAGAGGGCATGTGGAAGGTCATCAAGGAGTCTGGCGACCGTTACCGTTCGATGTTGGTACTCTTGTTGACCCCTTACATGGACGGGATTCCCGTCGCAGAGCGACAGTTTCGTATTCTTTTTGCCTATCAGGCGCTGGCCGGTGTGCTGGTGCACGTCGTACTCAACGACCCAGGCCCGCTGAGCCTTGGGAATAAGAATATCGAGAAGGAGCTGCTTAGATTGACGCACGCCTACCTCACCGCCAAATGAGCGCCTGCATTGTCGATCGGTGCCTGCATCGGCAACGCCTTTGCCCAGCTCGCCAATCCCGGGCTCGGCCCAGCATTGATCGCGATGGGCATGGCCGGCTTTCTCGCCGCCGTCACCCAGGCACCGCACACGGCCTTGATCATCGATACCGACGATGGGGTGCTTGCGCAGCAGGCTGGAGAAATCCAGCACCTCCGGCCTGTCCAGCCGCCGCTCGATGATGCGGTTGCGGTCGCCCAGATAGCTGAAGAACTTGGGATACAGCTCGAACATGCGTTCCTTTCGCAGCCAGTGCCCTCTTCGCCGCGGCCTCTGCCAATGCCGGCGCGAGCTGGTCTGTTGGCATCGACTTGCCGGGCGTTGCCATTGGCGTTGCCGAACCGGGCCCCGTGCAGTACTACCAACCCGCGCCGGTCTACTCGGCGCCGGCGCCCGTGTACTACGAGCCGGCACCGCGCGCGTACTACCGCCCGCCGCCGCCGGTCGACTACCGTCCGGCGCCCGTGTACGACGTGCAGCCAGCCCCGGGCTACTGGCGAGGCGAGCGCTGGCGCCATCGCCATCACCAACGCGACTGGGATGACCGCGGTGACCGGGACTATCGGTACTGAGACGTGCTGAATGCCCGGGGGGCCGGAAACGAACCGGCACGCCGCTCGTGCGGGGGCTTTTGAGTCCCCTCCTGAGATGAACTGGACGCACTGGCCTCGAGCCTTTTCGGAATCAGGCTTGTTGGCCTTGGAATGGCCGGCCGCAGCAGCTTTCACCGCCCAGCCAGCCCCGCTGGAAGGCGCTGCGGCCGTACTGACTTCCGGGCCTCGCCAATCACCGCTGGCGCGAGCCATTTCGCAAGGTTCAGAAGGGATGCGATGTTGGAAGGCGGGGTGGAGTTCTTGGCCTCGACTGATTCCGAGCCGGCGACAGCGTGGGTTCACTGAGCAGGGGCCAGGGGCCAGGCGCGCGGCGGCCCGGAGCCTGCGACGCGCCGCCGCGTGCGCAGAAGCGCAGGAGCCGGGGGGCGCACTCGGGCTACGCCTGATCTGCCTTGAACACGTGACATTCGGTTGATGTCCCAGGAAGTGGTGTAAGTCTTCTTTCACTCGCTGCGCGGCAAGGCGCGTAGGGCGTAGCCCGAAGCGGCTTGCCGCGCAGCGACCGCTCTCTTCGGGGGGAGGTCATCGTGAAGTCCGGATAAGGTTTGAGGTGCGACCCACCAAACCCTGTCCATAAAGGAAATCACAATGACCACCGCCACTATGGCATTAGCCGAGCTCGCCGAGAAGGGAGCCGATGTCGATGTCCTGCGCCAAATGGTTCAGTTCATGGCCCAGCGCCTGATGGAACTCGATGTCGAAGGCCGCTGCGGCGCTGCCTACGACGAGAAGAATCCCGAACGCCTCAACAGCCGCAACGGCTACCGCGAGCGCACCTGGGACACCCGCGCGGGCAGCGTCGAGCTGAAGATCCCCAAGCTGCGCCAGGGCAGCTACTTCCCCGAGTTCCTGGAGCCTCGGCGCACCGCCGAGAAGGCGCTCACCGCCGTCATCCAGGAAGCGTACGTGCAAGGCATCTCCACCCGATCCGTGGACGACCTGGTCAAGTCGCTGGGCATGAGCGGCGTCTCCAAGAGCCAGGTCAGCCGCCTGTGCGGCGAACTCGACGAGCGCGTCAACGCCTTTCTTGGACGGCAGATCGAGGGCGACTGGCCCTACCTGTGGATCGATGCCACTTACGTGAAGACGCGCGAGGCCGGGCGCATCGTGAGCGTAGCGGTGATAGTGGCGGTCGGCGTGAACACCGACGGCCAGCGTGAAGTGCTGGGTTTGAAGGTCGGGGCCTCGGAAGCTGAGCCCTTCTGGACCGAGTTCCTGCGCAGCCTGAACCGTCGAGGTCTTCGCGGTGTGAAGCTCGTGATCAGCGACAGCCACGAGGGCATCAAGGCGGCCGCCGCGAAGGTGCTGAAGGCCACCTGGCAGCGTTGCCGGGTGCACTTCATGCGCAACGCTCTGGCGCATGCCGGCAAGACGCAGCGGCGCATGGTCTCGGCCGCCATCGGCACGGTGTTCGTGCAGGACTCGGCCGATGCAGCGCGCGCGCAATGGCGGTCGGTGGCCGATCAGCTCCGAGACAAATTCCCCAAGCTCGGCATCCTGATGGACGACGCCGAGAACGACGTGCTGGCCTTCATGACCTTCCCGCGGGCGCACTGGACGCAGATCTACTCGACCAACCCTCTGGAGCGGCTGAATGCCGAGATCAAGCGACGCACGAACGTCGTGGGTATCTTCCCCAACGACGCCTCGATCACGCGCCTCGTCGGCGCCATGATGCTCGAACAGAACGACGAGTGGTCACTCAACCGGCGCTACATGCAGCTTGAAGGCTTGCAGACCCTGAGCGACACTGCGCCCACTCGGCTGTCAGCAGTGGCTCGCTGAGTACCGTGCATCTCAGCCCTCTCCGGGCTGTGGACCTACACCACGGAATGGGACGCGACCGACATTCGTCCCATTGCGCCCGGGCAAGGGCAGCACATACTGGCTGCGCAGAGTTCCATTTTCACCACCGATGAATATTTCCTCGGCGCGCGAGGACACCGATCCGCCAGCCGCCCCACCAGATTGGACGATCGAGGTGGGATCCGGGCCCGTGGGCGAAGGCCTCTATTTCTTTGCCGCTGTGAAGCGGGCTGGGCAGCTGATGTTCCGGATTGGGATGGGTGGCATCTGCGAAGAGGCCAAAGCGAAGAAGTTGTTGGCAGCCAAGGCGCGAGCCTGGATCGACGACTTCCTGATCCGAGAACATCAATCGGGCGCTTCCTCCCAAGGCGACTGAGCTGTTTTGCCAGCCACAGCTCAGTCCCTTCGAGCCCTGGTCGACGTCGCTGACCTCAACGTGTCAGAAGCGCTCAATCTCCTTGATCTCCGGACTCTCCTACCGCTTGCACATGGCCGGAATGTAGCGACTCAGAAGGGTGTCGGCCGGACCGGCCCGAGCCAGACCACCGCCGCGGCATCCGGCGGCAGCGATCGCAGCCGCTCGTCGCGCCACAGCTCCGCGGCCACTTCCTCCAGCTGCAGGGGGTCCACGGTGCGCCACTGCTGCTGCAACCGGTGCGCGCAGGCGGCAATCCAAAGGTCTGCAGGCGTCTCGTCCATGCCCCAAGCATAGTAGAAAGCTGTATATTTATCCAGTGCTATACGACGTCACACTCCTTCGCCGACGAGGCCTTCGCCTGAAGCGCTCCGATTTGGAGCCGCCCATGCGCGGCACCTTGCGGATTACCGAGATGGACCGCGCCATCAACAACAGCAAACGGAACTTGCTGAGGGTTGATCTCTGGGCGGCCTTCGAGACCAGCCGCATGCGCAAGCTGGCGCCCATGAGCGACCCTGTGCTGCTGCCGACGATGGGCGACGGCCTGCTCATTGCAGGAACAGAGCTTCAGTCCGCGGGCGACAAGATCTGGGAGCACCGCCAAGTCTGGCTGTGCCGACCAACGACCGAACCGGAGCGTCCCTGACAGCGTTTCCCATCATGAATCATGATCTATTCGGAGTCTCTCCCACGCTGCTCCGCGCGCCCTCCTGGCTCGGCCGCGACGTTGCGGAGGAGATTCAGCTGCCGTTAATGCCTGGCGACTACAAAGTGATCCCAGGTGACGACCGCTGGACAGTCACCTGCCTCAAGACCGGGGAGACCATCTACCGCGGCATCGAGCCGGTCGAAGTCCTGCGCGGGCCGGCGCCGTTCTGAGAAAGGGGGAAGGCAATGAGGCAAGCAAACGTTCCGACCGTCGCCGATGGCCAGCAGCGCTCACACAGCCAGGAATGGCAGTCGGCCTTCATCCGTGAGTGGTATCGCCTGGCCGAGGGCTGTGCGGATCTTGAGCAGACGGCCGATGCCGCGCTCGAGCTCTACACCGCCCACGCCGCGCGCAACCCCCAGGAGGTCGCTCGCGAGGAATGGGGCACGCCGGCCTGATCATTGCCACTGCCCGCTCAACGGCCGTCCGCAAAGCATCGCCAACCCTGTCGGATTTGACAGTGGCGCGCCGCCGTCACTCGCGCGAAAGTCGTGGTCCTGCAGCACGTCGCCTTGCCTCTTCATACCCTCGAGCACCATTCGTCCCCAGCAATTGCTCGGCCACGCGGGCAGATGCCACTACCTGCGCGCAATAACATGTCCGCCGCGCCTGGCGGCTGGCTGACGGCACTCGAGTGGCTGTCGAAATCTCTGGTGGAGACCTTGCCAGCCCAACACGCATCTCTCGACCCACGTGGACTCCTGTCGAGCATGGCCTCGTCACGCCGTCGATCCGCACGCTCGCGAAGATTGCAGCGGCGCTCGAGTTGCCATGCGCTGGCCTGTTCGCGACGACGTCAAATCTGGGTGACGGTGCTGGGCATCGCCGTGATGCCGATCACGCGCTCGAGCTGGCCAAAGGTCGCACCGTCAAACGCCGAAAGCCCCGCCCCGGTCTTGTCGGCATGGCACCGATGATTTCACGGCTGCAAGCGGCGTCCATCAGGGGTCACCGTGTCTTCAGGTAGGCGGCATACAGGGATGGATGGGCATCGCGCAGTGCCTTGCGTCGCGCAACCACGTCATGGTGCCGGCCCTGCCGCTCCAGGCCGAGCAGTTCCAGCAGAAGTCGCATGGCCTGTTCGGGCTCGGTGTGGAGACAGCGTTGCGCTTCGCCCAACTGGCGTGACAAACCGGGCTTTTCCGTGAGGACCCACGCTGGGAACCAGGCCAGGTCACGCACATCGCCATGCCCTTCGAACGTCGCGTCGAAGGCCTTGCGAAGTCTCTCCAGCAGCGGGTCGGCGAGCCTCTTCGTGAGCTGATCGAAGCGCTCGGCTGACAGCCAGGCGAGCTCGGCGAGCAGGCCCCATGCGCCGTCAAGATCGTGCACGCGGTAGCGCGCCTCCGCCATCCATGCGAGGGGCGCTGGAATTCGGCGCCACGATTCGATGCGGGCGATGGCGTCGCTCGCTGCGGACCAGTCACCGGCCCGCAGCCACAGCGGGGCGGCGTGGTCGTCGCTGCGCTCGGGGCGAAATGGAAGTGGCGCGGCCCGCTGCGCCATCTCGCGCCACAGCGGGTCGAGCCACGCGGCCGCTGAGCGTTTTCCAAGAATGCGCACGGCTGCGGGTTCGATCAATTCGCTCAATGCACGACGCGCATCGTGCATGGCGTCGTGATCCTGAAACGGTGCGGCCATGCGTTGCTCGAGTGCGTCGACAAGTACGCCAAGCGGTGCCAAGGATTCGTGGTTCGGGAATGCATCGGCGAATGTGCCCCACGCCGATCTGGCGCTGACCGGGTCGTGGCGCTCGAGGGCGGCCGCCACGTCGTTGCACAGCACGGTATCGCGGCTGTGGTCGAAGATGTCGAGTTGCTGCGGTGGCATGGTTGCGTCCGGACGGGCTGTTCTTCCGCAACTGTAAATCCTCTCCTCCTGACTGCAGGATTGTGATCACGCTGCTCACCTGCCTGGTCGAGAAATAGGATGCAGTCAGCCCACGTTGGTGAAGGACCGTTCCAGGGCCGGTGGTTGCCCGTCGAATTGTTCAGCGCACGCGCCGCTTGGAAGCCGCTTTCCCCCTCAGCAGGCCCTTGCCCACTGCGCCGATTCGCGGGACCCTATGTGCATGGGGTCGCCCATCGTCATCAGCATTCCACATCAGCTCGGCCGCGCTGAGGCGCGCCTTCGCATCGAAACCGGTTTTGCAAAGATCATCAACCTGTTGCCAGGCAGCAGCGGGGCCTCGAGCGAGCGCTGGGACGGCGACCGACTCATTTTCAGCGTCGCGGCGATGGGTCAGACGGTCTCCGGCGTCATCCATGTGCTCGACGCTGCAGTCACGATGGAAATTGAGCTGCCCGGTGTCCTCGGCGTGATCGCCAGCGGTCTCAAGGGAAGGCTGCAGAGAATGGGGCAATTGCTGCTGTCAAAAAAATAGCGCAGGATCATCGGCGTCTGCGAAGCCCGGCCGGCGCATGGCGGATGGGGCGCCGCAGCATGTCGCCCGACGGCTGAGCCCGTCACCCGCGGATACCTGTCCGATACAAAGGCGCGGCGCCGCGACGTTCGGTGAATACCAATCCCTCGCAGACTTCGCTTCACGTCGTCGATGGGCCGCCTTCCGGCCGGTCGGCGCAAACCTGGATACGTCTGATCGGCGGCATGCCTGCCGCTTCGCCAGCGCCGCCGGACGCTGTGCAATGGACGCGCCCTGAACCCCGGCCTCACCTCGAGGAGAACCGTTCCATGCTTGACTTTCGAACCTCCCAAGGAGGCACGATCGGCATCGCCGACGAGCCCATCGCAACGCTGCGCGCGGCGCTGCGCGGCACCTTGCTTCTGCCCGCCGATGCCGGCTACGACGTGTCGCGCACGTTGTGGAACGGCATGATCGACCGCCGGCCAGCCGCGATCGTGCGCGCCGCCGGCGCCGCCGACGTGATCCAGGCCGTGAACTTTGCGCGCGAGCACCAGCTCCTGATCGCGGTCAAAGGCGGTGGCCACAACATCGCCGGCAAGGCGGCCTGCGATGGCGGCCTGATGATCGATCTGTCGGCAATGAAATCGGTGCGTGTCGACCCGGTGGCACGGGTTGCGCGAGTCGAACCCGGAGCGCTGCTGTCTGACTTCGACCGCGAGACGCAGGCCTTCGGATTGTCCACGCCCACCGGCATCAACTCGACCACCGGCATGGCCGGGCTCACGCTCGGCGGCGGCTTCGGCTGGCAAAGCCGCAAGCGCGGGCTGACCATCGACAACCTGACGGGCGTCGATGTCGTGCTCGCTTCCGGCGAGTTCGTGCAGGCGAGCGCAACCCAGAACGCCGACCTGTTCTGGGCGGTGCGCGGCGGCGGCGGCAACTTCGGGGTGGTCACCTCGTTCGAGTACCGGCTGCATCCCCTCGGCCCCGAAGTGCTGGCCGGGCTGATCGTCTATCCGCTAGCCCAGGCGAAGCAGGTGTTCGACGGCTATCGCAAGTTCACCGCCGAGGCGGGCGACGAGATGACGGCCTGGATGGTGCTGCGCAAGGCGCCGCCGCTGCCCTTCCTGCCGCCGGACGTGCATGGCAAGGAGGTCGTGGTGATCGCCTTTTGCTGGATCGGCGAGCTCGGCCGCGGCGAGGAACTTGCCAAGCCGCTGCGCAGCTGGGGCACGCCCGCCGGCGAGCACGTCGGGCCGATGCCCTTTGCCGGCTGGCAGACCGCCTTCGATCCGCTGCTGCAGCCGGGGGCACGCAACTACTGGAAGTCGCACGATTTCAAGACGCTGAATGCCGATGTCGAGCGCATCGTGTGCGACGCCACCGCCAGCCTGCCGGGTGACGAGTGCGAGACCTTCATTGGCCAGCTGGGCGGCCAGATCAATCGAGTTAAGGCCGGCGACACGGCCTACCCGCACCGCGACGCCGAGTTCGTCGTCAACGTGCACACGCGCTGGCGCGACGCCGGTGACGACCGCGCGTGCATCGAATGGGCCCGTGCACTGTTCGATGCGCTGACGCCACACGCCACCGGCGGCGTCTACGTGAACTTCATGTCGGACGACGAGATGCAGCGCGTGGCGGAGGGCGCCTATGGACCCAACTATGCGCGGTTGGCCGAATTGAAGGCAAGGTATGACCCGGCGAACTTGTTCAGCCAGAACCAGAACATCCGGCCCCAGGTCTGAGCCATCGTGGAGCAGGCGCGCACGGCGGGTCAGAGGTCTTCGATCACGAGCTTGCGATAGCGCTGCGCCATGGAATACGGCACCTTGCGTACGGCGCTCATCAGCCATTCGGCCGATTCCCCGTCCGGAGTCTCGACCAGTAGCCCATGGTGGCCTGCTCGGGCCAGCTTGGTATATGCCCGCACCGTGGCGCCCTCGGAGCCAGCCGATGGCAGCGGGTTGTCCGAGTCGGCAACAGTGGGAGTGATTTGGGAGAGGATCGAGGCGGGCGGCAGGTGAAAGATCTGGACCTGCGGCTTCTGCAGGCTCAGCTTCCTGGCGACGGAGACGGCGCTGGCCTCATCCGGGAACATCACCACGGAGTACCCATCGGGATAAAAGGCGCCACCCAGCGTCCAAGCATGGATGAATCAAGACTGAACGTTGACAACATGTGTGGCCTTTCTCGAGCTTGGAGAGTTGCCCAAAACCGGTGAATCTGACCTGTCGGATGGTGACAAGAGGTAGGAAAAGAACCCCATTTCACCGCGGCCCGGACGAAACGGCCGCGGAGTCCATCGCCTTGCCGCAGGCTTTGTCAATGAGAAGGAGCACTCATGCAATCGCCCCACTTGCTCGACCTCGCCATCGTTGGCGGAGGTGTCGCCGGCGTCATCCACCTGCACTACGCGCGACAATCGGACCTCGATGCGCTGCTGCTCGAAAAACAGGGCGGCGTCGGTGGCCTTTGGCGCCAGCTTCCGCAGTGGCAGGACATCCAGATCAGCCCGGCCGACTGGGCCCTCGGCGATCTGCCGCTCGGTGGCCCGAAGCAGCCCCACATCCTCGCCAACATCGAGGCCTGGGTCGAGCGCTTTGGCCTGGCGGATCGCATCCGGCTCGACACCCCGGTGTCTCGCGCGCGTTATACCGGCACATGCTGGGAAATCGATACGCCGCAGGGCACGATGCGCGCCCGTCATCTGGTGGCGGCCACCGGCGGCCACAACACGCCCGCGATTCCCGAAGTGCTTCGTCACGAAAGCGCGGTGCGGGAACTGCATTCCAGCGCCCTGCGCGATCCGGCCGAACTGACCGGGCGCGAGGTGCTTGTGGTCGGCGGCGGCGCCTCGGCCTTCGACTTGCTGGACCTGTGCCTCGAGTACAAGGCGCGCCGGATCGTTTGGGCGTACCGGGGCTTGCGCTGGTTCACCCCAACCGGCAAGCCGAAGATCATCGCCGGCAGCGTGCGGCCCTACGCGAAGATGCAGGTGAACGGCATGACCGTCGCGCAGCAGAACGCGATGATCGGCACCGACCTGCTGGCGCGCTATGAAAAGTTCGGCATCCAGTCGATCCAGCCCAAAAAGCCGCTGGATGTGCGGCAAGACCAACTCATTCCCGGCCGCACTCGCATGCTGGCCAGCTTCGGCGAGCTGGAGCGGCATTCGGGCAGCGTCGAGACCATCGAGGGGCGCGACGTGACGCTGTCGGACGGCTCGCGCTTCGCAGTGGATGTACTCCTGTGGGGCACGGGCTACCAAACCGACCTTTCGTACTTCGAAGAGCCGCGCCTTGCACGCATCCGCACCGTCGAGGAACTGGCCTCGCGCTGCGCGTGCATCTTCCGCAGCCTGGATGCGCCCGACCTGTATTTCCCAGGCGTGGGCCTGGATGGCATCGGCTCCGCGCCGTGGGCCTTCATGCTCATGGCCCGATCCGTCATGTCGCACATCCGCGGCACGGCGCAACTGGACATGGAGCCCCTCGCCTGCAGGCTCAACCACTTCGACATCGTGCGCTACCTCGCCGAACGGGACTCGGGCACGTACGGCGGAGAGCGGGACTGGAACTTCTATCGCGACTTGGCAATGGGCGCGCCCGACGACCAGCCGTACCCAGTGCTCTGAGATCGCGCCTCGGAGTCCGGCACGAGCGGCCGCTTCAGGGGACTTGGTGCCGAGACCCCTGGTGAAACCATCACCGGTGTTTGGTCAATCTGGCCCGCGGCTCGATCTCGATGAGCGAATCGCGCGATGCCAGGGAAGCCACGCCGATGCCCGTCAAGGCGGGACGAACTGCAAGAACTGGCGAAGTTTGCTCATTCCGGAGAAGCGCCTTCGATGCAGCCTGCACGCGCGTCCTGGTGGAAAGCCAAAATGAATGCGACGGTGGGTACGCGTCGTGTGACGGACAGGAGGTGAATATGCGACAAGCCTCCACAGATGCGATCGTTGACCGCGACGCCGCCATCGCGGTCAAGGTCCCAAAGACTGGCGGCTGCGTCCTCGGTCACGCCGATCTCCTCACCAAGAACGAGTTCAAGGGCCGGATCTCTCTCGGAAGCATGCGAAGCCGCTCCAGGGAGGTGCGCGATCGGTTACGCAGGCTGGCGAGGGCCAAGGTGGGTGTCTGGGCGACGGTCGAATCGGCCACAGTGCATAGGCGCTGACGATGCACTCGCAGCAATGATCGTCGCGGCCGCGTGTCGGAGCGGCGCGTGCATTTCAGGGCACGGCGTGCGCATCGCCCGGGTGGCAGCCAGATTGCATCAGCTCGTGCGAACTGGATGCTGTACGAAGCTCGAACCGCAGCAACCCCTCGCGCTTGCGCTCAGCGTGCAGGTGCGTCGTCAGTCATTAGGCTTCTGACATATCACCTTTGTCTGATGCGCCCCCGCCCGCAGCACGTCACGATGCGCGTCGGGGAGTTTGACGTCGGGTGGTCGTTCCTCGGGGGAGCTCGCCAACCTGCGAACCTGAGGAGCGACCATGGTCCGAGACCGGCTGGCGGCTGCCCAGCGGGGTATCGCGCTTGCCGAGGTCATCGAGACCGCACCCATCGTGCGTGCAGGCGGGAAACGGGCTGCGCGCGTCGCGAGCCCTGTGGGACGTGTCGGTGGACCAGCAGCGGCAGGGACCAGGCGAGCGCCGTCACGGGCCGAAACTGGGGCTTTCACCGGTCCGTTCCTCTCACCGTCCTCTTTGACGAAAGCCGAACGGTTGAAGCTCATTGACGGTGTCGAGCGCGTCATTGAAGGCGTGTTCGCGCATCTGCCGCTCAAGCGCGCGCGCTACGGCGTGGACCCGGTGCAGCGGCTGCGCATCCTGCGCACGCAGGTCGACCAGCTGTCGAGCTACGAATTCCACATCGAGCTGGCTGACGTGGTGACGCGACTGCGCGATGCCCACACGCGCTACGCCGGCCCCACAAGCCTGGCGACCAAGGTGGCGGCCTTGCCTTTCCTGGTTGAGGTGTTCGGCCCTCCCGACGCGCCGACCTACGTCGTGACCCGCGTGGGTGCGGGACTGGACGCGGCCTTCAAGCCGGGCGTGGTGCTGGAGTTCTGGAATGGCGTGCCGATCGACAAGGCCGTGCGCCGACACGCCGACGAGGAGGTGGGCGGACGGCCCGACAGCCAGCGCGCTTGGTCGGTCCTGAGCCTGACCTTGCGCTCGCTGCAGTACGGCCCCCCGCCGGACGAATACTGGGTCGTGATCGGCTACCGCAGCACCGCGGCCAGCGGCACGCCGACCGGATCGCTGCGGGAGATCAAGGTACCCTGGCGTGTCATCGATCCAGGCGAGATCGACGAGATGCAGTCGAGCGGCCCGACCGGCAAGGCTGCCATGCGCTTGCGGCACACGCGTGCCGTCGATCCGGCGGCCGCGATCACGCGCCGCGCCAAGATGCTGCTGTTCGCGCCCGGCGCGCTGACCGGCGAGCAGGCCAATGCGCAGCCGACACCGAGATCGCCGTCCCGTCGCAAGGCGCCGACCGCCAAGGTCATCGAGACCGAACTCACGGGCACGCTCAAGGCCGAGTCACTGGCCCGGCCCGGCGGCGCCATCGGCTACCTGCGCATCTACGGCTTCGACGTCGCGCCGGAGGAGTTCGTCCCCGAGCTGCAGCGGCTCATTCCCCTGCTGCCCGACAATGGACTCATCATCGACGTGCGCGGCAACCCGGGTGGCTACATCCTCGCGGCGGAATCGGCGCTGCAGCTTTTTACGCCCAAGCCGATCCAGCCGACGCGCTTCTCGCTCTTGAGCACCGCCTTCACGCGCGCGCTCGCGACACGGCCCGGCATGGAGGCAGAGCTCGGGCCGTGGAAGGAGTCGCTCGAGGCGGCGGTGCGCAACGGCGAGCTCTATTCGCAGCCGCTGCCCATCACGAGTTTCGCGGAGTGCAACTCGATCGGCCAGCAGTACGGTGGCCCTGTCGTTCTGGTGGCCGACTCGACCACCTACTCTTCCGGCGATCTCTTCAGCGCAGGGTTCGTGGACAACGGCATCGGCCCTTTCGTCTGCGTCGGCGCGGCCACCGGTGCCGGCGGTGCAAACGTCTGGGACTACGAGGACCTGCGACCACTCATGGCGGGCACAGACTTCGAGCTGCCGACCTTGCCCGACGGGATCGGCATGTCTTTCGCTTTCCGTCGCGCGACGCGCGCCGGCCCGGCGGAAGGCTTACCGATCGAGGACGTCGGCGTTGCCGGGATGCCCTACGCAATGACGCGTGACGATTTGCTGGCCGGCAACCCGGACCTGCTGGAGCACTGCTTCGAGCTCCTGCGACAGCAGCGCCGCAGCAGCCTGGCCGTCGATGCGAGCAAGACCGCGCGAGAGATCACCGTGCGCCATGCCGGCCTGACCCAGCTGGACGTGCTCTTCGACGGCCATCCGGGCAGCAGCCTGCGCCTGCGCGCGCAGACGTCGGTGGTCGTGCCGTACCCGGCCGGCACCCAAGTGATCGAACTGTTCGGCTTCGGCGGCGAGCAACTGCTGCAGAAGCGGCGCGTGGACGCACGCCGCTGACACGACCCAGGCAACGACCAGGAGCATCCATGACTCTTCGCATCTCGTGGGCCGCCCTCCTCGCGGTCGCGTCATTTTGCTGTGCGAGCGCATCGGCGCAATTCCCCGACGCCCGCGACACCCCGCCGGCCGGCTGGACCGGCCCGGTCTTCAAGCTGAAGCAGGACTATCCGCAGACGCTGCCCTCGGTCGGGTCGCGTCCGTGGATGAGCTTTGACTTCCGCACCGAGCCCAACGAATACATCAAGGCGGTCCTGGACTACGCGCTGGAGGGCAACAAGGAGGTCGACTTCGTGGTGCAGAACAACACGACGCGCGGCTGGTACCACGCGCCGTGGATGCACGTCGGCGCCGCCGGCCGCGAGTTCGTGCGCGGGCTCACGCGCGAGCGCAGCTCGCGTCCCGGCGAACTGGCGCCGACCCAGACAGGCACCTTCGAGAACTGGGCCGTCAGCGTCTACAACCCGCGCGGCGGCTACACGCTCGGGCGCGTGTGGAAGGACCCGGACGCGCCGAACCCGAGCGTCGCGAAATTCCCGGTGGGCGCCGTCAGCGTCAAGCTGATCTTCACCGAGGCGCCAGTGAACCAGGTGCCCTACCTTGCAGGCTCGGTCGAATGGCAGGCCGACATCAACCGCAGCCGCAGCACCAACCCGCGGCCCACGCTGCGCCTGCTGCAGGTCGACGTGGCGGTGCGCGACAGCCGTGCGGCCTCGACCACCGGCTGGGTCTTCGGCACCTTCGTCTACGACGGCAATGCACCGGGCGCCACCCCGTGGGACAAGCTGGTGCCTGTCGGGCTCATGTGGGGCAACGATCCGACACGGGTGGGTACGGGGCAGGCGCTGCAGCAGACCAAGATCAACGCCGGCCTGCAGATTCCGCAGCACCTGGGCTTCGAGAAGCGGCTCAACGGGCCGGTCGACAACCCGCGCTCATCCTGCCTGTCCTGCCATTCGACCGCGCAGATCCAGACCGATCTCTCGCGCCCGACGCGGGCTGCGATTCCACCGGCCAACGCCTCGGCGGCGACGCTGCGCCTGTACTTCCGCAACATCAAGGCAGGCACGCCCTTCGATGCGAGCGCGCTCGCGCTCGACTACTCGCTGCAGCTGCAGAACGGCATCGCCAACTGGGCGCAGACCGACGGTCCGTCGTCCAGCCCCCAGGGCCGCGCCAGGGCCACCATCGGCGCCGGGCCGAGGCGACTCGACCGCTCGCGCGGCATCAACCTCCAGCCCGTCGGCAGGGACGGGTGAGCCATGGCCACCAGGAAGCCCATCGATCCTGCAGACAGCCCGAAACTCGTGCTCCAGGGCCGCGTCGTCACGATGAACGGCGCTTTCAAGGTGATCGCGGATGGCCGCGTCTACACGCAGAACGGGGAGATCGTCGCCGTGCAGGAGGCATCGGCGCCCGCGCCCGCCGGCTTCGGCAGCACCGCCGTGACGGACACCGGCGGCACGATGTTCCCGGGGCTGATCGACCTGCACAACCACCTGCCCTACAACGTGCTGCCGCTGTGGCAGGTGCCCAAGAAATTCAGCAACCGCGGCCAGTGGGGCCGCCACGCCGAGTACCACAGCAAGATTTCTGCGCCGATGCAGACGCTCGCGGCCACGCCCGAGTTGCTGGCGTCCATCTGCCGCTACGTCGAGGCCAAGGCGTTGATCGGCGGCACCACCACCGGCCAGGGCATCACGCTGGCGAACCAGTCGGGCATCCGGCGCTACTTCCGCGGCGTGGTGCGCAACGTCGAGGCCACCGACGACGAAGCCTCGCTGCCCGCGGCCTCGACCCGCGTGCCCGACGTGACGGCCAAGGACGCGCAGACCTTCCTCGCACGGCTGAAGAAGGAGAAGACCTGCTACCTGCTGCACCTCAGCGAAGGCACCGACGCGACCGCGCGCCGTGCCTTCCAGGCGCTGCAGATCGGCGGTGCAAGCTGGGCGATCACGCCCTCGCTGTGCGGCATCCACGCGGCGGCGCTGCAGGCGCCGGACTTCCAGGTGCTGGCGGCGAATGGCGGCAGCATGGTGTGGTCACCCTTCAGCAACATGCTGCTGTACGGCGGCACCGCCGACGTCGGCGCCGCCAAGGCGGCCGGTGTGCCGATCTCGCTCGGCTGCGACTGGGCTCCCTCGGGCAGCCGCAACCTGCTCAACGAGCTCAAGGTCGCACACCTTTTCAGCGAGGCCAACGGCGCGATCTTCACGCCGCGCGAGCTGGTCGCGATGGTCACCCGGGAACCGGGCGGGCTACTCGGCTGGGAACGCGTGGCCGGCAGCCTCGAGGCGGGCAAGCGCGCCGACCTCATCGTGGTTGAGGGCACGTCCGGCGACCCTTACCAGCAGCTCATCCGCGCCAAGGAGTCGGACCTCGTGCTGGTGATGATCAACGGCGTCGGCCGCTTCGGCGACGCGGCGCTGATGCGCAAGCTGGGCTTTGCCGGCGAGGCGCTCAGGGTCGGCGGTGGCAGCCGCATGCTGTTCCTCGCGCACCCGGCCGAAGATCCGCTGGTGCAGCAGCTCACGCTCGGTGCCGCAGGCGAGCGTCTGACGCGCGCACTGCGCGGCCTGCCCGCGCTGGCACGCAAGGCCGAGCGGCCGCGGCCGATCTCCCCCCTGGCCATGGCGCGCGGCGGCGCCAACACCTGGCGCCTGGCACTCGATGAGATCCTCGACACCGGGGTCGACCTGCGCGCCAACCTGCCGCTGCGCCTGCCCGGCGGCCGCACGCTGCGGGCGGCGGCGATGCGGCCGGTGTTCGCGGAAACGAAGAAGCTCTCGGCTGCCGTCATGCCGCTGGCCATCGATGCGCTGACCGTCGTCGACGATGCCGACTACCTCGACGCGCTGGACCTGCAGAAGAACGTCCCCGACACGATCAAGGAGGGCCTGCGCGACCTCTGGTCGTGAAGGCGGCCTCATCATGGCCCTGCTGCGCGACGCATTGAACGACTTCGTCGTCGACTGGCGCAGTGACCTCACGGCTGCCTGGCGCACCGCACTCGCCGGCGCCAGCCCCGACCCGCTTGCCATCGACAGCACGCTCACCTACGACGAGCTGCAGCCCATCTACCCGTCGCGGCGCGACGAGCCGCTGCCCGGCGCGCGAGCCGATGCGCACGTGTTCCGCGCCTTCGACGGCCTCACGCCCTCAAAGGTACGTTGCGTGCTGATTGGCCAGGACCCCTACCCGGCGCTGCGCCGCGCCACCGGCCGCTCCTTCGAGCAGGGTGACATCGACGCCTGGAACCTGGCTGCGGCGTCCGTGGCGAACAGCTTGCGCGTGCTGCTGCGCATGCTGGTTGCAGCGCGCACCCACGACCCTGCGGTGCTGAAGATGAGCTGGGCCACGTTCGTGCGCCACATCGCGACGCCCGGCGTCGCGCTTGAATCGCCGCGCGCTCTTTTCGACCGGCTGCAGCAAACGCAGGGCGTGCTCTTCCTCAACGCCGGGCTCACCATCACGCGCTACCAGTCGGGCGGCGCGCCGGAGCAGACGCGTGGTCACATCCCCTTCTGGCGGCCGGTGGTCGGACAGGTGCTGCGGTCGATGGCGGTGCGGCGGCGCGGGCAGGTGGTTTTCCTCTGCCTTGGCGCGCTTGCGCAGAAGCTGCTCGTCAACGAAGGCGTGATGGGGGCTGCCACCCAAGCGGGAACCTGGGAAGTCCGTGCCGGCGAGGTCGCGCTGCCGCACCCCGTGGCCCCAGGCTTCATCAACGGGCCGAACCCGTTCGAAGCGGTCAATGCGAAGCTCCTCTCCTTTGGAGCAGCACCGATTGCCTGGTAGCGCGCGAGGACCGAAAGCCCCGGACCAAGGCACCTCGAGATGGTCCGCATCGACCGCGAAGGACTTCACGCACATGCTCCAAGCGGACGCAGTGAACCTGAAGAGCTTTTCACCAAAGGGAAAAATCGCCGGTTGCTTGATTTTCAACAGAGCCTATCTAACTGAATGACATCGCAACGTGCAGCGGTGCAGTCCCTGGCTGGGTTGGACGCAGCAGCAGCTGGGCTCAGCTGCGTCCGCTCGGTGGCGCCAACTTCCCCTTGTCCGTCTGGCCCCTCAATGAGTTGGACCACGCCGATCTCAGCTGGCGCTCGCTCAGAGGAGCAACGCATGTCAGAAAAAGATGTACAATTCTGATATCCGGAGACGATCATGACCACGCTTCCTGAATCAATCCTGCTACACGCACAGTCCTTGTCTGAGGGAGGTGTGCTGTCGCCCAAGGAATTCCTGCACCTCGGAAGCCGTGCCGCGGTCGATCAGGCACTGTCTCGGCTCACCAAGGAGGGCAAGCTGCTACGTGTTGCCCGCGGCACCTATGTCACGCCGGTGTCGAGCCGGTTCGGGACGCGTCCGCCTGCACCTGAAAAGGTGGTGCAGGCACTGGCCGCCCAACGTGGCGAGGTCGTGACGCCCCACGGGGCCAATGCTGCGAACGCGCTGGGCCTGACCCAGCAGGTGCCGATTCGCGAGGTCTACCTGACATCGGGACGGACGCGCAAGCTCAAGCTCGGACGCTCCGAGGTCATGGTCAAGCACGCTCCGCGCTGGATGCTTGCGCTGGGATCTGGGCCGGCTGGTGCGGCCGTGCGCGCTCTGGCCTGGATGGGCCCGGCCCATGTGGGCGAATCGCTGGCCGCTCTGCGCCGCACGCTGCCGCCCTCCGATTGGCGGACCCTGACATCGGCGCGTGCCGCCTTGCCGTCCTGGATGGCCAGGGCCATCGGCGAGGAAGCGCTTCGTGGCTGAACCCTACTTCGTCCTCAGCAAAGAGGATCAAGGCGAAGTTCTGGAGCAGGCCCGGGCCAAGACTGCGCGTCCCACCCATCTGCTGGAGAAGGACGTATGGGTCGTTTGGACGCTTCGCGCATTGTTCGATTCGCCGCTCGCAGCCGATCTCACTTTCAAGGGCGGCACATCGCTCTCGAAAGTCTACAAAATCATCGACCGGTTCTCCGAAGACATCGATCTCACTTACGACATCCGCAAGCTGATCGCGGATCTCACTGGCGGCGAAGAATTCCTGCCGGCGAGCCGCAGCCAAGCCAGCAAGTGGACCAAGGCCGTTCGGAACAGTCTTCCTGAATGGATCGCCACCGAAGTGCGGCCGCTGCTCCAAACGGCGTTGGAGCGGGAGCGGTTGGCAGCAAAGCTGGAGATCGGCGGTGTGGAGCACGACAAGCTCCTGTTGCACTACCCAGCGATTAAGCCGAAGTTCCCCGAAGCGGCGGACGAGATTCCCTTGTGACTCAAGCACTTGCTTGAGTTGGCGAGGAAGTTTTCTGTCTACGGTTTGATGTTTTGCACGAGCGCGAGCGCGCGCAGGTGCAGCGGCTGCGCGTTGGTGAGGAGCTCGAAGGTGGGCGCCTCGGGGCCAGCCTGTGGGGTTCGGCAGGTATTGCGCACGATGGTGGCGAGCTCGGCCATCAGGGTAGAGAAGCTGTGCACGGGCGTGCCGTCGTCCAGGGTGTGGCGCGCTGCCTTGGCCAGCGCCGCCTTGGAGCGCGTAGCCGGTGCCACGGGGTCACGCGTGGCCTTGGCGAGCTGCTCGGTGTCGGCGAACATCAGCGGCGCCCAAGCCTCGCGCATGTGCCACTCGACGTAGTAGGCCAGCATGCACAGGAAGATGTGCGCGCGCACCCGATCGGCGGTGCGATGGTGGATCGGACGCACCTTCAGGTCGATGGTCTTGAGCGAGCGGAACGCGCGCTCGACGTTGGCCAGCGACTTGTAGTTGCGCACGCAGTCGGCCGAGTCCATCTGCGCCGCGCTCACCGACGTGCGGATGATGTAGATGCCATCCAGCGCCGCCTCGGCGGCAATGGCGTCTGTCTTGCGCGCGAAGGTGAAGGCGTTCTCGCCGATGGCCAGCTCGAAGTGCTTGGCCATCTTGTACTGGTTGACCACCTTGCCCACGCGCAGCGCGATCTCGTCCTGGCCGGCGAGCTTGCCGCCATCCACCCGGGCCTTGATCTTCTGGAGGTTGGCCTCGGTGGCCGCGAGCAGTTCCTCACGCTTGTGCGTGCGCAGCTTGGCAAGCTCCGGATTGCGGCACGCCACCAGGCGCTCGCCGGGATAGTCCGGCGAGCTGAGCTCGAGCAGGTTGCGCTCGTCGAACAAGCCCAACTGCAGGTGGCCCTGCTCGACCAGCGCGCGAATCGAGACGCTCTTCAATGCACTGATCCATCCCACGCCTTCGGTCTCGCGCAGCTCCTGGATCGCCTTGCTGGAGATCATGCCGCGGTCGCCCACCATCACCAGTTGCTCGACGCCGAAGTCCTCGCGCAGCCGCTGGACCTCGGGCAGCAAAGTCAGGCTGTCGGCGACATTGCCCTCGTGCACCGACACGGCTAGCGGGCAGCCGCGCGCATCGGTGAGCAGGCCGTAGTTGACCTGCAGCATGCCCTTCTTACCGTCGCGGCTGTAGCCGAGCTTGGCCAGCGGGCAGCAGCTGCCCTCGAAGTAGCTGGAGGACAGGTCGTACAGCACCAGGGCGCCAGCGCTCAGATGGCGCGAGGCGAGCTTCTTCTGGATGCGATCCTGGCGCTCGAGCAGCCAGTCCATCGCCGCATACAGGTCGTCCTCGTCGGCCTGTGCGATGCCGAAGTCCTCGGCCAGTGTCGTGGTGTGCCACCAGCGGGTGGTGGCGAGCTTCGTGTGCGGGGCGACGATGCGCGCGACCACCATCGCCAGCACCAGGTCGCGTTCGCGGCACGGCTTGGAGGCCAGCAGCGAGGCCATCTCCAGGCTGGCCATCGCGGCGCTTGCCGCCTGCACATGGCCGTGGGGGCGCGAGCGCGTGATCTGGAACGCCGAGGCCACGGGCACGAAGGTCTCGCCCTGCAGCGAACGCCGGATGATCTCGATGAGTTCATCGGGCAGGTGCGACAGGTTGCCCAGAGTTTCGTTCTTGACTTTGCCGTCCTCGCGGTAGCTGCGCCGCAGCAGATGGGTGCGATAGACCTGGTCCTTGTAGGTGCGCGTCGTAGTGACGACGTGAGCGGTACCTGTGCGGGCTGCCATGGGCAGCAATCTAGCCCAAGCACCATCAGTTGTCAAGTATATTTAGTGACTACATGTAGCATCCAAAAAAATCCTCCCAGAAGGAGGATTCATCAGCAGCGACAAGCACTTGTCGCCGTTGGAGTGACTACAGAGGTGGGGAACTTCGGATTAAGCAAGGCACCGGCTACGTGTCACCCGTTGTCACGTTGGAGTTCGGCGGCCGGTCGACCGGAGAACCACACCAGGTGTTACCTGTCGCATGCGATATGGACGGTCACGTCGATGGCGTGACGTTCCCCGTGGCATCTCCGCAGGTGATGAGCGTCGCGCGGACGTTCTGGGAGAAAGCCACCGCGACACATGTCTACTGCGCCCAAGGGCGAATCCGAAGCGAACGCTACGCGCGACATTGGCACGACCTGGCCGCCATCATGCGCAGCGCGCACTTCGACGCTGTCATCGGTGATCGCGCAGTCGCCCGCGCCGTGGCCGAGCACAAGTCCTACTTCTTCAGTGAGAAAGGCGCCGATGGCGAGATCATCGACTACGCAACCGCGGTGGAAGGTGCATTGCAGATCGTGCCCGAAGGCGCTGCCCTGGAAGCACTTGCCTCCGACTACACCAAGATGCTCGAGGACGAAGTCATGGTCGGCAGCGCCCTGCCCTTCGACGAATTGATGCAGGCATGCGCCGAGGTCGCTGCATATGCCAACGCAGCCGCGCGGAAGTAAGCCAGCATGCCCGCTGTCTGTACATGATCTGTCCGACGCTCAGCACCCCACCCTGCATTTCCCGCTCGAATCGAACTCCATCGTCTTTCCCGACAACGGCAGGTGCGCCGGCACATTGACGGCCTTGATAAACGCCTCGGTCTTGCTCCCCGGTCGGACCTTGCCGTTGACCGTGCCCACTTCATTGGCATGCGATGGAATCACCGACACTGGCTTCACCAGATCGTTGATGACGAAGGCTGCCTCCTGCGGGCCCGTGGTGAAGCCGTCGCCGATGTTCATCACGGCGAGGGTGGCCTTGTAGAAGTCGCGCACGACGCGCTCCTGGTCGGCCACGATGCCGGTGTCGCCCGACAGGTAGGCCACCAAGCCGTTGCTGAAGCGCACCACGTAGCCGGTCGCGAGGCCCACGTCGCCGGCAATGCCCGCGTCCTTCATGGCTTTGCCGAGTTCGCCGCCGATGTAGTCCGGGTCCAACCCGTTGCTGTGCAGCGCCGCCACGGTCGCGATGCGCACGCCGCCCACGGTGACGCTGCCGCCGAAGCGGGCGAGCATGGAATCGGCCGGGTTGCCGTCGTTGGCGCGCAGCTTGGCGGCGAAGAAGGGCGGCATTTCGCTGCCGGTGACGATCTTCGACTTCTTCGCCAGCGCGATGTTGACCGCGTTGGAATTGGGCAGGGCCGACACGGACATGTCGGGGCTTTCGCAGCTGCCGGAGTTGGGGGCCTTGTTGTGCGCGTTGCCCACGTGGTCGCCGTGCATGTGGCTGATCAGGATGACGTCGATCTTGCCCAGCCGCGGATCGCCCGCGCCTGCCACGGTACGGCCGGGGTCGTACAGGATGCGGGTGCCGTTCGGGTCTTCAAAGACCAGCGCCCGGTCCTGCGGGCAGAACTCGCCTTCGATGCCGCCGAGGGGCGTGACCTTGACGTTCTGTGCCAGGGCCGGCAAGGCGAGCGCCGCCAGGAATGCGGCGCCGATGGCGGCCAGTCGACTCGATCGCTGCATACAGCCTCCGGTCATGGGATGGACAAGAAATGGCGGAGCGCGCTGGTCAGCCGGGACGCAGGGGCGCGACGGCGGCGCCTTCGATGGCATGGCGCTTCAGCGCGGCGGCCACGAAGCCCGAGTGCTTCATCGCCTCGACGAAGCCGCTGAGCCAGGCCTGAGCGGCGACGCGCCCCTTGGGCACGCCTATCGCCTGCTCGATCACCATGAAGCGCCCGGGCAGCAGGCGCACGCCGCTCACCCGTCTGGCGTCTGCCTCGAGTTGCTGCTTGACGCCGGCAGCCACATCCAGGTTTTGCGCGAGGAACATGTCGGTGACCGCGGGTGATGTGGGCGCGCGCACCAGCGCGGCCGATTTCAGTTCGCGCGTGAGGAACAGGTCGTAGGCGCTGCCGCGGCCCACCACCACGCGCGTGCCGGGGCGGTCGACCTCTTCGTTGCGCTGCAGGGTCGAGGCGTTGCGCACGAGGTAGGCGCCTTCAATAATGACGTAGGGGGCGGTGTAGTCCATGTCGGCGCCGCGCACCGGGTCGATGGCGACGAAGGCCATGTCGACCCGCCCAGCCTTGACGGCGTCGACCACGTTGCCGGCGGAGTTGAACTGCACCAGCTCGACGGCAAGGTCGAGGCGCGCGGCAGCCTCGCGCGCCAGGTCCACCGACACGCCCTGCGGCTCCCCGCCCGTGCCGCGGCTCGCCAGGATGGGGTTGCCGAAGTTGATGGCAGCGCGCAATTTGCCGGTGGGTGCTAGCTCCGTGCGGGCAGCGCCGCGATCGGCGGCCGGCGTGGCGGCACAGCCGCCCAGCATCAGCGCGCCGGCGGCGAGCATGGCACGCCGGGTCGCGACGAGCGTGTTCAATGCATCTCCTTCCATCCGCTTTCCGGCCGCGCCGGTCATGCGCAGCACGATCTTTCCGACACCCGCGCCGGCTTCCATGCCGGCCTTGGCCTTGTGCGGCTGCGCGAAGTCCACGATCCGGTCGACGGCCGGCCGGATGAGGCCGCCGGTCGCGACGTGTGGCAGGACCTCCGCGATGAAGCGTGGCATCGCAGCCGCACGCTGCGCCTTCGTGCGCAGCTTGTTGGAGATGCCGAGAAGCGTCAAGCGCCAGGCACGCAGCGCCTCGAGGTCGATGTCGGCATGCAGCAAGCCATCCACGTGGCTGACCCTGGCAAGCCGGGCCTCGAAGGCCAGCGCGCGGGAGTTTCCGAGGCAAAGGCCGACCCGCCGATGGTGGTCCCCTGGCGGTGGATGGGGTCATCCTGGCCAGGACGCTTCGTGCGGTGTTGGCCGACGGCGGCTGAGCCATCGGAAGGCGCGATCGAGCGATGCTGGGAAAGCGGATTCTTCTGGTTGGAGCCCATGCGGACGACGTCGAGCTCAATGCCGGTGGCTCCGTCCACAAATGGCGAAGCGAGGAGCGCGATGCCGCGGTGGCGATCCTGGCCTGCCACGACTCTCCAGTGCGCCATGAAGAAAGCGAAATCGCCGGGATGCACCTGGGTGTCAACCAGATCCATGCGCTGGGCGGAAAGGACACGTCGCTTCACGACGGGTTCAACCATCTTCAGGGCGAGTTGGAGAAGCTGCTGGTGAGGACACCGTCACCACCCACTTCCATGCCGACACGCACCAGGACCACGCGACGAGCTACAGGATCGCGGTCGCCGCCGCGCGAAAGGTGTCCAACTTTCTGATGTTCAAGCCCACGTATCCCAGCGGACGGCCCGACATTCCCTACGTCGTCAGCCTCCTGTCGAAGTCGAACATGGATGCGAAGCTGCGCGCCATCAACGCGTCCGCCAGCCAGCGCACGACGTACGGCGATGCGGCCTGGGCCCAGGCGATGCTGGCGGTCTCGCAAAGGGATGCATGGACCTACGCCGGCGTTCATGGGTGTGCGGAACTGTTCCAGCTTGGTCGGCTTCGGTTGTGAAGCCGGGCGAAGCGCGGCCTCCAGGTCAGCAGCGCTCGAACGCAGGGGTGTCAGCAGGCGTGACCTGTGCGATGTCTCGCTTCGGTGCCCGTGCCCTGTCAACGCGGACGGGCCGCAGTCGGCCGGTCGCGGTATCCGGCAGTGGCGCTCATTGAACGGCCTGCCTCGGGGTTCTGGCCGCACCGCGCCAAGTGGGTGCATGCCATGCGACAGCAGGTAGCGAGATTCGATACTCCCTTGCCCTGACGATGGCAGGCGAGCCTGCGCTTCGTACAGTGCACGGCATGACCTCGCATCCCTCCCCAGCTATTGCGGAAAAGCCCTTCCAGCGCGTCGGGCGCGCGGACCCGCCGCACCGCAGCGCACGGCGCCCGCCCGCCTGGTTCGCGCTCCTGGTCCTCGGGTTCCACGTGCTTGCAAGCCCGCTTCTGCGCGGCCGCAGGCACCGCCAGAGCGCTGCGGCCAGCCAGGCGGAAGCGGCGCACGAGCTGGATGAAGTGGCCTGGCCCGTGCCGCTGACGACAAAGAGCATGAGGCAGGCACCCGGGGACTGGCTCTTTCCGAGCCTCTTTTTGTGCATGGCGATCGCCGCGCTGCCGCTGATGGGCGCTCGCTGGACCATGCCCGAAGGCATGGCGACATGGAATGCCTTCGCGGACGCGCTGGTGTTTTCGCTTCCGGTCATCGTCCCGCTGCCGTTCCTCTTCCTGGGCTGCGTCGGGATGCTGGTGTTCAAGCCGGCCTCACGAACCTCGACGGCATGTGGGTTCCTCAGCGCGAGCATGCTCCTCGGGCTGGCGGGGATCTACGCCTTGGCCATCGGTCCGTAGCCTGGCAAGGAGGGCAACGGCGGGGTGACCCGCATCTCCTCTCCACGGGGGATGACCTCTGCAAACGCGTGCCACCAAACTGCCGGTACCTGGTGCGCGTCGGCTGGCGGCGCGAGTTGCCAAGAAGAATGAGAGAGGTGCGCGTGGACGCTCGCGAGGTTGCCAAGCACTGGGAAGCCAATGCAGAAGGCTGGACCTGTCAGGTACGCCAAGGCCTCGACGTATTCCGAGACCAACTGAACAGCCCGGCGTTCTTCGCAATGCTGCCCCCGGTGCGCGGGCTGCGCGGCTTGGATGTGGGCTGCGGCGAAGGCGCCAACACCCGCCAACTCGCGAGATTGGGCGCAAGGGTGGTCGCCATTGACGTCGCACCCACCTTCATCCGGCACGCCGCGGAGGTCGAGAAGACGCAACCGCTCGGCCTCGACTACCAGGTCGCGGATGCCATGGCACTCCCCTTCGGGCCCAGTTCGTTCGACTTTGCCACGGCCTTCATGTCGCTGATGGACATGCCAGACCCGGCGCGTGCGCTGCGCGAGGTCAGTCGGGTCCTTCGGCCCGGCGGCTTCCTGCAGTTTTCCATCCTTCATCCGTGCTTCGCACCACCGCATCGGCGAGTCCTTCGAAACAGCAACGGCGAGGCGCGCGCCATCGAGGTCGGCGGGTACTTCGATTCGACCGACGGGCGGGTGGACCGCTGGTGGTTCTCGGCGCTGAAGACCGAGGACCGCAAGACCGTCGAGCCGTTCTGCACGCCCATCTTTCATCGGACGCTGAGCGGATGGTTCACGATCGTCGGCATGGCGGGGCTGGTCGTCGAGGAACTGGGCGAGCCGACCGTGGGCGCCGGCGCCGGGACCTCCGGGACGGTCCTGGACGAGACCCGAGTCGCACCGCTGTCGCTGCATGTGCGCGCCTTCAAACGATGGGCTTGAAGCGCTGGCAAGCCGACGACGGGCGCTCGCGTCGCCGACCGAGCGGCATTCCAGGATTCGGTTCCTTTCGAAATTCAACTCACCGAACCCCAGCCCGAAAGGCGTCCCGTTCCCTGCCGCTTTGGGTGCTGAGCACGCGTCCCCTGAGCCGAGCCTTCGGCCCTGGACGACTATTCGCCCTTCGGGGTTGCGGCATGGTTCGAGTCCAGCAATTCGTTCCTGGGCGGAAAGCGTCCGCGCGCGTTGATTGCGAGTGCCCCGGAGGCCGTCCTGGCCGCTGCGCAAGACCACAAGGTGGGTGCGGTGCATGGCTAGTCCAGCACCGCTCCTGCCTCCGCCGCCAAAGTCGTTCCGCACCCTGCCGCACAAGGCTGGAGTCTGGTATCGCGTGCATCCGTACGACGCAATCACGGGGAAATACGCGCCGGCCGCCTTCAACGCATCGGGGCTCGGCAACGCTCGATTCAGCCCCCTTTTCAATCCCGTCTCGAAAAAGCCGATTCCGACGATCTGTGCGGCAAAGAATGAGCGCGGCGCCATTGCGGAGATCGTCCTGCACGACGTCCCCACTCTGTCGGCTGGTTACCTGCACGACCTTGAGCGCGACTACCGCGCCAACCTTCACCTGAGCCGCATTCGTGCGCCGGCGGTCCGGCTGGTCAACATCACGACCATGGGTCTTCAGGCCGTCGGCCTGAAGCCGGTCGACCTCCTCGAAGGCGAGAAGGACGACTACCCCAGGACCCGGGAATGGGCGCTATGGATCTGGCAAAACATGCCGGACGCCCAAGGGATGCGATGGATGTCCAAGCGGGACAACCAGTGCGAGGTGATCATGCTCTTCGGCGATCGGATGAGCCCGTCGGACGTCGTCGACGATGGCAGTTCACGGCCGCTGCAGGCGCACGAGGATCTTGTCATTGAACTGCTGGATGAGATGGGCGCCGGGGCCTACCCATCCATCTGACGAGGCCGGTACCGCTCTCGGGCTGCGGCGGCCCAACGCCTGGACTTGCTGATCGCCCTTCCTCAACCCCTTCTTTGCTGCCGATGGCATTCTTCCCTACCGCTTGATAATCGGACGGAGTTGTTGTCAATTTCCACTTCGACCTCCATGTCGTGCCTCACTCCCCTCTTCCACGTTCGAACCAGCGAGATCCATGGCGTCGGGCTCTTTGCAGCGCTGCCGCTGCAGGCGAATACCAGGCTGGGCGCGTATGACGGACGGCGCATGTCACCCGGCGAAGTCGAGGCGACGGACTGGGAAAGCCATCTGACGTACCTGTTCGGGTTGTCAGATGGCACCGTCATCGACGGTGCCCAGGGCGGCAACGCATTGCGTCATCTCAACCACAGCTGCAGCCCGAATTGCGAAGCCGTGGAGGCATGGGCGCTCGACGGGACGCTGCGGTTGGACATCATCACCTTGTGCGACGTGCGAGCCGACGAAGAACTGTGCCTCGACTACGCCTTGACCATCGACCCGACCCATGCACCGGAGGCCTACCCCTGCGCCTGCTCATCTGTCGAATGCCGGGGAACGATGGCGGCATCGGCCTGACTGGCGTTCTTAGCCTCCAGGCGGAAGGGCGCGCGATTCCAGCATTGCGGCCCTTCTGGATGCACGAACACGCTCCACTGTTTGTCTAGACCTGGCCGGGGAAGAACTCTCGGATGTCCGCGTACTCTGTCGCGGGCTGTGCCATCAATGCGAAGGCCTTGAGCTTCGTGGCATCGGCATAGGGCACATCGGCCGACGCTCCTTCCGCATGCCGGCACAGCAGGTCGTCGTCATCCAGGTTCAGCAGGGTGCGGCATGCCATCGGTCGCAGCTCGTAGACTGAGCAGCGCCCTGCCCGCAGGAACGGACAAGGCGCGAGCGGACCCGCCTGCAGCTGACGTTCCATGGCGGCCAGGGCCTCCATCGAGCTCTCGTCGGTGACGCGAATGCTGCGCCGTGGCGCGCTCGGCACCCGGCCGCCGGCGCGGCCCAACAGCTGTGCCTCGACGCGCGAGATCGTCACCGGAATGTGGCAGCAGTGGCTGCAGCCCGTCCGGCATGCCGATACCGCTTCCATCGGCTTGGCCCAGGCCGAGGCCGCCCGCTGCAGCCAGATCACCCGTTGTGCAACGGTCTTTGCCTTCTGGGATGCCCTGACCAGGGAACCGGCACTGGCATCGGCAGTGAGGTTGGCCAGCTTGGCCTGGGCGCGCTGCATGGCCAGCGGCAGGCGCTCGCGCTGCTGTTGAGCCAGGGTCGTTGTGGCAATCTCGGCCATCATGGCGGGAGCTTACCGTCAGCCGCGGCAAATGGGCCGAGCGCGGCGGACCACAAGAAGGGCAGACTCGGCTTGAGCGCGCGCTGCAGCAAATTGCCAGAGCGGCGCCAAGCGCGCGCGCTCGTCTTCGAAACGTGCGCGCAGGCGTTCCTTCTCGCTCTCCTGTGCAGCATGAAGCGGCCTGCGCTTCCACGCGGCGCCGGTTGTCTTCCGTTCGCAGGCGCAGGGGCGCCAGGGCACGGGAGGGATTTGCCTGACAGAACTCCAGCTCGTCCTCGATCTTGCTGTGGTCGCTCGCCAGAGTCTGATGGCCCGGCTGCCGCACGACCAGCTTCGTGCTCGTAGCCCGTGGCGTCGCGCTGGCGACGCCACGCATGCGGCGGTCTTGCGTGAGGCAGTATGGCGCTCGATGGCAGCGACTCGGCCTCTGGGCCGATGCGGAGCCGGTGGCGCTCAGGGAAAGGCGATGCGAGCGGCGCGGAGCTTGAATGTGGTGGACGTTGGGGAGTGCGGACTCTGGGGGTCCTGGTCCGGGCACGACCCGCCAAATTCGTGTTGCTGCCACGTACTACCAAATGTGTAAAACTTGCTTCGAGCAGACTTCCGGCGCGCCACTCACACAAGGCAAGTTCTCCACCATTGCGGTGGATAAGACGGTGGATAAGGATGTGGGCAACGCTGGAGACCGTTGCCATGCCTGCGCGGCGACGCTTGCGCCTGCAAAAATGGCATCGTGTCTTGGCGCCACATTCCTCCGTGCGCGCGTGCCCACAATCAGCCAACCGTGGCGGCCAGCCGTCGTTCGCGAACCTTGAATTGCTGCAGCCTACTCGCGATGCTGGGAGTATCAGGTGCCCACAGGCTGCACGCAGACCGAACTCGAGGCGTTCGGTCAAAGCCGTGACAGCAACTCGCGTTTTTTTGCCTGGAACTCTGGGTCGGACAGGATGCCACGATCGCGTAAAGAGGCCATCCGGTCGATGGCGTCGAGGAGCTGCGCCGCGTCCGTGGCGCGCCCCTGCGTCGTGGAGGAGGAGATTGCGGCAGTCTCTGCATGCGCGTGCGGGCGCGCATCCCCGGAAATGCCCTGCGGCGTTTCGCCTTCCAGCGGCACCCGCTTCAGTCTGGCGAGGGCCACTGTGCCGTGCTGACTGGTAAAGCTCAGCGAATGCAGGTCGCCCTGCTGCTGGGAGACGCCCCCGATGACGTGATCGCCGGTGTCGTAGATCTCCACCCGGCCTGCGCGTTCGATGGCCAGGCGCCGCTGGCCAGGGAACCACGCATAGCGAAGGTCATTCTGGGCGCCGCTGCTGGCGGGCCCTTGAAGCTCGGCCGGCCACCACGAACCACGCGCCGAGACGATGCTCGCCGCCGGGTGGGTGTCCTTGATGGCATCCGGCTGCTCCGCCAGCAGCTCGGTCAGCTCGGTGCACAGGGAGCTGACCCGCGCCTTCAGTGCGTGGTCGAACATGTCGCCGACCATGACCATGCCGCCTTGCATCCATTGGCCAGGACCGCCGAACTCGGGGTGCTGGAACTGGGCCATGCGGCCGTAGCCGGCGGCGACGGCGTGCCACATGACCGCGCTGGCATCCGGTCCGAAGCCGTGCCTGGCCCCCGCCTCGACGACACGGCGCCAGCCTTCTCGGTCCGGCGCCGCGGGTTCGCGCCGGGGTCCAAGCGCAGAGGTGGCGTTTTGGCGCTGGTGCTGCATGACGAAAAGCCTACGAGCCCGTCCACAGGCTGCGGTGAGTCTTTCGCGCATGTCGGCGTCCGTTCGCGCCGACGCGTGTCTGTCGCTTGGGGCCATCCGCGCTGCCGTTCCCGGGTACCGTCCGTGTCACCGGCCGTATCGTTTCGGCGAGCGCCTTCAGCTGCGGATCTTGGCATCGGCCTGTACTTTGCGTCTCGCGTGCGTTGATCGCGGAGGCCGGTCTCGGACATCGCGCCAGCCGACCGAGGAGGTCGAGCTCTCGCATCTCCGCACGGCCCCCTCGCGCTTCGTGCCAGGCGCCGTCGGCGAGGCGGGCCGAACTACATGTCGTGTCGAACAGGATGCCCGGACTCGTGAACTCTTTGCCGCACAGGGCGGTCGCTTGCCGCGCTCGGTGCCCGTCATCAGCACGGCGGCCCGTGACATGGTTGATCACGTCCTCCAAGCGCGTTGACGGAGTGGCGGAGGCTGGACGAAAAGAAGGCCCGACGCTTGGCGCCCTGGGCCAAGGTCCCGTCGCTACAGTGTGCATGGCAACGGGAAAGAGGGTGGTTCAAACAAGGGCCGTGGTGCTTGTCCACGGTGGACCGATACGCCTCCAGCAGATCGGCCATGCCGTCAGTCCTGCAGAGGCCTCGTGGTTCCGATCGGCCTGGGCGCGGACGTCGGCTATCCGAACATCCTTGTCCATATCGCCCGAATGCGTCGGGCGCGGTCTTCGAAGAGGTAGGACCCCGCGAGCGTCAGCAGACCCGAAACCACACCCGTCGCGATGGCCTCGGCAAAGGGAATGTCATAGTGATTCGTGTGCGCGTAGGCGTCGCCCACCATGGTCAGCAAGCCCACGACCAGCGCATTGCCGTAGCGGTTCGTGTAGAGCTTGGCCGCCGGCGTGAACGTCAAGAGCACGGCCAAGATTCCAGTGGCCAGACCCGTCTGCAGTGCAGTCGTCCAGTGGACAAGGCTCAGGAGATTGCCCCAGCTACCCGGCATGCAGGTCATGCATGCGCTGGTCGGTTGCCAGAAGCGCTGGACCAACAGCCTGGCGCGGCGCTTCCAATCGCTCGACATCGTTTGCCCCATCGATGATGCCTGCGCAGGATAGCGCACATCCTGGCGTGCATTGGGCCGCCGCCGTCGCCTCTCACGCGAAACTCCGGCAGAAGACCAGGATGGCGTTGGGCGGCAGCGTGAGCTCGGCCGAGTGGTCGAATTCGTGCATCGGTACCGGGTGCGCCTCGACGGCGCCGGCATTGCCGACGACCTGCGGGTTGACCCAGTGGTCGTAGACGTCGCTGTTGAAGGCTTCGAGCCAGCGCCCACCGGACGGGAAGCCCACGCGGTAGTGATACCGGGGCTGGTCGGCGAGGCTGACGACCACCACGACATCCTCTCCCGCCCCAGGCACCCAACGGTGAAAGGCAAGGAAGCGGTTGCCGTCGTGGGCATCGATCACGCGAAAGCCGTCGGCGCGCATCGCCGGCAGGCGCCAGCGCAACCGGATCAGCTCGCGGGTGCAGCGCAGGAAGTCGCGCATCGCCGGCTCCGGTGCCTCAAGCCTGGGGCCAGAACAGGCGCAGCTCGGGGCGGCTCCCCAGGTCATCGGACCACTGCTTGTCCTCGAGAAATTCCTGGCCCATGAACATCATCGGGATACCGGGCGAGGTCAGCGTCAGCCCCATGGCGACCCGACTGCGCGAGCGCGCAAACCACGAGCGGGGATTGAGCGGATCGGCCAACGTCGGGATGCGCCGTTCACGGCGTTTGGACGCATCCGGATCGCGCAGCACGACGTCGTGGTTCTCGGGACCCTGGACAAAGCGCCAGGCCTCGCCAAACCCCGCGGGCCAGAGGCTGTCGGCGAGCCGCTGCATCGGCAGCGGCTCGGTGCCGGAGAAGCTCGCCGCCCGCAATACGTCCCGCACGGCGATGCGCAGCGTGGTGTTCAGCGTCGTGTCGAAGCCAGCGCCGTCCCCGTGGACGGCGCGCACGACCCAGGGGTTCAGGTCCCAGCATTCCGCGAGCTGCAGCTCGCCGGGACGAAGGTAGCGCACGGTCGAGGTCAGGTCCTGGCAGAAGCGCCAGCCGTGCACACACCACCGTCGCCGCCGTTACTGCCCCGCCTCCCGCAACGTCACTTCCAGTTCCCGCCGCAACGCCTCCCGGTCCGGCAGATACAACTGGTACTTCTGAACAAAGAGCTGGCTGCTCATGCCATAGGTGGCGTACTCCACCAGCAATTCGTCCCTCTGGCGGCTCAGGATGATGCCCACCGGCGGGTTGTCGCCCTCGACGTTCTCCTCGTTGGCGAAGTAGCCGAGGTAAAGGTTCATCTGCCCGATGTCGTGGTGCTGCACCTCGCCGAGCTTCAGATCGATGAGCACAAAGCAGCGCAGGATGCGGTGATAGAACACCAGATCGACGCGGTGGTGCGTGCCGTTGATGGTCACGCGGTATTGCCGGCCGACGAAGGTGAAGCCCTTGTCCAGCTCCAGCAGAAAGGGCTGCAGGTGGTCGCACAGCAGGGTTTCGAGCTGGGTTTCAGACAGCTGATGGGGCTCTGGGATCTTCAGGGTCCTGGCTGGCGGCCAGACGCAGGAACAGCGCACTGTCCTTTTGACGGACCAGCTCGCGCACCGACCAGCGTTCGCGCAGCGCCTGCTGTTCGTAAAAGCCCCTCTCCAGCGGGTCGTCGATCTTCAGAAGCTCGACGATGTGACCAGGTCAATTGGTGCGACAGCGTCGCACCTCTCGTCGCCAGGTCGGAATAGGCCAGGTAGAACTGACGAAAGCGGATCAGATTGCTGCGGCTGAATCCCTTGCCGTGACGCAATCCGAGGTCGGCGGCCAGGGTGTCGATAAGCGCCTTTGCCGTACTCGGCGCGTACTTGGCCGGCCTGCTCGAATTCGACGATATGGCGGCCCACTTGCCAGAAGGTCTCGACGAGCTGGGAGTTAACGGCCTGCACCGCCCGCACCCGGCCCTGGGTGTAGGTGTCGGAGATCTATTGCTGCACGAACATGGCATCCAGAGGCAGGCGTTTGCGCGGACGCGGGTGGCCTTGAACCGTCTGCGTGACACCATCGCTCAACATGAGCAGTTGCCGCCTTGAGGGAGGGCGCTTTTGCTGAAGTCTGCGACCGGTGCCTGTCGGCCTTTTTGTCTGGCGGGCATTTTCGTTGGAGGCGCGGCCCATGGGGCATCGACGAGGGCAGATCGAGGACAGGCGACGCTGTACCGCCGCCGTCAGGACCTGGCGTCAGGGGCGTGTGCGAGCGCCCGGCGTGAAGTCAGGGTCCGCGTACGGCTCATGCATCGCCCACATGGCGTCCGAGGACTCGTCGGATGCAGACGTCAGCCGGAGACTGGGCCTCGCGGATGTTGGGGTGGCCGAGGTCGAAGGTTGTTTCCGTCGACATCCCAGAGACTGCGTGTGGGAGCGCTCTGATCAAGTCGTGGTGTGGCCATCGGCGCTGGCCGCGGACTTCAGCCACGGTCTCCAGGCGGCCGCATCAGCGTATGACGCTCGCGCCAGATCTCCTGGACGAAGGGATCGGTCAATCCGTACAGGCCATGGCCACGGCGCATCACGACGTTGGCGACCATCAGCTCATTGAGCACCGCTTGAACCTCGTCGGCGCGGACATCGCGACCGAGGACTTGTGCGTAACCGGCCAGCGATTCTGTGGAGAACAAGCCTTTGACATCGCCATCGACGCCTGCGACGCGCTCGAATACGGCCGTGGCGAGGGCTCCGAGTTGCTCGACCTTCATGATCTCCACGTCTGCCGCCGTGGAGCGCAGCGTCCCCGCAATGACGGGCAGGAAGGCATTGGGGTCGCTGCCGGGGGGCAGGAGCGAATTCAGCTCTCGCAAGGCTCGCAGCATCTCCTCAGGCCGCGCGCCGAGAGTGCGGAAAGCCTGCGTGGCCACCTCGAGGCTGAGCTGCATGGTCAGGCCCTCGACGCGCAGCCGCTCCAGAAGGTGCGCCACGTAGTCTGCATCGAGGACGGGGTAGGCAATCGATGTGGCTCCCGCGAAGGCCTGGTTCCGGCGAGCCGTCAACTCGCTCACAAGCGCGCGGTGCGAGCCGGTACCCACGAAAATGAAGTGGCCCGGCGTCCCCGGTCTCGGATTGATTGCGTCGCGGGCTGCCTTCAGCGCGAGCAGCATCTGGTTGCCCTCTTCCGAGGTGATTGCGTGTTGAACCTCGTCGATGATCAACACGATATCGCTGTGCGCCTGATCGACCATCTGCGTGAACGCCTCCGCCAGCGTCACGCCGCCTTCGGTGCCGACGCTCTCGACCTTGAAGCCAAACTTGAAACCAGCGACGGCGATTTCGGCGTTGCGCAGCTTTTTGAGTCGCTCGGCGACCGCGCCCGCGGGCGTCTGCAGTTCCTGGAGCGCGCGGCGGATAGCGGAATGCACCAACGCGGCTGGGTTCGCTTGCGTGTTGGACCACAGGTCCACGTAGATCACCAGCGCGCCGGCGGCTTGCAGAGCGGGTACCAAGTCCGCCTGCAGAAAGGTGGTCTTTCCAGTGCGCCGTACGCCAGAGATGAACAGGCCTGATCGCAGGCCTTCGTCCAAGACCCCGGGGCGAAGTAGCTGCTGCGCCATCTGCTGGGCGAGGGCGGTGCGATGGAAGATCTTGTCCATTGGGTGATTTTAGCCAAAACGCATAATTAGTCTATTTTCATAAAATTGCCTAAGCACGCCTCCCTGCCTCTCCGCTGGGGTTCGGCTGCCCTAGGTGGGGCGCTGTCGGTTTGCCGATCGACCGGGTGAGGCATGAATCTTTGGTTCGGGACACGTGTTTACAGCACGCGGGGACACGAGAAAGTGCGCCCTGCTACCGCACGGCGATCCCGTTGCACCGCCGCTGAGCATCCTTGATGGCGGAGGCCGCACGCGCGGACGGCACGGCACCCGCGCGGCTGAATCCAGGGAGCAGCAGCGACGCGCGCCTGCACCGGTAGCATCAAGGCATGGACTCTCACGATCTCTTCGCTCGTTCCTCGTCTCTGTTGCGCGTGCCGTCCTGGCTCGGACCGGACGTGCAGGAGGAGCGTGAACTCCCGCTCGATCCTGGGGAGTACGAGATCACGCCCGGGCAACGCTGGACCGTCAGCGCGCTGAAGACCGGAGCGACGGTGTATTCGGGCATGGGGCCGGTCGAGGTCCTGCGCGCCGATCCAAGGTAGTTCCGGAGGCCTCGCCCCGCGTGTGTGGGCGGCGTGCCACAGAGGCGGGCTTTGGGCTTGAATGTGCGAAATTGCGCAGCAGGTTCTGCCGCGCACATCCACAATTTCTGCCCATGAACCGTCCTCGTTGGCCCCTCTGGTATCGCCACGCCTGGTGGCCTCCGGGCACCCTCACCGCGCTGGCGATCGTCCTGGTGGCGGCGACGCTGAGTCCGGCCGAGCATGGCGTCTTGCTGGTCGTCGCGATCTTGTGCGCACTCCCATGGTCCCTGGCCCTGCTTCTCCTGGACGTCGGACCAGGATTCGCGGATCGCGCCGCGGTCATCGTGTCCCTGGGCCTAGCGGTGAACACCGCGCTGATCTGGGGCTCAACCGCCCTCCTGCGCGCGCGTTTCCGCGACCGGCGGGGCCCTCGAGTTCGTTGACGCCTGGCCCGGACTCGCGATGGGCCTCGCACAGTTCTTCTGACGGGCAGCGCTCGCCTGCTTCGGCGCCGGGATGCTGTCAGCCGCCGGGCGAAGGAACACATCGAGCGGCTGCGTTGCTCGTCGTGCTGGTGAAGGCCCGGGCTGGCATCGCTATGGCCTACGCCACCGTGATGCAAGGCGCTCCAGCGCCGCAGCGATGCCCTTGGGGTCCGAGCCGATCGGTCGATGGCGGTACAGCGCGCGCAGCTCGTCGAGCACCTCGTTCAAAGCCGCGAGGTTGCGCTCGCTGTAGAGCCAGACGCCGGTGACGACAAACTGCGCGGGATTGGCAGCGGCTCTTGGCGCGACCTGGACGTTTTCAACCCCGATGCGATGCATGATCTCCGCCCGATCGGCCGCCTGCTGCGAGGCGCCGACCAGCAGGGCGACCGGCCGTGAAAATGCGAAGCTCACGGCCTGCACCTGGCCGAAGCGTTCGACAACGAAGGCGCAGATCTCTCTAGGAACACGAGCCGCCCCAGATGACGACTCTCCTCGAGGTCACCCAACGGCGGCGTGTAGTGCTCGACGTGAATTTCTGTCCCGCAAGGGCTGACGGGTACCGGGTCCAGCGTGCAAAGCAGGACGGCGCCGTCATGCACATGGATGGGGTCGCCCTGCCTGTATGTCGCCCTCTCGGGGCCGGTGATTCGAAGTTTCCTCAAGTTCTTTTCTGGGGCCCGCGGGCTGTGCGGCTCGGCGATCTGCACCGGCGCACTCCAGGGCCCTGCTCCGCCACATCGATTCGTTCTCTCTTCGAGATAGATCAGCCCTTGCCGCGGGAATCACGCAGACAAGCACGGCATCAGTCGTCTTTCTCCGCGAACCAACTTCACGCAGCATCTACCGTCGGGTCTCCTCAGACGTTGCCTCGGCTTGGATCTCCTGCTCCGCCACCCAAGCGATGCACTCGTCGTGCAGGACATCCTGCACCGCGGCCTTGGGCGCCTTGCCCGCCAGGCTGAAGGTGAAACAGACGACACCGTCTTTGTGCACTTCGGCGTTGCCGAGCGTCAGACCTTCGAAGTCGCGTTCACCGATGAAGAGGTGAAACTGCCATTGCTGAAAGGGGACGACCATGGCGTGCGGCATCGGGTCATTCTGTCGTCGCAACCCGGGTCGCGGCAATGCGCGCGTGTAGGTTGAGAGATGAAAGCGATGTAGGCGGCCGAAGGGGCCGGGAACGCGCGAGCGTGTGTCAGGCTGGCCGCCATGGCCGCCGGGTACCCACCGCGATGAACCCCGTCCAGCGCCAGGTGGGCCGTCGCAGCCTCGAGACCGGCGAGACCTCTAGCTCGGCCACCGCCGGTCGAGGGACTGCCCTTGCCGGCGGCCTGGCGGAAAGAAGGTCATCTGGCATGCCAAGAGGGGGCCATCGCCTGGACCTCCAGGGCATCGCGTGGCATGGAAACGGGCCTTCATGAACGGCTGCGGCCGAGGCCCCGCGGAGCTGGACCGGCGCGCCGACGCGACCCGCGCCACGGGCCGACCAAGGCGGGTACGCTCGCCCAGGGTCCCTCAGCGACCCTCGCTCGTGCGTCGTGGCGCGCGCACGGCAAGCTGCCCCAGGTGCACCACCAGCCACAGGAAGACGAGCGGAAGAACAATCGTCTGCAGGGTGAACAGCGCGATGAGCTTGACCATCGTGCGCGGCCACTCCGAGGCCGCCGCAAGAATCGCCTCGTAGGAACCCTTCAGATCGGGGAGCTTCGACTTCCAGCGCTGAAGGACGCTCTCGTTGCCCGCGGGCTCGGCGCCTTTCAATCCGCTGACCTTGTCCGGCGAAGCATTGAGCACAGCCAGCTCCTTGCGGTACTCCTCTGCCATGAATGCGCGGTAGAGCGCCTCGCTCCCGAGGGCGGAGATGGGCACGGCGAAACGCGCCACCAGCAGGACCACGAGCACGGGTTGGAGCCAGCGCAAGCGCTCAGGCTTGTTCCGCCAATGCAGCAGGGCGATGGTCAGGACCGCGACCGAGAGGGCCGCCGAGACCGTCCAGTGACATCCGACCTCGAGCAGAAGCCGCTGAATGCCGAAGGACACGCTCGCCGCGAGCATGATGTTGGCGAACTGGTCGATGAGCTGGTCAAGCGGTTGCAGCGCCTGGCCGGGCGCCATGTTCACGCCGACGCCCGCTGGCTGCAAGGCAACCTGTGTGCCTTGCGCGACGGAGACCACCGCGCCGAGCGCACGGGCCGCCGCGAACACCGTCAAGGCGCGCTCGAATCCCGCTTGAACCTCCGTGCGGGCGCGCGTCGTCGCCGGAGTGAACCAGGCGGCCGCCAGAACCAGGGCCGTCAGGAGGACGATGAAGGTGGTGCGTGTTCTGCTCATGTCAAAAAAGGAGGTTGCTGCTGGCGCCTGGCGCTCCGGTCACCGATGGCAGGCCAGCAGTTGGGCATGGGCGCTTGCGTGGGTCGAAAGGTCGCCGTCGAAGTCCGAACCGAAGGCATCAGCCTTCCGAAAGTCATCCCACCCCTTCAAACGCTCCGCAAGCGAGGCCGGCACGCGGGGCCGGTAGTGGATTCGGACAGACATGCCGCCCTGCCTGGGATCCCGGCGCCCCATGGAGTTGATGCGAAAGTCGTTGGCCGGAAACTGAGTTTGAAAGCGTCCTTCGGGATGGCGTGGACCAGCTTGTTGTTCACCAGATGGGCCAGAGCCTGCACGCTTCGTAGAGGTCGGCGAGTTGACTCATTCTGTCCATGGCCAGCTGCTTCTGCTTGTCGGTGTCTTGAAGCAGATTGTCGCAGCCCCCCGTGCTCAGGTTCCGGCGCACGCCCCTTGGCGCACGAACGGCCGAGGGGCGCGCCTCACGCGGCGTGCCGGATCACTTCGAAATGCGAACCGCCTTGCCGGCCGACGATGTCCGGGGTGAAGTCGGCGTAGCCAGGCTCGATATAGACGAGCGCGTGGTCACGATCCAGCTTCGCGATCTCGCGCCAATCGTGCAGCTGGTGCGCCATGGCGACGTCCGCGGGGGTCTGGTTGGGCGCCATGGGATAGGGCATGGCGTAGACCCGGCACTCGCAGTGACCGGGCGCGATGTAGAGGGTTTCGACCCACGCTTGGGAGGACATGTCTTCTTCGGGTGACTTCGGGCTGCGGGCAATGTAGTGCGCCAAGATGACAGTTCTGCTGAGGGTATGCACCACATCGAGGGCCGCCTGCGCGCAGGAAATCACGAAGACGCGGGAGCGGTCGTGCTCGTCTCTCGCCAGAGCGCGGCGAGCGCGGGGGCGACGGCCTCAGGCGATCCTTGGCTTCGACGAGGCGCCGACGCAGCTGCGACGCGCGTCGCAAGCGGATGTCCGGTCCTGCCAGACCAGGAAGGTCTCCGGCAGACCTGGGATTTATGGTTGTCCGATCTGCGGCGTCAGGACACGCGCAGGGTCGGCCGAGCGTGGCGGTCCTTGCGCCTCCTCCGACATTCGCTCGTGCCTCGCCGTGGCCGGAGCGGCGTTGTGACTGCCGACGAGGTCTTGGGGAACATCTCTGCGTTGGGCTGGCGTTGCTCAAGCTGAGCCTAGAGCCCATGAACGATGAAAGCGTCCTTCGCGGTGGGGACGAACAGGGTCGCCTCCCCGACCCGGGCGAATCGATGTTCCTGGCCATTGAGCACGATGGACTTCACGTTCGCCCATACCCGGTATTCGTGGCCGCCGGCGACCGGCGTCGTTTGCAGGACCTTGAAAACCGGTGGCACCACCACCGTGAAACCGATCCGGGCGGTGGCGCTGCGGGTCCCCTCGCTGGACTCTGACGCACACGGGAAGGCCAAGGGCAGCAGGAGCATGGCAACAACGAGCCCTTTCACGTCGGCACCCCTGCAGCGTTGCTTCGAAGCTGGCCAGCCCGAATCTCGGAGGACTACTTCAGCTCGCTCGGGTCCATGAAGTTGCTCTCGATCCAGACCCGGCCCTCCTCGTTCAACGCGAAGGTTAGCGCCTTCTCCTTGGAGAGCTTCTTTTCCTGAATGGCTCGGGAAAGCGGATTCTCGATGTCGAACTCACCGCGGCGGTGGTTGTAGATGTGCTCGGTGCCATCTTCGTCGCTGTAGATGTAGGAGACGGTGATGCCGTCCAGGTCAGCGAGAGGCTGCAGGAACGCGATGAACTCCGAGGCCGTGATGCCATCGGCCCGGATGGCGTCCCAGTGCCTGTAGAGCGTCGACTTCGTCGTGATCGGCTCGCTCTGGGCGGCCACCGAGGCCTGTCTGATCTGCCGGGCTTTGGCGACCATCGTCTCTTGAGCGCTCGTGCCGCCGCTCTTGCGGAAGAAGTCGGCTACCGTGCCTGCAAACGTCCTGGCGCCCGCCTGGGCCAGCCCCGATGGACCGTCCTCCAATTGATGCGGCTCTGTCTCGATTTCATCCCTGCGTTTGCTCATCCTCAAGTCCCTCGTGTCCTCGTTCGATCTCGGCCCCATCGTACGGTGGCGATCGACGATGCGTTCGCATGCCGGGGCTCCGTCCTACAGGCGAAACGTGCATATCTGACGAAGTCGGCATGGCCCGCGCGCGGGCGTTGGCGGGCCTCATGGCGATATGAGGTCCAAAGTTTTCAGGCGGCGTGGCGTGGCCTAGCGCCCGAGTGCCTCGATCCAAATAAATAGAGGAGCGAGTTGAATGAACGGGCAGGGCCTGGCCAAGTCGCCGCATCGTGAACGCGACGCGGCGCTTATTGAAAGGCAATTCCGATCCAGCACGCGTTCGTGGCGCAGTGACGTGATCAAGCCTTCGCTCGCGCACCTCGGCGAGGACGAGAAGCGGAAGCCGCGGCGACCGCGATCGGGCTGGAACGGGCCCGCGTTGCTGACGGTCGCAGCTTTCCGGACGAGTGACCGCTCGACTTCGGCTAGTAGCTCGGACCTCTATCCCGATCTCGTACGTCGAGGGCTTGCGGCGGACCCGCGCTCACGAACCCTCCGCAGACAAGGCCGCGGGCACTTGCTCGGCTAGAAAGTCGTACACCGCCCGAATGCGTGGACTGGTGCGGATCTCGCGGTGCACGGTGAGCCAAATGGGGAAACGCGGCAGCTTGAGCGTCGGCAGCAGCGGTTGCACCTTGGGGTCGGAGCGCATCACGTACTCGTTGATGAAGCCCACGCCCAGGCCAGCGCGCACGGCGGCCCATTGCGCCATCAGGTCGTCGCTGCGCAGGCCGAAGCGCAGCGCGTCCGACGCGATGCCCATCGCCGCGGCGTGGCGACGCAGGTCGTTCTCTCGGTCGCCACCCACCAACAGGTGTGCGCGGAGGTCTTCCGGCCGTAGCGGCTTGCCGTTGCGGCGCAAATAGTCGCGGTGCGCGCAAGCTCTGATGGTCACCTGCGCGATTCGCCGCGTGATCAGTGAGGCCTGCTGGGGAGCCACCATGCGCAAGGCGATGTCGGCCTCGCGCCGCAGCAGGTTGCTGACCGCGTTGCTGACGACCAGCTCCACCGTCACCTCGGGCAGTGCCTCGCGCATGCGCGCCAGCAGCGGCGGCAGCAGCACACAGGCCACCGGCTGGCTGGCGCTGAGGCGCACTGTGCCGTTGGCGCCTTCTTCAGCGCCTTGGGCGAGCCGCAATAGCCTGGCGGCGCTGCCCTCCATTGCGCGTGCCGTGTCGGCCAGCCGCAACGCTTGTTCGGTCGGCACCAGGCCGCGGCCGGTGCGCTCGAACAGCACCACGGCGAGCTGGCGCTCCAGCTCCGCGATATGGCGCCCTAGCGTGGGCTGGCTGGCGCCAATGGCGCGCGCGGCGGCCAGCAGGCTGCCGTGGTCGATGGCTGCCAGGAACGCTCGCACCAGCGACCAATCGAAGTTCGAGATATTCATTGATGCATATCTGTTGTCAACGTTTATGCAATTGTGCTGCTGCGGGGCTGCTTCCACAATTTAGGTCGTACTACAGGAGCACTCCATGCAGACGGATCGGCGCAACGCCTTGCGGGTAATAGGCGGCGGGGTGATCGCGGCGGCCACCGCCGGCGTGGTGGGGTGCAGCAGCGAGCTACCGGCCGAAGCGGTGGCCGCCTGGCAAGGCCCGGGCGCCGAAACTGACCTGCGGCGTTGGGTCCTGGCGCACGCGATCCTGGCGCCGCACTCGCATAACCTGCAATCGTGGCTCGTGGAATTGGGTGAACCCGGCGTGATCACGCTATACATGGACTTGCAGCGGCTTCTGCCCGAAACCGACCCCTTCTCGCGCCAGATGGTCATGAGCCAGGGCACGTTTCTGGAGCTGCTGGACCAGGCGGCGCGGCAGCGCGGCCACCGTGCCGAAATGCAGCTCTTCCCGCGTGGAGCCTTCGATCGCAAGGGCCCTGATCAAAGGCCCACCGCACGCATCCGCCTGGTGGAAGACGCGGTCGTGAGGCCCGACCCGCTGTTCGCCCAGGTGTTCCGGCGCCACACAAATCGTTCGCCCTACGAGATGCGCCCGCCCAGCGCACAGGCGCTGCAGGCAATTCGCGAGGCGATGGAGGGCTTTCCGGTGACGGCGGGATTTACCGATCCGGCGCAGCCCGCCGCGCTCCACGTCCAGCGCGAGATTGCCAAGCGGGCGTGGCGCATTGAGCTGAGCACGCCGCGCACGCTGCTGGAGTCGTACAAAGTGCTGCGCGTGGGGCCGAAAGAGATCACGCAGCATCGCGACGGGCTTTCGCTGAACGACCCGATGGTGCGGTTCTTCACTGCCCTGGGGTTGTTCGATCGCACAAGCGCCTCGGCGCCTGATAGCCAGGCCATCCAGGGCCAGATCAAGAGGTTTAACGCAGTGATCGATTCAACGCCGGCGTTCTTTTGGATGGTGACGGCCGACAACGAACGCGTCACGCAGTTGCTCGCGGGCCGCGCCTACGTGCGCGCGCAGCTGGCCGCCACGGCGCATGACTTGGCGATGCACCCGCTGCAACAGGCGCTGCAGGAGTATCGGGAGCAGGAGGAGATGCACGCACAGATTCGCCAGTCGCTGGGCGCGCAGCAGTCGGGCCAGACGATCCAGATGTGGGCGCGGCTGGGCCACGGGCCCACTGTGCGCCCAGCGCCGCGCCGCGGCGTGCAGGCCCACCTGCTCCACGCATAGGCCTGCATGTCCGCCCGACCCCGGAACCCGTCATTCCGAACGTCGCGTTGCGAGCCAGCGAACGTCAGCAGATGCGGAAGCGGTGAGGCCCAGGTCATTTGCAGTGTGTGCCGAAGCACTTGGACAGGAGTCGCTGATTTTCCGTCTCAAGGGATCCGCTGCCGGCCGGATAGCGCCACAGCGGCACATGCTGGGCGACGAGCCCTGTCGAACCGATCTAAACCGTATCGTAGGTTCCGGATGCCTTGGTGCTGACGTTCCCTCCAGACTTGCAGGTCACTCGCAACTTCGTGCCGAAGATGTCGAATGAGGTGTCCGCTTTCACCTTGTGCGCCTTCTCCGTGCCATCGGGATCCCGATAGAGAACATATGCATCATTGGGACCAGCGTTATAGACGCGCCACTGGCCCGGCCTGTTTGCTGGCCAGTCGATCAGTTCCTGCTCCTCATCGCCGGTGACACTCCACTTTCCCGACATCGCCATTGGTTGCTCCCCGCGGTTGGTGCCGCTAAGGTCCTCGGGACCAGGCATCGGCTGTGGCGCCGGCATTTGCTCCGAGAGCCCTTCAACTCACTGGCTCCGCAAAGGTATTTCACCTTACTTTGAATCCGCGTGACCGCCGTGGAACGGCCTTCGCGCGGGCCCTCCGGCAACGCGTCGATTGCAGCTGCCAGGCGCAACCTTTGCACCCATGAAACTTCCGCACCAATCGGGTCTGGAAAGGAAGCGAGTCCAGCCGGTGGCGCGCTCGCACGCGCCGCACTGAAGGAGCTTCGTCGACGCACCTCGCGGCGCAGGAAGACTGTTGCTGCGCGGTGCCTGACGTCGAGCACTCCGTGCAGCAGCCACGCATTGTCTCGCTTGCTGCGTTGATATCGGACGACAGGAAAGCAATTCTGCTGCAGAAACCGACCCATAAAATGCACTAACGGCATCCCCACTACCAACTACACACCAACCCACAACTGACCTAACTTACCAGACCAGCCGAACAGCTCCTTTGCAAAGCACAAACTCCCTCGCCGTTAGCGTATTTTCATGACTTCCCTTTCTCTCTTCGAAGAAGTCCCGACCGACAGCCTCCGCCAGGCCTTCGAGCGCTGGCTGTCGGACCAGCAGGGCTCAGGGTCCTTGCGGCAAAGCTCCTCGATCCAGGTCTACCGGGACATGTGGGGCGGCTTCACCGCGTGGTGCCTGGGCCAATCACCCGTGGTGACGCTGGCGTCGCTGAACATGCGGGACCTCGAGGCCTTCCAGGCGGCACGCTTCGGCATGAAGAGCGCGGACCTGTCGCTCTCCCCTCGTCATGCGCTGCGGCTGCTGCGGCTGATCGACCGGGTGTCTCGCCATCACGCCGCGGAGACCGGCGTCCAGGCAAATACCGCGGCGGCCGACTGGATCGCAGCGCAGCCGCAGGTTCGATATGCCGAGGCCGCACATGCCGATCCGCTGCCGGAGTACTTGTCCGTGTCCGAAGCGAAGCACCTGATCGCCTTCCTGTCGAACGCGCGCCCTCGTCCCTCGGCGGTGGGGTCGCGCCGCGACAACCACAAGGCCTTCACATGGCAACAACTTCGCAATCGCGTGGCGGTTTCATTGCAGTTGGGTGCGGGGCTCGCGCCGGGCGATGTGCGGGTGCTCACCGTTCATTCACCGACAACGCAAGGCGGGCGCACGCGCGAGCGCCCCTGGAAAGTCGCTGTTCCGGGCAACGGCAATTTGCCGGCCCGCGAGACGCCGATCGCACCCTGGGCGGGTGAGTTGCTGCAGCATTGGCTGCAGGTGCGCGCCGAAATGGAGATTGCGGGCGACTATCTCTTTCCCTCGACGCGCTCGGGCAAGCCCTGGAGCAAGGAAGCCCAGTACAAGGCAGCCAAGCAAGTATTCGAGGAAGCCGGCCTCGATGGCACCGAGGGCGGCTCATTTCGATTGCGCCATACCTTCGCGCTTCGCCAGTTGCGCAGAGGTACGGATGCCGTGCAGGTCGCGCGCTGGCTGGGGGTGGAACCTGAAGTGATGGCCAAGTATCGGCGGGTGGTTGCGAGCCCCGAACAGGTGATTTAGCACGCATTCAGTACACCTTTCCTTTGGCGATTCAGCCACACGCGTTGACTCAGCCCGCGGTAAATCTCGTATGACTGAATGGAGATGAGTGAGCGATTCCAATTTGGCAGTTAAGCTCTGGGTTCTTCTATCTTCAATGGAATTTGAAATGGCCCAGACTTACAGCCAGATTCAGAAGCAGATCGAGAAATTGCAGCGTCAGGCCGATGCGCTTCGAAATAGCGAGGTCAATGGGGTCGTCGACCGTATCAAAGTCGCCATTGCGCACTACGGCCTGACGGCTGCACAACTGGGACTTGGCCCAGGCAAAGCGGTTGCGCGGCCGAAGAAAGGCCTGATCTCTTCGAGCAAGTCCGGTGCGAAGTTCAGCGATGGCAATGGCAACGTCTGGTCCGGTCGCGGACCGCGTCCTCTCTGGCTTCGCGACGCTCTGGCTGCGGGCCGATCCATCGACGAATTCCGAGTGGGATCGCCCAGGAAGGCGAAGCCTGTCTCCGTCGACCGAGCATCCGGCGAGACGGCGGCGCCAACCGCCCTGCGCGCCCGCAAGAAGGCGAAGCGCACCGCGAAGACCAGCTACAAGGATGACGCGGGCAATTCCTGGAGCGGGTTTGGGCCCAAGCCCAGATGGCTGAAGGCCGCACTGGACGCCGGAAAGTCATTGGAAGACTTCGCCAAATAGACCGGCGTCGAGCGGGGGCACAAGGGCACGACAGCGCTGGATACTACCGGACCAGCGCCAATGGGCAGGTCCGATCGCAGTGCCGCCCAGCCGTGCCCGCTGTCGCCAATTCCTTGTTCATCGCGTCCGCACGCGCGTCGTCGGAGTCGTCTCTCGCACCGCCTGAGGTAGCTGCTGTCTTGCGCTGCTTTGGGGCTGAGACGCTCGCACGGCGTTGTTGGCCAGGACGCTTGCCTTGCCAAGCGTGTAGCGCGTAGGTGAAGTAGATGCGCCGGCGCGTGGGATCGCCGGCTGTCGCTCCGGTTCGCCTTCGAACGTTTGCACGATGCGCACGCCCTCGCCGCCGGAGGCCCCGTCTCTATCCACTCTCCGATTCGCATCGCTCAGGGCTTCGTGTGCGGCCAAGGGTTGCCTCCAGGCTTTGCGATCCCGGGTCTCGCTGTACACCATTCGATCCGCGCCGTCGAGCACGGAGACGCGTTCCAGGGACAGGGTGCGAACCCCGTCTCGAGCAGCGCGCGCGGCCTCCGATCCTGAACCGGCGACAGGGTGGGGGCCATCTCTTCGGCCTCACGCCCCAGCCTGGCTCGAAGTAGCTTCATTGGCGGTGCCACCGAGGGCTGATCTCTACCGCCCGAATGATTCGATCCGCGACCAAGGTCGCTGGTCGGCCGCTCTTGCGCGGCAGTGGTGACGTCATGCTCTCTCGACTTTGGGGCTGGGAGCTGCGTGACCATTCAGCTCACCCACATGCTCATCGTCGCCGATCATGGCGGTGCGCAGCGCATTCAACATCGCCGCCACGTCCGCCAGCGATACGTCCGTTCGAAGCCCGAGGGCGACATCGCTGAGCAACTTTTCGATGGCCGCGATGCCTTTGGCAGCCGACACGATAGGATCGGCTCTTGGCGCCCTTCTGAGCATCTTCAGCTCGTCGACGCGGATCTCGCAGCTTCGCTGCTCCTTGCCGTCCTTGTCCGACCATCGGGTCGTGCGTTGTCGGCCTTCCACGTAGATCTCGCTGCCCTTCGTCAGGAATTCCAGCGCAATCTCCGCGAGTCGGTCGTAGCAGACCAGTTGATGCCATTCGGTGTGTTCGACCATCTCGCCGGACGCACGATCGGTCCAGTACTCGTTGGTGGCCAGGCTGAAGTTGGCATAAGTGCCCGTCCCGCTCCGGCCGCCCTCCGGATCCCGGCCGAGCCGGCCGATCAGTTGCGTTCGATTCATTGCCCGCTCCTTCGCTCAAATGACAGCCGACTGCTGCGGCCGTCACGCCTGCGCTGAATGACAGGTCACCTCACGACCGACAGCGCATACATCGGGTCGTAGTAGATCGCCGGTACGTGCCGGCCCCGTTCACGATCAAACACCAGCTGCACGACCACGTGCACCAGCGTGTGCAGCAGCCGCATGATCTCGTCGAGCGCCAGGCTCCTGCCTTCGTCCGACGCCTTGATCAGCAGCGCGATTCGAACGAATGCCTCCCGCGGCGAGTTCGCGTGCACGGTCGTGATGCCGCCGGGGTGCCCCGAGTTGAGGACGTTCTGGACGTAGTAGAAGGTCTCGTCGCCACGCAGTTCGGCTAGAAGCACCCGATTCGGCGTCTTGCGCATGACCGCTTGCAGCACCTGCTTGGCCGTCGCGCCGACGACGCGCTCGCCCGCATGGCCGTCGCGGCGATAGAACAATGCCTGCGAGTTCGGGTGATGGCGCAGTGGCATCTCCGGGGTGTCCTCGACGGTGATCAGGCGTTCCCAGCTCGGAATGATCTCGATGAGCACGCGAATGAAGGATGTCTTGCCGCTGCCGGTGGCACCCGAGACGATCATGTTCTGGTGACTGTGAACGGCCTTGTCGAGGAACGCCGGCCAATCGCCGGCGCGCGCCAGATTCCATAGCTCGACCTGATCCGGCTCGAATTGGTCGAGCAGCTTGGTGCGCTCTGTGTCGGACAACGTGGTCGAGTGGACGTGCCGTGTGCCCACGAAATACCCCTGCTCCACAAACTGCTGCAGCTCGAACGACTGGCTCGTGTGCTTGCGCAGGTTGAGATAGATCATCCCGCGCGCCGCCGTCGGCGGCATCGTCATCTCGATGCGCTCACCACCGGGCAGATACGCCGACAGGATCGGATCGCTTTCGTCGAACGGCTTCTGCGAAATGTTGGCCAGGAAGTTGCCCAGCGCCTGCAGGTATTCGAAGGTGATCGCGGGCGCGTCGACCTGCTCCCACACGCCCCTCTTCCAGAGCTGCACGAGCCCGGGCGCGTTCACCGCCACCTCGTTCACACACGGATCGGCCAACCAGCCCTCGAAGGCCCGAAGATGAGCCAGGATGGAGACGTACTTGTCGGAAGCGCCCATGATCAGTTCGTTCCCGCGGCAGGACGGAGCTCGTAGACGGTCGAGAAGTCGACATCCCGTGCCACGAATATCTTGATGACCTCGCCCTGGTGCTTGTAGAGGCTGGGGCGGAGCTGACTGCCCTGCTTGAGCATCTCCTCGACGATCGTCTTCGTGGTGCTGCCCGTGTTGTTGAACTGCGAAGGCGTGCCCTGCATCCCGATGTTGAAGGTGTCACCGCTGCCGCTGGCGCGTTGGGCCGCCCGCGCGTCGTCGCGTGCGATGTAGATCTGCTTACCGTCCTCCAGGAGCGAGAAGAACACCGCGCCCGCGAAGCGCTCAAACCACTTGTTGTCCACGTAGCCCGAGGTTCCCGCCCGGCCCAGGGCATCCGTGCCGGGTGAGTTCAGCTGCACCGACACGAAGTTCGGCGTCACGGCGCGCGACCACAACGTGAAGATCGCCTTCTGGCCGGCTTGCACGCCCTGCGCATATTCGCCTTCCATGGTGGTGCCGGCCTCCATCAGCACCACCTTGCCGTCCATGGACATGACCGGTGCGCTGAGGATGCATTTGAGGAACCCGGGTTGATCGGTGAGGATGGCGGTGAGGAGCGTGCAGTCCGGCAACGTGCCCTTGGCCAGGGTCATCGATGGGTTGCGGTTGATGGTGGCGCTGGTACCGGGGGTGATCGTCGCGGCCAGCGCGCTGGCCAGGGCGTTCGTTCCGCCCGGGGGCGTTGACGCCCCCGGCAGGCTGCCATTGGCCATGGCGGCGCCGAGCTGTGCGACGGCCGCCGACGTCGGCTGGGCCGCGGCAAGGTTGATCGCGCTCTTCCGGCGCCGCTCCCGGACCCGATCTTCCTCGGACATGCCCGAGCCTTGTGCAGGCTGGGCAGCCTCAGGCTTCTTGTCGGGCTCGGGACAGTTCAGGCCGATGGGAAGCCGCAGGCCGCCCGGGCATTCGACGTACGACGGTGGCGCGGAAGGCTGGCCCAGGGCCAGCGGCACCTTCACATCCGGGGCGGTCAGAGGTCGCGCGTCGGCTTGCATCTCGCTCTTGGCCGGTGCCGGCGCGCCGAAGGCACCGAAGAAATTGTTCTTGCTGGCGATCCCGAAAAGGATCAGCAGCGCCGCCACGGTGGAGGTCGCGACCAGGATCAGCTTCTGGCCGGGCGCGACAGCTCGCTTGCGCTCCACCAGGCCCTCACGTTCCTGCTCGGCGATCGGTTCTTCGTGCCTCTGTTCGAACATCCCTCAACCTCCCGGCTCGCGAATCGCGCGCTGGACCTTCCCGCTGGCTGTGCCTGTGGGCGACGACTGGATCGGCAGGCTGGGCGACCGATTCGTGACGCCCGCAACCAACGCACCACGCCGCAGGAGGATCCGCTGAACCACGCGGTGCAGCACCATGGTGTCCTCCTCCACGTGGTAGTCCACCAGGCTCTCGGTTCCATCCGGCTCGATGACGAACGCAGCCGGCAAGGGATTGGCCGCCGAGAACAGCATGAAGGTCTGGCGCCCGTTGTCGTGCATGGACAGCGGCTGCAGTTCCTGCGGGCCGACGATCCAGTAGTCGTAGTTCAGGTTGCCCTCGTAGCCCGACGTCTTCAGGTCTGCCTTCATCTGCCTGGCTTCGGCTTCCCGCTTCGCCAGCGCCAGGGCCTCGGGTGTCGAGGCGTCCTGTTCCGGATACTGCAGGCGCACCCAGTAGGCAACGTTGCGCGCGGTGCGGCTGGTGGTCTTGAGCCGGAACAGGTAAGAGCGCCGGTTCGTGAAGATGGTGAGATTCGTGTCGGCCTTGACGTCCTTGGGCTTGATGACGAACAGGTTGCCGTTGATCGCCGCGTGCCAGGCATCGCGGTCCCCCATCGCAAAGTCCTTGATCTCTTCCTTCTTGCTGAGCTCGATGGTCGTGACGACGCCCTCCGCGGCGGCGATGCGGATGATGTTGTCGCCGGTGAAGCGAACCGTCTGGATCCGCGCATCGCTGGCGGACGGAACCGTCCCCACCTCGGCATGGCCGGCCGCCGACGCCAACATCATCGACAACAGCGGGAACGAAGCGGCCAGGCGATTCATCGGGCCGCCCCCTGGGGCATGCCGACGTTGGCCGGCGTGATGCCGCCTGTTGTCGATGGTGCGGGCGCTGAGCCGCCGGCGGGCGAACCGGCAGGCGTACCCAATACCTGCGGCACGCCTTCCTGGTCGCGACGATAGTTCACCGCGCAGAAGCCGAAGGCGTTGACGTGCAGGTCCTTGATCTGGCCCGGGATGTTGGCGCGGTCGTAGCGCACCGTCAGGGTCGAGATGTAGCGTGTACGCACAGGCGGCGCCACACCTCGGGTCACCGTCTTGTCGAAGCGAACCTGCGCGACGCGCAGATCGTCCTGGTCAGTAGGGAGGAACGTGATGTTCTGGATCTCTACCCGTTCCGAGTCGGTCGGACTCATCGTCTTCACCGGCGACTGCGCGTTGAGCTCCGGATTGAAGTAGTTCTCCCAATCGGTGCGCACCGGCCCGCAGGACATGAGGTAGGCGGTCTTGTAGTTCGACTCGGCCTCACCGCGCGTGAAACCCTCGCGGGCCAGCACGTAACGCGCGACGTCGGAGAGGACGATCTTCTGGTCGCGATCACGACCAAGGTTGAGGCCCTCGCCGGGCGCCTGGACGTCGTACGCACCGGTGGCGTTGTCGACCCGGATGATGGCCGGCACGAACTGCTTGAGCGGCAGCAGCACCGTGACGCTCAAGACGCTCAAGCCACACAGGATGCCGCACGCCCACGCGATCTTGGCGCTGCGCGACGCCCGCCGCTCGAGATCGAGCCGCTGCTGGGCGTCCCAGTCGAGCGCCTGCGCGAAATACGTCTCCTTGTTCGTCACTTCGCGACCTTCGAGAGGTGGGACGGATTAATGGGCCGTTCCTCCCCGGTCGGCCAGCCGGGCGGCTTCGGCGCACCGCAGCTAACAAGGTTGATTGCCACAACGAGCAGTAGCAGCTTGACGACCCACTTCATACCGACACCTCACCTATGGCTCGAGCGGCTGACGAGCGACCGTGCGTGTACAAGGTTCGTCAGGCCCGCGCCAAATGAACCTCCGCTGCCACCAGTGAGCGAAGCGCACATGACAGGGATCTGCATGAACATGAAGAACATCGCCAGCGCAATCAGAAAGATGGGAATGCAAATCGCCGCAACATTCAGCCCTTCACCGCTGGCCCCAAGCAGTCTGGCCACAATGGAAAGAACGTTCCCGCCACCTACGCCACCAAGCGTGCTGTTCAGCTTAGCCACGTAGCTGTGCAGGATCCCGATGAACATGAAGATGAACAGTGCTGAGAACACGTGATAGAAGATGAAATAGAAGGCCGTGTTCAGCCACGAGAAGAAGTAGTTGCGCGTCTGGGGCAACACCAAGGCCAGAACAAAGAAGGGCCCGACGGCGAGCACCATGCTTAGGCCGAGCTTGGAAAAAATCACCGAGAACAGCGCCGCTCCCAGCAAGAGGTAGACCGCCACAATGACCAGTACTCCCATAAGGAAAAGCGCTATCGCAGGACCGAAGGCGAGCTCCTTGATCAATTTGGTACCCGCCGTGAACATCGCCGAGATCAGATCTACGACCTTCTCGTTGACTTGCCCCAACAATTCAGGCGCGCTTCCGGATGTCGCACTGAGTGCGCGCGTGAGATCGGAAGGGAGATCGAATAGAGGTTTGGCAACCCAAGAGAGGTACCCGTTTCCCATCACGTACAGAACGACCATGAAACCGACGAACTTCAAGATCCAGTCAGTGATGGGCATCGCCACCTTGCCTTCGATGATCAGGTAGCACCAGATCAACATGCAGATTCCCAGCAGCACCCAAGCGATCGGAATGACGTATCCCGAGATTCCAGCGGCTGCGCTTTCATAGAACCCACTCAGCGCTCGCTCGAAGTTGCGATAGATGTCACCAATGATGTTTTCGGCCACGGGTCACTCCCGACCTACCCACTCAGAGCCTGATGTTGATAGGCTTGGCGAGCTTTCGCACTTCGTCCTGTGCAGCACACGCTGACATCCGCTTGCCGTTCTTTTCTACCTCTGCACTACAGGCGTTGTTCAGCTCGGTCAGCGGCCCCAGGTTTCCCCTGTCAGCCTCTGCAGCGACGTACTTCGGATCGAACTTCGGCGCTTCGACCGTCTCCTGTTTCGTGCAAGCCGCGAGCGCAATAGCGATCGTTGGCACAAATATGAGCGTGAATTTCATGGCTAGAACCTGATTCCGCCGGCGGATCCGCGGGTCATACCGGCATTGAAGTTGTCGATGGCGGACTGCTGCTGGAGGCGCCGATCGGCCTCCTCCATCGCCTGGATGGTCGAGAGCTTGATCTGCTCGTTCTGCATCCGCACGGTCTCCACCTGGATGCGCGCCTGCACTTCGTTGATGGCCTTCACATCCGTCGACGAATTGATCGATCCGACGAAGGTCTGCAGGTTGCGGATGTTCTCAGCGGCTTTACGGTAGCCCATGTCTCCGATCTGCTTCTGCAACGCAAGCTGCTGCCATTGTTGGGTGCAAGTCGCGCGCATCGTTGCGTCGCTGTTCAGTTCTGCGCAGGATCGAAGCTGGTTGGCCCGGACGATGTTGCTCAGCGAGCCCGAGATGCCGGCCAACGACCCACCGCCGCTCCGCAAGGCCTTCACCGAACCGACGTAGTCCTGCGGCAGGTACTGCGTCAGGAGGTCATTGTTCATGAGGCTGCCCAGGTTGCGCATCCCCTGCAGGGTGCCGTAGACCTGCCTCATCTGGTCGAGTTGGTCGCTCATCGAGCGCAGCTGCTCGGTCCATTTCATGATGGTCTCAATCTGGTTCATGGTCGCCGGGATATCGCTTGTGACCGTGACCGGGATCTGAGCGCCAGCGCCGCCGGCCAGGCCGACGGAAACGACAACGCCGAAGAGAAGGCGCTTCGCTCGCGCGAACAGTTTCATCACACTCTCCTTTTCAGAAACAGGGGAAGCCACTGGGCAGGCTCCGGGCCGACCTCACCGATCGCCGCGTGCATGATCTCGACGTTGTCGAGGCTGGCGGACAGCACGGCCAGCAGGTCGTCCATGCCGCTGAGATCCAACTTCACGACGACCGACTCGGCGCCCTTCTTGAGCAGGAACTGGCCCGAGTTTTCCTCAGTGTGCTTGATCAGGTGGAACTCGCGCGGCGTGAGCTTCAGGCCGTCGATGTAGTCGGCCTGCTCCGCCTCGCCATTGGGCAGCAGCAGCTGCGTCGGGAACTGCGACAACAGCGTGCTGCCCAGCGGCGAGCGGCTGATGTCGCTGGGCTCCTGGGTGTCCAGCCCGATCACGCCGTCCTCCTTGCGGATGGTCTTGCCCTTGTTCTCGATGAAGGTCTGCATCAACGGATCCTTCAGCGCCCGCCAGGCTTCGGCGATGTCGATGATGTGCGGCGCGCCGGAGGCATTCTGGGCGATCTTGTGCGTCAGATAGCGCAAGATGGGCGTGCGCGCCTCCTCGATCTCGAGGAAGTGGGTCATGTCGAAGCCGAAGGTGTCGGCCCCCGTCAGATCGAACCGGTCTTCGGCGTTGTCGAGCACCCAGGCGAAGGCGCCGTCGTCGCACCAGCGTCCGAGCGCCTGGTACAGGCTGCTTTCACGGTGAGTCGGAAGGGCATCCCGAACGCGCGCATAGCGACGCAGCTTCGGTTCGAGCTGGTAGACCTGCTTGATGCTGCGCAGCAGGTCCTCCTCGTCCTTGTGCGTCATGACGTATTTGCCGTCGAACTGCGCGTTCCAGGACATGATGCTCAGGATCACGGAGGTGTTCTCCGGCGTCGGCGCCATGGAGAAGGGATTCATGCCGGTCGGCTCGCCGCCGGCGATCCGGAAATACCGTCCACCCATGGCGCGGATGCAGATCTCCTCGCCGTAGTCCTTGTCGAAGCTGAAGATCTTCAAGGGCCGGCCGCTCGCCATCTCCCGCTTGCGGGCCAGCAGACGCAGCGCGAGCTTGAGGACTGTCTTGCCGCCGCCGGAGCGGCCGATGATCTTGTAGTTGCCCAATTCCTTGCGGTGCACCTTCGGGCGATCGCCCCGGCCACGGTCGTTGGCCGCCTCGTCGCGCTTCTCATCCTCTGCGGTGAGTCGCCCCGGAGGCTCGTCGTCGTAGTCCAGCCGGATGCCCTGCTCCAGCAACCGGTTGCGGCTGACGTGGAAGTTGAAGAAGTACGGCCCGCCGGCGGCCGTCTTCAGGAGCGCGATGGGCGCACCCCATTGGCTGCCCCGTGCATTTCCCCGCGGATGGTTGTGCATCGGGAAGAACTTGGAAAAGTTCTTGCTGCTGATCGGCATCGCGCGGATGCGGCCGTACTTGAAGTTTCCGGGCAGCGTGCTGAAGTAGGTGCAAATCAGCGCCCCGCCCCGCTCCCGCGACGTGTTCATGCTCTTCTGGTCGAGCACCGTCACCGCCACGTTCACGTTCTGGTTCAGCTCCTTGATGCTGTCGCCGTACACGACCAGGATCAGCTCGTGCTCGAACATCGAGAACTTGCCCGCCTGCAGCTGGGTGCGTGCGGCCGCGACCTCCTTCAACTGCTCCTCGTTGTCGCTCGTCGACTTGATCTTGTTGTACTGGGTCTTGAGGAGGGCGTCGGCCTTGTCGAAGGCCATGACGGTCACCGACTGGCTCAGCACGAACTCGAACGAGGCCGACAGCAGCCCCTCGAACACCTTGGAATCGAGCTGCTCCGCGCGGTACGGCGCCACCAAGGTCAGGATCGCGGCGAAGCGCGAGCCCGACGCCCCCTCGATCTCCAACGTCTCGGCGCCGAAGTTCAACGCCGCGGCCTGCAGGCTGTGGCTGAGTTCCTGCGCGCCGAGGCCGATGTGGCGCTCGGTATTGTTCAGGAGCAGGCAATAGAACTCGGCGGTACGCGAGCAAAGGCTCCCGTCGAGGTCGTAGGTGCCGAGACGGCGCGGGTGGTAGCGCCTGAGGCTCGCCATCAATTGCGCCGAGAGTTTGGCCAGTTCGTCGCGCGCGCGCAGCCGCAGTTCCGCCATGCCCTCGCTGGTGCGCTTCGACAGCCGGATGCTGGTGCGATCCGCGCGATTGCCGGCCAGCCGGTACACGGGCGAGACGAACAGCTGGTTGGTGAAGTGCTGCTCGCCCTCGAACTTCCTGCCGTACTGCCGGGCGAACTCGGCCGAGAGATCGTTGTCGTAGAGAACGCCAGAGAGGTCGTGCCGCACGCGCCGCCGCTCCAGGTGGGTCCATAGGGCGACGTTCGGACTGCGTGCAACGTTGTTGATCGCGGAGAACCACTGCTGGTTGAGGTTGTCGAGTTCCCTGTGACCGAGGGTCTCGAAGGAGAGCCCCTGCACCTCGATCGTCTGGGTCAGGTCGCCTTCGTAAGTGATGACCGTGTGATCGTCGATCTGCTGCGAGTACGGCAGGCAACTCGCGACGCTGCGCTCGGCCTTGGTGCGGGGGACGGCCGACATCAACGCACCTCGCGCCGGCTCAGATGCGGGCTGAAGCTGACGACGCCGTCGCCGTGCGCGTTCCTGTTGTCGACGAACCAGCGAAAGCGGTAGTTCGCGACCAGGTCGCGCACCCAGAACGGGTTGTCGTTGGTCTTGAGGACCAGGACCAGGTGCAGCGGGAGCAGGAGGAGCGTCCAGAACCCGAACAGGCGCATGCACAACAGCAGCAGCATGCATTCGGCACCGAACACCGGCAGCGGCACATACGCCTGCAGGACCGGCGCCTGCGGCCCTCGGTAGATCACCGCGCGCTCGAGCGCCGGTTCCTCATGGCGAGCATCGACCTCTGCCATGGCGCTCAGAGGTTCGAGATGCCGGAGGCCGAGCCGCCCACCATGTCCTTGACGAACTGGATGATGGCGACGATGCCGAAGGCCAGCGCAGTACCGAGCAAGGACTGGAAGAAGATCTTCTTGGGATCGTCGCGGCCCAGCCAATTGCCCGTCACCCAGTTCAGCAGCGTGAGCAGGCACGCGATGGCGCCGATCACCCCCACCACCCCGTAGATGACATTGAAGATGTTGACGCCTGCCTGCTTCAGGCTTTGCGCCATGGCGGGATTGGCGGCCAACGCCAATGCGCCGAACGGGAACGCGATGCGCACGAATGCAGTCGCTCGCTGCACCTTCACATAGGTCTTGCTGGGCAGCGAACTGATGAACTGTCGAAGCATGAATCCCTCCCGATGGAAATGAATGCTGATGAAGGTGCGTAACCGGACCTAGAAGCCCGTCTTGCTGGCGGCCTTCTCGAAGATGTCGAGCGACTCGCCGGGACGATGGGGTGCGCCCTGGCCCGCTGCAGGCAACGTCGCGACGTTCAACGCCGCACGGGGCGTCGATGCCGCCGCGCGAGCCGGCGCTGCGGCGGTGCCGAATTGCACCTGCGGCGGCGCGCTGCTCATGTACGCGAAGATCCGGCTCGCGTAGTCGTCGCTGATGGTGCGATCGACCCCGCCGGAGTTGTAGCCGCGCAGCGCCGCCCAGATCGCCGCCATGCCGCTGTAGCCGGACGCGGAAGCGCGGTGATAGAAATTCCAGAGAATCTTCTGGCCCACTTGGAGGTTTTGGCAGGCGTCGAATGCCTGCTCCCAGGTCAGGCCATATAGCGACACGTTGCTCACGTGGATCTGCGCCAGGCCCACCGAGAACTTGCGCCCAGCAGCCACCAGGGACTTGGCGGTCGCAACGGCTTCTTCGGCAGTTGCTGGTTGCTTCACCGTCCCATGCGCCTTGTCCATGCCGATCGCGAAGGGCTGCCCGGCGGATTCGGTGCGCACAAGCGCCTGCATCAGCACTGGCGAAACCTGGGGCGCGCATTGGTCCAGCAGGGCTGCGCTCAGTACCATTGTCTTTTCCCCGCGAACGCGCCGCGCGTGAACGAAAGCCACATTCGGCTGGACGTGGAAGATGCAAACAAAAGGATTGTTTGAAGAAGCATAATTCGACTATTGACTGGTTTTCGCTCGCCGTATGCGATCAAAAGATGTACAAATAGAGGGTTTCTCAGCCGTATGTCTTGTTTTACAAGACTCTGCGCCATCGCTTTTTGCTCCGCAATGGAACTTACAAACCGAGACAACTAACTGCGGATGAGTACCCCACAGCCCCCCGACGACGAATCGCATTCGCAAGCTGCCCAACTGGTGCGCGCGCTGCTCGAACGACACGGCATCCCGAAACACCGGCACTCCTCCTTCGTCGGCGAGCTTTTTGGTCTGTCCCGCGCGGCCGCGCACCAGCGAGTCAACAAGAGCACCGCTTGGACGGTCGACGAGTTCCAGCAGTTGGCGGATCGGTTTGGTGAGACATTGGCCGAGGTGTTGGGCGCCACCACACCCCACAGCGGCACCGACGCCGTACTGCGTGTGGGCGCCCTGCAGATCGGCTGCCGCGTCTGGTTCGCGAGCGAGACCGACGACACCTCCAGCGATGCGCTGGTGGCGATGGAGAACGCGGGTTCCTACGTGGTGATGCCGGCCACTGCAGCGGTGGGACAGGAGAGCCTGCGCATCGCCCGGCTCGAGGTCGGACACGCCAAGGCCGTCGCACCGCGCGTCGCGGTCTTCGACGATGAGCGCGACGTCGCCAATGCGCTCTGTGCACATCTGCGCACCATGGGCATCGAGGCGATGGCCTACTACACAGCAGAAGATCTTCTGGCCGACATCCCGCAGGGCCTCTTTGACGGCTATGTCATTGACTGGCTATTGCCCAACAAGGAGACCACGGTGTCATTGTTGGCCGCCGTGCGCCACCAGCCCAAGCGCAGCGCGCTGGTCCTGCTCACCGGCAATACTCGCAACGGCTCGGCCGACCCGGCTGAGGTCGCCGCGGCAGCGAGCAACTTCAAGGCGCAACTGGTCGAGAAACCGGTTCAGCCGCCTTTCCTTCTTTCCGCGCTCGTGACCGATGGGCTTGATGTCACTGGACGCGCAGTCGCCCCACTGGCTTGACCATGACCTTCGTACGGGTCGTCCTCGAACTCGGGTCGCACTACAGCGATGGCGACGGAGAAAGCATAGTGGCTATGGAGCGGCCGCCATCAGGCAGGGCGTACAGCCGGCTCGGCGCCGTGTCTGTCTTGCCGGTTCCTCTGTCAAATGTCGGCAGTCCCCTGTCGGACCAAAGCGCCTAACGGGGCGACGGGCTGGCCAGCGACGGCAACTCGATCTGCACCGAAGCGTCAAGATCGAGCCGAGCGGCGCGGCGGCGGCGCAATGGCCGCGCTCTGCGAACTGACCAGGGTCCGCGCGGCCAGACGAGCCCATCCATTCGATGAGGATTGCATGACCGCAGCCTCCTGTCGAGACGGGAAGACATGGCCGGCATCGAGGCCACTCGGATGCCGCCTTTTTACGGCTCTCGCCATCGAAGATTCATCCGAAGGTTGACGGTCCAACGCGCGCGACCGGTTACCTCTCGCACTCCTGGATGCCGGAAACGGCGTCAAGTATTCGACAAGGGCAGGGTACCCCCTCACCGTGGGCGGCTCGCACGCCGTGTCTTCGCCGGTTCGGCGCCCGTCGTGTGAGTGGTTGACCATCAACGAGGAAAGAACAAGCCCCCGATCTCCGGCGGCGCGGGCGTGTGGCACTGATTCGCGGCAGTCCTCAGCCAAACCGCAACTGCCAGATTCGACAGTTGCTCGCCAGCGCGACCAGCCTAAACATGGCGTCAAGTCTCCCCTCATAAGGACTCAGATGCGAACGCTCCTGATCGACAACTACGACTCCTTCACCTACAACCTCTACCAGTATCTCGCCGCATCCAATGGCGAGTCGCCACACGTGGTCCGCAACGATGAGCTGAGCTGGAGCGAGGCCGAAGCCATCGGCTTCGACAACATCGTCATCTCGCCCGGCCCTGGCCGGCCCCAGCGCGCAGAGGATGTGGGCATCTCCGCCGACGCCCTGCGACATTCGAAGGTTCCGGTGCTCGGCGTGTGCCTCGGGCACCAGGCGATCGCCCATCACTGCGGCGCCAGGGTGGACCTGGCGCTTCGTCCCATGCACGGGCGAATCGATCGGGTGTCCCATGCACAGCGCGATCTCTTTCGCGGCATTCCCGACCGCTTCGAAGCGGTGCGCTACCACTCGCTGGCTGTGACCGAGTTGCCTCCCTCGCTGGTGCCCCTCGCATGGAGCGGCGACGGAACCTTGATGGCGCTGCGCCATGCTGCCAGGCCCTGGTGGGGCGTCCAGTTCCATCCCGAGTCGATCTGCACGGAGTTCGGCGCGCGGCTGCTGCGCAACTTCCGGGAACTGACAGAAGAGTGGCGTGCGGCTCCGAATCGCCGCGACACTCTCGGCATGTTCCTACCCCCTTCCGCTCGTGTCGGCGCTGCACCGCAGTGCTGCCATGCCGAGTGCCTCGATACGCTGGTGCAGCCCGAGGCGCTCTTCGCGCGCGCGTTCGCAGAAGCCGACGCGTCGTTCTGGCTCGACAGCAGCCTCCCCCAAGGCGGACAGGCGCGCTTCTCCTTCATGGGCGACGCGAGCGGACCGCGCGCGCAGGTGCTCAACTATCGCTCCGCGTCCCAAGAACTCGTCATTCGCCATGGCGAGACGGTCGAGACGCGATCGCAATCGATCTTTGACTACCTGCGCGAGCACATCCCGGCGCGGCCGCTCGAAGGCGCAACGTTGCCCTTCGAGTTCGCAGGTGGCTTCGTTGGCTATTTCGGCTATGAGCTCAAGCGCGAGCTGGGCGGACGCCATGCGCATGACGCGCCCTCCCCCGACGCGATGTGGATCATGGCAGACCGCTTCGTGGCCTTCGATCACGCGGAGCTGCAGACCTGGGTCGTTTGTCTGGACGACCGGGACCTGCACGAGGACAACCGCGCCTGGATGCAATCGATGCGGGAGCTCGCGACACAGCATCCGCAGATCGACATCGAGCCCGCAACGGTGCGGCAGCACGCCGCCGCACCGTTGCGCTCGCTGAAGTGGCAGATCGATCTCCCGACCTATCGCGCGCTGATCCTGCGCAGCCAGCATGAGATCGTGCAGGGCGAGACCTACGAAGTTTGTCTTACGAATCAACTGGTCGGCGACGGCCGCATCGATCCGCTCCCGGTCTACTGCGCGCTGCGGGAGCGCAACCCGGCACCCTACGCCGCCTACCTGAGGTCCGGCGATGTCGCGGTGCTGTGCGCCTCGCCGGAGTTGTTCCTGCGCATCGGAACCGATCGAATGGTGGACTCCAAGCCGATCAAGGGCACGGCCCCGCGCGGCGCGACGCCGCAGGAGGACGCCGAGATCGCCGCCGCCCTGCTGATCGACGAGAAGACACGCGCAGAGAATCTAATGATCGTCGACCTGCTGCGCAACGATCTCAATCGCGTTTGCGAGGTCGACAGTGTGCACGTACCCGTCCTGTTCCAGGTCGAGTCATATGCCACCGTACATCAGCTCGTGAGCACGATTCGCGGCCGGCTGCGCGAGGGTGTGGGTGCGGTTGACTGCATACGCGCTGCCTTCCCGGGCGGTTCCATGACCGGTGCACCGAAGATCCGCACCATGCAACTGCTTGACGAGCTCGAGGTTTCCGCGCGCGGCGTCTACTCGGGCAGCATCGGCTATCTTTCCTTCAACGGCGCCGCCCAGCTCAACATCGTCATCCGCACCATCGTCTGCGCGGGCGAGCGGGTGTCGATCGGCGCCGGAGGCGCCATCATCGCCCTGTCCGATCCGGATGCCGAGGTTGAGGAGGTGGTCCTCAAGAGCCGCGCGCCGTGGCATGTGCTGCGCGAATGCGGCGCGGCCCTCTCCGACCCGGACGGCGTCTCCTGAAATGACGGCCGACGCTGCGAACCGCCGCGGGGCGGCGCTCATGTCCATCGCCATGGCGTGCTACGTGCTTAACGATGCCTGCGTGAAGCTCAGCACCGACCGCCTGCCTCCTGGCCAGGTCCTGGCCGTGCGCGGCATCTTCGCCGTCGCGATCCTGTTCACCATCGCGGTGACACTGCATCGGTTGCAGGGTGGCTGGCGGATGGTGCTGCAGCCGCTGGTAGCCTTGCGCTGCGTCCTCGAGCTGGCCACCGCACTGGCGTCAGTGTTCGCGCTCGCCATGATCCCGCTTGCGATGGTGACCTCCCTCATGATGACTGCACCGCTGATGATCTCGATTGCAGCGATGTACCTGCGCTGGGAACAGTGGAACGCGAGACGGCTTGCCGGCACACTGGCAGGCCTGCTCGGGGTGCTGATCATTGTTCGTCCGCAGGACGGTTTGACGTCGCTGCCGCCCTGGGGCATCGCGAGCGCGCTGCTGTGCGCGGCCTTGCTGGGCGCGCGCGAGCTCGCGACGCGCCGCCTTCCCCCGGATGCGCCGTCGTGGATGGTTGCCCTGGCGGCCGCGGTGGCTGTTTGCGTGGGTGGCGGCGCGCTCGGATTGACGGAGCACTGGTCGCCGCTCGAGCCCAAGGACGGCGGCCTGCTCGCCGCCGCCGCCTTGTGCGCCGCCCTCGGGAACTATGCCTTGATCGCCGCCTGCCGCCGAGGCGACTTGTCGGCGATCGTCCCCTTCCGCTACACCAACATCGTCTGGGCCCTGATCGCCGGATATGTGCTGTGGAACGACACGCCGGACCGGCAGGCCTTCCTGGGCATTGCCATGATCGTCGCCGGCGGCCTGCTGTCGATGAGCCGGCAACGGCCATGACTCGAGGCGGCTGCGTGCGGCCTGCTTGCGCGTCGAGGGCCCTGAGGCAGGAATCACAGCACGCGTCGCGCCCAGGCAAGTTGTTTGCGAGGCGAGGCACACGCTTCGATTCGGCAATCCGGCTCCTCCGCGCCATCGGACCAGATGAATCCGAGGGCTTGGCTGACCAGCAGCGCCCGTACCGAGGATCACGCCGCGATCGCTCTTCAAGAGCAGCGACCAGTTCTTGCCACTGGACGCTGCACTCGATCGGGAACGCCAGGCAGGCCGCAGTGTCCCAGCAGCAACGCTGAGCCAGTGCCTACAGGCCTCGGGCGCCGCGCCGCCGCGAAAGCACGGTTCAAGCGGAGGGAATGCGCAAGGCCGGCGATGCACGCTCCCCGCAGGAGATGAGTGCGAAGACTAGAACCTGGAGGTCCCGGCCTCGGAAGGCCCACAAGGACGTCTCTCCCAGGGAACCCTCGCGTCCGAGCTGATCAGGACGGTAAAGCTCCTGAGCGAGCCTAGTCAGATCTTCACTGGTGGCGACCAGGTCCCGCAGATGGCGATCGGGCGCTTTCGAGAACGGCGCCCAAATCCTCTAGACGCGGTCAGCCCGCAGCTCGCCAACGAGCGGGCCTTGCTTGCCGGGATTGACGTCAATAGATATCAAGCGAGTCATGACAGAATCCTACGACCGGCACATTTCGGGTGCCTGCCCTCTCCTATCCGCGCGGCCGCAAACTGATGGAAAGGTAGCTCACCGGCTGGTTCCCTACGGCTTCGACGCCGTGCTCTGTCTTCGCTTCGAACAACAGCGAATCCCCGGGTCGAAGGTGGACGATCTCTGATCCGTGGCGGTATCTCATACCGCCCGAAAAGACGTGTATGAACTGGACACCCTGCTGCTCCAAGGCCGCGCTGGGGCCCGCGTACGCACCGAGGGTCACCAGGTATGGCTGTACCCGCCAGCGACCGCACAAGACATGCCCTAGCAACTCGTACTGGTGTCCTTGTGCGGCGTTGCCAAATTCGACAACCACGCCCTTGCCGGCTGGCACGAAGCACCAGCTTCTTGTCTCGATCTGATCGCTGAAAAGGCGCGACAACTGCACGTTCAGACTGCCCGCCAGCTTCTCCAGCGTCTCGATGGACGGAGACACCGAGCCGCTCTCGAAACGAGACAACATCGATCGCGAAACACCCGCCGCCCGCGCCAGGGAACCAGCCGAGAGATTGGAGACTTGTCGCAGATCGCGGATCTGCTGCCCCAGCCGGCCGGAGCGGTCGCTTCGTTTCGGACGCAGGCGCGGCTTGAACACCTGCGGCGGAATCAAGGGCTTGCCCGCCGTAGGAAAGGGCGAGGCCACAGCTCGACGCTGTACTCGCGGGCTTTCCAAGCCTTGATCCTTGCTTCTCATGGCGCCGGCAATATAGGCATATATGCCCATCAGTGTACTGCAAACTCGTCACTCGCGAATTGACGCATGCAGAGAACACATTCAGCAGATCGTCTGGCCCTGTTCGGCGCCGCAGTCCAGATGCGTCGCAAAGAGCGTGGGCTTAGCCAAGCCGAGCTCGCCGACAAGGCCAAGCTCTCGCTGAGCTTCATCTCGCGCATCGAGCGTGGCGCGAACCCGGCGTCGCTGGATACCCTCTTCGCGATTGCCGATGCGCTGCGCACAAAGCCGTCCGCGCTGTTCCTCGAGATGGAAAAATTGGCGGAGTCGAAGCGGAGCCAGGGATAGACGCGACGCCAGAAATCCTGCCTTCAGCCGAAGGCCGGTCACCGCCTCTTCAGAGCAACAAGCTCAATCATCTGCGGCCAGTCTCAGCGGGCACTTCCTCCCAGCTCGCCCCGTGCTCTGCATGGGACGATGCGCCCATCATCGGCCGCGCGGCGCATCGTCCGCGCCTGCATACAGCCTCGCCGCCGGACTGCCTGTCCATACGATGGCCTGGCCACGGTCGACCGGTGTCGGGCCGAAGACAATCCACGCGTCGCACACCGGAGCGATCGCCTGCACGACCTCGAAGCGCTCCGGATGCTCGGTCGCCAGTGACGCGAATGCAATGCCGGCATCGTACCGGCCCTGCAGCAGCCCCCGTCCCACCTCCATGACGCTCGCTTCCTCCACGCGCTGCGGCCACGACGACAGATCGGCGTAGTACCGGGTCGCCGGCTGCACGCCGACGCGCCCAGGCGCCCCACCCGCGTTCGTCGAGCGCAGGAGCGCCATCGGCCTGCTCGGCGAGATGAAGGCGTCCACAACGAACAGCTGCTGCCGGTACTTGCCCGTGATCTCCGGCGCCGCCGGATGGACCGCGCACTGCAGCATGAAGTCCGCGTGCCTCTCGATGACCATCCGAGCGCCTTCATGAAAATCCTCGATGTATTCGACGTGGCTGGCGTGCAGGATGCCGTGCGCCTGCAGATAGCGCTGCAATACGAAGGCATGGTTGCTGCCATGAGGCCCGAGCGTGACGAAGCTTGGCATGGTCGTCTCTCCGATCCAGGAAGAACTCAACAATCCGGCGCGCATTGCTGGCAGCGCCGACAACAGATTCTGATCGCCCGGGTGGCCGCCGGAAACGAATGGGCTCGAGGCACCTGTACGCCGCTCGGGCATCGGCATGGCACAGTTCGAAGTCAAGGCCTAGTTCCTGATGGTGAAGACGACCGCCAGATAGCAGACGGGCTCCTGGCCGATCGCCTCCACGCCATGCAGGGCATTCGCCTCCAGCAGCAACGAATCCCCCGCCTGCATCTCCAGCGCCCTCGACCCGTAGCGGTAGCGCACCTGTCCAGACATCAGGTGCACGAACTTGACACCCGGATGTTGGAAGCTGGTGTAGGGCTTGGCGCCCGGCAGCAACCGCACCAGGTAGGGCTCGACGAACAGGTTCCCGGACAGTAGATGGCCAAGCAGTTCGTAGCGGTAGCCCGCCACCGCGCTGATGCGGTCGACCACGATGCCTTTGCCGGCCGGAACAAAGGAGAAGTCGATGCGATCCGCCTGGTCGGCGAAGAAGCGCGACAACGGCACATCCAGGCCCCGCGCGATGCGGTCAAGCATCTCCACAGAGGCCGACACCGTGCCCCGCTCGATGCGCGAGAGCATCGAGCGCGAGATGCTGCATTTCTGCGCCAGTTGCACGCCCGAAGCGCTCGCGGCGATGCGTAGCGCCTTGATCCTCTCGCCCAACCTGGCGGCCGGCTCGCTCTTGGCAGACGACACGGTATCGCGCCGTTGCAACAGTGCCTCCGGTACCCGGAAACGTCGGGCTGTCGGGAATGGCGAGGCGACGAGTTGCTTCTTCACGCGCTCACCTTCAACGACGGGTCTTTGGTTGCTCGATCCGACAACGCGCTACGCCTTTTTCAGCCGGATCTCGCATCGACGCGCGCTGCACCGTCAGCGCCGATGATCTCGTCCTCGAGCCTGCAGGTCTCTGCGATGATCAGTTCGTAGAGGCTGCGGAGGAAATCGGCATTCACGCCGTGAGCCTGCGCGAAGGTCGCAGCACGCTGCTGCACGACACCGATGCGCGCCGGCTGCATCATCGGAACGCCGTGCTGACGCTTGTGATGGCCGATGCGCCCGCAGCACTCGAGACGGTCGCGCACCACGCGCAGCAGCCGCATATCGATCTGGTCGAGCTCCTCGCGCAAGGCCTGCAGCGCTATCTCCGCGTCACCGCTGTTCTCCAGGATCATTTTTGCTTCGGTGGCCATGTTCACTCCACCTTCACGCCGTTGGCGGCGATGATGCCCCGCAGGAGCTCCGTATCGGCGTTGATGCGCCTCGCCAAGCCTTCCGCCGAAGTGCCCACGGCCTGGTAGCCCTGCTGAAAAAGCTTCTGCCGCACCTGCGGCGACCGCGTGATCTCGGAAAGCAGCGCCGACAGCCGTTCGACGACGGGGCGCGGCATCGAGGCCGGCGCCGCCGCGGCCGTCCAGATCTCGAGCTGGAATCCCCGGATGCCGATCTCATCGAGACTCGGGTAGTTCGGCACCAGCGCGCTGCGCGTGGCGGAGGTCACGCCGATGGCACGCAGCTTCCCGGCCTGCACCTGCGCCGCCGCGAGCCCGGGCGGCAGCAGCGCGAGTTGCACCTGGCCGCCGAGCATGCCGTTGATCACCTGCGGATTGCCCAGGTAGGGCACATGCACCGGCGCGATGCCCGATTTCGACTTGAGCAGTTCCATGCCCAGATGGCCGATCGTGCCGATCCCGGGTGTCCCATAGCTCCAGCGGTCGCCGGCGAAGCGCGCCGTTGCAAAAAACTCGGCCCCATCCTTGCCCGGCGCATCGATGGGCGCGGCCAGCACTAGTGGCGCCGTGCAGATCAGACTGAGCGGCGCGAGGTCCTTGTGCGGGTCGTAGGGCGTTGCCGGATTGAGCAGCTTCGCAATCGTCATGTTGCCGTTGATCAGCATGCCGATCGTGTGCTGATCCGTGGACTTGGCGACCAGGTCCGCGGCAATGTTGCCGCTCGCGCCCGGATGGTTCTCCACGATGACCGGCTGCCCGAGCGCCTTGGCGAGGGGTTCGGCCAGGGTACGCGCCACCAAGTCCGGCGAGGAGCCACCGCCAAAGCCGACGATGATGCGCAGCGGCTTGGTGGGCCAGGGCGCTTCGAACGCGCCGCGCGCAGGCTGCGCCCGCACCTCGCGCGGGACCACGCCGAGGAAGAGAAGCGCCAGCACGCACACCAGTGTGACGAGGGGGGTCGCAATGAGAGAGGCGCCGGGACGGGTTCGGGCGCGGACACGAACGCGGATCTGGGAGGAAAAAGGGCTTACTTGCATGGTGCACCTGGGCTGAATCGGGAAGCCGATGATTCCCCGTCGATTGCGCTGCCTCAACACTTCACTGAGGTGCAACCACGGCGCGTGCTTCGCACGTTCCACAGCGCGCGAAGAAACCACCGATCTCCCTCTGGAGAACACCGAAGCGCGACCGTATGGCGCCGCCTGCATGTCGCACGGCATGCAACGCGCGCACAGGTCGTCAAACCGAGCGCCTAGGCCGCCGGTTGGCCTTTCATCCGCCAATGGCGCGCCCCCAGCCCGGGCCCATGGCGCGCGCAGTCGATGCAAAGCAATGAGTTTGACCATGCCCGGGATCATCGAATTGCTCAGCGCAAATCTCCACGGGATATGGCTCCACGGGAAATGGATTGCATCGGCCTCATGAGAGGACTTGAGGGCCGCGTACCCGTCCTTGCCGATACAGCGGCCTTCAAAGCCCCGGCTCGGCGGCCACGGTGGTCTCGGGTCGTCTGGCACTGCCAGCGCCGGCGCCAGTGGCGCAATGATCGGCAGGCAGTTTGGCGCGCTGCGCCTGGCCGCAGTTACCGCTGGTGTCAGGCTTGCCGCCGATGCCGGACCTCGCGCTTGATGCTTGCGCGCGTCGACAGCGCGGCGTCGCCTGTACCTCCGTCGAGATGCTGATCGGCGCGCCTACGGCAACATGACTGAGCACCTCTTTCGCTCGGAGTGAGACATCGCAGGAGCCACTGCGTAGCATGAGAGCGGAGCGCCAAGTTCCGCAAGTTCTCGTGTACGTTGGGAACAGGCGACCCGGGTCGGGTGATGGCTTGAAGCCGCATGTTTGTTTGCACGAAAGCGCCACGGAATGCATCTTGCCGCTGGTGCCTCCTGCCCCCGCAGGTGCCGGCAAACCTCCGCAACCGGCATCGAGCGACCCGCCACTTGTTGTTGTGACGTGATGTCCTGATGCACGCCATCAGTCCGGCCGCGGCATCCAGTGGTTCAGGAATTGAACCCCGGTATTCATTGAGCGCCCGTTCAGCTACAGGAGGTTCGTCGTTTTTCGAGGGTTGGACGCCAATCCCTCCGGTGAATGCGCGAGCGCCCAGACCTGTCAAATCTGACAGTGCCGCCCGCGCTGCGCTTTCGCTGTAATGAGACCTCGTTCGCACTGGATACGCACATGAAAATCACCACCGGAACCGCCGATGTCTTGCCCATGGGCCTTCTGTTTGACCTTGCGTGCTATCGACATTGCGTTTTCGTGCAACGACTGGGCTGGAAACTCAGAACGAGCGGCAGGATGGAACTCGACGAGTTCGACCGCCGCGATACCCACTATGTGGTCGCACGCGATATGCACGCGCGCATCATCGGCAGCGCACGGCTGCTGCCGACGCTCGGCCCCTATCTGCTCGCCGAGGCATTTCCCCAGCTTCTCGGCGCGAAGTCGCCGCCCCGGTCGCCCTGCATCTGGGAGCTCTCACGCTTCGCTGCGCTCGACCTCGACTCGGCACGTAACTCGCAACAGCATGGACTTGCATCGCCGCATGCTCTGGATCTGCTGGCTGCCACCATGCAGGTGGCAGCGCATCACGGGGTGCGCCAGCTGATCAGCGTCTCGCCCCTTGGCATCGAACGCATCCTGAAGGCCGCTGGCGTGGGCTGCCGACGCGCCGGAGAGCCGACGACAGTGGACGGACGAGTGCTGTTCGCCTGTCTGATCGACGTTGACGAGAACTGGCGCGCGCAGCGAAGAGGCGCTCTGGGGCGCCGGTCTTCCCGACAGGGACACGCAGTGCCTGGCACCCGGGCGACGGTGGAGGCTGGCCGACCCCTGCAATGAATCCGGGTCCCCTCCTGGTCGAGAACATCGAGTTGACGCGACGCTGCTGCCACCCTCGCCACCGGCAGACGCTGGCGTGGCCGCTGCCTGCCTGCTCAATCCAGAAGCCCGAGACGGGAGGAGCGCGCGATGGCCGAGTTCCTGTTATTGACGCGCAGATTGGCGATCGGGTTTCTGATGTGAAAGTTCACCGTGCGTGCAGAAATGGCGAGGATGGTTGCGATCTCCTCACTCGTCTTCCCATCGGCGGTCCACCGCAGCACTTCGATCTGCCTTCGCGTCAGTGGTTCGATCGCAGGATACTGGTGCTCGCTCAGATGCGTCGTGAGTGCCAGATGCGCGGTGTTGACGAGCCAGCGCAGAAGAGGGTCATGCGCGAGCAGTTCCATCCTGCCAAGGCGGTCACAGGAGCGCGACAGCGACAACATGCCGATGCGCCCCTGTGCATCGAAGCACGACTGCGCCCAACCCACCCGCAGCCCGAAGGATCTCGCCTCGTACCACATCTGCGGCGCGCCGCAGAACAGCCTGTCGCTCCACACCAGGGGCTGTAGGCTTCGGATCCCATGCGCGACCGTCGGGTCAACGTTCAGGTAGTCCGCTTCGGCATAGCGCTCGCGCCATGACGGTGGATAGCTCGAGAAGATCAGTGTCTTGGGTCTGGTGAAGGAAGAAGGCAGCCGCACGCCATAGGCACAACACTCGAAGCCCAGCTGGCGAGCGCCGATATCGATCTGCTCGAAGGCGGCCTCGACGGAGCGCGCCTTCGATATCCGCATGAGCAATTCCCGCGTCCATGAAGCCATGGATCCATCTCCTCGGCAAGCTGTGGCCTTACTCCCCGCTCATCCCGCCGCACGAGCCAGGCCTCGATCACGGCCATCTGGCCGCCGTCACTCCCCCGTTCAAGAGGCAGTTTAGATGTCGGCAGCCCCCCGAAGCCGCCAAACTGCCCACCGTTCCCGCCAATCCCCCATCCTTTTTTCGCATTTCACCGGCTTGTCACAAGCCGTTAAAGTTCGCGAGCCGACGCGGGCGAGATGGCGTTCTCGCGCGGCCCGCCATGACGACCTACGCATGCAAAGAGTTTTGTTCCTGCTGCTCCCCGGCTTTGCGATAGTCGACGTCGCAGGCGCAGTGGCGGTCTTCGACATGGCAAATGACGTGCTGAGCCATCTGGGCAAGCCACCGCCCTATCGCCTGCGCCTGCTCGCTGCAACCGAAAAACCGGTACTGGGATCGAGCGGCATCCCGCTGGGGACACATGCAGTGCCCATGCGCGTGCAGGGCGCGATCGCCAAGCTCATCATCGCAGGGGACTCGCGCGCGTCCATTCAAGAGTTCGACGCGGCCGAGCGGCGCATCCTTCCCTGCTGGCTCCAGCGCCACGCGCGTCAGGTGGAGCTCGGGGCCACCATCGGCCGGGCCGCCCGCGCGCTCGCGCAAGCCCCGTGCGCGACCCCAATGGATTCGCACCGAGCGCGTACCAGTCCCGTGGCGCAGGCGCGCTGGATCGAGGTGAGCCTCACCCGCGGCGCGCACCTCGCGATGGACCTGGTGGCCCAGGATCACGGGAGCGTGATCGCCAGCGTCATCGCGAGCCGGCTGGGCGCACCTTTCCGGGATGCCTACCGCAACGGCGCGTCACAAGCTCCCCTCGTCACATACAGTCCGGCCGACCCCCGCATTGACGAGTTGCACCGCTGGATCGCCCGGAACCTGCGTCAGTCCTTCAGCGTCGCCAGCCTGGCCGAGCATTTGGCGATGTCGGAGCGCACCTTCACACGCTTCTATCGCCGCGCCACAGGGTCCACGCCGGCGGCCGGCGTCGAGCGCATCCGCCTCGACGCGGCGAGACGCCATTTGGAGAGCAGCCTATGCTCCATCAAGGCGATCTCGCTCCAATGCGGCTTCGCCTCCTCCGAGGTGATGCGACGGGCTTTCATCCGCAACCTGCGGGTCTCGCCCAAGCAGTACCGCCAGCTCCTGGCTAGCAGTAGTAGCAGGCCCTGACAGAACCCCGTATACAGTTGTTGATATCGAATCCTTGCGTGCAGGCAGGAGTGGGCGCGAACTTGCCTCGGTGCCGCGTTGGTGCGAAATCCGGCTCGCGCGTGAGCGCAGCGAACTGTTTTCGCCACAGGCACTGCGATGGCCTTTGAATGGTTGCGCGTCGCGCTCAGCGCGGCGGCGCAGGTAGGTAGGGACCGGCACGCGATTTGACGCAGATTCGCGAGGTATCGGTGACCGCGGTCCACCGGCCCTTAACCGCGGCGAGCTTGAGCACATTGCTCAACTGGGGACCCTACAAGCTGCTGACAGGTGTCCATTCGGTCGAAGTGATAACGGTGGAGGTGCCCTGAGCTCGGCTTCCGTCAATTCGACGACACTGCGCTGCCAACCGGTGGGTGCCGAAGCGCTCACGACCAAGTACGTATCGCGCACGCATTGCACTGACGCTGTCATCGGCGCACCGAGCGCCAAGATGAACATCAGGGAAGCGGCTGCCATGATCGCCGTGCATTCATGATGACCTCGCGAGCCAAGATGGTGTGCGTTCCTTCGGGGTGGCAACTTCAACTGCTAGCGTTGAACTCTAAGGGCTTCCGCCGCTGGGCGCGCGGTCGGCGGGTGGATCCTGACCTGCGCGGCCAACTTGCTGCGCGCCGCACGGTCAACTTTGGTTTTCAGAACCATTGCTTCGTTGCGCTGATCGCGCAGTTCCAACGCGGCGAACTTCTTGGGTTCCCGGCTCATGGCCGCGGCAAGCTTCGACGCGTCGTCCGTGAAGAGGGTGATGTCGTTGCGCGGTCGCGAAATGGCGACGTAGAAAACGGCGCGGTTGCTGGTGAGGCTCTTGGTGTTGGCGTCCACGAGCACCCGGTTCTTGGTCAGGCCCTGCGCGGAGTGGATGGTGCTTGCATAGCCGTGTTGCAGGTGCACCGGTCGGCGGCGATCGACCCGGATGTCGGTGTCGCCGCCTTTGAGTATCACGTGCGTCGCGTCCACGGCCGCGACCTGGTAGCGCTCGCCGTTGCAGATCCCCAAGGCCTTGTCGTTGGCGCTGACGCGCACCCAATCACCCGGCGCCAGGTCCACACTCTCGCGCTCGTAGACCCGCAACATCGACTGACGGGAGGGGTCGAAGCTGAAGCGCCGTCCGCCTTCGCGCTCGACCGTCAATTCATTGCGTCGCATGTCGTGGCTCACGATCTGCAGTTGCTCGCCCTTCATCAAGATCTCGCCTCCGTTTCCGTTTCCGTTTCCGTTTCCACCATAGGTACGCTGCGGCACGACAACCTGGCCGGCCTCGTAGCTCTGCGCCGACCGGAGCTCCGCGCGCGTCATGTCGACGTTGGTGAGGATCTCGACCTTGTCACCGTTGGACAGCGCCAAGCCTTCGCGCACTAGCGCATTGATGGCGCGCCGCGCATCGTTGGTGCCCGCGACGATCAGCGTTTCGCTGCGCTCGTTCTCCGGAAGCTGGAAATACGCCTCGGCAATGCGCGCGTGCCGCCTGGCGTCCTGCTTCACTTCCACCACGGTGTTCCGCAGCAGGGCCACCGCGGCCGGCACCTCGTGGTTCGCCGCGTGCACCACGGCCGCGCGGATGGTCTCGTTGTTCTGGCGCTTGATCTCGGTCAGGAAGGCCTTGGTCATGCCGGCGTCCTGCAACTGCTCGAAGGGCTTGCCGGCTTCCACGGCGTGGGTCTGCTGCCGATCGCCGGTCAGCACCAAGCGCGCGTCCTGTTTTTCGATGAGGGCCATGAGCTTTTCCAGCTGGTGCGCAGGCACGACGCCCGCTTCATCCAAGAACACGATGGTCTGGCGGTCCAGTAGGTGGTGCTGGCTGGTGCGTGCGAGGAACGAGGCCAGGGTCTGCGACTCCATGCCGAGCGACGCCAGGGCCTGGTTCTGCGAGGCATAGGGCGCCAGCCCGATGACCCGAAAACCGTGTCGACCGGAGAGCTTGGCGGTCTGCGCCTTGATACCCTGCACCGCCTTGCTCAGCGTATGACTCTTGCCGGTGCCTGCCAGCCCCTGGACGCCCACGAACCGATCGCGCGCGGTCAGCACCATGGCCACCGCCTCGCGCTGGCCGGCATTCAAGTCGCTCGACGCCAGCAAGCTGCTAACCGTCTCGAGGGACACGACCGCCGGCACCCTCCCCCGGCCGGCCTTCTCGATCGCGAGCAGGCGGATCTCGCTGCGTTTGGCTTCGGGCGTGGCGAAGCGCGCTTCGGCCGAGATCAATGCGCCGCGCCGGATCGCGGCGTCGACCGACGCTTCAGCCTGCGCCTGCGCCTGACCCCGCGCCGATATCGTCAGCGCGATCCACGACACCCGCGTCAGTTTCTCGAATTCGTCGTGGCCCTTGAAGCGGCTGGCGCGCGGGTCCTTTGCCAGTTCGCCGGCACTGATGTTGAGCGAGCGAGCGGTCTGGTACAGCGGCAATTCCGGCAGCAAGCGCCCGTCGTTGGCCGCCTTGTCCAGCGCGGCCTCCACGGCAGACGTCGTGGTCCGCGTCGCCGCACGCCCGTAGGCCACTTCCAGCAGCTCGCCGCGCGAGAAGATCCCCTGCCGCTCGGCCAGATGCGCGATCGCGAAATCGATCGCCTCGTCGGCCGCCTTGCGGGCTGCGCTCCTGCCGGTCAATTTCTTCACGGCGGCATCGCCGGCCCGGCTGACCGCCCTGCTCGCCCGGTGCGCGAACCCATCCTGTGCGCCGAGGTCGACGCCGGCCTCGCGTGCCGTCTGCAGCCAATGCTGGCGCAGCCAGGCCCGATCGCTCTCGGTCTTCTTGCGGCGCGTGGCCAGCGTGATGAGTTGCTTCTGCGCCGTTGTGGCGTTCTCGCGGTCCTGGCCGCGCGCAGCCAGCAACTGCTCGATCTCCCGGCTGCGCTGGCTGAAGTGCCGGATGGCCGTCTCCGGGATGTGCGCCAGCTCCCAGCCGCCCTTGCGGGTCTCGCGCAGATCGAATCCCAGCGCCTTCAGCTCGGCCGCCAGTGTCGCGCGGTAGAACGCGCCCACCACCTTGACGTTCTTGAGCATGTCCTCGTTGGACAGCGCGCGCCACTCGCCGTCCGCGCGTCGCGTCAGATTCATCACGATGGCATGGGTGTGCAGCTGCGGGTCCTGCGCCCGCGACAGTTCATGGCGGAAGGTCGCCGTGACCAGCTTGCCGGTGCGTTCGCGGAATGACAAGCCCGCCTGCTTCTTGCGGGTGGCGGCAAACTCCTGCAGCAACTCGAGGCTCTTCTTCACCGCCGCGTCGTGGGCGGCGACGATGCGCTCGTCCCCCTGCACCAGCGCCTGGATGCTGACCGACTTCGGCGCGCTGAAGGTGAAGTCGATCCCCTTGCGATCCTTGCTGCCCTTCGTCTGGCTCAGACGAATGCGCTGGCCGTTGGGCAGCTCACCATCGAGCAGGTTCTGGAAGGTCTCGCGATCGACCGCATGGGTGCCGCCCAGTCCGAGATCGATCACGCCATGTCCGACCCATTCCCCGCGATGGCCCTCGTTGCCGTAGTAGTCGTCAGAGGTCTCGAAGTAATGCGCGGCGCCGGAGGCGCTGGTCACGAACTTGAAGGACAGCATGCGACTCGCCTCCGTCCTCAGGCCGTTGCCGCTGCCCGGACGCCGCCGCGACCTGAGGTCGGCGCCACGGTCGGCGCGCTGAAGAGCAAATTCTCTTCCTGCGGCCGGTCGTGAAACCCGTCCGCCATGACCATCGGCGCGACCACCATCGTCCGAGCCTTGTATTTCATCGTCACCCGCGCGATCGGGTAGTTGCCCGCCAGCTTCACGTAGCCGGTGAGATTCGGCAGCAGATGGAACTCCGCGGGCGATACGAGCCGCTCGGTGTCCTGGCGGTGTGAGATCGTCCCCTTGCTCCCTGCGGTGCCGACCGACACGCTCGGCGCACGTCGCAGCACCGTGTGCTCGCCCAGCCCCCGAGAGAACTCCTCGGCGGTATAGGTGTCGAGCTCGCCGATGCCGCACAGGAAGGCGCTGCGAAAGCAGTTGCGCAGCGTGAGCGCATCGTCCTTGCCGTAGATGTCGTTCAGCTGCGCCAGCGACTGCACGCCCGGCATGATCCGCAGGCCCTTCTTCCGACCCTTGGTCGCCGCATCGATGATGTAGTTCAGCTTCTCCAGCGAGTCGAGCTCGTCGCACACCAGGTGCAAGCGGCGATTCGGATCTTCCGGCATCGACAGGACGCTCGCGCAGGTGACGTCGACCCAGCACGAGATCAGCGGCTTCAGGGCCTGCAGCATGTCCTCGCGCCAGGTGATCCACAGGCTGCCCTTGCCGGCATCGAGCCAATCCCGGAAGGAGAAGTCGCCCGAGGGCAGGTACTTGTGCGGCGTGATGTACTGGGTGAGCACCGTGCGAATGCTGGCCAGCGTGTCGGGGGCGCCGTGGAAGCAGCCTGACGCCGGCGTTCCGGCCAGCAGCGCCTTGAGATCGTCATTGCTGGCCGTCGTGAGCCAATAGACCAGGCGCTCCGTGGTCCCCGCACCCTGCCGCAGCAGGACCGTGAGCGTCTCGCTCACGATCGTGCGTCCCATGCTGTTCCAGGTTTCCTGTTCGGTGGACGGGCTGCGCGGGATCAGGCTGATCGCGTACTGCTCGCAGTCGAAACTGGTGCGAATCTCGTTGAAGATGCTCCAGCCCTGGCTGCGCTGGTCGAAGGGATTGAGGATGACGTCGCCCGGGGCGTAGAAGTAGCGCATCGAGGCGCCGTCGGGGTCCACGCAGATGACCCGGTCATGACGGGCGACCGCGCTTTCGATGTAGTCGCTTATGCACACGCTTTTTCCGGTGCCGGTCGAGCCACCGACGAAAAACTGGGTGTTCTCGACCTCCTTCGGGATGGGAATACCGGCGAAGCGCAGCTGGCGGCTGCCCTTGCGCGTCTGCTCGGCCAGCAGGGTCTGGCTGACCATCTTCGGTCCGCGCAGCCGGGTCACGAAGACGGCGCCGCCGAAGTGGTTGGCGTAGCGCTTCGCGCAGAGGGCGAACAACAGGATGCCGAGGACCAAGCCGACGGCAGGGCCGAGCCAGAGCGCCGGGATGCCGGGCGTTTCCCTGGCCGCATACCAGAGGCCACGTGCGAACAGGGAAGCTGGGAGCCGGTAGTACAGCGCCACTCCGGCGATCCAGCCGGCAGCGACGGCCGCAAAGACGCAGAGCGCCAGCCACGACCGCAGTGTGTTGTCCGGGGTGCGGTGGTTGACGAACATCAGCGGCCCTTCAGGTAGCCCTCGATGGCCGAAACGTCGAGCACCTGGTCGGCCTGGGCGCGGATGCCCTCCCCCACCGACTTGCGCACCATCACGTACAGGCCGCATACGATGGCGAGGAGCATGTCGGTGTCCGGCTTGCCGGCATCGCTGTCGCGCAGCCGCTCCACGCCGGCGCCGATGCGATCGAGGTCGCCGCGGATCTCCTGCAGCACGCCGACGTTGAGCTTGAGGGCATCGAAGTAGACCTGCTTGATGTGGGAGCTCAGCCCGGCGACACCCGAGGCTGCATGGGCGCGCTGCAGCAGTTCGGCCTCCTCGTCGTTGAACTTGATGGACACGATGCTGGGCATGGTCCTACCCCCTCACGCCCTGTCCATGCGGGTTCCGGCCGGCTGGGTCATACCCCGCCGGTTGCAGGTCATACCGGACTTTGCAGTCTGCATGCGGGTTTGCCGGCACCTGGTAGGTGCGTATGGTGTATCGCCCCTAGGCGAGTCGGCGAACCCTGTGCCATCCGCCAAAACGCGACCTTCAAAGAGGAAAACGGGTCGGCCGAGCCGAAGGATCGGCCGAGAGCGTGACAGTAGGCCGAAGGCAGACTGCGTCCAAAGTGTGCTCAAGGTGTACTCCTGCTGCGTCCTGGATGTACTCATCATTTATCCTGATTTGCAAGACAAACTCGATTTGGTTCGCCACAATGTAGCGTTGAATGTGACGTTTATCCAGCAGCATGGAGAATCAGAACATCCTCGATCTTGTTCAGCAACGCACCGAAATGCTGGTCGCGGAGAAGCTGCGAAGCACGTCGACCGTGATCGCGCGCCTGCGGGACCTCATTGCGGAAGCCCATCGGCTGGGCCACAGCCACTCGGCCATCCATGCGCGCCTGCTGGCGGGCGGCCTCGAGGCCAGTTGGAACAACTACCGGGTCTGCCTCGTCAGGGCTCGCAAGCGCGCGGTGCGCAGGGCCGGAGCGCCCGCGGCGCCTCACGCGAGCTCACAGCCTGAGCCAAGCCGAGCTTCACGAGCGACGGTTGGCGCGGCCGAGATGGAGCCCGAAAGCTCTTTCTCCTCCCCGACGCACGTCCTCGACGCGCTGGCCGGGGCCAAGCAAGTGGCCTCGCGCGACTACGCACAAGTTGCCCGAGACCTCCATCGGAAGACCCGCCCATGAAAATCTGTGTCCTCAACCTCTCGGGCAATGTCGGCAAGAGCACCCTGGCCGTGCACCTGCTCGCTGCCTTCGCCCCCGCCTCCAAGATCATCAGCGTCGAGTCCATCAACGCCAGCAACGTCAACGACGTGGAGGCATTGGATGTCGAGGAACTGAGTGCCAGCCGGTTCAAGGAAATCTTCCGGGAAATCATGCTCAACGACGAAGTGATCGTCGATGTCGGGGCCTCGAACGTCGCGGCCTTCATGACCGAGATGACACGATTCAAGAGCGCGGTCGGCGAGTTCGACCTGGTGCTGGTGCCGACCGTGCCGGCCGACAAGCAGCAGCGCGACACCATCGCGACCATTGACTGGCTGCACACGCTCGGCATTGACGGGAGGAAGGTGCGCGTGCTCTTCAACCAGTATTCGACCGAGGGCCTGGAGCCGATCGAGCTGGTCTATGCGCAGGTCGCCGGCTACGCCGCCACCGACGGCAAGGGCAAGGCGGTGTTCGAGCCGCACGCGGTCGTGACGTTGAACGAGGTCTATGAGCTGGCGAAGTCCAGCAAGAAAACCATCATGGAGCTGGCAGGCGACGCCACTGACTGGAAGACGGCACGCAGCGAGGCGAAGCGAGCCGGCGACCTGGTGGCGCTGGAGCGTGCGATGTCGGGACAGATGACGCACGACTTGGCCGTGACCGCGCACGAGAACCTCTCGCAGGTCCACCGCGCGCTGTTCCCGGGCGCAGCGACGACGGTCAAGGCCCGAAGGGCATGAGCCCGACCAGCGCCCAGCACGCGGCGCTCAGGGTCTTGCTGGAGGACGTCGAGCCTCTGCTGAAGCAGGCCGACGAAGTCGCGGCGACGTTGAAGGCCGTGCGCGAGGAACTCAACGCGGACCTGGAGACGCTCGGCGCGCTGGTTCAGCGGACCGTCGATGCGCAACCCGCCCTGCTCGAAGCCGGCCGAAAACTGAATGGCTCCGCCGCCCGCATCGAAGCGTCGATGGGAAGCGCCGGTGCCGTGCCGCCAGCGAAACCTGGAAGACCGGGTGCCTGGCTGGCGGTGCTCGCCGCATCGGTGGGAAGTGCCTTGCTGTCCGCCGCGCTCGTGACAGCGGTTCTCTGCTTCGTCGGTCGCGACCTTCTCGAGCAGGCCCGAATCGGCCGCGCCCTGCAGTCGGCCTGGTCGTCCCTCGACGCGGGCACTCGAATCAAGGTGCACGAAGTCATGCGCAAATAGAGCCGGCGAGGCTTGCCTCGCCCGATCGCCTTGCAGTTCCGTCTCGTCTTCTAAAGTGGTGTTGGCTGCGCAAAGTGGCGACAACCGCAAGCGCCTTCGCCTTGCTCACGCCGCTTTGCGCATTGCTGCGGACCTTGCGTTCCCTCGATCGGCCCTCACTTTTTCTGCATGGGGCCGGCCGGCGCCCCGGTGCGCCGGCCGGCCCAAAACGCGATTCAGAAATCGCCGACGGCGCGGGTGCTCCGGACTGCGCAAAGCTGGAACGGCGCTTGCAGGAGACCGCCATGCTCACCACGGACCTGAAAGAGACCATCCTTCGCCGGGCCGGTGTCGCCGTTCCAGCCTCTCCCGCCCCAGCCCTTTCAACCAGCAACACCAGTCGGACGCCGAGCCGAGCCGAGCCTCCAGGGCAACATGCAGGCCGACGGCCGACGCAGAGCCACCGAGCAGTGGACCCGGACCATCGACACCCTCTTCATTGAGTATTCGGCCGCCCGCGCGGCCAGGAGCCCTCGGGCCCGTTCGGGTCGCTGGCGCGAACACCGCCCAGTGAGACCGTTGCCACCTACCGAGCCAGGGCCACCAGTTTCTCTTTGGCACTCTGCAGGAAGCCTCCGCGCTCAACGCCACGCCTCGCCTTGGTTTCGCCTTCTGCAATGATCTCGAACGCACTGGGAGCAGCCAGTTTCCGGCCAAGGTCGTCGCGCATGGCGAGGGAAGCGTGACGCTTGCTAGAAATGACGTGGACCTGAAGGTGCCGGCCAATAGCGGCCGAGACCTTCTCGCAAGCCGCCGACATTGCCACCTCATCAGGGACCTGCTGGCCGTGCACCACAAGCAGTTCAATCGTGGCGTCCTTGCCTTCTCCGAGGATGTAGGCACGCAGAACAGAATCCTTGAACTTAGACCGCAGCATCGTGCGGAGGGGTTCCGCGGCAGCGAACGATCTGAGCGCAATAGACCGAAGCTCAGTGTAGAAAACGAACGACATGTTCGCCCCGACCGTCCCAGATTCGTCGGCCGCCGACCTGTGCCTGGTCAGGATGCCGCTCTTGATGAGATGCTCCTGCGTCCGCTCAACATCGTCTGCATCCAACCTGGCCTTCTTGGCGAGCTCTGCAACGGAAAACTGATGGGTCGGTGCTGCGAAAACGACCTTCAGCAACTTCTGAACTTCTGGAGCGAGGAGGAAATCTGCGGCACTCATTCGGGCTGGGGAGAACTGCGACTACGTCATGACCACCGTCCCTTGCCGCATGCGAACACAGGGAGGTCGGGTTTGGTTTTAACATGAAGCGCGTCACAAGCGGCTGGCGGCCACAACGCGCCGCTCGCCTGCCTGCCTGCGGAATCCGGCCCTAACTCGGCGAAAATCGGGCATGCGCAAGCCCGCCTTTCTTTGCCACACGATTTCTTAAGCGCTTGTGCTCCCCACCGAACTCAAGGGCTTCATCCTCACTCGTCGCTGGCGTGATGTCACGGCCGGCACCGAGATCGAGTACTGGCTGGCAACAGATGCGGGGCCGAGGAAGGTCGTCCTGACCTCGCAGACCTCCGTCGCATTCGTCGAAACACAGCACAGGGCGTCGGTTGAAGCGCACCTCGCCGCCATGCCGGAGATGCAACTGCGTGAGCTCGAGCTGAAGACCTTCCATCAGGTACCTGTGGTCGGTGTCTATGCCAAGCACTTCCGCCAACTAGGTCAATTGGCACGTACCCTCCGGACCCAGAGCATTCCCTTGCTCGAAGCCGACGTGCGCCCGCACGACCGCTACCTGATGGAGCGATTCATCACGGCTGGCGTGCTGGTGGAGGGAGGCAGGGCCGACCGCTCCACCATCGTCGACTGCAAGATCAAGCCTGCGCCCGATTTCCGGCCGGTGCTGAAAGTGGTGTCGCTGGACATCGAGACGAGTCAATACGAGGAGCTCTATTCCATTGCGCTGGACGGTAAGGAAGGCCGTGTGGTCTACATGCTGGGCGAGCCGCCCCCTGAGCCGGGGGAGCCCATCAGTTTCTCGCTCATCTTTTGCCCAACCCGCAAGGCCATGCTGGAGAGGCTCAATGACTGGTTCGAGAGGAACGACCCGGACGTCATCATCGGGTGGAACGTCATTCAGTTCGACCTGCGAGTCCTTCAGAAGGCAGCCGACGCGTGTGGGGCGAAGTTCCTTCTCGGGCGAGAGCGTCGGCCCATCGATTGGCGGACCCATCCGGGAAAGCAGGGCTATCTGTTCGCGGCCATGCCCGGCCGGGTGGTCATCGACGGCATCGACGCACTCAAAGCCGCGTCGTGGAGCTTTCCTTCCTTCAGCCTGGAGGCCGTTTCACAAGAACTGCTGGGCGAGGGCAAGGCCATCGGCGATGAGTACGACAAGATGGCCGAGATCGAGCGGCGGTACCAGGAGGACAAGCCCGCGCTTGCGCTCTACAACATTCGAGACTGCGAGCTGGTTCTGCGCATCTTCGACAAGGCGAAGCTGCTGCAGTTCATGATGGAACGTGCCCACACCATGGGCCTGCAGATAGACCACCTCGGTGGCTCCATTGCCGCGTTCAGTCACCACTATCTGCCGCGGATGCATCGCCTGGGCTATGTGGCGCCGAACGTGGGCGAGATTCCGAACAAGGCCTTCCCCGGTGGGTACGTGATGGACTCGAAGCCAGGGTTCTACGACTCGGTCGTGGTCCTGGACTACAAGAGCCTCTACCCATCGATCATTCGAACGTTCCTGGTCGACCCTGTGGGCTTTGTGGAAGGCTCGAACGCCAGCGACCCGGCAAGGGTCATCAAGGGCCCGCGAGGGACCTCGTTCTCGCGCGAGAAGCATTGCCTGCCGGAGATCGTGACCACCCTCTGGCGGGCTCGGGACGAGGCCAAGCGAGTCAAGAACGAATCGCTGTCGCAAGCCCTGAAGCTGCTCATGAACTCCTTCGCCGGCGTGCTGGGTGCGGCCGACTGCCGCTTCTTCAATCCTCAGGTCGTCTCCGCCATCACGCTGCGGGGACACGAGATGATGAAGCTCACACGCGAATTCGTGGAGAGCCGGGGCTACGAGGCCATCTATGGTGACACCGACTCCATCTTCATCTGGCTCAAGCGCACGCACACCAACGAGGAAGCGCACGCCATCGCGGCCAACCTCGCGAGGGACATCAACGACTGGTGGACGCGCACCCTCCGCGAAGAGCACGGGCTGGAGAACTTCCTCGAGATCGAGTTCGACACTCACTACAAGAAGTTCTTCATGCCGACCATTCGTGGCTCGGACGTGGGCAGCAAGAAGCGCTACGCAGGCTTGAGCGTGGATGCGACGGGCAGGGAAGAGATGGTCTACCGCGGTTTGGAGATGGCCCGCAGCGACTGGACGCCGTTGGCGCGCCAGTTCCAGGAGGGCCTGCTGTCGCGCATCTTCCAGGGCGAGCCTTACAAGGAGTTCGTGACCGACTACGCGCGCTCGACGTTGGCCGGCCGGAAGGACGACCTTCTCATCTACCGGAAGCGCCTGCGCCATCGCCTCGATGCCTACCAGGTCAACGTACCGCCGCAGGTCCGCGCCGCGCGCATCGCCGACGAGTACAACGGTCGGGTCCATCGGCCTCAGCAGTACCAGAAAGGCGGCTGGATTCAATACGTCATGACTCGGAACGGGCCGGAGCCGCTGGAGACGCGCCATTCCCGCATCGACTACGAACACTACCTGAGCAAGCAGCTCCAGCCGATTGCCGACGCCATCCTCCAGCCGATGGGGGAGAATTTCATGGCCCTGACCAGTTCACAGCAAGGTCTTTTCTGAACGTCCCCCCAGGTCTTGAACCTTCCGTCGGGAGGCAAGTCTCAGTGGCCAATCGTGGACCGGTTTCTCAGACGGCACACGGGTGCCAACCAGACGTTGCATAGCGACCCAGAAAGACGCCACCCGCTGGCGCAGCGTCCGGCGAACCAAGAATACGGTGCGACGAGGAGCGTGCACTGAATTCCTCTGCTCAGGCTTCGCGGCATTCCGCGCTGGCCGCTGCGTGCAGTCGGCGACGACAGTCGGTCACAAGCAGACCGCCGTGGTCGACCTCCAGCATGAGCGTTCAATGATGAAATCAGGTCATCGACGGCGCACTGATGCGCCAGCTCTCTCAAGCGCCCCTCATGCACACCCTGAGCCAGCACCAACCATGCCGCATCGTGGCTAGACTTGGGAATGTTCAGAGCTCTGCTCGCCCTCATCCTTTCGCTGCTCGCCTGCAGTGCGCAAGCACAGCGCCAGACCCCTTCCAGCATCGAAACTCAATCGGCGTACTGCATCAGCGTGCTGAATGGCCAAGCCAAGGATGCTCAAGCGCTCGCCTCTCTGCCGGCGCCCGGGTGGCAACAGGACGGCTTCCGGCAAGCGCAGGCAGGGTACGAGCAAGACGTGCGCCGACTCCGGAGTTACCTCGTGCCCCGGATGAAGTACCTGGACGGAGAAACGCTGCTTGCGGCTGCCGATCGAGGGCAGTCTGACGTGAGCTCATTCCTGCGGACACAGCGTGCTTGCAAGGCCCGCTGCGACACGAAGCCAGCGTCCGTGGCAGGCGCCACTGCAGAAAACACTGAGTGCCTCAGCGCTTGCTCTGCGGAGAATCCTGCGGCAGACCGAGTCAAGGCGTGCAGCCCGGTGGACTGGTTGTGATTCTGGAGCGGCATGAGCGCATGTAACTCGGCGGCTATGGAGGCCGCGCGCGACCCGAAGCTCTCCGGCAGAATCCGGCGATGAGCCAATACTGTTCGCTTAATTAGAAAAGCTGCCTGAAGGGTTGGTTGGCGACCATGGCCGCACGCCGGAGCGCCGGACAATTTGTATTGGGGCACCTGGTGGCCCTGAGAACAAGCAGGGCGCGAAGTCCACGAGTACGCGAGTCGGAGCGGCGCGGTCGTGACCCGCGTACGGTGAGGTGCGTCGTTTGACCATCCGCGGAGAACGCCGATTGAGAGTCCTCGATGCGCGAATGCTGCCGCTGGCCTGGAGCAGTTCACGGAACCAGCGTCGTCGCTTTTTGGGCCTCGCTGGGGGGAAAGGCCCCGGAGTGGGGCTGCGTACGTCGGAGGAGTTCTACGTGTCCTTTGAAGGACAGCTCGGCGTGAGGTATTCGGTGGTTGGAGGCCCCTTGATGCAGCAGCCATCTCACCGCGTAGTGCGCCAGCACCCAGCCGTAGAACTCTTGACGCACCAGCTCGGGTGTCTTGCTTCGGAGCACCCGCCGGCTCTGCCGCAAATGCGTCTTGAGTTCATCGAACACGGACTCGATCTCCCAGCGCTGGTGATACAGCGCTGCCAGCTCCATGGCGGGTGCGCGCTGCGGGTCCAACAACGTCGTCAGGAGTCGGTAGCGCGGCTGCGCGTCATCCAAGCCCGGCAACTCATAGTCGATCACGCGCACCGCCATGGCTTGCTGCTCGGCCTCAGCTCGGGGAACATTGCTGGGGCGGATGACACTGAGGAACGACCCATCATCGAGCACGCGTTGGACCGGCATCTTCCACGTGCTCCCGCATCGCCATAGCAACTGCGCTCCCGTGGCTGTGGCCTGACGCCAATGTTCGAAGGAGTTGAAGCCCCGGTCGGCCATGCAAAGCATGCCTGACTCGAGACGCGGCAGCAACGCGGCCGCGAGCCCTCGCTCGCCATCGCTAAAGGCCCCAATCTTGGCACCGAGAATGGCGTGTGTCGCGCACTCGATCAATACGGCGCAGCGAGCCTGCGGATAGCCGGCATGGCCAGCGGTGATCGCACTGCTGCTCGGGTAACCGAAATCCCGCGCGTTATCAGCCTCGTCAGGTAGCTCGAACGTGCTGCCGTCAAACGCTACAAGCCGCAAGCCGGCAAAGAACGCTTGCGGATGATCCTGGGGATTGGCCAAAGGCACACAGCAGCGCTTGATCAAGTCGCTCAAGGGTGCCGAGCCGATGCGGCTGCGCAAAGCGCTAATGGAAGACTTGGCCACAAGTGCCGGCTGCGCGGCCCCATTGGCCCAGGCCAGACCCTGAGAGACGACGGCGAAGACCTCTTCGTAGGCTGCTTCGGGATACAGGCTCAAGGCCATGCAGTAGTAGACCCCAGCCACCGCGGGGAAGCTGCGAATGCGTTGGCTGTTGCAGCCGTGCTCGTCCAGCACAGCGTGCACGACATCGGCTGGTACCACCCGGGCCAGCAAACTGGCCGCCAAGAAGTCGCTAAGCCTGGCTCCCTCGCCCAACACTGCCTTCGTCCGTGCCATATCCCGTCCGCCATCGAGTTGCCACGGAAGCAATTGTAGGCGACATTGCTCTAATCGAACAGTATTGGGCGATGAGCGGGCGGTCGGCCGCGCCGCAGAATTCGCGAGAAGGCCGACGTTCGCGGCGTGAGCGCTTCCCTGATCCGGTGGATCGGCTCGCATCCGTTTGAGTCTTGTCGATAAACGATGGCTGGATGCGTCGCCGGCCAGAAGCCAGCCTTGAACGTCGTCGTCAGCCGTAGGTGCCGTACTCGAACAATAGGTTGCTCATGGCGTCGTCGACGGCGTAGCCGATGTTCTGACTGATGTGATGCACGGCATCCAGACGCTCCATGAGCGGGGGCTGCTGCGCAGCCGGCAGTCTCGTAATGGCCTGCAACGCCTGTTCGAACATTCGCACCAACGCGATATAAAAGCCCTCATCCTGCAGGCCGACTTCGGCACTGAACCCTGACGCACGCTCGCAGTCGTAGACCATCAGTTCTGCCAGACCATCTGATTGACCAATGGCCTTCTGGTAGTTCGCGATGGACTTCTTGGCCTCGGCGACGGACGCGTTCTGGTTCCTGAGCATGTCGGGCCAAAGCCAACGGTTGATGGTGGCCTTGTACGGCTTCAGGACTCCTCTGCCAGCCCGAATCGGGTGTGAAGGAATACTTGATTGTCCTTGTTGGCCGTGTACAAGTCGTGCACCAAGCCGACAAGGCCGTCGCGGTCGAAGCGGGTCAGCCTGGCCTTGATGTCGCTCCAGGACGCGGCCCTTTTCGTCTTACTTGCTTTCATCTCTGTGCGCAAAGTTGAGCCCGCAGCTCCCAACCGGGGCAAACCATCCTGGCTGAGCCAAGGCCGAGTGGCCAAAGTACCATCGTAAATTTAGACTGGCGTCGTGCATCGGCCGCAGCCGATCAGAGGTGAGCGCCCTCCAGGGGCTCTACCGTCGCGCGAAACTTTGAGGGGCGATGCCATGAAATACGACATGGTCAAGGTCGAAGAGGTGCTTCTGGCGTTGCTCGGCGTCTTCGAGTTCGAGAACGGACGCGTATGGAAGCGCTATGACTTCGCAACCATGGATGGTCTGCATGAAAAGGGACTCATCACGGTGCCGCATGGCCGCCAAGAATCGGTCTACCTGACTGACGAGGGGCTGCGCCGCGCCAAGGACCTCGCGGCCAAGCATTTTGGGACCCACGGGGCGGCACCGGAGCCTCAGTAGCTGCGGCAGAATCCGGGCCAGGACCGGACGTGCGTTGCAAACCCCGAGTTTGGGCAATGCGGGTCTCGTCGGCTCGAGTGCCCGCAAATGACGGGACGTGATTCCTATCGCGTTGCCGGGATCCGGTGGGCGCCTGCATCGCCGACGCGACGCAGGTCCGACACGAGCTGCAACAGCTCATCAGCGTCCCAGTGGTCGTCAGCGTGAAGGCCGTACTTGGCCGCTGCGATAAAGCCCCGCGAGTCGACGAGGAAATCTGCAGGCAAGCCTAGGATTCCATTTTCAGCCTTGTTGTAGAACCGGCCGGTCGCCAGAATCCACCGCAGACCCGCCCAGAATACGCGCGGGTGCAACGCTGCCCATTTCGACGTTTCCACACCGAACCGACGGTATTGTTGCTTGGTTGGGTCAGCGACACAGTCAAAGGGCAGCTGGGCCTGATACGCGAGCATCTCGTTTTTCGATGAGTGAAAGAGGATGACTTCACGAATGTCCGCCGCCTCGAGGTCCTGGCGCCTTCTTGCGAGACTCAAAAGATGGAAGTTGCATACCGGACAGCCTGCAAAGCGACGGAACTGCAGATGAACCAGCCGCGCAGAAGCATCCGGCACGGTCAGACGCTCTCCGCGTATGGTTTCCAGGGCCATTGCGGGTGCGATATCGCCAGGTGCGAGCTTCATGAATCTTCTTTGAACGAGTTGCAGATGCGGGTCTTGGCCGCGGGAGGCTCGAAGTCGATTATTAACGTACAATGTACGTCTACGTAATGTACCGGCCAAGTCAGAACGGAGTCAAGCGTGGGACGTCCTGCAAGATTCACCCGTGAGCAACTCCAGCGAGCCGCGCTCGCGCTTGTCGATGCGCAGGGACTCGCGGGCCTGACCATGCGCGCCTTGGCCAGCGAGCTTGAAACCGGGGCAATGACCCTCTACAACTACGTCTCGCAGCGAGAGGAGTTAGAACTCCTGGTGGTCGAGGCTGTCATCGGTCAAGCCCAATGGGCGCCCGACGATGACCTCGCCTGGCACGAGGAGCTGGAGGCCATCGCCGTCAAGTTGTGGCGCTCCATTCGAATCCACCCGCACGTCGTACCACTCATCCTGACCAGGCGCAGCCGTTCCCCGGCTGTGTTCGAAGTGACCGAGGCGCTGCTGCGAACGTTGGCGCGCAGCGGACGCACGGGAGACCGCCTTCTCATCGCTTTCAGAGCCGTGTCTGCGCTCATCATGGGCGCTGCCCAGGCCGAGCTCGCTGGACCGCTTGCGCTACAGGCAGGCGAGTCCGCCAGCGAGACAATTGCTCGATTTCAAGCTCTCTCTCAGGACCGATTTCCACATCTGATTGAAATCGCAACGGCAGCTTCGGCCAGTGACGCTGAGACCGAGTTTCGCGCAGGGCTGGCCCTCCTAGTCGATGGGTTGCGCACTGAGATTGTTTCAGGCCGCTGAGTCCTCGAAGCATGCGGTGGCGGGCGGTATTCCTTCTATAGGGGGCGAAGGTGATTCCGGCCGAGAGGCACGTCGGCATGAATCCCGCTTCGGGCCCGAACCTCCGACGCCTGGGCCTCTGTCGGCTGCGGACCTTCAATGAGGAAGCTCAGGTGCTGCACAACAAGCGTTTCGGGGGCGACGCGAACCGCTGTTGTGGGACGCAGCGTTGCCACTGTCAGCCGGTTACTGGACCGCCTGGGACTGTCCAGCCTGAAGGCGCTCGATCCGGTGGCCCCGCTGATGCGCTACGAGTGTGAGGCGCCAGGCGAACTGCCGCACATGGACACCAACAAGCTCGGGCGCATCGTGCGTCCCAGCCACCGCGTGACGGGCAACCGGCGCGATTCGGTGGACGGCGCAGGCTGGGAGTTCGCCCACGTGGCCATCGATGATCACTCCCGCGTGGGCTTCGTGCAGATGCACGGCGATGAGCGAAAGGGCTCGGCCGTGGAGTTCCTCGAGGCGGCGGTGGCGCACTACGAGGCGCTGGGCATGAAGATCAAGCGCCTGATCACCGACAACGGTTCGGCCTACCGCTCACGCCTGTTCGCCAAGACTTGCCAAGCCTTGGGCATCAAGCACAGCTTCACCAGGCCGTACCGGCCCCAGACCAAGGCGTGGACTTCATACTGCACCTTGTTCGGATAGTTGAGCGGCAATAAGGCGTGGGGGCCGACCGCCGTATCGGCTGCCGGCGCCTTTAACCAGTGTGACGTTGCCGGGCGGTTCGTACAAGCATCGATGATTGTTGCCGTACAGGTGGCGCTTGAGGACGCCGAGACGGCCGAGTTGATGAACGGTCGTCGAGGACACACCGAGGTGCTTGGCGACCTCTTCGCCAGTGAGCATGCCGCGCTCGCGCAGCCGCTCGAAGCGGCTCTTGAGCGCGTAGGCGTATCGCACCAGGATGACCTTCTTCATCGTGAACGCTTCGCCGCGCCAGTTGCGATGCCCGAGCGCGTTGAGCTTGACGGCGATCTGCCGGTCGGTAGAGGTCTCGAGCAACTCGTCGATGAGGGCGACCACTTCCGGCGGGGTCTTGCGGATCTGCGCGATGGGCCGCGGCTTGTCGACGCAAAGGCTTTGCGTTCGTCCGCCGCGCCAGCGTACGTGCACCGCAATGCTCGGCCCGGCCACCAACGTCACGTCCTCGATCAACAATGCCAGCATGCGCTTGCGTTCCAACGCACTGGTCCTGGCGTCGTTCCAGACCCGAGGGAAGTCGCGCGCCAGGTCGACGATGCGCTTGCGCGCCGGCTCGTCGAGTTGAGCCTCATCCTCGTGCTGCTGGCGTTCGTGCTGTTGCTGCAAGGTGTCGAGTTCGCGCAGGCGTTGGTTCCATTCCGCCTCGAGCGCATCGGCCACCAAGCGGTTGTCCGGATCCACCTTGGCGTAGCGGCGGCGGGCTAACTCGGCCTCGTAGCGCGTGCGCTGAAGCTGCGCCTGACGCCGCGCGGCGGCCTGCTCGATGCGCTGCGCAATCTCATCCTGCACGGCCAGTGCGACCTCGATCGCCGCCGGCGCCACGGTCTGCAGGAGCAAGGCGCTGACCGCCGCGTCGACCGCCGGTCCGTGAACCGCTTGACACGGCTTGCCGGCTCGGCGCACGACCTCTTCGTAGCAGCGGTAGTACGCACGCAGTTGGCCACTGAGAGACTCGTAGTGCACCCGCATGCGTGCCCCGCATTTGCCGCACAACACGCGCCCCTGCAGCAGGCCATTGCCCTCGCGCGGCATGCGTCCCCGCTCTCCGGGGGCGAAGCCCAGGTTCTGCCGCAGCCTGAGTTCATTGCGCTCGAACTGCGACCAATCGATGTAACCCGCATGGGCATTGCGGATCAGCACCTTCCAATCCTGCTGCCCCACGTCTCGCTGCACCGGCCGCAGTTGCGCGTTGCAGAAGATGCGCGAACGGCCGTAGACGAAGGCGCCCGCGTAGCGCGGGTTGTGCAAGATCTGCAATACCCGCGAGACGTCGATCAGGCCCCACAGCAGATCACCCTTGCCGATTCCTCGACGGATGCGTCGCGGGAACAGTACCTCCTGTTTGCGCAGACGCCGCACAACGGCGCAGGCAGAGCCGAGGTCGTTGAACATCTCGAACAGCAATCGAACGGTGTCCTGGACCTGGCGGTCGGGGTCGAGAACGACGTGACCAGCGCCGTCGTACACCAACCCGATCGGCAAGGGCATCTCCAGCTCACCTCGGCGTGCCTTGTTCAGGATGCCACCTTGCAGGCGTGACTTCAGGATGTGCAGTTCGGCTTCGCTCATCGTGCCCTTCAGACCCAGCAGAAGGCGATCGTTGAAGTGGGACGGGTCGTAGACCCCGTCCTCGTCGAGGATGAGGGTGCGTGACATGGCTGCCAGCTCAAGCAGGCGATGCCAGTCGGCGTTGTTGCGTGCCAGGCGTGAGACCTCCAGCCCCAGCACGATGCCGGCGTGGCCGAGCGCAACCTCGGTGACGAGACTCTGGAAGCCGTCGCGGTCGCGTGCCTGCGCACCGGACAGGCCCAGGTCGCTGTCGATCACGTGCTCCAGCGGCCAGCCCAGCGCCACCGCACGCTCGCGCAACGCGTATTGGCGCTTGGTGCTCTCCGTGTTCTCGAACACCTGGCGCAACGAGGATTGCCGCACGTACAGGAACGCATCACGGCGCAAGTGGTCGGCGTCGACCTTCAGGGCAGAATCACTGGGCATGAAGTACCTCTAACTGGGTCGCCAGCACCATGTCGGCCAGCAGGCGCACGAGCTGGCGATCGAGCGTGCCGGTGGGTGCCGCCGATGTCGGCGGCGCGATCACTGAAGATGTCGAGGGTGCCGCGGTGGCGCGCAACACCCGCAGGCCGTGCCACATGCCGTGGAAGATGATTGCGCCCAGAGCGTCTGGACGGCCTCGACCGGCCACTACGTCGGCGCGAATGCACTCGTAGGCCGCGGCCGCATCGCTGGGCAGACTCGACGAGGTGTTCGTCGAAGAAGGTGTCAGCGTTTTTTTTTGCGAGCGATTGCCCGCTCGATGCTGCGTGGGTGCACCTTGACACCCAATTGGGTGTGAACCAGTTTGGCCATCTCGCGTGCGTGCATCGGGCCGCTGCCGGTGTGGTGCGACTCGATGACGTCCATCACCTCGGCGGTGAGCTTGTGGGCTGACTTCGGCCCGCGCGGTTGCGGCAGCAACCCGGCAACGCCGTCGCGCTCGAACGCGGCTTCGGCCTGGTAGAAGGTCGGTCGCGACAGGCCGAACAAGCTGGCCGCCTCGGCCTTGGTGACGCCGTCTTGCCGCGCGTGGCGAAGCATCTCGTACTTGACCTGCACCAGGTCGTTGGCGTCGAAGAACCCGCCGGGGTGGAACCAGTCGGCCTGAACCCGACTGGGCTGCACGTTGAGGATGCCCGCCTCGCGCAATCGGTCGAGCTTGTTGGCAGGCTTGGGCATGGTCGCAGTGGTTCTTGTTGTGTAAATCATAATATGCCGCACTGCATGCAACGTCAAGATGGATTTGCTCCTTCTGATCCAATGAACTTGAATGAATTAGGCCAGTTGAATTTAAGAGGCGTCTACCGGCAGCACCAAGTGCGGCGTTAATACGTTTACACATGCGGCGCAATTTACTTGACACGCTTGCGCCTGCTGTGATGCCGACTCTTGATCTCGCCAACCAGCGCCACGAGCGTCGACAGGTCGTCCGCGCGGAAGAACGACCGCCCGGCTGCAGCATCGGTTCGAGCATCTGGCGGATCAACGTCGGTCCACGCCGCCGGCAGTGAGCGCAGCTGACCATGGGCGTCGAAGAACATGACGCGGTCCTCGCCCCAGTTCTGCTTGCGAGTGGCAAGCACCAGGCGCCGACCCTTCCACGGATGGAAAGGGTGCGTGACTTCGACCTCTATGGACGCTCCAGACGCTGCATCACGTGCAGTTCTGGACCTACGAGAATGGCAAAGCCGAACGCTTCATCCAGCCCTGCCTGCGTGAATGGGCCTACGGTCGCGTGTGGGCCAACAGCCACCAGCGTACCGCCTGGCTGCCCGCGTTCTTGAGCTAGTACAACGCCCGCAGGCCGCACTCGGCCCTGGGCTACCTGCCTCCAGCGTCCAGGCTCGGCGGGAATAACCTATTGCAACTCAACACCCAGCGGGTTTGCTGCTCTACACACGCGGCCGACCGACGGGTGAGCACCTGGTGAGCACCCATCACTTCAAGCGTAGCGATTTGGGCTATCCGGGAGGTACCTTGCTCAGATCGCGATCGCGTCGAGCGTCTCCTTGATGTGCTTCAGCACCGCCGACTTCACCGTCTGCTCTTCATCTGCGAGCTTCCTGTCCTTCGACGAGCGGCGGCCGATCTCGTCGAGCGTGCGGTCGATCAACGTCTTCGCCGCTTCCGACTTGCCGATGTTCTGCGCGATGTTCTGCTTCGCGACCTCGGTGTCGAGCGTGCCGGCGACGAACGTGCGCGCCGGCTTGCCGCCGACCGAGACCGGCTTCGTGACGTCGTCGATCTTCGCGCTCGTCGCCGCGCCGGCCTTGCCGAAGTCGCCGCTGTCGAATTGACCGTAAAAGATCGAGTTCGTCGTGCCGCGCGCGCTCTCGAGCAGCGTCGCGCACTGCTTGCACGGCGTCAGGCTCGAGAACACGACGGAATTCGCCGGCAGCTTCGTCTCGCCCGGCTTGGCGAGGAAGTAGGCCAGCATCAGGTTGACCTCGGCGTGATGGAAGCTCGTGCTGTTGAAACCCCACGCGAGGATGCGGCCGCTGTCGCTAACGAGGATCGCGCCGACGTAGTTGCCGAGCATCGTGCTGTGGTGGCGCGCGCGCGAGATCACGGCGTAAGCCGCCAGCGCGTAGTAGCGCAGTGCGCGCTCAAGGGCCTTCTCGCGCCCGCCTCCCGCGTCGGCGAGCGCGGACCGGGCGGCGACCTCCTTCGCCACTGCGCCGAGGCCGCCGCCGGCGATCGGGCCCTCGGCGTCGCCGAGGAAGCGGCCGCCGACGCGCAGCGCCATCCCGGGAGCCCGCGCCGAGCGCTCGACCGTCCAGTCGACCGAGTTGCGCTGCCACAGGCGCAGCTCGTTGCGGCCGGCCGGGTTCTGCATGTGCGCGAGCTGCGACGACATGTATGTCGTCAGCCAGTGGTCGGAGGCCAGGTTCGTGTAGACGACCCGCCTGTCCTCGAGCGAATCCAGCACGTGTGCCGCAGCCGGCACGCTGTCGTTCGTCGACACGTGGTAGTACAGCGTCGCCCGCGTGGGCGCCTCGGTGCTGCTGCCGGCGGGGTCCAGGTAGGCCGCGATCGACTTGCCCGGATTCTCGCGCTCGAGCCGCGCGAACTCGCCTTTCACATCCATTTCCGTCCTCCTCGTGGCGCGGCCCGGGCGCCGCTCCAGGGGGCACAGGGGGCTGTTGCGGAAGCCGCGGAGCATCGTATCGCGCCCGCTCCCGCCTGCGCTAGCCATCTTTCGATGTAATCTCAGATCCATCCGCCCGGCTCGATCTAGACGCCAGTTCCCCCCGGTACCCATGCACAGAAAATCGATCCTGAGCCAGATCTGAGAGTTCGATGTTGCAGGGTTGCCTTGTTGGCGCACGTTTTCACACAGCCTCGGCCAGAAGATGCTATGTGGGACTACCCGAGCGAGACCCGCTTAGCTAAAACGGGATTTCCTCAACCTCTTGGCAAAGGAGATGGAAATGTCGACAACCCAGACAGCCCCACAAATCAAGGATACGGCGATCGCGGGCGACCTGTACATGAGCTTCGAGCTCGGCGACAAGTCCTGGAAGGTGACGTCGAGCGATGGCCAGCGCAGCCCCAGCCGGTACAACGTGGATGCCGGCGACACGGCCGCAGTTGCACACTGCATTGGCAAGGCCCTGGAGCGCTGCAAGCTCGAGCCGCAGGTTAGGGTGCACTCCTGCTACGAAGCCGGCCGCGACGGCTGGTGGCTGCACCGCTGGCTGATCGAGCAAGGTGTCGACAACATCGTGGTCGACTCCTCCAGCATCGAGGTGAACCGACATGCCAGGCGGGCTAAGACCGACAGGCTCGATGGCGACAAGCTGTTGGCGATGCTGCTGCGCCATCATCGCGGCGAGCGTGTGTGGTCGGTGGTGCATGAGCCCACGCCTGAGGACGAAGACGCGCGCCGCACGCACCGCGAGCTGGCCAGGCTGACCACGGAGCGAACCGCGCACATGAATCGCATCGGCTCGCTGCTGGTGCTGCACAACCTGCGCCCGCACATCATCGTCGGCGGGCGCGACTGGCCCGCCTGGTGGGCACGCCATGGCGCGCAGGTGCCGCCTGTCTTGCGCGCCGAGATCGAGCGCGAGAGCGTGCGGCTGGCGCTGGTCAAGCAGCAGGTCAAGGTGCTGGAGGCCGAGCGGCGCCAGGAACTGGCCGATGGCAAGCAGCCCCTGGTGGCGCAACTGGCCCAGCTGCGTGCCATCGGGCCCAAGGGCGCTTGGGTGTTGGTCAAGGAGTTGTTCGGCTGGCGGCGCTTCGCCAACCGGCGCGAACTGGCCGGCTGCCTGGGACTGGCACCCACGCCCTATGACAGCGGCGGCAGCCAGATCGAGCAAGGCATCAGCAGGGCCGGCAACAAGCGAGCGCGCGCGTTGCTGGTCGAACTCGCCTGGAGCTGGCTGCGCTTGCAGCCCGAGAGCGCCTTGACCCAGTGGTTCAACCGGCGCTTCGCCGGCAACGGCAAGCGCATGCGACGCGTGGGCATCGTGATGGTGGCTTCATAAAGCACTCCTCACAGCTGAGAGTTGGGATGATAGACGTCGGGTAGCGTCTCGCGATGGTTCTTCAAGTGACCTGAGGTGCGTATGCGATCACGGAGTTGCTGCTCCTGTTGGTCGGTGATCGTGATCCACCAGGGGCCCTGTGCGCCGAGATGGCGTGCATCAATAACTCCGCGCTTTATCCAGTAGCGAACAAAATAGACACTCACGGATAGGCGATCAGCAAGTTGCCCGGCTGTGAGCTCTTCTGGACGCATCAGACAGACGGAAGGCACGGCGTAGCGAATGCGGATCCATTTGATCATTGCCCGCGTAATTGGCAGTCCACGCGGACTGCGAAGGCCCTCTTCATTCAAGGCCTGGACGATCTGTTGATTGGAGAGCCGGCTGGACAGTTCTCGTATGCGTTCGATGATCTGGCGCGGGTAAAGCATTTGGTCTGCGATCGGGCTTGGGAGAGGAATCGTGGTGTCGGTGCAGGCACCCCCTTGCCAGCGAACGTGCAGAACGACCTGTCTCGCATCAGTGAGTTTCTCGACCGTGATGTCGCGGATGAGCAGTCGCAGCATCCGCTTGCGATCCTTCGACTGGGTCGTCGCAGCGCGCCAGACGCGCGGCAGATCACGAGCCAGAGCCAGAACCTTCGTCTTCTGCTCGGGCGTCACGACGTGGGCCTTCTGGGTCTGGAAATTTGCGGCTTCGGACTTGACTTCGTCAATGTGCAACATGGCTTCGTTCCAGCGGCGCTCAAGGCTTGCGGCGACCAGGCGATTGGACGGGTCGACTTCTTCATAGCGGCGTTTGGCCAATGCGCAGTCATACTCGGCGCGCTCGATTCGCATGTGCCACTGACGCATGACGGCTTGGTTGCGCTGCTCAAGGTCGTTCAAGGCTGCCAAGGCCAACTCGAGTTCGGCTGGCTTCAGGGCCTTGAATACCTCTGCGCAGATGGCGTCGTCGAGCAGCTCGGTGCGCACACTGAAGCAGTTCTTCGTGGCCAGCCCTTCGCGGCGCCTCCAAGTGCATTGGTAGGTGGGATAGATGCCGCCGTTGCCTTGATAGCGCACTAGGACCGCCCGCCCGCAGGTGCCGCACAACAGCATTCCCTGGAGCAACGCAAGGCCTTCGCGTGCCGGACCGCTGAGCACGGTCCCTTCCGCGTTATTGCGGTTATTCGCCAGGCGCCGCTGGTTCTGATCGAACTCCTCCACGGTGAGGTAGCCCTCGTGGTGTTCACGCAAGTGGACACGCCACTCCGGCATGGGGACCGCCCGCACATTCTTGCGCACCTCGCCCTCGGGGGTGATGCTTCTGGCGTACTGGCGGCGGCCGAAAACGTAGCTGCCGGCATACATCGGGTTCCTCAGCAGGGTCAGAATACGACTCTGGCTGAGTCGACCCCAAACGAGCTTGGTAGCCCACACACCTCCATTGGCGCGCTTTGGGAAGCGCAGGCCGTCCCTTGCAAAGCGTTGGACAACGGCGTAGGCACTGCCCGTTTCCCGGAACACTCGAAACGCCAGTTGCACGGCCCCCCGCACTTCGTCGTCGGGATCCATGACGATGCGGTCGTGGTCGTCAAAGCAAAAGCCTACCGGCAAGGGGAAGCGCAACTCACCCTTCTGCGCCTTGTTCAGCTTGCCGCCCAGGAGGCGCCCGCGCAAGAAATGCAGTTCGGCCTGGGCCATCGTGCCCTTGATTCCGAGCACCAGTCCGTCGTTGAAGTCCGCGGGGTCGTAGCAGCCATCGGTATCGATCACCAGGGTGTGCGTCAGGGCACACAGTTCCAGGAGCCGATGCCAGTCGAGGCTCGAGCGCGCCAGGCGCGACACCTCCAGGGCAAACACCGCTCCGACCTGGCTCATCGAGACATCCGCCACCAACGTCTTGAAGTCCTCGCGACCGGCGATCTGTGCCCCCGAGCGGCCCAGGTCCCGATCCAGCACGCGGATCGACCCCTGCGGCCACCCCATGGCCCGTGCCTTGTCCTGCAGCGCATATTGGCGCTCGGTGCTCTCCTGGTTGTGACGCACCTGACCCGGTGTCGACTGCCGCACGTAGATGTACGCCGGTTTGCTCAGGTGCGCTTGAGTGATGGTCGTGTTCATCGCAGGCCTCCACACTGGACATGAGCGTCGGGTCGGCCTCGATCATGGCGATCAGCATGTTGGCCAACAGAGTCGCGCCAACTGAGAGATCGATGGGGACGGTGGGCGACAGGGGTGATACCTGGCTCACCGTTGCACCTCAGAGTGGCTCTCGCCGACGCAGCAGTTCGTGGTTGATCTCGGAGATCTCCTCCAAGATCTCGCGCACTTGGGCGTAGTTGGCCAGGTGCTCGCATACCTGCGCGTGCTCGGCCTGGGGGACGTAGTCCATTTGAGGCGACCTGCCCGAGTAGCTCACCGAGAGGTAGTACTTGGGTCCGTGTCCGGGACCCTCTGCGCACTTGCAGTTTGGATTGCCGCAGCGCTTGTAGCGTTCGATCAAGGAGCCCCGAAGCACAGCGTCCAGCGGCGGCATCTTGCGCAGCAGTTGCCTGCGGCGTCGCTTGAGGGCTGAAGAGGTCGGCTCTGTCATTCTTGACGGACCACAGATATAACTGGTCCGACAATAGTTCATGAACGCTCATTTGACAAGCCCTCCGCACGAGCGAGCTGCCAGGATCTCAAGCAGCGCGACCAGATCGCACAGCGAGCCCAGGTCAAGCCGAGCCGTCGAGCCGTCAACTCGCTGGGATGGATTGGGCGCGGCGAGGTCGGTCCATTCGCGAGCGATGGCGAAGCTGAGGCGCTCGCCATCATCCCGAAGGATCAGCGTGTCCACACCCGCAACGTATCGCGCCTTCAGTACAGCAAAGCGCTGCCCCCTACGTGGATGAAACGGATGCCGAATCTCGGCCCAACCCAACGACTGGTTGGACGAGAGTGCAGTTGACGTTAACCGTGGTCGCCCTGGCGAGGAGGCTGGCGATCGCGCTGTGGCGCTACCTCGAGCACGGCGAGATCCCGAACGGGGCCTTGCTCAAGCCGGCCGCGGCCTGACGTGCCGAGCAGCCTTGTTCTAACGCGGCCAAGGAACGCATCATCATGATCAAAGGTCGACGCGCCCGCAAGGTCGGCGGGTCACTGCGCAGTGACCGACCCAAAAGAAGGGGCGCGCCGGTAACCGGGGTTTGCCAGTGCGCTTCGCGCGCATGCAGCATGAGGTGCAAGGCGTTCACGCCCTGCACGGATAGAAGTTCGTTCGAGCACTGGCTCGAACGCTCGTCATACCCCGACCTCGGATCAGGATGTATCACCAATGCCGCGCCGTCTCATCCGCCCAGCAACATACAGGTGCCGCCATGAACTACCGCCCATCGAATCGTTGATCACAACGGCTTGACAAACAAGTCCTCATAGAAGCCGTCCTTCGACCCAAGTTCTCAATAGAGGGATTTGATGCCGTTCGATTTGGATGAGCGCAACGTGCAAGGTGCGGAGCAGGCGTTGGGCGTCACTTTCCCGACGACGTATCGCCTGGCCATGATGAGGAGCAACGGCGGCACGGTCGCAACCGAGAGCGACGACTGGGAGCTGTATCCCATCGCGGACGACTCGGACAGAAAGCGGCTCGCCCGCACCCTCAATGGCGTCGTCCCCGAGACGGAGCGCGCACGAACCTGGCGAGGATTTCCATCGGCCGCGATTTCGCTGGGCAGCAACGGCGAAGGTGACCAGGTCGTCTTTCTGGCGGATGGACAAGGGCTTGGTCCGGAGGTCTTCGTCGCCGGCGACTTCGCCGCCTTTGTAGCCGCCGGCTCCTGACGCCCAACTCCGGATATTGGAGGCCGAGGCAGAATTCGCTGCAGGCATTCGCACGGCGGACTGAATACACGAAGTAAAGCCGGGCCCAGCCCGGCTTTTTCTGGAGCGCCGCGCTTCAGATAGCGAGGCGATCGCCGCGCGCGGCTGCGCGGGCCTGGATGCGCACGCTGGCGCGGTCGACAGGCGATTCGACGCGCGTCACGCCTTGGCCGTAGCCTTCCGCGTACGGGTTCGCGCTGCGAGCGGCAGCGATTCCTTGCGAGCGAACCGAAGCGCGCTCAACTGAACTGGCGATGCTGGCGACGCCCTGCCCGGCCACATCGCTGAATTGATCCCCGCTGCGTGCTGCCGCGACGCCTTCGGCCCGGACCGCGGCACGGGTCTGGGTCGATGTGACCTTGACGACGCCGTGATAGGTCTCTGCCTGGACGCCTGCGGCAGCGAGGATCGCGAGCGCAAAGCCGGAGAGAAGCTTGGAAGCGGTGTTCATCGTCGGATTCCTTCAACTGGTTGAACGGGTTGGGGTGAGGGGAAGTTTGCGCCGGCAAGGGGCCTCGCGGATGTCCGTTTTCGCACCTCGGCGTTCATGTCGTGGAAACAATCCGGCCCTTCAAACGCTTGTCGCAAACGGAACGCGCGCGGTCGCACGCCGGTTTCACGCCGCGGCTCGGGCGACGAAGCGCTGAGCGAGCGGGCTCGCCGGTCGCATCGCGGCCCGCTCGGCCGCCAGCGCTGCCGCGAGTGGCCGATCGCCGCCGCGCAGCGCCGCCTCGATCAGCGTCAGGTCGAGCAGGTCGCGCTGGGCGTGGCTGCCGCCGAAGCGATGCGCATTCGAGCGGATCGGCCGCAGCAGCGCGACGGCCGTCGCGTGGTCGCCCGCCACGAAGGTCTGCACGGCGCGCGTCGCTGCCTCGCCAACCTCGGCGGTGAAGGCGCGGGTGTCGCCGTCGCCGGCGAGCGCGGCGCGCTGTGTCTCGCGCAGCTGCGCGGCGAGCTCGCTGCGCCCAGCGCTCGCGAAGGCCATCATCGCGTGCAGGTCGTTGAAGGCATAGTTGCCCGCGGTAGCATGCGGCGCCCAGCGTTCGGCTAGCGGCCGCCAGCGGTCGCCGACGTCCACGCCGCGCAGCGCGAGGCGCCACAGCAGTGCGCTCTGGTCGATCATGTCGAGCACGACCGCCGAGCCCGGCCCGCCGATCGACGCGTCGTACATCGCGAGCACCTCGTCGTGCCGGTCCTGCTCGAGCTTGAACAGCGCCAGGTGCCACCAGTTGTGGACCGCGAAGAAGCTGTCACGGGACCAATGCGCCGCATTCGGCTCGAGCCAGGCGATGCCGTCCTTCGGCGCATTGCGCATCTCGTGCACATGCGCCACCGCATGCCAGGCCCAGGTGTCGCGCGGCTGCAATTCGATCGCGCGGCGTCCGGTGCGCTCGGCCTGCGCATAGTCGCCGGTCTCCTCGAGCCCGAAGGCGTGCATGCCGAGCACCGCATGGTGGCCGGGCATCGCGTCGTTCCAGTGCGGCCGCACGCGCGCGATGCGATCGCGCAGCATGCGCGAATCGCCGGTGAAGAAGTCCACTTGGTGGCCTGTCTGCAGCGCGAGCAGGTCGCGCGGGTGCTGCGCCGACAGGTCCTCCAGCACGCGCGCGCCGTCGCGCCAGCGGCCGGCGGCGACGAGCGCGGCGGAGCGCGCATGCATCCGCTCGCGATCGGTTCCGGCGTGGCGCGCCGCGGCCTCGGCCGCCCCGCGCGCGGTCGCGAGCGCCGGCGCCTCGGCGCCTAGCAGGTGCAGCCAGGCCCGCAGCGTGTGCGCGATCGACATACCTGGCGCCTCGGCGAGCGCACGCTCGATCGTCGTGAGTGGGTCGCCGATCAGGCAGCGCAGCTCGTGCGCGGCCTGATCGTAGTGTTCGATCGCGGCGGCGGTGGCACCGCTCACCGGATGTCCCAGGGTGTCGATCAGAACCGTCATGGTCGGGTCCTCCGAGGTCAGGCGAGCGCCGCGCTGGCGGCGGCCGAGGTGACAAAGCGGCTCAGGTCGAGAGCGAAGCGTTGTGGCTCCTCCCAGTGCATCGCGTGCCCGGCGTCGGAGTATTCGACGAGCCGGGCAGTCCGGATCAGGCCCAGCATCGCCTCCTGGTCGGTGGCCGAGCAGAACGCATCGTGCCGGCCCCAGACGATCAGCGTGGGCACCTCGATCTCGCGCAGGCGCAGCGAGAAGTCGTCGTCGGTGAAGCCGGCGAAGGAGGCGCGCCAGACTCGCGCCGGGACTTTCAAGCTCTCGGCGACGAAGCGATCGAGCATCGAAGCGGCGATCGGCCGGGCCAGCGTGCTCTGCTGGAAGTCGCGGGCGACGGTGTCGGGCACAGGGTCGGCGAGCGGCACGATCTGCTCGCGGTGGTAGGCCATCAGCTCGGGCGGCCGGCCGAACCACGGCATCGTGCCGGCCAGCAGCAGGCCGGCGACCCGCGACGGGTGGTCGATCGCGAAGCGCATCGCGTTGACGCTTCCCATCGAGTGGCCGACGAGCACCGCGCGCTCGATCTCCATCACATCCATGAAGGCCGCGATGTCGGCGGCGAAGTCGGCGGGCCGGTACCCGCCGGCCGGCTTGTCGCTGTCACCATGGCCCCGCTGGGTGAGCGCCATCACGCGCAGTTCGGATGGCAGGTGGGGCAGCACCGGCTCGAAGGAGCGCCACGAGTCGGTGACGCCGTGCAGCGCGATGACCGGCGTGCCGGAGCGGCCGCCCTGTTCGGCGAACTCGAGCCGCACGCGGCCGGGGAGTTGGATCTGGCGGAGGGTGAGTTTCATCGAGGGTCCCTCGGGAGCGGGTGGAGACGGACCGGGACACGTCGCGCGGGCGAGCAGCATGTCGAGTGCCGAAAGTCTCGTCCGCGGGCGTATCGCGTATGTTTCGGGGCGGCCGGACTTTGTTCTCTGTTTGTTATCCGCGTGTAGGGGGCAACCATCAGGCACATCCCTGGCGCTCGTTTTCAGCTTGCCGGAACGAACCAGCGAATAGACTCGTAGAAAGCCCGTCTGGAATGACGCAACGAGAGGACCGGAGTCGGCCGGCCAACAACAGACCTTCGCGCCAACGGTCCAGCGTCTCCACCCCGCTCGACCAATTTATCGCCGGGCGTCCACTTTTTCACGATACGAGCTGGCCTCAGAGAGGCAAACTGATGCCATGCTGAGGGCGCTCTTTTTCCTCCTTGTTCTTCTCGTTCCGATTGGACTGGTCTACGCCTTCGGCGTGTGGATACTGCTTGCGTCGTTCGGGCTGGCGGCCGCAACCTTGCTCTTCTCAAACCGGAAGGGGCGCGGCGCTGAGGAGACGCAGGGCGGCAGGCTCACCGGATACCACACCACCACGACGGCAAGCCCTTAGGCCCAGCCAACTTGGAACAACGAGCAAATCGTGACTCGAGGCCGCAAGCAACGGGGCGGCCTTCGGGCCAAAAGCGGAACTACGCCCACACCTTTTTCGAATGCTTCCCTTGAACGTGCGCCGGGTCGACAGGCTTTCTCTGGCAGCTTCCTTCCGCTCGCAGGATGCGCCAGGTCGCCTGGTCGATCCTGCCACCTGGCCTCGCCGCCAGCGGGCGCCAAGGCTACGGGCACACATGGCGCGATTGCATTTTGCGTCGGCCCACTTCCGCGACTCAGATCGCCTCCACTAGAGATCGAGCACCAGCGTCGGCGTGAGCGCGCGTGAGCAGCACGGCGTGAACTGATCGTTCCGCGCCTGCTCCGCGGGCGTGAGGTAAAGGTCGCGATGATCTGGCACACCCTTCAGCACCCGCACGAGGCAGGTGCCGCAAACGCCTTGCTCGCATGAAGTCGGCACGTCCACGCCGGCCGCCGCCAGCGTCTGGCTCACGCTGCACCCGCGTGCGACCTTGATCGTGCGGCCGGAGCGGGCCAGCACCACCTCGAAGTCCTCGTCCGAGTCGCTTTCGGCGACCACCGCTGAAAAGGATTCGCTGTGCACTCTCTGCGCTGGCCAGCCCTGCGCTTCGGTCGCCTCGCGCATCGCCTGCATGAACCCCGGCGGGCCACAGAAGTAGAGGTGAGTGCCGGCGCCCGCAACGCTCAACAGCCGGTGGATGTCCAGCCGTTGCACAGGCAGTCCGTCGTCGCAATGCAGCGTCACCCGCGCAGCAAAAGGCGAGGCATCGATGCGCGCTAGGAGGGCCGCGCGCTCGCGGCTTCGCACCGAGTAGTGCAGCTCGAAAGGTGACCCAGTCGCCCAGAGCTCCTCGGCCATGCTGAGGATCGGCGTGATGCCGATGCCCCCAGCCACCAACAGGCTGTGTGACGCTTCCGCCGCAAGAGGGAAAAGGTTGCGCGGCGCACCGATGCGCAGCAAGGCACCCTCGGCCACCTGCTCGTGGATCGTGCGCGAGCCGCCTCGCGATGCGGGCTCATGGAGTACGCAGATCATGTACTGGCCGCGATCGCCCGGGCTGTTGCAAAGCGAATAAGGCCGCACCATACCGTTGGGCAAGTGCACGTCGATGTGCGCGCCGGCAGTGAATGCCGGCAGCATGCCGCCCGCCGCGTCCACAAGCTCAAAGCTGCTGATGCCCTGCGCCTCATGGCGTCGACGCGCCACCCGCACGGCGATCGTGTGCCCTCCGCTCATCGGTCGTCGAGGTAGTTGCCCGCATCGAACATCACTGCCGGGGCAGCGGGGTCGAAGCTCACACCGGCCGGATCCTCGCCGCGCTGCAGTGCTTCGACCTGCTCCTTGAGAAAGCGTCGCAGCATCACGACGCCTCGATCGGAGGTGGCCAGGTGTTCTTCCGAATGCCGTGCGATCGCGCCCTGGCTCACCATGGCCTCGTAGTCGCCCGGCATGCGCTGGTGTTCTTCCTCGGTAAGTTCCTCCCACAGCTTGCCGTTCATGCGTGAGCGCATGCGTGCGAGCTCTCCCTTTTCGCTCACACGGCCGACTACGTAGATGCGGAAGTTGTGGTCGTCGATGGGCAGGATCCAGCCCAGCGATTCCACCGGCCCGTAGCGACCCACACGCGGGCTCGGGATCACTCGCAGCGTGGGGATGCCGGCTTGGCTGATGCGCCGGAAGATCTTGCCATCGGGCATGCGCCGGATAGAGGTGGTGCGCACTCCCAGCTCCACCGTGTCCCAGCTCACCTCAGGCATCTGCGCCATCGCCTCGACGAACTGGGTACCGCTGAAGGATGAGTGCAGCACTACTACGTGGAAGGGATCGACCAGGTTCTCGTAGTGCTGCAGCCAGTTGCAGGGGATGACCTGCGGCCCGCCTCCGCCGATGCTGGCGTCGTTAGTCTCCAGCGTCTCCCCTTCGTCCAGCCGCTCCAGCGCATCGTAGCGCGGCAGAACCGGCTTCTTCTCGGGTGGGCCCAGGTAGGCCCACACCAGGCCGTAGAGCTCCTGTACCGGATACCAAGGCTGGCGCATGCGCCCGCGCGCGCGCCCCATCTCGGGCTCACAGGGCTGTTCCACGCAGTTGCCCTCCACGTCGAACAGCCAGCCGTGGTAGCAGCAGCGGATGCCGCGCTCTTCTACCCGGCCGTAATAAAGCGATGCGCCACGGTGCGTGCAGTTGGGATGCACCAGGCCAGGCCGCCCGCCCTTGTCACGAAAGAGAATCAGGTCCTCGCCCAGTACGCGCACTTTACGCGGCGTGTCGCTGGCATCCGATGCGAGCCCGACGGGATGCCAGTACCGGCGCAGCAACTCGCCCATGGGCGTGCCGGGACCGACCTCCGTGAGCGCCGGATTGTGTGTGCCTGGTTTGCGGCCGTAAGCGGTGCCGGTATCGACCGCGATGGGGATCACCTTCTCGGCGATGCTGGGATTCATCGATGCTCCTTCGATTGCGTTCATTCGACTGTTACGCCCGCGGCCTTGATCAGGTCGGCGACACGTGGAAAGTCCGCCTGGTAGCTGGCCTTGAATTCGGCGGGCGTGTTGCCCAGCGGCTCGAAGCCGAAGGCGGTGAGCTTGCCCTGCACGTCCGGCATGCGGGTGATCTCGCGCAGCGCCTGCGTCCATTGCTCGACGATGGGCTGAGACGTCCTCGCGGGCGCGTACACGCCGATCCAGCTGTCCACGTCGAAGCCGGCAAAGCCCTGCTCGGCGAAGGTGGGCACGTTGGGCAAGGTGGACACGCGCCGGCTGCCCGCGATTCCCAAAACCTTCATGCGTCCGGCCTGCGACTGCGTGCGCGCGGTGGCGGGGTTGGCCCAGGCGAAGTCCAGGACGCCGCCGATCATGTCGGTGTGCGCCGCAGCCTCGGCCTTGTAGGCCACGTGGGTCAGCGCGATGCCACTCTGGCGCTTGAGCAGCTCGCCCATGAGGTGAGCCTGCGAGCCGTTGCCCCAGGTGCCGTAGGTGAGGCCCGGGTGCTGTTTCGCGTAGGCGGCGAATTCCTTCAGGTTCGAGTAAGGCGCGTCCGCGCGCGCCACCAGCATCGGTCCGCCCGTGGCCAGCTGCGAGATCGGCTCAAAGTCCTTTACTGGGTCGTAGGGCAGCTTGGGCTGAAGGATCGCGTTGTTGATGTGCGTGAGCGAGAGCGTGAACAGGACCGTGTGCCCGTCCGGCGGTGCCTTGGCCACCGCGTCCGACGCCAGGATGCCGCTGGCGCCCGGCTTGGCTTCCACGATCACGGCCTGGCCCCAGCGCTGCTGTAGCTTCTCGGCATAGACGCGGGCGATGACGTCGATGGGTCCACCAGCCGTTCCGAAGGGCACGATGCGAATCACCTTGCTCGGAAAGGGCGCCTGCGGCTGACCGAGAGCGAGCGGCGGGACGCCGGTTAGGGCGAGCGCGACCAGGCTGGCGACGCAGGCGCGGCGGCGCACGCCGCAAGTGCGGCCGGGCGGATAACGAGCGGACATGTCTGTCTCCTTCATCTTGTGGGTCCGAATACGATAGAAGCTCGATCCGAAAGGATCAATTCCAACGTTTGGATAACTGATATGAATCGGCCTGATATTCGCGGCATCGACCTCGCGATGTTGCGAAGCTTTGACGCCCTCATGCGAGAGCGCAGTGTGTCGCGTGCGGCCTCGCGCCTCTTCCTCAGCCAGCCGGCTGTCAGCGCGTCGCTCAAGCGCCTGCGTGACATCTTCGACGACCCACTTTTCACTCGTACCGCGCACGGCGTGGTGCCCACACCGCGCGCCCTGGCGCTGGCCCCTCGCGTTGAAGCGGTGCTACAGGACATGCAGCAGCTGCTGAACATGGACCGCACCTTCGACGCCGCGAACTCCGACCGCATCCTGCGCATCGCGGGAAGCGATCACATTTGTCGCGTGCTACTGCCCCTGCTGTGCCAGGAGCTTGCGGCCAGCGGTTCGCGCATCCAATTGGCCTGGGAGTTGGCCGATTACAGCCAGTTGCCCGAGCGGTTACGCAAGGGGGACATCGCCCTCGGATTGCTGCCGCGCATGACGCCGCCGGTGGCGGTCGAATCAGAGCTGCTTTACGAAGATGCTTACGTGGCCGTGGCTCGCCGCGACCATACGAGCTTTGCAGGTGGCATGAGCCTCGAGGCCTTTTGCGCCATGCCGCACGTGGTGCTGGGACAGAGCCGCTCGATCCTGGACGACAGCATCGACCAGGCCCTGGCGCGCCGGGGCCTATCGCGCCATGTGCAGGCAGCGGTCACCACCTTCAGCCAGATGACCGATCTGCTGGCGAGCACGGATGCCATTGCCGTCTTCCCGCAGCGCGTCGCGAGCCGGTACGCCAGCGTCCTGGACGCGCTGCCGCTGCCCTTCGAGTTGCCGAGCTACCGGCTCTACGTGTGCTGGGATACCCGCTCCAACGCCGATCAGGCGGTACTCTGGTTGCGCGATGCGCTCGTGCGCCTGGGCCGCGCGCATGCGTGAAAAACCACTCCTGGGGCTGCCGGCACATGTCTACCTAGCAGAGCCGCAAGATCTGGCTGTGGCCCTAGGACTTCGCTGCCGAACGACGGCTTTCGCGAGACCGCGAGCTCCGCTTTGGGCCCGCCGGCGCCGTCGAGGAGTGTGGCAGGATGCGGCCGAGCCTGTGTGAAAACGCTTCGTTGATCGTCTCACTCAAAATAAAATCTGCCAACCCGTCAGAGCGAGGTGGCCATGAAGCGATTCATCGAGGGCGAAGACCGACAGCAGGTCACTTTGCTTCCCGAGTGCTTGGACGACTATATCGGTGAGGACAATCCGGTGCGAGTCGTGGACGTCTTCGTCGAGGAACTCGACCTTCAAGCATTGGGCTTCGAGGGCGTCGAACCAGCTGCGACGGGTCGCCCTTCGTATCACCCGGCGGTGCTGCTCAAGCTCTACATCTACGGCTACCTCAATCGCATTCAGTCGAGCCGCCGCCTGGAGCGCGAGGCGCAGCGCAACATCGAACTGATGTGGCTCATCGCCCGGCTCGCGCCGGACTTCAAGACCATCGCCGACTTCCGCCACGACAATGGGGCGGGTATCCGCAAGGTCTGCCGCCGCTTCGTTGGTTCGTGCCGCGACCTCAAGCTGTTCTCTCATGCCATCGTGGCCATTGACGGCAGCAAGTTCAAGGCGGTCAGCAACCGCGACCGCAACTTCACCGCCGGCAAGATCGACGCTCGTCAGCGGCAGATCGAGCAGAGCATCCAGCGCTACCTCGACGCCCTGGAGACGGCCGACCGGACGCAGCCGAACAGAGGTCGAGGCCAAGACCGAGCGGCTGCAGGACAAGATCAAGATGCTGCGCGAGCAGACGAAGCAGCTCGATCGCACGAGGGAAGAGCTGAAGAAGGAACCCGACGGGCAACGCTCGCTCACCGATCCCGATGCGCGATCGATGAACTCGCAAGCCAAGGGGTCGGGCCTGGTGGGCTACAACGTCCAAGCGGCGGTCGACGCCAGACACCACCTGATCGTGGCGCACGAGGTCACCAACGAGGGCAATGACCGTGCGCAGCTGAGCAACATGGCAACGGCCGCGTGCGAGGCGAGGGGCAAGACCAAGCTGCAGGCCCTCGCCGATCGCGGCTACTTCAACGGCACGGAGCTCATGGCCTGCGAGGACGCGGGCATCACGACCTACGTACCCAAGCCGATGACCTCCAACGCCAAGGCCGAGGGACGCTTCGACAAGAGCGACTTCATCTACATCGCCAAGGCTGACGAGTATCAGTGTCCTGCCGGCGAGCGAGCCATCTACAGGTTCACCACGCTCGAGAAGAACGGCAACAAGCTTCGCGTCTACTGGACCAGCGCCTGCCCCACATGCCCGATGAAAAAGCAGTGCACAACCAGCGCCTATCGCCGCATGCGCCGATGGGAGCACGAAGAGGTGCTTGAGCGCGTCCAGCAACGCCTGGACCGCAAGCCTGTCGCGATGACGCTGCGAAGGTGCACCGTGGAGCACGTGTTTGGGACACTCAAGCACTGGATGGGTTGGACGCACTTCTTGACGAAGAAGTTGGAGCACGTGAACACCGAGATGAGCCTGCACGTGCTGGCTTACAACCTGAAGCGGGTGATCTCGATCCTGGGTATTGCCAGAACGATGAAGGCGATGCGACTGGCGGGGGCGTGAGCCTCTTTAACGGCACTTTGCAGCTCGCGCCGCGACTCTCGACCGGACCACCCGCGCGTTTGTGCAACGAGACTACTGCATGACTCGGTGGCGCCGATGACGACCACAAGGCCGCGCGTTCGGCACACTCGCAAGTCAAAGGCCGTTTCCACACGACCTCGGCCAGAAGCGGGCGTTCAGCATCACGACGAATGCGCCTCCGATAGCGGACATTCAGTATTGGTGCCGCTGCTGCCGCAGTCGACAAGCTGGCGCGCAATGCCAGCTACTTCCGTCTTCGCCTTCTCGCAGATGGCGTGACCTGCTTCAGCGTCTCCTGTGCCCAGATGTTGATCGCTTGTTCAGTACCACGACCTTCCTCGATGAGCCAGGCACGGAAGTCCGCGATGACAGCGTTGTGGGTCGAGGCGGGCGAGGTGTTGGCGTAGTAGTGTCGAAGCATCGCGCCGTGCAAACCGAACGGCGCGCAGAGCTTTCCAGCCACGATGTCGTCTGCTACCAGGAAGAGCGGCACGAGCACCACGCCGAGTCCTTCTGCAGCGGCCTGCAATGCGAAGAACATCTGCTCGAAGTGAAGCGTGCCGGCTCCGGCGATCTCGGGAATCCCCGCGGCGTCGAACCATGTCGACCATGCATAGGGCTCGGTCGAATAGCGGATCAGCGTATGGCGCGCCAGGTCCTCCGGACTTCGCAGGCCACCCGATTCCACGAAGTCGGCGTGACAGATCGGAACGATCGTCTCGGTCATGAAGGGCACGGAGTCGCAACCCGTCATGGGCTCCAGCGCGCCGCGTATCGCGATGTCGTAGTTGTTCTCCTGGAAATGCACCGGTGCAATCGAAGTTGTCAGCCGTACCTCGATGCCGGGCCGCTTCCGCTGGTAGGTCGATAGCCGGGGAATCAACCACCGCATCGTGAAGGTCGGCGGGGCACTCACGCTGATGGCCGCCGGGGCCGCCTTCTCCATCACCTGCGCAGTCACCACGGTCAGGCGATCGAGGAGGGAGGTGACTTCCTGTGCATAGGCGCGACCGCTGGAAGTGAGACCGACCTGCGAAGCGCCGCGCTGAAAGAGCGTCACGCCCAGCCAATCCTCCAGCAGCAAGACCTGCCGGCTGACGGCGCCGTGCGTGACGTGCAGTTCCGCCGCGGCCTTGGTGAAGCTGACGTGGCGGGCGGCGGCCTCGAAGGCCTTCAAGGCATTCAGTGGCGGGAGCTTTCTCATCCTGGTCTCCATCAATGTCGCGGCGGCATGCAGACGTTGCAGACCATGAGATTTTCTCACGCCGCCTCAGATTTGATCGATTGCTCGTTTGCAGGGCAAAAAACAGAATTCCCTTAACGAAGCAAGACACAAGGAGAAGGCAGCAGCCCCGACCGACGTGCAGGAACGTGAGATTTCCTGTCGCCGAAATGGACTCCCATGGCTGCCTTCCCCGCCGATCGACAGAACACACCCCGCGTCAAACCCATGAAATCAGCACCCTTCGACTACGTCCGCGCGGAATCCCTCGAACACGCGCTGGACTGTCTGAACCAGAACGGCATGGACGCCAAGGCCATCGCCGGTGGCCAGAGCCTGGTGCCGATGATGGCGATGCGCCTTGCCCGGCCGACGGTCCTTCTCGACATCTATCGCCTGCCCGAACTGCGGCAAGTTGGCATCGAGTCAGACAGGGTGCGCATGGGCGCGACCACCCGTCAGCGGACGGTCGAGCATGGGACCGAACTTCATGCGGCGCTGCCCTTGGTTCGGGACGCGCTTCGCTGGGTCGGCCACATCCAGACGCGCAATCGCGGGACGATAGGCGGCAGCCTGGTCCACGCCGATCCTTCGGCCGAACTGCCGCTCGCTGCAACGGTCCTCGACGCGACGTTGCGCTTGCAGAGCCAAGCCGATGGCGAGCGGCAGGTCTCCGCGCAGGAGTTCTTCCTCGGCCCCATGTTCACTGCGACCGGCGAGACCGAATGCCTGGTCGAGATCGAGTGGCCCGTGTGGCAAGGCCAGGTATCCACCGCCTTCGACGAAACCGCGATGCGTCATGGCGACTTCGCCATGGCCTCCGCCGCGTGCCAGTTCGAACTGGACGTGGACGGTGTCTGCAGGCGCGCGGCATTCGGTGTCGGTGGCGTGGACGGCACGCCGCGCGCGTTTCCCGAGCTGGCACGGCAACTGGTGGGCTATCGCATCGACTCGGGCATGGCCAAGGAGATGGCCCAGGCCGCATTGCAACAGACCGAGCCGGGATCGGACCTTCATGCCAACGCTGACTACAGGCGGCATCTGGGGGTCGTGATGCTCACGCGCGTCCTGCTCAAGGCCGCGCAGTTTCAACACTGAGACAAGAAAGGCAATTGCCATGTCATCCTCCCTCATCACGGTCGAGATCAAGGTCAACGGAGTGATCCAGCCGCGCGCCGTCGAGCCGCGCACCACGCTGGTGGACTTCCTGCGTGACCATCTGGGCCTTACCGGAACCCACGTCGGCTGCGAGCACGGCATCTGTGGTGCGTGCTCCGTACTGCTCGACGGCGAGCCCGTTCGTTCCTGCTGCATGTTCGCCGTCCAGGCTGACGGGATGGCGGTGACCACCGTCGAAGGCTTGGCGCCCCAGCGTGGATGCCTCTCGAAGATCCAGGACGCCTTCTGCGAAACGCACGCGATGCAGTGCGGCTACTGCACCTCGGGCATGCTCGTCGCGTGCCATGCGTTGGTAGAGCGCACGCCGCAGCCCGACGAAGCTCAGATTCGCGACGCCATCGGCGGAAACATCTGCCGTTGCACCGGCTATCAACAGATCGTCGACGCGGTCAAGCTGGCCACGTCGCCCGGCTACCAGGTCAAGGACGCGCGAGCCACGGGCACGGAGGCTTCCAATGGCTGACCCGAAGCACCCCGCCTACCAGGCCTTCAAGTACATCGGCCGGCATCGCCGCGCCGTCGAGCACCGGCGCTTCGTGACGGGCAACGGCCACTATGCGGCCGATGTCGTCCCGCCGGGCCTGCTTCATGTGGCCATCGTGGCCAGTCCGTATGCAAGCGCGCGGATCCTTTCGATAGACGCCTCTGCCGCGTTGGCCATGCCGGGCGTGCATGCGGTGCTGACCGGCGAGGAACTCAATGACGCCATCGATCCGATGCTTCCGGGCGTCGATGCGCCCATGGTCGCGCGCTACCCGTTGGCGCGCGGCGTTGTTCGCTATGCCGGCGAATGGGTGGTTGCGGTGGTCGCAGAGTCTCGTGCGCTGGCCGAGGATGCCGCAGAGATGGTGAACGTCGAGTACGAGCAGACGCCGCACGTGGTCGATCCCGAAGCTGCCATGGCGGCAGACGCACCCAAGGTGCATCCTGCGCATGGCGGCAACATCATCTGGCAGCGCAAGTTCACCTGGGGCAACGTCGATGAGCACTTCGCCGACGCCGAGCACCAGTTGAGCTATCGGGCGCGTTGGGCTCGCAGTTCCACTGTGCCGATCGAAACCTTCGTTGCGACCTGCAGCTGGAACGACGCGACGCAGATCCTGGATGTCTGGGCCTCGATCCAGATGCCCAAGTATCCCGACCTGCTGGCCAAATGCCTGCGCCTGCCGGGCAATGGCGTGCGCGTGCACTACGACGTCGACGTGGGCGGAAGCTACGGTGTCAAGCGGGGTCTGAAGCACACGATCCTCGTGGGCTTCCTGGCGCGCAAGCTGGGCCGTCCGGTGCGATTCCTGGAAGACCGTTTGGAGAACATGCGCGGCGGCGACATGCAGGGGCCGGACCGCATATTCGACGTCACCTTCGCCTTCGACGGCGATGGAACGATACGGTCGATGCGCATGCGTGCTGTCGATGACATCGGCGCGTACTCGGGACGTTCCCCCCTCCAGCTCGGAAAGCCGGTGGGCGCCATCGTAGGGCCCTACAAGATCGCCAGCGTCGAGTACGACGCCTACTCGGTGATGACGAACAAGACGCCCCAGGAAGCGGTGCGCGGGTTCGGTCAGGCGCCGACCAACTACGCCATGGAGACGGGCATCGACAGGATCGCGCGCTACCTCGGCATGGACCGCGTGGCGCTGCGCCGCAAGAACCTGATCCACAAGGACTCCTTCCCCTACCTGATCCCGAGCGGCACGTACTACGACTCGGGCGACTACGAGGCAGTGATGGACAAGGCACTCGCGGCAGCGGGGTACGACGAACTGGTCGTGCAGCGCGACGCGCTGCGGGCCAAGGGCCTGCTGGCCGGGATCGGCATCTCCACCTGCCTTGAGCCCTCGGGCGGCAACTCGGCCTTCGAGCCGCTGTTCAATCCGAAGAACGAGACGACGACCTGGATGGACTCTTGCCTCATTCGCATCGATCTCAACGGTGCGGTGACGGCACTGATGGGCACGTCCACGTCGGGCCAGGCGCATGAGACGCTGGTGTCGACGGTGGTGGGTGAAGTGCTGCAGCGCGAACCCGACAGCATCCGTGTCCTGCACGCGGATTCGCTCAATGCGCTTCCGTCGAACAGCCCGGTGGGCAGCCGAATGGCCATCATGTTGGGCGGCGCGGCCGCCGGCGCCGCGAAGATCCTCAAGGACAAGCTGCTCACCATCGCGGCGCACAACCTGGAGGCGCCCAAGGAAGCGCTGAATTACGAGGACGGCGACGTGTTCGTCCAGGCCGATCCCGCGCGCCGCATGAGCTGGAGCGCACTGGTCGACATCGCCCACCGCAAGTACCACTGCATGCCACCAGACATGGAGCCTGGACTCCAGGAGAAGTTCTGCTGGGAGGTGCCCACGGGCGGGAAGATGCCGACAGCGGACGGCCGGGTCCAGATGTATCCCTGCCACTCCTTCGAGTCGCACGTCGTCCTCGCAAGCATCGATCCCCAGACCGGCAAGACGCACTTGCATCGCTACGCCGTCGGACACGACTGCGGCGTGATGATCAGTCCTGACGTGGTCCATGGCATGACCTATGGGGGCGTTGCTCATGGCCTGGGAGCCGCTCTGCTGGAGAAGTTCGCTTTCTCTGAAGAAGGGCAACTGCTGTCGGGCACCTTCATGGACTACCTCCTGCCCAGTGCTGAGGAGGTGCCGTCGATCACCATCGTCGACCACTGCACGCCATCGCCGTTGACGGCCTTCGGCCAGAAGGGCTCGGGGGAAGCGGGCTACCTCGGTGGCCCCGCGGCGATCGCCAGTGCGATCAACGACGCGCTCGCTCCAGTGGGCGCAAAAATCAATGAACTTCCGATGACGCCGCAAGCCGTATGGCGTGCGCTGCGCGCTGCCGGTGTGAAGGGGTCCGAATGAACGACGCAGACATCCAGCGGCGCCTCGTGCTCGCCCATCATGGCGAAGTGGCCGTGCGGCTGCAAGGTGACCCGAAGAGCCCCGCGGTCGTCATGACGCACTCCATTCTTTCGTCCGCGGCCATGTGGGACAGGCAGGCTGCGCTGCTCGCCGGTGAAGGTTGGTACGTAGTGCGCGTGGACACCACGGGCCACGGCGACTCACCCGCGCCGACGGCCGAAGCCGTGACCATTGACGGTCTCGCTGCCGATACGGTCGCGGTGCTCGATGCATTGAACATCGCCAGCGCGCACTATGTCGGACTCTCGCTGGGCGCGATGAGCGGCTTCGGGCTGGGCATCCGGCACGGCGCGCGACTCCTGAGCCTCGTCCTGTGCGATGGCAGGGCGGATGCGCCGCCTGCGGTCGCCGCGCCCTGGGACGAGCGCGTTGCACTTGTCGAGCAGCACGGGACCTGCGCGCCCCTGGCTGCACCGACGATCGAGCGCTGGTTCGGCAAGGCGTTCGTGAAGGCGAACACCGGGATCGCCAAGCGCCTCGAGGTCATCGCCGCAGGCACCACCGTCAAGGGGTTCGTCGGCTGCGCTCGAGCCATTCAGGGCCTGGACTACTTGGCGGGTGTGGCCGGCATTGTGACGCCCACCACCCTGATCGTCGGCTCGAACGACGGCGCGCTGCCCGATGCCATGCGCGAGCTGCAGCAGCGAATTGCCGGATCGGTGCTCGAGACGATTCCCGACGCGGGGCACCTGCCCAACGTGGACCAGCCCGCGGCGTTCGACGCCGCTCTTCTGCGGCACTTCGAGCGTGTCCGCAACTAACCCATTCCAACCACCAGTAGGAGTAGGAATGCCAGTCACCCAGCACCCCCTCCGCAGATCCGTACGTGCGGAGCTACCGCATACGGCTCCTGCCTTGGGTCGTGACGATCAGACGCTGGTTCGGGTAAGGGTGGCAGATGGTCGGAACAGGCAGCCAGTGCGCCATCAAGCGATACATGCGTCGCCAAGGCAGGTCGTGGCTCTGGCTGCGGCGGCACAACGTGCGGTGCCACAACCCGACGACCTGGAAGCGGAATGCCCTCAGCCGCGCGCCGTTGCACGGCACGCCGAAGTAGCGCGCATGCCCAGTCACCACCGCCCGCAGGTACTGGCCCTGCTCCGGGATGGGTTGGTGCATGCGCCTTCTGAGTTCGAGCTTGACCACCTGCAGTTTGGCTCGCAGGCGTTTGGCACTGGTGAGTCGCAGGACCATGAACTTGCCCTTCCTCGTCGTCCCGCAGCAATGCGTGAACCCCAGGAAGTCGAAGGTCTGCGGCTTGCCTTGTCCCTTGCGGCGTCGGTTCTCGCGGGCGAAGCGCCCGAACTCGATCAGCCGCGTCTTCTCGGGGTGCAGCTTCAGCCCGAACTGGCCCAGCCGCTCGGCCACCGCGCGCTGGAAGCGCTCGGCATCGTCGCGGAACTGGAACCCGGCAACCCAATCGTCGGCGTAGCGCACGACGATCACGTCGCCTCGGGCATGGCGCCCCCTCCACTGCTTGACCCACAGGTCGAACGCATAGTGCAGGTAGATGTTGGCCAGCAGCGGGCTGATGCTCCCACCCTGAACCGTACCCAACTCACTTTGCGTCAGCCTGCCGTCTTCCAGCACGCCCGCGTGCAGCCATTTCTTGATCAGCCGCACCACGCGCGCGTCAGCCACGCGGTGTTCGATGAACTTCACCAGCCAGTCCCTTTCGATCGTGTCGAAGAACTTGGCTATGTCCGCATCGAGTATCCAGTTCACTCGTCTGCTGCTCACACCTACCGCCACGGCATCCAGCGCGTTGTGCGCGCTCTTGCCGGGCCTGAAGCCGTAGCTGAACCCGAGGAAGTCCTGCTCGTAGATGGCGTTCAACACTTCGACCGTGGCGCGCTGCACGAGCTTGTCCTCCAGCGCCGGCACGCCCAGCGGGCGCTTGCTGCCGTCGGCCTTGTCGATGTACACCCTCTTGACAGGCTGGGGCCGGTAGCCCCCTCGGGCCAGCCGCTCGGACAGTTCCAGGAGGTTGCCCTCCAGGTCCTGCCCGTACGTCTGCCAGGTCTGGCCGTCCACCCCGGCGGCCGCATCGCGCTTGAGCGCAAGGTAGGCCGCCCGCAGGCGCTCGACCGCGTAGATGTGATGCAGCAGTCCAGTGAACCTCGCACCACGACGGCCCTTTGCCGTCTGTCGTATGCCATCGAGCGCGGTTCCCATGTCATAGACCCGCACCGATCTGCGGGACATGCGCGCCGCGATGGCATTGCCCTTGGCCTGCCGCCTTCCCTCCACCGCCTCCGCCGCCGCAGGGGCTTCCCCCGCGGCCTTGTTCGGCAGCTTCTTCGGTACTACGCAGCAGTCCGACTTCCCGCGCCCGTGGCTCATCGTCGTACGCCCTTGGGCTTCACGATGCGCTCTGCGCCAGGCGCTTCCCAGCGCTGCGCAGAAGGACGCGGGATCTCCCGGTTCCCGTGCGAGGTGTTTCCGCGCGTGCGCGGGGTCTCTGACCGCGCGGGGTCCGATGCCGCCTCGCCAAAGCGGCAGCATCGGTGTGGCCTTCGGCTTTCTCCGACAACCTCGGCACCCCGGACCACCCGCAGCTCTCGCCGCGGGGCATGTATTACGCGGCTCGATACCCGGCCCGCGCGTACCCCTGTCAACGCTTCGCCCACACCCTCACGAATGTGTACGCATGACTCGGGGCCGCCGTAGCTGGCTAAGCCTTCAACGTATGACTCTTTCATTCACAACACCTCGCCGGTTTTGACCGGCGCACCGGAGACTTCCATGCATCCGCATCTGATCATCAAGCAGCAGGATCGCCTTCTGTCTGTGACCCTCAACCGCACCGAAGACAACGGAGTCTCGGACAGCATGGCTTCGGCACTTTCGCAGCTGCTGGCAAAGGCGCATGAGACCGCGGATGCCGTGCTGCTGCGCAGCGCCGGCCCCGACTTCTGCACCGGCCGCATCCGTGACGCGGGCACCACGCCAGCAGCCTCGGAGGCATACACCCGCCGCGACGAATACGACGGAATCTTCGGCAGCTACCAGGCCATGCGCGGCGCCAAGGTGCCGATCATCGGCGTCATCAAGGGGCGCTGCATGGGCTTCGGCACCGCCATCGCCTCGCTGTGCGATGTCAGCTTCGCAAGCGACACGGCCACCTTCAACATCCCCGAGATCGGACACAACGTCATGCCGACGATGGTGATGTCGGCGGTGTACGACCGCATGAATCGAAACGCGATCCTCTGGATGGCGTACTCCACCGACTTCATCGACGCGCAGCGGGCCTTGGCCTATGGGCTCGTGAGCCATGTCGTCGCTGACGCGAAGCTGGACGCGGAGGTGGCCCGCTTCGCGGACGTTCTGCTTTCTCGTCCGCGACCTGCGATCCTGGGCCTGAAGGAGTACCTGCGCGTAGCACCTCGCATGGACGAGCAAGGCGCCATCGACTACGCGCGCAGCCTGCACTCGATGGTCAACACGGCTACTGCCATGAAGAAGAACACACATTGAGGCGGCCATGGAAATCACCGGAACCCAAACCATCGCAGCGCCGCGCCAGCGCGTCTGGGAAGCGCTGAACGACCCCGACATCCTCAAGAGGAGCCTGCCCGGCTGCGAGTCGGTCGAGCGCACATCCGCAGAGGAATTCAAGGTGATCGTGGCTGCGGCGATCGGCCCTTTGCGAGCTCGCTTCAACGGCTTGCTCAGGATGTCCGACATTCGGGCGCCCGAGTCCTGCACCATGGTCTTCGAAGGTCAGGGAGGCGCTGTCGGCTTCGGAAAGGGCAACTCGTCGGTCAAGCTGAGCGAGTCGAACGGCCAAACCGAGCTCACCTATACCGCGCAGGCGCAGGTGGGCGGCAAGCTCGCCCAGGTCGGGTCGCGGCTCATCGACAGCGTCGCACGGAAGATGGCCGATGACTTCTTCAAGGCCTTCAAGACGCAACTGGCAGGAGTGCCTGCCGTGGCGAAGAACGCGGTCGCGGCGCCGGTTGCTGCAGTTGTGAAGGAGTCCGCAAGCAAACCCGCGGCCGACCCGACGGCAGGCTTTTCCATCACGCCCACACCCGCAGCCGTTGCCGCGACGCAAGCCAATGCAAAAACCGCTCCAGCGGTGATGGTCCCCGGCTGGTGGCTTGCCATCTCGGCCGTTATCGGTTCGGTCGCCACGCTGGCAGGCGTCCTGTTTGCACGCTGAACGGCGATTCATTCATTCCCCACTGAGAGGTCGAGATGGAAACAGATATGAAGAATGCCGGTATCAATCGGCGCACCGTCGTGCTGGCCGCTGCCGGTATAGGCATCGCCGGTGCGACACAGGCACAGGTAAGCAAGGGGTCTCACGTCGTGAAGATCATCGTCGGGTTCCCTGCTGGGCAGGCCACTGACATCGTTGCCCGGTTGCTGGCCGACAAGCTGCCGGCGGTGACCGGCGGCAACTACATCGTCGACAACAAGCCGGGTCAGGGCGGGAGTCTCGCCATGGGGGCGCTCGCCAAGTCGCCAGCCGATGGCAGCGTCATGATGCTCACGCACATGTCCGCCGTTGCGACCAATCCGCACATGTACAAGTCCGTTCCCTACGATTCATTGAAGGATTTCGAGCCCGTAGGATTGCTCGGCGACCTTCCGTTCGTGCTGGTGTGTCATCCGTCCATGCCGTTCAACAATATCGAGCAACTTGTGCGTTACGCCAAGGACAACCCCGGAAAGTTGACGAATGCATCCTCGGGCAATGGGACGGTCTCGCATCTGGCCATGGAGGACTTCAAGGCTCGCGCGGGCATCGACATCCTGCATGTGCCCTACAAGGGGAGCGGTCCGGGACTGACGGATGTGGTTGCTGGGCAGGTGTCGCTTGCGTTGGAAACCGCGGCCGCCGTGCAGCCGTTCATTCAGTCCGGTCGCGTCAAGGCGCTCGGTGCCGGCACCACGAAGCGGCTGAGCACGTTGCCGAACGTACCCACCATCGCGGAGCAGGGGTTCAAGGATTTCAGCGCCGTCACATGGCTCATGCTTCTCTACCCTGCTGCCACGGACAAGAAGTTTGTGGCAGGTACGTTCGCGGCCTTGAACAAGGCAATGCAGACGACCGAGGTCGATGCAAGGATGCGCCAGATTGGCGCCATTCCGCGGTTCAGCACCAGCCCTGCCGAAGCAGCAGCTTTTGTTCGAAGCGAATACGCCCATTGGGGAGAGGCAGTCAAGCGAAGCGGAGTACGGCTCGACTAGCCGTGTGAAATCTGCGGCGAAGGTCTGCATTCGAAAGAGCTGGAGGACCGCTCAGGGCCCAATCCTGCCTGTCAGCGGATGTTGATGGTGCCAGAAAGCAGACGCTCGACCCTGGTCGTTGTCCGAAAAAGCGACGGGATTTGCCACGCGCCGACTGCGTACGAATCCAGCTGACTATGTCCACCGCTTGGCCATTGCGCCCACCAGGGGGCCATCGTTGCGAGACATAGTTCGGCACCGATCATGGTTCCGGCTATGTCCGGAAGTACATAGCCGGAAAAGATCGGCAAGCAGCTGGTAGGCACTGCGACCGTTGTGCGAGCTCATCAGCACGATCTCGCCCGGCACGTCGTCCAGCGACGGGGACTGCACCACCGGCTGGAAGCGCAGCAGGTACCGCGCGCGACCCGCTCGGCCGCCGCGCGAATGCGTCTGCACCGCCTCCGTCGGTTCGAAGCCCGCGTCCATCAATGCGGTGACGATGTCACGCGTGTTGATGAAGATGTACTTCGGCCCGGAGCATGCCGCAGCTTGCTCCCGAAGACCACCGGCGCGCTGCGCGCGAGCTCCTGTATCGAGGGGACTTCCTGGCGGCAAAGGCGTAGGAAGGAGCGTCCTGAGAAAAGGTCATGATGAGCTCCTGGAGTGATGCAGGCGGGATTGCGTGCGTCACCCCTGGCGCACGCGGCAGCGCAGCGCTCAACGCCGCCGCAGGCGCGCGGCACGCGCGCGCGGGGCCTTGAAAGCGAGAACCGCGTGATACTCTGACCGGAGACAGGCAAGCCCCCTCCCCTTCCCGACCTCACTCTCGGGGCGCACAGCGCCTCTCGCAGCGTCGGTCTGGAACAACGCTCACCATGAGCGTCCCAAAGCCACCTCGCCTGCCCTGCCCCACCTGTCCCTGGCGCCTTGACCAGGACGCTCGCAGCATTCCGAACTTCAGCCTGGAACTGGCACAAGCGCTCGCGACCACCTGCCCGGATGCGCGCAACATGGGCCCCGACTTCGGCGCCGCCGTGTTCGCCTGCCACCAGTCCAGGATCGGCGCCGAAGTGCACTGCGCTGGATGGCTGGCAACCGTGGGACACAAGCACCCGGCCGTACGGCTGAGCGTTGCACGCGGCGACCTGGACCCCGGCCACCTTCAGCCCGGCCCGCACTGGCCCGTCCTTCACGAGAACTACGGGCAAGTGCTCGGGAAGCTTCGTGCCACCGCCCTTCCGGACGTGCCCGGTATCGGCGACGAGCCTGGCGAACCCGGCCTTGCGCTGGAAAGGGGCGCTTGAGCATATGCAGGCCGGCCGGACAACACGATAGCCCCGGGGGGGGGGCGCGAATCGGCCCTGCCTTTCTCGCCCGCGCCACAACTGGCAAGCCCAGCTGGTGCAGGCAGCCGCGGCGCATCGCGATCAATTTGGATACCTGGCGCATGGGCCCGAGTCGAACGCGGAATCCTTCGCTGCTGCTGGAAGGGAAGGCCGCCGGCGGGGCCGGCGGCCGGGCCCTCAGGCCTGGATGCGGCCCGCGCTGCGGGCCTCCTTCGCATAGACGCTCAGGCGCTTGTCGGGCCGGAAATGCAGGTCCTGCTCGATCGGCAGCTTCAGCATGCCGCGCACCTGCGCCAGCTCCATAAGGCTCACGCGCCCTAGCTCGGGGAACCCTAGCCCGAGGTCACACAGGCCGAATTATGTGGACAGCACAGTTATGTCCATGCGCCCATGCTGGGCCAGCCAGGCGCAGCGGTCCGAAGCAGATTACTCTCCATAACTACGCCACCCTCGCCGTTGCCAGCATCGCCAGAAGCCTGTCGGACACGCCCGCAAAAGTCCCCTTTTTGATCTGCGGCGGAGCGCCGGCTCCCAAGATGCTGAGTTTCTCGGCCGGATCGACGCGCAAGTAGATCTCCGTGCTGAGAATGCTGCTGTGGCCAAGCCATAGCGCGACGCGCCGGATGTCGCCAGTGGCCTCCAGGGTATGGAGCGCGCAGGTATGCCGCAAGACATGCGGACTGACGCGTTTACACGCCAGCGTGGGTGCAGACCTCTGAGCGGTGACGACATGCGCCGCAAGTCGGCTCGCGAACCCATGTCGGCTCATCGCTTCGCCTCGCTGATTCAGAAAGATCGCCTGATCGCCACAGCCAGGGCGAACACGCAGCCAATCCTTGAGAACCGTCTGCGTCTCCTTCCACAGCGGCAAGACCCGCTCACGTCGGCCCTTGCCAATGACGTGAATCGTGTCCATGGCAGGATGTCCGAGGTCGACCATTCGCAGGCCCGTCAACTCCGACGCCCGCAAGCCTGCAGCGTATGCGACGTGCAGCATCGCGCGATCACGAAGGCCCGACGCCGTCCGCTGGTCCGGCGCGTCGAGCAGGGCCTGCAGTTCCTGCCGAGTCAGGTAGTCGATCAGCGGCTGCTCGATGCGCTTGCTGGGGATCGCGTGCACCTGCATCGACAGGTTGAGGCAAGCCGGCGCTCGGTACTCAAGGTACCGAAAGAACGACTTGAACGCGGCCAGGCGCGCGTTCCGGGTTCTTGGCTTGTTGGTTCGCTCGGTCTCGATATGGTCCAGGAAGTCCAGGATCAGCTCCGGGGTGAACTGCTCCACCTGAATCTCGCAAGGCCGCACACGCAGTCGCCGCGCTGCAAAGCAGATGAGCAACTGAAAGCCGTAGGCATAGCTGTTGATCGTGTGACGGCTCGCGCCGCGGTCACGCGGAAGATACTCGAGCAGATAGGCGCTCAGATGCGGTGCAAGGGCAGTCATGGTGCACCTCCTTCCCGGAATGCCTCGGTCGCCGCCGCGATTTGCCGCACCAGCACGGGCGTTGCCTCAAGATACCAGTACGTGTCTGACAGACAGGCATGACCAAGGTACGTGCTCAAGGCGAGCATGTGTCTATCGATGGCGGCCCGCTCACCTCCGCAGCGCTCGAGGGAGCGAACCGCGAAGCTGTGCCGCAAGTCGTGGAGTCTGGGTCCGTGCACGCCGGCGTCGCCGCGCAGCCCGACTTCCCTTGCGAGTCGGATGAAGGCGCGCGAAACGCTCGTGCGATCCGGAGGTATCCCAGTCGACAGTACGTACAGATGCGGATCTTCGCCGCCGATCCGTCTTCGCAAGACCAGATATTCTTCGAGCGCTCCTCGCGTGCTCTGGTCGATCGGAACAAGCCGAGTCTTGTGGAACTTGGTCTCGCGGATCAGCAACCCGTCCAATGTCACATCGGTTTGAAACAATCCAATCGCTTCCGACACACGCAGACCCGTGGCAGCGAGAACGCCAAAGAGGTAGTGGTACGTGTAGGGCGTGAGTGAGGCGACGGGCGGAAGCGTGAGCGCGGCGCGCATGATGCGCTCGATGTCAGCCGCCGCGATGATGTGCGGCGGCGGCCGCCTCCGCTTCACCTTCCCGAAAACATCCCTCGACGGAATCTCATGGCGATCGTCCTCCGCGTGCATCGCGATCGCGAAGTTCCGGGCAACGCGCAGCCACTCGCCGGATCGGCACGGCGAAGAGGCCATCGAGGCCCAAGCGACCATCCGCGCCGAAGAAGTGAACTCGTCTCCATGGCGGTCTGCGAACGCCGAAAACTTCTCCAGCATCTGCGCCTGGTCGGTGAAGCTGCAGCCCAGCCCGCGCTTGAGGGCGACGTACCGCTCCACGTGGGTGCTCATCGGCATGTTGCACCTCCGATCCACGGTTGAACGACTTGCGCCAGCATCGACGTGTCGACCTTGGCATAGATGGCGGTGGTCTCCGGTGAGCGATGCCGAAGCACTGCGCCCACCGCCTCCAGAGTTGCCCCGGACCTGAGCATATGAGTCGCCGCCGAATGTCTCAGAAGATGGGCGCCGCGCAAATGTGCGTTCCTGACCCCCGCTCTTTTGAGCGCGTCCCGGACGACCGATCCGATCGCGCTTGCGTCGGAGAATGGCTGAAACGGAGCAATCGCCCTGATGAAGACCTTGTCCGCGTCTACGGCAGGACGCGCATGCTCGATGTACGTTGACAGAGCGTCACCGACATCCTGTGGCAGAGGCAAGGCCACGACGCGCTTCGACTTGCCGGATACCTTGATGAGGGCACGATCCCAGTCGATATCGTGCAAGCGTAGATGAGCGACATCGCCGGCGCGCAGCGCCAGGCGCGACAACAGTAGCAGGATGGCGCGATCCCTGAGACCTCTGGGCGTGGTCAGGTCACATGACGCGATCACAAGCTCGACGTCGTCCTGAAGGATGTACCGCGGCAAGGTGGCCAGGCGCCATCGCGGCACGGTCGGGATCGCATGGACCAGCGACGCGGGACACGCACCTGTCGATGCCAGAAACCGGAGGTACATCCGCAGGGATCCAGTCATGCGTTGCACACTGGTGCGAGAAGCGCGCTCCACGCGTTGCAAGACAACGCGCCTGATCAACGCGGCATCGTACTGGCCTGGGTCAGCTTTGAGAACGGCGAGCAGCTCGCGGATCTGGCGAACGTGGTCGAAGATGGTCTGTTCGCCAATACCCCGGTGCCGACGCAGCCATTCGCGAAACGATGCGAGCGAGTCTTCCGGTGCCGGACGGGCTGCCATCGTGCCACGGAGGATCACGCCATTGGCTGCCAGAAACTTGACGAACCGCCTGACGTGTCCCATGCAATGTCGGCTTCGCTCGGCACGAAGAGTGAAGAAGCCGGGGCAGATGCAGTCATGGTTCCCGAACCGAGCCATGACGCCCTCGTCTACCGCTGCGAGTGGCGTTCGGTACTGATGAAGCCAGGCGACGAAATGGCGACAGCTGTATCGATAGTGGTCAACCGTTCCCACCGCATAGCCTTGCTCGCCGAGATAGCGCACGAAGTCCTCCACCCGCTCAAGCGCAGCGTCCAGCGCCATCGGATTGGAAACACGGCCCGAGTCCTCCAGGAATCGGACGAACTGCAAAGTCCTTGACTGGAAGTCCCGCGAGCGCTGCAAGCGATTCTGGTAGCGCTCGCCAGGCGGACGCACGCAGTGGCATTCGTGAGCAAAGAATCGTCGAACAGTGTCAATGTCCAAGGCGTTCACGTCGATGCGCTTTGCGTGAAGCCATACCAACAGATGCTTGGCCGGCCCCGGGAAATTTGGAATCGATCTCTCGGAGAGGCCCAATCTCCTCAGATATGCCAGGAACTCGGGGATCAACGGCTCAAAGACGCTGGGCGTTGGGACCGGGGCAGCCTGAACCCGGGTTGCTGTCTGCTCTGACATCTCGTACTCCTGTGGTGTTGAGAGGACAGCAGCTTGAGCGAAAACGCTGCATTCGCAGCCTTGGCGTGTCGATCGACGCGTGCTCTCCTACTCAGGAATCCTGGTGTCGCCAGACCTTGAAGGATGAGATCAGCAGAATCAGCGCCAGCACCGGCAACAGGACGAAGTCCGGAACCACGCCCAGCAACAGCCCGCCCAGCCATGCCCCCAGCAGGGAACCAGCGGCCATGACAATCACAAAGTGCCTGTTGCGCCGGAGCACTGTGAAGCTGTCATCGCGGCTGTAGCGCGCGAAGCCAACGATCATGGTTGGCAGTGAGACGGCCAGTGACAGGCTGCCCGCCAGCTTGATGTCTGCTCCGAACAGAAGGACGATCGTGGGGATCAGCAGTTCGCCACCTGCGACGCCGAGCAACGACGCCACGACGCCGATACCGAAGCCCGCGATCACGCCAAACACGACCTGCAGCCACCCGGTGAGCAGCGGCTCGTTGCGACCCAGGAACATATGCCCGAAAACCAGTACCGCCGCGATAACGATAAGCAGGACGGCGATCACACGGTACAAGGTCTGGCTGCGCAGTCGTGTGGCCCAACTGGCACCCATCCACGCACCCACCAGACTACCTGCCAGCAGGTTCGCAACGATGGGCCAATGCGCAATCACGGCGTCGAAAGGCACGACGTGTGCCCTGAGCAGCAGCGCGGATGCGACCACCACGAGGCTCATCGACTTGTTGAGGATCACTGCGGACAGCGCCGTGAATCCGAAGATGCCGATGAGCAGCGGCAAGCGGAATTCGGCGCCGCCGAGTCCGATGAGCCCACCCAAGGTGCCGATCACGACGCCTGCGATGAGTGTTCGCAAAAGGGTCGAAGCGTCCGGCGAGCCGGCGCGGGCAAGGTCCGTCGCCACGTCGCGAAGCCTATGCCAGCCCGAACTCGACCAGCGCTACCGGAAGCGTGCGCGCCTGGCCCTTGGTGGTGAGCTTGCAGAGCGCGAAGCGTTGCAGATCGTCCAGCCGCGCCCACGCGGGCTGGGGCAGATGGGGAAGTCCCGAAGACGCCAGCACATAGTTGACCTGGTCAGGCACGCGGGTCGCGACCTGCCAGTCGGAGTGGTCGATCTGGATCTGCAATGGGGTGGTTCCGCCGCCTTCGCGAATCCACCACTCCAGGAATCGCCGCAGTCTACGGACGTCGACATGCGACTCACACTGGGCATCCAGCGTGGTGCGCCGCGCCTCGGCAGGCAGCGCGCGCCACTGCGCCAAGGACAGCTTGATGCCGCACAGATCCATTTTGAGCCGAACGCTCATCGGCATGCAATCGAGCGTGGCCTCGAACTCGCGTTCGAATCCGAAGAACTGGCGCTCAGCGTCGCCGTGAAGATTCAGTGCCTTCAACACGCCCTTCGCGATGGCCCGCGGGCGCTCGCCTTGGCCAAATACCTGCGGAACATCCCGAGGATCGATCTCGACGATCTTCTGGCGCTTGGCCACAGCCACGCCGTCGTGGCTGAGACCACGCAGGAAACCGTCGAGTGGCGCGACAACCTGGTGTCCCTCGACATGACCGATGGACGGGCCCTTGGTCACCCTGCTGCCGATTTGCAGGGCGGTGTGCCACACGCCTTGCGTGGGGGCGTACACGAAACGCTCCCGTCCGACGCCGTCGAGCGGACGAGGTTCGCCTTCGAGGGCTGCGGTTCGGCCTTCGCGCACGACGTAGCCCAGGCATTCTCCCCATGCCGTCTCGATCGCGATGTGGCAGTTGGTCCGGGTATCGAACCCGGGGCCGAGGCCGACCACAGTAGGGGCCAGGGTGCGTTGGTCCTCGATGGCTGAACGCTTGCGCATCCGAGCGTCGATCAACACGTCAGGTGGGTACGCCTGCATCAGCTCCCCGAGGGGAGCGTCGCACACCGGCACGAGTTCGTCGATCGCCCCGATCGAAAGCAAGGTGTCCAGATTGGGGGCACGCTGCGCCACCACTCCTTCGAGTGTTGCGGTTCCCGCGAAGAGGGCATCGGCAAATGCCATGCCGCGACGCGGGTGGGCCGGGGCGGGCTCGTCGTGCAGAATGACTTTGGCACCTTGCATGTACAACGCATGCGCGACGGCCGAGCCTACGTCCCCGCAACCCCGCACCACCATGAGCGAGAAGGCACTCATGACTGTATCCTCTTGGAAAACCTATGCCCAAGCGCCGCGTTACGCCCGAACCCAACATCCGACTGCAGATCGCGCATGGCGTGGCGATCGGCCCGGGCAAGGCGGACTTGCTCGCGCACATTGCCGAGTTGGGCTCCATCAGCCAGGCTGGCGCTGCCATGGACATGAGCTATCGGACGGCCTGGGCGTTGGTGACCAGCATGAACGAGGCCTTCGTGGAACCCCTGGTGACGGTGACACGAGGCGGCGCGACGGGTGGCGGCGCCAGTCTCACCCCGGCCGGCAAGGACGTGCTTGCCTGCTACCGGAAGATGGAGCGCCTTGCGCTCAAGGCGATAGCGAAAGAGGTTGACCATCTGCAGGCCCTGATCCGTCCTTGACGGGCGCTGAAACCCAAGCGTCAGTGCGCCTTCAATATGTTTTTAAAAACATATCGTATCTCAATCGCGGCTTCCAGGGAAATCGTGGAGGGCCTCCCGCTGTGTCAACAGCGTCCGGGAGCCGGCAACGGTAAGCGCTCTCGAGTCAGCTTCTTCCAGTGCAGGTGCACTCGTTATTGCACCCTCGGGCACGTGAGGGCGCATCGAAGTGGCCGAACAGTTCCTCGGCGAGGGCCTCGGCTTCGCGTGGCGCGGTGATCCGAAGTTCAATGGCGTCGTGCGCCTCCTGTAGATGAAACTCCAGGAATGCGCAGCATTCTTTCTCCAGCGCCACAAGCTCTCGCAGCTCGGCCGCTGCAGATCGCGTATAGCGCAGCGTCAGGGCGCGGCCCTCTCGATGCTGGTGGATCAGGCTGCGACGCGCAAGGTCTGCAATGCGCTCTTGTCGATCATTCAATTCGCCAGGCCCAAGGGAGCAGGCGATGGGTGCGATTGAATCGCCACTCATGATCCTGCCTTGCTGGAAGACGTTGCGCACCCGCAACCCGCAGCTGCACTCGGCGCGCAGCGCGAGGTTTGTTCGCTCACACAGGTCGCGCTGGCCCGCCGTGATCTCCAGATTCCGATGGCAACCACGAGCAATGCGCCCAGACCAGCAACGATGAGTTGTGCCGTCTGATTGCCCAGAATCCACGTGGCGACGCCAGCGGCCGAAAGCCCGCTGACCAGCGTCAGCGCGATAGGGATGGAGCAACACGCCGCACAAGCGCCGGCCAAACCCAGGACGGCCAGAAGTGGCTTCTTCATATTCTTCCTTACGCAATGCCGGGAACATTCCCGTACACTGACTCTAGAACCTCAAGTAACTTGAGATGCAAGGAGCGCAGCATGATTCCCCCACAGTCTGATCGGCAATTGAGCATCGGTACGCTGGCCGAGCGCACGGGATTCAATGTGTCGGCCCTGCGGTACTACGAGGAAGTGGGCTTGATTCCTCCGGCCATGCGCCGCCCGAGCGGGCACCGGGTTTATAGCGAGACGGTACAGGAAGTTCTGACGCTGATTCGTCATTGCCGCGACTTTGGATTCTCCATTGAAGAAACGCGGGCGCTGGTGACGCTCTCGACCAGCGAGGGGAGCGATTGCGTCGAGGCGCGCGATATTGCGCAGGTGCACCTGGATGCGGTGCGCGCCAAGCTCAAGGAGTTGCAGAACCTGGAGCGCAGCCTAGCCAAGTTTGTGCGGGCCTGCTCAGACGAATGCATCGGTGGTCCGGCGCCCAAGTGCACCATCCTCAAGGACTTGAGCCTGCGAGATTCTCGATTGGCCAAGTCGACTGGGTGCTGCGGTTAGCCAGCCCGCGGCTGGAATGCAATCAGCGCCATACCGGTCAAGCTAACGGCGACACCTGCGACATCCCAGGCGCTCGGGCGAATGCCATCGACGCCCCACAGCCACGCCAGTGCCACCGCGATATATACCCCGCCATAGGCGGCATAGACGCGTCCTGCGGCTGCAGGGTGCAGGGTGAGCAGCCATGCGAACAGCCCGAGAGAAATCGCTGCGGGGACGAGCAGCCAGACAGAGGCACCCTTGGTCAGCCACAAATACGGTAAGTAGCACCCCACGATCTCAGCGATGGCGGTGATGACAAAAAGAAGGAGTGTCTTCAAAGAGGCACCTTTGGTGTGATTGGAAGTGCTTCAATTACAGCATCCCGGTTGCCAGAGCCTTGGAAGCCAACGACCTTGCCAAGATGGGATAGCCCTACGCTCTAGGCCAGCGGCCTTCAGTCGTGGTCTGCGCCAGTTATGGAGAGAGAGATCGCCGCACGTTCGTGAGCGCTTCGCCCGGGTACCAGCCGCGTGCGCTGCATAACGCGGCGCTCCACATAATTCGGTTTATGTTGGGTACAACATAAGCCGAAAGCCATGTCATGGTCCTCCGGGTCGATCTCCGTCAGCAGCCAGGTGGCCCCGGCATCCGGCGTGAACAGCTTGAGCACGGGCAGCGGATCGAAGTCTTCCTGCGACTGTGACTGCAGGCCGTTGGCCAACAGCAGCTCGAATTGCGCATCGGTGATGAAGGGAAACCTGGAAGCCATGGCGTTCTCCTTGAACGGTTGCGGGCGGGATTGCCCGGGACCGTCGCCGGCACGCCGCAGCGCAGCGGTCAAGGTTCGAAGACGGCCGCAGGCCGCCAGCGCGCCACGCCGGCGCGCGCCGACCTTGACCGCGAGAACGGTGTGGCACCCTGAGGGGAACAGCAAGCCAGCCCTCCGCGCCTTGCATGTTCCAGCACGAAGCGACCGCGAGGCGGGGCAGACGCGCCTTGGTGTCGCGCCGAGGTCACGTCAAGGCCTCGTGCCGATCCGACGCAGGCCCTCAGACCCCACCTCGCCGGCCACGCGCGGCACCCGCGCCACGCGCAGCAGGCCAGAGGATGCGCACCGGCCGTCCGCGCCGGCGCCGACGCGCCACGGCTGCAGACCGGTGCGGATCCCCTTCCAGGCATGCACCGCTTCAGCCTGGGGATGTCGACCACATCGATGAGATGCCCGGCCGCACGCGCGATGCGCTGGCCAAGAACCGCAGGGCCCGTGTCCTCACTCAGTCCAGGTAGTCGAGAAACATCGGAGTCACTTCCTGGAGAAAGGCGACCTCCTTCGCATCGATGCTGCGTGGCTCCAGATCGAAATGGATGAACGTGCCATAGGGGGCGCCGGAATCGCGCGTCAGCAGACGCCCGTAGTACGACTCGACGAGGCCGACGTAGGGCCGGTAGTTCACCAGGGACTGGTCTTTGGAGACGTGGCCGGTCGTGAACTCGCCCTGCGCGATCGCGTGCTGGCAAAAGCTCTTGTCCAGGGGAACGGCTTTCAGCCAGGTGCGGTACTCCGAGGCGCGGTCGAAGACATGCGCTGCGCGCAACGCATCGCCGCTCAACTTGTAGATGGCCGTGTACCGGTACTGCGTCCTGTCATTGAGCAGCGCCAGCGCAGGACGAATTCCGCTGGAGGCAAGCACGTTGCGAACCGCCGCTTTCTGCGCGGTCAAATCAATCTCAGGCATGGGGAAATCAGAGGTGAGGCGAGCGCGCAGCTCTCGGCCAAGAATCGTCGACGCGGATTGTATTGATGCTCTCGGATCCCGGGGCATCAAGGGGACAAATTTCCGGGGTTGAGCAAGGTGATGGACCGTCCAGGCACGGGGCGCGTTCGCACCTAGGGCTGTCCTCGGTTGGCTTCAAGCCTGCGCACGGCGCCCACGCCGGCGAACCACGCCTGCAGCGAGGTCGCGTGGGCCTTCTCATCGATCTCCTTCGGCCGGTAGCAAAGGAGTTCGCCCGGTTCCGTCACAGCCTCCAGGAGCACGTAGTGATATTCGCCGGTCTCCAATTCGTTGACGCTCAGCGCGAGTCTTCCCCGACCTGACATGGTGGCTCCTCTAGTGAATGCGGCGTGTTGTATCTCGTTATGAGCCAAAACGATTGGAAGTTTTTGGCAGGAGCTTGCCCCGACCTGCGCGAGCCGATCCCCAAAAGCCTGGAGCGTGGAATATGTCTCGCATCAGGCAAGCGTCATCGGGTCTGGCCGGCGAGCAACGGCGCGGCGCGCCGAGTCATCTCGTGGTGCGGTGCCACGCGCAGGGACAAGGTCGCAGAACGGCTCGTTCGCCTGGGCGACAGCCGGCCCAAGGGCCACCGCCATGGCACCGTGCCCGGCGGGCTCCCAAAGGGCGGCAACCGATCAAGAAAGCCCTCTGCGCTCTGCCCGACCCAGGCTACCGCATGCGGAAGAAGGCAACACCCGGGAGCGCCGCAGATCGCACCCGCCCCGGCTACTGCGTGTCAGGCGCGCAGTCGCAGCAACGGCGCGCACCTGCAGCAGCGCAGGAACAGGCGCGAGGCGGCCGGGGCGGCCGCCACCTTCGTGACGGCAGGGCCGCAACGAGGGTTACGCAGCCGCCGTTGCGGCGACGGCTTCAGGCGCCGAAGGCGGCTGGCTCTCCACCACGGCCGCCTTGCGCGCAGCAGGTTTCGGGTTCGCCTTCTTGCGGATCGGCAGGGCCTTGGACACCGCCGCCTTCTTCGCCGCCACGGCCGGCTCCGACGCCGCCACCGGTGTCTTCGCACGGGTGCTTGTCTTCACTGCGGTCGAAGCGCGCGCTGTCGTGGCCGCGCGGCCCTTCTTCGCCGGCGACTTCTTCACCGGCGGCTGGACCGCTTGGGTGGACGTTGAACTGACAGCAGATCCGGCACGAGGCTTCACAGCCACTTTCTTGCGCGAGGCCTTCGCCGGACTCGTCGCCGCGTCGGCGGGCGCCGCCACGGCAGCGCCGGGAGATGACTTCGCGGCCGCCGACATCTTCCTTGCTTTGCCTGTCGCAGCGCCGGCGCGCGGCTTGATCCGCTTGGATGCGGTCACCTTGGCCGTCACTTTCTTCGCGGGTGATTCGGCAACGGGTGCGACGACGACCGGTGCTGCCGCACCGCCCGCAAAACTCTCGAGCGTCCGACCGGCAGCGATGGCATCGCGCAGCCATGCCGGCCTCGGCCCACGCCCACCCCACTGGTTGCCTTGTCCATCGCTGAACTTCGCGCGCTGGGCCGCAGCGCGCCCCTTGCCATTCGTCGCCTTGATCTTCTTCGAAGCCGAAGGCCGCACTGCCAATGCCGCAGTCGAAGCGAATTTCAGATCGCCAGCCGTGAGGCCGTACGTCGAGATCATGCCGTTGATCTTCGCGATGGCGCCTTTGGCTTCGATCGCAAGTTGCTTGTGGGCGGAGGCCTGGAGAGCAGCAATCTCGCGTGCCAATTGGGCGTAGGTCTTGGTCATGAAGAACTTGAAAGTGGAAAGGCTGGAGTCTAATTAGTTTTGTTCAGCCCAATGGGACTGGGCCGCAAACAATTCAAGTCCGATCGAACGCGTGCCGACCGGCCGGGGACTCATTCATCCGATGACCGCAGCGGCGCGCAGTCCAGCAGCGGCATCTCCCGGGCCAGGATGTACTCGAACGCTTCGCCCGCCTGCCGTGCGGCCGTGAAGATCGCGGTGCGGTCGTTCTTCAGCAACGGCAGCCAGCTGTCCAGGTAGGCGGCATGCCCCTCGATGGTGGCGTCGACCAGCCCGCAGCGCCCCATCACGAACGCCGATCCAAGTTCGGCCACCAGTTCCTCGAACGCATAGGCCGCATCGCCGAACCGTTTCCCGAACTGTCGATGAAGTCGACTCGGATGTCCCGTCCAGTGCACCAGCTCGTGCAGCAAGGTGGCGCAGTACGCTTCCCCGCTGATGAAGCGGCTCGGCCACGGCAGCCGGATCTCGTCGAGCTCGGGCAGGTACATCGCGCGTTCGAAGCCATGCCGGATGACCGCATCGCAGCCGCCCAGGAGGCGCAAGGCGCCTTCCACGGGGCCACTCGGCGACTTCACCGGATCGACGCACAGGCCGACCACCTCGCTGGGCAATCCATCGATCTGCGCGACGTTGAAGACCCAGAACGGCCTGGCCAGCAGAACGCCGCCGCGCGGCGATTCTTCCGCCCTGCCCTCTTCCTCGCCGTCCGGCCCGCACTCAGCACCATCGCCGTCGTTTGCCTGGCCCGCCTTGCGTTCGAAATGTGCGCACATCACCGCCCGCTCGCCCTTGCGTACCTGAGCGCCCAGGCTCGATGCCTGCCTGTAGGTCAGCCAGACATTCGATCCATAGCCCTGCTCGATGGCGGCATCCCACAGCAGCAGCACATTGGCGCCGTGGTAGGGCTGGCCCGTCTTGCCGTTGCGCGGCATGCCGCGCGAAGCGGCCCGCGTCCAGCGTTCCCGGAACGTGTGGCCGCCCTTCTCGAGCATGCCGACGATCCGATCGGTGATGAGCTGCCGAACGTCCATGCGCCCGACCGGGCGACCCGCTGACTTGTTTTCCTCAACAGTGCCTGCTTTGGGTGAGTCCTCGGGGGGTACGGGGGGAACGCCCGTGGCTGTTCGGGTGTCCGCATGGCGCTGACGGGTGGAAGAAGTTGCATGCATGGCTGGGCCTTTCTGCGGGGTGTGCCGCGGTGTTGAACATCTGCTTTCGGAGCCGCCTCGACGCATGAAGAGCGAGCCCAAGGGCCGATGTCCGGGGACCGCCCGGAGGCCGCAGCCGAGCCAAGCGAGGACCGGGTGAGGACGGTGGCGCAGCCCTTGCCCTGGACAGCGGCCCGTGCGAGCTATGCGTCGGTCAAGAGGTGGCTCGGAAGGCAGAGATGCAGCGCGGCGCACCACGCCGGCACAGCGCATCCAAGCGCCGTCAGTGCCTCCAGCGGCCAGCAGGCCGCGCCCTCCTCTGCGCGCACGCGCACAAGCTCGGGGATCAATGATTTCTTGCTTGCCAAGTGGCCGCGCTCCAGCGGTCACTCAAGTGCAAAGCCTCGAATCCGCACCATGCGGCGTCGCCATCAGAAAAAGGGGCCGAGGGGCCCCTTGCCCCTACATCAGCGCTGGCAGCACGGCATCGACGAGTCGCGGGCGAAGCCGGTCAGCCTGTGCAGCGAGCGGCCATTGGCTTCGTACAGCGCGTCGGCCTCCGCGCCAAGGATGGGGCGCAAGGCATCGACGATGCGGCGTTGCTGGGCGGTGAGATCGAACGATGCGGTCATGATGAGCTCCTGTGAATGGCACAGGCGGGATTGCCTGCGCGACCCCGGATCACCCCGCCGCAGCGCAGCGCTCAAGGCCGCCGCAGGCGCGCGGCACGCGCCGAGCACGCAAAGCGCGCACAGGGCCTTGAACGCGAGAACGGGGGGGTAGCGTGAGGGCACACAGGCAAGCCCTTCCCCCCTCAGCAGCACACCCGGAAGAAGTCCGATCCCGCTCCCGCGTCAGCGATGCGCGAGGCGGGCGCAGCCCGCGCCCGCCAGGGGATGCGCGCGACGGCGCAAAACAGGAGCAGCCCGGAGTTGGCGTCGTGGTCGAGACGGCGAAGCAGAGGATGCGTTGGATCTGCACCCATAGGTGCGTGGTGGGCGCTAGACGCTCGAGCCCGTGACGCCGTTCGCAAGTTCCCTGATGCGAAGGTCGACCAGCGAACGCCAGCCCTTGAGGTGTGATCGCTGCCCGTATTTCGCTTCCACTTCTCTTTCTGCCTGCGCACCAAATTGGCGTCTCGTCCCCAGGGGCAAGCGAGGAATTCGGGCGCGTGGTGCGGGCTCGCGCGGGCTTGCAGGCGCCGAGGGCGCGAAGGCGAACGCGTGGCCCGCGTCGAACTCAGCGATCAGCTGGGCCGGATTCTCCGCGAGCAAGTTGCACTCCCGTTCGGTGAGGCGACGCACGACAGGCGTCCGATCCAGCGGCCGCACCGGGACTTCGGTGCCAAGCATCTTCCGATAGCAGCCTGAGCCGAGGACGATGATTCCTCCGCTGTGAAAGACCACGTAGAGTTGCCGAAACGTACTGCGGCCACAGCCGGGGGCCTGACATGCAAACCGTCTGGCCTGTGCGACTTCCACGATCGCGAGGAGCTTTCCAGTTTCCATTCGCCGGCCGTAACAGGGGAATTTGGACAGGAAAGTATGTTTCGCGCGATGGCGTTTGTCCGCTGCACTTTCGGCCTAGGTCCGTAGCGCCTCAGCCATGCAGGCGCTGCCAACCATCGGTGGACTACCTCGTTTGGAGAATGGCTGATGAATGGGCACTGTCGCAGGAGGCGCCGCCTCGAAGGCCGTGCATTGCGCCCTGTCTGGGCAGCCGGTACGCAGCGCAAGACATCCAACCCACGATGCAATCTTGACGTCCCCATGCGTCCCGCCCGACTGCAGACAAGGCCGCGCACGCGCCCGAGCCCCTCTCGCCATGAAGCCGATGACAGCTCGCTGGAATCGCCGCGATGGCGGCGGGCCCACGGCTCGGCGAGCGTGAATTTTTTGACAATTCGGATCAACGGTTGCAAACGAAAGCACTAATTCTGAGTGAGAATTTCAGCCATGAAACCAGATCGCGACACCCGTGTGGGGGGCGTTGACAGACCCGATCCTGCAACGCGCGCACCAGCTTATGCGAAATGACATCGAGTATCGCCACCTGCTCGAGAAGTGCAGGGACGCCCGCGATGGCGGGTTGAGCGCCCTCTCGACCGGAGAGAGGATCGTGGCCGCGCTGGTGCTGAACCGGCCCGAGTGGCTCGCCCAGCTGGGTTGCACCATGGCCGAGGCCGTCGACCGGATCGGGCTGATCCGGTGCTCCATGCTGCTCCAGGTACAGCGGGACCTGGCCGATTAGCCCAGCGTATGCCGACATGCCGCCGGTGGAGATGGTGTGGACCGGCATTCCCGACGCGCCTGCCCTCGGACGCGCGCGTGCTGGGTGAAATCGGGATGACAGGCACGTCGCGGCCCTTGCCGAGGCGCTGTTCGACGTACGGGGCAGGCGTGCCCGCGCGTTGCCGAGCATTCTGGACAGGTTGCTGACGCAGAACGGGCGACCGAGAAATGCCGGTACGCATGACCGCCAACACGATCGGCAACGCCGCGCAAAGTGATCCTCCGCTCCCGCGCAAGCGGTCAGGCAACCGCCGTCCACCTTCTGCTAGCCTGAGGCGGATGAATGGGGCTCGTCCGATTCGGCGGCGCTTCGGCGCGTGGACTGCGGTCTTCGCAGCCATGGCCGCGTTAGGCATCGACGGCTGCAGCCATCTACCGCGCCCGGCCACGGTTCCCATGCCGGCGCAACTGGACAAGAGCGCTTGTACCGTAGAGGCCCGGACCCTCCTGATCATCCTGCCGGGCCGCGGCATGACGCTGCGCGAACTGGAGAAGGAGGGCTTTGTCTCAGCAATACGCAGCCTCGACCTTGCCGTCGACGTGCTGCGCGTAGATGCCCATCTGGCTTATTACCGGGACCGCAGCATCCTGGAGCGCGTGCGCGCCGATGTCATCGCGCCCGCGCAGGCACAGGGCTACCGCTCGATCTGGCTTGCGGGTATTTCGATGGGCGGTCTTGGCGCGCTGCGATATGCCGAGGTGCATCCCGCAGATGTGCAAGGGATCGTCGTGCTCGCGCCCTACCTCGGTGAGCCGGAGGCAAGCCAGGCGATTCTCAAGGCCGGCGGCCTGCGGCGGTGGAAAGCTCCCCCGGATCCGCTCCCCGACGATGAGGTCGCGACGCAGGTCTGGCGCAGCGTCCAAAGCCTCTTGCTGCGGAATGAGGGGCCCGCACGACCGCCGTTCTATCTCGGCTATGGGCTCTCGGACAGCCTCGCCCCGACTCACCGCGTACTCGCACAGGCGTTGCCGCCCGGTCGGGTATTCACCGCACCGGGCGGGCATGACTGGAACCCATGGCGAGGCTTGTGGCAACGCATGCTGGCAGCATCGGAGCTGCCGCGTTGCTGACCCGACGCAGCTGCGCGCGGCGAAACCGTGGAAGGACAAAGTCGCCTCGTCGGAGGACGTCGAGCTTGGCATCGGCGCAGAACTTCCACGGGGGCGAAGCCGCAGCACCCCCCAGGAGGCACTGCCGGGCAGCCGAGTTGGCGTGGTTATAGTGCGTGGATGGATGAGGCTTCCGTCGCTGAAGAGACGCGTGCTTACTTGTCGTGGTTCGAAGACTTGGAGCGAAGCGTCAAGCCCGACCAAGGTGTGGTGTCGCGTCATTACCGCAGCCGTCTTCTGACGGCCTACAGTCGATATTCCATGCTCAAGGCGGCGGTACAGGGCGCACCAAGTCTCTGCATCGCCGACATCACGGTCGCGCAACCTGGTTGTGGGCTCTTCTCAGCCCTTTGCGACCAGTTCGAAGCTGCAGACTGCCCGATTCACGCGCAGGCGCTATTCGTGGAGAACGTGACGAATCGTCGCTTCATCGGCTGGCTTGAGCGCCGCGGCTTCTTGCTGTGCCCACACAGCAACCTGCAGTTGCTGCCCACGCTGTATCTTGCTTGCGCTCGGACCCCCACAACAAAAGGATGAGCTTCTTTGCTGGGCCGCATCGTGAGCAGCCAGTCCCCCTGGCCTGACCTCTCGCGCGTCGTCAAGATGGCGACGCCGAACGCGTACCTCACGGGCGCGAAGCCCAACGGAGAGCAGCCCAGCGGAAGAAAGTAGCGTGAGCAGGAAACGAGGCCAAGATCGGACGCCGCGGCTTCCGCCACAGTTCCCAGCGGCTTCGAGCCGTTCACGCCACGGCGATGTCGCTCGACCGAGGCCGGTAAAGGGTTCGGTCGGCGCCGTCACAGGCGCAGCGAGCCGGATGTCCTACGCACAAGCGCAACCAAGACTGGCCCTCGAGCTTCTCCACGGAGCAAGAAAGGATCCTCACTGGATGCGCCAAGGAGTTCAGTCATGCGTTATCGGCCGGTTCTTCTCATCTGCTCATCCCTTCTTTGCATGGCCGCGCAAGCACAGGCGCCGGCGAAGGCGCCTGCCGGCAGCACGGCGCAATGCAAGGACGGGACCTACTCGAGCGCCGCCAAGAGGTCTGCAGCGTGCGCCGGGCATCGGGGGGTCAAGACGTGGTACGGAACCAGCGCAGCGGCAGTGCAGACCCAGTCTCCTGCGGTCACGGCAACTGGCGCTGCGCCGACGACTGGCGAGCCGTCCAAGACCCCGGCGACCCCGGAAAATCCCGTGAAGCCTGCGCCGTCGGGAACGCAGAAGTAACAGGGCTGAGGCTTTCGCGATGCTGGCCCCGACCCGGCGTGACGGCATGCGGCCACGCGCTGGCCGACAGCCCCTGCGAGCCCCCGGCCCTCCCCCGACCCCGCGCCTTTGCGTTGCGCGTCACCTGGGACGTGCAGCGTCCTTCCACGACCAGCGCGGACGTAGTCGCAGGGCAGCCACTGTCGCGCAATCTCCAATCGGGCCATGTCCTCCGAAGGGCCGCGGCATGTTCGAACGGCTGAGCATCGACGTCGCTCCCGGGCAGGCGGCCGTCCCATGTCGCGTGCGCGCCGCTGACCTTCGTCGTGTAGACCTTGCGAGCGCCAGCAACTCCTCGGACTCGCGCTTGGCTGCTGGGGTCTTGAAGAACGCAGCGCACGTGCAGCGGCTGTCCCGCACGTTGGCGGCGTCGGCGGCTGACAGTCGGGCCACGACCGGATTGCTGTGTAAGCGGCCGCATTGCCACCGCCATCCTCACAATTGTCGATTGCCGAGCTCTCAAAGCTGCCCAACACTTGATCGATCCAATTCAGCAGGGCCATCTGGCACGACCTTCGCTCTTTGCGCCGCTCGTGGCAGCCGGCAAGCCTATGAATACGCCTACCTCGGCGAGCCGTCTGCGCCAGTTCGACGATCTCCCCGGCCCACGCGGCGTGCCGGTGTTCGGCAACCTGTTTCAGATTGACTCCACGCGACTGCACTTGCAACTGGAGAATTGGTGTGAAGAGCACGGCCCGATCTTCAAGCTGCGCCTGGGCCCTCGCCGCGCGGTGGTGCTCGGTGACCATGAACTGATTGCCACTGCCCTGCGTGACCGCCCGGACGGCTTTCGCCGTACCACCAAGCTCGAACAGGTGTGGACAGAACTCGGTCTGATGGCTGGCGTGTTCGGGCCCAACGGCGAGACTTGGCGTCGCCAGCGACGCATGGTGATGGCCGCCTTCGATCCCGGTCATGTGAAGCGCTATCACCCGGCACTGCAGCGCGTTGGACTGCGCCTGGCCAAGCGCTGGCAGCAGGCCGCGCGTCATGGCACCACCATCGATCTGCAGGCTGATCTGATGCGCTTCACAGTCGACGCGATTGCCGGTTTGGCGTTCGGCGCCGAGGTCAATACGCTTGAAAGCGACGAGGATGTGATCCAGAAACATCTCAACCGCATCTTTCCGGCCGTGTTCAAGCGCATCTTCGCGCCACTTCCGCTGTGGCGCTGGTTCCCATCGGCCGAGGATCGCGCTCTGGTGCACAGCGTGGTCGAGGTGAATGCGGCCGTCGACGGCTTCATCGCGCAAGGTCGCCGGCGACTACAGGCGAATCCGGCCCTGCGCGAGCACCCATCCAACTTGCTGGAGGCCTTGCTGGTTGCCGCTGACGAACCTGACAGTGGAATGGATGACAAGCAAGTGGCAGGCAATGTGCTCACCATGCTCCTGGCCGGAGAGGACACCACGGCAAACACGCTGGCATGGATGATCCACTTGCTATGGCAAAACCCGCAGGCTCTGGCCCAGGCCACCGCGGAGGTACGCCGCGTGTGTGCCGATGGCGAGCCACCCACCGTCGACCAGATCGGTCAACTGAACTATGTAGAAGCCTGCGCCCACGAAACCATGCGCCTGAAGCCCGTGGCTCCGCAGAACGCGATGCAAGCCCTGCGCGACACCACGCTGGGTGACGTGCGCATCCCTGCCGGCATGGTGGTGATCGCGGTCATGCGGCGCGACGCGATGAGTGAGACCCACATTCACGAGGCCGCCCGCTTCAACCCCGAACGCTGGTTTGCCGACGGCCACCCGGGGCAGAACGCCAGCGCCGCCAAGCGGATCTCCATGCCCTTCGGTGCTGGCCCCCGCATCTGCCCTGGGCGCTACCTGGCCCTGGTTGAAATGAAGATGGCGATGGCGGTTCTGCTGAGTCGCTTCGACATCCAAAACGTGAGCACGGTCGACGGCAAGGAGCCGCGCGAACGGCTGCAACTGGCCATGGCACCTGTGGGCTTGAGGATGAATGTGCGCGAGCACGGCATCAGCGCTGAGGCCTGAATCGCGCTCGCCTCCGCGTCAGGGCGTGGGCCGGCCGCCTGCCAGGCTGTCGGCCGAGGATAGGGGCATCGCGTGCGTCGGCCCCGCGCAGCCTCCGCCGCGGCCGCGGCCGCGGCAAGTCTGGCCTATATTGAGCCAACCCGTCTGAGCGAGGTGGAGGCCCATGAAGCGTTCATCGAAGGCGAAGACCGACAGCAGGTCGCTCTGCTGCCAGAGTGCCTTGAAGACTGTATCGGCGAAGACAACCCGGTGCGAGTCGTCGATGCTTTCGTCGAGGAGTTGGATCTCTATGCACTGGGCTTCGAAGGCGTCGATCCGGCAGCCACCGGTCGGCCTTCCTATCATCCCTCGGTCCTGCTGAAGCTCTACATCTACGGCTACCTGAACCGCATCCAGTCGAGCCGCCGCCTGGAGCGCGAGGCGCAGCGCAACGTCGAACTGATGCGGCTCATCGCCCGGCTCGCGCCGGACTTCAAGACCATCGCCGACTTCCGCCACGACAATGGGGCGGGTATCCGCAAGGTCTGCCGCCGCTTCGTTGGTTTGTGCCGCGACCTCAAGCTGTTCTCTCATGCCATCGTGGCCATTGACGGCAGCAAGTTCAAGGCGGTCAGCAACCGCGACCGCAACTTCACCGCCGGCAAGATCGACGCTCGTCAGCGGCAGATCGAGCAGAGCATCCAGCGCTACCTCGACGCCCTGGAGACGGCCGACCGGACGCAGCCGAACAGAGGTCGAGGCCAAGACCGAGCGGCTGCAGGACAAGATCAAGAAGCTGCGCGAGCAGACGAAGCAGCTCGATCGCACGAGGGAAGAGCTGAAGAAGGAACCCGACGGGCAACGCTCGCTCACCGATCCCGATGCGCGATCGATGAACTCGCAAGCCAAGGGGTCGGGCCTGGTGGGCTACAACGTCCAAGCGGCGGTCGACGCCAGACACCACCCGATCGTGGCGCACGAGGTCACCAACGATGGCAACGGCCGCGTGCGAGGCGATGGGCAAGACCAAGCTGCAGGCCCTCGCCGCCGCGGCTACTTCAACGGCACGGAGCTCAAGGCCTGCGAGGACGCGGGCATCACGACCTACGCTTACCATCGCTGCATGGACTCACGCGAGACCGCCCCCTCCCCCGAGCGCAATAAGCAGCCGATGCTCGAGGTACTTGCGCGCGTATTGCCGCCACGCGGCCTAGTGCTCGAGATCGGCAGCGGCACCGGGCAGCACGTGGTGCACTTCGCCAGGGCTTTGCCCGCCCTCACTTTCCAGCCCAGCGAGATGGACGTGGAGCGCCATGCTTCCATCGAGGCGTGGGTGGCCGAAGGCAACCTGTCGAACGTAAAGCCGCCTCTCGCCATCGATGTCACGAAGCATCCCTGGCCCGTATCCGCGGCCGACGCGGTCGTGTGCATCAACGTGATTCACATCTCCCCGTGGGAGGCCACGCTCGCGTTGATGGCGGGCGCCGGCAGGATCCTGCCCGCCAGTGGCGTGCTTGTGACCTACGGCCCGTACATGCGCGGCGGCGCGCATACGTCGCAGAGCAACGAAGCGTTCGACGCGAGCCTGCGCGCAAGGAATCCGCTCTGGGGCGTGCGCGACATCGACAAGGTGGCGGAAGTCGCGGGCAATGAAGGCCTTGCGCTGGAGGAGGCCGTACCAATGCCGGCAAACAACTTCACTCTGGTCTGGCGGAAATCAAACGGCGCACTCCCCGGCGCGCGGGCCCTCGTCGACGGGTTTGCTTGAGCACCAAAGCTGTCGGCCACGAATGGCGGGGAACTGGCCGAGGGCGGCCGGCCAAAGGTTACAGCTGGAATCTAGACATGATGGTCGCCGCCCCAGCGTAGGCGGCCGGTCTCCAACATCGTAGATTGCGTCCAAAAACGTAGAGCTACATGCTGTGACTTGCGTCGTCAGCAACAAGGAGACCGACCATGGAAGAGCGTAGCAAGATTCACGTGGGATTGGATGTCCACAAGGACAGCATCAGCGTGGCGGCGGCCGAGCCTGACCGAGCGCCCGGGCGATTGGTCGGCAAGGTCCCGCACGACGTGTCCAAGCTGCTAAGAGTGCTGGCCAAGGTCGGCACCGCGGAGCGACTGCACATCGTGTACGAGGCTGGCCCGACGGGCTTCGGTCTGCAGCGTGCCTTGAAGGTCAAGGGCTATAGCTGCGAGATCATTGCCCCATCGCAGATCCCGCGACGTCCAGGTGAGCGGATCAAGACTGACACACGCGACAGCGTTCAATTGGCCGAGTGTTCACGTGCTGGCCAGTTGAGCGCCGTGTGGATTCCCGATCCGGACGACGAAGCGATTCGGGATTTGTCGCGGGCGCGGGAAGACGCGGTTCACAGTCGCGTCCAGGCCCGCCATCAGCTCAAGGGCTTCTTGCTGCGCCACGACGTGCGCTACAAGGGCAAGACCTCGTGGTGCGGTGCCTACTACCGCTGGCTGGGGACGCTGAACTTCGGTGTTGGTGCCGCCCAGACCGCGTTCACCGAATACTGGCAAGCCGTGACGGCGGCAGATGATCGTGTCGATAGGCTGACGAAGGCGCTGCTGTCCTCGATCGCTGGCTGGCGCTTTGAATCGGTGGTCGGTGCGCTGCAGGCACTGCGTGGTGTTGCCGCGATCACAGCGATTGGCTTGGTGGCCGAGATCGGCGACCTTGGTCGCTTTGCACATCCGCGCAAGCTCATGGGCTATCTCGGGCTGGTACCGTCCGAGCATTCCAGCGGCGAGCGCACGAGCCGCGGCAGCATCACCAAGACGGGCAACGCGCATGCGCGGCGACTGTTGACTGAGGCCGCTTGGAACTATCGCTTCAAAGCGCGCATCGGCAAACAGGCGCAGATTCGACAACAGGAGTTGTCCGAACCGATACGAAGGATGGCCTGGACGGCGCAGCTGCGGCTGACTCAGCGGTTTGCCGCTTTGAATGCACGCGGCTTGCAAGCCAACAAGGCCTGCGTCGCGGTCGCAAGAGAACTGGCCGGCTTCGTCTGGGCCATCGGCATGCAGGCGCAACGCGAGAAGGTCGAGTCAACCTGAAAAGGCGAAGACGCCCCCGGATCGATCTGGCGATGCGACACGAGCAACGATAGGGCAATCCTCGAGCCTGTTACAAGGGCACCGCAAGGCTGATCCCCGACCCTAGAGCGAGGCAGGCCCACGACGAATCGATGAAGTGCAGGTAACCAAACCGCGGATATGAGCTTGATTCATCGTCGCTGCAAACGCTCGAGTCGCATCACCTGATCGATCCCAACATGCACCTACACCCCATAGCCATGCAGGAGCGCTATTGACACTGGCGACCATATGAGCAGGCTGACGGCCGGTGCCGGTTCAAAACAGGCGCGCGTAGTCCAGTAGGTCGCGGGTGCCATAGCCTCGGGCGCGAAGTGCGGCACGCTCTCCGGCCGTGAACTTGGGCGAGAAGCACACTTTCTGCACGTTCCAGCCGAGAACACGTTTGCCTTCCTTGGTACCGAGGAAGGCTTCGATGTGCCGGTCGAATTCCGCCAGGGCGCCCGGTGTGTGCGCTGAGGCCGAGCGCTTGCAGCTCCCGAAACGAACCGTCTTGGTGTCCCCGTCCATGGCGACCACGTCGATTTCGATGTTGCGGCTCGCGTCTCGCGGCCGGTTCCAGAAGCCGAGATTGATGTCCGTCAGGCTGAAATCGCCCTTGCCCTTCTGAGAGCACTCGATGTGCAGCTGGCGAATCAGCTTCTCGAACGCGTGTCCCTCGTGGGTGTTCATGCGAGGCAGCGCATATTCGATAGCCCGGTCCATGGGCTTCAAGCGCACGACGTCGCGTGCAGGCTTGGCCACTGCCAGCCAGCCCTGCAAGAAGTTGTCCGCGATGTAGTACCGGGCGTTGCGGCTCGTGCTGTCCGAGAAGACGGGCAACTGCCGTTCAACGAGGCCGTAGTGGTTCGCGAGGGTGCCGAGATAGGCCGCCAGAGCCTTCTTGTCTTTCTCGTCCTTGCCTGCGAAAGCAGCATTGACCTCGCCGTTTGTGCAGCCGGGGTTCTGGGCCAGGAAGTTGAGGATTGACACGCCCCGACCGCGGATTTCCCGCAAAAACCAGGTGTCCGCTTCCTCGGTGAGCGGGCTGCTGCTCATGAGGAACATGCGCTTGAGCAGCTCGGCTTGGCATGCCGCAGGCTCCACGTCGAACAGCCCCTGCTCGTAGCAGTCGCGGTAGAACTTGGGCACGCCCTCGAAGAAGCTCCAGAGCGAGAGCCACTCGTATGGGTCTTCCAAGCCGTGGGCTTTGTAGACCACCATCAGGTCCTCGAAGTCCCAGTGATTCAGGTGCTGCTGCGACGTCAGGCGGCCATACAGGGGGGCGCCTTTGTCGTCTAGTAGAGCTTCCATCTCCGAATGAATGGAACCCAGGACGAACAGGCCCCCGCCCTTGGTTCCGCGCAAGATGTCGACTTGAGCCTGCAGGAAGGAGTTGAACGCACGCAAGGCCGCCCGAGTGAAGTACTGGAATTCATCCAGGACGACAACCATGCCTGCACGGCAGAGCGTGCCAATGGCCGCTGCCATGGAGGCGAAATCGTCGACTTTAGGGACCAGGTCGCGGGCGACTTGCTGGTCACTCTGTCCGAGGGCTGCCTTGAATGTGGCAACCACATCGAACTGGTCGGAGTCGGGCACTTGCATGTACACCAGCCTGGCCATCAGGTCGCCGTCGAGGGTGGCCAAGTGCTTCAGTAGCGCTGTCTTGCCAATGCGGCGGCGCCCCTGGACGCGGCAGAAGAACCAGTTTCCGCGGTGCACAAGGCTCTTCAGGTCGTCGAGTTGTGTCCCTCTGCCGTAGAAGCTCCAGTCAGTCATGTGTTTAAGATAATATATCTTTGCTTACGTGTCAAATCACCTAAGTTCCTGCTGGATAAAGGAATTTCACCCACCACCACTCCGGCGCCCGTAGCCATCTGACGGCAATCACGCGGTCATTTGAATAAGTAAAGATAAATTATCTTATGCGAGCAGAGGCTCGGAAGCCAGGGTAGCTGGGTCCACAGCCCGACGGACTCGTCCGGTTCGAAATCGGCTCACTGCATGGAGCCGATTCATCTTTTTCGACGACCGACGGGCAACCTGCGACGACTCGAAGGCCCCCTGCTCGCCATCGTAAATATCGCTGCTGGACGTCAGCTGCTTTGGGCACGGTTGGCGGACATCGGGTGAGTGGATTGCTACTTTGGAGCGCGGCGGCCGACGGCTGGTTTGGCCGACTGTAGCCTGTCGCCGGCCCGCGGCTCCGAGCCCCTTGCGGTCCATGTCGCGGCTAACGGGCTGGCACGCGCACGGCGCAGGGCCGCGGGATTAGTCGCGATGCAGCGTAGAGATTCACGATTTTCAATCGGCTTTGCCACGGCATCATGGGGCGCGGCAATTGGCGACATGTCAGCATGCCTTCTTGACACGACAACGTGACATGAATATTCTGCTGTCATGAGCACGACCACGTACGAGAGCCCGCTCCGCGCAGAACAGATGGAGCAGACGCGCCTTCGGATACTGGAGGCGACGGCGGATGTGCTGGCGGACGAGGAGGTCAACGAGGTCACCGTTCCGCTTGTCGCCGTGCGCGCCCGCGTGTCGGTCCGTACCGTCTACCGGCACTTTCCGACCAAGGAGGCGCTCTTCGACGAGTTCGGTGAATGGGCGCAGGAGCACCTCCAGGTCGTCCTCCTTTCCTACCCAGACACGCTCGAGGGCGTCCGCGAGATGGCGCCTGCGCTCTATCGCATGTACGACGAGCGAGCGCCGCTGATCCGCGCCCTCTTATCCAAGCGCGGACAGGAGATCCGGGCCCGCACGCGGCGCCGGCGACTGGCGACGTTCGAGAAGGCGATGCGGGAGGTCACCGGCGGGCTCGGCCCGGCCGAGCGTCGGCGCGCCCTTGCGGTGATCTACCTGCTCGTGAGCGCGCCCGCTTGGCAGGCGATGCGCGACCAGTGGGACCTCGAGGGCCCGGAGGCCGGCAAGGCCGCCGCCTGGGCCGTACGCGTGCTGACGGACGAACTTCGCCGCAATCCGGCAAGCATGAAGGAGGTTGGTAATGATGACACTCGTCGCTGAGCAAACCTTCGCCCCACCCGGTCCGGGATCGTGGTTCCTCGACCCGACTCACTGGACGCGGCCGGTGACCCGCTTCCACGTGGAGATCTTTCCCGACGCGTTCCAGCGCGGCTTCGGCGAGAGCCTCCGCCGCTACGGATCGTTGCTCGAGTACCTGGAGGCGGGCTTCGTCAACGGGTTCCCGTACTACTGCGCACGTCCGGTCGGCGCGCCAAGGGAGGCGGTCGGTCACCCTCCGAAAGAGGTGTGGGACGAGCTCGCGCGCAATCACCCAATGATTCGGCGCAGGCTCGAGACGAGCGCGACCGTGTTCGAGCGCAAGCTCTGGCGCGAGGACCTCGAGCGCTGGGACTTGGAGGTGAAGCCCGCGGCGATCCGAGCTCACCTCGCGCTGCTCGCGGTTGACCCGGCGGCGCTCGACACGCCTGCGCTCCTCGCATACATCGATCGCTGCCGCGAGAACCAGATCCATGGCGCGTACATGCATCACCTCTTCAACGTGCCGGCGCTCCTGTCTGTGGGCGACTTCCTCGTGCACGCGCAAGAGTGGACAGGCCGCTCGCCAGCCCAGTTACTCGGTCTCCTCCAGGGCGCGAACCCCGACCCGCTCGGTGCAGACGAAGAGCTCGAGCGACTGGTCGGCGCTCTCCGACTAGATACGGCGGCGACGGCCTTGCTCACGTCGGCCGGAGAGCCGGGTGAGGTGGTCGCCGCGCTTCGCTCGCTGTCCGGCGACACGGGCCGGCTCGCTTCGGCATACGTCGATCGTGTCGCCTACCGGCCGGTAAACGGCGAGGACGTGGGCGACCCGTCGGTGCACGAGCTTCCCGAGCTGATCGTCGGAGCGATCCGCACAGCATTCGATCGCCTCGAGACTCCACCGGCGAACGACCTGGACCGGAAGACCTCTGAGTTGCGCGACGCAGTGCCCGCTCGGCATCGCGATGCCTTCGACGCGCTGCTCGAGGAGGCTCGGGCGACCTACCGGCTACGCGACGAGCGGGGCATCTACGCCGACCTCTGGGCGATCGGGATTATGCGGCGCGCGATCCTGGCGGCCGGCCGTCGGCTTACGGCGGCGGGACGGCTCGCCGATCCGGGCCATCTCGTCGAGGCTGGCTACGCGGAGCTGCGAAGCCTCGTCGAGTCCGGCGACGGCCCATCGGGCGAGGAACTGGCCGAGCGTGCGCGCTACCGGCTCAAGGCGCGCTACGCGGATGCGCCGGCGTTTCTCGGCGGCGAGCCGGGCGATCCGCTGCCGCCCGAGTGGCTGCCGTCCTCGGCGGCAAGGCTGGAGCGCGCGATCGGTGCAGCCGTGCAGGCGATCTTCGCCGCGCCGAAGCCACGCACCGAGGAGCGAAAGGTGCACGGTCTCGGCGTCAGCCCAGGCGTGTACGAGGGCATCGCACGGGTGATTCGCGGCACCGAGGAGTTTGGTCGCATCGAGCGGGGCGACATCCTCGTCACGAACTCGACGACGACGGCATTCAACATCGTGCTGCCGCTCCTCGGCGCGATCGTGACCGACCGGGGCGGGCTGCTCTCGCATGCCGCGATCGTCGCGCGCGAGTACGGGCTGCCGGCAGTCGTCGGGTGCACCGATGCGACCTCCGTGCTCCTGGACCGTGCGAGGATCATCGTCGATGGCACCGCGGGCGAGGTCGAGCTCGTCGCATGACGGAAGCAGGCGACGATGAAACCGGCAGCACTTACCGAGGAGCTCGAGGAAAGCCTGTTTGGCGGCAAGGCCGCGCAGCTGGCCGCGGCCACGCGTGCGGGCCTGCCCGTTCCCGCGGGTGTCGCGCTTCCGTACGGGTTCGTGGATGCACTCGCTGCTGACGAACGCGACGCGAGGCAGCGGCTGGCTGCAGTCTTTCGCACGCTCGGCGCCCCGCTCGTGGCGCGCTCGTCCGCAGTGGGTGAGGACTCCGAGCAGGCGAGCTTCGCAGGACAGCATCTGACGCAGCTGAACCTGCGCTCCGAGCCCGAACTCGTTGACGCCGTGTCCGCCATCTGGCGCTCGGCGCGCTCGCCTTCAGCGTTCGCGTACCGCGAGCGCCTTCGGCTGCCCCGCGAGCCGAGAATGGCCGTCGTCGTACAGGAACTCGTCGATGCGGACTCCGCCGGCGTGCTCTTCAGCCGTAACCCTGTCAACGGGTCGGACGAGCTCGTGATCGAGGCGGCCTGGGGGCTCGGGGAGTCGGTCGTTGCCGGTCTCGTCATCCCAGATCGGTTCCGCTTGAGGCGTGACGGTGCCGTCGCCGAGCGAATCGCGGGACTGAAGGACGTCGCCATACGCACCGACCCGGAAGGCGGCACAAGCAGCACACACGTTTCCGAGGGGCTCACCCGCGTGCTCTGCCTCGACGATGCACAGCTCGCCGCGCTTCATGCGCTCGCGCTCCGCTGCGACGAGGTGTTTGGCGGGGGCCACGACATCGAGTGGGCGTTCGCCGGCGGCCGGCTCTACCTCCTGCAGCGGCGAGCGCTCACGGCGATCCTACTCAGCAGTCGGAAATATAGGCGACAGAGGGCGCTTCGAAGAATGATCGAACAAGCCGGCGATTCTTCTGCATGTTGCGCAGTTGCTGGTCGACGCGGATTTCGAGTTTCTCGCCAGCTCGCAATGGGTTGCGAGCCACGCCGGTACGTTTGACGTGACTCCAGACCAGTTCGTCCGGGTTCAGGTCCGGTGCGTAGCCCGGCAGAATGTGCATGCTCAGCTTGCCCTGAGTGGATTCGATGTACTCGCGCACGTTGGCTTTCTTGTGGGCCGGCAATCCGTCGACCACCAAGTGCACCGGCTTGCTGCGACCCTTCATCATCTTCTTGAGCAATTCGATGAACAGTTCGGCATTGAGCGCACCCTGGTAAGTCGCAAACCAGAATCCACCCCTGGCGTTGACGGCCGATGCCGCGGAGATCGACTGGCGTTGGCCGGGCCGCTCGATAACCGGGGTCTTGCCCATGGGCGCCCAGGTCTTGCCGTGCACGGTGTCAGCCCGAAAGCCCGATTCGTCCCAGAAGTAGACGTCGGCACCACTTTGCCTCGCAGCCGTGGCGATGCCGGGGTAGGTTTCACGCTGCCAGCGCTCGATGGCTTGAGGATCGCGTTGGTAGGCGCGTTGCAGCGGCTTTTGCGGGGTCAGTCCGAGCTTGGCCAGCAACGCACCGACTGCGGTCACCCCCATATTCACGCCGAACTTCTGCTCGATCAGCGCCACGACAATGGCGCGTGTCCACAGCCCAAAGTCCAGTCCGTACTGTCGCGGGTCGCGCCCATTGATCCAACGAAATATTTGGCGCTCTTGCGCGGCACTCAGCGTCCGTGGTCGCCCGGTGCCGCGCGTGCCGCGCAATGCCTTGAGTCCCTTGCCTCGACCCGACGAGGCCTTCAGCCATTTGTAGATGGTTGTGCGGCTGAAACCGTAGGCGGCAATCACTGCAGAGGGCTTCTCCCCGTCGCGAACTCGCTCCACCGCCATCAGGCGAATCTCTTCAAGCGTTTTGTGATCCAGCGTGCGGCCATCTCGCTTCATGCACTATTGGATCATCAAACCGATCGCCGCGGTGACTTTTGTAGCCTAAATTATCGACTACTGAGTAAGTCCAGCTGCAGGCGACCACACGGACGAGCACGTGCGCTTGCCTAACTAGCAGTCCCGACACGACCGGCCGCTGTTGGCCGGTTGGAGCCTGTCACTGGAGAACCGCATCGCGCTGTTCCTCGGCCGACGCCGCAAGGGCCTCCTCCGCGCCGGTCAGGGGCGCAAGAAGGAAAGGTCCTCAGGTCAGGTCTCAGGCGGGAGTTCGAGGGACTGCGCGCGCCGAGACAGTGCGCGCGCGATGACCCGGCGCACGCCTAGCCGGGTGCCGCGCCTTGCGTGGCCGTGTACACGGCGTAGAGCGACTGGCTCGCGGCCATGAAGAGCCGGTTGCGCTTCGGTCCGCCGAAGCAGACGTTGCCGCAGACCTCCGGCAGGCGGATGCGCCCGATGAGCTTGCCGCCGGGTGTCCATACCGTCACGCCGCTGTAGCCGACGCGGCGCCCCGCATTGCTGGAGCACCAGAGGTTGCCGTCGACGTCCGAGCGCACGCCGTCGGGGCCGCACTTCACGCCGTCGATCATGAAGTTGTTGAAGAGCTTGCCATTGCTCAGCGTGTTGTTCGGCCCGACGTCAAACACGTACATGTCGCCCTTGCCGCCCGCGATCGTGTCGCCCGGGCCCTGGCCGGTGCTGACGATGTAGAGCTTCTTGAAGTCGGGCGAGAAGCACAGGCCGTTGGGGTCGGGCACGAGGTCTTCGCCGGCCACTTGGGTGAGCGCGCCGCTCTTGTCGAGGCGGTACACCGCCGTCGGCAACTCGCGCTGGTAGCTGCCGATCTCGGGCGGCTGTCCGAGCTTGGGATTCAATCGCCCTGCCTTGTTCGCGGGACCGCCGGGCGCGTCGACCGTGCCTTCGTAGAGCTGCGCGCCATAGGGCGGGTCGGTGAACCAGTAGCTGCCGTCCGGATGCGGCACCACGTCGTTCGGTGAGTTGAGCCGCTTGCCGTTGAAGTTCGACGCCAGCACGGTTGTCGAGCCGTCGAGCTCGTAGCGTACGACGCGCCGCGTGAGGTGCTCGCACGAGAGCTGCCGGCCCTGGTAGTCGAAAGTATTGCCATTGCTGTTGTTGGAAGGCACGCGGAACTCGCTCACGTGCCCGTCGTCCTCGCTCCAGCGTAGTTGCCGGTTGTTCGGAATGTCGCTCCACACGAGGAAGCGGCCGACCGAGCTCCACGCGGGCCCTTCGGACCACAGCGCGCCCGTCCACAGCCGCTGGATCGGCGCGTTAGGCTGGCGCAGGCCGTCGAAGGCCGGATCGACCGTGAGCACGTCAGGGTCGGTGAAGTAGGTGGTGGGCGCGCCGCGGCGACTGAAGTCGCGGGGAGGCTGCGTGACGGTGCTGGGCGGGCCGATGGGCGCGTTGGCCGAGGCCGAGCCCGATTGCGCGCTCGCCCATCGCGGTATCACGACGGCACTCGCGACGGCGGCGCCCGCGCCGCGCAGGAATTGGCGACGCATCGCGGCGCGATTCGACACCGGCTGGAAATCCGTTGGCAGCATGACTCACCCCCATCAGATGGAAAGCGGCTCGCATCCTATGCGCTTCTTGCGCAAAACGCGACCCCGGGCCAGTGGCCCACCGGGTCGCGCCTCGAGGTGCGTGGCACCTTCGCCATCAGTTCAGTGGCATGCGTGCGGTTCATTCCAGGACGCGTTCTGCCCAGTGGCCGCAGGGCGGGATTCGGGTCTTCGGAGCACAGCTTCGCTCCTTCGCTCACAGCTCTTTGACTCTCTATCCTGTAGTCCCCTGGACCCGCTGAACGCTCGCCCGGCGACGGCGCCATCGCGAGGGCCAACATCGCCAATGATCCCCAAGAGAATCCTCGCGCTGGTTGCTGTGGTGCTGGCCAGCCTGTCTTTCACGCTCCCCGCCCGGGCCGGGCCGCGCCTGGACGGCGGATGCTGCCACACGCCCCAGCCCGGTTTGGCGCCGGTTAGGGATTAACGGGCGCCAACGTTCTGACCCAGCGCTCGAACGCCGCACTTTCGAACGTGTGCACACCGCCTGGCGCCTTCGAGATGATGGTCTTGGACTTCAAGTTGTTGAGCGAATACTGCACGTCGGACGGCGCGAGCGAAGGAACGCCGAGAGCTTTGGCAAGCTTCACAAGCGCCGCCTTTCCGAATGGTTTGGCATGCGGGTCGTTGACGAAGAGCAGAAGGAGCTGGCGCTGCATCGCATCGAGCGACCCCCAGGTTCCTTCGTGGTTTTCCTCCTTGTCCTGCTCTGCCTTTTCGGTTGCCACTGCGCGCTCTAAGGAGAGCGATGGGTCCATGAGCATGGCCACGACCACCGAGAGGAATGGCTCGGGCTGCTGATGGAATTCTTGGAAGGCCGTCCACCCTGCGGCGACGTCCAGGGTTCGTCCGCTGGCGACCTGGAACTTCTTTGCGACGAATTCGACCAGTTCTCTGCCAAGCATCGGGAACTCTTGAACAGCGGCGCCCACCGAGAAGAGTGGCGCGGTGCTGTTGGAGAAGACGTTGGCGAGTTGCGTGCGCGATGAGCCGGTGAATACGACTCGCAGCTTGTCGCTGTTTTTGGTGATGGCGGTGCGCAGTGCCATTGCCATCAGTTCATTCTCCTTGTTTCGTGCAAGTTCCTGAGCTTCATCGACCAAGAGCAGAAGCTTCTTCTTGGAAACAAGCTTGACAACAAGTTCTTCGATACGCAGGGCGAGCTCAGTGGCTTCCTTTTTCGCGTCGCCCAACTCAACCTCGATGGCGCCCTTCAACTCACCCGCGCTGCCGGATGCCTTGACCTTCTTGACCGGCTCATGCAGCTTGTGGAGCGCCTTTTGTGCCAACGTCCTCGGCGTGAGCGCTTCCTCCAGCCCCCGAACAATCGCGATGCCGGGGTTCAACCTCGTCTGCCAAAGGTCCACATACGCGACGGTGAAGCCGGCAGCGTCGGCTGCCGGCGTCAGGTCTTTGCGCAGAAACACCGTCTTCCCGGTGCGCCGGGGCGCGAAAATGGTCGTGCTCACAACCGGCCCGGCTTGCAGCAGGGCTAGGTAGCGCTTTGCGAGCTCCGGTCGGGGGCAGTGCCAAATCTGGTTCAGTTCCATACGAAAAATTATATTCAATCTTCATAATTGTTGAAAGATAGTTTAATTTTTCACAATACTCGCTCTGCCTAGGGTGATTCATTTGCGGATACGTTGCGGAAGTCCGGTTCTGTGGCTGGCAGCGGTCTCGGAGCTTCGAGCCCAAACGCGACTTCTCGCCTTCTACAAGGCGGGACCTTCGGCGCTCACGTCTTCTCGTCGTCCTGAGCGTCCGACGAACCCAACTTCAACGGGTCGCCTGCGGCAGGCGAAGCGACGATCTCGTAGACGCGGCGGTGGAAGTCGGGAACGCCTTCGTCGTCCAGCACGACCTCCGCCAGGTCGCGCGGCTCGCGCCTTCCAACAGCGTACGGGTCGCGTCGCAGGCGGCCTGCACCGTGGCCGGCGGCGCCGCCTCCGGCACGCCGCTCCCCGGCCGCTGGGCCCCTTCTCCCTCACTCCTTCACGGACCCGGTCAACCCCGACACGTAGTACTCCACGAAGAACGAGTAGATGAACGCCACCGGCAACGAGCCCAGGAGCGCGCCGGCCATCAGCGGCCCCCATTGGTAGACGTCGCCCTGGACGAGCTCGGTCACCACGCCGACCGGCACCGTCTTGATCTCCGACGAGGACACGAAGGTGAGTGCGTAGATGAACTCGTTCCACGACAAGGTGAAGGCGAAGATGCCGGCCGAGATCAGGCCGGGCACGGCCAGCGGCAGCACGATCTTCACCAGGATCTGCCAGCGGCTCGCGCCGTCGATCAGCGCGCACTCCTCCAGCTCGAAGGGAATGGAGCGGAAGTAGCCCATCAGCAGCCAAGTGCAGAACGGGATCAGGAAGGTCGGGTAGGTGAGCATCAGCGCCAGGCGCGTGTCGAACAGGCCGAGGCCGAATACCACGTTCGCGAGCGGGATGAAGAGGATCGACGGCGGCACCAGGTAGGCGAGAAAGATCGCCAGCCCGACCTGGCGCGAGCCGTTGAAGCGCAGCCGCTCGATCGCGTAGGCCGCGAACACCGAGCAGCCGAGCGAACAGAAGGTCGACACCACCGACACCAGCAGCGTGTTCCAGATCCATTGGGGGTACGAGGTCTCGAACAGCAGCTTGTGGAAATGCGCCAACGTCGGCGCCACCACCCAGAAGGGATTGCCCTCGCGCGTCAGCAGTTCGGCGTCGGGTTTCACCGAGGTGATCGCCATCCAGTAGAACGGGAACAGCAGCACGATCAGGAAGACCACCAGCGGCAGGTACACGGTCACCACCTTGCGCGGCAACGATTCGAGATAGCTCATGCCGACCATGTCGGTCGTTGCGGCTTGGGCTGCGCTCATTTGTCGGTTCCTCCTTGCTGCCACTTGCGTCGTTGCAGGCCGAAGTAGCTGAAGAGCACGCAGGCGAGCAGGAACGGCACCATGGCGATGGCGATGGCCGCGCCTTCGCCGAGCGCCCCGCCCGAGATCGCGCGCTGGAAGGACAGCGTGGCCATCAGATGCGTGGCGTTGAGCGGTCCGCCGCGCGTGATCACGTAGATCAGCTGGAAGTCGGTGAAGGTGAAGAGGACCGAGAAGGTCATCACCACGGCGATGATCGGCGTCAGCAGCGGCAGCGTGACGTGCCGGAACTGCTGCCAGGGCGATGCGCCGTCGATGGCCGAGGCCTCGTAGTACGAGGGCGAGATGGTCTGCAGGCCGGCCAGCAGCGTGATGGCGACGAAGGGGATGCCGCGCCAGACGTTGGCCGCGATCACGGACCAGCGCGCGTTCCACGGATCGCCGAGGAAGTCGATGTACCTGTCGATCAGCCCCATCTTCAGCAGCGCCCAGCTGACGATCGAGAACTGGGAGTCGTAGATCCACCAGAAGGCGATGGCCGACAGCGCCGTCGGCACGATGTAGGGCAGCAGGATGACGGCGCGAAAGAGGGTCTTGAAGCGCAGGTTCTTGTTGAGCAGCAGCGCCAGCCACAGGCCGAGCACGAACTTGAACACACTCGCCACCACCGTGTAGAGCAGCGTGTTGAAGAGCGCCAGCCGGGTGACCGCGTCGTCCCAGAGGAACTCGTAGTTCTCCAGCCCGATCCACTGGCCGCCGCGGCCGACCTTGGTGTCGGTGAAGCCGAGCCAGATGCCCAGGCCGAGCGGATAGGTGAGAAACAGCAGCAGCAGTCCCGCCGCCGGCAGCATGAAGAGCAAGCCGAGGAAGTTGCGGCTGTCGGCAAGCCGCGCCGTCCACGGACGCGCCGGCGCCGGCGCGTCCGTGGCGGGCTCAGACCTTGTAGTAGCGCTCGGCACGCTTTTGCGCCCGTTCGGCGGCTTCCTTCGGCGACTTCGAGCCGCTGGCCGCCTCGGCCACCATGTTCGGAATGATGAAGTCGGCCGCAGCGCCCGCCGAGGCGTAGCCCAGCTTGCCGTCGTAGCCGGCCGGGCGCAGGTTCTTCACCGAGTCGCGGTACGGCGTGTGCTTCGGATCGACGGACCAGATCGGGTTCTTCTCGTAGTCGGCCAGCGGCTGCGCCACGTAGCCACCGCCGCCCTGCAGCCAGTCGTCGAACTGCGGCCGCTCCATCATGAAGCGCAGGAATTCCTTCGCCGCCTGCGGGTACTTGGTGTACTTCATGACCATCTGGTTGAAGAACAGGTGTGACTCGGTCGGCACCCCCACCGGCCCGATCGGGAACACCGCATGGCCGATGTCGGCCGCCATCTCCTTGATCTTCGGGTCTTGCGAGTTCTTGGCCGCGTAGTAGATCGAGATGCCGTTGTTGGTCACGCTGATCTGGCCGTCGAGGAAGGCCTTGTTGTTGTTCGGGTCCAGCCACGAGAGCGTGCCCGGGATGAAGTTGGCGTAGAGCTCCTTCGCGTACTCCAGCGCCTTCAGCGTCTCCGGGCTGTCGATCACCACCTTGTTGCTCTTGTCGACCAGCTTGCCGCCGAAGGCCCACACCAGCCAGTTGGTCCAGGTGCTGTCGCCGGTCGCGTTGCCCAGCGCCATGCCGCCGGGCGTGCCCTTGTCCTTGAGCGCCTTGTAGAGCTTGAGGAAGTCGTCGGTGGTCTTCGGGAAGCTGTCGAAGCCGGCCGCCTTCACCATGCTCTGGCGATAGACGATCAGCGACCCCGAGGCGCCCAGCGGCAGGCCGATCCACTTCCTGCCGTCGGGCCGCATGAAGGCCTGCGCCGCCGGGTACCAGCCGCCGTACTTCTTGCCGAGGTACTCGGCCAGGTCGGTGACGTCGAGCAGCTTGTCGGGATAGAGGTTGGCGTCGTCGTTGGTCGACAGGATGATGTCGGGCCCCGCGCCCGTGTTGGCCGCCACCGCCGCCTTCGGCCGCACGTCCTCCCAGGTTTCGTTGTCGACGCGCACCGGCACGCCCGTGGCCTCGGTGAACTTCTTCACGTTGGCCATGTAGGCATCGATGTCGCCCTGCACGAAGCGGCTCCAGCGCAGCACGCGCAGCGTGGCGCCCTTCTCGGGCTTGAAGGTCAACGACTGCGCGTGGGCGGCACTGGGGAAGACCGCGGTACCGGTGCCGAGCGTGGCGGCGGCGGCAACGCCGGCTGAACCTTCCAGAAATTGACGGCGATTGAACCCGGTCATTGGTGTCTCCTTCGTGTCTTGAACGGACTGCCCGTGGAATTCAGGACACCAGCCGTTCGCCGGTGCCTGCGTCGAAGAGGTGCGCGCGCTGCAGATCGGGCTGCAGATGGATGGTGGTCCCCGGCGCGAATTCGTGGCGCTCGCGGAACACCGCGGAGAGTTCCGCGCCTTCGTGGCGGCACGCGACGAAGGTGTCCATGCCCGTCGGTTCCATCACGGCCACGCGCGCGGGGATGCCGTTCGAATCGGCGAGCGTCAGGTGCTCGGGCCGGGTGCCGTAGACCACGGCCTGGCCGTCGACGCCGCCGCAGCGCAGCGGCGCTGCGAGCTGGGTGCCGTCCTTCAGTTCCACGTGCGCCGCGCCGTCCCTGCGCCGCAGCGTGCCCGGCAGGAAGTTCATGGCCGGCGAGCCGATGAAGCCGGCGACGAACTGGTTGGCCGGGTGGTCGTAGAGGTCGAGCGGGCTGCCGGTCTGCTCGATGCGGCCGTCGCGCATGACCACGATCTTGTCGCCCATGGTCATGGCCTCGATCTGGTCGTGCGTGACGTAGATCGACGTGGTCTTCAAGCGCTGGTGCAGTTCCTTGATCTCGCCGCGCATGGCCACGCGCAGCTTGGCATCGAGGTTGGACAGCGGCTCGTCGAACAGGAACACCTGCGGGTCGCGCACGATCGCGCGGCCCATCGCCACACGCTGCCGCTGGCCGCCCGAGAGTTGGCGCGGAAAGCGCTCGAGCAGCGGGATGAGGCCGAGGATCTCGGCGGCACGCTTCACCTTGGATTCGATCGTGGGCTTGTCCAGCTTGGCCAGCGCGAGCGCGAACGCCATGTTGTCGCGCACCGTCATGTGCGGATAGAGCGCGTAGTTCTGGAACACCATCGCGATGTCGCGTTCCTTGGGCGGCAGGTCGTTCACGCGCCGGTCGCCGATGCGGATTTCGCCGCCGTTGATCTCCTCCAGGCCCGCGATCATGCGCAGCAGCGTCGACTTGCCGCAGCCCGACGGGCCCACCAGCACGGTGAACGAACCGTCCTGGATGTCGATGTCGACCCCATGCAGGATGGAGACGTCGCCGAAGTTCTTCTTGACTGCCTGGATCGTGACACTGGCCATGCACTGAGTCCTGAGAGTTCGCAAGCGGACGTGCGCCGACGCGGGAAGCGCGTGCCGTCGCAGCGCGCAGTATTGGCAATGCGATAGGCCCGCGCATCAGGGCAAACCGGGGTATGCGACCATTCCCTTGGACTTGTATGATGACCCGATAAGCGAGCTCATTTCACCACCGCCGTGCGGGCGTCCACCCTCCCCCAGCCCCAGCAGTTGATGGTCGATCGGTTGTCCGACCGGCTGGCGGCGCGCCTGTGCGCGCAGATCGAATCGGGCGCGCTCATACCCGGCGATCGGCTGCCGACCGAGCAGCAGCTCGCGGCCTCGCACGGAGTCTCGCGCACCGTGGTGCGCGAGGCGGTGCACCAGCTCAAGTCCAAGGGCATGGTGCGATCGCGTCAGGGACTGGGCGTGTTCGTCGCGCCCCCGCCGCAGCATCAGGCGCTGGCCTTCGACCCCGCCGTGCTGGGCTCGGTGCAGGCGGTGGTGCACGTGGTCGAGGTGCGGCGCGTGCTCGAGGGCGAGATCGCTGCGCTGGCCGCCGAGCGCGCCACCCGCACGCAGATCGCCGCCCTGCGGCGCAGCCTGAAGGCCATCGACGCGGCCGTCGCCGACGGGCGCGACGGCGTGGCCGAAGACCTCGCCTTCCACCGCGTGATCGGGGAATCGACCGGCAATCCGCAGTTTCGCCTGCTGCTCGGCTTTCTCGAACAGTACCTGCGCGAGGGCATGCGCATCACGCGCGGCAACGAGGCCCGGCGGATGGACTTCATGGTGGCGGTGCAGCGCGAGCATCGCGCCATCTTCGAAGCCATCGCCGCGCGCAATCCGGCCGCGGCGAGACATCGCGCCATCGATCACCTGATCCGCGGCGAGCAGCGGCTCATTGAAGGGGGGGTCATCGACGGCCGGCGCCGGCGCGCCGCCGCCAAGGCCGTGCGCGCCGCAGCGGCCCTCCACCGCCCGAAGGACAGGCCATGACAAGGAAGGACAACACATGAAACTGATGATCACCGGCGGCGGCGGCTTCGTGGGCTCGCGCCTGGCGCGAGCGCTGCTTGCGCGCGGCAGCTTGGCCGGCGAGCGCATCGACAGGCTCGTGCTCAGCGACATCGCGCCGCCGCCGGCCGACCTGCTCGCGGATGCGCGGGTCGAGGCACGGACCGGCGCGCTGCTCTCGCAAACCGACGCCTTGCGCGAGGAGTCCTTCGATGGCGTCTTCCACCTGGCCTCTGCCGTCTCCGGCGAGTGCGAGGCCGATTTCGAGCTCGGCCTGCGCTCCAACCTCGACAGCACGCGCGCGCTCCTCGACGCGTTGCGCGCGCAGGTCGAGGCCGGCGGCAAGGTGCCGCGCCTGGTCTTCTCCAGCTCGGTCGCGGTCTTCGGCCCCGATGCGGCCGTGCCGATGCCCCGCGTGGTGGCCGACGCCACGCTGCCCGCGCCCCAGACCTCGTACGGCACGCAGAAGCTCATCTGCGAGCACCTGGTCGCCGACTACACGCGCAAGGGCTACATCGACGGCCGGGCCGCGCGGCTGATGACCGTGACGGTACGGCCGGGCAGGCCCAACGGCGCGGCCTCGTCCTTCTTCAGCGGCATCATCCGCGAGCCGCTGGCCGGCGTGGAATCGATCTGCCCGGTGTCGCCCGACGTGTCGCATCCGGTGTCGTCGCCGCAACGCACGGTGGAGGGCCTGATCGCCGTCTTCGAGGCCAGCCGCGAGGCCTTCGGCGGGCGCACCGCGCTCAACCTGCCGGCCCTCAACGTGCGCGTGAGCGAGATGCTCGATGCGCTCGAGCAGGTCGCCGGATCGGCGGTGCGGGCGCGCGTGCGCTTCGAGCGCGACGAGCGCATCGCCGGCATCGTGGCCAACTGGCCCACCGGCGCATCGGCGGCGCGCGCCGCGCGGCTCGGGCTCTTGCCGCACGATCACTTCGCCGACATCGTGCGGCAGTACATCGACGACTGCCGGGCCCGGCCCGACGCCGACCAAACGCTGAAGGGAATGCGCTGATGAAGCCGAGGAACAAGAGCAAGAAGAGCAAGACCGCGGCGCTGCGCTCCCAGGCCTGGTTCGACAACCCGGCCAACGCCGACATGACGGCGCTCTACATCGAGCGCACGATGAACTTCGGGCTCGGCTTCGACGAGCTGCAGTCGGGGCGCCCGATCATCGGCATCGCGCAGACCGGCTCGGACATCGCGCCGTGCAACCGCCATCACCTGGTGCTGGCCGAGCGCGTGCGCGAGGGCATCCGCGATGCCGGCGGCATCGCCTTCGAGTTCCCGATCCACCCCATCCAGGAAACCTGCAAGCGCCCGACGGCGGCGCTCGACCGCAACCTGCAATACCTGTCGCTGGTCGAGGTCCTCTACGGCTACCCGCTCGACGGCGTGGTGCTGACGACCGGCTGCGACAAGACCACGCCGGCCCAGATCATGGCCGCGGCAACCGTGGACATTCCCGCGATTGCGCTCAACGCGGGTCCGATGCTCAATGGCTGGTTCCAGGGCGAGCGCACCGGCTCGGGCACCATCGTGTGGAGGGCGCGCGAGATGATGGCCGCCGGCGAGATCGGTTATCAGGAATTTCTGAAGCTCGTGGCCTCCTCGGCCCCGTCGACCGGCCATTGCAACACCATGGGCACGGCATCGACCATGAACTCGCTGGCCGAAGTCCTGGGCATGACGCTGCCGGGCAGCGCCGCGATTCCGGCGCCCTATCGCGACCGCCAGGAGATGGCGTACCTGACGGGCAAGCGCATCGTCGAGATGGTGCGAGAGAACCTCAAGCCTTCCGACATCCTCACGCGCGCGGCGTTCGAGAACGCGATCGTCGTGAACTCGGCGCTCGGCGGCTCGACCAATGCGCCGATCCATCTGAATGCCATCGCGCGCCACATCGGCGTCGCGCTGACCACGGCCGACTGGGAGCAGCACGGCTACAGGATCCCGCTGATCGTGAACCTGCAGCCGGCCGGCGAGTACCTCGGCGAGGAGTACTACCGCGCCGGCGGCGTGCCGGCAGTGGTCGCCGAGTTGATCGCCCAGGGCAAGATCCAGCCGGCGCTCACCGCCAACGGCAAGACGCTCATCGAGAACTGCGAAGGCAAGTTCACCAGCGACCGCAAGGTCATCTTTCCGTACACCAAGCCGATGAAGAAGAACGCCGGCTTCCTCAATCTCCGGGGCAACCTGTTCGACTCCGCGATCATGAAGACCAGCGTGATCACGCCGGAGTTCCATGCGCGCTACCTCGAGAATCCGAAGGACCCGATGGCCTTCGAAGGCACGGCCATCGTCTTCGACGGCCCGGAGGACTATCACCGCCGCATCGATGACCCGAAGATGAAGCTCGATGCGAACAGCATTCTCTGCATGCGCGGCGTGGGCCCGGTCGGCTATCCCGGTGCGGCCGAGGTGGTCAACATGCGCGCGCCCGACTACCTGTTGAAGAAAGGCATCGCCGCGCTGCCCTGCATCGGCGACGGCCGGCAGTCCGGCACCTCGGGCTCGCCGTCGATCCTCAACGCCTCGCCGGAGGCCGCGACCGGCGGCGGCCTCGCACTGCTCGAGACCGGCGATCGCGTCCGCATCGACCTGAAGAAGCGCACGGCGAACATGCTGGTCCCGGACGAGGAAATCGCCCGGCGCCGGGCAAAGCTCGAGGCGGCCGGGGGCTATCCGTACCCGCCGAGCCAGACGCCGTGGCAGGAGATCCAGCGCGCCGTCGTCGACGAGCTCTCCGAAGGCATGGTGCTCAAGCCCGCGGTCAAGTACCAGAAGATCCATGCGACCTTCGGCATTCCCCGGGACAACCATTAGCGGCTGTCGAGTGTCGCCGCAACGAGCCCATGGAGGCCCACCGAGGCCCGACCCATCCCATGGCGCACGGATCGACGTCTGGTCGATCGTGTCGGTGTGTCTGTTCCGCATCACCCCGGCGTTGGGGAGGCGGCCCTGCAGCCGGGTCGTGACGAAGCGATGGCGGCCAGCGCGGGAGGAGCGGAGATCTCCAGGCCTGGACCGCGCCGCCTGAAGACGAGATCACCGCGGGGCAGTCGGTCCTGCCGCACGTGCCCGGGGTGGGGTTTGCAGGCGTGCCGTGAGGCGGGGTTACCAGAACTTCCACCACGGCTTGCGCGGCGCGACCGGCGCCAGCGGCTCGAGTTGCTGCAGCTGACTCGCGCTCAGGCGCCTGCGCCGTTCGACTTCGAAGGCGTGGGCCACGCCGAAGGCCCGCCGGTCGCCGCGCAGCGCCTGCGCGCGCCAGCTGACGGCGAGCTCCTCGAGGCGCTCGTCATCGAGGAGGGCGATCTGGGACGGCGTGGGCAGGGGGGTCATGGGCGCGATGATGATAGTCCCCGATCGGGTGGTGAGCCACCCGCGCAAGCGCGCCGCGAGAGGTGGAACACGCGCCAGATCTCCGGCACCGCGCCAGGCATTCGAACGGTCTGCGCAGCGGGTTCGAGGCAGCGGGCTTCCCAAAGACCGCCATGCCTCGGGAGTCCGTCTGGGCGCCGTTCGACGCTAGCGTGCATCCCGCGACGCCATCAAGGCCTGGTGGAGCTTGTCCAAGCCCCGGACGAGCCCGCGCACTTCGGCGTTCGACAGCGCCGCCGTCCACCGCTCGACTTCCGCGTGATCGTCCGTGTTGCGGTGCTTCCAGAATTGACGGTGCATTTTCGTCAGATGCAGACGGCGAAGGCGCCCGTCCTGCGCGTCCAGGGCGATCTCGACGAATCCCTTGCGCTCGAGCACGCTGACGATCTGCTTGAGGTTCTGGTGGCTCATCGCCAGGCTCGACGCGAGTTGCTTGAGCGTGGGCGGCTCGGCCTGGCCTTGCAGCACCTGCAGCACCATCGCCTGCTGGGTCGTGAGGCCGCTGTCCGCCAGCAGCCTGTCCATGCGGGCGCGCAGTTCCATGCCGCTGGCGAGAAGGAGCCGGAACAGCAAGACGCGATCGGCCTGTTCGGCGTCCCGATCTGCGTCCAGCCCGAGGTTCAGGATTTGACGGCGAAGGTCCATAGGGAATATATTACCTATATTCGATCGCGCCGGCGATGACCAGCAAGGTGGCACCATGATCGCTCTGTTTCCGCATTGCGGATTCCTCTCGGAGACCTCGCGCATGCTGGCCATTGCACAGGCGCTCATGGCGCGCGGCGAGCAGGTCACCCTGGCAACCCATGGCGGTCCCTACACGCGCGTGCTCGACGAGGCGGGCGTGCACTACACGCTGCTGGAGCCCACCATGGACGCGCGGCGTTGCGAGGAATACCTCGCCGGCATCGTCACGCTGGGAAGGCCGGGCACCCGGCTCCAGCCGCCTGACGAAGTGCGCGCCGGCGTGCGCAGCGAGGTGGCGTTCCTGCGGGCCCACGCGGCCGACATGATCGTGATCGGATTCACGCTGACGGCCTACCTGTCGGCCCGGGTGCTCGGCATCCCGCTCGCGGCCTCGCATGGCGGCTCCTACGTTCCGCCGGTCTTCGAGCAGGGGCTGGCACCTGCACCCTCGCAGTCGCCCGTTCCCCAACTCGATTGGCTGCCCGCTTCGATGCTGAAGATGATGGCCAACCTGGGGCCGCCCCGCATGCGCGGCCCGGTCGCATTCCTGAACGAGATTGCTGCCGAACTGGACGTCGAGCCCGTGCCCAGCCTGGCCGCGCTGATGCTGGGCGACCTGACCTTGGTCACCGACGTTCCCGAAGTGCTGGGCATTTCCGACGCAGCGATGTCGGCATGGACGCCCAGGGATCGGCGCGCCTACCGCGCGGGCACGCGCCTGCGCTACGTCGGCCCGCTTTACGCCCGCCTCGACCTGCCCATTCCGGCGAGGGTGGAAGCCTTCCTCGACGGTGCACGACCGACGGCCTACGTGTGCCTGTCGTCGAGCACGCCCGCTTTCATACGGCGCGTCGTTTCGGGCGTGCGGGACGCCGGCCTGCGCGTGCTCGTCGGCGCGACGATCCACGAACTGCACGACCTGGAAAGCGCCGAGGTGCTCGTGGAATCCATCTTGCCGAGCCATCGGATCATGCCGCGCGTCGCCGTGGCGCTGATCATGGGGGGACAGGGCAGCGTGCAGACGGCGATGGCCGCCGGCACGCCCTTCGTCGGCTTTCCGCTGCAGCCGGAGCAGGAGCTCAACGTGGCCTTGGCCGTTCGGCACGGCATGGCGATCGCCATCGGACCGCGTCACGCGGATGAGGCGAAGGTGGCGCAGGCGGTCCGCCAGATCGTGGGCGACCCGTCCTATGCCGCAGCCGCCGCACGGACGCGACGGCACTACGTCGAGGTCGATGGCGCCGGGCGTGCCGCCGAGGCCGTGATCGCGCACCTGCGCGCGCATGCCGGGTCCGAGTGCGCGACCGAGGGAAGACGCTGAACGCGCTCGGGGCCGGCGAGCCGGCCCGCGGGTTCGGTGGACGGCCGTTCGCAGAGCCGGGATGGCACTTGGCGCAGCCGGGCATCAACACGGAAAACGCCAAGTCGGGAGGGCCCGCGAACCCGGCAGGACTGGGCGGTCGGCGCACCGGCCTGCGGATTCAGGGCGGCAACTGATCGAGTTGGTCGACGGTCTCGCGCAGACGGTCCAACGCCACCAGCGTCTTCGCAAAGGCTTCCTTCTGGATGGCGTTGTCGTCGAGCACACGAAAGACGAAGGCTTCGAAGGCGTCACCGATGGGACCTTCCAGCATCCGGTGTTCTTCCAGGATGACGTTGCCGCGAATCAGCAGGTCCGCCATCGCGCGCGCCACCGGCGCATGCGCCTCCTCGAAGGCGTCCAGGAGTCTCTTGAGCTCTTCGGGCGTGGCAGGCATGGTGTGTTCCTTGGTCGCTGTTGAGTACGGCACCCAGTTGAAGGTCGCGCAGACCCGTGCAGCATAGACCCGGTGCCAGTGCGCTTCGCCGGCGGCACTGGGGGGCGTCGCGCACGAATCTCATGGCTCGGACGGTGCAGCACGCGGGCGCCTCCTCAGGCGAAGTCCTCGCGGCAGATCTGCGGCGTGGCCTCGGCATTCCCGGCGAGTCGACCCAGCACGGGGCGCCCGCTTCTCGCCTGACGCCGGCAGCGATGGTCCCAGTAAACATCACTTCGGCGTTTTCGGATCAGCCCCCGACGCGTCACCAGCGCGGCCATCGCTCAGCTCGCGCCGCCTGGGCGCCCCAGCGCCACGGCCATGACGGGCTTGGCCCACTGCGGCACCTGGTCGAGCGCGACGTGGGCGACGATGCGCCCGCCTTCCATGTGCAGCAGCAGCAACGGCTGGGGCCGCTGCCCGGCCTTCGGATCGCCTTCGGCGCTGTTGTCGTAGACGCGCAGGCTCGCCAGATGCGGCAGCAGCCGGATCAGGTTGGCGCGGCTGCTCTCGTAGCGCTCGCGGATCTTCACTTCGGGGATGTCATGACCGCCAGCGGCCACCCGCGCCCGGACGCGCTGCAGGTGCAGCTCCGGCGACGACAGCCCGGCATACCAGAGATGCACCTGCGCGCCCTGGCGCGCGCCGTCGAGCAGCATCTGGGGAATGGTCCTGGCGCCCAGCGTGGTCTCGAAGGCGAAATTCAGTCCCTGCGCCAGGGCCCGCTCGAGCCCCTGGCGGCCGAACTCCCAGGCCTGGGCATTGGCCGCCTCGGCCGACAGTCCCGGGTTGGCATCGAGCAGCGCGCGGGCGGCCAGGTCAGGGTTGAAGTAGTCGACCTTCTTCTGCAGCAGCGCAGCGCCGCCCACGCTGCTCTTGCCGGCGCCGTTGACGCCGGCCAGCACGAAGATCCGTGCCGGCATCAGCCGCGTGCTGCCTGTGCCGCCTGGACAACCGCCGCCTCACCGAGGTCCGCAGGATCCATGGCGAAGGCATCGGCCATGGCCTGTGCGGCGGCCTCGCCCTGCATGCGCGCGAACATGTCGTCGAAGCGATGCGTGAGGGCTTCCAGGTTCGGCTCCGACGCCTGCTCCATCTCCAGGTAGCGTTCCACCGACATCAGCACCATCGAGGGCTTCTCGTGGCGCGTGATCACCACCGCGCCTCGCGCCATCACCGTGCTGCTCACCGCCTGCATGCCCGAGGCCAGCTTGGTGGCGGAGAACGACGGCAGGTCGCGCGCGAGGCGCTCGATCCCGGCAGGTCGGACAGGGGCGGTATGGGCGACCATCGCAAATCCTTGAAATTAAAGGTTTTGCCCATTTTACCCATTTTCTGGGACCTGGCTGCCATCGGGACTGCAGAATCAAAGCAACCACTTACTTTTCCGCATCCGCTGCGCTCAAAGGCCGGCCGGTTGGAACGCCTTGCCCGAGCAGCCGTCAAGCTTCCGTGAAATGGGAGGCCATCGCGGCAGGAGGCCGTTGGGAAGTCCAAACCCTCCCACCGAATGGCTCGGCTATCCCTTGCCCCGCGTCTTGAACGCGTCGTCCGGCGCGGTCGGTTCATCGCTGCCGTGCGCGTCCTCCAACCAGTTCGGAACGGAGGAAAGACGGCGCGCCTCCACTTCGCTGAACTCCTGCTCGGCGCTGATGAAGCGCAGCTCGCATCCGCCAAGGCTCAGTACGTCGCCGTCGACCAGCACTTGCGTCTGGATGCGCTCGCCGTTCACGAAGGTCCCGTTCTGGCTACCGAGATCCTGGATGATGGTGAACGCCGGCTCGACCACGATCACGGCGTGGCTGCGGCTCGCAAAGATCGAGTTGAGGACGACGTCGTTGTGCTTGCCGCGGCCCAGCGTGGTTTCCATCGGTCCGAGGTCCACCTGGCCCGTCTTGCCTGCCGAGGTGATCATGAGCTTGGGCATGCGCCATCTTACGGAGCCGATGCGAGAAGGGTCGAGCCGGACGCGTGCCTGCCTTGCCGTCGGACGCTGTCGCTTCGCGGTGCGGACAACTTCAGGGACCGGTGCCCTGGCCTGCCCTCCGCCGCGCGGGGGAAGGCGCCAGGATTCGGCAAGCACAGACTCCCGACTGGGCAATTTCGCGCCAGGGCGCGCCATGCGCTCATGCGAAAGCGTGTGCTCACACTGACCCATGAGCACGTGGCAGTTGATGCACGCCTGCTCAACGAGCCTCGCGGGTGTGGAGCAGGGGCACGATGAAGCTGGCCCCGCCAATCCAGTCACATACCGGCGACGCCCTGGGCCAGCGCAAATCCAGCGGCACCCGGTCGGTGGCCTTCTCGGGCCAAGTGACCTGGCCCAGCCATCAACGGAAGGCGGTAGTCGGCGCCGCCGTTTCCCCAGTGCTGACAGGCCACGCGAGTACGCATGGGAATTCGTGTGAGAGGTTTTGGGATTGAATGTGAGACACGGATGGGATTGAGAGCGGCGCGAAGCACGCTTGAGATTGTGAACAAGGGTTGCGGCTCGCTGCTTGCGCATTTCCCCGCGATTGCGCTGCAGGCCTCTCCTGGCTTTGAAGCCCCCTGCCCCACCGGACCAGCCGGCATCCACGCTGCCTGGAACGCTACGCGAGGGCCGCAATTCCAATGGATTTCGCCTGGGTCCCCGATTGCGCTCACAGTTCCCATCGTAAATTCGGCCCACGCAGTGGTTCCGTTTGAGGGGACGCCTCCGACCGGTGACGGTGCTGCTGCCCAACCAGCCCGCAAATGCGCCCCTCTGGCCGAAGTTAGCGGCCACGCTCTTCGATAGATCCGGGGAGCGATCGCCCCACGTTCGCACCTAGGATTTCATGCGTTGGGCGCTGCTGCGATCGCGAGCAGTTGCTTGTCGGTCGGCTTGTTCCAATTCGGCCCATAGGCGCCGGCGGCGTAGAAGCTGACCATCTCATGGCGCACCATGGGGTGAGTCCAGCCCTTCCCCACCAATCGTTGAATCACGGCCGGGTGGACATTTCGACGCACCAGGTCCTCTTGGAGTCCTTGAACAAGCTCGCCCTGACGTTCTACGGGCAGCGCCGCCAGTTCGGCCGCAAGCAGTTCGATGCGCTCGGCAAGCCATTTTTTCTCCCATTGGGCCAATCGCTCGCTGGACTCCATGGGCACGACTGCGGGCTCTTTGGCCGCCGCGACCTTCTCGAGTTCCTCCTCCTGCGCGGCCAAGTGACCGGGCAGTACGCTTTTCAAGTAGCGAAGTGGATCGCGCAATGGCTCCGGGAAGGCGCTGGCCGCGCGCTTCTCGACCGCCTCGATCGCGGTGGCGACCGCAGCATCGCCAAACTCCTCGATCAGTCGCTCGATCCTCGTGTGATCAATGCCCAGCCGCTCCGCGCTGGCCAGGACACCAACATCGACCGGTTCGGCGGCCGAGCGTTGTTGAAGCGCCAGAACCCGCTGGGGCTTCTTTCGTACGGTGAACTGAAGGTCCGACACGAACCGCCCCGACTTGAACTCGAGCATTTCGATCTCGATATCCGCCAAGGCATTGATCTCGGCGAGCGCGGGCCGCAGCGTATCGCGCTTGAAAATGCGGTACTCAAGGCGCTGCAGACGTTCGTCATCGGGCCGCCCCAGCAACACAGGCCGCCACCAGGACCATGCCTTGCGTGCCGTCTGCCCGACGCCCAGATACCGGGAACAGATCTCGTAGAGCGCCACCGCGGGATGGGAGCCCAGTTGTGAAATGACTTCCAGCGACAGCTTTGCAAAGATTTCCGGATCCAGAAGTTCGTTGCGCATGTTCACCGCATACGACCATTCGACAAAGATCTGCCCGCGTTCCTTGGTGAGCCTGGCATGCGAGAGCATGCCGCACACATCCCAGGTCTGCCACTCGCCCGCGGTGGGCGACTGCCACTCCACCAGCGTGGTGATCATCGAGCGCAGGTGCGTCTTGATGATCTTCATGTCCCCGCTGTTGTAGTCGAGCCCTTTGACGATGTCCGTCAGCGCGGCGCGAAACGTCTCTCGCTCCAGTCCCTGGTTCTGAGCGATGTGAAGCAGCACATTCCATGTCCTGCGGCCCAACGCCGTGATCTTGTTGTTTTGGGGGACCAGCGCCAGCGAGAACACGGGCTTGAGCAACGGCACTGCCCCGCGCGCGGGCGTCGACACTTCTCGGGTTGCTTCCATGGCCATGGCCAACTGTATCCGACCGTGAGCTTCATGTGAAACATGGATTCACTTGTCGCAGTCGCAACTTCTCTCCAGGGGTCACTGTAAAAGCTCCGCTTTCGCCACCGGGATGCGTGCGTTGACGGGCGCGCGCGTCACTGAAAAAGCTCCGGTTCGGCGGTTTCACGGGCAGATTTTGGACGCTAGGCACGCCTGGACCGTGCGGATGCGCACCCGACTGAGTCCACTCCGCGTCCGGCCTGAAGATCCTCCGGATGCCACCGTATCCACTCAGGCTTCCACCGAAAAGCCTCCAAAGCTCACTGTAAGCTCTCCAAATCATCCGCTAACTTGTTGATTTTATTGATTATATTCTTCACAAAGAACTAAAGGAGTTGAAGGTATTTGACCTTCTAAAAACCCCGAACGGAGTCTTTGGAGCTTTTTCAGGAGAGCAGATGCGTGGATTGGACGAAACTTCGACTGTTTGCGCAAAACACGTCCAACGCGCACAATCGCGCCGTCAATCACAAACTGGTTCAATGATGGAAATTCGACCCCAGATCACCCTGGCCAGCGTGCACCAGCAGGCCGAGGAAGCGGCGGCCATGTTGTCGAGCATCCGCGCGGCCATGTTGGCTCCGATGGTTCGCAAGGCTGCGCCCTCCTTCAGCGCCGACCAGGTGGCTACCCTGTGCGAGGCCACCTCGCGCGGCTCGTTCGCTCACCGTGTCGCGAGCCGCAAGGATATGCCTTCGGGGACATTGGTGTCCAACGGGCGCAAGAGGCTGTTCACCTTGGCCGAGACGCGCCAGTGGGTGCGGGATTACCGCAAGGAGATGCTGCGCCCGGAGGGTGCTGAGGCGATCACGATCTCCATTGCGAACTTCAAGGGGGGCACCACGAAGACCACCACGGCCATGACCCTGGCCCAGGGACTCACGCTGCTGGGCCATAAGGTGCTGGTGATCGACACCGATCCTCAGGCCTCGCTGACCACGCTCTTCGGCATCCTCCCCGATGTCGAGATCAGCGCCAAGGACACGATCATGTCGCTGGCCGATGGTTCGTCCATGAGCGTGCGGCCGATGATCCGAAGCACGTACTGGGACGGGCTGGACCTGGTGCCGGCCGCGAGTTCGCTGTTCGACGCGGAGTTCATGCTGCCCTCCCGCCAGGGCAAGGAAGGGTTGTCGGGCTTCGAGTTTTACAAGGTCCTGGATCTCGGGATCGATGACGTCCGGGCGGATTACGACGTGATCATCATCGACAGCCCCCCTGCCTTGTCTTACCTGACGATCAATGCCCTGATGGCGGCCAACGGCATCATCATGCCGCTGCCTCCCGAGACGCTGGACTTCGCCTCGTCCACCCAGTTCTGGTCCCTGTTCTCCGACCTGACCCAGACGATGCTGGAAGGCCGTGGACAAACCAAGAGCTTCGATTTCATCAATATTCTCTTGTCTCGCGTACCGCCCAAGGCGGGGCGCGGTGCGTCGACCACAGCGGATGCCGTGCGGGAATGGATTGGCGCCACCTACAAGGAGAAGGTGCTGCCACTGGAGATCCCGCGCACGTCGATCGCCTCCCAGAAGTCATCCGGGTTTGGGACCGTCTACGACAGCGAGGCGGGGGATGCGAAGGACAAAACATACAAGCGTGCCCGGGACGCCTATGACCTCTTTGTGCAGCACATCGAGGTCTCGATTCGAAACGGATGGGCCAGGCAGTTGCCGGCACTGGCAGGGGGGTTGTACGGTACAACCCCCCTGCGCGTGGAGGCCTAGCGATCATGACGGGTACGCAGCGGACCCCTGTCCGCTTCTCAAGCACGACAGCCTCCAGGGGGTTGTACCGTACAACCCCCCGTTCCCGGAGGCGGGTTGCATCCAGCTTTGGTCCGTGCAGGGATGCGCACCGCGCAAGGAGCCGGCACGAGAGCCGTACGCAATCTCGTTCACTCGCATGGCCACGCAAAGCGTTGGATAGAACATGAACAAGGACATCCGCAATGGCAAATAAAGATCTGGTGAAGCGCGCGTTCAGCGTCACTGCAAATCTCCCCACCGCCAGTCAGCAGCGGCAGGACACCGCATCAACGTCGGAGGCAGGGTTGGATGGCACGAAGGGCTCCGAAGCCCCTGCCACCATTGCGTCCGCCACGCCCAACAAGCCGGCGGCAGTTCCCGTGGCGCCCAAGACCGGGCCAGGCTCCATGCTGGCCTTCATGACCGATCAATCCGAAGTCCACCGCGAGGTGTTGCGCCTTCGTGAGCGTCTGAGCGACTTCGACGGCGCACAAGCAACGCGGGCGATTGATCCGAAGCTGATCAAGGCCTCCAGCTGGGCCAACCGGGATCTGTCGCACTTCAAGACAGAGGCCTTCACCCGTCTGAAAGAGGAGATTGCGAGTGCGGGCGGCAACGTCCAGCCGATCAAGGTGCGTCCGATCGAGGGTGCGGCCGCAGGCTCGCCGAGCTTCGAGATCGTCTTCGGCCATCGTCGGCATCAGGCATGCCTGGAACTGGGTCTCCCGGTGCTCGCGCTCGTGCAACCGGACATGAGGGATGCCGAACTTTTTGTCGAGATGGAGCGCGAGAATCGGGAGCGCGAGGATCTTTCTGCGTGGGAGCAGGGCGTCATGTACATGCGCGCGTTGGAGCAGGGCCTCTTTCCGTCTGCCAAGCAACTGGCCGCCGCCATCGATAGAGACCTGGGCAACATCGGCAAGGCGATGGCCCTGGCCAAACTGCCGGGCGAGGTCGTCCGCGCGTTCGGCTCGCCGTTGAATCTCCAGTTCCGCTGGGCCACACCGCTCAAGGATGCGCATCAGCGCGATCCTGAGGGCTTGCTCGCCGCATCGCGTGAGCTAACGACTCGGGTCCCTCCACCTTCGCCGGCGGAAGTCTTTGCCGAACTCACCGCGCAGGGCGGCGTCCATCGGCAAGCGCCAGGAACCACGGCGGAATGGAAAGACGACGCTGGCAAGCGCATCGCCTCGCTCGTCGTCGACCGGAAGGGGAGAGTGACCCTGTCCTTTGATCAGCCGATGGCCGAGGCTCAGCGTCGAAAGCTGGTCAAGCTGATGGACGGTTTCGTGGGTAGCAAGGCCTGAGGACGGGTCCGCAGGAAGAGTTGGCGCTGCACGTGGGACGTGATACTGGCACGCTGCATGGGCGAGTCAAAGGCGTGAAGGGTCATGTCCTGGGACTCCCGAATCGCTGCGAAGACGTACGCGCGCCGTGCCCCCGCGGGGCCTCCTTGCGCAAGCCCGAAAGCGGCTCACGGCGTTGGAAAACCGCGGCCGGCGGGGCGCAGTGGGACACCCAATTTGACGCAGCGACTTGCAGGGGAGGGCAGCGCGCGCTACCATTGCTAGCAAACTAGAGGAATGACAGCAATGGCGACGATCACCATCCGCGATATTCCCGAGGACATCCACGCGGCCCTCAAGGTCATGGCAGCCGACGCGCATAAAGGCGGTCGGCGCAGCGTGGAAGGCCTCGCCCGAACGCTGCTGGTCAATGCGACGCGCAGAAGGGGGCCGGGCCTGGGCACTCAGCTCGCCGCCATTGGCCGTCAGTTCCAGGCCAGCCTCGCTGCCGCAGGAGAAAGCATGGGCGACGAGGAGATCGATGCCCTGTTCCGGCGCCCGGGAGAGCGGAACGAACCGGCGACGTTCGAATGATCCTGCTCGATACCGACGTCCTGACAGAACCTCTGAAGCCTCACCCCGCCCCCGCCGTGATCGCCTGGCTGGACGATCAGGTGGTCGATCAACTGTGCATCAGCGCCGTCACCGTCATGGTCATGCTTGACGGCGCAGCCTGCCTGGGCGTCGGCGCCCGCGGATTGCGGCTCGAGGAAGCCGTCAACAGCCTGATTGCGCGATTCAGATGCTTGCCGTTCGACGAGTTCGCCGCGCGGTCCTATGTGCAGACGGCGGAAAGGGCGCGTCGGGCAGGGCACACCATTCACAGGGGTAACGCCCAGCTCGCGGCCGTGGCGCACGCCAATGGCATCGAGGCGGTGGCAACCCGCGGCACCGGGCCGTTCGAGGCGATGGGCCTGAAAGTGATCAACCCATGGACGGCGTAGCGGGGCCGAGTGCCCGATCACTGGAACGGCCAGCAAAACATCGTCGACGACCGGCCCCGGGCGAACCTTGGATCCCGCTTTCGGAGCGACGTGCTACGCCCAGAGGAGATAAAATCCTAACGCCAGCAAGGACTTAGGAAGATGATCTCGGAAAAGCCGCTGTGCGGCAGATAAAAACTGCATTGATGATTATGTGGATAATCACCAGGGAAGTCGCGTGCCATCGGCGACCCGGTTGTCCAACAGGGAGCGGGTGCTGGTACCGACGCCCGCAGCCTCCGCCCGAACCGTCCAGCTTTTAATCGGCTATCTTCATGGTGCCATGACCGCCATTCCCACACCATCGCAGCTCGCCCAAATTGACGACGAGAAGCTCGTGCTCCTGGCCACGAGCTGGCGCACGCGCGCTGGCCATGGCGATCGGATTGCCTTCGGCGTCGCGCACGCGCTCGAAGTCGAGCGGCGCCGCCGGCTGCGCCAGAGCCAGTTGGACCAGCTGCCGCCCGAGCCGATGGCGCCTCGCCCGTGGTGGAAGTTCTGGCAGATGTCGCCGTCGGACGCCGGCGGCGGGCCGACGCTGACGTGAAGAAGCCGCCACCGCGCAAGCTGCATCGCGGGCACTTCGCCTTCATGCGGGCGCTGGCCCAGGGCCTGGACGAACGGGCCAGCTGGGACCGCTACCTGCGGCTCGAAGGCGAGCACACCGATCTGCGCACGGTGCGCCGGACTATTGCCTGGATCCGCGACCAGTTCGCGGCGGCGGCGCGGCGCGAGCAGAAGCCGGGCACGGCGCGGCTGATCCTGCTCGATCCCGATCGCTTCACCGCCCCGCCGGCCCTGCCGACCCTGGCCGAGTTCGCGGCCGCGCAGGGCCTGGAGGACTTCTCGGAGGCCGAGCAGATCGAGGCTTACGAAGCCGCCTACCCGGCAGGGGGTGGGGGAGGGCAGGGCGCAAGTCAAAGCGGCGGGTCGGCCCGGCCGTCGCGCCGCGCCCGCGTCATCGACCACCAGCTGCAGGCGCTGCGCTGGCTCGAGGGCCTGGTGGTCCAGGATCCGCGCCCCAGCGACAGCGTGGCGGCCTGGCTGCACCCGTCGCTGGCCGCGAGGCTCGATCGCGCCGGCTTGCCGACCCTGGTCGCGCTGGTCGAACGCATCAACGGCATCGGTGCCCGCTGGTGGGCCCAGGTGCCCGGGGTGGGTGAGCGCAAGGCGGCCCGGATCCTGGACTGGCTCCATGCCAACGAAGCGGTCCTCGGGCTGCGCGTCGGCGTGCACGTCGCCATGCCGCGGGCGCAGCTGACACCGACCGCCTTGGCCTCGGTGGTGCCGGCGGCGACGGCCCTCGTGCCCTATGAAAAATTCCAGCTGCCCGCCGAGCTCGATGGCCGCGAGGGGCACTACCGCGCGCCGCAGGCCCGGTGCCGGCTCCTGGCGGTCAACGACCATGAAGCCATCGGCGCCTGGCTGGCCGCCCAGCGCCCGGGCGAGGGGAACAGGGAACTGTCGTCGACCCAGCGCTCCTATCGCAAGGAAGCGGAGCGGCTGCTGCTGTGGTCGATCCTGGAGCGGAAGAAGGCGCTGTCCTCCTTGTCGGTGGACGATGCGAGCGCCTACTGCGGCTTTATCGCCGACCCGCCGTCGAGCTGGTGCGGGCCGCGGCACCACCAACGCTGGTCGCCGATGTGGCGGCCGCTGGAAGGACCCCTCGCGCCGGCGGCGCTGCGGCAGGCCCTGGTCATCTTGCGCAGCCTGTTCGCGTTCCTCGTGAGCCAGGGCTACGTGGTCGGCAACCCGTTTGCGGCGCTCACCCTTCCGCCGCATCCGCAGGGGCCGCTGGGCGCGAGGCGGACCCTGAGCTTTGCGCAGTGGGACCATCTCGACGCCCTGCTGCAGGACCATGTCGACACGGAAGCCGGGCGGCGTCTGCGGCGCGGCATGCGCTGGCTCTATGCCACCGGGCTTCGTCTGGCCGAGATCACGAGCGTCCAGTGCGAGGACCTGGAGCAGGTCGAGCACGAGGCGGCCGACGGGACGACGCCGACCGGCTGGCTGCTGTCGGTCAGAGGGAAGGGGGGGCGTATCCGCCAGGTGCCGGTACCGGCGCAGCTGGTCGAGGAGCTTGGCGACGAGCTGGCGCGGCATGGCTTCGAGCGGCAGGTGGGGGCGATCAGCAACCAGGGCATCCCTGTGATGGCACGCTTCGACACAGACCTCGAGCGTCCGGTGGGATGGTCGGCCTCAGGGCTCTACCAGGCCATCAAGGCGTTCCTCGGGCAGGCTGCGACCCGTATCGACGGCATGGACGCGCGGCAACTGAGAAAAGCCAGCACGCACTGGCTACGGCATACGCACGGGTCCCACGCGCTGCAGGGCAGGGAAGGGCAGACGCCCGTGCCGATCCAGGTGGTGCAGAACAACCTGGGGCACGCGTCCCTCGAGACGACGTCGATGTATCTGGCCCACCGAGAAGGATGAAAGAATCAAAGCGATGCGGCGCCCTTGGAGCAACCGATCGGCTTGAAAGAGCGACGGGCTCTTTGGTGGCCTGGGGGCATTCATCACATGATCCGGAAAATTTGGAAGCTGCGGGTACTGCAGGCAGTTGGTCAGCAGGCTGCTGACCAACTCGCCCGTGTACGGCTGATTGAGGATTTCGGTTGAACGTCTGATCAGCGCGATGAAGGGGCGGCTCCGTTTGGTGCCGAGGCACTGTGGGCTCGAGCCCGGCAGCCAAGGAAGCCTACCCGGCAAAAGCCGAGTCCGTGCTGACCATGGCCAAACCGGAGTACTGGCCTGCCATCGAGATTTGCGAGCACTTCCACCGGCGCGTTCACCCGGGCCTGCGCCGCAGCCCGCTCGGGGCGTGCCACGAAGCGCTGCGCCAAGCCGTTCAGCCTTTGGGGTCGCGCTGCCCGACGGCGAGCAGTTCGGCCGAGCTTTCTGCGCTTTGACTGGCTGCCAAGCAAGTGGGAATTCAATGCGGTTGGACATCTGGTGCAGATTCCATGCATAATTCTGACCTGTCTAGTCAGATTCTTGGGGAGACTTATGCAAAGCTGGCAAATGCAAGCCGCGAAGGCGCGGTTCTCCGAGTTGGTCAAGCACGCGGCCCTGCAGGGGCCGCAAGACATCACCGTCCACGGACGTTCCGTCGCGGTGGTGGTGTCGCGCGAACTGTTCGACCGCCTAAGCGGCAATGAGCAGTCGTTGGCGGACTTCATGCGCGCCTCGCCGCTGTACCGCCGGGAAGACATCGAATTTGAGCGCGATCGCAGCCCGCCGCGCGAGCTCGAGTTTTGAGCTACCTGATTGATACCAACGTCCTGTCGGAACTGCGCCGCAAGCAAGCCGACCCGCGGGTCGTGACCTGGATTCAGGCGCGGCCGCGCCAATCCCTCTACTTGAGCGTGCTGAGCTTGGGGGAGATCCGCAAGGGCATCGAGGGCGTCACGGACGCGGCCTTTCGCCAGACATTGACGGACTGGTTGGAAGTGGAGCTGCCCAATTACTTCGTCGGCAGACTGCTGGGCATCGATGCCCAGGTCGCTGATCGTTGGGGTCAGGTACAGGCGCGTGCGGGCCGCACGCTGCCGGCCATCGACGGGCTGCTTGCCGCCACGGCCTTGCAGCACGACCTGACGCTGGTCACGCGCAACACCCGGGACTTCGAGGGCCTTACCGTGCGACTGATCAATCCCTGGGAGGGGTAAGACGCGCTTCGCGAGTGCGCACCGTCACACGTCCGAGGCGTTCCTGCTCAGGCCCGCCCTCTTTGTTTTCTCTCCGCACCTTCTGTCGCAGCCGGCTCCAAAGCAATCTGCGACATGTCGGCAAGATTTTGAAACTCTCGCCGGTCAAAACCGGCGAGGTGTTGTGAATGAAAGAGTCATACGTTGAAGGCTTAGCCAGCTACGGCGGCCCCGAGTCATGCGTACACATTCGTGAGGGTGTGGGCGAAGCGTTGACAGGGGTACGCGCGGGCCGGGTATCGAGCCGCGTAATACATGCCCCGCGGCGAGAGCTGCGGGTGGCATGGTCGGCTTCAGGGCTCTACCAGGCGATCAAGGTGTTCCTCGCGCAGGCCGCCGCCAGCGTCGAAGGCGTTGACGCGCAGCAACTGAGAAGAGCGAGCACGCATTGGCTGCGACACGGGTCACACGCGCTGCAGGGCAGGGCAGGGCAGGGCAGGGCAGGGCAGACGCCCGTGCCGATCCAGGTTGTCCAGAACAATCTGGGACATGCGTCCGTTGGGACCGCGTCCATGACCCGCACCAGCGAGAGGGAGCCCAGGCTCGCAGCAATGCGGGGGCCTGGAAGTCAAGACAAGATTGACTCGGGATCTATCACCCGATGATTTCCGCATTCAAGCAGCGGTTCACCACGGATGGCCAGAAGAGAATTCGGGCAGCATGTTTCGCCAGCGCGCAATGGCTCGCCGGTGCCCGCCCTCGAACGCGAGGCCGGTGACCTGGTCGACGAATTGCGCAAAGGAACATCAGCGTGAACGCCCGCAAAAGCCACGGCGAAGGCACATGCGCCCGCCGCTCAAGTCATGGTCCAGTCTGGCGCTGCAGAGCCCATCGAAACTCGTTCGCTGAAGTGGTCGGCCTCATCGAGTTGGTCCGAATGCGGCAGTTTTTCGAGGCGTACGACGGCGACGAGAAAGTGACACCGCTGGGTGACACGACGGCCTTGGACGCACAACTTGACCCTCCTGACGCAGGGCCAGTGACGGCACTGCGACGTGTTTGACATTGGCCAACACCCACCTCCCCCACAGGCCTGCCCATCGCACGCACGGCCCTTGCGTCGGCCGGCCGATGCCGGTTTGCGCCGGAGAATCTTCCCATGGCTGATCTCGATGGCACTATGCCTGCCCCCCAGGGCGATCTCATTGGCTTGGCCCTTGACCTTGCCATCTCGCCTGCCGGCCGGGTCTACCTGGAGCCGGCGCGCGGCGTGGCCGACGCCCCGGCATCGCCCGCGGCAACGCGCATTTGCAAGGCCTTCGAGCGCAGCGGCGCGCATGGCTTGCTGCAGCTGGGCGCGGTGGAACTGGGCGGCGCCCTGACCCCCGCACTGGCCTTCGGCCGCGAGTTCGCACATCTGTTCATGGTGCGGCTGACGGCCCTTGCCACATTGGCCGAAAACTGGGCGAGCGCCGAGTTGCCCGCCCCCCGCGCAGCGCTGGAACAACTGGCCGCCGCAGCGCCACCCATGACGGGTGCGGAATACCTCGACGGCGCGGTGCTCGATGCATGGTGGGTCGACTTGCACACGGCAGTGCGCGAGGAAATCGCCGCCGGCGGTGGCGAGGTCGATACCTGGCTGCGAGGCAAGCACCCGAGCTGGAACCTGGTGGGCCGCGTGTGTTTTCATCTGGCCGAGAACAAGAGCAACGAGCAGGCACCGTTCGCCTTTCTCGCCACCTGCGCGAGCCATGTGTCGAAGGACGCTCGCGTCCAGCACGTGCCCCTGGGGCGAGCGCTGCACAGCTATTCCGAGGCCCAGGATCGCGCCGGGCTGTTGAAGTTGCTCCTGCCCGTGCACAAGGCGGCCGAGCAAAGCCCGTGGCTGAAGGCGTTGGTCGATGCGGGCAAGGTGTTTCATCCGCTGGCCTGGTCGCCGCCCGAGGCGTACCAGTTCCTGCGCAACGTGCCCGTGTTCGAAGCCAGCGGCCTCGTCGTGCGCATCCCGGACTGGTGGAAGCCGCGGCAGCCGCCGCGCCCGCAAGTGCGGGTGAACCTGGGTCAGCACGCCTCGGGCCTGGGGCTGGCCACGATGCTCGACTTCAAGGTCGAACTCACGCTCGACGGCGAACCGCTTTCCGAGGAGGAGTGGAAGCAATTGGCCGCGGCGGGTGACGGTCTGGTCCGGCTCAAGGGACGCTGGGTCGAGGTCGACCGAGAAAAGCTGGACGCCGTGTTGGCCCATTGGAAGAAGGTGCAGCGCTCGGCCGCCGCCGACGGGATTTCCTTTCTCGACGGGATGCGCCTGCTGTCGGGCGCCGTCATCGACGCCAAGTCCAACGCAGAGTTGGCGCAATCCAGCGCCGAGTGGTCGACGGTCCTGGCGGGCGACTGGTTGCACAACACGCTCGCGCACCTGCGCGAGCCTGGCGAGTCAGGTGAGGCCACCGATCCCCAGCCCGAACTCAAGGCACAGCTGCGACCCTATCAACGCAAGGGTGTGCATTGGCTGTGGTTGCTCAACCGCCTGGGACTGGGCGGCTGCCTTGCCGACGACATGGGCCTGGGCAAGACCGTTCAGGTGCTCGGTCTGTTGTCGCTGCTCAAGCGTGAGCGCGACCCGGGGCCCCATCTATTGGTCGTGCCCGCCTCGCTGATCGCCAATTGGCAAGCGGAGGCAGCGCGCTTCGCACCCCACTTGCGGCTCCTGGTCGCGCATCCGTCGGCGATGGCGGCCAAGGAATTGGCGGCGTTCTCTGAAAAGCGGCTGGCGGGCGTCGATGTCGTCGTGACGAGCTATGGCACCGTGACGCGCCTTGCCTGGATGGGCGAAGTGCAGTGGTCGTTGGTCGTGCTGGACGAAGCACAGGCCATCAAGAATCCCGGGGCGCAGCAGACGCGCAAGATCAAGGCGCTCAGGAGCCGCGTGCGCATCGCGCTGACGGGCACGCCCGTGGAGAACCGGCTCGGCGACTTGTGGTCGCTCTTCGATTTCATCTGCCCGGGGCTGCTCGGCCCGGCTGCGACCTTCAACCGCTTCGTGCGCAGCCTGGCGAGCAGGGAGCACGTCGACTACGCGCCGCTGCGCAACCTGGTGCGACCCTACATCCTGAGGCGCCTGAAGAGCGACAAGCGGGTCATCGCCGACCTGCCCGACAAGACCGAAGTCAAGGCGTACTGCGCACTGAGCAGGCTGCAGGCGAGCCTGTATCAGCAGGCGGTCGACGCGCTGGCCAGGCAGGTCGAGACCTTGGAGGGCATCCAACGGCGCGGCGTGGTCCTGGCCTTCCTGATGCGCTTCAAGCAGATCTGCAACCATCCTTCGCAATGGCTGGGCGACGATGCGTACGGGCCGCACGACAGCGGCAAGTTCGCACGCCTGCGGGAATTGTGCGAGGCGGTCGCGGCGCGCCAGGAGAAGGTGCTGGTCTTCACGCAGTTCCAGGAAATGACGGGGCCGCTCGCGCAGTTTCTGCAAGGCGTTTTCGGGCGCCCCGGACTGGTGCTTCACGGCGGCACCGCGGTGAAGGCACGCGCGGCGCTGGTCGAGGCCTTTCAGCGCGAGCAGGGGCCGCCGTTCTTCGTGCTCTCGCTCAAGGCGGGCGGCACAGGCCTGAACCTGACCGCAGCATCGCACGTCGTGCATTTCGATCGGTGGTGGAACCCGGCCGTGGAAAATCAGGCGACCGATCGCGCCTATCGAATCGGCCAGAAGAGCAACGTGCTGGTCCACAAGTTCGTCTGCCGTGGTACGGTGGAGGAGAAGATCGACGCCCTCGTCGAAGCCAAACTGGGTTTGTCGAACCAGGTCATCGATGGCGGCGGCGAGACACTGATGACGGAGCTGAGCAACGACGAGTTGCTGCGCATGGTCGCGCTTGATATCGGCAGCGCCATGGACGAGGCCAAGGCCCGGTAAGAACGCGTCTTGTTTGGAAGAGGTCGGGGCAACACATGGGACGAAACGACGACGGCGGCTGGGCGCCTTACATTCCAGTGGCGCAAAGGCAGCGCCAGGCCAAGCAAACGGTCGCGGCGCTGAGCAAGAAAGGGCAGAGCTGCCAGCCGGTCACGATCGACGGCCGCGCGATCGCCAAGAGCTTCTGGGGCAAGGCCTGGTGCGACAACCTGGAGTCCTACAGCGATTTTGCGAACCGACTGCCGCGCGGGCGGACCTATGTGCGCAACAGCTCCGTCATCGATCTGCGCATCGAGAGCGGCCGGGTGTTGGCGCTCGTGTCCGGTTCCGATGTCTACAGGGTCGAGATCGGTGTGCAGCCGCTCGCTGCCACGAGGTGGGTCGCGATCATCAAGGAATGTTCGGGCAAGGTGGCCTCCCTGGTCGAGTTGCTGCAAGGCCGCCTGTCCAAGGCGGTGATGGAAACGGTGACGCGCCGCGGCGAGGGGCTGTTCCCGCTGCCGCGGCAAATCAGCATGTGTTGCAATTGCCCGGACGCTGCGTCGATGTGCAAGCATGTCGCGGCGGTGCTGTACGGCGTGGGTGCTCGCCTCGACGACGAGCCGGAGCTGCTGTTCCGACTGCGCCACGTGGATCCGCAGGAGCTGACTGGACAATTTGGCAACATGCCGGCGATGGCGCCGTCCGACACGCAAGGTGCCTTGGACGGCACCGATCTGTCGGCCTTGTTCGGCATTGATCTCGACGATGGATCCACGGCGTCGACAGCGCGGCCGCCGCCCGCCATGGCGCCGTCTCGCAACGGATCGCGGAAGCCGAAAGCCGTCGATCCGCTTCCAGGGTCGGCGCTGTCGGCGAAAGACGGCAAGACGCCAGCAGCCCCGCGACGCGAGCGAAGCAAGGCCGTCACAGCCAGCGAACTGATTGCGCGCGGCGTCGCGCGGCACATGATTCAGAACTGGATCGCATCCGGCGTCTTGCTGCGCACCCAGCAGCGCGGCCTGTATCGGACAACGGCACAGACAGAAACCCGGATCGTCGCCTATACAGCTCGAACGGTTCGCATCTGACGGGCTTTTTCCGTGGTGCGGCCGACGCGCGCCGCGCCATGGGAGCACCACACGCCATCGACTTCCGCAGAGCGGGCCCAAGTGGATCTCCGCCAGCGCGGCGACGGTCTCGGCCTGCCATGTGAACCGCTTCAGGACTTCGGGGGCTGGACGTCGGGCCGATGGCGAGCCGCTTCTCTTGATGCCATCGAACTTTCCCGCCCTCTGCTGATGAGTTCTGCGCGAAGCAGGCCATCGGGCCACTCACAGATCGCGGCGCGACAGGACGTGGGTCGCGTCGACGCCTATCCGCCTTCGCCCCAGGGACCCGACCCTTGTTGTCGTCGGTGACCCTTGGGTTTGCGGCGCATTTCGCAATTGCCATTGCAGGTGCGATTCTGTTCCCATACGCCTCGGGAAGGAAGAATAGCGCTCCTCAACAGCCGTCGCGACCTTCCGAGGAGGCAAGGACCCTGCATGACGATCTCGATCAGGTGGGGCCATCGGAAGCGTTTGCCCTCCGCATCGCATCGGCGAACTGGCCGAGCGTCATGGCCGGCATCCGTCACGAAGCCCGCGCGCAGCGAGTGCGCCGAGAACTGTCCCTCGACACGGCAAGGGCGCAGCGCTCCTTCACGATGCCGCGCGCGGCCACCGGTGCCAACGCCGAGTGGGCGCCTTTGCGGAGGCGGCGGGAGAAGGCGCCTTCCTGGATCCCGCTTGCGGCGAGCCAGGCCTGCAGGCCGCCGCGGCACTGCCCACCAGCGGTTTCACGTCTTCGGGACGCTCGATGCCGGCCTGGTGGGTCTTGGAGTGGGTGAGCGGGTAGAGGTAGGAGCCGGACCCGGCGTCGACGCGCCGCAGGTTCTCCATCGTCGCCGCGGCCACCTCGGAACGTCACCGACCGCCGGTTGCCCAGGCAAAGAGCAGCGGGGCGCGGTCGCGTTTCCTCCGCAGCGACTCGTCGCAGGTGGCCAAAAGGCCTGCAGCGGATCCTTCGTGAGCGCGCGCTGCTTGCGTTGGCCGCGCGCCGCGCTGCGCGCAGGCGCGGCGCATCCGCACCAGGAGCTCGCGTACGAGCATGCGTTCGATCGGCACGCGTGCGCGCAGGCCCAGCGCGCGATCGAGATGGATCTCGCCGGCGCCCGCCGCCAACCGCGCGCCAGATCCGCCACCGCCGGTCATCGCCATCCAGGGGCAGTGCGCGCAGCTCTTGCGCTTCCAAAGCGGGCGTGACGAGGCGATCCTGCGGATCTCAGCGCCATTGAGTAACTTCAGGGCTTCGTGCGATGGCTAGACTCTGCGCGTGAAAACACCTCTCGCCAACTCAGCGTCGCGGTTGTTTGCGACCTCGCCGCTGCGGCATCCGCGTTTCCGGCTGTTCTATTTCGGCTCGCTCGGAACGGCACTCGGCTACACGATGCAGACGACCGTCGCCGCCTGGGTGATGGCGACGCTGACGCCGTCCGAGTTCATGGTCGCTCTCGTACAGACGGCAAGTACCGCGCCGGCACTGTTGTTCGGGTTGGTCGCAGGCGCGCTGGCGGACATCGTTGATCGACGCCGGCTCATCCTCGCCACGCAATGGCTTTTGCTGGCGTCCACCGCGATCCTGGGTGCCGCAACGCTCGCCGGACTCGTTGGCCCGGCAATGCTGCTTGCGCTCACCTTCATGGTCGGTGCCGGCCTCAGTTTGTACCTGCCTGCCCAGGCGGCGAGCATCCACGATCTCGTGTCGAGGGAAGAGTTGCCGCGTGCCGTGGCCCTGGGTGCGGTCGCCTTCAACGTCGCCCGCGCGGTCGGTCCCGCACTGGCCGGGGGAATCGCCGCCTGGTTGGGCTCGGGGAGCGCACTCGTTGCCAGCTCGCTGTCGTTCGTCCTGATGATCGTCGCGGTCTATCGCATGAAGAAGCGCGAGCGCGGACTTCCGGGCGTTCCGGAAACCGTGTTCATGGGCGTCCTGAGCGGCCTGCGCTTCGCGAGACACTCGCTGCCGATGCGTTCGCTGCTGATCCGCAACGTCAGTTTCAGCCTGTGCGCGAGCGCGTTCTGGGCGCTGCTTCCGGTGATCGCGCGCGACCAACTCCAACTCGGTGCTGGCGGCTTTGGTCTGCTCTCGGCCGGCTTTGGCATCGGTGCAATCGTGGGAGCGTTGGCCATCCCAGGGCAGCTGCAGCGCCGATCGTTGAACGTTGTCGTGACGTGGGCTTCGATTCTGTGGGTAGGCGCGATCGCTTTGTTGGCGGCAACCGATGTCGTCGCCCTCGCGATCGTAGCGGCTGGCGGCGGCGGTGCGGCATGGGTTTCCGTGCTCGCCGGTCTCTCGGCCGGAACGCAGACCAGCGCGCCCGCCTGGGTTCGAGCGCGCGCCGTCTCCGTGAACCTTGTTTCAATGCAAGCGAGTCTCGCGCTCGGCAGTGCGCTGTGGGGTGCGGCGGCGGCGGCGGCTGGAACTCGACTTGCGCTTGCCGGCTCGGTCATCACCATGCTCTTGCTGCTCGCCATCAGTCACCGCGCACGCGTTGCGATGGGCAACGAGGCCGACGTCACTCCGGGAGCGAAATTGGCGGAACTGGCTATTGCCACCGAGCCCCAGCCGGATGACGGTCCGGTGCTGATTCAGATCGAGTACCGGATCGATCGTGAGCATCGTGCGGAGTTTCTTCGCGCCATCCATGCCATCGAGCCTGCACGACGTCGCAATGGGGCGAGCAGCTGGCGGGTCTTTCGCGATCTGGGTGAAGACGGGCTCTTTGTTGAGCGATTCATCATTGCTTCCTGGGCCGAGTACGTCCGCACCCGCGCGCGGGCGACCATCGCAGATCGAAGCCTGCAGGAACGCATTGAGCGATCTCAACGGGCTGGCGTTCCGGTGCGCATTTCGAGGTTGATCGGCATCGATCGGGAACGCGACGTCCTTGGCGACGAAACGCGCCACGGGTAACCTGCGTGGCGGTGTCCCACGTTTGCGGCTGTTGTCGGTTTCGGGGACTTCCAACACGTGCGCGGCGCCCGAGGCGTTTCCCTTCGAGGACGGGACAAGCCGGTCGCACTATGCACGGTGATGGCCCGGTGTTGAAGGCCTCCAATGCCGCTAGCAGGCCCGTCTGGAGGAGCCTGGACAGGCTGGCCGGAGATCGTGTATTCTTACCGAATCATGATCGATGACAACGAGGTATGAGGATGACTGCGACTGCCACTCTGTCCAGCAAGTTCCAGATCTCAATTCCCAAGGCCGTGCGTGAAGAGAAGCACTGGCAGGCCGGGCAGGAGTTCGTGTTCATTCCCAAGGGCAAGGGCGTTCTGGTGATGCCCGTGCCTGAGCTGGACCAACTGGTCGGGGTCGCCAAAGGCGCGCGCAAGGACGGCTACCGCGACCGCAAGGACCGCTACTGATGGCAGCACCGTTGCGCGTGGTCGATACTTCGGTCTGGATTGAATGGCTCACGGGCAGCGCACTCGGCAAGACACTGGCCAAGCAGTTCCCGGACAAGCCGCAGTGCATCGTGCCTACCATCGTGCAACTCGAACTTTCGAAATGGCTGGTGCGCGAGGTCGGCGAGGAGCAGGCCGATCAGGTAATCGCCTACACGCAGAAATGCGCTGTCGTGCCCCTGGACACCACCATCGCACTGCTCGCGGCAGATCTGCACCGCGAGCACAAGCTGGCCACCGCCGATGCCATTGTCTACGCCACGGCACAGAACCAGCTGGCGCAGTTGTTGACCTGCGACGCCCATTTCAAGGGGCTGCCGGACGTCATGTTCTTTCCGAAGGTAGCCTGAAGCCGGAGCCTCGTCCGCCGAAGCGAGTGGGCAGCTTCGACGAGCCTTGGGAAGTGCTTCCGCAGATTCGACCCGGCCCGCCTCCCAGGCCCTGTCGTCCTGCGCGTACCGAACGGCCAGCCCGCCATGGAAGCTGTCGGTTTTCCTTCAACCTGTCACTGTTGCTCTTTCATTCTGTCAGCGCAGGATCCAGGTGAGCCTTGATGCCTGGACTGGCCAGCAAGCCAACGGGCAGATGTTTCATTGCAGTTCGATTTTGGCGCGCTTGATGATGGCTTCATGGCGCTTGGACTCGGCCTGGATGAATGCTTCGATCTTCGCGCGATCCAGCGACAGCGGGACGTAGCCCAACGTCGCGTAGCGATCCTGCACGTCGGTGCTGGCCACGGCCTCGGCGATATCCTGGCGGATCTTGTCTCTGACGGCCAGCGGCAAGCCTTTCGGTGTGGCGATCACATTCCAACCGCTGACTTCGTAGTCCTTGGGTCCACCGGCCTCGGCCACAGTTGGCACGTCCGGATAGGCGACCAAGCGCTGAGGCGCGCCCACGGCCAGGAAGCGAACCTTGCCGGCCTTGTACATCGGCCCGGTCGTGCCGGCGGTGCCCAGCGTGACCGGCAACTCGCCGGTGGCGACCGCGGTATAGAGCTGCGAGGTCTCCTTGTACACCACATGCTGCATGCTGGTGCCGGTCAGCTGCTGCAGTTCCTCCATCCCCAGATGCACCGGGTTGCCGATGGACCAGGAGCCGTAGTCGATCTTGCCTGGGTTGGCCTTGGCGTCCGCGATCACGTCGCCCACGGTCTTGTACTTGCTGCCGGTCGGCACCACGAACATGAGGTAGGCCTTCCACAGCGTGGCCTGCACGTCGAAGTCCTTTGCTGGGTCGTACGGCAGCTTCTTGAACAGGTACGGATAGGCGGCCATGTGCACGCTGTCGAGCTGGATCAGGTCGTGCCCGTCCTTGGCGCCGCGCTTGAACGCGTCGATCGCGATGAAGCCGTTGCCACCCGGCTTGTTGTCCACGATCACGCTCTGGCCCCACTTGCGCGAGAGCTTCTCGGCCAGCACCCGGGCAATCGTGTCGGGCGCGCCGCCAGTCGGATAGGGCGTAGTCAGGCGCACGGTGCGCGTGGGCCACTGGGCGGCGTCCTGGGCTTGGGCTGCAGGGCCGTAGGCGGCCAAGGTCAAGGCCGACAGGGTGGCCAAAGCGGCGCGCCGCCTCAAGAGGGATGTCGTCATGGCGTTGTCTCCAGGAGTTGCGATAGTTTGTTTTTTCACCAAGCCGCCGAGTGGTGGGCGGATAGTCGCCGTCCGGTAACTGCTTGCTTGGATGGCCCAACGATAGTCGGTCGCACCTCAGTAAACAGGCTTCACCTTCGTTCGCGGTTCGACAATCGCTCAACAATGATCGTTAATCGAGCGTTATTCGGGACTTCCACTACGCTGTCGGCTTGGCCGCAGCGCCACGGGACTAAGGTGGCCCTGACAAAGCTTTTCCGGCAAATCTTGGCATTTCGGCCGTGTTATCCAGGAATCCATACCCGCGGTTTGGCGCCGTGCCTGCGGGGCCTTTGCGGCGCCCGCTCGCGTTGCCTGGCGCGGGCGCACGAAGGCGCATAGAGGTCTTCAGTCCCAAGCCGTTGAAAAAAGCAAATCTGGGTCTTCCGCACCTATGGACTCCAGTCCATAGGTCCATAGGTGCGGAAGACCCACAGTTGGTTTTTGCTACGCCTGCCAACGTCGGGTCTGCACAAGCGGATGACGCAGCCCAGGTCGGCATGCACGCGACTAACTGCCGACGGGCGCCACGACAGCGCCAATGCGAGGCGAAGGATGTCCAGTGTTCCCGTAAGCGCGCGCTGCCCCGTCCATGCCGCCGCAGCGAACAATTCCTCCCCAGCAGGCGCATTTGCCTGCTCCATGCAGCGAGAGGAACTGAAGTGCAATCATTTCCACCGGTCGATGCGGTCGAGCTGAAGCGGCTCGCCGCACGGGTGAAGCTAAATGCCACCGAGATGGTGAACATCCAGGGGTTCGGCTATCTCGGACAAGCATTGTCCGCGGGCGAACTGATCGCCGCGCTGTTCGGCGGTGGCTTCGTCAAGGCGGGGCACGACAGGTTCGTGCTGTCGCCCGGCCACTATGCGGTGGTTGTCTATGCCGCCGCATGCGAGCTGGGATGGATCGCGCGCGAGCACATGGAGTCCTACGGGCTCGACGGGGCCGTGCTTGAGCCCGGGTATGTCCAGCAATGCCTCGACACCTGTGCCCGGGGCAACGCCTGGGCCTAAGCGCTGCGCAACATCGTCGACGGCGAGCACCGCTTCCTGTGCCGCGACGACTGCGAGAGCCTCGGCAAATGGCCGAGCGTGCTGCACCCGGACGACCTGTTCATCGACGTCAACTGCTGCTTCCTGCCGAAACGGCTGGCGGTGCAGATCTCGCCGCTTTGGTATCGCAAGGCCCGCAAGCCGGGGCAGCCCGAGGTCGACCGGGTGATCGCGCATGCGCTGCGGCAGATTGCGCCGACCTACGACTGCACTTACGGCTACACGGTGAACGACCGGGCCGGCAACACGCCGCTGTCGGTGCAGCCGGAGTTCTTCGTGCAGGGGAATGCGGAGATGCTTCGGCGCTTCAACGGTCGACTCCCCTGGGTGCGATAGGCCGTTGGTGTCCTCGGACACCGCGTTCCGGCTGTTCCGGTTCGCCAACGACGCGGAGTTCCCCGGCTTCAACCGGCTGAGTTCGTGCAGGCGATTGGCCGCGCGCGCGGGTGCGAAGTGGGCGCGGCATGGCCGCCCGGCGCTGTCCCATGCCGGATTCGCTCAAGGGCGGTCCCATCCAAGATGCGCCAAGAGAAGCAGGATGCTGAATGACGTCGCCCGGCGCCGCCATCGGTCCGAAGGGGCGCGGGACGCCGGCGCCCGGCGGTCACCTCGCGGCCGGGCGCGCCGTCGGCTTGAGGACCGGCAGTCCTTCATTGGTTTCTGAGAGACCCCCGGTCGATGGCCGTCAGTCGGCAGGGCTCGGCCGGGACCCGCCGGCGCCTTTCGCGGCCGCTTCATCAGACTGACACCTCGCGCACGGACAGTGTCGGCTCGACTTTTCAAGGCGCCCATGACCACGCAAAGACGCGACTTTCTTCGAGGCACAGCCACCGGCACCGCGGCGGCCCTCATCCTCCCCCACTGGGCGCTGGCCCAGCAGGCGCCTGCCGCGATCACCCGCGACGCGGCGCGCCCACAGATCCCGCACGGGGTCCAAAGCGGCGACGCGCTGGCCGACCGCGCCGTCGTGTGGACGCGCGCAGATCGCCCAGCACGCATGTGGGTCGAATGGTCGAGCGTCGCCAGCTTTTCCAACGCGCAGCGTGTCCGCGGTCCGTACCTGCTGGACGACAGCGACTACACGGGGCGAATCGACCTGGGAGGGCTGCCGGCGGGCCAGGAAATCTTCTACCGCGTCACCCTGCAGGACTTGACGAACGAGCGTGTGCGCTCCGAGCCCGCGCAGGGCCACCTGAGGCTGCCGCCTGCTGGCAACGGTCGGGCGGCGCGCGATGTGCGCTTCGTCTGGAGCGGCGACACCGCAGGTCAGGGCTTCGGCATCAACGAGGCCTGGGGCGGCATGAAGATCTACGAGCAGATCCGTAAGGTGAACCCCGACTTCTTCCTGCACAGCGGCGACACCATCTACGCCGACGGACCGATCGCCGCCGAAGTGAAGCTGCCCGATGGCACGGTGTGGAACAACGTCGTGACCGAGGAAGTCGCCAAGGTCGCGGAAACGCTCAACGAATTCCGCGGACGCTACCGCTACAACCTGATGGATGCCAACGTGCGCCGCATGGCGGCCGAGGTGCCGCAGATCTGGCAGTGGGACGACCACGAGGTGACCAACAACTGGTCGGATTCCAAGAGCGTGCAGGCTGATGCGCGCTACAAGGAAAAGAACGTTCCCCTGCTGATGGCGCGCGGGACGAAAGCATTTCTCGAATATGCGCCCTTACGGCATCACGGTGACGACGAGGTCGAGCGCGTCTACCGCCATTTGCCGCAGGGACCGCTGCTGGATGTCTTCGTGATCGACATGCGCAGCTACCGCGGCCCCAACGCCGCCAACGTGCAGGCCACGGAAGACGCAGACGCCGCCTTCCTCGGCAGGCCACAGCTGGCCTGGCTGCCGCAGGGGCTGAAGCAATCGAAGGCGGTCTGGAAGGTGATTGCCGCCGACATGCCGATCGGGCTGAACGTGCCAGATGGCAAGGACGACGCCGGCCGCGACCGGTGGGAGGCGATCGCGAACAACGAGCACAACCAGCCGCTTGGCCGCGAACTCGAAATTGCGCGGCTGCTGCGCGGGATCAAGCAGGCAGGCGTGCGCAATGTGGTCTGGCTCACCGCCGACGTGCACTACACCGCGGCGCACTTCTACGATCCGGCCAAGGCGAAATTCAGCGACTTCTCGCCGTTCTGGGAATTTGTGTCCGGCCCGCTCAATGCCGGCAGCTTCGGCCCGAACGCACCGGACGGCACCTTTGGGCTGCAGGTGGTCTACCAGAAGGCGCCCGAGGCGCAGAACACGGCGCCGACCGCCGGCCTGCAGTTCTTCGGCCAGGTCGACATCGATGCCCGGACGCGCGCGATGACCGTGCGGCTCAAGGACCTTGGCGGCCAGACCCTCTACGCCAAGACGCTGGCGCCCATGGGTTCGTCCTGAAAGCGGTCGGCTCGACGCGGCCGACGACACGATGAAGCGTACGCGCGCGAGAAGTGGCTGGCCGACATGGAGCGCGTCGTGCCTTGAGCGCGCTTGTGACGCCTGGCGTTTCATGCCAACTGACCCTGCGCCGGCGAGCACTGCGCCTTCAGGCCCCACGCAACCACCAGTGGCACTTGCGCGCCTCAGTTCTCGACCAACTCCACGCGACGATTCCGGGCGCGGCCTTCATCGGTCTTGTTGGAGGCGACCGGGCTGGCAAACGACACGCCGTGGGGCGCCAGCCGCTCCCTGCCGACGCCGCGCTGGACCAGGGTCGTCACGACGGCCGCGGCGCGGCGTTGCGACAGATCCATGTTGGATGCAAAGCCGCCCACGTTGTCGGTATGCCCGACGACGAGCAGCCTGAGCGCCGCGTTGTCCTTCAGCAGCTTGGCGATCTGCTCCAGCGTCGCCTCCGATTCCGGCTTCACGTCTGCCTTGTTGAAGTCGAAGAAGATGCCGTAAAGGGCCACGCGGCCGGTGCCAGCAATCGCCGTCGCCATCTCCGAGGCTTGGACAGTCACCATTCTTTGCTCGCGGGCCTTGGCCTCGACGATGTCGACCACGGCCACCGTGCGCTCGTTGACGCCGTTGCACACATCATTGCGGTCCGGCGCGACCAAGGTATAGGTGAGCACCGAGATGTGCGCGCCGGAATTCTGCACCTCCGCCGAGAGGTAGCGCTGGTCGGCGATGTGCTCGGTCATGGCGCAATGCCCGTTGGAACCGTATTCGCTGGTCACCCGCGACTCCGGGTACAGGTACATCGCGAGGCTCATCTGGCCACCGCCGCCGGCGATGCTTCGCTTCGGATCGCCGCCGCAGTCGGCGTCCTTGCACTCGAACAGGATCTGACCGCCCCTGGACTGGATCTCCTCGCGGTAGTTGCGCGATACCTCCAGCGGCGATCGCCCCGCAGGAACGATGTACACAAGGCGCGTGTACGCGCCCTCCAGTGCCTTGCGGTTTTTCGGCTCGTGAAGGCGATTGTTCTTCAGATCGCGTTTGTCCGGAACCTCTTCCAGCGCAGACAGCGGCAACGTGAATTCGGCAAAGCGCTTCTGCTCGAAGCTGACGATGTACGCGCCCTCATAGCGCTTCAGCAGAGGGTTGTCCTTCGAGCCTTTCTGGTCGGCCGTGGGCGGCGTTGCCTTGGCCAAGGCGAGAGCATCTGCGCCGCCGAGCAGCATAAGCAGCGCAAGTACCAGCTTGAGCATCGATCACCTCCGCCATTGAACCGCGTTTTCGGATACAGGTTAGATCTGTGCGTGCCGACGCGCTTCCACTCAATGGCCTATTGCTAACGCGAGACCACCCGTGCCGTAGCGCGACAACAGGCGAGGAGCGAAGCCCGCGAGCACCCGGAACGATTCACTACTGAATCACCTCGTCCGCACTCTGAGGCAGCGTTTTCGTCGCGGGGTTGCCTGTTTTCCAGGGTCTGCGGTCGGTCACTTTCATGGCTGCGCAATAGCGCTCCCGAGGATTCGTGTGGCCGTGGCGGCGCCGCGTTCCCGACCCGGCCGCAAACAGGTTGTTCGATAGGCGCCTCCTGGGTGATGTGTGCCATGTCATCGCTGGTTCAGGTTGAGGCGGCCCGTGGCGGCGTCCCCTCGTCGCTCGCGTTTAATTCGAACGGATGGCTGCCGTGCCTCAAACTAGCGACGGAGCTACCATCGGGCGGCCAGGACCGGGCGTCGAGCCACCCACTGGCCCGACCGCGCCGCTCAACGGCGCTCAGCGACAGCCCGCCTTCTCGCTGACGCCTGCGCCTCGTGGAGATAAGTCGTGAATCCATCCTTGGCGGGCGGAACGGAATTGAGCAGCATCACTGCGCTGATCTGTCCACGATGACCTGTTCCGTGCGTGACGACATGCATGAGCATTTCCTCGCGGGACATACGCCCCGCTGCGCCGTCGGTGAACGTGAAATCGAAATGTTCGGCCAATCGGTCGTGATGGAGCGTCGTCACGTAGTCGATGTATTCCTGATCGCTTCTTCTGAGATCAGCGGATAGATCTTCCAGCGTCGGCATCTCGCTCAAGTTTGCCGATGTGTACGCGTGAGCTTCTCGCCTGATGTGCGCGGCGAATATCCGGTCGACCACATAGGTGTGGCTCAAAGCCGTGATGGCCAATGCGGTGATGGGGGAGTGGTCCCCAAGCCGGGCCAGCGCGGTCAATAGCTGGTCGTCGGCCCAAGCTTTGTATCTGAAGAGGTGGTGCAATGTGTCGTCCATGTCATGGGGCTCCTGAGGGATGTGCGCGCCACAGGTCTTACATGCAGGAAGTTGCGCCGCCTGTCCGCGTGTACCTAGAATATGAGCGATCATTCGCTTTTGCTACTCGCATTGACGCTATCAAAAAATGGCGCGAAAGCCCCTCACCAGGCCCCGGAAGATCGCCACTCAGGAGCGATCGCGCGCGACGGTGGACAACCTGATTGAGGCAACCGCTCGCATTTTGGTCAAGGACGGCTTCGACAAGGCCAGCACCAACCGCATCGCGGAAGTTTCGGGGGTGAGCATCGGCTCGCTCTACCAATATTTCCCGAGCAAGGAGGCCCTCGTCGCCGCCGTGATCGAGCGCCATCAACAGCAGATCATGCAAACGGTGCGCAGCGAGTTGGCGCAGGTCTCGACCCAGGCGCTGGACCAGGCGATGCGCAGATTCGTCGCTGTCGCTGTCGAGGCGCACCGTCTCGATCCCCGGTTGCATCGAGTGCTCGCCGAGCAGATCCCGCGCGTGGGCAAGCTCGAGAAGCTGCAAACCTTCAGTCGCGAAAATTTCAGTCTGTTCAGAACCTATCTTGAAGGAGCCCGGGACGAACTCGGCGTCGATGACCTGGAGCTCGCATCCTTTGTCTGTGTGACCACGATCGAGGCGTTGACGCACAACGCGGTGCTGCACCATGCCAAAGAGCTGACCGACGATCGGATGGAAGCGCTCATCGACGAGGCGGCGCGCCTCGTGACCGGCTATCTGAAAGGCTAGTGCGGAAAACCATCTCCGTGCGGCCCGCGCAGGTCACCCGAAGACCATCCTTTTGAGATCGCTCTTGTGAGAGTCCGCACAGCAAACGGTGAGCGGACGGTAGGTCCAAATTCCTCCATCGTCTGTTGACGCTGCGATGCGAAGTTCGGAGCTCCGAGCATGAAGGTCGAGGCCGATCCCTTGCGAACGTCCTTCTTGCTGCGCACCGTCGAACGAAGCAGGCTCCATGCATCGGGCGACGATGCGATCGTCGGGGCCATGGGACGGCGAGGAGGCGATCACGCTGATGGCAGATCTGGACGCAGACGCTAACGGGGCGCTGATTGGCGCAGCGGATCAGTCAGGTCCGGCTGGCCCATCTCGTCATCGCCAGGAAATCGTTGCCGGCTGCCCATCCAGCGCCACACCGTTGACCACGGTGACGCCCTTGTCTTCGGGGCCTTGGGGTTCGAGCGACACTCGCACAATGCCATCTGTGGCGGGCCTTGCCGCCGATTCCTGCTGTTCGCGGTAGGTGCGGGCGGCCACCGGCTGGCCGCAGCCGGGGCAGTCCGCCCGCTGTCGGTCGAATACGCCGGGCGGCTTCCCGCATCCGAATTTCTTCAACCTGTTCCTTTCATGTCATTTCCGACGCTGGGCCTGATGCCCGCCCTGGCCCAAGCGGCCTGCGAAGTGGGCTACTTCGACCCCACGCCCATCCAGCAGGCGGCCATCCCGGCGGTGCTGCGCGGCCAGGACGTGCTGGGCCTGGCGCAGACCGGCTCGGGCAAGACTGCGGCATTTTCGCTGCCGCTGCTGCAACGATGGGCGCAGGCGCCGCGGCACCGATCGCGGCGCGCCGTCCACACGCTGGTGCTGGTGCCCACGCGCGAACTGGCCGCCCAGGTGGGCGAGACCTTCCGTCTGCTGTCGGTGCGCCTGCACGAGCGGCCGAGGATCGCGGTGCTGTTCGGCGGCCTCGCCATCAACCCGCAGATGATGGGCCTGCGCGGCGGCGCTGACATCGTGGTGGCCACGCCGGGCCGCCTGCTCGACCTGCTGGACCACAACGCCATCAGGCTGGACGCGGTGCAGGCGCTGGTGCTCGACGAGGCCGACCGCCTGCTCGACCTGGGGTTTGCCAAGGAGTTGGGCCGCGTGCTGACGGCCTTGCCGGCGCGGCGGCAGAACTTCTTCTTCTCTGCCACCTTTGCGCAGGCGGTGGAGGTGCTGGCCGCGCAGCTGCTGCACGAGCCGCTGCGCATCGAGGTCGAGGCGACGCCCGCGACCGTGCCCGACATCGCACAGCGCGCCATCGAGGTCGACGCCGGCCGGCGCACCCAACTGTTGCGCCATCTGGTGAACGAAGAGAAGTGGCCGCGCGTGCTGGTCTTCGTCGCCACCAAGCACGCCGCCGAGGTGGTGGCCGACAAGCTGCGCAAGGCGGGCGTCGAGGCCGAGCCGTTCCACGGCATGCTGGGCCAGGGTAAGCGCAGCCAGGTGGTGGCCGACTTCAAGGCCAGCCGGCTGCAGGTGGTGGTGGCCACCGACCTGGCGGCGCGCGGCATCGACATCGCCCAGCTGCCGGTGGTGGTGAACTACGACCTGCCGCGCTCGGCCGGCGACTTCGTGCACCGCATCGGCCGCACCGGCCGTGCGGGCGAACGCGGGCTGGCGCTGAGCTTCATTGCGGCCGAGAGCGAAGCGCACTTTCGCCTGATCGAGAAGCGCCAGGGCCTGCGCGTGCCGCGCGGGCGCATCGCCGGCTTCGAGCCGGTCGAGGTGGCGACGGCGCCGCCAGCGACGTCGCCCGAGGACACGGCTGGCGGCATCAAGGGCCGGCGCCCGAGCAAGAAGGACAAGCGGCGCGCCGCCGCAGCGCCAGAAGCTGCTGCACGCGCAGGAGCCGCCCCATGAGCCTGCGCTGGCTGGACTTCGACTACAGCGAGGGCGACGACGACACCGGCGTGTTCGACGCCATGGCCTCGGTCGAGCTGGGCCACGCGGCCGAGGTGCAGGCCGAGATCGACGCCGTGCTGGCGTGGGCCGAAGCCACCTTCCCCGGCTGTCGCGGCCCGGTGGAAGACGGCGGCGAGTGGGATGCCGAGCTGCAAGTGAGCAACGAGGACACGAATCCGCCGCGCCGCTGCTTCAGCCTTGCCATCGGCGGGACGCGCGCCTTCTGCCAGGCGCTGGGCGAGCGGTTCGGATAGGTGGCTGCCCGCTGCGGGTGCAGTGTGGCAGGCGGGCCGGGATCGCAGAACAGGCGGACCGCCACGCGATCCATCACGAAGAAGGCCGAGCCCAGGATCCCCCGGTCGCACAGGACGCGCGCGAGGGGATGGGCATGTCCGTCGCCAGCAGCGCCCGCAGCACGCGGAATTCGCGGTCGACGCGGTGCGCCGGGGGCAGGGCAGCGGCGGGGCGTTTGCGCGGGACGTCCTGGCGCGGCCGCCTGTCCGAAGACAACTTGGACGTCGCAGCGCTCTTTGACGGGCCGGGTGAGGGCGCGATCGGCGCCTCGCCGCCGCCCATGTGAACTGCGTCACACGCCACGCGTGCACTGCTTACTCGTGCCAAAGGGAGCGAATCCATAAATTAGCGGCCATGGTGAACCCGATTGCGACACAGGTCCCCAATCAACGAAAGGCCAGCATCGTGCCCAGCACCTCCTTCACCCGGCTCGTCTTTGCCGCACTCGCGACCTTCGCCATCCTGCTGCCGGGAGCGGCCTTCGCCGAAGAGCGAACCTACCTGAGCAAGGCCGAGATTGAGGCCGGCCTGCTCGGCAAGACGGTGGTGTCGAAGAACATCGCGAGCGGAAAGCTTTCGCAGTGGGAATTCCGTGCAGACGGAACGGTGGAAGCTGCGGGCGGGCTCGGCCGGGCCACGGGCACCTGGAGCGTCCGTGACGACGGGCAGACCTGCGTGAAGATGCTTGGCCGCACCGGATGCCGCTACTGGTTCCGGCAGGGCGGCGCCTACGCCAACGCGGACACCAACCAGGCCGATGCGCCGGTGGTGGCCCAGGTGCGCTACCTTTGACGTTTCGCCCGGGCCTGCCTTCCCGATGCCTGCCTCAAGGCGCTGTTCTGCCGGCCGGCTCAGACGCGTTCCGATGCTCGCGGCGCAGAGGCCCAGACGACTAGCGAAGATCATCGTCCCGCCCAGCCTCGACCGCGCGCAGACGGGGCTGGTGTGTGGGTATTCCGAGGCCCCAACGGTTGTTTAGGGTTTACCCTATAATTCGTTTGTCTCCGCGGATCCCGCAAAGGTCCGCTTCAAGCCCCGCGCAGCGATGCACGGGGCTTTTTCTTGTGTGCCCAGCATGGGCGCGATCTTGGAGGTACAAGTCCTCCCGCGAGCTGGCCACAGCGAGCGAAGCAAACCGCAACTGCGCGAGGGCGACCGAGCGTGGGGAGGAAGCGGGGAGCGAAACCGCGAGTCGAGGAACACGAACCTCATACGAGGCGCTGCCGAGCAGGGCGAGCGGGCAAGATACCGCGAAGCTCTTGTGGCCAAAGCAAGGCGGCGTAAATGGGGCGACTGTGCGGCGAAGGATCGCGTTCTTACCTGGGGAGATCTCGCCTCGTGCCTGAAAGGGCGACGGGCTTGCCCGGAGCGAGAAGTCAGCAGCGGCCGTAGTAGTCGGGTTCCCCGACGAAGGGCCAAACGAGAAGGACAGTGACGAGACGTGCCGACCGAGAGTGGAAGGCGCCGATCACGAGCGGAAACTGCATCAGGTCGGCAGCTTTCAATTCCTCCGGCGGCAAGGGCTTGTCTGACGCACCGAAAGTCACCTGCCCGGCCTTGACCTGTTGAATGCCGCCGCCGGACCCGATCGCCTGGTAGTTCACCTTGACCTGGGTCCTGGCGTGGTAGCTCGCGGCCCATCGCAGCATCACCGGATTCCGATCAAGACCGAGGCCATCGACGCCTGCTGCAGCCGGATCGCCGGAACCTGGCGGCGCAGTCGCATGGACGAGTTGTTTTTGGCCGACATGCGCACCTTCCCGATGGATTGTCCAGACGAAGCGCGATACGTTAGGCGTCAGGCAAAAAGCGGAATTGCCGCTGGGAAGGAGGCGAGCCATGCCCATGGAACTGCTGAGCCGGCTATGCCACGGCACGATGCCGTGCCACGTGTCGGACGAAGACGAGATCGAGAAGCTGTCTGTCTTGCGTGCGGCGCAACTCGTCGACGCCGACCTTCCGCCCATGCTGGAGGACGGTGGGCTTCGCTGGTATTCAGGGCCGGCCGTCGTCCATCGTGTCTCCCACCACGGCTTTGCCGCCGTCAGCGGGCGCGAGCCAGGGCGAGTCGCTTTGGGGTGCCCAGACGTCTCGGGGCTCTCCTTCGGTTGAGAGGTGCCAGGGCCTTGCCGGCCTCGACGAGAGCGCCTCGCGCCGGCGCTCCCGAATCAAGACACCGGCCGCCTTCGCGAAGCGCATGCGCCGGTGGTGCGTGCGCTGGCGGACTGCCGTCCGAGGCCACGTCAGGCGGGACAGGCTGGAGGAGCAACGGATGCGAGGGCGCTATCGCGAAGGTCTCGAGGCATCGTCTCGAAGTGCTCGACACGTAGGGGATCCGAAAGAAGGCGTTCGCGACCCACGCTCGCGCTCGAACGCCGGCCTGCACAATCGACCCGCTGGAACCCCGGCAGCCCTGACTTCTTTCACCCAGGCGCGCGGACGATCGCCGGGGTGCCTGCCTTGGGCACTCACCAGCGCTGCGATCCTGGCGCTCAGCCACGGTTTTGATTCGTCCTTCGGGGTGCTCGGGTAGCTGAAGTCGGCGAGCTCTTCAAAGCCCTTCTGCGTCACGGCCAGAACCTGGGCGGCCGTCGACTTCCCGGACAGGGTGAGCGGACCGCAAAGTGCCGGGACCGTGAGCGGCTCCCCGAGATGGCCCCCCTTGCGAATGCGGCGGAAGAGGGCGCCTTCCTGGATGCCGCTGGCGGCGAGCCACTCCTGCATGGCCTGCGCTCCGCCTTCCAGGCGCCACGCCGCCGGGCGGGCGCGCGCAACTGTTGAAGCGCGCACCAGATTTGCGACAATTGCTGTCATTCATTTGAATTACAATCAGCTTATCGTCCACCTTCTGAAGGAAACCGATGGCCACTGCCAACGCCTTGGTGCAAACGCGCATCTCCGCCAACGTGCGGGACCGCGCCGTCGAGGTCCTCGACGGCTTGGGTCTGACTGTTTCGGATGTCGTTCGCATCGTGCTGACGCGCGTTGCGAATGAAGGTGCCCTTCCTGCCGGCTTGTTCGCCGACCCGAAAGCGTATGACGCCTGGTTTCGTGCCAAGGTACAGGAGGCGCTGGATGACCCGCGTCCGGCCATCGCGCACGATGACGTGGCAGAGCGCTTCGCCGAGCGTCGCGCCGCAGCGCTGCGCAGGAGCGCCAAGGGTGGCGCGTGAGAATTGAATGGTTCCCCTTGGCGCTCGAAGACCGGGACAGGATTTTCGACTACTACGAGTTCGATCAAGAAAGCCCCCGCGTCGCTGTCCTGGTCGACGAACGGATTGCACAGGCTGGTGGAAGCCACGGCGGCGGCATGCAGCATTGCTGCGGCGCCGGCCGCTGCGATTTCTAAGCCCCGCTGGAAGGGCTCCTTGCCTTCGATAGCTCTGTCGCAGCTCGCAAGGAGTTGGCGAGTGCTCAGGAGGAGGTCACGCGCTGCCGCTGCATCCTGGCTGCGGCAAGGGCGTCTCAGTCTTCATCGAGCATCCGGCGGACCTTGCTGCCCAGCGCGCTTGCGGCGCGGAAGTAGCCCATCACGGTCGCGACGCTGTGATGGCAGGTCATGGCCATCGTCTCGGGCAGCGACATGTTCTGTCGGCCGGCTTCCGTCACGAACCCAGCCCTGAGCGAGTGCCCGCTAAAACTTCCCCTCCACCCCGCCAGCGCACATCGCTCCTTCACGATGTCGCGTCCGGCCGCAGGGGCGAGCGGCTCGCCCAGGTTGCCCTACTTGCGGATGCACCGGAAGAGGCGCCCTTCCTGGATGCCGCTGCGGCAAGCCATTCCTGCATGGCCTGCGCCGCGCTGCCCACCAGGGGTTTCACATCCTCCGGACGCTCGGCACCGGCCGGTTGGACTTCGTGGAAGAAAGCCCACAGGGCTGCTGTGTGCACTTATTGCATCTAGTTCACATATTGCATTTACTGAGGTAAAGTACTCCTCAGCTACTAGGCTTGCCGGGATGATCCGGTAACCACAAGGAGAAGTGTCATGGCAACTCTGGAACGCTCGAGGCGCCAGCAGCCTGCGGAGATGACCCAAGAGGAGTTGGAGATGGCGCGCACGGCGCAGCGCTGCATCGGCGAGGCACTGGACCGCTCCCGAGCGGCCAGCATCATGCTCACCAGTGAAGATGGGGACTTGCCTCCGGTCCAGCTGCCGACCAAGGCACTGCGGCTGATCGGCGAAGTCCTGGGCGCTCTGAGCGAGCGCCAGGCGGTGACGGTCGTCTCGGGTAAGCGCGAGATGACCACGGTTGAGGCGGCGCACTACCTGAACGTATCACGCCCCTTTGTCATTCGCGAGATCGAGGCCGGGCGACTCCCGCATCGCATGGTCGGGACACACCGCCGCATCACGTTTGAGGATCTAATGGCCTACAAGCAGCGGATGCGCGAGGGCCAGAAGGCTGCTTTGCAGCGGCTGTCGGACCACGCCAATGAGTTAGGCTTGGACTACTGATGGCCGGGCACGCACAATACACGGCCCTTTTGGATGCGTGCGTGCTTTACCCTGTGAGCGTCACCGACGCGCTGCTAAGCATTGCTGTCACCGGCCTGTATGCGCCGAAGTGGACGACTGAGATCGAGGCGGAATGGATGCGCAACCTCGCGGCCGAGCGCCCCGAGTTGGCCGGTCGCCTCGACTATCGCCGCGACAACATGCGCGACGCAATCCCCGACTGGGAAGTTCCGGAAACCGCCTGGAGGGCGTTGACGGGCACGCTGCAGCTCCCGGATATCGGAGATGTGCATGTCCTCGCAGCAGCTATCGCTGGCTACGCGGATTGCATCGTCACAGCGAACCTCAAAGACTTTCCTGCGGACGTGCTGGCCGTCCACGGTCTGAAACCGCGATCCACCCGGACGACTTCATCGTCGCTCAGCTCGACCTGGAACCGATCACCGTGCTCTCGGCCTTCAAAGAGATGCGTGCCCGCTCCAAGCGCCCACCATATTCCGTCGACGAGTTCGCGCACGCATTTGAGCGCAACGGCTTGGTCGTCACCGCGCAGCGGCTTCGCGAGGCATCCGAGCTGCTGTAGTTGACTTGGCCGTCGGAGGATTCGCGACGGTGCCGAGCGGACTGTCGACCCCAATAACGCGGGCATGTGCACATGGCTCTTCCTGATAGCAATCCTGGCCGTACTTGCGGCCTTGCGGCCATGGCCTGGGCGAACGACACCGTCACGCTGCAAGGGGAACGGACCATCTACACCGTCGTTGTCGGCAAGGAGGCTGGCAACGTCAGCGCTTGCAGCGGGAAACTCGTTCCTGCCGACCCTTACAAGTTTCGGGCGTTGAAGGCATGGCGCGCGCACGGTTGATGAAGCTGAGCCACAGACCGATGACTGGATGCGGTCCAAGCGGGCGGCTAAAGCGATGCGCATGATGATTGCGTGGAGACCAGGGGGCCACGTCGGCATGGCTCCACTCCGCACAGCCCGATGCTTTCTTCGCCTGCCGCCTATGAAGGCACTGCGGGGCGGCAGATCTGAATGGAATTGCAGGGCAGGGGGATCACTTCTCGAGGAAATCAACAGTTACTCCTCGTCGAGCATCCGGCTGACCCTGCTGCCCAGCGCGCTCTCGGCGCGGAAGTAGCCCATCACGGTCGCCACGCTGTGATGCCCGGTCATGGCCATCGTCTCGGGCAGCGACATGTTCTGCGGCCCGGCCTGCGCCGAAGGTGATGTGGCCCGGCACTTCCATGTCCACGTAGTTCTGGTCCCAGCCGGACATGCAGACGATGCGCCAAGGGCCGGAAAAGGGGTTCTGTTTCATGACCCTCATCTTGGTACCGTCCTCACCTTGATGAGTTGAACCGCGACGACGATCGATCCATGGGCAGCTTGTGCACAAATTTGCACCAGAGGCAGTTCACCCCCCACCAGAGGCTGCTCAGTGAGTGTGCAGTTTTTCTTGCAACCAGACCTTGATCAGCGACTGGTAAGGCACATCGCGGGCGTTCGCCGCGACCTTGATCGAGTCAAGCAGGTGCTGCGGCAAGCGCAGCGAAATCGTCTTGGTGGTGGGCTTCAAGTTGGGCAGCGTGACCTTCTGGGCTTTCGACCAGTCAAGGTAGTCCGTGGAGTCATGCTTTTCCCAGTACGCACGCTCTTGCGCTTCGGTGGCGAACTTCGGGATGGCTTTAGTCGGCTTGTTCATAGATGGCGCGCTCCTTACGGTGCATGTCCCGGGCTGAAATGATGCGGATTAATCGGCCCGATCGGCGCAGCGTGAACGTGATGTGCAGTGTGCGTGCGTCGTCGGTTTTGCCCAAGGCGTGGAGCCGGGGTTCCTGACGGCTGTGGGCGGCATCTTCCAAAAGCAGCAAGGGTGCGTTGAAGAAGACTTGCTCGGCTTCGGCCATGGAAACACCATGCTTTTCGTTCTTGCGGGCGTTGCCTTCATCCCAGTCGAACCCGGTAATGCCGCTCAGGTCAATCATGGATTGTATATTACCATCATGTACAAGTTTCTGTTGCGCGACGGCGTGCCAGAAGGGCGTGCGGGGCGGGCAAGATTTAGACGCTGGGTTGCCGCTCAATCCTCATCGAGCATCCGGCTGGTCCTGCTGTTGAGTGAGCTTTCAGAGCGGAGTAGCCCATCACGGTCGCCACGCTGTGATGCCCGGTCATGGCCATCGTCTCGGGCAGCGACATGTTCTGCCGGCCGGCTTCGGTCACGAAGCCGGCCCTGAGCGAGTGCGCAGAAAACTTACCCTCCACCCCCGCCATCGCGCATCGCTCCTTCACGATGTCGCGCACGGCCGCTGGCGCGAGCGGCTCCCCCAGATGACCGCCCTTGCGGATGCGGCGGAAGAGGGCGCCTTCCTGGATGCCTCTTTCCGCTAGCACGGCGAGCCACGCCTGCATGGCCTGCGCCGCACTGCCCACCAGGGGCTTGACGTCGTCGGGGCGCTGGGCGCCAGCCTGGTTGGTCTTGGAGTGCGCGAGCGTGTAGAGGTAGGAGCTGGCATCGACACGCTGAAGGTTCTCGAGCGTGGCCGAGGCGACCTCGGAGCGCCTTCGCCCGCCAGTCGCCCAGGCGAACAGGAGGAGGGCGCGATCGCGTTCTCCGCGCAGGGTGTCGTCGCAGGTCGCCAGTACCGCTTGCAGCGGGTCCTTGGTGAGCGCGCGCTGCTTGCGCGGCCGCGCACCTCGCTGTAGGCGCGGCGCGTCTGGGCCAGCAGCTCGCGCACCAGCTGGTGCGCCTTGGACAGCACGGCGATGCGGTGCACCAGCGTGTTGAGCGCCGGCGCCCCGAGGCGCGCCTTGTAGCCGTTGGCGACCAGGGCCTGGTCGATGTCGGCGGGCAACTCGGTGACCAGACAGGCGCGGGACGTTTCAACGTTCAACGCGGCGATCTGGGCGAGCCTTGCGCAGCCATTGCCTTGTTGCTTCACTCCGGCTGGATGGCGGCCTCCTTGACCACCTTGCCCCACTTGGCGAGGTCGGACTTGATCACCGCAGCGTACTCCTGCGGTGTTCCGCCCTGGATCTCGATGCCGGCAGCCTCGAGCTTGGCCCGCACGTCAGGCAGCTTGAGCGCCGCGTTGATCTCGGTATTGAGCCGGGCGACGATCGCCTTGGGCGTTTCGGCAGGCGCCAGGAAACCGCCGTTCGTGTTGGCGTCGTAGCCCTTGAATCCTTGTTCGTTCGCGGTCGGTACGTCCGGCAGGGCGGACGTTCGCTTGAGCGTCGACACCGCGATGGCACGCACGTTGCCGCCCTTCACCTGCGGCAGGATGGCGCTGATGGTGTCGATGAAGAGCGCGGTGCGCCCGCCGAGCAGGTCCGGATGGGCGGCGGAAGATCCCTTGTAGGGAACCAGCAGCATGTCGGTGCCGGCGGCCATGCGGAACATCTCGGCCGCCATTTCCTGTGCACTGCCGCGGCCGGACGTCGCGACCTTGGCCTTGTCCGGGTTGGCCTTCATCCAGGCCACGAACTCGGGCAATGTCTTGGCGGGAATCTGCGGATGGATGGCGAACACCAGCGGAACCACGTGGGTGTAGACGATGGGCTCGAAGCTTTTCTCCGGATCCCAGCCCAGGTTCTTGAACAGGAACTTGTTGATGTTGTGGCTGCCGCCCACGATGCCGATGGTGTAGCCGTCGGGTGCCGACTTGGCCAGCACGTCCGTGCCGAGGTTGTTGGATGCGCCGGGCCTGTTGTCCACGATCACCGGCTGGCCCATCGATGACGCGAGCTTGTCGCCGACCACGCGGGCGATCATGTCGATCGCGCCGCCCGGCGGCGCCGGCACGATGATCTTGATGGCGCGGGTGGGATAGGCCTGTGCCGACGCCAGGGGCGGCGCCAGGGCCAGGAGCGCCGAGAGGGCCAGGCGCCTGGACAGGGAAGTGAATTGCATGGAGGTCTCCTCTTGGGGGTGGGGTCAAAGGGTCATGAAGTGCCGGCAGCTTTGTCGATGCTTCTGCCTCGGCACGAGGCCTCATCCGCGCCCGACGTAGGGCATGGTGCTGGCCATGAGGGTCATGTTCAGCACGTTGGCCTGCAAGGGCATCGCGGCAATCTGCCGCACGGCATCGGCCACGTGTTTCGCGTCCATCATGGGTTCGGGCGCGACCGTGCCGTTGGCCTGCAAAACGCCGCGCGTCATGCGTTCGGACAACTCGGTCAGCGCGTTGCCGATGTCGATCTGGCTGGCCACGATGTTGAAGGCACGGCCGTCCAGCGCGAGCGCCTTGGTCAGGCCGCTCACCGCGTGCTTGCTGGCGGTGTAGGGCGCCGTGAAGGGGCGCGGCGTGTGCGCCGAGATCGATCCGTTGTTGATGATGCGCCCGCCCTGCGGCGACTGGCGACGCATCAGCCCGAAGGCCGCCCTTGCGCACAAGTAGACCCCGGTCACGTTCGTGTTCAGGACGTCGAACCACTTTTCCAGCGGCAGCTCATCCATCGCAACGGCCGGGGCGTTCACGCCGGCGTTGTTGAACAGCAGGTCCAATCGGCCGAAGCTGCGCTCGATGGTGGCGAACAGCGCCTCCACGCTGTCGGGTGACGTCACGTCGGTGGGCACGGCCAACGCCGCCTGGTCACGCGCCTGGGCCTCGGCCGCCAGCGCCTGCAGGGGCTCGGCACGACGGCCCGCGAGGACGACGTTCCAGCCGTCGCTCAGCAGACCGAGGGCCACGGCGCGGCCGATGCCGCTTCCTGCGCCGGTGACCAGCGCGATCTTCGTGGAGGTGGTGGCGTTCAAGCGTGGGCTCCGGTCACGGGCAGGGGTTCAGTTCGGGGCTCGGTGGTCAGGCTCATGGTCGGGCGTTCGCCTGCCAGTGCTTGAGCCAGGCTCTCGAGCACCATTTCGCCCATCGCGGTCCGGGTCTCCCTGGTGGCACTGGCGCGATGGGCCTGGAGGGTCACGCGCTCGGATTGGCGCAGCGCCAGGGGAACGTGGGGTTCGTCGACGAAGACGTCCAGGCCTGCCCCGGCAATGCGGCCGGCGGCCAGCGCCTGCGTCAGATCGGCCTCATCGACCAGGCGGCCGCGGGCGATGTTGACGAGGAAGCCGCGCGGGCCGAGCGCTTCGAGCACGGCCGCGTTGACGATGCCTTCGGCCTTGTCCGCCGCCGCGCACAGCACCAGCGCATCCGCGTCATGCGCGAGGTCCAGCAGGTGGTTCACGAACCGATGCGGCAGGTCGTCCATGGGCCGCAGGTCCGTGTAGCTGATCGGGCAGCCAAAGGCCGCCGCCCGCTGCGCAACGGCGCGACCCACCCGCCCCATGCCGACGATGCCGACGCGCATGCCGCTGAAGCGGCGAGCGAGCGGGAGTGCGCTCGGCTGGGGGTGAAGCGCCCACTGGCCGTCGCGCACGAAGCGGTCGCCGGCACACAGGTTTCGGCAGGCGGCGATCAGCAATCCGATCGCCAAGTCGGCCACGTCGTCGGTCAACGCGCCCAGGGTCGCGGTGACCGGCAGGCCCCGGCCACGGCAGTACGCCAGATCAACGGCGTCGGTGCCGACGCCGTTGATGGCGACGACCTTGAGGCCGGGCAAGCGCTCCAGCATCGCGCGCGAAATGCCGGTGTGGCCGCCGGTGATCACGGCGTCGACGGAGGCGCCGTGCTCACCCAGCCAGGCCTGCGGATCGGAGAGCTCGAAGTACTTGTGAACGTCGTACAGCGATGCGAGCTTGTCGTTGACCGCCGGGATCAGGATCGGGTTGAGTTGCAGGACGCGGGGTTTCATGGGCGCGAGGGAGCCGTTTTTGGGATGGACGCATCGTAGTTAATAGTTGATGAACTAAGCAAGATTGACAGATAGAATCAATATATAAGAACTTCTGCACCCAGCCATGGCCTCCTGGATATCGATGAACGAGGCGTGCCGCCTCCTCGGCGTTCGGCCTCAGACGATCTATGCCTACGTGAGCCGCGGCAAGCTGGAGGTCATGCCCGACCCGGCCGATACGCGCCGCAGCCTGTACCGCGCCGAGGACGTGGCCGGCCTGGCCAAACGCAAGCAGGCCGGCCGCAAACACGAGACCCTGGCGGCCAACACGCTGTTCGGCGCGGAGCCCAGCATCCCGACGGCCCTCTCGGCCTTCTTTCGCGGTCGCCTGTATTACCGGGGCCAGGATGCCGTGAGCCTGGCGGGATCTGCCGACCTGGAAGAGGTGACTCGACTGATGTGGAGCGCCGAGCAGCCCGTCGACTTTTCGTCGTCCACGCCGATGCGCGCGGGCAAGCCGGGGCGGGTCGCTGCCTTCACGGCGCTGGCCAGCCTGGCGGCTGCGGGACATTCCACCCGTGGACGCCTGACCCGGGTCTTGCACAACGAGGGCCAGGGCCTGGTGGGCCAGTTGGCCAATGCCTTCGGTGCCCAGCCGGGGGGCCAGCCTCTGCATCTGCGCTTTGCCCAAGGGTGGAAGCTATCGGCCCACGTCGCCGATCTGCTGCGCACGGCCATGGTCCTCCTGGTGGACCACGAGTTGACCAGTTCCGCGTTCGCCGCGCGCATTGCGGCTTCGACCGGCGCATCGCTGCCCGCATGCCTTCTGGCCGGGCTGAGCACGCTCTCGGGCCCCTTGCATGGCGATGCCTCCGGTCAGGTTCAGGCCCTGTTCAGCGAAGTGGAACGGTTGGGCGAGGAACAGGTGGTCAGCCACTACCTGTCGACCGGCCTGCCTTTCGCGGGATTCGGTCATCACCTCTATCCCGATGGCGACCCGCGCGCGGCCGCCTTGCTGGCCCTGTTCGAGCCGCCGAAGGCGATTGCGCGCTTCATCCGGAAGGTCACGCAGCAGACCGGCTTGCAGCCGAACATCGACGTGGCGCTCGCGGCCCTGGTCACCCACCATCGACTTCCCGCCGATGCGGCCTTCGGCCTTTTCGCAACGGCGCGCAGCGTCGGGCTGCTGGCGCACTGCCTGGAGCAACTGAGCGTGACGCAAGTGATCCGGCCACGCGGGCGCTACGTGGGCGTGATGCCCAGCCTGCCGCAGGGCATGAGAACCTAGCGGACGCGCGATGTGCCGCGTGGCAGTTTGCCTTCGATGGCCGCGTGACGAGTGCCGCCTGAGAACTGGAACTGCAGGCGAGGTCGAGCGATGTCGCTGCCGATTCTGATGCTGGACCAGCACGTGCTGAATCCGCACGTTGGCTATATGTTGCGCCGGGTGAAACCACTCCCGACGCAATTGCCTTTCCGTGCCGTCAACGTTCCCAGGGATTGATCAGTCGCACGGCAAGGCCCTCGAAGTCCCGGGTGTTGCGCGTTACCAGCGTCAGATCGTGCTGCAAGGCCGTGGCGGCAAGCAGCCCGTCGATGGCCGGCAGCGTGCGGCCCGCACGCGCCTGTACCTGACCCCAACGATCAGCGACCTGGGCATCGATGCCCAGCAGTCTGCCGACGAAGCAATTGGGCAAGTCCACTTCCAACCAGTCCGTCAATGTCTGGCGAAAGGCCGCGTCCGTGACGCCCTCGATGCCCTTGCGGATCTCCCCCAGGCTCAGCACGCTCAAGTAGAGGGATTGGCGCGGCCGCGCCTGAATCCAGGTCACGCGTCGGCTTGCTTGCGGCGCAGTTCCGACAGGACGTTGGTATCAATCAGGTAGCTCAAAACTCGAGCTCGCGCGGCGGGCTGCGATCGCGCTCAAATTCGATGTCTTCACGGCAGTACAGCGGCGACGTGCGCATGAAGTCCGCCAACGACTGCTCATTGCCCTGGGCCTCGCCCCCGGGGACATCGACGCACCGATCGTTGCGCGTCTGCTGGGCGTGACATAGCGCAGCGTGTGCGAGGAGATGACGCGGCGGCGGTGGATGGTTGCCGCTTCCTGCGATACTGCCCTCTCTGCATGTCGCTCGGCTATCACACGGTGGTGCACCAGCGTGAGCGCCACGACCGATGTCCGATGCATCGTGAGCCGCTCCTCGCTGCCTGCGGTAATACGGCTCGAACTCGCCCCCACCCCTGCAGTGCACCGCGTTGACGCGCGAGCGTCCTATCGCGGTGACGCAAGCGGCGATAGGGCAGGGCGGTAGAAGCGCCCCCAGAGGCGGCTGCGCTGACACATTTGCTTCGCAAATCGTGTAAACCCTGGCTCGATGCGGCAATGACCAATGGCGGCTAACTTGGCAGTGGACCGGCAACGAGCCCGAGAACGTGAAGATTTACGACCCACAGTGCAGGCCGTGCGGATCTTCGCAAGATGCGAATCGCCCCTTGGCAGAAAGGCAAGAGCCATGTTTAAGAACAGACTGCGCCCGGTTCACCCCGGCGAGACGCTCCGTGAGGACTTTCTGGAGCCCCTCAAAATGAGCGCCAGCGCGCTCGCAAAGGAACTGCACGTCGCCGCGCCGACCGTGAACGACATCGTGCGCGAAAAGCGCGGCGTTTCCCCTGTGATGGCCCTGCGCCTGTCCCGCTACTTCGGCGGCTCGGCGCAATGGTGGCTCAACATGCAGAGCGTCTACGACCTCAAGATGGCCGAGAAGGAAGCCGCGAAGCAGATCGAGAAAGAGGTACGTCCGCGCGAGGCGATCCGTGAGTTCGTCGAGAACAATGAGTGGCAGATCGCCGAGATCCGCGCAGCGGTCGATGAAGCGAAGGCGGGCGACTTCGCCAGCGGCAAGGATGTCGCAGCGCTGGCAAAAAAGTGGAAGGTGAGTGTGAGTTAGATGGTTGCGTGGGGCGCTGCGCAAATCGACGAGGAAGCTACCCACATCGGCACTGACGATCCAGCTGCCGCCCGCCTGGTGGTCGAAAGCGTCCTGAGAGGAGGCTCCGATCGTCCGAACACGCTTTGACCTGAGATAAGTGGATTGGCTGCGGGTTTGATCTTTCAATCTTCAGATGCTATGGAGGACTCCCTGCCACTGGCGAGCCCTGTTGCGCTAGAACGGGAGTTCTCAGTCAAGAAACCGAAGGAGCGCATCATGACTGCACGCGAGACGGCCCTTCAAGGCATGGATAGGACGACTGCATTTGATCTTTACATGAGCATGGAGCTCGGTGACAAAAGCTGGAAACTAACCTTCGGAAACGGCAGCCAGCGACCGAGCCGCTGCACGGTAGCCGCCGGAGATGAGGCCGCGGTGCTGGAACGCATCGGTAAGGCCAAGGTGTGTTTCGGGCTGAGTGCGGCAGCCGCGGTGCACAGCTGCTATGAGGCCGGGCGCGACGGCTGGTGGCTGCACCGCAGGCTGCGGGAGCACGGTGTCGACAACATCGTAGTGGACTCCGCCAGCATCGAGGTCAACCGGCGCGCCCGGCGTGCCAAGACCGACCGACTCGACGGCGACAAATTGCTGTGCATGCTGCAGCGGTGGCACGCCGGGGAGACACGGGTGTGGTCGGTGGTGCCCGAGCCTACGGTGCAGCAGGAAGACGATCGCCGCCTGCACCGTGAACTGCAGCGTCTGTCGGGCGAACGCACGTCGCACACCAATCGCATCGGGTCGCTACTGATGCTGCACAACCTGCGAGTGCCCCATGTAGGCGGACGAGACTGGAGCCGCTGGTGGGGCAGCCATCACGAGCAGGTGCCGCCGGCGCTGCGCTCCGAGATCGAGCGCGAGTACGCGCGCTTGGTCCTGGTCAAGCAGCAGATTCGCGAACTGCAAGCGGTGCAGAGCAAGCAGGTCAGCGATAACGAGCAGCCGCAAGTGGCGCAACTGGCCAGGCTGCGCGCGATCGGCATCCCGACGGCCTGGGTCCTGGTCAAGGAGTTGTTTGGTTGGCGACACTTTGCCAATCAACGCCAGGTGGCGGGATGTCTGGGTTTGGTGCCAAGCCCTTATGCCAGCGGTGACATCCAGATCGAGCAAGGCATCAGCAAAGCCGGCAACAAGCGAGCGCGGACCCTGTTCGTGGAACTGGCATGGAGCTGGCTGCGCTACCAGCCTGACAGCGACCTGAGCCAGTGGTTCAAGCGGCGCTTCGGCAGCGGCGGCAAGCGCATGCGACGCATCGGCATCATCGCGCTGGCACGCCGTTTGGCGGTGGCGCTCTGGCGCTACACCGAACACGGCGAGATTCCAGCCGGTGCATCGCTCAAGCCGGCGGTGTAGACCCCCGCAACAGAGAAGGATCTTCCCTCGACGCGACGAATTGGAGGAGACGTCTCACGCTACGATCGCAGGTTCGACGCGCCCGTGCAGGGGCTGGGTCACCACGCAGTGACCGTTCTTTCAGATGGGGAGCGTCGGTAACAGGGGTCAGCCAAGCGCAGGGCGCGCATGTTGCATGTGGTGCCGGGCAACACGCCCGACACGGATAGAAGGTTGTTTCAGCGTTGGCTGGAATCTTTCGTCAGACCCCGAGGAGTTGTCAGGATTTTTGTGTTCGAGGCCGGTTGATTGATTTGTTCTCGATTGTTTTTTCTTATGTCTTCAGGCCCCCGCCAGGCCGCCGGAGGCGCCCCGGTTGAGCCATGTATTCATGGTTCAACCTCCTGATTTTGCGTTGCCTTGGGCCGCGTGCGTGAAGCGCTCTTCGTAGAGGATCGCGAATTGATTCATCGCCTCCTTCCAATTGTGCGCCGCGCGCCCCCAGTCGGTCGTGATGTTGCGCAACGCCAGCCAGATCAGCTTGGAGGCCGCGTCATCACTGGGGAAGTGGCCGCGCGACTTGATGATCTTGCGCAACTGCGCGTTGATGCTCTCGATGGCATTGGTCGTGTAGATCACCCGGCGGATGGACGGCGGAAACGCGAAGAACGGAATCACCCGATCCCACGCACGGCGCCAAGCCGCGACCACGGTCGGGAACTTGATACCCCAGGGGCCTTGAGCAAAGGCATCGAGTTCGGCCTCGGCCGCTTCGGCGCTCGCGGCCGTGTAGATTGGCTTGATCGCCGCGGCCAGCAGCTTGCGGTCCTTCCAGCTCGCGTAGTCCAGCGAGTTGCGTATCAGGTGCACGATGCAGGTCTGCAACGTGGTAGCCGGATACACCGCCGCCAGCGCCTCGGGCATGCCCTTCAAGCCATCGGTGACGGCGATGAGGATGTCACCCACGCCGCGGGTCTTCAGGTCGTTGAATACCTTCATCCAGAACTTGGCGCCCTCGGTGCCTTCGATCCACAGGCCGAGGATGTCGCGCGTGCCATCGGGCAGCACCCCCAAGGCCAAGTAGATGGCCTTGTTGCGCACCACCGCGTCTTCTTTGATCTTCACGCGCAAGGCGTCGAAAAAGACCACCGGGTACATCGGCTCCAGCGGCCGGGCCTGCCAGGCTCCGACCTCGGCCATGACGGCGTCGGTGACCGAGCTGATGAACTCGGGCGACACCTCCACCGCGTAGCTCTCCATCAAGAAGCCCTGGATCTCGCGCATGGTCATGCCGCGCGCGTACATGGCCACGATCTTGTCGTCGAAGCCGGTGAACCGGCGTTCGTGCTTTGGGATGAGCACTGGCTCGAAGGAGCCCTCGCGGTCGCGCGGCACCTCGATGCGAAGTGGCCCGTCACCGGCCAAAACCGTCTTGGCACTCCTGCCATTGCGCTGATTGCCACCGCTGGCCTCGGGCTTGCTCGCGCCGCTCGGGTAGCCCAGGTGGTGCGACATCTCGGCACCCAGGGCGCGCTCGATCAGCGCCTTCTTGAACGCGGCCGTCGCCTCATTGACTGCGTCACCGGTCATGGGGCCGGTGACGAACTGGTCAATCAACTCCTTCGGAATCGACGGCAGCGCCGCCATCTTGGCGGCGATCGCCGCGTTCTTCATCTTCGTCTTGCTTACTGGCATACATGCTCCTGGTCGTCATGCTATGCCTCGAACACAAAATTTTTGACAGGCTCGACCCCGACCCGTGATCGCGTCTTCGCCTCGTTCAGTCCGTTCCACAACAGCCCGACCGCCATCGACGCTTGACAACATTTGAGTCCTCATAGAAGGCCCCTGCCAGGCCGCCGGAGGCGCCCCGATTGAGCCATGTACTCATGGTTCAACCCAGGAGCGCGCGCGCTGCATCTTCGACGGTTTGCGACAGGCGCGCCGGATCCAGCTGTTGAGATGAGTTACTGGAAGCGCCTCCTGAATTTGGCCAGTCCCTCGCCCGTGTCGATGGTCCCCGCGGCCCTTGTTCAGGCTGTAAAGACTTCTTGCAGCGTCGCCAACGTCGCCGCCAGTGTCTTCGCTGATACCGCGCCAAGTTTTTTTGCCAAGCGAGCCTTGTCGACCGTGCGCACCTGATCCAGCAGGATCAAACCCTTGGTGCCACCGTGCGTCAGCGCAATCCGAAACGGCGCTGCGAACCCCTTGGAGGTCATCGGCGCCACAATCACGGTGCGCAGATGGTCGTTCAGCTCAGCCGGGGACACTACCACGCAAGGGCGGGATTTCTTGATCTCGCTACCGACCGTGGGGTCCAGGTTCACAAGCCAGATCTCCCCACGCCTCACCAAGCCAACTCCGCATCGGCTTCGTTGCTGAATTCACCCATGACCAACTCGTCGCCTCCGTTGGCGGCCAGCGCCATAGCGGCCTCGGCCCAACCGGCTCGCGCCGGACGCGCCGTTCTGCGCAAGACGATGGCCCCCTCCTCGACGGTCATCTCAGCAGCTTCCTCATCGCCCAGTCCCGCCTGCGCCAGAAGTGGCTTGGGAAGGACAACGCCCTTGCTGTTTCCGAATGGTCTGATGGTGACTTGCATGGTTTTCTCCGGTGTGGCAACAATGTTATTCCGTGCATCGCGACCTGTCAAGCGGGTTGTTATTATTTTGTGGTAACGCCTTGTCCTGTGCCTCCGCTGCTGCCATCGGTGGTCATGTGCCTCTTGCGCAGATGGTCGATCGCGAAGCTCTAGCGCACTGTCGCGCATTGGCAAGACCCGCGCGATCGGGTATCTGCGACTCTTGCTGGCGCAGACGCAGCCGAAGACCACCACTTATGCTGTGTGGCAGCGACGAGATTCCTGAAGTCCGAGGCTTCTCGGCCCGCGACGCCCTGAGCGACCGCGGCGGCACGTGAACTCCGTCGATCGGCACGGCCATGGCTTGCGGCGTCGATGAAGCCGAGCGCGGATACCAGGAACGCCTCACCCTCATCGAGCATCCGGCTCACTTTGCTGCCCAGCGCGCTTGCGGCGCGGAAGTAGCCCATCACGGTCGCGACGCTGTGATGGCAGGTCATGGCCATCGGCTCGAGCAGCGACATGTTCTGTCGGCCGGCTTCCGTCACGAACCCGGCCCTCAGCGAGAGCGCACCAAAACTTTCCTCCACCCCCGCCATCGCGCATCGCTCCTTCACGATGCCGCGCACGGCCGCTGGCGCGACCGCCCATCTCGGTCCGCCCTGGTTCCTGCCATTCCTGGGTGGGTACTACAGATGGCCGGACCTGGTCAGCTGACGCCGCAGTGGTTGCCGCTCCATCACCGTGCTTTGTGGCAGGGGCCTTGCCGCGATGAAGGAGGCCGGGACTCGAATTCGTTGTCTAGCACGAAGGGCTTGATTTTCGATGCGAACGACGCACCGAAACCGCGATGACCGCGGGCCAGGCGTCAGTCGTGGCCGAGCAGCTCCAGCACCCGGCCATCGCCCACGAACGATTCGACCATCAGGATCCGGAATACCACGTTGCGCTGGAACCGCGGCAGTGCGGTTGCAGGCTTCAGGAACTCGAACTGAAGCGTCTGCGCCGTTCCGCGCCGAAACGCCTGCCCCGGCGCCACGACCCAGCGTGCCGAAAAGCCTTCGTTGTCCACCACGAGGGCGCAGCGGTGCTCGCCTTCGGGGACCAGCGAGTCTTCGGAGGGGAGTTGCGGCGCGCGCAGCGTGAGCTCGACGAGGGCATGGGGGTGGAATGTGCTGCCCGCCTCGAAACCCGCAGGCTGCGCGGGCACCGGGCGCCGCAGCTTGCCAATGAGCCAGGCGATGACGTTGCCGATGATCGGCAGCCACAGCAGCATCAACAAGGTGCCGACGTCGCGGGCCGTCGAACCGGGCGCGGAGAGCTGTCGCAGCAGTGCGCCGCCAAGGGCCACGCACAGCAGTGCGATGACGATAAACCTGCGCTTGGCCTGGATGCCCGTCATGGCACCGTGTTGCTCACGTCTCCGGTCCGCGCCTTGCGATGGGTGGGTTTCGCAAGGATGCCGGCGAGGAACCGCGCGCCGCCGTCCCTCGCCGCTCGGTCAATAAAGGCAGTGAGGGCGGACAGGTGCGTCGGCACTGCGAGCTTGCGCGAAGGCGCGAACTTGCAGTCGAACTCCCGGTCGTCCGCGCACTCGGGCAGGCGCCGGCGCTCGCGCCTGACGTCGACAACCAGCAGGAATGACTTTTTCATGGATGATCGTAACGCGTCGTCCCCTGGCATGCGCAACACGCAGATGGCCTCTCTCCGAGCCGTGTAGCGTCATCGGGCTCGGCTGCCATTGTTGGGAATTCCGTTGCAGCCATCGTGAGAGTGGCAACCTGCAAGCTGACGCAGCTTGACGCGGCTGTCACGAACGCACGGCAGCGCCCGGCCTGCACGTAGGGCAGGAAATCGCCCACCGCGGCGCACGCGGAAGGGATCTCGCCACCGATGAGATCCGTCACCGCGAGCGTGGGGCCGCGGTAGGGAATGTGGGGTCATCTCGATGTCCGCCGAGCGCGCCGCCATCGCGCCGACGAAGTGTGGCGTAGATCCCGCCGCCGGCGAGCCGAACGAGCCGCCCCCCGGAGAAGCGTCGCTTGTGAATGGGCGGCATCGCCGCCGTTAGCGCTAGTCACCCCCAACGCCTAGGCCGCAGCCCACGCTCACCCGACGTTCCGCGGCGTCGCTCCGACCCCGTGGCCGCCAGTCGTACCCAATCGAAACTACGGCGGATCGCGCGAGGTCAGTGCAGTGCTGGCCGATGCATAACGCCAAAGCGCACGGCAAGTGCGCCGGAAGCTCACCACCCTATTGGTTCAAGCGGCCGAGTTGGCGATCTGCGAGAAGGCGGAATTCATCAGCGTAGCGTTGCTCGATCGGGCTGCTGCGGCAGGGATATTCGAGCTTCCCGCCGAGCAGGAGCCCGACGAAGCCGATGCGTGACAGGCGGGAAGCAGCCTGAGCCAGGCGGGTGGCACATTGAAAGGAGCATCGGTGTCAATTGAAAGGGCGAAGGTGACCGAATGAAGGACACCGACAGCCGCCATCATTTGTTGCCGCCGACTCGCTGAGCCTGTCCCCCCTCCAGGTAGGGGACTCGATTCACCTGTCACTACTCGCCGGTTGCCCGACGCCTAGCTCGCCCAATTTATGGCTGGTGCGAGTGGAGCCGCTCGACGGCTGAATCACATCGTCGCCAGCACGCTGTCCAGGGTGTCGACCAGCAGGTCCGCGTGCGCTTCAGAGAACACCAGCGGCGGGCGGATCTTCAGCGTGTTGGTGTGCTCGCCGGTGGCGCTCAGCAGCACCTGTCGCTCGCGCAGCCCGTTGACGATGCGTGCCGTCTCGGCCGTGGCCGGTGCGCGGGCGGTGCGGTCGTTCACGAGCTCCACGCCCACGAACAGGCCGGCGCCGCGGACCTCGCCGATCAAGGCGTGGCGCTGCGCGAGCGCCGTCAGGCGCTCGCGCAGGTAGCGGCCGACGCGCTGCGCATTGGCCATCAGGCCCTCGCGCTCGATCACGTCGAGCACGGCCAGGCCGGCGGCCATCGAGACCGGGTTGCCGCCGAAGGTGTTGAAGTAGCGGCACTCGCGCGCGAAGGCGGCCAGCACCTCGGGCCGCACCGCCAGTCCGGCCAGCGGATGGCCGGCGCCGAGCGGCTTGCCCATGGTCACGATGTCGGGCACCATGCCATGGCGCTGGAAACCCCAGAAGGCATCGCCCGTGCGGCCCAGGCCGGCCTGCACCTCGTCGGCGATGAAGAGGCCGCCGGCCGCGCGCACCGCCTCCACCGCCTCGGCCAGGAAACCCGGCGGGTCGGTGAAGATGCCGTCGCTGGAGAACACGGTGTCGACCATCAGCGCTGCAGGCCGGATGCCGTGGGCCTCGAGGTCGGCGATGGCGGCGCGCACGCCGGCGGCGAAGGCCGGGCCCACGGCCTCGGGCGCCATCGATCGCGCATCCGGTGCCGGCACGGTGCGCACCGCCTCGCCGAGCTGCACGAAGCGGCCCAGTGAGGGCGAGGCCTGCGCGATCGAGGCGGTCACGCCGTGGTAGGCGAAGCGCGTGACGATCAATCCGCTGGCCTGGGTGTGCGCGCCGGCGATGCGCATCGCCAGGTCGTTCGCTTCGCTGCCCGTGCAGGTGAACATCGCATGCCCGAGCTCGGGCGGCATGGTGGCGAGCAGGCGCTCGGCGTAGTCCAGCACGCCCTCGTGGAGGTAGCGGGTGTGGGTATTGAGCGTGGCGGCCTGGCGCGCGATGGCCTCGACCACGTGCGGATGGCAGTGGCCGACGCAGGCCACGTTGTTGTAGGCGTCGAGGTAGCGCCTGCCGTCGGCGTCGTGCAGCCACACGCCCTCGCCGCGTACCGTATGCAGCGGCGTGTCGTAGAAGAGCCGGTAGGCCGGGCCGAGCAAGCGGTTGCGGCGCTCCATGAGCGCTGGGATATCAGCAGGCAGGGTGGACATCGCAGGATCTCATGGCAGGCCGCAGGCGCGGCGGAAGGCGTCGGCGGCGGCCTCGGCGCCGATGCGCTCGCAGGCCGCGAGGCGCGCCCACGAGAGCGGGTTGTTGCGCAGCAGGTAGGCCGCGTTCTCCGGATAGCGCGCGGCGCGCCAGCCGCTGATGGCGACCACCATGACCAGGCGCGCCACGATCAGGTCGAACAGCAGCGCGATCTCGCTCGGCTGCAGCGCCCGCACCGCGTGATAAGCGGCGACGAAAGGCAGCACCTCGGCCAGCGGGTCCTCGCCGGTGCCGAGCTGGTAGGCGGCGGCGACCGCCAGGTCGTCGATGGCCGGCGCGCGCACCATGTCGCCGAAGTCGAGGATGCCGGCGATGCGATCGGGCTGCTGCGGATCGACCAGCACGTTGTAGATGTTGAAGTCGTTGTGAATCGGCTGCGCGGGCAGCGCGCGCAGCCGCGGCAGGACCGCGTGCTCGAAACGGTCGAGCGCCGCCTGCGCCAGTGCGCGGCGCGCCGGGTCGTCGATGTGCACGAGCAGGCCGCGCACGCTGTGGGCGCGCTGCAGGTCCCAGGGCAGGGGCAGGTCGCCGGCGGGATGGTCGAAGCCGGCGAGCGCGAGATCCAGCCGCGCCAGCATGCGCGCCAGGTTCTCGCGTTGCAGCGGCGTGCGCGGCGCCTCGGGCAGCGGCAGGCCGGGCAGGTAGCTGAACAGGCGCACCACGCGCGGCAGGCCATCGCCCGGGTCGCGCAGCAGGGAGGGCTCGCCCCTTCGCGTCGGCACGATGCGCTGCACCGGCAATGCCGGGTCGACACGCGCCAGGCGCAGCAGGGCCTGGGTCTGGAAGTCGGCGACCAGCGCCGATTCGGCCGGGTGCGAGACTTTGAGCACGAAGCGTGCACCGCCCGTGGCCGCTTCCAGCCGGTAGTTGCGGTCGCGCTCACCCGAGAGCGGCTTCAGCTCGCCCTCGAGCGCCCAATGCTCGCGCGCCAGCGCGCGCACCCAGGTTTCGTCGAGCTCGGGCGATCCCTCGCTCAGCACATGCGCGTCGTCGAAGTCCAGCGCCGTCGTCATGCCGCGCCTGCGAAGCCGCGCAGCGCGCTCGCGATGTTGGGGCCCAGGTCGTCGGACAGGTAGCCGCCTTCCTGCACCAGCACGGTCGGCAGGCCCAGGCGCGCGATCTCGGCCAGCAGCAGCGCGAAGTCCGGCGTCGTGATGCGCATGCCCTTGTAGGGATCGCGCTCGTGGGTGTCGAGGCCCAGCGCCACCGCCAGCGCGCCGGGCGCGAAGGCGCGGATGCTGTCGCAGGCCTCGCGCAGCGCCGGCAGGTAGCCGTCGAGGTCGGTGCCGAGCGGCAGCGGCTTGTTGATGTTGTAGCCCAGGCCTTCGCCCTCGCCGCGCTCGTGCGCATGGCCGGTGAAGAAGGGCGTGAAGTTGCGCGGGTCGCCATGCAGGGAGATCGTGAGCACGTCGGCGCGGCGATAGAAGATGCCTTGAGTGCCGTTGCCGTGGTGCACGTCGATGTCGAGGATGGCGACGCGCTCGTGCCGGCCGCGCAGGTGCTGCGCGGCGATGGCCACGTTGTTCAGGTAGCAGAAGCCGTTGGCGCGGTCGGCGTAGGCGTGATGGCCGGGCGGGCGGCACAGCGCATAGGCGGCGCGCTCGCCGTCGAGCACCAGCTGCGCGGCGTGCGTGGCCATGTGGGCCGAAGCAACGGCCGCTTCCCAGGTGTGCGCGCCGATGGAGCAGGCGTTGTCGCCCATGTGGAAGCCGGCCTGGCCCACCACGCTGTCGGGATAGGTGCAGGGCTGGCCCGGGAAGGGATGGATGTTCGGCATCACCTCTTCGGACGGGTCGTCGAGCAACTGCCAGCGCGCATGGGCCGTCTCGAGGAAGCGCAGGTACTCCGGCGTATGGATGGCCGCACGGGGTCCGGCGCCGAAGTCCTCGCAGGGAACGATGTCGTGGCCTTCGCCCTGCACGGCCGCCAGCAGGCGGAATGCGCGCTCGGGCTGCTCGTTGCTGCGCTTGAGCTTGCCGCGCACCATGAACAGCTGCGGGTCATGTTCCTTGTGCGTGTCGGCGTAGACGACTTTCATCGAGGGGTTCCTTGCACGGGTGAAGCGGGAAGGGACGGCGCGGCACCGTGCTGCCGCACGAACAGGGCGCGCACGTCCCGCCAGGCGGATTCGATGTGCGTGCGCATGGCGGCCTTGGCGGCCTCGGGGTCGCGGCGCAGTAGGGCGTCGGCGATCGCCAGGTGGTTGCTGGCCACGGTCTCGGAGTCGTCGACCACGGTGATGAGGGCGATGACCATGCGCAGCTCGGTCTGCGTGTTCAGGAAGATGCGGTGCAGGTGCGCGTTGCCGGACAGCTCGCTGATCAGCGTGTGCAGCGCGAGGTCGGTGTCGATGCGCTCGTCCTGCGGCCGCGTGCGCGCTTGACGCACCATGTCGTCGACCATCGCCCGCACGCGTGCCAGGTCGGCATCGCTGGCCTTGCGGCAGGCCAGCTCGATCGAGGTCAGCTCCAGGCTCAGGCGCACTTCGTACAGGTCATCGATTTCCTGCACGCTGATGGTCCGCACCGTGAAGCCGTGGCGCGGCCGTGCGACCAGCACGCCCTGGCGCTCGAGCCGGCGCGCCGCCTCGCGCACCGGCGCGCGGCTCACGCCCATGCGGCGCGCGATGTCGGCCTCGACGATGCGGCTGCCCGGCGCGAGGCGGCCCTCCACGATGGCGCGGGTGAGCTGGGCCTCGACCTGCTCGACCAGGTCGGTGGTCTCGAGGGACTCGAAGAGCACGTCGTCCGAGGAAGAGGAAGAAGAAGAAGAAGGGAAAGCCATGTCGTTTGCCTCTTTGTTTGTCCGCGGCCTCGTTCATCGGCCGCGCGCCAGGTAGACCCCGGCCGCGATGATCAGTGCCATGCCCGACATCGCGAGCGCGTCGGGCGGTTTGTGGAACCAGAAGGTGCTGAAGCCTACCGCCAGCAGCAGCTGGAAGTAGTTGAGCGGCGCCAGGGTCGAGGCTTCGACCCGCTCGAAGGCTGCCAGCAGCAGCCATTGGGCCGCGGCGCTGCAGGCGCCGCCGGCCAGCAGCAGCAGCACGGCGCCGGCGCCCGGAGCCTGCGCCGGCAGGAACAGCGGCGCCGGCAGCGCGGTGGCGACCAGGCAGACGAGCGCGGTGTAGGCGTACTGCACCGGCCCGGCGACCTGCCCCACGAGGCGGCGCGTGATCAGCTGGAACACGGCATAGCAGACGGCCGCGATCGCCATCAGCAAGGTGCCGAGCCGCGGCAGGTCGCTGCCGGGCCGCACGATCAGCAGCATGCCGGCGAAGCCGACGAGCACGGCGGCCCAGCGGCTGCGCCGCACCCGCTCGCCCACCAGCCAGGGCGAGAGCGCCACCATGATCAGCGGCGCGGTGAAGTAGATGGCGGTGGCCTCGGCCAGCGGCATCCAGATCAGCGCCGTCATGAAGCAGGTGGCCACCGTCGCCAGCATCGCGCCGCGCAGCAGCAGCCACCTCTTGTGGGGCGCGCGCCAGAGGCGCAGGTCGCCATGGCGCAGCAGCACGGCAAAGGCGATGCCGCCCACCGCCAGGTAGCGCATCACGTTGACGAAAGGCGCCGGGTAGTGCTGCAGCATCTTCTTGCAGAAGGCGTCGTAGGAGGCGAAGGCCACCAGCGCGCAGAAGAAGAGCGCGATGCCGGCGCTCCTGGAGCCGGGAGGACGCAGCGCCGCGACAGCCGCGCCGGTGCCGCCGGCGCGCAAGGCTTTCACGCCGCCGACTCCTCGAAGCGGCGCAGGGCCCGGTCGAAGCGCGCGAGCATCTCGTCGATCTCGGCGGCGCTGGCGATGAGCGGCGGGCAGAAGGCGATGGCGTCGCCCATGGCGCGCACGATCAGGCCTTCCGCCAGCGCGAGCTCGGCGAGGCGCGGGCCGGCCTTGCGCGCCGGGTCGAAGGGCGTTCGCCGCGCCGGGTCGGCCACGAGCTCGATGGCGCCGATCAGGCCGACGCCCCGCACCTCGCCCACGTGCGCGCGCTTCGCGTACGCACGCAGCCCGGCCTGGAGGCGCGGGGCCAGCGCCTGCACGTGCGCGAGGACCTGCTCGTCCTCGTAGACCCGCAGGGTCTCGAGCGCGATGGCGCAGCTCACCGGATGGCCCGAGTAGGTGAAGCCGTGGCCGAAGGTGCCGATCTTCCCGCTGTTGGCGGCCACGGCCGCATGCAGTTGCTCGGACACCATCACGGCCGAGATCGGCGCATAGCCCGAGGACAGCGCCTTGGCGGCGGTCAGGATGTCGGGCCGCAAGCCGAAGGTGGTGGAGCCGAACATCTCGCCGGTGCGGCAGAAGCCGCAGATCACCTCGTCGGCGATCAGCAGCACCTCGTACTTCCGCAGCACCGCCTGCACCTTCTCGAAGTAGGTGGCCGGCGGCACCAGCACGCCGCCCGCGCCCATCACGGGCTCGGCGATGAAGGCGCCCACGGTGTCCGGACCCTCGGCGAGGATGCGCGCCTCGAGCGCATCGGCCAGCCGGGTCGCGAAGGCCTCCTCGCTCTCGCCGAGCTGCGCGTGACGGTAGTGATGCGGGCAGTCGACATGCAGGATGCGCTCGATCGGCAGGTCGAAGTCGCGATGGCTGGGGACCAGGCCGCTCAGGCTGGCGGCCGCCACGGTAACGCCGTGGTAGGCCCTGGTGCGCGCGATGATCTTCTTCTTGCGCGGCTTGCCGATGGCGTTGTGGTAGTACCAGACCAGCTTGACGGCGGTGTCGTTGGCCTCGGAGCCGGAGTTCGCGAAGAACACCTTCGACATCGGCACCGGCGCGAGGGACAGCAGCTTCCCGGCGAGCGCGATGGCCGCCTCGTTCGAGCGGTGGTTGAAGGTGTGATAGTAGGGAAGCGAGCGCAGGGCTTCGCTGCCGGCCCGGGCCAGGCGCTCGTTGCTGAAGCCCAGCGACGCGCACCACAGGCCCGACATCGCCTCCAGGTAGCGGCGCCCTTGGTCGTCCTCCACGAAGATGCCGTCGCCGCGCCGGATCACCAGCGGGCCGACCTGCGCATGGGAGGCGAGGTCGGTGAAGGGATGGAGATGGGCCGCGATATCGTGGGCGGCGTTGGCTGCGTGTGTGGATGCGTTCATGTTCAATAGCCGCGTTCGAGATCGACCAGGTTGAGGGGACGCTCGCCCTTCTGCAGCAAGGCCAGGTTGGCCAGGGTCTGCTGCGCGATCACCCCGTGGTCGGTGCGCGTCGCGATGTGCGGCGTGACCAGGATGCGCGGGTCGCCCCAGAAGGGATGGTCCGGCGGCAGCGGCTCCTGCGAGAAGGCGTCGAGCGTGGCAGCCGCGAGCCGGCCCGATGCGAACGCCGCGAGCAGGTCCGCCTCGACCAAATGATCGCCCCGGCCCACGTTGATCAGGTGCGCGCCGCGCGGCAGCTTCGCGAACAGCGCGGCATCGAGGAAGCCCTGCGTCTGCGGCGTCAGGGGCAGCAGGCACACCAGGGTGTCACAGCCGGAGAGGAACTGGTCCAGCTGCGCCTCGCCGTGAAAGCCGGCGACCCCCGCGGGCAGCGCCTGCTTGGCGCTGCGGCTCCAGCCGCGCACCGGATAGCCGATGGCCGCCAGCGCCTCGGCGCAGGCCAGGCCCAGCGTGCCCAGGCCGGCGATGCCGACGCGATGGCGGCGCGGCGAGACGACCTCCTGCTCCTGCCATCGGCCGGCGGCCGAGCCCGCGACATAGGCCCGCATGCCGCGATGGTGCTGCACCACCGCCCAGCTCACATAGGCCGTCATGCCGGCGGCCATGCCGGGGTCGACGATGCGGCACAGCGGCCGCCCGCGCGGCAGCTGCGGGTCGGCCAGGAGGTGGTCGATGCCGGCGGCGAGCGACTGCACCAGCTTGAGCTTCGGCATGCGCGCCAGCAGGCCGGGCGGCGGAAACCAGCAGACGGCCGCATCGATCTCCTCCAGCGCTCCGAGCTCGGCGCCCAGGCGCAGCTCGATGCCGGGGCAGGCCTCGCGGAAGGCCGGCGCCAGGTAGCCGAGGTCCAGCACGGCGCTGAGCAGCGCCACGCGCGGCGGCCTGTCGTCCTGCGCGGACTGCATCAGGCTGCCGCCGCCATGGCTTCGGCCGGCGCTGCCAGTTTGGGCACGGCATCGATCAGCTTGCGCGTGTACGCATGCCGCGGGTCGCGCAGCACCTCGTGCGTTTCGCCGTATTCCACGACCTCGCCGCGCTGCATCACCGCGATGTGGTCGCACATCTGCGCGGCCACGCGCAGGTCGTGGGTGATGAACACCATCGCCAGCTTGAATTTCTCGCGCACTTCGGCGAACAACTCCAGCACCTGCGCCTGCACCGACACGTCGAGCGCCGACACCGGTTCGTCGGCCACCAGCAGCTCGGGCCGCATGGCCAGCGCGCGCGCGATGCCGATGCGCTGGCGCTGCCCGCCCGAGAACTCGTGCGGGTAGCGCTGCGCGGCGTCGGGGCCGAGTCCCACCAGCTTGAGCAGCTCCAGCGCGCGCGCCATGGCCTCGGACTTGTCTAGGCCCTGGGCGATCGGCCCGCCGGCGATGGCGGCGCCGATGCGGTGGCGCGGGTTCAGCGACGCGTAGGGGTCCTGGAACACCATCTGGATCTTGCCCGCCGCGGAGCGCCGGAAGGCCTCGCCCTGCGACAGGTTGCGGCCCTGGAAGAGGATGCGTCCGCTGTCGAAGGGCGCCAGTCCGACCAGGCAGCGGCCCACGCTCGACTTGCCGGAGCCCGACTCGCCGACCAGGCCCAGCGTCTCGCCGCTGCGCAGGTCGAAGCTGATGTTCTTCGCGGCCTGCACCGAGCGGCCGCGCCGGAACAGGCTGCCGCCGGACTTGTAGGTCTTGCACAGGTCCTGCACCTGAAGCACCCGCGTATCGTCGTCCGTGCGCGTGGGCGGCTGCGCCTCGCCGGTGGGAATGGCGGCGATCAGCTTGCGCGTGTAGGGGTGCCGCGGCGCGCCGAGGACCCGGGCCGCCGGCCCGGACTCGACCACCCGGCCGGTTTGCATCACCACCACCTGGTCGGCGATCTCGGAGACCACGCCGAAGTCGTGCGTGATGAAGAGCACGGCCGTGCCGCGGCGCCGCTGCAGGTCGCGCACCAGCTCGAGGATCTGCGCCTGCGTCGTGACATCGAGCGCGGTGGTCGGCTCGTCGGCGATCAGCAGCGCGGGCTCGAGCACCAGGGCGCAAGCGATCATCACGCGCTGGCGCTGGCCGCCGGAGAGACGGAAGGGGTAGGCGTCGATCAACTGCTCGGGATCGGGCAGCCCCACGTCGGCCAGCGCCGCGAGGATGCGGCGGCGTTTCTCGGCGGCGGGCACGGCGCCGTGCGCGTCGAACACTTCGCCGATCTGCTCGCCGATGCGCATGACCGGATTGAGTGCCGTCATCGGTTCCTGGAACACCATGCCGATGCGCCGTCCGCGCAGCTCGCGCATCTGCGGCTCGCCGAGCTGCAGCAGGTCGGTGCCTTCGAAGAGGATGCGGCCGCCGGTGGGCGCCACGTGCGGGCGCGGCAGCAGGCCCATGACGGCATTGGCGATCATGGACTTGCCCGAGCCGGATTCGCCGACCACGCACAGCGTCTGGCCCGGCAGCAGGGACAGCGTCGCGCCCTCGACCGCCAGCGCGCGATCGGCGCCCTTGGGAAGGCTGATGCTCAGGTCGGCGATCTCGAGCACCGGCTGTTTCGCGGCGCTCATCGTCCCCTCCCGTCGAGCCGGGTGTTGAGCCCGTCGTTCAGCCCCTCGCCCACGAGGTTGAGGGCGAGCACCGTCAGCACGATGGCCAGCCCCGGGAACAGCGCCATCCACCAGGCCTGGCGCAGCACGGTGCGGGCCGAGCCGACCATGTAGCCCCAGCTCATCTGGTTCGGATCGCCCAGGCCGAGGAAGCTCAGGCTCGATTCGAGCAGGATCGCGGTGGCCACCATGAGCGAGGCCATCACGATGATGGGCGACATGGCGTTGGGCAGGATCTGGGTGAGGATGATGCGCGGCGTCGACTGCCCGGCCAGCAGCGCTGCCTGCACGAAGTCGCGCTGGCGCAGCGTGAGGAACTCGCCGCGCACCAGGCGTGCCACCGGCGGCCAGGAGACGACGGCAATGGCGGTCACGATGGAGCCGGCCGAGGGCTGGAAGATCGCCACCAGCACGATCGCCAGCGCAAAGCTCGGCACCGCCTGGAACAGCTCGGTGAAGCGCATCAGCGCGGCGTCGACCCAGCCGCCGAAGTAGCCCGAGATGGCGCCGAGCGTCACGCCGATCAGCAGCGCCACCACGGTGGACACGACGCCGATCAGCAGCGAGATGCGCGCGCCATGGATCACGCCCGCGAGGATGTCGCGCCCGAGGGTGTCGGTGCCCAGGGCGAAGCCGGGCTCGGTCCACGGACGCAGGAAGGGCTGCTGCACCATGTCCCAGGGGCTGTTGGCGGCCATCAGCGGCCCGAAGAGCGCGACCGCGGCGACCACCAGCAGCACGGCCATGCCGGCGACGGCACCCTTGTTGCGGACGAAGCGCCGCCAGAAAGGGCTGTTCATCTTCATGTCAGTTCAATGCGTGGGTCGACCAGGGTGTAGACCAGGTCGGTGATCAGGTTGAACAGCACCGCCATCGCGGCGGTCACCAGGAAGGCGCCGAGCAGCAGGCTGTAGTCGCGTTGCAGCAGCGCGTCGAACATCAGGCGGCCGATGCCGGGCCAGGCGAACACCGTTTCGGTGAGCACCGCCCCGCCGATCATTCCGCCGGCCTGGATGCCGGCGAGCGTGACCACCGGCAGCAGCGCGTTGCGCAGCACGTGGGCGCGCAGGATGCGGCCGGGCCGCACGCCCTTGGCCCGCGCGGTCTTCACGAAGTCCATCTGCGCGACCTCGAGCATCGCCGCGCGCGTCATGCGCGCATAGACGGCCATGTAGAACAGGGCCAGCGTGAGCGCCGGCAGGAACAGGTGCTTGGCGATGTCCCAGGCCAGCGCCAGCCCGCCGAGTCCGGCGCCGACGGTGCTGAAGCCGAAGCCCGGCAGCCAGTCGAGCTGCACGGTGAACACCAGCACCGCCATCAACGCCAGCCAATAGAGGGGCGTGGCATAGAAGATCAGCGCCACCACCGTGATCGCGCTGTCGACCCAGGTGCCGGCGCGCCGCGCGGACAGCGCGCCCAGCGTGACGCCGAACAGCAGCGACAGCGCGAAGGCGCTGCCGGTGAGCAGCAGGGTCGCCGGCAGGCGCTCGGCGATCAGCTTCAGCACCGGCTGCTGCTGGCGGTAGGAGTAGCCCAGGTCCAGCTGCACGACCTTGCCGATGTAGGTGGCGAGCTGGGTGCCGATCGGCTGGTCGAGGCCGAACTGCGTGCGCAGCTGCGCGACGAACTGCGCATCGGACGCGCCGGCCTCGCCGGCCAGCACCGAGACCGGGTCGCCCGGCGCGGCGCGCACCAGCAGGAAGTTCACGGTCGCGATCAGCAGGATGGCGATCAGGCCCTGCAGCACGCGGGCCAGCATGAATTGCGTGCGCTTCATGCGCGGCTCATCCCACCGAGGCGGTGCCCAGGCTGTCGTTCAAGCCGATGCCGGAGCTGATGAGGTTGTTGAGCTTGCTGCGGTAGAGCGTCGGGAAGTTGATCTCGTACAGCCACGCCACCGGCACCTCGCTCAGGAGCAGCTGCTGCGCCTGCAGGTAGATCGCGGCGCGCTTTTGCGGATCGGCTTCCTTGGCGCCGGCGTCGAACAGCTCGTCGATCTTCGGGTTGGAGTAGCCCTCGACGTTGTTGAAGGGCGAGCCCTTGGCGATGTTGGCGGTGGTGTAGTTGCGCGCCACGCCCAGGGCCGGGTCGCCGTACTGGTAGACGTAGGTGAAGGCGAGGTCGTAGTCCCACTCGTTGAGCTTCTGGTTCCAGCCGGCCACGTCGGTGGCGACCATCTCGATCTTCACGCCGGCCTGCGCCAGGTTCTGGCGCAGGATCTCGGCCGAGCGCGACCAGGTCTCGCCGTAGGGCAGCGGCAGGAGGCGCAGGGTCTCGCCCTTGTAGCCGGCCTCGGCCAGCAGCTTCTTGGCGGCGTCGACGCTGCGTGGGTATTTGGGCACGTCGGTGCTGTGGAACTTGATGTTGCTGTTGAAGGGGCCGGTCGCCGGTTTGGCGAAGCCCTGCCAGGCCACCTTGCAGATGGCCTCGCGGTCGATGGCGTGCATCAGCGCCTGGCGGAACTTGACCTGGTCCATCGGCGCCTTGCGGTTGTTGATCCACAGCCAGGCATGCGGCGCGAAGAACTCCCAGCCCTTGGTCGTGACCGCGGCGCCCGGCAGCTTGGCGAGCCGCTGCACGTCGAAGTACTCGACCGCGCCGCCCGGCACCAGGTCCACCTTGCCCGACTCGAAGGCCGCGGCGCGCGAGGCCGCGTCGGGAATGACGTGGAAGTACACGCTCTCGATCAGAGGCACGTCCTTGACGTGGTACTTGTCGTTGGCCACGAGCTGGATGTAGGAGCCCTTGACCCACTCCTTGAACTTGAAGGGGCCGGTGCCGATGGGCGTGGCGTTGGCCGGGTTCGTGAGGAAGTCGGTGCCCTCGTAGATGTGCTTCGGGATCATCGGCATGCTGCCGACCTCGAAGATGCCGAGGAAGGGGCCGAAGGGGTACTTGAGCTTGAACTCGACCGTCAGCGCATCGACCGCGCGGATGCTCTCGACCGCGGCCAGGTTGGCACGCAGGCGCGCATGGGTCTTGCGCAGGAACACGTCGGCGGAGAACACCACGTCGGCCGAGGTGAAGGGCTTGCCGTCGTGCCACAACACGTTGGGCTTGAGCTTGAAGGTGTAGAGCGTGCCTTCCTTGTTCGAGCTCCACGCGGTGGCCAGCGAAGGCAGCGGGTTGATCTTCTCGTCGTAGCGCAGCAGGCCCTCGTAGATGTTGCCGGCAATCATCTGCGTAGGGCCGTTCTGCGTGATGCCCAGCATCAGGCCCGGCGGCTCGGGCTGGACGACCGCGTTGATCACGCCCCCCTTCTTGCCCGCAGCCAGCAAGTGCAGGGGAACGCCCGCGAGCGTCAGGCCGGCGGCCGTGGCGGCACCCATCTGGATGAGGTTGCGACGTTTCATGAGGACTCCTTGTGGGTGGGGATGTTGAAGGATCAGGAGGAAAGGGGATTCAGTCGCGGAACGAGGTCGCGGGCAGGGGCTCGATGTGCTGCAGCAGCGCGCGCCATTCGCGCTCGTTCGGATCGGGCTGGCCGGCCATGCGCACGCTGTCGCCGCTTTCGTACTGCAGCGCGGTCTTCTCGCGGACCTCGGGCGGCACGGGGTACACGGCCTGGCCGGTGGACTGGATCGCGACCTGCACGCGGCAGGCGCGCTCCAGGTTGAGCATCAGGATGAAGGCCTCGGAGACCGTGCGGCCCAGCGTGACGAGGCCGTGGTTGCGCAGGATGAGCGCGCGCGCCGTCGGCCCCAGGTCCGCCACCAAGCGCTCGCGCTCCTCGGCCTCGAGCGCGATGCCCTCGAAGTCGTGATAGACGACGCGCTCGTGGAACTGCAGCGCCCACTGGTTGCAGGGCTGCAGCCCGCAGGCGAGGGAGGACACCGCCACGCCGGCGACCGTGTGCGTGTGCAGCACGCAGGCGGCGTCGTGACGCGACGCATGCACCGCGCTGTGGATGGTGAAGCCGGCCGGGTTCACGTCGTAGGGCGAGTCGTCCAGGATGCGGCCCTCGAGGTCGATCTTGACCAGCGAGGAGGCGGTCACGTCCTTGAACAGCAGGCCGAAGGGATTGATCAGGAACTGGTCCTCGGTGCCGGGCACGCGGGCGGAGATGTGCGTGTAGATGCTGTCGTCCATCCCGTAGTGCGCCACCAGCCGGTAGGCGGCGGCCAGGTCCTGGCGCATGGCGCGCTCGGCCTCGGACGGGGGGGTGGCCGAGCGGCCCACTGCTTGCAATGGCATGGTTTTATCTTCCTTGGGCCGGTGTCGACAGAATACTGTCGACAGTCGGCGATTTCAAGCAATATACGTGCCCGCCGCATGTGTGCATCCGCTCCCAAGGGCGCGCCGACCAAGGGGATGATCGGATTCGGAGTCGCGACTCAGCCCGCACGCCTTTGGGGCAGCTAGGCACCATCCCGCGCACTGGACCGCCGAGCGCGTCTGGGCCGAGCTGCCGCATCTGCCGCCCACCGCGCGGCAGAGCGCGCATGCCGGCCTCGGCGGCACGCTGGCCGGCAACGCGCTGACCGTCGCGGTGATGCGGGCGGCGCTCCGGTTCCCGCCTCCTCCAGCGGCCTGCCCGGCAGCCCCGCCACCGTCCTTCGGCAGTGCTCGTGACGGCTGCGCCGGAGTCCGTCAGCGGCAACACCCTCACCCCCGGCGACGCCGGAATACTGCAACGTGCTGGCCGGCGTGGCCTCGCGCGATCCGAGGGCGCAGCCGATCATTTCCAGCTCAACTTGCCGACCCGATGGAACGGCAAGGCGCTGCAGTGCGGCGGCGGCGGGTTCAACGGCGTGCTGATCAGCGGGCTCGCGCCCTTGCGGGATGCGGCGCCCGGCGACCCGCTGCCGCTCGCGCGCGGCTACGCCACCTTCGGCACCGACTCGGGCCACCAGGCGACTGCGTCCCCGCCGGGCGAGCCCGGTGTATTCGCGCTCAACGACGAGATGCTGGGGAACTTCGCCTACGCCTCCTGCAAGAAGGTCAGGGACGTGGCGGTGGATCTCATGCAAGGGGTCTACGGCCTGGCGCCTCGCCAGCTCTACTACTTCGGCGGCTGCGAAGGTGGCCGGGCACGCGTTTCGTCGGCCTCGGCCGAGTCGGTGATGAGCCACCTGGTCAATCGGCGGGTGTCCAAGCGCCAGCAAATGCGATGGTCGACGAAGGGTGCGCACTGTCGGCTGCAAGCGGGGCGGTGCTCGAGGGTCGGCTTGAGACCCCCTTCGCTGAGCGCTTTCCGCACTTCAGATCGCCCGTTGCAGCATTGCTGGGGGACTCCCCCATTTTTCATCCACTTCCGACAAACTAAGAACGCAAACAGCGGCAGTAGCGCACCGGATGCAGGCCGCTCAGTCGGCGAAGTAGCTCGCCGGCGCCTGCTCGCGCAGTGCGGCAACATGCGCGGTGATGTGGTCGATATGGGAGGAGACGCTGGCGCCGAGGCCCGCCACGTCGCGCGAAGCCATCTGCGCCAGCATTTGCTCGTGCTCCTTGAGCGCGCGCTCGGCGTGACCCGCCACATGCCCCAGCAGCAGCCAGCGCACGCGGTCGAACTGACGCTTGATCGGTTCGAGCATGGCCCAGACGTGCCCGCGCCCGGCGAATTCGAACAGGCGGCGGTGCATGAGTTCGTCCAGCTGCGAGAACTGGTCGATGGCGCCGCTGGTCACCGCGTCGCGCTGGCGCTGCACGATCTGGCCGAACTCGGTGAGCTGCTCGGGCGTGATCGTCTGGGCCAGCTGCACGTGGCTCGCGCATTCGAGCGTGCTGCGTACGAAGCGGCCCTCTTCGAGGAGCGAGAGCCGCACCGGCGCCACCAGCGTGCCCACCTGGCGGTAGATCACCACCATTTGCTCTTCGGCCAGCTGCGCCAGCGCCTCGCGCACAGGCGTGCGGCTGACCTCGATCAACTTGGAGATCGTGGCCTCCGACAAGGCGGTGCGCGGCGGCAGCGTGCCGCGCACGATCGCGTCGCGCAGCAGATCGTGCACCTGCCCGGTGTAGGAGCGCGAGGGGTCGAGTTCGAAGCCATGGAGCGCCGCGGCAACCGGCACGTCGACCGGCGGCGGGTCGGACCGGGGGCCTGCGCCGGCCTTTGGCAGGGCGGGGGTTCGCATCATGCGACATCGTACACCATGGTAGTGAACGAGAAATGGCGATGTACCTGCGGGTAATCCCCAGGATTCGATGCCACATTTCCCTTCTACGATCCACTTTTACACCATGGCACCATGGCACCATGGTAGTACCCAGAGACATTTCACCAGAGGAACACCATGCCGGCCCGCTTGGCACCACAGACATCGACGGATTTCCACCGAGAGCCTGTTCGGCGCCATGGACGGGGAGAAGTAGATTGAAGACCCTCTCGCAGCAGACCCGCGCCGAAGCGGCGCAGGGTGTGAACCTGCCTGGCTACGACCGCGGGCAGCTCGGCCCTGGCATCGTGCATCTGGGCCTGGGCGCCTTCCACCGAGCGCATCAGGCGCTCTATACCGAAGCCGTGGTCGAGGGCGGCGACCGGCGCTGGGGCATCGTGGGCGTCAGCCTGCGCGACACGCGGGTGCCCGCAACGCTCGCGGCGCAGGACCACCTGTATTCGATCACCGAGCGGCATGGCGAGCAGGCCCGCACGCGCGTCGTCGGCGCGCTGCTCGGGGCGCTGCATGCGCCGAGCCAGCGCGAGGCGGTGTTGGCGACCATCGCCGCGCCGAGCACCGCCATCGTGACCAGCACCGTGACCGAAAAAGGCTACAGCCAGAGCCCGGCCACCGGCGAACTCGACACCGGCGACGCCGACGTGCGCCACGACATCGAGCATCCCGCCACGCCGCGCACCACGCTCGGCGTACTGGCTGCCGGCATCCGCGCGCGTCCGGCCCACGCGCCGCTGACGGTGGTGTGCTGCGACAACATGGCCGGCAACGGCGATCTGCTGCGCAAGCTGCTCGTGCAGTACGCGAGCGCGTTCGACCCGGTGCTGGCGCGCCGCATCGAAAGCGAGATCGGCTTTCCCAACAGCATGGTCGACCGCATCGTTCCAGCGGCGACGCCCGCGTCGCTCGACTACGCCGCAGCCCGGCTCGGCCTGCGCGACGAGGCGGCGATCGTCTGCGAGCCATACACGCAGTGGGTGATCGAGGACCGCTTCGCCGGTCCGCGCCCGGCCTGGGAAGACGCCGGCGCGCTGCTGGCCGGCGATGTGCGTCCGTACCAGGCGATGAAGCTGCGCTTGCTCAACGGCACGCATTCGGCAATCGCCTATGCCGGGCAGTTGTGTGATCTGGAGAGCGTGTCCGACGCCATGGCCCATCCGCGGGTCGGTGCGTTCGCTCGCCGGCTCATGCTGGAAGACCTGCGTACCACCGTCGCCGCGCCGTCCGGCTACGACGTGCAGGCCTACTGCCATGAATTGCTGCGGCGCTTCGAGAACCCGGCGCTGGCGCACCGCACCCAGCAGATCGCCATGGACGGCACGCAGAAGGTGCCGGTACGTTGGCTGCCGGCGCTGCGTGAGAGCCTGGCGCACGGCATCGAACGCCCGCTGCTCGAACGCGCGCTCGCGGGCTGGCTGCACTACCTGGCGCGCGAACGCAGCGACAGCGGCATCGCATTGGCCATCAGCGACCCGGGCGCGGCGCCGCTGGCCATGCGATTGCGTCAGGCCATCGACGACATCGCCGCGGCGAATGCCGCGCTGGGGTATGCGCCGGTGTTCGGCACCGCGCCCTGGCCGGCGCACTTCGCCGCACGGCTGGCTGTGCATCTGGCCACCCTGCGACAGGGTGGCATGGCCGCGCTGCTGGCGAGCTGAATCCCAGATCCGAACCCTCTTCACAACCTGTTCACGACACCCACCGGAGACTCCCCATGCGCTTCGCCCCCACCCGCCGCCAGTTCGCCCAGGCCATCGCCGTCACCGGCGCCGCGGCCGCCTTGCCGCGCTTCGCCCTCGCGCAGAGCGAGATCAAGCTGAAGTACGGCACTGCCTTCCCGGCCGACCACCCTGGCACGCTGCGCATCAAGGAGGCGGCCGAGGCGATCAAGAAAGACACCGGCGGCAAGGTCGACCTGCAGGTCTATCCGACCAGCCAGCTCGGCAGCGAGCCCGACATGATCTCGCAGACCCGCGCCGGGGCCATCGACATCATGTCCACCGCCGGGACCAATCTGCAGACGCTGGTGCCCACCGCCGGCATCAACGGCGTGGCTTTCGCCTTCAAGGACTACGCCACGGTGTGGGCTGCGATGGACGGCGAGCTGGGCGCCCACGTGCGCGGCGCGCTGGCCAAGGTCAACCTGCTGGCCTACGAAAAGGTGCTGGACAACGGCTACCGCAACATCACTTCGGCCACCAAGGCGATCAACACGCCGGACGATCTGAAGGGCTTCAAGATCCGCGTGCCGGGCATCCCGCTTTGGATCTCGATGTTCAAGGCGCTCGGCGCCTCTCCCACGGCCATCCCGTTCGGCGAGCTGTACTCGGCGCTGCAGACCAAGGTGGTCGACGGCCAGGAAAACCCGCTGGCGCTGATCCAGAGCGCCAAGCTGTTCGAGGTGCAGAAGTTCTGTTCGCTCACCGGCCACACCTGGGACGGCCACTTCATCTTCGGCAACGCCAAGAAGCTGAACGCGCTGCCCAAGGAAGTGCAGGCCTCGCTCGCCAAGCATTTGAACGAAGCAGCCCTGAAGCAGCGCGAGGACATCGCCAAGCTCAACGCCGACGCGCAAGCGCAGCTCACCAAACTGGGCGTCACCTTCAACAAGCCCGATCCCGCACCATTCCGCGAGCTGCTCAAGAGCGCCGGCTTCTACACCGAGTGGAAAGGGAAGTACGGCGACGAGGTCTGGGCCAAGCTGGAGAAGTACTCCGGCAAGCTGGTCTGAGCCGCCGTTGCACCGACCGGATGAGTGATCCATGGAACACACGGCAGACCCCCTCGAGATCTCCCCATCGTCGACGCGCTGGTTCGACCGCCTGCTGGGCTGGGTGACCGAGGTTCCGGCCGCGGCCATCGTCGTCGCGGAAATCTTCATCCTGGGCGGCGGCGCCTTCGCGCGCTATGCGTTGCACGCACCGCTCACCTGGACCGACGAGCTCGCCAGCATCCTGTTCCTGTGGCTGGCGATGCTCGGTTCCTGCATCGCGCTGCGGCGCGCCGCCCACATGCACCTGACGACCTTCGTCAAGGACCTGGTGCCGAATACGCGCGCCTGGGTGGATGCGCTGGGCATGAGCCTGGTGGTGGCCTTTCTGGTCATGCTGTGCGTGCCGGCCTGGGAGCACTGGCATGAGGAGATCGAGGTCTCGACGCCGGTACTGGGCCTCAGCGAGGGCTGGCGCGCCGGTGCGGTCTTTGCGGGCGCCGTGCTGATGCTGGCCACGGCCGTCACGCGCTGGGTCGAGAACGCGAGCTGGAAGCAGGTCGCGCTGACCGGCGGCGCAGTGGCGCTGGGCGGCGCAGCGCTGTGGCTGCTGACGCCGGTGCTCTCGAGCCTGGGCAACATCAACCTGGTGATCTTCTTCCTGGTGATGCTGGTGTCCTGCATCGTGATGGGTGTGCCGATCGCGTTCGCCTTCGGGCTCGCGACCATGTCGTACCTCGCGTTCTCCACCACCAACCCGATGTCGATCATGCCCAACCGCATGCAGGAGGGCATGTCGCACCTGATCCTGCTGGCGGTGCCGCTGTTCGTGTTCCTCGGCGCACTGATCGAGATGACCGGGCTGGCGCGCGCCATGATCAACTTCCTCGTCGGCCTGATCGGCCACGTGCGCGGCGGCCTGCAGTACGTGCTGCTGGGCGCGATGTACATCGTCTCGGGCATCTCGGGCGCCAAGGCGGCCGACATGGCGGCGGTGGCACCGGCGCTGTTTCCCGAGATGAAGAAGCGCGGCAGCAAGGACGGCGACCTGATCGGGCTGCTGTCGGCCTCGGGCGCCATGTCCGAGACGATTCCGCCGAGCATCGTGCTGATCACGGTCGGCTCGGTGACCGGCGTTTCGATCACGGCTCTCTTCATCGGCGGCCTGATGCCGGCGGTGGTCGGCCTGTTGCTGATGGCCATCGTGGTGTGGTGGCAGACGCGCCGGGAGGACATGAGCGGCGTCAAGCGCGCCTCCGGCAAGGAGATCGGCAAGCTGCTGCTGGTGTCGCTGCCGGCGCTGCTGCTGCCGGTGATCATCCGCACTGCGGTGGTGGAGGGCGTGGCCACCGCGACCGAGGTCTCGACCATCGGCGTGTTCTACACGGTGCTGGCCGGCATCTTCATCTACCGCCAGTTCGACTGGCGCCGCATCTACCCGATGCTGCTGGACACGGCCTCGCTGTCGGGCGCGATCCTGCTGATCGTCGGCTGCGCCACGGCGATGGCCTGGGCGCTGACGCAGTCCGGCTTCGCGCAGGACCTGGTCAAGATCATGACCGCCGTGCCGGGCGGCAAGCTGGGCTTCCTGCTGGTGTCGGCGCTGGCCTTCGTGGTGCTGGGCAGCCTGCTGGAAGGCATCCCGGCGATCGTGCTGTTTGGCCCGCTCTTGTTCCCGATTGCCAAGCTGGTCGGGGTGAACGAGGTGCACTACGCGATGGTGGTGATCTTCGCCATGGGACTGGGACTGTTCGCGCCGCCCTTTGGGGTCGGCTTCTATGCGGCCTGTGCCATCGGCCGGGTCTCGCCCGACGTGGCGATGCCGCGCGTCTGGCCGCACATGGCCGCGCTGTTCGTCGCACTGCTGCTGCTGGTCTTCGTGCCCTGGTTCTCGATCGGCTTCCTGTAGGCCTGAAACCCGTTGGCAGGCACTGACCCCCGGCGCTGACGCCAGCCGGCCTGCCTGCCTCGACCCACCTTCCCCTGGAGACTGCCTTGAAGATCGAACGCATCGACACCATCGTCACCTGCCCCGGCCGCAACTTCGTCACCGTCAAGGTGATCACCGACGAAGGCGCGTACGGCCTGGGCGACGCCACGCTCAACGGCCGCGAGCTGGCGGTCAAGTCCTACCTCGACGAGCACGTCATTCCCTGCCTGATCGGCCGCGACCCGCGCAACATCGAGGACATCTGGCAGTACCTCTACCGGGGTGCCTACTGGCGGCGCGGGCCGGTCACGATGACCGCCATCGCCGCCATCGACATGGCGCTGTGGGACATCAAGGGCAAGCTGGCGAACATGCCGGTGTACCAGTTGCTCGGCGGCAAGAGTCGCGAGGGCCTGATGGTCTACGGTCACGCCAATGGGCGCGACCATGCCGAGGCGATCGAGGCGGTGCTCAAGCACAAGGAGGAGGGCTACAAGGCCATCCGCGTGCAGTCCGGCGTGCCGGGCCTGGAAAAGACCTACGGCGTGGGCAAGACGCAGGGCTACTACGAGCCGGCCGAGAAGGGCCTGCCGCCCGAGGAGCCGTGGGACACCGCGCTGTACCTGCGCCACACGCCCGAGCTGTTCCGCAAGGTGCGCGAAGCGGCCGGCGCCGACGTGCACCTGCTGCACGATGCGCACCACCGCCTGACGCCGATCGAGGCCGGCCGGCTCGGCAAGGAGCTCGAGCCCTACAGCCTGTTCTGGATCGAGGACGCCACCCCGGCCGAAAACCAGGAGGCCTTCCGTCTGATCCGACAGCACACCACCACCCCGCTGGCGGTGGGCGAGGTGTTCAACTCGATCTGGGACTGCAACCACCTGATCCGCGAGCAGCTGATCGACTACATCCGCTCGACCATCGTCCACGCCGGTGGCATCACGCACGTGCGGCGCATCGCCGACTACGCGGCGATGTACCAGGTGCGCACGGGCTTTCACGGCGCGACCGACCTGTCGCCGGTGTGCATGGCGGCAGCCGTCAACTTCGGACTGTGGGTGCCCAACTTCGGCGTGCAGGAGTTGATGCCGCACAGCGAACTCACCGACGAGGTGTTCCCGCACAACTACCGTTTCGAGGACGGCTACCTGGTGATGGACGAGGTGCCCGGGCTGGGTGTCGACATCGACGAGGCCCTGGCCGCCAAGTACCCGTACGAGCGCGCCTACCTGCCGGTCGCGCGGCTGCGCGACGGCTCGATGTGGAACTGGTGAGGGCGCTCACCGCACCGCACCGCACCGCACCGCACCGCACTATTTTCATCTACAGGAAACCGACATCATGCTGAGCGTCGTCGTCGATCAACCCAACAGCATGGCCGTGCAAGAGCGGCCCATGCCCGAGCCGCAGGCTGGCGAGGTGCGCGTGCGCGTGCGCTATGCCGGGATCTGTGGATCGGACCTGCACATCTTCCACGGCCACAACCCGTTCGTGTCGTACCCGCGCGTGATCGGGCACGAGTTTGTCGGCCGCATCGAATCGGTGGGTGCCGGCGTCGACGCCGCACGCATCGGCCAGACCGTGGTGGTGGACCCGGTGATCAGCTGCGGCCAGTGCCACGCCTGCCTGATCGGGCGGCAGAACGTCTGCAGCAGGCTGCAGGTGATCGGCGTGCACCGCGACGGCGGCTTCAGCCAGTACGCCTGCGCGCCGGAGAAGAATGCCTACGTGGTGCCCAAGGGCCTGGCCGACACCAGCGCATCGGTGATCGAGCCTTTCGCGGTGGCGGCCAACGTGACCAGCCGCACCGGCGTGTTTCCCAGCGACGTGGCGCTGATCTACGGCGCCGGGCCGGTCGGCCTGAACCTGATGCAGGTGCTCAAGAAGGTGTACGGCATCCGCGCTTTCATCACGGACCACTTCGACGAGCGGCTGGCGCTGGCGCTCACGTGCGGCGCGGCGCAGGACGAGATCATCAATACCCAGCGCGAGCCGCTGGCCGAGGCGCTGGCCAGGCGCGGCGTGGAATGCGGCCCGACACTGATCTACGACGCCGTGTGCCACCCCGCGATCCTGGAAGAGGCGGTGCGCATCGCTGCACCGGCCGGCCGCATCGGCGTGCTGGGCTTCTCCGGCACGCCCTCGGCAATCCCGCAGCAGGAGCTGACCAAGAAGGAGCTGACGCTGTACGCCTCGCGGCTGAACTGCGCGATGTTCCCCAAGGTCATCGACTGGATCCAGCAGGGCCTGGTGGACCCGGGCCGCATCATCAGCCACAAGGTCGACTTCCGCGATGTGACGGGTGCCTTCGATATTGCGGAGAAGAACCCGCGCTACAGCTGCAAGGTGCTGCTGGATTTTGGCACCGGGGATTGAAATGAATCATGCGTCGAAGGACGCCACCATGCGCACCCCGCTGCCTGCGTCGAAGAGATGGACCGCCGCCGCCTTCGGTCGCAGGTGCAGCACGTCGCCCCGCAGAGCCTGAGGTACCTCGCTGCAGCGCATCGGTGCAATCAGCCAGCTTGTCGAAGACCTGCAGGCGGCGATATCAAAGTACTGCTGAAGTCAGCAACTGCTCCAGAATGGCTTTTTTCATTCTTGCGGCGCGCTGCACGCCGCGCATCGCCCTATGGACATCCGGCACCTCAGGTACTTCGTCAAGGTGGTCGAACTCAGGAACATTACAGCAGCGGCGGAAGCACTTTTCATTGCGCAACCATCGCTGAGCCAGCACATGAGCAATCTGGAGTCCGAGCTCGGGGTCAGCCTGTTGGAGCGCAGCGTGCATGGCACCCGAGCGACGACCATGGGCGAGTTGCTCTACCGGCATGCCAAGACGATTCTGCGCCAGTTCGATGACGCGCACTCAGCCATTCGGCGCGAAAGCGAGGCCCCGTCCGGGCGTGTGGCGATTGGTTTCCCGACCAGCACGTCGCGCATCGTTGCGGCCCCGTTGCTGGCCTGCCTCCAGGAACGCTACCCATTGATCGAGCTGGAACTGGTGGAGGCGTCCAGTGGTGATTTGGTCGCCCAGGTCGCCCAGGACAGGCTGGCGCTTGCCGTCACCATGAACGCGCGCGCGGATGCGCGGTTGCGGATCGAGCCCGTCCTCGAAGAAGAGCTGTTTGCGGTGCTGGCGCCTGCGCACCGCACACCGCGCACGCTGAGCGTGACGGCGCTGGCGGCGCTGCCGCTGCTGCTGCCGACCCACCCCAATTCCGTCAGGGTGGCGACCGAGCGCCTCTTCAATGAACGGCACCTGAGCTTCAGGCTGGTCGCGGAGACGAGCGCCGTGGAGATCCTTGTCCTGGCCGTCGAACGCGGCTTGGGCGCGACGGTGTTGCCAACGGCCGCGTTCGCACTCGCGCAGCACCACGGTCGCGTCCGGGGCGTTCCGATCGCCGAGAGGCCGCTCGTGCGTGAACTGTCGTTGAGCCTGTCCGTTTCCGCAGCGCGCAGCCCTGCCGTCCAATCCGTGCGCGAGATGCTGCTGCGCGTGATCGAGGACGAGGTCGCGCAAGGGCGGTGGCAGGGCGTTCGCCTTCTCAGCGCTGCAGAACCGCCGCGAGAAAGGCCGGCGAGACGAGCTGTGCCCAAGCCTCGATCCGGGGAAGATCGGCCGGCCCGTAGCGCCCCTCGGCGTCCAGCAGGTTGACGGTACCCAGCACTTCGGATCCCCAGCGCACCGGCATGTTCACGATGCTTTCACAGCCCATCGCGAGCAGTCTCTGGTGGTCCGGGTAGTTGTCGATGATGTCCTGCCGCGTGCGTCCGATGAAAGGCTCGGCGGTGGCCAGTACGTGTCGCATGCGCGGCGCCTGCCCCAGCGTCTTGCGCCCGCCCACGGGGTAGTCGACGGGTCGGCTGCTGTAGGCACGCTGCGACTCGCCCTTGTCGCGAAAATAGATCAGAACGGTCAGCAGTCGGTGACCCGGCGACCGCGCCAGGCCTTCGTCGAGTGCACGGAACAGCGCCAGCGTCGGATCGGCGCTGCGCATCGCTTCGACGAACACCGGCAAGGCCTCCGTGCCGACCGAGCGGATCGTCTCGAGGGCGGTGGTCATGGGGACGTCATTCCGGCTTGACGCCCGCCTGTTCGACCACCTTCTTCCAGCGTGTGATCTCGCTGCGAATGAGCGCGGCGAACTCGGCCGGTGTGCTGGCGATCGCCGGGCCACCCTGGGATTCCAGGGTGGTGCGCATCTTGTCGCTGCGTAGCACGGCCGTGAAATCCTGGCTGAGCCGCTCCAGCACCGCCGGCGGCGTGCCGGCCGGCGCGAACAAGCCATACCAGCCCAGCATCTCGAAGCCGGGGTAGCCCTGTTCTGCCACGGTCGGCACATCGGGCAGCAGGGGCGAGCGCTGGAGGCTGGTGATGCCCAGGGCCTTCAGCCGGCCAGCCTTGATCTGCGGCAACGACGAGAGCACGACGTCGAGCATCAGGTCGGTATGCCCGGCCGCAACGTCGCTGAGCGCCGGACCCGACCCCTTGTAGGGAATGTGGTTCAACGAGAGCCCGGCCGCCGCCATCAGCTGCTCGGTCGCGAGATGGTTCGAACTGCCCGATCCGCTGGAGCCGTATGTGAGCGCACCTGGTTTCGCCTTGGCGAGCTTGACCAGATCGCCCAGGGTCTTGACGTCGGCAAGCCTGGGGTTCTGCGGGCTGGCGACGATCAGGTTCGGGATCGCCGTGATCTCGGTGATGGGCGCGAAATCCTTGAGCGGGTCATAGGGCAGCTTCGGGTACAGGCCGACCGCGGTGGCGTGCGAGCTGATGGTGCCCAGCAGCAGGGTGTAGCCATCGGCAGGCGCCTTGGCGACGAAGTCGGCGCCGATGGTGCTGCCGGCGCCGGGCTTGTTGTCGACGACAAAGGACTGGCCTGTGCGAGCCGTCATCTCCTGCGCGATCTGGCGCGCCACCAGGTCGGTCGAGCCGCCGGCGGAGAACGGCACGATCAGCTTGACCGGTTTGGAAGGGTAGGGGGCCTGGGCCTGCGCGGTAGGGATGATGCAGGCCAGCGCAAGGGCGACCCTCGATGCCAGGTGGCGTGCATTCATGGCGGCTCTCACTCGACGCGAATGTTGTTCTTGCGGATGAAGTCACTCCAGTACGCCAGGTCGGAGGCGGCGCGTTGGCGGATTTCGGCGTCGCCGCCCGGAATCGGCGGCAGCGAGAGCTCGACCAGCTTGGACTTGACAGCGGGATCGGCCATGACCTGCTGCAAGGCCGCGTTGAATGTGGAGACGATCTTCGGATCGAGCCCTGCGGGACCGACCACGGCGTACCAGCCGGGCATGGCGGGGACGTTCAGACCGGCTTCCTTGATGGTGGGTACCTGCGGCCACTGCGGCACCCGTGCTGCGCCGAGCACGGCAACGGCGTTGGCCTTGCCGGATTGAACCTGCGGCAGCGCAGGGCCGACCACGCTCACCATCGCGTCCACCTCGCCCGCCAACACCGCCGTGAGCGCCGCTGCCGACCCTTTGTAGGGCACGTGCAGAAGCTTCACGCCCGCCGCCGAAGCGATCAGTTCCATGGCGATATGGGTGGAGTTGCCGATCCCCGCACTGCCGAAACTCAGTTCGCCGTTCTTCTTGCGGGCCTGCTCGACGAACTGGGGGAAGGTCTTGATGCCGCTCTTGTTGCTGGTGACCAGCACGAAAGGCGTGTCGACGACCGGGGCGACGTAGGTGAAGTCCTTGGCCGGGTTGTAGGGCAGGTCCTTGTACAGGGCCGGATTGAATGCCATTTGCGAGACCCCTGCCAGTCCCAGGGTGTAGCCGTCGGGCGCGGCCTTGGCAACGCTGCTGAGCGCGACAAGCCCGTTCGCGGCCGGATTGTTCTCGATCACGACGGGTTGCCCGAGGCGTTGCGCCAGGCGATCGTTCAGCAGACGGGCGACGACATCGGATCCCGAGCCGGGGCCCTGCGGCACGACGAGTTTGACGGGGCGTGACGGCCAAGCGACTTGCGCTTGGGCACCCGACGACAGGACGAAGCCGGCAGTGGGGACGGCGAGCGTCGCAAGCAGGTCGCGGCGGGTAAGAGACAGCATGGCGGGTACTCCTCGAAGGGTGCAAGTCAGCGGCACGGGGGAAGGTGGAAGGGGCAGTTCAGCGGGAGGCGTTGCGCAGCGGCAATTCGAACCAGGTGGCATCCGGACCTCGCAGAATCTCAAGACGCGGAGGCCTGCCGTGCGGGACCTGCGGCGCGTGACCGGCGTCGCTGCCGGTCAGCGAAATGCGGATGCGGCTGCCCGGGGCGAACGTCCAGGACACAGGGAGCAACGAGAAGACCAGCCGTGCCGGCTCGCCCGGCGTCATCAGGCGGGCCGAGGCCCGGTCATAGGAGTTGACCGGCCAACTGGCCACGTAGTCAGGCGAGCGCGAGAGGCCTTCACGGTGCAGCGCGCGCAGGGAGCCCTCGGTCACGTAGCGGCATTGGCCATCCGCGAGCACTTCGGTGAGATAGACATGCGCCGCTGCATCCTTCTCGGACGACACGAACAGCAACTGGACAGCGACATGGCCCGTGAGCTCGGCCGCCGCCTCCAGTGGGGCGCTGTCGTAGCGCAAATGAGCGTCCTGCCTCTCGGTCCAGTCGGGATAGTAGTTCTCGACGGCCGCCGCGCCCAAGCGCTCCAGCCGCGTCTGCGTGCCCGAGGAGGCGGAAAAATCGACCTGGTAGGTGTCGCTCCCGAAAGCCTGCGGTTGAGGCACCAGCGCTGCGCCCGCCGCAGGATAGAGGCGATGGACCTGCCTCACCGGTGGCCACCTATCGGCGGCCTGCCACTTCTCATCGTGAATGGTGAAGTAGTGCACGGGCGCTTCGCGCTCCAATCCGGTGTCGATGCCCCGCAGGTGGTGATCGAAAAAGCGCAGCACCTCTGCGAGCAGCGGAAAGTCGGAGCCGGCGTTCTCGCGCCAGGGAGAGACATTGCTGCGTGCGCCATGATCCCAAGGACCCAGCAACAGGCGGTGCTGGTGCTTGGGCAGCGTCAGGAAGCGAGTGATGGCGGAGTTGCTGTAGCCCGCGCCGTCGTACCAGCCCGAGATGGAATACACGGCCACACTGTCCGGAATCCGGCGCGCGTAGTAGCCCGGGCTGCAGATGTCGAGCGTGAGTTCCGGATCGTGCAGCGCGGCGTCGTGCTGGAACGGCATCTCGCGCGCCAGGTCGTTGAGGCGGCAGTTGCTTCGGTGCTGCTGGATGGCCTGAGCGAGCTGGCTACCGTCGGTGTCCTCATCCACCGGCTGTGGTCCTGCCAGGCGTGGGTTGCCGTAGTAGGCGAACTTGGCGAGCGCCGGGCGATCATCCTGGTCGAGTGCGACCATCAGTTCGTCATAGCGGCCCGTCCACACCGTAGAGAGCATGCCGCCGACATAGAGCTGGTCGGTGTAGATGTCCGTGACGGCAAAGAGCGGCGCAATTGCCTTCACAGCAGGGTGTCCGGTGCTGGCCAGGAACACGGCGGCCGCACCGAGATAGGAGATGCCTGTCGCGCCGATGACGCCGTCGCTCCAACCTTGCTGGACGATCCACTCGGCGATCTCGTGGTAGTCTTCACGCTCCTTGGGGGAGCGCAGTGCATCGCGGGTACCGAAGCTGGCGCCGGTGCCGCGAACGTCGACCACCACCACCGCATAGCCGTGCGGCACGAAGAAGTCGCGATAGCGCCCGCAGTTCGGGCTGTTCTCCTCGGCTGCATCGGTCGTGACAAAGCGGCGGTAGTAGGGGGTGAAGAGGGCGATCGCGGGGAACCGCTCGACCGTCGCAGCGCCATCGCGCGACTGGGGAAGATACACATCCACGGCGATGCGACAGCCGTCGCGCATCGTCACGTAGACAGAGAACGGGCGGGCGGGGATGTCGTAAGCGGGCGCGCAGCTCGCCAAGTAGTCAGTAGGGCGAATCTTCCATGCGCCGGGGGTACCGTCGTGATCTGACATGAGCAGGTTGTCTTTGCGGGCTTGTGAAAGTTTCGTGACGTAGCGGAGATTCTTCGGGATGGGCCGACCACTGAAAAATGCGAAATGTGGATTGCTCCATAGGTTCGACCTATGGCGCCACCGCATGGGCCTGACCGTTCGGCCCGGCCGCTTGGCCGTCGCTTCTGTAAATTTCGGAGGACGAAGGATGGCTTGGGGGTGCAGGGCCTTGATGGAGACACTCGTGTCCGCGCTAAACGGTTCCTGCCAACAAGAGCGACACCTGGACAGCGAACGTCCAACTTGCCAAACTGCTCGCATGGCACTTCACCACGCATCGTCCGGTCAGGTTGTGGACTTCGGCGCGCTCGACGTGGAGGCGGCGCAGACCTGCGCACTCCTGAAGGCCAGGGACATCGAGATCATGTGGCTGGTGGTGCCGGCCGGCAAACAGGTTCCGACGCACGCCGTCTCAACGTCGATGACCTTGCAGTGCATGCGAGGAAGGGTTGAGGTGCAGCTCGCCGGCGGCGTGAAGCTGCTGGAGGCCGATCAGGTCATGTACCTCGCCGGCGGCGTGCCACATGGCCTGCATGGGTTGGAAGAGAGCAGGCTTCTCATGACCATCGTGCTGCCAGCCAGCCGTACCGACTGAGCCGTGGAGGAAGACGGAGATTTGCCCCCGTCCAGCTGCCGATCAAGGCACTGCGGCTGATCGGCGAGATCTTGGGCGCTCTGAGCAGGCGCCAGGCCGTGACTGACGTCTCGGATAAGCGCGAGCTGACCACGGCTGAGGCGGCGCACGACCCGAACGTGTCGCCCGTTGTCATTCGCGAGATTGAGGCCGGGCGGCTCCCGCATCGCATGGTCGGGACGCATCGCTGCATCACTCTTGATGATCTGATGGCCAACAAGCAGCGGACGCGCGAGGGGCCAGAATGCCGCTTTGCAGCGCCTGTCGGACAACACCAACGAACTAGATTTGAACCACTTACGGCCGGGCACGCACAGCGGCTTCGCGAGGCGTCCGAACTGCTGTAGCGGCAGGGCGGCGCTGATAACCGCATCATCGGCGTCATCCGGCAACAGAACCACCAGGTGGAGCCCCACTTCGCCGAACAAGGTCTTGGAGAACGTGCCCAATTAGATGACACGCTCGTCCTTGTCCAGGCCCTGGGGCGAGGGCCAACGGGTCACCTTCGAGCCGGATTCGCTCTCGTGTTCATCGTCGAAGACCCAGGCGCCGTTCCGGCACGGCCGGGGACGTACGGCGACGTCCCCGCCTACCGACCGGACGTCGCGCTATGAGAGATGGCGGCGCGAAGCGGCGGCGCACGAGGCTTGACTCCTTCTTAGAAATTGGATATCTTAAAGATATCTTCAAGGGGCCGCCATCCATGCCTTCGCGCACTCTCGCCAATCAGATCGCATTTCGCTACCGCACGGTCGATAGCGCCACTGGCGTCACCCGCGAAACAGCCAAGCGCCTGGCTGAGCAATTGGGTGTGGATGAAACCCAGGCCATTCACCGGGCGCTGCACGAACTGGCGGTCAGGATGCTGCCACAGTACGAACCGGACGACGGTCCGCTGACGGCTGTCCAGATGCGTCAGATCAAGAAGCGCCTCCCGCAAGGCGGCAAGCGCTCGGTGCGGTCGAGCCTGTTCGACACAGAGACCGCATGATGCCGGCATGGTGGGCAGAACCCACCGCCGGCGAGATCGTCTGGTGCCACTTCCCTGACGACATCCACCCGCGCCCCAAACCACGGCCGGCGTTGGTCTTGGCTGTTTTCGATGATGACGCGCCGCAGTTCCACGTGCGGGTCGCCTACGGCACCAGCCAGCGAACCACGACGTTGCACCGGGGCGAGTTCTCGATCCTGCGTGAACGCAACCCATCTGCTTACGAGGCAGCCGGGTTGAGCTACGACACCAAGTTCGATCTGAGGCAGGCCGTCGACCTTCCCTACACCACCGACTGGTTTTCCGTGCCGCCTGCGGCGCCCCACGGCCAGGTACCTAAGCTCGGCACGCTGCATCCATCCCTGGTGCGCGCCGTACAGGCGGCATTTCGCGCAGTAGCCGAATGAACCGAGGCCTGCCTGCGCTGGCGGTCAGCGACGGCTTAGTTGCCATGCCGAACATGTTGCTCTCAGCGGCTATGACGGGGAAGCAGTCGTCTCCCCTTCGTCGACTGCTCGAGTCTTTGGTGCAACGACGATCTTGCGCAGGGTGCGCTCCTGAGTGCCTTGCGGCTGGGCATTCCGGTGCCGCAGCGCGTGGCCATTGCCGGATTCAACGACCTGACCGGCAGCGATCAGATGCTGCCGCCCCTCACCACGGTGCGCACGCCGCGCGCGGAGATCGGTACCGCCGCGGCAAGCATGCTATTGGCCCTGATGCGAGGTGAATCCCCGCCTTCCTCTTCGGTGGACCTTGGCTACCAGGTGATCGTGCGGCAAAGCGCTTGATGGTCTGTCCGTATTCGGCGAGCTCCGCGGAGATCGTCGAGTGTGAGTCCGGCGCTTCATCCCTCACCGAACATCCAGCTGGTCCTGCTGTTGAGTGAGCTTTTCGGCGCGGAAGTAGCCCGCCCCCGCCATCGCACATCGCTTCTTCACGATGTCGCGCACGGCCGCCGGTGCGGGTGACTCCCCGAGATAACCTCCCTTGCGAATGCAGCGGAAGAGGGCGCCCTTCCTGGATGCCGCTGGCGGCGAGGCATTCCTGCATGGCCTGCGCCGTGCTGCCCACCAGGGGTTTCACGTCCTCGGGACGCTCGGCGACGGCCTGGTTGGTGTTCGGTGAAAAAGCCCACAGCGCCGCTGGGGTGCAGAGAAGTGTCATGACAACTCTGGAACGCCCGAGGCGCCAGCAGCCTGCGGAGATGACGCAAGAGGAGTTGGAGATGGCGCGCACGGCGCAGCGCTGCATCGGCGAGGCATTGGACCGCTCCCGAGCAGCCAGCATCATGCTCACCAGTGAAGATGGGGACTTGCCTCCGGTCCAACTGCCGACCAAGGCACTGCGGCTGATCGGCGAAGTCCTGGGCGCTCTGAGCGAGCGCCAGGCGGTGACGGTCGTCTCGGGTAAGCGCGAGATGACCACGGTTGAGGCGGCGCACTACCTGAACGTATCGCGCCCCTTTGTCATTCGCGAGATCGAGGCCGGGCGACTTCCGCATCGCATGGTCGGGACACACCGCCGCATCACGTTTGAGGATCTAATGGCCTACCAGCAGCGGATGCGCAAGGGCCAGAAGGCTGCGTTGCAGCGACCGTCGGACAACGCCAATGAGTGAGGCTTGGACTACTGATGGCCGGGCACGCACAGTACACGGCCCTTCTGGATGCGTGCGTGCTTTACCCTGTGAGCGTCAGCGACGCGCTGCTAAGCATCGCTGTCACCGGCCTGTACGCGCCGAAGTGGAAGACTGAGATCGAGGCGGAATGGATACGCAACTCGCGGCCGAGCGCCCCGAGTTGGCCGGTCGCCTCGCCTATCGCCGCGGTCGCCTCTTCAAGGCGGAGTTCGGGGTGCCGCCGAGCGCGGTCCGGCAGTTGCGCACCGCGGACGGCGAGCACGGCGCCTGAGCGCACACGAGCCGGCCGATCTCAACAGCAACACGGCCGGTACGAACGGCAGGCTGTTGAGGGGGCGTGCGCACATGCGCACGAAGCCGATGTTCAGCGCCAGACCGTCTCAGCGCGCCACCACCGGGCGCGGCGGCGGCACCGCGGGCAGTGCGGCGAGGTCTTGCCGACGCGGCATCGACGCCTGCGCGCCCGCCTTCGTCACGCTGAGCGCGGCAGCCTGGATGCCGAGTGCGATGCCGGCATCGATAGATGCCTTCCTCGCGAGCGCGGCACACAGGGCACCGATGAAGGTGTCGCCGGCCGCCGTGGTGTCGACCGCGCGGACTGACAGGGCCTCGAAGTGGCGGCTGCCCTCAGCGTTGGCGACCACGACACCGTGAGCGCCCATTGTGAGGATCACGTGAGCAGGTCCGCGCTGTCGCAGGGCAGCGGCCGCGCAGGCGGCGCTCACCGTGTCGCCCACCGTCATGCCGCTCAGCATCGCGGCTTCGGTCTCGTTCACTACGAGGATGCCCACCAGCGGCAACAGGGTGTCGGGCAACGCCTGAGCGGGAGCAGGATTCAGCACCACCGTGCAGCCAGCGGCATGCGCGATCGCCGCCGCCTCGCACACCGCCGCCATCGGCACCTCGAGTTGCAGCGATACGATGCGCGCCGTCGCGAGCGTGCTGCGCAGCCGGCCGATGTCTTCGGTGCCGACGGACGCGTTCGCGCCGGGACTCAGCGCGATGCGGTTCTGCGCACCGTCGTCGACCATGATCAAGGCCACTCCGGTCGACGCTGCATCGGTGGCCACCTGTCGAGCATCCACGCCGTCGGCTTCGAGCGAGGCCTTCAGCGCAAGCCCGAAGGCGTCGTTGCCGACGCGCCCGACGATCGCGACCCGAGCGCCCTGCCGCGCGCACGCGACGGCCTGGTTGGCTCCCTTGCCGCCTGGATTGCTCATGAACGAACGGGCCTGCAAGGTTTCCCCGGGATCCGGCACGCGTGGCACACGGAGCACCAGGTCCATGTTGAGGCTGCCGAATACCACGACCTCGGGCGTGGCGTGATCGGGCTTCAAGACTCGGCGTCCATCTGGTGAAGCTTCTCGACACGGCGCCGGAAGTCCTCGTCTTCTGCCGCGAATCGCGCGCCCAGATAGGACGTGATGAGGTCGGCGGCCAGCCAGGGGCCGACAATCTGCGCGCCGATGCACATGACGTTCACGTCGTCGTGCTCGACCGACTGGTGCGCCGAATGCACGTCGTGGCAGACCGCCGCGCGAATGCCCTTCATCTTGTTGGCGGCGATCGACGCGCCGACGCCGGTGCCGCACACCATGATGCCGCGCTCGACCTCGCCGCCGACGATCTTCGCGGCCACCGCGCGTGCCACGTCGGGAAAATCGACCGACTGGTCGTCATGGCAGCCGACGTCGACGACCTCGTGGCCGAGCTTTCTGATGTGTTCGACCACGGCGCCTTTCAGCACCCAGCCGGCGTGGTCCGAACCTATGACGAGACGCATGAATTCCTCTTCGGGTTGTGAATGATTCAGGGACGCATGTTCGCAGGCAGATCGCTGCCGTGGAACTTCTTGTAGATGGCGTTGAGCTTGCCGTTCTGCAGATTGGCCGCGACCCATTCGTTGAGCTTGGCGACCATGCGCTCCTCGCCTTTCTTGACGCCGATGGCGAGGTCGAGATTGCGCAGCACGATCTTCTGCTCGAACGGGCGCTGCGGGTTCTTCGCGGTGATCTGGTTCATGATCGTCACCGAGGTGGAAACGATGTCGGCCTGGCCGCTGACGCCGGCGGTGACCATGGTCGCGTCGTCGTCGTAGCGCACCACCTTGAAGTCGCGGTCCTTGGCCAGTTGCGTGAGTTCGGTGTCTTGCGTGGTGCCGCGCGTGACGGTGACCGACTTGCCCTTGAGGTCGGGCCAGTCCTTGATCGCCAGGTCCTTGCGCGCGCCGATGACGGAGACCAGCGCCGCGTACGGCTTCGAGAAGTCGATGACCTTCTGGCGCTCCGGCGTCACCGAAAGCGTGGAGACCACGATGTCGGCCTTGCCGGTCTGCAGGTTCGGGATGCGCGTCGCGCCAGTGGTCTGCACGAACTCCAGCTCGAGCCCCCAGTCCTTGGCGAGCAGCTGAGCGGTCTCGACGTCGGAGCCGGTCGGCTTGAGGTCCTTGTTGAGCATGCCTGAGGGCGGGATCGAAAGGTCCGTTGCGATGCGGATCTTCTTTGCCTTCATGACGTCGTCGAGCACGTCGGCGTGCGCGGCCGCTGCCATGGCGAGGCAGGCGGCGGCCAACAGGGTGGGAAGTGAACGGAATGCTTTCATGATCGGGGTGTCTCCATGTTTTCGAAAGAGGGCCAGCCTTCAGAGCTCGCTGGCCACGAATTGCCGAAGCTCGGCGGTTTGGGGGGATGACAGGATTTCCGGGCCGCCGCGCTCCCAGACCCTGCCGCGGTGCATGAACAGCACCTGGTCCGCGACCTTGCGCGCGAAGGCCATCTCGTGCGTGACCATGACCATGGTCATACCGCCGGCGGCGAGATCCTCGATGACGCGCAGGACCTCGCCGGTGAGCTCGGGGTCGAGCGCCGAGGTCACCTCGTCGAACAGCATCACCTTCGGCTGCATCGCCAGCGAGCGGGCGATGGCAACCCGCTGCTGCTGGCCGCCCGACAACTGCTCGGGATAGGACGATGCCTTCTCGGCCAGCCCGACCTTGGCCAGCACCTCGTGCGCCAGCGTGCGCGCGGCCGGCTTGGCCAGGCCCTTGGCCGAGCGCGGCGCGAGCATGATGTTCTGCTCGATGGTCAGATGCGGAAAGAGGTTGTAGCTCTGGAACACGATGCCGACGTCCAGCCGCAGCGCCTTGAGATCGACACCGGCCGCATCGACGCGATGGCCGCACACCACGATTTCCCCGCTGTCGATGCGTTCGAGGCGATCGATGCAGCGCAGCGCCGTGCTCTTGCCCGAGCCGCTGCGGCCAATGATCGCCGTGACCTCGCCGCGGCCGACTTCGAAGCCGACGCCTTCAAGCACTTTGAGCGCACCGAAGCTCTTGTGCACGTCGTGCAGGCGCACGACTGGCGCCGAGGCACGGTCAGGGTTGGGCGAGGACAGGTTCATGGGTCAAGACGGCCTTCGCCGCAGTGGGGGACGCGGCGGCCCTGCGCTCGAGCCGCCGGCTCCAGACCGACAGCGGATAGCACAGCGCGAAGTAGATGGCCGCGATGACGAGGTAGACGATGAAGGGCTCGAAGATCGAGTTGTTGATGATCTGTCCCGAACGCGCGAGTTCGACGAAGCCGACCACGGACGCGAGCGAGGTGTTCTTGACGATCTGCACCATGAACCCGACCGTGGGCGGCGTGGCCAGCCGCACGGCCTGCGGCAGCACGACCTTGAACATGCGTTGCGTGCGGTTCAGCGCCAGGCATTCGGCGGCCTCCCATTGCGCGCGCGGCACGGCTTGGATGGCGCCGCGCCAGATCTCGCCGAGATAGGCCGAGACGTAGATCGTGAGCGACACGCCGGCAGCGGCGAGCGCGGAGACCTTGATGCCCAGCGTCGGCAGCCCGAAGAAAGCGAGGAACATGATCACCAGGAGCGGCGAGCCCTGCACCAGCTGGACCCACAGGCCGGTCGCCGTGCGCACCCAGCGATGGGGCGAGACCCGCGCCAGCGCCACAACGAACGCGCACAGGCCACCGCCGACGAAGGCGATGAGCGAGAGGATCGCGGTCCATCCTGCCCCCTGCAACAGGAACATCAGATGGTTGGCATTGAATGCGGTGCCGGTCATCACAGCGCGGTGCCCAGTCTGCGGCGGCGCGGGAACAGCAATGCGCCCAGGCCCCAGAAGCCGAGTCGCATCAGCAGCGACAGGAGGATGTAGGCCGCGCCGACAAGGATGAAGGTCTCGAAAGGGCGGTAGGTGTCCGACTGCACGTGGTTGGCGATGGCGGTGAGCTCTTCGGCCGAGATCTGCGAGCAGATCGACGAGGCCAGCATCAGCAGCACGAACTGGCTGGTCAGCGCCGGATACACGCGCTCCATCGCGGGCAGCAGCACGACGTGCCAGTACACCTGCAGGCGCGACAGACCGAGGCATTCGGCAGCCTCGATCTGGCTGCGATTCACCGAGTCGAAGCCGGCGCGCATGATCTCCGTCGCGTAGGCGCCGGCATTGACCGCGAGCGCGATCACCGCCACGGTAAACGCCGACAGCGACAGGCCGAGGCTCGACAGGCCGAAGTAGACAAGGAAGATCTGGACCAGGAGCGGCGTGTTGCGAATCAGCTCCACGTAGGCCCCGCAGGCGCGCGCCAGCCACCGATGGCTGCTGCGCCGGCCGGCCGCGCACAGCGTTCCGATCGCGAAGCCCGACAGCGTGGCGACGAAGGCCAGGCGCACGGTCAGCCACGCGCCTTCGGCGAACAACGGCCAGCGCTGGAGCACCGTGCCGAAGTCGAGATCGATCACGCGACCTCCTCGTGCTTGGGCGGCCGGCCGCGCGCCGCCGGCCCGCTGGCCGCCTTGCGCCGGTATTCGTCGCCAATGCTGAAGTGCTTGCGCAGCACCTGGTCGGCCCGCTCCTCGTCGCGCGAGACCAGCGCCTGGAAGATGCGCGCATGGTCTTCGACGAGGTATTGCTTGACCGCCGGATCGCCACCGACCACGTCCCGGCGCTCGTGGTGCGAGCGCATCAGCAGCGTCGACATCGCGGCATACAGCTGCATCAGGGTCTCAGAGCGGCTCGCCCGCACCAGCGCGGCGTGGAACTCGTAGTCGGCGCGGCTGCCCTCTTCGGAATCGTCGACCGTCGCCTCGATGCGGTCGACTGCCGCGGCAATGCGCTCCAGATCCGAGGTCGATGCGTGCCGGCAGGCCAGGCGCACGGCCTGCACCTCGATGGCGATGCGCGCCTGCATCACGTCGTCCACGATGTCGGCCTGCTGCGCCATCGAGAACGCAAAGAAGTCGCCCAGCACCGACACGTCCGGCTTGCGCACGATGGTGCCCACGCGCTCGCGGATTTCGACCACGCCCATCATCGACAGCGCGCGCAGCGCCTCGCGCACGATCGGGCGGCTGACGCCCAACTGCAGCGCGAGCTCGCGTTCGGGCACCAGTCGATCGCCGCAGCGGATGCTGCCCTCGAGCAACTTGTCGCGTAGGAAGGCGAACACTTTGGAGAAGCCTGTGCCCTCGGTTTCCTGCATTCGCGTGATGACCGGCGCTTGAATCTTTCTTGTCATGCCGTGGTTTTACCAGCGGCCAGACCAAGGTCTATCCCGGACTATCCCTCTGCGGAGAAACCCGGATGCGTAGGCTTTTCCTTGGCGCGCTGCGGCGGCGTGCTCCGAGGTTGGCGCGGGCCGCGTCCACCTTCGGCGCCATGAGCACTCCGGTGCATCCCTTAAGCGCGGCTGCAAATGGCTCATGTCTCGCGGTGGGCTGCACCCTGGGGGAGACATGCACGCTTTTGGCTTGGTACCGTGAAATCCTTCCTTCTCCGCTCAAGAGGCTGCGCGCCAAATGTAATCTTTGGTACTACGAAGGGGTCGCAGATGAACATGAACCTCGAACTGAGCATTGATCAGCCCATCGCTGGTCACTTCTACTGGACGATCGTTGGCCTCGACCAGGCTGGCGACCATCAGCGGTTGGTCGACTACTCCCGCGGTCCGATGCCGACCCGCGGCTTGGCTACGGCAGCAGGTCTCGCCGCGTTGATGCGTCACCAAGAGGTTGAGGACCTCGGCACGCCGGCGTCGAGGCCGTCCTCGGATCCGATCGCAGAAGCGGCACGCCGATTCCATTGAACGCCAAGCACGTAGCGCGAAGGAGGCACGCCGCCGGGCGACGGGCTGCGCGGCCTGATACCCCAATATGCCCTTCGATCCATCGGTAGTGGCTTGCTCAGGCCGTCTGGCGCTGCGGCTACGCAATGGCTGCAGGAGCCACCCAGCTGCGTAGCTTCCCAGGATTAAGCAGGCCCAGAGGATCAAAGCGGCGCTTGACGTCCACCACGGCCGGGTCCAGGTTGTTCTGCTTGCCGTCCTCCACGATGTACACGTGGGGGTTGTTGATCTGCACGCCGTGGTCGCGGTAGATCTGCATGATCTGGTTCAGGCGCTCTTCGGTGCTGTAGCGGATGAGCTGCAGGCCGCTGCAGTTGAACGCGCCTTCCTTGGTGCGCAGGAACTCCAGGTGCATCATCACCTCACCCCTCAGCGCGGCTTCCAGGGCCTTGACCTGCTCGAGCTTGCGCATGGGGTCGAACCCGCTCTGGATGTAGGTGAGCCCCTTGTCCACCTTCAGTGCATGGAGCGTGGTGTGGTTCCAGGTGTATTCGATGAGCGTCTTGTGGCTTTGCTCCACCTGGTCCGCGGTCTTGCAGTAGGTGACCTGGCCACCGTGCCGGACGACCATGTCGCGCATGCCCGCCTCGGAGTGTGGTGCCACCAGCACCATCACGGCATGGCAGCCGGAGGGCAGGTGCTCGGCCAGGCTGGTGAAGTAGTCTGCAATGGGGGCGGCCAGAAAGCAGACCTCCTTCTTCTCGAGGCCCGGCGCACTGCCGAAACGGTCGGCGAACTCCAGCGCCGCATCGAACTGCGCGAATGTGGCAATGCACTCGGTCCACGCCACCGCGGGCGTGAGTGCCACCTCCAGTTCCAGCACGATGCCGTTGGTGCCGTAGGTATGGTGCAGCAGCATGGCTTCGGGGCCGCTCAGCTCCACGATCTGGGGCTCGGCCTCCACGGTCATGGCGCGCACGGCCAGCACGTTGCCGGGGGCTGCCAGCGGTCCGTGGTTGATGGAGCCCGCGCCGCCGAAACCGCCACCGAACAGCCCGCCCAGCGTGGCGCTGCGGTAGGTGGAGGGCAGCCAGCGCAACTCCTGTCCCAGTGGCTTGGCCTGTGCGTCGAAGTCTGCGAGCCGGATACCGGCCTGCGCACGGCCCACGCCGCCGCGCACCCAGCCGAAGCCGTTGTAGCCGCTCAGGTCCAGGATGACGCCGCCGTGCAGCGGTGTGCTTTGCCCATAGTTGCCGGTGCCGCTGCCGCGCACCGTGATGGGAATACCGGCGCGGGCGCAGGCGGCCACCACACTGCGAATCTCGTCTTCGGTGCGCGGGCGCACGGCGATGTCGCCGCGCTTGCCCGCCAGGTCGCGCTTGAGTACGGGGCTGAACCAGGCGAAGTCCTGCGAAAGCCGGCCTACGCGCAGTGGGTCGGCAATCCAGTCCAGGTCACGCAGCAGGTCGGGCAATTGATGGGCGGTAGGGGTCATGGGGCTATCTACTGTGGGAGGGCGGTGGAGGCGAAGGAGTACCCCAACCGCCGCAGGCGATGTTCAGGCTTCGGGAGGGACAGGGGCTAGTCTTGCGGGTTCTCGCTGGCATGCCAGCCGCCCAGCGCCAGCCGTGTGAGCCAGGCCATCAGGACGAACAGGGCGACACCGGTGAGCGAGATCAGCAACAGGGCGGCAAACATGCGCGGGATGTTGAGCTGAAAGCCGGCCTGCAGGATCTGGTAGGCCAGCCCTGCGCCCGTGCCACCCGTGCCTGCGACGAACTCGGCCACCACGGCGCCGATCAATGCCAGGCCGCTGGAGATGCGCAGCCCGCCGAAGAAGCAGGGCAGCGCGCTCGGGATGCGCAGGCGCAGCAGCGTCTGCAGCCGTGTGGCGCGGTTGAGCTTGAAATAGCTTTGCAGGTCCGGCTCCACACTGCGCAGGCCCAGCGTGGTGTTGCTGATGATGGGGAACAGGGCCACCAGCGCGGCGCAGATCACCATGGAGGCCATCGGGTCCTTGACCCAGATGATGATGAGCGGCGCCACCGCCACGATGGGAGTGACCTGCAGCAGCACGGCATAGGGGAACAGGGCGGTCTCGATGCGCGTGCTCTGCACGAACAGGAACGAGATCAGCACCCCGGCCACCGTGGCCACACCAAAGGCCAGCACCGTGATCTTGACAGTGACCCAGAGCGAGGCGCCCAGGGCGGCCCAGTCGGTGAACAGGGTCTTCATCATCAGCAGCGGCGATGGCACCAGGTAGGGCGGCAGTTCCAGGCCGGTGACCAGGCTCTGCCACAGTGCGATCAGCACCAGACCCACAAGCAGCGGGTAGGCCACGCGCTGCACGCGCGGCTGCGCCATGAGCGGCGTGCGCGGGCGCGCTGCTGCCCTGGGCGGGGCCGGTGCGCGGGTGGGCTGAGCGCTGCGCGCAGCGACGGGTGCTGCCACGGGAGCGGTCGCAAAAGGCGTGCTCATCCCAGGGCCTCCTCGGTGTCGGCGCTGGCGCGCAGCAGGCTGTCTTGCAGTCGCTTGGCGTAGCGGCTGAATTCAGGCGACACCATGAAGTCGGCCGTGCGGGGGTAGGGGGCGTCGATGCGGAACTCTTCGACCACACGGCCCGGGCGTGCAGCCATCATGAGCACGCGGCTGGAGAGGAACACGGCCTCGTGGATCGAGTGCGTCACAAAAATCACGGTGAGCTTTTTCTTGCACCACAGGTCGAGCAGGTCGGCATCGAGCTTGTGGCGCGTGATCTCGTCGAGCGCGCCGAACGGCTCGTCCATGAGCAGCAGGTCGGGCTGGGTGACCAGGCCGCGCGCGATCGACACGCGCATCTGCATGCCGCCCGACAGGGCGCGCGGCAGGGCGGTCGCAAACCTCGACAGCCCCACCAGCGCCAGCGCCTCTGCCACCTGGGCGTCGGCCTCCTGGCGCGGTACGCCGGCCAGGTCCAGTGGGAGGCGCACATTGGTCTGCACGCTGGCCCACGGCATAAGCGTGGGCGATTGGAAGACGAAGGCCATCTTCTTGCCGCTTTCGCCCAGCCGTGCCACGGGCTTGCGCCACAGGTGCAGCAGGCCGTCGGTGGGCTCCAGCAGGCCCGCCACCATCTTGAGCAGTGTGCTCTTGCCGCAGCCTGAAGGCCCCAGCAGGGTGACGAACTCTCCTTCCTCGATGGTCAGGTCCACCGGCAGCAGCGCCTGGGTTCCATTGGGGTAGGTCTTCTCGGCAGACAGCACCTCCACCGCCGGTGTGGGGGGTGCTGCGCGAGGGCTCGGAGCCAGGGGCGGGGTGTCGGAGGGGCTCATGGTCAAGGCAGAACCTTGAGGTCCTTGACGAAGCTGGTGGTGTAGGTGTCGGCCAGCTTGACCTTGGCGGGATCGATCAGCTTGGCGTCCACCAGGAACTCGTAGCTCGCCTTGGCGCGGGCGTCGGTCATGATGCCGATGCCCATCGTGGCGGCGTCGCCCCCGGTGGCCATGCCCATTTCCTTCAGCTTGGCCACGCTGTAGGCCAGCTGCTCGTCGGTCATGTTGGGGTTGTCCTTCTTGATGAGCGCATTGGCAGGAGCCGGGTCGGCCAGGTAGCTCTTCCAGCCTTCCATCGAGGCCTTCACGAACGAGGCCACGGCGGCATTGCGCTCCTTGACGGTCTTTTCCATGCACGAGATCGTGGTGGCGTAGGCGGGGTAGCCCTGGTCGCTGAACATCAGCGTGTTGGCCTTCACGCCCGCCTTGGCAATGGCAAATGGCTCGGACGTCAGGTAGCCCTGCTGGGCCGTGTTCTTGTCGGCCACGAAGGGCTGGATGTTGAAGGTGTAGGGGCGGGTCTGCGCATCGGTGAAGCCGTACTTGGCCTTCAGCCAGGGCCAGTAGCCGCGCTGGGCCGACGAGGCGATCAGGATGGTCTTGCCCTTGAGGTCCTCGAACTTCTTCACGTCGTCATGAGCGATGAGTACCTGGGGGTCCTTCTGGAATACGGCCGCTACGTTCACCACGGGCACGCCGCCTTCTCGCATCTGAATCATCTGCAAGTCGCTGGAGCCCATCACGCACTCGGCCTGGCCGGCCGCCATCATCTGAACGATATTGACCTGCGGGCCTCCCATCTTGATGGTCACGTCCAGGCCGTACTTCTTGTACAGGCCCGTGGCGACAGCCTGGTAGAAGCCGCCGTGCTCGGCCTGGGCGTACCAGTTGGTCATGTAGGTGAACTTTTCCTGTGCCTGGGCGGCACCCATGGCACCAAGACCGAGCAGCACGGCTGCACCAAGTGTGGAAAGGCGGGAGGCAGTCTTCATCATGGCAATACTCCGGTAGGGTGATGGGAGAGGGAGGCAGAGGGGCGCGCGGTGCGCGCCTTGCAGGCTTCAGGCCGGCGTGGTTTCGACATGGCCTGTGTGGTTGGCACGGCCCCAGGTGGGCTCGGGGCGTGCGGCCCACTGCAGGTGGTGCATCTCGGTGATGGCGGCGGCCCAACTCACTGCCAGTGAATCGAGGATCGCGTGGCCCTGCTCGGCCGTGGCGGGCAGCGGGTCGCCAATGATTCCGCTGGGCCCGAAGTCGCGCGCGCTCCACGCGCAGGCGGGCCGGCCATCGGGCGAGAGCAGGGGCGACTGGAAGACGGGCGGGTAGTTGACCACCGCGCGCTCCATGTGCACGGTGTCGGGCGCCAGCGCCAGCATCAGCGCCGTCTCGGCATGGCCTGCGTGCATGGCCAGCTTCTTTTCCTTGTCCGACAGGTATTGGCCCGCCACGTGCGGCACGCGCCAGGTGAAGCTGGGCACCACGATGAAGTCGCCATGGCGCAGGCGCAGTTCGCGAGCGCACATCTCCATCACCTGCGGCTGGCCGCCATGGCCGTTGACGAACAGCAGCTTGCGAAACCCCGCGCGGTACACGGACTCGCCCACCTCGTTCATGGTGGCCAGCAGGGTCTCGCCGCTCAGGGTGACGGTGCCCGGAAAGTGCAAGTGCTCCTCCGACTTGCCGTAGGTGATGGGGGCCATGGCAAAGGCCGGCACCTCCGCCGGCAGTCGGGCCAGCGCATGGCCCACCACGCCCGCGCTGATCACCGTGTCCACCGCGCAAGGCAGGTGAGGGCCGTGCTGCTCGGTGGCGCCGGTCGGCAAGACGATGACGGTGTTCTCCTTGTCCAGGTCGACGATCCGGGTCCAGCCTGTGGTAGGGCAGGCGCGGTTGCTGGGTTGTAGCCGTGCAGCATAAAGCGGGTCTTTCTTTGAAGGCGATGCGGGTGCGGGAAGGGAGCAGCGGGTCGTGCTGGTGGCAGCCAGGCGGTGGTTTCCACTCCCGATGAGGATGCTCGGGCGTGGCAGTATTTTATGCCTACTCACCATGGTGGAGACCGGAAAATCGCCCGGAAAGAACAGCTTGCGCACCTGGCTGTAAACAGCGAAAGTGGTCCAGGTTCTAAAGCGCCCGAACCAGCTTCTGATCATCCGACATCTTCGCCCGCCAGCCGCTCCGGAGTGGTCTGGCGGATGTGTCCAGCACAGCTCTGGCGAGGATGGCCCTCCCGATGTCGTTAAGCGAATTCGCCCGGTGCGGCTTGACTCAGCGTGGTGGCCTGTCGGGAATATTATCGGCATAGTCAGCACGATATGGCTGGTCGCCGGGTCGACTGGCAATGATCCCGACAGGAACACAAAGTCCTCGCGCGTCGCCACGCGGTAGCGGGCCAGGGTCAAAGGATGCCTGGGTCGTAAAGTTAAGTGCCCGGCGCGATGCTTTTTGGGTGGGCGGCGGCGGGGCGGGTGTCAGCCACCCGCCACGCGGCGCTGGCATGGCCACTGGTGACTGACCAGCGCAGCACCACGCGGGCCGTGCGCGAGGAAAGCCCCAGCGGTCGGCCTGGTTGAAGACGATCAGGTCGAACGCACTGCCGGGCTGCAGCGGCAGGGCGTCCGGGCCGCGGCGCAGCCAGTCGGTGCGGCACAGCGATTCGGACCAGCGGTCGAACGGTGCTTCCAGCTGCGCGGCGAGCACGCCGGTCGCCAGGGCTTCGAGCGGATCGAAGCTGCCCACCGGGCAAAAAGGATCCTGCACGTTGTCGCTGGCCACCAGCACCGGGATGCCGCGCGCATGCGCTTCCTTGACCAGGGTGAGGCCGCGCTGGCGCGGCGTTCGGCCGGTGGTGGCGTCCTGCAGCAGCAGGTTGGTGATGGGCAGGGTGACCAGGGTGATGGGGCTGCGCGCCACCGCATCGAGGGTGGCCAGCGCCGTGGCCTCGTCCTGCGTGGCCAACGCACAGGCGTGGCCGCAAACCACGTGGCCTTCGAAGCGCAGCGCCTGCAACAGCGCGACCGTGGTGGTCAGGCCCAGCGCGCCGGGGTGCAGTTCCTCGTCCACGTGCAGGTCCACGTTCAGGCCATGGTGCTGCGCGGCCTCGAACAGGTGGCGCAGGGCCTGCGGGTTCCAGTGGGTCGAGTGCACGAAGCCGCCCAGCAGGGCGCCGGGCCCGCTCTGGGCCACGGTGCGTGCCAGGTGCATGGCGGTGCTGCGCTCGGTGTACAGGTGCAGCGGGATCAGGCCCACGCGCTCCAGCGTGATGCGGCCGGTCCATTCCTGCGCGAGCTCGCGCAGAACGTTCCAGGCCAGGGGCTGGGCCTCCGGCTCCCACCAGTCGCAGTGCGTGCGCAGGTGCACCACGCCGGCGTCATAGGCCCATTGCAGGGCGCGGCTGGCGCGGGCGCGGATGTCGGCCTCCGTCCAGCCCTGGCGGTCCACCATCATGGCTTCGATGGCGCCCAGCAGGCCGGGCTTCACCGTGCCCATGCGCGGCAGGGTGAAGGCCTTGTCCAGGTGCGTGTGGGCGTCCACCAGGCCCGGCAGAACCAGGGCGCCACCCACGTCCCAGGTGGTGCCTGCAGGCAGGGGGCGCGCCCGGTCGTGCGGGACCACGCCTTGCATGCGGCCCTGGGCAGTGTGCAGATCGGCCAGTGCTGGCTGGCCGTCGCTGGAGGGCCATTGCCGGGGCAGCAGCCAGCCGGGCAGGCGGGCGCGCACGATGTGGTCGGGGGCGTCGGATGCGTGCATGCCGGTCCCTCAGGCAAAGCGCGCCATGGCCTGGCCGACGCGGGCCTTGAAAGCTTCCAGGCGCGGGGGCTTGGCCACGTTCATGTGGTAGCAGGCGTGGTAGTCCACGCGGGCCTTGCCGCCCGTCAGCAGGCGCATGTAGCGCGTGACGGACTTGCGCGGCGGGTCGCCCATGAGCAGGGCCGTCCAGCGCGGGCGGCCATAGGTGACCACCGCCGAGATGCGCTTGATGTGCGTGAGCGAGGGCTTCACGTGCTGCGGGTCGCTGATGTCGAAGGCCACGCCCGGCATCAGCACGCGGTCGAAAAAGCCCTTGAGCATGGCCGGCATGCCGAAGCACCAGGTGGGAAAGCAGAACACCACGGCCTCGGCGCACAGCAGGCGGTCCACATAGCGCTGGACCGGCAGCCGGTTGTTCGGCACCTCGTGGTAGCCCAGGCGCTCCTCGCGGCTCAGGACCGGGTTGAAGTCCTCGGCATACAGGTCGCAGTCGTCCACCTCGTGGCCGGCCGCGCGCAGGTTGCGCACCACCTCGGCATGCAGGGCCGCGTTGTAGCTGGTTTCCACCGGGTGGCAATAGATCACGAGGATGCGCATGCGGACGCCTGCCAAACGGAGTCAGAGCTCGAGCGTGAGAGTCGGGCCATGGCTGCGCGCGCAGCACACGGCCACATGGGTCAGTTGCTCGTCGGCGCTCAGGCAGCTGTCGCGGTGGTCGGGCTCGCCGTCGAGCCAGCGCGTGACGCAGGTGCCGCACACGCCTTGTTCGCACAGGGTGTCGATGGCCACGCCGGCGAGTTGCAGCACGTCGGCCATGCTTTCGCCGGGCTCGACGGGCAGCCGCATCCGGCTGCGCGCGAGCACCAGTTCAAAGGCCTGTTCGTTGGCAGGCAGTGGGGTTGCCATGGCGGGAATCTGCATAGTTGACCATTTGATTTGATCGATTGGTCAAACTATGCAAAGGCTGTGCCAGTTGTGCCCGGCGACGGTTGGGATCTACCTGGGCACTTCAGGCCATCCTATGGAGGGCTTGCCTCGAGCAATGATTCGACCGGGGCTCAGCGAACGCACCTGCCGCGGCCGGGACCGTGGTGATGGCTTAATCTGGTGCGAGGCCGCAGCCCAGCAGCACAAAAGTGGTGAGTTCTCGCACGATGTGCTCGCGGTCGATGGGCTCATCGGGCGCCAGGCCCAGCATGATGTGCACTTGCACGCCATAGTCGGCGTAGTGCTGCGTCATGCCCCAGATCTGCATGAGCAGGACCTTGGCATCCACGGCGCGCATGCGGCCTTCGGCGATCCAGCGGTTGATCAGGTCCACCTTCTGCTGGGTGGACTTCACGGCGACCGGCCAGTATTTGCCCAGGTTGCGCCCGCCGCCCAGCACCTCGGTGGTGAAGATGCGCGACAGGCCCGGGTTGTCCAGTGCATAGTCAAGCTTCTTGCGCACGTAGCTGCTCAGTACCTTCTTGGGGTCGTCACTGTTGCTGTCGAATATGAAGGCCCCCGACCAGCCGTTGAGCACGGAGTACAGCAGTTCTTCATAGAGCTCTTCCTTGCTGCTGATGTAGTAGTGCAGCTGGGGTTTGGTCAGGCCCGCGCGTTCGGCGATGGCTTTGGTCGACGCGCCCTTGAAGCCGTGGCGGCTGAACTCGGCAATGGCCGCTTCGCGGATGGCGCCCAGGATGCGCTCGCGCCCCTGTTTGGCGCGACTCAGTGCGCCGGACGGGGCGTCGATTTCAGGTTCGGGCATGGACTGGACGGGCACGGTGGTCGAAGGAAGACGGAGGGGCGTTGCCGATTCTGCCGCTAGCGGCCTGGATGGGCGCCTCACACTTTCCAGAAGCCGACATGAGGCGCACTCGCCTCCTCGATCATCGCAGGCCCGATGCACTCGATGGGATGGGGGGATGCCGCGAAGACGTCGCGGCAGGACAGCGCTGCATCGCGCTGCTCGGCCCGCTCGCCGCGGAACGCGCGCAGGCGCACGGCATCGATGCCAAACACCACACGCCCGATGCCTGACCAGAAAATGGCGCCCGCGCACATCACGCACGGCTCGGCCGACGAGTACAGCGTGGCCTGGGCCAGTGCTTCGCGGCCGACGATCGGGCTGATCTGGCGCACAGCATTGGTTTCGGCATGGCCTGTGCAGTCACCCGTTTCGGTGGTGTTGCAGTAGGCCTCGGCGAGCAATTCGCCGTCGGCGCCAATCACCACGGCGCCAAACGGACGGTTGCCGCGCGCGCGTGCCGTGCGCGACCAGGCGATGGCCTGGCGCAGGTAGGTGCCATCGGTGCCATCGACGAGCGTAGCTTCTTCGAGTGGTGCGGGGGATGCAGTCATGAGGGCGGGCATGGGGTGTCTTTGTCGGTCGTGTGATGGGAGGTGTTCAACGGCAGGATGTCTGCATGCCCGCCGCTGCCGATGCCTGCGTGGTGCATTTGGCATGCCAATACAGGCACTCTTCTTGCAAGATCTGTGGCAAGAGTAGAAGCGTTCACTGCGCAGCCGTCATGTCCTTGTGCATGGTGGCGGGGCCAGTCGGAAATTGCTCTTGAAGCCCGCACCACGCGGTGTGCCAACGCGCACCGTGACTTCAGGAGAACCGCATGACCACCGCCACCCACGACATGACCGAGCTGCAGAGAGAAACGCGCATGGGCGCGACCGGCTCGGAAACCAGCAACCGTGAGATACGCCGCATCGACCTTTTGGACTTTGCGCAGCGCAAGACCGGCATCGCCAACCAACTTTGGGATGCCGCCGTCGATGAGGGCTTCTTCCAGATCGTGAACCACGGCATCGCGCTGGCCGATGTGCGCAACGCCTTCGCCATGACCGAGCGCTTCTTTGCGCTGCCTGATGCCGTGAAGGCCCGGTACCCTTTTAAGAAGGCCCTGAATGTCGGATGGGAGAGCCGTGCCCAGGTGCGTCCGTCCACGGGCACACCCGACCAGAAGGAGTCCTACCAGATCACCCGCCCGCACATGGAAGGCTTGTGGCCCACCGATGAAGAACTGGCGGGGTTCAAGGCGACCATGCTGGCTTTCGAAGGACAGTGCTGGCAGTTGGCGATGCAGGTGCTGTCGTGTTTTGCATGGAAACTGGGCTTCGATGACTTCTTCTTCCAGCGTGCGCACGACCCGGCGCAGCCCAGCTACCAGAGCACCTTGCGCCTGCTGCACTACTTTGCAACGCCGCCAGAGCAGCAGGCCAGCCTGGGCCTGTGGCGCGCCGGTGCGCATACCGATTTCGACTGCCTCACCCTGCTGTTCCAGCGGCAAGGGCAGGGTGGCCTGCAGGTGTGCCCGGGCAAGGAGATGGAGAGCCAGGCCTGGACGTCGGTGGAGCCCGACGAGCTGGCGATCACCTGCAATATCGGCGACATGCTGATGCGCTGGAGTGATGATTGGTTGCCTTCCAACTTCCACCGCGTAAGGAACCCGCTGCCCGGTGAATACATGGGCTCGCGCTACAGCATGGCATTCTTCGCTCAGGCCAACCGGGACGCCATCATCGAAGGGCCGGGCCGGAAGTACCCGGCAATCGCAGCCGGGGATTATCTGAACCAGCGCGTGGCGGCCAATTTCAAGGTTTATTGAATAGGTGCGCGCAGGAGGACGCCCCCGCCTGGGGCGCATTTCCCGAGAAGTTACCGATGCGGAACGATGCAGTTGCTGTTCGCAGCACTTCATCCGTTCCGGCGGCAGCTCGCTCACCAGGCCGGCCTCAGCATCGGCATCCGCCTTGCGCGCGGCGTGGTCGACGATGAACTGGATGACGACCGGTACCGCAACGGGCATTCGCAGCGCCTGGCCATAGCGCGCGGCGTACCAGGCGCACCAATAGCGCATCGCCGAGGCATAGGAGACGCGCGTGTTGATCGATTCTCCTTCGCGCAGCAGCGCGCGCTGCGGCTTCGGTGGTTTGCGTCAAGCGCGCCGGATCCAGCTGTTGAGGTCAGTTACGGGAAGCGCCCCCTGAATTTGCTTGGCTACAGAATGCGGTAGAACGTCTTCACGGCTCATCCAGCATCTGGCTGACTTTGCTCCCGAGCGCGCTCTCGGCGCGGAAGTAGCCCATCACGATCGCGACGCTGTGATGCCCGGTCATCGCCATCGTCTCGGGCAGCGACATGTTCTGCCGGCCGGCCTCCGTCACGAACCGGCCCTGAGCGAGTGCACGCTAAAACTTCCCTCCATCAGCGCGCACCACCGGGCTCGGCTGCGGCACCGCGGGCAGTGCAGCGAGGTCTTGCCGACGCGGCATCGACACCTGCGCGCCCGCCTTCGTCACGCTGAGCGCGGCAGCCTGGATGCCGAGGGCGATGCCGGCATCGATAGATGCCTTCCTCGCAAGCGCTGCACACAGGGCACCGATGAAGGTGTCGCCGGCCGCCGTGGTGTCGACCGCGCGGACTGACAGGGCCTCGAAGTGGCGGCTGCCCTCAGCGTTGGCGACCACGACACCGTGAGCGCCCATTGTGAGGATCACGTGAGCAGGTCCGCGCTGTCGCAGGGCAGCGGCCGCGCAGGCGGCGCTCACCGTGTCGCCCACCGTCATGCCGCTCAGCATCGCGGCTTCGGTCTCGTTCACTACGAGGATGCCCACCAGCGGCAACAGGGTGTCGGGCAACGCCTGAGCGGGAGCAGGATTCAGCACCACCGTGCAGCCAGCGGCATGCGCGATCGCCGCCGCCTCGCACACCGCCGCCATCGGCACCTCGAGTTGCAGCGATACGATGCGCGCCGTCGCGAGCGTGCTGCGCAGCCGGCCGATGTCTTCGGTGCCGACGGACGCGTTCGCGCCGGGACTCAGCGCGATGCGGTTCTGCGCACCGTCGTCGACCATGATCAAGGCCACTCCGGTCGACGCTGCATCGGTGGCCACCTGTCGAGCATCCACGCCGTCGGCTTCGAGCGAGGCCTTCAGCGCAAGCCCGAAGGCGTCGTTGCCGACGCGCCCGACGATCGCGACCCGAGCGCCCTGCCGCGCGCACGCGACGGCCTGGTTGGCTCCGCGTTGACGCGCGAGCGTCGCATCGCGGTGACGCGAGCGGCGATCGGGTAGAGCGCTTGGGGCGCCCCCAGAGGGGCCGGCGGTGACACATTGTCTTTGCAAGCTTGGCGGTGAGAAGCGAGTGACACATTTCCTTCGCAAATCGCGCAAGTCCTTGCTGGACGTGCCTTTGCCATGGATCGGCCCGTGCCCAGAAGACAAGTGACACATTTGCCTGCGCAAGAGTGACCACAGTTGGTTTTTGCTACGATCGCCGACGGCAACGCCCGCCTCATGGAGGGCTACCGCTGCGAGCATGCGGCATTTCGTGCAGCCGCCTACCGCCCGGGGCTTTGCGACGAGATCTGGAGCGAGTTGGACGAGCTTGCCGAACGGCCGATCAGCGCGGATTCCGAGGGACAGCGGCAGCGGCATCAGCTCATTCGGCGGCACGATGGCGCTGTCCGAAGCCGATTTCTGACGAGCCCCCGCTTTCACCCGGAAGTCTTCATGCCATCCCGTCACGCACCGACGGCTCGGCAAATTCTCATCTGAGCGCAGAGCGCGCCACCTTCTTGGCGCGCGAGGTACCGGCGTTGCTCCCGGGTCGGCGTGATGCTGCGGGAGGCACGCTGACCATCAAGGCGGCCGCGGCATCGGTTCGTTGCCGTTCTGCCGTCGTTTTGCCCGGGTAAGCCTCGACTTCAGAAGCCAGCAACTGCCGGGGCACGGTGGAGACGAAATCCCTGAAGTCGCGGCCGCCGATGGAGATGTGGTCGATCATCAACTGGCCGGCGGCAGTGGCGTCTCCCGCCAGGATGGCCTCGAGGATGCGCGCGTGCTCTTCGCGCGAGCGCCGGATGCGGGACTGGTTCTGGAAAACGCTTTGTCGATAGGCCTGCGTGCGGCGACGAATGTGGGCGATCTCGAGCATCAGCGCTTCATTGCGGCAAGCGCGATAGAGGATCTCGTGGAACTCGGCGTTCGCGCGCCCATAGGCCTGCGCATCGAGCGTGGTTTCGAACACCTCGCTGGAGTCATGAACTTGCCGGAGTGCAGCCAGGTCCTCGGCGCTGATGCGCCGGGTTGCCAGCTTGGCGCAGGCGCCTTCCAGTTCGGCGAGAAGTTCCAGCAAGTTGGCCAGCTCCGGGATCGACAACCGGGACACGTAGATGCCCGCGCGCGGCGCGATGGATACCAGCCCACGTACCGACAGCTGCAGCAGCGCCTCTCGCACCGGCGTACGAGACACGCCGAAGCGCTGCGCCAGTGCTTCTTCATCCAGCGCGTCTCCCGGCATCAGCGCGCCGTTGCTGATGTCGTGCTCGAGCTGTTGACGGACTGACTCGGACGCACTGAGCTTTCGAGCGGAAGAGGGGGCTTCGGAGTGCATAAGCGGGCAGACGGATCTGGAAGTCGCAGTCGGTGCAGTTTAGCCGCTCAGCACATCAGTTAGCCCTGTTATCACGTCATTTCTAGGAATAGATATATCTCACGTTGACATTGATGTACGTGACAGGTAATCTGGAAGAAATTTCGGAGACGAAAGGTTCCTGCATGAAACCGGTGATGAACGAGGGCGCTCTGCGGCGCTTCAGGGTGATCGACCTCAGCCAGGTGCGCGCAGGGCCCACCTGTGTGAAGCAGTTGGCTGACTTCGGCTCGGACGTGATCAAGGTGGAGCCGCCCGCCGGCGTCCAGCGCGGCGAGCTGTATGTCGGCGCTCGGGATGGGGCCGACATGCAAAACCTTCACCGCAACAAACGCTCGATCACGCTGGACCTGAAGTCGCCCCGCGGCCGCGAGGTGCTGTTGAGGCTGGTGCGCACCGCCGACGTCGTGGTGGAGAACTTTCGGCCGGACGTCAAGAACCGCCTGGGGATCGACTACGCCGCGCTCAGCGCGGTCAATCCGAAGGTGGTGCTCGTCAGCATCTCGGGCTTCGGCCAGGACGGCCCCTACCAGCGCAGGCCGGGCTTCGACCAGGTGCTGCAAGGGATGTGCGGCCTGATGAGCACCACCGGGGCGCCGCAGGGCGAGCCGATGCGCGCAGGCGCGGCCGTCATCGACGTGACGGCGGGCCTCTACGCGGCGCTCGGTGCCATGACCGCGCTGCTCGAGCGCGAGGCCAGCGGCCGCGGCCAGTGGGTGCAGATCTCCCTTCTGCACACGGGTATCGGGCTGATGGACTTTCAGGCGGCCCGCTACCTGGTCGACGGTACCGTGGCCGGGCGGGTCGGCAACGACCATCCCACCAGCATGCCCACCTCCGCCTATCCGACGCGCGACGGCTACCTGAACGTTGGCGCCGGCGGCGATGCCATGTGGCGGGCGCTCTGTGGCGCCATCGGGCAGCCGGAGCTGGCCTTGCGGCCCGAGTTCGCGAGCGACCCAGACCGGGTGCGCAACCGGGCCGAACTCAACCGCATCCTGGGCGAGGCCTTCAGCGCCCGACGCACCGACGAGTGGGTGGAGGCGCTGGACGCCGCCGACGTGCCATGCGGGCCGATCTACAGCATGGACCAGGTCTTCGATGACCCGCAGGTCCGGCACTGCGGCATCGCCGCGCCGGTGCGGCACCCGCAGCGCGGCATGCTGCACCTGATCTCGCAGGTGGTGGGGCTGACGCGAACGCCCGCGCGCATCGCCGCGACGCTGGAGGACAAGGGCGGCAGCACCGTGGAGTTGCTCGGCGAACTGGGCTTCAACGCGGGCGAGGTCGAGCGGATGCAAGCCGAGGGGGTGGTATGAGCCAACCGAGTGGGACGTTCGAGGCAGAAGGGCCCGAGAGCAACGGTCCTCCGTCGCTGCACGTGGAAGGGCGCATCGCCACCCTGCGGCTGCGGCGCCCTGCAAGGGCCAATCGCATCGAGGCCGGCGACATCGCCGTGCTGCGTGCCCACTGTCTTGCGCTGCGCGCAGCGACCGATGTGCGCGCAGTCGTGCTCACCGGCACCGGCCGGCATTTCAGTGCCGGATACGACATTGGCTCGGTGCTGCGGACGCTGGGGGCCGGGCAGGCATCGTCAGCCGGCGGCAACGCCTTCGCCGACATGGTGGACGCGGTCGAGGCGCTGCCGCAGGTCACCGTGTGCGCGCTCAACGGCGGCGTCTTCGGCGGCGCCACCGATCTGGCGCTGGCGTGCGACTTCCGTTATGGCGTGCCGCAGACGCGCATGTTCATGCCGGCGGCCCGGCTGGGGCTGCACTACTACCCGAGCGGCCTGCGACGCTATGTATCGCGGCTGGGACTCAACGCGGCCAAGCGCCTGTTCCTGCTGGCCGAGGAGCTCGAGGCGCCGGAGTTGCAGGACATCGGCTACCTCGACGCGATCGTGCCGCCGAATGAGCTGATGCCGCTGGCGCTGGCAACCGCGCAGACTGCAGCGGCCCACGCGCCGCTGGCCAGCGCCGGCATGAAGACGGCGCTCAACGCGCTCGCGCATGGCGTATGGGATGCCGATGCGGTGGCGCTTGCCGAGGCCGCCTGCCTGCGTTCGGCCGATCTGCGCGAGGGCGTGGCGGCCTGGGCCGAAAAGCGCGTTCCACAGTTCAACGGACATTGACATGCCACATCGCGACGACATTCCCGCGCTCCTCCTCGAACTGCAGGCAAGGCGCCATCGCGCCATGGTCGAAGCCGATCTCGAAACGCTCGATGTCTTGCTGGACGACACGCTCTCTTACACCCACTCCGACGCCTCGCGCGACAGCAAGAACAGCTATCTCGCCAAGGTCCGCGGTGGCGCCATGCGCTACGCCGAGGTGTCTTCGGGCGAAGAAGAAGTCCTGGTCCTGAGCGACGCCGCCGCGTGCGTGTTGGGTCGCATGCAGCTCGCAGGCGCGATCGCGGGCGCGCCCAGGCGTTTCGACAACCGCTTCCTCGCGGTCTGGGTGCGCCGCGGCGCGCAATGGAAGCTTGCTGCGTTTCAGCCGACGCCTGTGACGTCGACTACGGGTTCTCGATAGTTGCATACACTCCGTGGCAATCTAATATATCAACCAGTCAATTTGATATCTTAATCGGACGACATGACATGAGCTTATCCATTTCTTCGGCCGATCAGGTGCGCGCGACGGCCAGCCGGCTCGACAGCCGCCTCTTGATCGACGGCTTGCTCGTCGCCGCGCAGAGCGGACGGGCCTTCGAGGTTCGCCATCCAGCCACGGGGGAACTGGTTGCAAAGGCGGCCGATGCCGGGGTCGCCGACGTCGAGGCAGCGGTTGCGAGTGCGGTGCGTGCGCAACCTGCCTGGGCGGCGCTGCCTGCGCGCGAGCGCGGCAAGCGCCTGATCGCGGCATCGCAACTGCTGGGCGCGCATGCAGACGAACTCGCCATGCTGATCGCGCTGGAGTCCGGCAAGGCGCTGCGTACCGAGTGCCGGCCGGAAGCGGCCAATGTGGCTGACGTGCTGCAGTTCTTCGGTGGCCTTGCGAGCGAGCTCAAGGGCGAGACCGTGCCTTTGCATTCGAAGGTGCTGGCCTACACGGTGCGCGAGCCCATCGGCGTGGTGGCCGCCGTGTTGCCCTGGAATGTGCCGCTGATGCTGATGGCGGTGAAGATCGCGCCGGCACTGGCGGCCGGGAATGCCGTCATCGTGAAGAGCGCCGAGGAGACGCCGCTCGCCGTGCTGCGCGCCGCAGAACTGCTGAACGAGGTGCTGCCCAAGGGTGTGCTCAACGTGCTGTCGGGCGATGGCCCGGGCTGTGGCGCGCCGCTGGTGGCGCACCCGCAGGTGGGCAAGGTCACTTTCACCGGCTCGGTGGAGACCGGCAGGCTGATCTACGGTGCCGCAGCAGCCAAGCTGGTCCCGGTCACGCTGGAACTGGGCGGCAAGAGCCCGATGCTGGTGATGGCCGATGCCGATCTCGACCAGGCGATCGAAGGGGCGGTGGTCGGCATGCGCTTCACGCGCCAGGGCCAGAGCTGCACGGCCGCCTCGCGCATGCTGGTGCACCGCAGCCTGCACGACGCATTCGTCGTGCGGTTGAAGGCGCGGGTGGATCGCCTGCTCATCGGCGATCCGCTAGACGAGCGCACCGACGTGGGCGCGATCATTTCCCGGCCGCAGTTCGACAAGGTGCTGGGCTACATCGAGCTGGGTCGCAACGTGCCAGGCGCGGTCGCGCATGACTGCTGCTCGTTGCCGGCCGATGCCCGATTTGCGGATGGCCTGTTCGTGCGCCCGGTGATCTTCACGGGGCTGGACAACCGAAGCCGGCTGGCGCGCGAGGAAATTTTCGGCCCGGTCACCTGCGTCATTCCCTTCGACACCGAGGAGGAGGCGCTTGCCATGGCGAACGACAGCGACTTCGGATTGGCCGCGAGCGTGTGGACGCGCGACCTGGCGACCGCGCTGCGCGCCGTCGACGCGCTGCAGGCCGGCTTCGTCCAGGTCAACCAAGCCCAGGTGGCGGGCCCCAATATTTCCTATGGCGGCTTCAAGCAATCGGGTCTTGGCAAGGAGCTGACGCTCGAATCGATGCTCGAGCACTTCACGCGCTCCAAGAGCGTGCTCATCAACTTCATATAGACGACTCGGAGAACCACCATCATGAAGCTATTGCGCTACGGCCCGCCGGGCCAGGAACGACCGGGACTGCTCGATGCGCAGGGACGCATCCGCGCGCTCTCGCCCGCCATCGCCGACCTCACGCCGGAGGTGATCTCACCGGAAGGCCTGGCCGTGCTGGCCGCGCTGGACCCGGAGCGCCTGCCGCTGGTGGAGGGCAGCCCGCGCCTGGCCGCACCCGTGGCCGGCGTGCGCCAGTTCTTCGCGGTCGGCCTGAACTACAAGGGCCACATTGCCGAATCGGGGCTGCCGCAGCCGAGCGAGCCGATGCTGTTCAACAAGGCGATCACCTCGATCTGCGGCCCCAACGACGACATCCTGATGCCGCGCGGCTCCAAGGCCACCGACTGGGAAGTCGAACTGGGCGTCGTGATCGGCAAGCTGACCGCCAATGTCAGTGAAAGCGATGCGCTGGACCATGTGGCCGGCTACTGTGCCGCGAACGATCTTTCGGAGCGCGACTGGCAGTTGAGCCGCGGCGGGCAGTTCGTCAAGGGCAAGAGCGCGCCGACCTTCGGCGCCCTCGGCCCGTGGCTGGTCACCAAGGACGAGATCGCCGACCCGCAGGAGGTGGATCTGCGATTGGACGTCAATGGCGTGCTGCGCCAGCAAGCCAGCACCGCGGAGATGGTGTTCGGCGTGCGCCAGATCGTCGCGCACATCTCGAGCGTGCTGACGCTGCTGCCGGGTGACGTGATCGTCACCGGGACGCCGGCCGGCGTGGGTGGCGGCATGAAGCCGCCGGTGTATCTGAAGGCGGGCGACGTGATCACGATCGACTCGCCGCAGCTGGGACGGCAGCGCCAGCGCGTCGTGGCCGTCGAGTAACGCCGCAACATCGAGCAACGCCGAAGACGAACAAGTACCGGAGACAAACCATGACAGCCTTCCCCCATCCAGCAGCGGTCCTGGTGGCCGCCTCGCTGTTCGCCTGCGCGCTGTCGGCGCAGGCACAGCAGCCGCCCTTGAAACTCGGCGTGATCGTCGCCGCCACCGGCCCGGCCGCGGCGCTCGGCACCGCGGCGCGCAGCGGTGCGCTCCTGGCGCAGAAGCAGCTCAACGCGGCCGGCGGGCGGCAGGTGCAGCTGCTGCTTCGCGACGACGCAACCAACCCCGACACCGCGCTGACGCATGCGAACGAGCTGGTGCGCGGCGAGAAGGTCGACGTCGTCATCGCCTTGACGACAACGGCAAGCTCCATCGCCGTGGGCGGCGTCACAAGCGCCGGGCCGACGCCGCAGATCTCGCTGTCGGGCATCGGCGCCACCATCGAGCGCGAGCGCAAGTGCGTCGTCCACCTGGCCTGGAGCCAGGACGTCAATGCCAAGGCGTTTCTCGGCTACGCGCGCGGCGCAGACCTGAAGAAGATGGGCGTTCTGTACGACTCGGCATGGGGCACGCTGGTCTACAACGAGCTGAAGCGCCACGCGCCGGCCTACGGCATAGAACTGGTCGGCGCCGAGAAGTTCGAGCAGGGCGCGACGGAGGCCACCACCCAGGCGGCCAAGCTCAAGGCCGCACGGCCCGACGTGGTGGCGGTGATCGCGAACACGGCGGTGCCGTACCGCGACCTGCGCCGACTGCAGATGACGCAACCCATCATCGGCGCCGCGACGGCAGCGTCGTACGAGGCCGTGAATGCGATGGGCAGCGCTGCCGACAACATCGTGCTGCCCGAATACATCGTCTCGGAATCGCCGACGGCGCGGCAGAAGCCCTTCGTCGAGATGTACCGCAAGGAATACGGCGCGTTGCCCAAGGGTCCGGCGCTGATCGGTTGGGATGCGGTGCAGATCGCCTCGGAACTGGTGCGCCGGGTCGGCCCGAACGCCACGGGGGCCCAGTTGTGCGCCGCGATCCGCAGCAAGTTCGATGGCGTGAGCTACGAGTACGACTTTGCGGCGGACGATCTCAACGGACTGCGTCCCTCGCAACTCGTCTTCTCGAAGCTGGTGGGCGGCAAGTTCGTGCCGGTCGACGTCAGGATTGCCGATTGAGCGCCGGCGGAGACATCATCATGCCCATCATCAAAGCGACCGACCTGGCCTACGCGCGGGTGCGGGTACCCGATCTCGACAGAGCCGAGGCGTTCATGAACGACTTCGGGCTCTTGCGATCCGCGCGCACCGACAAGGCGCTCTACATGCGAGGGGCGTGCGGCGACCATCACATCTATGTGGCCGAGCTCGGACCTTCGAAATTCCTCTCGCTGGCTTTCGTTGCCGGAAGCGAGGACGACCTGAGGAGAATTGCAGGACTGCTCGGTGCCTCTGACGTGGAGACCATCGAGGAGCCCGGCGGTGGCCGACGTGTCCGGATCCAGGACCCCGACGGCAACACGATCGAGGTTGTGCATGGCATCGAACGCGTGCAGCCGATCGACTGCCGGTGCCAGCCCCTCAACGACGCCAGGGACGGGCTGCGCCGCGCGGGCACCCCGGCGCGCCACGAAAAGGGGCCCGCCAGGGTGCTGCGCCTGGGACATGGCGTGCTCGCAAGCCCGAACATGGCGCCCATGCTGGCCTGGTACCGCGAAACGCTCGGTCTCCTGCTCAGCGACGAAGTCCGGGGACCGGACAACGAGATCGTGCTGTCGTTCAACCGCCTCGATCGCGGCGCCGAGTACGTCGACCATCATGTATTCCTGCTCCAGCACGGCCCAAGCTCCGGGTTGAACCACGTCGCGTTCGAGGTCCAGGATTTCGATGACCTGATGCTCGGCCACGAGCACATGAAGGCGCGTGCACACGACAGCGTTTGGGGAGTCGGGCGCCACGTCTACGGCGCCCAGATCTTCGATTACTGGATGGACCCGTTCGATTTCATGTACGAACACTGGACCGATACCGACCGCATGAACGCCGACTTCCGCGGGGTGCTCGACGGCACGATCGAGAGCGCCAACGGTCCCTGGGGGGCGCAGGTTCCCGAGCGTTTCTTCACGCATTCGCACGAGTAGACGTCCCATGACCACCAGCCTGCTGATTCAGGCGCTGATTGCCGGCGTCACGAACGGCTTCGTCTATGCCCTGGTCGGCATGGGCCTGGCCGTCATCTTCAAGGGCAGTCACGTCATCAATGCGGCGCAGGGCGACTGCGCCGTGATCGGCGCGATCACTGCAGTGCTGCTGCTGAGCCAGGCCGGCGTTCCGTACCTTCTGTCGGTGCTCGGCGGCGGGCTGGCGGGCGCGCTGATCTGCGCGGCGATCGATATCTTCTTCGTGCGCCGCATGAAGCAACGCGGTGCGGGCGAAGAGTCCTACCTGCTGCTGACCATCGGCGTGGCGCTGACGCTTTCGGCTGCGCTGCTGTTCTTCCTCGGGCGAGACAGCTATGGCCTGCCGGCGCTGGGCGGCGACCGGGTGTTCCTGCTGATGGATGCGGTGCTGGTCGAGCACGCGGCATGGCTGGTCGGTGGCGGTCTGGCGCTGACCGTGGGCCTGCAGCTGTTCTACAGGCACACGACGCTCGGCCTGTCGATGATGGCGGCATCGATCGACGCGGAAGGCGCGGCCACGATCGGCATCGACGTCCGACGGATGCGCACCTTGAGTTTTGCGATGGGCGGTCTGCTCGGCGCGTTTGCGGGCATCCTGGTCGCGCCGCTGGTGGCGATGGACTATCACGTGGGCATGAGCCTGACGCTGAAGGGCTTCGCGGCTGCCATCCTCGGCGGGCTCGCAAATCCTCTGGGCGCGGTGGTCGGCGGACTGACGATTGCACTCCTCGAGGCGTTCGCGATCAGCTTTGTCTCCTCGAGCTACAAGGACGTGATCGCCTTCAGCCTGCTGATCGTCATCATGATAGCCTTGCCGCACGGCATGCTCGGCCGGGCCGGTCGGGCAGGGGGCTGAGATGAAGCCCGTCAAGTCCATCTCGCCCGCCTGGGTTGTGCCGGTGATGCTGCTGTGGGCGGGATTGCCGCTGGTGCTTTCGCACGCCTTCACCGACCTGCTGGTCTTCACCGGCCTCTACTACATCGCCGGCCTCGGCGTCGGTCTGGCGCTCGGCCAATGCGGCATCGTCAACCTGGGTCAGGCGCTGTTCTTCGGCATCGGCGCCTATGCCAGCGCCGCGCTGTCCACCCGCGGAATGCCGATCATCGTCGGGGCGATGGTGGGGATCGCGATCGCCGCGGCCATCGCGGGCGTGCTGGGCTGGACCATCCTGCGCCTGCACGGCTATTTCCTCGGGCTGGCAACACTGGCGCTGGGCATCATCGGCTACACGCTGTTCTTCGAATGGGACTGGCTCACGGGCGGCAGCCTCGGGATCGGCGGCATACCCAAGCCCGTGCTCCTCGGCCTGGCGATCGACAGCGCGCCGAAGTTCTACTACCTGGTGTGGCTGGTGGCATTCGCCGTCACCTGGATGGCGCACAACCTGATTCACGGGCAAACCGGCCTGCTTCTGCGCGCCGGCCGCGACAGCGGCGAGGCCTCCGTCAGCCTGGGCATCCGGCTGCGGGCGATGCGCACGGCGGTATTCGCACTGTGCGCAATGCTCGGCAGCCTCGCGGGATCGCTGTTCGCGCACTACGCCAGCTTCGTGAGCGTGGACAGCTTCGGGCTGACGAAATCGCTCATCTTCCTGCTGGTGCCGGTGCTGGGCGGCATGCGTTCCACGGGCGGAATGCTGGTCGGTGCGCTGTTCGTCAGCTTTGTCCCGTACTTCCTGAGCCGGCTCGGCGATGTACACCAGATCCTGTTCGGCCTCACGATGACCGCGGTGGTGGTGCTGCTGCCGAACGGGCTGTTCGGCTTGCTGGCGGCAGCCTTCAGGCGGAGGCTTCATGGCTGAATCCGCCTTGCTGCAGGTGCGCGGCCTCGGCCACAGCTTTGGCGCCGTCAAGGTGCTGAGCAACGTCAACCTGGAGGTGCCGCATGGCGGCCTGGTCGGGTTGATCGGCCCCAATGGCTCGGGCAAGACCACGCTGTTCAATCTGATCTCGGGCTACATCCATCCGCTGGCCGGCGAGGTGCGATTCGACGGTCGCTGCATGGCCGGCGTGCCGGTCGAGGGACGCAGCCGTGGCGGACTGGTTCGTACCTTCCAGACCCCACGCGTCTTCGAATCCATGACGGTGCTGGAGAACATCATGGCCGGCTGCGCCAAGACCGAGGGAGCCGGCATGCTGGCAGAGATGCTTGCGCTGCCCGATGCGCGGCGCGCGCGGCGGCAGATGCAGGAGGCAGCCAGCGAGGTCTGCGCGCGCTTCGAACTGTGGCCGCTGCGCAATGCGCCGACCAAGACGCTGCCCGCGGGCCAGCGCAGAGTGCTGGAGATCGCCCGTGCGGTGGTGGGCAAGCCACGGCTGCTGATGCTGGATGAGCCCTCGTCGGGCCTGAACGACGACGAGGTCAGGACCCTGGAACACTGGATCGGCCAGTTGCGCGACGACGGCATTGCGATCCTGCTCGTCTCGCACGACATGGAGCTCATGGGCAGCGTCGACACCGCGCACCTCCTCTACAACGGCGAGTTGCTGGTCAGCGGCGACATGGCGAGCTTGCAGAACGATTCCAGGGTGCGCGATGTCTACCTCGGCGCCTGATGCCATGCTGACCATCGATTCGTTGAGCGCCGGCTATGGCGCGCTCACCATCCTGCAGGGCGTGTCGATGCGGGTCGAGGCGGGAGAGGCCGTTGCCGTGGTGGGCCCGAACGGTGCCGGCAAGACGACGCTGGTGCGCGCCTTGTGCGGGCTGATTCCCGCGACCGGCGGCCGTCTCGCGAAAGACGGTACGGACCTGGGTGCGACGCCGGCCACGCAGCGGCCGGCACGCGGACTCGCCGTGGTGCTGGAGGGCCGGCATCTCTTCGGGGAACTGACGGTGCGCGAGAACCTGGTGCTTGCCGAGCGCCACGGCCTCGGAACGCGCAAGGACCATCGGCGCTTCAGCCTGGACGAGGTGATGGCGCTGTTTCCCATCCTAGACGAGAGGCGCCGGCAGCGGGTTCAACTTCTCAGCGGCGGACAGCAGCAGATGGTGGCCATCGGCCGCGCGCTGCTGCTGCAGCCCGACCTGCTGATCATGGACGAGCCGTCCACGGGCCTGGCGCCCAAGGTCTTCAAGGACATCCAGGTGGTGTTTGACACGCTGCGCAGCCGTCGCGTGGGCCTGCTCCTCATCGAGCAGAACGTGCGCATCGCAGCCGCTGCCACCGAGCGCGCCTACGTCATGGCGATGGGACGCGTGATCGACGAGCTGCATGGCGTCGACTGGCAGCAGGCCGTTGGCAGCGATCGCCTCGCGCGCGCCTACCTCGGAGGCCATTCCGAAGCCCGGTCCACACCCATTCCCGAAAGGAGAGCCGTTGCATGAAAGCCGTCCAGATGAGGGAGCCCGGCGGGCCCGAGGTCCTCAAACTCGTGGAGCGGCCGATGCCCACGCCCGGCCCGGGCGAGGTGCTGGTCAAGATTCACGCGATCGGCGTCTCCTACGCCGACACGCTGGTGCGCAGCGGCACGCACCTGTGGATGCCGCAGATGCCCTACGTGCCGGGCAACGAGGCCACCGGACACGTGGTGGACGCCAACGGTTCGAGCCGACTGAAGAACGGCCAGCCGGTGTTCTTCACCAGTTGGGACATCGGCTTCGCGGGCGGGCTGTACGCGGAATACATCGTCGTGCGCGAGCAGGCGCCCTGGCTGCTGCCCGAGGGGGTGGACCTGGACGATGCCGCCACCTTGTTCAACTACCTGGTCGGCTGGATCCTGCTGCACAACGGTGCGCGCGGCGCCGAGACCGGCACGGTGTTCCTGCACGGCGCGGCCGGTGGCATGGGAACGACGCTCGCCGAGCTTTGCCGGCTCGCCGGGTCGACCGTCATCGGCGCCGCCGGCGGCGAGCCCAAATGCACCTTCCTGCGCGAGCGCGGTGTGGCCCACGCGATCGACAGCCGGACCGATTCGGTGGTCGAACGCGTGCTGGAGATCACTGAAGGCCGGGGCGCCGACATCATCTTCAACCATGTGGCCGGCAACACTTTTGTGCAGGACATGAAGATGCTGGCGCCCCTGGGACTGATCGTCTCGTACGCAGCGTTGGAGGGCATGCCCGATCGCGACCTGTTCACCGACATGCGCGCGCACATCGACCGCAGTCCCGCCATCCGCGTGATCGCCACCCATGTGTTCGGAAAGACGCCCAAGGTGCTGCATGAGGCCTGCGCCGCGGTGATCGACCTGTTGGCCGAGCGGCAGATATCACCGGCGATCCAGGCGCGCCTGCCGCTGGCGCAGGCCGGCGAGGCCCATCGCATGCTCGAGTCGCGCGAGTCGATGGGAAAGATTCTTCTCAAGCCCTGACACACCGCGGTCAGCCATCTTCATCAAGGAGTTCCCGATATGAAAGCAGTACAGATGTCCGAGACCGGTGGTCCGGAAGTCCTGCGAGTGATCGAAGTGCCCACGCCCGTGCTCAAGCCGGGCGAGGTTCTGGTCAGGACCCATGCGATCGGCGTCGCGTTTCCGGATCTGCTCGTGCGCAGCGGCCGCTACCCGTGGATGCCGAAGCTGCCTTACGTTCCTGGCAACGAAGTGAGCGGCCATGTGGTCGACGCCAACGGGTCGTCGCGCCTGAAGAACGATCAGCCGGTGTTCTTCACGAGCTGGGACATGGGTTTCGCGGGCGGCCTGTACGCCGAGTACGTGGCAGTGCGCGAACAGGCGCCCTGGGTGCTGCCGCCCGGCATCGATCTGGACGAAGCCGCATCGCTTTTCAACTACATCGTGGCCTGGCTGCTCCTGCACCACGGCGCGCGCGGCGCGGAAACCCGTTGCGTGCTGCTCCACGGCGCGTCCGGCGGCATGGGCACCGCCCTGGCCGAGCTTGCGAAGCTGGATGGCTCGACCGTGATCGGCACCGCGGGCAGCGACGAGAAGTGCGCGTTCCTCAAGACACGCGGCGTCGACCATGCGCTGAACTACAAGAACGGGCCGCTGCCTGAAAGGGTGCTCGAGCTGACGGAGGGGCGAGGGGTGGACATTGTCTTCAATCACCTTGCCGGCAACTCCTTCGTCGAGGACATGAAGATGCTCGCGCCGCTCGGCCTGATCGTCTCCTACGCCGCGCTCGGCGGCATGCCCGACGTGGACCTGTTCCGCGGCATGCGCGCGAACATCGACCGAAGCCCGGCGCTGCGCGTGATCGGCACGCACGTGTTCGACAAGATGCCGCAGGTCCGCGACAACGCATGCAAGGCGGTGATCGCGTTGCTCGCCGATGGCAGGATCGCGCCGGCCATCACCACCCGACTGCCGCTGACGGAGGCGCCGCGCGCGCACCAGATGATGGAGTCTCGTGAATCCATCGGCAAGATCCTGCTGAAGCCTTGAAATGAAGATCAACCTCGACTACAGCGGCCGTCACGTCTTCGTGTTCGGCGGAACCACGGGCATCAACTTCGGTGTGGCACAGGCCTTCGCGCGCCAGGGCGCGGCGGCCACCGTTGCCAGCCGCAGCGAGGACAACGTGAATGCCGCAGTGACCCTCCTCGAAGAGCAGAGCGCACAGGTGCTCGGCGTGTGTGCGGACGTACGAAACTTCGACGCCGTTGGCCAGGCCTTCGAGCACGCCGTCGCACGCTTCGGTCCCGTTGACGTGCTGGTGTCTGGTGCGGCGGGCAACTTCCTGTGCGAGGCCAGCAGCATGTCCTCCAATGGCTTCAGGACCGTGGTGGACATCGACCTCGTCGGCACCTTTCACGTGTTGCGCCAGGCCCACCGGCACCTGCGGCGCCCGGGCGGTTCGGTGATCAACATCACGGCACCGCAGGCGAGCATCCCGATGCGCTACCAGGCGCACTGCGGTGCAGCCAAGGCCGGCGTCGATCAGCTCACTCGCATCCTCGCTCTCGAGTGGGGTTCCGAGGGCCTGCGCATCAACGCCATATCGCCCGGCCCCATCGACGGCACCGAGGGGGTGCGGCGGCTGATGGCCCCCAGCGCCGAGGCGAGGCGTGCCGCAGTCGACGCGGTGCCCTTGAAGCGACTGGGCACGCTCGACGACATCGCGAACCTCGCGCTCTTCCTCGGCTCGCCGCATGCCGGCTACATCTCGGGCGCGGTCATCCCATGCGACGGCGGCGGCGCGCTGGAGAGCGTCAAGCCGACGCTCGAGGCGGCGGGCCGGGCCGCCGCTTCCGCCTCACACGAACAGGGCACACGATGAACCTCACCATCGAACAACTCTTCACCGAAGCCCGTACGCAGAACGGCTACCGGGACGTACCGATTGCAGACGACACGCTGCGCCAGCTGTACGACATCGTCAAATGGGGGCCGACATCGGCCAACTGCTCGCCAGCGCGCTTCTTGTTCGTGCGCACGCCCGAAGCCCGGCAGCGGCTGATCGCCTGCGTGAGCCCAGGCAATGCCGAGAAGGTGCGGCAGGCGCCGGTGACGGCGATCATCGGCATGGACATGACGTTCTACGATCATTTGCCGAGGCTGTTTCCGCACACCGATGCGCGTCAGTGGTTCGCGAACAATCCAAGCAAGGTGGCGGAGACCGCGTTTCGCAACAGCAGCCTGCAAGGCGGCTATTTCATCCTGGCCGCGCGCGCGTTGGGGCTCGATTGCGGACCCATGAGCGGCTTCGACGTGGCCAAGGTCGACGAAGCGATGTGGGCGGGCACCCCGGTGAGGACCAACTTCCTGTGCACGCTGGGCGCCGGGGATCCGGAGAAGCTCTTCCCGCGCAGCCCGCGGCTTGCATTCGAAGAGGCGTGCCGATTTCTGTAGATGGAACTGACATGGGACTGCTTCGAATCTGGATCGCGTTGGTGCTTGCCGGGCTGCAAGGGCTCTCGGTCGCGCAAACGTATCCGGACAGGCCGATATCGCTGGTCGTCGGCTTCCCGCCTGGCGGTGGTGCCGAAGGCGTCGCACGCCTCATTTCGGAGGCACTCGGACGCGAACTCCAGCAGCCTGTCATCCATGACTACAAGCCGGGCGCAGGTACCTCGATCGCAGCGGCGTTCGCAGCGCGTGCGGCGCCTGACGGTTACACGCTGTACTTGAGCACCGGCGGCCACTACGGGGCGGACAAGGTGCTCTACAAGGGAGTCACTTACAGCGGTGCCAGCTTCACGCCGATCGCGGGGCTGGTTCGTTCTCCGCTGATCGTCGCTGTCAACACCGCCAGCGGCATCGAATCCACTGAAGAGCTGCTGGCTCGCGCTCGCGCCGACCCCAGGCAGATCTTCTATGCATCGTCCGGCGCCGGCGTGCCCACGCACCTGGCAGGGCTGCTGCTGGTCAATGCCAGCGGGGTCAGGATGACGCACGTGCCGTACAAGGGTGGGGCCTTGGCGGTGCAGGCCGTCGCTGCCGGCGATGCTCAGGTCACCTTCGCGACGCCGCCTTCTGTCCTCCCCCTGGCCAAGACGGGCAAGGTGAGGATGATCGCCGTCACCTCCAGGGAGCGGTCGCCGTTGTTCCCCGATCTTCCGGCTGTCGCCGAAGCCGGTGTGCCCGACTATGACTACACCTACGGACTCGGTCTGTATGGACCGGCCAACCTTCCCCGGGCCATCGTCGACCGCATCGCGGCGGCGACGCTCAAGATCCTGTCCGATCCGGAGCTCAGGGCGAAATTGGCCGCCGGCGGCAACGAGCCGGCGCCGAGCGCCAACGCGAGCGAGTTTGCCCGATGGGCCGAGGCGGACGGCAAGCGGCAAAAGGAGCTGACGCAGCAGGCTGGTGCCGCGATCCAGTGACAGCCCGGACGCGGAAGGCGGATCCGACCAGGCCTGCGCGTTCGCCTGAGGAGACTATTCGCCGGCCTCGGCCACGATCCATTCCCTGAAAGCTCGGGCAAGCGATGACTCCTTCTTGCCGGGCCGCACCTCGAAGAAGTAGCCGGATCCGACGGTCGTCAAGTCGCTCAGCCGCACGAGACTGCGCGCAACAAGGAGCGGCTCCACGAAGACCAGTTCAGCGCACACGGCGCCAAAGCCGTGCATGGCGGCCTTGTATGCCATTGCGGAGGAACCGAACAGGTAGCGGGGTTGCGCTGCATCCGGCTGCAAGCCCGCGGCGTGGAACCAGCGCAGCCAGTCGTTGCTCTTGTTGATCGAACTGAGCAAGGGCCAGCCCATGAGATCCGCCGGGATCGGTGTGACGCCTTGCACGAGCGACGGTGCACACACGGGGCTGATCTCGCTGTCGAAGAGATGCGTGCCACGCTCATTCCAGCCGCCGATGCTGGCGTATATCGAGACGTCGGCACTGTCCGTGTCCCAATCGGTCTCCTCCAGGGAACTCGTGAGCTGGATGCTGGCGTCCGGATGCGCATCGCGAAATCTCCCAAGACGCGGCATCAGCCAGTACTCGGCAAATGTCGGCAGCGCGTGGATGTGGAGATTGCGGTCACGGGCCGGCGTGGCCACTCCTCTGGATGCCTTTTCGATGGCCGACAGTGCCGCGGCAATCTGCGCAAGATAGTCGGCCCCATCCGCGGTCAGTCGAACGTCGTTGTGGCCTCTCTGAAAGAGAGTGACCCCCAGAAATTCCTCGAGATTGGTGACGTGGCGGCTGATGGCGCCGGGGCTGACGAACATCTCCTCAGCGGCAGCGGTGAAGCCACCCAGGCGGGCGGCGGCTTCGAAGGCCTTGAGCGCATTGAGCGGCGGGAGCTTGCGGCGGGCGGACATGAATTTCCAGAATTGCGGCTTCGATCCTACGTCGAGATCCGGCGCACGGCCAGGAATGCGCGGGTCTGCCCAGCATTTGGTGGGTCCAGCCTCAACTTTCTGTCGTGTTCAATTCGAGGCGCCTTCTCTACAGTGGCGCCATGCCAGCCACCTCTTCCAAACGCCTACGGACGCTGTTCGACAAGATCTGGGATGCGCATGTAGTCACACGTAGCGGCGACGATTGTCTTCTCCACGTGGACAAGCACATCCTCCATGAGGGCGCCACGCCCTTGGCATTCTCGGCGCTGCGCTTTTCGGATCGCCGCGTGCGGCATCCCGAAACGATGATGGGGGTGATCGACCACACGATCGCGACGCGCGACCGAGGTCTCGTGCCACCGGAGCCTCAAGCGAAGGCCATGATGGACGCGTTCCATCGGGACACCTCGGAATACGGCATCACGATCTTTGACGAAACCGATCCGCGCCAGGGCATCGTCCACGTCGTCGGTCCCGAACAGGGCTACAGCATGCCGGGCTCGGTCATCGTCTGCGGCGACAGCCACACCTCGACCAACGGTGCGTTTGGTGCTTTTGCGTTCGGCATCGGGACCTCCGAGGTCGAGCACGTATTCGCCACCCGAACGCTGTGGCGGCGCAAGCCCGCCAACATGCTTGTGCGAGTGGAAGGCTGCCTGCCCCATGGCGTCGGCGCAAAGGACTTGGCGCTGTCCGTGATCGGGCGGGTCGGCGTCGCGGGAGGGACGGGTCATGTGATCGAGTTCGCAGGCTCGACCATCCGGGCGCTCTCGATGGAAGGTCGCATGACCCTTTGCAACATGGCCATCGAGGCCGGTGCCCGCGCAGGCCTCATCGCCCCCGACGACGTCACTTTCGAGTATCTCCGCGGCCGACCGTTGGCGCCGGAGGGATCGGATTGGGACCTGGCGCTGGCGCACTGGCAGGGCTTGCCCAGCGATGAAGGCGCGACCTATGAGCGGGTCGTGGAGATCGAGGCGAACACTCTGCGACCCATGGTCACCTGGGGCACGACACCGCAGGACAGCGTTGCAGTCGATGGCGTAGTGCCCGACCCGGCCCAGCAGCCGGATCCGGCGCGCCGGTTCGCCATGCAGCGCGCCCTCGAATACATGGGCCTCGAGGCGGGCATGGCCGTCGCGGACATCCGCGTCGATCACGTCTTCATCGGCTCCTGCACCAACGGGCGGTTGGAGGATCTGCGCGTGGCCGCGTCGCTCGTGGAAGGAAGGCACGTGGCCGATGGCGTGACGGCGATCGTCGTGCCGGGGTCGGGCCTGGTGAAGGCGCATGCGGAAGCCGAGGGGCTGGCCGACATATTTCGCACGGCCGGCTTCGAATGGCGGGCCCCGGGCTGCTCCCTGTGCCTGGCCATGAACGGCGATGTCCTTCAACCCGGGGAGCGCTGCGCCTCGACGTCAAACCGGAACTTCGAAGGGCGGCAGGGTCGCGATGCCCGCACCCATCTGGTGAGTCCGGCCACCGCGGCCGCCGCGGCGTTGACCGGGCGGCTTGCGTACCCGATCGCGGACCAGGAGGGCGCGCGATGAAGCCATTCACCGTTCTTGCGGGCAGAGCCATTCCCATGGCCGAAGACAACATCGATACGGACCAGCTGTGTCCGAAGCAGCACCTTCTGCGCCTGGAGAAGACGGGTTTCGATCGCGCGCTCTTTTCGGACAAGCGCTTCGATGCGAACGGCGTCGAGCGGCCGGACTTCATCCTCAATCGTCCGCCATGGCGCCACGGCTCGATCCTGATCGCGGGCGACAACTTCGGTTGCGGTTCGAGCCGCGAGCACGCGGTCTGGGCGCTCGTGCAATGGGGCATCCGCTGTGTCATCGCTCCCAGCTTCGGCGACATCTTCCTCCAGAACAGTATCAACAGCGGCCTGCTGGCGATCCGTCTGCCGAAGGAGAAGGTGAACAGCCTTGTCGGCGACGCCCTGAGCGAGCCGGGCGCGAACTGGACGATCGACCTGTCCGCGCAGGCCATCCTGCCGCCGCGAGGCGAGAGCGTGGCTTTCGAGATCGACTCCACGCGCAAGGAGCGCCTGCTCCTCGGCCTCGACGAAATTGCGCTCACGCTGCGGCACCAGCCAGACATCGATGCGTTCGAAGTGCGCCAGCGTCGCGAGGCGCCATGGCTGTGGCGCGCGACGCGGCCCTGAGATTTTCCAATCCATTCTTCCGAGGAGAAATACTTGCCAACCCAACGATTGCTTCTTCTGCCCGGCGACGGCGTGGGGCCCGAGATCTTCGCGGCCCTCGAACCCGTCATCGCATGGGTCCAGTCCTCGATGGATCTGGAGGTGAGCCGGGCGCAGTGCGGCTACGGCGCCTGGCTTGCGCAGAAGGAGACGCTTCCGCGCCGGGTACTGGCCGAGGCCATGGCGTCCGACGCCGTTCTCTTCGGTTCCGAGGACAACGAAGCCTTCTCCTCCCTGCCTCCTTCCGAGCGGCCCGCATCGGCATTGCTCGAGCTGCGGCAGACGATGGGCGTCTTCGCGAACCTGCGTCCGATTCGCGTCGCGCGCAGCCTCGTGGACAATTCACCGCTCAAGCCCGAGGTCGTCGAGGGCGCGGACCTGGTCATCGTCCGCGAACTGCTCGGCGGTCTCTATTTCGGAACCCCGCGCGGCGTGGAGACGCTGGCCGACGGACGCCGCCGCGGCGTCGACAGCCTCGTCTATTTCTCCGACGAGATCGAACGCGTCGCCCGTGCGGCCTTCGAGCTCGCGCGCACGCGGCGCTCGAAGCTCTGCTCCGTCGACAAGGGCAACGTACTGGCCAGCGGCGCGCTGTGGCGCGACGTGGTGGCGGCGATGGGGCGCGCCGAGTATCCGGATGTCGAGCTCAGCCACATGTACGTGGACAACTGCGCCATGCAGCTCGTGCGCCGGCCCACGCAGTTCGATGTCATCGTGACGGAGAACACCTTCGGCGACATCCTCTCGGATTGCGCCGCCATGATCTCGGGCTCGCTCGGCATGCTGCCGTCGGCATCGCTCTCGGCGCCGGACGCATCCGGCAGGCGGCGCGGTCTGTACGAGCCGATCCACGGGTCCGCGCCGGACATCGCGGGGAAGAATCTTGCCAATCCCATCGGCACCGTCAGCAGCCTCGCACTTGCACTCGAGCACTCGCTGCATGCGCCCGAGCTTGCATCCCGCCTGAACGCCGCGATCGACGGCGTGCTCGACGCCGGCATACGCACCCGCGACCTCGGCGGCGACGGCAGCACGGGCACGCGGGAGATGGCCCGCGCGATCGCGGACCGGCTGCCGCTGTCGCAGCCGGCTTGAGACCAGGGGCCGGGACCCCTCGACAAAACGAAAGGAGACAGGATATGTTCGTTCGCTCGCTTGCCGCCCTGCTCGCCCTGTGCACGGCACTGGGGGCCGTGACGGCCCATGCAGAGACCTATCCGAGCCGCCCCGTCACGATCGTCGTGCCGGGCGGCGCAGCCGGAGCCGTCGACAGCGTTGCCCGGGTCTTCGCCCAATACCTCGGTCAACAGATCGGCCAGCCGGTCGTGATCGAGAACCGGGCGGGTGCCGGCGGCAACATCGGCACGGAGGTCGTCGCCAAGGCACCCCGCGACGGATACACGCTGCTCATGGCCGCCAGCAGCGCACAGACCATCAATCCTGTTCTCTACAGCAGGGTCCCCTTCGATCCCATCAAGGACTTCGAGCCCATCGGCCTGATCGCCACGGCGCCCTACGCGCTGGTCGTGAATCCGAAGCTGCCCGTCAGCACCGTGGGCGAACTGGTCGCGCTCGCGAAGAAGCAGCCGCTCTACTACGGTTCGGCGGGCAATGGCAGCCTCAACCACCTGCTGGCCGAGATGCTCAAGAGCTCGGCGGGCATCGAGATGACCCACGTGCCCTACAAGGCGGTGGCCTCTGCCGCGGCCGACACGGTGAGCGGCCAGGTGCAGGTGCTCTTCGGAAGCCTTCCGGGCGTGCTGCCCTTGGCGCGCAGCGGGCAACTGCGCGCCATCGCGGTGGCGACGCCCCAGCGCAGCAAGCTTGCCCCCGAATTGCCCGCCATCACCGAGACCGTGCCCGGCTGCGAGACGACTGCCTGGTATGGCCTGATGGCCCCCGCGGGGACCCCCCGCCCTGTGCTCGACAAGCTGCAGAGCGCCACCGGCAAGGTCCTCGCGAGCAAGGAATTCTCCGACGCACTGGCCAACCAGGGCGTCGAACCCATGGGCAGCACGCCCCAGCAATTCAAGGAACTCATCGTGCGGGACCTCGCCATGTGGAGCAAGGTCGTGAAGACATCAGGAGCAAAGATTGACTGAAGAACGGCCGGACGCAGCGCATGCGCGGGACCTGCGCCGGCAGGGGCTGGACGCGCGGCAAGACATGGGTGAAAAGGAAGTCCTCGTCAGTGGCTCGCAGGCGCTTCTACGAGTACTTCTCGCGCAGCGCGAGATCGACCGGCGCGCCGGATTGAAGACCGCCGGCTATGTCTCGGGATACCGGGGATCGCCCTTGGGTGGATTCGATCTGGCGCTGTGGAAGGCGCAGAAGGCCTTGCGCGCCGCCGACATCGTCTTCCAGCCCGGCGTGAACGAGGAGCTCGCGGCCACCGCCGTCAGCGGCTCGCAGCAGCTCGAGGCCTATGGACCGGCGCGCGTGGACGGAGTCTTTTCCCTGTGGTACGGCAAAGGGCCGGGTGTCGATCGCGCCGTCGACGCGCTCAAGCATGCCAGCTATGCGGGCGTTCACCGCCACGGCGGCGCGCTCGCGGTGTTCGGCGATGACCATCCCGGCAAGTCCTCCAGCATCGTCAATCACAGCGAGCAGGCGATGGCCAGCCTGTCGATTCCTGTGCTCTATCCGGCCAACGTCGAGGACACGCTGCAGTTCGGACTGCTCGGCTACGCGATGTCGCGCTACAGCGGATCCTGGGTCGGCATCAAGATGGTCAACGAGACGGCCGAGCAGACGGCGATCGCACGGTTGGACCTGGATGCGTTGCGTGTCGCCCTGCCGTCCGCGGACGACCTGACGCCGCCCGAAGGCGTGCACTACCGCGGCAGCTATGCGCCCCTGCGTGACGAGGAGATCGTGAACCGACACCGGCTGCCGCTGGTGTACCGCTTCGCGCGCGCCAACCGGCTCGATACCGTCACGCTCGGTGGCGCGGGCCGGCTGGGCATCGTCACGGCCGGCAAGGCGCATCAGGATGTCCGCCAGGCGCTTCGCATCCTGGGCATCGACGCCGAACGGGCCCGGACGCTCGGTGTCGCCGTCTACAAGGCGGGGATGATCTGGCCGCTCGAACCGCTCGGCTTGCGCGAATTTGCCGCCGGTCGCGAAGAGCTCTTCTTCGTCGAGGAGAAGGCGGCCTTCATGGAACTGCAGGCGGCGGCGCTGCTGTACAACGCGCCGGCCCGCCCGGCCATCACCGGCAAGCACGATCTCGCGGGCCATGTCCTCTTGCCCTCGGAGAGGTCATTGGAGCCCGCCGAGGTGGCGCTTGCCATCGCGACGCGCCTCGAGGCACTCGGGATGGCGGACGAAGCGCTGGCAGCCCGGGTGGCGGGGCTGAGATCCTACCGCCGCGCCATCATCGAGATCACGCCGGCCGCGGAAAGGCGGCTGCCCTATTTCTGCTCAGGCTGTCCGCACAATGCCTCGACCGCGCTGCCGGAGGGGAGCGAGGCCATCGCGGGCATCGGTTGCCATGGCATGGCCATGTGGGCCAAGCCACGCACGCACCTGAGCACGCAGATGGGCGGCGAAGGTCTCAACTGGGTCGGCCTGGCGCCATTCTCGAAGACGCGGCATGTGTTCCAGAACCTCGGTGACGGCACCTACTTCCATTCCGGCATCCTCGCGATCCGCGCCGCTGTCGCGAGTGGCGTCAACATCACCTACAAGATCCTCTTCAACGACGCGGTGGCGATGACCGGCGGCCAGCCGGTGGACGGCCAGCTCGACGTCGCTCATCTTGCGCAGGAGATCCTGGCCGAAGGGGTCAAGCGCGTGGTGGTCTTGACGGAAGATGTGGGCCGCTATGCGGGCAGACACGCACTGCCGGGATCGGTCGACTTGCTCGATCGGCGTGAATTGCAGCGCGTGCAGAAGGAGCTGCGCGACCAGCCTGGCTGCACCGCTCTGATCTACGACCAGACCTGTGCCGCTGAGAAGCGTCGCCGGCGCAAGAAGGGCGAGTATCCAGACCCCGATCGGCGCGTGTACATCAATCCGGACGTTTGCGAAGGTTGCGGAGACTGCTCCGTGCAATCCGGTTGCGTGAGCGTGGAGCCGCTGGAGACCGAGCTGGGGCGCAAGCGCACGATCAACCAGTCGGCCTGCAACAAGGACTTCAGCTGCGTCCAGGGCTTTTGCCCGTCGTTCGTCACGGTGCATGGGGCCCGGCTTGCGGACGCCGGAAAAGTCGAGCTTCCCACGGATCTCCTGCGCTCCCTCCCCCGGCCGGAGGTGGCGCCCATCCTCGGAGGCACCTGGTCCGTCATGATGGCGGGCATCGGCGGCACGGGCGTCGTCACCGTGAGTGCCATCCTGGGGATGGCGGCCTACCTCGAGCACAAGGCGCCTTCCTCCTACGACATGACCGGCCTGTCGCAGAAGAACGGCGCGGTCTTCAGTCACCTGCGGATCGCCGAGAGACCGGAAGACATCCACAGTCAACGGCTCGGGCAAGGCGACGCCAACCTGGTCCTGGGTTTCGACATGGTCGCGGCGTTGAGCGACGAGTCGTTCCGTACGTTCGGCGACACGACGCGCTTTGTCGGCAACCGCCGCATCCAGGAAACAGCCGCGTTCGTGACGGACCGCGAGGCCCGCGTGGACCGGGATCTTCTGCAACGCAAGGTGCTTCAGCGGCTTGCAAGGCCTCGCACGAGCTTCGTGGACGCGACAGGCCTGGCGCTCGCGCTCTTCGGCGACACCATCGCCGCCAACATGTTCCTCCTGGGCGTGGCCGCACAGCGCGGATGGCTGCCGGTGGGACTCGAGGCCATCGAACAGGCCATGGCCCTCAACGGCGTGCAGGTCGAGATGAATCGGCGCGCGTTCGAGGCCGGGCGGCTCTGGGTCGCCCATCCGCAGCGGGTCGAGCAGGCGGCCCTGCCGCGCCTGCCGGCGCAGCGTTCCCCGGACGAGCTGTCGATGGACGAGCTCATCGCCCATCGGACCCGCCTGCTGACTGACTATCAGGATGCGGGGTACGCAAGCCGGTGGCGCACCCTGTTGAACGCATCGCTCTCGGCAGAACTGGCCATTGGCGCGAGCGATCACGCGCTGTCGCGGGCGGTCGCCCACAACTTCGCGAAGCTCATGGCCTACAAGGACGAGTACGAGGTCGCGAGGCTCTATACCCGGCCGGACTTCATGGAGAAGCTGCGCGCGCAGTTCGACGGCCAGAGCCGGCTCGGCATTCATCTGGCGCCCCCGCTCTTCGCACGCCGCGACCCCGTCACCGGACAGCCCCGGAAGGCGGAATGGGGGCCCTGGGTGCTTCATGCGATGCGCGTGCTCGCGCGGCTGAAGGGCCTTCGCGGCACCCGCTTCGACCCGTTCGGCCGCACCGAAGAGCGGCGCGCCGAGCGCGCACTCATCGACCAGTACGAGGCCACCGTTCGCGAGATGCTGGTGCACTTGCGCAAGGACAACCTGGCCGCAGCGGTCGCGCTGGCCAGCCTGCCGGACGGGATCCGCGGTTTCGGTCATGTGAAGGCAGCGACCATGGCGACCGTCGCCGCCAAGAGGAGCACGCTGCTGCAGGCATTTCACGCAACGGCCAGCGGGGCCCGCGGAGCGCTCGAAACAGAGGGGGTGGCATGAAGGTTCGACTGGAGGCCAGAAGCGGCCTCGGTGTCATCGTGATCGACCACCCACCGGTCAACGCGATCTCGGCGGACGTCGTCGCGCAGCTGGGCCAGGCCCTGGACGCCTGGGAGGCCCGGACCGAGCTGGCGGCACTCGTCATCGCCTGCGACGGGCGCACCTTCGCGGCCGGCGGCGACATCGCCGGCTTCGATCGCCCGGACTTCTCTCCCGCGCCGTTCAACGGCATCCTCGCGCGCATCGAGGCGCAGGCCCGTCCCGTCGTCGCCGCCTTGCATGGCTCGGTGCTCGGCGGCGGATTCGAGCTCGCCTTGGCCTGCCATGGACGCGTCGCGGCGGACGGCACCCGGTTCGGTTTCCCGGAGGTCCAGCTGGGCCTTCTTCCCGGCTCACTCGGTACGCAACGCCTGCCTCGGCTCGTCGGGCCCGAGCTGGCCCTGGACCTGATATCGAGCGGTCGCACGCTGGGCAGTGCAGCAGCGCTGGCGGCCGGCATCGTCGATCGCGTGGTCCCGGATGCGCTGGCAGGCGCGATCGCGCTCGGCGAGGAATGGGTACGAACGCACTGTTCGCTTCGCCGCCTGAGCGTGGTGCGCATCGCGCCCGACGAAAAGCTGTCCCGACGGCTGGAGGCGGCCGCTGCGGAAGCCTGCGATCGCCAGCCGTCGAACCCGGCAGCCGTGGCCATCGTGCGGGCCGTGCAAGCATCGTTGCTGCCTTTCGCCGAGGGCGAGGCCATCGAGGCGAGCCTCTTCGAGGCGTTGCGGACATCGCCGCAGTCGCAGTCCCTGCGGCATCTCTTCTTCGCGCGCCGCAGCACCTGGAAGATCCCCGGCCTGTCGCGCGACATCCGGCACCGCGAGCTCCACTCCATCGGCGTGCTGGGGGCCGGGACCATGGGGCGCGGCATCGCGATGAACTTTCTCAACGCCGGGCTGCCCACGCGTCTCGTCGACGCCAGCCAGGCGGCGCTCGACACCGCCGTCTCGATCATCCGCTCGCTCTACGAGGCGAGCGCAGCCAAGGGAAGGATCAGTGGCACCGAGGTCGCAGCCCGCATGGCGCTGCTGCACACCGACCTCGGCGATGCAGCGCTCGCCGACTGCGATCTCGTCGTCGAGGCCGTCTACGAGGACTTCGCCCTCAAGCAAAGGGTCTGCGAACGCCTTGGCGCGCTGTGCAGGCCTGACGCGATCATCGCCACGAACACCTCGACGCTGGACGTCGACCGCCTGGCGGCGGCGACGGGGCGGCCGCGAGACGTCGTCGGCATGCACTTCTTCAGTCCGGCCCATGTCATGAAGCTGCTGGAAGTGGTGCGCGGGCGCGAGACGGCGCATGACGTTCTCGCCACCGTGATGGCGCTTGCTCGGCGAATCGGCAAGACGGCCGTTGTCTCGGGGGTGTGTTACGGCTTCATCGGCAACCGGATGGCCGAGGTCTACATGCGCGAGGCGGAGTTCCTGCTGATGGAGGGCGCATCACCCGCCCAGGTGGACGCTGCGGTCGAGGCGCTCGGCATGGCGATGGGGCCGTGCCGCATGCTCGACCTGGCGGGCGTGGATGTGGGGGCTCGCACGGTCATCGAATACGCCAAGTCGGGGGGCTTGCCACCGGACGCCAGTTATCGCGCCCTCGTGCGCGCCCTCTACGAGAGCGGCCGGCACGGACAGAAGACGGGCGCCGGCTACTACCGCTACGAAGGTCGCACCGCGCTGCCGGATCCCGAGACCGAACGCATCTCGATCGAGTTGGCCGCCCGGCACGGCATCGCGCGGCGGCCGGCGATCGATGAGCGCGAAATCGTCGAGCGCCTGCTCTACCCCATGATCAACGAGGGGGCGAAGATCCTCGAGGAGGGCATCGCCTGCCGGGGCAGCGACATCGACGTGGTATGGACGGCAGGGTATGGATTCCCCGCGCAACGCGGCGGCCCTCTGTTCATGGCCGACAGCATCGGACTGCATGAAGTAGCGCAGCGCCTCCAGCACTATGCGAAGGCGCGCGGCAACCCTCATGGCTACTGGACGACTTCTCCGCTGCTCGACAAGCTGTCGGTCGAAGGCCGTCGGATTTCCAGTTGTGAGAGGCCCCGATGAGGGAAGCCGTCGTCATCTCTACCGCCCGCACGGGCATCGGACGGGCCTACAAGGGCTCGCTCAACGACACCCGCTCGCCTTCCATGCTCGGCCACGTCATTGCTCACGCGGTGCAGCGAGCCGCGGTCGATCCCGCCGAGATCGAGGATGCCGTCATCGGCACGGTGCTGGCGAGCGGCACCGCGGGCATGAATGTCGCGCGCAATGCCGTCCTGGCGGCGGGGCTGCCCGTGACGGTCGCAGCCCAGACACTTGACCGACAGTGCGGCTCCGGCTTGATGGCGATCGCGACGGCCGCCAAGCAGATCATGGTCGACGGGATGGATGTCGTCCTGGGCGGAGGACAGGAAAACATCACGGCCGAGCAGGCAGCCTACTTCGAGTCGGTGTCGCGCACGCGCGATCCGCGGGTGATCACTCATGCGGCGCATGCCTACATGCCCATGGTGCAGACCGCCGAGTTCGTCGCACGCCGGTACGGCATCTCTCGCGAATCGCAGGATGCCTTCGCCCTCGAATCGCAATGCCGCACGGCAGCGGCTCAGGCGAGCGGCCGCTTCAACGACGAGATCGTTCCGTTCACCACCTCGATGACCATCACAGACAAGGTCACCGGCGACCTCACGCGCCGCGAGGTCGTGCTCGACAGGGACGAAGGCAATCGGCCCGACACCACCGGTGCGGGACTCGCCGCCCTTGGCCCGGTCATCGAGGGCGGCACCGTCACCGCCGGAAATGCGAGCCAACTGTCCGACGGTGCATCGGCCTGCGTGCTGATGGAGGCCCGGCTTGCCGAGCGTCGCGGCCTCACCCCGTTGGGCGTCTACCGGGGCATGGCCGTCTCTGGTTGCCAACCGGAGGAGATGGGCATCGGGCCCGTTCACGCCGTTCCTCGGCTGCTTGCACGGCACGGGCTGCGCATCGAGGACATCGATCTCTGGGAGCTGAACGAAGCGTTCGCCTGCCAGGCCCTCTACTGCCGCGATCGCTTGGGCATCGACCCTGCCAAGTACAACGTCAATGGGGGAGCCATCGCCATCGGCCACCCCTATGGCATGAGCGGCGCCCGCATGGTGGGGCACGCGTTGCTCGAGGGCCGGCGCAGAGGTGCCAGGCGCGTCGTGGTGACCCTGTGCACGGGCGGAGGCATGGGAGCTGCGGCGCTCTTTGAACTCTAGAACGAGTGCGCGAACGTCGGGCATTCCGCGCTATCGCGAGACTTCAGTTTGCTTGAAGTTTTCATCAAACATCGTCGAATGACTTCCGGTCACTGCTTGCGCATACTTTGTCGAAACAGGAGCAAACATGATCATCGTGAAACGCGATCGACACCACATTCGCCGACTCGCTTCCGGCAGTGTCCTTGTGGGCGATTCCGGTCCCAATGGGCCGACCTTCCCGCCTGCCGATTTCTACTTCGGTTCAACGCCTGACGAGGCTCTCATCGGCCCGGTCGGCGAAATCTACACGTACACGCTCGTGCATGGGTCCAATACACAAAGCTACGCACTGGCAATGGTCGACTTTCCACGGAATGTGCGCGTCTTCGGTCGCGTCGTCGGCGACTCCTCGCGCGTGCGCGTCGGCGCCCAGGTCACCGTGGTTCCGTTCCCCCTCGCCACCGGCGAGGACGACTACGCGTTTGCCGTCGAGGAGAGCCACTGAATGACCGAGCCCACGATTCAAGGCGTCGGCATCACCGATTTTGGCCGGTTTCCCGAACTCAACGAAGAAGCACTGGCGCAAAGCGCCATTCTCGAGGCCCTGACCGATGCGGGCATCGAGATGGCGGACGTTCAAGCCTTCTATTGCGGGAACGTGTTTGGCCAGATGCTTCCCGGGCAACGGGCATTGCGAGCTCTCGGCGCGCGCGGTGGTGCCGTCTACAACGTCAACAACGCCTGCTCGAGCGGCGCCACTGCGTTCAACCTGGCTCTGCAGGCGCTGCGTTCAGGTCAGTACGAGACCGTGATCGTGTTCGGCATGGATCACCTGAGCGCTCGCGGCGGAGGCCCACTCGCCCTGAGCAATGACGACTGGAACAACCGTCGAGGAATGATCATGCCGGCGCTCTACGCGATGCGGGCGCGGCGATATCTCCACGACAACGATCTGAGCATGGACGCCCTTGCCGACGTCTCCGTGAAGAATCGCAGGCATGGCCTCCTCAATCCGATTGCAAAGTTCTGCAAGCCCGCGACGCGCGAAGAGGTCCTGGCGTCCCGGATGGTCGCGGAACCGTTGACCCTCTTGCAGTGCTGCCCGGCGGTCGTGGACGGTGCCGCCGCCGTGGTACTCAGCACGCGAAGCAGCAGAGGACGAGCGTCATCGATCCGGGTGCGTGCTTCTGTCGTCCAGTCCGGCATCTTCGAGACGGGATCGGTCGACATGACCGATGCCGAGATCACGGCAAGAACGGCCCGGATCGCCTATGAGCAGGCAGCCATCGGTCCCAAGGATCTCGATGTCATGGAGGTGCACGATGCCTTCACGATCTCTGAATTGCTCTACTACGAAGCCCTCGGCCTCTGCCATCGCGGCGAGGCCGCCGATCTGCTGGCCAGCGGCGCTACCGCCTTGGGCGGCCGCACGCCGGTGAATCCAAGCGGCGGACTTCTTGCCAAGGGGCATCCGCCCGGGGCGACCGGCGTGGCGCAGATCGTCGAGATCTGCGAGCAGTTGCAAGGGCGTGCCGGCAAGCGGCAGGTGCCCTACGCGCGCATCGGGCTGACGCAAGTCACAGGTGGGGGCATCTGGGGCGTCGATCACGCCGCGTGCTCGATCCACATTCTCAGTCGTTGATCGTTTTAACGAAGGCATACAAGTGGAAATGAAAAGTCTTGCTGGCCGTGCGGCCATTGTCACCGGCGGCGCCAAGGGCATCGGCCTTGGCATTGCAGAAGGCTTGGCATCGGCCGGGAGCGCCGTGACCGTCTGGGATACGGACGAGGAAGCGCTGAGGGCCGCCGTTTCTTCGCTCGCAGCAAAAGGCCTCGAGCTTGCGGCCGCGAAGGTGGACGTGACATCGGTCGAATCGGTAGATGCCGCCACGGCAGCCTGCATCGAGACCCACGGCAAGGTGGACATCCTGGTCAACAACGCCGGCATTGGCGGCGACAAACTCGTGACCAAGATGGATCTCGAATTTTGGGAGCGTGTGATTCATGTGAATCTCACCTCTCAGTTCATCTGCGCCAAATCAGTCGCAACTTCGATGATGCGAGAGAAGTTCGGGCGAATCGTCAACCTCTCCTCGCGCGCCTGGCTGGGAAACCGGGGGCAAGCCAGCTACTCGGCTTCGAAGGGCGGCGTCGTCAGCCTGACGCGAACGCTGGCCCTCGAGTTCGCGCGATACGGCATTACCGTGAATGCCATTGCGCCGGGCCTCATCGACACCCCATTGTTCAGGGCGCTTGCCCCGAATGTTCAAACTGACCTGGCTCGAACCGTGCCCATGGAGCGGATCGGAAGTCCGGCCGACATCGCCCATGCCGTCCGAATGCTCGCGGACCCCGCGGCTTCCTATATAACGGGCCAGCTCCTGTATGTCTGCGGAGGGCGCAGCCTCAGCAGCGCATCGGTTTGAAAGATTGTTCAAGGAGACATCCATGAAGAACAAGAGAGCATTGCTTTGCGCATTCGCAGCGGCGGGCTTCCTCGCATCCATCCCGACCGCACTCATGGCTCAGGGTGCCTATCCCAGCAAGCCGATCAGGGCGATCGTCCCGTTCTCTCCCGGCGGAGGCACCGACACCTTGGCGCGAATGGTCTTCAAGGAATTGTCCGAGAACCTGGGGCGGCCGATCGTGATCGACAACAAGCCCGGAGCCGGCGGTGCGATCGGCTGGGCGGAGGTGGCGCGTGCACCCGCTGACGGGTACACCATTGGCCTGGGCGCGAGCACGCTCCCGCCGCTCGGCGAGATGTATGACTCGTTGCCCTTCGACCCGAAGACGGCTTTCGAGTTCGTCGCGCCCTTGGCGACCGTGCCGAACGTCCTTGTCGCAAGTGCGGCGCTGCCGATCAACAACTTGGCCGATCTTCGCGCTTACGGCCGCAAGACCGGTCCACTGGCGTACGGCACCCCGGGCGTCGGGACACCGCAGCATCTCGCCGGAGCGCTGTTTGCGCGCACCGCCGGGCTCGAGCTCAGGCATGTTCCCTATCGCGGCACATCGAACGCGATGACCGACGTGCTCGGAGACCACATTCCCCTGGCCTTCGTCGGGCTGCCCTTGGCGCTTCAGTACGCGAGCGGCAATCGGATCAAGCTGCTGGGCGTGGCCACCTCGAAGCGATCGGTCCTCGCGCCCGACGTTCCGACTTTGGCGGAGGGTGGTTTGCAAGGGTATGAGAGCAACTATTGGTGGGACATCATCGCCCCGAAGGGAACGCCGCCCGCAGTCCTGCAGAAGCTTTACGACGCCACCGAGGCCGTCCTGAAGCGTGCCAGCACGCAGAAGACGCTGCACGACGCCGGCTACGAGGAGATGCTCATGCCGCGCAAAGACTATCTCGAACTCCTTCGCCAGGAAGATCGCAAGTTGACGCAGATCATTCGCGACAACAACATCAAGCTTCAAGGCTCGAAGTGACGATCTCTTCAGCCCTGAAGGGCATCAAGGTGCTCGACTTCACTCAAATTGCCGCGGGGCCCACGTGCTCCCAGATGCTCGCGGACATGGGTGCAGACGTCATCAAGATCGAATCCGAGAGCGGCGATCCATGCCGGGCGTTTCCTCCATACGTCGGCAAGGAGAGTTCCTTCTTCCTGGCACTGAACTCGGGCAAGCGAAGCGTGGTTCTGGATCTGAAGCAACAAGCGCACGCCGAACTGGCGCGGAAACTGGCCTCCGATTCCGATGTCCTGCTGGAGAGCTTCAGACCCGGCGTCATGGCGCGGCTCGGCCTCGGCCACGAGGCCGTCAGTGCACTCAATCCGCGCATCGTCTACTGCTCAATTTCCGGCTTCGGGCAGAGTGGCCCCTGGCGGGACCTCCCGGGTGTGGACGGCGTGTTGCAGGCGCTCACCGGCCTCATGAGCATAGGGAGCGCTCCGCAGGGGGCGCCGACCAAACTGCCGGTGCCCCTCGTCGACATCGTGACGGGACATATGGCCACTATTGCCGTGCTGGCGGCATTGAATCAACGAGCCTGCACGGAAGTGGGTCAAAGGCTTGATGTCGACATGTTTTCGAGCGCCGTCGCACTGCAGCAATCCGCATTCGCTAGCTACTTTGCCACGCAGGAGGTGCCCTCTTCCCTGGGAAGCGCGGCACCGTACTCCGCACCGAATGAGGCGCTCCGGTGTGCCGACGGGTGGATCATGCTCGCGGCTTACCAACCCGAGCGATGGAGGACCCTATGCCGTGTCCTCGGTGCGCCGGAGATGGCCGATCTGCCCCAGTTCTCGACCCTGGATGCCCGATTGACCAATCGGCTTGAGCTGGTCGAGCGTCTCGAGTCCCTGATGCAATCCAAGCCCGCTGCCGAATGGGAGGTCATCTTTCGAGAGGCCGACTTGATCTGCGGGCAGATCCTGGACTACGCCCAGGTAGCGTCAAGTCCTCAGTTTGAAGCGCTGGGCCTCAAAGAGCTTGTCGACCACCCGGCGTCCGGGCCTGTGGCCGTTGCCAGATTCAATCTCGGCAGCGGGAGTCGACCGACACCGACGCGTCGCGCTGCACCGCGCCTGGGCGAGCATACCGACGCAGTAATTTCCGAGCTCCTCGCGCGATTCGAGCGCACGGAGCCTCAACCATCAGAAACACTAGACCATGAGTATCAAGCTGGAAGTTGAACAGGGCGTCGCGATCGTTACGATCGACCGAACTGACGCGATGAACTCGATTGACCCGGAGACGACACTGGCACTGATTCGCGCGTGGCAAACCATCTCGTTCAATGATGAGATCAGAGCCGCCGTGCTTACCGGAGCGGGCGGGAAGGCGTTTTGCACCGGGTCAGATCTGAAGAAGACCCCACCGCCTTCGGACAGTTTTGCCACGCTTCGCTTCGGGCGCGAGCCCTCGCCCGGCATCGGTGCGCTCAAGTGCCGCAAGCCGGTCATCGCGGCCATCAACGGCTACGCGCTGGGCGGTGGTCTCGAAATCGCGCTCCAGTGCGACATCCGCGTTGCTTCATCGACAGCGATTTTTGGCTTGCCCGAAGTTCGCATTGGCAGCATTCCGGGGGCTGGTGGAACGCAACGACTGATTCGTGCCGTGTCGCGTTCGAATGCCATGCTATTGCTGCTGACCGGAGACCGCATCGACGCCTCGGAAGCTCTTCGCATCGGCCTGGTGAGCAAGGTGGTCGAGCCGCAGGAGTTGATGCAGTGTGCCATGGACATTGCGAGAAGAATTTCGGAGAACGCACCACTGTCCGTGGTCGCCGTCAAGCAACTGGCCGACGTTGGCGGTGAACTTCCCTTGGCAGTAGGGCTCGACATGGAGCAGCAAGTGTTCGGCCTGCTTCGGGACACCGCTGATCGCGTCGAAGGTCGGCGCGCGTTCGCCGCCAAGGAAAAGCCGAATTTCAACGGACGTTGATCTGCTTAAAGAGTACCTTTCGCATGAATCCGAACACGAACGCGCAGGACAAGCGGCAATTCACTGCTCGCGCGCTACCTGTCCATCTGTACTCTGGCGATGGCGCGCTATCCCGCCTCCCCAGTGAACTGTCCCGGTTCGGCGCGCATCGGGCCGTCATCATCTGTGGCCGCTCCGTACACTCCAAGACCGGTCTCATTCGACACATGGAGCAGATGCTGGGCGCTCGTTTCGCAGGCGTTTTCGCAGAACTCGCGGAAGGAGCTCCATCCGAGTGCATCGAACGCGCCGCGGCATTCGCTCGGGAACTGGCGTGCGATGCTCTCATTGCCGTAGGAGCAGGCAGCGTGCTCAAGGGCACACGCGTGGTTGCCATGCTGATGGGGGAAGGCCGGCCTTTGCCGGAAATGGCGACCCGCTATGGGCCTGACGGAAAACCCGCTTCGACCCGCCTGCTTCAGCCGAAGGTTCCGATCTTCAATGTCCTGACGGCTCCGACCACCGCCCAGAACCGCGGGGGGTCTGCCCTGCGTATGTCCGGCAGCCTTCACCAGCTCGAGTTCTTTGATCCAAAAACCAGGCCGAAGGCGATCTTCTGGGATCCCGTTGCGCTTGCTACGGCGCCGGCGTCACTCATATCGTCGGCCGGCCTCGAGGTGTTCTTCTTTGCACTGATGGGGCTCGGATCCGCACCCCAAAGCAATGTGCTCGTGGCTCCCTCACGTGTGCAGGCATGGAATCTCGCCAGCACAGCCATGATGCAACTCGACGACCTGAATTCCCGACTCGATCTGTGCGCAGCTGCGTACCTTCAGAATCGGGACGAGGACGACGGCGGCCAGCCTCTGAAGACTCACTTGGCCGCGCGCGCGGCCTACGCACTTTCGGTTGCGCTCTTCAATCGCTGCGAAGGATTGACCCAATCACATGGCTATGCCGCCTTCTCAGGCGCTTCTGTCCGTAAGCTGGGGCGGCTGTGCAATGCCGCGATGTCCGAGATTGGCACACACCTCGGAGTCGCATCGGTCCAGCATGACAATGAATATCTGGACCTGGTCGCCTCGGCGATCGACGATGCCTTTGTCAGGCTTGGCTGGCCTGTGAAACTGCCCGCGAGATCAGTCATGGCGGCCGGAGTTGACGAGCTGGTCGGGTTTGCCATTCGCAACTACAACGCCAACAGTGATGGTGCGCTGACGCCCCACGCCAACCTGTTGAAGGAAGTCCTCCTCGAGAGCCTCGCTGCCTCATAATCCCGACGTCGAGAATCCGCGATAGTACGTGGCCTGGATGAGGAGCCAGATGACGACGAATCTCCGGGCCCTGTTGGGGCCGCTAAGGGTGCTCGACGCCGTTCATCGGTTCGGGGGTGTTTCGCATGCGGCAGAGCATCTTCACTTGACCGTGGGAGCGGTCAGCCAGCAGCTCAAGCAACTCGAGACTCTGCTTGGAATAGAGATTTCCAGGAAGGAAGGACGCAGCGTCCGTCTCTCCGACGTCGGACAGGTCCTCGCGCAGCGTGCCGGCGATTCGTTCGATTGGATCGAGCAGGCGGTCCAAGATGCGGTCGCTCGCGGCAAAGGCACGCAGAAGTTGAGACTCAAGGTCATGCCGACGTTCGCAATCAGGTGGCTCATCCCTCGATTGGCTGGCCTCTATGCAATGAACCCGAGCATCGACCTCGAGATCACGACCGGCGCTTCTGCCAACGTCGATACGGAACTTGGCAGCATGGACTTCGTGCTTCGCCATGGAAAGAGCACTTGGGACGGTGTCGCGTCTCATCGCCTCTTTGAGGACGCCTATGTCCCGGTTTGCGCTCCCCATGTCGCTCAAGGGCTGCAGCAACCGGAAGACCTGCTTCAGGTGCAATTGCTGCACTCCATGATGATCCCTTCCGCATGGGAGGCATGGTTTGAGTCGGCGGGCATCAGCGGAGCGCCCGCTCACCCCGGGTTGACCTTGGGAAACGCGGCGCTTTGCTATCAGGCTGCGATCGATGGACTGGGAGCCGCGATCGCGCAACTGGCCTATGTTCAGGACGACCTGTCTTTGGGCCGCCTCGTTCGGCCATTCGAGCATGTCGCACACACGGGTCTAGCCTACTACCTGGTCTGTGATGAGCGCGAGATTGATCGTGCTCCAATTTCACTGTTCAGGAAGTGGCTCGAAACACAGTCGTGAGTATTCCCTGGCCGAACGTTGCCGGCCCTGGCCTTCCACGCGTAGTAGCTCGGCTCGCTGAAGCCGTGCTTCCGGAAGTCCGCTTGGCCGGATGCTGCTCTATCCGCGGGCGCTCCCTCGTTGAGCTTGTAGTCCTGCTAAAGCAAGAGCAGCCGAACTGAATGGACGGCTGTGGCGACCACGCTCATACTCTGAGATATATGAACGAACAGATTCGCGTACCCATCACCCTCATGCGGGGGGGCACGAGCAAAGCTGTCTTCCTCGCACAGCGAGACGTGCCAGAGGACCCAGAGATGCGCCAGCGATTCCTGCTAGCACTTTTCGGCAGTCCCGACGTGCGCCAGATCGACGGGCTCGGCGGGGCCGACATCCTGACCAGCAAGTGCGCCATCATCGGACCGCCGTCGCGACCGGATGCAGACATCGACTACACCTTCGCCCAGATCGGTATCGACCAGCCCACCGTGAACTTCGAGATAATCTGCGGCAACATCTCGTCAGCCACCGGTGTCTACGCCTTGCAGGAATCCCTGATTCCGGTGCAGGAGCCGATCACCACGGTGCGCGTGCACAACACCAACACCGGAAAGATCCTGCGCATGACTGTCAATTGCGCGGACGGCGAGCCGCGGGTGGAAGGCGACTGCGAGATAGACGGGGTACCCGGAAGTGGCGCGGAGGTTGCACTGGACTATTCGGACACGAGTGGGGGTGCAACTGGCAGACTGTTGCCCACCGGGAGGCCAATTGACCAAGTCTACGTGCCGCAGCTTGACCGAGAGATTCCCGTTTCCATCGTTGATGTCGGCACGGTTTGTGTGTTCATGCGTGCGGCGGATCTGGGCGTCACCGCAACGGAACTACCCGGTCAACTGAGCCCTGAGATCTACGAGGCGGCCGAGCAAGTGCGGCTCTCGGCCGCCCAACGGTGTGGTCTGGTGACGACCATTACGCCGTATCAGGTTCTTATCGGTCCGCCTCAAGGCTACAGGACTGTCGCCGGTGATCGGGTCGTGCACGCATCGGAGCTCGATCTTGTCGCCCGCATGGTGCTCAAGGATGGGGTCATGCACAAGGCATTTCCGGTAGGAGGCTCGGTCTGTCTGTCCGTGGCGGCGCAGATCGCGGGAACAATCCCGGCTGAAGCGCGAGCAAGCCATCTGGGCCCCGCGCGCATACGCATCGGTCATCCGAGTGGTGCGCTCAGTATCTATGCCCACGTCGAGCATTCGGCCAACGACGGGTGGACCGTACGCGAAGTGCACTTCACGCGCACGGCCCGTCGGTTGATGGATGGAACTGCCTACGTTCGGCGGCGGCTTCTTGAGGGAGCTTGACTAGATCTTGATCGACCTGGCTTGCACTGAAACGGCCTCAACCTCAGCCTTGCGCCGTTGTGCCAAGGCGCCACTGGTCATTCAGAACTACCGTCCCAGATAAGCCGTATCGCTCATAGAGGCAGTCGAAAACCACGATTCCGGAAGTCTTTGTTGTGCCCAAGCCGTATCGGGCGGAAGTTCACAGCTGCCTTCCGATGGCGACCACATCTTGCGGATCCGGGGACAGGAAGCCCCCTGAGAACGGATCGTATGCACGGGAATGATTCAGGTGAATAGGCGGGCGAGTATAGGCGTACGTCCCGGTCGCCCGCGCCTCGGTGCCGTCGAGCACAATCTGACCCGGCGGGGCGAACGGGATGAACATGTTGGCGGCCTGGACTTCGACTCTATGCCAGCCCGAGGCGAGGTAGTCAGCCTCAAAGTGCATGACGTTGTTCGTATCACGGACATGGCGCTGTCGGCTCCGGCGCGCCGAACAACAACGCCGGCCTGATCCAGTCCGGCGCGGCGATGACCGTCAATACCCGCCGCCATCAACAACATCGGCGCCAGCATCATTGCCGACAATGCGGCCGTCCTCACCGCCGGCCGCGACATCAATGTCGAGAGCACCACGCAGTTGACGGGAGATGGCCTAAACGGGGCCACCCGCATCGACCGTGTCGCCGGCGTCTATGTAAGCAACCCCAACGGCGTCCTTATCGGGGTCGGCCAGCCGGGACGTCACCCGCTACAACGCCACGCAGGTGAGCGGAGGCCAGGCCGTCAACATCTTGAGCGGCGGCGACCTGACGCTGCGGGGCGCCGTGGTCGATGGCAATCGGGTCACCGCCGACGTGGGCGGCAGCCAGAACAGCACGCATCGGCGGCGCGATGCAGCACGTGTGCTGGCTGACCTATGCGTTTACTCCAAGCCCGAACTCGAGGTACGTCGCGAGTACATTTTCAGCAATGACCGTTGCTATCTGCAGTTCGACGAGCTTCTTGCGAGCGGCCAGCGGGTACCAACAAAAGTAACTGCGACAGAATGCAAGAAGGGCTGAGTCCACCTGAGGCCATGAGCACGACCTCCCTTCTCGTGCACCTACAAGCCGCCAGTGGAAGGCAAGACGGCCACGCTGACGTTTTTAGGGTATTCATAGGTAAATCCCTCGAGGCGCCGCAGGTTCAGATCGCCGATCAAGATCCTATGGGCTCGACCGCCCGATGGTTCAGGCCGCTGGGCAGGCCGCGCTGCAGCGGGCTTCGTTCTCTCAGAACCCCGCCGCCAGCCCATCCCTTCTGAAATCGGAAGCGGCACCATAGCCTTCCACTTTCGGATCGCCCGCGCGCCAGATGAACTGGCCGGCACCGAAGTCCTGGTAGCTGTCGCGGATCACCTCGACCCTGTGGCCGCGGTCCAGCAGAGCCTGCACCGCCGCCTTGTTCATCTGCTGTTCGATGTTGATCTCCAGGCCCTGGTTGAAGCGCCAGCGCGGCGCATCGCACGCCGCCTGCGGGCTCTGCCGGTAGTCGAGCATGCGCACGAGCGTCTGCATGTGACCCTGCGGTTGCATGTTGCCGCCCATCACGCCGTAGGACATCACTGGCTGGCCGTCCTTCGTGAGAAAGGCGGGAATGATGGTGTGGTACGGGCGCTTTCCGGGTGCGACCTGGTTGGGCCCGGGCGCGAGCGAGAAGCCATGGCCGCGGTTCTGCAAACTCACGCCGAAGCCCGGTTCGACGCAGCCCGAGCCGAATCCCATGTAGTTGCTCTGGATGAAGCTCACCATCATTCCGTTCTCATCGGCGGCCGTGAGGTAGATGGTGCCGCCCTTCACCGGGTTACCAGCCTGGATATGCTGGGCGCGCTTCATGTCGATAAGCTTAGCCCGGCTTTCGAGGTAGGCGTCGTCCAGCATCTGTTCAGTCGTTACTTCCATGCTCGACAGCTCGGCGACATGGCGATGCACGTCGGCAAAGGCGAGCTTCATCGCTTCGATCTGCAGGTGCTGCGAGTCGGCGCCATCCACCGGCAGGCTGGCCAGGTCGAACTTTTCGAGAATGCCCAGCGCGATGAGCGCGGCGATGCCCTGGCCGTTGGGTGGGATCTCATGCAGCGTGTAGCCGCGGTAGTTCTTCCGCACCGGCGTGACCCACTGCGGCCGGTAGGCGGCGAAGTCCCTGGCCGAGAGTGCGCCGCCGTTTTCCTTCACGAAGCGTTCCACGGCGTGCGCGATCTCCCCGTCATAGAAGGCGCTGCCGCGCGTCTCCGCAATGCACCGCAAGGCTTTCGCCGCTGCCGGAAACCGGAACAACTCGCCGACGCGCGGCGCCCGACCCCAGGGCAGGAACGACTGCGCGAAGCCGGGCTGGCCGCCCAGCTCGGGCATCGCTGCCGCCCACTTCTGCTGCACCACGACCGGCAGCAGGTAGCCGCGCTCGGCGATCTCGAGCGCCGGTTCCAGCAGGTCGGCGAAGGGCAGCTTGCCGAAGCGTTCCGACAGGGCCGTCCACGCCGCCACCGCACCGGGAACGGTGATGGAATCGACGCCGCGCCGGGGCATTGCGGCGTTGCTCTCGCCGTACTTGCGCCGGAAGTAGTCCAGCGTCCAGGAGGAGGGCGCCGGGCCGGAGGCATTGAGGCCGTGCAGTTCCTTGCCATCCCACACGATGGCGAACGCGTCGCTGCCCAGCCCGTTGCTCACCGGCTCGCAGATCGTCATGGCAGCCGCCGCGGCCACCGCCGCGTCGATCGCGTTGCCGCCTTTCCACAGCATCCGCAGGCCCGCCTGCGCGGCGAGCGGGTGCGAGGTCGAGACAAGGTTGCGCGCGAAGATCGGAAGGCGAGTGCTGGCGTAGGGATTGTGGAAGTCGAAATGCATCGGGCTTACAACTTGAACGACCGCGCTATCTCCACCACCGCCTGCTTGTCGAACGCATTGATCTCGTCGATCAGCTCGTTGCTGAACAGGCGGTTCGGATCGCCCAGCTCCTCGGCCAGCTTGGGGTTCTTGCTGCTCTCGGCAGCCATTTCGATGTTGGCCTTCCACTCGGCCAGCGACGAGGCGCCCATGCGCTGGTCCGGATCGTCCGGCCGCCGCAGCCAGCTATTCTTGCGATCCTTCAGGATGAAGGCCAACTCCTTGCGCGCCTCTGCCTCGCTGCGGCCCTTGGGCCGGCTCTCGGGGTACACGGCCCAATGCAGGTCGATGCCGGCGTCGAGGTTGGCGTTCGCGAAGATCGTTGACTTGGCGATGCCGCGGAACAGCGCCACCAGGTTCTTGCGCTCCTCCTTCAGCAGCTTGCGCGGCACGCAGATCCAGCCCGATCCGAGCTGCGCGAACTTCGGCGTGAGCGGCACATAGCGCAGGGGGGTGCCCACCAGCTCGATGCGGGCCGCCGCGGTGTCGAAGCTCACCATCGCGTCGACGCGGTCGTTGTCGATCGCCGCACCGGCTGGTGCGCCGTCGCCGATGGCGATGTACTCGCACTTATCGTCTTTCAGCCCTAGTTCGGCGAGCATGGTCTTGGTGATCACGATCCCGCTGTCGCCCTGGCTGCGCACGCCAATGCGCTTGCCCGCCAGGTCCGCCGCCGACTTGATCGGGCTGCCCGGCTTCACCACGATCACGTTGGCGTTGCGCGGCAGCCATTTGTACACGCTCACCAGCTCCAGCGTCGGGTCCTTGGCCATCGCCAGCAGCAGGATACCGGGCACGGCGGGCCCGAAGTCCACGTGGCCGGCGCGCAGGCTTTGCAGCGCCTGCGTCATGCTCGACATGTTGACGTATTCCAGGTCCACGCCGCCGGACTTGTAGAAGTTCAGCTTGGGATGCTGGCCCGAGGTCACGAAGCACTGCTGCGGGTCGTTGACCGCCGCGGTGTTCGCCACCTTCATCACGCGCAGCTTCTGCGCCAGGGCCGGCAGCCCGCCGGCGAGTCCGAGGGCACCCAGGCCCAGGCCGAAATCACGTCGTGTCAACATGGTCCACTCCTTGCCGGCACGCGCCGGCCGCGTTGAAAAGAAAACAGCTCGTGCAGATCTAGACGTTCACGGTGCGCTGCGAGGTGTCGGCCGGCATCCAGTGCAGCACCCGCCGCTGCACGCGGCGCAGCAGCGCGGTCAGCGCGATGCCGATCACCGAGAGCACGACGCACACCGCGAAGCTGCCGCCGGTGTCTGCTTGCGCCTCCATCTGCAGGATCAGCACGCCCAGGCCGGCCTGGGCGCCGACGAATTCCCCCACCACCGCGCCCACCACGCTGAAGGCCGCGGCCATGTTCAAGCCCGCGAAGATGTAGGGCAGGGCGCTCGGGAACTTGGCCTTGCGGAAGACCTGCCAGGGCGTGGCAGACAGGGAGCGCAGCAGGTCGATGCGATCCGGGTCCACCGCCTTGAAGCCCGCGATACTGGTCACCAGCACCGGGAAGAAGGTGAGCAGGCAGATGATCATCACCTTGGAGCTGATCCCGAAGCCGAGCCAGACCACGATGATCGGGGCCACCGCCACCTTCGGCACGCTCTGCAGCGCGGCCACGTAGGGTTCCAGCAGCGCCTCCAGCTTCGGCATCTGCGAGACCACGATGCCGATCGCCAGGCCGATGCCGCCGCCGATGAGGAAGCCCAGCAGGATCTCGGCGAGGGTGATGCCGCCGTGGTACCAGAAGCCGTCCTTCGCCAACGGCCCGGTGGCCAGGCCGCGCCAGAGCGCGACCCCGATGTCGCTGACCGGCGGGACCAGGTGCTTGGGCACCTTGAACAGCCGCACGGCTGCTTCCCATGAGCCGAGCAGCGTGATCAGCAGCAGGATGGATTGCACGCGGGTGGATGCCAGCGGGTTGGCGCGGCGGACTCGCGGGGCCTTCACTGGCTCGGCGGTGGAGTCGTCGTGCTGCGCGGCATCGGTGGTGAACATGGCAGTGGTCATGGCGGCACCCTTTTCAGTCGAACGAAGCGGCATGCGAGAAGCGCTCGCGGATCGAGGCGGCGGCGGACGCGAACGCCGGGTCCGACATCACGTCCATCGTCCGCGGCCGCGCCAGGTCGATGGACAGCACGCGCTCCAGCGTGCCCGGGCGAGGCGACATCACGAACACCTTGTCGCCCAGGAACACGGCCTCGGGGATGGAGTGCGTGATCAGCACCACGGTCTTGCCGCTTTCCATCCAGATGCGCTGCAGCTCGAGGTTCATGCGTTCCCGCGTCATCGCGTCCAGCGCACCGAAGGGCTCGTCCATCAGCAGGATCTTGGGGTCGTGCAGCAGCGCCCGCGCGATCGAGGCTCGCTGCTGCATGCCGCCGCTCAGCTGGCGCGGCAGCTTGTGCTCGAAACCATCGAGGCGGACCATGTGCAGCAACTGCATGGCGCGTTCGCGCGCCTGCTTCATGTCCAGGCCGATCACCTCGGCCGGCAGCATGACGTTCTCGAGGATGGTGCGCCAGGGCAGCAGGATGGAGCTCTGGAACACGACCCCCACGTCTCGCCGCGTGCCATGGATCGGCTGGCCGTCGAGCAGAACGCTGCCGACCTCGTAACCGAGCAGCCCGGCCAGGATGCGCAGCAGTGTGCTCTTGCCGCAGCCGCTCGGGCCGACGATGGTGACGAAGCTCCCCTGCTGAATACTGCAGTCGATCTGATCGAGCGCGAGCACGCCATCATGGCCGCCGCCGAAGCGCTTGGACAGACCATCGATGCGGATGTAGTCGGATCTTGCGGGTTCAGTCTGCAGCGTCGTGTTCATGGCTTGACTCCAGCGGGATTCAGGAAGCGAACGATGTGGTGGGCGAGCACTTCCGGCGCCTGCATCGCCGTCACATGCCCGATGGCCGGCAGCAGAACGGCATCCGCACCGCGGATGCGCCCCGCCATCGACAACGTCACCGTCGGCGGCACCACGCGGTCCAGCTCGCCGGCCAGCACCAGCGTCGGCGCCACGATGTCCGCGACCCCGTTGTCCAGCGTCGTCGTCACAGTGACCGCCCGCCGAGCGGAACGGGCCGACGCCGGCCGGGCGTTCGCGAACACGCGCCGCAGCTCGGGGCGCTGGCGCAGGAAGTCCTCAGGAAAGAACCACGTGGCCAGTTCCTCCGCCGTTCCCGGCAGGCCCTGCCGCAGCTCGGCCAGGCGGCGTGCGTCGGGGCAGAGCTCCTCGTACGGCCGCGGCAGCGGCCAAGTGCTGGCGAGCACCAGGCGATCGATCGAGCGCGGATGCAGCAGTGCCAGGGCTTGCGCCACCCTCCCGCCGAAGGACGAGCCGAACACGTGCGCGCGCTTGAATCCGAGCGCCCTGATCAACTGGTGTGCGTCGTTGGCCAGGTCGGCCAGCGTCGCGGCGCGCTCCGGCCCCTCGGTGTCGCCGCAATCGCGCTGGTCGTAGGAGATCACGCTGAAGTGCTTCGCGAGGTGCGGCACCAGCGCGGCGAACATCTGCCGCGAGGCTTCCGCGCCATGCATCAGCACCAGGGCCGGCCCCTGGCCTGCGCGTTCGAAGGCGACGCGCACCTCGCCGGCCTGCACGAAGTCGGTCATGCCGCGCCTCCCTCTTCCTGGTCGATCCAGAAGGTCATCTCGATCTTCAGGCCGCGCGGATCATGCAGGAACAGCTGGTGGATCTTCCAGCCGGGGATCGGGGCCTCGGTGAAGGGCACGCCCAGGGCATCGAGGTGTTCGCGCATCTCCTTCAAACCGTGCGAGCGAAACGAGATGTGGTCGACGTGGCCGGTGACCGGCTGCACCGCCGCGTCCGGCGTCGACAAATGCGCATACAGGTGCACGATCGGCTGGCCCTCCGCGTAGAGCCAGGCCCCGGGCGCCGGAATCTCCGGTCGCGCCCCGGCCTGCAGGCGCAGCACGCGCGTATAGAAGTCGAGCAACTGCGGCAGCTCCTGCGGCGTGCAGCGGATCGTGTAGTGGTGCAGTGCAGTGACGGGCATGGCATCAGTCCATCAGCTTGGCGAGAACGGCAGACAGCTCGGCGGCGGGGTCCGGCGGCGTCCACGGCATGCGGAAGGCCACATGCCCGTCCGGCCGCACGAGCACCGCGCCGCGCAGGCCGAGCAGCAGGCCGTCCTTCTCGTGCGAGTCATCCAACTGGTGCGCCTGCACCACGCGCCCGTTCCTGCCGGAAACGGCACGCGCCGCCTCCATCCACTCATCCGCCTTCGGGCCCGCGACCAGCACGAACGCCTGGTCGAACCAGTCCAGCGTGGTGTGCCGCCGCGCCAGGTCCAGCCACAGGTGAGGGAAGCGCGCGCCCGGGCGGTCGGTGGGTTCGTACCAGCGCGGCCGCATCAGGTGCCTGCTGGTGCCGTCGGGGATCACCGCGCCGTCCTCGTAGCAAAAGCCCAGCGATTGGCCGATGCTGTGGATGTGGTTGTCGCTGTCGCGGATCCAGAAGCCGATGCGCTCCGGGTTGCCGGAACGCAGCGCCTCGTCGCACTGGGTAAAGCGCGCCGCGTTGTGCAGGCTGAAGTCGGCGTTCGATTCCGCGACCGGCCGGCGTTCGCGCTCGTAGCTGTCCAGCAGGCGTGCGCTGGCGCGCCCCGTGAGCACGAAAGCCAGCTTCCACGCGAGGTTGTGCGCATCCTGGATGCCGGAGTTCATGCCGTAGCCGCCGTTCGGCGGGAAGCGGTGCGCCGAGTCGCCCACCAGGAGCACGCGCCCCTTGCGGAAGCTCGCCGCCACCTGGCGGCTCATGCGCCACACCGAGCGGTTGATCACCTTCACGTCCAGATTGGGGACGCCGGCGACGGTGCGGGCGAGCCGCACCACTTCGTCGTCGGTACGCTCGCCGATGCGTTCGTCCACCTCGCGTCCCACCGGTAGCAGGCTCAGCCACCGGTCCTTGCCGTTGGTGTTGAGCACGGTCGTGATGGGGTAGGGCGAATTCTTCGCATACACGCGCCAGCCGGCGCAGAGGGCGGCGTCGCGCACCTGCGAGAGGTCGGCCTGCCAGAACTCGTTGGCCATCACGGCCAGCGCGGCCGGCCCGCGCATCTCGATGTCGGCCTGCCGGCGCACCGAACTGGCGGCGCCGTCCGCGGCGATCAGGTACTGGGCGTGCCAGGTGACGGTCTCGCCGGTATCCACCTTGCAGCCGGTCACCGCGATGCCGCCGGCGCCCTCGTCGTAGTGCAGGAATTCGTGGCCGAAGAGGAAGCGGCCCACCTCGCTCTTGCGGGCGTGGTTCAGCAGTTCCAACTCCACCGTGTCCTGCGACTGGATAATCTTCCAGCACGGCGAGTGGCCCACATTCGGCTCGGGGTTGGTGCGGCCCCACTCGTGGCCGGTCATGGATTCGCAGAAGGCGAAGAAGTCGGATCCGTCCGGCAGCGCGTGGCGCTTCATCTGTCCGTCGATGCCCCACTGGCGGAAGATCTCCATCGTGCGCGTGTAGGTGCCTCGGGCCTTGGGATGGTCCGTGGTCGTCGCGCTGCGTTCGAGCAGCACGAAGTCGACACCGAAGCGCTGCAGCAGGATCGCCATGGACAGGCCCACCGGGCCGCCGCCGACGATCACGACAGGGACTTTGCTTTGCATGGTCAAGCCTCCATGGGTGAGGTGAGGGGCACGGCCGTGAAGCGGTACGCCAGGCCGGGCGCGGCGGGCACCCAGCGCGCCGCGGCCAGGGCCAGCAGGCGGATGCCCAGGACTTCCTGCGGCAGCCACCGGGGGCGGGTGCCGAAGACGTTGAAGGTGGCGTAGCAGAGATGGCCCTGGAGCAGGGGCACGTTGATCACGCTCTGCAGGCCGTGCCCGCGCATCTGTTCGAAATCGTCGAAATGGCGCGCCAGCGCCTCTTCTCCCTCGCCGATGAACACGCGGCCCTGCAGAAACAGGCACTCGGTCCACGGCCCGAGCGTTTTGCGCTTGGCGCCGTTCACCGGGTAGTGCTGCGCCTCGGACGAATAGAGGCGGCGCAGCCGGATCTCGTCGACCGGGTCGCGCTCCGTCGTCACGTTCTGCTGGATGCTGAAGATGCTGTCGCCCGCAATCCGGCGCCGATAGAGGTCGACCTGACGCAGGGCGGCGTCGGCGCCGCGCGCCTCGGCGAGCACGTCCAGGAGGCTGGCCGTGAAGGCCGTGAGCTTCGATGCGGTGGCTGCGTCCATGAAGAAAGTCTAGGCGCCGCAATTCACCGAAGTGCATTAAATTCTGATGACCCGATAACCCAGGAGTTATGGCCTTGCCGACTGCCCGCGATCCCGCCGCCGAGCTGCAGCACGCGCTGCTCTCTCGCCTGAAGCTGCGCCAGCTCTCACTGCTGCAGGCCATCGACCGCCATCGCACGCTCGGCCGCGTGGCCGCCGAGATGCGAGTGAGCCAGCCCGCCATCACCAAGGCGCTGCGCGAGGCGGAAGACATCTTCGGCAGCACGCTCTTCGAGCGGACCAGCCGCGGGCTGGTGCCCACGCCGTCGGGCGAGGCGGTGCTGCACTACGCGCGGCGCTGGCTCGCGGAACTGGAGTCCACCACGCGCGTGCTCACCTCACTGGAGGCAGGCCGCAGCGGACGCGTGCGCCTGGGCCTGACTCAGCAGGTGCCGCAACAGCTACTGTCCGCCGCGCTCACCCACTTGCTGGATCGCACCCCGCGCATGGCGGTGATGACGCGCGAGGGCACGACGGACGAGCTCGTCGCGAGCCTCGTCGCGCGCGAGCTCGATTGCGCGATCGGCCGCTCCTACGACGGGGATGCGACGGGCCTGGTGCAGGAGGCGATCTACCAGCAGGAGCCCTGCCTGGTGGTGGCCGCGAAGAGCGTCAAGCGGCTATCGCGCGGGCCGCTGGACTGGGCGCGGCTGGCGCAGCTCGACTGGATCCTGCCGCCGCCGAACACGCCCATGCGCAGAACCTACAACGCGATCTTCGTGGGCGCCGGCGTGCAGCCCCCGGTGCCGATGCTGGAGACGACGTCGATGCGCAGCATGGAGACGGTGCTGCGGACCGAGCCGAACGCCATCGCCATTCTGGCCCGTGACGTGGTGATGGAGATGGAGCAGGCAGGGCACCTGGCGGCGCTGCCCTATCGCTTGAGCTGGAGTCTGCCGCCGGTCAGTTTCTTCACGCTGAAGGAGCTGGTGGGGCATCCGATGGTGCGGTCGCTGGGGGCGATGGTGGGGGGAACTGCGCGGGGGATGCAGCGCAGCGCGAGGGGGGGGTGAAGGGGCCGAGCGGCCGTCCGGCACCTCGACCCGCTCAGATCGCGCTCAGAAGCGGTCTGCCAGCCCCATCGCCGGATCGCTCACCGAGTGCCGGCCGGTCTCCGCCCGCCCGGCGAAGCGCCGGCAGAAGGCGGCGTCGGCGTCGCAGGTCACCACGCCGTGGCGGCGAACGAAAAAAGCTCAGGCGCTGAAGAGGACGCATTCCCCACAAGACCTTCACCTGCGCCGTCGGCTGCTCGGTCGAGGCCACGCTCAACCTGATCGGAGGCAAGTGGAAGGGCGTCATCCTCTACCGCCTGCTCACCGAACAGGTGCTGCGCTTCAATGAACTGGGCCGCCTGCTTCCCAACATCACGCAGCGGATGCTCACCAATCAGCTCAGGGAACTGGAGGCCAATGGCCTGGTCGCTCGCAAGGTCTATCCCGAAGTTCCTCCCAAGGTGGAATACCGATTGACGGACTATGGCAGGACTCTGGCGCCGGTCATTCACGCGCTGAAGAAATGGGGAGACGCCCATGTCGAGAGACTCGGACCGGATGATCGAGACGATGCCTCGCCTAAGCGCGGGCCTCGGCCGACCGAGGCTCCGAGGACGGTTTCCGGCCCGTGCTGACGACGCGAGGCCGGAAACAGGACGGGATCCGACATTGGGACGTTCGTCAAGAGAATGGGCGACGCACCCGTGCACTGGCTATTCGCAGTCAATCGGCCATTCAAAAGCGTATCCAACGCCGTAGACCGAGCGGATCGGGTCGACACCGTCCGTGGCTGTCGTTAGCTTGCGCCGGAGGTTGCGAACGTGACTGTCGACCGCCCGATCCGTGATCGCGCGGCTGTCGTTGTGCAATCTATCCAGCACATCGTTCCGTGAAAAAACACGCCCTGGCTGGGCTGCCAATGTGCGCAGCAGGCGGAACTCTGCGGGCGTCAAATCCAGCGCGCGCCCGCGTATCGTTGCACGCAACGCCGCATCGTCCATCGCGAGTCCACCCTTGTCGGTCGCCGGCACTCGCCCCGTCCAGCCGACACGACGCAGCTGTGCGCGCACCCGCGCCACAACCTCTCGGGGGCTGTATGGCTTGCAGATGTAGTCGTCCGCACCAACCTCCAGGCCGAGCAGCCGATCGACTTCATCGACACGGGCGGTGACCATGATCACAGGCACCGTCGAAAAGCCACGAAGCTCGCGACAGATCGAAACGCCGTCGCGTCCAGGCAGCATGAGGTCCAGGATCACCAAGGCCGGCGCGCGCTCGCGCACCGCAGGCAGTGCTTCCAAGCCGTCTGCTACCACGCTGCAAGCGAAACCGTCAGCCTGCAGGTAGTCCACCAGAAGCCGGGCCAGCTTGGGCTCGTCCTCGACGATCAAGATGTGTGCGGCGGGCGCGGGGATCATGACGCTGTCTCCAGGCGTGGCAACTTCACCCGGATGGAAACGCCGCCGAGTGGCGAAGGGCGAGCCTCTATTTGGCCGCCATGCGCTGCGACGATGTTGCGCGCAATCGCCAGCCCGAGTCCGGCGCCACCTGTCGCTCGATTGCGAGAGTTCTCTCCGCGAAAAAAGCGCTCGAACAGCTGCGCAAGCTGCTCGATCGGCAAACCAGGCGGACTGTCCTGCACCTCGATCTGCCAGGATCCAGGGGCCGCGGAGAGCGCGAGCGTCACCTGGCCTGGCGTCTCAGTGTAGAGCCGGCTGTTCGACAGAAGGTTGTCGAACAGCTGCTGCAAACGCGCCGGATCGGCCTCGACGGCAGCCGCGGAGTCAGGCAGCTTCAGCGTGAACTGCAGTCCGGCCGTTTCGAAGCTGCGCGCGTGTGTCGTTGAGGTGCGACCCACCAGATCCACCAGATCGACTGGCTCCATGTGATATGTCAGCGCCCCGACATCCGAGAGTGCGAGGTCGTACAGATCGTCCACCAGTTTGCCGAGCTGGCGCACCTCCCCTTGCAAGGAGGACACGGCCGCCTGATTGAGTGGCCGGATGCCGTCTTCCAGCGCTTCGAGCTCCCCGCGCAGCACCGCCAAAGGTGTACGCAGTTCGTGCGACACATCCGCCATGAAGGCGCGGCGCGCTTCCTCGTTGCGCGCGAGTGTCTGCGCCATGCGATTGAAGTCTCGCCCCAACTGAGCGACTTCGTCGGATCCGTGCACGGGCACGCGCACATCGTGCTGTCCGCGCGTCAGCTGATGCGTGGCGGCCGCGATCTGCTTGACCGGCGCGAGCAAGCGGTGTGAGACCCACCAGGCGATCAGGCCTGCCAGCAGCACGGCAACCAGTGCCGCCACCAGCGTGGTGCGCCACTGGCCGATGGCGAAGCGCTGGTCGCCTCCATCGGCCACGCTCTGGAAGGGCGCGAGAACCAGCCAGCCGACGGTCCTGCCGTCGACCACCACCGCGCGATGTTGCATCGTCATGTCGATGCTGCGGTAGCCTGCGACCCAGCGCTGCCGGTCGTCGAGCAGACCGAGGCGCGATAGCGCGCCCGTCAGATCGGGTGGCAGTGCCTCGTCGAGTCCACCGGGCGGCAGCGGTTCGTCCGGTCCGGGGCGCAGCAGCTTGTACCAGGGGCGGCTCGGCTCGCCCAGAAAGGCCCAGTCGCGATGCTGCGCGTAGGCCTGCGTCAGGCGCGGCAGCACCGTGTCCATGCGCTCGACCGCCAACTCGTTCAGGTAGCCGAGAAAGCCGCGCTCGAAGTTCCAGCGCGTAGCCCCGCTCACCAGCAGCACAGTGAGCGCCGAAGTCGCAAGGATGGCCAGGAAAAGCCGGGTCGAAATGCCGAAGCGCATGCCGGAATTGTGCCGAAGGCCCTGTGCTCTCGTGCGGCCTTGCACGGGACTCAAGGTCTTCATCCTTTCTGCACATTTGGTTTGCAGCATCCCTCTCGACACGCAACGAAGGGAACGCAAGCCATGGACACATCACCGCCCGGCGTCACGCGCCGCACTGTTCTGATCACCAGCGTTGCAGCGGCAACGACGCCGCCCATGCCTGCCGCGGCGGCCGATGCGCCGCCTTCGCGCACATCGCGATCCTCGCCTGCGTTCACTCTCAGGGTCAACGGAACGGATCACGTACTCCGTCTCGACCCGCGCGTGACGCTGCTCGACGCGTTGCGCGAGCACTTGAAGCTGACCGGCTCGAAGAAGGGCTGCGACCACGGCCAGTGTGGCGCGTGCACTGTGCTGGTCAATGGACGGCGCATCAACAGTTGCCTCACGCTGACGGCCATGCACGACGGTGACGAGATCCGCACCATCGAAGGCCTGGGCCAACCCGGCGCCCTGCACGCGACGCAGGCGGCCTTCGTCAAGCATGACGGCTACCAGTGCGGCTACTGCACGCCGGGCCAGATCTGCTCCGCCGTCGGCATGCTGGCCGAATTGCGCGCCGGCATGCCCAGCCACGTGAGCGAGGACCTGAATGCCCATCCACAGCTCAGTGAAGAGGAGTTGCGGGAGCGCATGAGCGGGAATCTGTGCCGCTGCGCCGGCTATCCGAACATGGTGGCGGCCATCCGCGAAGTGGCGGGGGCGCGCGCATGAGGGATTTCAGTTTCGAGCGCGCGACGAGCCCGGCTGCGGCGGTCGCAGCGCAACGGCAGCCCGGCGCCTGCTTCATCGCGGGCGGCACCAATCTGCTCGATCTCATGAAGCTCGACATCGAACGGCCGACCCATCTGATCGACATCAACCGCCTCGGATTCGACCATATCGAGACCACCGCAGATGGCGGATTGAAGATCGGCGCGCTGGTGCGCAATGCCGACCTCGCGGCTGATCCAAGGGTGCGACGTGACTACGGGTTGCTTGCACGCGCACTCTTGTCAGGCGCGAGTGCGCAGCTGCGCAATAGGGCGACCACGGCCGGCAACTTGCTCCAGCGCACGCGCTGCTTCTATTTCTACGACACCACCAAGCCCTGCAACAAGCGCATACCGGGCAGTGGCTGCGCGGCGCTGGAGGGGTTCAACCGCGTGCATGCGGTGCTGGGCGCGAGCAAGGACTGCATCGCGGTCCATCCCTCCGACATGGCAGTCGCGATGCGGGCGCTGGACGCGCGCATCGAAACCCTGCAAGCCGACGGCCGCACCAGGCAGATTTCGATCGCTGATTTCCATTGCCTGCCCGGCAGCACGCCGCAGATTGAGACGGTTCTTGCGCGTGGCGAACTGATCACCGCCGTGTTGCTGCCGCCACCGTTAGGCGGTGTGCAGCTCTACCGCAAGGTACGCGACCGCGCCTCCTATGCCTTTGCGTTGGTGTCGGTGGCCGCCGTGGTGGTGCGCTCGGGCAGTACCGTGACGGATGCGCGGCTGGCTTTTGGCGGCCTCGCACCCAAACCCTGGCGAGTCGAAGCCGCCGAGCGTCGGTTGATCGGCAGCAACGGCGGCGCCGAGACGCGCAGCGCGGTGGCAGACATCGTGCTGGCCGGCGCGCAGGGCCACGGCGACAACGATTTCAAGATCCCGCTCTTGCGCCGCACGCTGACCGCCACGTTGGCGCGCGCCATCGGCACTGCCTGAAGGAGCCAGTCCATGCAGTTCACCCATGCAGCAGGCGCCACGCCGCTCGATGCCCAGACCGTGGTCGGGCAGCCGCTCGATCGGATCGACGGTCCGCTCAAGGTCAGCGGGAAGGCGCGCTACAGCTACGAGTCCCACGAGACAGCGCCGCGTGCCGCCTATGGGTGGGTGGTGACGGCGGGCATTGCCAAGGGCCGCATCACCCGCATGGACAGTTGCGAGGCCGAGCGCGCCCCTGGCGTGCTGCTGGTGTACACCCACCGCAACGTGCCGCGCATGACCCCGACCGGACGCGCCAACCTGGTGGCGCAGCTGTCCGGCCCGGAAATCCTGCAGCATGGCCAGGCGGTGGCTTTTGTGGTGGCGGAAGGGTTCGAGCAGGCCAGGGCGGCCGCCTCGCTGCTGAACATCGAATACGAGCGCACGCCGGGGCGCTTCGACCTGGAGCAAGCACTGCCCAGCGCCGTGAAACCCGGGGATGACCCGAGCGCAGGCAACGATCGCGCCGCCGACACGTCGGTCGGCGATTTCGAGAGCGCCTTCCGGGCTGCGCCGTTCCAGATCGACGCCCGGTTCACGACACCCGATCAGCATCCCGCGATGATGGAGCCGCAGGCGACCACCGCGCAGTGGGACGGCGACCGCCTCACCCTTCACACCTCGCACCAGATGGCCAATTGGTGCGCCGCGGACGTGGCCGCCATGGTCGAGGTGCCGGTGGCCAATGTGCGGGTGATCGCAGCCTATGTGGGCGGCGGTTTCGGCGGCAAGCTGCGCACCTACGCCGAAGCGGTGCTGTCGGCCTTTGCCGCGCGCGAATTGCGCCGGCCGGTGAAAACAGCATTGGCGCGCCACCAGGTGTTGAACCACACGACGCGCCGCGCCGCCACCATCCAGCGTGTGCGCCTGGGCGCTGCCGCCGACGGCCGGTTGACCGCACTCGGCCACGAGACGTGGACCGGCAATCTGCCGGGTCGCAGCTACTACGAAGGTGCCTCGCGCCAGTCGCGCACGCTCTACGCGGCGCCAAACCGCATGACGGCGCATCGTGTGTCGGCGTTGGACCTGCCCGAAGCCGCAGCGATGCGCGCGCCCGCCACGGCCACCGGGCAACTGGCCTTCGAAGTCGCGCTCGACGAGCTCGCGGAAAAGCTGCGCATCGATCCGGTGCAGCTGCGCATCCTTAACGACAGCCAGCACGACCCCGAAATGGGTCCGTCGCGTCCGTACTCCGGGCGCAAGCTGGTGCAATGCTTGCGCGAAGGCGCGCTGCGCTTCGGGTGGTCGCGCCGAAGTCCGCTGCCGGCCCAACAGCGCGACGGCCGCTGGCTGATCGGCATGGGCGTGGCGAGCGCCACCCATCACCATTCGGTGCGTCGCTCCAGTGCAGCGATCCGGCTCGACGGACAGGGCCGGCTCACCGTGCAGACGTCGATGACCGATATCGGCACCGGCAGCTACACAGTGCTGGCCCAGATTGCGGCCGAGATGCTCGGGGTGCCGATGGCGCACATCACGGTGCAGCTCGGTGACACGCTGCACCCAGCCGGCGCTGGGTCCATCGCCTCGATCGGCGCCGGGAGCGCCGGCTCGTCGGTGTACGACGGCTGTCAGCAACTGCGTGACCTCCTGGCACAACGTGCCGGGTTCGACCCCGCCGCCGTGCGCTTCGAGGAGGGGCGGATCGTTGGAGGAAGGCAATCGCGCACCTTGGGCGAGCTGGCCGGGCCGGAAGGCTTCCGGGTGCTCGGCGCCGTGGAACCGGGAGATCTTGCGGAGCGCTATGCGCAAGCGGCCTTCGGTGCTCATTTCTGCGAGGTAGGCGTGGACATCGACACGGGCGAGACGCGCGTGCGCCGCATGCTGGGTGTTTTTGCGGCAGGGCGCATTCTCAACCCAAAATTGGCACGCAGCCAGGCCATCGGCGCCATGGTCTTCGGCATCGGAGCCGCCCTCATGGAGGAGGCGGTGGTCGACAAGCGCCATGGCTACTTCGTGAACCACGACATGGCTGAATACCTCATCCCGGCCCATGCCGATGTACCCGCCATCGAGGCCATCCACCTGCAGGATGCCGATGATCTGGCAAGCCCGATCAAGGCCAAGGGGATCGGCGAACTGGGAACCTGCGGATCGGGCGCTGCCGTAGCCAACGCGATCTACAACGCCACCGGTGTGCGCGTGCGGGACTACCCGATCACGCTGGACAAACTGCTCTCAGGCTTGCCGCTGCGTGCTTGAATGCAGGGCTGTCGTGCATCGCCTTTTCTCCTCGCTGCTCATGACGGCCGTCCTGGTGCTGACGGGCTGCGCTTCGCTGCCCGATGAGGGCACGCGCGCCGCGAGCACCTCTGTGCTGGTACAGGCTCCGCCCACACCCCTCGACCGCATCGCCACCGCTTCGATGGCGGGAGCGGGGCCGGGTGCCAGTGGCTTCCGTCTGATGCTCGGGCTGGCCAGCATGGACACACGCCTGGCTCTGTTGCGCAGTGCCCAGCGCTCGCTCGACCTTCAGTACTACCACCTGCACGACGACGCCACGGGACGATTGGTGTTGCGCGAGTTGCGCAATGCCGCCCAGCGAGGCGTGCGCGTGCGCCTGCTCGTCGACGATCTCTACACCGAGGAGATCGGTGCCTTGCTCGAAGGCCTCGGCGCGTACTCGAACGTCGAAGTGCGGTTGTTCAATCCCTTTCCCACCCGCGGCGGCCAGGCCCGACGTTTCGGCCTGGCGCTCTTCGACTTTGCCCGCGTCAATCGGCGCATGCACAACAAGCTCTTCGTGGCCGATGGCGTGTTGGCCGTGGCGGGCGGCCGCAACCTGGGCGACATCTACTTCATGCGCGACGCCGATTCGAACTTCTTCGACTACGACGTGCTGACGGCCGGCGCCGTGGTGCCGCAGATGGCGAGCCTGTTCGACGAATACTGGAACGCGCCGCAGGTGCGCAGCGCTGCCTCGGTGCTGCGCCCCCAAGGCACACCGGAGGCCCTGCGAACAGCCTTTGACCAGCGCGTCGACGGTGCAGACACGCCCGAACCGGTGGCCTTCCGTCAGGTCGATCCGCTCGGCCGGGTGACGCTGGGCGACGAACTGGCCGCCGGCCGCGTCACGCTGGCCTTCGGTGCGGCACAGGCCTTCGCCGATTCACCCGCCAAAGCCTGGGGCGAGCAGGAGAGCCGGCGCCTGCCGAGCGGCGCGTTGATCGATACCAGCCGCCGCCTGCTCGGCGAGGCCGCACAGCAGGCGCAGCAAGAGATCGTGACGGTGTCACCTTACTTCGTCCCAGGGCCGCTCGCGCTCGATGGCATGCGTCGCGATGCGGCGCGCGGCATCCGCCAGACGCTGATCACCAACTCGTTGGCTGCCACCGACGAGCCGGTCGTGCACACCGCCTACCGCCGCTATCGGGACAACCTGTTGCGCGCCGGCATGCAGATCTACGAGATTCACCCCAACGCAGGCAGGGCGCTGTTTGTCGGCAACATCGGCGAGGGCTCGCAAGTGCGATTGCATACGAAGGCGCTGGTCATCGACGGCAAGCGGCTCTTCCTCGGCTCGGTCAACATGGACCCGCGTTCGGATGCGCTGAACACCGAGTTCGGCCTGTTGATTGACTGCCCGCCACTGGCGCAGGAGGCACTGGCATTTCTCAACGAGCTGAGGACGCATGCCTCCTTCCAAGTGAGGCTGCGGGCTGGCAGTGACCGCGACTTGGAGTGGTGGCGCATCGATGGTCCAGCGCCCGTCAAAGTGACCGATCAGGAGCCAGGGGGCGACTTGGTCATGCGCGCGAAGCTATATTTCCAGTCGCTTGTTATCCCAGAGTCCATGCTTTGAGGTTTCCGAGCAAGATTCGAATCGCTGCGATCACCCCCGCTGGCGGATCAACATTGGCCGACGCGCCATTGCTTGTGGCCGCGTTGAACCTCTCTCTGGGCTCCGGGGGCATGTAGCATTCGTCTCGAAGAGACAAGCCCTTGCATGCGCGACTTTGACGGTGGAAGCAGGTTGGTAGGTGCCGCCGGAGCCTGTCGTGCACAGCACCAGCCAATCAAGAGAGCGAACGCCATGGCTCAAAGCGGATTTTCGATGCTGGACCCACTTCAGTTTTGGCGCGATGCGCTATCCAACTGGGAGGGGAGTGCGAACTCGCTGGCCAACAAGGAGATGAGTTCCGAAGAGTCGGTCCGCGCGATGCAGGCGGTGATGAGCGTGGCGATGGCTTTGCAGCAGGCGCTGGGCAAGGCCAACGGTGTGCTGCTGAAGGAACTGAACCTGCCCAGCCGCAGCGACATCGTCGAGATCGGTGCGCGACTGCAGCGCATCGAGGAAATGTTGGAACAGCTGTCACACCGACTGGGCGACCCGGCGGTTTCGGCCCCCGGGCCCGCCCGGGGAGCCATGCCACCCCGCACCCGCAAGCCAGCCCCCGTGGTGGCGCCAGCCTCCGCCCTCGCCAGCCCGGCAGCCGCACGAGAAGCGTCCCCGGCCACCACGCCCGCCTCTCGCGGCCGTGGTGGCTCCGGCACAGCCTCTCCAGCAGCAGTTGCCAAGGCTGCCGCCGTCCGTCAGCGGTCCACCAGAAGAAAGGCCTGACGCCATGGCGACCAGCGCCGGACAAGCCGGAGCGCAGACACCCGATGAAGACTGGGTGCAGAAGGTCCGCGGCGAGATAGATCGTGCGGTGCAGCGCAGCGTCAAAGGCCTGGAGTATCTGAGCGCGCCACCGGCCACCGTGGGGACCACGCCCAAGGACGTGCTGATCAACCGCGGCACGCTCAACCTGTACCACTACCGGCCCATGGCGTCGGAGATCTACCGCATCCCGCTGCTGCTGGTGATGGCCACCACCAACCGTGCCTACATCTTCGACCTGGCGCCGGGGCAGAGCCTGGTGGAATACCTGCTGAAATCCGGCTACGACGTCTACGTGATGGACTGGAATCCGCCGCGCTCCGACGAGGCGAACCTGCAGCTGGAGGACTACACGCTGAAGTTCATTCCCGAATGCGTGCGCCGCGTACAGGAGGATTCGGGCGTCGACGACGTCAACATCATCGGGTACTGCATGGGAGGCGTGCTGTCCACCATCTATGCCGCATTGCATGCCGATGGGCCGATGCAGAACCTGGTGTGCTTCACCACACCGGTCGATTTCAGCAAGATGGCGCTGTTCCAGGCCTGGTCCGACAGGAAGCACTTCGACGTCGACAAGATGGTCGACGCGACGGGCATCGTGCCGGCCAACGTCATCACCGGGGGCTTCGACGCGCTGCGGCCGACCGGCCGCGTGACCGGCACCCTGCGCCTGTGGGACAACCTGTGGAATGACGAGTACGTCCGGCAATACCGCATGATGGACCGCTGGGGCACCGAAACCCTGCCGGTGGCCGGCGCCTATTTCAAGCAAACCATCAAGCTGCTGATGTGGGACAACGGGCTGTACAACGGCACGCTGACAGTGGGTGGCCGCAAGGTCGACCTGAAGAAGATCAAGGTGCCGCTGCTGTCGGTGGTGGCCGAGCACGACCACATCGTGCCTTATGACTGCGCCCATCCGCTGATGGACAAGGTGGGCTCCAAGGACAAGGAAGAAGTGATGCTCAAGGGGGGCCACGTCAGCCTTGTGGCGGGCGCCAACGCCGTCAAGCGCTTGTGGCCCAGGCTGAACCAATGGCTGGGAGAACGATCGACATGAACACCGCCGCAACCGCAACCACCGCAACCACCGCAACCACCGCTGCCGCCGCAACCACCGCTGCCGCCGCCGGGCGCAGCTATCCGCGCACCATCGACTGCAACGGAACCGCCGTGCACATCGATGTGCTGCGTGCCGGCGACGAAGCCGCGCTGCTCGCCTTTGCGCAGGCGTTGCCCGCACACGACCTGCTGTTCACCTACCGCGACATCAGCCAGCCGCGCGTCATCAAGGCGTGGATCCGCGAGGCGGTGGAGCGCCAGCGCATGCCCAGTCTGCTGGCTCGACTGGGCGGCGATGTGATTGGCTGCACCTCGCTGATCCATGACGATTTCTCGTGGTCGCCGCACGTGGGCGAGTTGCGCGTGGTGGTCGGTGCCGAAGCGCGGGGCCTTGGACTGGGCCGACAGCTCATCCAGGAGAGTTTTGCGCAGGCGCTCGCGCTGGGACTGGAAAAGCTGGTGGCCCAGATGACCACCGACCAGCGCAGTGCCATTGCCATGTTCGAGAGCATGGGCTTCCGCGCCGAGGCGCTGCTGGCTGGCCATGTGCGAGACCGCGAGGGCGGCAAACATGATGTCGTGATGCTGAGCCACAACGTCGCAGAGGTGGCGGCGCGACTGTCGGCCTACGGCGTCGGCGAGTAATTCCATCCACCACAAGGAGACAAGAACCATGGATCTGGGCGCGATGCTCAAGGGTAGAGGCGTGCTGATTACCGGCGCCTCGGGCGGGCTGGGCGCGCACTTCGCGCAGGTGGCGGCGCGGAACGGTGCGCGCGTCGTCATCGGCGCGCGGCGCAAGGCCAAGCTCGATGCGCTGGCGGCCGAATTGAAGACCCTGGGCGCCCAGAGCGTGCTGGCGGTGGACATGGACGTGGGCAGCGACGCTGCCATCCGCGCTGCCTTCGACGCGGTGGAGGCCGAGGGCGGCCCGGTGGACGTGGTGGTCAACAACGCCGGTGTGGGCGGGGAGGGCGCAGCGATCGACATGAGCCCGGCCGACTTCGACGCCACCCTGCAGACCAACCTGCGCGGTGTATGGCTCACGTCCACCGAGGCGGCACGGCGCTGGCGCGCGGCGAAGCGGGGTGGCTCCATCATCAACATCGCCTCCATCCTGGGCGAGCGCGTGGCCCACATGGTGGTGCCGTACTCGACCACCAAGGCCGCCGTGATCCAGATGACCAAGGGCCTGGCGCTGGAGTGGGCGCGCTACGGCATTCGCGTCAACGCCATTGCCCCAGGGCACATTCGCACCGACATCAACGACGCGTTCTTCGAAACGCAGGCCGGGCAGGACATGATCAAGCGCATACCCATGCGCCGGCTGGGCCGGGCCGAAGAGCTCGATGGCGTCTATTTGCTGCTGGCCACCGAGGCATCGTCGTGGATGACAGGCGCACTGATCGCCGTGGACGGCGGACACTTGGTGTCGTCGCTGTAGTCGATGCCCAGCGACATCGGCCTGCCGGCCGTGCGGCGCGCGGCGCGACTCGACCCCGAGGCGCATGCGTTGCTGCGCGCCATCAACATCATGTTGCCGCGACTGGATCCGCAGCGTCCCCGGTTGCGACAGATGCGCCAGCGCTGGCAACTGCTGGCGCGCCTGTTGGGGCGAAAGGTGCCGGTGGCCCGGGTGGACAACCTCAGCATCCAGGGCCCGGCGGGGCCGTTGAAGCTGCGCATCTTCAGGCCGCACCGACCGCGCCATGCGGGCGATGGCGATGCGGCGGCACCGGCGCTTCTGTGGTTTCATGGCGGTGGCTTCGTGCTGGGCAGCGTTGCGACCGCGGATTCGATCTGTCGCAACATCGCGGCACGCAGCGGCGCCATCGTGGTGACGGCGCAGTACAGGCTGGCGCCCGAGCACGCGTTGCTCGCGGGCCGAGAAGACAGCCTGGCGGTGCTGGACTGGATGGTTGCGAATTCCGAAGCGCTGGGCATCGACGCCACCCGCATCGCGGTCGGCGGCGACTCGGCTGGCGGCAATCTGGCCGCTGTGCTGGCGCAGCGGGCGGTGCGGCGCGGGTACCCGGCGCCTGTGCTGCAGGTGCTGGTCTATCCGGCCACCAATCTGCGCGACGAACCTCCCTCCCGGGCCGAGAACGCCAAGGGCTATCTGCTGACGGCCGAGTCCATCGCCTGGTTCGATGCGCTGGGCGCGACCCGGAGCCCTGTAGATACCAACGACCCTTTGCTTTCACCCGCGCTGGCGCGCAGCCTGAAGGGGTTGCCACCGACGTTGATCGTCAGTGCCGGCTACGACCCCATCCGCGACGATGGCCTGGCCTATGCGGGCCACTTGCGTGCAACTGGCGTGTCCGTGCAGTTGCTTCACTACGGTGGTCAATTTCATGGCTTTCTGAATTTCGACACAGTGCTGCGCGCGGCGCGCGATGCGCTCGACCGCATGGGCGATGCGTTGGCCGATGCCTTTGCGGGATGCAGCGCACCCGACCGCACGTACGAGATCGATGCCGGGGGCGGATGGCAGGCGATGGCTGGCCAGACGGCGCGCGACCTTCTTGTCGGCGGGTTGATGTGGGGCGAATGGCTGGAGCAGTCGCGCAACGGCCTGCTGGGGGCCGGCGGGGCTGAAAACCCGCTGTTCAACCCCATGACTCGGCTTCGCGCGCAGTCAGCGTCGATGTTTGCGCGGCTGGAAGTGCGTGAGACTTATCCGACCTGAGCCTTGGTCTGGTGCTCGATCTCTCAATCCAGCGTGATGCCCCCCATGTCTTTCACCACCTTGCCCCAGTGGTCGGTGTCGGTTCGCACCAGCTCTTCGAACTTGGCGCCCGAGAGACCCGTGGCCGTGTAGCCCAGTTCGGCCATGCTGGCTTTCAGCTCGGCCGTCTGCAGAACCTTGCTGATGGTGCCGGCCAGCTTGTCGGTGAGGTCTTTCGGCGTCTTGGCGGGCACGAACACGCCCAGCCAGCCGGTCATGGCTGTCAGGCTGGGCTGGCCGGCTTCGGCGAAGGTCGGCACATTGGGCAGCGCCGGGTCGCGCTTGGCGCCCGTCTGCGCCAGGGGACGCACCTTGCCGCCCTGAATGAGACCGCGCGCCGAACCCAGGTCCGCCACCACCGAGCTCACGTTGCCGCCGATCAGGTCGGTGAGCGCGGGTGCCGCTCCCTTGAAGGGCACGTGCAGCAGGTCGATATTCGCCGCCTTGCCGAAAGCGGCACCGAGCAAGTGGCCGGTGGTACCGTTGCCATACGAGCCAAAGCTGGCCGTGCCGGGCTTGGCCTTGGCCGCGGCCACGAATTCGGCCAGCGTCTTGGACGGATTGGTGGCGCTCACCAAGAGCAGCAGGGGCGTGTTGCCGGCCTGCGCCACCGGTTGCAGGTCCTTGGACGGGTCGTAGGGCAGCTTCTTGTAGACGTGCGGGTTGAGGTTGATCGACGAGCCCGCGGTGAACAGCACCGTGTACCCGTCCGGTGGCGCCTTGGCCACCGCGTCCAGGCCGATGATGGCGCCGGCGCCTGGACGGTTGTCGACCGTGACCGACTGGCCCAGCGCCTCGCCCATCTTCTTGCCAAGCTGGCGTGCAATGGCGTCGACGCCACCGCCGGCCGCGTAGGGCACGACCAAGCGGATGGGCTTAGTGGGGTAATTGGCAGCAGTCTGCGCATGCGCAGTGCCCGCGAGAGCGGCGCAAGCAAGCAACGCCGCGGCAGCGAATGAAGGCTTCATCAAGATTTGTCTCCTGGCGTCGGCAGCCGTCGTGGTCGCGGCCGCATGGGTGATGCGCCGGATTGTTGAGCGCGCCGCAGGCGGCACCAAGGTCGCGTCCGGTCAGAAACCGGTGGCGGGCGGCCAACATGGCTCGCTGCTGGGGCCCTTGGGTTCAGGAATTTAGCTCAGCGGCGGAAGTCGCTCGGGCTCTTGTGTGTCCAGCGACGGAAGGCGTGGCGGAAGTTGGCGGCATCGCTGAAGCCCAGCGTGCTGGCGATGTCGTCGATACCCATGCGCGTGCTGCGCAAGTATTCCTTGGCCAGGTGGCAGCGCACGTCGTCCAGGATCTCCTTGTACGAGGTGCCCTGCGTCGTCAGGTGGCGGCGCAGCGTGCGCGAGCTGGTGTTGAGCTTGCGCGCCAGTGCCTCCATGTCGTCGAACTGGCCGGGCCGCTCCATCAACAGGTTGTAGACGCGGCGGGTCAGGCCGCTGGTAGTCTTGGCTTCCACCAGCATGCGTTCGCACACCTCGGCCGCCATCGCCACCGAGATGGAGTTGCGGTACGCGGCCGGCTTGTCCAGCAGCGCCGCGGGATAGCGCAGTTCGTTGTCCGGCTGATCGAATTCAATGGGGCAGTCGAAATACACCCCGTACAGAGCGGCGTGTTCCGGACGCGGGTAGCGCGCGCGCAGCCGGCTCAGCTTGAAGTCGGGGCCGACCATGTCGCGCGCCAGCGTCTGGTGAATGCCGTACTGGAACTCGACAAAAAAGCGGTGCAGCGCATCGTCCGGGCCCAGGTCCAGCACATCGTCAAAAGTCCAGACAGCCTCGCCGTCCTCTTCCCGAAAACTCAGCGCTACGGTGGGCGTGGCCAGGCGGTGGAACTTCACCGCCATTTGCGTGACCTCGCGCAGGGTCTCGCAGCACAGCAGCGCATAGCCGTACATGCCGTAGCTGGACACATGCATGCGCGTGCCGGCACGGAAGGGCAGGGCTGGGTCGCCGGTGGCCGCCATGCCGTTGCGGCAGACCGTCATGAACTGGCGGATGGATGTTCTCAGCGCGGTGCTGCGCAGGTCGCTGGCCTGCAGGCCGGTACGTTCCAGCGTCCGTGCGGCATCGACCCCCGCTTCAGCCAGCGTGTCGACCAGGGTCGCGATCTTGTAGGGAAGGTAGACGCGCTCGTCGGCCAGCGGCAATTGCGCCAAGGGACGGGTGTAGGGGTGGGTCACTGCAGTGAAGTCTCCCTTCAGGGTCAACCCGGATACGTCCATCGCTGGGCATGTCCGGAACTCACCCCATCTTAGCCGTTGTGCACCTGTCGTCGCAAACGGGCGGCTCGCACAATGCCACGGCACGCAAGGAGACAACGTGAGCGCGCCACGCATCGAAAGCACCCCCTCGGCCTACGGCTACCCGTTGCTGATCAAGCAGCTGCTGCACGCCCCGCTGCAGCATGCGGGCGACCAGCAGATCGTCTATCGCGACCTGAAGCGCCACACCTATGGAGAGCTGCGCGAGCGCATCGGCCGCCTCGCCGGCATGCTGGCCGCGCAGGGCGTGGGCCCCGGCGACACCGTGGCCGTGATGGACTGGGACAGCCACCGCTACCTTGACGCCTACTTCGCGGTGCCGATGATGGGTGCCACGCTGATGACGGTGAACGTGCGGCTCTCGCCCGAGCAGATTCTCTACACGCTCGACCACTCGGGTGCCAAGGCGCTGCTGGTGAATGCAGAGTTTGCCCCCGTGGTGGAAGAGCTGTTGCCCAAGCTCGCCAACGTCGAGACCTTCATCCTGCTCGACGACGCGCCGCCTGGCGCCGGGCACGCCATTCCCTTTGCGGGCGAGTACGAGGCGCTGCTGGCCAAGGCATCCGCCGACTACCGTTTCGAAGACTTCGACGAGAACACCCGCGCCACGGTGTTCTACACCACGGGCACCACCGGGCTGCCCAAAGGCGTGTCGTTCAGCCACCGCCAGCTGGTGCTGCACACATTGGCCACCATGGGTTTCATGGGCACCAGCGCGCCGGGCCAGAACCTGCATCGCGGCGACGTGTACATGCCCATCACGCCCATGTTCCATGTGCACGCCTGGGGCCTGCCCTATGTGGCAACCGCGCTGGGGCTCAAGCAGGTGTATCCGGGCCGCTATGACCCGAAGCTGCTGCTGCAGCTCAAGGCCAGGGAGAAGGTGACGTTCTCGCACTGCGTGCCGACCATCCTGCAGATGCTGCTCGATGTGCCCGCGGCCGAGTCGGTCAACCTGCGGGGCTGGAAGATCGTGATCGGCGGCTCGGCGCTGAGCAAGGCGCTGGCCAAGGCGGCGCTGGATCGTGGCATCGACGTATGGGCCGGCTATGGAATGTCGGAGACCTGCCCCACACTGTCACAGGCACAGCTCAAGCCCGAATCCACGGCGCTGGGCGAAGACGAGCAACTCGCGCTGCGCACCCGATCCGGCATGCCGTTGCCGCTGGTCGAGATGCGCATCGTCGACTCCGAGATGAACCCGCTGCCGCACGACGGCCAGTCCACCGGGGAAATCGTTGTGCGCGCGCCCTGGCTCACCCAGGCCTACTACCGCAACCCGGACGCGTCGGAAACGCTGTGGGACGGTGGCTACCTGCACACGCAGGACATCGGCTGCATCGATGCCAACGGCTACCTGCTGATCACCGACCGCCTGAAGGATGTGATCAAGAGTGGCGGCGAATGGATATCGTCCATTGCCATCGAAGACCTGTTGCTGCAGCATTCGGGCGTGGCCGAGGCGGCCGTGCTGGGCATCAAGGACGAGAAGTGGGGCGAGCGTCCGATCGCGCTGGTGGTGGCGCGCGCTGGCCAGGCGGGCGAGTTGACCGAGGCCGCGCTCAAGCGGCACCTGATGGCCTACGTGGAAGGCGGCGAGATCTCCAAGTTTGCCGTGCCAGCCACCATCCGCTTCGTCGCGAGCATTGCCAAGACCAGCGTCGGCAAGATCAACAAGCGCGCGCTGCGCGACCAGTACGCCCGCGAATTCGGCGGGCAATGAGCGATACAGCACCATGAAGATCGACGAACTGTTCAAGCAGGTCAGCACGCCGTTGGGCGCGCCGGCCTTTCCGCGCGGGCCCTACCGCTTCAACAATCGCGAGTACCTCAACATCACCTACCGCACCGACATCGAGGCGCTGCGCAAGGTGGTGCCCGAGCCCATCGAAATCGATGAGCCGCTGGTGCGCTTCGAGGTCATGCGCATGCCCGACACCACGGGGCTGGGCAACTACACCGAGTGCGGCCAGGCCATCGTGGTACGGCTGGGCCAGGAGCGTGGCGAATACCTGCATGCGATGTACGTGGACAACCACCCGGCCATCGCCAGCGGCCGCGAGGTCAGCGCCTTTCCCAAGAAGCTGGGGGCGCCCAAGCTGTATGTGGATTCCGATACGCTGGTCGGCACGCTCGACTACGGCACCCTGCGCATCGCGGTCGCGACCATGGGCTACAAGCACCAGCCGCTGCCGTTGGAGGAGGCCAGGGCCGAGATCTGCGTGCCGACCTTCATGCTCAAGCTCATGCGTGGCTACGACCGGCAGTTGCGCATCTGCGAGCTGGTGCGCACGCAGATCCAGGACATCGAGATCAAGGCCGCCTTCCGTGGGCCGGCGCGGCTGCAATTGTTCGAGCACGTGCTCGCACCGATGGCCGACTTTCCGGTGCGCGAGGTCGTGGCCGCCAGCCACATCGTGGCCGACCTGTCGCTCACGCCTCCCAGCGTGGTGCATGACTACCTGGCAAGGGCATCATGAGCAACCCAACCGATTCGATCCGCACGCAAGTGCCGCAGCGCGTTCAACAGGTCACGGTGGTGGGCGCCGGCGTCATCGGTGCATCCTGGGTCGCACTGTTCCTGGCGCATGGCCTGAGGGTCTGCGTGAGCGATCCGCGCGAGGGTGTGGATGCCGAGGTGCGCGACTACGTGGCGCGCGCCATGCCCACGCTGGCGCAGCTTGGCGCGCCACAAGCGAACAACGAGATCGGCGAGCGCCTGCGCTTCGAGCCCGACCTGGAGCGCGCCGTGGCGCAGGCCGACCAAGTGCAGGAAAACGGTCCCGAGCGGCTGGATTTCAAGCGCCAGCTCTGGCGCCGTGTCGAGCAGGCGGCGCCCGCCGGGGCGTTGTTTCTTTCGTCCAGTTCGGCGCTGCCGGCCACTGACCAGGCCGCCGAGATGGCGACGCCCCAGCGCCTGCTGGTTGGCCATCCATTCAACCCGCCGCACATCATCCCGCTGGTGGAAGTGGTGCCGGGCAAGGCCACTGCGCCCGAGTCGGTGCAAGCCGCCGTGGACTTCTACCGTGCGGTAGGCAAGGTGCCGCAGGTGCTGCGCAAGGAGGTGGGTGGCTTTGTCGCCAACCGGCTGCAGTCGGCCATCTTCCGCGAGTGCGTGGCGCTGGTGGTGGGCGGCGTGGTCACCATCGACGAGCTGGACGAGATCGTCACGAATTCCGTGGGGCTGCGCTGGGCTGCCGGCGGCCCCTTTGCATCTTTCCACCTGGGTGGGGGCGATGGCGGGTTGCGCAGTTTCGTGGAGCAGTTCGGCCCCGGCATGGAAAAGCGCTGGGCTTCGATGCAGCGCGAGGTGCGCTTCGACGAGGCCACGAAGAAGTTGCTGTTCGAGCAGGCCGATGCCGCCTACGGCCAGCACACGCGCGCCGAACTGGAGGCTGCGCGCGATGCTCGCCAGATCGCGATCCTGCAGGCACTGACTGGCGTCAGCGACAGCAGCAAGGGCTGAGCGCGATGAGCGACAGCACCACCGAAGTCATTCGCCGTGCACTGGCGGCCCCAGCGGTGCATGCCAACGGCTTCGATGCGCACGCGCACCTGCGCGGCGTGCTGCGGGGCGTGGGATTGGCGCCCGAAGACAGTGGCGGTGCCATCCAATTCACCGGACAGGACCCGGTCATCGCCAGCGTGTTCCGCATCGCGTCCGCGGCAGGCATCGGGCTGGTGGCCAAGTCGGTGGCCATGGCGGCTCTGTGGCGCCATCGCGGTGGCGCGGGGCAGGACATTGCGATGGACCTGCGCCGAGCGCCGCACCGCCTGTGCCCGTTCTATGACCGAAAGTGGGAACTGATCAACGGCTACCCGCCGCGCAACACGGCCGACCCGGATTCGCCGTTCACGCTCAAGTTCTACGAAACGGCCGATGCCCGCTGGGTGATGCCGCTCAACCTGTACCCGCGCATCAAGTCGTCGGCGCTGCGCCTGCTGAACTGCAGCGACAGCGAGGCGGCCGTGGCGCAGGCCATTCGCGGCTGGAAGGGGCGTGAGCTGGAGGAGGCGAGTGCCCAGGCCGGCATCGTGATGCCGATGCTGCGCTCGGTCGAGGAATTCATGGAAGAGCCGCAGTACCTGGATGTGCTGCGCAGCCTGCCGCTGATCGAGATCGAGCGCATCGGCGACTCGGCGCCCGAGCCCTTCACACCCAATCCACAGCGGCCGCTCGACGGTGTGCGTGCGCTGGGCCTGGCGCGCGTGATCGCGGGTGCCGGCACGGGCCGTACGCTGGCTCTGCATGGCGCTGACGTGCTCAACGTCTGGCCGCCCAGCGATTTCGAAAGTGATTTGCTCTATGCCACCGCCAACGTTGGCGTGCGCTCCGCGCTGCTCGACGTGGCCGACCGCGAGAACGGCGGCTTCGCGCGCATGCAGGCATTGCTGGCTGGCGCCGACGTGTTCTACGCCAACCGACGCCAGGGCTATCTGGAGCGCCGTGGCCTTTCAGCGCAGCAGGCGGCCGCCGCACGGCCCGGCATCATCCACGCGAGCATCAGCCTGCATGGCGAAACCGGCCCCTTTGCAAACCGGCCGGGTTTCGACCAGACGGCGGGCTGCGTGACTGGCGTGATGACACTGGAAGGCTCACCCAGCAAGCCGAAGCTGCCCGTCATCATGGTCGTCAATGACTACCTGGGCGCCTGGTTGCTGACCACGGGCATCGTGGCCGCGCTGATGCGGCGCGCGCACGAGGGCGGCAGCTACAGGGTGCACGTGTCACTCACGCGGCTGTCGCTGTGGCTCTACACGCTGGGCCTGTTCGACAAAGGTTTTGCGCATGCCACCGCGAACAGCTGCGAAGCCCATCGCTACCTGGACCCGGAGGTGTTCATGGCCGAAACTCCGATGGGTCTTTATCAGGGCGTGACCGACCAGGTGTGCATGTCGCTCACTCCAGGCCACTACCGCCAAGTGCTGGTACCGCGTGGATCGTCACGCGCGGAGTGGCTGCGGAGGGGTTGAGCTCGAGAAATGAATCGGGTGTTGTCGGCGGCTCAGCGCAGCCAGCCCGCAGGCACCATGATCAGCTGCGGGAACAGCACGAACAGGAACATCAGTGCCGTCAGCGACAGCAGGAAGGGCCAGACGCCCTGGATCACGCTGTCGAGGCTGACGCGCGCCGTGCCGGCCACGACGTTGAGCACGGTGCCCACCGGCGGCGTGAGCAGTCCGATGGCGTTGTTCATGATGAACATCACGCCGAAGTAGACCGGGTCGATGCCGGCCTTGGTGATCACCGGCATCAGGATGGGCGTCATGATCAGCACCGTCGGCATCAGGTCGAGCGCGGTGCCGACGATGATCACCAGGATCATGATCACGAACATCAGGAGGATCTTGTTGTCGATGAAGGGCTCCAGCAGCTGCGTCACCTGCGCGGGGATGTTCGCGATGGTGATGAGCCAGGCCGACACCAGCGCGCAGGCCACCAGGAACAGCACCGTGCTCGAGGTCTTGGTGGCGCTCAGCACCAGCTCGGGCAGGCGGCTGAACTTCAGCTCGCCGTAGACGAAGCGGCCGACCACGAAGGCGTAGACCACGGCCACCACGGCAGCCTCCGTCGGCGTGAAGACGCCGAACTTCATGCCGCCGATGATCACGAAGGGCAGCACCAGCGCCCAGACGCCGTCGAGCATGCAGCGGCCCAGTTCGCGCAGGTCGAAGCTTCGCACCGCGACCTTCTTTTCCTTCTTCGCGCACAGCCACCAGGTGGCCGTGAGCGTCAGCGCCATCATGATCCCGGGGAACAGGCCGGCCAGGAACAGTTTGGTGATCGACACCTGCGCGACCACGCCGAACACCACGATCGCGATCGAGGGCGGAATCACCGGCGCGATGATGCCGCCCGCGGCGATCAGCCCGGCCGCGCGCGGCACGTCGTAGCCCGCATTGCGCATCATCGGGATCAGCAGCGCCGCGACCGCCGCGGTGTCGGCCACTGCCGAGCCGGAGATGCTCGCGACCACGGTGGCCGCGATGATGGCGACGTAGCCAAGGCCGCCGCGCACGTGGCCGACCATCGCGTCGGCCACCTTGACGATGCGCGAAGAGAGGCCGCCCGCGTTCATCAACTCGCCGGCGAGCATGAAGAAGGGCACCGCCATCAGCGGGTAGTTGTTGACGCCCTCGAGCATGTTCTGCGCGAGGATCTGAGTGTCGAAGCTGCCCAGGTGCACCATCAGCGCGACGCCGCAGACCAGCAGCGCAAAGGCGATGGGCATGCCGAAGGCCATGGCCCCCAGCAGCGAGGTGATGAAGACGAAGATGGTCATGCGGGCTTTCGGTTGCCGTCATTCGCCGGCGCTGCCGGTGTCGTTCACGAGTTCTTCGCGCGGCATGCGCCCGCTCAGCAGGCGCCACAGCGAATGCATGAGGATCAGCGCCATGCCGGCGCTGCTCACCAGCAGGCAGGCGTACACCGCGCCCAGCGGCACGCCGGTGACCGGCGCGCGGTCGTCCATGCCGATCACCACCAGCTTCCAGGCGCCGTGGCTCAGCAGCAGGCAGCAAGCCAGGGCGCCGAGGTCGGCGATGCCGCGGCAGATGCGCTGGCCGGTTTCGCCGAGCCGCGCCACGATGGTGGACATGCCCAGGTGCGCGTTGTCCTTCATCACGAGCAGCGCGCCGACGAGCGTGAGCCACATGAAGACGAAGCGCGAGGCTTCCTCCGAGAAGACGATGCCGGAGTTGAAGGCGTAGCGCAGCACCACGTTGCCGAACACGAGTGCGACCATGACGGCCATCATCGCGATCATCAGCACATTGGCGCCGCGCTCGAAGAGGCGGGAAAGCATGTCTGTCTCCAGTTGTTGCGGGTCTGTCGGCGCGGCTCAGCGGCCGGCGGCGTCGATGCGGTAGAAGCGCAGCGCATTGCCGCGCCAGATGCCGTCGCGGGCCTCGGCGTCCAGGCCGGCCAGTGCCTCGCTCACCGTGCGCACCAGCTCGGGCATTGCGACGCGCAGGCCCGATACCGGCAGGTTGCTCGCGAACATGCAGCGCTGCCAGCCGAAGATCGCGACCGTCTCGCGGATCACGCGCACGGTGCTCCCGGCATCCCAGGGCGCATCGGGCAGGCCGAACTCCGACAGCTTGACGTGCACGTTCGGCAGGGCCGCCAGCGCTGCCATGCCGCGGCGCCAGTGCGCGAGGCCCGTCTCGCTGCGGTCCCAGGGCAGGCCGGCATGCTCCAGCACCACGCGCAGCGCAGGAACGCGAGCGATGGCCTCGGCCGCTTCCTCCAGGTGCCAGCAGGGCACGCGCAGATCCCACGCCAGGTCGCGCGCGCAGAGCAGTGCGAGGCCGGCGTGCCAGCGCGCGTCCTGCAGCGCGCCGGGCTGGCCGCGCACGCTGCCGGTCGCGCACGCTGCCGGTCGCGCCCGGCGCCGTGAGCGGCTTGCAGCGCACGCCGCGCACCAGCGGCCATTCGAGGTGCTGGCGCAGCTGCGCGTCCGCATCCTGCGCCAGCAGGTCCACGTGCGCCACGACCGCGTTCGGGAAGCCGTGTTTCGCATGCATGGCGTGCAGCCAGCGCGTTTCGGCCAGCGATTCGGCGCGATGGCGTTCCGCCTCCACGTGGACCGTGGCGACGATGTTGAGACCTTCGGTGCGCGCGCGGTAGGCCCCGGCGCCGAAGTCCGCCTGCAGCGCGCCGTAGTCGCCGAGGAAGAAAGCCCGGGCGTCATAGCCGTCCTGCAGCCAGGGGTAGCGGCCGTCGGCCAGCTGCCAGAGATGGTGGTGCGCGTCGACGATGGCCGACGGGAGCGTGCCGTTCATTCGCGCCTCAGGGTTGCGCGTCCATTGCTTTCAATACCGCATCGCCGTTCTTCTCGACGTACAGCTTGCGGGTCTCTTCGCGCACCAGCTTGCGGATGCTGGCAGTGTCCGGGTTCTCGTTGATCTGCATGCCCTTGGCGCGCAGCTGGGCGATCGCGTCCTTCTCGCCGTCGGCATTGAGCTTGCGCTGGAAGTTGGCGGCCGTGGCGGCCTCTTCCATGACCACCTTCTGGAACTCGGGCTTGAGTGATTCGAAGCGCGCCTTGTTCATGATCACGACCAGCGGCGTGTAGGCATGGCGCGTGAGCGAGAGGTACTTCTGCACCTCGAACATCTTGGATGACAGCATGAGCGTCGGCGGGTTCTCCTGGCCGTCGACCGCGCCCGACTCCAGCGCGCCGAAGACTTCGGCGAAGGGCATCGGCTGCGGATTCGCGCCCAGCAGCTGGAAGGCCTTCAGGTGCGAGGGGTTCGGCGTGGTGCGGATCTTCAGGCCCTTGATGTCGTCGGCGCTGTTGATCGGACGCTTGTTGTTGCCCAGGCTGCGGAAGCCGATCTCCCAGAAGGCCAGGCCCTTGATCTGGTGCGCGGAGAGCTCGTCGAGCAGCGACCGGCCGACGGCGCCGTCGAGCGCGCGGTAGGCCTGCTGTGCGTCGGCGAACTGGTAGGGCAGGTCCAGCGCATTGAGCTTGGGCGCGAGGCCGGTGACGAAGGGATTGCCGGTGGCGCCGATATCGATCGTGCCGCTGCGCACGCCGGTCACCAGCGTCACGTCGTTGCCCAGCTGGCTGTTGGCGAAGACCTGGATCTCCACGCCGCCCTGGGTGCGTTCCTTCACGCGCCTGGCAAACTCCAGCGCAGCCTTGTGCTGCGAATCGCTCTCCGGCACGGTGTGGCTGAAGCGCAGCTTGGTGGGCGCCTGCGCCGCGGCCGTGCCGGTGCCGAAGGCGAGCAGGGCGGCGAGCATTCCGCCCGCGAGGCGCTTGAGTGAGGGATTCGGCTTCTGCATGGTGTGTCTCCTGTTGGTTGTATCGATGGATGCGCGTTCCGCGTGCCTTCGCGCCTACATGGACGCGATCAGCATGGCCTCGTAGTCGGCCGGGCTCGCCTCGCGCGGGTTGGTCTTGTGGCAGTGGTCCTTGAGCGCACCCTCGATGACGCGCGGGAAGATCTCCGGCGACACCTCGATCGCGCCCAAGCCGGCCGGCAGCCCGAGCCGCCGGGTCATCTCGGTGACGGCGGGCGCCACGTCGCCGGCGCCGCCCACACCCATGGCCTGCGCCATGCGCGCCAGGCGCTCGTCCTTCTGCATCGAAGGCGCTTCGGCATTGAAGCGGATCACGGCCGGCAGGAGGATGGCGTTGAGCGTGCCGTGGTGCAGGCGCGGGCTCAGGCCGCCCAGCGAATGGCTCAGGCTGTGCACGCAGCCCAGGCCCTTCTGGAAGGCGAGCGCGCCCTGCATCGACGCGCTCATCATGTTCAAGCGCGCCTCGCGGTCGCCGGGCGATGCGGTCGCGGTCTCGATGTGCTTCCAGGCGCGGCGTAGGCCGTCGAGCGCGATGCCGTCGGCCGGCGGGTTGAAGGCCGGCGCCATGAAGGTTTCCATGCAGTGCGCGATGGCGTCCATGCCGGTGGCGGCGGTCAGGAAAGGCGGCAGGCCGAGCGTGAGCTCGGGGTCGCAGAGGGCGACGCGCGGCACGAGAAAGGGCGAGAGCACGCCGACCTTGCGGCCGTCGTCCAGGATCAGGACCGCGCCGCGTCCGACCTCGCTGCCGGTGCCGGCCGTGGTGGGCACGGCGATCACCGGCGCCGTGGCCGCGGTGATGCGCGCCACGCCGCCTTCGATGGCCGCAAAGGACTTGAGCGGCCCTTCGTGCGTCGCGCAGACGGCCACGCCCTTGGCCAGGTCGATCGGCGAGCCGCCGCCGACGGCGATGATGCCGTCGCAATCGTTCTCGGCGTAGAGCGCGACGGCCTCACGCATCGCATGCTCGGTCGGGTTCGAGGGCGTGCCGTCGAACACGACGAAGCGGGTGGTGGCGCCCAGGTGGGCGGTCACGCGGTCGAGCACGCCCGCGGCGCGCACGCCGGCATCGGTGACGACCAGCGGGCGGCGGATGCCGACGCGTTCGCATTCCTGCGCGAGGAGCTGCACCGCGCCGAAGTCGATCTGGATCTGGGTGATGTAGTTGATGAGGGCCATGTGTCTCCGGGGTCGTGTCTGCTGTCTGGGCCGCGAGTCTAAGAACGGTCCCGGGGCGCCCACAACGTGGATTTACTTGAAGCCCGGCCGAGAAAATTTCACAGGCGCGGCCACGAGTTTTTCTTGAAGAACGGCCCAGTTTTTTTCGTTTGGCCCAGGCCGATGCGCTGCCTAGACTGCGACCCTCACACGAAAGAGACGACCCACACCATGACCTCGCACATCCTCGTCGAGCGCGAAGCGCGCATCGCCACCATCACCCTCGACAAGCCCGACCGCATGAACGCGATGGACCTGGGCATGTGGCAGGGCCTCTTCGATGCATTCGCCGAGCTGTCGGCCGACGACGAACTGCGCTGCGTCGTGCTGCGCGGCGCCGGCGGCAAGGCCTTCTCGGCCGGCGCCGACATCGAGGAGTTCACGCGCCTGCGCGCCGACTCGAAGCAGGCAGGCGCGTACGCCCGGGTCACGCACCGCGCGATGCAGGCCATCGCAAACAGCAAGCACCCCACGCTGGCCGTGATCGAGGGCGCATGCGTGGGCGGGGGCCTGGAGATCGCTTCGGTCTGCGACATGCGCATCTGCGGCACCTCGAGCCGCTTCGGCGTGCCGGTCAACAAGCTGGGCCTCGTGATGTCCTATGGCGAGCTCGGCGGCCTGGTCGACCTGGTCGGCAGCGCCACCGCGCTGGAAATCGTGCTCGAAGGCCGCGTCTTCGATGCGCAAGAGGCCCTGGCCAAGCGCCTGGTGAACCGCGTGGTCGACGACGCCGAGGTGCTGGCGGAGGGCGACGCGACCGCGCGCCGCATCGCCAACGGCGCGCCGCTGGTGGCACGCTGGCACAAGAAGTTCGTGCGGCGGCTGGCGCAGCCGGCGCCGCTGACCCCCGAGGAGACCGACGAGGCCTATGCCTGCTTCGACACCGAGGACTACCGCATCGGCTTCCAGGCCTTCCTCGCCAAGACCAGGCCGGTCTTCACGGGCCGCTGAGCCTGCACCCGAACCCAGAACACCACGGAGCTCCCGCGTGACCCTTCCTCTTTCCCGCATCAAGGTCCTCGACGTCAGCCAGATCATGGCCGGCCCCTTCTGCTGCATGCTGCTCGGCGACATGGGCGCCGACGTCATCAAGGTCGAGACGCCCGGCATCGGCGACCAGACCCGCAAGTCCATGGGCTTCCGACTCAAGGGTGCCGACAGCGGCGGCTTCCTCGCCCTCAACCGCAACAAGCGCAGCGTGGAGATCGACCTCAAGAATCCGGCCGGGCTCGAGGCCTTCTACGCGCTGGTGAAGGACGCCGACGTGCTGGTCGAGAACAACCGCCCCGGCGTCGCCGCGCGGCTGAAGATCGACTACGCCACGCTGCGCGAGATCAACCCGCGCCTGGTCTACGCCAGCATCTCGGGCTTCGGCCAGACCGGGCCGTGGGCCAAGCGGCCGGGCCTCGACCTGATCGCGCAGGCCATGACCGGCGTGATGAGCGTGATGGGGCACCCGGGCCAGGAACCGGTCAAGTCCAGCGTCCCGCTGGCCGACCTCGGCGCCGGGCTCTTCGCGGCCTACGGCATCCTGAGCGCGGTGATCGGACGCGGTCTCACGGGCGAGGGCCAGTTCGTCGATGCCTCGCTGTTCGAGACGGCCCTGGGCCTGTCGGTGTGGGAATCGGCCGAGTATTGGGGCACGGGCGAGCTGCCGGTGCCGATCGGCAGTGCCAACCGCATGAGCGCGCCCTACCAGGCGGTGCGCGCGTCGGACCGCCACTTCGTCGTCGGCGCGGCCAACCCCAAGCTGTGGACGGCGCTGTGCGGCGTGATCGACCGCGCGGACCTCGTGCAGGATCCGCGCTTCACCGACAACGTGCTGCGCATCCGCAACCGCGAAGTGCTAATCGCCGAGCTCGAGCGCGAGTTCGCGCGCCGCACCGCCGCCGAGTGGGTCGATGCGCTGCTCGCCGCCGGCGTGCCGGCCGCGCCGATCTACAACTACGCAGAAGCGCTCGAAAGCGAGCAGGCAGTGGCGCGCAACATGGTGCTGAAGATCCAGCATCCGGTGGAAGGCGAGACCCGTGCGCTCGGTTTTCCCGTCAAGCTCAGCGGCACGCCCCAGCAGGTGCGGCATCCGGCGCCGCTGCTGGGCCAGCACACCGACGAGATCCTGGGCGAGATCGGGCTGACGGAAGGGCACATCGAGGCGCTGCGCCAGGCCGGCGCCTTTGGCGCGGCCCGGGCCGGTGCGGCGGTCAATGCCTGAAGCGGCACTGGCACGAAACACGACAACGCGACACCATCCCCAAAAGCAGGAGACGAAAGACATGGCTTCCTCGACGATCGATACCGCGCGCCGCCAATGGCTGCGCACCTGGCCTGCCGCCATGCTGCTGGGCAGCACCCTCGCCGTGCCCGCCTGGGCGCAAGGCGGTGCCTATCCGAACAAGCCCATCGAGCTGGTCGTTCCCTGGCAGGCCGGCGGCGGTGCCGACGTGGTCGGCCGGGCCTTCGGTGCTGCCGTGGCCAGGCACCTGCCGCAGCCGATCGTGGTGATCAACCGGCCCGGCGCGAGCGGCGCGCTCGGCCTCGGCGATGTGGTGAACGCCAAGCCGGACGGCTACCGGATCGTGCTGTCATCGACCGAGCTGACCTTCCTGAACCACCTGGGCCTGGCGAAGTTCTCGTACAAAGACCTGCGGCCCATCGCGCGGCTCAATGCCGACCCGGCCGCGGTGGTGGTGCGCGCCGACGCGCCCTATGCAACGCTCGAGCAGTTTCTCGATGCAGCGCGCAAGCCCGAGGCGAACATCCGCGTCGGCAATGCCGGCCACGGCTCGACCTGGCACATGGCGGCCGCGGCGCTTTCGGAGAAGACCGGCGCCCCGTTCAACCACATCCCCTACGCCGGCGGCGCACCGGCCGTGCTGGCCCTGCTGGGCGGGCACATCGACGCGGTGACGGTGAGCACGGCCGAAGTCTCGACCTACGTCGCGGCCGGCAAGCTCAAGACGCTGGCGGTGATGGCCGACCGGCGCGTGGGCGATGGCTTCGAGAACGTTCCCACGCTGAAGGAGCGCAAGATTGAGCTGTCGATCGGCATCTGGCGCGGCCTCTCTGCGCCGCGCGGCACGCCCGACGACGTGATGGCCGTCCTGAAGGCCGCGACCGCCAAGGCGGTGAAGGAGCCGGTGTGGCTCGACGCGCTGCAGAAGCTGCACTTCAGCACCGATACCTATGGCGATGACACGGCGCTGGAAGCGCTGATGGTCCGCGAGAGTGCATTCTTCAAGGAGCTCGCCGGCAAGCTCAAGATCTCGAACTGAGCGCGCGAGAATCCCGCGATGGACCCAACGCCCGACGACGTCTTCATCGACGCGCACCAGCACTTCTGGGATCTCGAGGCCAATCCTTATCCCTGGCTGCAGGGCGAGACGGTGCCTGCCTTCCGCTACGGCGACTATTCGGCACTCAGGCGCAGCTACCTGCCTGCGGATTTCGAACGCGACACGCATCGCCATTCGCCCGTCGCCACCGTGCACATCGAGGCCGAGTGGGACCGCATCGACCCGGTGGCCGAGACGCGCTGGCTCACCCGGCTTGCGCAGACCCATGGGCGGCCCAGCGTCATCGTGGCGCATGCGGCGCTCGACCGCGGCGACGTGGAAGAGGTGCTCGCGGCGCAGGCGGCCTTTGCGCTCGTGCGCGGCATCCGCCACAAGCCGGTGACCGCCGCGGCGCAGTCGGACGCGAGGCGCGGCCTCGCCGGTTCGATGGACGATCCGCGATGGCGCAGCGGCTATGCGCTGCTGCAGCGCCACGGCCTGTCCTTCGACTTGCAGGCGCCGTGGTGGAACTTGGACCAGGCGGCCGACCTGGCGCGCGATTTCCCGCGGACGACGCTGATCCTCAACCACACCGGCCTGCCGGCCGACCGCAGCGTTGCCGGCCTGCGCGGCTGGCGGGCCGCAATGGAATCGCTGGCGGCACAGCCGAACACGGCGGTGAAGATCTCGGGCCTCGGCCGTCTCGCGAAGCCGTGGGCGCAGGCCGACAACGTGCCGGTGATGCGCGACGCCATCGCCATCTTCGGGCCGTCACGCTGCATGTTCGCGAGCAACTTCCCGGTGGACAGCCTGGTGGCCGACTACACCACCCTCCTGGAGGGCTTCAAGGCCGCCATCGCGCAGCGCCCCGACGCGGAGCGCCGCGCGCTGCTGCACGACAACGCGGTGCGCTGCTACCGCATCGGCTGAGCTTGCGCGTCGCGCGCGAGCTCCTCGCGAACCCAGTCGAGAAAGGCGCGGATGCGCGGATCGTTCGACCGGTCTTCAGGAAACACGATGTAGTAGGCGAACTCCACCTGCATGCTGCCTTCGAAGGGCCGCACCAGAGCGCCGCTCGCCAGGTCGTCGGCCACCCAGTGCTTCTTGGCGAGCGCGACGCCGAGACCGTCGATGGCCGCGCCGATCACCAGGTGGCTGGGCCAGAACGAGGGGCCGCGGGTCGTGTCCACGTCGGCCACGCCGGCCTGCTCGAGCCACATCGACCAGTTGGGATTGCTGACGTCGTCGTAGGTGCTCTCGTCGTGCAGCAGCGTGTGGAAGCGCAGGTCCGAAGGCGTGCGCAGCGGATGCGCCATGTCCTGCACGAGCGCGGGGCTGCAGACCGGAAACACTTCCACCGGCAGGCACAGTTCGGAATACAGGCCCGGATAGGTGCCGCGGCCGTAGCGCACGGCCATGTCGAAGTCCTGCCGCGTGAAGTCGACCATCTCCTTCTCGGTGGAGATCTTGAGATCAATGTCCGGATGCGCCTGCATGAAGCGGCGCATGCGCGGCGTGAGCCACTTCACCGCGAAGGTGGGCGGCAGGTTGATCTTCAGCGAAGGAACACCGAGCGTCTTGTGCAGCTGGTGCGTGGCGAAGACGAGTTGCTTGAAGGCTTCCTGCACGCCCGGCAGGTAGGCCTTGCCCGCGGCGGTGAGCGACAGCGACTTCGAATCCCGGATGAAGAGCGCGACGCCGAGGTTTTCTTCCAGCGTCTTGACCTGGTGGCTGACGGCGGAAGGCGTCACGAACAACTCGTCGGCCGCGCGCGTGAAGCTCAGGTGCCGCGCGGCGACCTCGAAGGCGCGCAATGCGTTCAGTGGCGGGATGGGACGTGACACGGAAGTCTCCTTGAAGCGGGGGCGGCAGGCCGCAGCCGCATGCCGTCGAGTGTGCGGGCAAACGCTTCAACTTTTTCTCCGCAATCGCCCTTAAAAAACTCGTTTGCCGCGGATGCATCGCCTTCCTAGACTGGCGCCCGCCCGATGCAGGACCGCATCGTGCGCTGTGTGAATTTCAGAACCAGGAATCGAGACAACGCATGTTCAAGAAACGCTTTCTATTGCTGCCGGCCCTGCTGGCGACCCTTGCCTTCGGCGCGTCGGCGCAGGACCTCACGGGCAAGTACACGCGCACGCCCACCGGCTACCTGATGGTGCTGCGCAACGGCGACGACGTCATCGCCCATCTCGAGCGGCTCGCGGCGGTCGAGCAGATCCCGAGCGCGAGCATCGTCGGCATCGGCTTCATGCGGGAAGCCAAGTTCGGCTTCTACGATTTCTCGAGGAAGGTGTTCGATCCCAAGACCTTCAAGGACGTCGAACTGGCCAACCTGACGGGCAGCATCGCGTGGAAGGAAGGCAAGCCTTCGATCCATGCGCACGGCATCGTGACCGACGGCACCTTCATCGGCGCCGGTGGCCACCTGCTGGGGCTCACGGTGGGCACGGGTTCCTGCGAGATCACGGTGATGCTGCATCCACACCGGCTGGAGCGCTTCGTCGACCCGGCCATTGGCGCCAACGTGCTGGGCCTGCACCCCGGCGCGAAGTAATGCGCCGGGTGGGGCTTGCTCAGTCCCAGGCGGGCGCCAGGCCTGCCGGGCTGGTGAGCCGCTCGCCGCGGTCCAGCGCGGCGATGCGCGCCATCTCCGAATCGCCGAGCACCAGGCGCTGCGCCTCGAGATTGCTCGCAAGATTGGCACGCTTCGTCGACGAAGGAATGACCGCGTAGCCCAGCTGCATCGCCCAGGCCAGCACCACCTGCGCCGGCGTCGCCTTACGCGTGGCCGCGATCTCCACGATCACCGGATCGGCCAGCACCTTGCCGTAGGCCAGCGTCATGTAGGACGTGATCGCGATGCCCTGACTCCTGGCGAAGCCGGCCACCTTGCGGTTCTGGAGGTAGGGATGCAGCTCGACCTGGTTGGTCGCGATCGCCTCGGCGCCGACAGCCGCGATGGCGTCCTTCATCAGCGCGACGGTGAAGTTCGACACGCCGATCTGCCGGGTCAGGCCTTGCGCCTTCGCTTCGGCGAGCGCGCCCATGAACTCGTCCACCGGCACTGCGTTGCCGGGCGAGGGCCAATGGATCAGCGCGAGATCCACGCGGTCGGTGCGCAGCTTGCGCAGGCTCTCCTTCAGGCTGGGGATGAGTTTGTCGCGCGCATGGTTCTCGGTCCAGATCTTGGTAGTGATGAAGATCTCGTCGCGCGGCGTGGCGCTTACGGCGATGGCCTGGCCGACCTCGGCCTCGTTGCCGTAGATCTGGGCGGTGTCGACGAGCCGGTAGCCGAGCGTGAGGCCGTTCTCGACGGAGTCGATGACGGTCTGCCCCTGAAGGCGGAAGGTGCCGAGGCCGAAGCGCGGGATGGTGTGCGTGTTCATTTGAAAGGTCCTTTGCGAGTGGTTGTTCAGTGGCCGACGGGAACCGGCCCGTCGGCGCGCACGGGGATGCCGCTGCGGCGGTCGAGCACGCCGCTCCAGTGCGTGAGCGCCAGCGAGACCAGCACCACGAGCGCGCCGATCCACGGCGTGTGCATCAGGCCCAGGTGGGTAACGATCAGGCCGCCGGCCCAGGCGGCGCCGGCGATGCCGAGGTTGAAGGCGGCGATGTTCAGGCCCGAGGCCACGTCCACCGCCTGCGGCGTGAAGCGCTCGGCCTGCTTCACCACGTAGACCTGCAGACCCGGCACGTTGCCGAAGGCGACCGCGCCCCAGGCGAGCACCGTGGCCAACGCCAGCCATTTGTGCGGCGCGGTGAAGTTGAAGACCAGCAGAACCGTGGCCAGCAGGGCAAAGATGATGCGCAGCGCCGGGATCGGGCCCTGGCGGTCGGCCAGCTTGCCGCCCCAGATGTTGCCGGCCGCGACGGAGAGGCCATAGACCAGCATGACCCAGCCCACGGCGCCGGCGCTGAAGCCGGACACCTCGGTGAGGATCGGCGCGAGGAAAGTGAAGGGAATGAACGAGCCGCCGTAGCCGATCGCTGTCTTGGCGTAGACCAGCAACAGCCGCGGCTCCGCCAGGACCTTTGCCTGCTGTGCGAGCGAGGCGGGCGCCGTGTGGCGGATGCCGGCGGGCACGAAGAGCCAGCTGCCGACGAAGGCGACCACGCCCAGCGCCGATACGGCGAGGAAGGTCTCGCGCCAGCCGAAGTGCTGGCCGATGAAGGTGCCGAGCGGCACGCCCGTCACCAGCGCAACCGTGAGGCCGGTAAACATGATGGCAATGGCGCTCGCCGCCTTCTCCTTCGGCACCAGGCCGGTGGCGATGGTCGAGCCGATCGAGAAGAACACGCCATGCGCGAGCCCGGTGAGCACGCGCGCGGCAACCAGCGTTTCGTAGCTCGGCGCCTGCCACGCCAGCAGGTTGCCGGCGGTGAAGAGCGCCATGAGGCCGAGCAGCAGCGCCTTGCGCGGCACCTTGCCGGTGAGGGCGGTGAGCACCGGCGCGCCGACGGCGACGCCGAGCGCGTAGAGGCTGACCAGCAGGCCGGTGGAAGGCAGGCCGATGCCGAGGTCGGCCGCGACGGTGGGGAGCAGGCCGACGATCACGAATTCGGTCGTGCCGATGGCGAAGGCGCTGAGCGTCAGCGCGAGGAGGGCGATGGGCATGTGGGAGCTTTCCTGTGTAGAAGCAGGCTCGAGTGTGGGCCAGCAGTTCTCGCAGAAAAAGCGCATAGTCATCACTACACTATTGATTCGAAATCAAGAATGCCATGAAGACCACGCTCGAGGAGCTGCAGGCTTTCGTCGCCGTCGTCCATTCCGGCTCCATCACCGCCGCGGCGGAGCAGCTGGAGCAGACCGTCTCCGGCGTGAGCCGTGCGCTCGGCCGCCTGGAGACGAAGCTCGACACCACGCTGTTGCGCCGCACGACGCGCCGCATGGAGCTCACGGAGGAGGGCGCGGCCTTCCTCGCACATGCGCGCGCCATCCTCTCGTCGATCGACAACGCCGAGGAACAGATGGTCGCGCGCCGCCAGCAGCCCGCAGGCCTGCTGCGGGTGAATGCGGCGACGCCCTTCATGCTCCACGTCATCGTGCCGCTGGTGCCGGAGTTCCGGCGCAGCTATCCCCTCATCACGTTGGAGCTGGACACCGACGAGCTCAACATCGACCTGCTGGAGCGCCGCACCGATGTCGCCATCCGCATCGGCGAGTTGGGCGATTCGACGCTTCATGCGCGTCCGCTCGGCACCAGCCGCATCCGCGTGCTTGCCAGCCCCGGCTACCTGGAGAAGCACGGGCGGCCCCGCAACGTGGCGGCGCTGACGAAGCACACGCTGCTGGGCTTCACGCAGCCGGAGTCGCTCAACCGCTGGCCGTTGCGCGGCGCGCATGGTGACGAATGGCAGATCGTGCCGGCCATCAGGGCATCGAGCGGCGAGACGCTCAGGCAGCTGGCGCTGGAGGGCGCGGGCCTGGTGTGCCTGTCGGACTTCATGACCACCGCCGATCGCGAGCGTGGCGCGCTGGTGCAGGTGCTCGCGCACGAAACGGCGGACGTGCGCCAGGGGATCAATGCGGTGTACTACCGCAACACGATGCTGGCGGCGCGCATCGCCTGCTTTCTCGATTTCCTGGCCGCGCGGGTCTGACCGGCCGGCTCGGGCGCCCGTGGGCAACCCGATATTCAGCAGCAGCGCGACCACCCACCGCAGTCCCGCCCATCGTGGTGACTTCGGCGAACGCCACTGGCGGCTCAGCGCATGGTCACCATCTCTTCGGCGTTGGTGGGGTGGATGGCCACGGTGTCCTGAAAGTCCTCGAGCGTAGCGCGCATTCGCACGGCCACCGCGAACCCCTGAAGCATCTCGTCGGCGCCGTCGCCGACGATGTGGCAGCCGACAACCCGTCGCTTGTCGCCGGCGAGTACCAGCTTCATCTCGCAGCGTTGGCGGCGTTCGGTGAGGGCATAGTACATGGGGACGAAAGCGGTTCTCTTGACCTCGACCGTGTCGTGCCGAGCGCGTGCCTGCGCTTCGGTAAGTCCGACGGTGCCGACCGGCGGATGCGAAAACACGACCGTCGGAACGCACTCGTAGTCCAGGCGCCGCGCGGGCAGGCCGCCGAACAGGCGATCGGCCAAACGCCGGCCGGCCGCAATCGCAACGGGCGTGAGCGCGGCACGGCCCGTGACATCGCCGATGGCATGGATGCCGGCGACCGGCGTGCGCTGATAAGCGTCGGTGCGCAGGAAGCCGGACGCATCGGTAGCGAGACCGGCGCGCTCCAGTTGCAGGCCTGTCGTTGCCGGTTCTCGCCCGATGGCCCAGAACACCGCGTCGTAGGGTCCCAGCCGGCGCCCATCCTCCGCGTTCAGCACGATGCCATCCGCGCCGCGTTCCAGGCTCGCCGGCACCGTGGTTGTGAGAAAGGCGACACCCGATGCGCCCATCTCGCGCATGAGTGCCGTCTGTACCAACACATCGAAATCGCGCAGCACGGTGTCTTGCCGCAACAGCTGCTCGACTCGCGAGCCGAAGGCATTCAGCAGCCCAGCCAACTCGACGGCAATGTAGCCGCTGCCCACGACCGCCACGCGCTCGGGTCGGGCGTCGAGCGCGAAGAAGTCGTCGGAGTTCAAGCCCAGGCGGGCCCCGGGAATCAAGGGGAGCTTCGGTCGCCCGCCGGTGGCCACGACGATGTGGTCGGCGGTGTACAAACGCTCTCCCACTCGCAAGGTGCGCGGGTCCTCGAACACGGCGTAGCCGTCGATGTACGTCACGCCGCGCCGTTCGAGGTTGCGCGCATAGATCCCGTTGAGGCGAGAGATGTAGGCGTCGCGTCGCCGGCGCATCTCGCCCCAGTCCACACGCGCGGGTGGCAGCTCGATGCCGTATCCCGACGCGGCGCGGGCACCTTCCACGAGGTGCGCGGCATGCCACAGCACCTTTTTCGGCACGCATCCGGCATTGACACAAGTGCCCCCCAGCCGAGCCGGCTCGATGACCGCTGCGCGGGCGCCGTACTCGGCCGCGCGTTGCGCCACGGCAAGGCCGCCGCTGCCGCCGCCGATGGCGATCAGCTCGTAGTGAGATTCGGTTGTCATCAAAGAAATCGATCGAAAAACACGCGGTCGGCCCGCGCTCTGCCGGTGGCGACGAAGTCGCGCAGCACGCTGTCGATCAGCCCGGGAGGTCCAGCCAGATAGAGGTCGTTCGACAGCGCGTTGCCAATGTCCTGCGACATCACGGCCCCAACCAGACCGGTGCGGGCACCGGGCGGATCGGCCGCGGAGGACTGCACGAGAACGAGGTTCGCCTCGAGTGCGGGCATCACGCGGCGCGCCTGCTCGATCTCTTCGAGCCAGAACAGATCCTCGGCTCGGTTCGCGCCGAAATAGAGGCGCAGCCGGCGCTGGGGCCAGCGCCGCAGGGCCGCCTGGGCGATCGACCAGATGGGCGCGAGCCCGGAACCACCAGCGAGCAGCACGATGTCGTTCGCGCCGTCCTCGCGCAGCCAGGCACGGCCATAGGGCCCTTCGAGGTGCACGGCATCGCCCGCGTGCAACGCATCGAACAGGTAGTTGCACCCGAGTCCACCGGGCTTGCGCTTGATGATGAACTCGAGCTGCCCGTCTACGCCCGGCAGATTGGCCATCGAGTAGGCGCGCCGGCCGATGCCGTGCGGCAGCTCGAAGAGCATGAACTGGCCCGGCAGGAAGTCCACCGCGTGCTCCGCCTCCAGAACGAGATGCACGACGTTGCGGTTGAGCGGGCGCAGTTCGCGCACACGCGTGCGCCACCTCGCGGGCCGCACCGGTGGCGTGCCTGCATGAGGCTGGACCTGGATCGCGCAGTCGTCGTGCACGATGCTCTGGCAGCACAAGATGCGATCGCCTTTGCGCCGGTCGCGCTCGCTAAGGCCTGGCGCGCCAGCCCAGAGTGGGCTGACCGAGCCCTCGACCAGGCGGACGCGGCAGCTCCCGCAACTGCCGCTTGCGCATTCGTAGGGCAGGTCGATGCCGGCGGCCAGCGCTGCCGCGAGCACGGTTTGGCCGGCAGCGCATGAGAGCCGCGCGCCGCTCGGTTCCAGGCGAACGAAAGCCGTGCGGCCCGCGACGGCCGGGTCGATGGGGTTCATGGTCGCAGTGGTTCCGAGTCAGGCTTCCGGCACCAGGCCGGTGTCGGCCAGGAACTCGGCCCATCCGCTCGACGCCTCATCGGCAATCGCCGCGGCTGAGATGCCGGTCGCCGCATGGCGCGCCAGCAGCCGGCTCGCCGACTCGATGATGGCTGGGCCGCGCGGCCGCCATTGCGCCAGACGTTCGCGAAGCACAAAGGCGTTGGCTCCGTCGGCCTCGACCATGGCGCGGCAGGCATCGGCGGTCCAGCGGCGGCTGCGCTGCGCATCGAGAAACAGGTTCTCCGCGATCAGTGCATCGAGTTCGTCGCCGAGCAGGCGAGCGACCTCGGCGAAGGCCTTCAGGAACAGTTCGTCGACCACTGGCTTGACCACGAGGTTCAGGCCGACGAATGCCGCGTCCCAGTCGTAGGCAACCATGAGCCGTTCGATCGCTTCACGCGTTGCCTGCCAATCGGGATGGTCCTGCCAAGTCGCGCGTTCATTCGTGCCGAAGCCCCGCAGCGGATGCGCACCGGCAAGCTGGCGCGTCCGGTAGGCCACGCGCTGCACGCGGCGCAGTTGGTCGGCCGTCTGGAACGCGGCGCAGTTGCCGATATAGCTGGAGTGCGCGAGCTGCTGGACGTAGGCCGAGAGCATCTGCAGGCCGTGGCCCAGATAGCGTGCGGGCGTGAGCGCCGTCGCCAGGAAATCGAGTGCCTGCGAATTCAGGCCCCGGTCGCTCTCGCGCACCTCGCCGTACTGCTGCAACAGGCCGTCGACATAGGTCTCCTGCTGATCCATTGCCTGCGTGTACTTGCGATAGGTCATCTGGTCCGGATCGCGGAAGCTGTGCAGCGCATCGACCTTCAACGCGGTGCTGTCGCGGTGCCGGATCAACCAGCGGTTGCCATGGACCTCGGGCCCCATCTCCAGCGGGATGGCACCCACGGTGTGGTTCATGTCGTGAGTCACGACCTCGTATTCACTGGGCTTTCGGCCCAGTTGGCCGAAGCTTGACCAGGTCTTGGCGCGGCGCGAGCGCAGCGCGACGGGTGCGATGGGGAAAGTCACGATGGTCTCCAGGCGGGGTCTTTTGAATCGGCGGCTCGTGTCGGCACAGTCAAGACTTGAAGTACCAGCGGTACTCGCGGTCGCTGGTCTGCATGCGGCCGGAGAACGCCGGCATCTCGATCTCCAGCCGTGCAAGGTCGTAGCTGCGGCCGAGGCTGCGCTCGAGGCTGGCCCGTGTCAGCCGGCAGTCGTGCAGGGTGTGGATATGGAGGTAGTCGCCGCGGTCGGTGACGAACACGTCGCACTCCGGGTTGTCCTCTTCCACCGCATCGATCACGGCTTCGGCGATCTCGCCGGCGCGCAGGATCGGTCCGACTGCGTCGTACTGGACGGAATCGGTCATGAAAACTCGGTCGCCTGCCATCTTGCTCTCCTGGATTGAAGTCTCATGCGTCGGTGGTCTGTGCGGCGATCCACACCTTGCCGTCAACTACGCGCAGTGCGAACTTCTGCAGACGCTCGCCCGACGGGTTGATGCTCTTGCCGCTACAGGCGTCGAAGCTCCATTGATGCGCGCGGCAGGTCAGCACCTTGCCGTTGAGCTCGCCTTCCACCAGTGGCACGCTCTGGTGCGGGCAGACGCCGTCGTAGGCATGCAGCTCGCCGTCGATGTTGGCGACGAGCACCTCGCGATCACCGACGTCGAAGCACTCCATCTCGCCGATCCACAGGTCGTCGGCCGAGCACACCTCGACAAATGGGGCGCCGTCGTTCTCCGGCATCGTCGCTCCCATGATCAGGCGGCCCAGCCGATCGTGACCCACTCGAGCGGCTTGAGGCCGGGGTCGACCAGCACCTGGGACAGCGTTCTGTCGATCGGCACCGTACACTCGCCCACCTGCACCCGGTAGCCCGTGGAACCAGCCCTGCGCGGGACGCGCCGCCCAACGCTGTGGACGGCGATCTTCTCGGCCACCTGGTTCATCGTGTCGTCGGTATCGACTGCCACCAGGTGCGGCACGAAGTCGCCCTGGAATACGCCGTAGATTGGGAACAACGCCATGTGTGTCTCCACGAAATCGAAGTGAGTTTTTCAGGCTGCCTTGCGCTGCGACCTTGCCGCCGGCGCGTAGTCGGCGGCCCAGCGGTATTCATGGGCGTCGTCGCCCATCACCTCGGGCGTGATGCCCATCCACTGCAGGCCGCCGGCCAGGTTCATCGGCTGGATCTCGCCGAGCAGGAAGCGATCGACCACGTTGGTGTGTCCGGCATAGCGCTCGGGCTCGCTGTCGAAGATCCACTTCGAGACGTCCGAATCAAAGTTGTAGAGCCGGCCCATGTACTCGCTCGTGTGCATCTTCAGGTGATGGCGGTCCCAGGCCGAGCCCAGCGGCAGCTGCGTGACGTTGCACAGCGCCGGCAGCGTCTCCGGGTAGGTCTGCGCCATGTCGCCGCGGTTGACGTTGGCGATGATCTCGTCCCATAGCACACCCCAGCTGTCCTCCCAGTTCGGGTACTTCTCGTTGAGCCACTTGCGCTCGGCCTTCGAGACGCCGGCATTGGGCTTCCAGAACAGCGTCGGCCGCCAGAACCAGGTGCCGAGGTGCATCGCATGGTGGCCGTGGTCCAGGCAGTGCAGGAAGGTGTCCCAGAACCAGGGCTTGGCCAACCCGTAGTCCTTCATCGTGCGCTCGTGGTGGTGCACCACCCATTCGAGCATGAACTCCTTGAAGGACATCTTGCGCTTGGCCACCGGCGTGTAGTAGTCCATCGAGGTGCCGGTCAGCGTCTGGAACAGGCGGAATGAACGCCAGAACGAGACATCGAAGATGTATTGCGCGCGCTTCGGGTCGTGCTTCATCAGCACCTCGAGCGTCGGGAAACCGAGCTGCGCATGGCGCGCCTCGTCGGTCTGGATGCTCGACAGCAGGTTCGAGAAGTCGACATCCCCGGCCTCCATGGCGTCGGCCGCGAGTGCGACGAACTGGATGTTGGTGAATCCGTGCTCGACGGTCAGGCTGGTGGCCATCGCGGCTTCGATGCAGTTGGCGTTCAGCATCCAGTCGTCGAAAAAGTTCTTCACCGCCAGCACGCCCCACTCGTTGGTGTGGAAGGCCTTGTTGCACCAGTCGAATCGCTCGTCGTGCTTGAGCAGGTCGTGCGAGAACGCGAGGTCGAGCTGCGCGTGGCGGATCTCGTCGAGCATGCCGAACACGCCCAGGTTGCGCCAGCGTGGCGTCGGCGCGAAGCGGCAGAAGCGGCTCTGCATCGTGACCGCCATCTGCTCGACCATGCAGGTGGTGCCCATGTGCAGTTGCGAGGAGGCCGTGTGGCCGGGGTCGAGCTTTTCGTAGATGTTGGCGCGCTTGAGCGCCTCGCGCACCGCATGCGCGCCGGACTCCTTCTCGCGCTGCACGCGCACGTAGTCGCGGTAGGTGACGCGGTAGGGCTCGTCCCAGGCGTCCCAGGCCTCCTTCGGCACGGGCCCGCATCCGGACCAGGCTTCCGGAAAGGCCTCGCGCTCATCGACGTACGACAGCGTCCAGTCGACGTCGCGGGCGATGTCATACCAGTCGTCTCGGCTCAGCAAGCTCATGGTTGTCTCCAGTTGGGGAGTCGTCGGAAGGCGCCGGAAACGGCAAGTGCTCAGGCGGCGCGCTTGACGTTGAGCACCTGGACGGAGGTGTATTCCTCCAGCCCGAGGCGCCCGAGCTCGACGCCGATGCCCGAGCCCTTGACGCCGCCGAATGGGATGTCCGGGCCCATCGCGGGGTGCTGGTTGACCCAGGCGCCGCCGGCGTCGAGCCGTGCAGCGAGTCGGGTTGCGCGATCGATGTCGGAACCCCAAACGGAGCCGCCGAGCCCGTACTCGCCCTGATTGGCCCAGCGCAGGGCTTGTTCCTCGTCGTCGTAGGGCGTGATGCTGAGCACCGGCCCGAAGACCTCTTCTTTCACGACACGCATCTCGGGCGTCACGTCGGTCAGGATCGTGATCGGGAGGAACAACCCCGGGCCGGGTGGCACAGGGCTCCGGTAAAGCACCTTGGCCCCGGCGGCGACGGCCTCGTCGACCATCGCATGGACCAGCGCGTACTGCGCCTTGTTCTGGATCGGGCCGATGTCGACGCCTTCCTGCGTCCCTGGGCCGATCTTCACGGTCGCGGCGACCTTGACCAGTTCGTCGCAGACGGCCCGGTAGACGCTGCGATGCACGTACATGCGCTTGAGCGCCGCGCAGACTTGCCCGCAGTTCGAGAACTTGGCCCAGAACAGGTCGGCCGCGATCGCTGCCGGATCCACGTCGTCGAGCACGATGCCGGCGTCGTTGCCGCCGAGTTCGAGCGTCAGGCGCTTCAGGTTGCCTGCAGCACTGGCCATGATGCGCTTGCCCGTGGGCCCCGAGCCTGTGAAGGCGATCTTGCGGATGTCGGGGTGCTCGGTCATCCAGGCGCCCAGGTCATTGCCCCCAGACACCACGTTGACCACCCCCGGTGGAAAGATCTCCTGGGCCAGCTCGCCGAGTCGCAGTGTCGCGACCGGCGTGTTCGGCGAGGGCTTGAGGACCACCGTGTTGCCGGCCAACACGGCGGGGACGATCTTCCACATCGCCAGCAGCACCGGATAGTTCCACGCGGTGATCGCGCCGACCACGCCCAGCGGGCGGCGCCGTACTTCGGCGCGTTGCTGCGGCGTGTCGCGCAGCACTTCGGGCTTGAGCTCGACGGCCGCGTAGCCGCGCGAGAAGAAGACCGCGGAGCCGATCTCGCTGCGGGCCTTGGGCAAGGGCTTTCCTTGCTCCCGGGTGATCAGGTCGGCGAGCACGTCGGTGTCGGCGACCACGCGCTCGATGAAGGCGTTGACCATTGCACGGCGTCGTTCGCCGGGCACGAGGCTCCACTCGGCGAATGCGCGCTGCGCTACCGCTACGGCGTCGTCAAGCTGGGTGCGCGTGCAGTCGGGCACGCGGGCGAACGTTTCGCCGCTGGCGGGGTCCGAGACCGCGATGCTGTTTGGGCTGGAAACGGGCTTGCCGCCGATCCACATCGGCAACGGGAGGATTTCGGGAGAGTTCATGGGATTTACTCAGTTGCTGATGGATGTGGTGGACTGGTCGGCCGCATGGCCGCCGAACAGGACCTTCCAGGTCTCGTCCGTGTAGTAGCCCGTGCGCGCCGCCTCGCGGGTCGCTTTGTCGCGCGCGAGCTTCTTGCGTGCCGAAGGGCGTTCGGCCACCGCATCGCACCATCGCTTGACGTTGGGAAAATGGTCGAGAAGCACGCCCTGCCCCTTCGCGACGCGCACCCAGGGAAAGGCGGCGATGTCGGCGATGGAAAACTCGCCGTCGATGTACTCGCGGTCCTTCAGCTGCGACTCGAGCACGCCGTACAGGCGGTTGGCTTCGCCCTTGTACCGGTCCACCGCGTACTGCACGTCGATACCGCGGTTGGCGGCGTGGCTCACGAAGTGTGCGGCTTGTCCCAGCAGCGGCCCCTGGCTCGAGGTCTGCCAGAACAACCACTTGATCGTGCTCCAGCGCCTCGCCGGGTCGACCGGAAGCAGCCGGCCGGTCTTCTCCGCCAGGTACAGCAGAATGGCCCCGGATTCGAACAGCGCGAGAGGCTGGCCGTCCGGGCCTTCGGAGTCGATCAGCGCGGGGATCTTGCGGTTCGGGTTCACCAGCGCGTAGGCTTCGCTGTGCTGATCGCCTGCGCTGATGTCGATCCACAGTACCTCGTAGGGCAGGCCAACCTCCTCGAGCATCATCAACACCTTGCGGGCGTTGGGGGAGGTGTAGTAGTAGAGTTCGATCATTGGGTCGGGTCCAGGTCGGCGGGGACTGGGTTCGCTGCTCAGATGCCGAAGCGCTCCTGCATGCGGTCCATGTAGGCCAGCAGGTTCTTCTTCGATGTGGCGTACGCCTTCGTGTCGTACGTGAACGGCGAGTCCACGATATGCCGCAGGATCGACAGGACGGGTGCATCGACCCAGCGCGGCGTGTCGCCCATGAAGAACGGCTTGCTGCCGAGGAAATCGGACATTGCGTCGACGTCCGCACGTGCCCGCCGGTAGATCACGTCCGCGGGCATGCGTCCCCAGCCTCCGGTCATGAACTCGTTGAGGATGCGGAAGCGGAAATCGTCGGCGAAGGCCCGCAGTGCAGGCGGTACGTCTTCGGTGCCGGCGATGATGCGGACGTACTTCTCCCAGCCCTCGCTCTCGCGCCAGCGCGGCTGGATGACCGCCACCCAGTAGGTGTGTTCGTCGATCATGCGATTGAAGGCGTGCATCTGCGCACGTTCGGTCGCAGTGGCGCCTTCATCAAGGACTTCGCCGTACTTGCCCTGCAGGTACTCGATGATGTGCGTCGAGTCGTTCACGCTCGTCCCGTCGCTGTCGACGATGCAGGGCAGCTTGCCGGCCGGGGTGTCCCTGTCGAGCCGGGTCAGATCCTGAGGCCTGGCCTCGAAAGGCAGGCCCGCCATCTTCATGTAGTACGCCACCTTGGTGACGTAGGGACTGATGCAGGGCACGGTCCAGGCCGGCATGTATTGGTAAAGAGTGATCATTGCGCTTGTCTCCGTCGTTGTGGTGGCGGCTGGAAAGGCGTCGCTGCTACCAGAGCAACTGTTCCCCGTTGGCGTGACGGAACTGCCCCGAAGACGCCAGCTCGAGTTCGTCCATGCGCGCGATCAGGCCTCGCGCCGCATCCGCGGGCTGGATGTAGTTGAAGTTCCCGGGATAGTCCTTGGTCAGGTCGGTCGCGACCATGCCCGGGTGCAGCGCCACGACCGCAATGCCGCGCTTGCTCAGATCGTGGTGCAGGTTGAGCGCCACCATGTTGGCGCCCGCCTTCGAGACGCGGTAGGCATACATGCCGCCTGAGCTGTTGTCGCCCAGCGAGCCCACGCGGCTGGTCACGATGCCGAGCTTCGACCCAGCATCCAGGAATGGCGCGCAGGCCTCGGCAACGCGCAGCGGCCCCAGCGTATTGATTTCGAACTGCCGGCGCATGTCGTCGTAGTCGATCTCGCCGAACGTGTCCAGGCCGAGAACGCCGGCGACGTGCAGCACCCAGTCCAGGCGGGCGTTGCGCGCCGCCAGTGCCTCAACCAGCTTGTGGACTGCCTCTCCCGAGGTGACATCCACGCCGCCGATGGTCTCGACGCCTCCTTCGGTGAAGCCCTCGCCGTCGCCCAGACAGGCCGCGATGACGCGGTCGTCGCGTGCCTGCAGCTGGAGGCAGATCGCATTGGCGATGCCACGATCGGCACCAACCACCAGAATGTTCTTCGTCATCAGATTTCTCCTTCAGCCTTTGTTGCACAAATATTCGCTGCCCGTGATCCTTGCCGTGCGCAGTTCGCGACGCATACTTTCCGAGTAGCCCAGTTCCTCCAACACCTCGTCGGTGTGCTCGCCGAGAAGCGGGGCGCCGCGCCGGATCGAGGACGGCGTCCGGTCGAACTGCGCGGGTGGGCGTGCCTGCCGCAGGCGGCCTGCGGCGTGATGCTCGAATTCCACGATCGTGCCGGCGGCCACCACCTGCGGATGGGTCAGCACTTCGTTTCTCGTGAGCGCCGGCGCGCAGGGCACGTCATGCGCCTCGAGGCGCGCCATCCACTCGGCCGTTGTTCTCGACTTCAAGATTTCCTGCGTCAGGACCAGTCGTTCATTGACATGCTTGTCCCTGGCGCCGGGCGTCGCGAAGCGCTCGTCGTCGAGCCACTGCGGCTGGTCGAGCGCCTTGGTGAGTCCGATCCATTCCTTGTTGCTCATCACCGCGACCGTCATGTGGCCGTCCTTCGTTTCATAGATCAGGTCGATGAAACTTGCGGCTTCCTGGTTGCTCATGGTCTTGCCCGGGTAGGTCTGGGCACCCATGTCCGAGGCCCAGAGGAAATAGAGGATGGCGTCCAGCATGGAGATGCGCAGGTGCTGGCCCTTGCCGGTGCTCAGCTTCGACACCAGCGCGGCGGAGATCGACTGGGCCACCGTCACCGCGGCGAGCTTGTCCGGGAGCACGGTCCGGATCAGGCGCGGCCGCTCGAGATCCGAGCCTGCCTGGACGGTGGTGAGGCCGGAGACCGCCTGGATGATGGGGTCGTACACGGGCTTGCCGACCCATGGTCCGACGTCGCCAAAGCCGCTGATCGAGGCATAGACGATCTCGGGCGCAACGGCGCGGATGTCGGCCTCGCCGACACCGAGCCTGTCCACGACGCCCGGGCGGAAGTTCTGCATGAACACGTCGGCGCTCTTGGCGAGGTCGCGAACGATATCCCGCCCCATCTCGGTCTTGACGTCCACCGTGACCGAGCGCTTGTTGCGGTTGATGTTCAGGAACATCGCCGACATGCCGGCACGCTGGTTGCCCAGCGAGCGCACATGGTCGCCGCTGTTGGGCACCTCGACCTTGATCACGTCGGCGCCCTGATCCGCCAGGATCATCGCTGCCCATGGGCCCGACAACATGGTCGTCATGTCCACGATGCGGATGCCCGTGAGAGGTCCACTCATTTTCTTGTCTCCTGGTTGTCGCCGCCGGTCTTTGAATCCGGCGGCGAGAAGTTGTCCTGTCCGATGCCCGAACAATAGAGATTCCGGCGGGACAAGACTAGATGGCGACAAACGGAATTAGAGTGCGGCAGAATCGGACAATCGAAATTCGCCTGGAGGCCTGAATGCTCAAGGAGCTGTATCGCATGGCCGTGTTCGCGCAGGTGGTCGAACAGGGCTCCTTCTCGAAGGCGGCGGTGGCGCTGGGCCTCGGCAAATCGGTGGTCAGCGCCCATGTGGCGTGCCTGGAAGCACGGCTCGGCACGCAGCTCATCAGCCGGAGCACGCGCGCGCTGTCGCTGACCCAGGAAGGAAGCGCGTTCTACGAGAACTGCCGCCAGATGGTGGCCGCGGGCGAAAGCGCCTTCGCCACCGTGGAGTCGCAACGCGTGGGCGCGAGCGGATCGATTCGGCTCACCTGTTCCTACAACTTCGGCGTCAGCTTCCTGATCGCACAGTTGGCAGCATTCAGGAAGATCCACCCGGACGTTTCGTTCGACCTCGTGCTGGAGGATTCCGTGTCCAACATCATCGAGGAGCGCTTTGATCTCGCGCTACGGGTCGGCCGCCTGGCAGACACGGGGTTGTTTGCCGCGGAGCTGGGACCCTGTCGCATGCTGCTGTGCGCCTCGCCGCAACTGCTGAACACGTCGCCCAGGGTGGTCGGGCCCGATGATCTGTTGCGCCTGCCCTGGGTCGGCATCACACAGCTTCCGCATCCGGAGAAGCTGCACCTTGAGCATGTGAAGAGTGCGCAGCGCTTGGTGCTGTCCGTGCATCCAACGGTCAAGACGCATTCTGGGATCGCTGCGCGCGAGTTCATCCGCTGCGGCGCCGGCATCGGGCTGCTACCCGACTATGCCGTCGCGGCCGATCTGCGCAATGGCGACCTCGTCCAACTGCTGCCTGCGTGGCAGGAAGCCTATGTACGACCGATCTCGGCGCTCTTTCCGAGCAGGGACCGGTTGCCCACCCGCGTGCGCTTGCTGATCGACTTCCTTCGGCAAGCCTTCGTTGATCGCATGCCGGCCGATACCAAGCGGCCGGCGCCCGCGCGACCTCGTCGCAGGCCCCTCGCGTCGTAGACGGTCCTTCATGAGGGAGAGCCGACCCAGCCCGGCCGCGTCAGCGGCCATATCGCCCGACCACGCTCTGTCCGCCGAGCGCATGACCTTGGAGCGCGCCGAGCAAGGCATCGCGCGCCAGACCGGCGGGCAGCGCTCCTGGCGGAAGCTCGGACGCCACCACGGTCAACGTGTAGTGATGCGGTCGGTCGCCAGCCGGCGGGCACATCCCGCGATAGGCCGCCGCGCCCGAGACGTTCGGCCCCATGGAAAAGTCTGCGCCCGCCCGGGCTTCGCCCGACGTGAGCTGGCCACGCTCCGCGGCGATGTTGTAGGCCACCCAGTGCGATACGCCGAGGCCGCTGGCGCCGTCCGGGTCCCACAACAACACCGCGACCGACTTCGCCTTCGCGGGCAGGTGGGTCCAGGCCACCGGCAAGGACAGGTTCTTGCCTCCACAGTCACCGACGCCCGCGTGCTCGGCCGGAATGGGGCCGTTCTCGGCAAAAGCGCCGGATGTGACTTCCATGCCTGCTGAAGGCGTATTTCCGGTGGCGGGCGACATGGCGCCACAGCCCCCCATCAGACTGACGAAGGCAATCGCGGAGATCGACTGCATGCCAGACAGGAAACGGGCGCTTGGGTGAGGGGTAGACACTTTTTCTCCTGAGGGGAATGTCATATGCCGCTGAACCAGTTGTATCCCTGGTCTTCCCAATAGCCCCCGGGATTCGTGTTGGTCACGAAGATCGCCGCGACGTGCTTCGCGCTCTTGAAGCCGAGCTTGGTCGGCACACGCAGCCGCAGCGGGAAGCCGTAGGCCGTCGGCAGCGCTTCATTGCCGAAGTCGAGCGCCAGCAGCGTCTGCGGATGCAGCGCGCTGGCCATGTCGAGGCTCGAGTAATAGCGGTCGGCACACTTGAAGCCGACGTAACGCGCCGTCGTGTCGGCGCCGATGCGCTGCAGGAAGGTCTTGAGCGGAACGCCGCGCCAGTCACCGATCGCGCTCCACCCTTCGATGCAGATGTGGCGCGTGATCTGCCCGGCTTTCGGCAGCGTACGCAGGCGCTCGACGGTCCACGCCGTCTTGTCGGCGACGAGTCCCGAGACTTCGAGCCGCCAGCTCGACACGTCGACTTCGGGCGCGTCGAACTCGGCATAGAACGCGTTGAACGGGAACGGCTTCGTGACCTGGCTCGCCGCATAGGTCGGCGCGAGGCGGCTGCCGCTGAAGAGCCAGGCCTGCACGCGATCGTTCCAGCGCGACAACGCCCACAGGGCCTTGTCGACCTGGTCGTCGTCCTGCAGGTTGCAGCCGGACAGCATCGAGAGCGCGCCGACCGAGAGCGACGAACGCAGCAGCAGCCGTCGCTCCACGTTCACGAGCTGCTTCCTGTGATCGGAGAGCTGGATCATGATGCGGTACGGGGAGAGGCCGGCGGGCGGCCTGTGACCATCGGCAGCAGCGTGCGCGGCACGAGGAGGACGAGCAGCAGATGGATCGCGATGAATCCGGCGATGCCGGCCATCGCTGCGAAATGCACCTTGCGCGCGAAGTCGAAGCCGCCGAAGAGGCCGGCCAGCCATGCCAGCTGCACAGGCTTCCAGATCGACAGCCCCGATGCGACGACGAGCACGCCGAGCAGCAGAACGACGACATAGGCGAAGCGCTGCACCGTGTTGTAGCGGCCGACTTCATGCGCAAGCCGGAACGTCAGCGCGCGCCCCGCGTCGCGCAGCAGCTCGCCGGCGCGGATCGGGAAGAACTCGCGGCGGAAGTGGCCGCTGGCGATGCCGTAGAGCGCATACAGCAGGCCGTTCACGACGAGCAGCCACATCGCCGCTAGGTGCCACGCGATGGCGCCACCCAGCCAACCGCCGAGCGTCGCCCAGGCGGGAAACCGGAACGGCAGGATCGGCGACGCGTTGTAGATCGCCCAGCCGCTCATCAGCATGCAGCCCATCGCGATCGCATTGATCCAGTGGGCGGCACGCACGGCCAGCGGGTGAATCATCACGCTCTTCATCGTCACATCGGCGGCGTCACGCCGTCCTTGCCCGCAGAGATAAAGCTTGCCGACAGGCTTGCATCGGCCGCCTTCTTCGCGAATAGAACAATCTTCGTGCCGACCGCGAGCAGCGAGCGGTCGCCGGGCTCCAGGTTGACGATCGGCACGTCGTCCGGCACGACGATCTTCTTCTCGCCGCCCTTGTACTTGAGGGTCAGCGTGCGGCCGTTGGCCGCGACCAGGTCGCCGACCGTGCCATTGGTCATCGTGCTTTTGGGTCCAAGGTCCCAGGCACGGTGGCCATCGCCGGTGCCCGCCATCGCGGGCGGGAACACATGCACCTCGAGCGCCTTCAGCGAACCGTCGGGCAGCGGCGTTGCCGCCGTTCCGATGTAGCTGCCGGGCTTGATGTCCGTCACTTTGGCGAGCGTGACCGCGCGAACCTGCGTGTCGTTGTTGATCTTGATCGTCAGGTCTTCCCCGCGGTTGGTATGGACCTTGATCGCGTCGTTGCTGACCGCGGTAATCGCGCCGCGCACACCGACCGGCGGCGGCGTCTGGGCAAGTGCGGAGCCGCCGGCGCCGAGCAGGCCGGTGGCCATCAATGTCGGGAGCGCGAGGGTCCGAAGGAGTTTTCCGAGTTTGGTGTTCATGGATGTGCCGAGGAGAATGGAGACCAGGCCACTCTAGGCATCGCCCAGGCTCATGGGCATGACATCCGGATGACAAAAAAGTAATGAAGCGATGCCGCGCCACGCGAGAGAATGGCGACCGAACGCCCATGAGCATCCTCGTTATCGAAGACGACCCGAAGACGGGCGACTACTTGAAGAAGGGCCTGAAGGAAAGCGGCTACGCCGTCGACCTGGCGCGCACCGGCACGGACGGCCTGCACCTGGCGCTGGAGAACGCCTATGACCTCGTCGTGCTCGACGTGATGCTGCCCGGCATCGACGGCTGGCAGATCATGCAGGCCTTGCGCGACAAGCGCGATCTTCCGGTGCTCTTCCTCACCGCGCGCGACGGCTTGGACGACCGCATCCGCGGTCTTGAACTCGGCGCCGACGACTACCTCGTCAAGCCCTTTTCGTTCACCGAGCTCGTCCTGCGGATTCGCACGCTGCTGCGCCGGGGCATCGTGCGCGAAGCCGAGTTCTACGAATTCGCCGATCTCAAGCTCGACGTGCTGCGCCGCAGGGTCACTCGCGAAGGCAAGGAGATCGTGCTGACCAACAAGGAATTCCTGCTGCTGCAACTGCTGATCAAGCGGCAGGGCGAGGCGCTCTCGCGCACGCTGATCGCCTCCGAAGTGTGGGACATGAATTTCGACAGCGACACCAACGTCGTCGACGTCGCGATCAAGCGCCTTCGCGCGAAGATCGACCAGCCCTTCGAAAGGAAGTTGATCCACACCGTGCGCAGCATCGGCTATTCGTTCGGGAGTGCGCCGTGAAGTGGCTTCCGCGATCGCTGGCAGTGCGCGCCACCTTGCTGCTCGCCCTCATCGCATGTGCCGTCACCAGCGTGCTCGGCGCCTACTTCTTCTACACCGCGCGGGCGGCGATCACCGAACACCTCGATACGCAGCTGATCGGCCGCGTCGAGCACTTCCGCCGCCTGGTAAGCAACGTGCAGACGATCGCTGACCTGCACGACCGGCCGTTGCTGTTCGAGACCATGCTCGGCGCCGAGCGCGACGTGCTGCTCCTTCGCCGGCCCGGCGAGGCTCCTTTCATCGACGTCAACCCCGGTCGCTTTCCGGTGCCCGGCACGCTCGCCGCGGCTGCGGACGATCAGGACCTGGCGATCAAGGACGTGCTGACCATCCCGTTGGCCGACGGCGTGCCGATGCATTGGGCCGCGGCGCTCGCGCGTTCGGGCCGCGATGGCGACATGGTGGAGGTGGTGGCCGGCCACCCTCTGACCAACGAGGTGAAGATGATTCGCGCCAACCGCGATCGCGTGGTCTTCGGCGCGCTCTTCGCGATGCTCGCCTCGACCCTGCTCGCTTACCTGGTACTGCGGCACGGCCTGCGGCCGCTACGCCGGGTGGCAGAGAAGGCGGCCTCGATCAACCCGATCAATCTTGCCGTGCGGCTGCCCGAGCATGACGCGCCGCGCGAAGTGCAGCACATGGTGATCGCGTTCAACGCAATGCTTGACCGCATTGCCACGGGCTACGAGCGTCTTTCGCAGTTCTCGGCCGATCTCGCGCACGAGATCCGCACGCCCATCGGCGCGCTGATCGGGCAGACGCAGGTCGCGCTGCAGCGGGCCCGCAACGCCGACGAGTACCAGCACCTTCTCGAATCGAACCTCGAAGAGCTGAACCGGCTGCGTCAGATTGCGGAGAACATCCTGTTCCTCGCGCAGGCCGACCACGCTTCGCTGGCGATCGAGCGAGAACCGATGGCGCTGCACGGCGAGCTTCAGAAGATCGCCGAGTACTTCGAAGGACCGGCCGATGAGGGCGGGCTCCGGTTCGACGTGCGGGCCGCCGGTGTGGCCTTCGTCAATGCGGCGCTGTGCCGGCGCGCGATCAACAACCTCGTCGTGAATGCGGTGCGCCACGGCGCGCGGGGGACAACGGTGCGGCTGATCGGCGAGCAAGAGGGCGACATGGCGACGATAGCCGTCGAGAACGAAGGGCCGCCGGTTCCGCCCGAACAACTCGGGCGCCTGTTCGACCGCTTCTACCGGGGCGACGCGGCACGCAGCCGCTACACCGAATCCAATGGCCTCGGACTCGCGATCGTCAAGGCGATCATGGCGCTGCACGGCGGCGAAGTGCGCGCTTCATGCCCTACACCGAGCTCGATCCGCTTCGAACTGCGCTTTCCCGCGGCGGGTGCGCCCGCGGTCGATCCGCTTGAGGCTCAGGCCGTCACCGGTTGAAGCGGCCCGTCAGAAGTTGTGACCGATTGCCCCTTGTCGGGCGCGAACGCCGCAATATAGACGGGGCTTGCCGCCTTTTCCGAGCCTGACGCTATTTCCGCACGAGCGGAATCTGCAGGTTCGTGGGCCGGTTCTCTTCCTTGTCGAAACCGCGGCCGTCGATGTTGCGGGCGCCCCAGAACAGCAGGTCGCGGTTGAGGTAGACGAGGTCGTGCTCCATGAAGTTCTTCCCCGCCGAGAGCCCGAACGGGACGAACGATTTGCCGAAGATGCTCTGCGGCTTGTTCACTTCCCACCTGTCATAGCCCTGCGCAGCAGCCTTGTTGAGCAGGTCGGCGAAGCCTGGATGCATGGCCATCACTTCATAAGCCTCGTCCGCCACGAAGTCGACCTTCTGTGCGCCATCGGCGATGGGGTGAGCCCCCCGCCAGAGCATGTGGCCGCGGAGGAAGATCCGCGCCAAGGGGGCGGCGCCATACGGATCGGCCGAGTTGACGATGGTCAGCTCGAACACATCGCCCTCGAGGTACTTGAACTCGCGCCTCAGGTAGAACGGCTTGAGGCTGCCGTCGGGGTTCTTGCTCGCGCTGGGGCGAATCTCGGGAGCCAGGCTCACCCATTCGCCGACCATGCCTTGTTTGACTTGCTGCAGGTTCATAGAATTCCGTTCGCCAGGTGGTCGTTCTCCGAGGCGCGCCGTGCCGGGAGTCATGGTGCATGCGGCAAGTGCGGCCGAGGCGAGGCAACAGGCAATGGCAGCGCGCAATTCAACCTCCACATTTGTTCGACGGCAGGGAGACCAGATGCAGTATCGGCACGATCGCGGCGCCCGCGTTAGCCCAAATCGGCAAATCGGATGAACGGGATGCCCGTCAGAGTCGACGTGTTCGATGACTTCCACTTGCACGGCGCTTCGGCGCCGGAGTGGAACCAGCGCTACGTGCAGTTGTCGCCGGGCACGATGCGCAGCACGTTGATCGAAGCCAGTTCGGGCCGCGTGCACCTCTTTCGCAAGTGGATGAGCGAGCGGGTGGTGCAGCAGGGCTGCCTCCCGGCGGGCCAGATCTGCTTTGCGTTACTCAGCGGCCATGCTGCAGGGACGTCCCGCATGCAGGGGCATGAGTTGAACGAGGACTTTCTTTTCCTCCTGCGCGGCGGCGAGGAATTCACCATCCAGCGCGCCAACGGCATGGAGCTGTTCGCGCTCACCTTCCAGGCGGAGGACTTCCTTCGCCTGCTCGACGAGCGGCCTTGGCCGCAGCAGTCAAGGGCGCTGTTGACTCGTCAAGTCGTACGGGTCCCTGCCGGCGCGCTGCAGCGGATGCGAAAACAGCTTCTCGGCATGCTTGGGCAGCCGCTGCCCCGGCATTCCGCCTCTCGCGCCTCCGGCCGCGACCTGGCGGGGTCTACAGGGCTCTTCGAATCGCTGGGCGCGCTCTTCGGGCATGCCTGCGGCGTGCGCGAAGCCCAATCGAGCGCTTCTGCCGGCTACATCGTCGAAGAATGCCATCGCATCGTGGCGGCGAGTGGCGACACGCCGCCGAACGTCGAAGCGCTCTGCCGGCGTCTTCGCACCAGCCGCCGCAGCCTTCAGCACAGCTTCCGGCAGGTTGCGGACACGAGCCCTTTGCACTACCTGCGGGGCTTGAGGCTCAACCTCGTTCGAACGCGACTGATGTCGACGCGCCAGGCTCAGCTGAGCGTCTCGCAGGCGGCGGCGGATCAGGGCTTCGAGCACCTGAGTCATTTCACCGAACGGTACAAGGCGCTGTTCGGCGAGTTGCCATCGAAGACGTCGCGGGCCCTGGACGCGGGCGACACCGCTTCGCGCGTCGGCACTCCTCTCTTGCGAAAACGATAGGCGTAGCGCAGCTGGATGGAGTTCTCGCCGGGGTTGGGATGGCGGATGCCCGCGTTTGAGAAGTACGGCGCCCGCGAGTCGGGCGACGATCGCATCGGCCGAAAGGGGCGCACGGGCCTCTCAGTCGACGAAATCCAGCAGCGCTACGAGCAGCCGCTGGCAGGCCAGCAGGTCACCGTGCGCACCCGCAGCGGCGTGCTGATCCTGATCACACAAGCGGCCGTGCCGGAGCTCCATGTAGGCGACCGCGTGTATGTCGAAGGAAGCGGCGAATCCGCGCGTGTTTTGCCGCAATAGCATTCAGCGCCGAAGACAAACAGACACGCCGCGCTGCTGCTCGATGTCGTACTCGGTCACCGACCTGAGGACGCTGGAGTCCGCAGCTTGATCGACCGTCCCTTCGTGGTGCGTGGTGCGTGCCGTTCAGCCCGCTCCGATCGGAGCACGTCCGGCAACGCCTCCTCGTCGCTCAGCTTCTCCAACACCAACCCGATGAACGCCGATACCGCCAGCGGCAGGTGCCGCCGGCTCGGGTAGATCACGCTCAGGCCGGGGCTCGTACGCTGGTATTGCGGCAGCACCGGCACGAGCAGGCCGGCCTGGATGTCGAGCCTGGTCATGGCCGGCGGCAGTAGCGCGATGCCGAGGCCGGCCAGGGTGGCTCTGCGCAGCGCCTGGGCGGTGTTGCCTGTGAAGCGGCCGGCCACCTGCACTTCCTCCTCCACGCCATCCGGGCCGGCCAGGTGCCAGGTGGTAGGGCCGCTGGGGTGGGCGGGGGTCACGCAGTCGTAACGCCAGCTCTTGCAGCCGGCCCGGCGTGCCGCGCGCGGCGAGGTAGGCGGGGTGGCCACCATGCCGCTGCGGGCGCCGAGCAGCTGGCGAGCGACATAGCCCGAGTCGCGCAGCGGGCCGCCGCGAAATGCGACGTCGATCTGCTCGGCAATCAGGTCGGCCTTGGCGTCGCTGAGCACGAAGTCCAGCCGCACCAGCGGATGCGCGCCCAGGAAGTCGGCCACCCACTCGATCGGGAAGAAGTCGAAGAAATCGGCTGTCGCCGCCACGCGCACCAGGCCACTGGGCTCCTGGCTGCCCGTCAGCAACGCCTGGCCGGCTTCGACCAGCCCGTCGACCGCGCCTGCGCAGCGCTCGTGAAAGGCCTGGCCGGCGCTGGTGAGCGTGAGCTTGCGGGTGGAGCGCTGCATCAGCCGCGTGCCGAGCCGCGCCTCGAGTTGCTGGATGCGCCGGCTCAAGGTGTTGGACGGCATGCCCAGCCGCCGCGCCGCCTCGGCAAAGCTGCCGCAGCGCACCACCTGCACAAACAAGGCGATGTCGTTCAGGTCGAACACGTGTGATTCCCTTTATGGATGGATGAGTGCAATCCGATTGTGCCGTCTAGTCGATCAATGGGTGCGACCCTAATCTTCTGTGCATCGGGCTCCCAGCCCTCGACTCACACGCAAGGACACCATGACCCAACAGCAACAACCCCGCATCGGCATCGTCATCGGCTCGACTCGCGAAGGCCGCTTCGGCGAGAAGCCCGCGCACTGGATCCACGAGGTCGCCAAGCAGCGCACCGACCTCGCCTTCGAGCTGATCGACATGCGCGATCACGCGCTGCCCTTCTTCAACGAGCCGATGTCGCCCGCCTGGGCGCCGGCGAAGAACGAGGCCGCGCAGCGCTGGGCTGACAAGCTCGCAACAACCGACGGCCTGATCGTGGTCACGCCCGAGTACAACCATGGCCCGAGCGCGGTGCTGAAGAACGCCTTCGACTACGCGTACAAGGAATTCGTCCGCAAGCCGATCGGCTTCGTGGGCTACGGCGGCGTGGGCGCGGCACGTGCTGTCGAGCAGCTTCGGCTGGTGGCCGTCGAGTTGCAGATGGCGCCGGTGCGCAATGCCGTTCACATCGGCATGGTGGAGTTCATGGGAATCTGGCAACAGGGCAAGCGCTTCGAGGATTTTCCGCACCTGGCGCAGGCCGCCAACGGGCTGCTCGACGACATGGCCTGGTGGGCCGGGGTGCTCAAGACCGCGAGGGAAGCCACATGAGCGCCGTCCTCGCTGCCCAAGCCCGCGCCATCGTCCATCGCACGACCGGCAGCACGCACGGGCCGATCACGCGGCTCGTGAGCCCGGGGGACCTTGGCGAGTTCCTGAAGCCATTCGTGTTTCTCGACCTCGTCGACATCAGGCCCGAAGCGGCTCGCAAAGGCTTCGGCATGCATCCCCACTCGGGCATCGCAACGCTGACCTTCATGAACGAAGGCGACGTGAGTTACGAGGACACCACCGGCATGGAGGGCGTGCTGCCCGCCGGCGGCGTGGAGTGGATGCGCGCCGGCAATGGCGTGTGGCACACCGGCGGGCCCGTCGGCGATTCGCGCTTGCGTGGCTTCCAGCTCTGGGTGGCGTTGCCCGCCTCGGAAGAGAATGCACCCGCCCAAAGCCTTTACCTCGCGCCCTCGCAGGTGCCGCACGAGGGCCCTGCGCGCGTGCTGCTCGGACGCTACGGCAAGGCGGAAAGTGTCATTCCGGCGCCCGCGTCGATGAACTACCTCGCGGTGCGTTTGAAGGACGGCGAGCGCTGGCGCTACACGCCGCCCGCCGGCCACACGGTGGCCTGGGTGGCCGTCAATGCGGGCTGGCTCGATGCGGGTGGGCCGGTGGGTACCGGCGAACTGGCAGTGTTCGAGGAATCGGGTGAGGCGATCGACTTCGTGGCCCACGGCGATACCGCCTTTGTCCTGGGCTCGGCGGTGAAGCATCCGCACGAACTGGTGATGGGCTACTACTCGGTGCACACGAGTGAAGCCGCGTTGCGCGAAGGCGAAGCGGGCATTCGGCGAATTGCCCACGGCTTGCGCGCAGAGGGTCGACTGGCTTGAGACGGAAGATGGTCGAGGGTGTCGTGCCCGCCTGCGGCGGGCGCGACGCGGTCCTGGCAAGTCGATTCAAAGCATGCCCAGCGCTCGTGCCCGGGTCATCGCGCCCGACCGGTTCTTCACGTCGAGCTTGCCGTAGATATTGTGCAGATGCCACTTGAGCGTGCCCTCCGAGATGAAGATCGCCTCGGCGATCTCCCTGTTGCTCAGGTCCGACTCCAGGCGCTTGAGAATCGCTACCTCGCGCTTGGTCAGCTCTTCCATTGCGGCGGCCGGGCCCTGGGCGTCGATGGAGCCCTGGCCGTCGGGCTTGCGCATCAGCTGCTGTAGCCGGCGCGCCAGCGGCGCCGCCTCCGAACCGCGCAGCCGTTCCGGATCCAGACGATCGATCAGAGCTCGCAGATCATTGGCTTCGTCGAGCATCACGCGCAGGTACTGTCTCGGCGCCGCGATGGCGAGTGCCGTCTGCAGGTCGGCTAGCGCGATGTCCCACTCCCCGACCTGCTTGTGCGCCAGCGCGCGAAGCAGCAGCAGCTCGACCCAGCGGTGGGCCAGGTTGCGCTGCTGGCAGTACTCGATGGCGCCCCCCAGCGCCTGGACGACGAGCCGCGGCGCCTGCTGCAGCAGGAACCGCGATGCGGCCCGAAAGGCCTTGTCGCTGCTCAGGTCGGAAGCCGTCTTGCCGGACGGAAGCTGGTTGAAGCCGAATCGCGTGGCCACGACCCGGGCCTCCTCGTAACGCCCGGCGCGGGCCAGGTCATTGCACTCCTCGGCGGCCAGCGTCACGGTCACGCGCCGCAGCCCGCGCCGCTCACCCAGCGCCTGGCCTTCCTTCAGGATCGCCAGGGCGCTGGCTTCGTCGTGACGCAGGCGCTGCAGGCGTGCCTGGGTCAAGTAGGCGACGACCACAGCGTCGGCAGGCCCGTATTCGTCGACGCTGGTCATCGCCCGCTCGATATGGTCGACGGCCGGCCCGATGTCGTCGAACTCGTAGGCGATGCCTGCCAGCAGGGCATGGAGCAGGCCGGCGTGCGCCGGGTGGCCGTGGAGTCTGCGATCGAGCAGTTCGAGGCCGCTCATGCACACTTGCCGGGCTTCGAGGTAGCTGCCGCGCTTCAGGTGCAGCACGGCCGTGCTGCCGTCGCAGATGCGATTGTGGCGCGCTTCAAACCTATCTAAATCCTAACTTCGGATGGGGGACGTTCGAGGGCCCGGCGCCGATAGTTCTTCCCATCGCGACTCGCGTCACCAAGGAGACAAGTCATGGGTCGTCGGCCTTCGAGGAGCTGGGCTGGGGCGACGGTGGCCTGCCCATCTGCCTGGCGGCGTCGACCGTGCCCTGGATCGTGATGCACATGATGGGCCGGCACGAGCTGCTGAAGCAGTACCCCGAGAACCGCGTCGGCTGCTGGGGCATCACCGAGCCCGACCATGGCTCCGACATCCTCGACTTCGGCCGCCAGGCGGCGCATCCCGGCTCCAGCTACGGCAAGCCCAACTGCATCGTGCGCCTCGAAGGCGACGAGCTGGTCATCCAGGGTCAGAAGTCGGCGCCTGGGTATCGAACGGTCCGATCGCCCAGCTGTGCTGCCTGTATGCGGCGCTGGACGACGGCTCGGGCGAGACCACGCAATGACCTTGTCTTCGCTCAAACCGACCCACAGGAGATTCACATGAGCACCAACTATCAAGTCGTCGTCTACGGCGCCAGCGGCTACACCGGCAAGCTGACGGCCTGGAAACTGGCCGAGCGCGGCATCCCCTTCATCGCTGCCGGCCGCAATGCCGAGCGCCTGCAGATGGAACTGGCCAAGGTCGGTAATGATGGCAGCCGCCCTGCGCAGGATATCCACCCGTTCGCTCTTGGCCAGCCAGCGGCGCCGATTCCGAAACAGTTCGCTCGCATCGGCCAGGGCACGCTCGATGTCGGCTGCATCCGAGAGCGGCGCCAGGCCGACGACCGTGTCGTCGAACGGGGAACGGACGGTCAGCATTCGGGTCACGACGCGCCTGCGGCCTGGCCGGCCTGCAGGCCGCGTTCCGCGCTCCGAAGGTAGTCGGTCACCTCGCGTACGTAGGCATCCCTCTCCGCGGACGGAAGCCAGGCGCCCTCGAAGGCGTGGATCGAGAAGCGGGCCAGCTCGGCCGGCGTGAAGGATCCTGCCGCGCCCGCATGTGGCATCAGATGGCCCAAGGACCCGCTGGCCAGCACGCCGGGATCGTCGGAGTTCATCGTCACCCGCAGACCCAGGTCGAACATCGTGCGCATGCGATCCACCCGCCGGGGGCCGGCATCACGCGGCCGCCAGGTCGGGCAGGCGGTCAGGCAGGTCCTTCGCGCCCTCAAGGCGCTGACCAGGGCGACGTCCTCGATGCAGTTGATGCCGTGGTCGATCCGGTCGACCCCCAGTTCGTCGATGCACTGCCAGATGTGCCTGACCGAATCCTGCTGGTCGACGTCGCAATGTGCCGTGAGACGGTAACCCTGGGCCCGTGCTCGATCGAACACGGCCTTGAACTTGAGCGGCGGATTGCCCTGTTCGATCGAGTCGAGCCCGACTCCGGCAATCCACTCGCGGTAGGCCGCCGCCGCGCGCAGCGCCTCGAACGCGCTTTCGACGCTGCGATCACGGTTGATGCACATCACGAGCCGCGCTCGCACGCCGAAGGCAGCCTCGCCTGCGACAAGGCCGTTGTGCAAGCCGTCGATCACCGCAGCAAAGGGCAGGCCGCGTGCGGTGTGCGCCTGCGGGTCGAAGGAAATCTCTGCGTAGCGGATGTTCTCTGCCTGGCACTGACGGAGGTAGTCGTAGGTGATGTCGAAGAAGTCCCGCTCGGTCCGCAGGACTTCGATGCCCTCGTAGTAATAGTCGAGCATCTCCTTGAGATCCTCTTGCGGCGTGCCGGCTGCCCCGAAATTGCGGGCGGCCTCCAGCTCTGCGATGGACCCGTGGCGCACCGTCAGTCCGTTTCGTCGTGCCAGGTGCAACCTTTGCTGCGGCGACAGCGTGCCTTCGATGTGCAGATGCAGTTCGGCTTTGGGAAGCTCGGCGCAGAATCGGGCGTAGGCGTCGTTCATCGTCGGTCATTCCGCCCGGATGTTGCGCTCGCTGATCAGCGACTGGAACTTGGCTCGCTCGCCGGCAAGGAAGCGGGTGAAGGCGGCCTGGTCGAGCACGGTCGGCTGCATGCCGAAGTCGGCGATCCGTTGGCGGATCGACTCCGTGCCGAAGATGGCGGCAAGGTGCGCGTGGACGCTTGTGGCGATGCCCTTGTCGACGCCCGCCGGCGCAAAGAGTCCGAACCACACGGTGAAGTTCATGTTCGCGAGTGCGGGCAGCTCGCTCATGGCCGACACGCCCGGCAGAAGGCTGCTGCGTGCAGCCGCGGTCACACCGAGCGCCTTGACTTTGCCCGAGCGTATGAAAGGCAAGGCCGAGCCGAGGGGGACCATCGCCAGATCGAGCTGATTGCCGGCGACGTCGGTCATGATCTGCGTGCTGACCGAATAGGGCACATGTGCGATCTCAGCCTTCGCCTGCTGGTTGAACATCTCCCCGGCAAGATGAAGCGAGGTGCCGACGCCGGAGGTGCCATAGCTGTAGCTGCGAGGCTGTACGCGCAACAAGGCCATCAGGTCGTCGAGCGTGTTGGCCGCGAACTCGGGTTTGGCGACCAGCACCAGCGGGGACGATGCCATCAGCGCGACCGGCGTGAAGTCCTTCAGCCCGTCGTACCGGACGGTGGCCGGCCTGACCATCTGCGCGATGAGCATCGTGCTCTCGACACCCAGCACGAACGTATGGCCGTCCGGCTTGGCACGGGCCACGCGCTCGGTGCCCAGGACCCCGCCGGCACCGTTGACGTTGTCGACAATGACGGTGTTGTTCAGCCGCGTGCCGAGCTCGTTCGCGACGGCACGCGCGAAGACGTCGGGAAGCGATCCGGCCGCGTAGGGCACGATGATTGTGATGGGCCGCGACGGCCAGCCGGCCTGTGCGCTCGCTGCCAGCGGCAGCATCAAAATGAGCAGGCTCAGAAAGATCCTTCCTGCCTGGTCGATGACGATTCTCGGAGACATGGGCGTCCTGTGTTTGATGGTCACGGACGAGTCTAGGTCGCGTATCTGAAGGCGCAATCCATCCCGCTGTTATGCGCCCATAGCGCCAAAGCGATAAACCTTTGGGTGGAGGCAAACAGAAGCTGCTGCGTATTCCCTCAAAATGATGAGGCCGATGAAATCCATCCCCCCGCCCGCAAGCGAGACGTCCGGCGCTCGACCGGAAGCCGTCCAGCGTCTCAATGTCAGCCTGCTCGCCTCGTTGCGGGCCTTGCTGACCGTGCAGAGCGTTTCGAGCGCTGCCGCACGGCTTGGCGTTGTGCAGCCTGCCATGAGCCGGCATCTCGCGATGCTGCGCGAACTGACGGGCGACCAGCTGCTGGTCCGAAGCGGCAGCAAGATGATCCTGACGCCACGCGCCGAGGCATTGAAGCCCGTCGTCGAGCGCGTTCTTGCCGACATGGTGCTGATATGCGATGGCGGCGCCGACTTCGCGCCCGCGGAGGCGAGCCGCAACTTTAGGCTGGCGACTTACGACTTTCTCCCGACCGGCTTCTTCTCCGACCTGGTGCGCAGGATCACGTCGCAGTCACCACAATCGACGCTCGAAATACAGACAATCGGCGACCGCGCCGATTTCGTGCAGCGGCTGTGCGAAGGCCAGATCGATGCAGCCATCACGAGCCGCATGGACATTCCCGGCGTGTTGCGCGCGGTCCATCTGCTGACCGAGCCCCTCGCCTGCATCGTGAGGCGCGGTCATCGGCTGCTGCAGCGGCCGACCTTGCAGAACTACCTCGCCGCCGAGCATGTTTCATCCCTGGAGCAGGCGCCAGGGGCCGGCGCGGCGATAGACGCCTTGCTCGCCGAGGCCGGCCTTCGCCTGAGGATCACCGTGAGGACCCAGTACCTGGGCCTGATCCCGTCGATGCTGGCCGAAACCGACCTGGTATTCACGACCGGCAGCACGCTGGCCACGGCGATGGCTGCACGCTTCGATCTTCGGACGTTCGCGGTTCCGACGCCGGTTCGGCCGGTCAGCTGCTATCTGGTGTGGCATGAGCGGACGCAGCAGGATCGCGCGGCGGTGTGGCTGCGCGAGCAGATCGGGGTCTCGGCCAGCGGAATTCGGCTGGCCGAGGTTCATTGACGTCGTCCCCGCCCGGGGTGCCGGGAGTCTGGCAGATGAGCCGAAGCCCGATTTCGCTAGCGATCGAATGCCGCTTGAAGTTCAGCCTTGCCGCCGGTGCCGCGTTGCAGCAAGAGCATGAGAAGCAGGCGCGCCTTCTGAGGGCTCAGATCGCCGGCCATCACCGCACCGGCCTCGTAGCTGGTCTTGCCGCCGCCAACGAAACCATAGAGCGGCATCGTGCGCCCGTTGGGCACGCGTGTCGCGACGACCACCGGAACGTTCTTCGAAAGGGCGTACTTGACCGCCTCGAACATGGAGACGTTCATGTTGCCCATGCCGAGCGCCTGCACCACGATGCCCTTGGCACCCTGGTCGACGGCATAGCGCAGCAGCGATCCGTCGGCACCGCCGAACATGGCCAGGATCTCTACGCGCGGCATCTCCGCGGTGCCGATCTCGATCCGCTGGCGGCGCAGCGGTGCGCGAGCGAAGATGACCTTGTCGTCCCACACCTCGCCGAGAAGGCCGAAATCGCCGGACTTGAAGGTCTCGACGTTACCGGTATGGGTCTTGGTGACGCTGCGCGCCGCGTTGATCTGATTGTTCATCGCCAGCATCACCCCCTTGCCGCGGGCTTCCGGCGTGGTGGCTATGCGGATGGCATTGAGCAGGTTGCGCGGACCGTCGAAGTCGGGTGACGAGGCATTGCGCTGCGCGCCGATCAGGATCACCGGCTTGTCGGACTTGACGGTCAGGTCCAGCCAGTAGGCCGTTTCCTCCATCGTGTCGGTGCCGTGCGCGATGACGACGCCGGCGACCTCGGGACGCGCGAGTGCGTCATCGACGGCGTTGGTCAGACGCGTCCACCATTTCGCCTCGACGTAGTTGGCCGACATGTTCGAGAAGTTGTTGACTTCGATGGTTGCGTACTTGCCGGCATCCGGGACCGTCTGCATCAGGTCATCGCCCGAGATCGCAGGCACGACGCCTCGGGTGACAGGGTCGATCTTCATGGCGATGGTTCCGCCCGTGGCAATGAACTGCACCACGGGCCGCGTCTGCGCCGACGCAGCCATCGCCAAAAGGCAAATCGTCAAGGAGGCAAGAATTCTTTGCAAGGTCTTCATGGTTGATCTCGTCGATGTGTAGTTGTGGGAATTGGCGAGTGTGCGTCGCGCTAGCCGCCGAACCATCTGGCGGGCACGGTGACGAGCGAGGGAAACAAGACCATCAGGAGCATCACCAGCAGCTCGGCCAGCATGAAGGGCCACACGCCCTTCGTGACCTCGTCGATCTTCATGCGGCCAACGCCGGCCACGACATTGAGCACGGTGCCCACCGGCGGCGTGATGAGCCCGATCGAGTTGTTGATGATGAACAGCACACCGAAGTACACCGGGTCGATCCCGGCGGCCTTGATCACCGGCATCAGCACCGGTGTCAGGATCAGGATCGTCGGGGTCATGTCCATCGCGGTGCCGACGACCATCACGAGCACCATGATGGCGATCAGCAGCAGTGTCGGGTTGCCCATGAAAGGCTCGAGCAGGCCGATCACCTTGCTCGGCAGGTCGGCCACCGTGACGAGCCACGCCGACACCATCGCTGCGGCGATGAGCAGCATGATCACCGAGGTGGTCTTGGCAGCGGTGACGAAGATGGCGTAGAGCTGATTGAGCTTCAGCTCGCGATAGACGACGGTGGCGACAAACAGCGCGTAGACGGCGGCGACGACGGCGGCTTCGGTCGGCGTGAACACCCCCAGGCGCAGGCCGACGAGGATGATCACCGGCAGCATCAGCGCCCAGGTCGAAGCACGCAACGCGTGCAGTACTTCGGCGCGCGACTTGCGCGGCGGCACGTCGATCTTCTCGCGCCTGCCGAGCCACCACCAGGTGAACCACAGCGACGCACCGATCAACAAGCCGGGGAAGATGCCGGCCAGGAACAGCTTGGTGATCGACACGTTGGCCGCAACGCCGAAGATGACGAAGCCGATGCTCGGCGGGATGATCGGGCCGATGATCCCGGAGGCCGCGATGAGACCACCCGCCCGCGCCTTGTCGTGCCCGGCTTTCACCATCATCGGTAACAGCAACGCAGTCAGCGCGGCGGCATCGGCGACCGCCGAACCGGACAACGCGGACAGCAGAACTGCGGCCATGATCGCCACATAGCCAAGACCCCCTTTCACATGGCCGATCAACGCGAGCGCGAGGTCGACGATTCGCCGCGACAGTCCGCCGACATTCATGATCTCGCCGGCCAGCATGAAGAAGGGCACCGCCAGCAGCGGAAAGCTGTCGGCGCCGTTGATCACGTTCTGGGCCAGGATCTGCGAGTCGAACAGGTCAAGGTGCCACATCAGCGCCACGCCGGTGGCAAGGAGGGCGAAGGCGATCGGAATGCCAAGCGCCATCGTGCCGAGCAGCGCCCCGATGAAGATGCCGACTGTCATGGCCGACCCCCATGGGCGATCGGGCGAGCCGCGTCCTCTCGCGCCAGTTCGGCCTGCAGCGTTTCGAGTTCTCCTTGCTCTTCGGATTCCTTGACCATCACAAGCTCGTCCTCGCTCAGTTGGCCGGAGAGCACTCGCCAGAGATCAAGTGCGATCAGCACCGCGGCCGACACGGCGAAGACGATGCCTGACGCATAGAAGATGGCGACGGGCATGCCGGTGACCGGTGCGGCCACTTCCCAATTGATCGTTGCCTGCTCGAGGCTGCCCTTGAACAGCAGCCACGCGATGAAGAGCATCAGCAACTGTCCAATGACGAGGCACACCTTCTTGCCGGCGACGGGCAGGCGCGAGACAAGCATGTCGGTGCCCAGGTGGGCATGCTCCTTCAGCGCGACGATCGCGCCGAGGAATGTGAGCCAGACGAACAGCCAGCGCGAGACTTCCTCGGACACCGTGATGCCGGAGTTGAAGCCATAGCGCAGCACCACGTTGCCGAAGACCAGGACGACCATGATCGCCAGGAAGAGAGCGATCACGCCGTTCAGCAGCCGACAGTACACCTCGATCAGACGCGTCACGATCTCTCTCCCCTGGCGGGGTTGAGGGGTGACTCGATTACTTGGCACTGCGCGCCTTGCCGAGTTCGGAGAACAACTCCTGTGCGAGCGCCGGATCGATCTGCTTCACGTATTTCTCCGTCACGGGCTTGAGCTTCTCGCGAAGCCTCTCGCGCTCTTGCGCGGGGAATTCCGTCAAGGTCATGCCTTTGCTCTTCAGGAACTCGGCAGCCTTGGCATTGACTTCCCGATTGGCCTGGCGCTGGTAGGGCTGAGCTTCCTTGGCCGCATCGATCAGGAGTTTGCGTTCGTCCTCTGAAAGCTGGTCCCAGATCTTCTTGCTGAACAGCAGCACGATCGGATTGAAGGTGTGCTTGGTGTCCGAGCCGTACTTCTGGATCTCGTAGTACTTCGAAGCTTCGACCAGCGAGTACGGATTCTCCTGGCCGTCCACGGCCTTCTGCTCGAGCGCCGTGTAGACCTCGGGCAGCGGCAACGGCGACGAATTGGCACCGAGCGAGTTGAACATCTCGATCATCACCGGGATCTGCATCACGCGCAGCTTGAGACCCTGCAGGTCCTCCATCTTCGCCACCGGCCGCCGGCTGTTCGTGACGTTGCGAAAACCATGTTCGAAGTACGTCAGACCGATCAGGCCCTTCTCAGGCAGCTTGTCCAGCAGCTTCCGGCCGACGGGACCGTCGAGCACGAAGTCGGCCTCCTTTTCGTTGTTGAAGAGGAAGGGAAGGTCGAACAGCGAGAAGTCCTTGATGGCCACGGAGAGCGATCCGGGCACGACCATCGTCAGCTCCACCGTGCCGCCCTGCAGCGAGGAAATGATGGCCGCATCGCCGCCGAGCACGCCCGCGGGAAAGAGCTTGACCTTCATCTTGCCGCCGCTCTTTTTCTCGAGGAGCTCGGCGAAGCGCTGCGCACCCATCCCTTGCGGATGTTCCTTCTGGTTGACGAACGCGAGCTTGAAGTTGCGCTCCTTGATGTTCTGCGCGTGTCCGGCGCCCGCCATTGCGAACGATACAGCCAGGGTGCAGAGCGCAGCCAGGATGCGCTTGGAGGATGTCGTCATTGAATTTCTCCTTTGAAAATCAGTGGATGGGCCGCATGCCAGCGAGAGGCCAACGAGGCCCGAGCGCGCGCTCGATGGCCGCTCCAACCGCCAACACGTAGCGATCCGCCCCGGTCGGACCGCAGACCATGAACCCGACTGGCGCAGCCCCGTGTTCGTGGCAGGGGAGCGTCAGCGCGCAGCCATCGAGGAAGTTGACGACGCCGGCGTTGCGAAGCAGGCGCATGTTCCAGCGCACGTAGTCGTCGTCGCTGCGTCCAGCTTCCTCGATCGTCGGCGCGATACAGGCCACGGTCGGCATCACGACGGCGTCGAACGGGGCGGCCGCGGCAGCGAACTGGCCGATGGCCGTCGCTCGAAGGCGAATGAGTTCGATGTGATCGGCTGCGCCGATGTGGGCGCCGAGGGCTATGCGCTGGCCAACCCGTGGATCGTAGAGGTCCAGCCGGTCCAGGTTCTTACGGTGCACGACGTAGGCTTCCGCGCCGGCGATGCCGCCGCCTTCGAAGAAGGATTGCTGCGCGTCGAACGGTTGCACCGTCGCGGTCGTGAGGCATGCGCCCGCTTGAGACAGCGCAGACAGCGCGTTGCCGAAGGCGCGGGCGACGTCGTCGTCGAGCTCGTCCATCAGGCCTCCCTGAGGGACGAGCAGGCGAAGGCCGCGGACCTCCAGCGGCACGAGCGGGGAGGGCCTGCTTCCGGCGAGAATCGCGTCGTACGTCGCGCAGCAGGTGACGGAATTGGCCAGCGGCCCGACGGAGTCGAGCGTCCACGACAGGGGGAAGGCGCCGTCCCTGGGCACCCGCCGCGCTGTGGGCTTGAAGCCGACCACGCCACACAGCGCCGCCGGGATCCGCACCGACCCGCGCGTGTCCGAGCCGAGCGACATGACGCTCATGCCGTCGGCTTGAGCCACGGCAGCGCCGCAGGAGGACCCGCCGGGCACGCGGCCCGTGCTGCGGTCCCATGGATTGAGCGGCGTCCCGGTGTGCGGATTCAGCCCCACGCCGCCGAAGGCGAACTCCACCATGTTGGTGCGCCCGACGACGATGGCGCCGGCAGCACGCAGTCGCGCGACGGCTGCGGCATCCTGCTGGGCGGGCGGCGCGTCGGCCAGCAGCGCCGAACCCGCACGCGTGACCTGCCCAGCGACATCGAAGAGGTCCTTGACCGACACCGGCAGGCCTTCGACCGGCGAGCGCACGATACCGCGGTCGCGCATGGCATCCGACGCGTCGGCCATCAGGCGCGCGGCGTCGGCATCGACCTGCGTGAAGGCGCGCGGCCCTTCGCCGGAGGAGTCCGTGATGCGCGCCAGAACCTCCTCGACGAGTTGACGCGAGGTGGTTCTTCCTTCCGACAGGGCGGCTGCCAAGTGCTCTGCCGTTGCCATTGGGGGCCTTGGTCGCGTCATGGCTTAGGCATGCACGAGTTCGCGCGCCACGCGACGCAGATCCATCTCGTACTCGAGGTCGACGATCGGCGGGCGCGTGAACTGCCAGGTGACGCCTCCGCGGGCCGTGCCCCGTTGCACGAGCTCCTGCCACATCAGCGGTCCGATGTCGTGCACGGTGTAGGCCTGCGTCGCGATCGCGTCTTGCCAGGAGAAGCCCAGGGCCTCGAGCCGGCGCGTCATCTCCGCCACGACATAGCGCACTTTCTCGCGCAGGCCGTTCGGGCTGGTGTCGCCCAGGCGCACGATGACGTCGCGGTAGTTCGCATGGCCTTCAGGTGCCTCGCCGCCGCCGGCGACCACGAAGCTCGGCAACGTATCGCCGTCGTCCGGCACGGTGTAGGAGAAAGCATGGAACACAGGCGTCGGCGGCGGCTCGTGCACGGGGCAGACATTGGTGCGGGCCACCGGATTCGTTTCGCCTTCGACCAGGCCCCAGCGTTCGAGCGTCTGCACATAGTGGCGATTGAACTCGACGAAGCCGTCCTCGGAGAACGGCGCCGGCGATCGCAGTTCGCAGCCGCACAGGGCAGCGAGAGGCCGGCCGCGCGCCGTCAAGTGGGCGGCGATGGCATCGAAGCCGTCCGTCAGCGCCGGCGGGCGGTGGAAGCGCACCCGCTCGATCGCGAAGCCGGGTTGCGCGGCGACACCGGCGGAGTACTGGAACACCGCCTTGACGTATCGGTAGCCGCCGGGTTGAAAGTCAACAACTTGGGTCATGAATGAGTGCCTCCGTTCCGCGCAACTCTAGTCAGCTTGCCTCCCGCGAAGAAGGCTCATTTCGGCACGAAGGAGTTGCCGAAATGCGAACACCGGCGTGAACATCCGGGTGGACCGACTAGCCGCGCCCGGCGGTCGCGCCGTAGCGCGTCATGCCGGCCTTGAACGTCTCCAGCAGCTTGCGCGCCGCCGGGGACGGCTGGCGCGACGGCATCGTGATCAGGCTGATGCTCGTCTGGGCCAGGTCGCGCTCCTGCAGCGGCACGGCGCAGAGCTCGCCGTTGGCGATCTCGCGCAGCGCGGCATAGCGCGGCAGGAAGGTCAGCAGCTCGGAGTTGCGCACCACGCCCTTGGCCATCTCCAAGGTGTTGGTCTCGATGGTGCGGTGAAGCGGCGTCTTGGTCTTGAGTGCGATGCCGTCGATCAGCGAGCGGATCTGGAATGTGTGGTCGGGCAGCGCCACGCGCTGATCCGCAAGCGCCTTGAACGAGATGCTGCGCCGCGAGGCGAGCGGATGGCCGACGGCGACGATGACGCACAGCGGCTGGTCCAGCCGGGCATGCACCCGAAACGGATTGCGCGCCGGCAGGCCGAATGCCAGCGCCAGGTCGAGCTCGCCGTCACGCAGCAGCTCGAGCACTGCGCGCGAGCCGACGACCGACACGGCCACATTGACACCCGGATAGCGCTTGTTGAAGCTTGCGAGGTAGCGCGAGAGGAAGTAGGTCACCATGCCTTCGACGCTTCCGACCTTGACCTGCCCCGCCTGCAGCCCGGTGATCTGCTGCAGCGACTCCCGCATCGTCTCGAAATCGGCGCTGGAGCGTTCGGAGTAGGCGAGCACGAGTTCACCCGCGGCGGTCAGCTTCAGGCGCCCCGCCCGGCGGTCGAAAAGCGTGGTTTGCAGTGTCGTTTCGAGGTTCCCGATCTGGCGGCTGATCGCGCTCGGCGCGATCGACAGGTGCTCCGCCGCGCGACGGATCGAGCCGTTGAGGGCGACTTCGCGGAAGTAGGCCAGGGCGAGGGGAAGCATGCTGTGCGCCTTCTAGGCGACGAATGTCAGGATGGGAGCATTCTGCCAACCGATCGCGGCGCGGAAGCGAAGCCGCGAACAGCTCGGGCAATGCGCCGTTCAATCCAGCGCGACTTCCCGCAGCGGAATGCCGCACAGTTCGGCCAGCACCGTGACGACGATGGCATGGTCTTCGCGTTGGGGCGCGCCGGAGATGGTCACTGCACCGACGGCGCCGATGCCGTCCACCCGGATCGGAAACCCACCCCCGTGAGTGGCATAGTCGCGCAGCGGCAACCCCATCTTCTGCTCCAGCGAGAGCCCTTCCAGCTCAAGAGCGCGCCCCACAGCATAGGAGCTGCTTTGCGCCAACTCGACGGTGTTACGCTTGCGCCGAACCCAGTCGGCGTTTTCCGGGCTCGTGCCCTGCATCGCGTAGAAGAAGACCGTTTCGCGCATCAGCCGCACCTCGATGGCCAAGGCGAGGCTGCGCGACTCGCACAAGGCCTTGATCCGTATCCCCAGTTCCCATGCCGCGGCGTTGTCGAAGCGGGCGAAGCACAGGCGCCGCTCCTGCTCGGCCATCCGCTCGATGTCCTGTTCGGTGCCCATGGACATCTGTCTCAGGCGTCGATGCCGCATGCCACCGACAGGTAGCGCTTCATGCGCAGCACCGCGAGTTCCGGATCGGCCAGGACACCGCAGGCGTCGGCCAGCTCGAACACCTTCGCGAAGTGCGCCACGCCGCGCGCCGACTGCAGTCCTGCTGCCATCGAGAAGTGATCCTGGTGTCCATTGAGCCAAGCCAGGAACACGACGCCCGCCTTGTAGTGGCGCGTCGGTGCGCGGAAGATCTCGCGCGACAGCGCCACTGTCGGGTATAGCAGTTCGCGAAAGCGCTCCGTGCGTCCCGCCGCAAGTTCGCCGAGCGCCGCAGCGGCCACCGGCGCGATCGGATCGAAGATGCCCAACAGTCCGTGCGAATAGCCGTTCTCGTCGCCGGCCATCAACTCGGCATAGTTGAAGTCGTCGCCCGTGTACATCTTGACGCCCGCCGGCAGGCGACGCCGCAGCTCGAGTTCCCACCGGGCGTCGAGCAGCGAGACCTTGATGCCTTCGACCTTGCCGGCGTGGTCCGCGATCAGGTGGGCCACGGTGTCGAGCGCCTTCGCGAGGTCGGTCGAGCCCCAGTAGCCGCGCAGCGCCGGGTCGAACATCTCGCCGAGCCAGTGCAGCACCACCGGCTTCGAGGTGTCGCGCAGCAGCCGGCCGTACAGCGCCAGATAGTCGTCGGGCCCCTTCGCGGCCTTCGCGAGCGCGCGGCTGGCCATCAGGATCACGCGCCCGCCCTCGGCCTCGACGACGCCGAGCTGCTCGCGGTACGCGGCTTCGATCTGTGCCAGCGTCACCTCGGGTCCTGCCGCCAACTGGTCGGTGCCCACGCCGCAGGCCAGGTCGCCGCCCACCGTGCGGGCATGGCGCAGGCTGCGCTGTATCAGCTCGCGCGCCACCGGCCAATCCACGCCCATGCCCCGCTGTGCGGTGTCCATGGCTTCGGCAACCTTGAAGCCCAGCTTGTACAGATGCTCGCGAAAGGCCAGCGTGGCTTGCCAGTCGACGACCGGTGAAGCATCCCACGGATCGGCGGTGGCGAACGGATCGATCACCACGTGGGCGGCGGCGTACACGGTGCGGTTGAACGGCACGGGCTGCTGCGCTTGCGGGCGAATCGGCTGGGCCTTCAACGCCAGGGTCTTCAGGCTGCCGTCGGCTTGGGGGAGGCGGATCTGCATGGTGTTCTCCAGTCGGTTGGCGGCTGTCTCAAGGGATCAGTCCGAGGATGTGGTCGGCCGCCTTCTCGGCGACCATGATGGTGGGTGCATTGGTGTTGCACGAGGGAACGAAGGGCATCACCGAGGCGTCGACGACGCGCAGGCCGTCGAGGCCGATCAGGCGCAGGTCGGGCGTCACGACGCTGTCCGGGTCGCTCGCCGGGCCCATGCGACAGGTGCCGACCGGATGGTGGTCGGTCTTGGCGTTGGCGCAGGCGTAGTCGAACAGCTCGGCGTCGGTGTTCAGCCTCGGGCCGGGCAGCACCTCGTTCTGCACGTAGCGCTTCAGCGCCGGCTGGCTCATGATCTCGCGCGCCAGGCGCAGTCCCTTGATGGCCATCTCGCGGTCGTGCGGGTCGGACCAGTAGTTCGGGTCGAGCAGCGGTGCCGCCGCCGGGTCGCGACCGGCCAGGCGCACGCTGCCGCGTGACTTTGGCCGCAGGTAGGCGGTGTTCAGGGTCACGCCGGCGTTGCGCAGCTTGGCCATGCCGGCCTCGATGCCCGAGCCGAGGCCAAGGTGGAACTGGATGTCGGGCGAGCGCGCCCCGTTCGCGCGATCGGCGTACCAGAAGCCGCCGGTCTCGAACAGGCTGGACGCCACCGGGCCCTTCTTCAACAGCAGGTACTGGATGCCGGCCCAGGCGGCATGATGCGGCTTGTTGTACTTGTCGTAGGTGTGGTCGCCGGTGCACTCGGCGATCACGAACAGGTCCAGGTGATCCTGCAGGTTCGAGCCGACGCCGGCGAGGTCGTGCACGACGTCGACGCCGACCGAACGCAGGTGCCCGGCCGGCCCGATGCCCGACTGCATCAGCAGCTTCGGCGAGCCGATCGCACCCGACGACACGATCACCTCGCGGCTGGCACGCACGGCGCTCGGCGTGCGGCTGCCTCCGCTGACGAGCTCCACGCCGACGGCCCGGCCGCCCTCGATCATCACGCGCAGCGCTTGCGACTGCAGCTTGATGGTCAGGTTGGGCCGCCCCCGCACCGGATCGATAAATCCGATCGATGCCGACGAACGGCGTGCGTTCAGCTGGGTGAGCTGGTAGTAGCCCAGACCTTCCTGCTGGGCACCGTTGAAGTCGGCGTTGAACGGAATGCCCAGCTCCTGCCCGGCCTGGAAGAAGGCCTCGCAGATCGGCAGCGGGCTGATCGGGTTCGACACGCCGAGCGGGCCGCCATAGGCGTGGTATTCGTTGGCGAAGCGCTGGTTGTTCTCGGAGCGCTTGAAGTACGGCAGCACGTCGCGGTACGACCAGCCGTTCGCGCCCGCCGCGCTGGCCCACTCGTCGTAGTCGGCCGGCACGCCGCGTGTGTAGAGCTGGGCGTTGATCGAGGAGCCGCCTCCGATCACCTTGGCCTGGGTGAAGCGCAGCACGCGGTTCTTCAGGTGCTTCTGCGGCACGGTCTGCCAACCCCACGAGCCGATGCCCTTGGTCATCTTCGCGAAGCCTGCCGGCCAATGGAACAACGGGTGCCAGTCGGAGCCGCCGGCCTCGAGCAACAGCACCTTGACCGACGGGTCGGCGCTGAGGCGGTTGGCCAGCACGCAGCCGGCCGAGCCGCCGCCGGTGATGATGTAGTCGTAGGTGTCCATGGTCAAAGGCGTGGGATCGACAGCGCACCGTCGACGTTGATCACCGAGCCGGTCGCGAACGCGAGGCGGCCACCGGCCAGCGCCGAGACGACGCGTGCCACGTCTTCGGGGTAGCCCCAGCGTCCCATCGGCACCAGGCCGTCGGCGATGAGCTGGTCGTATTTGCCGGCCACGCCTTCGGTCATCGGGGTCCGGATCACGCCGGGGCGGACATCGAAGACCGCGATGCCCAGCGGTGCCAGCCGCAGCGCGAACAACTTGCTCAGCATGCCCAGACCGGCTTTCGACAGGCAGTATTCGCCGCGTTCGATCGACGCCAGGCTGGCGCTGACGGAAGACACCGTGACGATCGCGCGCGGGCCCGATGCCGGCGTCGCCGCCATCTGCCGTGCGACCGCCTGCGTGAAGAAGAAGGTGCCGCGCAGGTTGGTGTCGAGCACCTTGTCGTACGCCTCGGGCGTGACGTCGAGGAGGTCGCCGCGACGTGGCGACCCGATGCCGGCGTTGTTCACCAGGCACGCGATGCCGCCGCCCCAGGCCATGACCGCATCGAGCACGCGGGCGTGGTCCGCGAGGTCGGACAGGTCGCTGCGCAATCCGAGCGCGCGGGCACCGGCGTTCCTGATCGCAGCGAGGGCTTCGCCATCGTCGTCCATCGCGGTGATCGCCACGTCGAAGCCATCGTGCGCCAGCTCGGTGGCAATGCCAGCGCCGATGCCGCGGCTGCCGCCGGTCACGAGGGCGACCGGTCGGGGGAGGGTCGAAGAGGGGCTCACGACAAGATCTCCTTCATGTTCGTTCTCAGGTGCCGGCCGACCCGCAACGCTTGCGCCGCAACCGTCAGCGCCGGGTTCACCGCTGCCGACGAGGGGAAGAAGCCTGCGTCGACCACATAGAGGTTGTCGTGATCCCAGGCCTTGCAGAGCGGGTCGAGCGCCGAGGTGACGGGGTCGTCACCGAAGCGCACGGTGCCGCACTGGTGCGAGACCACTTCGGTGCCGAAGCTCTTGGCGAGCACGATCGGGTAGCCGGTGGCACGCAGCACCTGGCGGCACTTGTCCACCCAGCGTTGATGCGCCGCGAGATTCGTCCGATGCCAGTGCAGATTGATCGCGCCGTCGGATCGCACGCTGATGCGGCTTTCGGGATGCGGCAGGTCCTCGCTCTGGGCGTACCAGTCGACGCTGTGCTGGGCCAGCAGGCTGCGCACGACCTTCGGCACCGAAGGCAGCGGCCCGCGCAGCATCGGCTCACGGATCTTGCCGAGCAGCTGCAGGCTGCCGAGCGGGGTGTCGCCGGCGCGTTCGCCGAAGTAGAAGTCGTGCACTGCGAGCGTCTTGGGAAAGCGCGTCGGATTGCGCTTGAAAGGGTGCACCGCCATCAGGGCCGTGGTGTTGTGGGTCATGTAGTGGCGCCCGACCACGTCGCTGCTGTTGGCCAGGCCGCGCGGATGGCGGGCATTGGCCGAACGCAGCAACAGCGCAGCGGAGTTGATTGCACCTGCGCTGAGCACGAACAGGCTCGCGGTGATGCGGCGCCGGACACCGCCCTCGACCACCTCCGCCGCGACGATGCGCCGGCCCCTTTCGTCGGTGATCAGGCGCTCGACCTGGGCACCGGCGCGCAACTCGACATTGGGATGCGCCAGTGCCGGACGGATCAGCCGGATCTCGGCATCGCCCTTGGCGTCGATCTTGCACGGCAGCGCATCGCAGTTCGCACAGCGCTGGCAACGGCCACCGGGGCCGAAGTCGATCGCGCTCGGCATCGGGAAGGGCTTCAAACCCTGGGCACGCAGCCGCGCTTCGATCTTCGCGAGCAGCGGTTCATGCGGCACCGGCGGATGGCTGTAGGGCGTGCTGTGCGGCGGGTCGGTCGGGTCGATCCCGCATTCACCGTGCACCTCGAACAGGCGTTCGGCTTCGCCGTACCATGGCTCGAGCTCGGCATACCGGATGGGCCAGGCCGGCGACACGCCTTCGTCGTGCACGAGTTCCTCGAAGTCGCGCTCGCGGAACCGGAACATCGCCGTGCCGTAGAACTTGGTGTGGCCGCCGACGAAATAGAACATGCCGGGGCGGAACGGCCGCCCGTCGGCGAACCAGGTCTCCGTCGTCCGGTAGCGCTGGTCGCAGAACACGGCCTCGAGATCCCAGTTCTGCGCCTCGCGCGGCAACTGCGGGCCGCGTTCGAGAACGAGCACCTTCGCATCGCTGCCGGCGAGCTGCAGCGCAACCGCGCCGCCGCCCACGCCGGAGCCGATGATGACGATGTCGTAGTCCTTGGCCTTCATGACGCTCACGCGATCAGCGACTCCGTCTTCGGATCGAAGCACGCCAGCTTGCTCAGGTCGATCAGGAAGCGCGCGTTCTGGCCTGGCGTCAAGGCCAGGTCGGGATCCAGGCGCACCGTGAACTCATGGCCGCCGAGGTCGAGCACGACCAGCGTGTCGGCGCCAGTGGGCTCGATGACTTCGATGCGCGCATCGACAAAGCGCTGCATCGGGCCGGCAACCATGCCTTCGGTGGCCAGTGTCACCGCCTCGGCGCGGATGCCGGCAATCAGCTCTTCGCCGCTGTAGCGCGCCAGCGCGGGCGACACGGATTCACGCGGCAGCTCGATGTGGACGGCTGCGGCGCTGCCTTGCTGCATCGTGAGCACGAGGCCGTCGCCATGAGCCGCGATGCGCGCTTTCACGAGGTTCATGCGCGGCGAGCCCATGAAGCTCGCCACGAAGGTGTTGGCGGGGCGGTTGTAGACCTCGTGGGGCGTGCCGAGTTGCTGCAACACGCCGCCCTTCATCACCGCGATGCGGGTGGCCAGGGTCATGGCCTCGATCTGGTCGTGCGTCACGTAGACGATCGTGGCCTTCAGCCGCTGATGCAGCTTCTTGATCTCGGTGCGCATGTCCACGCGCAGTTGCGCATCCAGGTTGGACAGCGGTTCGTCGAACAGGTAGAGCTGCGGTTCGCGCGCCAGGGCGCGGCCGATGGCGACGCGCTGGCGCTGGCCGCCCGAGAGCTGCCGCGGCTTGCGTTCGAGCAGGTGCTCGATCTGCAGCAGCTTGGAGACCGATTTCACGCGCTCGGCGCGCTTGGACTTCTCGACCTTGCGCATCTCGAGCGGGAACTCGATGTTCTTCGCCACCGTCATGTTCGGATACAAGGCGTAGGACTGAAACACCATCGAGATGTTGCGTTCGGCGGGCGCCACGGTCGTGATGTCTCGGCCTTCGAGCGTCAGCGAGCCGCCGCTCGGCTCTTCGAGCCCGGCGATGATGTTCATCAGCGTGCTCTTGCCGCAGCCCGACGGGCCCACCAGCACGAGGAACTCGCCGTCCTTCAGGCCGATGGAGATGTCGTGCAGGATCTTGACCGGACCGAAGCTCTTCTGCACGTTGACGAGGTCGAGGGATGCCATGAATGTCTCCTGAGATCGGGCGTTTCAGCCCTTGACGGAACCGGCCATCAGGCCGCGAACGAAGTACTTGCCGGACACCATGTAGACGATGAGCGTCGGCAATGCCGCGATGAATGCGCCCGCGAAGTGGACGTTGTATTCCTTGACGCCGGTGCTGCTGTTGACCAGGTTGTTCAGCGCCACCGTGAGGGGGTAGGAGCTGAAGTCGCTGAACGACGCGCCGAACAGGAATTCGTTCCAGATGTTGGTGAACTGCCAGATCACCGTGACGACGATGATCGGCGTGCTGTTGGGCAGCAGGATGCGCAGCATCACGCCGAAGAAGCCGGCACCGTCCATCCGCGCCGAGCGGATCAGCTCGGCCGGAAAGGCCGCATAGTAGTTGCGGAAGAACAGCGTCGTGAAACCGATGCCGTACACGGTGTTGACGAAGATCAGCCCCTTCACCGTGCCCGCGAGGCCCAGGAAGCCGAGCGTCTTGGCCATCGGGATCAGCACGATCTGGAACGGGATGAAGACCGAGAACAGCATCGCGGCAAACATCAGGTTGGCCCCGCGGAACTTGAACTGGGTCAGGATGTAGCCGTTCAAGGCACCGATCAGCGTGGACAGCACCACCGCCGGGATCACCAGCAGGAAGGAGTTGATGAAGAACGGCCGCAAGCCCGTCGGCTGCACGCCGATCTGGGCCGTGCTCCAGGCGCTGAGCCAGGGTGCGATGGTCCAGTCGACGGGCAGCGACATCAGGTTGCCGCTGCGGATCTCGTCCAGCGGTTTGAACGAATTCACCACCATGACGTAGACCGGCATCAGGAACACCACGGCGCACGCAAGGAGCACCGCGTAGAGGACGATGCGGGCCAGGTCCAGCCGGGGCTGGATGCCGCTGGCGCCGTGCACATGGACCATGGCGTGGGTGTGTGCGTTAGCCATTTTTCACCTTTCGCATCTCGCTGAAGAGGTAGGGAAGAACCACGGCGCCGATCGCGAGCAGCATCAGCACCGAGCTGGCGGCGCCGACGGCCATCTCGTTGCGGGTGAAGGTGTACTGGTACATGAACACCGAGGGCAGCCAGGTCGAGCGGCCGGGCCCGCCGTTGGTCAGCGCGATGATCAGGTCGTAGGACTTGATGGCCATGTGCGCGAGGATCACGAAGGCCGAGACGAAGACCGGACCGAGCTGCGGCAGGACGATGCGCAGGTAGATCTGCCAGGTGCGTGCGCCGTCGACCTTGGCCGCGTTGACCTGTTCCGTATCGACGCCGCGCAGGCCGGCAAGGAACATCGCCATCACGAAGCCGCTGGTCTGCCAGACGGCGGCGATGACCACGCAGTAGATCGCCATTTCGCTGTCCTTGATCCAGGTGAAGGAGAAGCTCTCCCAGCCCAGCAGGTGCATCGAGCGCTCGAGGCCGACGCCCGGGTCCAGCAGCCATTTCCAGGCGGTGCCCGTGACAATGAACGACAGCGCCATCGGGTACAGGAAGATCGAGCGGAAGGCGCTCTCGGCGCGGATCTTCTGGTCGATCAGGATCGCGAGACCCAGGCCCAGCGCCATGGCGATGACGATGTAGAGACTGGCGAAGGTCGCGAGGTTCGCCAGGGAGACCTGCCAGTTGTCCAGCCCGAGCAATCGGGTGTAGTTGGCGGTGCCTGCCCAGTCGTACGTCGGCAGCATCGTCGACGTCGTGAAGGACAGGTAGATCGTGAACATGATGTAGCCGTACACGCACACCAGCACGAGGAACACGCTGGGGCTGAACAGCAACTTGGGTAGGTGACCGGCTTTCATGGCAGGGCTCCGGTGGCCGGGTGGCCCATGGGCCACCCGAGGGGTCGAGGGGAAATCCGGGCGCTCAGTTCTTCGCGGCCGAGACGATCTCGGCCACGGCCTTCTTGTCGTCGATCTGGCCGTTGAAGTGGCGCGTGATCACGTCGTAGAAGGCGTTCTTGAGCGAGGCCGGCACGGCGTGGCCGTGGGCGATGGAGCCCACCAGCGTGTTGTTCTTGCTGGCTTCGGCCGCGTCCTTGATCGACTTCTTGCCGCACTCGTCGAACGCGGCATCGGACACGTCGGAGCGCGCCGGCGCGGCACCCTTGATCACGTTGAAGGAAGACTGGAAGCCCGGCTCCATGATGTCGGCCACCAGCTTCAGCTGCGCTGCCGTCTTCTGCGGATCGCTCAGCTTGAACATCGCGAACTGGTCGGTGTTGAACGCGGCCGCGCCTTGCGTGCCCGGGAAGCGGTAGCACAGGAAGTCCTTGCCCGGCACCTTCTTCGCGTTGGCGAACTCGCCCTTGGCCCAGTCGCCCATGATCTGGAAGCCTGCCTTGCCGCTGATGACCATGCCCGAGGCGACGTTCCAGTCGCGGCCCGAGAAGTCCTTGTCGACCAGCTTGCGGATCTGCGACATGCGTTGAAACACCTTCAAGGTCGTCGGCGAGTTCAGCGCCTTGGTGTCCAGTTCGATGAAGGCCTTGCGGTAGTAGTCGACGCCGCCGGTCGAGAGCACGACGTTGTCGAAGATGGTGGCGTCCTGCCAGGGCTGGCCACCGTGCGCGATGCCGATGAACCCCGCCTTCTGCACCTTCTCGGCCGCGGCGATGAATTCATCGAAGTCCTTGGGCTCAGTGGTGACGCCCGCCTTGGCCAGCACCTCCTTGTTGCCCCAGATCCAGTTGGTCGTGTGCAGGTTCACCGGCACCGCGATCCACTTGCCGTTGTACTTGGAGAACTTCTGCAGCGCCGGCGGAACGATCTTGTCCCAGCCGCCCTTGGCGGCCAGGTCGTTCAAGTCGGCCAGGACGCCCTGTTTGGCCCAGTCCTGCACGTCGAAGCCCAGCATCTGCACGGCGGTCGGCGGGTTGCCGGAAGTGACGCGCGCGCGTACCGCGGTCATCGCGGCTTCGCCGCCGCCGCCGGCGACGGGCATGTCGTTCCACTTGACGCCTTGCTTCTCGAGCGTGCCCTTGAGCACGTTGAGCGCAGACGCTTCGCCGCCGGAGGTCCACCAATGCAGGACCTCCACGCTTTGTTGCTGGGCGAATGCCGGCACCGCGGTGGCAGCGGCAATGGCGAGGCTGATGAGCTGTTTCTTCATGAGTGTCTCCTTCGGGTGTGGTGGGGGTTCAACGAGGCAGGTACCAGTCGGTCCGTTCGCCGAGGTGCATGTGGAGGGTCTTGGTTTCGGTGTAGTCCTCGGTCGCGAAGCGGCCCAGCTCGCGGCCGATGCCGCTTTCGCGGTAGCCGCCGAACGGAAGTTCGGCATGGCCTTCCAGGAAGGTGTTGATCCAGACGGTGCCCGCCTTGATGCGGCGCGCCGCGCCGAGGCAGGTGCTGAAGTCCCGGCTCCACACTGCGGCGGACAGGCCGTAGAGCGTGCTGTTGGCCAGTTCGACGGCTTCGTCCAAGTCCTTGAAGGTCAGCACCGCCAGCACCGGACCGAAGACTTCTTCGCCGGCGATCGCCATGTCGCGGGTCACGCCCGTCACGACCGTGGGCTCGACGTACATGCCGGGCGCGTCCATGCGCAATCCACCCAGCGCGACCGTGGCGCCGGCGCGGCGGGCGCCGTCGACGTGCGACAGGATCGTCTCGAGCTGCTTGTCGGTCGTGATCGCACCGACCTGCACGCCGGACACCAGCGGGTCGCCGACCTTGACGAGCTTCGAACGCTCCACCAGGGCCGCCGCGAACTTCTCGGCGATCGCCTCGTGCACGAGGAGACGGCTGCCGCTGTTGCAACACTGGCCGGCGTTGAAGTAGATCCCGAACACGGCGGCGTCGAGCGCGGCGTCCCAGTCGCAATCGGGAAAGATGATCTGCGGGTTCTTGCCGCCGAGCTCCATCGAGACCTTCTTCAAGGTCTGCGCGGATTTGGCGACCGCCTGCTTGCCGACGCCGGTCGAGCCGGTGAAGGACAGCATGTCGACGTCCGGATGCGTCACCAGCACGTCGCCGACCACGCTGCCGCGGCCGACCAGGATGTTCACGACGCCATGGGGGATGCCGGCCGCCAGCAGGATCTCGCCCAGCATCACGGTCGTGCCTGAGGTCACTTCGGCCGGTTTCACCACGGCCGTGCAACCGGCCGCGAGCGCGAAAGGCAGCTTCTGGCTGACGATCAGGAAGGGGAAGTTCCAGGGCGTGATCACGCTGACGACGCCGATCGGCTCGCGCAGCAACACGCCGAGCGTCTTTTCGCCGAGCGTGTTGTAGCTGTCGCCATGCAGATTGCGCGCCAGGGTGGCGGCGTAGTGCCACAGGTCGGCGGCGCCTTCGATCTCGGCCAGCGACTGGGCCAATGGCTTGCCGTTCTCCAGCGTCTCCATCAGCGCCAGTTCATGCTTGCGCGCCAGGATGCCCTCGGCGACGGCGCGCAGGATGCGGGCGCGCTCGGCACCCTTCATGTGCGGCCACGGGCCGCGGTCGAAGGCCCGGCGGGCCGCGGCGATCGCGCGTTCGGCATCGGCGACGCCGGCTTGGGCGTAGACGGCCACCACCTTGTCGTGCGCCGGTGACTTGCGCTCCAGGGTGCTGCCGTCGGCAGCATCGACCCAGGCGCCATCGATCAGCAGCTTGCCTTGGAAGGGTGGGCGGGTCAGCGCGTCGGCAGGGAGAGTTCAGTGTTGCTCATGGTGGGTCCGGTAGGTGGGGTTCAGCGGCCCAGATAGCTGGGGACCGCTTCTCGCGGAAGCTGCGAATGCCTTCCGCGGCGTCGTCGGTGGTTGCAGCCAACGCGCCGGCCATCGCCTCGAGCGTCGCAGCCGCGTCTTCGCCCGCAGCGGCGTTGATCAGCTGCTTGGTCAGTTGCAAGGAGACCGGCGCCTTGGCGGCCATCTCGCGCGCCAGGGTCATGGCCCGCTCGCCCAGCCGAATGGCAGGGACGACCTCGTGGACGAGGCCGCTGTGCTGCGCGTCGGCGACGGACAAGCGCGTGCCACTCAGGGCCAGGTACTTCGCATGGCTGGCGCCGATCAGCCGGACCAGACGCTGCGTCCCCGACCAGCCCGGACAGGTGGCAATGGACGCTTCAGGCAGCGCGAACTGCGCGTGCTCGACGGTGATGCGGATGTCGCCGGTGATCGCCAGCTCCAGGCCGCCGCCGAACGCGTGACCGTTGATGGCCGCGATGACCGGCTGGCGCAGCCGTGCCCACTGGTCGAACACCTGGTGCCCCCGGCGCACCCAGCGGCGCCACATGTCGAGCGGCTGGAGCGCCGCCCACTCGTTGATGTCGGCGCCGACGCAGAAAGCTTTTTCTCCGCCACCGGTCAGGATCACGACGCGCACGTCGCCGTCGGCGTCGAGCTCACGTGCGGTCTGCTCGAGCTGGTCCAGCATCGCCGGCGTCAGCGAGTTGAGCTTGGCGGGACGGTTCAGCGTGACGGTCGCCACATCGCCGTCGCGCGCGAGGCGGATGAAGGACTCAGCCACGGCGCACCTCTTCGGCCTTGAGTCGCAGGCCGAACGGCGCCTCGCCGAACAGCGTTGCATCCATGATCCGCAGGTCCTCGGCCACGCGCAGCGGAATCTCCGCCTGGTCGAGCACGTCGCGCTGCAGGTCGATGCCGGGCGCGATCTCGCGCACGACCAGAGCGTCGTGCTCCAGGTCGATCACGCAGCGTTCCGTGACATAGGTCACGCGCTGGCCGCGCTGGCGCCCCATCACGCCGCTGTAGGTGATGTGTTCGGCCGCCTTGACGAACTTCCGGGTCTTGCCTTCCTTGACGATCGTCAGCTTGCCGTCGCCCACTTCGAGCTTGGCGCCCGCCGTGAAGAAGCCCGAGAAGACGATGCGCTTCGCGTGTGCGGTGATGTCGACGAAGCCGCCGCATCCTGCCGTCAGGTAGGGCTTGGCACCGAGCTTCGAGACGTTGACGCTGCCGTTGCCGTCGACCTGGAGGAAGGACAGCAGGGTCAGGTCGAAGCCGCCGCCCTGAAAGTAGGTGAACTGGTGCGGCGAGGCCATGATCGCGTCGGCGTTCGACGCGCAGCCGAAGGCAAAGCCCAGCAAGGGCATGCCGCCGACCGCGCCTTGTTCGATGGCCCAGGTGACCTCTCCATGCAGGCCTTCCTCGAGCAGGATGCGCGGCACGTTGGCCGAAATGCCGAAGCCGAGGTTCACGGCATTCCCGTGCGCCAGCTCCATCGCTGCGCGGCGCGCGATGACCTTTTCCGGTCCCCAGGCCTGCGGCTCGAAGGTCGCGAGCGGCTGGGCGATCTCGCCGCTGATCGCCGGGTCGTACGGCGTCTGTGTGGTTTGCCATTGATCGGCGTCGACCACGATGTAGTCCACCAGGTTGCAAGGCACGTGCACGTCGTGCGGACGCAGGCTTCCTTCCTTCACCACGCGCTTGACCTGGGCGATGACGATGCCGCCGTTGTTGCGCGCAGCGAGCGCCTGGTCCAGGCCGCCCAGCAGGGCGCCTTCGTGTTCGTAGGTCAGGTTGCCGTGCTCGTCGGCCGTGGTGGCGCGGATGATGGCCACTTGCGGCGCGATCGCCGGGAAGTAGAGCCACTCCTGGTCGTCGAACATCTCCTTGCGCACCACCGGCCGCGCGGCGGCTGCGTCGTTCATCGCGCAGCCTTGAAGATCGGGGTCGACGAAGGTGCCGAGCCCGACCTTGGTCAGCACGCCCGGCCGCTTGGCTGCGGCATCGCGATGCATGTCGTAGAGGATGCCGCTGGGGATGTTGTAGGCCTCGATCTCGTTGTCGACCACCATGTGCCAGATGGCAGGCATCGGCAGCGAGGAAGGACCGCTCGGGTAGGAGCCGGCCAGGACTCGCGCCAGAAGCCCCTTCTTGGCGATGTGGTCGATCCCCTTGATGCCGTACATGTCGCCTGCGGCGATCGGGTTCAGCGTCGTCAGGTCGCGCGGCTGGCCCTCACGCTCGAAGCGGGCGCCGATGGCCGCCAGCACCTTGTCCGGGCAGCCGAGACCGCTGGACGAGCTGATGCTCACCACATCGCCGGCGCGAACCAGCCCCGCCGCCTGTTCGGCGGATATCACTTTCTTCATGGAAGAACTCCTAAGCTCGAAGGGCGTCGATGCGCACGGATGCGCCGGTACGGCAGGCCTCGGCGATGGCCAGCGCAGTCGCCAGCGAACGCAGGCCGTCGACGGCCGTGGCGGCAGGCTCGCCTTCACTGCGGATCGCGGCGCAGAACCTCGCAACGCCGCGCGCGTACAGGCTTTCATGTTCGACCGCGATGGCGCGCTCGCCCCCGGCGTCGCGCAGCAGCACGTCCCCCACCGGTTGTTGCGTCATCACATGGCGGCCGACGATCGAACCCTTGTCACCGTGGATCTCGATACCGGTGCCGGCAAATGGCGTCGTGAAGGCGTCGTGCAATTGCGCCAGCACGCCGTTGTCGAAGCGCAAGGCTGCCATGACGCCGTCTTCCAGCCCCTCGCGGGCGAGGAACGCCGAGTGGGACAGGCCGATGGCTTCGATCGGCTCGGCACCCAGGATGAAGCGCAAGGTGTCGGCGTCGTGCACGCAGATGTCGAGGATCACGCCACCGCCCGCAGCGGGTTTGTCGATGCGCCAGCCCTGCAGGTGAGGCGGGAGGTAGACGGCGTGGAACACACGCGCGAAGAGCGGTCGGCCGATCACACCGCCTTGCACGAGCTCGCGAATCCTGCGGTGCGTGGCGGCGTTGCGAAGGTGGTGGTTGGTTGCCATCACGACGCCGGCCTGGGCGCAGGCGCGCACCATTTGCTGCGCGTCGTCCAGCGTCAATGCCAGAGGCTTTTCGCAAAGCACGTGCTTGCCGGCCGCTGCGGCCGCCAGCACCTGGTCGCGATGCAGTTCATTGGTCGTGCTGATGTAGACGACCTGCACGAGGGGATCGGCCAGCAGCTTCGCGACGGAGTCATAGGCGCTGTCGATGCGGTGCTGCCTGGCGTAGTCCGTGGCGCGTTGCGCATTGCTGCTGGCCACCGCCACCACCTCGTGCCCAGGTTGGTGGCGGATGGCGCCGATCATGTGCTCGGCGGCGATCGTGCTGGCGCCGATCAAGCCCCATCCGACTGGCTCATTGCTTTCCACGGCGTCTCCTTTGCGGCTACATTTGTTGGAACGGTTGAATGAATTATTGGAACGTTCCAGTAAAAGGTCAAGCGCCGATGCCGTGCCCTAGGGAAAACACCCACTCATGAAGCGCAACTCATCTTCGCCACGTCCCGTCACGATCCTGGACGTCGCTGCCGCAGCCAAGGTTTCCAAGTCGACGGTCTCGCTGGTCCTCAAGGACAGCCCGTTGATTCCGGCTGAAACGTCCGAGCGCGTGCGGGAGGCGGCGGCCAAGCTCGGCTACGTGTACAACCGCCGCGCCGGCCAGATGCGGGGCGGCTCCTCGAACACGATTGCAGTGCTCATCAACGACTTGATGAACCCGTTCTTTGCCGAGATCCTCGTCGGGGTCGAGCGCAAGCTCGTCGACGCCGGCTACATCGTCCTGATGGCGCACACCAACGAGGACGTCGATCGGCAGCACAAGGTCTTGCAGGCCATGCGGGAGCAGGGCGCCGCGGGCATGGTGCTTTGCCCGGCGTTCGGGACGCCACGCACCCTGCCCAAGGAAGTGCAGTCGTGGGGAATCCCATTGGTGGTGATGGTGCGCACCTTGGGGCCGGGCAGCTATGACTTCGCGGGCGCAGACAACGAGCACGGCGTCTTCGTCGCAACCCGACACCTGCTCGACGCCGGTCACAAGCGCATCGGCTTCCTGGGGGGCCACACCGGCGTCGTGCTTGAACAGCGGCTGAAAGGCTACAAGTCTGCACTTGCCGAACGCGGCCTCGAGTTCGACGAGGAGCTGCTGGTCGGTTCGGATCCGACCCGGCAGGGGGGCTACGAGAGCATGAACGTGCTCCTGGACAAGAAGCCCGGCGCGACCGCAGCGATTTGCTACAACGATATCGTGGCCTTCGGCGCCATGTCGGCATTGGGCGAACGCGGCCTGCGAGTGGGGTCGGACTTCGCGTTGATGGGCTTCGACAACGTGCAGGATGCGGCGCACTCGAACCCGCCGCTCACCACCGTGGACATCCGGCCCAGCGAACTGGGGGAGCATGCGGCTGCGGTCCTGCTCGCGCGCATCGAGGATCCCCAACGGGCGCGCCAGCTTTACCTGGTGGAGCCCAAGCTCCTGATACGGCAATCCGCGTGAAGGCTGCCGGAGTGTCAGCCCCAAGCTGGCCTGGCTGCCCAAAGACCCTTCAGCATCTCGCACATGGCTGCTCGCGTGAGGAAGCCGGCATCGGGAGGGACAAGCGCAAGCTCGTAGCTCCTTTCCAAAGCCACGGCGACAAGGCCCAGGAACTTGTGAGCCTCCGCCAAGGACACGGCCCGCTCCGGATGGAATGGCAGCAGCTTGAAGCGGGGCTCGAGCCGCAGGAACTCCTGCATGGGATCTTCGTCATGGAGCTTGGCGACTTCGAAGAGGTCCACGCCGGCGCGGGTCGACAGGTCGTAGAGCGTTTCGACGAATCTGAAGCACGGATGCCGACGGGTGATCCCCTCGAAATGGGCGCCGGTCACGCTCACCGGCAACGCCTGCGTCGTGACGATGCTCTGCGCGAAGTCCGCCCATGAGGCCGGGTGGTCCGGGTGGAAGTACCAGTCGGGATCGTGCGGCACCAGGCCACGCAACGCGGCCCACTGGATCGCGGCGAAGTGCGGATGATCGCTGGGGACATCCGCGAAGTAGGTGAGCTTTCCGCCGCGCCGGATGATCTCCGTCTGCAAGGCCTCCACGGGAACGGAGGAGGGCGGGCAATCCCCTTGCACCGCCATCGCAGCCGCAACGCCGGCCGCGATGCCGGACTGGATGCGCACGGCCTCGACGCGCGTGGCGCCGAACGCCACGTGCGTCGCGCTGATCGCCCCGCAGGTCAGGAGGTTGTCCACGCCTTGCGGCAGCAGGCAGCGATAGGGAACCTGGAACGGTGCCCGGGCGACGCGGTTGATCATGTAGCCGTCCGGGTAGCTGTACCCGGGCGGCACTTCGTCGGCGCAGCCTTGCGACTCGATGGCCCAGTCGCCGATGGCGATGGCATCCGCATGCGGTGGAGCGCGGAAGCCGTCGCCGCGAATGAAGGGGTTGATGTCGGCTTCGCTCAGGCCATGGCGGCCGACGATGCGCCGGCCCTCGCGCACATAGATCTGGTAGGGAAGATGGCCGTTGTCCAGGAACTCGTCGTCGGCGAGGCCGAGCTCCGGCATGCCGCCTTCGGTCTGGACGAAATACAGATAGCCCAGTGCATGATCGACGAAGCGCTGGCGCAGCGGTGCACGCTCGCGCGGATGGGTCAGGACGTAGGCCCGGTTGGGTCCGACCAGGTTGTTGCCGCGGACCATCCGGTTGAGCAGGTACTTGCCGTTCACCAGTACATAGAGCGTGTCGAAGTAGACCGGGGTTCCGTCCGGCAGCGTCTTGGCCGGTTCCCATCGATAGACGGTCGGGTCGTAGCCCGGCGGCGGGCTTCGCAGCCGGTGCTTTGCCCCCGGCGACCGATCGGCATAGAGCCTGCAGTGCAGGCGGTAGGCGAAAGCCATGATCGCGTCGTCGCTTTCACCGCTGCTTCCCGCGAGCACCGAATGCGGAAGAACGCCGTCGTCCGACAGCTTCGATCCGGAGACGAAGATCTTCCCCGCGTGGGGTTCGTCGGCCGAGCGGGCTTCCCGGCCAATCCTGAACGGAGCGCCGGACCAGGCCGTGACGTCCGCCTCGTACGAGGCATCGATCACGATGCGCGCCTGGACGCTCTCGACCCCCTCATCGGCCGGATCGAGGTTGCCCATCGGATCGCAGGCATGCTGCCATTGCACGGCCTCGATGCGTTGCCCGTTCATGCGGACGCCCACGGGCACGGCACCCAGCTCGATCCGCAGCCCTGCGGTCTCTTTCGCGAGCTCGAGCCAGACGGCTGCCAGCACATGGCTCTCCCACACCAGGTCCGCCCGCTTGGTGAACAGCGGGTCCTCGAGGCCGATGCGCGCATAGTGCGCCTTCACGCGCGCAGCCACCTCCTCGGCGATGCCGCTGAGCGCCTGGGGTGTCGCGCAGTCGAACCCGAAGGTGCCGTTCGCGTTCATGCCGCCCAACACCGGCGTGGCTTCGAGCAGCATGACGGAAGCGCCGGATCGGGCTGCCGCGATCGCCGCTGCGCAGCCGCCGGGATTGCCTGCGATGACCAGCACGTCCACGAGCGCATCGTTCATTGAGTAGCCTCCGCGCTACGCGCTGCGGTGCGAGCTTGCTTGGGGCGGCCCGGCGCGTCGCTCATGCGGGTCTCAGTCCATGGTGCTTGATGGGCAGCGAGCGGATGCGCTTGCCGCAGGCCGCGTGGATCGCATTGCAGACCGCTGGCGCCAAGGTCGGAACCATCGCTTCGCCGACGCCCCCCATCGCAGCGCCACTTTCGATGATGTACACCTCGACCGAGGGAGCGCCGGCCATGCGCAGGACCGGGTAGTCGTGAAAGTTGCTTTGCACCGCAGCACCCTCCTGGATGGTGATCTCTTCGGCCAGGGCAGCGCTCAATGCGTTGACAATGCCGCCCTGCATTTGCGCTTCGACCGTATCGGGGTTGATCACTTTGCCACAGTCGACGACCGCCACGATGCGGTGCACGCGCAGCAGGTCGCCCGCGACCTCGACCTGCGCCACCTGGGCGACGATGCTGTCGACGTTCTCGCAAAAGGCGATGCCCCGACCATGTCCCGCCGGCAGCGGGCTGCCCCAGCCGCAGGCTTCAACGGCCTTGTCCAGCACCGCGAGCCCTCGGGGGCTGTCGCGCAGGAGCCTGCGCCGGAACGCGGCGGGGTCCTGTCCTGCGGCTAGCGCGACCTCGTCGATGAAGCCCTCCATGAAGAAGCCGTTGTGCGAAGCGCCGACGGATCGCCAGTACCCGATGGGCACATGGGTGGGCTGATGCACATAGTCGATGTGCTGGTGGGCGATCGCATAGTGAAGCCCGGCGGCGGTGTTCTTGGTCGTCAGCGCCATGATGGCGGAGGCATCCAGTCCATCCTTGAAGAACGAGGGCCAGAACTTCTCATGCACCGAGGGACCGACGATCCGCATGGTCAGGCCGGTCAGTTGGCCCTTGTCGTCGAGGCTGCCCTTCATGCGCGCAGACATCGCGGGGCGATGAAACCCGTGCCGCATGTCTTCCTCGCGCGTCCAGATCAGCTTGACCGGCCTGCCGACGGCCATGGACGCCCGAATCGCCTGTTCGACGAAGTCGTCGTGGATGCGGCGGCCAAAGGCGCCGCCCAGCAGGGTGGCGTTGATCACGATGCGGTCGTCGGGCAAGCCCGTGAGCCGTCGCGCGGCGTCGAGCGCGGTGGTGTGGCATTGCGTCGGCGCCCACACCTCGCACCGTTCCTTCGTCACTCGCGCGGTGCAGTTCATGGGCTCGAGCGGTGCGTGATGCAGGAAAGGCACCGTGTAGTCGACGGAGACGAGCTTGGACGCGCCGGCCGCGGCCGCGGCCGCGTCGCCGACGCGGCGGAACATCGCCGCTTCGCGTGCGCCGAGCTTCTCCCTTTCGGAAGCCATCAAGCGCTCCGTCGTGTCGCGATCGTGCGGGCTTTCGCGGTAGCGGATCGTGAGCTGGTCGAGCGCCTGCTTCGCATGCCAGAAGGTGTCGGCCACGACGATCACCGCGCCCGGTGACTGGACGATGTCGACCACGCCGCGAAGCTTGATCGCGCTGTCGCGATCGATGTCCGCGATCTCCGCGCCGTAGACGGGTGCCTGTCGCGGCGTTGCATACAGCATGCCGGGCAGCCGCACATCGACGCCGAAGATGCCGCTGCCGTCGACCTTGGACGGGATGTCCGTGCGGGCGATGCGCCGACCCACCAGGCGACCTTTACCCGGTGCGCGCAGCGATGGATCGGACGGCACCGGCAGCTTGGCCGCGGCCGAGGCAACGTCGCCGAAGCCGATCCGGCGGCCGCTCGGGCCATGGACGACCTGTCCGTCGAGCGCATCGCAGGAAGCGGGAGCGACGCCCCAGCGCTGGGCTGCGGCGGCGATCAGCATTTCCCGCGCGGCAGCGCCGGCGCGGCGCATCGGCAGGTTCCACAGCCTGACGCTCCAGCTGCCCGAGGTCAGCTGGTACTTCGTGACGTCGGGGCGCTGATAGCCCACCGCGGCAGGCGGGGGCTGGACCGTGATGCGGTTCCAGTCGGCCCCCAGTTCGTCGACGATGATCATCGCGAGCGCCGTCTGCGCGCCTTGCCCCATCTCGACCACGGGAACGGTCACCGTGACGGCACCGTCTGCGTGCACCGCGAGGAAGAGGCCGAAGGAGCCCGTGACAGGCTCGGGCCTGGCGCGCTGGACCGAGCACCCCTCCAGCGGCAGCGCGATCATCAGGCTGGCGCCGGCGGCAGCCGATGCCTGCAGGAAGGCGCGGCGGTTCAGCGCACCGCCGTGTCGTGCTGTTTTCATGCTTGTCCTCCTCAGGTCTTGGCGGCGCGATGGATCGCCCGCTTGACGCGTTGGTAGGTGCCGCAACGGCAGAGGTTGGTGATGGCTTCCTCGATCTGGGCATCGGTCGGCTGAGGGACCTGCCGAAGCAGGGCGGCGCTCGCCATGATCATTCCGGACTGGCAGTAGCCGCACTGCGGAACCTGCTCGGCGATCCAGGCCTTCTGAACAGGATGCGAGCGGTCCTTGGACAGCCCCTCGATCGTGTGGACCTGTGCGCCTTCCAGCGAGCCGATCGGCACGAGGCAGGAGCGCGTCGCCTGCCCGTTCAGGTGGACGGTGCAGGCGCCGCACAGGCCGGCCCCACAGCCGAATTTGGTGCCGGTCAGGCCGAGTTCGTCGCGCAGCACCCAGAGCAGCGGTGTATCGGCGTCGGCCTCGACGGCGCGGCGCTGGCCATTGATCGTCAAACGGGTGGTCATGGGCGGCTCCTTATTGCGGCTTGATGTTGGCGGCCTTCAGGATCGGCTCCCAACGCTCGTGCTCGGTCTTCATGAGGTTGGCGGCTTCCTGCCGGCTGATCGACATCGGCTCGAATCCCATCTTCTTGAAGGCCGCCACCGTTTCCGGCTTCTTTACTGCGGCAACGACGGCCGCATGCAGCTTGGTGACGACGGGCTCGGGCGTGCCCTTGGGCGCCAGCAGCACGTAGCGCGCGCTGACGTCGACGCCCGGCAGGCCGGATTGCGCCATCGAGGGAAAGTCGGGCGCCAAGGGTGTGCGCCGGTCGCCGACGACCGCGAGCACCTTCAGCTTGCCGCTCTGCACGTAGGGCAGCGCATTGGTCAGCGTGAACATCCCGATCTGGACGTGGCCCGCCAGCAGATCCGTCAATGCGGGCCCGTTGCCGCGATAGGCCACCTCGTTGAACTTCACGCCGGACTTCTGCATGAGAAGCAGGCCGGCCAGGTCGTGCGGCGTGCCCACGCCCGGCGTCGCGTAGTTGATCTTCCCCGGCTCCTTCTTGGCGAGTTCGATCAGTTCCTTCACGTTGTTGGGCGCAAATGAAGGGTGTGCGGCGAGCACGATCGGCGCCGAGGCGAAATAGGCGACCGGCACGAAGTCCTTCATGGTGTCGAACTTCAGGTTGGCGAAGATGTACTCGAAGATCGCGGCGGTGTCGCCGTTGACGACCAGCGTGTAGCCGGTCGGCGCCGCGGCGGCGGCCGCCGCCATGCCGATGGTCGTGCCTGCCCCGCCCTTGTTGTCGATGATCATCGGTTGCCCGATCTCGCTGGCCATGCGCTCGGTCAGCTGTCGCGTGACGGTGTCGGTGCCGCCGCCCGGCGCGAGGGGCACGATCACCTTGATCTCCCGGGTCGGAAACTCGGACGCGGAGGCCGGGCCCGCGAAGAGGAGCGGCGAAAGCGCGATCAGCGCCGTGGTGAACCATTTCATGTCTGTCTCCTTGATCTGCGACGGGTGGATGGCTAGTTGGCGATCGCGGGGACCGCAGGCTCGAAGAACACTTCCGCAATGCGGTTCTTCTGGACTTTCCCGGTGGTCGTCAACGGGAGATCCGCTTCCGACGAGAGCCGGACGAAGGAAGGCACCTTGTACGGCGCGAGCTCGCGCCGGCAGTGGTCGAGCAGCTCGGTGTCGCTGGGCATGCGCCCGGCCTGCGGAACGATGACGGCAGCGAGAACCTCGTCGCGGGTGGGATGCGGCACGCCCACCACGACGGCGAGATGCACGTCGGGGTGCGTCATCAGCACGGCTTCGATCTCGGCGGGCGACACGTTGATGCCGCCGGTCTTCACCATTTCCTTCAGCCGGCCGTGGAACTGGAGGCGCCCCTCGGCATCCACGCACCCGAGGTCCCGGCTCTTGAAATAGCCTTGGTCGTCGAAGGCGGCGTCCGTCTGGGCTTCGTCCTTGTAGTAGCTGACCGCATAGCCCTTGATGCGGATCTCGCCGATCTGCCCCGCAGGCAAGTCCTCTTCCGTGTCGGGATGGACGATGCGCTGCGCAAGGCCCGGCAGCGGCGTCCCGCAGCAGGCGGTGCGGACCGCCGGAGTTTCGCCGGCGCCGGCCACGTGCGAGTTGCCGTAGGTTTCCGTCATTCCGTAGACATTGCAGATCTCGGGGGCCAGGCGGAGGGCGCGCTGCATCTGCGCCGCATTGCCGAAGGTCGTGCCGGTGCGCAGGCGCAGCTGCCGCGTCGCGAACTCGGGGTGATCGACCACGGCCTGCACCATGTTGGGCGTCCCGTAAAAGACGGTGCAGCGTTCGGCCTCCATCAGTTCCAGGGCACGGCCGGGGTCGAAGGAGTCCTGCAGCACGACGCATCCGCCATGGCTGAGCACGGCCGGCAAGGCGTTGGAGCAACCGAAGCCCCAGAACAGCGAGACGCCGAGCCACAGCCGGTCCTGCTCGCTGAGGCGCTGCCGCTCGCCGATGTGCCAGGTGTTTTCGACCATGCCCCGATGCAACAGTTGCACGGCCTTGGGGTTGCTGGTGGAGCCCGAGGTGTAGAGCAGGAAGGCCGGATCGTCGGGCTCGGGAATCAGGGGTATTTCGCCGGGGCTTTGGTCTGCGTCCAGTTCGTCGAAGCGCTGCCAGTCGGGCGGCAGTTCGTCGCCGACGCCGACCACGTGCCGCAGGAGCGGCAGCCGGCCTCGAAGGCTCGCGATCTCCTTTTCATAGTCGTGCCGGAGGTAGCGCCGCGTGCAGACCAGCAGCCGGGCGTCGGAGTGGGACAGCGCGTACTCGATCTCGCGGGGTGTCCACCAGGTGTTCATCGAAACGACGATCGCGCCCAGCGTGGTCACCGCCAGGGCAGCCACGATCCATTCAGGCTGGTTCCCCATCAGGATCGCCACCTTGTCGCCGCGCGAAATCCCCAGCCGTTGCAGGCCGCGTGCGGCGCGATCCACCTCCGCGGCCAGTGCACGGTAGGTCAGGCGGGTCGATGGTGCGACCACGGCCTCGCGGGTCGGGGTGGCGGCGTGCGATCTCGAAGCACGCCGGGCAAGGTGCTGGCTGGGGGCGTTGGGTCACCGGTTTCTCCTCGGCAGGGGTCAGGGGCGGGCGGTGCCGTCAACTGCGTGGGCATGGCGTTTCGGCATCTTCAGCATAGCCGCGATTTCTGTTTTAGTTCTTAGGGAAGAACCTAGTTCACATAGAAGAACTACTTCGATTAAACTTTGGGGCATCGCAGCATTGGCTGCTTACCTATCACTAGGAGTACGCGTTGGCTTCAGCAGTGCGACTGGTCGCGGATTGCGGAAACTCGCTCGGCGAGGGGCCGCTATGGGATGCGGCAGCCGCGCGCCTGTGGTGGATCGATGTGGCAAGGCCCCAGTTGTGGTGCCTGGAGAGCGCGACCGGGACGACGACCGTCCGGGAGTTGCCCAAGCCGCCTGGCTCGTTCGCGCTCCTGGAGGGCGGAGATCTGCTGATGGCATTTCGCAGCCGAATGGCCCTGCTGTCTGCATCGGGCGAAGCGGTGCGCTGGCTGGACGTGCCGGGCTTGAAAAGCGACCAGGAGCGCTTCAATGACGGTAAGGTCGACCGCCGCGGGCGGTTCTGGGTCGGGACGCTCGACCGGGCGCTGCACCAGCCCGTGGGTCAGCTCTATGGCCTGCAAGACGGATCACTGTGCAGCGTTGCTGGCGGCGCAACGCTCTCGAATGGCATCGGGTGGAGCCCGGACAACCGCACGATGTACTTCACCGATACCCATACCGGCCGGATCGATGCCTTCGACTTCGACATCGCGAGCGGCACGGTGCGCTCGCGCTGGCCCTTTGTCCAGGTGGAAGAGGGCCCGGGTGGACCGGACGGCCTGACCGTGGACGCTGAGGGCGGCGTCTGGAGCGCCCAGTTCGGCCGCGGCGTCATCCACCGCTACCTGCCGGATGGCCGGCTCCACCGTGTCATCCAGCTTCCCGTGACGCAGCCGACGAGCTGCATGTTCGGCGGCCCTGATCTGCGCACGCTCTACATCACCACGGCGCGGCACGGACTGGACGCTGCAGCACTCGAGGCGCAGCCGTGGGCCGGCGGCCTGTTGGCAGTCGACACCGCGGAGCATGGCATCGCCGAACCGCGGTGTTCATTCCAGGCGCTTTGACAAACTCCCGAAAGAAACGTGATGACCCCATCCCTACCCCCGCGAGCGATGCGTGACGACGTCATGCAACTCGACCCGCCCCAGCTGCTGGGGCTCCACTGTGCGACCTGCGGCGCCGTGACTTTCCCCAAGCGTGAGTTCTGTGCCGCCTGCGGCGCGCGCGAGGGCCTGTCGACACGCGGCCTGTCGAGCTCTGGCACGTTGCACTGTTTCACCGTCGTGCGTCAGGCGCCTCCGGGCCGCGCCGTGCCTTATGTGCTGGCCTACGTCGACCTGCCGCGCGATCAGGTTCGCGTCATGGCCCAGCTCGACACGGCGCCGGAGGGGGTGCGCATCGGCCTGCCGGTGAAGACTGAATTCCGCACGGTCCGAATGGACGACGGCCAGCCCGTGGTGGGCTATGTCTTCGTGCCCGAAGAAGAAGGGAGCCTCTGATGCCGTCGACCTACATCGCTGGTGCCGGCATGGTGCGCTTCGGCAAATACGATGACACCGTCTCCTTCGAAAGGCTGGCCGTCCAGGCCGGCAATGCGGCCCTGGCCGACGCCAACGCCCGGCGTCCGCACATCGAGGCGGTCTTCGTTGGGCACGTCTTCGGCGGCCCGGTCGCCGGCCAGCGTGTAGCCACCGAGCTCGGCCTTGGCGGCCTTCCTGTCAGCAACCACGAGAACTACTGCGCCAGCGGCGCGACGGCGCTGCGCGAGGCCTGGCTCGCGATCGCCGCCGGCCTGTACGACGTGGTGCTGGTGCTCGGGGTCGAGAAGATGACCGATCGCATCAAGGGAGGCGTTGCACCGGATCCCAGCGATCTGGACGCGATGCACGGCTTCGTGATGACTGCCGGCCACGCGATGAGCGCGCAGCGCTACATGGCCGACCATGGCGCGTCGCGAGAGCAGATTGCCATGGTCGCGGTCAAGAACCACGCGCACTCGCAGCACAACCCCTATGCCCAGTACCAGCGCGCCGTCAGCCTCGAAGAGGTATTGAACGCGAGACCGGTCGCCGATCCGCTGGGCGTCCTCGACTGCAGTCCCATCAGCGATGGGGCGGCCGCCGCGGTCGTGTGCAGTCCGCGCGGCCTCCAACGCCTGGGCATCGTTGGGCGGCGACCGGAGGTGCGCGGTATCGGCCTGGTCAGTGGAACGCTGCGGACCGGCCTGTATGCGTTGAACGAGGAAGACATCTCGCGCCGGGCCGGCGAGCAGGCCTACGCACTTGCCGCGATCGACCCGGCCGACATCGACTTCGTGGAGATGCACGACTGCTTCACCATCGCCGAGATCGTGCGCCTCGAGGGCCTGGGTCTGATACCGGTGGGAGAGGGCGGCCGGTGGACGCAGGAAGGTGCCACCAGCCTGGGAGGCCGGCTGCCGGTCAACCCCAGTGGCGGACTGCTGTCGCGCGGACATCCGGTGGGGGCCACCGGCATGGCGCAGGTCTGCGAGCTCTATTGGCAGCTGATGGGCCAGGCCGGAGGCCGGCAGATCGAGGGCGCCCGCCTGGCCATGTCCTACTGCAAGGGCGGCACCGTGAGCGGTACCGATGGTGCTTCGGTGACCACGGTGGTCGTTTCAATCTGAGCGATCGGAGCGCCCATGAACGACCTTTCTTGGCGAGACCGCTTCTTCGAGGACTTCGCTGTCGGCGACGAATGCAAGCACCGCAGCGCACGCAGCGTGACCGAGTACGACAACCTGCTGTTCACACTGCTGACGCAGAACCCCGCGCCCTTGCATCTCGATCATCACTACGCGCAAAGCCTGGGTCATCAGAAGCGGCCGATGAATTCGACGCTGACGCTCGCATTGATCACCGGCCAGTCCGTCGCCGATCTCACGCCCAACGTCATGACCAACCTCGGCTGGTCGGACATCAGGCTGCCTGCCACGGCCTTCGAGGGCGACACGCTGTACAGCGAATCGCGCATCGAGAGCCTGCGGCCATCGGCAAAACGCGAGGATGTCGGCGTGGTCGGCATCCGCACGATCGGCTACACGCAGGATGGCTGCGTCGTCATCGAGTTCACGCGCACCGTCCTGATGTATCGCCGCGGGCACGCCCCCGCCTTCGCTCGGCCTGCCCCTCGACGAGCTGGCGACTAGACGGCAACGGCCGCCGGGGTGCGCCAGCCGAGCTGCCCGGACAAGGCCTCGCAGGCGAGCAGCAGTTCCGTTTCGATCTGCTTGACTTTCGCCGGCGTCGATTGGGCGGTCGCGAAGCCGACGCCGATCGATGCCACTGGCACGCCGGTCGCGTTGAAGACAGGCGCGGCGTAGCCGCTGACACCGGCCGTGACCTCGTTCTTCGAGACGCCGATGCCGGTGCGGCGCGTACGCGCCAGTTCCTTCTTGATGTCCGCGATGTCGGTCTTCGTGGAAGGCGTGAGCGCTTTCAGTTCGCTTTGCGCCAGAATCGCATCGACTTGGGCGTCGGGCATGAATGCCAGCATGGCGCGGCCCACGGCGCTGCAGAACATGGGCCCGCGTTGGCCCATTTGCAGCGAATGGGCCAGGATGGACGGCACGCTTTCGGTGCAAATGACCATGTACTCGTGCGCCGTCGGAATCGCCAGCAGCGTGAACTCCTGCACCTTGCTGAACACGCTCGCCACGACCGGCTGCCCCAGGCGGACCAGGTTGAGGTTTCGCAGATAGGAGTTCGCCAGCCAGAGGACCTGCACACCGATCGTGAAAACGTTGGTGTCGGGGTTGCGCTGGAGATAGCCCTTGGACATCATGTCCTGCAGCAGCGCCGTCAGGCTGCTCTTTGGAATCTGAAGGCCCTGCGCCACCTCGGTGTGGGTGCATCCCTGCGGCTGCTGGGCAATGTGTTCCATGATCTCGAGGACGCGGAGGGCGGATTTCGACATAAGGGCTAGAGTTCGCGGATGGGAACCCGATTCTTTCACAGGAATGCAGCCCCCTGCCGGCGTGACGGCGCAGCGCTACGCATGTGCTCACTCGGGTTCGAGCATCCATTTCACGATCGCGCCCAGCTCCTGAGCCGGCACGTGGCGCTGCGGAGGCATCGGGATTGCCCCGAACGAACCTGATCCGCCGGCCTGTGTCTTCGCGACCAGCTTCGCCAATGCGCCGGGGTCGTTCGCGTAGCGGACGCGGAGCTCATTGAACGAAGGGCCGATCAGCTTCTTGTCCGCCGCATGGCAGGCCGTGCAGGCATTTTTCTGTGCCAAGGCCATGCTACCCAGTGCCTTGCTGGAAAGGGTGAGAAGGACTGCCGATGCGGCAATGCTCCAGTACGTTCTCGGGCTGATCATCGATTGGTTCCTATAGAGATTTCGGGCTTCGATAGCGGATCCGAAATTGATTCAATGTAGGGGTGGCTTGGCGAGGACATGAGCGAAGTGATCCTGCGGCCAGCCTTACTGGACTTCTGCCCACGCCTGCTGCAGTGCCGCCCAGACGCGGGCTGGGGTGGCCGGCATGTCGATGTGCCGAACGCCGGCGGCCCACAGAGCATTGCCAACCGCGTTCATCACGGCCGGCAGTGCGCCAACGGCGCCGGCTTCGCCCGCGCCCTTCACACCCAGGGGGTTGGCCTTTGTCGGCACTGGACGGCTGAAGGACTGGATATCGCACAAGTCTGCAGCGCGCGGCATCGCGTAGTCCATGAACGAACCGGTGATCAATTGGCCGTTGTCTGCGGAATAGACAATCTGCTCCATCAATGCCTGGCCGATGCCTTGCACCACACCGCCGACGATCTGGCCCTTCAGCAGCAGTGGATTTACGACGGTGCCGACGTCCTCGCCAACGTGGTAGTCCAGCAGCTCGACGCACCCGGTTTGCGGATCGATCTCGACCTCGCACACATGGCAGCCATTGGGGAACGTAATCCCTCCATGCGAATTGGCGGCAGTTGCATGCAAACCCGTATCCATGACATCGGGCAGGGCCCAAGGGTTGAAGGCTGTCCTCGCCACGTCAGCGAGGCTCATGGCCTTGTCTGTGCCTCGCACGGCGAACCGGCCCTTTTCGTACACGATGTCCTCCACCGCTGCTTCCATCACGTGCGCTGCGATCGTCTTGCTCTTCTCGATGATCCTGCCAGCAGCCGACTTGAAGGCCGAACCGCCAGCCATCATCGTGCGCGAGCCGAAGCTGCCGCGACCATGGCTGACGAGTTGCGTGTCGCCGCATACGACGCGCACCGCATCGAAAGGCATGCCCAGGTACTCGGCCGCAAACTGGCGATAAGCCGTTTCGTGCCCTTGGCCGTGCGAATGCGTTCCCACGAAGATGGTCGCCGTGCCGCCGGAGTCGAAGCGAATCTCTACATGCTCGTCGAACGCCTTGCCTGCAGGGCCTCCAGCGCTCTCGATCACATAAGCCACGCCAATGCCGCGCAGCTTGCCGCACGCGCTTGATTCCTCGCGGCGGCTGGCGAAGTCCTGCCAGCCCGATTTCTCCAGCGTCTCGGCCATCAGCGCCTTGAATTCGCCACAGTCGTACGTGAAGACAAGACCGGTGTTGTAGGGCATCTCGTTCGCATCGATCATGTTTCTCATGCGCAATTCGGCTGGGTCCACGCCCAGCTCCAGCGCAGCACGATCGACGATGCGTTCGATCAGGTAGGACGCTTCTGGCCGTCCCGCGCCTCGGAACGGCCCGACGGGCACCGTGTTGGTAAGCACACCAGTCACTTTTACGTCGAAGGCAGCGATCTTGTACGGGCCGGTCAGCCCACCCAGGTTGCCGGTGGGCACGTGTAAGCTCCACTGGCCGATGTACGCGCCCAGGTTGGCCACCGTCCGCACGCGCAGGCCGAGGAAGCGGCCGGCAGCGTCCAGCGCCAACTCGACATCGCTCACCGTGTCGCGCGCGTGCTGGTCCGACTGAAACGCCTCGCTGCGATCGCTGATCCAGCGCACTGGCCGGCCCAGCTTGCGCGAGGCCAGCAGCACGAGCATGTACTCCTGATAGAGCGCCAGCTTCATGCCGAAGCCGCCGCCCACGTCGGGCGAGATCACGTGCACGTCGCCGGATGAAATGCCGAAGGCTGCCGCGATGTCGCGACCCACCTCATGCGGCATCTGCAGCCCAGCGTACAGCACGTACCGCTTCGCTCGGTTGTCAAAGTACCCGATCGCTGCGCGCGGCTCGATCGACGAGGTCGCGACGCGCGAGATGACGAAGCGCTCGCGGACCACTCTGGCAGCCATCGACGCTGCTCCTGCCCACGCGTTCTCGCTGCCAAGCGTGTACTGCATGCAGGTGTTGTCGGCCAAATGCGGCCACACACGCGGGGCATCGGTTGCGAGCGCCACAGCGGCATCGGTAACAGACGATAGCGCGTCGTAGTCGATAGCGATCAGCTCGGCCGCGTCCTTTGCCTGATTCAGCGACTCCGCGACCACCGCGACGACCGCGTCACCGAGATAGGGCACATGCTCGGCTGCCAGTACTTGGTACGGTGTTCGCGAATGCGGTGTGCCGTCAGGCCGCTTGTGCGGCACTTTGGAATCAATGCTTGCAATGGTCAAGCCGGCAAAATCAGCCGCGGTATAGACGGCGACCACACCGGGCGCCTCTCGCGCAGCTGCAGCATCGATGCGAATGATCTTCGCCGCTGCATGGGGCGAGCGCACGACATGCAGGAATCCCTCGCCAGGCAGGTGGATGTCGTCCGTGTACCGACCCGCACCGCGCAGGAGCGGATCGTCTTCCACGCGCGCAATAGGTTGACCAATTCCGAAGTTGGCTATTTCCCCGTTCAGCTGTGTCGATGATTGCGAGATATTCATGGTGCCTTTGACTAGAATTGCTAGGTGTCAGAACAGGTCTTCGCGCTTCGTGCACTCGGCAGCTACCACCTCGGTGGCAACGTTGTCCAACTCGTGGGCAAACCCGGTGTGGAACTGTCCCCAGTGCCCGGCTCGCCTCGAATCGCGCTGGATCCCAACGGTTCGTTCCAGGTGGGGCAGATGTATGTTCAGCACGCAAGGCTGGTGTCCCCACGTTCGCCGTTCCCGCTGCTGCTTTGGCATGGCGGCGGTCTGACCGGCGCATGCTGGGAATCGACACCGGACGCGCGCGCCGGCTGGCAGGCCTTCTTCCTTGCGGCGGGATTGGACGTCCTGGTCTGCGATGCCGTGGAGCGTGGGCGCGCAGGTTGGGCGTGCTTCCCCGACCTCTATCCGGCGGAGCCGTTTTTCATGCCGCAGCATTCCGCATGGACCCTCTACCGCGTTGGTATGCGCGATGGCTTCGTTGAGGATCCGGCGCAGCGACGAGGATTCCCGGGAGGGCTTTTCCCGGTGGCAGCTTTTGACGATTTCACCCGGCAGATCGTGCCTCGCTGGTCGTGCAACGACGCGTTGATACAGGCCGCTTACGATGCGCTGATCGCGCGCGAGGGCCCATGTCTCCTGTTCGCCCACAGTCAGGGCGCGGGCTTCGCGATTCGAGCGGCGCTCAAGGCTCCGGGCATGATCAAGGCGTTGGTGTTGGTCGAGCCAGGCGGAGCGCCCGAGATGGCCGCCGGCGACTTCGACGCGCTGACCGGCTTTCCGATGCTCGCCTTGTGGGGCGACAACGTCGATGCGGTGCCTTTCTGGACCGCGGCCAAACAGATGTCCTTGGCGATCATCACCAATGTCCGGCGCAGGGGCGGCGACGCCACGGCGCTTGATCTTCCGGCAGTGGGCGTTCACGGCAATTCGCACCTGCTCATGATGGATACGAACTCCGACGACATTGCCGCGCGCATTCAGCAGTGGCTGGTGAGCAGGGGATTGCTGATGGCGCCGGTCACCGCACCGCCGGAGGCGCCACCTTGCCGTCCTTGATCTGAAGGACCACGGCGCCGAAGTGCGGGACGCGGTTGGCATCCAGTGAGAATTTGCCGCTGCCGATGATGACCGGTACATCCTTGGATGCAGCCATGGCGGCACGGACCGATTCGCGGGTCGGGTTGGGGCCGGCGTTCTTCACCGCGTGCGCAGCGATCGTCATCATCGAGTAGCCGACGGCGGCCCAAGCGTCAGGCAGGCTGTTGTACCTGGCGCTGTACTTCTTCACGAAATCCCTTGCCGCTGCGCTGTCCGAGAACGGCGAGAACTCGGCAATGAGGTAGGTGCCCTCCACCGCCTTGCCGCCGATGGCCGTGTACTTGTCACTGGCCATGTTTTGGTTGCCCACCAGCACTGTTTGACGCGCCATACCCGCTTGCCTGGCTTGCACGACGAGGTTGGCACCGAGTTCGGGCGGCGTGGAAACATACAGGCAATCGGCTCCAGAATCCACAATCTTGGTGGCAAGAGCGGCGAAGTTGCTGTCCGATGACAGGATGGTGTCCTCTCCCACGATTCGGGTGCCGGCGGCGGTGACCCCCTCCTTGAAAACCTTGGAGTACACGAGGTAGGCCTCGTTGTCCCGGATCGACACGAGATAGCAGGATTTTGGCCTGACGACCTTGCCGATATAGTCGCCCAAGGGGCGGACGAAGTCGTCGGCGTTTTCCGAAATCTTGAAGGCCCACTCGCCCGCTGCCAGGATCGCGGGGTTCGTGCCGGTCGTGAAGAGCGGGACTTTCAACGACACGGCGGCCGGCGCGGCGGCCAGGGCTTCGGATGAAGAAACAGGACCGATGAAGACCAGCGTGCTCTTGTCCTGAGCGATCTTGTTGAGCAGCGTGATCGCCTCCTGCTTGTCGGACCTGTTGTCTTCATAAGTCACTTTGAGCGTGTCAGCGCCGAAGAGCTTTTCTGCTCTCAGGTCTTCCTCCGCGATCTTCATCGCGTTGGTTGCGGGCACGGCGACGAAAGCAGACGGCCCGGTGGTTCCCATGACCACCGAGATCTTGTGCTCGGCAGCGAGGGCGACGCCCGGCGACAGTGCTGCGCTCGCAGCGAGGGCGAGCGCTGCGATGCCGGTGAAGGGGTTGTTGGTGTCGATACGGGTCATGTCTACTCCTGGTACTGGTTGACGGACGCGATGGTCCTGCTCAGTTCACACTGCCGAGGTAGTGGGCAGTCATCGTGGAGTCCGCCGCCAGAGCGGCGCTGGGACCTTCGAGCACGATGGCCCCCTGGTCGAGTACATAGGCGCGGTCGGTCAGCTCCAGTGCTTTTCGGGCGTTCTGTTCCACCAGCAGCACAGTGAGACCCTGCTGATTGATCCTCTTGAGGGCGACGAAGACCTGTCCGATAACGAGCGGCGCCAGGCCCAGACTAGGCTCGTCCAGCAACAGCACGCGCGGCGACCCCATCAGCGCGCGGCCGATGGCCAGCATCTGCTGCTGACCGCCCGACAGGGATCCCGCGAACTGGGCCTTGCGTTCGGCCAGTACCGGGAAGAGTTCATAGACGTCGGCCAACTCGTAGCGGCGTGGCCGTCCCGCAACAGCGGTGGTGCCAACCTCCAGGTTCTCCAGTACTGTGAGGTCGGGGATGATTTGGCGGCCTTCCGGTACTTGGATAAGACCCGCGCGCGAGGTCAGCCAGGGGCTGATGTTGGTGATCTCGGCGCCGTCGAAGCTGATGCTGCCGGACCCCGACTTGACAACGCCGCTGATCGAATTGAGAAGCGTCGACTTGCCCGCGCCATTGGACCCGATAAGCGCCACCATTTCACCCTGGGCTACGTGCAGGCTGACGCCGCGCAGGGCATGGATGCCTCGGTAAGATGTATGCAGATTGGTGATCGTGAGCATCCTCAGTTCCCCAGGTAGGCTTCGATCACGCAAGAGCTGGTCAATACTTCTCGCGGTTCCCCTTCAGCGATGATGCGACCCCGGTCGAGCACGTAGAGGTAGTCGCTGATGCTTGTGATGAAGCGCATGTTGTGTTCGATGACCACCACCGCCACGCCACTGTCGGCGAGGTCGCGAAACAAGGCGCCAAGTTCCTCCGCCTCCACATCGTTCATGCCGGCTACAGGTTCATCAAGGAGCAGCACGCGTGGCTTCGCGGCAAAGGCGCGCATCATCTCCACTCGCCTCTGGTGGCCGTAGGCGAGTGAGCCGGCAGGATGTTGCGCGTAGCGCGACATGCCGAACTCCTCGAGCAGGGAACGCGCGTTGTTTCGGGTTCGCGCGGTCTCGCGCCGTGACGACGGGAGGCCGAGCAGGTCGGCGATGACGGATGATGTCTCCAGTCGCTGGAAGCCGATCATGACGTTGTCCAGCACCGAGGCGTCCGTCTGCAGGCGAATGTTCTGGAACGTGCGGGCGACACCGGCGCGGCCCACAGCGTCGGCCGATGAACGGCTCAGGTCCAGGCCGTCCAGTCGTATGCCGCCGCTGCTGAGCGTAGTCATGCCGGTGATAAGGTTCACCAGCGTGGTCTTGCCCGCGCCGTTCGGGCCGATGATGCCGGTGACACGGCCGCTCGTGGCCCGGAGATTGACGTCTTCCGCGGCGATGACGCCTCCAAAGCGCTTGCTGACTTTTTCGAGTGTGAGCGTGGTCACGTCTTGGGCTCCGCTTGCGTGTTGACCCGCACGGGCGCGGTACTTGTGCATGGTCGGCTCAGCTGGCGCTGGCGCCATAGGTTGAGCAAGGTATCGACAGCCCCTCGCGGCATCCAGGCGATGACCGCGATGAGCAGTGCGCCGTAGATCAGCATCCGATAGTCCGCCAGTGGCCGCGACACTTCAGGCAAAAGTCCCAGGAAGACGGCGCCGAAGATGGGGCCGGCCACCGAACGGCGGCCGCCCAGCACGACATACGACAGAATGGCCACGACCAGGCCGAACCCGAACTGGTTCGGATCCAGCGCGTAGCCATGGAAGGCATCGAGCGCCCCGAACAGTCCGGCGATTGCACCCGAGAGCCCGAAGGCCACCGACTGGTGGAGGGTGACGGACACGCCGAGCGTGGAGGCCACGGCTTCGTTGTCGCGCACCACATTGGCCGCCCTGCCCGAACGACTGGCGTTGAGGCTGGTGATGAGATAGACCACCACGCCGAGCGCAATGAACAGGGTCCAGAAGCCCACGGATTTCGGGATCCCGTTCAACCCATTGGCACCACCCGTGAAGTCGTCCAAGTAGAGGTTGAGCGACAGCACTATTTGTACGAAGGCGAGTGTCGCGATGGCCTGATAAACCCCGCGCAGCCGCGCGAGCGGCAAGGCCAGCAAGAGTCCCAGCAGGCCACCAGCCGTCGCCGCGGTAGCCATGGCGGCAATGGGCGGCCAGCCGAGGCGCATTGTGAGGATCGCCGCTCCGTAGGCGCCGATGGCAGCGAAGCCGGCCGGTGCGACGGAGAAAACGCCTGCGCGCAGCACCACATACTGGCTGAGCGCGTAGCCCGAATACAGCAGCAGGAACTCAAAGAGCGGCTGCCAGGATCGGACGAAATCGATCATCGTGCGCTCCTCATCGTTCCGGCTCCGTCACGCCCGAAGAGACCGGTGGGCCGCACCATCAGGATCACGAACAACGAGGTAAAGATGATGATGTCGCTCAGCTGAGTAGGCAGGTACGCGAAGGAGATTGTCTGAATCACTCCGAAGAGGAGGCCTGCGACCAGCGCGCCGGGAATGCTGCCCAGGCCGCCCAGGATCAGAACGATGAAGCCGCGCAGAAGGAAGGACTCGCCCATCATGAAATGAATGGAGTTGAAGGCAAGGCCCACGAGGACGCCCGCTGCGCCGGCCAGCGACCCGGCAACAAAGAAGGTTTGAAAATAGACCATGTTGGGATTGATGCCCACCAGCGTCGCTGCTCGCTCATTGGCAGCGACAGTTCGGATCTGTCGGCCAGACTGCGTGCGTCGCAAGTACCAGGTGAGCGCGACCACCAGCACGACGGCGCACGCAGTCATCAGCAACTGCAGCGCCGAGACGCGCAGGCCCATGAAGCGGTAGATTTCCACCGGGAAGGTATCGAACGGAAAGCGCATGACGCGCGTCTGCGATATCTGCTGGGCCAGCGTGACAAAGATCAGATTGGCGCCGATGGACGAGATGATCGCTCCGAACTCCTCGTCGCCGGTCCTGCGCAGCGGCCTGAAGCACACGAATTCCACCAAGACTGACAACAGGCCGCCGATCACCGTGGCCGCCACGAAGCCCAGCCACAGGGGCATGCCGGCTTCCACAACGTACAGTGCTGCAAAGGCACCCAGCATGAAGATGCCGCCGTGCGCCAGGTTGAGAATTCTATGAACGCCGAAGACGAGCGTGAGCCCGATGGCGAAGAGGGCGTAGACGCCGCCAACGACGATTCCGTTCAGCAGTTGTTGCGCGAGCATGTCGGCGCTCCCTTCAAAGCCTGGGGCGCCCGCCGATGGTCACCTGCCCGAGCATGGCATGTGGCTCGTAGGCTGCCTCCAGGGCGTGCAGGGTGGTGTCGTCCAGTTTGAGACTCGCCGCGGCAATCGTCTGATCGAACTGGGTCAATGCGTCGGCGCCAATGATGGGCGCTGTGATGTACGGCTTGGACAGAATCCACGCGTAGGCGACCTGTGCCGACGACACACCGTATTGCTCTGCGGCGGCTTCGACCGCGTCGAGCACACGGTAGTCGGCTTCCGAGCCGAAGTAACTCTGCAGTACCTTGTCCGTTGCAGATCGGTTGCCCACGATAGAGCCATCACGCGGCTTGGTCCCGGCCAGGAAACCTCGCGCGATCGGCGACCACGGCACGAGCGCCACGCCCTCATACTGGCAGTACGGGATCATCTCGCGCTCCTCCTCGCGGTAGGCGAGGTTGTAGAAGTTCTGCATGACTTGGAACTGGGCCAAGCCCGCGGCCCTCTGCATCTCGCGCACCTTGGCGAACTGCCACGATGTGGCCGAGCAGGCGCCCAGGTACAGCACCTTTCCCTCGCGCACCAACTGGTCCAGCGCGAGCATCATTTCTTCAAGCTCGGTGTTAGGGTCGAAGCGGTGCGTATAGAGGAGGTCGACGTGATCGAACTTCAGCCTCTTGAGCGATTGGTTGACCGACTCCAGGATTCGTTTGCGCGACAGGCCCGCAAGGTTCGGCCCAGGCCCCATGGGGAGCCCAACCTTGGTGGCGACGACGACTTCATCGCGGCGGAAAAGCGCACGCACGGCATCGCCCAGTATTTCCTCGCTCGCACCGTAGCTGTAGTGGTCCGCCGTGTCGAAAAAGTTGATGCCTGCTTCAGCTGCCTTGCGGAAAAAGGGCATGGAGTCCTCGCGGCCCAGGGCCCACGGGTGGACCTCCCAGCCGGCCGTGCCATAGCTCATGCAACCTAGGCAGAGACGCGATACGGTCAGGCCAGTGCGCCCGAGACGAACGTATTCCATCAATGGTTCTCCTGAATCTTGCAGGCTAGAAGCGTGGCCGGCACCACATCGAGCGCGGCGGGCCGGCTGTTGATGCCGAAAGGAATCTGCATGGGCGGGGCTCGTCGGTTGCAGTTTGTCTCGCGGTTTCGGTGCAATCTCACTGCAAACTATAGCTTGGTATTTCTTGGATGGGAACATAGTTCGCATAGAAGAACTAGGTGTAGTCCCTGATATGGCGCATTCCAGGGCCCTGAAACACCGCCGTGCCACGGCGACGCCGGTCACATTCACGGCTTGCGTCGTGACGATGCTCTGCGCGAAGTCCGCCCCAGGACGCTGGGTGGTCTGGTTGGAAGCACCAGGCCGGATCGGCCGGTACAAGGCCATGCAATGCGGCCCACGAGAGGGCGGTCAGGTGACCGACGCCGGACCGCTGACGGGTTACAGCACGCGTTTCCGGAATTCTTCGCCCGCAATCCGCATCGCGCCTTGCACCGCCGGAAAGCCGAAGTAGGCCGCCATGTTCAGGAGCGTCTCGACGATCTCCTCGCGGCTGGCGCCGACGTTGAGCGCGGCATTGATGTGCACGCGCAAGGGCGTTTCCGTCGTCCTGGTCGCGCGACCTGCCAGCGCGGCGCAGGCCGTCAGCTCGCGCGTCTTGGGGTCGAGCCCGGGACGACTGAAGATGTCGCCATAGGAATGCTCGACGATCATCTGGCCGATCTCGGGCGCCACGTCTTCGAAGCTGCGGACAACGGCTTCGCCGGATCCACCCGAGGTCGCGGCGAGGGCCGCAAGGCCGCGCTGCCTTCTCCGGGCGCCGCTCTCTGAACCGGGCGTCGAACTCCGAACGGCAGAAGCGACAGCGGGCACGTCGTCACGCTTTTGAAACGCTTGCGCGGCGACGCCGAATGCGTTCAGCGCGGCGGGGAAGCCGGCATAGACGCTGACCTGGATCAGCGCTTCGATGATTTCTTCCTTCGTGGCGCCGACCTTGAGGGCGCTCTCGAGATGGAGGCGCAGCGCATCCTCGCGGTTGCCGACCGTCGCCAGCATGCTCGCGATGACGAGATGCTTGGCCTTGCTCTCGAGCTCGCCGCGCGCCAGCACATCGCCGAAGGCGAATTCGATCGACCACTGCGCCAGCTCGGGCGTGATGGCCCCGAACGACGCAAGATAGTCCGAGGGCGGACCTTGCATGAGCTCCCCGAACGCCCTGAGGCCACGCGCGTACCGGCTGCCGCCGGCATCGGCTTGCGGCAATATCGGAGAGAAGGGGATGGACCGATCCGCAAGAATCTGGCGAACGATCCCGATCGTGTTGATCGCCGCCGGAAAACCCAGGATGGCCGTGGCGATGAACATGACTTCCACGAGATCCTGAGCGCTTCCGCCGACGTTCAGCAGCCCTTCCATGTGAAATCGCAGCTGAGGCTGAACCGATCCCTGGGCGATGAGCGAGCCCACGTTGCAGAGCTGTCGAAGCCGTAGATCGAGCCCGGGGCGCGAGAGAACGTCGCCGTAGGGATAGTCGACGGTGAAGCGCGCCATGTCCGGCGACACGCGTGCCAGGCGGCCGATGGGGCCGTCGTACTCGGGCCCGCCGATCTGGCGAAGAATGGCCAGACCCCGCGCGTGGCGCGCTTCTGCATCGTCGGAACGCGGTGCATCGTTGTCCGATGCGGTCTTGTCGTGGGCCATTGGGAATTTCTTTGCGATCAGTTCGTCGTGTACCGTGAGCGAATGTCAGCAATCGATGGGCCCATGAGCTTGCTGCTCGCGGCATGGCAAGCCGTACAGGCGTTCTTCTGTGCCAGCGCCTCGCTCCCGATCGCTGCGCCGGGAAGGGCGAGAAACGCCACGGAGATGGCGGCAGGGTAGAGATGCTTCGTCGGATACATCGCGACTTCACTGTCAATAGGGACTTGCCGTCGGCCGAACGATGATTTCGCTGGTGTCGACGTCGTCGGGCTGGTCGATGGCGAAGGCCGCGGCCCTGGCGATCGCATAGGGCGAGATCGAGATCTGCCTGTAGCCGCGCATGACTTCGCGCGCGCTCGCGTCGGAGATACTTTCGGCGAGCTCGGACTCGGTGACGCCGGGAGACACCACGGTCACGCGGATGTCACCCCCGACCTCCTGGCGAAGCCCCTCCGAGATCGCCCGCACCGCGAACTTGGTCGCGCAGTACACCGCGGCTGTCGGAGACACCGTGTGTGCTCCGATCGAAGCCATGTTGATGAACTGCCCGCTGCCTTGCGCTCGCATCCGGGGCAGGCCCGCGGCGATGCCATGCAGAACCCCGCGGATGTTCACGTCGATCATCTGGTCCCATTCGTTGACCTTGGTCTCTTCCAGGGGCGAGAGCGGCATGACCCCGGCATTGTTCACGATGACATCGACGCGGCCGAACTCGCGCGCGGCGAAATCGACGAACGAAGCGACGTCCTCGCGCTTCGTCACGTCGACTGCGCGAAAGCGGGCCTGTCCGCCTTCGCGGGTGATGGCCGCGGCGATGGATTCCAGCCGCTCGGTTCGGCGGGCGCCCATCACGACGCGCGCGCCGCGCTCGGACAGCAAGCGCGCGGTGGCCTCGCCAATGCCGCTGCTGGCGCCCGTGATGACGACGACTTTTCCTTCGATTCCAGACATAACTGCTCCTAGGGTGGTGGGTTGAATCCTTGCGCTGTTGCAGGGATGAGATGAAGTCTAGGAACGAAGGGCGGGAGGGCGGTATGTCAATCCCCGTGCATCCTTGCCTAAACCTCGCCAGTGCGAGCCACGCCCGCGAAGACCCGTGACAGCGGCCCTGCCGCGCATGAGTTGGTGCGTTCGAAATCCATCGTTTCCGTAGATGGGTTTCATCGAGAAAAAGAGGCTTCCACGAGAGATGAGCAGCTTCTAACCTTGCAGCATGTCATCGATTCCACCAACCCAGGAGATCTCCATGAGCAAGGTTCTTGTCCTCTACTACTCGTCCTACGGCCACATCGAGAAGATGGCCGAAGCCGTCGCCGAGGGCGCACGCAGTGCCGGCGCCCAGGTGGACGTCAAGCGCGTGCCCGAAACCGTGCCGACGGAAATCGCGAAGGCCGCGCACTTCAAGCTGGACCAGGCGGCCTCCGTCGCCAGCGTCGCAGAGTTGGAGAACTACGACGCGATCATCGTCGGCACCGGCACCCGCTTCGGCCGCATGTCCTCGCAGATGGCCGCCTTCCTCGACCAGGCCGGCGGCCTGTGGATGCGCGGTGCGCTCAACGGCAAGGTGGGCGCGGCCTTCAGTTCCTCGGCCACGCAGCACGGCGGCCAGGAGACCACGCTGTTCTCGATCATCACGAACCTGCTGCATTTCGGCATGACCATCGTCGGCCTGCCCTACAGCCATCAAGGCCAGATGAGCGTTGACGAGATCGTGGGCGGTGCGCCCTACGGCGCCACCACCGTCGCGGGAGGCGACGGCTCGCGCCAGCCGACGGAGATCGATCTTGCCGGCGCGCGTCACCAGGGCGAGCTCGTCGCGAAGACCGCAGCCAAGCTGTTCGGCTGATCCCACGCGATGGAGATACGTATATGAGCAACACAAGCGCAGGCGAAGCGGCAAAGGCCGTTGTCCGCCGCAACACCGAAGAGGTCCAGGGCGGCGGCAACTACGCGCTCTTCGACGAGCTCTTTGCCGACGATTTCCTGGACCACACGCCGCAGCCGAACTGCACGCCGGACAAGCAGGGCGCGCTGGGCTTGTACCGGGCCTTGCGTGCGGCATTCCCTGACTTCCACGCGGACATCCATTGGCAGCGCGTCGATGGCGATGTGGTGACCACGTTCAAGACCTACCACGGAACGCACCAGGGCGACTTCCTCGGGGTCGCCCCCACAGGCCGGGAGATCCATTTCGAGACCGTCGACGCCATGCGCGTGCAAAACGGCAAGATCACCGAGCACTGGGGGGTGGCGAATCTGTTCTCGCTCTTGCAGCAGCTGGGCGCCTGGCCGTCCGCAAAGCAGGCGTGACGCGCAGGGACACTGTGAAGAAGTGCCTGACCCAGGACGACAGCCATGAGTGACATCCTCAAGGGCAAGGTGGTGGTGGTCACCGGCGCGGCCAGCGGCATCGGCCGGGCGATCGCGATCGGGGCTGCGCAGCATGGCGCCAAGGCCTTGATCGTCTCGGACATCAGCGAAACGCCGCGCGAAGGCGGTGGTCCGACGACCGCCGAGATCGAGGCGCTCGGTGTCATTGCGCGCTTTCACCCGACCGACGTCAGCAAACACGCCGAGGTCGATGCGCTCATCGCGGCTGCAGCAGAGTTCGGCGGTGTCGACGTGATGGTGTGCAACGCGGGCATCACGCTGCCCTCGGACGGCGCGGACGTGGCCGAAGAGGGCTACCGCCGGCTGATGTCGGTGAACCTGGACGGCGTTCTGTTCGGTGCCCAAGCCGCGGCGCGGCAGATGAAGGCGCGCGGAAAGCCCGGCAGCATCGTGTTGATGGCCAGCATGGGCGGGATCGCAGGTGCGGGCATGACCGTGGCGTATTCGACCAGCAAGGGCGGGGTGGTGCTCATGGCCAAGGCGCTGGCGGACGCGCTCGGCCCCGACGGCATCCGCGTCAACTCGGTGGCCCCCGGAACGATCGATACCCATCTCCTGCGCAGCACGCCTGACATCGCTGCGGCTTCCGAACGCTTTCGCCAACGTACGCCGCTGCGCCGGCTGGGCAAGCCGTCCGAGATCGCGGATGCCGTGGCGTGGCTCGGCTCGGACATGTCGAGCTACGTCACCGGCATCGCCCTTCTCGTCGATGGCGGCTTGCTCTCGGTGATCTGACAACCGTGCCGACCAGGACTACTACGATGAACAGCACTTTCACACTGAACACTGCCGACGCCCTGACACGCATGCACATTCCGCCAACGTTCGATGTGACGGAGTGGCCGAGGCAGGTCGAACGCTTTCTCCAGAAGACGCAGAAGCCCTTGCACAGGGCCATCCTCAAGAACTATTTCAGGCACCTCTTGCTGGAGGTCTCCGGCTACTGGGATCAGATCATCGTTCCGGCGCTGACGATCGACGAGCCCATGTACCGCGTGGGAGACCGTCGAGAGATGCGCGTCCTCTCGGGCAAGGCCGCCGTACAAGGCTTCTACAGAGAGGCCTTCGAGACCCGGCAGAACGTGATGGGTGCGCGAACGATGAACATGGGCGTGGAAGACTATGGCGTCACCACCGAGGCAGTCTGGACGCACGTAGTGCCGGGTGCCTGCCTCAAGGACCACGACATCGACGCGAATCCGGGCGCGCACTACCTCATGAGCCACCATCTGTTCCAGATCTTCACCTATACCAACGACGTCGAGCCGAAGCTGATCGCGGAGCGGATCTACGACGATCCGGAGAGCTACAGCTACGAGAAGCTGGATCCGTCGGATGTCGTGACGCCGGAAATGGCGCGGGAACAGTTGGCACCGTTCCTGGCGCGGGCTACGCTCGACTAGGCCGCTCAGGAGCACCCGGCGGTTGTCGTCGTCTGCGGCAAGCCGTTGGCGATGCGCCCGAGGATGTGGTCGGCGGCCTTCTCCGCCACCATGATCGTTGGCGCGTTCGTGTTGCACGAAGGCCGCGCGACAGACCTTCCTGGCGGATCTGCGCCTGGTGCTCCTGCAGTCCGGATAGAGCGGCCTCTCAGGGCACCAGGACGGCCGAGCCCGAGCGACGACGAGCGGCAATGTCTTCATGCGCACGCGCCGCCTCCGACAGTGGATAGCGCGTGATGTCGATCTGCCCGAAGGTGCCGGCTCGAAGCGCCTGGAACACCGCGGTCGTCGCCTCGACGAGTGCGTCACCCTTCAGATGCTGCGCCATCGGGCCGCCGAGCACCTTGACGCCCCGGGCTGCGAGCGAGGGCGCATCGATGTCGGGGGCGCCCGAGGCCGCACCGATGTTGACGATCGTGCCCCCGTCGCGAACGGACTCCTTCGATGCCGCAAAGGTCGCCTTTCCGACGAATTCGTAGACGACGTCGACGCCTTGCGGCGCGATCCTGAGAATCTGCGCCGAAAGGTCCTTGTCGCTCGAGACCAGTGCGTGGTCCACGTCGGCCCGCAGGGCGTCGCGCTTGTTCGAGCCGGCAGTACCGATGACCGTGGCACCTCTGGCCTTGGCCCATCGCGCGAGCAACAGGCCGACGCTGCTGGATGCGCCTTGCACCAGGATCGTCTCGCCGGCCTGCAGCCGATGGAAGCCGTTGAGGGCGGCCCAGGCGGTCAGGCCCTTGGTCAGCACGGTGGCCGCCTGTTCCGTCGAGACGTCCTCGGGCAGCCTCACCAGCGCCTCGGCCTCGATCAACCGATGGGCCGCATAGCTGCCCGGCGACAGGAAATAGGCCACACGGTCGCCCGCTGCAAACTTCTCGACGCCAGGACCGACGGCTTCGACGACACCGGCGCCTTCGACGCCCGGGACCGAAGGCAATGCCACCGGATAGATCCCTTGGCGGAAGATCGTATCGATGAAGTTGACGCCGATGGCGTCGTGACGCAGACGTACCTGGCCGGGGCCCGGCTCGCCGACGGACTGACGCTCCACCCGGAGGACCTCGGGTCCGCCGTGCGCGTGAAAACGAATGACTGTGCTCATTGCTGACTCTCTGGTTGGGTTTCAGATCACTGCCAGCAGGCCGCCATCGTTGGCGAGCTGCATACCCGAAGATTAGGGTTCCTCAATCTATCGGACAAGCCTCTTTGTCTAGATGGTTCATATCGAACAAGACGATAGAACAGCCAGTCGTCGCGGCCTCAGTTACCATCCACGACCGGGTTGGAAAGCAGGCCCACGCCTTCGACTTCCACCTCGCACACGTCGCCGGCCTTCATGAAGATCGGCGGCTTGCGGGCAAGGCCGACGCCGGCAGGCGTGCCGCTGATGATGATGTCGCCGGGCTGGAGCGCGAACGGCTCGGAGCAGACGGAGACCAGCGTTGCGACGTCGAAGATCATGTCGCGCGTATTGGCGTCCTGCAGCACCTGGCCATTGAGACGTGTCTGCAGCCTGAGGCCCGCCGCACCTTGCGGCAGTTCGTCGGCCGTCACGAACTCGGGCCCGAAGGAGCCCGAGCGATCGAAGTTCTTGCCCATCATCCATTGAGCCGACTTGGTCTGGTAGTCGCGGATGGAGCCATCGTTGAACACCGAATAGCCGGCCACGTGCTCCAGCGCGCCCGCCTTGTCGATGTAGCGGCCGGCCTTGCCGATCACGACGACCAGTTCGCCTTCGTAGTCGAACTGCGTCGACACGTGCGGTCGCACGAGCGCCTCGCCGTGGGCCACCCAGGAACTGGGGAACCGGTGGAACAGCACGGGATACTTCGGCGGCTCGAAGCTGCTCTCGGCCGCGTGGTCGACATAGTTGAGGCCGACAGCGATGGCCTTGGCCGGCGCGTGAACGGGCGGGAGCCACGCGATGTCAGAAATGTGCGTGCGCGTGCGGGCCTTGGCCCCGGCGAGCCTGGCGGCCTCCATGCCCGTGGGGCCCAGGCGCAGCAACGCATCCAGCGTGGGCGGCAAGCCCTCCGCCGTGAGGTTGACGACGTCCTGGTCGAGGCGCAGGCCGAGCGCCGGCTGGCCGTTGCTGCTGAAAGCTAAGAGTCGCATGGTGTGTTGCCTGTGAAGGGGAAAAAGGGGTGAGACGCTTGCTGTCCGGTGCTTGCCGAACAAGTGTTCTATCGAGTCATGACGTAGATGGCGGCGAGCACCAGGAGCGCGCCGATCGTCCACCACGCGGGCCCGAAGCTTCTGCCTGCCGGCACGGATGGACTGTCGCCAGTGGTGGCCTCGGCGGTAGTGGCGGGAACTTGCGGTCCCCGCAGCCGTGTCGCGAACGCCTTGAAGAAGTCCTCGGTGATCTTGGCCGCCGTGGCGTCGATCAGGCGCGAGCCGACCTGCGCCATCTTGCCGCCGACCGTGGCCCGTGCGCTGTACTTGAGTCGTGTCTGCTCGCCTTCGGCGACGAGCGCGACGTCTGCGGAACCCTTGCCGAAGCCCGCGACGCCACCTTGCCCATCGAAGTTGATGGTGTAGCCGTTCGGCGCGCGGATGTTCGTCATCTGCAGGTTGCCCTTGAAGCGTGCGCTGACGGGGCCGATCTTCAGCGCCAGCACGGCGGCGAACGCATCGTCGCCGGTGCGTACCAGCGATTCGCAGCCGGCGATGCAGGACTTCAGCGTTTCCGGGTCGTTCAACGCGGCCCAGGTGGTGCCGAGCGGGGAGGGGATGAGTCGTTCGCCTTGGAGTTCCATGATCGGTTTGGGTTGGGGTGGTCAGAGGAGTCCGTGGTACGAGCCGCCATCGATCTGAAGGTTTTGCCCCGAGATGAAACTCGCCTGCGCGCTGCACAGGTAGGCGCAGGCATCACCGAACTCCTGCGGTGTCCCGAATCGCTTGGCCGCAATCGAGTCCGCGATCTGGGCGCGTGCCTCGGCCAGGGTGATGCCTTGTGCGCGCATCATCTGCTCGGCCATGAAGCGTTGGCGGTCGGTGTCGATCCGCTCGGGGAGCAGGTTGTTGATCGTGACGTTGTCCACGGCCACTTCGATCGACAGCGACTTGCTGAAGGCGGTGAGGCCGGCGCGCGCGCCGGTGGAAAGCGCCATCGAAGGGCGGGGCGATTTCACCATCGCGGAGGTGATGTTGACGATGCGGCCGAACCTGCGGGCGCGCATGCCCGGAATCAGCGCGCGGATGAGCAGGGCGGGCGCCAGCATGTTCGCCTCCAGGGCATCGAGCCATTGCGCGTGATGCCAGTCCTCGAGCCTGCCCGGCGGAGGCCCGGCATTGTTGTTGACCAGGATGTCGGCCTCTGGGCAGGCGGCCACGAGGGCTTCGCGGCCTGCGTCGGTCTTGATATCGGCGCCGACGAAATGGACGCGTCCGCCGGTGTCGCGCGCGATGGCTGCGGCCGCCCGTCGCGCCTTGTTCTCGTCGCGCCCGTTGATCCAGACGTCGCAACCCTCGCGCGCCAGCGCGGTGGCGCAGGCCAGGCCCAGGCCCTGCGTCGATGCGCAAACGATGGCCTTGCGTCCCGCAATACCAAGATCCATGGGATCCTCCGATCGGTTGATGTCGCCTGCGCGCAGGCGTTGCCGCGCTAGGGCTTCGGCGGCGGTTCCGGAAGACAGAAGCCCGCCTCCAGACAAACGCGCGTGGTCTCTTCGTAGTGCTTGGACAGGAGGGCCGTGGCCCGCTCGACGTCGCGCGACAAGGCGGCATCCACCAGGCGCTTGTGCTCGCGGTCCGGGTCCTTGTGGACACGCCGCTTGAGATAGGCGAGACGCCGATACAGTTCGGCGGCATCGTGAAGCGATTGGCACATTTCCAGCAGCAGGGGGCTGTCGCACGCGCTCACCAGCGCGGCGTGAAAGGCCGCATGCGCCTCGGCATAGGCCTCGTTGCGCAGCTCGGGCACTTCGGGCATCTGGATCGGCGTGTTGGCCAGGCGGTGGTGCGCTGCCAGCAGCGCTGCCTCCCACTCGACGCCGCCGAGCTCGATCGAGCGCTTGAGCGCCAGGGACTCGATGGACACCCGCACGAAGGTCAGGTCCTTCAGCTCGGCGGCAGTCATCGAGGCGACGGCGAATCCGAGTTGCGGCTGGGTCTTGACCAGCTTGTCGCCTGCGAGGCGTGACAAAGCCTCGCGCACGATGTTCAGGCTGACGTCGTAGTCCGCTGCCATGGCCGCGAGCTTGAGGCGTTGGCCGACCTCCAGCCGTCCGCCGAGGATGTCGGAGCGGACACGCTGATAGATGTCATCCGCCATCGTCTTGGAGCTGCCGGTCCTTGCCATGCGGCGAAGTATACACGTTCAAAAAGAGATATGAATTTCAAAGATACAAAGGATTTTCAAAAAGTTCTTTACAGCCCGATCCGATGTCCAGATACTCCCGATCCAAGAGCGCTGCATGCTGGAGCGCGCCTTCGAGATCGAAGACCCCCCTTTCCAAAGGAGACAAGATGACCCACCCCGCGCCCGATACGCAGCGCCGCAAAGTCCTAGGCGGCATCGCCGGCGGACTCGTCCTGGGCCTGCACGCGGCCAACACTCGTGCGGCGCCTGCCGGCAAGCCGATCCGCATCGGCAGCACGCTGTCCTTGACCGGCCCCTTGGCGCAGACCGCGCTGCTTCACCGGATTGCCGGCGAGTCCTACATCGACATCGCCAACGCGGGCAATGGCCTTCTTGGCCGCCCGGTCGAATGGGTGCTGCTCGACGATCAATCGAAGCCCGAGGTCACTCGCAGCCTCTACGAGAAGCTGATCACTTCGGACAAGGTCGACCTGGTGGTCGGCCCCTACGGCACCAACTCGATCCTCGCGGCCATGGGCGTCGCCCAGCGCCATGGAAAGATCTTCATTCAGGGCAGCCTGGGTATTCCCAAACTCGGCACCTACGACATGCAGTTTCCGGCGGCGCCTTTCGGCCCCAATCCGGAAAAGGATTACCCGCTCGCGATCCTCGATTGCGTGCAGTCCCTCCCATCTCCGCCCAAGAGCGTGACGGTCATCACCAGCAAGTTTCCGTCGGCGCAGTTCATGGCGGAGGGCATGCGCGAGGCCGCCAGGCAGCGCAAGCTGCAGGTGCCGCTCTACCTCGAGTACGAGTTCGGCACGCGCGACTTCGCGTCGATCGCTGCACGCGTCAAGGACGCCAACGCGGATTTCCTGTGGGTCGGCGCACTCGGCGTGGAGGGCAACCAGCTGCTCGAGGCGCTCAAGAAGCTCGACTACGCGCCCAAGCTGCACTACTACCTCTACCCGTCGCCCGGCCCCTTGCTCGCGCTGCCCGAGGCGAAGAATGCGCTGGCGCATACCTTCTTCGAGGATCATCCGCCCTTCTCCAACCGTGATGGCGTGCCGAAGCTTTCGCCCATGTACCGCGCCCGGGCCAGCAAGGCGGGCGTGCAGTACACGCAGCTCGATGCCCAGGCGACGGGCACGTACAACGTGTTCTCGCTGCTCGGGCACGCGGTCGAAGCAACCAAGAGTCTCGATGACAAGACGCTGGCCCAGTGGCTCAAGAAGAACACGGTCGACGGCGTCTTCGGGCCCCAGAGCTTCGACGGGCCCTTCAATCACGGCCCCGGCCGCATGCTGACAAAGCAGGTGCAGAACGGCAAGTGGGTGGTGGTGTGGCCGCGCGAGGTGGCGGGCGCCCCCCTCGTTGCTTCCTGAGCAAGCCGCAACGATCGGACGCGGCAATGCCCAGTCTCACCTTGGTCGGCCAGGCCCTGCTCTCGGGGCTTCTGGCAGGCGGTCTCTACGGTTTGCTCGGCCTTGGCCTGAGCCTCAGTTGGGGCCTGCTTCGGCTCGTCAACATCGCGCACTTCGCGCTCGCGTTCCTGGGCGCCTACGTCACCTACCAGTTCGGCAGCGTGCTGCACCTGAACCTTGCCGTGTCCCTGCTGGTCATCCTGCCCTGCTTCTTCGGCTTCGGCGTGGGGCTGCACTGGCTCTTCAAGCGTTTCGACGTCGGCGAGTTCGGCTCCCTGCTCGTGACTTTCGGGGTGGCCGTGCTGATCGAGACCCTGATCCAGTGGTTCTGGACTGCGGACTTTCGTCGCTTCGAGACGCCGTACGGCAGTGCCTCGTTTCGCTTGGGCGCGATCTTCGTGCCCTCGCTGGAGCTTGCCGCCTTTGCGGCCGCGGCGGTTCTGGCGACCACCGCCTGGCTGTGGCTGAACAAGACCTACGTCGGAAAAGCCTTGCGCGCCAGCGCAGAGGACCACCAGGTCGCGGCCGCCTTCGGCATCGATCACCGCAGGCTCTCCTACGTTCTCTCGGGACTCTGCTCGGCCTGCGCCGGCATCGCCGGCGTCTTCATCGCGTTGATCTCCACGCTGGCGCCATCCCAGATCTGGGCCTGGCTGGGCGTGGTGTTCGCCGTCGTGATCATCGGGCGTCTGGGGAACCCGCTCGGCGCCTTCATTGCCGGCGTCCTCATCGGCGCCTGCGAGGGCCTGGCCATGGCGGTCCTCAGTCCGGCGTGGGCGCCCGTGGTGGCGTTCTCGATCCTCATCGTCATTCTTCTATGGCAACCCAAATGGCTGTGAACGCGCTGCACCCTCGCGCCCTCGGCGGAATCGTCCTTGCTTTCGCCGCGCTGGCAACGCTGCCGTCGGTGGGCCTGCCGGCGTTCTACGACTCCTTCTTCTACGTGCTGTTCTTCTGGATCTCGCTGGCGACGAGCTGGGCGATCCTCAGCGGCTTTGCGGGCTACTTCAGCCTGGGCCATGCGGCCTTCCTGGGGGCTGGCATGTACACCAGCGCGACGCTGGCCACCAAGTTCGGCTGGCCGTTCCTGACGACCATCCCGGCGGCGGGAGTCGTCGCCGCGCTGCTGGGTTGCGGCATCGGCGCGCTGGTGTTCCGCCTGCCGCGGCTACGCGGCGAGCTCTTCGCGCTGATGACACTGGCGGTGACCTTCGTCCTGGCGACCGTGATCCTGAACACGCCGATCGATGGCGGGCCGGGCGTCTATCTCTCGGGGGTCCCGGTCCCGAGAATCGTCGAATCCGAAAGCGGGTCCGTCTACCTGATGGGGCTGGCCATGTGCGTGGCGACCCTGCTCATCGCGTGGCGGATCTCGCGCTCGCGATTCGGCCTGGGGCTCTATGCCATCAGCGACGACGAGGACGTGGCCGAGGTCAAGGGCGTGCCCACCTTTCGCTACAAGATGAGCGCGTTCGCCCTGTCGGCAGGGATCGCGGGCGCGGTCGGCGGCATCCACGCGATCTACGTGGGCTTCGTGACGGTCGGCGAAACCTTCGGCATCGCCGTGCCGCTCAGCGTGGTCCTGATGAGCGTGCTGGGCGGCGCGCGGCATTGGCTGGGGCCGGCCGTGGGCGCAACGCTCATCACGGTGGCGCTGTTTGGCTTCGCGAGCACCGGGTTGAGCATCGTCGGGCGGGCTGTCGTCGCGATCATGCTCATCGTCGCGATGCTCTGCCTGCGGGAAGGGATCGTGCCGAGCCTGTTGCGGCGCCTGCGCCCCGGCGCCGGCCAGGGTGCGATCGGCACAGCCACGCCGAAGGGGGCAAGCGCCGAGCGGCCGTACGCAATGCCTGCAACTGCCGACGTGGCACCTGCCAGGCCCGCGGCCTCCGCGCGCGTGGTGCTCAGCGTGGAGGATGTGCACAAGTCCTTCGGCGGCTTGCAAGCCCTGCGCGGAGTGAACCTGGAGGTCTACGAGGGAGAGATCCTCGGCCTGATCGGACCGAACGGCTGCGGCAAGACCACGCTGATCAACATGATCACCGGCCATCTGAGCCTCACGAGCGGCTCGGTCAAGATCGATGGTGAAACGATCAGCGGCTTGCCGGCGCACCTGATCGCCCGTCGCGGCATCGCGCGTACCTACCAGATCCCGCGTCCCTTCGCCCACCTGACCACGTTGGAGAACGTGGAACTGTGCGCCCAGTTCGGCGGACGGGAAGCCGATTCGTATCGGCAGGACGCGCTGCATTGGCTGGCGTTCTGCGATCTCACGCATCGCGCGCATGCGCTGCCGGCCGACCTCAACCTGCGCGAAAGAAAGGTGCTCGAGCTCGCACGTGCCCTGGCCGCGCGGCCCCGGGTGCTGCTGCTCGACGAGGTGATGTCCGGACTGAACCCTTCGGAGGTGGACACCGCCATACGGCTCGTGCGGCAGATCCGTGCCCAGGGAACCAGCATCGTCTTCGTGGAGCACCTGATGCGCGCGGTCGTGCAGCTGTCGGACCGGGTGGCGGTCATGAACGAGGGAACGCTGCTCACCGCCGGGCGGCCCGAGGAAGTCATGCGCGACGAGCGGGTTGTCGGCATCTATTTTGGGCACGACCATGCAGCTGCTTGAAGCGCGCAACCTCCACGTCGGCTACGGAGATGCGACCGCTGTCTGGGATGTGTCGATCGACGTGGCGGAAGCGTCGATCGTGACCGTCATCGGGCCGAACGGCGCGGGCAAGAGCACCCTGATCAACGCGATTTCCGGCATGCTGCCGTACAAGGCTGGAACGCTGCGCTTCGGCGGCAGCGACATGGCCGGCGCGCCGCCGCACGCCTTCTGCGAGCGAGGCATCGCCCTCATTCCTGAGGGCAGGCGTCTTTTCACCACGATGACGGTTGAAGAGAACCTCGATATCGGCTGCTACCGCCCGTTCGCACGCGAACGGCGCACGCGTTCGCTCGAAGCCGTCTACAGCCGCTTCCCCGTGCTCAGGCAGAAGCGCCATCAGCCCGCCGGTCAACTGTCCGGCGGCCAGCAGCAGATGGTCGCGATAGGGCGAGCGCTGATGGCCTGCCCCCGCCTGATGCTGTTCGACGAGCCTTCGCTCGGCCTCGCGCCCTCCATCGTGAAGGAGATGTTCGCGGTCATACGCGACATCCGGCGCGAGGGCGTCGCGGTTCTGCTGGTCGAGCAGAACGTGCAACAGTCGATGGATATCGCCGATTCGGCCTATGTGCTGGAGCACGGCCACGTCGTCTCGTCCGGCCTGCCGCAAGACCTGCTGCGCGAGACGCACATCCAGCAGGCTTACCTGGGCATCGACAACAACGCAAGCGACAGGAGTCACGCATGAAGGCGCAACGCTATGACGTCGGCGGCATTCTTTATCCACGGCCCTTCCGCGTGCGCAGGCTGGGACATTTCGGCTTCAACCTGAGCTCGCTGGACGCCGGCCTGGATTTCTACGGGCGCCTGCTCGGCTTCCGGCTGACCGACGAGGCCAGGCTGAGCCGCCTGCTCCCGGATACACCGGCGAACGTGGAGGACGACCGGCTGTTCTTCATGACGCACAACACCGACCACCACGCCTTTCTTCTTGCGCACCGCTCGCTGGGCGCGCTGTTCGGAGACGACGCGGCATCGAGGGACATCACGCTATCCCAGATCACCTGGCAGGTCGGTACGCTGGAGGAAGTCGTGCACGCGGTCGACTTCTTCGACCAGGGCGGCGTCGACATCCGGCGCAGCGGGCGCGACATGCCCGGCAGCAACTGGCACGTGTACGTGCGCGACCCCGACGGCCACACGGTCGAGCTCTACTACGGCATGGAGCAGGTGGGCCTGAACGGTCGAAGCAAGCCCTCGCAGATGTACTACCGCCGCTTTCTCGAGACGCCGCCACTGCCCCAGATGTCCGACATCGCCGAGGCGGCCGATGCACAGGAACGCGGCATCGACCTGCTGTCCGGCTACCAGATCCGCGATCTCGCGGCAGGCAAGGACTTCAACGTCGGTGGGGTGCTGCTGCCGCGCCCCTTCAAGATCACCAAGATCGGACCGGCAGCGCTCTTCGTGGCCGACGTCGAGGCGTCGACGGCCTTCTACCGCGACACCATGGGATTCACCGTCACCGAAGTCGTCGAATGGCGCGGGCACCGCTGCGTCTTCATGCGTCACGGCAACGAGCATCACAGCCTGAAGCTCTTTCCGCGCGCAGCACGGCCCGAGCTGGGGTTGTCGGAACACACGAGCTGCATGTCGATGGGTTTGCAAGTCGGCACCTATCGCCAGCTTCGCGACGCCGTGGACTGGCTCGGGCAGCAGGGCGTGCGTTTTGTCGAGATTCCGCCGGAACTCAGTCCGGGCATCGACTACTGCGCGCACTTTCTCGATCCGGAGGGCCACTGCCTGCAGCTCTACTACTACATGGAGCAGGTGGGGTGGGAAGGCCGGGTCCGCACGGCCGGACAGCGCAGGGTGCCCACGACGCCATGGCCCGAGGCGCTGGAGCCCCTGGCCGACACCTATGTGGATCAGGTGTTTCAAGGACCGCTCGGATAAGCGAGGTGACAAATGGATAACTACGGCATCGGACAACCGGTATCCCGCTTCGAAGACCCGCGCCTGCTGCGCGGCAAAGGGCGATTCGTCGACGACGAGAACCTGCCGGGGCAGGCGCACGCGTTCCTGCTTCGCTCGCCCTACGCGCACGCCGTCATCCGCTCCATGGACTGCACCACGGCCAGGGCCGCGCCGGGCGTTGTCGGCGTCTACACCGGCGAGGACCTGGCGCGCGACGGCATGGGAACGATGAAGGTCACGCTTCCCAGGAAGCGGCCGGACGGGTCACCCGTTTTCGCGAAGCCCCACCTCGGCCTGAGTACCGGGCATGTGAAGCACGTCGGAGACCCTGTCGTGCTGATCGTCGCCGAGACCCTTCTCCAGGCGCGCGATGCGGCGGAGCTGGTCGAGATCCACTACGACCCGCTTCCTTCGGTGACCGACACCGCGCAGACGGTGGCGCCCGGCGCGCCGCGGGTGTGGGACGAGTGCCCCGACAACATCTCGAACGTCTTCCAGGCCGGCAATGCGGCCGAGACGGACGCGGCGTTCGCCAAGGCGGCAAGGGTCGTCAAGCGACGCTATACCATCAGCCGCGTCTACGCCCACTACATGCAGCCGCGCGGCGTGCTCGCCAGCTACGACGAAGGAGACGAGCGCTACACCATCTGGGCGGACGTGCAGTATCCGCACAGGGTGCGCAACGCGCTGGCGGAGAGCATCTTCAAGATCCCGGAGCACCGGATCCGGGTGATCGCCAACGACATCGGGGGCGGCTTCGGAACCAAGGGCTGGCAGTACCCGGAGCATCGCCTGATTCCCTGGGCCGCCCGCAAGCTCGGACGGCCCGTCAAGTGGACCTGCGAGCGAAGCGAGGCCATCCTCGCCGACGAGCATGCGCGCGACAACATCAGCAATGCAGAGCTGGCGCTGGACGGCGAGGGCCGCATCCTGGCGCTCAGGGTGAGCACGCTTGCCAACGTCGGTGCCTACATTTCGTCCGATCGGAACCTGCTCGCGACCTTCGTGAACGTGCATACGCTGTCGAGCGTCTACGCCATCCCGGCAGCGCACGTCGAGGTGACCTGCGCCATGTCGAACTCCAACGCCACTGCGCCCTATCGCGGGGCGGGCCGTCCGGAATCGATCTATGTGATGGAACGGCTGCTCGACGATGCCGCGCGCGAGATCGGCATGGACCGTGTCGAACTGCGCCGCCGCAACATCATCCCGCCGACGGCCATGCCCTATCGAAACCCTTTCGGCGCGGTCTACGACTGCGGAGAGTTCGGGCGTGGCATGGAGCAGGCGCTGGAGGCTTCGGGCTACGCGCGTTTCGAAGAACGACGGGCCGAAGCGCGCCGGCGCGGCATGCTGCGCGGCATCGGGATCGCCAACGCGATCGAGCGGGCGGCCTCGCCCAACCAGCTCGAGTTTGCCGAGATCCGTTTCATGCCCAGTGGTAGCGCGCTTGTCCTCGTCGGCACCAAGAACATGGGGCAGGGCCATGAAACGATGTACAAGCAGATCGTCCACGAACGATTGGGCCTCGCGCCGTTCGACGTGCAGTTCATCGACGGCGACACCGACCGGGTCGCCTTCGGCATGGGCACCAATGGCTCGCGCTCCACGGCGATCGGCGGCACCGCGCTGTGGCGCGCAGCCGGCCGCATCGTCGAGAAGGGCAGGAAGATCGCTTCGCACCTGCTCGAGGCTGCCGCGGAGGATCTCGAGTTCACCGCTGGCGAGTTCGTGGTTGCAGGGACGGACCGCAAGATCTCGCTCAAGGAAGTGGCGAAGGCGGCCTTCGTCGTGCCGCGCCTGCCGCAGGGCATGGAAGGGGGCTTGTACGAGACCGCGACCTTTGTTCCTTCTGCCGACACCTGGCCCAATGGAACGCACGTCTGCGAGGTCGAGGTCGATCCGTTGACGGGCCAGGTCCAGGTGCTGGACTACCTGGTGGTCGACGATGTCGGCACGATGGTCAACCCGACCGGCGTGAAGGGCCAGATCCATGGCGGGGTGGCGCAAGGACTGGGGCAGGCGCTCATGGAGCAGGTGGCCTATGACCCCGAGTCGGGCCAATTGCTTTCCGGCAGCTTCATGGACTACGCCATGCCGCGCGCCGGCGACATGCCACCCATTCGCGTCGAGAGCAATGCGGTCCCGACGGCGCTGAATCCCCTGGGGGCCAAGGGCGCCGGCGAGGCCGGCACGGTGGGGTCGATACCGGCCGTCATGAATGCGGTCATCGACGCCTTGGCGCCGCTGGGCGTCACCACCTTGGAGATGCCCGCCACGAGCCAGAAAGTGTGGGCAGCGATTCGTGCAGCCAGAGGAAGCGCCACGACAGGAGGCAAGCCATGAGCGTACTGGACGGTCCGCGCCGCGAGATCCGCAGGGTGACAATCGCAGGCAGCGCCTACTGGGCGGAGCCGGTGGAGGGTGGGCTGAGGCTGGCAGATGGCCGGGTGGTCGAGGAGGGCAACGTGCGCTACCTGCCACCTTGCGCGCCTTCTAAGATTCTTTGCGTCCATACCAACTTCCGCAGCCGAATCTACGAGTTCTCGGGCCAGTCCACCGCACCGCCGGCGCCGACCTACTTTCAGAAGCCGGTGACTGCGCTCAATGCGCACGGCGGCGAACTGGTGCGCCCCGAGGGCAGCCGGTATCTCAACTACGAAGGCGAGATCGCGGCGGTGATCGGCCGGCCGACCCGCAACGTCCTCCCGGAGGAGGTGTGGGATCACCTTGCCGGCTTTGCGGTCTCCAACGACGTGGGGCTGCAGGACATGCGCGACACGGACGGCGGTTCGATGCTGCGCGTCAAGGGCCAGGACGGCTTCTGCCCCCTTGGGCCAGGCCTGGTCAGTGGCATCGACATCCGGCAGTCCGTGATCCGCTCTTTCCGCAACGGCGTGCTCGTCCAGGAGGGCGCGGTGGCGGAGATGATCTTCGGCATCGATGAACTGGTCGCTGATCTCGCCCGCCACATCACCCTGATGCCGGGCGACATCGTGCTGACCGGCACGCCGGCGAATTCCAGGCCGCTGGACATCGGCGACCTGATCGAGGTCGAGGTGACGGGGCTCGGCCGACTCGCCAACCGCGTCGTCGCCGCTCCGGCCCCGCGCGCTGGCGTCGGGCACCAGCCCACGGACAGCGACGAGGCACGTCGCGTGGCACTCGGAAACGACGAGCGGCTGCCCGAGGCCATCAGGGCGGCGAGCCTTGCACCATCCACGAGAGTTTCTCCATGAACATGACCACCATCGCGCTCAAGGTCAATGGCCACGACAAGGCCGTGACCGTCGACCCACGTACGCTCCTGGTCCAGGTGATTCGCGACCACCTCGGATTGACCGGGACCCATGTCGGCTGCGACACCGCCCAATGCGGATGCTGCACCGTGCACCTCGATGGACGCGCGGTGAAATCCTGCTCCATGCTGGCGCTTCAGGCGCAGGGCGGAGAAGTCACCACCATCGAGGGCATCTCGAGCGGCGAAGCGCTGCACCCCATGCAGCAGGCCTTTCGCGAGTGCCATGGCTTGCAATGCGGCTACTGCACGCCCGGCATGGTGATGTCGGCCATTCAGCTTCTGAAACACCATCCGAAGCCGACCGAAGAGCAGGTGCGCGAGGGGCTGGAGGGCAACATCTGCCGTTGCACCGGCTATGAAAACATCGTGCGCTCGGTGCAGCGCGCGGCCGGGCAACTGCCCGACTAGCCGCATCGGAGAAGGAGACCTCATGTACGCCTTCGACTATCAGCGCCCCGGCACGACCGGGGAGGCACTCGCTGCTTTCAGCGGGGATGCCAACTTTCTGGCCGGCGGCCAGAGTCTCGTGCAGGCGATGAAGCTGCGGATGGCCAATGTGCCGCTGCTGATCGATCTGGGCGGCATTCCCGAACTGCGCGCGATCTCGGTGACGGCTGACGCGGTGGCGATCGGCGCCATGACCCGGCATGCGGAGGTGGCGCATTCCGCCGAAGTGCAGGCCGCGATTCCCGCGCTGGCCGGGCTGGCCGGTGGCATCGCAGACCCGATGGTGCGAAACATGGGAACGCTGGGCGGCTCGCTGGCCAATGCGGATCCGGCAGCCTGCTATCCGGCGGCCGCTCTGGGGCTCGGCGCAACGATCCGAACCGACCGCCGGAGCATCCCCGCGGACGACTTCTTCGTCGGGCTCTACCAGACGCTGCTGGAGCCCGGGGAGTTGATCGTCTCCGTGAGCTTTCCGCGGGTCGAGCGGGCCGGCTATGTGAAGTTCAAGCATCCCGCGTCGCGCTTTGCGGTCGTCGGTGCGTTCGTATCGAAGGGCAGGGGCGGAATTCGGGTCGCCATCAACGGCGCCAAGGCCTGCGTGTTTCGGGCGACCGAGATCGAGCGTGCGCTGGCCAAGGACTTCACTCCGCAGGCGGCCGCCTCGGTGGAGCTCGGGTCGGAAGACATGTTCTCGGACATGTTCGCAGGCGCCGAGTATCGGGCCGCGCTCGTGAGCGTGATGGCTTCGCGTGCCGTCGAGCAGGCGCTGCCGCAGGATCGACCGTAGACCTCCGGGCCGCCGAGAAGCTGCGAGCTACGCCTTGAGCGCTCGCTTGTTTGCCGCTTCGGCGCCGAACCAATCGCCCGCGGCCAACGCGCCTTCGATCGTCTTCATGACGATGCGCCGACCTTCGCGCACGGCCTGCGAGTGATGACGTGCCCGATTCTCGAACAGCGCCCAGGTGATGTAGCTGTTCTGCAGCGCGCACCAGCTGATGGCGTGTGCCAACGGGTGTTCCACCAGCGCGCAGGCGGGGACGACCGTGAAGCCGATGCTCTGACGCGCGCTCTCGATGCACAGGTTCAGGGTATCGGTTTCCACGGCGACGCGCAGCACGAGGCCGCGCCGCGCCAGACCGTGTTCGACGAAGCGGCGCACGGCATTCGGGCGGCCGGGGAGTACCAGGCGCAGGCTCTCGAGCTCGGACAGCGCTATTGGCTGGTCCGCCCGCAGCGCTGCGCTGAGGGGGCCGACAAGCACCAAAGGCTCTCGAATCAAGGGCGTCTGGCGATAGCCTTGGGCGGACGCGGCATCGAATGGAAGGATGCAGAGATCGAGCAGACCGTCGAGCATGTCGTCCCGCAGGCGATCGCTGAGGCCTTCGACCACGCGCAGCGAGATCGCGGGGCACTGCTGCACGAGCGTAGCGACGAATTTCGAAGTGAACACGCGTTGCCATGAGGCGGCGATGCCCACTGACAGGACGCCGGCCGCCTTGTCGCCGACTTCTTCCTTGATCAGGGCGAACTGGCGCAAGAGCGGCCGTGCCCGCTCGCACAGCAGCAGGCCTGCATCAGTCGGCCGCACGCCGCTTTGGGCGCGAACGAAGAGCTTTGCGCCCATCTCCTCTTCCAGGCGGGCGATGTGGCGAGACAGTGCGGGCTGCGACAGCTGCAGGTCCAGCGCGGCCTTGTTGATGCTGCCCAACTCGGCCACGCGAAGCAGGTATTCGAGCAGTTGTGATTCCATCGTTGAAGAGCGCGCGTGGGCCAGACGGGCAACTGTAGTGGGGGAGCAATATTGCCTCAATCGGACCACGTTATCCAGATTGCGGATGACAGGCATCCGTCGCGTAGCGATTCCCGACCGCGGCTCGCGTGCCTACATTCAACCCATGGAAGCAACGCGATTCGCATGCGCATGGATGGAGACACAACCTTGAACAAACCAAAAGTCATCGTGACGGTGGCGCCGACCGGCGGCATGGCGCTGAAGGCGCAGAACCCACATCTGCCCACCCAGCCCGACGAGATCGCCGAGGATGTCTACCATTGCTACAACGCCGGCGCGAGCGTCGCGGCGCTGCATGCACGGCGCCCTGACGGAGAGGCCACTTGCGATGCGCAGACCTATGCGCGCATCAACGCGCTGATTCGCGAAAAGTGCAACGTGGTGCTCAACAACTCCACCGGAGGAGGCGTGCATGGCGACATGCTGCGCCAGCTCGACAATGGCCTGTGGGAGCTGGATTTCGAGCAGCGGCTCAAGGGCATGGAGGCCCAGCCCGTCAAGCCGGAGATGTGCACGCTGGATGCGCATACGGTTTGCGCGAGCTTCGGTGGCAAGGAAATCCTGGTGACCACCACGCCGCGCCGTTCACGCCAGCTTGCCGAGATGATGAAGGCGCGTGGCATCAAGCCCGAGTGGGAGGTATTCAGTCTTGCTCACATCCTTCAGGACGTGAGCACCCTCATCGAAGAGGGCCTCGACGAGGCGCCTTACTTCATCAATATGGTGCTGGGCGGCCATCGTGCCTTTCAAGGCGGCCTGCCCTATACGCCGAAGATTCTGCAGATGCTGGTCGAACACCTTCCGGCGAAGTCGATCTTCAACGTGAGCGCGATCGGTGCGGCACAGCTACCTGCGACGACGCACGCCATCCTGCTGGGTGGCCATGTGCGAGTGGGTCTTGAGGACAACCTGAGCTATGCCCAGGGTGAGCCGGCCACCAATGTGGCTCTGGTCGAACGCATGGTGCGCATCGTGCGCGAGCTTGGATTCGAACCCGCCACGCCGCAGGAAGCGCGCGAGATCATGGGTCTTGCCGCGATGCGCTGACTTGGGTCCCGCACCGCCGACACCGAGGAGACAACGAATGCAAAGACGGACCTTTCTCACGAGTACCGCCATCGCGGCGTCAGCCATTGCCGGTGCGCCGGCCTTTGCGCAGCCACGGCCAATGACCATCTTCGTGCCTTACCCGCCCGGAGGCACGACCGACATGACCGCGCGCGCCATCGGCGAATCGATCACCGAGCGCACAGGCTTGCCAGTGGTCGTCGACAACCGGCCAGGCGGCGGTGGCCAGATCGCCTACGGCGCGATGCGCCAAGTCGCCGCCGACGTGCCGGTCGTGCTGGTCGGCGACTATGGGACCTTCGGCAGCAACGCCTTTCTCTACAAGAAATTCAACCACGATCCGTTGACGGACCTGCAGGCGCTGACCACCACTGTCGCATTTCCGATGGTCCTCTACGTACCGAAGAGTCATCCGGCCAATTCGGTCAAGGAACTCGTGACTCTTTCCAGGGCCAAGCCGCAAACGTATGCGTCGCAGGGCAACGGCAGCGGCGGCCATCTGGTGGGTGAGATGTTTCGCGGTGCCACCGGCGCCGATCTCAGCCACGTGCCCTATCGGGGCTCGGCGCCGGCAGCGCAGGATGCGATGGCCGCGCAGGTAGACATGCTGTTCGACGGCGTCGCCGCCGGAGCGCAGCATGTCAAGGCCGGACGGCTCAAGGCGCTCATGGTGGCCGGTCCCGACCGCGCAGCGCTGCTGCCAGGTGTACCCGCGAGCGTCGAACTCGGGCTGCCGGACGTTCAGATGACGGCCTGGTTCGCCGCCGCGACACGCGCCGAAGCGCCACCGGCCTTGGTGCAGAAGCTGCATGAGCACGTGGCCCGCGCCTTCCAGACTCCGAAGATCGCCACGCGCTTTCAGGAACTCGGCTACGACACGATGATCATGTCGCCAGCTCAGTTCGCCGCGTTCATGAAGAAGGAGAGCGCGCGCTGGGCCAAGGTGATCAAGACGTACCAGATTTCGGTGGACTGAGCAGATGGGAATGAGCGAGCACCCAGTGATCCGCAAGGCGCCCGGCGAGACTCGCAGCGTGGCGGTCATCGGCACGGGCTCGGTGGGCGCCGGCTGGGCGGCCTTGTTCCTGGCGCACGGTTTGGAGGTCGTCGCCTTCGATCCGGCTCCGGGCGCCGAGAAGCGCGCACGCGAGATGGTCGTCGAGGCCTGGCCGTCGCTGCGTGCGCTCGGTCGTACCGATCGTGAAACCGCGCCGCTGCACTCCATGCGCTTTGCGCGCAGTGCGGCGGAAGCTGCCCAGGCCGCCGATGTGGTGCAGGAGAACGTCTCCGAGCGCCCCGCGCTCAAGGCGGCGGTGCTCGCGGAGATCGATGGCGCTGCTGGCCCGGAGAAGATCATCCTGTCCAGCACCGGAGGCATGACACCCTCCGAGATGCAACGCAACTGCCGGCATCCAGGTCGCCTGGTCGTGATGCACCCCTTCAATCCGGCGCACCTGGTGCCGCTGGTGGAAGTGGTGGGTGGCGAAGCGACCGACGGTGCTGTCGTCGACTGGGCCATGGCGTTCGCGCTTCGCCTGGGCAAGCACCCGATCCGGCTCGCGGGAGAGGCGGCGGGGCATCTGACCAACCGCCTGCAGTTCGCGCTGCTGCGCGAGGCGGTCGCCTGTTTGCTGCAGGGCGTGGCAAGCGCCAGCGACATCGACGCTGCTGTGCGTCATGGCCTCGCGCCGCGCTGGGCTCTCATGGGCGGCCTGCTGACATTCCATCTCGCGGGAGGCGGGGGCGGCACGCGCGCAATCCTCGCGCATGCGGGCGGGGCGATCGAGAAGTGGTGGGAACCCGGCGAGACGCCGGTGCTCACGCCGGAGGTGATCGACCGCCTGTCCGCCGCCGGCGACGAGGTCGCTCGCGGGCATGCGGCGGCCGACTGGATTCGCTGGCGCGACGCCGGCCTCGTACAGGTCCTGCAACTCCAGCAGGCGATGGAAGAGACCGCACCTGCGGTCGGCGAACACAAGGAGATCGAGACATGATTTCGTCCACCGACACTTCGGCCATCGACTGGCCCTCGCCCCTGCCTGATTGTCTGCAGGCCCGCCGCCACGGGTCGATCGTGCAGCTCACGCTCAACCGTCCCGCCAAGCGCAACTGCCTGAGCGACGAACTGGTGATCGGGCTGCAGGCATTCTTCAGCGTGATGCCGCGGGACGTCAAAGGTGTGGTGATACACGGCGCAGGCGATTGCTTCTGCTCGGGGCTCGACCTCAACGAGCTGAAGGAGACAGGCACGCAGGAAGGCATGCAGACCTCGATCATCGGCCAGCGCCTCAATGACACGGTCCAGTTCTGCAGGGTACCTGTCGTCGCCGTGCTGCACGGCGCCGTCATCGGCGGCGGGCTCGAACTGGCGGCTGCTGCACATGTGCGCATCGCCGAACCGAGTGCGTTCTATGCACTGCCGGAGGGCACGCGCGGCATCTTTCTGGGCTCTGGCGGATCGGTGCGGCTACCGCGGCTCATCGGGACGGCCGCGGTCATGGACATGATGTTGTCCGGCCGTGTCTACGAGGCGCAAGAGGCGCACGACCGGCTTCGTCTCACGCAGTATCTGGTGGGCGAGGGGGAGGGCGTGGCCCAGGGCCTGGCGATCGCACAGAAGATCGCTGCCAATGCGCCCATGGCCAATTTCGCGATCATCCAGGGCTTGCCGCGCATCGCCGATCAGGACGCCACAACCGGCCTTTTCTCCGAGCTTCTGATGGCCACGGTGGCGCAGAACGAGGAAGAAGCCAAGGAGCGGCTGCGCAACTTCATCGAACGCAAGGCCGACAAGGTCGCACGGCCGCAATGACGCCGAGCGCAACCCCTTCGCTGCCGGCCCTGGCCGACGCTCGCACGCTGGGCGATGTGATGAGACGGAACGCAGCGCAGTGGCCCGAGAAAACGGCGTTCTCCACCCTCGATGGCCGGACGCTCGGCTTCGGCACTTTCGATCGCCGCGTGAATCAGTGCAACCATGTGATGCAGGCGCTGGGCCTGCGCCCCGGCGCACGGGTTGCCGTCCTGTCGCGCAACAGGGTCGAGGTGGTGCAGGCCTTCGGTCTTACCAAGTCAGGTCTGGTGGTGGTGCCGCTGAACTGGCGGATCGCACCGGCGGAGGTCGTCAAAATCCTGCGGCACTGCGCGCCCGACGCACTGATCGTCGACGCGCACGGGCAAAAGCTGGTGGAGCCACTGCGCGGGCAACTGCCGGAGGGGCTCCAACTGCTGAGTTTCGATGCCGCCCAATCCGGGTGGCGGCTACTTGCAGACCTCATGGATTCGGCGCCGGAGGACGAGGATCCTTCGTGGCAGGCCGCGACGCAAGAAATAGCCTGCATCGTCTACACCAGCGGCACCACCGGAACGCCAAAGGGCGCGGCACTCACGCATGATGGCCTGCTCGACAACGCGCGCACCGCCGCCGCGGACATGCTCGGTCTCGACCCCACGGATCAAGTCATGGCCGTGATGCCCTTGTTCCACGTCGGTGGCATGTGGTACCACCTGTTCCCCTGCTTCGCCGCAGGCTGCAGCATCCTGCTGCTCAGCGACTTCGACGCCGGCGTCGTGTTGCGCGAACTGCAGGATCGGCGCATCACGAACGTGCATCTGGTACCGACCATGATCGCGGCGCTGCTCGATCATCCCGACGCCGCGCACGCTGATCTCGGTGCCGTGCGGATGCTTTTCTACGCTGCCTCATCCATGCCGCCGCAGCTGTTGCGCCGCGCCATGGAGCGCTTTCCTTCCTGCGGCTTTGCGCAGGGCTACGGAGCCACCGAAACCGGGGTGCTGACCGTGCTCGGGCCCGAGGACCACCGCCGCGCTCGCGACTCGGCGAACGAGTCCTTGCTGGCGTCATGCGGGCGACCGTTTTCGCAGCGCGAGATGCGCGTTGTGGACGATGAGGGCCGGCCGCTGCCCATCGGTGCGGTGGGTGAGATCCAGGTCCGCAGCGCCGGTCGGATGCGCGGCTATTGGCAGGACGCCCAGGCCACGGACCGCGTACTACACGACGGCTGGCTTCGCACCGGCGACCTGGGGCGGCGCGACGACGATGGCTACTACTACATCGTCGATCGGCGCAACGACATGATCGTCACCGGCGGCGAGAACGTGTACCCGAACGAGGTCGAGGCAGCGCTATTCGCCGACCCGGACGTGCAGGAGGCTTCGGTCTTCGGGCTGCCCGACCCGCACTGGGTCGAAAAGGTGGCGGCCGCCATCGTGCTGCGCCCGGGCGCCGCGTGCGATCCGCAGGCACTGCTGCAGCGGCTGCGCACGCGGCTCGCGCCATACAAGTGCCCGAAGACGATTTTCCTCACCGATGCGTTGCCGAAGAATCCGGTCGGCAAGGTGCTGCGCAAGGCGCTGCGCGAGCGCTACGAAGGAGAACCGCGATGAGCAGCCGGGGCATCTTCGAAAAAACCGCGCCCATCCGCTTCTCGCATTGCGATCCGGCCGGCATCGTCTACTACCCGCGCTACCTGGTGCTGACGCAATGGCTGGTCGAGGACTGGTTCAATGAAGCTTTGGGCATCGGGTTCGCCGACTTCATTGGCCGGCGCAGTCTTGGCCTTCCGGTTGCCACACTGCGCTACGACTTCGTGGAGCCGGCTCGCCAGGGCGACGCGCTCTGCTTGCGGCTGTCGGTACTGCGGCTGGGCCGGCGTTCATTCACTGTTTCGATCGAGGGCGAGGTGGGCGGTCGACTCAAGTTGCGGGCGGAGCAAGTACTCGTGACGACTTCGCTTGCCACCGAGCGCGCGATCGACATACCAGACGACCTGCGTGCTGCGGTGGAGCGCTTCGGCGTAGCCGGCAGCCCCCAAGCCCGTCAAGGCCGAGCTGCCGATTCCGTCTGCTTGAGCTGATCCAAGAACCAGCGCCCCGCCGGTCCCGGCGGCAAGTCCTTGCGATAGACGGCAAGCATCGCGATCGGTGGCGTGCTCGGCTGAAAGTTCTCGACCTGGATCGCCACCAGCGCACCGGAATCCAGATCGTTGTGAACCATCGCAAGGGGCATGTGTCCCCATCCGAAACCGGCCCGCAGGAACGCATGCTTCGCGCCAAGATCGGCCAGTCGCCAGGTCAACGGCGAGAAAACGCCATAGCTCTTGCCATCGCTCAGCGAGCTGCGATCGGTCAGGACCAGCTGCACATGCTGCTCGAGTTCACGCTGCCGAATCAGGCCTTTGCGTCGCGCAAGCGGATGCGCGGGGCCCGTCACCGTGACCATCGCCACGTCGAGCAGCTTTTCGGCGTCGACGGCATCAGGCACGACAGGCATCGATCCGATGATGCCGATTCGGCAGGCGCCTTGGAGCACGGGCTGCACCACGGCGCCCAGCGCTTCGACGTAGAGGCGCAATGGCGTATGGGGGAATGCCGCGCGGAACAACCCGACCGCGATCGTCAGGGACTCCATGGGATACATCACGTCCACGACGACCGACAGCTCGGGCTCCAGGCCTTCGGCGATGGTCCGCGCCTTTGCCTTGAAGCCGTCCATGCCGCTGACCACCAACCGGGCTTCGGCGAGCAGGGCGGTGCCTTGCTCGGTCAGCACCGGGTATCGCGCAGCCCTGTCGAACAACTGGACGTCGATCTGCGCTTCCAGGTTGGCGAGGGTCTGGCTCACGACGGACTGAGCCCGGCGCAGCTTGCGGCCCGCGGCCGAAAAGCTTCCTTCATCGGCCGCTGCAATGAAGGTCCGCAGCTGGTCCATGGATACGCCGTCAAGCATCTATCGCTCCTGTAGATGGATCAGATCGAAAGATATAGGCTTCCGCTGGAGAAGTCCAACTTTTAACCTTCGGGCATCTCATCACTCGAAGGAATGTGCATGGAGCACACGGCAATTGGAGGCCGGCAAGCGCCGGTTCGCTCGGCGCAAGCGCCCGACCTCCCGGTTCTCGATCACCGGGCCATCGTGGCGCGCACCCGGGGCCGTGGCCACGGACCGGTCACCAGGGTCCTGAGCCCTTCGGACATCGGCGAGTTCATCAAGCCCTTCGTCTTCCTCGACTACTTCGACTTCATGCCGACCGGCGACGCATTGTTCCCGATGCATCCCCATTCCGGCATTGCCACGATCACCGTCCTGCTCTCCGGCGACCTGCGCTATGAAGACACCACCGGCGCCTCGGGCGTGCTGTCGGGCGGCAGTGTCGAATGGATGCGGGCCGGCAACGGCGTCTGGCATGACGCAAGTCCAACCGGCCGCAGCCGGTTTCGCGGCTATCAGGTCTGGGTCGCGCTGCCGAGGGAACTGGAAAACGGTGAGCCGCAAAGCCAGTACCTTCCGGCTCGAAGCGTGCCGCACAAGGGCCCGGCGCGTGTCGTGCTGGGGGGCTTCGAAGGCGTCCATAGCCGCGTGGCGGCGCCGGCCGGCATGAACCTTCTTCACGTCCGCTTGTCCTCGGGCGAGCGCTGGCGCTACGAGCCGCCGGCTGGGCACACGGTGGCGTGGACCCATGTCAACGAAGGCGCCCTGCTCGTCTCGGCCGAGCGTCTGCAGGATGAACTCGTCGTATTCGAGCGGTCGGAGGACGCGCTTGAATTCACTGCGGAAGGCGACACCGATTTCATCGTCGGGTCGGCAGTGGAGCATCCGCACGACCTTGTGATGGGCTACTACTCCGTGCACACATCCACCGAAGCCCTCGGGCGTGGAGAGGCGGAGATCGCTCGAATCGGCAGACAGCTTCGTGTCGACGGCCGCATCCGTTGATCGCGGCGCTCGACCCCTCTTTCCCCTGGCAGTTTTTCGTTCACCAACCCTTAGGACCACACCATGAACACGACTTCTTCAAACAACACGACCGCACTCCCGCTCGTCGGGCGAATCCTCCTGGCCGCCATCTTCGTCATCAGCAGCCTGGGCAAGATCGCGGCGCCTGAAGGTACGCAGGGCTATATCGCATCCGTCGGACTGCCGGCTCCTGTGCTGAGCTACATCGCTGCCGTCGTCATTGAACTGGGCGGCGGTGTCCTGTTGCTGGTGGGCTACCGCACGCGACTTGTCGCAGCCGGCCTCGCGCTGTTCTCGATTGCGTCCGCTCTCATCTTCCATCACGCACTGGCCGATCAGAACCAGCTCTTCCACTTCCTCAAGAATCTTGCGATGGCCGGCGGATTGATCCAGGTCGTTGCATACGGCGCCGGTGCTTACAGCCTGGACAACAGGAGCCGGAAGTCCGTTCGCGGCCCGGTCGCACAGTAAGCTCAAGTTTCGCGCGTCTGCTGGAAGAATGTATGGGGCACTTCGGGGCCCCATGCCCACAACTGATCGTGCGTCCCTTCCACAGTCGTGGCCGGGACGCTGCTGTCATACACATCGCCATCGGCATAGTGCTCGACCCGGAAGCCGTCGGGGTCCCACCAATAGCCGAACACCTGGCTGCCCAGGACGTGGCGGCCGACGCCCCAATGCGGCCTGTGCTCCGCCCCTTTCATCCATTCGTGTCCCATGAACACCGTGTCGATGTCCTGGACCTCGAAGGCAATATGGTGAACGCTCGGCGAGGCAGCCTGTGTGATCAGCAAGGTATGGTGATCGCAGGGCGTCCTGCCGCGATCGCAGCGCATGAAGAACCCGACGAAGTCGTCTTTCGATCCGGGCACGAGCATGGCGTCCGAAACGATCATCCCCAGATTTCGAACAGCCCAGTCCTTGGCAGCGACGGGGTCCGGCACGCCCAAGACGACGTGGCCAAGCCGCAGCACTTGTGCGGGAACGCGTGCTGGTCTTTGCGCAGCGTTGAAGCGCGCCTTGCGCAGCCCCTCATTGATCACCAGCGGCGCCTCGATGGGCAGGGGCGCGGCGTCGGCAATGCCATGGACGAGCTCGAGCTTGATCCCACCAGGCAAGAAGACTTCGACGACCTGGCCGCCGCCCGGGCGGTCCAGATCGTGGATCGTTGACGCTCCGTCGATCTGTGTCGCGCGCGCGAGGTCCTCGGCGCTCTCGACTTCCAGGCCGAAGGCCTTCAGCGACGGGGCATCGGATTTCTCGGCGACATAGACATAGGGCGCTGGGAGCGCTCCCCTGAGATAGGCCGACTCGCCCTGCCAGGCTACCGGCGCGAGGCCGAAGTCCTCCATGAACCGGCTTGTCTTGGCAGGGTCGCTCACCCCGTAGACCACGTACTTGGCGCCGCGGACCTTGATCATCGTGTCTCCTTCAATCATTCAAGCGCGCCGTCTTCGGCACTCGCTAAAAAAAGTGTGTGCTGCAAGCGCTGCCCGGCGCGTGACGCTAGAGCAGCGAGCAGGCCTTCTCGAAAGAAAACCGCGGGTTGCGGGGAAAGATCTTCGACCGATCGCCCCTGCCGAGCGTGCAGATGAAGTTCGTCCGGACCGTCGAGCCGGCCCAGAACGCTTCGTTCACCTTGTTGCCATCGAATCCGCTCATGGGGCCGCAGTCGAGTCCGAGCGCCCGGGCCGCGATGATCAGATAGGCGCCCTGGAGACTGGAGTTTCGAAACGCGGTGCTTTCTATCAGTGCGGGTTGATTGACAAACCAGCTCCTGGCGTCCGCGTGCGGAAACAGCGCCGGCAGTTCGTCGTGAAAGCGCATATCCATGCCGATGATGACGGTGACCGGCGCCTGCCGGACCTTCTCCGAATTGCCCGGGCTCACGCACTCGATGAGGCGTCGGCGGGCTTCGGCGCTGCGGACGAACGCGAAGCGCGCGGGGGAGGAGTTGGCCGAGGTCGGGCCCCACTTCAACGTGGCGTAGAGCCGGCGAAGCGTGTCGTCGCTCACGGGCTCGTCGAGATAGCCGTTCTGCGATCGCGCATCGGTGAATATCTGCTCAACGGTCAGCGTCATCTGCACTCCATGTCGGCGGGGTCAAGGGGGTTTGGATGCCGCAATTGCACCTGCGTGGAATCGCCGGCGCAATAAAGCGACGTCAATACCTGCATCAGCTTTGCCGTAGAGCGGCGCTGACCAGTATCACGCCCGGGCAATCGGAACATTCGCCGGAGTGGATTGCAGGGATCGTCGATCGTCCCGACCATTGCGGCTTCGAAGCTACCCACATCTGACGGAGACCACCTTGACCCATGGCCACCTCGACGTCCTAGACGATCCGTTCTCGCTCGCTCGCCAGCTGTCCGGCCTCAACCTCGTGGACGGCAAGCTCACCCGACCCCTTTCGAAGCGGACGTTCCCGGTCGTGAATCCGGCGACGGGTCAGCACATTGCAGATGCCGCGGACGCGGACGCACAGGACGTCGAGAACGCCGTCGCCGTCGCAGCCCGCGCCCAGATCGGTTGGTCAAGGCTCGCGGCGCGCGAGCGTGGCCGATTGCTGGCGGAAGCGGCGCGCAGGCTTTCGGCGCACACCGAGGAGCTCGCGCGCCTCGTTGCCCTCGAGACCGGGAAGGCGCTGCGCACGGAGTGCCGGCCCGAGATCAACGCCACCGCCGATGCGTTGAACTTCTTTGCCGGGCTGGCGCCGGAACTGAAGGGCGAGACGGTTCCCCTGAAACCGACCGCGCTCACCTACACCACCCGGGAGCCGCTCGGCGTGGTCGGGGTCATCATTCCCTGGAACGTGCCGGCGCTGATCATGGCCTTCAAGATCGCCCCGGCGCTCGTGGCCGGCAACGCGGTGGTCGTGAAGTCCGCCGAAGAGGCCCCCCTGGGCGTGCTGCGCGTGATCCAGATCCTGAACACGGTCCTGCCGCCGGGCGTGCTCAACATCCTGTCTGGCGACGGGCCGGGCTGCGGCGGTCCACTGGTCAACCATCCGGCGGTGCGCAAGGTCACGTTCACGGGCTCGGTCGAGACCGGCCGGATCATTGCGCACGCGGCTGCCGAGAAGCTGATTCCCGTGACGCTGGAGCTTGGCGGCAAGAGTCCGATGATCGTCATGCCCGACGCCGACCTGGCGCAGGTTGTCGAAGGCGCGGTGGCGGGCATGCGCTTCACGCGGCAGGGCCAGAGTTGCACCGCGGCCAGCCGCATGCTGGTGCACAGCCGGGTGCACGACGAGTTCGTGAGGCGTCTGGCGGAACGTGTCGATGGCTTGGTCATGGGAGACCCGCTGGACGAAGCCACCGACATCGGGACCATCGTTTCGCGCCTGCAGTACGAGAAGGTCAGGCAGTACGTCGAACTGGGCGAGGCGCAGGCAGGCGCCGTCGCGATCCGCTGTTCAAGGCTCCCCGAGGATCCGGCATTGAGGAAGGGCCTGTTCCTCCAGCCGGTCATCTTCACCGGATTGACCAACGAGAGTCGCCTCGCGCGCGAGGAGATCTTCGGCCCTGTCACCTGCGTCATCCGCTTCGATACGCTGGACGAGGCCATCGACATCGCCAATGACAGCGACTACGGCCTGGCAGCCACGGTCTGGACCCGGGATATCAAGGTGGCGTTCACCGCCGCGCAACGCCTGGAAGCCGGTCTCGTGCAGGTGAACCAGAACCAAGTCGCGGGTCCCAACATTTCGTACGGGGGGATCAAGCAGTCCGGACTCGGCAAGGAACTGTCGCTCGAATCGATGGTGGATCACTTCATGCACAAGAAGACCGTGATCGTGAACCTGGAGTGATCGAGTGGCTGCTGAAACCGTGCGTCTGAGCTTCCCCTTGCCGCAGGTGGCGCGAATCGAATTCGCCCGGCCCGATCGAGCCAACAGCCTGCGGCCCTCCGAGCTCGAGGCGTTGCACCGTTGCCTCGACGTCGCCGAGGCGCGCCCGGAGGTCCATGTCCTGGTGATCACGGGCGCGGGCCGGTACTTCAGCGCCGGCTTCGACCTTGCGTCACTGGTGGAGCGAACGCGCGGCGCGGTGGCCGCGGAACAGCTCCAGTCGGACTTCGAGCGGCTGGCCAACCGGATCGAGGCCACGCGGCTGATCACGCTGGCCGCCATCAATGGGCCGGCCATCGGCGGTGCGACGGATCTCGCTCTGGCGTGCGACCTGCGCATCGGCTCGGAGCACACTGCGATGACCATGCCTGCAGCAAGCTTCGGGCTGCCCCTGTACGCAAGCGCCCTGCGCCGCTTCGCGACGCGATTGGGGCTGACGCAGGCGAAGTGGCTGGTTCTGACAGCGGCGCCACTCGATGCCAACGCGATGCTGACCGCCGGCTTCTTGAGCGAGGTCGTTGCGGCCGACCGCTTTGAAGAGCGGGTCTCGGCGCTTACCGGAAGGCTGGCTTCGATGCCCGGCGGGACGCTGTCCGCCATGAAGCGGGCGCTGAACGCCGCCAGTCCGGGATGGGACGACAGCGCCGCGCAGCGGGCGCATCGCACGCTGGTCGACGCGGTCGATGGCGATCTGATCGCAAAGCGCATCGCCGACGCGGTCGCTCAACGCAACTCCTGAGGATGGCGATCTTGAAACTCCAGGCTCGAAGCTCCGGACCGCTGGGTGGCCTTGTCGTCGTCGACCTCACGCGCGTTCTCGCCGGACCCTACTGCACCATGATCCTCGCCGATCTGGGCGCGCGCGTGATCAAGGTGGAGATGCCGGACAAGGGCGACGACGCGCGCCACATCGGCCCCTTCGTCGAGGACGGCTGGGAGTCCGTCTCGGCGTACTTCTTCTCGGTCAATCGCAACAAGGAGTCGATCGCGCTCGACCTGAAGTGCCCCGAAGATCGTGCGGTTTTCGATCGCTTGCTGGAAGGAGCGGACATCCTGGTGGAGAACTTCAGGCCGGGCACGATCTCCAGGCTCGGCTACTCCTGGGAGCAACTCCATCGCAGGCACCCGCGGCTGGTGCTGGCGTCGATCTCCGGATTCGGGCAGACAGGCCCGTATCGGGACCTGCCGGCATACGACATGGTCGTCCAGGCGATGGGTGGAATACTCAGCTTGACGGGCGAAGAGGGCGGCGTCCCGACCCGGGTCGGCGTGTCGATCGGTGACCTGGCAGCAGGCATGTTCGCTGCCATCGGCGTACAGGCGGCGGTCGTCGAGCGCATGCGCACGGGTGTTGGCAGGCACGTGGACGTCGGGATGCTCGACTGCCAGGTCGCCCTGCTGGAGAACGCACTCGCGCGACAGCAGGTCGACGGCAGGACGCCGGCGCCGATCGGTTCGCGTCATCCTTCGATCACGCCCTTCGGGCTCTTCAAGGCCTTGGACGACCAGATGGTCGTGGCGGCGGGCAACGACGGGATGTTCGTTCGACTGTGCGACGCGCTCGGTGCCGCCCACCTGTGCGACGACCCGCGATTCGTGACCAACGCCGGCCGGTGTGAATATCACGCCGACTTGAAGGTCTTGATCGATGCGGCGCTCGCGTCAAGGCCGGTGGCGTACTGGCTCGAGCGTCTTCGCGTGCTCGGCATTCCTTGCGGATCCCTCAACAACGTGGAAGATGTGATGGGCGATCCCCAGGTGAGGGCGCGGGGCATGCTGGTCGAGCTTCCGATCGGCCAGAGCCGCCGGCTCAGCGTCGCGGCCAATCCCATTCAGTTCGCCGATGCGCCGCCGGCGCGACACACGCCGGCGCCGCGCCTCGACCAGCACCGCTCGGCGCTGCTGCAGGAACTCGGCATGGACCGGTCTCCGCTCACGCCATGATGGCGGCGCTTCGCTTCGTCTCAGGCGCTGCTGGCCTCCCAGGCACCGCAACGCCGAACCGCCTCCCGGAACCAGCGCGCGGCGGCCTGGCGATGGGTGCGCTCATGCCACACCATGGAGATGGTCGGGGTCGCGGCGGGGAAGGGCAGGTCGAACACCTGAATGCTGAAGATGCCTGCGTAGTGCCGCGCGCCGGTTCTTGCCATGCTGCCCACCAGCTCGCTGCAGGCGACTGCCTGCGCCAGCCCGAACGCCGTCTGGGTGCGCAGCGCCACGCGACGCCGCAGGCCTTGCTCTTCGAGGGCGCGATCCACCATTACCTCGAGGGTGAACGGATTCGTCGTCGCGGTGCCGCGCCGCACGTGTGCCGCTGCGCCGTATGCCGCCACGTCGAGGGAGCCGTGGATGACGGGATGGTCGGCAGCCACGATGCAGGCGAAGGCGTCCTGGTACAGCTCCACGGCCCGGAGCCCTTCCGACAGATCGACCAAGTAGCCGATCATCAGGTCCACCTCACCGCTCTCGAGTCCTTCGCGCACCCGGCTTTGATCGGGCGCGACGAGGGTCAGCTCCATGCCGGGCGCCTCCCGCCGCACCAACGGCAACAGGTGCGGCACGAGCAGCGCGCTGGTGTAGTCGCTGACGGCCACGGTGATGCGGGACGTGGATGCCGAGGCATCGAAGTCGTTTCCTTCCGACATCAGGCTGGTAAAGGCCTGCAGGGTGCTGCGGACCAGGGCGTGCAACTCGATAGCCCGCGGCGTGGGAACCATCCCGCGTGCCGTTCTCACCAGCAACTGATCGCGAAAGATGTCGCGCAGCCGGCCGAGGGCATTCGACATTGCGGGCTGGCTCAGGTTCATGCGCGCCGCAGCGTGCGTGACGGACCCCTCGGCCATCAATGCATCGAGGCAGGCCAAGAGGTGAAGGTCGACGCTCCTCAGATCAATCATCGCTCGCCTACTCCCGAGATCGTGGCTCCGAAAGCCGCAGGTGACCGGCGACTCTACGGCATCGGACCGGCACGGGCAAACGCCGCGGCTTGCTCGTCCTCCAGTTCCGCAGCTTCAAGCTCGAAGCTGCATTCCCCAACCCCAACCAACTTGAGACTGACCTATGAAACTGATTGCATACCGATCGGCCGCCGAGGGCGACAAGAATCCGACCCAGATGGGTGTGGTGTTCGGCGAGACCGTCGCACCATTGACCTCGCTGGAATCCTTCTATGCCGACATTCCTACCTGGCGTGACAAGGCTTCGCGCATTCGGGAAGGGTCTCTGCCGCTCGCCGGCTTGAGCCTGGCGGTGCCCGTTCCTCAGACATCCAAGGTTATCTGCGTCGCGATCAACTATGTGGAGCACGGCAAGGAGGGTGGGCTGCCGACGCCCGGTTTTCCCAACTTGTTCGCTCGCTGGTACTCGACGCTCGTTCCCTCCGGCACCCCGGTTCCCGTGCCGGCTTCCGAACCGGAAGGAATCGACTGGGAGGTCGAACTTGCCGCGATCGTCGGCGAGACGATGGCGGATGCCACCCAGGAGCGCGGGGTCCGGGGGCTCCTGGGCTACACCGTCTTCAATGATCTCAGCGGCCGTGCGTCGCAGCTGGAGGCGATGACGCTGAGTACCGGTCAATGGGGGCTGGGCAAGAACCTCGACAACAGTGGCGTGATTGGCTCGTTCATCGCCACGAGCGATGCGGTGGACGCCGGCAACCTGCGGCTCACCACCACGCTGGACGGCGAGATGATGCAGGATGGGACGACCGCGGACATGGTGTTCTCGTTCGGGCCGCTGATCGAGCACATCAGCAAGACGATCACCTTGCGCCCCGGCGATGTGATCGCCAGCGGCACGCCGGCCGGCGTGGGATTCGGTCGAAAGCCGCGACGGTATGCCAAGCCCGGCTCGGTCGTGGAGGTGACCGTGCATGGTGTTTGCGCGGCGACGTCACCGGTCGTTGGCAACGCTTTTCGCGTGTAGAAGGCGGGACTCGAAGCGCAGCCTCATCCGAGCGCGCCTTCTACCGTTTCGCACCCATCTACAGACACGTCCGCGGATTCAACCGGTCGATGCGACACACGGGTCAGGCCGCACTGATGGCGCGGGGTGCGTTTTGCATCTCAATCCTGACCCCCTTCGAACCCCGACCCTGCTCATGCTCGCTTGCGGCGGAAGACGCCACCATGCGCACCCCGCTTGCCGCGTCGAAGAGAAGGGACGCTTCCGCCTTCGGTCGCAGGTGCAGCACTCGCCCGGCGCCGCGGCCAGGCGCTCATGGAACAGTGCGATCACTTGCGCATCGCCCAGGCGCAGGACGAGCTGCGTTTCGGAGTCCAGGGGCTCCACGAGCATCACCCACGCGGCCACGCCTTGGCCGGCAGCGCAGGGCTCGAAGTGCTCGGGCCGAATGCCGTAGTTGGCCTCGCGTCCTGCATGCGCGTTGCCCGCACCCGCGGGAATGGGCAGCATGACGCCGGCGGCCGCGAAGCCTTCGGGCGTGCAGCGGCCGGGAATGAAATTCATCGTGGGCGAGCCGATGAAGCCGGCCACGAACTCGTTGGCGGGGCGATCGAAGAGCTCCAGCGGGGATCCGACCTGCTCGACCCGGCCCGCGTTGAGCACCACGATGCGGTCGGCCATGGTCATGGCCTCGACCTGGTCGTGCGTGACATAGACCGTGGTGGTCTTGAGCCTCTGGTGCAGGCCCTTGATCTCGCCGCGCATGACGATGCGCAGCTTCGCATCCAGGTTGGACAGGGGCTCGTCGAACAGGAACACCTGCGGATCGCGCACGATGGCGCGGCCCATGGCGACGCGCTGGCGTTGGCCTCCGGAGAGCTGACGCGGATAGCGCTCGAGCAGTTGCGCCAGGCCCAGGATGTCGGCCGCCCAGCGCACGCGCTCGGCGATCTCCGGGCGCGGCCGGCCGCGGTGCTCCAGCGAGAAGCCCATGTTGGCCGCCACCGTCATGTGCGGATAGAGCGCGTAGTTCTGGAACACCATCGCGATGTCGCGGTCCTTAGGATCCAGGTCGGTCACGTCGCGCTCGCCGATGTGGATGCGCCCGAGCGTGACGGCTTCCAGCCCGGCGATCATGCGCAGCAAGGTCGACTTTCCGCAGCCTGAGGGCCCCACCAGCGCCACGAATTCCCCGTCGTGGATGTGCAGGTCCAGTATCTCCTCGCGCGGAATGGTGAACGAGGTGAAGCGCGTGCCGCTGCCCTCGGTCCGGATGTGCGAACCCAGTGCCACCAGGGAAAAGATCGGCCGGCAGCGCCAGCCCGCGTGCCTTGGCCGCGCGCTCGAGGCGTACCGCGTCGGCCAGCTCGACGCAGAAAGCCGCGGTGACACCGCTGGCCAGCAATGTGTCGAGCTGGTGGTCGTCCGCGGCCGTCGTCTCCTGCAGTTGCAAGACCAAGCGCAGGTCGCTTCCCAAGGCGGCTGTAAAACCCTGCCAGCGATCCGAGGTCGATTCCGCCGGGCCGATGGGCCCGAGGACACCGTCGCCTGGCTGACGCCGGCGAGCTTGGCGATATCTTGCTGGGTCAGGCGGCGGATAGCGGCCATGGTGGTCAAGAGCGTTTGCTAATACTTATTACTGGACAGGTCATGCGCATTATCAAGAGATCGGTTTGGCAATCAAGGGGCGAGGCAGGGATTTCCCTCCATGAGGTCCGGTTCGATCGACTCGCGTTCGGCCCACGGCCGCCTGAACGACTGCCCCTGGCAATCAGGCCTCGCTGTTGTGGATGAAGTAGTCGGGAACTGCCGGGCCCCAGGCATGGAGCGAGTCTTCCGGCGGGAAGTTGCCTGCCGGCCACGTCGTCCCTGCGGGGACGAAGTCGATGTCGGCGGAGAACTCGGCGAAGGAGCCCCAGGGGTCGCGCACGTAGTGAAAATAGTTGGAGCCGAGCACGTGGCGAGCAGTACCCCATCCCTCCCCATAGCCGCCATTGCGCATCTGTTCGGCGCCGAGACCCACCTCGTTGACGCTCGGCACGTCCCACGAACTGTGATGCCAGCCCCGCGCGGAACTCTTCGCATACGCCACGAGATGGTGGTCACAGCCGTGGCGCGCATGATTGAACGCGACGAGGTCTCCTGAGCGGTCCGACAGTCTCAGGCCGAGCGCCTCGCGGCAGAACCCGATGGCTCGCTCGACATCCGGCGTGAACAGCAGGACATGCGAAAGCCGTGTCGGGTGCACCTGCCTGACCTGGCTTCGAGGAACGGACCCGCGCTCGCCCGGGCGACGTGCCACCTCGCGCTGCGGCGGGACGCCGGAAGGCGTCCGCTTGGGACCCATCTTCAGTTGCATGAGATTGCCGTCCGGGTCGTGGAACCAGAAACCTTCCGGCGAGACGTAGGGAAGACCACCTTCGGCCGGCGTCACGCCATTGGCGCCTTTGATCTGTGCCACCAGCCCTTCGTACTCCTCGGGAAAGCAGTTGAAGCTCAGGTAGGCCAGGCGCTTTGCCGGTCCCTGGTAGATGTAGCTCCACGGTAGCGCATCCCCGACAGTACGGAGCGCCAGGCGATGAGCCTCCGGGGAAACCTCAAGGCCGAACAGCGTGAAGAACTCTTCGGCCTTGGCGAGCGCTGGAACTTCCAGCGCGAAGTGGTCGATCGAATGCACGCCGTAGCGCGATTCACCGGACAGGTTGCGTGACATGACAGGCTCCTCGATGGCTGGTCGAGTCAGGACTGAAGCGGCTGGTCCAGCACGCGGCGCATGATCTCCTCCAGCGCCTGCGGATTCGCTGCTGCAGTGCTGTCCTGCTGGCGCCAGGCGATGTGTCGGTCGGGGCGCACCAGCAGGCAGCCCGACTCCGAGATGCCGGCGAGGCCCGCCCAGCGTCCGTACACGTCCTGGGCGTCGCAATTCGGGCCGCCGATCGACACGACGTCGATCGGGACGCCGAGCGACGCGGCGACTCGCTCGGCGACAGCGCGCCAGGAGCTGCCGCCTACGCCGGTGAGCAGCGTGAAGCGGCCGCGGCCCACGAGGTCGAGCGTTGACAGCGCCCCCTGGTCGCGCTGCAGCCATGCGTGCGGCAGGTAGGCGCCGGGGAAGCTGGTCGGGTGGTAGTACAGCTCGGGGTCTCGCGTTGGCAGGGGCCGGCTCGTGCCATCGGACACCACAGCGCACGACGCGTACACCTGTCCCATCTCGACGCCGTGGCAGTTGAACTGGTAGTTCTGCAGCTCAACCGCGTCGCGCAGGATTTGCCGACGCTCCCGCCCATGGGGCGTGTCCTCGAAGAGGTCGTCGACGTTGGCCCAGCCCGCCGCTTCGTCCTGACCAGGCTCGAAGCCCAGGGCCTTGGAGATCGGCAGCATGTCGCGCACCGACTTCATCGCCCGCTCCACCACCTGCTGTCCGACCGGGAGTCGCTCCTGCGTGTAGCTGTCCAGCAGCCCCGTGCCGGCCTGTCCCTTCAGCACCAGGGCGAGCTTCCAGGCAAGGTTGAAGCCATCCTGCACGCAGGTGTTGGTGCCCAGGCCGTTCGCTGGCGGATGGCGGTGCGCTGCATTGCCGGCAATCATCACGCGGCCCTTGTTCATCGTGCGCGCCACGACCTGGTTGATGGTCCACTTCGATACCGCCTTCACGCGGATCGGGATGTCCGGGTCGCCGATCGTCGCGCGGGCGCGCGCCATGACCGCCTCCTCGCTGAGATCGGGTTCGCCGGTGGCCGGGTCGTACATGAACAGAAGCACCCACTCGCTCCATGGGCGCACGCAGATGTAGGTTCCGCTGCCGACCCAGTAGTCGTTGCCTGGCTGGGCCATCCAGTACAGGACGCCCGGCCGGTGGGCGGTGTACTTGGCGAGATCCACCTCGAGCCAGCAGTTGACGGCGGCTCCCAGGCCCATCTGCCCCTCGGTTTCGAAGCCGATTTCCCTGCAGACCACGCTGTTGTCGCCGTCGCAGCCGATCGCGTATTGCGAGACCACCTCGAACTCTTCGCCGGTGATGCGGTCGCGGCACAGCGAATGCACGGTGCCGGCCTCCTGCCGCATCGTGACGAGCTCGGTATTGAAGAGGAACTGCGCGCCGCGCTCGCGCGCCACGTCGAGGAGGATGGGCTCCATCAGGTGCTGCGGGATGTTGCACATCGCCGATGGACTGGACAGGTCGTAGTCGGCGCGCCGCTCCGGGCCCGAGCCCCATGTCTGAAGGCGTGCGATCTCCGTGCCGGCGAAGCTGGTTGCCCAGACGTTGTTGCTCATCAGGTGGTTCGGCGTGGCGACGTGCATCACGCGCTCTTCGATGCCGAGATCGCGGAACACCTCCATCGTGCGCTGGTTGGTGATGTGCGCGCGCGGCGAGTTGGCCGTGCCGGGGAAGCGGGTGATGGTCAGTGTCTCGATGCCGAGCGTGGCGAGGTGGCAGGTCGCGGACAGCCCGGCGGGTCCGGCGCCGACGACAAGCACCGGGACTTCGATCTTGCGCATGAAATGCTCCTTGTCTTCAGCGGGCACTGGCGGCGATGGACTGATTCGCTGCCGATTCCTCGTCGCGAATCGGGTTCCTCAGCAGGCCGATCCTTTCGATGGAAACCTCGACGACGTCGCCCTGTCGCATCAAGAGCTTCGGCTCGCGTGCCCACCCGATGCCCGATGGCGTGCCGGCCACGATGACGTCGCCGACCTCCAGCGTGATGGCCTCGCTGATGATCGAGATCAAGGTGGCCACGTCGTAGAGCATGTCGTCGGTGTTGGCGGACTGCACCACCTGTCCGTTCAGGCGGGTCTCGAGTTGCAGTCCCTTGGCGCCCGGCGGCAACTCGTCTGCCGTGACCACGTAGGGGCCGAACGCGCCGGTGTCGTCGAAGTTCTTCCCGACGGTCCACTGCGGTGACTTGAATTGGTATTCCCGGACCGATCCGTCGTTGAAGACCGAATAGCCGAATACGCAATCGAGCGCGCGGGCCTTGCTGATGTGGCGACCGCCGCGTCCGAGTACCACCGCCAGTTCGCCTTCATAGTCGAGCGAGTCGCTGCACGAAGGGCGCACGATCGGGCTGCCATGCCCGGTGAGGCTCGATGTGAAGCGACCGAACAGGGTCGGGTAGTCGGGCTGCTCGTACGGGCTCTCCTTCGTGTGATCGGCGTAGTTCAAGCCGACGCAAATGATCTTTGGCGGCGACACCACCGGCGGCAGGTAGCGCACCGACGAGGGGTCGACGGGCGAGAGGCTGGTATCCGGCAGATCGCCCAGCGTCTGCAGAGAGGCACCGTTGCGCAGCAGCGCACCCACATCGGGGCCAAGTTCACGCCGGAACGGAATCAGACCGCGTTCGGTCACGGCACCGACGCGCGGGTGCCCGTCGATCAGAAATGTTGCAAGTCTCACTGGATGTCCTTGTCCTGAGGGCGGCGCTGCCGCGATAGGTTGAAATGTAGCTAAAGAGAGAAAAAATATATCTTAGTAGATTCCCTAGATATTCTGGTGCAACTGATGTGAAACGATAAAATCGCTACGAAATCTGGACCAACGCGACATGGAACAAGACGCCACGAGCAGTCGGACGATGGCCTCCGCCCTGGCGGCCAGCATTCGCGCGGACGTGATCAAGGGCGTGCTCGCGCCCGGGTCGAAGCTGCGCATCAAGGAGATGTGCGAGCGCTATTCGGCAGGCCACATCCCGATGCGCGAGGCCTTGTCGCGCCTGGCGACCAGCGGCTTTGTGGTCGCCGAGGACCAACGCGGTTTCCGGGTGTCATCAGTGACAGCCGCAGAACTGGCCGATATCACGGAGACGCGCTGTCACGTCGAATGCGAGACACTGCGCCGTTCGATCGAGCGGGGCGGGCTCGACTGGGAGGAACGCGTGACGGCCACGCACTTCCGGCTCAGTCGTCTGGTGATGTACGCGGCCAACGGATCGGGGGTCGATGCCGAATGGGAGCGCGCGCATGTGGCACTCCATGCGGCGCTGCTCTCGGCCTCTGGCTCGAAATGGCTGGAAACGCTATCGGACCTGCTGCGCGACCAGACCGCGCGCTATCGGCATCTCTCGGTGGTGCCGCACAACCGGCCTGCCGGTGGCCCGGCGTCTGAAGCGAATCGCGATGTGGCCGCCGAGCATCGCGCGATCGTCGACGCGGCGCTGGCGCGTGACGATGTGCGCGCCTGCGAGCTCTTGCGGCAGCACTTTCAGGCCACTGCGGAACTGGTATTGCAACAGACCGCATGAGCGCGCTCCTCGACCGCCACAGCGCAGCGAACTCGCCGGCGAGAAAGTCGAGCAACTCCCGACGCTGCACCTGGGCTTGTTCCTGGCTTGTCTGGTCTTCGCGCTTTCACTCTTGTGTGGGTGTGCGCAGTTGCCCAGTCCGAGCGCGAGACCGATTTCAGTGGCGATTGAAGGCGGTGCCGACACGCTGCTTGGCCGAACCGTGCTCGAGGGGGCGCCCGATGCAACGACGAGCGGGTTTCGCCTGCTTCCGCTGCCGCGCTTCGCTCTCCATGCGCGTGAGGAGATGGTGCGGCGGGCTCAGCGTTCGATCGACGTTCAGTACTACTTGATCGAGGACGATGCGACGGGACGCTTTCTGCTGCGGGCCCTGCGTGATGCGAGCAGGCGGGGAGTGCGGGTACGCATCCTGGTCGACGACTTCTACACGGCGTCCTCGGACGACCTTTTGCTGGCGCTGTCCGCATATCCAAACATAGAAGTGCGCTTGTTCAACCCTTTTCCGGCAGGCCGCGGTTCGTTGTTTTCTCGCTTCGCGACTTCGATTTTCGATCTTGAGCGCGTCAATCGGCGGATGCACAACAAGCTCTTGCTGGCCGACAACGTCGCCGCGATCGCCGGTGGACGCAATATTGCCAACGGCTACTTTCAGCATGACGCCACGTCCTCGTTCATCGACATGGACGTCTTCGCAGTAGGCCCGATCGTGCCGAAACTATCCTCGTACTTCGACTTGTTCTGGAATAGCGAGCAGGTCTATCCGATCGAAAGCCTGGTACCGGCTGCCGGCCCCCCGGCTGAACTGCGAGACCGGTTCGACGCAATGACTCGGACAACTGCCGGCGTGGCCGATCAGTTGGACGCGACCGACCTCCTGGGCCATCGGCCATTGGGCCTTGATCTTGACGCCGGCGCTGCTGCGCTCAGGCTCACCTGGGCTCAAGCCGAGGCCTTCTCGGACATGCCAAGCAAGGTTCTTGCACCCTCCTATCCGGGCCGGCTCCTGACCGAAGCTGACCGACACACGGTGCTCTACAACGTACGCCGATTGGTGCGGGCGGCGCAGAGCGAAGTTGTAGAGACCATGCCCTACCTGGTTCCCGGGCCAGAGGGGATGGAGTCGATTCGCGGCGTGCGTGCGCGCGACGTCAAGTTCAGCATCGTGACGAACTCCCTCGCGGCAGCCGATGAGCCGCTTGTTCATGCAGGCTATCGGCGGTATCGCTCCCGGCTTCTCCGGCTCGGTGTCGACCTCTACGAGCTAAGTCCTCGCGATACGGCCAATGCCTCGCGCTTTGGAACGTTCGGGGCGGCGGGTGGGCGGCTGCACGGCAAGCTGGTCGTGATCGATCGAAAGATTGCATTTGTCGGATCCATGAATTTCGATCCACGCTCGGACTCGCAAAACACGGAACTGGGGCTGTTCATCTACAGCACGGAGATCGCGCAGCAGATACATGGGCTGATCCTGGGCCTCCAGCGCACCGGCGCCTATCTGCTTCGGCTGGACCCGAGCGACTCGCGAATCGAGTGGCTCAGTCCCGAAGACTCGACCGGAGTCAGGCGGCAGGTGTTCCACAACGAGCCGGAAACCACACTCTGGGAGCGCATGAAGCTCGAGCTTCTTGCACCGCTGATACCAGAGAGCATCCTCTGACGGCCGGCGGAATGTGCCGCCGGCTCCGAAATCACAAGAGCGCTTCGAAGGACATGCCTTTCACTTCTGGTGCAATCCTTGCTCCTGACGCAATTTTCCAGGCGTACGGCCGTATCGTGCGAGGCAGGTCCTGCTGAAATGCGACGAATCCAGGAAGCCTGCACGCCGTCCGATTTCGGCCACGGTCAAGTGATTGAACTGCATCGCCCGAAGCATTCGAGCGGCGACCTCGAGCCGCGCATCGAGCAGAATTGCGCCGAAGCTTTCTCCCCCCAGTGCCAGGATGCGATGCAGTGTGCGAGCGGACAAGTCGAGCGATGCCGCGACATCTGCAGCGGTCAACGGCAAGTCCGTAGAGCGCTGGCGAATGCAGTCGACGATGCGGCGTCGCATCTCCGCTTGGCCTGTGATGGCTTTAGGGGCGCAGGCGGGGATTTCACTGGCGGCCATTGCAAGGAGCGCTCCTACCTGATCGATCATCAAGCTTGCCGGCAAGGGGGGGTTGACGGCGGTCTCGGGGGCCAGGCTTGCGATGTAGCTGGACAGTACGCTTCCCCAGACCGACTGCCCGGAGATGCACTGCCCGATCAGCGCTGCGGGATCGGGAATCCAGGTATGAAGCCAGTCCACAGGCAGAGTGATCGTGCGCGTGGAGAAGCCTTCTGGAAGATGCGATGAATACTCGAAGCGCGTATCTATGAGCACGAGGTCTCCGGGCGCGAGGTCGGCTACACCGGCCTTGTGGACGAACTTCCAGCTTCCGACACCGACGGCCAAGTGGTAGACACGTCCGCCGCTCTGGGCAATGTCCCGACGGGTGCGAAATGAGTCCTTCGTCGAGCCTGTGATCGTCGTGACCTTGAGCGTTCCGAGATCGGCACTGCTCATCTCGCACTGGAAGCTGTTCTTGTCCGGGCTTCGAGTGGTGACGGTGATCAGGCTTTTCGCCAATGTCTCCGCGTAGGCGTCGAGCCTCTGCGAGCGAGGCAGGCTTTCAGTCGACCACCGGAAGACGTCTGAGATTTGACTGTCGTGCATCGTGGCTCCTTCCTTGCGGCCAAAAAGTGGAAGGTTCTGCGCGGCGACTCTATCGCGTCCTGACGATGGCGCATACAGCCAGAGGGCTGGCGCGCACAGACAGGTTCTGCTCTCCTGGTGTGCTTAAGCTCTGGTGTCCGCGGCCTGCGGAGCCTCTCAATCGATACACCCCTCGGAGCAAAACGATGGCCAGTGAACCCATCCGTGATCCGGCAGCAGATCACCTTCTGACGCCGAAGAATTCGACTCTCATCATCATCGACTACCAGCCGGTGCAGGTGAACTCCATCGCTTCGATGGATCGGCAACTCCTGATCAACAACATCATCGGCGTCGCGAAGCTTGGACTGACCTATGGTCTTCCGATCGTGCACTCCACAGTCAATGTCAAGACAGGTCTTAACAAGCCGCCGATTCCGCAGCTCAACAGAGTTCTCATGGACTTGCCGACCTACGACCGCACCTCGATCAACTCGTGGGAGGACGTCGAATTCGTAGCCGCGGTCAAGGCCGCGGGACGCAAGAAGCTGATCATGACGGCGCTGTGGACCGAGGCATGCCTGACCTTCCCGGCTCTCGACGCCTTGAAGGCAGGCTACGAGGTCTATGTTGTCGTGGACGCAGTCGGTGGGACTTCCGTCCAGGCGCACGAGGCAGCCCTGCGTCGGATCGAACAGGCGGGGGGTAAGGCCATCAGCTGGATCCAGCTGGCGTGCGAACTGCAAAGGGACTGGGCCCGCAAGGAAACCGTGCCTGGCTTTATCGACGTCGCGATGCAAACAGGCGGGACCTTCGGCATTCAGCTGCACTACGACGTGCAGGAGTGAAGTTAGACGGCCCATCTTGCACGCCCAGGAAGGTCGCAGCCCATTTCGTTGAGGTTCGGAGGGCCAGGGCCAGCCAGTGCCGTCGCTTCAGGGCGCTTGGACTGTGCCCTCGGCCAGGATGATCTGGGCCGTGAGGCGAATATGGGCCTTGAGCAGTTCCTCGGCCTTGGCGCAGTCGCGCGCAAGCGCTGCGTTCATGAGTGCCTCATGTTCGCCGAGATCGTCTCGTGGCGCCTTGAGATAGCGCGTCGAAAGCTTGCGGTAACGATCTGCTCGGTCGTACAGCTGAGCGCGAAGCTGGAGAAGAACGCCGTTGGTACAGGCGCCAACCAGCATGGCGTGGAAATGATTGTGGCGCTCTTCCCAATCCGGATTGATCGAGTGTCCATCCTCGGCCCGCTTGTGGGCCTTGCTGAGGCGGTGGTACGCGCCGAGGAGATTCCCTTCCCAAACGTCATCGCCGTTCTCGATCGAGGAGCGCATGGCTAGTGCTTCGATTTCAGCGCGGGTATCGGTGAGATCGACAAGTTCCCGCCGGCTCACTGGAGCCACGGAGAACCCTCGCTGATCCTCCAGCGTCACAAGGCCTTCGCTCACCAGCCGCATCAAAGCCTCGCGTATCGGCGTCTGACCGGCCCCGACGCTCTCAGCGAGAGCAGAAATGATGAGACGCTCTCCTGGCGGCATATGGCCGGCCACGATGTCGTTGCGCAGCCGCTCGAGAAGCTGGGTCGCTTGCGTACGTTTGATCAGCGTCGGTGCCGGGCCGCGAGCGGAAGGGGAGGCGGGCGTGAGGACGGGCATGGGATGAGTTGCCTTGGGTTACGAACCGTGTACCAGTGACGTTGCGGAGTCGAGCACAGATGCAACGGGAGCAAGGCTAGGGTTTATACGAATATAGGAATGCTCGACGATCATTATGATTTTATAAAATTCACCACATCGGACGAAATCATGAGAATCCTATCTTACTCCTCGAACGGGCAACAAGGCTTGGCTGTGGAGGCAAACGGGCGTTGGCTGGACGTCGGCGCCGCCGATCCTTGGCTGCCGACCGATGTCGCCGGGCTTGTGGCGCTGCCCAACTGGCGCCGAAAGATGGAGCAGGCAGTTCAGGGCGCACCGGAGCGCGATCTCTCGAACGTGATGCTGCTGCCACCCGTACGCACCGGCCAGAAGATCCTTTGCGTGGGGCTCAACTACCTCGATCACGTCGCCGAGAGCCCGTACAAGCAGCCGACGTATCCCACATTCTTCCTGCGAGCGGCTTCGTCGCTGATCGCACACGAGCAGCCTCTCATCAAGCCTCGGGCCAGCGAAGACTTCGACTACGAAGGCGAACTCGTGGCGGTGATTGGAAAGACCGCTCGCCACGTGAAGCCGGAACACGCGCTGGACCACGTCGCCGGGTACACGATCTTCAATGAGGGGTCGGTTCGGGACTACCAGTTCAAGGCTCCGCAATGGACCATGGGCAAGAACTTCGATGGAACCGGTGCGTGCGGTCCGTGGTTCGTCAGCGCAGACGAGCTGCCCCAGGGGGCCAAAGGGCTGCAGCTTGTGACCCGGGTGAACGGTGCCGTCGAGCAGCGCGCGAGCACGGACGACATGCTCTTCGATGTCGCGACGCTGGTCTCGCTAGCCAGCGAAGTGATGACGCTGCTTCCGGGAGACATGCTGGTCACCGGCACGCCGGCCGGCGTCGGATTCGGAAAGAAGCCGCCCGTCTATCTCAAGGCCGGCGATGTCTGCGAGGTCGAGATCGAAGGCATCGGCCTGCTGCGCAACAAGGTGGAGGAGGAGGCCGCCTGAACGGCCCGTCATTCTGCGACCGACAACCGATGGAGACCAACAAATGACCTCTGTGACTGATATTGCGTACGTGGAGTTCGGCTTCAAGGACCTGGAGCGGGCGGAGGCCTTCTACTCCGACTTTGGCCTCGTGCTCGAGGAGCGCACGGACTCCACCCTGCTGATGCGTGCCGCGTGCGAGCAACGCTACTGCTTCATTGGCCGCAAGTCTGATTCGAACGGGCTGCAGGCGGTTGGGATGAAGGCCGTCAGCATGAAGGTTCTCGAGGAAGCGGCGCAGTTCCCGGAGGCAAGCGGCATCGAGGCGATGGACGCGCCCGGCGGCGGGTGGCGCGTGCGTCTTGCGAGTCCCAGCGGGCTGTCCTTCGACCTGACCTTCGGGATCGAGGCTCAGGTGCCGCTTCCCACCCGCGCTCCACTGAAAATCAATCACGGCCAGGTTAAGAGCCGCTTTGGCGAGTGGCAGCGCGCCAAGGACGGTGCCGCAGAGGTGTTGCGCCTGGGCCATGTCGCTCTGGCGACGACGGACTTCGAGCGCGATTTCGCATGGCTGCAGAGCCGTCTCGGAATGCGTCCCTCCGACATTCTGTTCGACGGAAAACCGGAAAACCGCATCGGTGCCTTCTTGCATTGCACAGGGGCCTCACGCTGGGTCGATCACCACAGCATCGCGCTGTTCGCCTCTTCGGAAACTCGAATGCACCACTGCTCCTTCGAGTTGCAGGACATCGACGCAGAGTTCCTGGGCAACAAGTGGATGCAGTCCCGCGGCTGGACCGGGCTGTGGGGAATCGGGCGCCACGTGCTCGGAAGTCAGATCTACGACTACTGGTTCGACCCCGAAGGCAACCTGGTTGAGCACTTTACGGATGGCGATCTGGTCCAGCCCGGCACCGAAGCCGGGATGCACCAAGTCTGCGATGACTCGCTCTCGCAATGGGGCCCCCCTGTGCCGAAGACCTTCCTCGAGCCCTGGAAGCACGAAGCGTGAGTACCGAGATGACTGCATCGGCAACCTCCATCGGCTGGATCGGCGTTGGCGCCATGGGCCGGCCGATGTGCGACAACCTGCTGCGAGCCGGACATCGGCTCACCGCGTACGACCAGGATCGCTCGCGCCTCGAAGCTCTGGTCGCTGCCGGGGCGACTGCTGCAAGTTCACCAGGCGCCCTTGCTGCGGCGTCCGACGTGGTCTTCTCGACGATATTCGACGACGCTGGACTGCGCGACATCGTTCTGGGATCGAACGGTATCGCCGCTTCGGCTGGGAAGGGGACCACCTATGTCGACATGAGCACGGTGTCGCCAGCTGCATCCGCCGTCGTGGCGGAGGGCTTGGCCGCATGCGGGATCGCCTATCTGCGTGCGCCAGTTTCCGGGACCGTCACGCTGGCCACCACTGGGCAGCTCAGCACGTTCGTGTCCGGCCCGAGGACCGAGTTCGAGAGGCTACTGCCCTTGCTCGGTGTACTGACTGCGCGACAGAGTCACGTCGGTGAGGGCGAAGAGGCTCGCGTGATCAAGCTGTTGATCAATCTGATGGTGTTCATGAACACCGCCGTACTCGGCGAGGCTCTGGCCTTTGGCGCGCGCGGCGGACTTGACCGCCGCTTGATGCTCGATGCGATCAACGACAGCATCGTCGGCTCGGCCCACTACCGGGGCAAGGCCGACAAGATCGCGCAGCGGGACCATCAGCCGGTCGGACCCATCTCTCTTGTCATCAAGGACATGGACCTTGCGCTGGGAGTGGCTCGCGAAAACGCCGCAGCACTCCCGATCGCGGCGTTGGTGCGGCAATCGCTCGCGCTGATGCAAAGCCGGGGGCTGTCCGGCCTGGACGTGTCCGCGCTGGCTGACCTGGACGAACTTGTCCTTCTGAAGCCCGCCTCTTCCAACTAACTAGGAGACATCAATGATTCGTCGTAAACAACGTGGCGTGGCCACGACGCCGACCGCAATCCTGCCCGCAGCGCTTCTCGGTTGCGCCCTGGTCGCGGCAATGCCCCATGTTGCCGCGCAACCCGCGCTCAGCGGCGAGCCCATTCGAGTCGGGGCACTGCTGTCGACCACCGGTGGCCTTGCCTCTGTCGGAATTCCTGAGCGCGAAGGGGTGCTCCTCGCGCAGAAAATGGTCAATGCTCGCGGCGGCATCAACGGCCGGCCGCTCGAGGTCGTGCTCGAGGACGACGGCTCCAGCCCCGATTCGGCGGTCGCAAAAGTCAACGCCCTGATCCACACCCACAAGGTGCGCGCCATCGTCGGGCCGTCGGGCATCGCGCAGACGGTCGCCGTGGGCGGTATCACCCAAGCCCAGAAGCTTCCGCTCATGGCGTTCAGCGGGATTGGGCCGGCCGTGGAACGCGAACGCACTTGCGTGTTTCATTTGACTCCGTCGCAGGAGCTGAACGCGAGGGCGGTCTTGTCTTATGCCCGCGACACGGGAGCGAAGCAGGTCGGCGTTCTTCATGACTCCGGCTATGGCCAGGTGATCTGGAATGCCATGAAGAACCTTGGGCCAGAGTACGGCGTCAACTTCGTGCTGGTCGAAAAGTTCGAGATCGCCGCGACCGACGTTACGACGCAGGCGGCGAAGCTCCGCGCCGCGAGCCCCGATGCAATCATCGTTGTCTCCACGTCGGCCATCCCCTTTCGGAACATCCGGCAGGTCAAGATTGCCGCCCCGATCATCGCAGTCCACGGCACAGCAAGCTACGAACTCGTGAAGGCGATGGGCGAGGCAGCAGACAACGTTGTTCATTCCGAGTTCCTGGTCGCGGAGGATCCCTTGCCCGCCCAGAAGGAGTTCGTCGACGCATACAAAAAGGAATATGGGAAGCTACCGAAACACTTCTCTGCAGCGGCATGGGACGCGGTCATGGCATTGAGTGAGTCGATCAAGGCCAACGGCGCCGACGCGAGCAACGAGAAGCTTTGTACCGCCATGCGCCGGACCTACGCCGGGGTGACGACGCGCTACGACTTTGCGGCACCTGACATGGGCGGCATCGCGCTCGCGGGATTCACGTACTCGAAGCTTGTGAAGGGCCAGTTCACTCGGCTCGACTACAAGGCCGCGAAGTAGATGCTGGTCCGTTAGGAACTATTGGACCATCATCATGAACAGCAGTCTCGTCATGCAAGCCATCCTCTCGGGGATTGTCAACGGCTTTGTCTATGCCCTTGTCGGGATGGGCATGGCCGTCATTTTCAAAGGTACCCGCATCATCAACGCGATGCAGGGGGAGTTTGCGGTCATCGGCGCGCTGGTGGCCGTGTTCGGGCTGCAAGCGCTCGGATTGCCCTACGCAGTGACTTTGGTCGCCGGTATCGTTTCAGGCGCACTGACCGGGCTGCTCGTGGACTGGCTGTTCGTGGGGCCCATGACGAAGCGCGGGGCCGGCGAGGAGGGCTTTCTCTTGCTCACCATCGGGCTGGCTTTCACGCTGTCGGCGGCCGCACTGTTCTTCGCTGGCCGCGACTCGCACCTGCTGCCGGGGTTCGGAGGCGAGGGAGTCGTCGAGCTTCTTGGCGCCTTTCTGCCGATACATGCGGTTTGGCTCGCAGCCCTTGCGACCGCCGTCGTGATCGGCTTGCGCTTGTTCTATACGAAAAGCCTTGTCGGGTTGGCGATGAGTGCTGCGTCCTTGGACCCCGACGGCGCAACCACAACAGGCATCAACGTCACTCGAATGAGGCGAATGACCTTTGTGCTCGGCGGCGCGCTCGGCGCGATCGCCGGCTTGCTTGTGACGCCTCTGATCGCAGTCAACTATCAGATGGGCATTGGACTCACGCTCAAGGGCTTTGCGGCGGCCATCCTCGGAGGGTTGAGCAACCCCCTCGGGGCGGTCGTCGGCGGGCTGGCACTCGGCTTGCTGGAGTCCCTCGCGGTGCTGAGCTTCCCTTCGGGCTACAAGGACGCGATCGCTCTCTCGCTCTTGATCGTCATCATGATCGTCATGCCCAATGGCCTGCTTGGCCGAACCGGGCGAAAGGGGGGCTGAGGCCATGAAGGCACGTCAACTCGCGCTTGGGATCGTCGTCGCTGTGGCATGGCTCGCCATACCCCACCTGCTGTCGCGCCACCATATCGACATGCTCAACTTCGCCGCCATTCTCGCGGTAGGCGGATTGGGCGTCGGCCTTCTGCTCGGCCAGTGTGGCATCGTCAACCTGGCGCAGGCCGCGTTCTATGGGATCGGCGCCTATTCATCGGCCTACTGCACCGTGACCCTGGGGTGGCCTTCCTTCACCGGATTTCTCGCCGGCCTCGCAATCAGCGCTGCCATTGCAGCTGCGATCGGCTTGCCGATCCTGAGACTGGGGGGTTTTTTTCTTGCCCTGGCAACGCTGGCCGTCGGCAGCGTGGCGAGCGTGCTGTTCTTCGAGTGGGATTGGCTTACCGGCGGCACGCTGGGCATCGGTGGCATCCCCAAGCTGGCGGCCTTCGGATTTGCGCTCGACACCCCGGCACGTTACTACTACTTCATTGGGCCGTTGCTCTTGTCGCTGCTGGTCTTGGCGCGCAACCTGGTCGCGGGCCGCCCGGGTCTGGCGATGCGCGCCATGCGCGACGCTCCAGCGGCTGCTGAAGTCCTTGCCGTTGACATGAGCCGCCTCAAGACAGTCATGTTTGTGATCTGCGCGATGCTTGGATCCCTGGCAGGGTCGCTCTTCGCGCACTATGTCTCGTTTGTCAGCGTGCAGAGCTTCACCGTCGAGCGCTCTATCGTCTTCTTGCTGGTTCCCGTGATTGCGGGCGCGCACTCGGTTGGTGGGGTTGTCATCGGTGCCCTGTTCGTTGCGCTCATGCCCGAGTTGCTCAGTGGGCTTGGCGACTTCCATCAAGTCTTGTTTGGCTTGTCGCTCGTCCTGGTGGTGACGCTCCTGCCCGGCGGATTGACGAGTCTCTGGAATCGACTGCCCGTGGCCGGAGGCCGTCCATGAACGCTCAGGTAATGGATCGCGCCGAACACCAGGCGAAGGCGACCGATGCCGCTGCTCCTCTGCTCGGACTGCATGGCGTGGCGCACAGCTTCGGGGGCCTACAAGTGCTTCGTGATGTCAATCTGGTCGCGCCGGCAGGTCGGATCACAGGATTGATCGGGCCCAACGGAAGCGGAAAGACTACCTGCTTCAACATCGTCTCCGGCTTCCTTCGCCCTCGGAGCGGGCGAGTGATTTTCGAGGGGCAAGACATCACGGCGCACACCGTGCAGCAGCGAAGCCGCGCCGGCTTGGTACGCACCTTTCAAACCCCGCAGGTGTTCCAGCAAATGACGGTACTCGAGAACCTGATGGTCGGGCGTTACAAAGCGACCGAAGCCGGTGTGCTCCAGGCGACCTTTCGTACGCCTGCCGCTCGCGTGGAGTTCGATGCCATGCGCGCTTCTGCCGAGGCTGCATGCGTCCGATTCGGGCTCGAAGGACTGAAGAACAAGCGAGCCGGCAGCCTTCCTGCAGGGCAGCGGCGAGTGCTCGAACTCGCGCGCGCCTGCATCGGGGCACCGCGCATGCTGCTCCTGGACGAGCCATCTTCGGGGCTCAACAGTGAAGAGATCGAACTCTTGCGCGAGTGGATTGTCACGCTCAATCGTGAAGGACTGACCATCCTCCTGGTGTCGCACGACATGGGGTTGATGACCTGTTGCGATCGCGTTCATGTTCTGTACTTCGGAGAGATCATTTCTAGCGGGACGATGGCGTCCGTGCAAGGTGATCCGCGAGTCTGCGAAGCCTACCTGGGAGTCTGAGAGCCATGCTGCAAGTGAAGGGTTTGAAAGCAGGTTACGGCGGCATCCCCGTGCTTCACGGCGTGGATCTGGAGATCGCAGCCGGGGAGGCCGTGGCCGTCGTGGGCGCCAATGGGGCGGGTAAGACGGCGCTCGTCCGATCGATCTCGGGTCTGATGAAAGCGATCGATGGGCGCGTACTCAAGGATGGCCAGGACATCACTGGCGTTCCAGGTCATCGGCGGCTCGAGCATGGCATCGCGGTGGTGCTGGAGAACCGCAACCTGTTTACCGAGCTTTCGGTGATGGACAACCTGCGCCTCGCGCAGAGTGCCGGCCGCCGGGCTCGACACGACAAGGCTCGATTCACTCTCGACGAGGTTTGCGCGCTGTTTCCGTTGGTGGGCGAGCGCCGCAATGCCCGGGTCGAACTGCTTTCTGGCGGTCAACAGCAGATGGTCGCCATCGCGAGGGCGCTGCTGCTGCAGCCGGACCTGCTGATCATGGATGAACTCACGACTGGCCTTGCGCCCAAGATCGTGAAGGAGATCCTTGTTGTGCTGAACCAACTGCGCGAGCGAGGGCTGAGCATTCTTCTGGTCGAGCAAAGCATTGCGATCGCTGCCGAAATGACTGAGCGTGCGTACGTGTTGTCAGTGGGACGGGTCATACATGAGGTCCGCCGGGGAGAGTGGCCCGCAATGCTCGCCGATAAGACTCTCGTCAAGGCGTACCTCCATGGCTAAAGCGGTGGCTCAAATTGAAGCGAGGCAGATGAACATGACATACCAGGAGGATGAATCGGCGCCGAAGGCTTCCGAGGAGGTCCTGGCCGACGAGGTGCTGCGTGCGGACGATGCCCGCTACGAGGCAATGGTGAATGGTGATCTCGCCGCGCTCGATCTGCTCTTGTCGCCGGAGTTGACCTACACGCATTCGTCGGCGCACTGCGAAAGCAAGAAGGAGTACATGGCCTCATTGTCTGGCGGACGTGTTCGCTATCAGGCGACGCAGCGCGACGAGGTCTCGGTGCGGATTCGGGGCGAGGCTGCCATTCTGGAGGGGCACGTGGTCCTCTTGGCGACCGTCGATGGAGTGCCGCGGCGGCTGGACAACAGATTCCTGAGCGTGTGGCTGCGTCGAGACCACTCCTGGCAGATGCTTGCCTGGGCCTCGACGCCCTTGCCCGACGTGCCCAAAGAGGGAGCCAAGGATGCTGATTGAGCGACGCTGCTACACGTTGAAGCCCGGTGGTCTCGGGGCCTTCTGGCGTGCACAGGAAGACCGCGGATACGAGTCGGTGCGTCCGATACTGGAGCGACTGATCGGCTACTTCTCGGCTGTCAGTGGCCCGGCTGATCAGGTCGTGCACCTCTATCGCTACGACACCTTTGACGATTGGCAAACGCGGTTGCACGGCCTTTACGCGGTCGCGAGCCTGGAGCCCTACTTCAAGACGGTCCGCGCGCTGATGACATTTCAGGAGAACGCCTTCCTGAGTCCTGCGCCATTGGACGCGCTCAGTCCGATCTGGAACAGCGAGCGCGATTGGCTGCCACTGAACGGTCCGCTGTTCGAGGGCGAGCACGCGAGCCTGGTTCTCGTGGAGGAGAGCACGCATCTCCTGATGCCCGGCACCTTGCCCGCTTACTGGGCGGCGTGGGCCAATGCCGGCGTGAGCGCAATGCAAGCCGACGCCGCATCGCAACTCGGCAGCTTCGTGGGTGTGGTTGGCCAGCAGCATGAGGTCAGGCACTACCGCGTTCATGCGAGCTTCGAGGCACGCCAGGCGGATAACGCCGCGTTGACGAGCGACCCGCGTTGGAAGGAATTCATTCACGCAATCGCGCCGCTGTGTGTGCGCAGTGAGAGAAAGCTGCTGCAGCCGGCCCCCATGGCACCGCTTTCTCCACTTTTCATGCAGGTACGATGATGCTCGACAGCGACGGCTTTGATCTGATTTTTCGTGCTGCCCGAAGTCACAACGCGTGGCGAGACATGCCTGTGAGCGAAAGCCAGCTGCGTGCCTTGTACGATTTGATGAAGTGGGGGCCGACGAGCGTCAACAGCTCGCCGGGGCGGCTGATATTCCTTCGCACACGCGCATCGCGTGAGCGACTGTTGCCTGCGCTGTCGGCCGGAAACGTCGAAAAGACACTGAGTGCTCCCGTGACGGTGATCGTTGGATACGACCTTCGTTTCGACGAGAAGCTCCCCAGGCTGTTTCCGCACAACCCCGCCATGCGCGAGATGTTCGTTGGCGAGGACAAGCGACATTTTGCGGAAACCACCGCCTTCCGCAACGGAAGCATGCAGGGTGCCTATCTGATCGTCGCCGCTCGCGCCCTGGGGCTTGACTGCGGCCCGATGTCAGGATTCGACAACGCTGTCGTCGATGCCGAGTTCTTTGCAGGAACGGCCATCCGGTCGAACTTCCTCTGCAACCTGGGTTACGGAAGTGGCGAGCGCCTCTTCGAGCGAAGCCCGCGGCTGAGTTTTGATGAAGCTTGCTCATTGATTTGATCGGAACGAATTCCATGCACGATCCGACTGATTTCGTGACCCTGGTCATCCAGCACGAGGTAAAGCCAGCCTCGCGGGCGGCCTATGAGGCCTGGCTGAAGAAGATCGCGCAGGCTTGCCAGCGCTTCCGGGGCCACCTTGGCGTGAACATCATTCGTCCGCACGGAACCACGCACGCCTACGTGATCGTCTTGCGCTTCGATTCCCACGACCATCTCATGGGCTGGATTGAATCCGATGCCAGAAAAGAGCTCTTGGCTCGGGCAGATCCCTTATTTCTCAGCGCGGAAGAGCTTGAGATCCAGAGCGGGCTGGAGTATTGGTTCACACCGCCTTCGGGCAAGCCCGTTCATGCGAAGCCTTTCAAGCAGTTCCTGATCACGCTCTCTGCGATCTTTCCATTGACGGTGATCGTTCCATGGGCGCTGGCGCCGATCGTGCGTTGGCTGCCCCCGCTGGGATGGCCAGTGCTCAGCAACTTCATCGTCGCTTCCATCGTGGTGGCCCTGATGGTCTACGTCGTCATGCCGCGTTACACGCGCCTGATGGCGAGGTGGTTGTTTCGATGAGGTCACCCCTCCCACCAGGTGCCTTGAGCACCGGCTTCATATCTTTCTCCAACGCATCGCCCCTCAACACAGATTCACAGGATATTTTCATGGATGCCACCCTTACCCCCGCGACTCAGGTCGTCACCGTCAAGCTGCTCATCGGCGGCAAACTCGTTGAATCGAAGACGACCGAATGGCGCGACGTCGTCAATCCGGCGACGCAGGAAGTGCTCGCCAAGGTGCCCTTCGCCACGCAGGCCGAGGTCGATGCCGCCGTGGCCTCGGCCCAGGGCGCCTTCAAGACCTGGCGCAAGACGCCGATCGGCGCGCGAGCGCGCATCTTCCTCAAGTACCAGCAGCTGATCCGCGAGCACATGGGCGAGCTGGCCGCCATCCTCACGGCCGAGCAGGGCAAGACTTTGCCCGATGCAGAAGGCGATGTGTTCCGCGGCCTCGAAGTGGTCGAGCATGCAGCGGCCATCGGCAACCTGCAGCTCGGGGAGCTGGCCAACAACGTGGCCAACGGCGTGGACACCTACACGCTGCTGCAGCCGCTGGGCGTGTGCGCGGGCATCACGCCCTTCAACTTCCCGGCCATGATCCCGCTGTGGATGTTCCCGATGGCCATCGTCACCGGCAACACTTTTGTGCTGAAGCCCTCCGAGCAGGACCCGATGGTGACCATGCGCTTGTGCGAGCTCGCGCTCGAAGCCGGCATCCCCCCCGGAGTGCTCAACGTCGTGCACGGCGGCGAAGCGGTGGTCAACGCGATCTGCGACCACAAGGACATCAGGGCGATCTCCTTCGTGGGTTCGACCAAGGTCGGCACCCACGTCTACAACCGCGCCACGCTGGCGGGCAAGCGAGCGCAATGCATGATGGGTGCGAAGAACCACGCCATCGTGATGCCCGACGCCAACAAGGAGCAGACGCTCAATGCATTGGCCGGCGCGAGCTTCGGCGCGGCGGGGCAGCGCTGCATGGCCGTGTCGGTCGCGGTGCTTGTCGGCGATGCGCAGAAGTGGGTGCCTGACCTGGTCGAGAAGGCCAAGACGCTGAAGATCGGCGCGGGGCATGGGAAGGGCGTGGACGTCGGCCCGTTGGTCTCGTGCGCAGCCTACGAGCGTGTCAACGGACTGATCGAGCGCGGCGTGGCCGACGGCGCCGCGTTGGCGCTGGACGGCCGCAAGCCAAGCGTTCCCGGCTACGAGAAAGGCAACTTCGTCGGCCCGACGGTGTTCGCCGATGTCAAGCCCGGGATGACCATCTACGATCAGGAGATCTTCGGGCCGGTGCTGTGCCTGGCCAATGCCGCGACCATCGACGAGGCGATCGCGCTCATCAACGCCAACCCGAACGGCAACGGTACGACGATCTTCACGCAGTCAGGTGCCGCGGCGCGCCGCTTCCAGGAGGATATCGACGTTGGTCAGGTCGGCATCAACGTGCCGATCCCGGTGCCGGTGCCGATGTTCTCCTTCACCGGTTCGCGCGCATCGAAGCTCGGCGACCTCGGCCCCTATGGCAAGCAGGTCATCATGTTCTACACCCAGACCAAGACCGTGACGGCGCGCTGGTTCGACGACAGCACAGTTTCGCAGGGCGTGAACACGACCATCAGTCTCAAGTAAAGCTCGTGCGTGCCGTCCCAACTCGTTGAGTTCCTCCGACGAGCCAGCCGCTGACTGGGGAGCGAGGTGCGCACGATGATCTCTGGCGCACACTTCGCCGCGGGTGATCAATCGCGCTTCCCACCGATCTGGACAGCAGTTCTCTTCCACGACTCTTGGAATCGGCAGCCAGCTCAGCGAGGAATGCGCGTCATTCCTGAAGAATTTGGCGCTGCTCGGCGCACTCATCCTCCTCGTGGAGCGTGCGTACTGAACGTCATGGCGTACGACACCGGGCTCGATACGTATGAACTTTGGACAAACGGCGCTGGGCGATCTCGCTCAGCGCTACTGGGGCTTCATGCCCGTGGCCTTCGCCACCTGCGACCAGGCCGCCTGTTTGCGGCGAATGATCTCCGCATAGTGCGGGCCGGGTGCGTAGGCCGGGAAGATGGTGAGCTCCAGCAGGCGGGCGATGACCTCCGGATCGGGCATGACCTTGTTCAAGGCGCTCATCGCGGAGCCGTTGGGCGTCGAGGATGAGGCGCGCGACGCCCACATGAGCACTTCGTCCCTGCCTTTCCATCTCCGGAACCTGACCTTGATGAGTCCGCTGTAGTACCATGAGTTCCTGCGCCTGCAGGAGGCACGTCGCCTGCTCGCAGGGGAAACAACGGACGTGGCCGATGCCGACTACCGCGTCGGCTACGAGAGTCCCTCTCAATTCAGTCGCGAGTACAGCAGGCTTTTTGGGCTGCCGCCGTCGCGGGACGTGCAACGGCTGCGCGCGTCGGGCTCGGCCGCCATCTACCGACCGGGCCGGTCCGCAGGCGGCGCATGCTGCGCGATCTTCGCGCCTGGTCAGATCGGCAGTTGAGCGGATGCACGAAGTCGGCGGTATGCCCAGCTCAGCAGAAGCAGCAAAGGAAGGGCACCGCCGACGAGGCACACGCCTTTCCATCCCGCGATCTTGTAGGCGGCGCTGGCCGTGGCTGAGCCAAGGGATGCGCCGAGAAAGCCGGAGGTGATGAACACCGCAGTGATCCGCGAGCGCGCATTTGGGTCCAGGCCGTAGATCACGGACTGATGAGTCACCTGCAAGCCCATGACCCCGACATTTACTCAGTAGTCGATAATTTAGGCTACAAAATTCACCGCGGCGATCGGTTTGATGATCCAATAGTGCATGAAGCGAGATGGCCGCACGCTGGATCACAAGACGCTTGAAGAGATTCGCCTGATGGCGGTGGAGCGAGTTCGCGACGGGGAGAAGCCCTCTGCAGTGATTGCCGCCTACGGTTTCAGCCGCACCACCATCTACAAATGGCTGAAGGCCTCGTCGGGTCGAGGCAAGGGACTCAAGGCATTGCGCGGCACGCGCGGCACCGGGCGACCCCGGACGCTGAGTGCCGCGCAAGAGCGCCAAATATTTCGTTGGATCAATGGGCGCGACCCGCGACAGTACGGACTGGACTTCGGGCTGTGGACACGCGCCATTGTCGTGGCGCTGATCGAGCAGAAGTTTGGCGTGAATATGGGGGTGACCGCAGTCGGTGCGTTGCTGGCCAAGCTCGGACTGACCCCGCAAAAGCCGCTGCAACGCGCCTATCAACGCGATCCACAAGCCATCGAGCGCTGGCAGCGTGAAATCTACCCCGGCATCGCCACGGCTGCGAGGCAAAGTGGTGCCGACGTCTACATCTGGGACGAATCGGGCTTTCGTGCCGACACCGTGCACGGCAAGACCTGGGCGCCCATGGGCAAGACCCCGGTCATCGAGCGGCCCGGCCAACGCCAGTCGATCTCCGCGGCATCGGCCGTCAACGCCAGGGGTGGATTCTGGTTTGCGACTTACCAGGGTGCGCTCAATGCCGAACTGTTCATCGAATTGCTCAAGAAGATGATGAAGGGTCGAAGCAAGCCGGTGCACTTGGTGGTCGACGGATTGCCGGCCCACAAGAAAGCCAACGTGCGCGAGTACATCGAATCCACTCAGGGCAAGCTGAGCATGCACATTCTGCCGGGCTACGCACCGGACCTGAACCCGGACGAACTGGTCTGGAGTCACGTCAAACGTACCGGCGTGGCTCGCAACCCATTGCGAGCTGGCGAGAAACTCGAAATCCGCATCGACCAGCAACTGCGCAGCATGCAGAAGAATCGCCGGCTTGTTCGATCATTCTTCGAAGCGCCATCTGTCGCCTATATTTCCGACTGCTGAGTAGAAGGACGCTGGCCAGGATCACCGCCGGCAGGCCGTGTTCCTCGCGGCCAGCGACGAGCCATGCGGCGAAGACCACGAGGCTCAGGACCACAGTCATCCGCTGGGCGAGTCCGCGATCTCCCAACCGGCCGATCCAGGTGCTGGCGAGCGCACCCGCCGTTCCCGTGAGTCCGAAGAACCCGATGGTCGCGCTGGACATGTGATACGGAGAACTGCTTAGCAGCATCGGGAGCGCCGTCCACATCGCGCTGAAGCTCGCCATCCCGAGGGCGCTGAAGAAGCTGCGCCAGCGCAGTTCCTCGTGGCGCCTGGCAATTTCGAGCAAGGATGCGATCAGAACGCGGTAGCGGCCGGCGGAGGACGGGGTGGACCCGGCGGAGACGGCATGGCGAATGGCGACAAGCAGCAACGTCCCCACGGCCGAGGCCATCCAGTACATCACGCGCCATCCGGCCAGTTCTGCCACCAGCCCCGCGATGGTCCACGCGAGCAGGATCCCCAGCAGGGCCCCGGTCATCATCTGGCCGACCTTTTCGCCCCTCGTGTCAGCAGGGGCCAAAGACGCGACATAGGGGACCAGCACCATGGTCGCGGCCGATGAAAGGCCGATCAACATGCTGGCTGCCGCGAAGCTCGCGAAGTCCTGGCTCAGCGCGGCGAGGAACGAAGCTGCCGCGTTGAAGGCCAGAAGCCCGGTCAGGAGTCTTCTCGGATCCACCTTGTCGCCGAGTGGAACGATCAACAGCACGCCGAACGCGTAGCCGAGCTGCGTGCATGTGACCAGGTAGCCGATGCGCGAGGGATCCTGGCCGAACTCGGCTGCAATGACGGGCAGCAGGGGCTGGATGTAGTAGATGTTCGCGATCATCGCCCCCGCGGCAAAGGCGAACAGGAGCATCTTGGTGCGCGTCAGGTCAGATCCGTCTTCCACGGCCGTCCTCATGATCTGCTCGCCGATGCTGTGAGACCGCGCTTCTTGAACTCTTCGCCGGCGATACGCATGGCACCTTGCACCACAGGGAAGCCGAAGTAGCAGACCATGTTCAGAAGCGTCTCTACCACTTCCTCCCGCGTCGCACCCACATTGAGCGCCGCATTGATATGCACACGCAAGGGGGTCTCGCACGCCTTGCTTCCACAGCCGGCCAGTGCGGCACATGCCGTGAGCTCGCGCGTCTTGCGGTCGAGGCCTTCCCGGTGGAAGACGTCGCCATAGGAGTGATCGACAATCATCTGACCGATCTCGGGCGCCACGTCGTCGAAGCTGCGGACGACTGCCTCGCCCGAGCCTGCAGACGTCGCGGCCAGCGCGGCCAATCCGCGCTCTCTCCGTAGCGCGTCGCTCTCGGAGACCGACGTCTTCGCCACAACCGCCGGTGCGGCGGGGGTGGCCTGCTCCGCGAGTTCGAAGGCCGTCGAGGCGACGCCGAAGGCGTTGAGCGCCGCGGGAAAACCGGCATAAACGCTGATCTGCATCAGCGCTTCGATGATCTGACCCCGGGTGGCACCGGCGATCATCGCCGCGCGAAGGTGCAGGCTCAACACATCCTCGCGGTTGCCCAGCGTCGCCAGCATCACTGCAACGACCATGTGCCGGAGCCAGGCTTCGAGATGCTCACGAGCCAGGATATCGCCGAAGCCGAACTCGATGGCCCACTTGGCGAGTTCAGGGCTGACGGCCTCGAAAGGCGCCAGATACGTCGAGGCTTCGACCGGCATGACTCGGGTGAAGGCCCGCAGTCCCTGGTTGTATCTGCCGTCGTGCGCTGCCCGCTGCGCCGGCGCGGGCAAGGTCCCGATCGATCGATCCTTCGCAAGTTGGCGAACGATGCCGATGCTGTCTATCGTCGCGGGAAAGCCGAGCACGGCCGTGGCGATGAATATGATCTCCACGAGGTCCTGAACGCTTCCGCCCGCGTTGAGCAGGCCCTCCATGTGAAACCGAAGCTGGGGCTGAACGGATCCGTGGGCGATCAGGGAGGCGACGTTGCAGATCTGCCGAATGCGAAGGTCGAGCCCTGGTCGCGAAAGTACGTCGCCATAGGGGAAATCGACGGTCAAGCGCGCCATGTCTTCCGAGACGCGGCCGAGACGGCGGACCGGACCGTCGAAGTCAGGACCGCCGATCCGGCGAAGGATTTCCAGACCTTGGGCATGGCGCTGCTGGGCGCTGCCAGGCTCCGCCGAATCGCATGCTGTGGCGTGCGACGGCGAACGCAGTGCATAGCCGGCGATCTGGACCTCGCCGAGGCAGAGCTGCGGCACCAGCGCGAGAAGACGCGCGACGTAGGGCGTGGCCATGTGCAGGTCGAAGTCGTTTCGCGACCGCCACTCTTCGCGCACGAACCAGGTGTCGGGGTCGTCATTGGATTGCAGAATGTCGTAGCGAATCGAGCCCGGCTCGCTCTTTGTTGGTGAGACGAGGGCGAGGAGTTGTTCGCCGAGCGATTCCCTCTGGCCTGGCTTTGCCTTGAAGAAGGCGGCGATGTGGAGTGTCATCCTGAGATTCCTTTCGTTGAAAGTGCGGTCATGTCAGTGATGGAGGAGCTCATGCGTGCATGGGAGTCATCGTGCATCGCCGCTGCGAAAGGTGCGCTCGCGGGATTGCGCCGGCTGTCGCGCTTTTGCTCTCCGGTCGTCGTCCCCGGAACGGCGAGCGCAGCACGGGCTCGCGCTGCCCTGTCCTCAGAGGGCTATCGGACGCGGCGGTCTCAGGCTGCCTGGTCAGGTGCTGCGTGACCCGGTCGGTTGCTTATGCAATGGCATCACTCCTGAGCGTGTCCCAAGAATCCTGGGATCAGATGCGACGTTGACTTCGCCTCACGCCACGTTAGAGCAAGCGGAACTACCTTAGCAAAGTCTCTCTGATTCTCTGCCCCGAGTACCCGCAGCGATCAACCATCACGGTGCAGAGGACGACAACAGAGGTCGCGAAGTCAACTACATTTTGATCGAGCTTGTCACCAGGTTCTATCAGCCCCGCGCCCGTTGCGAGAAGAGTGAATGCTGCACGAGGATCACGAGGGATTGCCGTGTCGACTGTTGGGGCCGTGTCCGGGTCTTCTGCCGCGCCTCGAATTCTTTCCCGATCAGGTGGCGGTGGACTCAGGTTCGCAGCGTGCAACTCGTCAGCAACCATCAAAGGGTCGCGCGTCCCATAAAAAGGGAATAGATTTGACGACCAGTCCTCCAAGGAAGTGATCCTGGCCGAAAGCCCTGTGAGGGAACTCCATCGATGACGAAACGCCAGGACCCAGTCAGACTCCCGACCAACTGGTTGGCGATCTTGAGTGGGCGCGGTGAACAGCTCGCTCCCAGTCGATTTGTGAAGCAAAGTCATTGGCATCGCTGTCTCCGGTGCGCCGGTCAAAACCGGCGAGGTGTTGTGAATGAAAGAGTCATACGTTGAAGGCTTAGCCAGCTACGGCGGCCCCGAGTCATGCGTACACATTCGTGAGGGTGTGGGCGAAGCGTTGACAGGGGTACGCGCGGGCCGGGTATCGAGCCGCGTAATACATGCCCCGCGGCGAGAGCTGCGGGTGGTCCGGGGTGCCGAGGTTGTCGGAGAAAGCCGAAGGCCACACCGATGCTGCCGCTTTGGCGAGGCGGCATCGGACCCCGCGCGGTCAGAGACCCCGCGCACGCGCGGAAACACCTCGCACGGGAACCGGGAGATCCCGCGTCCTTCTGCGCAGCGCTGGGAAGCGCTGGCTGCAGAGCGCATCGTGAAGCCCAAGGGCGTACGACGATGAGCCACGGGCGCGGGAAGTCGGACTGCTGCGTAGTACCGAAGAAGCTGCCGAACAAGGCCGCGGGGGAAGCCCCTGCGGCGGCGGAGGCGGTGGAGGGAAGGCGGCAGGCCAAGGGCAATGCCATCGCGGCGCGCATGTCCCGCAGATCGGTGCGGGTCTATGACATGGGAACCGCGCTCGATGGCATACGACAGACGGCAAAGGGCCGTCGTGGTGCGAGGTTCACTGGACTGCTGCATCACATCTACGCGGTCGAGCGCCTGCGGGCGGCCTACCTTGCGCTCAAGCGCGATGCGGCCGCCGGGGTGGACGGCCAGACCTGGCAGACGTACGGGCAGGACCTGGAGGGCAACCTCCTGGAACTGTCCGAGCGGCTGGCCCGAGGGGGCTACCGGCCCCAGCCTGTCAAGAGGGTGTACATCGACAAGGCCGACGGCAGCAAGCGCCCGCTGGGCGTGCCGGCGCTGGAGGACAAGCTCGTGCAGCGCGCCACGGTCGAAGTGTTGAACGCCATCTACGAGCAGGACTTCCTCGGGTTCAGCTACGGCTTCAGGCCCGGCAAGAGCGCGCACAACGCGCTGGATGCCGTGGCGGTAGGTGTGAGCAGCAGACGAGTGAACTGGATACTCGATGCGGACATAGCCAAGTTCTTCGACACGATCGAAAGGGACTGGCTGGTGAAGTTCATCGAACACCGCGTGGCTGACGCGCGCGTGGTGCGGCTGATCAAGAAATGGCTGCACGCGGGCGTGCTGGAAGACGGCAGGCTGACGCAAAGTGAGTTGGGTACGGTTCAGGGTGGGAGCATCAGCCCGCTGCTGGCCAACATCTACCTGCACTATGCGTTCGACCTGTGGGTCAAGCAGTGGAGGGGGCGCCATGCCCGAGGCGACGTGATCGTCGTGCGCTACGCCGACGATTGGGTTGCCGGGTTCCAGTTCCGCGACGATGCCGAGCGCTTCCAGCGCGCGGTGGCCGAGCGGCTGGGCCAGTTCGGGCTGAAGCTGCACCCCGAGAAGACGCGGCTGATCGAGTTCGGGCGCTTCGCCCGCGAGAACCGACGCCGCAAGGGACAAGGCAAGCCGCAGACCTTCGACTTCCTGGGGTTCACGCATTGCTGCGGGACGACGAGGAAGGGCCACTTCATGGTCCTGCGACTCACCAGTGCCAAACGCCTGCGAGCCAAACTGCAGGTGGTCAAGCTCGAACTCAGAAGGCGCATGCACCAACCCATCCCGGAGCAGGGCCAGTACCTGCGGGCGGTGGTGACTGGGCATGCGCGCTACTTCGGCGTGCCGTGCAACGGCGCGCGGCTGAGGGCATTCCGCTTCCAGGTCGTCGGGTTGTGGCACCGCACGTTGTGCCGCCGCAGCCAGAGCCACGACCTGCCTTGGCGACGCATGTATCGCTTGATGGCGCACTGGCTGCCTGTTCCGACCATCTGCCACCCTTACCCGAACCAGCGTCTGATCGTCACGACCCAAGGCAGGAGCCGTATGCGGTAGCTCCGCACGTACGGATCTGCGGAGGGGGTGCTGGGTGACTGGCATTCCTACTCCTACTATTGGTTTCCAGTGAAGCATTCCCGGACCGTTCGTTGCAGTTCGGGGCTCCAAGTTTGTGACAACCTCAAGGGTTATCACTTACCCGACAACAATCGACCAAACGATTGTTTGTTGGTAGTATAGATCAGCTCGTTTGCTTTGCAAAGGGAGCGCGAGACACGTTGCAAACCCGGACCTTGCTGACTGACTTCTCAGCCAGCACCTACGGTATTGCTCGCATTGAGATCGATACTCCGCAAGGCACACGTATGTTTGGTAGGCGGAGTGAAGACACTCAGGCTCTCCTCCTTCTCAGGTCTTCAAACCTCGATCACCATGCTCAGCCTACCACCGAAGAATCGGGTACTCACAGACATCTTGAAGTCTGCGGTCAAGCGCTACGGAGAGCGCACCTTCTTGCAGTTCGGTGAGCGAAACATCACTTACACAGAGTTTGACTTGCTCTCGGGCGGATTCGCGAACGGGCTTTCCGCGGTGGGATTGAGAAAGGGGGGCAAGCTTGCCATCATGACGCCGAACTGCGAGGAGTTCGTCGTTGCCTGGCTTGGCGCCGCCAAGATCGGCGTCCTGTATGTCCCGATCAACACAGAGTACCGCGGATCGATCCTCGCTCATCAGCTGAAGACGGCAGACGTCACCCACATCCTGATCGATGCTCGATACCTCAATCGGGTGGAAGAGGTGATGAGCGAGGTACCCAAGCTTGTGAAGGTGATTGTCAGGGGTGATGGCCCGGTGCCTTCAATGCTCGGGGGACGGGCTGCCGTGCACACCTACGCCCACTTGGTCTCGACGGAAGATCGAGCTCCTGAGACACCGATTTCCTATGTCGATCCGATCGCCATCGCGTTCACTTCAGGCACAACGGGACCCTCAAAAGGCGTACTGGCGAGCCATTGCCATGTCGTGACCTTCGCCCGTGACTGGATCCGCGCGGTCGGCTTCCCCGAGGGAGGAGCCATCTACTCGCCCTTGCCCCTGTTCCATGCGATCGCCGCGTGGCTAGGCGTGGTGCCTGCCATGCTGAGCGGGGGCCGTATTGCGCTGGCTGATCGCTTCTCCGCTTCCTCCTATTGGGACGATGTACGGGGCTACAACGCCGATGTGGCACATGGCGTGTTCGCGATGGTCCCGATCCTCCTGAAGCAGCCCGAACGCCCAGACGACGGCAATCAACCAGCACGGGTTTTCTACACGGGCCGTCGGGATGCAGCTTTCGAGCGGCGTTTCAACTGCAAGCCTGTGGAGGTCTACGGATCGACCGAAACCGGCATCGTCACAATGACGCCGGCTGGCGAGGAGCCGGCAGTAGGATCCAGCGGCAAACCGAACGCAGAGTCGTTCGAGGTGATGATCGCCAATGATGACGACGATGCGGTGCCGACAGGGGAGGTCGGCGAGATCCTGATCCGCCCGAGGCAGCCGTTTGCGATGTTCAGTGAATACTACGGAATGCCTGCAGCGACGGTCATCGCCTATCGCAACCAATGGTTTCACTCTGGTGATTTCGCCAGGATGGATGCTGACGGCAACATCTTTTTCGCCGACCGAAAGAAAGACGCGATTCGCCGTCGAGGCGAAAACATTTCCTCGTACGAGGTTGAGAACGCGGTGCTGCGGCACCCTGAGGTCTTCGAATGCGCGGCCGTGGCGGTCAAATCAGACGTCTCGGAGGACGAGGTGAAGATCGTTGTCGTGCGCCGCCCAGGAAGCGACCTGAGCTCTCAGATGCTCTGGGAGTTCTGCGACGCATCCATGCCGCGCTTCTGGATTCCCCGATTCATCGAGTTCCGAAACGAACTGCCGAGAACCGCGAACCACAAGGTCCAGAAGCACCTGCTGCGACCGAATGAAGCCGGGGCTGAGCTCTACGAGCGACCCGTGCCGACTGCGCGGAATGTTTGAACCTCGCCATCATGCTGCCGGACGATGATCGTTGTGGCGGCGGGAGGCGCTAGGGCGGGTGAGGTTCGCTGGTCTTTCAAGGAGGTCGCCTCGTGCGAGGCCGAGAAGATCGTGCTCAGATCACGCCGGCGTCTCGCATTGCGGCGATCGCCTGGTCACTAAAGCCGGCGTCGGAAAGCAGCGAGTCAGTCTCGCGGCCCAACGGAGGACAAGGCTCCACGCAGCCCAGCGCGACGCTGTCGAACCTGATGGGGCAAGCGATGTGCTTCAACTCGCCTTCGACGGGGTCCTGAATCGTGAGGACGGAGCCCCGGGCCCGAGCCTGGGGGCCGTCAAGTGCTTCCTTCACGCTCAGCACCGGCGTCACGCAGGCTTCGCTTGTCGAGAAGATTTCCATCCATTCGGCCAGAGTTTTCGTCTTGAAGGCATTGGCCAGCAAGTGGCGCAACTCCTGCTCTTGCGGCCCTTCGACCCATTGCCTGTCAACCCAATGGTCCAGCGAGAGCACGTCGCAAAGGGTCTTCCAGAACTTCGGCTCGTACGCGCCTACGACGAGATGGCGGCCATCCCCGGTTTCGTAGACCGAATAGAAAGGTTTGTCGAACGGCTCGTCGAAGGGCGAGCCCTCTTGCGGCAGCGCTGCCACGTTCCACTTCGACGTCATGAAGCTTGCCCATGACAACAGGCCGTCGGCGACCGAGACGTCGACTGTGCGACCCTTGCCCGTGCGCTCCCTCTCGATCAGTGCGGCCAGGATGCCGGCAATCGCCATCAACGCCCCGCCGCCAAGGTCCGCCACTGGGAGCGCGGTCGCGTGCGGGGCGTTCGTCGAGCCATTGACATAGTGAAGGATGCCGGTCATCCCCTGGTAGTTGAGGTCGTGAGCGGCAACAAGGGCGTCAGGCCCATCCTGTCCGAATCCAGACATGGCGCAGTACACAAGCGTGGGATAGATGGCGTGGAGCGAATCGCTGTCAAGCCCCAGCCGCTTCATCACGCCGGGTCGAAAGCCATCGAATACGACATCGGCGCTCTTGCATAAGGCAATGAACGCGTCGCGGCCTTCGGGTCTCTTCAGGTCCAGCGTGATGCTCTTCTTGCCACGGTTCAGCGCCAGGAACTGGTATCCATGGCGCTTGACCTTCGGCTCCATCCAGCGCCAGTAGTCCCCAACGCCGGGCTGCTCGACCTTGATGACCTCCGCGCCCATGTCCGCAAGCATCTGCGTGCAGTAGGCCCCAGGCAGCAAGCGCGTGAGGTCCAGTATGCGGAACCCCGCAAGAGGTTGGGGTTTGTTCGCCGCCGCGCCACCCGCAGCGAGCGTCGGCGCAGCAACCTGCTTGCGGGAGTGGTCTTCAAGGGTCATTTCCATCGGGCGCCTCTCGTTGAGGCGAGCAAGATAACACCAATCGCTTGTTTGGTAAAGCTATATGGACGGCTTGCAAAAAGTCCGAGGTGTCCTATACTTCCAGCAAACAAGCGTTTGGTAGTTCTTAACATCGGAGTAAGCAATGGACTTTGAGCTGTCATCGGAGCAAGTCGAACTGCAACGAATGGTCCGGGACTTTGCGCAGCGCGAAGTGGCAGTGGCCCAGGAGCAGATGGATCGCGATCACGAGTTCCCCTATGACGTTTGGAAGAAATGGAGCGATCTGGGGATGGCGGGAATTCTCATTCCGCCCGAGTACGGAGGAAGCGGACTGGATTCACTGACGTACATCCTTGCAATGGAGGAAATGGGTGCCGTGAGCCAGACGTTCGCGCTGATCTGGCAGGTGCACGTCATGGTGGCGAACATGTACGTCCACCTCGGCACGCAGGCTCAAAAGGAAAAGTGGCTACCGAATTTTGCCAGCGGCGCGAAGCTGGGAGCGTTTGCCCTGACTGAGCCTGGTGCTGGATCTGACGCTGCGGGCCTGCGGACAAAGGCGGTGCGCGATGCCAAGGGCGAGTGGATCATCAATGGCAACAAGATCTTCATCAGCAATGCCGGTACGAAGATCAGCGACGGGACCGTGCTGATGGCGGCAACGGGCGAACAGGACGGTCGCAGGAAGTCGATTTCCTGCTTCATCATTCCCATGGGTACGCCGGGCTACACGCTGGGTCAATCCTTCGACAAGATGGCATGGCATGGCATGGATAACCGCGAACTCGTTCTCGAGGATTGTCGCGTCCCATCGGATAGCCTGCTCGGCAAGGAGGGGGCTGGGCTGCGGCAGGCGCTTGCCGGTCTCAATCTTGGGCGAATCGTCTTCGGTACGCTGGGTGGTGCATTGACCCGGGCGTGCCTGGAAGAGGCGCTGAACTACGCCAAGGAGCGCAAGCAGTTTGGCAGAGCCCTCAGCGAGTTCCAGTTGACTCAGGCGAAGCTTGCAGACATGGCCACGCACGCTGAAGGAATTCGAAGATTCGCGCACTACGCGGCGTGGCTCCATGCCCAGGGTCAGGACTGTCATACCGAAGCGGCGATGGTGAAGCTCATGGGAACGCGCCTTGCAGTGCAAGCGGCGACCGACGCGTACCAGATCCATGGTGGCTATGGCTTCATGCGCGAATACCGTGTGAACCGTCTCTACCGAGAAGCGCAGATTCTCGAGATCGGTGAGGGAACCACCGAGATTCAGCAGTTGCTCATCGCTCGATCGCTTGGATGCTAGGGCGGGAGGATTGACATGATCACCAGAGAACTTGCCGAGAAGCTGTACCGGACGATGTGTGAGATCCGGGAGTTCGAGCTTGCCGCCTCCCATCACTACAAGGAAGGCGATCTGCCGGGATTTATCCATCTGTCGCTTGGCCAGGAGGCGTGCGCCGCGGGCGCGTGCGCGACACTGACCGATGCGGACTACATCGCCAGCAACCACCGAGGCCATGGTCACTGCCTGGCCAAAGGAGCGAGTCCGAGACACATGATGGCTGAGCTCTTCGCAAAGAAAGAGGGTTATGGCAAAGGACGCGGCGGATCCATGCACATAGCGGACGTCTCCAAAGGCGTGTTGGGCGCCAACGGCATTGTGGGCCAGTCCATGGGACTGGGACTTGGAGCGGCCCTGTCGCTGCAGGTGCGCAAGAAGAGCGACTGCGTCATCGCATTCTTCGGCGAGGGGGCTTCTTCGACCGGAATTGCGCACGAAGCCATGAACATGGCGGCCATATGGAAGCTGCCGATCATCTTCTTTTGCGAGTCGAACAGGTACGCCGAACTATCGCCGTATTCGGCTCATGTGTCACTGGAGACGATCGCTCCGCGTGCGGCCTCCTACGGGTTTCCCGGCGTCACGATCAACGGAGAGGATGTGTTTGAAGTTCACGATGCGGTGCATCGCGCCGCCGAGCGCGCGCGCAGCGGCATGGGCCCGACGCTTATCGAAGCCAAGGCAAGCCGATGGCATGGGCACTACGAAGGAGACCCCCAGGTCTACAAGACGAAGGAAGAGCGCGACAACCCGTCGACCTTTGATCCCATCGCCTTCTTCGAGACGCGACTGGCCGGAGTCGTCGGCCTGAACGCGAAGGAACTGGAGCGAATTCGCGATCGTGCGAAGGCAACCATCGTGGACGCGGTGCAGTGGGCATCCACGCTGAGCGAGCCTTCCTCGGAAGCGATCTACGAAGACGTCTACGAAAGCTGAGAACATGGCACGCACCAAGTACTACCAGGCGCTCACTCGCGCCTTGAGAGAAGAGATGCGCCGTGACGAGAACGTGATGCTCATGGGCATCGACGTGGGTGAGAGTGGCGGCATCTTCGCGCAAACGCGAGGGCTCTACAAGGAATTCGGGCCCGGCAGAGTACGCGACACCCCGATCTCCGAGAACGGCTTTGTCTCTGCAGCGGTGGGCGCTGCGATGACCGGCTTGCGACCCATCGTCGAGATCGGATTTGAAGACTTCCTCACCTGCTGTGCGGAGCCGCTCGTCAACCAGGCCGCAAAGCTGCGATACATGCTGGGCGGGCAGGTCAGCGTGCCCCTTTTCCTGTACACGTTCGGAGGAGGTGGCGTCAACGCCGGCCCGCAGCACTCGCAGAACCTGGCAGCCTGGTTCGCGCACATCCCTGGCCTCAAGGTTGTCACACCGTCGACCCCCGCAGACGTACTGGGCTTGGTCAAGAGCGGTATCCGCGACAACAACCCAGTGCTGTGCTTGCTGAGCAAGAAGCTCATTGGAACCTCGGGTGACGTGGCGGGCGAAGGCGAGGAGTTCCTGCTGCCGATCGGAACGGCGGAGATCAAGCGGCCCGGTCGCGATGTCACGATCGTCGCAAACAGCCAAATGGTTCTGCAGGCGCTGGAGGCCGCGGCTATTCTTGCCGATGCGGGCATCGAAGCGGAGATCCTGGACCCGCGGTCGATCAGCCCGCTGGATGTCGACGCGATCGTGAACTCCGTCCGGCGCACCGGCCGCCTGCTCGTGGTCCACGAAGGGTACGGCGCCTTCGGCATAGGCGCCGAGATCCTTGCTGTGGTGGCGGAAAAAGCTCACTCGGCCTTGAAAGTCGCACCCGCGCGCCTGACGGGTCCGTTCGCTCCGAGCCCTTTCACACCGGCGCTCGAGAAGCAGTACATCCCAAGCGCAGCCGCAATCGTCAAGGCGACGTCGCAGTTGGTGGCCCGATGAGCGAGGATGCATTCTCCACCATCTCGGTCGAGACAGTTCGGTCGTCCAGATGGATTGTGCTGAACCGACCGCGGGTTCACAACGCGATGAACAGCGTTTGTATCCGTGAGTGTCGCACGGCCGTTGCTGACGCAAGCGAAGATTCTTCCATTCGGTCGATTGTCTTTGCGGGGGCCGGCGAGCGCGCCTTCACTGCCGGTGCCGATATTTCCGAGCTGAAGGACATGACTTCGGAACGTGTCCTTCGCTACAACAGGCAGTGGCTCAACCTCTTTCGCGACATCGAGCTTTGTCGCAAGCCCGTGATAGCTGCAGTGAAGGGGTGGGCCACCGGGGGCGGTACGGAACTGTCCTTGGCCTGCGATTTTGTTGTCTGCGCCGATGACGCGCGATTCGGTCTTTCGGAGATCAACATCGGCGTCATCCCGGGTGCTGGCGCGGCCATACGTTTGACGCGATGGCTGGGCCGCCTGAAGGCAAAGGAGATCCTGATGCTTGGACGACATATATCCGGCACCGAGGCAGTATCGCTGCAGCTGGCCAATCAGTGCGTCGGCAGGTCAGACCTGTTGTCGACCGCCCAGGCGCTCGCGGACGAGCTGGGAGCCAAGGCGCCGCTCGCCCTGGCAGCTGCAAAGGCCAGCGTCAACGTGGGGTCCGATCCGGGCTTCGATGCAGGCTTGGAGTACGAGCTGCAGGAGTTCGCGCGCCTCTTCTACACGCAAGACCAGAAGGAAGGCATGCGGGCCTTCCTTGAAAAGCGAACTGCAATTTATCAAGGCAAATAGGCATTACCATGAAAGTGACCGTTAAAGTTCCCAAGCTCGGCCTCACAACCGAAAATGTCGTTCTGTCGGAATTCGTGAAGGCCGTAGGCGATGAGATCGTGAAAGGGGAGACCATCGCGACGCTTGAGGCAGACAAGGCCTCTGTCGATGTGGAGGCGCCAATGGGCGGCAGGCTCATCGAGCTGCTGGCAGAGCCTGGCGCCGAACTTGCGATCGGCAACCCACTGGCAATCATCGAGACCTGACGCTGAGGGGCGCTTGGCGTTATGGCATTGTTCCGAGACCGCCATGAAGATGCTTGTGGGTATACGGCGAGTCGTAGACTACAACGTGAAGGTGCGTCAAGTCCGACGGCACGGGTGTAGCCATCTCCGGCGTCAAGATGAGCATGAATCCCTTCGACGAGATCGCCGTCGAAGAAGCGGTGAGGCTCAAGGAGAAGGGCGTCGTCACCGAGATCATTGCCGTGTCCTGCGGCGATGCGAAGTGCCAGGAGACCCTGCGCACCGCCATGTCCATCGGCGCCGACCGCGGCATTCTGGTCGAGACCACCGAAGAGCTGGAGCCGCTGGCTGTGGCCAAGCTGCTGAAGGCGCTGGTCGACAAGGAAGCTCCCCAGCTCGTCATTCTCGGCAAGCAGGCCATCGATGACGATGCCAACCAGATCGGCCAGATGCTGGCCAACCTGGTTGGTGCCAACGCGGCAGAGGCCGCGGCCGCCGCATCGCTGGCGTGGCCAAGATGATCGCTGCCGAAAGCCCGAGCCTCACCGAGAGCCTGGCCGAGAACGTTGCTGCTCAAGTCCTGGCCTGTGTGGAGGTGAGGCCAAGAACTACAGCCACATCCTGTTCCCGGCCACCGCAAACGGCAAGAACGTCGCCCCGCGCGTCGCCGCCAAGCTGGACGTGGCCCAGATCAGCGACATCACCAAGGTCGACAGCCCCGACACCTTCGAGCGCCCGATCTACGCCGGCAATGCCATTGCCATCGTGCAGAGCAGCGATGCGATCAAGGTGGTCACGGTGCGCACCACCGGCTTCGACGCGGCGGCCGCCATCGGCGGCAGCGCCACGGTCGAGAACGCCGAGGGCGTGGCCGACAGCGGCAAGAGCAGCTTCGTCGGCCGTAAAGTCACCAAGAGCGAGCGCCCCGAACTCACGGCCGCCAAGATCATCGTCTCCGGCGGTCGCGCCCTGGGCAGCGCGGAGAAGTTCCAGGAGGTGATGGCCCCGCTGGCCGACAAGCTCAACGCCGGCCTGGGCGCCAGCCGCGCCGCAGTCGATGCGGGCTACGCCCCCAACGACTGGCAAGTGGGCCAGACCGGCAAGATTGTGGCGCCCCAGCTGTACATCGCCTGCGGCATCTCGGGCGCCATTCAGCATCTGGCCGGCATGAAGGATTCGAAGGTGATCGTGGCGATCAACAAGGACCCGGAAGCGCCGATCTTCTCGGTGGCCGACTACGGCCTGGAAGCCGACCTGTTCACGGCCGTGCCGGAGCTCGTCAAAGCGCTGTGATACATCGCTTGCATCGGCCGTCTCCACCCCACTACTGCCAGGTGGGTTTCGGATAGATGCCAGGGGACTCGGCCATCGCAGCCGGCGACACGATCTTCTCGCTCGCAGGATTTCCCATCCACTGAATCGCAGGTGCGGCGTCGCGACGGATTCTTCCGCGTTCATCGAACGAGATCGGGCCCCAGATGCTGTCCTTGACATCGAGGGCGGCGAGTCGTCGTCGCAAGTCCGCGGCATTGAAGGGATCGGCGGGGTTTGCATCTCGCAGCACCTGCTGGTAGATCCACGGAATGATGTACGAGAAGGCCGCTTGGTAGGTCGGCGTGTAGCCGAATTGAGCACGGTACTTCTCCGCGAACTCTTGAGTGGAGGTGAACTTGTCGTCCCGATATCCAAACTGAGGCAACCAAACGGCGGTGCCGATGATGCCCTGCATTTTCGCCCCGAGGGTGTTCTTCACCACCGGGCTACCGGTGAGGTGCCCGCCGACGAACGCCTTTGGGTTCACGCCGATCGCAGCCATTTCTTCCACCAGCTTGACGCAGATGACATCCCAGCCCGTGTTGTAGACGACATCCAAGGGGCCGGCGGTCCGGAGTTTCAGCGCAGTCGGACGCAGGTCCTGCACGTTCATCGGCAGCACGACTTCGGCCGCGAGCTCGATGCCGTGTTCCTTGCATTTCTGCCGTACACCCTCGGCAATTTCCACGTACACCGGGTCATCCATGATCACCAAGGCCAAGCGCTTCGGTTTCGGCGTCTTTGTAGCGAGGTAGTTCATTGCCCCGACACCATACGTGCCGACCCGGCCGTTTGCTGTGAACGCGGTGTGCCCGCCAAGTTCTTCGTCTACACGGATCGACGAGGCCCCGGTCTGAACAAAGACCTTCCCATGCTTCTTGACGATGGCACCCTGGGAGAGGATCGTGTCGGTGCCGTAGCTGCCCACCAGAATGTCGACCTTGTCCGATGTGAGCAGCTTCTCGGTGAGTTGCGCCACTCGCGACGAGTTGTTCTCGTCATCGTAGAAGGTCCACTTGATCTGGCGCTCCTTGCCTGCGACAACCATCTTCCCGTTGTAGGTCTTGGTCCAGAAGTCGTAGGCATCCTTGCAGATCCGCGCCACCTTTTCGTAAGACCCTGTAAGGGGGAGGGACGCCCCGATATGGATCACATCGTTGCCCGGCGCCTGCGCGAGGGCCGATCGGGAAAGCAAAGGGAGCGCTGTTGATGCTGCCAGCGTGCCTCCGCTGACCAACGCGTTCTTCAAGATCGTTCGCCGAGTTGGCGAGTAATCGGGTTCGTTGAGTTGGGTCACATTCGTCTCCACAAGGCTGGCAAAGCGTCCGGGGGTTTGGAAGTATCGGCAGTTGAACCGATTGCGGTAACCAAACAAACGTTTGGCCTGTTGGATATCTTCATTGCTCATGGCTCTACCGTCATCAGGGTAAACGCGATGGCCGGCGCGAACATGGCGACCGGGGCATGAGTCGTCCTCCAGGAGTGGTTCGTGCAGCGGGCCTGGAGCTGAAGTGTTCAGGGGTTAACCCTAATGGCATTTTCAATCGAGCAAGCGATCATTCAAACACGCCAAACGTTTGTTTGGTGAGTGTTGGTCGAGATGACGAGGTGACGTATGGAAGATGTGGTCGTTTACGGGCTTCTGCGCGGAGGAATCTTCGCCATGGCAGCCTTTGGCTTCAGCCTTGTGCTCGGTGTGATTGGCATCGTCAACTTTGCCCATGGAGCACTCGTCGTTTTCGGAGGGCTGGCCACCCAGTATCTATCGGTAAAGTTTGGAATGAACTACCTTCTCTCATTGACGATGGCTTCCCTGGCCACGGGATTGCTGGCGGTGGTGATCCAGAAGGTGTTCGTGGCCCGCACTTTCCGGCTTGAGCCGCTGATGGTTTTGGTGCAGACATTCGGTATCGCCGCCGTGATTACAGAACTCGGTTCCATGTTTTGGGGAACCGAAGAGCGCTTGCTTCGTATCAAGACAGGTCTTCCGGCGGGATGGCTGCTGGGAAACACCTTCATTCCATCATTCGATCTTGTGGTCTTTGTCGTGAGCCTTGTGTCTGCGGGAGCGCTGTTCCTCGTTCTCGGAAAGACGGAGTTCGGTCGGGCGATCAGGGCGTCCAGCAACAACCGCGAGGCGGCGCAGTTGAACGGGATCAACTTGTCGCAGACGTTCGAGAGGACAATGTTCGTTGCAGGACTTTGGGCTGGCCTGGCAGGCGGATTGTTCGTCACGCTCAGTCCAGTCGCTCCCTACATGCACTTCACCTGGACCGTCGATTCGTTTCTGGTGATCGTGATTGGTGGATTGGGCAGCATGGTGGGTGCACTGCTCGGAGGGCTGATCTTCGGCGTGCTCAGCTTCGGAGCCTCGTTCTACGCTCCCACGATTGCACCTGCCATTACCTTCGGCGTCCTACTTCTCTTTCTCATCCTCAGACCACAGGGGATCCTTGGTTTGGGGCCGACGACCAGGAAATGAACATGAGCAGCATGCAATCCTCCAGACCCCTGATTGGCGCAGCGCTCAGTGGTCGTCAGCTCGGAATCCTCGTCGCAGGCCTGGCGGCCACTGCGCTGATTCCGCTCATCGCAAACGACTATTGGGTTCGCTTGTTGATCTTCATATTTATCAACATCAGCCTAGCAAGCGCCTGGAACATCATCGGTGGATTCACCGGATACGCCAGCTTCGGCCACGGTGTGTTCTTTGGCATCGGCGCATTCGTCGCGGCGATCGGAATCGTGCGATACCAGCTTCCGCTTCTCGTCGTCATGGTGCTCGGCGGCGTAGTAGGGGGCGCGGTGGCCGCACTCTTTGTACCGGTCTTCAAGCAGAAAGGTCTCTACTTCGCACTTTCGACGCTCGCCGTCATGCTGGTGTTCGAGACACTTCTACAGCGGTGGACGTTCACCCGCGGTTTGAGGCCCAATGACTTGGGATGGTCAGTTCCGACGCAAATGGCCGTGGTCGACTTCTACTATCTCTTCCTCGCACTGCTGGGCGGAGTGCTTGCAACAGTCATTCTGGTTGTCAACTCGAAGATCGGATACGCGCTCCACGCCATCCGAAAGGACGAGATTCTTGCAAGCTCGATTGGCATCCGAACCATCAAGTACAAATCTATCGCGTTCATCATCAGTGCTGCCTGGCCCGGGGTTGTGGGGGCAGCGTTTGCACCGTTCCTTTCCTTTGTTGCCGTGCAGAGTGTCTTTGACGTCAACATCACGCTGAACATGATCCTGGTCAGCATCTTTGGTGGCGCCGGGACCATCGTTGGACCGGTCATCGGCGGGATCGGCCTGAGCATCATCGACCAGATCGCCTGGGGCAACTTTCTCGACTATCACCGATTGATCAACGGCGCGTTGATCGTGGCGGTCATCACTCTTTACCCAGGCGGCCTGGTTTCCTTGGTGAAGTCAATCCGAGAAAGGCGCCGGGTCGCCAAGGCGCAACGACAATCCTTCGTGAGGTCAATCGATGGAACAGACGAAACTGTTGGACGTACGTGATGTCTCCAAGGCATTCGGCGGAATCAAGGCTTTGAGTGGGATCTCATTCCACCTGTACGAAGGAGAAGTGCTCGGTCTGATCGGACCCAACGGCGCGGGAAAGTCCACACTCTTCAACGTCATCTCCGGGCTGATGCCGGCCACATCGGGCGAGATCGTTCTATCGGGAAGATCGCTCACGGGTTTGCGCCCTGACCAAGTCAGTGAGCTTGGCGCCGTGCGCACGTTTCAGTCGGCCTCGCTGCTCATAGGAATGTCGGTTTGGGACAATGTGCATGTTGCGAGCTTGTTCCGCAGCAAGTGGCACAGGACCAGCGAAACGGCAGCGGACTGTACGGCCCGCGCCATCGCATACGCCGGGCTTCAAGACCGAGTGCACTCAGTCGCGGAGACCCTCACCATGGGCGAGCAAAAGCGCGTGGAGATTGCACGGGCATTGGCGAGCAGTCCCCGCCTGCTGATGACCGACGAGATCCTGGCGGGTTTGAACGCGGCCGACAGTGAGAGCATCTTGCAGATGGTGCTGGGCCTCAAGGGAGACGGCATCAGTGTGATCTTCGTTGAGCATGACGTACGCTCGGTGATGCGAGTCAGTGATCGCGTTGTCGTCATTGCGCAAGGCAAGAAGCTGGCTGAAGGCAAGCCGGAAGAGGTGGCGAGGGCGCCGGAAGTCATTGAGGTATACCTCGGAGGTCGATATGCTCAGCATCACTAATTTCCGAGGCGGCTACTACAAGGGGGCGTCGATATTCGATTGTATTTCGCTCGACTTGCGCGACCATGCGATCACCAGCATCGTTGGCTCCAACGGAGCCGGAAAGTCGACGATCTTGCGTGGAGTGTGCGGCTTGCTTCCGTGGCACGCTGGAGAAGTACAGTTCGACGGTGAGCGCATCGACGGGCTGGCTCCGCATGAGATCGCGCGGCGTGGCGTGCGCATGGTGGTGGAAGGCCGAGGGACGTTTTCTGGCCTTTCCGTGCTGGAGAACCTGAATATCGGCGGCTACAGGTTGTCCGCGGCGCACCGCAAGGGGCGAGTGGAACGCGAGCTGGTCCGATTTCCGCGCTTGCGCGAACGGCTCTCTCAAACGGCCGGGATGCTGTCTGGCGGCGAGCAGCAGATGCTGGCAATCGCGCGGGCCATGATGGCCGACCCGCGGATCCTCATCCTGGATGAGCCGTCTCAGGGACTTGCGCCGATCATCGTCGACCAGCTCTTCGACCTTTTCCCGAAGCTGGCCCGAGATGGAACACAGATCTTGTTGGTCGAACAGGACGTGGGTCGAGGTCTCGAGGTGAGTCAACACGCCATCGTGATCGAAAAAGGTCGAATCAAGCTGGAAGGCTCCAGCGCAGATCTCCTGGAGGATCCGCGCGTTCAGGAGGCATTCCTTGGACTCAATTAGTGGACCTGGCAGTCGCTCTGGCCCGTCAAATTTGCACGAAACCCATATGACTCAATCTCAGTACAAGCTTGGCTCGCCGCTCCAGCTACGGGGGGTGGTTCTCAAGAACCGCGTGATGATCTCACCGATGTGCATGTACAGCGCCAACGACGGACTTGTCAGTGACTTCCATCTGGCCCACCTGGGCCGTTTTGCGTTGGGCGGGGCGGGACTCGTGTTCGTGGAAGCGACTGCGGTCAGCATGCAGGGGCGCATCACTGTCGGATGCGTCGGCCTATGGAACGACGAACAGATTGCCGGCCTTGGAAGAATCGCGACGCTGCTTCACGGCCTTGGCGCGGCTGCGGGTATCCAGCTCAGTCATGCCGGACGCAAGGGCTCGTCAGAACGACCTTGGGAAGGTAGCGGTCCGCTGCTCGGCTCGAAAACCGCAGACAGCCAGGCACTATGGGACACAGTGAGCGCGACACCAGAGCCTGCCGGTCGAGCATGGCCGCCGTCGCGTGAACTCAATGCGAGTGAGATCAAGGAAATCGTCGGCGACTTTGCGGACGCAGCCCGCAGGGCGGATGCCGCGGGATTCGACGTGATCGAGTTGCATTGTGCTCACGGCTATCTGCTTCATCAATTCTTGTCGCCCATCTCCAACACGCGGCAGGACGAGTATGGGGGATCTCTGGAGGGGCGCATGAGGTTCCCTCTTCAGGTGGCAGAAGCCATCCGCTCGGTCTGGCCGTCGGACAAGCCGCTGTTCGCCCGGCTGTCGAGCGTGGATGGCATCGAGATCGGCTGGTCGATCGAGGACAGCATCGCCTTTTCGAGGGAACTCAAGGCCCGCGGGTTCGACGTCATCGACTGCTCTTCCGGCGGCATGAAGCTGCCCAAGGAGAAGCAGCTCGTGAGCCGTACCCCTGGATTTCACGTGCCGTACTCGGACGCGGTTCGCGTGGCCACGGGCATGCCGACCGTTGCAGTCGGCCTCATTCGAGATGCCGAGCACGCCGAAGAGATTCTTGCCGAGGGAAAGGCGGATCTCATCGCGATTGCGCGCGAGGCGCTCTTCAACCCCAACTGGGCGGTCCACGCCTTCCTGAGCCTTGACGGCCGGGAAGCCTGGGCTCGCTGGCCTGAACAGCATGGCTGGTGGCTTGAGCGTCGTGGCGAGCAGCAAGACGATCGCTACGAGCACCTGCGTCGTTCAACGCCAGCAGCCTAGTGTGCGCGCTCATTTCCTTACGAACCCAATCAGCGAAAATTGCCATGCCGAAAGTCGTCTTGCTCAGCAAAAGGGCGTCCGGAATTCCTCTGGCGGACTTCCACGCGCAGTTGCGTGACGCCATGCAGCGCTCCGTGCCTCCTCAAGGGTGTACGAGGTACGTCCAGTCCCACACCCTGCCGCAGGGGTACAAGAAGGGGGAGCTCCTGTTCGACGCCGTCGAGGAGACGTGGTTCGATGATCTCCAGGATGCCCGCGCATACCTGCACGCGCTCAAGCTGGGACGCCCGGCTTTGACGTTCGTGGATGCACAAGTTTCGCTGCCTATGATCGTCGACCCCCATGTGGTGAAGAACGAGCGGATTCCTGAGGGTGCGGTCAAGAATATCGAGTTCGTCAATCGTCGCCCGGGGATGGCGCTGAACCCGTTTCGAGAATACTGGCGCCAGGTCCACGGCCCGCTCGGCTCAACCATCCCGACGATCCTGCGCTACGAACAGAACCACTGCAACGACGACGAGTATGTCGATGGCGAGCCGCGCTTCGACGGACTGGCGATAACGTGGTTTGCGTCCACCAGGCAGATGAGAGAGGGTGCGGCGACTGAACCCTACCGCCTCACGCGCGAGGACGAGAAAAACTTCCTGCCGGACGGCCACTTACCCATCATCATCACGACCGAGGTCATCGACACCGGCTCGATATAGGGCGTGCAGGTCGGCGCGGCCGAGCTCGGAAAGGCGCTCAGCTGTTCGCCTCCCTCAGCATGCTGACCATCTTTTTGGCGATCACTCGCGGCGAATCCCTGCCTTTCGGGTTGTACCAGGTGTAGGTCCACGCCAACATGCCGAGGACAGCGAGACGAAAGTAGCTGCGGTCCACGCCCTTGCGCAACGGGATCTCCGAAATGATGTCGGCGAACAGGTCCTCGAATCGCTGCCGGTGCGAGATGAGGACGTCGCGAAGCTCGTCCGCCCGCCTGCGAGGAAACTCAGAGATGATGATGCTGGCGTACTCGTAGTCGTTCAGCATGCTTTCCAGGTAGCCCTGCGCGGCCTGGGTCAGCCGGGTCCACGGGTCGGCCGCCGGGTCGATCGACTTGCGTACGGCCGCGCAGATGTGCTCGATCGCATGCTCGTGCGCCGCAAGGAACAGTTGTTCCTTCGAGCTGAAGTAGTAGTAGATGGAGCCTACCAGCATCCCGGATACGGAGGCGATTTCTCTCATCGTGGTGCCGTCATACCCGGCGATGGAGAACTGGTGGATTGCCGCGTCGAGTACAGCCTCACGGCCGATCGGCCCCTGCGGCTTTGCACTTGCGTCGGCCTTTGGCTTGGTTGCGGGATTTTCCCGGACCCTGCTTTTCACGTTTGCCATATGGATCTTCGTCGTTGCAAATGGATGGTACCAGTCATGAGGTTGCCCTTTTGACAATGCGTTCGAGGCCACGGCGCGTTATGCGGATGCCGGCACGTTCGGCATCCCAGGTGTTCGGCGTGATGCCCTCTTGCCGCAGGTCGATCTTCCTGACTTTCATTGTTTCAGTGCGCGGCAAATCCGTACGGTATTCGATATAGCGCGGCACCATGAAATAAGGCATTGTCGAAGCCGCGAATTCGAGCAGCGCTTCGGGAGTCAGCGTGGAGCCTTGCCTCAGTACGACCACCGCTTTCACCTCATCTTCGCCGACATCCGCCCTCACCGGTACGACGGCAACTTCCGCTACCTCCGGATGCGCGTTAAGCGCCCGCTCGACCTCGAATGACGAGATATTCTCGCCACGCCGGCGGATGGCATCGTTGGTGCGGTCCAGGAAAAAAACGAACCCTTCCGAATTCATCGTGGCGCGGTCACCCGAATGGAACCAGCCGTCCCTCATGGCTTCCTCAGTCTTCTCGGGAAGGCCCAAGTAGCCCGTCATCATGGTCTGGGCATGTCTCGGCCGTATGCAGATTTCGCCCGGAACTCCCGCCGCCAGCACGTTGCCGGCGTCGTCCTGGACCGTAACCTCGAAATGGTCGCTGACCCGCCCGCAAGAGCCGCGCGGCGTCTCCTCTCCCAATCGGGTGTAGAGAGGCAGGCTAGCCTCGGTGCTACCGTAGGCTTCGACCAGCTTCAAGCCGAAACGTGCCTCGAACTTGTCCTTGAACTCCCACGGAATTGGCACTGCGTAGATGAGTCGCATCGGGTTGTTCGCATCGTCCGGTGTCGGCTCACGACTGTTCAGCATGTGGCATAGCCCACCGACTGCCACGCACAGAGTCGCTCCACCTTCGCGGACGTCGGGCCAGAATCCAGAAAGGCTGAAGCTTGGGCGCAGCATCATGCGGCCGCAGGAGAGCATCGCGCCAATCGTCTCGAACTTGGCGGCGACATGGAAGAAGGGGAGGAAGTTGTACGCAGTGTCGTCCGCGGCGAAGTGGACGATCTCGGCAAAGAAGTGACCGAAGCTGATCTGATGGTGGTGGCTGACCACGACGCCTTTCGACAGGCCGGTGGTTCCGGAAGTGAAAATGATCGAGGCAGGATCGGAAGGTTGCGTCGTGACACCTGGATGATCCAGCGAGGCGAGTTCATCTGCGCGCGACGGATTCCACGCGAAGCGAGCATCTGCCGGGTCATGCACGTCGCGGACTGGAATCGCTTCTTCGCAGACCGCGTCAAAGACCGCGCGGTGCTCCGCCCCGACCAGCGCCACCTTTGGCTTTGCCGTGCGGAGAATGTGGCGCAGGACCTCACCGCGATAGGCGCCATTCACCGGAACCTCGACGGCACCGACTTTCGAGATGGCGAACCAAAGTGCGATGTAGCGTGCAGAGCTTGGCATCATCACGACGACATGGTCGCCCCGGCCGACGCCCAGCGCTTGAAGCTCAAGGGAGATCGAACGCGCGTAGAGCTCCAACTCGCCGAGGGTCCACCAGCGACCCTCGTGCAAGAGGAAACGGCGGTCAGGCGCCTCGGCGGCGCGATGCTCGAGCATCCGGTGAAGAGCAGGGGGGAGCTTGGGGAGCCTTCGAGTCATGCGCGCCTCGTGCAATGTCAGAACTGAGAAGTGCCGCTGTCGAGCCGGCTTTGCTAGAGAATGCCCGCGGCATCCGCCTGCTGGTCCGCGTGGTAGCTGCTGCGCACCATCGCGCCGACCGCGGCGTGGGTGAAGCCCAACCGGGCCGCCTCGGTCTCGAACATCTTGAAAGTGTCGGAGTTCACGTAGCGGCGCACCGGCAGGTGGTGGCTGCTCGGCGCCAGGTACTGGCCAATCGTGAGCATGTCGACGCCATGCTCGCGCATGTCGCGCATCACCTGCACGATCTCTTCGTCGGTCTCTCCCAGCCCGACCATCAGGCCGCTCTTGGTTGGCACGCCTGGAGCGAGTTCCTTGAAGCGCTTCAGGAGATTCAGCGAGGAAACGTAGTCAGAACCGGGGCGCGCTTGCTTGTATAGGCGCGGCGCGGTTTCTAGGTTGTGATTCATCACGTCCGGCGGTGCATCCCTCAGGATCTCGAGCGCGCGTTCAGACCGGCCACGAAAATCAGGTGTGAGGATTTCGATGCGCGTGGTTGGCGACAGCCCGCGCACTTGACGGATGCAATCGACAAAGTGGCCGGCCCCGCCGTCGCGCAGATCGTCGCGGTCGACACTCGTGATCACGACATACGCGAGGCGCAAGGCCGCGATCGTCCTGGCGAGGTTGGCGGGTTCGTCCACATCGAGCGGGTCCGGCCGGCCGTGGCCGACATCGCAAAAAGGGCAGCGGCGCGTGCACTTGTCGCCCATGATCATGAAGGTCGCAGTGCCGCTGCCGAAGCATTCGCCGATGTTGGGGCACGAGGCTTCTTCGCAGACGGTGTGCAAGCTGTGATCGCGCAGGATCCGCTTGATCTGATAGAAGCGAATTGACGGTGAACCGATCTTGGCGCGAATCCAGTCTGGCCTTGCCAGCGCTTCTGCAGGCGCCACCTTGATGGGGATGCGCGCCATCTTGGCCTGCGATCTCTGCTTTGTGGCGGGGTCGTACAGCAAGTTGGTCGAGGTGACCTGAGTCATGGGATGACGCTCCGAATGAAGCCTCACTTTACCAAACAAACGTTCAGATGTATAGTGGCCCTCCTTAGGGATTGCGATAGCTCCCGGGCAGGCATTGCGATCAATGTCCGCTCGGATGAGCGATACGGATCTTGTTGGCCCATGGGACTGCACGCGGCTTCTTTTTCGTGATCGAAGCTGAGAACCGAAGGACTGTTCATGAATGACCCCGTCGTCATCGTATCCCTCGCGCGCACGCCGCTCGGCGCTTTCCAGGGCTGCCTGGCTGAGCTGTCGTCGCCGCAACTCGGTGCGTTCGCCATTCGCGCCGCAGTCCAGCGCGCTGGCATTGGCCCGGATGCTGTCCAGGAGGTGCTGATGGGTTGCGTGTTGCCTGCGGGCGTGGGTCAGGCTCCGACGAGGCAGGCGGCGCTTGGCGCTGGCCTGCCGGTCTCGGCGGGGTGCACGACTATCAGCAAGGTCTGCGGCTCCGGGATGAAGGCGGTGATGATGGCACATGACCTTCTGGTGGCGGGATCAAGCGAAGTCATCGTTGCCGGCGGCATGGAATCGATGAGCAACGCGCCTTACCTGCTGCCCAAAGCACGCGCGGGATTGCGCTTGGGACATGGCTCGCTTCTTGACCACATGTTCCAGGACGGCTTGGAGGACAGCTATGACCGAGATACGAAAGGGCGTTTGATGGGTGGCTTCGCCGACGACTGCGCCGCTCACTTTGGATTCACGCGGCACGAACAGGACGCGTTCGCCATCGAATCCACGACGCGCGCGCGGCGGGCGATGCAGAATGGCCATTTCGACTTCGAGATTGCGTCGGTGATGGTGGCCGGGCGCCACGGGGAAGTCCCAGTCATGCAGGACGAGCCACCGGTGAAGGCGCAGGTGGAAAAAGTCGCAGGCCTGAAACCGGCATTCAGCAAGGACGGCACCGTGACAGCAGCCAATTCGAGTTCCATATCTGACGGTGCTGCGGCACTGGTCCTGATGCGCCGCTCGACCGCGGAGGCGCATGGCGTGACACCGCTCGCCGCGGTCGCAGCCCATGCGACGCATGGCCATCAGCCACGGTGGTTCACGACGGCACCGGTGGGTGCAATGCGCAAGGTCTTGGAGCGCGCTGCGTGGGGCATCGCGGATGTTGACCTCTGGGAGATCAACGAGGCATTTGCGGTGGTGACGATGGCCGCGATGCGCGAACTGGAACTGGCGCACGAGCGCGTCAACGTGAATGGCGGGGCATGCGCTTTGGGTCATCCGATTGGCGCCTCTGGTGCGCGCATCATCGTCACGCTCATCAGCGCGCTGCGTGCGCGCGGGGCAAGGCGCGGAGTCGCTTCGCTGTGCATCGGCGGTGGCGAGGCGACGGCAATTGCGCTCGAGATGATCTGACCCGCAGGGGACACGCCGACGGGGTCAATCTGCACTGACCTTAACGCTTGCTTGCCTGAATGTCCTCGTAGTTCGCCGGTATCCACTCGTAGCCGCCGTGGCGGAAGCGGACGCGACCCAGACCGGGGAAGGCGACGTGTGCGGCCGCGGCCATGTCCCCTGAACGCGCCGCTGCCTCGAACGCCCTGCGTCTCTGCCGCACCGCCGTCTTGCGGTCGCTGTCGAAGGTGATGGCGATCTCCGGGTGCGCGAACTGGAGCGCGGCCACGTGGACCAGGTCTCCCCAGATCACCAGGCGCTGCCCGTCGCTTTCCACCTCGTAGATGCTGTGCCCGATGGTATGGCCGCGAGTCACGCTGGCACGGATGCCCGGCGCAAGCTCCGAGTCGCCGCTGAAAGGTCTGAGTCGCGCGGCGTCGACATAGGGATTCAGCGACGCCATGGCTCCGTCGAAGAAGATCTTGCTGTCGGCCGGCGCACGATCCCTGTTCGACGAACTCAGCCAGTAGTCGACATCCTTCTGCTCCGCACGCACAACGGCATTGGTGAACACTCGCTGGCCGTCAACGGACAGGCCCCCGACGTGGTCTGGGTGCAGATGGGTGATGTAGATCTCGTCGACCTGTTCTGGCTCATACCCTGCCGCCCTGAGATTGGTCGACAACCTGCCGAGGGTCGGCCCGAACAGCGAGCCTGCGCCCGCGTCAATCAGGATCAGCCTGGTGCCCGTGTTGATCAGGTACCCATTGACGGAAGTCGCCAATGGCGTGTGGAGATGGTGATGGTCCAGTGCCTTGCGTACTTGTGCCGGCGTGGCGTTGAGAAGCAGTTTGTCGATGGGCAGCTCGATCGTTCCGTTCGACAGGGCCGTGATCTCGAAAGAGCCGAGCGCGGTTCGATAGAAAGCAGGCGCCTGCGTTGCGGAGGGTGGTGGTCCAGCGAGCGCGGTATAAGGGAGGGTGCCTACCACAAGCGCGGCGAAGGCAAGGGCGATGAGATGTCTGGTGATCAGCATTGGAGGTCCAATCAGAGATTGCCGGGTCTGAATTCGTCGCGTCGACTCACAATCGCGCCCGAGGTCATGAACTCCCCTCTGCCAAGGTAGTGCATGGTCGTGGGCAACTCGGGATCGGGGCGGACATGCGCCTTGACGACCTCCCAGATGAACAGGCCGTACTCCGGGATCTGGCGCTCATCGACGAGGCGGCATTCGAAGTTCGCAGGGCAGTCGTCGATCAGCGGCGCGTCGACATGCCCGCCAGCGGAAGTCGACAAGCCGAACGTCTCGAACTTGTCCAGGCTTCGGCCGCTGCAGTTGCCGATTCCGGCGACCTGATCCATCATGCTCACAGTCGGGAGATTGATGGTGCACTCCCTGCTTCGCCTCAGCATTTCGTAGCTGTGGTTTCCCTCCCATATGTAGCAGGCGAAGAGCGCCGGCGAAAAGCCCAGCATCATGTGCCAGCCCATCGCCATGACGTTGCGACGTCCCTTCCACGCGGACCCTACCAGGACGATAGGGCCGGGCTCAAGGAAGCGGCGGATCTCGGAGAGTGGATAGTCTGCTTTGGGTGTGTGCATGGGTCTTTCACGGAAGTTGAAGGCGGCCGGCGATCCCGCTATGGCGATCGCGCCGCCGCGCCTGGCAGGCGGCCGAGCAAGTTCAATAGGGACTTGCCGTCGGCCGAATGATGATTTCGCTGGTGTCGACGTCGTCGGGCTGGTCGATGGCGAAGGCCACGGCCCTGGCGATCGCATAGGGCGAGATCGAGATCTGCCTGTAGCCACGCATGACTTCGCGCGCGCTCGCGTCGGAGATACTTTCGGCGAGCTCGGACTCGGTGACGCCGGGAGACACCACGGTCACGCGGATGTCACCCCCGACCTCCTGGCGAAGCCCCTCCGAGATCGCCCGCACCGCGAACTTGGTCGCGCAGTACACCGCGGCTGTCGGAGACACCGTGTGTGCTCCGATCGAAGCCATGTTGATGAACTGCCCGCTGCCTTGCGCTCGCATCCGGGGCAGGCCCGCGGCGATGCCATGCAGAACCCCGCGGATGTTCACGTCGATCATCTGGTCCCATTCGTTGACCTTGGTCTCTTCCAGGGGCGAGAGCGGCATGACCCCCGCATTGTTCACGATGACATCGACGCGGCCGAACTCGTGCGCGGCGAAATCGACGAACGAAGCGACGTCCTCGCGCTTCGTCACGTCGACGGCACGAAAGCGGGCCTGTCCGCCTTCGCGGATGATGGCCGCGGCGATGGATTCCAGCCGCTCGGTTCGGCGAGCGCCCATCACAACGCGCGCGCCGCGCTCGGACAGCAAGCGCGCGGTGGCCTCGCCGATGCCGCTGCTGGCGCCCGTGATGACGACGACTTTTCCTTCGATTCCAGACATGAGTGCTCCTAGGGTGGTGGGTTGAATCCGTGCGCTGTTGCAGGGATGACATGAAGTCTAGGAACGGAGGGCGGGAGGGCGGTATGCCAATCCCCGCCCATCCTTGCCTAATCCTCGCCAGTGCGGGTCACGCCCGCGAAGACCCGTGACAGCGGCATTGCCGCGCATCGACGCGGTGGTCCCCGTGCCCTGGAACGCGGCGCGGCTGACCGAAAGCGGGACCGGCACCGAGTCGGCGGGGTTGGGGGCCATGTCCTGGTCGGATTGCCAGCGCACGGGCACCGTCGCCAGATAGTGCGTGCGCGGCTCGATGTCGCGCTGTGCGGATTCGAGCGTCGGATAGACGTCTCCCGCATGCAGATCGAATGCGCTTGGTTTTCCTTGGCGGTGAAACCAGCCGCTGCGATAGAGGTTGATGTAGCCGGTGATCTTCACGATTCGTCCTCAGTGGCGCGATGCCCGCTGTGGCGGGCACCGCAGTGGTGGCTTGCTGTCGGCCTGCCTGCTGCCGCGGTGAATCCAGCGGCGGCCGGCTGGCCGGCAGGCTTACCAGGGTTGCGTGGTGGGCAGCACGAAGACCTCCGCCACGTTCACATGCTTCGGCGCCTTCAGCGCGAACAGGATCGTGTCGGCGATGTCCTCGGCCTTGAGGAAGGTCATCTGGTCCTTCAACTGCTCCATCTGCTCACGGTACTTCTCGTCGGAGATGTGCTCGAACAGCTCGGACTCGACCGCGCCCGGCTGGATGCAGGTGACGCGGATGTTGTGCTTGGGCGCAACCTCCAGCCGCAGACCCTCCGAGAACGCGGTCACCGCGTGCTTGCTGGAGCAGTAGACCGCCAGGCCCGGGAACACCTTCCGTCCGGCGATCGACGAGGTGTTGACGATGTGCCCGCCACCCTGCTTCTTCATGTACGGCAGGACCTCTGCCGTCGTGTTCAGCAGGCCCTTGACGTTGACGTCCATCATGCGGTGCCATTCGTCCGTCTTCAGGCTCTCGACGTCCGAGATCGGCATCAGGCCGGCGTTGTTGAACGCGATGTCGATCGCGCCGTAGGTATCGGCCAGCTTCTTGACCCCGACAGCGACAGCCGCAGGATCGGTGACGTCCATGGCGATCGCCACGGCCTCGCCACCTGCAGCGCGGATCTCGCTCACGAGCTGCTCGAGACGATCCAGGCGGCGGGCGGCGACGCCGACCTTCACGCCATTGGCCGCCAGCTTGCGAGCGGTTGCGGCGCCGATGCCGCTCGAGGCGCCGGACACGAGTGCGACTTTTCCATTGAGTTCCATGACAGTTCCTTTTCCATTCATCAAAGTTGAGGTTTGCGCGCCTCAACGATCAAGCTTTTGAGAAGCGTTGAACTTCGCTGGGCACGGGATGAATGGTCGCGGCGATGCGCTTTTCGAGCGCTCGCTGCCTTGCGGACCCTGTCGGGGTTTTGCTGCCGGAACCGCGGCGCTCAGGCTTGCCCGCGGTACTCGCTCGGCGCGACGCCGACTTCGCGCTTGAACACCTGCGCGAAATGGCTCGGACTGGCATAGCCCACGTCGAGGCCGACCTCGATCACCGGCTTGCCGGTCTCGCGCAGCAGGCGGCGCGCCCTGTCGATGCGCAGGCGGATGAAGTACCGGGAGGGGGAGAAGCCGGTGGTCTTCTTGAACGCTCTGCAGAAGTGGAATTCGCTCAGGCCCGCGGCGCTTGCCAGGGGCTGCAGGCGGAATTCCTCGTCCAGGCGCTCTTCGAGCATGGCGATGATGCGATGGAGCTTGAATGCGGGCAACCCGCCGCGCGGGGCAGGCGGGCGCCCGCTGGCGTCGGGGTAGGCGCGAACCAGGTGTACGGCCAGGCCCTGCGCCAGGCCTTGGACCATCAGCGTGCTCGGCTGACGCTGGCCCATGAGTTCGCTGCGAATCTGGCCGAGAAACATCGAGAGTGCTGGATCAGTCGCCCCGGACACTTCCCTCAGGACGAGCTCGACCGGGTCTGCGCCGTGGACGTCGCGCACTGCGCGTTTCATGACGTCCAAGCCCAGGTAGATGTGCATCACCTGGAAGGGCTCCTGGCCTTCGGTCGTCCACCGGAGCTCGCAAGGCCTTGGCGAGTGGGTCAGGAAGAAGTGGCCAGCGCGCACCCGGCTGGCCATCCACCGCCCCCCAAGTTCGCGCTCTTCGACGACCGCGCTTCCCGACAGCACCCACACGATCAACGGCTCGGGGACCGCAGGGATGATCAGGCTCTCCTGGAGGGGACGGCGAAGGAAGACCTGCACCAGCAGGTCTTTCCACGGGCGCCCCTTGCTGCTGGCGAGCAGCTCGCCGGGCACGCGTTCGTCGAGCGCTTCGGCGGAGGATCGTTCCAGGGGCATCGTTCGGTGAAGGGTGGGTGCTTCCGGTGCCTTTCGAATCGGCCAGGCGCGCCGGGAATAGGCTGAATCCTACCTCCGAGCGCCGAATGAGCGGGTCCTGCGGGTTAGCCTTCCTCGAGCCGTTCGTGGCGCGAGTGCGCCAACTGGGTCCAGTCGAGTTCCTGCTGGAGCACCTGGAACACGTCATCCCCGATCTCGCCCGCCATCCTCATGGCGCTGAGGACGGCCCGCTGTCTGGCCACGCACTCCAGTCGAAGGGCGTCGCCGCCGCCGCCTTTGCCGTGCGACCGCGCCTCCGCCGCTACCCGAAGCTCGTCGAGTTCGGCTCGAAGTCTCGCGGCGGCACCACCGCCGCTGCACTGCAGGTGAATCTCGGCGGCCTCGATCAGTTGGCTGCGCGCCAGTCGCATCTCTTCGTCGTACGAGCCATCCGGGCCGATCTGCAGCCGCCTGATCAGTGGGCCCAGCGTCAGCCCCTGAATCACGAGGGTGCCGAGCACGACGGCGAACGCACTCAGAAGAATCAGGTCGCGCGCGGGAAAGGAGGTGGGAAGGGCGAGCGCTGCAGCCAGCGTCACGAGCCCTCGCATGCCGCTCCATGAGACGACCAGTCCCTGCGCGAGGGTCGGCGCCCGTGCGGGCGCGCACCTGCGCTTGAGGCGCCCGATCGCGCGGTTGTACCCAAGCACCCAGAGGAGTCGCACGCCAACGACGACGAGAACGACCGCTGCGGCGAATAGCAGCGCCGAGCCGATCTGGTCGCCTTCGAACTGCCTCAAAACCGTGCGTGCCTGCAGGCCCACCAGCAGGAAGGCGAACACGTTCAGCATGAACACGATGGCGCCCCAGACAGCGTGGGAGTGCACGCGGTCGCGCGGGGCCTGCCGGTCCGGCGCCTGCCTGGCAACGATCATGGCGAAGGCCACCATCGAGAGGACGGCCGATGCGTGGAGGCGCTCAGCCATCACCCAGGCCCCGAAAGTGGTGACGATCTCGAAGAGCGTGGCACCGAGGGTTCCAGCGACGCGGGGCGCGAATGCGAGATAGAGCCTCGCGAAGGCGCACCCGATCAGAAGCCCCAATGGGATGGCGAGGCCGAGGTCGGGAAGAATCACCGCGAGATCGCTGCGTCCGGAATGGAACTGCAGGGCGGCGCCGAAGATGATCAACGCAACCGCATCGTTGAGCAGGCTCTCGCCCTTGAGAACGCTCAGCGTCTGGCGAGGCAACGCGAAGCGCGAGAGCACCGCGGTCGCGGCGGCGGCATCGGGCGGCGCGACGATCGCGCCGAGGGCGATTCCCGCGTAGAGCGGCATCCCCGTCAGGCCGACCGCCAATGCCGCCACCGCGGCTGTCGTGAAGATGACGGCAAGCGCCGCCAACGAGAACACCGGAAGCCAGTTGCGACGGAGCTCGCGCGGCGGAAGGTCATAGGCGGCGTCCATCAGCGCCGGTGCGATGAACAGCGCGAGCGCCAGCCCCGGTTCGATCTCGACTCCAGGCGCGCCGGGAAGCATCGCGACCAGCGTCCCGGCGAGCGCGAGCAGAGTCGGGTAGGGCGCTCCAAGGTGGCGGGCGAACTGCAGCAGGATCACTGCGGCTGCGCTCAGCAGCAGTACCGTTTCGAACAAAGTCATGGGGGCAGGGCGATCAGCGCTCGCGATACAGGATCATTCCGGCGTGGTAGAGCACGTCGTCCCGGAATTCGCCGTCGGCCGTGAAGCCGGTGTCGTCCCAGTAGTCGATGTGGTTGCCGGTGACGCGGTAGCGGCCCTGATAGGCGCTGTGGCGCTGGCCGCGGGCTTCGTCGTAGCGGTCATGGGGAAGAAGTTCGTGGCGGATGTACCCGTCACGCGTGACCCACATGCCGACGTACGGATGGGAGGGGGTGGTCGACTTGCTCACGGCTAAACCTTTCTCTGGCGATGGGTGAAGTGGGGGGGGCGCTGTGGCAAGAAGTCTAGGAACGGCAGGGCTGGAGCCGTTAGCCCGTTTCGCCGTGCTGTTTGCCCAATCTTCCAGAGCGCGAATCTGCGCCGGCGTCTCGCCCCGTGACGCGGGCCGGCAAGTTGGGTACGCTTTGCACCCATGACGCTGCAAACAGTCGCATCAACCGGGCAACAGGCGCTGGCCGCTTCGCCGCCGAGCCGTCGCATCGGCGAGCTGGCCGACCTCCTGGCTCGTCGGGCCAGCGAAGACGGCATCTGGCCCACGCCGATCCCCGGGCTTTCCGTGATCAGGTTCTCCAAGCCGAGCGACGAGATCGCGCACGCGCTGCATCAGCCGGCGGTTTGCATCGTCGCCCAGGGTGCTAAGCGGGCCATGCTGCGGGATGAGGTCTTCAGCTACGACGCTTCGCGCTTCCTGGTTTTCTCGGTCGACCTGCCGATTTCCGCCCAGGTGACCGAAGCGACTGCGGATGCGCCGTACCTGTGCTTCCGGCTCGACCTGGACCCGGCGGCGATCTCCGCGCTGCTGCTGAAGGCCGGATACGCCGCGGCGGCGCACCAGCCTTCAGGGCGCGGACTCTTTCTCAGCCAGGTGACCGACACGATGGTGGATGCGGCTGTTCGCCTGATGAGACTGCTCGAGTCGCCGGATGACGCGAACATGCTGGCCCCCCTGGCTGTGCAGGAGCTGCACTATCGCCTGCTGCGCACCGAACAGGGCGCGCGGCTCGCGAGCATCGCGCAGGCGGACAGCCACGCCTGCAGGATCGCCCGGACCATCGCCTGGCTGAAGACGCATTTCGCGAAGCCGCTCAGTATCGAGACGCTGGCGCGCGAGGCGCACATGAGTACGTCGTCCTTGCACTTTCATTTCCGGAACGTGACCTCGATGAGCCCGCTCCAGTACCAGAAGCTGCTGCGCCTGCAGGAGGCGCGCCGCCTGCTCGTGGGCGAGACGACGGACGTGGCCGATGCCGGCTACCGGGTGGGCTACGAGAGTCCATCCCAGTTCAGCCGCGAGTACAGCAGGCTGTTCGGGCTGGCGCCGTCTCGGGATGCTCAACGGCTGCGCACGTCGGGGGCGGTTGCCGTCTATTGAGCCGATCGACAGTCCGCCCCATCAGTGCTTGGCCTGTGTCCTGCGCCGATATCCTGCCACTTGTGCCGCCCTGTCCAGGAGGGCGCTCAACTGGCGAAGCCGGCGTATGGCTTCAATTCGACAATCGACTCGACGATGACCGCGCCCGCAACCACGAGGGGCAAGGTTTCCAAGAGCGAGCTTGCCGCGTCGATGTCGTCGCACTCCAGCAAGAGTACGGCGCCGGGTCGATCGCCGCGATGCCATATCTGCCGCATCCCCCCGGAAGCGTACAGCGCACGCACGCGTGCGACTTCGGCGGCCAAGCCGTTGGCGATGACGTCCGCGCCGGCATCGTTGGACCGGCCAGTGTGTACCAGGAATTGCATGCTTTACTCCTTTTCATGATTGAGATTGGTTGAATCGCCGGGGGACGGGTCAGCGAGATCGCCTGCTATCCGCCTCTGCCCCGACGGTGCAGGTCCACCCGGTACGTGTAGCGTCTCGGATTGAAGAAGGACTCCGTGAACTCGACGAGCTTCCCTGCCGTGTCGTAGTACAGGCGCTCAATGAGAATGACGGCATCGCCTACCGAAGCGCCGATCGGCGCAGCGATGTCTTCCCCCGCATTGAACGCCGTGATGCTCTGTTGGACGCCGGCAACCGGATCGACCAGGAACTTCTCCGCCGCACCGATGACCGTACCCGGCCCATTTGACGGAATCCCGCTTTCCCTCAATTTCCGTCCCAGGGCAGGATCTACGTGGTGACGCGTGATGACGAATGCCTCACCCTCAAATTTCCTAAGCACGACGGCCGTGTCGACCTCGACATACCCCAGTTGCAAACGAGCAGCCACCGAGGCATCGATTCGGGTCTTGAAGGGCTCGATGACCTCCATATCGGTCCCCGGCCACATCGTCAGGTCGTCGAGCGAGCCGATGGAGCGGACGTAGCGCCCCTCGACCTGCGGTTGTCCTCGGACATAGGTACCGCTGCCTTGAATCTGGTCGATGAGTCCCTCATCGACCAACTGCTTGAGCGCCAGCCGTATGGTGTGGCGGCTGACCTTGAACTGGCCGGCAAGTTCGACTTCGGTTGCAAGCCGTGATCCGCCCACAAAGAACCCGCTCTTGATCTTCTGCCGAATCTCCTCGGCGACTCGCCGGTAGGCCGGCCGTGCGCTTGTCTGCTCCATACGAATGATCCTCTGTGTGCCGGTGAACGGTCGCCATTCTGCGTGCCGCGGCTCGAACGAGAGCGGTTGCAGCGGCGCCGTCACGCGATTCCACCACAGACGTCTTGACCAACCGGCGAGGCAGGCGCAGGCGACCATATCGCCGCTAGCCCAGTTTGAAGGGATCACGCGTCTGCCCGGTCAACTCCAACCAGACAGCCTTGGTTTGCAGGTAGGCGGAAAGGCCCTCCATGCCGTTCTCCCTGCCGATCCCGCTGGACTTGAACCCGCCATAGGGAACGTTGTAGGAAAGAACCCGATACGTGTTGACCCAGACCGATCCGGCGCTCACCTGGTGTGCAACCCGGTGGGCTCGCTGAACGTCCTTGGTCCATATGCCGGCAGCAAGACCGTAAGACGTATCGTTGGCGATCTCGACGGCTTCCTGCTCCGTGTCGAACGTGATGACGGAAAGAACCGGCCCGAAGATCTCTTCGCGAGCCACGCGCATCTGGTTGTTGACGCCATCGAGGATGGTGGGCTCCACGAAGAAGCCATCCTTCAGGTCGACGGAGGAGGGCCTGTTTCCACCGCACAAGAGCTGGGCGCCCTCTTGCAGGCCGAGGTCGATGTAAGACATCACCTTGTCGAGCTGCTGGCCGAACGCGATGGGCCCAACCTCGGTGGCCATTTCCAATGGATCGCCGAGCTTGATCGAGGCGACGCGATCTCGCAGGAGGCTGACGACGCGATCCTTGACCGATCTCTGCACCAGAAGGCGACTGCCCGCAATGCACGTCTGCCCGGTCGCAGCAAAGATACCCGCCATGACCCCATTGACTGCCGCGGCAATGTCAGCGTCTTCGAACACGATGTTGGGCGACTTTCCGCCAAGCTCGAGCGTCACGTCGGCGATGTGGTCGGCGGCAGACTTCATCACTGCCGTGCCGGTGGCGGTAGAGCCGGTGAAGGTAATCTTGGCCACGCCGGGATGGCGCGCCAATGCCGCCCCGGTTTCGCCGGCCCCGGTCACGACATTGAACACCCCCGCAGGAAACCCGGCCTTGTGCACCAGTTCGGCAAAGAGCAGCGTCGAGATGGGCGTCTGCTCGGCTGGTTTTGCCACGAAGGTACAGCCGGCAGCCAGCGCCGGCGCCAGCTTGCTGGCGAGAAGGTAGAGCGGGCTGTTCCACGGCAGGATGGCGGCGACGACGCCAATGGGCTCCCTCCTGGTATAGACGAAGAAATTGGTGCCGGGGGGCTGGTGTGTGCTGCCCTCGATCTTGTCGGCGGCGCCGGCAAAGTAGTGATAGGTCGCAGCCAGGCTGTTCATCTGCGCCAGCGTTTCGCGAATGACCTTGCCGTTGTCCATCGTCTCGATGCGGGCCAGTTCTTCGGCGTGCTCGGCAATGGAGTCGGCCAGCTTTCGAAGCAGTGCGCCCCGGGCTGAAGGCGACAAGGAGCCCCACGGCCCATCAAGCGCTCGTCGTGCGGCCGATACCGCAAGGTCGACGTCGCGTTCGTTGGCCAAAGGCGCACTTGCCCACGCCTTTCCCGTGTAGGGATTGATCGTGTCGAAGGTCTCACCCGACGACGAGTCGGCATGTCCCCCGTCCACCCACATGCGATAGATCTTTGGAACTTCACGATATTGAACGGACATGTTGTCTCCTTGTGAAAAGATATAAAACTATAAAGATACGTACCAATGAATGTCAACTCCCAAGAATCTGTTGCCAAGCAAATGGCTGAATCTCTAGGCCTGAGGGCTGATTGTGTCAGATAGGGTTGTCGAAAATTTCTGTTGACGCGACAAATTGGTACGTACAAAATACCAGACAACAGCCAATGAGCGGCGCCGACCAGGCCGCATGCAGCAGGAGACAAATTTCATGACAGTCATCCGCACGACCCAGGTTTCGCCAACGACCGAGAAGGGCTTTTCCGTCTTGGGAAGGGCCAAGCAACTGAACGCCGGTGTTCACAAGGCCTATATCGACGGTCAGTGGGTCGAGCCTGGCGGCGGCGAGGTCTGGCAGCACCGACACCCGGCTTCGGGCGAGCCCGACTTCACCATCGCGAGATCGTCGGCGTCGGATGTCGACAGGGCTGTGCGGGCGGCGCGTCGTGCCTTCGACGAGGGCCCGTGGCGGCAAATGCGCGCCCGCGAAAGAAAGTTGATCCTGCGGCCTATCGGAGACCTCGTGCGAGCGGCAGAAAAGGAGTTGGCAGAACTCCAGTCCCTCGACAACGGTCTGCCGATCGCGATCGGCAGCGGCTTCCGCTTCTCCGGAAGCTTCGCCGCAGACCTGTTCGAGTACCACATTGGCTGGATCGACAAGCTCGACGGCAGCGTGCCGCCGGTCTTCTCGTCGCACGCCGATGCCCAGATGCTCACGTTGCGCGAGCCGGTGGGTGTGGTGGCCGCGGTGACGCCGTTCAACGCGCCGGTCATGCAATTCGCGCAGAAGGTGGCGCCGGCGCTCGCGGCCGGCTGCACGGTGGTCTTCAAGCCGTCGGAGTACGCTTCGAACGTTGCGGCGCTCTTCGTGCGGCTGATCGAGCAGCTGGACCTGCCGCCGGGCGTCATCAACCTGGTGCCGGGCGATGCTTCGACCTCGGCCGCGTTGTTCAACCACCCGTTGATCGACAAAATCGCCTTCACCGGTCGTCGCGAGGTGGGGGAGATCATCCTTCGCGCTGCAGCGCCGGGGATCAAGCGGGTTCAGCTGGAGCTCGGCGGCAAGAGTCCGAGCATCGTCTTCGATGACGTCGAAGATATTTCGGCGACAGCGCGCTATGCGATGAGCCTCGTTTCAATGGGGCTGTCGGGACAGCTGTGCTCGACCCAGACTCGGGCGCTCGTTCATCGCTCGGTCTACAGCGAATTCATTGCGGCGGCGACCGAGCAACTGGCGGATGTACGCATTGGAGACTCTTTCGATGCTGCCGTGACATCCGCCCCCTTGGTCAACGCCGCAGCAGCCGATCGTGTCGAACGGCTGATCCAGGGAGCTCTGCAAGAGGGCGCGCGACACGTCGCGGGTGGCGATCGCGTCACCGAACTGCCGGGCGGCAACTGGATCACTCCGACAATCCTGGCGGACGTCAGTCCCTCCATGACGATCGCACGGACCGAAGTTTTCGGACCAGTGCTGAGCGTCATTCCATTCGACGATGAAGAAGACGCGATCCGCATCGCCAACGATTCGGAGTATGGGTTGTCTGCCGGGGTCTATACACGCAACCCCACTCGAGCGATTCGCGTTGCCCGCGCGCTCAGGACGGGCACCGTCGGGATCAACAGCCTCTTCGTTTATCCGCCCCCGGCCCCCTTTGGCGGCTACAAGACTTCGGGCCTGGGAAGAGAAGGCGGGCGACAGGGCTTCGAGGACTACCTCGAAACCAAGACGATCAGCATTCCGCTGGGTTGAAGCCGTGCGACTCGTCCCGATGCACACGCATCGCATACCTGGAAACTTTCATGAAGCCACTTGAAGGCATTCGCGTGATCGAGGTGGGGCAATACATTGCCGCGCCCTACTGTGCACTGATGCTGGCCGATCAGGGCGCCGAAGTCATCAAGGTGGAACGGCCATTTCGCGGCGATCCACGCAGGGAATACGACCCCCTGGTCACCAGCGAGATCGGCAGTCTCAGCGGGGGCTTCCTCACCTACAACCGAGGCAAGAAATCCGTCACGCTGGATCTGAACAGCGAGGAGGGGAGGCAGAGTTACCGCGAACTCGTTGCAGGCGCCGACGTGGTCGTGGAGAACTTGCGACCGGGGATCGTGGAGAAGTTGGGAATCGGCTATGCGGAACTGCGCGAAGTCAACCCGCGCGTCATCTACGCGGCCATCAGCGGCTATGGCCGTTCGCCGGTACGCCAAGGCCCCTACGCGGATCGGCCCGCCTTCGACACCGTGGCCCAGGCCATGGGCGGCATGATGGATGTGACCGGCGAGATCAGTGGTCCGCCGCTTCCTGGCGTGACCGGATTCGCAGACATCTACAGCGGCGTCCATGCTGGATTCGGCATTCTCACGGCCTTGCAGGCGAGAGGGCGGTCGGGACACGGAGCCTTTGTCGACATCAGCATGTACGACGTCGTTGCTTCGCTGATGGAGCGCGAGTTGATGCTCTGGGAATTCACCGGCAACCGCCGTGAGCGCGGCCTCGACGCGTATGCGCCCGTGGGCACCTTGGCGGCTTCGGACGGACACGTGGCGTTCATCCTGCCGACACAGGACATGTGGGTACGGCTTTGTCGTGCCGTCGATCGCCTCGATCTCCTGACGCGAAAGGATCTCGAAACGGTCAGATCGAGGTCCGTGAACTTCGGCTCCGTCATCAGGCCGGAACTCGAAGCGTGGACCCGGCAGAAAACGCGCCGCGAGATCGTCGAACACTTGAGCAGCAGAGGGCTGCCCGTGGGCGAAGTCCAGACGATCGAGGAAGTCTTCTCGTGCTCGCACCTGAGTCAGCGCGAAATGTTTCTCGATGTCGATGATCCGATCGCGGGGCGGCACAGGGTGATCCGCACACCACTGCGCATCGACGAGTACGAGGTCCCCGGCGCGCACAGCGCTCCCCAGCTCGGCGCACACAACGCCGATCTGCTGTCGGCGGCTCGCTGCACGGCCGCCAACGCCACGACGCGTGACACGTTGCCGAGCTGATACGCCGCCTCACCAAGGACAGGACCCACGCAGGTCGTTCAGAACGAAGGAGACTCCATGGACCAGAGCAAACGCAAGCTGCTCGCCGCCGTTGCAGGCGCCACCGGCGCGGCGGCCCTCGGCGCAGGCGTTCCAGCCTTTGCGCAGCAGACCCCGATCAGGATCGGCACCAGCATCGCTCAGACCGGCGGGCTTGGTGCCGGGGGCAAGGCCTCACTGCTGGCGGTCCGGATCTGGGCCGAGGACGTCAACTCACGCGGCGGCCTGCTGGGGCGCCGGGTCGAGATCGTTTCCTATGACGACCAGTCCAGTCCAGCGAACGTGCCCGCCATCTACGCGAAGCTGCTGGATATCGACAAGGTCGATCTGCTCATCGCGCCGCTCGGCACCAACCCGAACGCGCCGCTCATGCCGATCGCGAAGCAACGCGATCTGCTGGTGATGGGCAACTTCTCCTTCGACGCAAACGCCACGATCCGGCACGACAAGTGGTTCAACAACGCGCCCTGGGGCGCGGGTGCGCGCGCCTGGGCGCAACCATTTCTTGAAGTGGGACGCCGGCTGGGCGGCAAGACGGTGGCCTTCGTTGCCGCCGATGGCGAGTTCCAGCAGAACCTGGTCAACGGCGCGCGTGTGTTGGCCAAGGCCATGGGGCTGCAGACGGTCTATGACCAGAGCTATCCCCCCAACACGACCGATTTCTCTTCGGTCGTGCGCGCGCTCCGCAGCGCCAGGCCCGACATCGTGTTCATCTCGTCCTACCCCACCGAGTCGGTGGCGATCGTGCGCTCGGTGAGGGAGGTCGGCTTGGGCAGCCAGGCGAAGCTGGTCGGCGGTGGCATGGGCGGGATGCAGTTCGGCCCGCTGATGGAAACGCTCGGCTCCCAGCTCAACGGGTTTGTGAACTTCCATACCTTCGTACCCGAGAAGACGATGCTGTCGCCGGATATACGAGCGTTCCTGAAACGGTACACCCAGCGTGCTGCTGAAGAGAAGGTCGACCCGCTCGGCTTCTATCAACCACCGTTCAACTACGCCATCGGCCAGATGCTCGAACAAGCCGTGACGAGCACCAGGAGCCTGGACCACAAGAGGCTGGCCGACTACATCCGGACGAACGAGATGAAGACGATCGTGGGCAACTTCCGTTACGACGCGGTGGGCGAGTGGGCCGATCCGCAACTGCTGATGATTCAGTTTCGAGGGCTGGTGGACCGCAGCATCGATCAGTTCCGGCAGGAAGGTCGTCAGGTGATCCTTGCGCCGGGGCGCCTCAGGTCGGGCGACCCGGTCCCGTTCGCCGATGCGCGCAAGTAGCCCGGCGAAACCAACGCCGCGATCGGAATCGGCTTTGCACCATGAACAGCGAATCGACCCAACGCCATGCCGCTTGAACTCTTGATCGACGCCTTCGCCCAAGGCATCCTCCTCGGCGGCTTCTATGCAGCGGTGAGCCTCGGTCTCGCCATCGCGTTCGGCATGCTGGACGTGCCGCATGTCGCACACCCTACCGTCCTCGTGCTCGGCGCCTATGGCACCTATCTGGCCAGCCAGTTCGGCATGGATCCCCTGCTGGCCGGGCTGATGCTGATGCCGCTCTTCTTCATCCTGGGCGTCGGGCTCTATCGCTTCTACCATGTGACGTTCGAGCGGCGCGGTTCCGATCAGGGCCTGCGCGGAATCACTTTCTTCTTCGGCTTCGCCTTCGTCATCGAAGTCCTGCTGATCCTGCTGTTCGGCGTGGATCAGCGCCTCGTCCAGGCGCCGTACATCGGTAAGAGCCTGGCCATTGGCGACGACCTGCGCCTGCCTTGGCGGATGATTGCCGCACTCGTCGTCGCGCTGGCCATGGTGGGTGCACTGCATGTCTTCTTCGCCAGGAGTTTCGCTGGCCGTGCCATCAAGGCTGTTGCCCAGGATGAGGTGGCGCTCCAGCTGATAGGTGCCGATCCCGTCAAGGTCAAGCGCCTGGCCTTTGGCCTCGCCACGGCTGCGGCGGCAATGGCGGGTGCGCTGCTGATCGTCGTCGGCCCGGTGGATCCGCAGCTAGGCCGGCTCTACATCGGCCGCACGTTCTGCGTCGTCGTCCTTGCCGGCATGGGCAGCGTGTGGGGCACCTTGGTCGCGGGGTTGATTCTGGGAATCGCTGAATCGGTGGTGCTGGGTTCCGGCAGCACCACGTGGACGCCGGCCGTTGCATTCGGGCTTCTCCTCGTGGCGTTGGCCTTGCGGCCTGCCGGTCTGTTCGGTCGAGGAGCGCGCGCATGACAGCCAATCTCCGCTTCGCCGCCGGGGCCGGACTGCTGCTGGCTGCCGTGTACGGGGCAACCGCAACCGTGTCGAACGAATACCTCTTCTTCGCAGGGTACATGGCGCTGCAGTTCGTCGTGTTGGCGACCGCATGGAACATCCTGGGCGGTTACGTCGGCTACGTGAACTTCGGCTCGGCCGCGTTCTTCGCCGTCGGTGCCTATACCGCTGTCGCGTTCGGCAAGGGGCTGGACGCGCCGCTGCCGCTTCAGATTCTGGCAGGGGCCATGGCTGCCGGCGTTCTGGGGCTGGTCGTTGGCCTGATGACAATGCGACTGCGCGGCATCTACTTCTCGATTGCCACCATCGCGATGTCGATCGTGATCGAGACGGCCGTCATCAACTGGAGCTATGTGGGCGGGGCGCGTGGGCTGGCACTGGAGCGCCCACCTTCGGCACTGCTGTTCGACAGCTACTTGAAGTGGCTGTTCTTCGTGATGGCCTTGCTTGCCGTGGTCGCGGTCGCTTGCGCGCGTTACGTACAGGGTTCGTGGATCGGGCGCGGCCTGCGCGCGATCAGGGACAGCGAGGAGGCGGCCGAATGCTCCGGCGTTCCGTCGATGAAGCTGAAGCTGCTGGCTTCGGCAATGTCGGGCGCGCTGATGGGTGCGGCCGGTGCGCCGTTCAGCATGTACCTTTCGTTCATCGAGCCCAACGTTGCGTTCAGCCTCAACATCGCGATCTACGCGATGGCCATGCCCATCGTCGGCGGGATGGCGCACTGGAGCGGACCGGTGATCGGCGCTGTCCTGCTTGGCATTCTGCTGCAGCTTGTCACCGTGACACTGTCGGCAGAAGCCGCGGTCCTCTCGATCGGCGTACTGCTCCTCGTGGTCGTGGTCGCAGCGCCCGACGGGCTGCTCGGCCTGTGGCGCAAGACCCGCGCCCGGCTTGCACCGGAGGTGTCATGACAGTTCCCTTGTTGCGCATCGAAGGCGTCGTGAAACGCTTCGGCGGCTTCGCGGCCTTGTCGGAAGTCTCCCTTGGCGTGGCGGCGGGCGAGCGCCTCGGTCTGATTGGCCCAAACGGCTCCGGCAAGACCACCTTGATGAGTTGCATCACGGGAACGCTCCGGAACGACTCAGGCTCCATTCGACTGCGCGACCAGGAGATCTGCAGGCTGCCCGCACATCGTCGTTCGTACCTGGGGATCGCGCGCACTTTCCAGATTCCCCGGCCGTTCCGCAGCATGACGCTGCTGGAGAACCTCGTCGTGCCGCTGCAGTATGTGGCGCAGAGAAGCGGCAAGCGGATGGCCGAAGCGGAGGCGCGCGCGCACGCCCTGCTGGGAAGGGTGGGCCTGGCTTCGAAGGCGCAGACGGTGTCCGGACTGCTGACGCAGGTGGAGCTGCGCAAGATGGAGCTTGCGCGCGCCATGGCCGCGGAGCCGAAGCTGCTCATCTCCGATGAAGCCATGGCCGGGTTGTCGGGATCGGAGGTCGACGAGATCATCGACCTCCTCCTGGCGTTGAATGAGGGCGGCGTCACGATCATCATGATCGAGCACATCATGCAGGCGGTGATGCGCTTCTCGCAGCGCGTGGCATGCCTGGCCGCCGGGCAGATCATCTGCCAGGGCACGCCCTACGAGGTCATGCAGGACCCGTACGTACAGCGCGCCTATCTGGGGAGCACGTCGTGAGCATCAAGTTGACCGTGCGCGACCTGCATGCCGGCTACGGTGCGGTACGCGCGTTGATGGGCGTTTCGTTGAACCTGAATCAGGGCGAGACGGTTGCGTTGCTGGGCACTAACGGCAACGGCAAGAGCACGCTTCTGAAATGCCTGATGGGCATGGTGAAGCCGACCCATGGCGAGATCGCGCTGGAAGTCGACGGCTGCGTTCACAACCTCGTCGGCATGCCGACCCAGGAGATCGTCGGCCTCGGCATCGCGATGGTGCCCGAAGGGCGCCGCCTGTTCGGCAGGATGTCCGTTGAGGAAAATCTGCTTCTGGGTGCCTTCCGTCCCCTGGCGCGGCCCTGCATTGCGCGCAGCCTCGAGTTCTGCTTCGAAACGTTCCCGGTCCTGAAAGATAGGCGGCATCAGCTGGCGGAAACCATGTCGGGCGGGCAGCAGCAGATGCTGGCGATCGCGCGCGCGTTGATGGGAGAACCCAGGATCCTGCTCGTCGACGAGCCGTCGGTCGGTCTCTCCCCATTGCTTGTCAGTCAGGCCATTCAATCGATCGGTGCGTTGAAGGAGTCACGCGAGCTCAGCGTGTTGATGGCCGAACAGAACTTCCAGCAAGCGGTGCGCATCGCCGATCGCGGCTACCTCATCGTTCACGGCCAGATTGTTTTCGAGGGTCGCGATGTCGCCGAGCTGACGCAGAACGATCTTATCCGTGCGCGTTACCTTGGACTTTCCGAGTGACGCGCAGTGCCGCTCGGCCCCGCTCACATCTATCCCCTCTTGCAACCGGCAGCGCCGAGACCGCCATACAGAAAGGAGCGCGATATGCGCAACATCCCCCTGCCATTCATATCCCGTAGGCGCTTGCTTGCGCGCTGGATGCTGACGACTCTTCCGCTGGGTGCGGGCCTGTTGGGCAGTGCCCGGGCCCATGCGGCGGCCTATCCGTCCCGCCCGATCCGGCTGATCGTTCCCTTCTCGACCGGGGCGACCGCGGACATCGTGGCACGCTTGCTTGCAGAGCGCCTGCATGCGAGCTTCGGGCAGCCCGTTGTCGTGGAGAACAAGTCGGGTGCCGGTGGAGTCATTGGCGCAGATGCCGTGGCCAAGGCGCCTGCGGATGGGTACACCTTGCTGCTCACCACGTCGTCGACCGTGGTCATCAATCCTTCGCTGTACAAGAAACTGCCTTACGACGTGGCTCGGGACCTGGCGCCGGTCGCCCAGCTCGGGTCGCTGCCCGCGTTGCTCGTTGCGACGCCTTCGCTCCCCGTCCGCAATGTTGCCGAACTCGTTGCCTACGTTCGCAAGAACCCGGGCAAGTTGACCTATGCGTCGAACGGGCTGGGAAGCTACGCCCACGTCATGATGGAGCTGCTCAAGCATTCCACGGGAATGGAGATCGAGCACGTTCCCTATCGAGGCGGCAGTCAGGCCGACAGCGACCTGCTTGCGGGCAACGTCCATCTCATGTTCAACAGCCTTGCAGCAGCGGCTCAGCTGGTTGCGGCCGGTCGGCTCAAAGGGCTTGCGGTGAGTTCGGCACAGCGCTCACCGTTCGCGCCGGGCATTGCCGGCATGGGGGAGTCCGGCCTGGCCGAGCTGAAGGACTACGACGTCAGTTACTGGGTCGGCCTGATGGCGCCGGCTGCAACGCCGGCTGCGATCGTGCACTCGCTCAACACGGAGGCCAATGCCTGGCTTCGGACCGACCAGGCCCGGGAGAGGCTGTCCGCTAGAAAGATCGTGGCGGCTCCCTCGACCTCACCCGAGGACATGAAGGATCAGATCCGCGCCGAGATGGCCTATTGGGCCAAGGTCCTGAAGGATTCGAAGGTGGAACTGCAGAGCTACTAGGCCTCAGCGGGCATTCCTTCGTTTTGCGCTCACCTCACAGCAGGCCACTGACATGACTTCAGCCTTCACCGCTTTCGATGCACCCTACCGGCCGATACGAGCCGGTCTCTTTCAGCATGACCCTCCAGCGCTGCTTGGATCCGTGTGTCCGGATTGCAGCACCAGGGTCTTCCCTGCGCGGGACTTCTGCCCGCACTGCCATACCCATACCGCACCGGAATCTTGCGTTCTTTCCAACCAGGGGGCGGTGTTTGCCTTCACCATCATTCACCAGGCACCCGCCGGTCGCGCCACCCCTTACGTGCTCGCGTTGGTGGACCTCGAGGATCGTGTGCGTGTCATGGCGCAGGTGAACGCAGCGCCTCAGAGCATCTTCATCGGTCAGCCCATTTCGTTGATGTTCACCCAGGTCGGCACCGACGAGGGCATGCCGATCGTTGGCTACGTGGTGGTCCCGCAGGATTGCAGAGAAGGGAATTCGTGATGGCTTCAACCTTTGTCGCCGGCGTCGGCATGGTCCGTTTTGGGCGGTTTGGCCCGGAAGTGAGCTTTGAAAAGCTGGCTGCAGGCGCCGCTCGAGCTGCCATGAAGGACGCAGGCGCTGAGCGCAAGCATGTGCAGGCCGTCTACCTCGGGCATGTCTTTGGCGGTCCGGTTGCCGGCCAGCGCGTCGCTGCCGAGCTGGGTCTCGATGGGCTTCCAGTCAGCAACCACGAGAACTACTGCGCCAGTGGCGCCACCGCGCTGCGTGAAGCATGGATGGCCATTCGCGCGGGTGTCTACGACGTGGTGCTCGTGATCGGCGCCGAGAAGATGACGGACCGAATCAAGGGCGGCGTGGCCCCTGATCCATCCGACCTCGACGCGATGCAAGGCTTCGTCATGGTGGCGGGGCACGCGCTGAGCGCGCAAAGGTACATGGCAGACCATGGGGCGACGCGGGAGCAGATTGCCATGGTGGCCGTGAAGAACCATGCCCATTCGGTCCACAACCCCTACGCGCACTATCAGCGCGAGATCGGACTCGAGGAGGTCCTGGCCGCGAGGCCGGTGGCCGACCCGCTCGGCGTGCTCGACTGCAGCCCGATCAGCGACGGTGCTGCGGCAGCTGTCGTCTGCAGTCCGGCGGGCCTCAGGCGCCTGGGCATCGCAGGCAGCCGCCCCGAGGTGCGAGGCATCGGCCTCGTGAGCGGGACCCTGCGCACCGGTCTCTACGATCTCAACGAAGAGGACATATCGAGGCGCGCCGGCCAGCAGGCTTTCGAGCTCGCGGGTGTGGAGCCGCAGGACATCGACCTCGTGGAGATGCACGACTGCTTCACCATCGCGGAGATCGTGCGCATGGAAGGGCTGGGCCTCATTCCGCGCGGCGAAGGTGCCGCGTGGACGGCGAGCGGTCGCACGTCGGTGGGCGGCACGCTGCCCGTCAATCCGAGCGGGGGCTTGCTTTCGCGCGGACACCCCGTTGGAGCGACCGGCATGGCGCAGGTCTGCGAGGTCTACTGGCAGTTGACGGGCCAGGCCGGCGCGCGCCAGGTCGAGGGCGCACGGCTGGCTCTTGCGTACTGCAAGGGTGGCACCGTGAGCGGAACCGATGGCGGCTCTGTGACTACCGTCGTTGTTTCGACTTGAAACAAGCGCCCCTGGCTGGGACCGCGCCGCGCGACACCGCCTGCATGACGCGATTCAGCGTGAGCCCTCGGTGATGCTGGTGCCCTCAGGCGTGGCGAGCAAGCTCGCTAGGGAGACAAGATGACGCCGATAGGCCTTTCGCAATCCGCGCTCGAGCTTTCCCGGTTCGACGCCTGCCGGGGTGCAGCTTGCCGACCAGCAAACTCTGGAACGTCCCGTGCCTGCGGCGTGCACGGAGAGGGTAGAGACGTAGTTCGCTGCCGGCAGCGGACCACTCAGAAGGCAGTACACCAAATGCATGGTGCTGTCATCGAGGCTCTCCAGCCGTTCACGCAGTTCATGGTCCCCGCTCCGCACGGTTCGTACTGCTCCGATGCCGTGCCCGGTTGCGCAGATCACCTTCAACCCGACCGTCCAGCGATCCAGGGCCGCGAAGTCGCTGACGACTTTCCATACGGCGCGAGGTGAAGCCTCGAAGACGATCTCTTCCTGCAGTTGGAGCTCCATGTCAAATCGCGCGTTCGCGGCCTTCCCAAAACTTGCGCCGGATCTCCCGCTTCAGCACCTTGCCAACGGCGCTTCGGGGCAGCGCGGCCCAGAACTCGACCCGCTTCGGGGCTTTCACGCTGCCGATGCGTTCCTTGCAAAGCGCGATGAGTTCTGCCTCCGTGGCGGTGACTCCTGCCTTGAGTTCCACGATGGCTGTCACTGCCTCGCCCCACTTGTCATCCGGCGCGCCGATCACGGCGCAGTCCTGCACGGACGGGTGGGTCCAGAGAATCTGTTCGACCTCCGTGGGGTATACGTTGAACCCGCCGCTGATGATCATGTCCTTCTTCCGGTCGACGATGTAGACGAATCCATCTTTATCTGTCATGCCGATGTCGCCGGTGCGGTGCCAGCCATTGGTTGAGACTTCCGCGGTCGCCTGCGGGTTGTTGTAGTAGCCCTTCATGACCACGCTGCCACGGCACACGACCTCGCCCCGTTCGCCCGTGGGCAACAGGCGGCCGTCATCGTCCATGATGCGGGTCCTGACGAGCGGGCCTTCGCGCCCGGCGCTCTGGAGCCGTTTGCTCAGCTCGGGGCTTTCCAGCGCTTCGACATGGTCTCTGGGCGTCAACAGGGTCGCGGTCATGGGAGCTTCCGTTTGGCCGTAGGTTTGCGCCATGACCGGCCCGAATCGCTGCATGGCCTCGCGCAGTTTCTGGACCGACATCGGGGCTCCGCCGTAGAGGAAGAATCGCAACGAGGAATAGTCGAAATCGCCCACCTTGGGATGCGACAGCATGGAATAGATCACCGTCGGGGGCAGGAACAGCGCGGAGCCCTTGTGGCGGTCGATCGCCTCCAGGATCAGGCCGGGGTCGGGGTGGGGCAGGATGACGTTGGTGCCGCCCACGGAAAGCAGGGTCGCGCACAGGTAGCCTGCGGCGTGTGTCAGCGGCGCCGCCACGATGTGCACCGGCGGACCCTCGTGGCGCATGACGATCTGGTAGGTGGCCACCATCGCTTCCCAGTTCTCGTTGGTCAGCATCACGCCTTTCGGCTTGCCTGTGGTGCCACTGGTGGTGGGCATCGAGACGACGTCCTGCGGAGAACGGGCGAAGTAGGGCTCGTCGGTCGGGCCGTCGGTCATCCACTGTTCGAGCCCCGGCCCCTGGAGGTTCTCTTCGTCCATGCAGATGCAGTGCCTGAGCGTGGGAACTGCCGCCCTGATCCGGTCGATCTCGGCCTTGATGGCGCTGTGGAAGAACAGGCACTGCACGCCCAACAGCTTCATCACCTCGATGTTGTCGTGCACGCTGTTGCGCGCGTTGATCGGCACCCACACCAGTCCGGCGCGGATGATTCCGTACTGGCAAGCTACGCTCAGCGGATGATTGGGCGAGTAGGTGGCCACGGGAGCACCGACTTGCAAGTCCTGGCGGATCAGCCCGTTGGCGATGCGGTGCGTCAGGCGTTTCATCTCGGCGTAGGACCACCCGCGCTCGCCGTCATGCACCAGGCTTCTGCCCGGGAACACCTCGGCACCCTTGTCAAAGTAGTCGATGAGCAACATTGTCACCTCCAAATGAACTCAAAGAATCGTTAGTGAATCACGGTTTACTTCTGTGTGCAAGGGCTTTTTCATGGTGCGGCGCACAAGCTGCTCGCGTGTCGGGTGGAGCAGAAGTAAACTGCGGGTCACATCGGATGAACCAGAGTTGACAAGATGACCAAATGGAGTAAGGCAGAGCTGCCCTCGCGCAGCGAGCAGCGGTTCGCAAAGAAGTCCGCCCTGATCAGGGAAGCCGCCCACGCTTTTCGCACGAAAGGCTTCTATGCGACGTCGATGGAGGACATCGCCACGGCATTGGGCGTCACCAAGGGCGCGCTCTACCGCTATGTGGAGAACAAGCAGGAAATCCTCTTCGAATGCTTCAAGTCGTCCAACCAGCTGGGCGAAGCTGCTCTGGAGTTGGCTCGGTGGCACTCCGGGACCGGATTGGAGAAGTTGCGAACCTTCGTGGAGTTCTTTGTCGAGAAGTACATCGAGGAAAACACGGCGGGCGGCGCGATGGTGGACATTGGCGCGCTTTTCCCGGAGCAGCGTGCCGAGATCATTGCCGGCCGGGATAGGGTGGACGCAGGGTTGCGCACGATCGTCAGCCACGGAGTCGAGGACGGCAGTATCGTGAGCCGAGACGTGAAGCTGACCGTCTTCACGATCATGGGCTCCATCAACTGGATCCCCAGTTGGTACTCCCCCGGGGGACAACATGGGCCCAAGGAAATCGCGGGGATCATCGCCGACATCTTCTCCGGTGGCCTGCAGCCTCGGCAGGACAGCCAGCAGGCGATCGCCGTGTCGGCCGCCGTCCCTGGCGCCTCGCGCCGCCGCAAGTCTGTTGCCCCCTAGCGCCTCCGTCTCTTGAACTGCTTCAGCCGCCCTCGGGCGGCTTTTTTGTTGGCCGGCGCTTGACATGAAGTGAACCACGGTTTACGCTACTGAACACACGGTAGCTTTGTGAACCAACATCTGGAGAACCCGTAAATGAGCGAGGTCTATGTAGTGGGTGTGGGGATGACCCGATTCGGGAAGTTCCTCGACAAGAGCGTCAAGCAACTGACCCGCGAAGCGGTGAACGCTGCGCTCGCCGACGCCAGCATCGCGCAGCACGACATCGGAGCGGCGTTCTTCGGCAACGCCACCCAGTCGCCGATCGAGGGCCAGCACATGGTCGCCGGCCAGATCGCGCTGCGCGACATGGGCTTCGAAGAGCTGGCAGTCACGAACGTGGAGAACGCCTGCGCCAGCTCCAGCACCGCCTTGCACCTGGCTTGCACGCACGTGCTGGCGGGCCAGAGCGACATCGCCTTGGCCGTTGGCGTCGACAAGATGTTCCACCAGGACAAGTCGCGCGGCTTCGCCGTGTTCGACGGTGCGTGGGACGTGACAAGGGCCACCGAGACGGCTGCAACCCTGGCCGCGTTGGGCGAGGGTGTGCACGCCCCGGCAGGCCGTCCGGCCAATGCCGATCAACGCAGTCTGTTCATGGACGTGTACTCCTACCTGGCCAAGTACCACATGAAGACCTACGGCACGACCGAGCGGCAGTTGGCTGCGGTGGCAGCCAAGAATCACTTCCACTCGACGATGAATCCGCTGGCGCAGTACACCAACGACATGAGCATCGACGAGGTGCTTGCCGCGCGCATGATCTGCTGGCCGCTGACGCTGCCGATGTGTTCGCCGATCAGCGACGGCGCCGCAGCCGCGATCGTGTGCAATCGACAGGGGCTCGAGCGTCTCGATCGCAGTCGTGCGATCAAGGTCCATGCCTCGATCGTCTCTGGTGGTACGAACCGCGACCCGCGCGATCTGCAGCAGCAGATCGGCCGCATCGCTGCGACCAAGGCCTATGAAAAGGCCGGCTTCGGACCTCACGATATGAGCCTGGCCGAGGTGCACGACGCCAGCGCATTCGCCGAAGTTCAGCAGTCCGAAAACCTGGGTTTCTGCGATTACGGACAGGGCGGTTGGATCGCCGAGCGAGGTGAAACCCGCCTCGGCGGCCGGATCCCCATCAACCCTTCAGGTGGGCTCGAATGCAAGGGACACCCGATCGGTGCGACGGGACTGGCCCAGATCTACGAACTCGTCACCCAACTGCGCCATGAAGCCGGCAAGCGCCAGGTTGATGGCGCACGCCTGGCGATCGCCGAGAACGGCGGTGGATTTCATCGTTGCGAGGAAGCCGTGGCGGTGATCCACATCCTCGGCCGCTAGATCACAAGGAGACACCATGAGACTCAACGGCAAAGTTGTCATTGTCACTGGCGCCGCCCGTGGCATCGGGCAGGAATACGCAGTCGCGGCGGCCCGGGAAGGCGCTGCAGTGGTCGCGGCCGACATGAGCGACTGCGGTCAGACCGCATCGCTGGTCGAGGCCGCCGCCGGTCGTGTCATTGCGGTGAAGGTGGATGTCGCCAGCGCAACGTCCGCCGCCGACATGGCGCGGCACGCGATGTCGGCGTTTGGACGCATCGACGGCTTGGTGAACAACGCAGCGCTCTACGGACAGCTCAAGGGAGGCGCCTTCACCGGCATCGACGAGCAGGAGTGGGATGCCGCGATGGCGGTCAACGTGAAGGGGATCTGGAACTGCTGCAAGGCAGCCGTCCCATTCATGAAGGAGCAGGCCGCGGGCAGCGTGGTGAACATCACGTCGCTCGCAGCGACCTTCGGCATGCCGTTCCGCTTGCACTACACCACGTCGAAAGCCGCGGTGATCGGGCTCACGCGCGGCCTGGCGCGCGAACTGGGGCGCGACGGAATCCGCGTCAATGCGGTCGCGCCCGCCGCAGTCCTCACGGAAGGGACGCAAGAGTTCTTCGCCGGCAAGATGGAAAAGGCACTGGACGCGATCAAGAACAGCCAGGCCATTCCCCGCAACCTGGTTCCCGCGGACCTCGCGGGCACCGTGATCTACCTGCTGAGCGCCGACAGCGCATTCGTCACCGGCCAAACCTTGTCCGTCGATGGCGGCACGGTCATGCATTGAACCAGGACCGGCCATGAAGCATTACGAACATTTCTTCGCAAACGGCGAATGGTGCAAGAGCACGTCTTCGACGCGCATCGACGTAGTCAATCCGGCGACCGAGCAGTTGGTCGGCTCGGTGCCGGATTGCAGCGAGGCAGATGTGGAAGTCGCGGTGCAGGCTGCCCGCGTTGCGTTTGCATCCTGGAGCGTCGCGCCGCCGGCGGAACGTGCCGATCTGCTCTCGAAGCTCAGGAGCCGGCTCGAAGAGCGGGCGGATGAACTGGCGCGAATGGTCAGCAGCGAGCTTGGAATGCCGTTTCGCATGGCGCAGCGGATGCAGGTTCCGCTGCCTCTCGGAGACCTCGACCAGGTCATCCGGATGGTGCGGGAATTCGAGTTCAACGGAAGAATCGGCCACTCGCTGGTGTTGCGGGAGCCCATCGGCGTTGTTGCCTGCATCACGCCCTGGAACTATCCGCTGCACCAGATCATGACGAAGGTGGCACCGGCGCTGGGCGCGGGCTGCACGGTCGTCCTCAAACCATCGGAGCTGGTCCCTTCGGTCGCGATCGCGCTGGCAGAAGAGATTGCGGCGTGCGGATTTCCACCGGGTGTGTTCAACATGGTGACCGGCCGCGGTGCGACTGCCGGCGAGCGACTGGTGGCGCATCCGGATGTAGACATGGTTTCCTTCACGGGATCCACTGCTGCTGGCAAGGCGGTCGCCAAGGTGGCAGCTGACACGGTGAAGCGGGTCTCCCTCGAGCTGGGCGGAAAGTCCGCGGCAGTCCTGCTGGACGACGCCGACTTCCCGGTGGCAGTGAAAAACGCGGTGAACTTCTGCTATCTCAATTCCGGACAGACCTGCGCAGCCCTGACTCGCCTGCTCGTTCCGAAGCGCCGTTTCGACGAGGTGGCACGCCTTGCAGTGCAAACAGCTCAGTCGTTCGTCCTGGGTGATCCGTTCGACGACAAGACCCGGCTCGGCCCATTGGCGAGCGCGGCACAGCGCGAACGGGTGCTCGGCTACATCCGTCGCGCCGAAGCCGAATCGCCGCTGCTGACGGGTGGCGCGGAGTCGCCGGAAGGATTGTCCCGTGGGTTCTTCGTTCGGCCCACCGTGTTCGGTCCCGTGGCTCCGCAGAGCGAGTTGGCACAGCAGGAAGTCTTCGGTCCCGTTCTTGCAGTCATTCCCTACGAGGACGAGGAAGAGGCTGTTGCGATTGCGAACGGCACTGTCTACGGGCTCAGCGCCGCCGTGTGGAGTGCCGACGAAGACCGGGCCCTGTCCTTCGCTCGCCGGCTCCGCGCCGGCCAGGTCGACGTCAACGGTGCCCCGTTCAACCCGGCGGCGCCCTTTGGAGGCTACAAGCAATCCGGCATCGGCCGCGAGCTGGGGCTGCAAGGCTTCGAGGAGTTTCTCGAAACCAAGGCGGTGCAGTTGAAGCCGTCGGCCCCAAACCCATCGGCGTAGTCCATGCAGGCCGCCACTCCTCCTCTCGTGGAGATCGAGAACGTCTCCATCGACTTTGGCGGCATCCGCGCGCTGCAGGGGGTGAGCTTCACCATCTCGGAAGGCGAGATCGTCGGACTGATCGGGCCCAATGGTGCGGGCAAGAGCACCTTGTTCAATTGCCTGAGCCTTTTGTATCGACCGCGAGAAGGCGACATACGTATCCGAGGGCGGTCTATCCTCCGCTCGCAACCGCATGAGATGGTGGCGCTGGGACTCGGGCGCACGTTCCAGAACGTCGCGCTGTTCGACTCGATGACGGTGCTGGAGAACGCCATGGTCGGCCAGCATGCCACCGCCTACGCCGGGATGCTGCAGGAGGCGTTGGGTTTCGGCAGGGCTACCACCGCTGAGGCGAATGCGCGTCGGCAAGCCATGGAACTTCTGGAGGTGCTGCAACTCGGCGCGGTCGCGCAGCAGAGCGCCGGCAAACTGAACTTCGCCACACGAAAGAAGGTGGAGATCGCCAGGGCCCTGGCTTCGTCGCCGCAGCTGCTGATGCTCGACGAGCCTGCAGGCGGCCTCAGCCATGAGGAGGTGGAGGATCTCGCCGGCTTCATCCAATGCGTGCGCGATCGACACGGAGCGGCCGTCTTGCTGGTCGAGCATCACATGAACCTGGTGATGCAGGTTTCCGACAAGGTGGTTGCCATGGATTTCGGTCAGAAGATCGCGGAAGGCACCCCGCAGCAAGTGCAGCGCCATGAAGCCGTGCTTGCCGCCTATATGGGGGTGGACGCATGACCACCCATCTGCGCACGCGCGGCCTGACTGCGCGCTATGGCTCCGCCAGGGTGCTGCATGGCCTCGACATCACGGTGCGCCGCGGCTGCGTGACCGCCATTCTCGGTGCGAACGGTGCCGGCAAGACGACGCTGCTGCGCGCCATCTCGCGAGCGCTGCCGACGGAGGGTGACATCGAGCTCGATGGCCGTTCCGTCGTCGGGCTGAAGACGGAAGACGTCGCTCGCCTTGGCGTGGCCCACGTGCCCGATGGGCGCGGAACGTTCACCGGATTGACGGCGGAAGACAACCTGCGCCTGGGCGCACACCGGCTGCGGCGAGCGGAAATGGAGGAGCAACTGGAGATGGTCTACGGCTTCTTCCCGAAGCTCAAGCAACGCCGGCGCCAGCAGGCTGGCACGCTTTCCGGCGGCGAGCAGCAGATGCTGGCGATAGGCCGCGCTCTCATGTCATGCCCGCGGCTGATGATGTTCGACGAGCCCTCGGTCGGCCTCGCGCCCATCCTCGTCAAGGAGATCTTCTCGATCATGAGGGCGATCCGAAAGGAGCGTGGCGTCAGCATGCTCCTGGTGGACCAGAACGCCGCGCGCGCGCTGGACCTGGCCGACGACGCCTATGTACTGGAGACCGGGCGCGTCGTGCTCGCCGGACCCGCCGCGGAAGTCGCGAGCCACCCGTCGGTGCGCGCCGCATACCTGGGAGCCTGAAGCATGCTGCATACCTTGGAACAACTGCTGCCCGCCATCTCGCTGGGTGGCATCTACGCGAGCCTGGCGCTCGCGTTGGTGATGATCTACAAGTCCACCGGCCACGTGAACCTGGCCCAGGGCGAGATGGCGACCATCTCCACGTTCGTGGCCTGGTCACTGCTGCAGGCGGGCGTGCCCATCTGGCCGGCCTTTGGGCTGACCCTCGTGATTGCTGCCGTTTTCGGCGCCGGACTCGAAAGACTCGTCGTCCGGCCTTTCAAGGCCCAGCCCGAGGCCATCGTCGTCACCGTGTTCGTCGGGCTGTTCGTGCTCCTGAACTCGGTTTCCGGCGGCGTGTGGGGCTACACCGCGAGACCGTTTCCTTCGGCGTTTCCCGACGGCGCGGTCGAACTGGCAGGGGGCTTGCGCGTGAAGTGGCATCTGCTGGGCTCGATGCTGGTGTCGGCAGGCGTGCTCAGTGCCATGTTCCTGTTCTTCCGCTTCACGGCGACGGGCCTTTCCATGCGTGGTGCCGCTGACAACCCGGCGTCGAGCAGGCTCCTGGGCATCCGCACGGACCGCATGTTGGGATTGGGGTGGGCGATCTCGGGTGTGGTCGGGGCGGTGGCCGGGATCATGATGGCTCCGATCACCTTCCTGGACCCGCACATGATGACGGGACCCCTCGTCTTCTTCTTCGCTGCGGCCCTCCTCGGCGGCATGACAAGCCCGCTGGGAGCCGTCATCGGCGGCTACGTGATCGGCTTCATCGAAGTGCTGATCGCCAACTTCGTGCCGCACGGCAACGAGCTGCGCATGGCGAGCGCCCTGAGCATCATTGTCGCCGTGCTGCTTCTTCGGCCGCAGGGGCTGCTTGGAACCCGAATCGTGAGGAGGGTGTGATGGAGCTCCAACAGGCTGGCAGCGACTTCACGGTGGACGCGGGGCGCTCGTGGGCGGCTCCGCTGCGCAGAAACGGGGGGTGGATCGCGGCTGCCGCGCTGCTTGCGCTGGCCCCCGTGTTCATAGGGGGCTACGAGCTCTTCCTGCTCTGCTCCATCGTCTCAATGGCGATCGCGCTGCTGGGCATGAATGTGCTGATCGGCCATTGCGGCATCATCTCGCTGGGACACGGTGCTCTCTTCGCGCTCGGCGCCTATGCGGCAACACTGTCACTCACGCGCCTGGGCGTGCCGCTGCTGCTCGTTCCTCTCGTTGCCGGACTGGTGTGCTTCGTGTTCGGTCGCCTGTTCGCCGTCGCTGCGCTGAAGCTCGAAGGCATGCCGCTTGCGCTCGCAACGCTGGGCCTGGCGATCGTGATGCCGCAGCTTCTACGTTCCGACCTTCTCGCCCGCTGGACCGGCGGCGTGCAGGGTGTCAGCTTCACGCGGCCTCCGGTTTTTCGGGGGGTGCCGCTGGGCGATGATGCCTGGTTGTACCTGGTGACTCTTTCGTATCTCGTGGTGGCCTTTGTGCTTGTCCATAGGCTGCTCGAGGGAGGCACCGGACGTGCGTGGCGCGCGCTGCGCGACCAGCCGCTCGCAGCGACCGCAATGGGCGTTCCTGCCAGGCGCATGCGAGACCTCGCCTTCGCGATCAGCGCGATGCTCACGGGCATCGGTGGGGCCCTCGCCGCGATGCAGGTGCAGTACGTGGCACCGGACAGTTTCCCCTTCGCCTTGTCGCTGGCGCTGTTCATCGGCGTCGTTGTCGGCGGTCCCGGCTCCAGGATCGGCCCATTGCTGGGCGCGGCCTTCCTGGTCCTGATCCCCAACTTCGCGGAGCACGTCTCCCAGGCGATGACCGGGGCGATCTACGGCGGCGTGGTGATTGCGCTGATGGCGCTCGAAAAGCGCGGCCTTGCCGGCGTCTTCGAGCGAATCCAGGGCCTGATCTTTCGCGCGGTCCGTAGAAGGGCGCCGGACCGCGCCAGTTCCCACCTTCAACCAGGAGACAAGGCGTGAAAGCAAGCTTCATTGAGGCGGCCTGTGCCGCAGCGGCTCTGGTCGCATCATTCGCTACGGTCGCCGCGCAATACGACGCCGGCGCGAATGACAAGGAAATCGTGCTCGGAAATGTGGTGCCGTACTCCGGCCCCCTTTCGTCGGCCGGATCCATCGGCAAATGCAACCAGGCCTATTTCGAGATGGTGAACAAGCGAGGTGGGATCAACGGCCGCAAGGTCAAAGTGATCTCGCTGGACGACAGCTTCAACCCCGCGCGAACCCTCGAGCAGACTCGCAGGCTGGTCGAGCGGGAGCAGGTCCTGCTGGTCTACGGCACCTTCGGCACCGCCACGAACACGGCCATCCACCAGTACCTGAATCAGAAGCAGGTCCCGCACCTGATGCTGATCACTGGCGCGAGCAAGTGGAACAACGCCAAGGAGTTCCCGTGGTCGATGGCATTTCTGCCCAGCTACCCTGTGGAAGCGGCCTCGTATGCCCGATACGTTCTGGAGAACGTGAAGGAACCGCGCATCGCAGTGCTCTACCAGAACGACGATTACGGCAAGGAATACCGCAACGGCCTGCGCGCGGCCCTGGGGAACAAGGCCGACAAGCTCATCGTGTCTGAGCAGAGCTATGAGGTGAGCGACCCCACGTTGGAATCGCAGATCGGCAGGCTCAAGGCCTCCGGTGCCAACGTGCTGCTGAACGTCACGGCGGCGAAGTTCGCCACTCAGGCTGTCAAATTGGTGAACGACAGCGGCTGGAAGCCACTGCACCTGCTGGTCAGCCCGGCAAGCAATCTGGACACGGTCGTCCGGCCCGCGGGACTGGAGGCTTCGCAAGGGATCGTGTCTGCCCAGTTCATGAAGGATCCGACGAATCCCATCTTCCGCAACGATCCGGACGTCAAGGACTGGCTCGCGTGGAAGCAATCCTTCTATCCCGCGGCGGTCGAAGGCGACTGGTGGAACTGGGCCTGTTATGCCGCGTCCTATGCGATCGAGCAGGTGCTGAAGGGCGCCGGGGAGGACTTGCGCAGGGCCAATGTGATGAAGGTCGCATCCACCTTGAAGGACCTGAAGGTTCCGATGCTCATGGACGGTATTCACATCAACACGACACCCACGGATCTCGCCCCTGTCAATCAGATGTACATGATGAGATTGAGCGGCGATCGCTGGGAACCCATCAAGACAGCGCGCTGACCGACAACCCCGAGCAAGGAGAAGGGCCCATGTCCCCCAGTAGTCTCACCGTTGAGCATCAGCGAGGCGTTGCCTGGCTCAGGCTCAATCGCCCGCAGGCACTCAACAGCCTGAGCCCTGAGCTGATCAAGGAGTTGGCGGAAGCATTGCGGGCGATCGAAGATGACAAGACCATCCGTGCATGTGTGCTTGCGAGCACCGGTCGCGCTTTCTCCACCGGCGGAGATCTGAAAGCTCTGGATGCGTTTGCCAAGTCAGGCGAGTCCGCCGGGGCGCTGACGGCAGCGTACATGGAGAGCATTTCGACCACTCTGCGAAAGCTGGAGGTGCTGCGAGTGCCGACCATCGCTGCGGTGAACGGAATGGCGCTGGCTGGTGGTCTGGAAATCGCCTTGTGTTGCGACATCGTAGTTGCCGTCGAGGAGGCGATGTTTGGCGACGGCCACGCGAAGTATGGCCTGCTGCCGGGCGGGGGCGGATCGGTGCGGTTGCCCCGGAAGATCGGAGTGAATCGGGCGAAGTACCTGATGCTCACAGGTCAGAACGTCACGGCACGCACGATGATGGAATGGGGTCTGGTGAGTGAAATCCACCCGGCGGATCAGCTTGAGCATCGCACCCGCGAAATCGCCGAGGTCATCGCGCAGAACAGCCCCTTGGGCATGCGCAGGATGAAGCAGCTCGTCGACGATGGGTTACAGCACGCTGTGGACGTCGCTCTCAAAGCCGAGCAGGCGGTGGTAGCGGTGCACAATTTTTCCGGGGACCGGAATGAGGGACTCTCGGCCTTCCGGGAGCGACGGCGGCCTGTGTTCGTTGGGTCCTAGACCAGTAGATATCCCGCTGCGGGCTGTTGCGACCCAGCGGCAGCGCGACCGGCATGCCTTCGGTGGAAGAAAATTGTTGCCGAAGCGGCTCATATGGGATGAAAGCGAGCCGCTGGAGGGATTCATTCTTTTGCCGATGCACGCTCATCGACACTCCACGAGCCGGCACCCACAGCGCCAAGGCAGAGCAGACCCCCCATGATGGCAGCGTTTTTCAGAAAGTGATTCAGCTGGTTCTGGTAGGCAGGAGCTTCCGCCGCCCAGAAGGCATGAAAGATCACTGCTGCCAAGCCAGTGAATACGAGCAAGGCCCATGCCGCGTACCGGACACGCCATCCCGCAATCAGGGCAAGGCCACCAGCCACCTCAAGCGCAATGGTGGCCACCAGCAGCATTTCGGCGGCAGGCAGCCCTTTGGATGCCATAAAGCCTGCGACACCGGCGAATCGCCCTATCTTGGCGAGACCGGAGACGAGGAACAAGGCGCCCAGCAGGGTACGCCCAAGCATGAGACTGAGTGCGGAGTTAGGGTGTGTCATGGATGTTCTTGTTGCGTTTCGTGAATAGGGTGGGGCCGCCTACTGTTCCAGGCTGATGCCGCGCTCGCGGATCAGCGCATGCCACTTTTTCGTTTCGGAAACGATGTACGCCGACAGAAGACCTGCGTCACTGGGCACGGACTCCCAGGAAGCCTCCTCGAGTTTCTTGCGGACGCTCGGGTGATTAACGGCTGCCTGCATTTCCAGCGAAAGCTTTTGACGGATGTCGCCTGGCGTGCCGGCGGGAACCACCATGCCCTGCCAGGCATAGGCCTCAACATCCTTGTAGCCAAGCTCGATCATGGTGGGTACGTCGGGCAGCTGTGAAACTCGCTGTTTTGAGAACGTCACCAGCGGCACCAGCTTGCCGGCCTTGATGGCGCTCATGCCAGTCGACGTGTCCACAACTATCAGTGGTATCTGGCCGCCCATGGCATCCTGCATGGCGGGCGCGGCCCCCCGATAGGGCACGTGCACCACAAAAGCCGCTGTCCGGCTTTTGAAGAGTTCCATGGCCAGGTGATGAGGACTGCCGTTTCCTGGTGAGCCATAGCTCAGTTTGCCGGGATTCTTTTTCAGCATGTCTATCAGCTCCTGGGCATTGCGGATCCCGGCGTTGGGCGCGGCAACAATCAGCAGCGGTGTCCGCGCCATCAGGCCGAGGGGGGCGAAATCGCGCACCGGGTCGTACGGCAGCTTCTTGTAAAGTGCCGGGTTGTAGATCAACACGCCGTTGTCAGCGGTGAAGAGGGTGTAGCCATCGCCCGATGATCTGGCCGCCACTTCGGCGCCAACGATGGCGCCGGCACCAGCCCGGTTGTCGATGATCACCGGTTGGCCCAACTGCACAGACATCTGGGCCGCGACAGTGCGCGCCAGGAAGTCCGAGCCTCCCCCGGCGGGATAGCCCACGATCCATTTCACGGGCTTGCTTGGGAAAATTTGGGCAGGGGCTTGGGCCTGGGCACTGACAGACACCGCGATGGCGGCTAGCAGCGTGGCGAGGCAGCCCCCGAAGTTGAGGTAAGGCATGGTTGTCTCCTGCTGGGCATTTGCAAATATTGTGCGAAGCGCTCGTAGCGAATGCGAGTAGGAACCAAGTTGACTTATTATTCAATCAGCTTTTTCATATCAACATATCACTCAATCCGATGAATGTCACTTTGCGCCAACTGCGTGCCTTTGTGGCTGTCGCCAAGGCCGCCAGCTTTACCGAGGCAGCCAGCCGACTGCACATCACGCAGTCGGCGCTGAGTGGTTTGATCAAGGAACTGGAGCACGTTTTGGGCGTGCAGGTTATTTACCGCAGCACGCGAAAAGTACAGCTGTCCGAGGTCGGCAGCGAGTTCCTGCCTCTGGCGGTTCGTATCCTGCAGGACCTTGACGAAGCGTTCCACGCGATCCATGACCTGAAGGCCCTGAAGAGCGGCGTTGTCCGGGTCGCTGCGCCGCAGCTGATGGCTTGTACGCTGATGCCCGAGGTCATCGCAGCATTCAACAGGCAATACCCGGGAGTGCAGATTCGCCTTTCCGACTGCGCCGTGGAGGCAGTGCAGTCAAAGGTGCACAGCGGTGAAGTCGATTTCGGCATTGGACCGGAACGGGATGTGTCACATGAAATCGCAACGCACAGCTTGTTTGAAATGCCGTTTGTCGCGGTATTTCCGCTGGATCATCCGCTGGGCAAGTTGAAGCGCGTGACCTGGGCGGATCTATCCCGCTATCCGCTGATTTCCCTGCAGGGGGAGTACACACAGATATTGAGCGCGGATTTGCATGCGGCGTCCGGCAGCTTGACGCTGAGCCCCGATATCGAGGTCACCTTCATGACCACGGCCCTCAGCATGGTCAACGCCGGGCTGGGGGTGACGACCTGCTTGCCGTATGCCACCTCGCTCCTCGACCTCTACGGCCTGCAAACCCGTTTGCTGCTGGCACCCAAGCTCAGCCGGAAGTTTTATCTGCTGGCCAAGAAGGAGCGCCCCTTGTCGCCGGCAGCCCAAGGGGTTGCCGACTTCATGCGAGGGTATGTGACCCGGCAAAAATGGAATTCAAGAGGCAGAGCGTAAGACGACTCAAAGCCATTGCGGCCATTGGTGCGATGCGCTCCTTGCCGGGCACCCCACGGGCCAATGGGGTGGCAATGTTGCGGCAGCGGCTTCGGCGGTCGAACGCGGCCTGCAGTTCGCCCTTGCTCTCAAGGCTTCCTCCCCTGGTTGCCCTGGGTCAGCATCGAGGGTGGCATGAGCGCTACCATCTGTTCCATAGCGCACCGTGCTGTCGGTACGAAAGGACACTCCGTTTTGGCCCGTTTGGATCCCCGCAACAAGTCACGCTATTGGCACGCGCCTGGCCCGCCGGGGATGGACCTGCTGCATGCCGATTTCACGACGCACGAGTACGCCCCTCATGTGCACGACTCCCTCGTCGTCGCGGTGACGGAAGCAGGCGGTTCGGAATCCAAGAGCCGTGGTCGCACGGACGTTGCCCATCCGCAGGCGTTGCTCGTCTTCAACCCTTCCGAACCGCATTCAGGCCGGATGGGCGGCAGCGAGCGCTGGCGGTATCGATCGTTCTACCTGGCCGAGTCGGCCATCCAGGACGTTCTGGACGCCGTCGGAATCGATCAACCGGGGTACTTCACGTCGAATGTGGTGCGCGACCCGGACCTCGTCGCTCGATTTCTCACGCTCCACCGCGTCCTGGACGGAGAACCGCAGGACGCGCTGCTTCATCGCGAGTTGGTGGTGCGCACCTTCGGCGATTTGGCTCCAGCGGCATGGGCAGGCCTCCCGGACGCATGCCTGAAGCCCCTGGTGATTCCGACTCGCTCGCACCCGTTCTCGAACTCGTGCGCGACTGCCATGCCGACAGCTTGACGCTCGAGCAAATGGGCGCGGCTGCGGGTCTGACGCCGTTCCAGCTGATCGTGGCATTCAAACGAACGATGGGTCTGACGCCGCACGCCTATCTAACGCAGTTGCGCCTCAGGGCCGCTCTGCGTCGGCTGCACGCCGGCCAGTCCGTCGTCGAAGCGGCACTCTCCTCGGGCTTCTATGACCAGAGTGCGCTGAACAAGCACTTCAAGCGCACCTTCGGCATGACACCTCTCCAGTACGTCCACGCGCGATTGTCCTGAGATCTGCTGCGTCGCCCTCAATTCTGACCAATAGCATCTCGAGCCGTCCTGCCATGCTGGCGCCCCATCAGCAGGGCAACCCATGACACGACTCTTCTGCCAAGACGATCCTGAGATCCTGACACTGAATGCGACGGTCGTCAGGACACGACCGGGCGCGGTTCTTCTCTCCCGGCATCCCTTCTATCCCGGCGGCGGTGGTCAGCTCCCGGACAAAGGAGTCATCCGGTGGCAAGGCGGCGAAGCCCCGGTCACCGGCTTTTGCGAGGAGGGCAGTTCAATCTGGATCGAGATCGCGGGCGGCCTCGAGATTGCGGGCGATGTCCAGGTGGCGGCCGATCCCGTGTTCCGACAGCTCATGCTCATGCGGGAGCTCCACACCGATCTGCACATCCTGAATGCGTTGGTTTTCAGGGACTTCGACGGCGCTTTGGTGACCGGCGTCCAGATGAACGAAGATGGGACAGCACGCATCGACTTCGACCTGCCGGATGCCGACAACGATCGCCTGCGAGCCCTGGAGCCGGAGCTGAACGACGTGGTCGCCCAAGACCTCGCCGTCGAAACGAGCTACGTGTCCATGACAGCCGCCCACGCAGAGAAGGGCCTGCTGCGCTCCCGCTCGGTCGCGCCGCCGCCTTCCTCGGAAGGCCTGATCCGCATCGTCGAGATCGCTGGCCTCGATCGACAAGCCTGTGGCGGAACGCATCTCGGCTCCACGGGCGCTTCGCGCCCGATCCGAATTCTCAAGATCGAGAACAAGGGCCGTTCCAACCGCCGGGTCCGCATCGGCCTGCAGGGCCTGTGATGCGCACCGCGCTCCTCGCCCTGTGGGCCCGCCCCGTCTGGCTGTTGTGGCTCCCGCCTGCGTTCTGGTCCGGCAACCTCGTGCTGGGCCGCGCGCTCGGGCCTGTCTTTCCGCCGGTCTCCCTGGCGGTCGGCCGCTGGGTCGTCGCCCTTGCCGTCTTGATGCCTTTCGTTTGCCGACAAGCCTGGCGGGAGCGCGATCTGCTGGCCCGGCACTGGGTGCTCATTGCCGCTTGTGGCGCTTTCGGCATCGCCGGCTACAACGCGCTGGGCTACCTTGCCTTGCAGGCCGTGCCGGCCGCAAGCGTCGCGTTCCTCAATTCGACCTTGCCGCTCATGGTGCCGCTCGCGGCAGGGGTCCTCGGCGTCGAGCGCATCACCTGGAAGGCGCTTCTCGGCATCGCCATCTCGTTCGCCGGGGTCGCCTGGATCGTGGCGCGCGGTGACATGGCGAGCCTCGCCGCGTTGCGCTTCGAGGGCGGCGAGTTGCTGGTGCTCTTGGCCGTTGCCAACTATGCCGTCTATTCCGTGCTGCTGCGGCGCAAGCCCGCGACGATCAGCCCGCTGGTGTTTCTGGCGGCGACCATGGCGGCAGGGCTGCTCGTGCTGATGCCCTTCTGGGCCTTTGAACTCGCGCGCGGCGCACGCATCCCGAGCGACCCGGCATCGGTCGGCGCGGTTCTCTACATCGGCGTCTTCGCATCGCTCTTCGCCTTCATCCTCTGGAGCCGCTGCGTCGCAACGCTCGGCGCGACGGTGACGGGCGTTTCGTTCCACCTCGTCGCGCTGTTCACCGCACTCCTGGCCTTTCTCATGCTGGGAGAGCCCGTGCGCGCTTTCCATGTCGCGGGCATCGCGCTCATCCTGCTCGGCTTCTTCGTCACGACGCTCCAGCCCGCGGAGCGCGTATCACCGACATCGGCGCCATCGCAACCTTGATCAGACCATTGACACGGCAGAGATCCTTCGGACGCTGGTCGCCTTAGACACGACCTCACACCGGTCCAACCTGGATCTCATCCGCTGGATGGCGGCGTACCTGGAAGGGCATGGCGCCAAGGCGCGGTTGATCCACAGCGACGATGGCGCAAAGGCCAACCTGCTGGCAACGATCGGCCCGGACGTGGCGGGCGGCGTTGTCCTGTCCGGGCATACCGACGTGGTCCCGGTCGTGGATCAGGACTGGGATTCCGACCCCTTCACGCTGGTCGAGCGCGATGGACGGTTTCAAGGGCGGGGATCGGCCGACATGAAGGGGTTTATTGCGGCATGCCTCGCTGCAGTGCCGCGCTGGTGCCGCCTGAATTTGCGCCGCCCCATCCATCTGGCGTTCTCCTACGACGAGGAGGTGGGATGCTTTGGCGTGCCACGTCTGATCGCCGACCTGCAGGCGCGTGTTCAGTCGCCAGCCTTGGCCATCATTGGCGAGCCGACCGAGATGCGCATCGGACTGGCGCATCGGGGCTTCTATGGTCATCGGACCACCTTCCGAGGCCGCCCGGCGCATTCCAGCGATCCAAGCTCGGGAATCAGCGCCATCGAGCCGGCAGCGCTGCTGGTCGTGGAGTTGGCAAAAGTTCGGGCGCACACTGTCCATGCGGGGCAATCGCACCACCGTCAATGTGGACCGTATCGGTGGAGGGACTGCGATCAATATCGTGCCCGGTTGTTGCGAGGTGCTGTGGGAATTCCGGCCGCCGGATGAGGTCAGCACAGCGGCCGTGAAGGCCGAGCTCGAACGGCTGCTGGCCGTGGTGTCGTCAGACGTGGAGGTAGAGATGGCGCAGATCGCCGGGGTGCCGGCGCTCGCGGCAAGGAATGACAGTGCCGCGGTGGCCATTGCCAGAGCGTTGGGTGCGCTGGGGCCGCCAGGCGAAGTTCCGTTTGGAACCGAGGCGGGCTTTTTTGAGCAGGCCGGCATCCCTTCGCTGGTTTGCGGACCTGGTGCCATCTCGCAGGCGCATCAGCCGAATGAGTGGATCGCTTCCAGCGAGCTGAAGGCTGTTGATCGCTTTCTTGCAAGGCTCGGCGCATGGGCGACCGGCGCCGAAGTGCGTGAGTAACGCTTGTGCCGAGTCATGCGCGCAAACCGTTTGAGGCGCAGGGTCCATACATGCACGAAAGATGCGATCACCCCAATCACTGTCCCGTTCGCGGATTTGCGCGCTCTCCTTGCCTAAGGTTACGCTCCCGCCGCTCGACTTCTCGGGCCGGTTGCATGATGGTTCCTCTTCGATCTCCTCTTCGAGGACGCGGGGGAAGCCGATGCAAAAAACCATGTCGAGGTTCGCCGCTCGTATCCGCGGGCTTGCGCCATATTTCCGGGTTGCGCAACCGCGCAAGACCAATCCGGTGATCCCGCAGTCGTTCGATGCGGCGCAGGTGAAGCTTGTTCTGCGACTCGGCGAGTTGCATCGCGACGACCCGGCGCACGCGGCGCAGATGCTCGAGTCCTGGGTGTTGGCCGAGGTCTTCTCTGCGGCGCAACAGTCCATGATTGCAAGCCTGCTGAGGCTTGAGCACGACGACCTTTTGCAGACGCTCTTCGATTGCGCGTCGACCGACGAGGCGCGCCGTGTTGTCGGTGAAGAGTTGCTGCGGCTGGCGCGCCAGTAGGGCTGGCGCGTGACACCAGGCGTCAGTCGTGACCGAGCAACTCAAGCACCCGGCCATCGCCCACGAACGATTCGGCCACCAGCATCCGGAATGCCGCATCGCGCTGGAACCGTGGCAGTGCGATCGCCGGCTTCAGGAACTCGACCTGAAACGTTTGCGCCGTTCCGCGCCGAAACGCTTGCCCCGGCGCCACGATCCAGCGTGCCGAAAAGCCTTCGTTGTCCACAACGAGGGCGCAGCGGTGCTCGCCTTCGAGGACCAGCGAGTCTTCGGAGGGGAGCTGGGACGCGCGCAGCGTGAGCTCGACGAGGGCATGGGGGTGGAATGTGCTGCCCGCCTCGAAACCCGCCGGCTCCGCAGCCACCGGGCGCCGCAGCTTGGCAATGAGCCAGGCTATGACATTGCCGATGATCGGCAGCCACAGCAGCATCAACAAGGTGCCGACCCGGGTGATCGTAGCGCGTCGTTCCCTGGCAGGCTGGTGAGGTGCGCCCGCGAGCCGTTTGCGCCTCGGTTGCCCGCCGCTCAGGTGTAACGCTTCTCCAGCGCATCCCATTCGGGTTTGCCGACCAGCCGCTGGCGTTCGGCGAACGGCGTCACCAGAGCCGAATCTTCATCGATGCGCCTGGTCTCGCGCAGCACAGTCAGCGCCTTCTGCATGCCGGCAACGGCGCCCTGCAGCGCAGCGTTGGCGTACAGCACGATGCCGTAGCCCAATCCGCCCAGTTCTTCAGCGCCGAAGATCGGGGTCCGGCCACCGATCACCATGTTCATCAGCTGAGGCTTGACCAGCCGCTGCGGCAACGCGCGGATCTCCTCGGCCGTGGTCACCGCTTCGACAAACAGGATGTCGGCACCGGCGTCGGCAAACTTCTGGGCGCGCTCGATGGCCGCCTCGAAGCCTTGCGTGGCGCAGGCATCGGTGCGGGCCATGATGAGGAAGTCGGGGTCGTGCCGGGCATCCACGGCGGCCTTGATCTTGCCGACGGCCTCCTCGGTGGAAATGACCTCCTTGCCCGAGAAATGCCCGCAGCGCTTGGGCGCCACCTGGTCCTCGAGCTGGATGCAGTCGGCGCCCGCGCGTTCCAGCACGCGAACGGTGTGGCGCACGTTCAGCGCGTTGCCGAAGCCGGTGTCGGCATCGACGATCAAGGGGACGCTCACCGCATCGCGGATCCGCGCGGTGTGGTCGGCGATCTCGTGCAGGCCCATGAAGCCTTGGTCCGGCATGCCGAACCACATGTTGGTGACGCCGGCGCCGGTGACGTAGATCGCCTCGAAACCCAGGTCTTCGATGACCTTGGCCGACAGGGCATTGAAGGCGCCGGGCACGAGGACGCCGCGACGGGCTTCGGCCAGGGACTTGAGGGTCTTGCGGGTGGACATACCTGAAACTTCCAATCAGAAACTGTCGCCGGGCACGCGCACCCAGCCTTCCATCAACACACGGGCACTGCGGCTCATGAGCGCCTTCGTCACGACCCATCGGCCACCGACCTGCGTGGCCTCGGCGCCGACGCGCAACGTTCCCGAGGGATGGCCGAAGCGCACGGCGGTGCGTCCGCCAGCTCCAGCCGCCAGATTCACCAGCGTGCCGGGGATCGCCGCGGCGGTGCCGATGGCCACGGCTGCCGTGCCCATCATGGCGTGATGCAGCTTGCCCATGGATAGCGCGCGCACCAGAAGGTCGACGTCGCCCGCGTCCACCGGTTTGCCGCTGGACGCCACATACGCCTTGGGCGCTGCGACGAACGCGACCTTGGGCGTGTGCTGACGCTTGGCAGCCTCGCCGATGTCCTTGATCAGGCCCATGCGCAGCGCACCTTGGGCACGGATGCTCTCGAACATGGCCAGCGCCTTGGCGTCGCCGTTGACGGCATCCTGCAGTTCGGTGCCCGTGTAGCCGATCGCCTCGGCGTCGACAAAGATCGTCGGAATGCCCGCATTGATCAGCGTGGCCTTGAGCGTGCCGACGCCTGGCACCTCCAGGTCATCGACGACATGGCCCGTCGGAAACATGGCCCCGCCTGCCTCGCCGTCGCCCTCGTCCGCTGGGTCCAGGAACTCCAGCTGCACTTCGGCGGCCGGAAAGGTGACGCCATCCAGCTCGAAATCGCCGGTCTCTTGCACTGCGCCGCCGACGATCGGCACGTGCGCCACGATGGTCTTGCCGATATTGGCCTGCCAGATGCGCACGGTGCAGATACCGTCTCGCGGAATGCGACCGGCATCGATCAGGCCGTTGCCGATGGCAAACGGACCGACGGCGGCCGACAGGTTTCCGCAGTTGCCGCTCCAGTCGACGAAGGGCTGGTCGATCGACACCTGGCCGAACAGGTAGTCGACGTCGTGGCCGGGCCGCGTGCTCTTCGACAGGATGACGGTCTTGCTGGTGCTCGACGTCGCGGCGCCCATGCCGTCGATCTGCTTGCCGTACGGATCGGGGCTGCCGATCACGCGCAGCAGCAGCGCATCGCGCGCGGCGCCCGGTGCCTGCGCAGCCTCGGGCAGGTCTTGAAGGCGGAAGAACACGCCCTTGCTGGTGCCGCCACGCATGTACGCGGCCGGGATCTTGATCTGTGGCATGTGTGGCATCAGGCGGATTGTGTGGAGGCTAGAAAGTCCTGCGCAAAGCGCTGCAGCACGCCGCCGGCCTCGTAGATCGAGACCTCCTCGGCCGTGTCGAGCCGGCAGGTCATGGGCACCTCGACATGTTCGCCGTTCCTGCGCCGGACCACCAGTGTCAGGTCTGCACGCGGCCGGCGTTCGCCCACCACGTCGTAGGTCTCGGTGCCGTCCAGACCCAGCGTCAGCCGATTGACGCCGGGCTTGAACTCCAGGGGCAGCACACCCATGCCGATCAGGTTGGTGCGGTGGATGCGCTCGAAGCCCTCCGCCGCGATGGCCTCCACGCCCGCCAGCCGCACGCCCTTGGCCGCCCAGTCGCGCGAGCTGCCCTGGCCGTAGTCGGCACCGGCGATGATGATCAAGGGCTGCTTGCGCTGCATGTAGGTCTCGATGCCCTCCCACATGCGCACCACATGGCCCTCGGGTTCGATGCGGGTCAGCGAACCCTTCTTCACCTCGCCGTCGACCACGGCCATCTCGTTGACGAGCTGCGGGTTGGCAAAGGTCGCGCGCTGCGCCGTCAGGTGGTCGCCGCGGTGCGTGGCGTAGGAGTTGAAGTCTTCCTCGGGCAAGCCCATCTTGTGCAGGTATTCGCCGGCCGCACTGTCCGGCAGGATGGCGTTGGACGGCGACAGGTGGTCGGTCGTGATGTTGTCGGGCAGCACGGCCAGCGGGCGCAGGCCGCGCAGCGTGCGCTCGCCGGCCAGCGCGCCTTCCCAGTAGGGCGGGCGGCGGATGTAGGTGCTCTGCGGCCGCCAGTCGTACAGCGGGCTGATGGACTCGCCGCTGGCCACGCCGATCTTGAACATCGGGTCGTAGACCCGCCGAAAATGCTCGGGCTTGACGCTGCTGGCGACAATCGCGTCGATCTCGGCATCGCTGGGCCAGATGTCCTTCAAGGTCACGGGCTGGCCGGCGGCATCGAGCCCCAGCACATCCTTCTCGATGTCGAAGCGAACGGTGCCGGCGATCGCATAGGCCACGACCAGCGGCGGCGAGGCCAGGAAGGCCTGCTTGGCATAGGGGTGGATGCGGCCGTCGAAGTTGCGGTTGCCCGACAACACGGCCGTGGCGTACAGGTCGCGTTCGATCACCTCCCGCTGGATCACCGGGTCGAGCGCACCGGACATGCCATTGCAGGTGGTGCAGGCAAAGGCCACGATACCGAAGCCCAGCTTCTCGAGCTCGGACAACAGGCCCGCTTCTTCCAGGTACAGCTGCACGGCCTTGGAGCCGGGTGCCAGCGAGGACTTGACCCAGGGCTTGCGCACCAGGCCACGCGCGTTGGCGTTGCGCGCCAGCAGGCCGGCGGCGATCACGTTGCGCGGGTTGCTGGTGTTGGTGCAGCTGGTGATCGCCGCGATGATCACGGCGCCGTCGGGCATCCGGCCGGGCACTTCCTCCCACGGGGCCGCGATGCCGCGCGCGGCGAGCTGGGAGGTCGGCAGGCGCTTGTGCGGATTGGACGGTCCGGCCATGTTGCGCACGACCGAGGACAGGTCGAAACGCAGCACCCGTTCATACTCGGCGGTGGCCAGTGCGTCCGACCACAGGCCCGCTTCCTTGGCATAGACCTCGACCAGGCGGACCTGCTCGTCCTCGCGCCCGGTCAGACGCAGGTAGTCGATGGTCATCCGGTCGATGGAGAACATCGCCGCCGTGGCGCCGAACTCCGGCGTCATGTTGGAGATGGTCGCTCGGTCGCCCAGCGTCAATGCCGAGGTGCCTTCGCCATGGAACTCCAGGTAGGCGCCGACCACTTTCTGGTGGCGCAGGAATTCGGTCAGCGCCAGCACGATGTCGGTCGCGGTGATGTGGGGCTGCGGCTTGCCGGTCAGCTCCACGCCGATGATGTCGGGCAGCCTCATCCAGGACGCGCGGCCCAGCATCACGCTCTCGGCTTCGAGGCCGCCCACGCCGATCGCGATCACGCCGAGCGCGTCGACATGGGGGGTGTGGCTGTCGGTCCCGACCAGCGTGTCGGGGAAGGCCACGCCGTCCTTGGCATGGACCACCGGCGACATCCGCTCCAGGTTGATCTGATGCATGATCCCGTTGCCCGGCGGGATCACTTCGACGTTCTTGAAGGCCTTCTTGGTCCACTCGATGAAGTGGAAACGGTCCTCGTTGCGACGGTCTTCGATCGCGCGGTTCTTGGCGAACGCATCCGGATCGAAGCCGGCAAATTCAACCGCCAGCGAATGATCCACGATCAACTGGGTCTGCACGACGGGGTTCACCTGGGCCGGATCGCCGCCCATGTCGGCGATGGCGTCGCGCAGGCCGGCCAGGTCCACCAGCGCGGTCTGGCCCAGGATGTCATGGCAGACGACGCGCGCCGGGAACCACGGGAAGTCGCGCTCGCGCTTTCGCTCGATCAACTGCGACAGCGATTCGTTCAGGATGGCCGGGTCGCAGCGGCGCACCAGGTTCTCGGCATGCACGCGCGAGGTGTAGGGCAATCGGTCGTATGCGCCGGGTGCGATGGCATCGACGGCGGCGCGGGCGTCGAAGTAGTCCAGCGCGGTGCCGGGCAGGTTCTTTCGGTAGGAGGCGTTCATGCGTGGGCGCGAAAAGGGCTTCTAGCGGCGATCCTGGATGGGCAGGAATGCCTGGTCTTCGGGGCCGGTGTAGTTGGCGCTCGGACGAATGATCTTGTTGTCGATGCGCTGCTCGATGACGTGCGCGGCCCAGCCGCTGGTGCGGGCGATCACGAACAGCGGCGTGAACATGGCCGTCGGCACCCCCATCATGTGGTAGCTCACTGCGCTGAACCAGTCCAGGTTGGGGAACATCTTCTTGGCGTCCCACATCACCGACTCGAGGCGCTCCGCGATGTCGTACATCTTGGTCGCGCCCGCTTCATCGGACAAGGACCGGGCCACGCCCTTGATGACCACGTTGCGCGGGTCGCTCACCGTGTAGACGGGGTGCCCGAAGCCGATCACGACCTCCTTGGCTTCGACGCGGCGGCGGATGTCGGCTTCCGCCTCGTCCGGGCTGTCGTAGCGCTTCTGGATTTCGAACGCGACCTCGTTGGCACCCCCATGCTTGGGCCCGCGCAGCGCGCCGATGGCGCCCGCGATGGCCGAGTACATGTCGCTGCCGGTCCCGGCGATCACGCGCGCGGCGAAGGTCGAGGCGTTGAACTCATGCTCGGCGTACAGGTTCAGCGAAGTGTGCATGGCCCGCTCCCACGCGGCGCCGGGCCTGGCGCCATGCAGCAGGTGCAGGAAGTGCGCGCCGATCGAGTCGTCGTCGGTTTCCAGTTCGATGCGCCTGCCCTGGGTGGACCAGTGGTACCAGTACAGCAGCATGGAGCCCAGCGAGGCCATCAGCCGATCGGCGATGTCGCGCGCGCCCGGCGTGTTGTGGTCGTCCTTTTCGGGCAGCGTGCATCCCAGGGCGGACACGCCGGTGCGCATCACGTCCATGGGATGCGCACCGGCGGGGATCTGCTCCAGTGCCGTCTTCACACTGGCAGGCACGCCGCGCATCGCTTTGAGCCTGGCCTTGTAGGCGCGCAGCTCGGCGGCGGTGGGCAACTTGCCGTGCACCAGCAGGTGGGCAATTTCCTCGAACTCGCAGACCTCGGCGATGTCGAGGATGTCGTAGCCGCGGTAATGCAGGTCGTTGCCGGTACGGCCCACGGTGCAAAGCGCGGTGTTGCCGGCGGTCACACCGGACAGCGCCACGGATTTCTTCGGCTTGAAGGGTGAAATGGAGATTTCGGTCATCGCATGGCTCTCTAAGGTCTCGACGGTGCGGGTGTTGTGTTTGCAATCTTCGCAGGGGACAATCAGCCTGACCAGGGCTGAATTGGCGAAGATTTGCGAAGCCGTTGAGCCAAGTTGCAATGTTTGCGAAGATCCCCCACGATGCACAAGACCTACATGGGCGTGCGGCTGAAGACCCTGCGAGAGCAGCGCGGTCTCACCCAGGCGGCACTGGCGCATGCCCTGAAGCTGTCGCCCAGCTATCTGAATCAGATCGAGAACAATCAGCGGCCCCTGACCGTGCCGGTGCTGCTGCGGCTGCAATCGAGCCTCGGGATCGATCTGCAGTTTTTCTCGGAAGATGAAGAGGCCCGACTCATCTCTGAAGTGCGGGAGGTGGTGGCCGAGGCAGGCGGGCAGGAGCCGGTTTCCATGGCCGAGGTGCAGGCCATGGTCGGCCAGTTGCCGGTCATGGCGCAAGTGCTGGTGCGGCTGCACAAGCGTTGCCGCACCGCCGAGGAACGTCTGATGCTCCTGGCGGATGGCATCGACGGGGACCACAACCCCCAGCGATCCGCGGCCCCGCTGCAGCCGTATGAAGAGGTGCGCGATTTCTTCTACGAGCGGCACAACCACATGGCCGTGCTCGACGAACGCGCCGAGCAATTGTTCGAGCGGCTGCACCGCGACGCCAAGGCAGACCCGGCCGCTGCCGGCGGTGAGCTGGTTGCGCTGTTGGAAAGACATCTCTCCGAGGTGCACGGCGTCGCGACGATCAACGCACGCCGCGTCGGCGATAGCGCCGATGTGGTCCGTGCTTTCAATGCGTCCAACCGCACCTTAAGCCTCTCGGCCGACATCGAGCCGGGCCAGCGGGCGTTTCAGCTCGCCACACAGATCGCGCGGCTGGACGCGGCCGACCTGATCGAGTCGTTCGCCAACCATGAGAGCTTCGCCAGTGACGAAGCCCGCGCGCTGGCCAGAATCGGCTTCGCGAGCTACTTTGCCGGCGCCTTGCTGCTGCCTTATCGCCGCTTTCTGGCGGAAGCCGAGGCTTTGCGCTATGACATCGAGCTGCTGAGCCAGCAATTCAGGGTGAGCTTCGAAACTGTTTGCCACCGGCTCTCCACGATGCAGCGGCCCGATGCCAAGGGTATTCCGTTCTTCTTCGTGCGCGTGGATCGCGCGGGCAACATCTCCAAGCGCCAGTCGGCGACGGACTTCCATTTCTCGCGGACAGGCGGCACCTGCCCGCTTTGGAATGTGTATGAGGCATTTGCACAGCCGGGCAAGATCCTGACGCAACTCGCCCAGATGCCCGACGGGCGCACCTACCTCTGGATCGCGCGCTGCATCTCACGCCGCCGCGGCGGGTTCGCAGCACCCGCACGCACCTTCGCGGTGGCGCTGGGATGCGATGTGCGGCATGCACATCGGCTTGTGTATGCAACGGGGCTCGACCTGAACGACCCCGCCGCCGCAACGCCGATTGGCGCCGGCTGCAAGGTCTGCGATCGGGAGAACTGTGCCCAACGTGCCTTCCCGGCCATCGGGCGGGAACTGCAGGTCAACGAGAACATGCGCCAGTTCGCGCCCTACGCCAATGCGTGGCAGATCGTGCGGAACGTGCAGGGGGCTTGAAGCGCGGGAGTTGCGCTAACGGAGATCGAGCATGAGAGGGCGGTCAGTGCTGCTGCAGCGTCGCGGCAGCAGTTCGTCGATGCTGCTATGTGGCTCGCCAGCTTTGATGGGTCAGGTGTCAAGACGGAAGGGGCGTGAACAAGGTCGCGAGTCTCGAGTGGGTTGTGCCATCAACTGCGGGCGCTGTAGGGTCGTCGAACCGCCCCGCACCACTCAATCTTCGTCGAGCATCCGGCTGACCTTGCTGCCCAGCGCGCTTTCGGCGCGGAAGTAGCCCATCACGGTCGCCACGCTGTGATGCCCGGTCATGGCCATCGTCTCGGGCAGCGACATGTTTTGTCGGCCGGCTTCGGTCACGAACCCGGCCCTGAGCGAGTGCGCAGAAAACTTACCCTCCACCCCCGCCAACGTACATCGCGCCTTCACGATGTCGCGCACGGCCGCTGGCGCGAGCGGCTCCCCCAGATGACCGCCCTTGCGGATGCGGCGGAAGAGGGCGCCTTCCTGGATGCCTCTTTCCGCTAGCACGGCGAGCCACGCCTGCATGGCCTGCGCCGCACTGCCCACCAGGGGCTTCACGTCCTCGGGGCGCTGGGCGCCGGCCTGGTTGGTCTTGGAGTGCGCGAGCGTGTAGAGATAGGCGTTGGCATCGACACGTTGAAGGTTCTCGAGCGTGGCCGAGGCGACCTCGGAGCGCCGTCGCCCGCCGGTGGCCCATGCGAACAGGAGGAGGGCGCGATCGCGTTTTCCGCGCAGGGTGTCGTCGCAGGTCGCCAGCACCGCTTGCAGCGGGTCCTTGGTGAGCGCGCGCTGCTTGCGCGGCCGCGCGCCGCGCTTGGCGTAGGCGCGGCGCGTCTGGGCAAGGAGCTCGCGCACCAGCGGGTCGGCGCAAGGGTTCGGCGCCTTGGCCAGCTGGTGCGCCTTGGACAGCACCGCAATGCGGTGCACGAGCGTGTTGAGCGCCGGCACGCCGAGCCGCGTTTTGTAGCCGTTGGCCACCAGCGCCTGGTCGATGTCTGGCGGCAGCTCGCTCACCAATCCAGTCGACAGGCCAGCCTTGGAATCCGCATCCGCCGTGCGCGCGGCGTGGTCGACGATGAACTGGACGACCACGGGGACCGGAACGGGCATTCGCAGCACCTGGCCATAGCGCGCGGCGTACCAGGCGCACCAGTAGCGCATCGCCGAGGCATAGGAGGCGTACGAGTCGGTGGTCTGCATGCTATGGAAGTTCGCCCGCACGAATCGGCTGGCAGGGTACTTTCTGGGAAAGCAGCTGCGGGCCAACCCAGTGGACCCGTACCTGGGCCTCGCCCCGGGGGACATTGAGGTACCTATCGTCGCCCGTCTGCTCGGCGTGACACAGCGCAGCGTGCGCGAGGGGATGGACGCGGCGGCGCTGGATGGTTGCCGCTTCCTGCGATACTGCCCGCGCTGCATGTCGCTCGGCTATCACACGGTGGTGCACCAGCGCGAGCGCCACGACCGATGTCCGATTCATCGTGAGCCGCTTCTCGCAGCCTGCCGGCATTGTGGTGAAGCATCGGCGTACCGGCTCGATGCACAACTGCTGGATGCGCCGTTTCGCTGTCGGCACTGCCGGCGGTACTACGGTTCCAACTCCCCGCCACCGCTGCAGTGCACCGCGTTGACGCGCGAGCGTCGTATCGCGGTGACGCGAGCGGCGATAGGGTAGGGCGGCAGAAGCGCCCCCAGAGCTCCGGCGGTGACACATTGTCTTTGCACGTCTGGCGGTGAAGAGCGAGTGACACATTTCCTTCGCAAATTGCGCAAACCCTGGCTGGATGCGGCTTTGCCACCGATCGGCCCGTGCCCAGAAGACAAGTGACACATTTGCCTGCGCAAGAGTGAATGAAAGGGGCCTCCCCCTCCCGATTAAGCCGCTGCTTGTTGCGGCTGCCGGCAACTGAGTGCCACGATGGGGTTGCGAACTCCCATCTACTAACTCGGAAAGGAGAAGCCCATGACTATTCTGTACGTTGGTATCGATCTGGCCAAGTCTGTTTTTGCCATCCACGGGGTCAATGAAGCGGGCAAGCCCGAACTCATATCTCCCAAGGTGACACGGGCCAAGCTGGTGGAACTGATCGCGTCGCTACCGCCCTGCGTGATTGGGATAGAGGCGTGCTCCGGTGCGCACCACTGGGCGCGCCAGTTCATGGCGCACGGGCACACGGTGCGCCTGATGGCGCCCAAGTTCGTCAGCCCCTATCGAATGTCCGGCAAGCATGGCAAGAACGACGCCGCAGACGCGGCGGCGATCTGCGAGGCAGTGCAGCGCCCGAACATGCGCTTCGTGCCCATCAAGACGGACATCTCATACTGCACCTTGTGCTGATGCACTTGTAGACAGGGCAAGTATCCGTCACCCATTTCACCCGCTGTTCGCCAAGACCTTCGACGTAGTCAAGCGCCGACGCGTGTCCGGTGTGGACACGCTGACGCTGCGGCATTCTGAGCACGGCACGCTGACGGTTCCACGCGAGTGGACAGACCTGGCCGATCCGGACCCCTTGGTCACACCAGGGCAAACCGCGGCGCGCCTGAACGCGCGTCGCTTGCTCGAGCTGGCTGCGTTGCTGCGAGAACTCAACGCTCGCGAACCCGCCGCCGAGACTTGACGGGGAGCGCACAATGGTGGCACTATCAGTACAGTCTTATACGTGTTCTGACAAAGATGGAGAACAAGACCTCCTCCTCTCTTCGGAGACGCCGTGCGCAGCTGCTACGCACGCTGCCGTCCATGGAACACCTGTTGCGCGGCTCGATCATCGAGCGCTACCTGCGTTGTGGGAAACCAGGGTGCAAGTGCGCCCAAGGCGAAGGTCACGGTCCCAAGTACTACCTCTCGGTGAGTTTCCCTGGCCAGCGTCCGCAGATGAGCTACGTGCCCCAGGGCGACTACGAGGCAGTCAGCCAGCACCTGTCGAACTACCAGCTGCTTCGCACCGCCATCGAAGAGATCTGCGAGATCAATCGCGAACTACTGCGCCGCAGAGAGGCGCTCTGAGATGCCGGGGCGGACGAGTTGAACCGTCGAGCCGCCCCCGCAATCGATACCGTAGCCGCTGGCGTGGTGCTCACCAGCATGGTCCAGAGTTGGCTCGACGCTCACCGCAACTGCGATCCATTGGCGACGGAGGCGAGCGATGAACGGCAAGATCACCGAGGAGCACCGGCGCAAGCCGGCGTACGTGTACATACGTCAATCGACCCCGAGTCAGGTGCGTCATCATCAGGAGAGCACCCAGCGCCAGTACGCGCTGCGGGAACGGGCGTTGGAACTGGGATGGGAGGAGAGTGCGATACGGGTGCTCGATCGGGACCTGGGCCGCTCGGCGCAGACGGCGGGTCGGGAGGACTTCAAGACCTTGGTGGCAGACGTGTCGATGGGACAGGTGGGAGCGGTGTTTGCTCTGGAGGCGTCGAGACTGGCCCGCTCCAACGTGGATTGGCACCGCCTGCTACAACTTTGCGCGTTCACCGACACGCTGGTCATCGACGCGGACGGCTGCTACAACCCTGCCGACTTCAACGACGGGCTGTTGCTCGGGCTCAAGGGCACCATGGCGCAAGCCGAACTGCACTTCTTGCGCGCCCGCCTCCAGGGTGGCAAGCTGAACAAGGCCAAGCGCGGTGAACTGCGTGTCCCACTGCCGGTGGGACTTTGCTACGACGCACGAGGCCAGGTCGTTGTGGATTCGGATCAGGAGGTGCGTGGCGCCATTGCACTGATCTTCCGGCAGTTCCAGGCAAGCGGCAGTGCCCACGCGGTGATGCAGTGGTTCGTCACCCACCAGCTTCGCTTCCCCAAGAGGCGCCACGGCGGCGTGTGGAACGGCAAGCTGGAATGGGGAGATCTGACTTACGAGCGCACCTTGCAAGTGTTGAAGAACCCGTCCTATGCGGGGGCCTACACCTTCGGTCGGCATCAATGCCAGCGGGGGCTCACGCCCGACGGGGAAGTTCGCAGCCATATCAAGACGGTCGAGCGCTCACAGTGGCGGGTGCTGTTGCTCAACCATCATGAAGGATTTGTTGACTGGGAGCAGTTCGAGCGCAATCAACTGCGCTTGGAAAAGAACCGTACCAGCGTGCCGCCGATGATTCCGGGAGGAGCGCCACGCGAAGGTGCCGCGCTGTTGCAAGGCCTGCTGATGTGCGGCAAATGCGGGCGTCGGCTGTGCGTGCGCTACAGCGGCAATGGCGGGCTCTACCCCACCTATCTCTGCGGCGCCAAGCACCGCGAAGGCCTGTCAACCAAAGACTGCATGAGCGTACGGTGCGACCCCCTAGATGTGGCCGTTGCCGAGCAGGTGCTCGACGCACTACAACCAGCCGAATTGGAACTCGCCATGAGCGTGCTGACGAATCTGGAGGGACGTGATCAAGCGCTCATGCACCAATGGAGAATGCGCCTCGAGCGCGCCGAGTACGAGGCAGCCCTGGCGGAGCGGCGATACCAGGAGGCCGATCCCAGCAATCGTCTGGTCACCAGTACCTTGGAGCGTTGGTGGAATGAGGCGCTATTGCGCGTGGAAGAAATAAAACATCAGAAAGCCGAGGCCCAACATCGCACGGCGCAGGTGATCACCGAGGAGCAAAGAGCTGAGGTGATGACGCTGGCGCGGGAGCTGCCGCGCCTATGGAATGCCCCCAGCACTTCAGCCAAGGATCGCAAGCGAATGCTACGTTTGCTAATCAAAGATATTACCGTCGAGAAACGTCTGGCGCCCAAGCAGGCGGTGCTGCACATCCGATGGCAAGGCGGCGCCTGCAGCGACGTGACCGTAGAACTGCCGTTGCCGCTTGCCGACCGCGTTCGCTGCTGCGAAGTTACAGTAGCTCGTGTGCGAGCGCTTGCGCGCAATCTGAGCGATGCGCTGATTGCGCAGCAACTCAACCGAGAGAGAGTCAGAAGCCCACTTGGCAAGGTATTTAACGACTCGATGGTCAGATGGATTCGCTGGCGCCACGCAATCCCCGCACCTATGCTCAAGAAGGCCGAGGAATTGACTGTTCCGCAGATCGCAAAGCGCTTCGGAGTCAGCGTCAGCAAGGTCCATTATTGGATTGCACGCAAGATACTCGCTGCACGTCAGCTGAAGTCGAGAGGGCCATACTGGATCACGCTCGATGAGCTCACCGAGCGAAAGCTACGAGCGAGCCAACCGCAAGGATCGAAAAGCGCTGCTGTGAGAGGTGCAATATGAAATCATCGTCAAGAGCCTGGAGCAGCAATCGCAACTGAGCGTGCATCGAGTGCGACAGGGATTTGTCGAGCAGCGCACCGCAACCATCAACCGAATTCGCGGGTTACTCAGCGAGTTCGGCATCGTGCTCCCGCTCAAGGCGTCGACGGTGCGCAGCCAAGCCATGGCGTGCCTGGAGGATCTGCCCGGCTGGAGCAATACCGTCGTCGGCGATCTGCTCAGCGAATTGACGCGGCTGGACGAGCGGATCGCGCTCTATGACCGACACATCGGACAGATGGCGCGCGCCGATGCCCGAGCTCAGCAACTCATGCTTCTGCCAGGGATCGGCCAAACCACCGCCACTGCAATGGTTGCGATGATCGGCAACGGTCATGAGTTCAGGTGTGGTCGCCAGTTTGCCGCCTGGCTTGGCCTAGTGCCCAGCCAGTACAGCTCGGGCGGCAAGGCGCGACTGGGGCACATCACGAAGACAGGGGACTCGTACATGCGATCGCTGCTGGTTCTGGGTGCCCGTGCGGTACTCCATGCTGCTCAGAACAAAACCGACGGCCTCAGCCGATGGGCGGCGGCGCTGTTCTCGCGACGCGGCTACTGGCGTGCGATCGTGGCCATCGCTGCAAAGAACGCGCGTATGGCCTGGGCCGTACTCTCCCGAAGGGAGCAGTTCACGATGCTGTTGTAGCCTCGGATCGCCATTCCCACGGGGGCATCGAAACCCCCATTTCCACCGCCGCTTGACGGCTCGTCGTGATGAACCAAGGTTGGACCTGCGCGGGGAGTGCCTGAAACTGTGTCGGAGGGTCAACGCCATCCTCGAAGAGTGAGTGAACGAGGTCTCCGCGCGCGTCTTTCATCAGGGTCCGCAGCAAAAATGCATGCTGCAACATGACCGTTTGTAGACCAGCCAGTCCGCACCCTTGTCTCGCGTCCGCCTGTTCAACGGCCCTACTCGTCGATCCCACTCCCCAGCGATCGCGCATGCGTGATTGCTGTGCCGAATATTGCTTGCAATTGGGTGAGGCCCTTGTAGACCACAGTTGGTTTTTGCTACGGTTGACTATTGTGCTGTCCATCCTCCGTCCATCGCCAAGCTGACGCCTGTTATGTTGTCGGCAGCAGAACTGACCAGGAAGCGAACTGCGCCGGCAACTTGGTCTGTGGTCGTGAATCGGCAAGTCGGTTCCTTTTCGGACAGCATCGAGCTGACCACCTCGTCTCGGCCGCTGTTCGATCGCTCCATCCGCAGAGCGATCTGGGCCTCGACCAGGGGCGTCAGAACCCAACCGGGACAGATGGCGTTGCAGGTGATACCGGCTTTCGCATTCTCAAGCGCAGTGGCCTTGGTCAAGCCCACCACCCCATGCTTCGCTGCGACATAGGCAGCTTTCTCCTGCGAGGCAACGAGACCGTGCACGGAGGCAATGTTGACAATGCGGCCATAGCCTTTCGCCTGCATTGCGGGCAGCGCCGCTCGCGTGGCGTGGAACACCGCGCTGAGATTGATGGCCAGCACGTCGTCCCAGCTTTCCGGGGAGAAGCTCTCGATCCTGTCGATGTGCTGGATGCCAGCGTTGTTCACCAAAAGATCCAGGCTTCCGTAGGTTTCCTGAATCCCCCGGACGAGTCTGCGTGTCTCTTGCGGATCCCGCATGTCGGCATCGAAATGCCTCACGGGAAACTTCGCCCGCGCGTTCGTTGCATCCAGCGCCGCTTGGACTTGAATCGGATTGCCCTTTCCGTGCAGAGCCACTATCCAGCCATTCTCGGCCAAGGACTTCGAGATCTCCAACCCGATTCCGCTGGTGGAGCCGGTGACCAACGCCACCCGGGCATTTGCTTGCTCTGTCATCTCACTGGTCCGATACCTGCACTATCACGGCGCCTGACCTGTTGCCGGACTCGACGATCTCGTGCGCCCGTGCGCATTCTTTGAGAGGAATGACGGTTGAAACAGCCACGTCAAGCGCGCCGGTCGAGAGCAACTGGTTGATGCGGTCGGCCGCCGCGCCCCTTTCCTGATTCGTCAGGAGGTAGACCAGCAGAAGCTCCAGCCGCACCCCCTTGAACATCAAGGTGTAGAAAGGCAACTCGGGCTTTTGTGTCTTGGCGGAGCCGTACGCGACAACGGTGCTTCGTTCGGACAGAAGATCCGCGACGGCCTGGATGTTGTCGCCGAACTCCACTTCGACCACATGGTCGAGGGATCGGCCGTCTGTGGCGCGAAGCACCTCTTCGACCAGGTGAGCGCTTTTGTAGTCCACGAACGCATGTGCACCCAGTCGAAGAATCCGCTCCCTGTCGGTCAGGCTTCCCGATGCCACCACGAAGGCTCCCGACTGCCTGGCGAACTGAACCGCGAGACTGCCGACCGTGCCACCGCCTCCACTCACCAGCACGACTTTGCCTTCGACAGGTCTGTAGCCTGCGACGGCGTGGCAGGCAGTCAGTGCCGGGATGCCCAGTGCTGCCCCGACGTCGAAGGGCACAGAGTCGGGCAAGGAGAAAGCCAGGGATTCGTCGATGACGAGGAACTCCGCTGCTGTGCCCCGGGCACGTCTCCACTGGGCATTGGCGACCCAGACACGGTCACCCGGGGTGAAGCGGCTCGACGGCCCGCCCAGCTCCTCGATGATCCCGGCGCCGTCGCTGTGCGGAATGATCTGCGGGTAGGCCATGGAACTCTTGCCGCCCCGCAGGCCAGCACGGGCCTTGACGTCGGAGGGGTTGACGCCCGATGCGCGAAGCCGCACCAGAACTTCGCCAGGCCCCGGCGTCGGCATCGGTCTTTCGCCGTACTGCAGCACGGTGCGCGCAGGCCCTACGTTTTCATACCAGACTGCTTTCATCGTATCAGCACCTTAAATTTGCCGTGCAGGGGTGACGGTTGCGAAGTTGGACCCGAAGCCAATGCGCCGAAAGTCCCCGCGTTCGCACCATCCCTGCAGGATGATTTTGTCGCCGTCTTCCACGAAGCTGCGCTCCTCGCCATTGCCCAGATCGAGGGGCTTGCGGCCCGCTTGGCTCAGCTCTATGAGCGATCCAGCGTTCTCGGGTTGCGGATCCGATATCGTGCCTGTTCCCAGCAAGTCGCCCACGCGCAGATTGCATCCTCCCGCCGTGTGGTGGGTGAGCATCTGCGCGACTGTCCAGTACTGATGAGCGAAGTTGGTCGTGCACAACACGCGCGGATCGGAGCCGGATGCACGCATCGCAGCGGTCTCGACCGACACCTTCAGGCGAATGTCGAATGCACCTCGTTCTCTGTTGGCGGGACTGTCGAGATAGGGGAGCACCGCAGGGCCGTCGAGCACCCTCTCCACAGCGCTCCTGAAGGGTGCGAGCGCTTCCAGCGTCACGATCCACGGTGATAGGGTGCTTGCGAAATTCTTTGCCTGGAACGGTCCCAGCGGGGTCATCTCCCAAGCCTGGATGTCGCGCGCCGACCAATCGTTCAACAGGCAGATTCCGAACACGCTGTCCTCGGCCTCGGTGATCCCGACAGGCTCTCCTAAGGCGTTCTCCCGGCCGACGAAGACGCCCAGTTCGAGTTCGAAGTCCAAGCGGCGGGTCGGACGATACACAGGGGTCCCCGTGGTCTCATCAAGGACCTGACCGTGGGGTCGGGGGAACTGGTGGCCCGTCATCCCGATTGAGGATGCGCGGCCATGGTAGGCCATGGGCAGCCACTGGAAGGCGCGCGCCAATTTGTACGCGGGGTCCAGCAGGAGCCCCCCATTGATTGCGTGATGGATCGACGTGAAGTAGTCAGTGTAGTCGCCAATCGCGACCGGCACCGCATGTTCCACTGCTGTCTGCAATACGAGGCATTTGCGAGCGGCGTCGACGGTCTCCGGCGCCGCGTTCGCGTTCAGAAGGTCGAACGCAGCATGTCGAAGCGCCTGCCAAGCCGGAGCGCCCATCGCCATGAAGCGGTTGAGCGTCGCATCGAGGCATGCGCTGGCGGCTTGCAGCGCCAGCCCATCGAGGAGTCCGCTGGCATGCAGCCGTCCGAGGTCGAGCACGCTGTCGCCGATCGCAACGCCCGCGTGGAACGGCTCCTGGCTGCTGGTGCGAAAAACGCCGTACGGCAGGTTTTGGATCGGGAAATCGCAAAGCGGCTCGTTTGCAGCAGCCACCCAGCTTCGCGCCCCGGGATCGTGGGTTCGATTCAGCGAGTTCATGGCATTCAATCGAAAGCTCCCGCCGCACTGCGCCGCGAGCGGAGTACGCCACTGGCCCGCAAGCTATCAATGTCCGCAGGGTTCCAGCCCAGTTCATGAAGAATGTCCTCGTTGCTCTCGCCCTGAAAATAGGGAAGACCCGGGGCCGGCAGCACTGCATCGCCGAAGCGCCAGGGTGCGCCGGGCATGCGCAGCCTGCCTCCGTTGCGGTCGTCGACTTCGACCACGGCGCCCCAATGGGCGGCCCACTCAGATTCGGCGAGTTCAGCGGTAGTACGCACTACGCCGATCGCCAGGCCTGCTTCACTCACCTGGGCCTGCAGTTCGTCGAGATCGGAGAAGGTCAGGATCCAAGCGCGAACCTCATCCAGCAGCGGCTTGAGATTCTGGGCTCGAAGCTCTGGGGTAGCGTACTCCGGTCTCTTCAGCAGGTCGGTGCGTCGCATCATCGCGCAGTAGCTCAGGAACGTAGGGGTGAACACGGGGCTGGACGCGATCGTCAGTCTTCGCCCGTCTGGAAGCTCGAAGATCGGGGACTCGGGCGCGCCCAGCGCATATGGTTCGCCATTCGTCTCAAGCCCGGACATCAGCGCACCCGCGCGCTCATTAGCAGACAGCATCGTGGCGGCCATCGATACATCGACGTGCTGGCCCCGGCCGGTCCGCTCTCGATGCTGTAGCCCTGCAAGCACCGCGATCACGCCTTGCAAACCGGTGTACACGTCCGCATGGCTGCACGAGTCGTTGCGAACATCGGCAAGCGCATCGCCGTAGTGATCGACGTTGATGGCTGTGAGGCCCGTTTCCGCCTGAACCGTTGGTGCAAAAGCTGGGCGATTGCGCCAAGGACCGGATTGCCCGTAGCCGCTCATCGAAACGTACACCGCCCTCGGATTCGTTTGCACAATGTCCTCGAAGCCCAGGCCGAAGCGTGCCAGTGTGCCCGGTCGGAAGTTCTCGACGATGACGTCGGCGGATCGGCAAAGCTCCTTGACGACTTCTCGTGCTTCGGGATAGTTCAGATCCAGGCTGATGTTGCGCTTGCCCGCGTTCTGTTGAACGAAGTACAGCGACATGTTGTCGACGTATGGAACCCCGGCACGGCCCACGTCGCCGGCTGGAGGTTCGATCTTGATGACGTCTGCGCCCAGATCGCGCAACGTCTTCGTGCAGTGGGGACCGGCCAGCACCCGTGTGAAGTCGACGACACGGATGCCCGAGAGGGGAGCGCTCATGTCAGTTCCCCTCGAACGTTGCAGTGGCAGGGCGTCCGTCGCGGGCGAACGCGGCAAGGCCTCGCCGTTGGTCTTCGGATCGCCACATCCACTCGTTGACCTCATACTGCTTGGCGTCGGCGGACTTGCTCCCGCCTCTGACGGACAGATCGGCCAGGAGCTTGATGCCGCGATACGCGACTGTGGGCCCAGCTGCCAGTTGCCGCGCCCACGACATCGACACCGCGGCGAGTTCCTGCTCCGGCGTCACCAAATTGATGGCGCCCCATCGTTCCATGGCCTTTGGGTCGTGGCGGCGTCCGAACATCGCGAGTTCCTTGGCGCGCGCGGGTCCGACGCGCTGCGCGATGCGCTGCACCCCGCCTAGTAGCGGCAGCAAGCCAAGGGAAGCCTCTGCCATGGCGAAGGTCGCGGTGTCGGCTGCGATGATCATGTCGCACATGAGGGCCAGTTCCAGTCCTCCCCCGAGTGCTGCACCTTGGACCGCTGCCACGATGGGCAGCGGAATGTCTTCAAACTTCGCCCACAGCGCTTGGAGTGCCTCCTCGTTCGGCCTCTCTTCGTAGATGACGTTCAGGTCGGCGCCCGCGCAGAAGTGGCGCATGGAGCTGCGCAGCAGAATCGATCTGGAGCCGCTGTCCACACCTTTTTGGAGCGCCTCCCCCAAATCGGCGAGCGACGCCATGTTCATGAGGTTGTGAGGGGGCTTGCACATGGTGACGACGCCGACAGCGCCGTCTTGCTCGAAAGTGACAGTGTTCATGATGTGGGAAGGGGATGGGTTGCTGGGAAGGGATATCAGTTGGTGTCGAAGCGCACGACCTTGGCTGCGGCCTCAACCTTCTTGATCTCGGCCGCGAAGAAGTCCTCGGTTTGTTTGACGTCCTTCAGATCAAAGACGGTGGCTCCGACCGTGACTTGGCGGCCACGCCATTCCGGGGACAAAGTGTGCGCGCCGAACACCTTGTTCAGGCGTTGGATCACTGCTTCCGGAACTTGCTTTGATGCAAATACGCCCGACCAGATGGTGTAGGCGAAGTCCTTCACTGCAGCGCTCTCGTTGATAGTCGGAACGTCGGGCAGTTGGGCGCTCCGGGTATTGGCTGCGAGGGCGATGGGCTTGACATGGCCGGCCTGGATAAACCCGAGCAAGGGGCCGGCCAAAGGGAAGAAGGTCAGGTCTACGTTGCCGCTGGTCAGGTCAGGCAGGACAGGTGCTGCACCCCTGTAGGGGACTTGGAGCAAATTGATGCCGGCCCGGGCGGCGAAGTCGGCGCCCGCGACATGGGTGATGGAGCCGTTCCCCCAATGACCGATCGAGAGTGGCTTGCCGGGGTTCGCCTTCGCATATCGAACGAGGTCGTCGACCTTCTTGAACGCATGCTTGGGGCTGCTGATGAGCACCAGTTCCGATTGCTGCGTGATGGCGACGGCACGGAAGTCATCAGGCTTGAACCGCGCGGAAGGCACGATCTTCGGCGCGAGGATCAGGTCGCTCGCCACGATGCCCAACAAGGTATGGCCGTCCGGGGCTGCCTGCAGAACACTCATTGCGGCGATTGAGCCGTTCGCGCCACTGACATTCTCGACTACCGCCGGCTGGCCAAGTTGTTGAGGAAGCGACGGTGTGTAGTCGCGAATGGCAACGTCCGCGGGACCTCCCGCCGGGTACGCCACCTTGATGACGACCGGCTTGGTGGGGAAAGTCTGAGTGTGTCCCGCCAGCGGCACGAGCAAGGCAAGGGCCGGGATAATGAACTTCATCAATACCTGACGTGACGTGAACATGAAGGTCTCCTTTTGGTAAGCATTGTTAACCTCAAGTCTACTGTTGGCTGTCGCTTCTGGTTATCAGTGCTTACCCGGAGTGAGGCGCATACGCCTGCGGCAGCCGCGACTGGCGATCGCATCCGACTCAACGATGTCTCTCGGGGTGAGGGGAGATGTTGCAGGCGGCATCACCACGGACCAAGCCGTCGTCGGCAGCGCAGCGTGTCTGCTTGCGGCAAAACCAGTTAATCTGACACGTTCAACAACATTCGAACTAGGCTTGAGATGACCGGCAGGAAGAAAAGTACAGGAAGAGCAAACAGCAACGGCGAGATGGGTCTACGCGACGCCCTCGTTGCCGAAGGCCGCAAGATGTTTGAGGAAGAGGGCGCCAAGGAGATCAGCTTGCGAGCTCTGGCCCGTCGGCTCGGTGTTTCCGAAGCTGCGCCGTTCAAGCACTTCTCCGGAAAGGAGGAGTTTCTTGCCGCTATTGCGAGCAGCGGCTTTCATGAACTACGGGACAAACGGCGGAGGATCGAGGCGCGCGAGAAGGATTCCTTCACGCGGTCGCGCGCCATGATGCTCAGCTATATCAAGTACGCGATGTCCCATGAGGGATTGTTCAACCTGATGATTGGGCCGCGACTTGCCGAGTTCCGAGACGGCGAGTTCGGAACGGCCGGGCTGGAATCATTCAACATGTTCTCGAACGCCATTCATTCGCTGGCAGTTGAGCATGGTTGGCCGAAGGAGTCGCTGGAGTTGCTGTCTCACACGGCCTGGGGGCTGGAGCACGGCATTGCTGCGCTGTTGTTGGCAGGCGTCGTTCCACAAAAGGAAAGCTCGCTCAATGTCGACGAGCTTGTTCGGTTTGCGATCGACCTCCTCCTTCGCGCTATTGAGGCCGGTCCGCCAGAGGCATGAATTCGATGCATCGAAGAAGCTGATCGAGTTCGCTGAACAACAGACCAAAGCGTGTGTGCCTGCACTCCCCGTCGCGGTCGCGTGCGGCGTCGTAAAACCACCTATGCGCAAAGGTCGAGGCGATGTGCTGACGCTCACGCCGACCCCTTGCCGGGGCGTACCACGGCATGGGTTTGCCCAACCCTGGCTTGTCAACGAGCACCGAGCCTTGGGCGTGGCGTTGTACGCAGCCCATTTGGTGGCGCGGTAGTAGCGCGTGCTGGCCTGGGTTCATTCATGCGACGCGGCTACCAGCGCGGCCGGACGCCGCTACCAGCGCAGTCGCGCCGGGCGCCTGGCCCACGCGGCGCGTTCACGCCGTTGGCGCCAGCGTCGCCAAGAGTGCTCATCTGAGCAGCGCACCGATCGGTCGGCGCATGCGCGAGCTGCGGTCTTGGTACCGCGTGAGGTGAACTTCGGCGAGATCACTAAAGGCTACACGCTGACTGGCAAGCCGGCGGTCAAACGCCAGCGCATGCCGCGCCTTGAGATAGACGACGGTGGCCACGTACTGCTTGGCAATCAGCGACGTGACCCACGGCTCGAGGTGCGCCGCCAAAGGCCCGGTGGCGAGACTGGCGAGCGCACCGGCGCTCTCATAGTGTAGTGCGCCACTCAGATATGTACTTATCTTTTGCTTCTTGCCAGCGCCGCCTTGGCGCGCGTGACCTTGGCCAGAATGTCGTTGGCGCTGGCGGTCCAGATGAACGGCTTGGGGTTGCCGTTGTGGTGCTCGACGTAGAGATCGATCGCCAACTCCAGTTCAGGCACGCTGGTGAAGCTGTCGCGTCGGATGCGGTTCTCGGAGATGTCGCGGAAGAAGCGCTCGACCATGTTGAGTCACGACGCGCTGGTAGGCGTGAAGTGCATGACGAAGCGCGGGTGCTTGGCCAGCCAGGCCTGCACGTCGGGGTGCGTGTGCGTGCCGTAGTTGTCCACGATCAGGTGCAGCTGCAGGTGCTTGGGCGTCTTGCGCTGGATCAGGCGCAGGAACTGCAGCCACTTCTATGGGGACTTCTATGGGGACTCTTTTGTCAAGTCTTTTTTAAGATCGAATCGATAAGAAGTGGTATTTCATGGCGGCGCCCGGGTGTTGGTGAGCGGATGAAGACGGTGGCCGTGACATTGGTGATCCATCCTGGGGTATGGCGAGCGTTCGAGCCAGTGCTCGGACGAACTTCTATCCGTGCAGGGCGTGGACGCTCTGCACCTCATGCTGCATGCGCGCGTAGCGCACTGGCAAACCCCCGTTACCGGCGCGCCCCATCTCTTGGGACGGTCACCATGCAGTGACCCGTGGCTGCAGCGGGCGCGTCGACCTTTGATCATGATGATGTGTTCCTTGGCCACCGTGCGTTTTTTAGAACAGGGCTGCTCGGGATTTCAAGCATTGGCCGGCTTGAGCAAGGCCCCGGCCGGGATCTCGCCGTACTGCAGATAGCGCCACAGCGCGATGACCAGTTTTCTCGCAAGGGCCACCACGGTTAACGTCAACTGCACTCTCGTCCAACCAGTCGTTGGGTTGGGCCGAGATTCGGCATCCGTTTCATCCACGTAGGGGGCAGCGCTTTGCTGTACTGAAGGCGCGATACGTTGCGGGTGTGGACACGCTGATCCTTCGGGATGATGGCGAGCGCCTCAGCTTCGCCATCGCTCGCGAATGGACCGACCTCGCCGCGCCCAATCCATCCCAGCGAGTTGACGGCTCGACGGCTCGGCTTGACCTGGGCTCGCTGTGCGATCTGGTCGCGCTGCTTGAGATCCTGGCAGCTCGCTCGTGCGGAGGGCTTGTCAAATGAGCGTTCATGAACTATTGTCGGACCAGTTATATCTGTGGTCCGTCAAGAATGACAGAGCCGACCTCTTCAGCCCTCAAGCGACGCCGCAGGCAACTGCTGCGCAAGATGCCGCCGCTGGACGCTGTGCTTCGGGGCTCCTTGATCGAACGCTACAAGCGCTGCGGCAATCCAAACTGCAAGTGCGCAGAGGGTCCCGGACACGGACCCAAGTACTACCTCTCGGTGAGCTACTCGGGCAGGTCGCCTCAAATGGACTACGTCCCCCAGGCCGAGCACGCGCAGGTATGCGAGCACCTGGCCAACTACGCCCAAGTGCGCGAGATCTTGGAGGAGATCTCCGAGATCAACCACGAACTGCTGCGTCGGCGAGAGCCACTCTGAGGTGCAACGGTGAGCCAGGTATCACCCCTGTCGCCCACCGTCCCCATCGATCTCTCAGTTGGCGCGACTCTGTTGGCCAACATGCTGATCGCCATGATCGAGGCCGACCCGACGCTCATGTCCAGTGTGGAGGCCTGCGATGAACACGACCATCACTCAAGCGCACCTGAGCAAACCGGCGTACATCTACGTGCGGCAGTCGACACCGGGTCAGGTGCGTCACAACCAGGAGAGCACCGAGCGCCAATATGCGCTGCAGGACAAGGCACGGGCCATGGGGTGGCCGCAGGGGTCGATCCGCGTGCTGGATCGGGACCTGGGCCGCTCGGGGGCACAGATCGCCGGTCGCGAGGACTTCAAGACGTTGGTGGCGGATGTCTCGATGAGCCAGGTCGGAGCGGTGTTTGCCCTGGAGGTGTCGCGCCTGGCGCGCTCGAGCCTCGACTGGCATCGGCTCCTGGAACTGTGTGCCCTGACGCACACCCTGGTGATCGATACCGATGGCTGCTACGACCCCGCGGACTTCAACGACGGACTGGTGCTCGGAATCAAGGGCACGATGGCCCAGGCCGAACTGCATTTCTTGCGCGGGCGCCTCCTGGGCGGCAAGCTGAACAAGGCGCAGAAGGGTGAGTTGCGCTTCCCCTTGCCGGTAGGCTTTTGCTTTGACGACCACGACCGCATCGTCATGGATCCCGACGACGAAGTGCGGGGGGCCGTGCAACTGGCGTTTCGAGTGTTCCGGGAAACGGGCAGTGCCTACGCCGTTGTCCAACGCTTTGCAAGGGACGGCCTGCGCTTCCCAAAGCGCGCCAATGGAGGTGTGTGGGCTACCAAGCTCGTTTGGGGTCGACTCAGCCAGAGTCGTATTCTGACCCTGCTGAGGAACCCGATGTATGCCGGCAGCTACGTTTTCGGCCGCCGCCAGTACGCCAGAAGCATCACCCCCGAGGGCGAGGTGCGCAAGAATGTGCGGGCGGTCCCCATGCCGGAGTGGCGTGTCCACTTGCGTGAACACCACGAGGGCTACCTCACCGTGGAGGAGTTCGATCAGAACCAGCGGCGCCTGGCGAATAACCGCAATAACGCGGAAGGGACCGTGCTCAGCGGTCCGGCACGCGAAGGCCTTGCGTTGCTCCAGGGAATGCTGTTGTGCGGCACCTGCGGGCGGGCGGTCCTAGTGCGCTATCAAGGCAACGGCGGCATCTATCCCACCTACCAATGCACTTGGAGGCGCCGCGAAGGGCTGGCCACGAAGAACTGCTTCAGTGTGCGCACCGAGCTGCTCGACGACGCCATCTGCGCAGAGGTATTCAAGGCCCTGAAGCCAGCCGAACTCGAGTTGGCCTTGGCAGCCTTGAACGACCTTGAGCAGCGCAACCAAGCCGTCATGCGTCAGTGGCACATGCGAATCGAGCGCGCCGAGTATGACTGCGCATTGGCCAAACGCCGCTATGAAGAAGTCGACCCGTCCAATCGCCTGGTCGCCGCAAGCCTTGAGCGCCGCTGGAACGAAGCCATGTTGCACATTGACGAAGTCAAGTCCGAAGCCGCAAATTTCCAGACCCAGAAGGCCCACGTCGTGACGCCCGAGCAGAAGACGAAGGTTCTGGCTCTGGCTCGTGATCTGCCGCGCGTCTGGCGCGCTGCGACGACCCAGTCGAAGGATCGCAAGCGGATGCTGCGACTGCTCATCCGCGACATCACGGTCGAGAAACTCACTGATGCGAGACAGGTCGTTCTGCACGTTCGCTGGCAAGGGGGTGCCTGCACCGACACCACGATTCCTCTCCCAAGCCCGATCGCAGACCAAATGCTTTACCCGCGCCAGATCATCGAACGCATACGAGAACTGTCCAGCCGGCTCTCCAATCAACAGATCGTCCAGGCCTTGAATGAAGAGGGCCTTCGCAGTCCGCGTGGACTGCCAATTACGCGGGCAATGATCAAATGGATCCGCATTCGCTACGCCGTGCCTTCCGTCTGTCTGATGCGTCCAGAAGAGCTCACAGCCGGGCAACTTGCTGATCGCCTATCCGTGAGTGTCTATTTTGTTCGCTACTGGATAAAGCGCGGAGTTATTGATGCACGCCATCTCGGCGCACAGGGCCCCTGGTGGATCACGATCACCGACCAACAGGAGCAGCAACTCCGTGATCGCATACGCACCTCAGGTCACTTGAAGAACCATCGCGAGACGCTACCCGACGTCTATCATCCCAACTCTCAGCTGTGAGGAGTGCTTTATGAAGCCACCATCACGATGCCTACGCGACGCATGCGCTGGCCCCCACCAGCGAAGCGCCGGTTGAACCACTGGGTCAAGGCGCTGTCGGGCTGCCAGCGCAGCCAGCACCAAGCGAGTTCGACCAGCAACGCACGCGCTCGCTTGTTGCCCGCCTTGCTGATGCCTTGCTCGATCTGGCTGTCGCCGCTGGCATACGGCGTGGGTGCCAACCCCAAGCAGCCGGCCAGCTCGCGTCGGTTGGCGAAGCGCCGCCAGCCAAACACCTCCTTGACCAATACCCAGGCGCCCTTGGGTCCGATGGCGCGCAGCTGCGCCAATTGCGCCACCTGTGGCTGTTTGCCATCGGCCAGTTCCTGGCGCCGCTCGGCTTCCATCGCCTTGACCTGAAGCCTGACCAGCGCCAGCCGCGCGCTCTCGCGCTCGATCTCGGCGCGCAACACAGGCGGCACTTGCTCGCCATGGCGCGCCCACCAGGCGGGCCAGTCGCGACCGCCGATGATGACGTGCGGACGCAGGTTATGTAGCACCAGCAGCGAGGCGATGCGATTCACGTGCGAGGTGCGCTCCTGCGTCAGCCGGGCGAGCTCGCGGTGTGTGCGGCGCGCGTCTTCGTCCTCGGGCGTGGGCTCATGCACCACCGACCACACCTGTTCGCCGCGATGATGGCGCAGCAGCATCGCCAACAGCTTGTCGCCATCGAGCCGGTCGGTCTTGGCCCGCCTGGCGTGTCGGTTCACTTCAATGCTGGAGGAGTCGACCACGATGTCGTCGACACCCTGCCCGATTAGCCAGCGGTGCAGCCACCAGCCGTCGCGCCCTGCTTCGTAGCAGGAATGCACCGTGGCCTGCGGCTCGAGCTTGCAGCGCTCCAGGGCCTTGCAGATGCAGTGCGCAACGGCGGCCGTGTCGCCGGCGTCCAAGTTGTACCGGCTCGGGCCCCGGTGGCCATCGCTCGCCGTCACCTTCCAGGATTTGTCGCCGAGCTCGAAGCTCATGTACAACTCGCCCGCGATCGCCGTATCCTTCACTTGTGGGACTGTCTGAGTTGTCGACATTTCCATCTCCTTTTGTCACGAGGTTGAGGAAATCCCGTTTTAGCTAAACGGGTCCCGCTCGGGTAGTCCCACATAGCATCTCCGCGTGCCTGTGCTGCGGCTGGCACATCGTGATGACCGTCCCATCCAGCGTGTTCAAGGCGGCGAACAGGGTGGTCGTGCCGTGGCGCTTGTAATCATGGGTGACGGTGCCGGCGCGGCCTTTCTTCATCGGCAAGCCCGGTTGGGTGCGGTTGAGCGCCTGAATCTGACTCTTTTCATCGCAGCTCAGAACCAGGGCGCGCTCGGGTGGGTTGAGATACAGCCCCACGACGTCCAGCAGCTTGTCCTCGAAGCGCGGGTCCCGCGAGAGCTTGAAGCTGCTTTGCCGATGCGGCTTCAGGCCGTTGCGCTGCCACACGCGGCGAATCGTCGTCGGCCCCACCCCGAGCTGCGCGGCCAGCGTGCGCGTGCTCCAGTGCGTGGCGGCAATGGGCTTGTCGTGAAGCGTCTTGTCCACGATGCTCGACTCCACCTCGGCGGTCACGCTGGGGGTGCGCCCGGGGCGCGGTGCATCGTGCATGAGGGCCTCCACCCCGCCTTCCAGGAAGCGCTGGCGCCACAAGGCGACCTGGCGCCGATCCAGATCAACCTCGACGGCGATGTCCTTGTTCTGCCAGCCCTGGGCGGCGAGCAATACGACCTTGGCCCTTTGCTGCACACGCGCCTCGACGCGGCCTCGCCGCGCCAAGGCCGCCAACTCTCGTTGGGCAACAGCATCCAGTTCGATCCTTGGGGCAATGCGCATGGCTGCGACCTCCATCAAGGTCGGAGTGTGCCGCATCAAATAAGTTCAACTATTTCGAGCGCACTGCAATAGGTTCGTTCCAAGATGTTCTCCTTGCGGGCGGTAGTGCCCGCAAGGAAGATTGCTATGTCCGGCGCGGAAGACCCACAGTTGATTTTTGCTGCGCCAACCAGGGCCATGTCAGCGCCTCCTTCGAGCTGACTACGATGGCTCGTGCATCCGTGCATCAGCAGCGGCCTCAGATATGCACCGCCGCGCCTGCTGATGCCAAGCTGCCTGACTCGGCCGCCAGTGCCGGTCTGCCGCGGAGCCGAGCCAATCCACGGCCAGGCTTGCACCGTTCTTGTTGCGCACACGGGCGACCGTGGTGTACAGGGACAGGGCGGTGCGCTTCGACAGATTGTGTACGCAACTGGGGGCAAGCTTGCTGGCTTTCGGGTCGGGCGTAAATGACGACGGCAGGTTGTAGTCGTTCTTGACTTGCGAGTAGGCCAGGCGGATCAAGCCAGGCCCGACGTGGACCGTGTCGCCGACCAGGCAGCGAGCCGCGTTTCGCGGAGGAAAATTCAGGTGCGCGTCTCGTCCTGCGCATCGCCCGGGTCAGGCCCCAGCTCCGGCGCATTGGCCGTCATCATTTGGCTCAGCAAGCCGGACAGCACATTGCGCTGTGTGGCATCGAACATGCGCAGCAGGTGCAGCTCGGCTGCTGCGTGTCGCGGCATCGCCTCGTCGGCCAGGCGAATGCCTTTCGCCGTGAGCTTGACCAGCACGCCGCGCCGGTCGTCCGGGTCGATCGAGCGCCTGATCCAGCCTTCCTTTTCGAGCCGCTTGAGCAGGTTCGACAACCCGCCGGAGGTGAAGAGCAGCGTGCTCTGCAGGCGCGAAGGCGAAAGCCGATAGGGCGCTCCCGCCACCCGCAGCGTGGCGAGCACCGCGTACTCGTGGTACTTCAGGCCGAAGGGCTCCAGCACGAAGTTGAGCGTGCGCAACACGACTTCCTCGAGCCGTAGGAGGCGCCCGACCACGGCCTTGCCGCTGCTGTCGATGTCGGGCCGCTCGCGCTGCCACTGCCGGATGCCGCGCTCGACCAGGTCGCCGCCAGTCGCGGACGCCTCGTTCGAGCGGCCCAGGTCGGCGGCATTGTCGCGATGCAATGCATCGCCTTGGGGCGGATGCCGGTTCGATGCTTCTTTCTTGTGCGCCATGACGTGCATTCCCTGAAAAAGTGAAGGCCAAGCGCTGCCATTGTGGTGCCGTGCAGCGACGCGGGTTTGCACCCATCTTAAATGCCTTGCATTTATCTTTCACGAAAGATAAAGTGAACTCCAACGCAGCCTTTCGATCCTCTGCTTCACAGGAGCTCACCATGAAACCGATGTTCTCGCGCTGTCTTGTCTCTACCCTCATGGCGGCATTCCTATGCGGCATTGCACAAGCCGAGGAACTGGTGGTCGGCATCTTCGGCGGCTCCTTCGCCGACGACTCGAAGACCTGCCACATTGCCGCCTTCGAGAAGGCGACGGGCGCCAAGGTGTCGCTGAAGCTGGGCAGTTCTTCGCAGTTCGCGGCCGGGATCCGCGCCACCGGCGGCAAGTCCGACTTCGACGTGGTCTACATCGACAACTCGCTGGCGTCGCAACTCAAGAACGAGAAGCTGCTGGAGGCCATCGACAAGTCCAAGCTGTCCAACGCGCCCGACATCTCCCCACGTGCTTTCGACAAGGACGGGCAGTACGTGGTCTTCATGACGGGTGCCACCGTCATCGTCTACGACACCAAGCAGGTCAAGACGCCGCCGACCTCCTGGGCCGACCTGGCCAAGCCGGAATTCGCGGGGCGGCTCGCGATCGGCGACATCAGCGGCACCTCGGGCTCGCAGTTCCTGATGGCGCTCAACCGCATGAAGGGCGGCACGCTCGACAACATGAACCCCGGCTTCGAGGCGATCAAGCCGCTGGCGAAGTCCTCGGTCACGCTGTACACGCAGGCCGACCAGATCGTGTCGCTCTTCGAGCGGCAGGAGATCGCGGCGGCGGTCTGGTACCCCGACCGCGCCGGCTCGGCCATCGACAAGGGCCTGCCCCTGGCCATCGTGTACCCCCAGGAAGGCGCGGTCGGCATCCTGCCGGCGCTGGTGATTCCCAAGGGCGCCAAGTCGCCGGCGCTGGCCCTGAAGTACATCGACCAGGTGCTGTCGAAGGACGGCCAGACCTGCTTTGCCGAGCGCAAGTACGCCGGGCCGGTCAACACCCAGGTCAAGCTCAGCGACAAGGCCGCGAAGATCGTTCCCTACAAGGAGAGCTTCGACAAGCTGTGGCTGCCCGATCCCGAGGCGGTGGCGAAGTCGCTGCCCGAGTGGACCAAGCGCTGGCAGCGCGAAGTCGCCCGCTGAGCCCCGCTCATCCACGCGGGGCCCTGACATGCCAGCACTCACGCTCGATCGCCTGGAGAAGCGCTACCCCGGCGGGCATACCGCCGCGTCGTCAGTGTCCCTGTCCGTCAAGGACGGCGAGTTCATCTCGCTGCTGGGCCCCTCGGGGTGCGGCAAGACGACCGTGCTGCGCATGGTGGCGGGGCTGATCCAGCCGACCAGCGGCCGCATCCTCATCGACGAGCGCGACGTGACGCAGCTACCGGCCAACAAGCGTCGCATCGGGCTGGTGTTCCAGTCCTATGCGCTGTTCCCGCACATGAGCGTGTTCGAGAACGTCGCCTTCGGCCTGCGCCGCCAGGGCGTGGAGGGCGGCGAGCTGAAACGGCGCGTCGAGCAGGCGCTGGCCAGCGTGCGCTTGTCCGCCTACGGCGAGCGCCTGCCGCGCCAGCTCTCCGGCGGCCAGCAGCAGCGCGTCGCGGTGGCGCGCTCGATCGCGCCACGGCCCAGCATCCTGCTGTTCGACGAGCCGCTGTCCAACCTCGATGCGTCGCTGCGCGACGAGATGCAGATCGAGCTCAAGCGCTTGCAGCGGGAGGTCGGCATCACCACGCTGTTCGTGACGCACGACCAGGGTGAGGCGATGTCCATGTCCGACCGTGTCTGCGTGCTGGCCCATGGCGTGGTGCAGCAGTTCGCAACCCCGGAGGAGATCTACCATCGGCCGGCCACCGGCTTCGTCGCCAGCTTCATCGGGCGGCCGAACCGCCTGCGCGGGCGTTTGGTGCGGCCGGCCGGCGCGCCGCCTGCGGTGCAGATCGACGGCGGCGGCCCGACGCTCGCCCTCGCGGCGGTCGATGGCATCGCCGATGGCGCGGCCGTGGATGTCGTGGTGCGCCAGGAGGACATCCGCTTCCTCGGTGCGGGGGAGGATGCAGGCTTCGCCCTCGACGGGCGCGTGGCGCTGCGTTCCTTCGTCGGATCGCGCGTGCAGTACGTGCTCGGCTTCGGCGGCATCGAACTCATCGCCGAGGCGCCGACCAACGGCGGCTTTGCCGGGCTGGGCGCGGGCGCGCCGGTGCGTGTGGCCATCGAGCCGCAGCATGTGTACGTCAACGCGGCGCAGGGGCCGGGCGCGGCATGAACCCGAGGACGCTCCCGGGCCTCCTGCTGGCCTCGCCGCTGCTGCTCGTGCTGCTTCTCGTCTTCGCCGCGCCGGTGCTGCTGATGGTGCCGCTGAGCCTGCACGAGTACGTGGCGGGCACGGGCATCTCCAGCAACTGGACGCTGGCCAACTACACCAGCATCGTCACCGACGAGTACTACCGCGAGGTGGTGCTGCGCACGCTGGTGCTCGGCTTCGGCGTCACGGCGATCTGCCTGCTGCTGGGCTACCCGCTCGCCTACTACATCGCCAGCGCGGGCCCGGCGATGCGCCTGGCGCTCACCATGCTCGTCATCTTCCCGATGCTGCTGAACCTGGTGGTGCGTTCCTTCGGCTGGATCGCGCTGCTGGCCAACCGCGGCCTCGTCAACAACCTGCTGGTGGACCTCGGGCTGATCGAGCGCCCGATCCGGATGATGTTCAACCTCTTCGGCCTGCTGGTCGGCATGTCGCACATCTTCCTGCCCTTCATGGTGCTGATGCTGGTGCCGGCGATCCAGGCCATCCCGAAGGACGTCCAGGCCGCGGCCTACACGCTGTCGGCGAGCAGGCCGCGGGTCTTCTGGTCGATCACGCTGCCCATGAGCGCGCCGGGCATCCTGTCCGGCTCCATCCTCGTCTTCGTGCTCAGCATCAGCGCCCTGGTCACGCCGCGCATGCTGGGCGGGCCAACCTACAAGGTCATGGCCACGCTGATCTACGACGATTTCCTGCAGACGCTGGACTGGCCCGCCGGTGCGGCGATGTCCTTCGCGCTGACGGCGCTGACCCTGCTGGTGATCGGCCTTTCGAGCCGGGTGCTCAAGCGGTGGGGAGGCGCGGCATGAGCGAAGAGCGTGCGCCGGGGTGGTGGCTGGCGGCCACCGCCATCGGCGTGGTCGTCTTCCTGCAGATCCCCGTGCTGGTGGTCGTGCTCGCGGCCTTCAGCAAGACGGCCTACCTCACGATTCCGCCCAAGGGGCTGACGCTGCACTGGTTCGAGGTGGTGCTGCGCGACCCCGAATACCTGAGTGCCGCCTGGACCAGCCTCTGGCTCGCCGCCGGCTCGACCGCGGCCTCGCTGGTGCTGGGGCTGATTGCGGCCTATGCGATCCACCGGCGCATGCTGCCGGGTGCCGCGGCGCTCGGTTCGCTGTTCATGGCGCCCCTGATCCTGCCCTCGGTGGTGCTGGGCGTCGCGCTGCTTCAGTACTACACGCTGACCGGGCTGCGCGGCAACTCCTTCGGCCTCTGGCTGGCCCATGTGGTCATCACCGTGCCCTACGTGGTGCGCGCGAGCCTGGGCAGCCTCTCCTCGGTGGACGAGGCGCTGGAGGACGCGGCCCGCGTGCTCGGCGCCGACGGCTCTACCGCCTTCCGGTTGGTCACGCTGCCGCTGGTCAAGCCCGGCCTGGTCGCCGGCGGCCTGTTCGCCTTCATCACCTCGCTGGACAACGTGCCGGTGTCCGTCTTCCTGCTCTCGGCCAGCCAGACCACGCTGCCGGTGAAGATCTTCACCTCGGTGGAGCAAGGCGTAGACCCCAGCGTCGCGGCGGTCTCGACGCTGCTGATCGTCGCCACCGGCATCGCGCTGCTGCTGGCCGAGCGCTGGACCGGCTTCCACAAACACGTCTGATTTCGCCAAGGAGATCTCCATGCCCACCACGAGCCGTGGCTTCCCGCTGATGCTGACCTTCGACCTGGATGCCGAGACGATGTGGACCGGGCGCGACCCCGCCAATGCCGCGCGTCCGATCCTGATGTCGCAAGGCGCCTACGGATGGAAGGTGGGCATGCCGCGCGTGCTGGCGCTGCTGGCGCGCTACGGCATCCAGTCCACCTTTTTCATCCCTGGCGAGGTGGCCGAGAAGCATCCGGAACTGGTGCGCGAGGTCGTCGATCAGGGGCACGAAGTTGCCCACCACAGCTACAGCCACCGCTGGATCGTCACCCTGAAGCCCGAGGAGGAGCGCGAGGAGATGGAGAAGGGCATGGAAGTCCTCACCCGGCTCGCCGGCAGCCGCCCGCGCGGCTGGCGCTCGCCCGCGGCGGAGTTCAGCGCCATCACGCTGGATTTGATCCAGGAATACGGCTTCGACTATTCGTCCAACTTCTTTGACGACGACTCGCCCTACCTGCTGGAGATCGGCGGCCGGCGCACCGACATCGTCGAGCTGCCCTTCCGCTGGGTGCTGGACGACGCGCCCTTCTTCCAGTATTCGATCGTGCTGCCGGGACGGACGCTGCAGGCGCCCTCGGCCGTTCTCGAGGCCTGGAAGAGCGAGTTCGACGTGCTCTACGCCGAGGACCGCATGATGATGGTCGGCATGCATCCGCAGATCATCGGCCAGCCCTCGCGCATCAAGGTGCTCGAAGGCCTGATCGAGCATGCGCTCGCGCATTCCGATGTGTGGATCGACCGCTGCGACCGCATCAGCGACGACATGCGCCCGCGTCTGAAGGCCGCGGCGGCGTCATGAGCGAGTTGCATGATCGCCGCTTCCTGGTGACCGGCGCTGCCAGCGGCATCGGCCTGGCGGTGGCGCGGCTGGCGGTGGCGCGCGGCGCGCGGGTCGGGCTGCTGGACCGCGATGAGATGGCGCTGGGCCGGGCGTGCGAGGCCCTGGGCGAGGCGGCGGTGGCCGTGGTGTGCGATGTCGCCGATGCGGCGGCGGTCCGGCAGGCGGTCGATGGCGTGGCCGGCTGGGCGGGCGGCCTCGATGCGGTGGTGAATTCAGCCGGCGTCGATGCACTCGTCCCTCTCGAGGCCATGAGCGATGCGCAATGGGCCGGCGCCCTTGCGGTCAACCTCACCGGGCCGATGCTGGTGTGCCGCGCTGCGATGCCGCATCTGCGCAGCGCCGGCGGCGGCAGCATCGTGAACGTGGCCTCGGCCGCCGGGCTCAGCCCGCTGCGCCATCGCAGCGCCTACTGCGCGACCAAGGCCGGCGTGATCATGTTCGGCAAGGCCCTGGCCATCGAGGCCGCAGCCGACGGCGTCCGGGTGAACGCGGTGTGTCCCGGTGCGATCGACACGCCGCTGTTCCGCAGCAGCTACGAGCACAGCGACAACCCGGAACACGAGCTCGAGGCCATCCGGCAGCGCTATGCGCTGCGGCGAGTGGCTGCGCCCGAGGAAGTGGCCGAGGCGGTGCTGTACCTCTGCGGCCCGGGCGCCAGCTACATCACCGGGGTCGCGCTCGCCGTCGACGGTGGGCGCAGCTTTCATTGAACACGAAGCACGAGGGGGTCAACATGGGATTCGATGACCGGGTGGCCGTGGTGACCGGAGGCGGACAGGGGATCGGTGCCGCCGCGGTGCTGGACCTCCTCGCGCATGGCGCGCGCGTGGCGGTGCTGGACCTTGATGTGGCCGCGCTCTTGCAACAACTGTCCGCGATGGGCCATGCAGGATCGTGCTGCCTCTGCGTGACCGGCGACTGCACCGATGCCGCCGTGGTCTCGGCCTTCTTCGATCGGGTGGAGGCCGAGCTCGGGCCGGTCGACATCCTCTTCAACAACGTGGGGCAGAGCGCGCGCGAGCGCGGCGGACCCTTTGCCGAATCGGAAGAAGCCGTCTGGCGCTTCGTGCTGGAGGTGTCGCTGCTGACCGCCATGCGCGCCTCCCGGCGCGTGGCGCCTGGCATGAAGGCGCGTGGCTACGGCCGTATCGTCAACATGAGCTCGGATGCGGCCTTCGCCGGCGACGTGGGCCTGGCCGACTATGCCGCGGCCAAGATGGGTGTGCTCGGCTTCACCCGCTCGCTGGCACGCGAGCTGGCGCCGCATGGCGTGACCGTCAACGCGGTGTGCCCCGGCGCCATCCGCACGCGCGCCCACGATCGGCTCAAGCCCGAGGTGCTGGCGCAGATCGTGGCGGGCACGCCGGCAGGCTTCATCGGTGCCCCCGAGGACGTCGCTGCCGCCGTGCGCTTCCTGGCGAGCGACGAGGCCCGCTTCATCACCGGCCAGACGCTGCTGATCGACGGCGGCCGCTGGATGCTATAGACCCCGGAGGACGAACCATGGACTTGATGGACCACAGCGCGCGCGAACTGGCATCGCTCATCCGGCGCAAGCAGGTTTCGCCGGTGGAGGCCGTGCAGGCGGCGCTCGACCGCATCGGGGCGCGCCGCGAGCTCAATGCCTTCATCACCGTCACCGCCGAGCAGGCAATGACAGCCGCGCGCCAGGCGGAAGCCGAGGTAATGGCCGGCGGCACGCTGCCGCCGCTGCATGGCGTGCCTTACTCGGCCAAGGACCTGATCCTGACGGCCGGCGTACGCACCACCATGGGCTCCGCGATCTACGAGGACTTCGTGCCCAAGGAAGATGCCGTGGCGGTGGCGCGGGCCAAGGCGGCAGGCGCGATCCTGATCGGCAAGACCACCACGCCCGAGTTCGGCCACAAACAGGTACCGACCGCGCCGCTCTTCGGGCGCACGCTGAGTCCCATCGACCCGAGGTACACGCCCGGCGCGTCGAGCAGCGGTGCGGCTGTGGCCGTCGCGGCCGGCATGGGGCCGCTCGCCTTGGGCACCGACGGCGGCGGGTCGATCCGCATCCCGGCCTCCTGCTGCGGCATCGTGGGCCTGAAGCCGACGCTGGGCGTGGTGCCGCACCTGCAGGCGCCGGACCTCTATTCGGCGAACTCCTTCACCGGCCCGATGGCGCGCGACGTGGAGGACGCTCGCTTGCTGTTCGAGGTGATCCGGGGCTTCGACACGCGCGATCCCTGGGGACAGGCGGGGCCCGCGCCGCTGCGCCCAGGCCCCGTCACGCTTCGTGGCCTGAAAGTGGCCTGGCTACCGAGTGCGGGCAACCCAGTCGATCCCGAGGTGGAGGCCGCCACCACCGCCGCCGTCCGGCGCATGGAGGGCGAAGGCGCGATCGTCGAGACTGTGCAGCTGGACTTCGTCTCGCTCGAGAGGCATTTCCTGGTGGTGCTGCAGTCGATGCTGGCGGTGCGGGTCGGCAACAACCTGGAGCGCTTCGGGCAGCGCCTCGATGCCACGCTGATCGAGGCAGTCGAGAAGGGCAGGCGGCACAGCGCCGTGGCACTGCACGAGGCCACGTTCGCCAAGACGCGTTGCTTCGGCGCGCTGCAGTCGCTGTTCGAGCGCTTCGACGTGCTGGTCTCGCCCACCGTGTCGGCGCCGCCACTACCCATAGGCATGGACGTCAGCGGCGAGATCGAGATTGCTGGCCGGCCCGCGGGCACGATCCGAGGCGCCTGGTATCCGTACACCTACCCGATGAATCTGACGGGCCACCCCGCGCTTTCGATGCCCTGCGGCAAGAGCGCGCTCGGCCTGCCCATCGGGCTCCAACTCGCGGGCCGCTGGTACGACGACAAGTATTTGCTGGCGATCGCGCGGCTCGTGGAGCAGGCGCTCGGCTGAAGTTCTCCCTTGAAGGATCTCGGCATCGACTTCGTCAGGCTCGTCGTGGTGAACAGGCGGTCACGATCCACGCAGCGCTGCCCGTCGGCCACCGTGACCGGCCGTAGCCGCGTCACGCGGATCGTGGACGACTTTCAGCAGCGTGCAGCGGGCCGGGGACGTGTCTTCGAAGACGTCGAATTGGCGATCGCGAAGCACGCGCGTCGCGCGGCTTTCTTCTACAAGTGGCTGACCGAGAAGCGGCTGGACGTCCCGGATCGGACCGGCGGGACCTACGTCGAACTCATGGAACTGGTGCAGATCGATCACACTCAGTCGGACCTGGTTGTCGTGGACGAGCGTTGGCGCAAGCCCATCGGCCGGCCTTGGATCACGCTGGCCATCGACATTGCCAGCCGGTGCGTCGTCGGCGTCTACATCGCCATGGAACGCCCTAGCGCTGCGACCGTGGCTTTGCTCCTCACCCGCGTCGCACTCCCGAAAGCTCCCTGGCTCGCCAGCTGTTGAGGGAAGCCGTTAAACGCGCCGGGAGGTCAGTTGCCAAGGCCAGGACACCCGTTGCACGACAATCCAAGGGCGGTTTCAAGTCCGAAGCGCAACACCGGGGTCAATGAACTGAAGTTGATGGCTTATGAGAGCTGGCCAGCGTTTGTGCGAACACCTCCAGCGGTGTGCGCCAGTTGTGCGTAGCACGCGGCCTGGTGTTCAGACTATCGGCGATGGCGTCGAGCTCTTGCTGCGTGTACACCGACAGGTCGGTACCCTTGGGCAGGTACTGACGCAGCAGCCCGTTGGTGTTCTCGCAGGTGCCGCGCTGCCAGGGGCTGTGCGGGTCGCAGAAGTAGACCCGCACGCCGGTGTTGGCCGCCAGCTCGGCGTGACGCGCCATCTCCTTGCCCTGGTCGTAGGTCAGGCTTTGGCGCAGGGGCGCGGCGATTGCATTGAGCTTGACCGTGAAGCCGGCCAGCGCCGCGGCGGCGGTGGCATCCTCCATGCGCGCGAGCAGCACCAGACGGCTGCTGCGCTCGACGAGAACGCCCACCGAGGACTTGTTGCCTGTGCCCTTGATGAAGTCACCTTCCCAGTGTCCGGGCATGACCCGATCGTCGATCTCGGGCGGGCGCACATGAATGCTGACCATGTCCGGGATCTGGCCGCGCCGATCCGTGCCGCGGCTGCGCGGCAAGCGCGTACTGCGGCCCTGACGCAGGCAGGCGATGAGCTGACGGCGCAACTCGCCACGCGGTTGCGCGTAGATGGCCGTGTAGATCGTCTCGTGAGAGACGTGGCGCTGAGGTTCGTCGGGGTACACACGCCTGAGCGTAGCGGCAATCTGCTGGGGCGACCACTTCCAGCTCAGCAAGGTCAGCACGACGCCCCAGGTAACGCTGCTCACATCGAGCTTGACCATCGGCCTGGCGGTGCGGCGGCGTCGCGCCTGCAGAGCCGTGGCGGTGTCGCTCGCGTAGCCGAGCTCAGCGCAGCTGTTGCGCCGCAGTTCGCGACTGACCGTGGAGGCCGGCCGCGCGAGCACGCGGGCGATCGCCCGCGTGCTCGCGCCCTGCAACTTCATGCTCGCGATCGTCATTCGTTCCTCAGGCATCAGCTGCCTGTACGTTGCTCGTCTTTCTTCCACTACAGCACCTTACATGGAGTGAGGTGTTGCACTTCAGATTTGAGGCCGCCAAGGAAATTGCTTTTGAGCAAGAGCCTCGAGCTCGTTGTTTAAGAGCGCCACTCGAACCTGGACTATGGCGTGAGCCCCGAGACGACTCCAGCGCATGTGCTGGCTCTTGCACATTCGGCGACCCACTATGCGATTTATGGAGGCGCCGGGAGACCGGCAAGGAGTAAAGGGTGCAAGTCCCTGACAACAAAGATGTAGCGAATCATGTTGTCCCCGAGTCATGCGCGGCGCATCGCGAGATGCGGCGTGAAGCGTTGACAGGGGTACGCACAGGCCAGCCATTGAGCCACGATAGATGCTTATTCTGGGTGCCGACGCTGTTCCATAGGCGGAAGGCAACACGGACGAGTGCGTTTCACGCAAGCGCTCGCCTGACCCGGCGCGGTCGTAGAACCTGGCATATGTGCACGCTCCTTGTACGGGAACCGGGAGATCTCGGGTTTGACCAGCCGCCGTATTGGGCTGGCCCGCATCGGGAAGGCGAGGAGCCGTAGCCGAGAGCTGTTTCAGCTGCCCAACCAGAACGGCACGTCCGCTCTCGTCGTTGTTCACCCGAAGCGCAGCAACGGGGGGCTGGCCAGAGGCCGCGCAAGGCAACTGCGCCACGTCCAACTAGGCTTTGCACACGTCGATGCCGATAAAGATTCCTGCTTCCAATGAGCCAGCGCCCTTCCTTGTGTTCGATGCGGTCTCGTGGACCTCACAACCGTTCGGGCTGCCTATTCGCGGCGAGCCGAGAGCGGCCGGCACGACCCTCGCTCTCCCTCGGCATGGCAATGAATGTCTACCCTGCCTGGGCTCATCGGCCTGTGCCGGCCAGGTGCTACTTTGCTACATACAAGGGCTTTGGCTGGGCGGCGATACAGCAGGGCGACCGAGGTCGCGCGTAAGTTCCTGCGCCGGCTCGGGCTCGTGTCGTTCTGCAAGACCAGTGGGCGGCAAAGGCCCGCACGTGGTGGTGCCAGTTCGCAGCAGCACGACTGGGATACCTCGAAGGATTCGTGAGGCGTTGTGCAGCACTGGCCAGGACCTGCGGATCGTGATGACGTGGCCATCCAATCGAGCGGCGATCGGTCCATCAGATTCGATTTGCGGTAAAGAGGAAGTTCACGCTCCGAAGTCCACGGTCGAGGATGGGCCCATATGGCATTTCGGTCCTTCGGCAGCTGACATTCGAAGGCCTTCGACGCCGGATGGCGCCGACTGCTGCTTCCGCAGGTACCAGCAGTTCGTGGCGCGCCGACGCCGCATGCAGATGGATGTGGATGGGGTGGGGCAAAGCGCTCACGCGCCTTACCTCATAGGGACGGGTAAACCCCAATCTCATTCTTAAGACGACTGGTCATACTAAGAACCATCGAAAGGCCAACACATGCCAAGAAAGAAAAGTAATCCCGCGGAAAACGAGACGAAGCGCAAGCTGCTAGTTGCCGGCTTGGCCGAGTTCCACGCCCATGGCTTCCACGGCACTGGCGTGGACCAGGTTGCCAAGAGCGCCAACGTCCCAAAGGGCTCGTTCTACAACCATTTCGAAAGCAAACACGCTTTTGGTGCGGAGGTGGTGGACTGCTATTTCGAGAGGCATCTGGTCAAGCTCAGGCATTTCCTCCTGGATCTAGAAGTGGCGCCACTTCAGCGTCTGGAGAACTATTTCGACGAACGCGTTGCGTTCTTCGCCGAGCGCGGCTGCCGCAACGGGTGCCTGATGGGGAACCTAAGCCTGGAGCTCGCGGACACCGAGGAGCGGGTTCGCGAACGGCTGGCGGATCGTTTTGCCGAATGGTCGTTGATGTTCCGCGAGTGCCTCGCGCAAGCACAGGACGCGGGACAGATCAACGCTCAAGCTGACATCGACTCTCTTGCGGACTTCGTCCTCAACAGCTGGGAGGGCGCAATCCTGCGGATGAAGGTGGAGCGATCCACCGCGCCGCTGGAAACTGCACGCCGGCTGATCTTCACCTCCATCCTCCGCTAAACGAAAGGACTGCCATGTCCGGGAATAACCAAGCCATTGTCGAGGCGTGTCGCCTCGCCTACACCGGGTTCGAGAACAACCGACGCGAGCCCCTGCTCGAGTTTCTGGCACCAGACGTGACCTTCGAGTTTCCAAAGTCGCTGCCATATGGCGGCACTTACCGCGGGCTTGCGGAGTTCAAGGCGTTTTGGGATGACCTGTACGAGAACTACTACGAATTTTTCAACTACGACGCGCACGACGTCCTTGACTGCGGCTCGCATATCGTCGTGCCCGTGGTTGCTCGCGCCAGGGCGAAGAACGGCAAGACGATGGAGAACGAACACTGCTTCCTCTTCCGCGTCGAGGGGGGAAAGATCGTCTACGGCCGCATCTATGCTGACACCGCCAAAGGACGCGACGTCCTGCAGGGATTGCAGATGCATCCGTCCCGCGCCTCGGCCTAGTCTCAACACCCAAACCTGGAGCCATCCTATGCCCATGATCGAACTTTCGTTCTCCGCAGGCGCGCTGCCGGAGCCGAACCTGAAGGCCCTGCTGCATCGTGCGACCAAGGTGCTGATGTGGTGGGAGAAGATTCCTGACACCGAAGCTGCGCGCCACGTGGCATGGACGTTTGCTCAGGAATTTCCGGAAGGGCGACTCAACATTGGGGGCATGGGGCCAGGAAAGCCGCGCTATCGCTACACCGTTTCGACCATCGAAGGTTTGATGGACGACCGTGCCAAACAGGGCGTGATGCGCGACCTTGTTCGTATCACGCTGGAAGCCGAAGGGGTGCCGCACGATCACGAAAACGCCGCGAGGGTGTGGTGTCTGTTCAACGACGTACCGCGGTCCAACTGGGGGATTGGTGGCGTTCCGTTCGCGCCCTCCGGATACCTTAGCTGCCTGAGTGAGATCCAGACCGGTGCTGACAAGCCGGTTCGGTAACTGACCACACAAAAGGAGACATTCATGCTCGGCTATACCTCGATCGGCCAAGGTCCGATTCGCATCCTCGCTGCACACACCTGGCTTTGCGATCACCAGACGTACGCACCGATGATGCCTTTCGTCGACCCGGACAAGTTCACTGTGGTTCTCCCCGACTTTCGCGGGTATGGCAAGTCGCGCGACCAGAAGGGCGAGTTCACGGTTCGTGAGATGGGTAGCGATCTGCTGGAGTTAGCCGAGCAACTCGACTGGCGCGAGTTCCACTTGGTGGGAAACTCTATGGGAGGGCAGGCAGCCCAGTGGGCTGTTTTCCAGAAGGCAGCCTTCGAAAAAGTGCGTAGCCTGACCCTCCTTTGCAGCGTCCCGGCGCAGGGCTTTCCTCTGGACGAACAGGGCGCTGCCTTCTTTGGCTCGGCAGCCGACGACGTAGAAGTGCGTGGCCAGTGCGCGGCGGCCGTGACCAGCGGAAGGCTCGGGGCGGGTTTCGCCCGCCACGTTGCCAAGCTGTCGCTTGGGACCGCAACCACGGACGCGATTCGCCGGTATCTGAACGCTTGGACGCAGGAAGACGTGAGTGCTGAGGCGCGCGACTTCAAGGGCGTGGTGAATGTGTTCGTGGGCGCACATGATCCCGTGCTCACGGAAGCTGTGATGCGTGAGAAGGTTCTGCCGCTGTTTCCCCAAGCGACCTTGGCGACGATCGAGGGTGCGGGTCACTATCCCGCGCTTGAGGCCCCCGCTCGGACCGCAGAGCTGATCTGCGCGGGCGCGAGCCAAGCGCAGTAACAACTGCACGCCCTGCCGACAACGGACCGCCCAAAGGCGGGCCCGCCGGGCAGTGCTTTCTTCGAGTTTCTTCAGCCTGAAAGTGTGCCGCCATGAACACATGCATCGTGCCCAAGCCGGGCGCGGCGGGCGGAGCTTTGTCTAAAGCCGCCTGCTCGTTGTACCCCAGCCCGTCCATGCTCGTGGACGAAAGTCTGACCCTTCACCGCGCATTCGAGTTGGCAGGCGTTCCCATGGCCACGGATGGGACGCTGGAAGTCCATGCGATCGAGCCCTTCAGCAGGGCTGAGCCGGCGCCGGCGAAGGCGGGAGAAACCTCCACGTCTGCGCTCCGTGTGCGCCGTCTCGGTATCCGCGGCAACGGTCCTATCGATTGGGCAGCGGAGGTCACAGTTGACCTCGCTGCTTGGATGCTCTCTTCGCCTCCTCCGCGCGGCAGCGTGATCGATGTCGTGGTGCCCGCAGCGCCGGGAAGCACAGCCCCGCGACTCGCAAACGGCCTTGTCGACTCTCGGCACATCTGGATCTCGGCGCGCGACGAACAAGTGCGACACGACGAACGTGACGCCCTACGCGCGTGGGCACGCAATGCGGTGGAAGTCATGCGCTTACGGTGGTCTGTTTCCGGTGCGGCCTGCCCCTGCTGCTGAATCCGGAATTTTCATTCTTCTTAAACAGCTTTCCTATAGGAGATCAAGCAATGACTAAAGTGAACTGGGACAAGGTGCAAGCGGGTGTTGACCGCGAGCGCAACAAGATGCTCTGGCGTCCTTATGGTGCGCCACAGATTCTCAATCTGGAGAACTCGGCACTCCACGACGCACCCATCTCCGTGCCGTGGGACATCCCTGAAAAGCTGGTCGTCTCAGTGGCCATCACCGGTGCATTCTTCAGGCATGACCAAAACCCGCACCAACCGCTCACGCCTACCGCGATCCGCGACTCAGCTATGGAAGTGCTCGATGCCGGAGCCAGCACGGTGCACATCCACGTCCGAGATGACCAGGGATACAACGTCGTCTCGCTGGAGCGTTTCCGCGCAGTGATTGACCCGCTGAAGAAGAAGTACCCGGACCTCGCCGTCGACGGCTGTTTGGTGCCCGCCCTTGATGGGGAGTGGGACGAGATGAAGCGTGTGCTGGACTCGAAACTGCTCGATGCCGCTCCGGTGAACGCCACCGCGACTTACATCGGTGATTCGCTGTTTGCCAAACCTGCGCCCATACTCATGGAGAAAACCCGGCTGATCGCCGAGTCGGGAGCTGTTCCTGAGATCGCTGTCTATACCGACGGCGACGTGTCCAACGCCGATCGATTCCTCATTCGTAGCGGCCTCATCAAGACGCCGGCTGTCTGGCTGGTGCTTCCCGCATTGCCTGGCTGCAGCCCTATGGACAACCCGCGTCAGATGATCGAAGGTCTCACGCGTTCGGTGGGGGCCATCCGTGATATTGATCCCGATGCCTTCATCATGGTTTGTGCTGCCGGACGTGCTGCGATGTACGTGGCAACCATGGCCGCTCTCATGGGGCTGCACATTCGCATCGGAATGGAGGATACATACTGGCTGTGGCCGCATCGCGACGACCGCATTGAGTCCAACTTGCAAGCTTACGGCGTCGCCTCGAAGCTGGCGGATGTGGTCGGCCGGCCGGTCGCAACACCGGCCGACTACCGAAGGATGATCGGCGCATGAGCTCCGCCGCCGGCATCCCGCAGCGCGGGGACTTTGACAAAATGCCCCGGACGACGCCCGATGGTCAGCATTGGCACGTCCCGCCGCAGGTAAATCGAGTCGCTGACGTTAGCGTGTTTGGCGACCGGCGAGTTCCAGTGTACGAGAGGCGCCCTCGCAGTTACGACGCGATGTTTCGCGCGTCGGTCGCGCGCGCTCCACATGCCGAGGCGGTGGTCTGCGGCGATCGGCGCCTGACTTACGCAGAACTAGACTCGTTGATAGAACGCACGGCTTTTGGTCTGAAGCAAGCTGGCTTGGCGAACGGCCAGCGTGTGGCAGTCATGCTGGACAACCGGCTCGAGTACGTTGTGGCTATGCTCGCCTGCGTTCGCGCCGGTGGAGTGGCCGTCCCGATGGGAACACGTCTCGGGCCAGCCGACGTGGCTCACATAGTGTCCCACTGCGAGCCGGCCTTCGTCGTTACGGCGCACGACTGGGCGGATCGATTCCCTTTGTCATCTTCAGTTCAACGCACGTGGCTGGTGTCGGATTCAGACAGAGAGAAGGACTTCGAGCGCCTCGCTGACGCGCCGGCAACGGTCCTGCCCGAACTGGCCGAAGAAGACACGATGATGATCGTGTACACGTCCGGTACGACGGGAAAGCCGAAGGGGGCGTGCCTCACTCACCTGAATTTCGCCCATACCTGCCTGCACTACCTCTACGCATTGGGCATTGACGCCCCCCAGCGTGCACTGCTGGTCGTGCCAGGCACGCACATTGCGGGCTTCGGCCCGGTGCTTTCGGTCACGCTTGCGAGCGGGGGCGCCCTCGTGCTGATGCGCGAGTTCAAGTCGACTCTTGTTCTCCAGGTACTGGAGCGCGAGCGCATTACTTACTCGGTGATGGTGCCTGCCATGATCCAGCTCTGCCAGATGGATCGAACACTCGGCGAGCGCGACCTGTCCGCCTGGCGCTACTGCATCTACGGCGGCGCCATCATGCCAGCGGCGGTGATCGGGCGCTTCTCGGAGGTGCTGCCCAGTCTCCAGTTGGTGAATGCCTACGGGGCGACTGAAACCTGCGCGGTGTGCAGCATGATGCCGGCCGAACTCACCGCGCAAACTCCCGACAGCGTTGGTCTGGTGCTGGAGTGCGATGTCATCATCATCGTAGACGAGCAAGGGAATGAAGTTCCCCCCGGGACCAGCGGCGAACTTCTGGTCAGCGGCCCCAACGTGTTCCCGCGCTACTGGAACGACCCCGATGAAACGGCGCGTGCATTCCGCAATGGCTATTGGCGAAGCGGTGACATCGCGAAGAAGGATTCGGCTGGCCGTATCTACGTGCTTGACCGCCTCAAGGACATGATCAACCGTGGCGGCTTCAAGGTCTTCAGTGCCGAGGTGGAGAACTCCCTGCTGCAACACCCGGGTGTTGCCGACTGTGCAGTGGTTGGTGTTCCGGACCCGGTTCTTGGAGAGAGGACCTTCGCTTTGGTGCAGTCGAAGGACGCAGCCACGACGAGCGAAGAGTTGGCTGCGTTCCTGGCCGCCCGCATTGCGGATTACAAGCGTCCGGACTTCTGGAAGCTCACGTGCGAGCCGCTTCCACGCAACCAGAATGGCAAGCTCCAGAAGAACCAGGTCAAAGCTCTCGCGCAGCACGAATTCGGCGCGTGACTGGACGGACAGGCTCCATGGACCTTGCTAAACCTGGCCTCGATGTCGGCATGTTCACCGAACGGCTGGATTCCCAAACTGCGTTCTGGAGCGACGTGGCGAAGCTTCCCTCTGAGGCGATGCAGAAGCTCGGCGACGGCATCCATCAGCACCGGTTTGTAGCCGGTATCAGCGTAATCAAGGTGAACAACTCGCGTCACGCCTTGACCGGGCAAGGAAGTGGGATCGCCGGCATCTCCCTGATCCGAAAAGGTCTGCCAAGGTGCATCGTCGTGCGCGACCCGGATGGCCAACCAGTCATGCTGCAGCCGGCTGCAGACGGCGATCATGTGGAGCTTGTAGTGCACCTGGAGGTATCCAACCTTGCAGCGCATCAGGCGTTTTGGCATTCCGTCATGCAGTTGCCCGCTTGCGGCGACGGGTACTTGTGCGGCACTACCAAGTTGCAACTGAAAGAGACCGACACGCCGCGGCGCCCCCAGAGTTGGAAGGTGCGCGGATGGAGCTACCTGACGGTGCAGGTGCGCGATTGCGTGAGCGAACACGCTGCCGCACTGCGCAGGGGCGCACGCGAAGGGGAGCCGCCCCGACTCATAGGTGACTCCGCAGTCATCTCGTTTGTTCGAGACCCCGACGGGAACTTCATCGAGTTATCCCAGAAAGCCGAGTTGGTCGGACCCTTTGGGTCTGCCCCGCATTGACCGCCCTCATCAACCAGGAGACAAGCTCATGACAAACCGCAATTCACTCTCGCGTAGATCGGCCGTACAGACGCTGGCTGCGCTCTTCAGCCCCCCAGCTCTCCCGTCGTGGAGTCAGTCAGCCCGGTCGATATCGCTGAAAGTGGCATATTCGGCCGGTGGTCCCGCCGATACCGCCGCGCGGCAGATGCAGGTTCCCTTGCAGGCCGCGCTGGAACAGACGGTCATAGTCGAGAACGCGCCCGGCGCAGGAGGCTCGCTGGCGACAATGGCCTATCTCGCCACGCCTCCCAATGGAACGACGTTGCTGGTCTTGACAGGCAACGACGCGGTTCTCAACCCGCTGTCACTGAGCTCCGCAAAATACAGGTCCGAACACTTGCGACCGATCCACCCGCTGATCGTTTCGGAATTCGTGCTTGTGACCGGCAACCCTCAGCCCCCAAGCGGGATCGATGCGTTAGTCGCTCACGCAAAGGCGGCCCCCAAAGAACTTTCGTTCGGCAACTGGGGCATTGGATCTTCTCCGCACCTCATCACCGAAGACCTGCGCGCCCAGACCGGCATCAAGCTCCTGGACGTTCCGTATAAGGGGGTGGCCCCGATGGTGCAGGATCTCATCGGTCGACAGCTCGATTACGCATTCCTTCCACTCGCCGGGACGACGCAGGGAATGATCGAGAGCGGCAAGCTGAAGGCGGTTGCAATGGCGTCACCCACGCGCACCGTCAATCTGCCCGACGTCCCGGCGGCGGGCGAGAGCAAGCTCCTGAAGGGCTTCGACTATACCGTCTGGCCTGGCGTTTTCGTTCATGCTGCCACCCCGGAAGCCGTGGTCAAGAAACTGCATCAGCACATCTCGACGATCGTGGGCAGTGCGGCCTATCAGAAGTGGTCACGTGAGACGGGCAACAAGTCACTGTCGGCGATGTCACTCAACGAGGTGACCGCTCTTTACGCGTCCGAACAAAGCCGCAGCAAGCGCTTGGCCGCGGCCATGAAACTCGCGCCGCAGTAAAGGGCCCACGATGCGCAGCGATTGGCCAGGGTCGGAGCCCGCATCGGAGCCTGAGATGACCTTTATTTTCTGCGCCGACCACTCCATCTACTGGCTACCGACCGACCAGCTTCCGGAATACCTTCGTGGGCAGTGGTATGGGATCGCGTTGGCCGCCATGGCTGGCGTAGCCTTACTTGCGTGGTTGGAGATTTGGGGCTAGGGCAGCGCTTCAACGACTGCCTCTCAATGATCGGATCGATGACGTTTAGGCTTGAGTCAAGGTGTTCATCTCCGCTGCGTGCGCACAGGAAGCTTCGGTTTCATCAGGCGCCGGGCTTCCGATCAATCTGCTTCGCATTGGCATATGGCGCGAACTGGCGCAAGTCTTCGCTGACCTGCAGTTCTCGGCCAATGGCCGGGAAGGCACGTTGAGCGCAGTTCTCCCGATCGCAGTCCTTGCAATCTGCGCCGATCGGCGTTGCGGCGCCGGGGGTGTTGTCGCCGACGCGGCGTGCGTTGATCGTGGACACGCCGTGCACATCTAACAGATGTCTTCGCCGCCCGCAGCCGGCGGCGCCTGCCTTGTCGCAGTGCAGTTGCTGGAACAACAGCTCGGCGCGTTCGTCGAGCACGGCCATGTGGTTGTGTCGTTCGTAGAAGAAGTCACGTACCTCCTCGTACGGCTGCAGTGGGGTCAACGGCTCGGTCGCGCGCCGGGCTTGCGTGGGCGCCTGATCATCATTGCTGCCTTCGGCCTGGCCAGAGGACCAGATTGCGGGTGCCAGCCCAACCTGGTGTTCGTGGACGAGGACAACCGGATTGAGGAGGAGCGCCGCCTCCAGCGAAGCTGTTCCTGCCTGCACGCGCCAGCGGCACTGATTTCCTTTACTTCCAACGGCCTGCGGCCGCTCCACGGATCGGACTTGAACATGCCAAACGCTTCCGCCCCACCGACCTGTGCACGCCCTACGGCACGCTGCCGGTCGTCTCGCCGCCGTCATCGCGCAAGCCTCCGAGCCTGCCGCACCTGGCGGACCTGCACGCGCGCGGCGAGAAGGAGCGTCATGCTGATCGCCTACGACGCACCTTCGCCGCCGTGGCCGATGCCGCGGGTGTGGAGTGCCTGTCTCGCGGACTGCGCGGTGCCCCCGGGGCAACGCGTAGCCGATCTCCGATCTGCCTTTCGGCAACTGAGACCGTGCGCTTCTTGGTGAACGAGGCATTCCGGCGTGCGCGCAACCTCGGGCTCACGCCGCAGACGGTGCATGCGCTGGGCGGCTACTGTGTACAGAGCAAAGAGGACGAGGCGGGCGACGCGCCGAAGATTGTCCAGCGTGGCCGAGGCTACCTCCAAGCGGCGCCGCCAACCGGTCGTCCACGTGCAAGCGCCTTTCGGTGGGTCGGTAGCCAGTGCTGCAAAGCTTAAGGGTCATGCGCGCTTGGCGGCTCAAAATGTACAGGGAGTCCTCAAAAGTCGACCTTTGCGTCTCAGTGGCCCTCGAAATGGCCTGAACTTGAGTTTTGGATATGGTGTAGTAAGATGTGTATACACGTTGTTTATGTGGAGATATCCGCTTGACGAATCCGTTGCCAGTCCAAGAACGCCCTGATGTACCTGGAGCGCGAAGCGCGCGCAAATCCAAGGAGGCAGACCTGCTTGAGCAATGCGCGCTTTTTGATCTTCACAGGGCTTCGAGAGTGTTGACCACTCTCTACAACTCGCACCTGCGGTCCACGGGTATGACGATGGCCCAGTTCACGCTGCTGAGAAACATTGCTGCGCTGTCACCCGCCGGGGTCACCCAAATCGCAGATGCGATGCTGATGGATCGCACGAGCGTCACGCGTCTGATCGAACCTTTGATCAAGAGTGGATACCTGATTTCGAAGCCGGGTGAGGACGATCGGCGGATCCGAAACGTCAGCATTACCCAGGAAGGGCTTGATGCTTTGGCGCGCACTCATCAGGCGTGGCGGCAGGCACAGAAGGAGCTGTATGACATCATCGGTCCTGACCAGTGGATTGTTGTGCGCCGTGCCTTGAGGGATACGGTACACATCGTCCGACATTGGCAGCAGGACTTAGGCAAAGAGGGCGGACGCGAACTGGCGGCCTGACGAGGGGTCTCGATCGTCATTCGATCGCCTTGCCCATGTCCTCGACCACCTTCTTGGCGTCGCCAAAGACCATCATGGTCTTATCCATGTAGAACAGCTCGTTGTCCAGACCGGCATAACCCGCAGCCATCGAACGCTTGTTCACGATCACCGTTTTGGCCTTGTACGCCTCCAGGATGGGCATGCCGTAGATCGGGCTGCCCTTGGTGAGCGCCGCCGGGTTCACCACATCGTTGGCGCCCAGGATGATCGCCACGTCGGCCTGCGCGAACTCGCCGTTGATGTCTTCCATCTCGAAGACCTGGTCGTAGGGTACTTCCGCTTCGGCCAGGAGCACGTTCATGTGCCCCGGCATGCGCCCGGCCACCGGGTGGATCGCGTACTTCACCGTCACGCCCTTGTGCGTGAGCTTCTCGGCCAGCTCGTTGACCGCGTGCTGGGCCCGCGCCACCGCCAGGCCGTAGCCCGGTACGATGATCACGGTGTCGGCATTGCTCAGCATGTAGGCCGCGTCGTCCGCGCTGCCGCTCTTGACCGGCCGCTGCTCCTTGGCCCCGCCCGTGGCCGCGGCCGTCTCGCCGCCGAAGCCGCCCAGGATCACGTTGAAGAACGAAACGGTTCATCGCCTTGCACATGATGTAGCTCAGGATCGCACCCGAGGAGCCCACCAGCGAGCCGGCGACGATCAGCATCGCGTTGTTCAAGCTGAAGCCGATGCCGGCCGCGGCCCAGCCCGAATAGCTGTTGAGCATCGAGACCACCACCGGCATGTCGGCGCCGCCGATCGGGATGATGATCAGCACGCCCATCACGAAGGACAGCAGCACCATCAGGAAGAAGGCGGTCCAGCTCTCGGTGAAGACGAACACCAGGCCGAGCGCGATGGTCAGCAAGCCCTGTGCCAGGTTCAGCATGTGCTGGCCCTTGAACTGGACCGGCGCGCCCTGGAACAGGCGGAACTTGTACTTGCCCGAGAGCTTGCCGAAGGCGATGACCGAGCCGCTGAAGGTGATGGCGCCGATGGCCGCGCCCAGGAAGAGCTCGAGCCGGTTGCCCGCGGGGATGAGCTCGCCCTTGGCAACGATGCCGAAGGCCCAGGGCTCGACCACGGCCGCGACGGCGATGAAGACGGCCGCCAGGCCGATCATGCTGTGGAAGAAGGCCACCAGCTCGGGCATCTGGGTCATCTCGACGGTCTTGGCGCGCCAGGCGCCGTAGCCGCCGCCGACCACCAGGCCCAGCAGCACCCAGGCCATGCCGATGGCCTTGCCGTCGGAGAGCTGCACGATCAGCGCGGCGGTGGTGAGGATGGCGATGGCCATGCCGGCCATGCCGAAGAGGTTGCCGCGGATGGAGGTGGTGGGGTGGCTCAGGCCCTTCAAGGACTGGATGAAGCAGATCGAGGCGATCAGGTACAGCAGGGTGACGACGTTCATCGACATGGTCAGTGGCCCTCCGCCTTGGCAGGGGCCGCTTTCTTGTCCTTCTTCCTGAACATCTCGAGCATGCGCCGCGTGACGAGGAAGCCGCCGAAGACGTTGACCGCGGCCAGCGCCACGGCCAGCACGCCCATGGTCTTGCCGAGGCCCGTCTCGGTGAGCGCGGCGGCGAGCATGGCGCCGACGATGACGATGGCCGAGATGGCGTTGGTCACGGCCATCAGCGGCGTGTGCAGCGCGGGCGTGACGGTCCAGACCACGTGGTAGCCGACGTAGATGGCCAGCACGAAGATGATCAGGTTGATGACGGTGTGGGACACGGGATCCATGAGCTTCTTCTCCTCGCTTGTCTTGCTGACTGCTATTTCTTGGTGACTTGGCCGTCCTGCGTCATGCGGCAGGCGGCGACGATGTCGTCTTCGAGGTCGATGTTGAGCGTGCCTTCCTTGCTCACGATGAGCTTCAGGAAGTCGAGCACGTTGCGCGCGTAGAGCGAGGAGGCATCGGCGGCGACCAGCGCGGGCAGGTTGGTTTCGCCGACGATGGTGACGCCGTGCTTGATGACGGTGCGGTCGGCCTCGGACAAGGGGCAGTTGCCGCCCACGCCCTCCGGGCCCTTGCCGGCGGCGATGTCGATGATGACGGAGCCCGGCTTCATCGACCTGACCATGTCTTCGGTGATGAGGGTGGGCGCGGCGCGGCCGGGGATGAGCGCGGTGCTGATGACGATGTCGGCGGCAGCGACGCGCTTGGCGACTTCGATCTTCTGGCGGTCCAGCCAGCTCTGGGGCATGGGCTTGGCGTAGCCGCCGACACCGACTGCGGCTTCCTTCTCTTCATCGGTGTCGTAGGAGACTTCGATGAATTTGCCACCGAGGGATTCGATCTGCTCCTTGACCGAGGGGCGTACGTCCGAGGCCTCGATGACGGCGCCGAGCCGCTTGGCGGTGGCGATGGCCTGCAGGCCTGCAACGCCGACGCCGAGGATCACGACGCGCGCCGCCTTCACGGTGCCCGCGGCGGTCATGAGCATGGGGAAGAAGCGCTGGTATTTGTCGGCGGCGATCATGACGGCCTTGCAGCCGGCGATGTTGGCCTGGCTGGAAAGCACGTCCATGCTCTGCGCGCGGGTGGTGCGCGGCGCGGCCTCGAGGGCGAAACCGGTGAGACCGGCGCTCGCGATTCTCTGCAGGCCATCGGCATCGAAGGGGTTGAGCATGCCGATGACGACGCTGCCGGGCTTCATGAGCGCCGCCTCGGCGTCGCTGGGCGCGCGTACCTTGGCCACGATCTCGCAGCCGAAGGCGCCTGCCGCATCTGTGATCTCGGTACCCGCTGCCTGGTAGGCCGCATCGGTGACGCTGGCGGTAACGCCGCGCCGGACTGGACGCGCACGGTATGCCCCTGCGCAGTGAGTTTCTTGGCCGTCTCCGCAGTGACGGCCACTCGGGTTTCGCCTGGCGCAGTTTCGGCCGGCACACCTATCAGCATGTTGTGTATCTTCTTAGTGCGATGCGCCAAGCAGCTATGTACCTATCCACACCTGATCAATGAAACTCCACGCCACGTCCACGTGGACCGGTGAGTGAGGCTGCCAAACGGTTGGGCCCTTCAGTGTCCATCACGATGCCAAGTCGATGATGTGCACGGCATGGCAGCGTCGCAATGCGCATCCGAACCGCGCCGCAAGCCAAGCATTTCGACACTGCGCTTCTGTAGCAACTCTGAGTCACTCCTCAGAGCACGTTGCAGGCACTCGTCGATGTAGGCCTTGTCGCTCTGCAGGCGTGACAGATCGACCCACCAGCCCATGCCAGCCATCAGCCATTTGAAGTCGACCAGATTGAAAAAGCGGTCGCTTCCATCCAGGTCTTTGATGTGTGCCGTACTCATAAGTACAACAACCTCCAGGGCCGATCACGCGTTGCCGGCGCCGTTAGAGCGCTGGGGGCGTGTTGCGGAACTACGCGCGTTCATAGACTGCTGCGATCCCCTGTCCTCCACCAATGCACATGGTCGCCAGGGCATACCTACCTCCGATGCGCTGCAGCTCATGCACGGCCTTGGTCGAAATGATCGCTCCCGTTGCGCCAATCGGATGGCCCAGCGAGATGCCGGAGCCATTGGGGTTGACCTTCTCAGGATCGAGATCAAGCTCGTTGCTGACCGCGCATGCCTGCGCCGCGAACGCTTCGTTGGCCTCAATCAGCGACAGGTCCGCGACCTTAAGCCCAGCGCGCGCCAGTGCTTGCCGTGCGGCCGGCACCGAGCCGATTCCCATGATCAGCGGATCTACGCCGGCGTGGCCGTAGGAGACCAACCTTGCCAGCGGCTTCAGGCCGAAATCTTTCACAGCCTGTGCACTCGCAAGCACTAGCGCTGCTGCGCCGTCGTTGACGCCAGACGAGTTGCCGGCAGTCACCGCACCATCTTTCTTGAAGGCAGCCTTCATCGAGTTCAGTACAGCAACGGTCGTTGCCGCCTTGACATGCTCGTCTATGTCGAACATCACCAATTTCTTCTTCTCAGAGATTTCCACAGGCACCAGCTGGGTCTTGAAGCGACCGTCAGCGATGGCCCGCGCGCCGCGTTGGTGACTGGCCGCCGCAAGCTCGTCCATCATCTCTCGCGTCACGCCGTACTTGTCCGCCACGTTCTCGCCGGTCACTCCCATGTGAATGCCATGGAACGGGTCGTGGAGCACGCCGACCATGTAGTCGAGCATCTGCGTGTCACCCATGCGGCTGCCCCAGCGCATCGCCTTGCTCAGGTAAGGACCGCGGGACATGGACTCTGCACCTGCTCCGATCGCGATCTCGCAATCACCAAGCATGATGGACTGTGCGGCGGAGATGACAGCTTGAAGGCCTGATCCACAGAGCCGGTTGACATTGAATGCTGGGGTCCCCTCCGGAAGTCCGGCGTTGATCGCCGCAATACGGCTGAGATACGCATCGCGCGGTTCGGTCGGAATGACATTGCCTAGCGCAACGTGCCCGACGCTGTCCAATGGAACCGAACTCCGCTCAAGCGCTGTCTTCATGACCAGAGTGGCAAGATCGGCCAGCGGCACATCTCGCAGGCTCCCGCCGAAAGTACCAATGGGGGTACGCAGGGCGGAAACAACGAATACTTCTCGGCGGTTGCTCATAGAAAAATCTCCAATCGGTTTGAGAGGGGGGACAACGACATGGCGAACGTCGACTTGCTCAGCGAGTCGCAGCCACCAGTTCCTCGACGAACTGCACCCGGTCTTGGCCGAAGAACATCTGCGAGCCTACAAAGACTGTCGGCGCACCAAAGAGACCTCGCTTGCTCGCTTCTTCTGTCGCTGCTTTGAGTGAGTCCTTGACGGCCGGCTCCTGCGTCGCTTCGATGATCCTGCGTCCGTCGAGTCCCGCATCCTTTAGCGTCTGGGCGATGACGGCGACGTCACCGAGATTCTTCGCGTCCACCCACATGGCCTTGAAGATCGCATCCGAGTAGGGAACCAGAAACCCCTCGCGCTGGGCGTACATAGCTCCGCGCATCAGATGCAGTGTGTTGATGGGGAAATGCGGATTGAACTGGAACGCAACGCCATAGCGCTTCGCGAAGAACTTCATGTCTTCCAGCATCCAGTCGCGCTTCGCCGGGATCTCCATCGGCGAGCGGTTCTGCGTTGCCTGGTAGACGCCACCCAGAAGGAACGGCTTGTAGTTGATCGTTGCACCGGTGCGCTTCGCCACCCCGGGCATCTGAACGTAGGCAAGATAGCTGGTCGGGCTGCCATAGTCGAAGAAAAAGTCGATGATGCTCATGATCTGGTCTCCTTGTCTGTGGTCAAAAATTGGTGATGGGCTCTAGCCAGGGGCGAAGGTCAAACTCGAAGGTCCACGCGCTGCGCTTTTGTTGATGGACGAGCCAATAGGTGTCAGCGATATCGTCTGGCGCGAGCAAGCCATCGGCCGGACGCTGGGCGACAAGCTCAGGAAAGCGCTCGCGCACAAAGGGTGTATCAATCGGCCCGTCGATCACGGGGTGCACGACGTGGATGCCCTGCTTGCCAAGCTCGCGTGCCATGCTCTGCGCCAGGGAGCGCAGGCCATGCTTGGCGCCCGCGAACGCGGCGAAGCCCTCCGCGCCCCGGATGCTGGCTGTGGCGCCGGTGAAGAAGATCGTCCCGTGGCCGCGGGGCACCATGTGTTTTGCAGCCTCCCGACCGGTGAGAAAGCCAGAGAAGCACGCCATCTCCCAGACCTTGTAGTACTTCTGAGCCGTGGTCTCGCGGATGTTGAACTGCACGTTCGCGCCAATGTTGAACACAACGATCTCGATGGGGCCAATGTCGCGCTCGATGGATTCGAACAGCGCGATCACTTGCTCTTCCTTCCGAGCGTCGCATCCGAACGCGTGAGCCTTTCCGCCTTCCGAGGTGATGCTGTCCACTAAGGGAGCGAGTTGATCCGCGTTGCGACGGGCAACGCAGACCTCGAAGCCTTCGCGTGCGAATCGCCGCGAAAGGGCAGAGCCAAGACTGTCACCGGCGCCGACGATCAGCGCTGTCTTTGGCTTTTGTGGGCTGCTGTCTGGTGAAGTAGGGGTATTCACGGGGTACTGTCTCCTTGTATATAGGTGTGTACGCACCTATCATATTTGTACCGAAGCGAATTTGCAATCCCATGAAACCGAAAACCGTAGGCGTATACCCCAGATCAGCAGTCGGGAGACTGCGCGGATTCGGGCTCCAACTGTCGCCGCCGGAACGCGCGTTTCAGCTTGGGCGGTTCGCTGCTCGGCGTTCCGTCGAGCCATCAGCATCGCCCGGGCATTTGGTGGGTCTGCAGGCTGGTCCGTGCGAGTCGGCTGCGCCGATCCGAAGTGCGCAGATCGACTGAGAAGCGCGTAATTTCAACTGGTAAGTTTTCTCTCGGAGACATCAATGACTGCAAATGACAAACCAATTACCGTCGTCGCCGGCGTGGGCGAAGGTGTGGGTGGCGGGATCGCACGCCGGTTCGCCAAAGCTGGGCATCACGTCATCATGCTGGCGCGCAGCGAAGACAAGCTTCAAGGCTACGCAGAAGAGATTCGCTCGAATGGCGGCACCGCGACCGGTATGAAGGTCGACCTGCGCTCCGAGCAGGAAGTGATCGAGGCGCTCAACCGGATCGAGAAAGACGCTGGTCCGGTCAGCGTGGCTGTCTACAACGCCGGCGCTCAGCACCGCAAGCCGCTGCTGGACATCACTGGAGATCAGTTCGAAAAGGTTTGGCGCCTCGGCTGCTTTGGCGCATTCGTCTTTGGGCGAGAGTCGATAAGGCACATGGTGACGCGCAGATCCGGCACTTTGCTGTTCACGGGAGCCACTTCGGCGCTGCGCGGTGGGCCTCACTTCGCGGCCTTCGCGTCCGCCAAGTTCGGAGTGCGCGCCATATCACAGAGCATGGCGCGAGAGTTCGGCCCCCAGGGAATCCACGTGGCGACCGTCATCATCGACGGTGCGGTCGACATGCCCGCGATCCACAAGATGATGCCTGACCTGGTCAAGTCGCTGCCGCCTGACGGAATGCTCAAGACGGACGCTGTGGCGGAAGCCTACTTCCAATTGTCCCAGCAGCACCGCAGTGCCTGGACCCTCGAACTCGACGTGCGGCCTTACAGCGAAAAATTCTGAGAGGCCTGCAACGCCCCTGCGTCAAATAAAGGAGACAAAAATGACAAAGATTGACCTGACTCTGTGGGGTATGGGAACGGTACGCAATCTCCGCGTCCACTGGATGCTCGCGGAGATGGGCCTGCCTTATACATTCCACGCGGTGCACCCTCGTGGCGGGCAGACGCAGGACCCCGAGTTTCTGAAATTGAATCCACGGCACAAGGTTCCCGTCATCCGCCATGGTGACTTGGTGCTCACTGAGAGCGCCGCGATCATTGCCTATCTAAGCGAGGCGTTCGACCCCCCCGCAGGCTTTCACGTCCCGCGCGATGCGCGTGGTCGTGCAAAGCTCAACGAATGGTCGTACTTCATCATGACCGAGTTCGACGCCCATACGCTTTACGTTATCCGTCGCCACACCACTTTCAAGAGCCTGTACGGCGAGGCGCCGGTGGCGGTGAAAGCTGCCGAGGAATACTTTCTCGACCAGCTCTTCGCGATCACACCACTGATCAACGCGGGGGAGGCGCAGTTCCTCCTCGGAGACAAGATGAGTACGGCTGACATCCTCTTGGCGACCTGTCTGGACTGGGCTGTGGAGTATGAGATCGAAATGCCGAAACCGATTTGCGAATACCACCAGCGGCTGATCAACCGCGCGGCCTACAAGGAGGCCTTGAAGCGGGCCTTCTGTGACCCGTCGAGCGTGCCGCTACTGGTGAGGCCCAACTCGGGTCTTTTCCAGATGCCGCTGCCCGTTTCCGGCGGTGCCCCGCACTGACTCGCGATCCAAACTATTCCAACCTAACGGTGCCGCAGCGCGGCACCAGTGCATGACAGGAGAAAGCAGATGTCCGGACCATTGAGTGGTGTGAAGGTGCTCGATCTTTCGAGCGTTGTATCTGGGCCATTGGCCGCAATGCATCTCGCCGACCAGGGCGCAGAGGTCATCAAGGTCGAGCCGCCGGGTGGCGACATCAACCGCCGCAGTCGCCAGAAGATCAGTGCGAACGGCGAATTCTCGGCACTCTTCGTATCCACAAATCATGGTAAGCGTTCGATTGCCCTTGACCTGAAGAAACCCGAGGCCATGGAAGTGTTGGGCGAACTGATCAAGCGCTCGGATGTCCTGATCCAGAACTTCCGCCCGGGAACGATGGAGCGTCTGGGTATCGGCCCGGAAGACGTCAAGAAGATCAATCCGCGGCTCATCTACGTCTCGATCAATGGCGTTGGCACTTCCGGCCCGTACGTCAAGAAGCGCATCTATGACCCGATGATCCAAGCGCTCTCCGGACTTGCCGACATCCAATCCGACCAGAAGACCCAGCGTCCCCAGATGATCCGAACGATTCTGGCCGACAAGACGACCTCGATCTTCACGGCCCAGGCCATCACCGCCGCGCTCTACGCGCGCGAAAAATCGGGCAAGGGGCAGCACGTGCAGCTGTCACTGCTCGGGACGATGCTGTCCTTCCTCTGGCCCGAGGCGATGATGCAGTACACCGTCGTGGGCCGGGAGAAGACAGCCGCAGCCACCAATGCAGGGCCCGACCTTGTCTTTGAAACAACAGATGGCTACATGACAGTCGGCACCATCACCGACGCGGAATGGCAAGGCTTCTGCGACGCTGTCGAAAGGCCCGATCTCAAGACGGACGAGCGATTCAGCACGGCCGAGCGACGCTCGCTCAACTCGGCGACGCGCATCGACGCCATGGCCGCGATCCTCAAGGGTCAAGCCCGGGATCTCTGGCTAGAGCGCCTCGACAAGGCGGACGTGCCGTGCGCACCAGTGTTGCGGCGCAGCGAGATTGTCGACAACGCACAGGTGCTTGCCATGAAGCTGATTGAAGGCTTGGAGCAGCCAGAGGTTGGTGCTGTCCGGCAGCCCAAGCCGGCCGCCGAGTTTGACGGCACGCCTTCGGCCATTCAAGGCCCTGCTCCCGGCATCGGAGAGCACACCGACGTGATTCTCGCCGAGCTGGGATTCGATGCCGCACGTATCGCCCGCCTCAAGGAAGCCGGCGCAGCGAAAGCACCAGCCTGAACGTCCGACAAACATCAAAGGAGACAACCATGAAAAAGCTGACCATGACCTTCGCCGGCCTCATCCTGGGCCTTGCCGCCGCGGCGGTGCAAGCGCAGCCCGTGAAGATCGGCCTGCTGCTACCGTACCGCGGTGCGTACGCATCTGGCGCGGCTACCGCCGATAAGGGCTTCGAGCTCGCGGTGCAGGAGGTCGGCGGGAAAGTTGCCGGAAGGCCCATCGAGATTGTGCGGGCCGACGATGAACTGACCCCCGCGGTCGGGGTGCAGAAATTCAATAAGCTGATCCACTCGGACAAGGTCGACGTCGTTGCCGGCGTGATCCATTCGGGCGTGGCCATCGCGCTGACCGAACTGGCCGAGAAATCCAAGACGCCGCTCGTGGTTGGGCTCGCGTTCGCCGATGAGATCACCGGCAAATTCTGCAACCCCTACGTCGCACGCACTTCGTACAGTGCCAACGCCTACCACTACGCGGCCGGGCAATACTGGGCCAGGCAGGGGATGAAGCCAGCGGTCACGCTCGGTCCGGACTACGCCGCAGGACGGGCGTTCCTGAATGCGTTCAAGCGCGGTTTCGAAGACGGCGGCGGCAAGGTCAGCAGCCAACTCTGGAGCCCGTTCCAGACCACCAAGGATTGGAGCGGCTATCTGGCGACTGCAAAGGCGACCGGTGCCCAGTTCATCTATTCGTTCTATGCGGGCGCCGAAGCCGTCCAAGTGGTCAAGCAGCATGCGGAGTTCGGCATGCGCTCCACCATGCCGCTGATCGGCGATCAGTTCCTGTATGACGAAACCCTGTGGCCGGCTTGGGGCGACCTCGTGATTGGAACCAAGCACGTCACGATCCACACGCCGGACATTCCCAGCGATGCCAACAAGGCATTTGTCTCGGCCTATACAAAGAAGTACGGCGCGGCCCCCGACGTCTACGCGGCGCTTGGCTACGACAATGCGAGAAGCATCATTCTGGCGCTCGAAAAGGTCAACGGAAACTCGAAGGATGGTGCCGCATTCATGCGGGCGCTCAACACTGTTTCGTTCGCAGCACCGCGGGGCCACATCAAGTTCAACAAGGACAATGACGCCGTTCTCGAGAAGCTCTACCTTGTCGAAGTGGTCAAGGGAGATGACGGAAAGCCTGTGCGGAAGATGCGTGACAGCCTGCCAGGCGCGGCCGATCTTCCGGGATGCACGAAGCCAGTTGCGCCCTGACCCTGTCCGGCATACCTCGATCGGAGTCTCCAGGTGGATCTGTTTCTATTCACGCTTCTCAACGGGCTGCAGCTCAGCATGCTCGTCTACATGCTCGCCGTTGGCTTGACGCTGATCTTCGGATTGATGAACGTTCTGAACCTGGCCCACGGCGCCTTCTACACGCTGGGTGCCTACGCGGGATACGTGGTCGCCAAGGCCACCGGCTCGTTCTGGCTCGCTCTCCTTCTCGCTCCACTCTTACCATTCACGCTCGGAGTGCTATTTCAGCGGCTGGTGTTGCAGCCATTGAGCGAAAAAGGCCGATCAGCGCATCTGGACCTGGCGCTGCTGACGTTCGGCCTGCTGTTCGCCACGGCGGGAACTGTGGAGGTCGTGTTCGGCTCGGACTACTACTCGCTGGCGATCCCGCCGCTGCTCAATGGAGGCGTCAGTCTGCTGGGATTCACCTATCCCGTCTACCGTCTCTTCGTGATCGGGGCGGGCTTGGCGTGCGCCGTGTTTGTCTGGGCGTTGCTGGAGCGCACGCTGATCGGCGCAACGGTTCGTGCCGGTGTCGATGACCGCGAGATGGTGAGCGCGATGGGGGTGAACATCCGCTGGGTTTTTGCGCTGGTGTTTGGGTTGGGCTGCGGCCTCGCAGGGCTTGGCGGCGTGATCGCCGCGCCGATTCTCAGCATCTACTCGCAGATGGGTGTGAGCATCCTCGTCCTCACCTTTGTTGTCGTTGTGCTCGGGGGACTCGGCAACGTGCGCGGCTCTTTCTATGCAGCGATTGTGGCGGGCATGCTAGATACGTTCGTGCAAACCTACTGGCCCGACGTGCAAATGTTTGCGCTCTACGCGCTGCTGGTCGTCATCATGACGTTCAAGCCCGCCGGCCTGTTCAAGAAAGAAATGAGGCAGGCGTGAAGAATCCACTTTCCTTGGCGGCAGCTGCAGCTTTGATCATCGCAGCCATTGGGATGTCGCTCACGAACTCCTATGCGACGACGCTTGCCATCGAGATATTGATCGCTGGCGTTTTCGTCAGCGGGGTCAACCTTCTACTTGGTTACACGGGCCTTGTTCCCCTAGGCAACGCTATGTTCGTCGGGCTCGGCGCTTATGGTTACGCCGTCCTGACCAAGCTACTGGACGTCCCGATATGGGCGGCTTTCCCGCTGGCCGTTCTGATCGTGTTGCTCTTGTCGGTGATTGTTGGCTTCATCTGCACGCGCACGCGCGAGGTCGAGTTCCTCTTGATCACGCTGGCGTTCTGCCAGATGTTCTATGGACTTGCGGTGAAGTCCAAGCCCACAGGAGGCACTGACGGACTGACGGGCCTGTCGCGGCCGGACCTCGGCTGGCTGGGTGTCAGCGCGGATGCACCGCTTGTGTTCTATGCCTATGTAGCAGTCGTCGCGGCAGTCATGCTATTCCTGCTGTGGCGCATCGTGCGTTCCCCATTTGGCAGCGTGCTCGTTGGCATCAGGGAGAACGAGCGTCGCGTGCAGGCCATGGGCTACGGTGTTACTTACTACAAGGTGGGCGCGTTCGTGATTGCCGCTGTCTTCGCCGCCGTGTCAGGCGTTCTGAGCGCTCAGTACTCCTACTTCGTTAATCCAGAAATGATGACGTGGCAGGTGGGCGGCGAGGCAGTCTTGATGGTGATCATCGGCGGGCGCCGCTACTTGTTCGGAGGGCTCGTCGGTGCGGCCATTTTCATTCTGGCAAAGCAAGGCCTCAGCATGCTCACCGAGAACTATCTGATCTTCTTCGGTCTGTTCTTCATGCTGGTCGTCGTCTTCCTGCAGGACGGTGTGCTAGGTCTGCTGGACAGCAAACAAACGTCTCATCGGAAGGATGGCAAATGGTGGAAAACGCGCTTGAAATCCGCGGCTTGAACAAGTCGTTCGGGGCGCTGAAGGTCATCTGCAACTTCGACCTCAGCATCCCTACCGGCGCTCGTCACGCCATCATCGGCCCCAACGGGGCGGGCAAGACGACACTGTTCAATCTTGTCACAGGGTGGGTAAGGCCAACATCGGGTACGGTGCTGGTGCACGGTCAACCGCTCGAAATGAAGAGTCCGCAGGCGATCGTGCGCGCGGGCTTTGCGAGGTCTTTTCAGCGCAACATGTTGATGGAAGGCCTGACCGTTCTGGAGAATCTTAGGCTTGCGTGCCAGGCGTTCAGCGCATCCCGGTGGCAGATGTTCCAGCGAGCAAGCGGTTGTCCTGATGTTGTCAAAAAGGCGAAGTCCATCGCCGAGCGGCTGGAGCTTGACAACGTGCTCACGAGACTCGTGCGCGAGCTCTCCTACGGACAGAAGCGGCAACTTGAGGTCGCGATTGCACTCTGCGCGGAGCCGCGCATTCTGCTGATGGACGAACCAGCCGCAGGTACCTCGCCGTCCGAGCGCAAACAGCTCATTGCATTGATCCGTGGCCTGTCCTCCGATCTCACCCTGCTTCTGGTCGACCATGACATGGATGTCGTATTCGAACTGTGCGGACAGATCACGGTGCTCAGCTATGGCAAGGTACTCGCGTCTGGCGACCGCGAAACCGTGAGCAATAACCCGAGCGTGCGCGAGGCTTACCTTGGCAAGCACGCGCGCGACCGCCAACCGCAGGCCGCTTCAGAGAACAGCGCGGTCCACTGATCGAACTAGAGGAGCCTCCACATGCTGCACGTCGACGCATTGCATACCTACTATGGCGACAGCCACATCCTTCACGGCGTGAGCCTGAACGTCGGCGCAGGGGAGTGCGTGGCACTGCTTGGACGCAATGGCGCGGGTAAGACGACCACGCTCAAGACCATACTCGGGCTCGCGACCGCCGCCAGGGGGAAGGTATCTCTCAAAGGGGTCGACATCACAAACGAACAGACCTTCCAGATCATCCGCCATGGTATCGGGTACGTGCCTGAGCACAGGGGCATATTCCCAACCCTGACCGTCGGCGAGCATCTTCGCCTGGCCGCTTCCAGTAAGGTAGCAAGGATCGGTCGAACGAAGTCACAACGCGTCAGAACCTACGTCACGGACGATGTGCTGAAGATGTTTCCGCGCATTGCCGGGAAACTCGACAATTTCGGTAGCCAACTCTCCGGCGGCGAGCAGCAAATGCTCGCAATAGCCAGGGCGCTGCTAGCAAACCCTGCGCTTCTGGTTCTTGACGAACCGAGTGAAGGACTGGCGCCGGCCATCGTCGATTTTCTCGAGGAACGATTGCTGGAAATAAAACGGGGTGGCACGCCGATCCTGGTGGTCGAACAGAATTATTACCTGGCGACGGCACTTGCCGATCGCGTCTACCTTCTTAGCCAGGGAGAGGTGAAGTTCAGCGGCACCACGGACCAATTGGCCGCGGCCGATCAGATCCGAGCCACCTATCTCAGCGTCTGAGTCTGGACAACCATCAGGACAGCGTTGGCTTCCTAGGAGCAAACTCATGAATGTACTTATCGTCCACGCGCATCCCGAGCCGGGATCCTTCACCACTGCGATGAAGGATCTCGCGGTCGAGACACTCACCGGTGCCGGGCACCGTGTCGTGGTATCCGACCTCTATGCAATGCACTTCGATCCTATCGCAAGCGCAGGCGATTTCGAGAGTCGGGTCAACGCCGACTATCTCGTTTATGCGCTGGAGCAGCGCAACGGGGATGCTTCCAAGACACTGGCGCCGGATATCCAGGCGGAGTTGGACAAACTGGTAGCGGCGGATCTGGTCATATTCAGCTTTCCAATTTTCTGGTTCTCAACGCCCGCGATTCTGAAAGGATGGATCGACCGGGTGCTGGTTTCAGGGCGTTGCTACGGCGGCATGCGGTTCTACGACCGTGGTGGACTCGCCGGAAAGAAGGCTTTGGTGGCGTTGACGCTCGGCGGACAGTCGCACATGTTTGAACCCGATGGGGTGCATGGGCCACTGGAAGAGATGCTCAAGCATCTTCTTCGTGGAACGCTGGGTTACGTCGGCTTCGATGTTCTGCAGCCCTTCATTGGATGGCACGTTCCCTATGTAAGCCAGGAAACACGCGTTGCGCTCCTCGAAGAGTATCGAGACCGGCTGCTCAACCTCGAATCCGAGCCGCCCATGGATTTCCCGACCCTCGGCGACTTCGATGAACTGCTGCGCCCTGTCCGCCGGGTTGCCAGCTAGGCAGGAGCTGCCATCATGCATTCGAGAACGCATTCTGCCGACGGTCAGGATAGCGTTTCCGCCCAGATCAGCTATCTCGTACCGATGAAGGACAAGCCGACGACATATGTTTGCGATCCGCCGGCGGGCAAACCGGCGCTCAATGCGACGTATGAATGGCAGCCTGCGGTTGTGCGCAATGCGAGGCCGCTGCGTGCTCGACTCTCGCTCGAACACGAAGGTTTTCTGCTCGCGGATCACACCAGTGCGACGTCGAATTTCTGGGACGACTCGCTCGTGCGTTCGGTCTACTTCCCGGAGGTTGAAGAGCTCGTCCGATCTCTCACCGGCGCACGCGAGGCGCTCGTCTTCGATCACACTCGCAGGCGCCGCACGGGCCGCGGGCCGCTGAACGGCAATCAACTCACCTTCAGCGACGTCCGTGAGCCAGTGGGTAAAGCGCATGCAGACTTCACCGCCCGGTCGGCGGTAGCAAGGTTGAAGTTGGAAGTGGGAGCGCGAGCGGCCGAGCTGCAGGCCGGTAGATTCGCCATCATCAATGTGTGGCGGCCCCTGAATCGCGCTCCGATTCTTGATGCGCCTCTTGCTGTTCTCGATGCTGGAAGCATGCATGCCGAGGACCTAGTGGCAAGCGATCTGATTTATTCAGACCGGATCGGAGAGACATACAACCTCACCTACTCGCCCACCCATCGCTGGCACTATTTCCCTGAACAAAATAGGAACGAGGCGATCGTATTCAAGAACTTCGATAGTCAAAGCACCGCACCGTTTGCCCCTCATACGGCGTTCGACGATCCCCATGCTCCGCCCGACGCGCCTTTGCGCGAAAGCATTGAGGCACGTGTGTTCGCGTTTTTCTAGTTCAGCGTCTCCCTCGCGCGCCGCATGATCCTGACTGCGACATGTCCCGCGAATCATCGCGCTTCACGTTCGGTGACTGCGTCGGAGCTCAATCTGCGGAGCGCCAAGCCGTGCTAAAAGTCGCCCTGCTTGGGATCGCCGTGCGGGCGGAGGAGCTGCGAGATGCCATTCGACGCCACGCGGGGGGCACCGCTGGAGAGATAGTAGGTTGGGCCGACCCTGCCGACGACGCCGCAGATGATTCATCGCATGGTGTGCTCGGCTTGATACTTCGGTCTCAGCCAGATGTCGTCCTCGAATGCGCCGATGCACGTGCAGTCCGTCGCTACGCGCCGGCCCTCGTGAAGACCGGCATCCCGCTGGTGATTACGTCCGTTGGCGCATTGATCGGAAGAGATGCAGCTTGCGTGCATGCAGCGCCAGGAAAGGTGAGCTTCCTGCCGCATAACATGCAGGCGTACGCGGAGCTCTTCTCGTTTCGAACGAAAGTTAGCGGCACTCTGACATATCAGGCCCGGAAGTCTCTTGAACAATGGCTCGGTGAAACGAGCTGGGCAGAGTGGCGAGGACTTGAAGCGTTGGATGAGCCCGTTTGCTTCTATCGGGGGCCCGCGGATAACGCTGCTCAGTTGTTTCCGCTGCATGCGGCAGAGTGGGCGTCGGCAGCCTTGGCGGTAGGCATGAGCGCCTTGAGCACCGAGCTCTGGATCGATTCATCGGGGCTGGGCGATGGGGCCGTGTTCGCCGGGCACAAGCAGTTAACAGCACCTCCTGGTTTGTCGGCTGGTGCCGAAGAATCTGACCGCTGGGCAGCGGGCCTCATTGACCCTGCACGGCGCGTGCCGCTTCACTTGGCTGTGGAGGCGATCGACCAGATGCCGCTTGGTGGATGTCCTTCTTTCTTGGCCGCCGACCTTTCTCCGTTGGAGACGAATTCATCGAACGATGTTCCGAAAGCTCTGTAGTGGTCTGCGCCCGACTATCTCCACACACTCGATGCGCCACAGAGCTCGTCCAAAGGATCTGGCCGCCAGGATCCACTCCGTGATCGTCGAAAACCGCGGTTGTGCCGCCGGTTGTCAATGGCTGGTCGAGTCACGGGATGGGATGTCAGCATCGTCTATGCTGACATGCGCCAATGTGCTATCCCAGCATCGCCGCAGCCGCCTTGATGGCTTCGCGGATGCGACCGTAGGTGCCGCAGCGGCACACGTTTTCGATTGCATCGATGTCGGCGTCAGTCGGGTTGCGGGTGCGCCGCAAGAGGTCGACTGCCGCCATGATCTGTCCCGGTTGGCAGAAGCCGCATTGCGGCACGTCGAGGTTCATCCAGGCCTGCTGTACCGGATGCAGCGTGTTGCCGTTGGCCAGGCCCTCGATGGTCGTCACCTGCCGGCCGCGCACGTCGGCCACCCGCGTCGAGCACGCGGTGACCGCCTTGCCGTCCACGTGGCAGGTGCACGCCTTGCACACGTTGATGCCGCAGCCATACTTCGGGCCAGTGACGCCGAGTTTGTCACGCAGCACCCACAGTAGCGCCATGTCGTCGGGCGCCTCGACGTCAACGTTGCTGCCGTTCACCTTAAAAGATTGCACAGGCATGGTAGGGCTCCTCAGGCGGGGACCGGCACAGTGACCGGCGTGGGCAGCTTGCCCGGGGGGACGGGGGTGAAGTCGACCGGGAAATTCAAGGGGAAGCTGCGCGGCTTCCGACCGGTGGCGCGCGCATAGGCGTTGGCGATCGCGCCCGAGCTGGCCGATAGACCGACCTCTCCCAGGCCGCCGATCGCTTCGCCGCTGCTGGGGGGCATGATGATGATCTTCACGTCCTTCGGATAGTTCTTCATGCGCGCGAAGTGGTATTGCGAGTAGCTGCCTTCCAGCGGCAGACCGTTCTGAATATGCAGGCCGGCCGTCAGCACGATGGAGATCGATTCGCACAGGCCGCCCTGCATCTGCGCCTCGATGCCCGAGGGGTTGATGGGCGTGCCGACGTCGATCGCGATGGTGGCGCGAGTCACTTTGGTGTCGGTCGGTACCCATGCGTCGATCTCGACGATGCAGGCCGTGAAGGACTTTGACTCCTGGTGCACGCCCACGCCCTGCGCAAAGCCCGCCGGCATGGCTTTGCCCCATTGCGCCGCCTCGGCTACCGCCTTCAGCACCGCGCGTGCGCGCGGCAGGCGCAAGTACTCGAGGCTTACTTTCCGCAGGTCGGCAGACGCATTTGCGCGTAATTTCCTGACGCCCGGGAAGATCAGGGTTGGCGCGGTGCTTCCAGGTCGATGAGGCGCTCGGTCTGCTCCTCCCACGCCCGCATGAGCTTCTTGGCGTGGCGTTGGTTGTCTATGGCCTGCTGCAGCAAACTGGCCTGCTCGGGCGTGACCACGCGGTGCACAAGCTTGCCGTCCCTGAGGTGGCCCCATTCGTAGTACGGACCGTGCCGCGCCGAGGGGTCCTGGGCGCAGCGGCAACTCGGCCTGCCGCACACCTTCGTGCGCTTGTGCAGCGTGCCGGAGCACAGGTATTCGATCTCGGTGAGCGCGGCTCGGATGCGCCCGATCTTCTCGCGGGTTTGCTCAATGCGTTGGGCGACTGAACTCGGCATAGGCTCTTGACGGGTGTGTTGCTGGCGATAATAATATCGCCAGCATGCCGCGCTCGCAAGCCCCCACTTCCACCATGGAGGAGGCAGGCTTCACTCTTCACACCGAGCGCCTGGGCCCGCTGCCCCTGATCAACCACTTCATCGAGCGCATCGGGCTGACCGAGACGCTGTCGCGCTTCGTGGCCTCGGACCGGCGTTGCGCCGTCAGTCACGCCAGCGCGCTGGGCGTGCTGCTGCGCTCCATCATCGTCGAGCGTGAGCCCATCTACCGTCAGCAGGAGACGGTGCACGGCTTCGCCGACGGCATGTTCGGCATCAGCGCCCGGGAGATGGGGCACCTGAGCGACGACCGCCTCGGACGGGCCCTGGACCACCTGTTCGATGCCGACCGCACCGCGTTGCTCACCGAACTCGTCCTGGCCGTCGGGCAGCGCTTCGGTGTGCGTTTCGAGGAGTTCCACAACGACTCCACGACGATCAGCTTCTGTGGCAGCTATCGCGGCGCGGGCGGGCGCCAGATCCGGGGGCGAACCGCCCCGGCGATCACGTACGGGAGGTCCAAAGCGCACCGCCCCGATCTCAAGCAGCTGCTGTTCATCCTCACCATGAGCGCCGATGGCAACGTCCCCGTGGCGTTTCGCTGCACCGACGGCAACACCAGCGACTCAGTCACCCACATCGAGACTTGGAACACGCTACGCGCCATTGCCGGCAGCAGCGACTTCTTGTATTGCGCGGACTCAAAACTTTGTTCCCGCGAGAACATGGATCACATCGACCGCGCGGGCGGCCGCTTCGTCACCGTCATGCCGCGCAACCGGCTGGAGGATGCGCAGTTCCGCGAATGGATCCAGACCCACACGCCCGAATGGACCCTGGTCTGGGACCGGCCCAACCCGCGTTACGGCGACGGGCCGCGCGACTGCTGGTACGTGCACCGCGCCCCTCTGCCCTCCATGGAGGCCTGGTCCATCGTCTGGGTCTGGAGCACGCTGCTGACGCTGCGCCAGCACGCCCGGCGCCTGCGCAACATCGCTGCGGCCATCGAGCAGTTCGAGGATCTGCGCCGGCGCCTGGCCTCCTCCAAGACCCGACTGCGCGGCGCCCCGGAGATCGACCTGCAGATCAAGCTCCTCCTGGAGCAGCACCACGTGGGCCGCTACCTCAAGGTGCGCCGCGTCGTGCGCGAGGAGCATGTATTCAAGCAAGCGCGCCGCGGTCGCCCCGGCCCCGACACCGCCTACCGCAAGATCACCAAGCGGCGCTTTGACGTGCAGTGGGTCATTGACGAGGACGCCATCACCTACGACCGCAGGAGTGATGGCTGCTATCCGTTGATGACCAACGACCGCACGCTCACCGCCGCCCAGGTCCTTGAGGCCCACAAGGGCCAGCCCATGATCGAGAAGCGCTTCGAGCAGGTCAAGACCGTGCACGAAATCGCCCCGGTCTTCCTCAAGAACGAGGGGCGCATCGAAGCGCTGTTCACGCTATACGCCATCGCGCTGTTGGTTCAAGCCCTCATCGAGCGCGAGCTGCGCCAGGCCATGGCGCGCGAGGGCATCGAAGAACTCCCCATCTATCCCGAGCAACGCCAGTGCGCGCACCCCACCACCGAGCAGGTGCTACGGCTGTTCAGCCTCGCCGAGCGCCACCATCTGCTTCAGCACGGACACCCCGTCCAGGTCTTCGACCTCAAGCTCACACAGTTGCAGCGCCAAGTGCTCGCCCTCCTTGGCGTCCCGCCCGGCACGTTCTAGACCCGTCCTTCGCAGTCAGGAAATTACGCGCAAATGCGTCTCCCGACCTGCGGAAAGTAAGTCGAGGCGGAAGGCGACCGGATCTTTTCGTAGCGCCCTCGCCATCTCGTCGACCAGGATCTCTTCCACCAAGCGCGAGGGCTGGATGTGTACTGAACGGTAGGAGCAGGTGTTGATGTCCATCGCCACCGGCGTCAGAAGCTTGGTGGTGACGCCGAAGTTGTACGGCGAAGTGACCATGGTCTTGAACATGATCTGCTCGATGGCGAAGTTGCCCGCCGTCTGCGGAAAACCGTTGGGTAGTGCAGTGGCCGCGGCACCCAGCATCTCGCCGAAGCCGTGGCGCGTATCGAGCCGCACTCCGGCGATACGTTGCTCGAAAGCGATGACCTGACCCAGCAGCATCGTGGCGCGCGCTCGATGGAACATGGGCGGGCGCACGCGGCCGTGGCGCATGTCGTCGGTGCGGTGGTACATCAGGCGGCAGGGGCGGCCCAACGCCTTGGAGATCTGTACCGCTTGCAGCGTCGCGTCCCAGAACAGCCGGCGCCCGAAGGAGCCGCCCGAGGGCACCGCATGCACCTTGACCTTCTCCAGCGGCAAGCCGAGATCTGCAGCCACTGCCTGCTGCGTGACGATCGGGCTCTGCAGACCGGACCAGATCTCAGCCCGGTCGGCGCGCACATCGGCGATGGCGCATTCGGTTTCCATCGGGCAGTGCGAGACAGCCGCAAACTCGAACTCGCCTTCGACCGTCAGCGCGCCCAGCGGCGGCAGCAGGAAAGGTAGCAGCGCGGATTTCAGCTTCTGCTGGATACTGCCGTTGGATTCGTCGGCGACCGCGCCTGCGGTCCATGTGACGTCGAGCGCATTCACCGCAGCCCAGGCCTGCCCGAATGTCTCGGCCATCACCGCCACGCCTGGCGGCGTGGGCACGATGCCGTTCGTGGCGGGAATCGGCGCAATGCCGAGAACGCCCGGCATGCCCATCACCGCGGTCGTGTTGTTGATGCGCACGAACTTGCCGTTGATGGTCGGCGGTCGGCACACCATGGTTGGCTTCGCGTCGGGGACCGTCTGGTCGAGTGTGAACTTCTTGCGTCCGGTCACGATGTCCATCGCATCGAGCCGCGTCACGCGCTGGCCGACCACCGCGTTCGCGGAGCTCGTGAGCAGCCCGCCCAAACCGCCGAGCAACGGCATGCCCGCATGCAGCGAACGCACGCTCGACGAGCCCCCGGTAAGCTGATTGAAGAACAGCTCGGGGCTGGCGTCGGCGGAGCCGACTTCGATCGCGTTCAACGGAAGACCTAGCTTGTCGGCGAGCATCATCGCGGCGGCGGTGGCGATGCCCTGACCCGATTCCAGGCGCGGAAGCTCCAACCTGACGCGGCCGTTCGCGACGCTCCGGACCTTGACCAGAGGCATGGTCGGCAGCGCTGTAACGGTCACTGCATCGCCGATGTCGATCAGGTCGGTCGTGTCGGGTGGCGTCATCGGCAGTATCGCGGCCTGGACCGACGAGGGGGCCGCCAGGCCGCCGAGTCCCGCGGCGGCTGAAATCAACGGCGCGGAGGCCGCGTATCCCAGCAGGTTGCGCCGGCGCATGCCGGGCGGTTCGTCATGAAACGGCGCATGCGTGGGGCCCGCGCCGGATTTCGGATGCTCCATCCTTATCTCCTGTCTTTTGGTAGTGGCGAACAGGGCTCAATATGGCATGATCGCCGCGCCAAAAATGTCTTTTCAAAGACATTCCTTACGCGCGCATTGCCGTCCTTCCCACGCGGCGCTGATGCGAGTGGAGGAGTGGGTCTGCGAGCTGAGGGCAACACGTATGTCGTCGAAGGCCATGGAAACCATGCTCCGCGAGAGCTTGTGGGCGCAGACCCTGACGGTCGAGGAACTCGACCGTGTGGTGCGCGAGTCACACGAGTGCGAGGTGCCGGCCGCCGGGTTCGTGGTGCGCCGCGGAGAGCCCGCGGATCTCTGGCTTGGTGTCATCGAGGGCCTCGTGAAAATGTCGCTTTCTCTGGCCGATGGTCGCGTCTCTACTTTCACCGGGGTGACCTCCGGTGGCTGGGCCGGCGAAGGATCTCTGCTGACGCCCGGTCCGTGGCGCTACGATGGCGTGGCCGTGCGTCCGACGCGCATGGCCTGCGTGCCGCGCCATACCTTCGAACGCCTGGTATCGACGAACCTCGATTTCAATCGGTTCCTTCTCTCGCACATCAACGCCCGCCTGAGCCTGTTCATCGGACTTATGGAGTTCGACCGCTTGCTGGGCCCGGACGCACGCGTCGCACGCTGCCTGGCAAGCCTGTTTGACCCTATTCTTTATCCGCAGGCGAGCAGCTTCATACGGCTGACCCAGGACGAGATCGGGCTGTTGTCCGCGGTCTCTCGCCAGCGCGCCAACAGAGCATTGCATGCGCTTGAGCGCGCGGGTTTGCTGCGGGTAGAGCACGGCGGCGTCGAGGTGGTCGACCTTGGAGGTCTGCGCAGCTACCTTGGGGAGGAAGGCCCCTAGCGCTGTCGCCTCGCCGCTAAGAGTCGGAGTGTCACTCAATGATCCTTTCCCCCGAAGAGCGAGGGTGCGCAACACGAAAGCTTTCCCTTCCTGGTGTTCTCGATGCAAGGCTTCTCGAACTTTTCCGCCAGGAGCTCCAGTTCGATCTGAATCATGGACAGAGTCCTCCTGGATGGGCATATATTCAGCACGTGGTGCCACTCCGCAACGGTTCGACCGAAGCCACGTGCAACACAGGAATGAAGGTACGCTCTTCCCTGATGCAATCGGCACCATCCGCGAGTACGAGCTTTGGGCTTGTGGCTCTTCACTTGCGCTTCGGGCACTAGGCCGAACGCGGCGATGATGATCCGATCAGATCGCCCACTGATGCCCTCCACGCGGCCGGGCCGTTGACCGAATGATGCCGGTTCCTCGGTCACCCCGGATTGCGTACGTGACGATGCGCTCCCCGTTGTTGATGTTCCAGATATCGGCTTGCCATTCTCGGCCCAGGCTGGCAGCGTTCTAGCGTGGTGCGCCAAGCAGTTATGTACTTATCGGGACGGCAATGGCAGCGTCGCAATGCGCATCCAATCCGCGCTGTAAGCCAAGCATTTCGACACCGCGCTTCTGTAGCAACTCTGAGTCACTCCTCAGCGCGCGTTGCAGGCATTCCTCCATGTAGGCCTTGTCGCTCCGCAGGCGCGGCAGATCGACCCTCCAGCCGATGCCAGCCATGAGCCATTTGAAGGCGACCATGTTGGGGAAGCCGTCGCTTCCTTCCGGGTCCTGGATGTGTGGAGTATTCATAAGTACAACAACTTCTAGTGCCGACCACTAGCGGGTCTTCGTCGCTGGCGCATGAACCCTCGTAATGCCATTCGCAATCGAGGACGGCAACGCGATGGATCTATGACTTGAGCAGGGCGTCGAAGATAGATCAGGGTTTCACTTTTTGCGCGAGATGAATCAGTCTGGTGTCAATCGCCACCGGGATAACGACATGGACACAGCGGGAGGCGAGCGAAGAATGGTGCAGTCGCAGCGGACTCCGTTGGTACGACCGATCCCAGGCTCAAACGAGACCCATTGTTGCGATCTCGACCGGCAAGGCCACCCACAGCGTTGCGGTCCGCCGGCCAATCCGAGCGCCAGGATTCGGCCTGCCTCTGTCTGCTACGCCGTGCGCTCCGTTACCCTGCTCGAGTTCGCGGCCCCGTGTGCCCACCGGTTTGTTACCTTGCAGAGGCTATAGCAGAGATGCAAGCGCCAAAAGCAGGAGCACGAAGCCTGCTGCGGCAACCGAGCCCTGTCCCCGGTAGTAATCCTTCAACTGCGCTGCCGGAACGAAAACGAGTCCGTGGCAGCCACCGACAAGCACAGAATCGTCCATGGGAGGCGTTTCGATCATTTCGGTTGAGATGTCATGCATGCGAGCAACCGTTGGCTGGGATTGGGTTCATAGGTTTCCAGTCCGGTTGCGCGCATGTCGATGATGTCATTGCGGCTCGAGCTTCACGGCCTTCGCGATGCGCCGGAACTTGTCGATTTCAGCTTGGTAGAACGCGGCGGACTGCGCCAGAGTCATCGGCTCTACGGGCAGTGCGGCCGAGTCCTTGAGAAAGCTCTGGAAGTCGCTGCTTCCCGTTATGTCGGCCAGGCTCTTGTGCAGTGCCGCGGCGACGGACTCGGGCACGGATGCGGGCACAAAGACCGCGGCCCAGGCGCTGTAGACGAAGTTCTTCAGGTATTTGCCCTCGCTCAGCGTCGGCAACTTCGGCAGATAAGGATTGCGCTTGGTGTTTGCGACGCCGATCGCGTTGATCTTGCCAGTGCGGATGAGTTCCAGTACGTTGGGCGCCAGCGGCACGAACGCCATGTCGATCTCGCGGCTCAGCAGGGCCTGAATCACGGGGGCCGCGCCCTTGTACGGAACATCCAAGACGCGTGCGTTCGTCGATGCGCTGAAATCCGCCCCTACCAGGTAGGGTGCTGAGCCGTAGCCCCAACTCCCGATCGTCAGTTCTTTCTGATCGCTCTTGCGAGCCCTCTCGATAAGGGCGTCGATGCCGGAGAACGCATGGTCGGCGCTCGTGACCAGCATGAAGTCGGTCGGCAGAATGGTGGCAAGCAGGCGGTACTGTTCGGGCTTGTACTTCACCTGCGACAAGGCAAGCGGTGACAGAATCATGTCGTTGCCCGTCGTCACGAGCAGCGTTTGCCCGTCCGGTGCCGCGGCCAGCACGTTGTTTGCTGCGATCGAACCGCCCGCACCAGGCAGGTTCTCGATGATCACCGGCTTTCCAAGCGCGGTCTGCAAAGGTACCTGAATCTTGCGCGTTGCCACATCAGCGGGCCCGCCGGCTGGGTAGGCAACGCGCAGTACGAGTGGTCGAGATGATGGAATCTGCGCGTGAACGATGGTGATGGATGGCAGCGTGGCGGCAGCAACGATGCAGGCCGCCAAATACCGCCGGCCGAGTTTACAAACGAACTTCATGGTTGTCTCCTTTGTGGTGTTCTCAACAAGGCGGAGCGTGCGACGACGCTACGTCCAGGCCGGTAGCACCCGGCCATGATTGGTGCCGAAGCCGATGCGCCGAAAGCCATTGCGCTCGCACCAGCCGCGGAGAATGACCGAGTCGCCATCCTCGAGAAAGCTGCGGCTTTCGCCGTTGCTCAGCTGAACGGGCATCTGTCCGGCCAGCGCAAGTTCCATTAGCGCACCGGCCTCCGCCCGACTTGGACCTGAGATCGTGCCGCTACCCAGCAGGTCGCCCGTCTGCAGGTTGCAGCCACCTGCTGTGTGATGTGCAATCATCTGACCCATCGACCAGTAGTGGTGAGCAAAGTTCGTCTGCGATAGGGTCTGGGGCGGCAGTTCGGCTGAGCGCATTCGCTCGGTCTCAATCAGGACTTCCAAGCTAATGTCTAGCGCGCCAGCAGACCGATTTCCATCGTCTTCGAGATAGGGCAGGGGCTGGGGATCCGCGGTGGGACGCGTCCAGGGTTTCCGATAGGGAGCAAGCGCATCCAGGGTGACGATCCAGGGAGACACGGTCGTGGCGAAGTTCTTGGCATGGAAGGGCCCGAGCGGCGTCATTTCCCAAGCCTGAATGTCGCGTGCCGACCAGTCGTTGAGCAGGCAGATGCCGAAGGCATGGTCTTCCGCGGAGGATAGCGCGATGCGTTCGCCGGGGGCATTGCCGACACCGATGTAGAGGCCGAGTTCGAGTTCGTAGTCGAGTCGCTGGCACGGCCCATATTCCGGAGTGACGCCACCTTCCCGAAGGGCCTGTCCATGCGGGCGCCGGAAGGTCTGGCCTGCGACTCCGATCGAGGAAACGCGGCCGTGGTACGCGGTGGGTACCCACTGGAAGTTTCTCGGCAGTTCTCCGTTCGGCGCGAGCAGGGCGCTGATGGCGCGAGCGTGATGGATTGAGGTATAGAAGTCCGTGTAGTCGCCGATGCGTGCCGGTAGTGCGAGCTCGACGTCCGCCATCGGGCAGAGGCTTTGGCGGATCGTATCGATGTCACTCTTGCCATCTTGCCGGAGCAATCGGAAGAGAGCGTGGCGCAGCGCGCGCCAGGCGGCCGGTCCCATTGCCAAGAAGTCATTGAGTTCCGGGGCCGCACATGCCTTTGCCGCCTGCAGTGCAATGCCGTCGAGGCCGTCGAGGCCGTCGAGGCCGTCCAGGCCATCCGCTCGGCTCAGCGTTGCCAAATCCAGCACTTGGTCGCCGATGGCGATGCCCCCGCGCAGCGGTTCATCGCTGCCTGATCGCCGGAAGACGCCGAAGGGCAGATTCTGAAGCGGGAAGTCGGTGTCGTCCGAATTCGCGCTCTGTATCCAGCTTGTGGCCGAGGCGTCGTGGGTAAGGTCTATTTCGCGCATGGCTTGACTCATCTCAGTCGAACGCGCCGCTGAGACTGCGGCGGCTGCGCAGTACCCCTTGCGTGCGAAGCGCCTGGATGCGCTCCTCTGTGAGCCCAAGTTCGCTCAGGACCGCGCTGTTGCTCTCTCCTTGGAAGTAAGGCGCGCCCGGTGCTGGCAACTCGGAACGCCCGAAGCGCCAAGGCGGACCAGGCATGCGCACCGTGCCTCCGTCGCGATCGTCGATATTGACGATCGCGCCCCAGTCCTTAGCCCACTCCGATTCGGCCAGCTCCTGCGTGCTTCGTACGATGCCGATTGCAAGGCCCGCCTCACTCACTTGCGCTTGCAGCAGATCCAGATCGGTGAAGGTCAGGATCCACGCCTTGACCTCGGCCATCAGGCTCTCAAGGTTTGCCTTGCGCAGCGTCGCAGACGCGAATCGCGGGTCTGTGAAGAGATCGGTCCGGCGCATCATCGAGCAGTACTTGAGAAACATCGGTGAAGCCACCGGGCTCGAGGCGATAGTTAGCTTTCGCCCGTCTGGCAGTTCGAACAGGGGTGACTCATTTGCGCTCAAGGCGTAGGGTTCGTCCTTGACATCCAGACCTGTCAGTTGCGCGCCGGCACGCTCGTTGACGGAGAGCATGGTGGCGGCCATGCACACATCCACGTACTGCCCTTCACCGGTTCGCTCGCGATGTTGAAGAGCGGCCAGTACGGCGATGACGCCTTGCAGCCCGGTGTACACGTCCGCATGGCTGCAGGCATCATTGCGCGGTTCGACCATCGCGCCTTCGTAATGCTTCTGCAGAATGTCTGTGAGTCCGGTCTCGGCGTGGACCGTCGGTGCGAACGCCGGTCGATTGCGCCAAGGTCCCGTCTGTCCGTAGCCGCTGATCGAAACGTAGACGATTCTTGGGTTGATTTTCACCACGTCGTCATAGGCAAAGCCGAAACGTGCCAACGTTCCTGGGCGGAAGTTCTCGACGATGACGTCGGCATCACGGCACATCCGCCCGACAATCTCACGCGCCTCAGGCCAGTTGAGGTCCAGGCTGACGTTACGTTTGCCGGCATTCTGCTGTGCGTAGTACATCGACATGGTGCCGACATGCGGTACGCCTGCGCGGCCCAAATCACCAGCGGGTGGTTCAATCTTGGTCACTTCGGCGCCGAGGTCGCGCAGCGTCTTGGTACAACTCGGTCCAGACAGTACACGCGTGAAGTCGACCACGCGCAAGCCTTCGAGCGGAGCGGCGCTCATCTCAGTTCCCCTCGAAGACCGCGGAGCCCGGCCCTGTCGCAGCGAAGGCATCTAGGCCCCTCTTCTGGTCGCGGCTGTTCCACATCATCGTGTTGGCTTCCTCTTGTTGTGCATCGGCCGCCGCGATGCCGCCGCGCGCCGCCAGATTCGCCACCGTCTTGATGCTGCGGAACGCCACCGTGGCACCCGCCGCCAGTTGTCGTGCCCACGAGAGCGACGCGGCGGCCAACTCGGCCTCCGCAGCGACGAGATTGATGACACCCCAGCGCTCAAGCGCACGCGCATCATGGCGGCGCCCGAACATTGCCATCTCCTTGGCGCGAGCCACGCCGGCGCGTTGCGCCACACGCTGAACGCCGCCGAGCAGCGGCAGCAGGCCGAGTGAGGCTTCCGCCATTCCGAAGGTCGCGGTGTCTGCCGCAACGATCATGTCGCACATCAGCGCCAGTTCGAAGCCCCCGCCAAGCGCGGCGCCATGGACCGCTGCGACGGTAGGCACCGGCACGTCTTCCAACAAGGCCCAGAGGCGAGCGAGTTCGCTCTGGCTCCAGCGTTCAACAGGAAGCAGATTGAGGTCCGCACCCGCGCAGAAGTGACGCATGGAACTGCGCAGCAGGATGGCGCGACAACCTTCGCCGACGGCTTGTTCGTACGCAGCCGCCAGCGCCTGCAGCATCACGTTGTCGATCAGGTTGTGGGGTGGTTTCGCCAGGGTGACGATGCCGACCGCACCATCCTTCTCATACGCAACTGGGCTCATGATTGCTCCTTGTGTGAAGGTAACGATAACACTGTTAACTAGAAACGTTATCGGTGTTAACCCCAATGTTCTCGGCAGCCGCTGAGGAATGCCGCTTGTAAGATCGATCGCGTGAAACCCGTATCGACCATGACCATCAAGCTGCCCAGAACACCCGCACGCGCGACCCCCCGCGTTGGGTCCAAAAGGCCCCGTGCGCTGCCCCCGCAACTCAGGGAGCCCGCCTACGAGCGCGGCGGCCTGCGCAACGCGCTCGTGGAGGAAGGGCGCAAGATGTTCGAGGAAAACGGCGCTAGCGAACTGAGCCTTCGCGCGCTGGCACGGCGACTCGGAGTTTCTGAGGCAGCGCCATCGCGCCACTTCAAGGGAAAGGAAGAATTACTGGCCGCCATCGCGTCCAGCGGATTCAAGGAGTTGGCCGAGCAACGCGTGAAAATCTCGGCAATGAATCTTGGCGCACTGGCCAAAGCCCGTGAAATGATGCTGAGCTACGTGCGCTACGCGGAGTTGCACGCCGGCTTGTTCGATCTGATGACGGGGCCGCGCTTGCTGCGGGAGTTTGTCCGAGGTGATGTCGAGGCAGCGAGCAACGTGTCCTACTCCTACTTTTCAGATTCGATCTTCGAGCTAGCGATCGAGAGTGGCTGGTCGAAGAGCCAACTGCACTATCTGTCGCATGCGGCTTGGTCGATGGAGCATGGTGTTGCGGCGCTCATATTGGCCGGCCGCACGCCGCGGACGGATAGCGGCATCGAGAAGCAGCGGATGATCGAACTCTCGATCGATCTCTTTTTATCCGCTGTGGTCGCTGGGCCCAAGAGTTTGAAGGAACCTTCCAAGTCACACTTGGTTTAGCGCAGCGCGCCTCCAGTCCCAGCCAGGTCACCGTACCGTCGCCGGCAGCGGTCTGGATATCGGCACCAACTGGCGCCGTCGCAGGCCGGCCGGCCCCTAGGTGCAACCATTGCCTGCCGCCAGTGAGCTGAACTGCTGAACTGACCTTCACAGCAGTTCGTGTCACCAGCGCGAACTGCTGCGACCAACGTAGCTACGGCCCGGTGGTCCGGCCGCGCGCGGCTATCCCCGAGATGGTGCAGCCGTGGCGTCCTGCCGGCAGTCTCGGCCACTGCGGCACGCTGCGCGCCGGCGGACGCACCCTGGCGACATGTCGCATCAGAAGCAGACCACATTCAGACCACCACCTTCTCCCACCAAGATGGGTCATCTAGGAGGCCGTCGGACTTGAGCCCGAGCGACTCCAATTGATCGGTACGACGCGTTTGTCGAGACGGCGGTGCGCTGATCGAGGGTTTCCGGCGATTGACGAGGCACCGTGGGGCCACCTCAAGCCACTTGAGGCCTCGGTTTCGGCGTGATCGAGGCGCACTTTTCCCCTCACACAGCGCGCAGCACGTGCATGCGCTTGATGTTCCAGGCCATGGTCACCAAGCTCCATTCGCCTTGGGCCTTGGCCAGTCCGCGCATGCTCATTTGGCGCCAGCCCATCACCCGCTTGATGATGCCGAACACCGGCTCCACTGTCTGCTTGCGCAGGCCGTACAGGGCTCGGCCGGCCTGCGTGCCCAGGCGGCGTGCCATCTGCACGAGCGGGTCCGTCGTCTTGGGCTCGGGCACATCAAGTGCAAAGCGCTCCATCACGGGCGTGTGATGCGACTCCCTCTTGAGCGCCAGCAGCGGCTCGACCCCCGCGTCGTGGCACGCCGTCACGTTGGCCTGGCTGAAGAAGCCGTTGTCCGTGATGAGCGTGTGCACCTGGCCCAGCACCGCGGGCAACGCTTGGATCTGCTGCAGCGTAGGCACGACTTCGCGCTTGTCGTTGGATGCCTGGCTCACATGCTGGGTGATCACCATCATCGTCTCGGTGTCCACGCCGGCTTGTGCGTTGTAGCTTTGCTCGAAGCCTCCACTCGAGACGGGCATGATGCGCGACTCTTCATCCGTGAGATTGACTTGGTCGCCGTCCTCGGGGCCGGCCTCTGGAGGCTCAGGGTCCTTGCCGCGCGGCTTCTTGCCCGCCTCACGCTGGGCTTGGCGCTTGGCGGTCTTGGCCTCGTACTCCTGCTGCTCGAACTGATGGCGCTCGCTGGCTCGCTGCTCGATCTTGGCCTTGGCCTGCGCGATCGCGCTCAAGCGGTCTTCACGCCGGGCGATCTCCGCCGGCACGTCCATGCCATCGGGCACCGCCGCACGGTCGCTGTTCTCGACCAGCGCCAGCAGGGTTTGCACTTCCTGGCGCAATTGCGCTTCGATCTTGTTGGCATGTGCCCAGGACAGGGGGCGGTGCTTGCTCGCGTGTCACCTTCCGGCACATAGGAGCCAGTTCGTTTTCGGCGTAATGGAGCCAGTGGATTTCCGCCGTAATGGAGCCACTGCGTTTTCGGCATATTGGAGCCACTTGAGTTGAAGGACACCTCGATCTGAATGGGTTGTTGCGTGCTGAAGTGGGCGACTTGATGAAGTCCCCACGGAGGCAGCGATGAGCCGAAGGAGAATCGAGATGTTCCAGTACCGAATCGCCCTTGCGCAGATGCGTCAGGGCGCCTCCGAGCGAGAGATCGCGCGAAGTCATTGCTTGGGCCGGCACAAGCTGGCGGACCTGCGCGCGTTGGCCGAGCAGCACGGCTGGCTGGATGCGCAAACACCTTTGCCCGAGGACGCCCAGATCGCCGCCGCCCTCGGCGCGCCCAAGCTCGCAGCGTCCACCGTCTCGACACTGGAGTCGCATCGCGAGCTCATCGCCGGCTGGCTCGACCGAGGCGTGCAGGGCACGACGATCCTGGCTGCTCTACAGCGCAATCATGGCTACCAGGGCAGCTACTCGTCCGTATACCGCATGATCGTTTCGATCCGCGGCGAGCGCCCGGCCGATGTCACCGTGCCCTTGAGCTTCGCGCCCGGCGAGGCCGCCCAGGTCGACTTCGGCGCAGGGCCGATGCTGATGCATCCGACAGGTGCGCTGCGGCGCACCTGGGCGTTCGTGATGACGCTGTGCTTCAGCCGTCATCAGTACGTCGAATTCGTGTGGGACCAGACGGTGGCGACCTGGCTGGGCTGCCACCGGCGCGCCTTCGAATGGTTCGCCGCCGTGCCGCGGCGTCTCATCATCGACAACGCCAAGTGCGCGATCGTCAAGGCTTGCATCTACGACCCTGTCGTGCAGCGCGCGTATGCCGAGTGCGCCGAGGGATACGGCTTCAGGATCGACCCATGTGCCCCGCGGGATCCGAAGAAGAAGGGGGTCGTCGAAGCGGGAGTCAAATACGTCAAGGGCAGCTTCGTGCCGCTGCGCGAGTTCCGCGACCTTGCCGACCTTAACGCCCAGGCACGCAATTGGGTGATGAAGGAAGCCGGTGTGCGCGTGCACGGCACGACCCGCCAGGCGCCACTGGCGCTGTTCGAGCTGGAGCGCACGCAGCTGCAGCCGCTGCCGGCGGTCGCGCCGGATCTGGGCACCTGGCACAAGGTGTCGGTCCACCGCGATTGCCATGTCGCGCACGACCGGGTGCTGTACTCGGCGCCGTTCACGCTGGTGGGCAAGACGCTGTGGATGCGCGCCACTGACTCCACAGTGTTCCTGTACCAAGATCACCAGCTGGTGGCCAGCCACGCTCGAGGCCATCGCCCGGGCCAACGCGTGAGCGTTCGCGACCACTTGCCGCCGGCGGCGCGCCAGTTCTTCGCGCACGACCGTGCGTGGTGCCTGCAACAGGCACGCGAAGTTGGCGCTGCGTGTGCCGAGCTCATCGAGCGGCTGCTGGCCGATCGCATCCTGGAGCGACTGCGCGCAGCCCAAGGCGTGCTGCGGCTGCGCGATAGGTTCGGAGCTGCGCGCCTGGAAGTCGCTTGTGCCCGAGCGCTTCTGCACGCGAGCCCGTACTACCGCACCGTCAAGACGATCCTCACTGGCGGCTTCGACCAGCTACCGCTGGATGGCGCCGATGGCGCTCACATCCACGCACCCGGCGCGCGCTTCGTGCGCAGCGCGCAACTGCTGTTCAACCCCGACGCACCGCGTCACTGACCAAGGAGTGCACATCATGAATCCCATGCCGGCCCTCAGCCCGCACCTGAAGCAACTGCGCCTGTCGGGCATCCTGGACTCGCTGGAGGCGCGCAACCGCCAAGTCATCGATTCGAAGCTCGCCTACACCGAATTCCTCGCCCTCCTCATCGAAGACGAGGTTGCGCGCCGCGAGCAGAAGAAGTTCACCTGCCGGCTGCGACGGGCGGCGTTCCGCAGCAACAAGACGCTCGACCAGTTCGACTTCGACCGACTGCCGCAGCTCAATCGCGCCCTGGTGCACGAGCTGGCCACCGGACGCTATCTCGACGAGCGCGCACCGGTGCTGATCGTCGGGCCTTGCGGGACCGGCAAAAGCCATCTGGCGCAGGCGCTGGGCCACTGCGCGGTGCGCCAGGGCGTGGATGTCACCTTCGCCACCTGCACGCAACTGACCGCGGCGTTGAATGCGGCGCGCGCCATCGGCGGCTATGAGCGCAAGCTGGCCAATCTCGCACGCGTGTTGCTGCTGATCATTGATGACTTCGGGCTCAAACCCCTTCGTCCGCCGGCCGATGAAGATCTGCATGAACTGATGGCCGAGCGCTACGAGAGCGCGGCCACCATCGTGACCAGCAACCTGGACCTCACCGAGTGGGACCAGGCCTTCCCGGCCAACAAGCTGCTGGCCAGCGCGACGCTCGATCGCATGCGTCACAACGCCTATTGCCTGGTGCTCGATGGCAAGAGTTACCGGGCCCCGCGACAACTGCCGGCGGTCATCCGCCAGCGTCTTGCCACCGAGGCCAAAACCGCTCAAGCTTGAAACCTTCGATGGTGCCCTTCAACCTCGTTGCAGCCGGCTCCAATATGCCGAAAACAGGTGGCTCCATTACGCCGGAAGGTGACACTCGCGTTCGCATCGATCTTGGTGCCGTCCAGCGCGATGTGCCCGAGCTTGAGCAGTTTCATCTCGCGCGCCAGCACCAGTACCTGTACGAACAGCGTCTCCACCTCCTTCAGGAAGCGGCGGCGAAACGTGGCCAGCGTGTCGTGGTCCGGGTGGGTGTTCGCCGCCACGTCGCGAAAGGCCACCGAGTCGTAAGTGGCGCGCTCGATCTTGCGGCTGGAGTGCACGCCATTGGCGTCGCCATAGATCAGCAGACCCAGCAGTACTGCAGGATGGTGCGCGGCTGAGCCCCGGCCTGCGTATTGGCCGGTCAACTCACTCAGATCGAGCTGCTCGATGACTTCGTGTCAACGCCGATTTAAATCTGACCCACTTTCAGCATGGTCGCCGAAGTAAATCTGACCCACCCGGATCACTTTCGATGCGCTGCTCGGGCGCGTAGGGCGTAGCCCGAAGCGGCCGAGCAGCGCGCGGCGCCGGTCATGTCACCGACGTGGCCCTCCTTGCCGCCTGGCCGGCCTTGCGTTTGTCTTTCAATCGGAAGCTCTCGCCCGTGATCTGCACGATGTGGGCGTGGTGCAACAGGCGGTCCAGCATCGCCGCCGTCAGCGTCTGGTCATCCGCGAAGGCGCCCGCCCACTGCGTGAACGGCAGGTTGCTCGTGAGCACCATCGAGCCACGCTCGTAGCGCTTGGCCACCACGTTGAAGAACAGGTTGGCTTCGTCCCGCCCGAACGGCAGGTAGCCGATCTCGTCGATCACCAACAGCTTCGGTCCGAGCACGGCTCGGTTGAAGTATTCCTTCAGCCGGCTCTGCGCCTTGGCCGCTGCCAGTTGCATCATGAGGTCGGCCGCGGTGATGAAGCGGGCCTTGTGTCCCGCCATCACTGCGCGGTGGCACAGTGCCAATGCGACATGGGTCTTGCCGACGCCGCTTGGCCCGAGCAGTACCACGTTCTCGGCACGCTCGACGAATGCCAGGTGGCCCAGCTCCAAGATCTGCGCCTTAGGCGCGCCAGTTGCCTGGGTCCAATCGAACTGCTCCAGCGTCTTCACGGAGGGCATCGTCGCCAGGCGCATCATGGTGACGCGCTTGCGCTCCTCTCGCGCCACGAACTCGCTGGCAAGGACCTTCTCGAGGAAGTCGGCGAAGCTGGTTCCGTCCCGCGCAGCGTCCTGCGCCAGCGCCGGCCAGTCGCTGCCCAGCCGGGCGAACTTGAGTTGTTCGCACAGCTCAGCGATGCGGTCATGTTGCAAGCTCATCACGCAGCCTCCAGCAAGGCGTCGTACACCGACAGCGGATGCTGCAGGCTCTCCACCGGCGGGGCCACGCGCTGACGTGTGGGCGCCGGCGCCTTGAGCGCTGGCGCGCTCAGCATGACCGCGCGTTCTTCGGCCAGCCGCACTGCGGGCACGGCCTTGGTGGTGGCGTGCACGCGGGCGTTGGCAACCTCGTCGAGCCAGCGACGCACGTGCAGGTTGGCCAGGTTGGCGTCGAGGCGCAAGCCGCTTGCTTCCAACGTCGCGGCCAGCGGCACCAGGAAGCTGCCCTTCAGGTACGAATTGAATCGCTCGACCTTGCCCTTCTCGTAGGTCCAGAACTGCACGTGATGCAGCGTCTGGAGCGTCCATAGAGGTCGAAGTCACGCACCCTTTCCATCCGTGGAAGGGTCGGCGCCTGGTGCTTGCCACTCGCAAGCAGAACTGGGGCGAGGACCGCGTCATGTTCTTCGACGCCCATGGTCAGCTGCGCTCACTGCCGGCGGCGTGGACCGACGTTGATCCGCCAGATGCTCGAACCGATGCTGCAGCCGGGCGGTCGTTCTTCCGCGCGGACGACCTGTCGACGCTCGTGGCGCTGGTTGGCGAGATCAAGAGTCGGCATCACAGCAGGCGCAAGCGTGTCAAGTAAATTGCGCCGCATGTGTAAACGTATTAACGCCGCACTTGGTGCTGCCGGTAGACGCCTCTTAAATTCAACTGGCCTAATTCATTCAAGTTCATTGGATCAGAAGGAGCAAATCCATCTTGACGTTGCATACAGTGCGGCATATTATGATTTACACAACAAGAACCACTGCGACCATGCCCAAGCCTGCCAACAAGCTCGACCGATTGCGCGAGGCGGGCATCCTCAACGTGCAGCCCAGTCGGGTTCAGGCCGACTGGTTCCACCCCGGCGGGTTCTTCGACGCCAACGACCTGGTGCAGGTCAAGTACGAGATGCTTCGCCACGCGCGGCAAGACGGCGTCACCAAGGCCGAGGCGGCCAGCTTGTTCGGCCTGTCGCGACCGACCTTCTACCAGGCCGAAGCCGCGTTCGAGCGCGACGGCGTTGCCGGGTTGCTGCCGCAACCGCGCGGGCCGAAGTCAGCCCACAAGCTCACCGCCGAGGTGATGGACGTCATCGAGTCGCACCACACCGGCAGCGGCCCGATGCACGCACGCGAGATGGCCAAACTGGTTCACACCCAATTGGGTGTCAAGGTGCACCCACGCAGCATCGAGCGGGCAATCGCTCGCAAAAAAAAACGCTGACACCTTCTTCGACGAACACCTCGTCGAGTCTGCCCAGCGATGCGGCCGCGGCCTACGAGTGCATTCGCGCCGACGTAGTGGCCGGTCGAGGCCGTCCAGACGCTCTGGGCGCAATCATCTTCCACGGCATGTGGCACGGCCTGCGGGTGTTGCGCGCCACCGCGGCACCCTCGACATCTTCAGTGATCGCGCCGCCGACATCGGCGGCACCCACCGGCACGCTCGATCGCCAGCTCGTGCGCCTGCTGGCCGACATGGTGCTGGCGACCCAGTTAGAGGTACTTCATGCCCAGTGATTCTGCCCTGAAGGTCGACGCCGACCACTTGCGCCGTGATGCGTTCCTGTACGTGCGGCAATCCTCGTTGCGCCAGGTGTTCGAGAACACGGAGAGCACCAAGCGCCAATACGCGTTGCGCGAGCGTGCGGTGGCGCTGGGCTGGCCGCTGGAGCACGTGATCGACAGCGACCTGGGCCTGTCCGGTGCGCAGGCACGCGACCGCGACGGCTTCCAGAGTCTCGTCACCGAGGTTGCGCTCGGCCACGCCGGCATCGTGCTGGGGCTGGAGGTCTCACGCCTGGCACGCAACAACGCCGACTGGCATCGCCTGCTTGAGCTGGCAGCCATGTCACGCACCCTCATCCTCGACGAGGACGGGGTCTACGACCCGTCCCACTTCAACGATCGCCTTCTGCTGGGTCTGAAGGGCACGATGAGCGAAGCCGAACTGCACATCCTGAAGTCACGCCTGCAAGGTGGCATCCTGAACAAGGCACGCCGAGGTGAGCTGGAGATGCCCTTGCCGATCGGGTTGGTGTACGACGGCGCTGGTCACGTCGTTCTCGACCCCGACCGCCAGGTCCAGGACACCGTTCGATTGCTGTTCGAGATGTTCAACGACCTCGGCTCTGCCTGCGCCGTTGTGCGGCGTCTGCGCAAACAGGAGGTACTGTTCCCGCGACGCATCCGTCGAGGAATCGGCAAGGGTGATCTGCTGTGGGGCCTGATCGACGTCTCGCGGGTATTGCAGATCTTGCACAACCCGCGCTACGCGGGCGCCTTCGTCTACGGCCGTTCGCGCATCTTCTGCAACGCGCAACTGCGGCCGGTGCAGCGAGACGTGGGGCAGCAGGATTGGAAGGTGCTGATCCGCAATGCCCATGCGGGTTACATCGATTGGTCGCAGTTCGAGCGCAATGAACTCAGGCTGCGGCAGAACCTGGGCTTCGCCCCCGGAGAGCGGGGACGCATGCCGCGCGAGGGCAATGGCCTGCTGCAGGGGCGCGTGTTGTGCGGCAAATGCGGGGCACGCATGCGGGTGCACTACGAGTCTCTCAGTGGCCAACTGCGTGCGTACTACCGCTGCTACGAAGAGGTCGTGCGCCGAGCCGGCAAGCCGTGTCAAGCGGTTCACGGACCGGCGGTCGACGCGGCGGTCAGCGCCTTGCTCCTGCAGACCGTGGCGCCGGCGGCGATCGAGGTCGCACTGGCCGTGCAGGATGAGATTGCGCAGCGCATCGAGCAGGCCGCCGCGCGGCGTCAGGCGCAGCTTCAGCGCACGCGCTACGAGGCCGAGTTAGCCCGCCGCCGCTACGCCAAGGTGGATCCGGACAACCGCTTGGTGGCCGATGCGCTCGAGGCGGAATGGAACCAACGCCTGCGCGAACTCGACACCTTGCAGCAACAGCACGAACGCCAGCAGCACGAGGATGAGGCTCAACTCGACGAGCCGGCGCGCAAGCGCATCGTCGACCTGGCGCGCGACTTCCCTCGGGTCTGGAACGACGCCAGGACCAGTGCGTTGGAACGCAAGCGCATGCTGGCATTGTTGATCGAGGACGTGACGTTGGTGGCCGGGCCGAGCATTGCGGTGCACGTACGCTGGCGCGGCGGACGAACGCAAAGCCTTTGCGTCGACAAGCCGCGGCCCATCGCGCAGATCCGCAAGACCCCGCCGGAAGTGGTCGCCCTCATCGACGAGTTGCTCGAGACCTCTACCGACCGGCAGATCGCCGTCAAGCTCAACGCGCTCGGGCATCGCAACTGGCGCGGCGAAGCGTTCACGATGAAGAAGGTCATCCTGGTGCGATACGCCTACGCGCTCAAGAGCCGCTTCGAGCGGCTGCGCGAGCGCGGCATGCTCACTGGCGAAGAGGTCGCCAAGCACCTCGGTGTGTCCTCGACGACCGTTCATCAACTCGGCCGTCTCGGCATCCTTAAGCGCCACCTATACGGCAACAATCATCGATGCTTGTACGAACCGCCCGGCAACGTCACACTGGTTAAAGGCGCCGGCAGCCGATACGGCGGTCGGCCCCCACGCCTTATTGCCGCTCAACTATCCGAACAAGGTGCAGTATGAAGTCCACGCCTTGGTCTTCGCTCGGCAAGGGCGACACAGTCGGGGCGTGAAGCCGCATGCCTCCGCGAGATCTCTCAACTCGCCGTTCCAGCGGTGCAGGCCTTCGCCGTAGGCGTTGCGTTCGATCACCACAGCCTTGGTGTTGTCGAACAGAACATGCTCGGGGACCCCGCCGAAGTAGTCGAAGGCCTCGCGCAATCCCGCGCACAGCGTGGTTGCGTCCTCGCCGGAACTTGCGACGAACTTGACGAAGCTCGCGCGGCTGTAGCCCATGGTGGCCACCAGCGCCAGCAGCGGATCGCGACCTCGCCTGACATAAGTGAAGTCGGCCTGCATCTGCTTGCCCGGTGGGGTCTCGAAGCGCACCAGCGGCTCGGGCTCGCTCTTCTTCAAGGGCGCCAGCCAGGCCTTGAGCTGGCTGATGCCGCCGGCGTAGCCGCGCTCGCGGATCTCGCGCAAGAGCACGGTGGCTGGAATCCACCGCGGGCGGGCCTGCTCGACACGCTCACGCAAATAGCCCTTGTACTCGTCGAGCTTGCACGCCCGCGCTTCACGCGGGCCGTAGCGCCGTGCCGTCTCGTCTCTCAGATACCGGCGTACCGTGTTGCGCGAGCAGTCCAACTGCTTCGCGATCGCTCTGACGCTCTCGCCCCTTCGGGCCATCACTCGTATCTCCACTGCTTGCTCCTGGGTCAACATCGACGGCGCCAAAAAGGCCGTCATCCTCGCCCAGGTGGGTCACTTTTACTTCGGCGCACTGGGTCAGTATTACTTCGGCGCCAACAACTTCGACCACGAAGCGCGCCAAGTGATCATTGGGCAGCCATTCGTCCACCGACGGAGGCAACAGATACGACGTGTCTCGGTCTACGGGGACGAAGCGGCTCATCGGGGCGGGAGGCTTGGTTTTGTTGCCCCAATTGTCTCGGATGGCAGCATCGTTCGGAAGACTGCAAAGCCCGACAGGCTCCTAGTGCCCACCGGAAAGAGAAAGGCCATGACGTCGCTGTGTACTGGCGGGTAGTCAAGGTCGCCAACCGTCAAAGCACCGATCCGATGGACCAGCCGTGGCTGTCTCAGATAGGCCGACAGACGGGTTCGTGCAGCATCGCGGCGGTCGATGGCGCCGATAGGGGCAGGTGAATATAGCCTCTCTTGGCTGAAGGTCCGGCCAGCGGATCAGTTCTGCCTTGTCCATGGTTCAGCCCACGGGTTCATTTCGGTCAACACGGGCGCAACATCTCTCGCGAATATGCCGTGCAGCATGTGTTCGGTTACGCCTGCCTGATCGACGCGACGATGCGGATCGAGCCGGGCGTGGCCGAAGAGGAGCGGTCCATGAGAAAGTCATTCGAGTCCTTTACTCCACTAGGCCCCTTCCTGGTGACGGCGGACGAAGTGCCGAACGCCGAGGCGCTGCAGAACCGACTTTGGGTGAATGGCACATTGCGGCAGGAGGCCAACACCGCCGAGATGATCGTGGGCGTCGCGGAGTTGATCGAGCTCATTTCATCAGTGCTTCCCATCTCACCCGGCGACGTCATCGCCACTGGTACACCGGAAGGCGTGGGCCCCTTTCAAGCCGGCGATGCCATAAAGATCGAGATCGAGTCCGTTGGTCACATGACGCTCGCTGTGAGAGAAGATAGTCAAAGAGCTCCACGACCGTTTTGATGTGGTGAGTGGCGTCGCGGCCAGCAGGCCTATCAGCCTTGCTTAGTGCGGGCCACCCGGCATAGGTACCTGACGTTCCATCACCAGCGGCGTGCAGGCGAAGGAAGCGCGAATCGGGTGGCGTAGGTCGCGGTTTGTAACGGCGTCGATTGCGTGGTCGTTGCCCCAAGCCCTCACAACAAGGAGTTGTGCTTCTGTTGTATGATAAACATCATGCGAAATGGAAAGCTCAACGCCAGAAGCGCGGCCAAGGATGCGTCACACCGACGCATCGTGTCCGCGGCCGCACGAGCAATCCGCCGTAGCGGCTACGACGGTACTGGCGTCGCGGACATCATGAAGGAGGCCGGGCTGACGCACGGCGCCTTCTATGCCCATTTCCCCTCACGCGAGGCCATGCTGGCCGAAGCTGCGGATCGGGCGTGCGCGGAGTCCGCTGCAGCAGCGGCGCAGGCTGTTGCCAGCGCGCCTCCAGAAAGGGCCCTGGAAGCCATGCTCCGTGTCTATCTCTCCAGAGAGCACCTCGAGCAGGTGGAGACAGGATGTCCCTTGGTCGCGCTGGGATCGGAAACGCCGCGGCAGGCTCCCGAGGTGCGTCGAGCGACCACCCAGCACATTAAGACGATGGTCGATCTCGTCGCCCGCCAATTGCCTGACTGGGGCCAGCCCGGTGCCCACGAACGAGCACTCGTGACTGTGGCCGCCATGGCGGGCACATTGCTGTTGGCTCGTGCAGTCGACGAGCCCGTTCTGTCGGACCGCCTGCGCGAGGCTGCGTTGAAGCGGCTGATGCCCGTCGTTACCTGATTTCACTTAAGGACGTCGGCCATTTGCTCGCTCAATAATATGATGAAGATCATGCAAAATGCGGCCGCAGCGGCTCGTCCAAGACTCACAACACCTCTGGACTCGCCGGCCGACGCCAAAGCGATTCGCCGAGGTTGCAAGCAATCCTGACAAATCTCTGTTGAAAGAAGACGATGACATTCCAAGCGCTGCTCGCAAGCAAAACTGATGAAAAGATCTCAATCAGCGTGGTCAAGCTGCGCGAACAAGATCTCATGCCTGGCGATGTTGTGGTCGCCGTCGACTATTCGACAGTGAACTACAAAGACGCATTGGCCATCACCGGGCGGGCCGATGTGATCCGGCAGTTCCCCTTGATCCCTGGCATCGACTTCGCCGGTACGGTCGAAGCCTCTTCGTTCCCTGGTATCGCCGTTGGCGACCGCGTAGTCGCCAACGGCTGGGGCTTGAGCCAGACCCATCACGGTGGCTACTCGCAGAAGGCGCGGGTCAAAGGCGAGTGGCTGATCAAGCTTCCAGGCGCGTTGTCCACCAAGGATGCGATGGCCATCGGGACAGCGGGATACACCGCGATGCTGTCCGTGCTGGCGCTTGAGCATGGCGGTCTGACGCCGCAGCATGGGGACATTCTCGTGACGGGCGCCAATGGGGGCGTCGGCTCCATCGCCATCGCCATTCTGTCTGGCCTCGGCTACCGGGTCATCGCGTCTACAGGTCGACCGGAGGAGGGCGACTATCTGCGCAGTCTTGGGGCCTCGGACCTGATCGATCGCCAGACACTTTCGGAGCCAGGGGCGCCGATTTCCCGGGAAAGGTGGGCTGGCGCGGTCGATTCAGTCGGGAGTCACACGCTGGCCAACGTGTTGGCGCAGACGCGGTACCGGGGCGTGGTCACCGCTTGCGGCCTGGCTCAGGGCACCGATCTTCCGGCCTCGGTGCTGCCCTTCATCTTGCGTAACGTGATGCTTGCCGGTATCGATTCGGTTAATGCTCCAGAGTCAACCCGCCTCGAGGCTTGGTCGCGACTGGCACGTGACTTGGATCTGGACAAGCTCGCGCGCACGACCCGGGTTGTCGATCTTGCAGAGGTGCCTTCAGTTGCACGCCGGATGCTCGAAGGAAAAGTCCAAGGTCGTACTGTCGTCGATGTCAATGCATGACGCCGACGGCAGATTCGCACGAAGTCACTATCCGCAAGTTCCAGCTCTCAATCCCAACCGTTTCACTGTCATGAACACTACTTTCAGCATTCGCCCGATCCTGCCCATACGAGTCTTTGGGTTCCTCACATTGGCTGCCGCCTTGTTGGCGACGCCCGCCTGGGCCCAAGAAGCATCGCCCACAGGTCTGTGGAAGAACGTCGACGATGTCAGTGGCAAGCCGAGGGCGCTGGTCCGGATCACGGAATCGAACGGAGCTCTGTTGGGCAGGATCGAGAAAGTTTTCCCGGCCCCGAATGAAGACCCGAATCCGAAGTGCGAAAAGTGCGAAGCCGCAAACAAGAACGCACCAGTCGTCGGGCTGGTGATCCTCAGCGGCTTGACCAAAGAGGGCGACGAATATACCGGCGGCCAGATTCTCGATCCGGACAACGGCAAGGTCTACCGCAGCACTGTGCGCCTGACCGACAACGGCAAGAAGCTCAGCGTGCGCGGCTACATCGGTGTGCCGATGCTGGGTCGTTCGCAGACCTGGTTGCGCCAAGAATAAGGAAGACCATGAAAGCATTTGTTCTCGACCGATACCGCAAGAAGGGTGCGCTGCGTTCGGCAGACGTGCCGACGCCGGAGCTGCGCGATGACGAGGTCCTGGTTCAGGTTCATGCCGCCGGCGTGAACCTGTTGGACTCCAAGATCAAGGATGGTGAGTTCAAGCTCATCCTGCCCTATCGCCTGCCCCTCGTCCTGGGCCACGACGTGGCCGGGATGGTGGTCAAAGTCGGCCCGCGCGTGCGGAAGTTCAAGCTGGGCGACGAGGTGTATGCGCGGGCGGATGATTTTCGGATCGGCACCTTCGCTGAATTCGTCCCGGTCAGGGAGGCTTCCCTGGCGCTCAAGCCCCAGGGGCTCACGATGGAAGAAGCCGCTTCCATCCCGCTGGTGGCCCTGACAGCGTGGCAGGCACTTGTCGAGAAGGCCAATCTGAAGAAGGGGCAGAAGGTCTTCATTCAGGCCGGCTCCGGCGGCGTGGGCACTTTTGCCATCCAGTTGGCCAAGCATCTGGGTGCAACCGTTGCCACCACGACGAGCACGACCAATGCCGCGCTCGTGAAGAGCCTGGGCGCAGACATCGTCATCGACTACAAGACGCAGGACTTCGAGGATGTCCTGCGCGACTACGACGTGGTCCTGAACAGCCAGGACGGAAAGACGCTTCAGAAATCCCTGCGCGTGCTCAAGCGTGGCGGGAAGCTCATCACTATCTCCGGACCACCTGATCCCGATTTCGGCAAGGAGATCGCGGCACCCGGGTTTGTGAAACTGGTCATGCGGCTGCTGAGCTTTGGAATCAGGCGCAAGGCGAAGAGCCGCGGCGTCGCGTTCTCGTTCCTCTTCATGAAGGCGAATGGAAGCCAGCTGCGCGAGATCACCCGTCTCTTCGATGCCGGCCTCATCCGCCCCGTGATGGATCGGGTGTTCCCGTTCGAATCCACCAATGAAGCCCTGACCTATGTCGAAACCGGCCGCGCAAAGGGCAAGGTCGTCATCAGCATCAGGTGAGCTTTGTTCATCTAGTCCCCTCTTTGGATACTCCATGAAGATTGAAAACGCTGTTGCCCTCGTCACGGGCGCCAATCGCGGCATCGGCCTGACATTCGCACGCGAGCTGCTCGCCCGCGGCGCCCGCAAGGTCTACGTGGGCGCACGCGACCCCGCGGGGGTCACCCAAGCCGGCGTTGAAGCCTTGCGACTCGACGTCAACAAGCAAGAAGACGTGGCGGCTGCCGCAGCGCTCGCGTCGGATGTGACGCTGGTGATCAACAACGCCGGCATCGCCCAGCCGGGAGGCTTTCTCGCGGCCGACAGCGAAGATGTCGCACGGCGCATCTTCGAGACCAACTTCTTCGCCGTGTTGCGAATGAGCAAGGCCTTCGCGCCGATTCTCAAGGCCAACGGCGGCGGCGCGCTGCTCAATGTCCTGTCGATCGCCTCGTGGGTGAACGGCGGCGACCTGGCAGCCTATTCGGCGAGCAAGTCCGCCGCCTGGTCGCTCACCAATGCCCTGCGCCACGAGCTGTCGGCGCAGAAGACGCAAGTGCTGGCGCTGCACATGGCCTATGTCGATACCGATCTCACGCGCGGGTTCGATGTCCCGAAGACGAGCCCCGAGGAGATCGTCAAGCGCGCGCTCGATGGACTCGAGTCGGGCTTGGACGAGGTGCTGGCCGATGAACTCACGCAGCAGGTCAAGCTCGGAATGACGGCACCGAGGCCCAGCTATCTCCCACAAGCGGCCTGAAGTTCGCCGCACTTGGAACACAAGGACCACCATGCTCTTCGAACTCCTCGTCACGCCTTCGATTCAACTCGCCAATCGTGCCGTCATGGCGCCCATGACGCGCAGCCGCGCCGTCGAGGCCAACACACCCAACGCATTGATGACAGAGTACTACGGCCAGCGCGCAACGGCCGGCCTGATCATTGCCGAGGGCACCTCGCCCTCGCCAAACGGGCTGGGCTACGCACGCATCCCCGGACTCTTCAATGACGCACAGGTGCGCGGATGGAAGGCGGTCACCGATGCAGTCCATGCCAAGGGCGGCAAGATCTTCGTGCAACTCATGCACACCGGCCGCGTGACCCATGCCGTCAACCTGCCAGCGGGCGCGGAGGTGGTCGGACCGATGGCCGATGCGTGCCCCGGCGAGATGCACACCGACTCACAGGGCATGCAGCCGCACAGCGGCCCTCGGGCGATGACCGCAACCGACATCGCCCACGCCGTCGAGGAGTACGCCAAGTCGGCCCAGCTCGCCATCGAAGCGGGATTCGACGGCGTCGAGCTGCATGCCGCCAACGGCTATCTGATCGAGCAGTTCCTGAACGCCAACGTGAACAAGCGCACCGATTCCTACGGCGGCAGCGTCGAGGGCCGCAATCGCTTTGCGCTCGAGGTCGCCCGCGCCACGGCAGCCGCCATCGGTGCCCATCGCGTCGGGGTCCGGCTCTCGCCCCAGGGCGTGTTCAACAGCACGGGCGCTTATCCTGGTGTCGAGGCTCAGTACCTGGCGCTCACCGGGGAACTGTCGCAACTGGGCATGCTGTACCTCCACCTGCTGGACCACTCCGCGATGGGCGCACCGCCGGTGCCTGCCGAACTGAAGCTTCGGCTTCGCGCTGCGTTCCAGGGCTTGTTCATCCTTGCCGGCGGCTTCGATCGTGCAGGTGCAGAAAGTGCGCTCGAGGCAGGCCACGCAGACCTCATCGCCTTCGCTCGTCCGTTCCTCGCCAACCCTGACCTGGTGGAGCGCATGCAGACGGAAGCGGCACTGAATGCCGTGGACATGGCGACCTTCTACACGCCGGGCGCCAAGGGCTACACCGACTATCCGGCCCTTGCGACTTGATTTGCAGCCGCAGCGCTGACGATCAGGCTGGCATGGCGAAACGAGGCCGGCCAGGGCGATTCATACGAACACGCGAAGGTGGAGCAAGATGAGCAAATCGCAGAAATCGAACGTCACTTGGAAGAACGTTCCAACGCGAACGATCACGGCAGGCGATGTGAAGTTCGCCTACCGGGAACTTGGCACGGACAATCCTGGGACGCCGGTGGTGTGCCTTATCCACCTAGCTGCCGTGCTGGACAACTGGGACCCTCGGGTCATCGACGGGCTCGCGGCGAAGCATCGTGTGATCACATTCGACAATCGAGGTGTCGGCGCATCGAGCGGATCTCCGGCGAATTCAATGGAGGAGATGGCCAAGGATGCGATCACCTTCATGAAGGCGATGGATCTCGATCAAGTCGACCTCTTCGGATTCTCTATGGGCGGAATGATCGCCCAGGAGATCGTTCTGATGGAGCCGAACCTCGTGCGCAAGATGATCATCACGGGGACAGGCCCCGCCGGTGGCGAAGGCATCAGCAAGGTGGCCAGAGTAACGTACCTGGACATGTTCCGAGGCTTGCTTACAGCCCAAGATCCGAAGCAGTTTCTGTTTTTCACCAGGACGCCCGCGGGAATCCGTGCGGGAAAGGAGTTTCTGCTGCGCATAAAAGAACGCGTCGAAGACCGCGACAAGAAAATCACCGTGTCCGCGTTGCAGGCGCAGCTGAAAGCGCTGCGCCGGTGGGGTGACAAGAAGCCCGTGGACCTATCGAAGGTTCACCATCCCGTCCTTGTCGCGAACGGCGACAGCGATCGCATGGTTCCAAGCAAGAACACGCGCGATCTGGCGGAGCGCCTTCCGAACAGCGAACTCGTCATTTATCCCGATTCCGGACACGGCGCGGTGTTCCAGTTCCATGCCGACTTCGTGGGCAGGGCACTTACGTTCCTTTCGCGCTAGCCAAGGAGCTAGTGCTTTGACTTTCGGCTGCGCTGAGGAATGGCCTTCACTCCCAGCGAACGTGCCCAGCCGGTAGTTGCCACGGCAGCGGAAGATTCGGCGCCTTCGCGATCTGCACCCAGTCCGACAATCAGGTTGACGCACATCGGCACCAGGACTTCGGCGGCTGGATCTGCGACAGCCGCGAAGTAGCCACCAAGTTCGAGCATGATGAATCCGTGCAAGCTGCTCCACAGCTGCGCAGCAATGAGATCCGGATCGATCTTGCGAACGCAACCCGACTCCACCAGGCGTTTGCATTCCTCGAACAGATAGGAGTAGGACGCCGTGAACGCTGCTGACTGCTCTCTCGGCGCCACAGCCGGGGGGCCTCGCGAGGGGCTGTATCTACCGTGAATCGACAAGCCGAACATCAGGTCGTACAGATGGGGATTGCGTCTTGCGAAGTCCCGGCAGCCCAGAGCCATCGCACATAGGTCAACCATCGGGTCTTCCGTACTCGCCACCTGTTTGAAGATGGCGGCTTGGCGTTCGAATCCCTCGTCGGCAACGGCTTGAAGAAGTTCCGGCACGCCGCCGAAGTACGAGTAGACCCCCATTGTCGACAGGCCCGCTTCGCTCGAGACCGAACGGGCCTTGACTTCGGAAGGGCCGTTCGCTGCAAGTAGACGGATCGCTGCCTGAACGAGGCGAGTACGTGCCTCAGGGAAAGTTCTATCAGTGGCCATATTGCAAGCTCGAAATAACAGAGTTATGCTACATCAATAACACTGTTATATGACCGGCAGTGTCCGGATTGGCCGGCTTCAGACGGCCTGGCGCATTTGCGGGGCCACGGCTACCGAGAAGGAAAGGATTCAGGAGATGACGAAGACACCAGCAATGCCAGGGCGCCTCGAGGTGGAAACCCGTGGCTCTGTATTGATCGCGCGACTCGAGGGCGGGCCGCACGGGCTGATGGGGTTGAACATGGCCATGGAGTTGGCGTCCCTGGTGGACAAGGTGGAGTCCGATGCGGCGGTCAGGGCGGTGGTCCTCACCGGCACGCATGCCGGGCGCTTCATCGGCCATGCCGACGTACGTTGGCTTCAAGAGGGCGGCAAGAGTATTCCGAAGGTTGGGCGCGGCACTGCATCGGTGATCGCCCGTGTCGCCAAGAAGGTCCGAGGGATGCCGCCGCTGGCGGCCGCGGCATCTGTCACGCCGCTGGAGGGCGGCATGCAACTGGACCAGTTGCACGACACCTTCCTGCGCATGAACCGCTGCGGCGTCCTTTTTGTCGCGGCTCTGAACGGGTCCGCGCTGGGCCTGGGTAGCGAACTCGCGCAGGCTTGCGATGTGCGTCTGATGGCGGATGGGGACTTCTTCATCGGCCAGCCCGAGGTGCTCCTGGGCATCCTTCCAGGCGGCGGCGGAACGCAGCGCCTGACCCGTCTGGTCGGCGCCCATCGCGCCCTCATGATGATGCTCGAAGGCCGGCCGGTGCCGCCCGCTAAGGCCCTCGAGATTGGCCTGATCGATGAAGTCGTGCCCGCGGACGCGCTGCTGGGCCGGGCCATCGAGTTGGCCGGGTACCTGGGGTCGCGTCCTCGCGATTCCGTTGCCGCGATCAAACGTGCGGTCTACCTCGGCGGGTCAATGACCCTCGATGAGGGCCTGCATTTGGAGCGCACCGAGTTCATCAAGATTGCCCCTTCCGCGACAGCGCAATCGCTGATGGTCGGCTACCTCGATCGCACAGCACACGATGGCGACCTGCCGCTCTACGCCCCCGCGATCTACGACGAAGCGCTCGCCGAAGGCCGCTTCCCCCTGCAGGAAAACAAGGCCCCGAAATGAACGCCTTGATCCAGTCCCCCGCCGCAACCGGCGCCTTCACCCGGCACGACGTCCGCTTCGACTCAGGCGAAACCTACTGTTCGGCTTGGCTCTACCTGCCCGTCGGCGTGGAGCGTCCGCCAGTCGTTGTCCTCGGTCACGGCCTGGGTGCGATCCGCGAGATGCGCCTCGACGCCTTCTCCGAGCGCTTCGCGGCCGCGGGCATCGCCACGCTGGCCTTCACCTATCGGTACTTCGGCGACAGCGGTGGCGAACCCCGGCAGCTGATGTCGGTCAAACGACAGCTTGCGGACTGGGAGGCGGCGTTGGCCTTCGTCAAGCGCCGCGCTGATGTCGACGGCAGTCGCCTCGCCGTCTGGGGCAGCTCGTTCGGCGGCGGCCATGCGATCACGGTGGCCAGCCGGCATCCCGAGTTGCGCGCTGCCGTGAGCCAATGCCCATTCACCGACGGTTTGGCCTCTGCTGCCGCGCTGGGCCTGAAAGGCTCGCTGAAGGTCACTCCGGTCGTCCTGCGTGACTTCGCAGCCAAGCTCTTGGGGCGACCGCCAGTGATGGTGCCTATCACCGCTGCGCCAGGCCAGCCAGCCTTGATGAACGCGCATGACGCGCTGCCGGGCTATCTGGCACTGATGCCGAAGGGCATGAGCTTCGTCAATTACGTGGCCGCGAGGGTGATTCCCGAGATTGGCACCTACCGCCCTGGGCTCTCCGCCGCCAGGGTGAAGTGCCCGATCCTGTTCTGCGTCAGCAACTCCGACACGGTGACGCCACCGGGTCGGACCTTGAAACTCGCGCGCCGCGCGCCGCGCGGCGAGATCAAGCGCTACGACGCCGGCCACTTCGACTTCTACAAGGGCCACGCGTTTGAGCAATTGGTGTTCGACCAGACACGCTTCCTGACCCAGCACCTGCTCGGCCCCCGCTAGGCGGACCCGAGCGCAAATTCGTCGACTTTCTGGAGTGAACAACGATGCGATTTTCCATGCTTTCGGACTCGCGCTCGGCTTTTGCGCCGGACGCGCCGTGCATCGCGGATGCCGGCACTGCCTTGTCTAATAACGAGTTTCATTCTCGCGTCCTCGCCGCGGCGGGCGCCTTTGCGTCCCTGGGGATTGGCACGGGCGACGTCGTCGCTCTCATGCTGCCCAATCAGATTGAGTTTGCCGTGGCGATGTTCGCCGTCTGGCGCCTGGGGGCGGCGATGACGCCGATCAATCCCGGCCTCACCGTCAAGGAGGCGAGCCATCAAATCGCCGACTCGCGTGCGAAGCTGATCGTCAATGGCAGCGGCGAACCGGTCGTTGCGGACGTGCCCACCATGTCGGTGGCGGCATTGCAGTATGGGCCGCGCTACGCGGGCACACCAGTCGATGACCCGGCCGCATTGGCGTTGCTGATCTACACCAGCGGCACGACCGGCTTGCCCAAGGGCGTGATGCTGGACCACGCCAATATCGAGGCCATGACGGACATGGGGCGCCAAGCGCTCAGGGTCACGACCGCTGACCACTGCCTGCTGGTGCTGCCGCTGTTCCACGTCAATGGCATTGTGGTGAGCATCCTGACGCCGCTGGCGAGTGGCGGGCGAGTCACCATCCGTCGGCGCTTCGACATCGAGACCTTCTTCGGTGACGTCGAGCAACTGCGACCGACGTACTTCTCCGCGGTGCCGACGATCTACGCCATCCTCAATGCTCTGCCCACCACCGTGCGGCCCGACACCTCCAGCCTGCGTTTTGGCGTATGCGGCGCGGCGCCTGCGTCAGCGGACCTGCTCAAGAACTTCGAAGCGCGCTACGGGTTCCCGCTGGTCGAGGGTTACGGGCTATCTGAGGGTACCTGCGCCTCGACCCTCAATCCCATCGACGGTCTGCGCAAGCCCGGTTCCGTTGGTCTGCCTTTTCCCGGGCAACGCATCGCGATCGCCGACTCGTACGGAAGGCATATGCCCCCGGGCGCCACGGGCGAGGTGCTGGTGCAAGGCCCCAACGTCATGCGTGGCTACCTTGGGAAGCCCGAGGAAACAGCAAAGACAGTTATCGACGGCTGGCTGCACACGGGTGACATCGGCCGCATCGACGCAGACGGTTATTTGTCCATCGTCGGGCGCTTGAAGGAAATGATCATCCGCGGCGGTGAGAACATTTATCCGAAGGAGATCGAGGACGTGCTCCACGACTTCCCCGGCGTGCTGGAGGCGGCAGTAATCGGCGCGCCGCACGAGACGCTGGGCGAGATCGTTGTCGCCTACATCGCGTTCCGCCCGAATGCCAAGGGCAGCTCGGACGCTTTGAATGAACACTGTGCTGACCGCCTGACGCGCGTCAAGCGGCCCGCGACCATCCTCGTCGCCGATAGCCTGCCGAAGAACGCTATGGGCAAGATCGACAAGCCGAAGCTTCGCCAGCTGGCCAAGGAGCTGGTCGGATGAGCGCGGATGCCGCGCCGCGCGGAGGCCGACCGGCGATCTTCGTGACAGGCGCAGCGTCGGGCATCGGCCGCGCCTGCTCCGAACTGTTCGCGCGCCGCGGCTGGTTCGTCGGGCTCTACGACGTTGATGCGGAGGGCGCCGAAGCAGTTGCCGGCAGTCTAGGCGTGGGCAATGCAGTCGCGGGCGCACTCGATGTGGGTGACGCTGACGCATGGCGGAGGGCGCTGGAGGCGTTCTGGATGCACAGCGACGGACGGCTTGACGTGCTTTTCAACAACGCCGGCATCCTTGCCTCGAGGCCGTTCGAAACCGTGGCCCTGGCGCGGCACCATGCGATGCTGGACGTGAACGTGCGGGGGATGATCAACGGTTGCCACGGCGCCTTTCGTTACTTGCAACGTACGCCGGGTGCCCGCGTGATCAACATGGCTTCGGCCACAGCCATTTACGGCCAGCCCGACCTGGTGACCTACTCGGCAACGAAGTTTGCCGTGCGCGGGTTCACTGAAGGGCTCGATCTTGAGTGGAGCAGGTTTGGCATCCGTGTCAGCGACATCTGGCCGAGCTTCGTCAAGACCAGTATGTCGGAGGGCTTCGCTCAGCTCGCCAGCGCGAGGTCGCTGGGCATTCGTCTAGCCCCAGCCGATGTGGCAGCCGCCGTGTGGGCCTGTGCGGCGGCCAAGTCACGGATCCACAAGACTCATTGGACCGTCGGCCTGCAGGCCGCATTGTTGGCTTTCGCCACCCGCGTCGCGCCGCCTGCGCTCAGCCGCCAGGTTGTCCGGCACCTTGCTCGATGACCCTATTGCGCTGGAGAACGGAATCACTGATGCGAAATGAATAACAGATTGAAAGACAACAACGAATCCAATCGCAATGCGATGACACCTCGACGGAAGAATGACTTTCAATATTAATCGCCAGTCCTTCTTCCGGCTGAAGAAATTAAAAACCAAACCCGTACGGAGACAAAATGCAAGGAAAAGAACTTATCGCCGCGATCACCGCTATTGGCGCAGCGCTTCCAATCGCTTTCTCACTAAGCAGCACAGCCCATGCCGACGATCTAGAGAACAGCATAAAAGTCGGATATGCCAAGGTCAAGTTCAGTATCAAGTCTGGAGACCTTACGGGGCCGCCGGGGACGACGCCACCTGGTCTCGGAATAGGTGTCAGGGACTTGGACGTCTTTGCCATGAGCTATGAGCGACGTCTATCCCGCAACTGGGCGGTTCAGTTCCAGGCGGGGATTCCTCCAGCCCTCACTGCCTTTGGCACAGGGAAAGCTCGAACCGTGGGAACCGTCGCGACGGCGCGCATCTGGTTTCCGACCGTCATGGCGCTCTACACGTTCACCGATTTTCCTGTCATCCGGCCATACGTAGGAATTGGTGCGACCTATACGTTCTTCACTAATCAGAAGTCGAGCAGTGCCTATACAGCCGCGGTTCAGGGGCTAAGTAGTTCCATTGACCTGAAGAGCTCTTGGGGTCCTTATGCAAGGATTGGTTTCGAGTATCCAATTAACAAAAGCTGGGGCATCAATATGGAGTATTCCACCTTTCGCATGAAAACTGTGGCAACTGTTGTCACACAGACGCCAGGTTTTGGCGCGATTTCCCGGCGCGTCGGTCTCAAGGACTCTCCGCGCATATTCGGATTGACCGTCGGATACCGGTTTTGAGCATCGAAGACGATCTCTGTGACCAAAGCTACATTTGACTTCGATTGGCTGGTGATCGGTTCGGGCTTCGGCGGGAGCGTCTCTGCACTGCGCCTCGCCGAAAAGGGATACCGCGTCGCAGTGATCGAGCGCGGCCGGCGCTATCGCGACGAAGACCTTCCCAGGTCGACCTGGCAGTTCCGCAAGTACCTTTGGGCGCCGGCACTGGGCCTGAAGGGCATCATGCGCATGCGTCTATTTCGCCACGTCTTCACGCCCAACCAGATCGCCGTTGGCGGTGGCAGCGTTGTTTATGGCGGAGTGCTGTACCGGGCCAAGCCGGATTTCTTTGATGACGCACAATGGCGATCGCTTGGTCGCTGGAACCAGTTACTGCAACCGCATTACGACACAGCCGAGTACATGCTGGGCGTCAAGACGGTGCCTTTCGAGTCAGTCAACCAGCAGCTGATCCGCTCGATGGCACGACACTTCGGAACCGAAGACACGTTCACCCGCGCGCCCACCGGCGTGTACTTTGGTGAGCCGGGCAAATCCGTCAAGGATCCTTACTTCAAAGGCGAGGGCCCCGACCGAACCGGGTGCACGCGGTGCGGCGCGTGCCTGGTGGGCTGTCGCGTCGGCGCAGTCAATTCGTTGGAGAAGAACTACTTGTGGCTCGCGCAGAAGCGCGGCGTGCAGGTACTGGCCGAGCGCGAGGTGGTGGATGTCGCGCCGCTTGGCGCTGCCGACGGCAGCCAAGGCTACCGCGTGACCACCCAACGCCCCGGCGCCTGGTTTGCCCGAGATCGCCAGATCCTCAGCGCGCGTGGCGTGGTCTTTGCAGGAGGCACGCTCGGAACGAACGAACTGCTGGCCAATTGCAAGCACAGTGGCTCGCTGCCCCGGATCAGTGACCGTCTAGGCGAACTGGTGCGCACGAACAGCGAATCGATCCTTACTGTGCGCCTGCCCCGGGACCGCGAGACTTGGAGAGACGTCACCGCAAGTAGCAGTGTGCACGTCAATCAGGATACCCACATTGAATTGCTCACATATGGTCGCAATGCCGACTTTGTCAGCCTGCTTTATACGGTTCTGGTCGGCGACGGCAGTCGGCTGACACGGCCACTCAAGTGGATGGGCACCATCGCCGCGCATCCACTGCGATGGCTGCAAACGCTCTGGCCGATCGGCTGGAGTCGACGGATGGTGATGCTGCTCGTGATGCAGGCCCTGGACAACGCAATCGCGCTGCGCGCGAGGAAGCGCTGGTTCGGCCGTGGCTACCGGCTCGCGACCGAGCAAGATCGCGACAAGCCGAGCCCGACCTACATCGACATCGGCAACAGGGCCGCCCAGTGGCTGGCGCAGCAAACGGGGGGGATTGCTCAAAGCAATGTGCTTGAGGCACTGGGCAACATTCCGACCACCGCCCACATGGTGGGAGGCGCGGTCATCGGTGCTGACGTCGAGAGCGGCGTGATAGATCGGAACCTGCGCGTTTTTGGTTACCGGAACATGCTGGTATGTGACGGTGCAGCGATGCCCGCCAATCCAGGAGTTAACCCTGCGCTGACAATCACTGCCATTTCCGAGTATGCGATGGCGCAGATTCCTGCGGCCAACTTGGAGGTGATGGCTCGTGAGTGAGGCCTTCTAGACTCGATTGCGGTGCCTGGCTCGCCCTGAAAAGTTGCTTGGATCAAGACAGCCCAAAGCCCCCATTGAAATGTGAATCGTGAAGCAATCGATCGCGTGCGCCTCTTCACGTTCCTCGCATTCGCGTCGTCGGCTGCCTCCCCCGACGACGCTTCGGCTCTCGGCTTATGTGGAGCGATCGATGACGCCAGCCGTTAAGCGACTCGAGGTCTAGGACGTTGCCCAGGGCTGTAGTACAACCTTGCCCGTTGTCTTGCGACCTTCCAAAAGGCTATGCGCTTCGGCGGCCTGAGAGAGCGGCAGAACCGTGCCCACTTGAAGTGAGAGCTTTCCGGCCATGATGTAGCCGATGATCTCGGTCAACGTGGACATGATCATTTCCGGAAATGCGAGGTACGCGCCAATATAGAAGCTCGTTATCGTGTGATTCGGAACCGTGAGCTGCCATGGATCGATCAGTGCCGTTTTCCCGCTGGACTGGCCGATGAAGATCATTCTTCCAAACGGGGCCATCGCACTGAGCGCCTGACCGACGCTTTCACCTCCGGCGGTCTCGAGCACCACGTCCACGCCGCGGCCGTCCGTTAACTCCCGAACCTTCTCCGCCCACCCGGGCGCCGTGTAGTCGACCGATGCATCCGCGCCGAGGCGCTCCGCGATGGCGCGCTTTTCCGGTGTGCTGGCGGCGGCGATGACTTTGCCCGCGCCATACAACTTGGCCAACTGGACGGCAAAGGAACCCAAGCCGCCGGCGGCGGCTTCGACCAGCACGCTTTCACCTGGCGCCAGCCGTGCAGCGTTGCGAAGCGTGAGAGCCGCTGTCAATCCGTGCCCCACCAAAGCTGCCGCCTGGACAGCGCTCACGCCAGGTGGCAGTGGTACCACCGTCGCCGCGGGCACGCAGATGTATTGCGCATAGCCGCCCGCGCCCGGAGTCGCGAGGACATGTGTTCCGACCTCCATTGAAGTTACTCCGTTGCCCAAGGCGGCGATCGTGCCAGCGACCTCCGCGCCAAGAATGAATGGGACAGGCGACGGGTCCGGATAGTCGTCACCGCGTCGGCGCATGACGTCAGCGAAATTCATCCCAACGGCTTCGATCCGGACAAGGACTTCGCCTTCCTTTGGTGTTGGGTCAGGAACATCTTCATAGACGAGGACTTCAGGCCCTCCTGTCTTGTGGAACCGAACGGCTTTCATTTTCTAACCTTTAAGTTGACTGGGCTGCGGGACCGCGTGCCTGCTGCTCCTCGGCCTCCAGAGCGAGGCGAGCGGAGGGCGAGCAACGGCGTTGGATGGGAGCGCGAGCGGTTGAGGAGCGAAGAGGGCGCCAGCCGGTCCGAGGGCGGATGCATTCGTCCAGCCCTCGAGCCGTGAGACCTTGCACCAACTAGTCGTCCAGGAACTGGATCGCGTGCTTGAGGAACCGATGAGGGTACTGAAACTGCGCACCGTGTCCTGCGTCCGGATAGATGATCAGTTCGGCGTTGGGAATATTCTGCGCAAGGTAGAAGGAGTTGATCGTCGCGATCATCACGTCGTTGATGCCGTTCACCACCAACGTAGGCTGCGTGATCTTGCTCAGATACGCGTAGGGCGTGTCACCCGGCATCGGAGTCAGGTACGCATAGTGGGCCTCGGACTGCGCCTTCGCAACTGCCGGCGAACTGGGTGGATCCTGGTCTGCGCGAAGGTGGCGGCGCTCCCAGAACGCCAAACCTGCCTTCTTGGCTTCTTCGGATCGGCCGAAGAAAAGAAAAAGAAAGTCCTCTGCGGTTGGGACCGGATGCGGGGCCACTTCGAGCACCTTGGGATCCATCGTTGGGTTTCCGCCCCGCAGGCCCGTGCCGACGAGCATGAGCTTGCGGACCAATTCAGGATGGCGCAATGTCACTTCCTGGACTTGGAATCCCCCGATCGAAAAGCCGATCAGATCTACCTTGGACAGACCGAGGGCCCTGATGACCGCGGCAATGTCATCGGCCATCTCCTCCATGTTGTTGCGTGGCGTGCCCGACGACGAGGCGATACCGCGGCCGTTGAAAAGGATGACTTCTCGCCCTGCAGCTAGGCCGTCCGTGATGATAGGGTCCCAATGATCCATGCCGCCCCGGAAATGCTGGACAAAGAACAGCGGGACGCCGGACCTCTTTCCCCATCGGCGGTAGGCGAAACGGTCGCCGTCCACCTCGATGAACCGTGTCGGCGTGTTCAGGTGGTTTTCATTCATCAATAGCTCCTTGGGTTGCGAAGGTTCATAATATGATGCGCATCATATGAAGACGGAACCGGCTTTTGATGATGACCATAATGAATATAGGGCCTTCCCACTGCGAAAGAGGCAAGATGACGGTGTCACGGAAGAAGATGTCTGTGAAATGCTCGGCCGTTGCGTCGATCGCCCTGGTGCATCGGGTGTGGGAGTGAGTTCGTGGGCCTTTGATCGCGGCGGGAAGAACCTTGATGGCACGCGACGAACTGCTTAGTCTCACCAGCGATAACTGGTTCAAGTCACTTGCGGCGGCCACGCAGGAGACACTGTTGACTCGAGGACGGCCGCTTCGTGTTCGTGGCCGAGAGTTCGCCGTGCGCAAAGGCGATCCCGCGAACGGCTTCTACGGCGTAGTGAGCGGCGTTCTCGCTGCGTCGTCTGTGCTCGAAGATGGTCGAGAGATGATCTTCGGCCTGCTTGAGCCGGGCGACTGGTTTGGCGAAGCATCGTCGCTCGATGGGCTTCCGCGTACGCACGACATTCAGGCATTGCGCAACTCCGAACTGCTGCACATCGCGCCGCCCGTATTCGAAGACCTGATGAAGGACGCCGGCTTTGCTCGGTCTATTGCGGTACTGCAGACTGGGCGCACGCGCACCATGTTCAGCTTCTTCGAGGATGCGGCGCTGCGCACGACGCGTGCCCGCATCGCGAGGCGGCTCCTCCAACTGGCCCGCGGCGACGCAACCGCGCTGCCGCGCACAAGGCGTGTGATTCCCATCACTCACGAGACCTTTGCACTGATGCTTGGCTTGACCCGCCAAACTCTATCTTTGGAGCTCAAGGCCATGGCGGCGACTGGCGCGCTATCGCTTTCGTACGGGCGGATCGTCATCGAGTCGATAGAGACGTTGAAGGTCCTCAGCGAGCCATAGGCGAGCTTGTCCGTCGATGCCCCCCGCGGCTGCTTGCGAGCGGTGCGCGCAAGCGCTAGGACTTACCCGCGGATTGTCAGACGGCTTGCAATCAAAGAAGGCCTAAGGTTCCTAAGATGCGCAGCCATTCATTACTAGACGGGTGTATTTCCATGGTGGAGCGCGCAACCTTTCGGAGCTTTCAGGAGAGCACGGCCCAGGATTGGAAAGTAATCGCAGGCGAGTTCCAGTCTTTCTCCAAGGGGCTGGCCGGCCGTGTCCTTCATCACCTGAGTCTGCTTCGGGGCGACTTTGGGGGCTTTCCCATCGACCGGCTCGACCACTCCTTGCAAACAGCCACTCGGGCCTTGCGCGACGGTCGCGATGAGGCCTATGTGTGCTGTGCCTTGCTGCACGACATCGGTGACACCCTGGGAACGTTCAATCATCCCGACATCGCAGCGGCGGTGCTGAAGCCATTCGTGAGCGAAGCTGATCACTGGATGGTCCAGAACCACGGAATCTTCCAGGGCTACTACTTCTTCCATCACCTGGGCATGGACCGCGACATGCGCGCGCAGTTCAGCGGACATCCGCACTACGACCGGACGGCGGAGTTCTGCGAGCTGTACGACAGCCCGGCCTTCGACCCGAAGGCCGAGACGCTGCCGCTGTCGGAGTTCGAGCCAATGGTGCGCCGGCTGTTCCTGAGTCCCGTCAACAGCATCTACAAGAAGTCGGCCGCAATGGCCTAAGCCTGACAAGGTACATAGGCCGCCGCGCCATCCCCCGGCAACTGGCGTCTCCAGCGCACTGCTGCTCGGACTCGGCGCACCTGAGGCATGGTGAAACCGCAAGAAAACGTTGGAGACCTTCGATGAACCGAACAGCGAACCCTGCCCTTATGAATGACGCCCATGAGCTTCGCAGGAAGGCGATGTACCGGAAGATCACATGGCGACTGATACCGTTGCTCTTCCTGGCCTACGTCGTCTCGTACATCGACCGCATCAACGTCGGCTATGCCAAGCTGCAGATGAGCTCGGATCTGCATCTGACCGATGCCATCTACGGTCTCGGCGCGGGTATCTTCTTCGTCGGGTATGCGCTCTTCGAGGTGCCCAGCAACGTGCTCCTGATGCGCATCGGTGCGCGCCTGACCATCATGCGCATCATGGTGTGCTGGGGCCTGATCTCGGCGGCGACGATGTTCGTCACCACGCCAACGCAGTTCTACATAGCCCGTTTCCTGCTGGGCGCCTTCGAGGCTGGATTCTTTCCGGGAATCGTGCTGTATCTGACGTTCTGGTTCCCGGCGGCGCGTCGGGCACGCATCATCGCCTTGTTCATGAGCGCAACGGTTATAGGCGGGCTCATCGCAGGTCCGATGTCCGGCTGGATTCTGCAGAACCTCGATGGTTGGTATGGCCTGCGAGGCTGGCAGTGGATGTTCCTGCTCGAAGGCCTGCCGGCTGCAGCGCTGGGTTTCGTGGTCTACGCATGTCTGTCCAACTCGCCTGAAGAGGCCAAGTGGCTGTCCGAGGACGAGAAGCGGCTGATTCGTATCGACATGCCAAAGGACGCGGCGCCGCATGGTTCCACGCCGCCCGTGGAGGCCGCTCTTGCCGCACTGCGTGACTCCAAAGTCTACCTTCTGTCGTTCCTGTACTTCGCGGCCGTTTGCGGCGGAACGACCCTGAGTTTCTGGATGCCGACGATGATCCAGAGCCTGGGCGTCAAGAGCATGCAGACGATCGGGCTGATCTCCGCCGTGCCCTACGCGTTCGCGGCGCTCGCGATGATTCTGTACGGCCGCAGCTCGGACAAACGTGGCGAGCGTCGATGGCACTATGCCGTTGCGGTGGCCGTCGGTGGAGTGGGGCTGGCGCTTACGAGCTGGACCACTACCGATATGTGGGTGTCAGTAGCACTGATCTCGATTGCAGTTGCTGGATCCGTCTCGGCATTGCCGGTGTTCTGGGCAGTAGCGACGACAGAGCTATCGCGGCAATCGACCGCCGCAGGCATTGCGATCATCACAAGCTTGGGCAACTTAGCAGGATTGGCGTGCCCCTACATCTTGGGCGTGATCAAGCAGACCACCGGCAGCATGACGGGCGGCCTGCTGTTCATCGCCGGCATCATGTTGGCGGGCGCTATGGTGATGGTCGGTAGCGGCTCGATCCGGCGCGGTGCTGCGGCGCTCCGGTCTGCACCGGGCGAAAAAATGGCGGACGTCTATGCGCGCTGATCCATGGCCGAGCAACCCGCCTTGATTCCTTTGCCGCTGGACTCCCGTGTGCGCGTACGCCATGCCGACAATGGCAACGGCCTTTGCATGCATTGGCTGGAGGCGGGCGATGCAAATCACGAGACGCCGCTGGTCATACTCTTGCACGGCTTCCCTGAACTGGCTTTTAGCTGGCGACATCAGTTGCTGGCGCTGGCGCAAGCCGGCTTCCATGTGGTAGCGCCTGACCAGCGCGGCTATGGCCGAACCACGGGCTGGTCCGCCGATCCGGGCAGCGATCTGCGAGGCTTTCGCGTGGACAATCTTGTGCTCGACATCTTGGGCCTGGTCCATGTGCTTGGAAAGACATCGGTGCATGCCGTGGTCGGCCACGACTTCGGCTCGTACGTCGCGGCTTGGTGCGCGCTGATCCGCCCCGACGTCTTTCGTTCGCTGGCCATGCTGGCCACACCTTTCGCCGGATCGCCGGGTGACGCTGCTAAGCCGGACCCGCGCGCCCGGCAACTCTCAGAAGCGCTTGCCGGTCTGTCGACGCTGGAACGCCCGCGCAAGCACTACCAGCTGTACTACTCTGGTCCTGATGCCAACGTCGAAATGCACGACGCACGCCAAGGCCTGCGCGAGTTCTTGCGCGGGTACTACCACCTCAAGAGCGCGGAGGGGACTGAAGAGCGGCCCGCGCCTTTGCCCGACCTGAGCGCGTCATCGCTGGCCCGGCTTCCAAGCTACTACGTGATGGACGCGGGCCTGGGCATGGCTGAAACCGTGGCGCAAGGTATCGCACAGCGCGAGGTCGGATCCAGCCGATGGCTGTCCGAAGAATCGCTGGGCGTGTACAGCGAGGAGTTCGGCCGCACCGGGTTCCAGGGAGGGCTGCTGTGGTACCGAGCGGCCACCAGCTTCGCGATGCAGCAGGGGCTGCAGGTCTACGCCGGATTGACTATCGACGTACCAAGCTGCTTCATCGCCGGGGAGTTGGACTGGGGCGTGCACATGCTACCGGGGGCGCTCGATGCCATGGAGCGCGATGCATGCACTCGCTGGATCTCGACCCGCTTCATCGCCGACGCAGGGCATTGGGTGCAACAAGAACGACCGGAGGCGGTCAATGCTGCGCTCGTCGACTTTTTTACGACAAACCGTTGAAAGGATGTCTATACCATGAAATCGAACGATCCGCCCGAAGCATTCGGTGCAAACGCGCTGCTGATCAAGCAACTGCTGGAGGCTGGTCTGGCACGCAGTCCTTCACAAGAGATTGTGTGCGGCGAGGCCGTGCGCTTTGACTATGCCGAACTGAGCCAGCGCATCGGCCGTCTGGCAGCCGGGCTTGCGGAACTAGGCGCGCGTCCGGGCGACACCATCGCCGTGATGGACTGGGACACAAATCGCTATCTCGAGTGCTTCTTCGCGGTGCCAATGGCAGGCATGGTGCTGCACACGGTCAACGTGCGACTCTCGGTCGAGCAACTGCTCTACACCATCAACCACGCCAGGGACGACTTCATTCTCGTCAATACTGAGTTCCTACCGATGCTAGAGGCAATCTGGGACCGAGTGGATCCGGGCAAGCAGTTGGTGCTTCTGTCGGACGCGGCGAGCCCGCGCGAGACGCGTCTTCCCATCGCCGCCGAGTACGAGGCCATGCTCGCGGGCTCGCGTCCGGTGAACGCATGGCCCGACATGGAAGAGTCGACGCGCGCAACCACCTTCTACACGACCGGTACCACCGGCCTGCCCAAGGCCGTGCATTTCAGCCACCGGCAGCTCGTGTTGCACACCCTGGCCAGCCGAGCCGCCCTGTCAGGGCCGGGTGCGGGCCGCTTCAACCACGACGACGTCTACATGCCGGTCACGCCCATGTTTCACGTGCATGCGTGGGGCTTGCCGTATGTGGCCACGATGATGGGTGTCAAGCAGGTCTACCCGGGGCGCTACATCCCCGACCGCCTTCTGACCCTGATCGAGCGGGAGAAGGTCACTTTCTCTCACTGCGTGCCGACTATTCTGCAGATGATTCTTAACTCGGCGGCGGAGAAGGACCAGCACCTGGACGGCTGGACAGTGGTGATAGGCGGAGCAGCGCTCCCGCAATCGCTGGCCAAGGCCGCCATGGGCCGCGGGATCGACGTGTTCGCCGGCTATGGTATGTCGGAAAGCGGCCCAATCCTTACCCTGGCACAACCCCGGTCTGCACACTCCGAAACGCCCAGCGACGGGGAAGTCGCGGCGCGCTGTCATGCGGGCTGGGCAGTTCCGTTCGTCCAGTTGCGCGTGGTCGACGACGCGATGAAAGACCAGCCGCGCGACGGAAACTCGCCCGGCGAGCTCGTGGCCCGCTCGCCCTGGCTCACACAGTCCTACCTCGGCGACGCGCAGGCCAGCCAGGCGCTTTGGCGTGGCGGCTGGCTGCATACGGGCGACATCGCGGTGATGGATCCGGATGGATGCGTCCGGATCGTCGACCGCCTGAAAGACGTGATCAAGACCGGTGGTGAATGGGTCTCCTCGTTGCAACTGGAGGACATTCTGTTGAAGCACCCCGGAATCCAGGAGACCGCAGTCATCGGAGTTCCCGATTCGCGCTGGAGCGAGCGTCCTGCCGCCATCGTGGTGCTCAAGGCGGGTGCCATTCTCGATGCCGAAACCATCCGCGCCCACGTCAAGAGGTTCGCGGATGCGGGTGTCATCTCGAAGTTCGCCATCCCGCAGGAAGTGATGTTCGCGGGTAGTCTACCCAAGACCAGCGTGGGCAAGCTGGACAAGAAACTGATTCGGGCGCAGCAGGCGCAGACCGTGGGCGTCGCATAGCTTGCAGCGTTCCGCCGCAGTCATCCATTCCCCGTCCAAAGGAGTTCATCGTGCATATCCCATCCCTCAAAGAAGTAGTCAGCGCCGAAGAATGGCAACTGCGTTGCGACTTGGCCGTTTGCTACCGCCTCGTGGCGCTGCATGGCTGGACCGATCTTGTATTCACGCACATCAGTGCGCGCTTGCCGGGCGACGCCCATGACTTTCTGATAAACCCGTACGGCTTGCTGTTCGACGAGATCACGGCCTCTTCGCTCCTTCGCGTCGATGCGGAGGGCAACCAGCTCACCGGATCACCATTTACTGTGAACCGCGCCGGCTTCGTCATTCATAGCGCGATTCATGCCGCTCGGCCGGAGGTTCAGTGCGTGCTGCACACGCACACCCGGGCCGGCGTCGGCGTCAGTGCACAGCAGGGAGGATTGCTTCCTGTATCGCAACAGTCGATGGTGGTTCAGAACTCACTGGCGTATCACGACTACGAAGGCATCGCACTGCGTGACGAAGAGAAGCCGCGATTGCAGGCGGACCTAGGTAAGGCGAACTATCTGATGCTGCGCAACCATGGCCTTCTCACGGTGGGTGCTTCGATCGCCGACGCCTTCCTGGCCATGTACATCTTCGAAAGCGCTTGCCAGATTCAGATTGCGGCGCAGGCGGGCGGTCCGCTGACCATGGTCGACGAATCCATCCAGGCGACCGCGGAGGCCGATGCACGCGCGCAGACCGGCGGCATCGGTGGCCGCTTCGTATGGCCTGCGCTGCTGCGCAAGTTGGAGCGCACCAATCCCGGCTACGACGTCTGATGAAGCGCATGAACTCACACGGAGTCGCTGGGACGACTAAGGTCCTGGCCTTCGATGTCTTCGGAACGGTCGTCGATTGGCACAAGAGCGTCGCGCAAGAGGTTCGGTCGATGAATCTCGACGTTGACGGCAACAAGTTCGCGCTTGCCTGGAGAGCCGGCTACATGCCTGCGATCCGGAAAGTCATGGCCGGTGAACTTGGCTGGACCTCGATCGACGACCTTCACCGAATGATTCTGGACGAGCTTTTGGAGACGTTCCGGCTGACGCACCTGTCGGAGGACGAAAGGCTGAACCTGAACAGAGTCTGGCACAGACTAGACCCATGGCCCGATAGCGTGGCAGGACTCACTCGATTGAAGTCGCGCTATACGATCTGTACCTTGTCGAACGGCAATATCGGATTGCTTTCCAACATGGCGAAGCGTGCAGCTCTGCCTTGGGACTGCATCCTGTCGGCGGAAATTTTCCATAAGTACAAACCTGATCCAGCAACCTATCTGGGAGTTGCGCGGATATTCGACATCGATCCGAGCGAAGTCATGATGGTTGCAGCCCATCAGGACGACTTGGCCCATGCACGCGCATGTGGATTGAAGACCGCCTATGTCGAGCGGCCACTGGAACACGGTCCTCTCCAGGAGAAGGATGTTTCGCCGAACGCGGACAACACGCTTCACGCCAGAGATCTGATTGAGCTTGCTGATCTGCTGAAGTGTTAGAGCGGGATCAAGGGGTTTCTGGGATCATCACTCCGACTCCTTGCAGGGCACTACGGAGAAGATCCACCGTTACTCACCTCGGCTGAACCATGCTGAGGTGATGCGGCGTCTTTCTTGTAGGCGCCCGCCTTGCGGCTTCGTGCGCCTGACGACCTAGGATGAAGGGTTCGAACGAACATGGCGCAGCGACGAGTTCGTTCTCAATGACGATCTCCGTTGACCAAGAGGCGTGCGGAGGTTCTGGACCAAAGAGTGTCGGGATTGCACTTGGCTGCTGTGTCCCGGCCGTAGCGGCCGTAGATGCTATGTAGGGATGGGGGCGTAAAACGGGAAGCCCCGTTTGTCGAAAGGAGCTTGGAAATGTCTACGATACAGGCCGCGCTGGATCGGAAGGAAACGCCTACGCCGGGCGATCTCTATTTGAGCCTTGAGCTCAGTGACAAGAACTGGAAGCTCACGTTTGGCGACGGCGGTGGTGTAGTAAGTCGTCACACAGTGGCCGCTGGCGGTCAGGCCCGTTTGGCGGATTGCATCATTCGTGCTGGCAAGCGGTTCAAGACACCAGCGCGTGCGCAAGTGCACAGCTGCTACGAAGCAGGTCGAGATGGCTGGTGGCTGCATCGTTGGCTCATCGAGTTGGGCGTGGACAGCATCGTTGTCGATGCCGCTAGCATCGAAGTCAATCGCCGGGCGCGGCGCGCCAAGACCGATCGCCTTGATGGAGATAAGTTGCTGACGATGCTGATTCGGCACCACCGCGGCGAGCACGTGTGGTCGGTGTTGCGCGAGCCCACTAGGGACCAGGAAGACGAGCGACGCGAGCATCGTGAATTCGAGCGGCTCACTCATGAACGTACTGCGCACCTCAGTCGCATTGGTTCTTTGCTGGTGCTGCATTTTGTTCCCGGGAACAAAATGGAGAGAGTCTTTAGCCGATCGGTCGCGGCGCGCCGGCGATGATTCATGGCGCAGCTCGTGTCCGCGGCCGGTTGGCTAAAGATCCCGTTGGGCTGAACCGCCCGCACGGCGGTGGTGCTATGGGAATTGAATCAATCGGAGCTTGTCGAGGCCCGAGAGTTTTGCGACGCGAGGCGTGCTCGGCCGATGCTGGAATGAGCTTCGAGTTGGCCGGGCGTGTGCAATGGCGATGCCATGTATACGCGGCGAGGGTTGCACAGCGTCGGTGGGCGCGGGCATGCTAAGGGACACCCGGCGCCTGGCGTGACGCAGCGAGAAGTGCTGGGACTGACGGTTGGGATCGCGTTCATGGCGGCGTGCTCGGTGGACCCCGCGGCAAGGTTCCCGGCAGGAAGGATTCGATGCGAACCATCTGGCCACGCCCGCAAAGCGGGCAGTCGCGCAGCGACACGCCCGTGAGGCGCTGGTAGCGGTCGCGATAGTCCGGCGCCGCATCGGGCAACTCGACGACCGGCGCGGGCGCTGCCAGCAACTGGCGACAGTGAACGAGCTTGATCTGGCGATAGCGGTTGGCCAGCAGGCCATAGTGGCGAATGCGCTGGAAGCCCGTGGGCAGCACATGCAGCAGGAAGCGGCGAACGAACTCCTGCGCGTCCAAGCACATGACCTTGCGGCGCGATTCGTGGCGGTAATCCTTCCACGCGAAGGCGACCCGGCCGTCGGCGAAGTCGATCAGGCGATTGTTCGAGATCGCCACCCGATGGGTGTAGCGCCCGAGGTAGTGAAGCACCTGTTGGGGGCCACCAAAGGGCGCCTTGGCATAGACGATCCACTCGGCATGGGCGACGGGGGCCAAGTAGCGGGCGAAGGCATCGGGGTCTTGTAGCGCCGCCAGGTTGTTGAAGAAGCGCAGTTCTCCCTCGTCGAAGGCCTGCCGCAACTGCGTCAGGAACAGACGCCGGAATAGCCGCGACAGCACCCGCACCGGCAGGAAGAAGCCCGGGCGGCAGGCGATCCAGCGCTGGCCATCCGGGGCCACCCCGCCACCGGGCACGACGCAGTGCAGGTGCGGGTGATGCAGCAGGTTCTGGCCCCAGGTGTGCAGGATCGAGATGAAGCCGATCTCGGCGCCCAGGTGCCGGGGATCGGCGGCGATGGTGCGCAAGGTCTCGGCGGTGACGTGGAACAGGATGTCGTAGACCAAGGCCTTGTTCTGGTAAGCGATCGCCGCGATCTCCTGCGGCACCGTGAAGACGACGTGGAAGTACTCGACCGGCAGCAGCTCGGACTGCCGGTCTTCGAGCCACTGCGCGCGAACCAGCGACTGGCACTTTGGGCAGTGCCTCGATCGGCAACTGTTGAACGAGATGCGCTGGTGACCGCAGGCGTCGCACTGCTCAACATGGCCGCCGAGCGCGGCCGTGCGGCAGCGCTCGATGTCGCGCATGACACGGCGCTGCCCACCGCTGATCGCGTCAGCGTGATCCTGACGGTAGGCAGGCCCGACCTGGCGGAAGATGTCCGCCACTTCGAGCCCGGTGGCTCGCATCGCTGCCGGCTCAGAACACCGGAGGCGGCATCGGCTCGGACGGCAGCGGCGGGGCCTCGGGCAACAGATCCAGCGGGCTGGTCGTCGCGCACACCGTGGAGGTCGCGATCTTCAGGTAGCGCGAGGTGGTGGCCAAGCTACGATGACCGAGCAGTAGCTGGATGCGGCGCACATCGGTGCCGGATTCCAGCAGGTGCGTCGCAAACGCATGTCTCAGCGAGTGCGGGGTGATCGGCTTGGGTATTCCGGCGGCGCGATGTGCCTTCTGACAGGCCCGCTCTACGGCAAAGCGCGTGATTGGCTGGCCGGGGATGTCGCCCGGAAACAGCCAGGCCTTGGGGCGCACGACCTTCCAGTATTCGCGTAGCGTCTCCAGCAACCGCGGCGAGAGCATGACGCAATACTGTTCGATTAGAGCAATGTCGCCTACAATTGCTTCCGTGGCAACTCGATGGCGGACGGGATATGGCACGGACGAAGGCAGTGTTGGGCGAGGGAGCCAGGCTTAGCGACTTCTTGGCGGCCAGTTTGCTGGCCCGGGTGGTACCAGCCGATGTCGTGCACGCTGTGCTGGACGAGCACGGCTGCAACAGCCAACGCATTCGCAGCTTCCCTGCGGTGGCTGGGGTCTACTACTGCATGGCCTTGAGCCTGTATCCCGAAGCAGCCTACGAAGAGGTCTTCGCCGTCGTCTCTCAGGGTCTGGCCTGGGCCAATGGGGCCGCGCAGCCGGCACTTGTGGCCAAGTCTTCCATTAGCGCTTTGCGCAGCCGCATCGGCTCGGCACCCTTGAGCGACTTGATCAAGCGCTGCTGTGTGCCTTTGGCCAATCCCCAGGATCATCCGCAAGCGTTCTTTGCCGGCTTGCGGCTTGTAGCGTTTGACGGCAGCACGTTCGAGCTACCTGACGAGGCTGATAACGCGCGGGATTTCGGTTACCCGAGCAGCAGTGCGATCACCGCTGGCCATGCCGGCTATCCGCAGGCTCGCTGCGCCGTATTGATCGAGTGCGCGACACACGCCATTCTCGGTGCCAAGATTGGGGCCTTTAGCGATGGCGAGCGAGGGCTCGCGGCCGCGTTGCTGCCGCGTCTCGAGTCAGGCATGCTTTGCATGGCCGACCGGGGCTTCAACTCCTTCGAACATTGGCGTCAGGCCACAGCCACGGGAGCGCAGTTGCTATGGCGATGCGGGAGCACGTGGAAGATGCCGGTCCAACGCGTGCTCGATGATGGGTCGTTCCTCAGTGTCATCCGCCCCAGCAATGTTCCCCGAGCTGAGGCCGAGCAGCAAGCCATGACGGTGCGCGTGATCGACTATGAGTTGCCGGGCTTGGATGACGCGCAGCCGCGCTACCGACTCCTGACGACGTTGTTGGACCCGCAGCGCGCACCCGCCATGGAGCTGGCAGCGCTGTATCACCAGCGCTGGGAGATCGAGTCCGTGTTCGATGAACTCAAGACGCATTTGCGGCAGAACCGGCGGGTGCTCCGAAGCAAGACACCCGAGCTGGTGCGTCAAGAGTTCTACGGCTGGGTGCTGGCGCACTACGCGGTGAGATGGCTGCTGCATCAAGGGGCCTCCAACCACCGAATACCTCACGCCGAGCTGTCCTTCAAAGGACACGTAGAACTCCTCCGACGTACGCAGCCCCACTCCGGGGCCTTTCCCCCCAGCGAGGCCCAAAAAGCGACGACGCTGGTTCCGTGAACTGCTCCAGGCCAGCGGCAGCATTCGCGCATCGAGGACTCTCAATCGGCGTTCTCCGCGGATGGTCAAACGACGCACCTCACCGTACGCGGGTCACGACCGCGCCGCTCCGACTCGCGTACTCGTGGACTTCGCGCCCTGCTTGTTCTCAGGGCCACCAGGTGCCCCAATACAAATTGTCCGGCGCTCCGGCGTGCGGCCATGGTCGCCACCCAACCCTTCAGGCAGCTTTTCTAATTAAGCGAACAGTATTGCGTCGTGACCGATGCTTTACTGTAAATGGGGCGCGTTGCGAAGAGGGAATCTGCCAGCGCTACTGGCGCGTATGCAGCATGAGGTGTTGGGCCCGAGCGCCCACACGGATAGAAGTTGGTCCGAGTATGAAATCGGACTTCTTACGGTTCCCAGCCACCGATCATGTTTCTCAGTGAACGGCCTCCCTGAGAGAGCTTGACATCCCAGTCCTCATAGAAGCCGATTGCCTCCGCCGGGTCGCAGATACTCATCTGCTATCGCCAGGCATTCCGCGTTGAATGGCCTTGTTGCTCGCCATTCTGCCATTCTTGATCCGGTCGGCAGAGCAAGGCACCTCACTGTGTAGCTAAGCCGAAGTTCCTGAAGCCGTCGAGCGAGTTTGCCTTTGCACGACAAGCACTTGGCGTGAGTTCGGGAGTCCGGCTTCTGTCTACAACCGGATCTGCTGGATGAGGTTGAGCGCTCGCTGCTGCTGCACGTTGGGTGTAGTGAGCACCTCGAAGGTCGGCGCGTCGGCCCCGGCGTTGGGCGTGCGACAGGTGTTGCGCACGATGGTGGCGAGTTCGGCCATGAGGGTCGAGAAGCTATGCACCGGCGTGCCGTCATCCAGCATGTGGCGGGCCACCTTGGCCAGCGCCGCCTTGGATCGCGTAGCCGGCGCCACCGGGTCACGCGCGGCCTTGGCCTGTTGATCCGTGTCGGCGAACATCAGCGGCGCCCAAGCCTCGCGCATGTGCCACTCGACGTAGTAGGCCAGCATGCACAGGAAGATGTGCGCGCGCACCCGATCAGCGGTGCGGTGGTGGATCGGGCGCACCTTCAGATCGATCGTCTTGAGCGAGCGGAACGCGCGCTCGACGTTGGCGAGCGCCTTGTAGTTGCGCACGCACTGGGACGCGTCCATCTGCGTCGTTGGCACCGAGGTGCGGATGATGTAAATGCCGTCCAGTGCCGCCTCGGCAGCGATGGCGTCTGTCTTGCGTGCGAAGGTGAAGGCGTTGTCGCCAATCACCAGCTCGAAGTGCTTGGCGACCTTGTACTGGTTGACGACCTTGCCCACGCGCAAGCCGATCTCGTCGCGCCCAGCCAGCTTGAGTGCATCCACCCGGGCCTTGATCTTCTGCAGATTGGCCTCGGTGGCGGCGAGCAGGTCCTCGCGCTTGTGCGTGCGCAGCTTGGCGAGTTCCGGATTGCGGCACGCCACCAGGCGCTCGCCCGGGTAGTCCGGCGAGCTCAGTTCAAGCAGGTTGCGCTCGTCGAACAAACCAAGCTGCAGGTGGCCCTGCTCGACCAGCGCGCGAATCGAGACGCTCTTCAGCGCACTGATCCAGCCCACGCCCTCGGACTCGCGCATCTCCTGGATCGCCTTGTTGGAGATCATGCCGCGGTCACCCACCATCACCAGTTGCTCGACGCCGAACTCCTCGCGCAGCCGCTTGACCTCGGGCAGCAAGGTCAGGCTGTCGGCCACATTGCCCTCGTACACCGACACGGCCAGCGGGCAGCCCCGCGCATCGGTGAGCAGGCCGTAGTTGACCTGCAGCAGGCCCTTCTTGCCGTCGCGGCTATAGCCGAGCCTGGCCAGAGGGCAACTGCTGCCCTCGAAGTAGCTCGACGATAGGTCGTACAGCACCAGGGCGCCGGCCCTCAAGTGACGCGCGGTGAGCTTCTTCTGGATCGTGGCCTGGCGCGCGAGCAGCCAGTCCATCGCCGCGTACAGGTCGTCCTCGTCGGCGTCGGCGACACCGAAGTCCTCGGCCAGCGTCGTGGTGTGCCACCAGCGCGTGGTGGCCAACTTGGTATGCGGCGCTGCGATGCGCGAGGCCACCATGGCCAGTACCAGGTCGCGCTCGCGGCAGGGCTTGGAGGCAAGCACCGAGGCGAAGCCCAGCCGCTGCATAGCCTCGCCAACGGCTTGCATATGGCCATGCGAACGCGACGCGGTGATCTCCAAGCACTGCGTGAGCGGCTGCAAGGCCTCGCCGCGCAGGGCTGCTCGAATGGCTTCGATCTGCGCGGCCGACAGGCTCGACAGATTGGCCAGCGTGCGCTTGCCGACCTTGGAGCCCTCGCGGTAGGACTCGCGCAGCAGCACGGTGGGCGGTGAGCCACGATTCGGCACGACATGGATGTGCATGCCTACATTAATAGGTCAAATACAAGCTAATATCAAGTAAATAACATGCCTACATTTTGGAACACATGAGGCCGCTCAACTCGTTGATTTCAAAGGGGTTACCGGCCAAAAGGCCGCAGGGTGACCGAGGAACTTCGGGCTAAGAATGCAGATTGCTTGGATCTGCCACCCCTGGGACGCGAGGGTGTGCCAGTGCTTGAAGATGTTGACTCCTTAACGTCATGGGATGCTGAAGTACTCTTCCATCGATACCTCGCCACGAGCAGCGGCGCACAACTTAGAACGACAAAGGGAGTTCTTGGAACCGTCACCCTGAGAAGTCGTTCATGGCGCCGATGGGGACAATCAATCAGCCTCTGGTGTCATCTGAGGTGGATTGAGTTAACGTAAGAATGCGACTCGCATTGCAGCACCGAACAAGATTGTTTCAGTATTGGAAACATGGTGTGTCTTTGTGGAGTGATCTCGTTGTTAGTTCAACTGCGAAGATGACCTTGCAGATGGATCGGGAAGATCCCTGTTAAGTACCTCATTACCAACACTGGAAACCGCCATGAAGACCGTGAACATTCTCTCCGTTGCTGCATTGACCCTCCTGGCTGCAACTGGCGTCAGAGCCGAACCGTACGACGGCGTCAACTCTGCTGTCTCCGCTAAGGTGCGCGAAGAAGTCAACGCTGAAGCCGTGCGGACGGCGTCGGCCCCGAATCAGAACGTTGCCCGTGGTTCTCGCGGTCCGGAAACGGTCGCCGTATCGAAGGATCGAGCCATCGTTGAAGCCGAAGCAATTCGTACTGCTTCTGCTCCCGATCAGAACGTCGCCTCGGGTTCGCGCGTCAATAGCAAGATCATCTCGACAATGTCTCACCCTGCGGACCCACGCGCTCAGGCGAAGTAGCTTCTGGGCCAGTCGGTCAGGGAAGTCGGATCAGTTTTCTTCCGACATCAAGGGGCTTCGCATAGAGGCCCTTTTTTTGACTCGGATCTTGGCCGATGCAGGAGGCGTCGGCGCGAGAGTGATGGTTTTCAAGTTCACGTGATGCTCCGGTGGCTCTCTCATCCGTATTGCTCAGACATGATCTTCTCCACTCATGGATTCAGCGCATGTTCGGTTGTTCCCGATGCCGGGATTGACGCGCAAGCCGTCGCTCACGCGTTGACGTCGACCACGGTCCGGCCCTGGACTTTCCCCTCAAGGATGCGGATTGCGACGTTCGGAACATCCGCCAACCCGATCACTTGCACTGTTCGGGCAAGCTTCTTGAGGTCGAGATCCCGGGCCAGACGCACCCAGGCTTCGATGCGAACTGTCTGCGGCGCATTGACTGCATCGATCCCCGCGAGGGTCACGTTGCGCAGAATGAAGGGCAGTACCGATCCGGGAAGATCCATGCCCTGGGCGAGGCCGAAGGCCGCGACCACACCGCGATACCTGGTCTGCGCCAGCACATTGGCCAGCGTGTGACTGCCGACGGAGTCGATGGCGCCAGCCCATCGTTCCTTGGCGATCGGCGCGCCCGCGTCGGAAAGTGTGCGGCGATCGAGGATTTCTGTCGCGCCGAGCTCGCGCAGGTAGTCGGCCTCTTCGACACGTCCGGTCGAGGCGACAACGCGGTAGCCCAGGCCGGACAGGATCGAGATGGCGATCGAGCCGGCGCCGCCATTGGCGCCAGTCACCAGGATATCGCCACTGTCGGGCGTGATGCCGCCGTGTTCTAGGGCCAGGACACTCAGCATTGCTGTGTAGCCCGCCGTGCCAATGGCCATGGCGTCCTTCGTCGAAAAGGGCGGTGGAATCTTGACCAGCCAGTCACCGCTCAGCCGCGCTCTTTGGGTGAATCCGCCGTGATGCGTTTGACCCAATCCCCAGCAGTTGGCAACGACGCGGTCGCCGACTTCGATACCGGGGTAGGACGAGGTCTCAACTGTGCCGGCAAGATCGGCTCCGGGTATCAGCGGAAACTGCTGGATGATTGGTGCGCGACCGGTGATGGCCAATCCGTCCTTGTAGTTCACGGTCGAATAGTCGACGGCGATCGTGACGTCCCCCGGCATGAGATCGCGTTCTTCGAGCTCGACAAGATCCGTCGAGATCCTCTCGCCTGTTCTGGTCGCCAGAAGTGCTTTGAACGTCATTGACTCAGCCTCGTTTGAGTTGAAGAAGGAGCTCTGCCAGCGCTTCAGGCGACGGCCTGCTGGTAGCGCTCCGCAGCATGAGCCTGCCTGATGTCCGAAAGCAGGATCTGTCGCGCGGTTTCAAGGGCATCCCAACGTGCGGCGTCGTGCAATGGCGGGATCGTGACGACTTCGCGTCGGTCGAAGCCCACTAACGCTGCATCCACCAGCTCGCCCACTTCCATCATCTCGGGTAGTGCGTTGATGTCGGCACCTGCGCGCTCCCAGATCTCCGTACGCGTTGCCGCAGGGAGCACCGCCTGGACATAGACGCCCTTGGGCGCGAGCTCCAGGCTCAGCCCTTGGGAGAGGAACAGCACGAAAGCCTTGGTCGCGCCGTAGACCGACATGCCAAACTCCGGCGCCAGTCCGACCACTGACCCGATATTGATGATTGCGCCTTCGCCCGCTTGCGCAAGCCGCGGGGCGACCGCGCTGGCAAGCCGCAAGAGCGCGGTCGTGTTGAGCGCGACGATCTGCTCGACATCGTCGGTCGCTTGGTCGATGAAGCTGCCGGCCTTGCTGGCGCCGGCGTTGTTGACGAGGACGCCGATGCGGATGTCCTCGCGAAGGCGGTTCTCGACAGCGGCCAAGTCGCTGGACTGAGTCAGATCGGCCTGGACGACGTCGACTGCGACGCGATGTTCCTGGCGCAGGCGCGCTGCCAGCGCTTCCAGTCGCGCATTGTCGCGGGCAACCAGTACAAGATCATGGCCGCGCCGTGCGAAGCGCTCGGCGTAGGTGGCGCCGATGCCGGAGGAGGCGCCGGTGATGAGAACCCTGGGTCGAGTGGTCATGTATAGCTCTCTTTTTAGGGCGAGGCCCAAGTTGGGATGCGCGTCGTAACTCGGATGGTCGCGATCGGGCGGGTTTCGATCAGGAACTTGTTCTAACTGGAGGCTGCATCTATGATTATGATCATCATCATAGATGTCAAGCGTTTTGATGATGGTCGACATCAATGTAATGTATATTCTTCGGTTTGGCGTAGCCCTGAAGGAGCACACGCAGAATGAAGGTCACCAAGGCACAGGCGCAGAAAAACCGTACGCGCATCGTCGAAACGGCCTCCACGCTTTTTCGTGAGCGCGGCTACGACGGCGTGGGCTTGGCTGAGTTGATGTCAACCGCCGGCTTCACCCATGGCGGTTTCTACAACCACTTCAGATCCAAGGCCGATCTGATGACTCAATCGGCAGCGCTCGGGTTCTCGCGGATTGCCGTGGGGGCAGGGGAGATCGACCTTGTTGAGTTCGTGAGCCGTTACGTTTCGAAGGAGCACCGTGATGCCCGTGGCTCCGGATGTACGGCGGCGGCCCTCTGCGGCGATGCAGCGCGGCAGTCGGATGACGTCAAGGCCTCGTTTGAGGCCGGTATCGAAGGCCTTCTCACTGCTCTGGCGGACGCATGCGGCAAGACGGAGGATGGAAAACCGGGCGCGGTGCGTGCCAAGGCAATCAACATACTCGCTCATTCCCTCGGCGCCGTGGTGCTATCGAGGGCCTGCCCGGATGGATCCTCCCTGGCGGATGAAATCCTGGACGTCTGCGGCATTCAGATTCTTGCAACGTTGCCGAAGTCTGTTGCTGAAGGCGCGTCTCAACCTAGTGCAGTGAGCCTGAAGTTATAGAACTTAATTGATTCGGCATACTCCAACGGCCCAGGAGGCTGAAGCGATGCGAGTTGCCGAGACGATCGAACTGGATAGCGCGACCGAGCGCGAGCTGCGAAGCCTGTCCAAGCAGCGGCGTATCGAGGCCAGGCTTCAGCAGCGAGCACGTGTGATCCTGCTGGCAGCCGAGGGCTGGCAGAACAAGGACATCGCCGTCGAGGTTGCGCTGGATCGACGCCAAGTGGCGCTGTGGCGTCATCGGTTCCAGCAGGGTGGCATCGACGCGCTGCGACAGGACGCGCCGCGCTCGGGTCGCACACCCACCGTCACTGGCGAAGTGGAGTCGAAAATCCTGCAGGTGACGCTGCACACCAAGCCCGCAGCGGCTACGCACTGGAGCACTCGCACACTCGCCGAGCACACGGGCTTCAGCGCCACGACCATCCGCCGCGTCTGGCAGCGCAACGGCATCAAGCCGCATCTGACGCGCACCTTCAAGCTCTCGCGCGATCCTCGATTCGAGGACAAATTGCTGGACGTGGTGGGGCTTTATCTGAACCCGCCCGATCACGCGCTGGTGCTCAGCTGCGACGAGAAGAGCCAGATCCAGGCGCTCAACCGCACGCAGCCGGGCTTGCCGATGAAGACTGGGCGCGCCGAGAAGTTCACTGCGCTGCTGCATCACGTGACGGTCGAACTGCTGCGGGACGCGTACCTGGCGCTCAAGCGCCGTGCCGCACCCGGGGTGGACGGCGTGACGTGGCAGGAAACGGCTTGGGTCTTTTGGATCCCTACCCTCTGATCCAGAACTCCGCATTTCCCCAGTTGACAGTCCGCCCGTTCCTGCCATCTCTCCAGCTGATACCGACTGTCGTCTTCTCCGAGAGTCGGCGGGTGTCGTTGATGACGAAGGCCTTTATCGAGGATCTTCAGTGGACGATCGCTGAGCTGGTGGCGAAACCGGGATCGTTGTTCGGGCCGATCTAGGGAAATGCTGATCAAAACGTCGTGGCGGGCACCGCCTGTGCATGCGTGAAGGCACCGAAAGTCACAGCGCGACCGAGATGAACCAAGGCAGCTTTGCCGGTGCCAAGTACGCCATGAAGAAGAAGCGCACGCGACGCGAGAAGTTTCTTGCCGACATGGAACGCGTCGTGTCGTAGGCGCGACTGATTACCGTGCTCGAGCGGCTCTACCTAGCGAGCGGGCGCGTCGGCCGACAGCCGATCGGCGTTCCCAGGATGCTGCGCATGTATTGCCTTCAACAGTGGTACGGCTTGGCCGACGAGGCGCTGGAGGGCGCTGCGCGACGTTTGGGGCATCGACCTGTCGCGCGAATTGATGCCCGACGCTACCACGCTGCTGAAGTTCAGGCGACTGCTGCAGGACAACAACCTCACCAAGGCGCTATTCTTGGAGAACAATGCCATCACGCCGAGCAAAGACTTTTGATACGCGCGGCAACCATCGTGGAGGCGACCATCGCGTGCGCCACAAAACACCACACTTTTCATCGATGCGTTCGCGATCCACGAGTTCGACGTCCCCCGCCGGACGCAGCGTGGAACGCGGTTTCGGTGCCGCCAGGACAGATGCAGATCACAGACAGCGGCGTGCCGCAGCGCTCGTCATGGAGACCCTAAGCTCTTGCGCAGGGCCATCATCGTGCTGGCCTCGAACGCACGATAGCGGGATCGAGGATCCAGGTCGGTGACGATCGCGCTCCAGGCGAGCCCTACCGATGGAAGCTTGAAGTCCAGCGGAATCTCCCGGCCCCCGATCGCCTGAAGCTTCATCCGTGCAGAAAGCAAACAACCTCAACGGTCTGGCGTCGCTGTTCGATGCGCGCGGTCATCGATGGCCGGCGCATCAGGACGTGCGCGGCATAAGCCTGCTGCTTGCTCAGGGCGATGGAATCCAATGCCCAGTTGTGCACCCCCAAGGTCTTGAGACCGCGGATCTTCTCCAGGGTCTCCACGGTCGTGCTCGGGGCGTTGCGCTGGGGTGGCGTCTTGAGCCACTCCAGATGGCTGCCCGAGGTCGCGGGGGAGGGTGCATAGGCCCAGTCGATGGCTTGGCGCAGCGCCGCCTTCCCAATCGCCGCCTCGATCGTTGCGGCCATGGCCGCCTCCGTGGCGTCGAATGCCTTGCGGGCCCACTCGGCAATTCGGCGTGAGCCCGGAATGATGATTCGCCTGCCGTACAGCCAGATGCGTGCGGTTCGCACCAGGTCGTCGGGGTGAGCGGCCTCGAGGGCAGCGACCGCGAGAACCTGTTCGAGCTTCTGCAGCTGGACCTCATCCAAGTCGCCCAGGCCAAGATACATGCGGGCCCAGGCCTGGTGCTCGTACAACGTCTGGCGACGTTCATAGAGTGATCGCAGGCTGGCGATGCTTACGCTGGGCGACCCCAACGCTTCGCACACTGAACGCAGCAGGACCTTCGGGACCGTGGCGAATCGGTCCATCGGGCGGCCGCTCGCCCGCAGAAAGAGCAACTGGATGGCTGCAGCGACGCGGCGGTCGTCGCGGAACCGTTCGCAGAGCGCGCAGATGTCGTCCTTGCTCAGGCTGAAGAACTGTTGGACATCGAGCTCGGACATCCTGGAGGGAAGGGTCTCCGCGCCAATGAAGCGCTGGGCGAACGTCACGGCAGGATCCTCCACAGGGATGGGGCCCGCCAATCTACTCCTTCGGTGCGCGTTGTGGCTGCGGGCTCCGGTCACCCCGTCGAATGCGTGCGGGCGTCGCGACAACTACGACCGTGTCAATTTGTCGAAAAAATACGATTACCCCGACTTGGGCGCTTCGCTGGTGGCTGCCCGCGGACGCACGTCAGGTTCCCGTGGCGACTCTTATGGACCAGAAGCATAGAAATGCGGCCAGAAGCGACGTAAACAGGACGACTCCCAGGGCGGTGTACATCGGGAGCGCCAGCATCCCTCCGAAGGTAATGGCCAGTGCGGCGCATCCCATTTGAAGGAATCCCAGTAGTGCCGAAGCGGCACCCGCTTGTTGTGCAAAGGGTTGCAGCGCGATGGCGGTCCCGAGTGGATTGAAGATGCCCATCCCGAAAAGGAATATGGTCAGAGACACGCTGAAGGAGGCGAAGTCTGCTCTGCCGAAAAGCATCGCCGCGCTTCCAACAAGCGCAACGGCAACACCAGCACGAGCCGCCACTACGGGTCCCCACATTCTGGCCAGACGTGGCGCTAGGACGCCTGAGCCGAATACGACGAAGGTTGTCGATGCAAAGAACAAACCAAACGTCAGCGGCGAGAGTCTGAAGCCTGTGATCAGAATGGCAGGAGCCATGGAGAAGAAGGCATAGAGTGCCCCGATGACCAGACTGACGGCCAGGGCGGGCGCCGTGAGGCGACGATCGAAGGCCAACTGTTTGTAGCCTGCCGCGACCTCGACAAGGGAGAGTGCGGATCGCTGGCCCGGAGCGTGCGTCTCGCCCAGCTTGGTGAAGTAGGCGCCGGCCAGGGCGAACGCCAGCGCTGAAATTACGAAGAAGGAGGACCGCCAGCCGAACAGGCTCTCCAGGGTGCTGCCCAGCAGCGGGGAGAAGCCCGGTGCCGCCGCCATGGCCACCATGGTCAGGGAAAGTGCACGCGCCAGTTCCTGGCCCTCGAACAGGTCGCGTGCGATGGCGCGCGATAGTACCGACGTGGCGCACACACCCAATGCCTGCACGACGCGGCCGCCGATGAGCTGCGGCAGTGTGCTGGCAGCCGCGCAGACCAAGCTGCCGATGATGAAGACAGCCAAGCCAATCAGCACCAGCCGCTGGCGCCCGAAGCGGTCGGACAGCGGGCCGACGAACAACTGGCCCAGCGCGAAGGTCAGGAAGAAACTGCTGAGCGTCGCGCCCAGGTCGCGCACTGAAGCCCCAAGGTCCGCGCTCATGGCAGGAAACGCGGGCAGGATGATGTTGGTGGCCAGCGCGCCCAGCGCTGCCAGCGCCGCCAGCAGGAACAGCACGCCTCCCGTGAGAGTTCGTGGGACTTTCGACTCGGTAGGCAGTGGGCGTGCCGACAATGATGCGCGTGTCACCTGTGTCTCGCTTATTGGATCGACACTTCGAGTGCCGGATAGTCGAGATAGCCCTCGGCTCCTCCGCCGTAGAAGGTGGCACGGTTGTAGGTGTTGAGGTCGGCCCCCCGACGTGCGCGCTCGGGCAGATCCGGGTTGGAGATGAACAGGCGTCCGAACGCGACGGCGTCAGCCCTTCCCGCTGCGATGGCGGCTGCAGCGGTGTAGGGCCTGTAGTTTCCGGCCACAATCAGCACGTTCGGCCAATGCGGCCGGAACAACTTGGAGGCAAAGGGCACGTTTGGGTGATCCACTTCGGCTTGGCCCGCGCCACTGGCCCGTGGCTCGATCAGGTGCAGATAAGCCAAGTTCAGGTGAGCGAGACGTTTGATCAGATGGGTGTAGAGGGGCAGTGGCTCGTCTTCTCCGCTGCCATTGGCAACACCGAAGGGGGACAGGCGGATCCCAACCCGATTTGCGCCGTACACAACCGATACGGCGCGGGCCACCTCCAGGACAAGCCGGCAGCGATTTTCGATCGACCCGCCATACTCGTCCGAGCGCTGGTTGCTACGGCTCTGCAGGAATTGCTCCAGCAGATATCCATTGGCCGCGTGGATTTCCACGCCATCGAAACCGGCGCGCTGCGCGCTCAGCGCCGCGCGAGCGTATTCCTCGATCACCGCGGCGATTTCCTCTGTCTCCAGCGCCCGTGGTGTCTCGAAGGGCGTGCGTTCGAAGGTGGCAGTGAACGCATTGCCAGGGGCGGCGATGGCCGACGGTGCGACCGGCAGTCGACCATCCAGGAGCGAAGAATGCGAGATGCGGCCAACGTGCCAAAGTTGCAGGAATGCCAAGCCGCCTTTGGCGTGGATCGCCCTGGTGATGTCTTTCCAGCCCGCAATCTGCTCTTCGCTGTGGATCCCCGGCGTGGCGGGCATGCCCTGGCCGGACGGGGATATCTGCGCTCCCTCGGTGATGATCAGCCCGCCCTGCGATGCACGCTGGCGGTAGTACTCCACGTTGAGCGCATGCGGGACGTTGCCAGGCCTGGCCGCACGCATCCGGGTGAGCGGTGCCATCACCACGCGGTGGGCGAGCTTCAATGCGCCGAGCTTCAAAGGCGAGAACAGTGCTTGGGTCATCCGGTGAATCCTCCTGCGAAAACGCTGGGTCTAAGGTTGATCATGTGTCCCGCAAGGCCGTGGAATCCGTACTGCAGAGCTTTGCCCAGGGTGGGTGGACGTGGATATCGCGCGCCAGTTGTGCGGCGGTCAGTCCCCAATTTCTGGGCCAACGTGAGTTCGGGCAGCAATTCGGCGACGTCGTGGCCCACCAGATGGCCGCCCAGCAGCTTGCCGTCGTTCGTACTGGCGATGAGCTTGATGAAGCCAAACGGGTCCCCGACTCCCTGAGCCTTCCCTTCAGTGGTGCCCGGCCGTCGACACATCCTGGAGCGAGGGGGGGCGAGCGACTCGCAGTCGGTTCTTTCAAGGCGGCTCCTCGTCATTGGCATCTTCATCCATGCACGCAATACAAGCGTCGAGCAAGGCATGCAGCGCACAGACGCGATCCGTGCCGAGGCGCTCATTGAGAGCCGTCTGCGCCACCTTCCAGGCGCGCTGCCCTTCAGTCCGCTTGGCGATGCCTGCCGCGGTCGCTTCAACCAGGCGGCTGCGCGCATCGGATCCCGCGCCAACGGTCAGCAGTCCCTGAGCGGCCAGCGGTTGTAGGTTGCGCGTCAAGGTGGAGGCATCCATGTGCATGTGCCTTGCGAGATCGCCCGGGCGGATGGGGCCGAGTCGGACGACGTGCGAGAGCAAGGCGTATTGCGTGTTCTTGAGCCCCGTCTCGGCGACATGGTGGTCGTAGTGCCGCGTCACCATGCGATTGAGTTGGCGCAACTTCAAGTTCGTGCAACCTTGTGGCTTGGTGACGTTCTTCATGTGGTACATTGTACCTGCAATAATTGCAGATGCAATGATTATTCAACAGGAGCGACCGATGGAAGTTGATGAGGTAATCGCCCGCTGGGAAGCGGACGAAGCGCGCGTGCGCGCACGCCAGAGCGCCCCGGGTGCAGAGCCCAGGGGGAAGGTCTTCGGCCGCTCGGGCATGGAGATGTTCGAGGCGATCTTTGCGGGCGAGCTGCCTCCTCCACCGATCAATGAAACGGTCAACATCCTGGCCATCCGCATCGAGCCTGGATTCGCGGTCTTCCAAGGACGACCGCAAAGGCGCCTCTACAACCCGCTTGGCATCGTGCATGGCGGGTGGTTCGCCACGCTGCTCGACTCCGCCGTGGGCTGCGCAGTGCACTCGACGCTACCTGCCGGCAAAGGCTTCACCACCCTAGAACTCAAGGTGAACATGCTGCGCGCCCTCACTGAGCAGGTGCGGCTGGTGCGTGCAGAAGGCAAGTTGATCCACGCTGGACGCCAGGTTGCTGTGGCCGAAGGCCAGATCGTCGGCCCCGACGGAAAGATCTACGCGCATGCGACTACGACCTGCCTGATTTTCGACCAACCAGCTCTCACGACAAGGAGTTCCCATGAACAAGCCTGAAATCGTCCTTTGTGCGCCAGTGCGTACGCCGATCGGCGCCTTTGGCGGTGCGCTGAAGGACACCCCTGCAACCGCGTTGGGCGCGGCTGTGGTACGCGAAACCCTCCGGCGTGCCGGTCTGCCTCCCGAGGCTGTCGATACCGTGGTGCTGGGGCAGGTGATCCAGGCGGGGGCGAAGATGAATCCTGCGCGTCAAGCAGCGATTGGCGGCGGCCTCCCGGTACAGGTGCCCGCGGTGACCGTCAATCGGGTCTGCGGCTCGGGAGCGCAGGCCATCGCCAGCGCTGCGCTGGAGGTGGCTGCCGGGTACGCCAAGGCGGCGATCGCTGGCGGCATGGAGAGCATGGACCAGGCTCCGTATCTTGTGCCCGGTGGGCGCTGGGGCAATCGCATGGGCGATGCGGCCATGCTCGACAGCCTGCTGCGCGATGGTCTCAACGATGCCTTCAGCGGGCAGCACTCGGGTTGGCATACCGAAGATCTGGTCAGCCAATACGGGATCGCCCGCGAAGATCAGGACCGCTGGGCAGCGCGTTCGCAGCAGCGCTTCAGCGAAGCGCAGGCGGCAGGCAAGTTCGACGAGGAAATAGTCGCGATCGAACTGGCCGGCCGCAAGGGGTCGGTGCGCTTCGAGCGCGACGAGGCAAACCGGCCCGACACCACCGTTGAAACGCTGGCCAAGCTCAAGCCCGCCTTCCGCAAGGACGGCACCATCACCGCCGGCAATGCGCCCGGACTCAACAGTGGAGCCGCGGCGCTGATCGTCGCGGAACGCGGCTTCGCCGAGAAGCTGGGCCTGAAGCCCTGGGCGCGGCTGGTCGCGCAGGGCGTCGCCGCGGTCGAGCCCGGTATGTTCGGCATCGGTCCCGTGCCGGCGGTCAAGCTGGCGCTGGAGCGTGCGGGCTGGAAGCATGGCGACATCGAACGCATCGAGATCAACGAAGCTTTCGCCGCCATCACGCTCGCCTGCCTGCGCGAGATGGGGCTGGCGGAAGACATCGTCAATGTCGAAGGCGGCTCCATCGCCCATGGTCACGCCATCGGAGCCACGGGCGCGGTGCTAACCACGCGGCTTTTGCATTCGATGCGGCGCGACGGCCTGAAGCGCGGCGTGGTCACGCTGTGCATCGGCGGCGGCCAGGGCATCGCGCTCGCGCTCGAGATGCTTTGAATCCACACGATTTCTATCACGGTGAAAACATGAAGTACACGGTATTGGGCAAGACGGGTTTGCGTGTCTCGCAGGTGGCACTGGGCACCGGCAACTTTGGCACGGGCTGGGGATACGGGGCCGACTCCGACGTCGCCGAGGCCGTGTTCAACGCCTACGCCGAGGCAGGCGGCAACCTGCTCGACTCGGCGGACGCCTACCAGTTCGGCCAGTCCGAGACGCTGCTGGGCAAGCTGCTGCAGGGCCGGCGCGAGGACTTCGTGCTGGCCACCAAGTTCACCAACGGCGCCTCGCCTCAGGCTAATCGCCTCGTGCTGGGCAACAGCCGCAAGGCGATGGTGGCCTCGGTTGAGGCCAGCCTCAAGCGCTTGGGCACCGACCGCATCGACATCTACTGGGCGCATTGGCCCGATCACGTCACGCCGATCGAGGAGATTGTTCGCGGCTTCGAAGATCTGGCCCGGTCCGGGAAGATCTTGTACGCCGGCCTTTCCAACTTCGCCGCTTGGCGCCTGGCCCGCGCGGTCACGCTGGCCGAGCTGACGCATGCGGTCCCCATCGCTGCCGCTCAGTTCGAGCACAGCCTGGTTCACCGCGAGCCGGAAGCCGATCTGTTCCCGGCCACGCAGGCGCTCGGCCTCGGTGTGCTGACCTGGTCGCCCCTGGGCGGTGGCATGCTCACCGGCAAGTACCGCAATGGCGAGAAGGGCCGTGCCGAAGGCTTCGGCGGCAAGGTGTTCCAGGCCGAGAACTCGCCCCAGCGCACGCAAGTGTTGGACGCCGTGCTGGCCATCGCCGGCGAGTTGGGCGTGACGGCTGGCCAGGTGGCCCTGGCTTGGGCCGGCACGCATGGGTCCATCCCCATCATCGGCCCGCGCACGCTGGCCCAGCTCCTCGACAACCTGGGTGCCCTGGCGGTCGAGTTGTCGGTCGAGCAGATCGCCCGCCTCGACGATGCGAGCAAGCTCGCGGCGCCGGCAAGGATGGCGATTCCTTGGGCCGGCGAATCCTATCGGGTCGTTGCCTGATCGGCGAAGACGCGATGCGACGGGCGCGGAGGGTCGAGCCGCCCCCGAGGCAATGCCCCGGGCGACCGTCGCGCCGCGGCCGCCGCATCATTCCTTGAAAGAATCCTATGAGCAATGGTCCATTTGCAATCTCCAAGTCTCCAAAGCCGTTGCACCCCTACGTGATGTGGATGGTGCTGCTCGCGGCAGGCGGTGCATTTGCACTTTCTCTGGGGGTGCGCAACACAATGGGCCTGTACCTGTCGTCGCTCAACACCGCCACGGGGCTCGGGGTAGCGAGCATCAGTCTGGCTTTCGCCTTCGGCCAGCTATGGTGGGGTCTGACGCAGCCCTTCGCGGGCGCCGTGGCCGACCGCATCGGTGCAGGGCGCGTGATCGTCACCGGCTTGATCCTCATTGCCATAGGCACCGTGATCACTCCCTACATGACCACCACGCTGGGCTTGATCTTCTCCATCGGTGTCCTCGGCGCCGGAGGCGCCGGCATGGCCGGCCCCTCGGTGCTGATGGCGGCCAGCACGCGCCTGATGCCCGCGAGCAAGCGAGGCATTTCCATCGGCATCGTCAATGCCGGCGGGTCGTTCGGGCAGTTCGCCATCGCGCCTGTCTCGATCGCGTTGACGGCTAGCATCGGTTGGGCCAGCTCCATGCAATGGATGGGCCTTCTCGTGCTTCTCGCGCTGCCTGCGGCGTGGCTACTCAGGGGCAATGCCAACGCGATGGCCTCTGCTGCTGCAACCGCGGCGGGCACCCGCGTGCTCAGTACGCGTGAGGTGCTGGCCCTTGCCTTGAAAACGCCCAGCTATCTGTTGCTGGCCGTCGGCTTCCTTGTTTGCGGTTTCCATGTGGCCTTCCTCGCGACACACTTGCCGGGTGTGGTGGAGGCATGCGGCATGTCTCCTACCATCGCCGGTTGGGCGCTCGCGCTGGTGGGGCTGTTCAACATGTTCGGCAGCCTCGCCATGGGCTGGGCCGTGGGACGTTGGCGCATGAAGTCGCTGCTGTCGCTGCTCTACACGGTGCGGGGCCTGGGGGTGTTGGTGTTCGTGCTCGCCCCCAAGACGCCCGCGGTCATGCTGATCTTTGCTGCCTTGATGGGCCTGACCTTCCTGTCCACGGTACCGCCGACCGTGGGATTGGTGGCCAAGATGTTCGGCCCTGCCAACATGGCCATGCTCTACGGCGTGCTGATGCTGGGGCACCAGCTCGGTGGCTTCCTGGGCGCTTTCCTGGGCGGGCAAGTGTTCGCGCTGACCGGTGGGTATGACTGGGTGTGGTACATGGACCTAGCACTGGCGGCCGCCGCAGCGCTGATCCATCTGCCGATCCGGGAGGCGCCGCTGGCACGCAGCGTGCGGCCGGCGGCGGCTTGAGGGCTAGCGCCCCGTTACGCGCGCGGCCGGGGTCTGCGCTCAGCGTCAGCGCGAGGCTCGCGTGCCCAGTGCCCAGGTAGCGTGGAATCGGTCCGGGCCGCTCACGATGCCCGATAGGAAGAGGTTGATCGAAAACTCGACCATCTGCTGGGTTTGCAGATGGCTGTCGGTCCTCGGAATGCGGTCTGCCAGCAGCAGAGCGGCGATTCCGTGCTCCATGGACCACGCGGCATGCGAGAGGTAGTGCAGATCGCTGTCCTGCCAGCCGCTTTCTTTCGCGAGCTCGAAGATGGAGTTGGCGAAGTACGAGTAAGAGACGTTGCTCGATGCCTCGATGTCGCCTCGAACGAACTCGCGCAGCAGACGCGGACCGGTCATCAGGTCGAACAGACCCGCGTGACACTGGGCGTACTGCACATAGCTCAACAGCATCTCCCGCGCCTTAAGCAAGGCCGGCATGTCCATGGCCGCGATCTTTCTGCGCTTTTCCGCAAGTTCCAGGAAGCCGCTGACTGCGATGGCGGCGAGCAATTCCTCCTTGCCCTTGAAATGCCGTGACGGAGCCGCCTCGGACACGCCCAGCCTGCGGGCCAGCGCGCGAAGGCTCAGTTCCGTCGCGCCGTTCTCTTCGAAGATGCGGCGTCCTTCCTCCACCAGTGCGTTGCGCAGGCCGCCTTTCTCGTAAGCCGGCTCCTTGAGTTGCGTGGGCAAAGCCCGTAGCTGCCTGCTCGCCGTGATGGCGCTGTGCGGGGTCCTCGAGCTCTTGCTGGTCATCGCTGGCTGTACATCCTTGCAACGAAAAAGTGGGTATCGCTCACTTGTGCCGGGTGGGCATGCGACCCCTGGGCCGCTGGTGCGCCGGGTTCGGGCATCCATCCAGGATCGCCTCGGCCGTAGCCGAAGTCTGTTCCTGAGCATCCCATTGTCGCTGTCGGAGAGCCACTACAGCTCATCGGGTTAACACTGATAACATAATTTGTTAACGCTGTTATCTTCGTGTTGTCGTGACGTTTCGTTGCGTGTCCAAGGAGATATGCAATGGGTTCTATCGAGTACGAAAAGGACGGCGCGGTCGCCGTCGTGACGTTGGCCAAGCCGCCTCACAACCTGCTGGACAACGCCTTGTTGTCCAGCCTGTCGGCCACTTACGCCGAGGCCGTGAAAGACGGGTGCCGCGCGATCCTTCTGCGAAGCGCCATGCGGCATTTCTGTGCCGGCGCCGACCTCGAAAGTATTGCGTCCGAGCGCTGGACGCAGGACGACTTGGCCAAGCTCTGGCAGTCGTTCGAAGACGTTCCTGTGCCGGTAGTCGCCGCAGTCCATGGCGCCGCGCTTGGCGGCGGCTTTGAGCTGGCACTGATGTGCGACATGATCATTGCTGCCGATACGGCCTCGTTCGGCATGGCCGAAGCGTCGCTGGGACTCATTCCCCTGCTGGGTGGCGTGCAGCGCGTCGTCGAGCGCGTCGGTGTTGCACGCGCCAAGGAACTCGCCATGTTCGGCCGTCGTCAGGACCCGCGGGCCCTCGAGCGCTGGGGCGCCATCAACCTGGTTTGCCCGGAAAATGAACTCCCGGCGGTCTCGCTGTCATGGGCGCGCCAACTCGCGGAGGGCCCGACCGTGGCGCTGCGCGCTATCAAGACGCTGGCCAAACAGGCCGCGCGCCAGGGCATCGCCGCGGCGGACGCCGGCCAAGAGACTGCCAACGCAGCCATGTGGGGTAGCCAGGATCAGGCACGCGGCCTGAAGGCCTTCGTGACGACCGGCCCCAGCTCCGCCGTCTTCGAGGGGAACTGATCGTGTCTTCCTCCCCCCTCCACGGCGTCCGGGTGCTGGACTTCACGCGCGTGCTGTCCGGGCCGCATTGCACGAAGATGCTCAGGGACCTGGGCGCCGAGATCACCAAGATCGAACCGCCCGCCGGCGATGTGGCGCGCGCCGGCGTTCCGCACCTGGGCTCGATGTCCACGTACTACGCCCAGCAGAACGCCGGCAAGCGCAACATCAGCCTCGACCTCAACTGGCCGCAGGCACGCGAGGTTGTCAGAAAGCTGGGCGAAGAGGCCGACGTGATCGTCGAGAACTTCCGCCCCGGCACGCTCGCCCGCTTCGGCATGAGCTACGACGACGTCGTGAAGTTCAACAGCGACATCGTCTATGTGTCGATCAGCGGATATGGACAGACGGGACCCTGGCGCAATCGCCCGGCCTTTGCGCCGACCGTGCACGCCGAGACCGGACTCACCGACATCCTGCGCCAGCACTACGACGGTGTGATGAGCCAAGCCGTCAATGACGCGTGCAGTCACGCGGACGTCTACACCGGCCTGCATGGCGCGCTGGCGGTGCTGGCGGCGCTGCACCATCGCTCGCAGACCGGGGAGGGTCAGCACGTGGACGTGTCGATGGCGGCGACCATGCTGTCCGTGAACGAGCGCGCGGGCGCACAGCTGACGGGCCTGGACGTGCAGGACGAACCCGTCGCCCTGAGCGCCAACGAGTCGCCGATCTTCGAGCTACCGGATGGGCGCCTTCTGACGATCGCCACCAGCCCGGTGTTCTCACCGATGTTCGTGCGCTACTGCTCCATGATGCGCCGCGCCGATCTGCTCAAGGATCCGCGCTATGCGACGGCCACCTTGCGCAAGGCCAACCTGGTTGATCTGCTGGCCGAGGTGAAAGCGTGGGTCATGACTTTCACCGACCTGGATCAACTGCAGGCGCAGGTGAGCGAAGCGGGCCTGGCCATCGGCGTCGTGCGCAGCACCGACGAACTGTCCAGATCCGAATGGGCGCGGGATTGGGGTGCCATCGTGCACGTCGACGATCGCAACGGCGGCTCGATGCGCATGCCCGGCCCTCCCTGGCGCTTCAGCCGCAGCGAGCTGCCGGTGCCGGGCGCGCCTTACTTCCAGGGCGAATCCAACACCGAAGTCCTGGAAGAACTGGGCATCCCGACGGCTCAGATCCAGGCCATGCAGCAAAGCGGCGTGCTGCGCAGCCGCCGCACGGTCGCGGGTTCGTTCGACTGAGCCCCGCTGTCGCCGCCAGCGCGCCCCAGGCGCTAGCCCGATCCTGATTGAAAAGCAAAGGAGATAGTCATGAAACTGACAACCACAGCCAAGCATCTGATTTCCTTCCTGGCGCTGGCCGCGATGGGATTGCAGGCCGGGACACTGCATGCGCAGCCCGCGGGAAAGGTCACGACCATCCGCGTCGCGTATCCCGCGGGCGGGCCCGCCGACGTCGCGACCCGAAAGCTCCAGTCGCGGCTCGGCGGCGTGACCGGGCAGACCGTCATCATCGAGAACGTGCCCGGCGCGGGCGGCTCGATCGGCGCCAACAACGTGCTGAATGCCCCCGCGGACGGCGCCACGCTGCTGGCGGTGACGGGCAACGATCTGATCCTGGCGCCGCTGGCGATGTCGCAGGTCAAGTACAAGCCCGAGAGCTATCGGCTCCTCGCAACGGTGTTTCCGACCGACTTCACGCTGGTCACCAACGCCGACCATTCGTTCGAAAACCTGGATGCGCTGGTGGAGCGCTCCAAGGCGTCGGGCAAGGAACTCACGTTCGGCAGCTGGGGCTATGGCTCCGCCCCCTACCTGGTGGGCGCCGACTTCAAGCTGGCCACCGGCGTGTCCATCCTCGACGTTCCGTACAAGGGTGCCGCACCGGTCGTGCAGGCGCTGCTGTCCAAGGAAATCGACATGGCCTTCGTGCCACTGGCCGCCAGCGTGATCGAGCTGATCCGGACCGGAAAGGTCAAGGCCATCGGCGTGGCCAACCTCAACCGCAACCCCTTCGTGCCCACGGTGCCCACGCTCAATGAAGGCAAGTACCTGAAGAACTTCGTCTACAGCGCATGGGCGGGTGTCTTCATTCCCAAGGCCGCGCCCGAGGCGGTCGCCAGGCAATTGAACAAGAGCATGGGCGAAGTCGTGGCGGCGGAAGACTTTCAGCACTTCCTGCGAGAGTCCGCGGCGCTGCCCGTGAAGGCGCTGACGCTGCAGGAGGCCGATGCCTTCTACCTCGCCGAGATCGAGAAGTTCCGTCAGGTCGCCCGCAAGATCAAACTCGAGCCCCGATAGGCGCTCACGTCACAACACCCAACACCGCGTCCCCCGCAGTGCCCATGCAGTCAGCCGATGCCGAAGTGCCAGGCCGCGGCGTGTCGCCGACCTGTGCGCAGCGCCAGCCCGCCGACACCGGCGCTCTCGCGGACCCGGGCCAGAACCTGGAAGCGGTGCTCGTCGGCGGCTGCCACGGCCTCACCACGATCCCGCGGGAGGAACTCAAGGATTACTACAGAGGCTCCGCGTGCGTCGGTCTTGCCGCGCTGCTGCTGGCGCTGGTGGCTGCGCTCCTTCGGGCCTTCTGGTGACCCGAACTCTCGCCCTCGGGCATCGACTCTCATCGAAGAATGCTATGAAAAATCCAAGCAACAAAGTCATCATCACCTGCGCCGTGACGGGTGCCATCCATACGCCCAGCATGTCCGCGGCGCTGCCGATCACGCCCGAAGACATCGCGGCCCAGGCCGTGGCCGCGGCGCAAGCGGGTGCGGCCATCCTGCATTTGCATGCACGCAATCCCGAAGACGGATCGCCCACCGGGAATCCGGACGTGTTCGCGCAGTTCCTGCCAGCCATCAAGGAGCGCACCGACGCGGTGATCAACCTCACGACCGGGGGCAGCCCCGAGATGACGGTCGAAGAACGCCTGGCTGCCGCCCTGCGCTTCAAACCCGAGATGTGTTCGTTGAACATGGGCTCGATGAACTTCTCGATGCATCCGATCGCCGACAAGATCAAGACTTGGAAGTACCCGTGGGAGCAGCGCTATCTGCGCGAAAGCGAGGCCTTCATCTTTCGCAACACCTTCCGCGACGTCGCCAAGGTGTACGAGCTAATGCAGGACCATGGCACACGCTACGAGCACGAGTGCTACGACGTGGGCCACCTGTACAACCTGGCGCACTTCGTGGATCGCGGACTGATCAAGCCGCCGTTCTTCATCCAGACCGTGTTCGGCATCCTGGGCGGCATTGGCGCCGACGCCGACAACGTGCTGTTCATGCGCCGCACCGCGGACAAATTGTTCGGCCAGGACTACGTCTGGTCTGTTCTTGCGGCAGGCCGCCACCAGATGCCCCTGATCGCGCAGGGCGCCATGCTGGGCGGCAACGTGCGGGTCGGCCTGGAAGACAGCCTCTTCATCAGCCGCGGCGAACTGGCGCAGAGCAATGCGCAGCAGGTGCTGAAGATCAAGGGCATTCTGAGCAGCCTGTCGCTGGGCATCGCGACGCCGGCAGAGGCCCGCGAGATCCTCGCGCTGAAGGGGGCTGCGTCCGTGGCGTTCTGACGCGTCCTCGATCTTCATTGCGCCGCGCTCACCCGCAGCCGCGCAAGGGGTCGCGATCGCCCGGGCGGGCGGTCGGGCGGCCCGCGCACTAGGGATTTACCTGTACTCGGGCCGCGACGTTTGCGGCCAAGCTGCGCCTGCGGCTTGGATCGAGCCGACGCAGCCGTGCGCCGGACGCCTTGGCCCGCTGGCCATGAAAGGTGAAACGGGAATGACAGGCCTGATCGCAGCCTCGGCGCTGTTGCATTTTTCCGATCTAGTGTCGAGCCTGGGCGGCGACCCGCAGGCCATCATGCGGGCCCATGGCGTGGACCCGAGCGCCGCGGGCTGCCCGGACGGGCTGCTGAACTATTCCGCGGTCACCGCGGTCATCGGCAGCGCCGCAGTGCAGCTGAAGTGCCCGGACTTCGGCATGCGCCTGGGCCAACGGCAGGGCATTCAGATCCTGGGGCCGGTGGCGCTGCTCATGCGGCACGCCGAGACGCTCGAAGATGCGCTGGAAGGCGTCTCGCGCTACCTCTACCACTGTGCGCCGCCGGACGCCGCGGACCTGCGGCGGGGCAGGCATTCGGCCATGTTCTCGCTGGAGATCGCGCCCTGGCAATTGGCCCATCGCGACCAGACGGTGGAGAAGGGCCTGGTGGTGGCGATGGAAGCGCTGCGGCTCCTTCTGGGTGCGGACTTCGTGCCTTTGCGGGTCACGATGCAGCACAACCCGATCTCGTCGCCCGACACCTACAGGCGGTACTTAGGCAGCCGCGTCGAGTTCGGCAGCGAACTCAATTCCATCCATCTGCCCAACGCACAGTTGCGCCACGAAATCGAAGGCAGGGACCCCGCCGTGCTGGCCCTGGCGAGGGACTATCTGGGCCAGATCGACCCCGCGCTGCCACTGGCCGGCCGTGTGCAGCAGTTGATCCTACGCATGCTGCCGGTCAACCAGGCGAACCTGGCTTCGGTCGCGCACGCGCTGCTCATTCACCCCCGATTCCTGCAGCGCAGATTGGCCGAGTTGGGCTCCTCCTTCGAGGACATTCTTGACCAGGTTCGCCGTGACAAGGCCTGGTACTTGTCGGAGCGCGGCCTGCAAGCCGGGCAGATCGCCACCATGCTCGGCTACACCGAGCAGAGCAGCTACGCCCGCGCCTGCCGCCGCTGGTACGGAGAGTCACCCCGGCAACTGATCGCGCGGCGCAGCCGCGGCCACTGAAAGTCCGTGCCACCGCTCTGTGGAGCCAAGCCGCGCCGGGCCAGGACGCGGCGCAAACGCGCAGGCGCACGCGAGTCCGCCCAAGGTCGTGCCCTGGCTCTGCGCTCCCGTGCCGTGCCTCGCGCGCCATGTCGCGAAATGCTAAACATGGATCGCCAAATGACAAGACGGCCGCAGCTCGCCTGACCAGAATGAGTCCGTCCAGCGCTCAAGAAGCCTGGACTCGAAACTGGATCAGGAGACACAACACATGACATCGATCAAAGCGATCGGCGGGACTGGCCACGCCATCCCGCGCGGTCACGCAACATGCCGCCTCGGGCAGCACAGAGCATCGCTCAGCCACCGCTGCGCTTCACCGATTCGGAGGCGTGTATGACGATGCGCGCCGTCGTGATGCAAGAGGGCCAGCTCTCAGTGGGCCACGTGCCGATTCCTCAACCAGGGCCGAAGGAGGTTCTGGTCAAAACGCTCGCTTGCGGCATCTGTGGCAGTGATCTGCATTGCGTCAAGCACGGCCCGCATTTGCTGGCGGCAGCGCGCGACGTCACGGGCGTGGAACTGTTCGACTACCACCAGCCCGTCGTGCTGGGACACGAAATCTGCGCCGAGGTCTTGGAGCATGGCGCCGATTGTCACCGCACGCTTGCCACTGGCTCGCGCGTCGTCTGCGCGCCCTTCCTGCTGCGCCAGCAGCCCATCACGCTGGGCTTCGGCGGCATCGATACGCCGGGCGGCTACGCGGAGTACATGGTGCTGACGGAAGACCTGTTGATTCCCGTGCCGGACAGCGTCCCCAGCGACGTCGCGACCTTGACCGAGCCGCTCGCCGTCGCGCTGCACGCCGTCAACCGTGGAGCCCTGGGCACCCAGGATGTCCCCATCGTCATCGGCTGCGGCCCCATCGGCCTGGCGGTGATCGCGGTGCTCCGGATGCGTGGCATCGGCCCCATCATTGCCGCGGACTTCTCGCCCACGCGCCGCGCCATGGCCAAGGCCTTGGGCGCCGACGTCGTCGTCGACCCGCGCGAGACTTCCCCCTTCGACTCGTGGAAAGCCATGGCGGCCGCCGCCGCGCCTTCCGACCTCGGGCGGCAGACCGCGATGTTCGCGGGCTACCCGTTTCGGCCTTCGGTGGTGTTCGAATGCGTGGGCAGTCCCGGCGTCATCCAGCAGATCCTGGCCGGCTCGGCGCCGTGCTCCAAAGTGGTCGTCGCGGGCCTGTGCATGGAGGCGGACAGCTTCAAGCCCACGTTCGCGATCATGAAAGAGATCGACCTGGCCTTCTGCATCGCATTCACGCCGCAGGAATACGCCGAGGCTTTCTCGCTGCTGGCCACCGGGCGCATCCACCTGGGTGCGCTGATCACGGGCCACGTCGGCATCGACGGTGTGCAGGGTGCCTTCGATCGCCTGGGCTCGCCCGAGCAAGACACCAAGATCATCATCGTGCCCTGAGATCGCGGTGGGGGCGACGAGCGCCGCCTCGCCCACCGAGCCATTTCACAACACATGCCGGGGTCCACGGCGGCCCACGGTGGAGACATGTCATGAACCAAGCAACACACGCAGACGCAACGACCCCGCAACCTTTGGCCCTGGACGCAGCCGCATTGAGGCAGAAGTACGCGCAGGAGCGCGAGGTACGCCTGAAGCCCACGCGCAACGAGCAGTACATCGGCACCGATGCCGGCTTCGACAATCTGGTGGACGACCCGTACATCGACCAACCCATCGTGCGCGATGCCGTGGACGAAACGATCGAGGTGCTTGTGGTGGGCGGGGGATTCGGCGGCCTGGTCTGTGCCGCGAACCTGACGAAGGCCGGCATCGGCGACTTCCGGATCCTGGACAAGGCCGGGGACTTCGGCGGCACCTGGTACTGGAACCGCTACCCCGGCGCGCAGTGCGACATCGAGTCGTACATCTACATGCCGCTGCTCGAGGAAACCGGCTATGTGCCGACGGAGAAGTACGCCCACGCCCCTGAGATCTTCGCGCACGCGCAACGCATCGCCAGGCACTTCGGGCTGTATGAGAAATCGCTGCTGCAGACCCAGGTCTTAGAGATGACTTGGGATGAACAAGCGCGCCGCTGGATCGTGTCGACCGACCGCGGCGACGTGCTGCGGGCGCGGTACGTGTTCACCGCCAGCGGGCCGCTCAATCGCCCGAAGCTGCCGGGCATTGCGGGCATCGACCGCTTCAAGGGCGCCCTTTTCCACACCAGCCGCTGGGACTATGCCTACACCGGTGGCAACGCCAGCGGCGGCATGACGGGCCTGGCCGACAAACGGGTCGCGGTGATCGGCACCGGCGCCACGGCCGTACAGTGCGTGCCCTACCTCGCGCAGCATGCCAAGTATCTCTACGTGATCCAGCGCACACCGGCGAACGTGGGCGAGCGCGGCAATGCCCCCACCGATCCCGCGTGGGCGCAGTCGCTGCAAGCGGGGTGGCAGCGCGAGCGCATGCGCAATTTCAATGGCTGGATCGAAGGCGTCAAGTCCGACAGTGACCTGGTGAACGACGGTTGGACGCAGCTCTTCTACGGCGTGCGTGCGGGTTGGATCCCGACGGATGGCAGCCCGTTGACGCCCGAGATCGCCATGCCCCTGGCGGAGCAGGCAGACTTCCGCATCGGCTCGCAGTGGCGTGAGCGCGTCGCGCAAACCGTGCAGCGAGCTGACGTGGCGGAAGGGCTGATGGCCTGGTACGGCGCGCTGTGCAAGCGGCCGGCCTTCAACGACAACTACCTGCCGGCCTTCAACCGTGACAACGTCTCGCTGATCGATACCCAGGGCTCGGGCCTCGATGAAATCGGTGAGTATGGCTTCACGCATGCAGGCACGCACTACCCTGTGAATTGCATCGTGTTCGCGACCGGCTTCGAGGTCGGCACGGACTACAGCCGGCGCGCGGGCTTCACGGTTCGGGGGGTGGGCGAAAAGACGCTGGCGCAGCACTTCGAAAACGGCATGCGGACCTTGCACGGTTTCTACGCGCACGGCTTTCCCAATCTGTTTTTCCTCGGGGTTGGGCAGAACGGCGTCAAGCCCAACTTCACCGACATGCTGACCGAGCAGGTCGAGCACCTGGTCGATCTGATCGCCACCACGCGCCGTTCGGGCGGCACGCGCATCGAAGCCGAGGCCAGCGCTGAGGCGGCCTGGTTGCAGACGCTGGTCGACAAGTCGCAGATGGCCCGCGCCTACCTGACCAGTTGCACCCCCAGCTACTTCAACGACGAGGGGGGCGATCTGAACAAGAGCTGGATCGCCAACAACTACGGCGGCGGCACCCTGGAGTTCGCCCAATTGCTGCAGGACTGGCGCGAGCGTGACGACCACCAGGGCCTGAGCGTCGACTAGGCGCAGCCCCTTCGAACGAAGCATGCGCGTTCGGGCCGGCCCCCGCTTGCACCCTGAAACCTGACACAGCGACGCCGCGCGCCGAATCTGCTTCGGCCTTCTTTTTCATCCTTGACCCCTTGGAGCCATGAATGCCCTATCAAACCGTCAACCCAGCCACCGGCCTGAGTGTTGAGACCCATCCGTACGTCTCGGATCGCGCGCTCGACGCGGCCATCGGACAGGCCCATGCAGCGTTCGCGCTGTGGCGCCAGCGCCCTGTGGGCGAGCGCGCCGCGGTCGTTTCCAGGGCCGCGGCCCTCCTGCGTGAGAAGGCCGAGGAATACGCCCAATACCTGACGCTGGAAGTCGGAAAGCTCATCGGTGAAGCTCGCGCCGAGGTCGGGCTCTCCGCGGACATCCTCGACTACTACGCCAGGAATGCCGAGACCTATCTGGCCGCCAAGCCGCTTCCCGAGTCGCCAGGCGCCGAGCTGCACATCGAGCCCGTTGGGGTACTGGTGGGCATCGTGCCTTGGAACTTTCCGTACTACCAGATCGCGCGCGTCGCGGGGCCGCAGTTGATGGTCGGCAACACCCTCTTGCTCAAGCATGCCGAGAACGTGCCGCGGTCCGCGCTGGCGTTCGCGCGGCTGTTCGAGGAGGCCGGCGCACCGGCGGGCGTGTACACCAACCTCTTCGCCAGCGTGGAACAGATCGGCCGGGTCATCGGGGATGCACGCGTGCGCGGCGTCACCGTGACCGGCAGCGAGCGCGCGGGCGCTTCCGTGGCCGAGAAGGCGGGGCACAGCCTGAAGAAGGCGGTGATGGAGCTCGGTGGCAGCGACCCGATGATCGTGCTGGAAGACGCGCCGCTGGAGTCCGCGCTCGATGCGGCCCTGTTCGGCCGGATGTTCAATGCGGGGCAGACCTGCGTGGCCAGCAAGCGGCTGATCGTCGTCGGCAAGGCGCGTGCGGGCCAGTTCCTGCAGGGCTTCGTGCAGCGCGTGAAGACGCTGCAGGTGGGTGATCCGCTGGACGCCCAGACCACGCTCGGCCCAGTCTCCTCCGAAAGGGCCTTGAGCCTTCTGCTGGACCAGATCCAGCGTGCGCGCAAGGCGGGTGCGGAGCTGGTCGCGGGTGGCAAGCGGGTCGACCGCCCCGGCTTCTACCTGGAGCCCACGATCCTGAGCAACATCACGCCGGACAACCCAATCTACACGGAGGAGTTGTTCGGCCCGGTGGCCTCGTTCTACGTGGTGGACGACGAAGCGCAGGCCGTGCAGCTGGCGAACGCGACGCCCTTTGGGCTTGGCGCATCGGTGTTCACGGCCGACTTGGCGCGGGGCCGCAAGGTGGCGGCGGTCATCGAAAGCGGCATGGTCTTCATCAACCAGCCTGCCTGGACTGCGCCCGAACTGCCTTTCGGCGGCGTTAAGAACTCTGGCTTCGGCCGCGAACTGTCCATGCTCGGCTTCGGTGAATTCGTCAACCAGAAGCTGATCAACGTAGCACCGGCTGGCTCCCCTCCCTGGGGACCTGTGAAAGCGTAGGTGCGAAACATGACCCTACTTCCTTCCCCCTCAAACACCGATGCCGTGTCGGGTGCGTATGGCGCGGACGTGCTGTCGATCCAGCATCTTCTGGCGGCGGGCCCGGCGCGCAGCCCGTCCCGGGAGATCGTCTACGGCGAAACCGTGCGGATGGACTATTCCGTCCTGGCCCTTCGCATCGGCCGCTTGGCCGCTTGGCCGCTTGGCCGCTGGGCTGCAGGCGCTGGGAGCGCGGCGCGTGGCGCCTGCTCGAAAGGCTACGTCCTTCGCGGTACGCACATTACTTGATCTCGCTCAATTACTAACACAGTAAGATCAGACAGCCTGGGTTGAAGTTCAAAGGGGGCAAGCTGTACTCCCTACTTCGCGAGCACGGATGATGCATGGAAGTCGTACAGCTTGCGACCTTCCATCTTCCTGAGACGCTCTTCCACCTTGGTTAGAAAGGCACAGCCCGCCGAGTATTCTGCGTCGGACATCTCTTTAGCGAGCTCTTCCTGAACGATACGGCTCAATTGGTCGCAGTCTTTTGCAACAACTTCGCCCGTTGGCGTAAGAGACACGATAACCGCCCGGTTGTCCTGGCGAGAACGTCGACGCGTGATCAGGCGCCTCTTGTGAAGGGCTGCCAATTGGGTGGAAATCGTGGATTGTGGCAACACCATGAGGTCGACAAGCTCGCCCGTTCGCAGTCGGCCATGCTGAAGCAGCAGCACGAGCATTCGCGCGGAGTAGTGATTGAGGTCTTGCTGCTGAAAATGAAAGTTGCCGATCTGAGCAATCCGAGCGCTCGCTCTGTGTATCAGATAGGAGAAGCGATCCTCAAGCCGAATGATTTCTAGGCTCATGACGGTGTGCCGGTAAAGTTGCATCATGGTAGCCCAAGCTAGAGACCGCGATATTCACCGCCGTCGAGAAGGATGTTCTGGCCCGTCATGTAGGCGGCCTGCTCGCTGGCCAGGAAAGCGCAGAACGTGCCGAACTCGGCGGGCCTGCCGAACCGTTTCATCGGATTGCCTGCGATGAACTCCCGGCCAGCGGTTTCGATGTCAATCCCCTTGCCGGCCGCCACTTTGGCGATGTAGGCATTCAGGCGGTCGGTTGCGAAGCGGCCGGGCAACAGATTGTTGATCGTCACTCCTTCATCGGCGACGTCGCGCGCCAAGCCTGCCACGAAGCCGGTCAGGCCGCTTCGCGCACCATTGGACAGGCCCAACAGGGGCAGGGGCGCCTTGACTGCAGACGACGTGATGTTGATGACGCGCCCCCACCGCCGCGCGCGCATTGGACCGAGGTAGGCTTTGATCAACATGATCGGGGCGACCATGTTGGCGGCCACCGCCGCGTGCCAATCACGTTCATCCCAGGTCGAGAAGTCGCCGGTTGGCGGACCTGCACAGTTGTTGACCAGAATGTCCACCGACGGGAGGCGACTCAGCAGGGCCGCCCGCCCTTGTTCCGTTGTCACGTCGGCGATGACATATCCGGGCTGGCGCTTCGTGACGCAGGCGACCCGATCGACCGCCTCCAAAAGACGCTTTTCGTTGCGCCCGTTCAGGAAAACTGTGCAGCCGGCCTGCAGCAAGGACTCGGCACATGCTCGCCCGAGCCCGGAACTGGACCCACACACCAGTGCCACCCGCTCGCTCAATCCCAGTTCGATTCCCGCAGGCAAACCCTGGTTTCCTGGCCGTCGCCGCGCGGCTTCAGGTTTCATAGTCCACCGCTTGCCGCTCGCACTGTGCGTCGAGGACGAACTCCGCAAGCGCCTGGTGATCCGGATGCACCCGATACGCGGCAAGTGCGGCGCGGTCCACGAATTCGGAGTAAAGCACCAGGTCGCTACTGTTGGCACCTTGGGAGAAGTCGGGCCCGGTATCCAGCGCTGTGGCGCCGCGAACGCGAGCGTCGACTCTTTCCTTGATGATGCGGACATTCGTCGCCTTTTCGTTGCCGTGGGCGCGGTCCTTGAGGTGCCAGAACACGATGTGCTTAATCATCGCTGCTCGGTGTTGAATTGCGCCAGTGTCGCGTGGAAGTGCTGAATGGCAGGTTCGTTGCGGCCGATGGTGAACGAGGTCACCATGCCGGAGTCGAGCGACTGCTGCACGCCCGCGCCAACGACATAGTCCTCGTCTCGAACCGCGCGCAAGGCGGTCTCGCTGAACTCCTCCGTGAGCTTCCTTTCCTCGTCGCTGGTCGGAGCGTGGGCGCACAGGATGGTCTGGCGTGTCACGGAACTGCTCGGCGTAGCACCGGGGAACATCTGGCTGACTAAGCAGTGACCACCAATCACACCAGAAATTGCGAGGTTGGGAAACACGAGGTGAATCCGACGGATATGCGCTTCCGCGTCCCACTCAGCTTCCGGCGTAACCTTGAGCGCCTCTAGAGTTCGCCGCGCGAACACAATGCGTTGATGCGGCCCGAAGGTGTCGTGCAGGGTCAGGTTGCCGATCGTGTAGCGACCGACGGTCAGCGGATGGACTGTGGTGTGGTGATAGGACTCCAGGTACCCATCCCAAGCGACCTTCCATCCGGGACCATCGAGTTCCCGTTGGGAATGCAAGTGCCACGAGCCCAGTTTCATTTCTTCGAGCTTGGGACCGATGTCGCCGAGCCACCGGTCGATGTCAAACGGCTCGCCGGGAGTCAAGCACACCCAGATCACACCGTGGCGTTCAGCGCAGGGCAGTTCGGTCAACGAATGGGTGTCGGGCCCTACCTTCCCAAACGTCGCCTCGCCGTATCTGCCCTTGAGCGTCCCCTTGAGGTCGTATTGCCAAGCATGGTAGGGACAGACGAAGCGCTGCAGCTTGCCTTCCCCAGCCTTGCACAGCTGGGCTCCGCGGTGGCGGCAGACGTTCAGGAAGGCCCGGACTACACCATCTTCCGCGCGCACGAGCACAACGGGCACGTTCATGACGGTCATGGCCCTGTAGGTCTTCGGCGCGGGTAATTCAACGCCAAGGGCGAGTGCGACCGGAAGCTGGCGGAATATCCGATCTACTTCCCGCCGGTATCGCTCCGGATCCGTGTAGGTTTCTGCTGCCAGGCGCATCGTGTCAGGTGCCTGGTCTGTGGTCTGCGCGCAAAAATGGGCGACCGCCCTTCGCGCCAGGTCAATGGATTCGTCGGTCGTTAGCATCATCTCTCCGTTCGTTTTTCGTCCGTCGGCGCCACCCACAGGCGGCGGTCATAGTTCAGCAATCTGCTCCTGCTCGACAGCGGCTGGGCTCCTGCCGGTCAGTGCGAACTCGCGCGTGAGCTGGCGGCCCATCGAGGGCAATCTCCAGCCGGGCAGCGGCTTGCGCTGCGGCGGCGGCGAGATATCCATGGCTCGGCCATCCACAAAAACGTGCCTGATCCGTCCAGGCTCACCCAGAAGTCCGATGTCTCGCGATGGATCGCCATCCACGCAAATCAGGTCAGCTTTCATTCCGGGTGTGACCGCGCCTGTCTGCCCCTGCATCTTCAGGGCCAGCGCGCCAGCGCTGGTCGCACAGCGGATGGCCTCGAGCGCCGTCATGCCGTAGTAGCGCATGAACACCTCCATCTCGCGGTAGTGCCATTCGCCATAGGGAACCATGGAGAAGCCCGCTTCGCTGCCCGTGAGCAGCGGGACGCCAGCTTGGTGCAGGCGCCGCATCGTCTCGACCGAGTCGGCGATTTCCCTCTCGAACAGCTTTAACAACGCCGGGTCGGTCCCGAGTCGATCACCGTAATCCACGAGGTTGGCCTGAAAGGTGAAGGCAGGGCATACGGCAATCTTCCTTTCGATGACGAGCTCGAGCCCGCGCTCATCCATTCCTGTGGCATGGAAGATGAGGTCCATGCCGGCCTTTGCGGCGCGATAGGTAGAGACAGCACCTCGGCAATGGCCCATCACCGGCACACCCAGGTCATGGGCCACACTGCAGATCAGATCGAGCTCTTCCTGCGTCCAGCTGCACTGCTCACCGAGCCGTGCTTGTCGCGGCACCACACCAGAGACGTGAACCTTGATCCAGTCGGCGCCCAACTTCACCTGACGGCGCACTTCGGCAATGATCTCGTCCCTTCCGCCGACCACCTTGTAGTATCCCGTGACGCCAGTGTCGTTGATCAGGCGTCCGGCAGTTCCTCCGACGCCGGTGATCAGCGCGTAGCAGCCGCACGCCATCCGCGGACCTTCTGTGACTCTGGCTTCGATCGCATCGCGCAGGTCTATCATGTTCTCGAACGTCGAGTCTGGATCGAGAACACCGGTCACTCCTGCCCTCAGCAACTTGCGCGCGTTGTGCGCAGCGACCAAAGCGGATAGCGCATTGCGTCGCTGGTAGAAGATTTCCGGGTTGGATGCAGCGTCGTCGAACGACAAGTGGCAGTGGGCGTCGATGAGGCCCGGCATCACGGTCATTCCCCCGACGTCGAGGCGTTTCGCGTTCTGCAGGTGGGCGGTGCGTTGGGCTGCTTCGGGGCCGACCGCCACGATCAGATCATCTTCGATCAATACGCTGGCCGGATACGGCGCGGAGCCCAGTCCGTCGATCACCGTGCCGTTCTCAAGGAGAAGTGCCTGGGTCATACTGCGAGCTGCGTGATGGGGTTGTGACGGCTCGCCAGCAACTGTCGCGCGTTGCCCGCAAGGAAGTCAGGAACGTTGCCGTGGCGCGCTTCGACGTTTGACGGCTTGCCCGCGGTCGGCTCGTCCCATCCGGCGAAATTAGTGCCGTACACGAGGTGATCGCGTCCGACGACGGAGGACAACAGTTCGATGGCGGCGGGATGTTCCACATGCACGTCCAGCCACAGGCGCCTTGCCCGTTCCTCAAATGCGCCGTCAGGTCGCAGCGCAGCCGGTGACCAGTGTCGCAACCGGGCAGCCCTTGCCATTCGCCCGATCAGCAGGGCAGTGGCACCTCCGCCATGACTGATGCAGATGTCGAGCTTCGGATGCCTGTCCAGCACGCCGCCAAAGATGAGGGTCGCGATCGCCAGCGTCTCCTGGGCAGCGAAACCCGCAATGATGTCCAGCTCGAACCGCTTCAGGGCGGGATCGCCGGCGGGACCATCGATGCCGGCCGGGCCGGGGTGAATGAAGAGAGGAACACCGAGCGCGGATGCCTTCTCGTACAGCCGATCCATGCACGGTGCGTCCAGCGGATTCGGTGCATCGGTCCCGAACGCGGCTCCCAGGAGACCAAGTTCCTTCACGGCACGCTGCAGCTCTTCGGCAGCCGCGTCAGGCGACTGGATCGGGAGGGCCGCCAGCCCGCCAAGTCGTTCCGGGTGCGCCCGGACGACCTCGGCCAATGCGTCGTTGTGGACCTGACAATACCGAGCCGCATCCTTCGCAGGTATGAAATGCAGGTACGTGAGCGGATTGGGAGACAGTACCTGGTAGTCGATACCGCGCTCAGCCATGCGCGCGAGTCGCAGCTCCGCTTCCATGAACGGGCTCCCCACGTAGCGAACCCCGTTGAGCCTGTAGCTTTCTCCAACCTGAAAGTAAGGCGATCCGTCCTCGTTCGTTCCGATGTATGGCCCGAATACGCCAGCCGCGCCAATGGTGCGGGCCAAAACGACGTGCGCATGAACGTCGATGACTCGCGCGGTCTTGATTGCGCAATTCATGCTGTCTCCTAAAAAGGTGTTGCGTGTCAGCCGATGGTCCTGAACGCTCGATCAGACGGCGGTGTAGCCGCCGTCCACGGTCACCTCGGTGCCCGTGATGAATGACGCCTCATCGCTGGCCAGGAAGAGCGCCAGGCTGGCGATCTCGGAGGGTTCTGCGATGCGCTTTACCGGATTTGCATCGATGATCGCCTTCATGTATTCGGGCGGCAGCGATTCAGCCATGGACGTCCGCACCGTTCCGGGCAGAATGGCGTTGGCGCGGATGCCTTGGGCCGCGTACTCGACCGCCGCGGTCTTGGTCAACTGCTTGACGGCTCCTTTGGCGGCACAGTAGGCTGACATTTTCGGGAACGCGACGTTTGCAGCCATTGAGGAAATGTTGATGATCGAACCTCCACCGCTGTCGAGAATCAGCGGAATGCCATGGCGCATGCCGAGGAACACGGCCCGGAGATTGACGGAGAGGACACAGTCCCACTCCTCCTCAGGGTAGTCGCCCGTGAGGGCCATATGCCCTTCGATTCCGGCGTTGTTGCACAGCACGTGCAGCGCTCCGAACCGCGACACCGCTGCGGCCAACATTGCTTGCACCTGCGTCGACTCGCAGACGTCGGCTTGGAACGGCAGGCAGTTCGCGCCAAGCTCCGCCAATTCGTTCTGCTTTCCGGACACGTCGGCGGCAACGACGCGCGCGCCCTCGGCCACAAAGCATTCGACAATCGCACGGCCGATACCACAACCCGCTCCGGTGACGACAGCCACCTTACCTTCCAGTCTTCCTGTGATCACTTCGCTGCTCCTTTGACGACGCCCACCGCAACTCAATCGATTAATCCGCCGGTGCTACTGACACAGTCAGGCCATCCAGGTTCTCACGCAGAACGAGCTGACATGAAAGCCTCGAATTCAGTCGTCGATGATCCGAGGAGTCGAGCAACTCGTTCTCGCCCGCCGACACCGGGGAGAGCTGTTCTTCAAAACCAGGATGGACGTAGACATGGCACGTGGCACACGAGCAACATCCGCCGCACAATGCTTCGACCTCGTCGACTGCAGACCGGATGACATGCATGACGGTGTCGCCCTCGTCGCCATGCACTTGCTGCGACGCGCCGTTCCTTGATATCAATGTGATGGCAACCACTTTTCTCTCCAATTCATATAGGTAGTCGGCGTCGATGGGTCTGCATCTCGCCGGTGATGGGATGAGCAGACTCGTCACCGTCCATGTGCTGCGTGCCAGGCCTGCCAGGCAGGATCCGATTCCGGATAGTCGGCCGCCCGCCATTCATTTCCGGCAAGGACACGCTCAGGCTGCCGAAGCCGCGAGACATAGTCGACCATCGGAACGTAGTACAGAAAGGCCAGCACGCGCTCCTGAAACTTCCATTGACCATCGGTACGGCGGTAGACATCTTGGTACCGGAGCCCCGCAATGCTTGCCTTTCCGTTCGGCGTCGTCTCGGCATGGGACAGCACGATGCCCTCGGCGCGATCCGGATCGGTAGCGTCGAACTTCACGATGCGATCGTGGGTCCAGTGATAAGCCGGGCCCCTGATCTTAAACATCTCGTTGAACATGGCCATCGTCGCGTCGATCCCCCGCGCATTCATCGAACCATTGACCGATCGAATCACGATCTCGGGGATGAAAAGGCTTGCGAGCTTGTCGGTATCCCGAAAGTCGCACGCAATGCCGTATTCAGTGCAGATCTCTGCGATCAACGCGCGGGACTCGAGCCGATCGATGCGTTGATGAAGATCACTCACTGAGGCCTCCCCGCTGAATGTTCTGCCCGACATTCCATCTAAGCGGTACGTTAGAGATTCCCACGACAATGCCAGGCAGGTAGGTCGACTTCGAATTTGGTACTAGTTCGAACTCGGGAATCCGCGCCAGCCACTCCTGCAGGGTCACGATGATCTCCAACCTCGCCAGGTGCATGCCCGCACAGCGATGCGCGCCTTCGCCGAAGGTTGTGTGACTCATCGTCTTGCGTTGGAAGTCCAGCTTCATCGGGCACTCGTTCTCTCGCTCATCCAAACCGGACAAGGCCGTCGGGAGCAGGATCATCTCGCCCCTTTTTAGCTCCACCCCGCTATAGATCTGATCGTTCGCCACCATGCGCGCCTCGGCCACCAATGGAAACCGACGGAACATCTCTTCGACACAGCGCGGAATGCGCGATGGATCGCTCGTCAGTTCCTTGACCCGATCGGGATGCTTCCCCAAGTAGGCGAACAAGAAGCCGATGAAGTTGACGGTCGTATCCAGGCCGGCGAGCAAGACCAGCGAGACAAGGCTCAGTGTTTCACGCTCCGTCATCGCGCGACCATCAACTTCGCTGTTCACGATGTCGCTCAGTAGATCGTCACCAGGCTTGCCCCTTCGCGCTTCGACTGCAGGCCGAACATAGTCAAAAAAATCATTCCGGGCGGCCTCGAAGCCGGCGACCATTTCGTCAGGCGTCGCACCCGTGACCTTCACCATCCGAGTCGCGAGGTCGGCAAGGCGCTCGGTGTCCGCTCTGGGCAACCCCGCCATTTCCAGGAAGACATAGATCGGAAACTTGCTTGCGAAATCTGTGCAGATGTCGCATTCGCCCTTTCCTTTGATCTCGTCGATCATCGAAGCGGCAAGTTGCCGAATCGGCTCTTCGAGCTTACGCACCTCGCGTAGGTTCAGCGCTTTGTTGAGAATCTCGCGAAACGGCGTGTGTTCGGGCGGATCCATGCGGACCGGGATCATGTCGTACTTCTCCCCGACGGCCTTGGGGAGGTACATTACCTCGCTCGTGAAACGTTGATAGTCGGCATAGATTTCCCGAATCATCGATCCGCGCAGCGCCACCCAGTGACCGCCGTTGTGAGGGGTCCAAACCAGGTCATGGTTGTTCTCATTGCGCATGCGAACCCAGGACTCGTGGTAGTCCTCGTCGCCTACGATGTGGTTATACATGTCTATGTTCGACACCCTTTCCTTAGGGACATGGGACGGGGCGGCCGGCTGCGAAGGTGATGTTGATGTGCTGGTCATGTGAGTCTTCAGATTGGTTTCATTGACAGCCTGGCATCAGGCAAGAGCTGGGTCGATAATGGCCTTAACGGCCGAGCCGGACTGCACCGCTTCCAGCGCACTTGTTGCCTCGCGAATGCCGAACCTGTGCGTGATCAAGCTCGCCAGGCCGAATCGCTCCTGGTTGTCACAGGCGACACGCAGCGCGCGGTGGTAGTGCTTGGGCTTGGAGAAGGTGTAGCCGTGGAGGGAGATGTTCTTGTTCGCGAATAGCGCCGGCTGGATCGTCTGGGAACGCAACTGCCCCCAGATGCCGAGAACGACATAGCGGCCGTGGTGACCGACCAGGCTGAGACCTTCTGAAAACGCCTGCGTTGCCCCCGCAGCCTCGATGACTAAGTCCGGGCCCGCGAGTCCGACGATGTCTTGCACCTGTCGGAGGCGCTCGTCGGCGCTTCCGCGAAGAGAAATAGTCGCAGTCGCTCCGAGGCGGCGCGCCACGTCGAGGCGGAGATCGGAACCATCCAGCACGATTATGTGGCGTGCGCCAGTCAATGAGGCCAGCAAGACCGCAGACAAGCCAACCGGGCCTGCCCCCTGGATCAACACGCTCTCGCCTGCGCGAATGTTCCCAGCACGGTCCAGCCCGCCGATGACCGTGGGCAGCGCGCAACCCAAGGCGGCGACTGCATCAACCGATCCGTTTTCCGGCAGCCGGTAGAACGCCATGCCGGGAGGCAGGCAGGCGTACTCGGCATACGAGCCCCAATTCGGCTTGTGGGCGTCCTCGAAGAATGCGCTGTTCTCACAGGGTACGGCTTCGAGCACGGTGCAGGAGTAGCAGCGATGGCACAGTTTGAATGGAACCCAATAGATCAGGTCACCCTGCTTGATCGGCGTGCCGCAGTAGTCCTTGTCAAGGCCCTTGCCTATCTTCTCCACCCGACCGATGCCCTCGTGTCCGAGGACGATGGGAAACGGCATCGTCCCGGCGTCTCCGTTGGTGATGTGGACGTCACTTCCGCACACGCCGCCCACAACGACACACACCAGCACGCCGCCGTCTTGGGGATCGGGCACAGGGACATCCCAGGTTTCCAGTTGATGCGGTTTCACTAGAACCGCGGCCTTGCCTGTCTTCATATCGGACCCTTCAACAAATTGACTGCATTGCAGCGCCGCAGTGCACATCCGAATCGCGCCGCAAACCAAGCATTTCGATGCTGCGCTTCCGTAGCAGCTCTGAATCACTCATTAGTGCGCATTGCAAGCACTCGTCGGCGTAAATCGTGTCGCGTTGCAAGCGCGACAGATCCACCCACCAACCCATGCCAGCCATCAGCCATTTAAAGTCGACCAGTTTGAGAAGGCGATCGCTTCCCTCCGGGTCTTTGATGTGTGCTGTCTTCATAAGTACAACCAACGTTTAGTGCCAGCACTAGGGAAGCGCCGCTTCGACGAGGATCTCGGCAACCCGCTCGGGTCGTTCGACCATGATCGAATGCCCCCCTGAATCGACCGAGATGACGCGGGCGCCTGCGTCGTTGCGGAAGCGGTCGTACATCCCTTCGCAGATGCCGCCCAATGCATAGACATACACGCGCCGGCGGACGGCCGCGGCTCGACCCTGCAGGCTGATGGCCTGAACGAAGCAGGCGAAGGGATGCGCGGTTACTTTGCCATCGATCCAAGCCCAGTCTCCGGGCTGAGCCGTGTCGAATGCGGACGCAGGCGTCGGTGCCACCATCAGGCCGCCGCCCTCGGCCACCTTTGCGACGAAGAACTGCATGTACTCGGGCCTCAGCGTGAACAACGTGTTCCCGTCCTCCGGCACAAGCCCGTCCAGATAGACCAATGCTGAGATGCGATCGGGCAGCTGCTCAGCCACGCCGGTGATGACCATCCCGCCATAGGAATGGCCGAGAAGGACTACATCGGACAGGTCCTCCCAGAGGATCGTGTTAGCGACGTCGGCGATGTGCGTGTCCAGGTTGATCGGCATGCAGGCGAGGTGAGAGCGCTCCCCCAGACCGGTCAGGGTTGGGGTGTACACCTCGTGACCGGAGGCGCGCAGCAGCTTTGCCACGCGGCGAAACGCCCATCCACCGTGAAAGCCTCCATGGACGAGAACAAAGGTTGCCATGACGTTGTCTCCTTTTCGGACTGTTCAGTCTTTCGCTTGGGCGATGGCGCCAGACGGAAGCAGTGATTTGAGTTTGACGGCGGGGTCGGACAGCGCGGCGACGTCCGGTTCTGCGCGCTGCTGGATCAGCGCCTTGCCCTGCACGTAGTCCCTCACGGCGTTCACGCAGTCCAGAGCCAGGACGCGCCCTTGCTTCAGATACACCACCGAAAAGCTGCCCTGCGCCGGGTCGCCGCGCACCACTACGCTGTCGTGACCGCCGGATAAGCCGACGGTCTGCAGCTTCAGGTCGTACTGGTCGGACCAGAACCACGGGACGGCGTCGTACGACGCACGTTCGCCGGCTATGAACCGCGCCACCACCTTCGCCTGATCGTTCGCGTTCTGAACCGACTCGAGCCGGATCGGCAACGACTGCGCCGAGTACTTGTTCACGTGGGCCGCGCAGTCGCCAATAGCGAACACGTCAGGCAGCACGCTTCGACAGAATTCGTCGACCTCGACGCCATTCGTTTCCGGCAGACCCGCTGCCCGCAGGGGCTCCACGGCGGGTTGAATGCCGATGCCGACGATGACCATTTCGGCGGGAAGCACCGTGCCATCACTCAGGGCGACACCGGTGACCCTTGCGCCGTTTCCGACCAGGCGGTCTACCCCAGTGCCCAGCCGCACGTCGACTCCGCGGGATCGATGCTCGCGGGCATAGAAGTCGGAGAGGCACTGCCCGGCGACACGGGCAAGGACGCGGTCCTGCACCTCGACAATGGTGACCAACTTGCCGAGCTGGACCAGCACCGCTGCGGCCTCCAGGCCGATGTAGCCACCACCAATCACCACGACGTTGCGCGTGTCTGCCAGCTCGCTAGTCATGCGATCCACGTCCATTCGGTTGCGTACTGAGTGAACGCCGCAAAGCTCGCCTCCAGCGCAAGGGAGTCGACGCGGCGCGCCGCCGGTCGCCCATATCATGACGCCATAGGTCAAGGCCAGCCCGGCTGACGTCGTCACATGATGCTCGGCCGCGTCCACGCCCACCACGCGGTGGCCCAGCAGCATCTGGATCTCGTGGCTTGTCCAGAAGCCCGCCGGACGCAGCAAAATGTTGTCAAACGTTTTCCGTCCCAGGAGGTATTCCTTGGACAACGGCGGCCGCTCATACGGAAGCTCGGTCTCTTCGCCGACGATCGCGATAGAGCCGGAGAACTTGTTCTGGCGAAGCGCTGCGGCTGCTTGGGCGCCGGCGTGTCCGGCACCGACGATGAGGATGTCTGTATGTTGCATATGACCTACCCGCACAGAATCGTTCGGACCTTCACGCGGCAGCCGCCGCGACTTCACCGCGGGCTGCCGGCGCTCTCTTGCCCGGCTTCAGCAAGAAGGTGGCAAGGCTCGGCACGATGACCAGCGCCCCGAGCATGTTCCACAGGAACATGAATGCGAGGAGGATTCCCATGTCCGCCTGGAACTTGATTGGCGACCACGCCCATGTGATGACGGCTGCAGCCAGGGTGACGCCGATCAGTGCCACCACCTTGCCGGTGAAGACGAGCGCACTGGTGTACGCATCGCCTACACCGGCGCCTCGCCGCTGGGCCACCAGGAACACGGTCATCAGGTACAGTGAATAGTCGACGCCGATGCCCACGCCCAAGGCGATTACGGGCAGCGTGGCGACCTTGATGCCAATGCCAAGCATCACCATCAATGCTTCTGCCAGCACGGAGGTCACCATAAGAGGAACTATGGCGACGACCACAGCCCTCCAACTCCTGAACGTGATGAAGCACAGCACGATCACCGCGGCATAGACATACAACAGCATCGTACGGTTGGCTTGCGCCACTGCGATGTTGGTGGCCGCCTGGATGCCGGCATTCCCAGCGGCCAGCAGGAACTTGCGGTCCGCTGTGTCATGTATTGCGGCAAACGCCTGGACCTTGTCAACCACGCGCGCCAGGGTCTCGGCCTTGTGGTCGGACAGGAAGGCGATCAGCGGTGCCACGCTCTTGCCGTCATTGATCATTTCCGGGTTGGATGCGTAGACGTAGTCAATGGCATCGCCCACGACGTACGGGTCGCGGTTGATCGTGATCCACTTGGGCGAACCCTCGAACCCAGCGGCTGTGTAGGTGCGGGCAAGACTGGCAACAGAAACCGTCGTCTGCACACCCGGCACATCGCGCAGCTCCTCTTCGAGACGGTCCATCTCCAGCATCGTCTGGTAGCTGATCAGGCCATTTGTAGAGGTGGTCACCACCACGGCGAACTGGTCGCTGGACAGTTGGTAATGGCTGGTGATGTAGGCGTTGTCCTGGTTATACCGAGACTCGGGCCGCAGTTCCGGCGCGCCAGGATCCAGGTCGCCCACCTTGAGGCCTTGGGCGATCACCAGGCCGAACCCCGTCAGCACCGCCGTCACCACGAGCACCACAATCGCCGGCTTGCGCTCCGTGAAGCGGCCGAACACACGCACGATGGGGTGATCGCCTTCCGCGCTGCGTGTTGCCCTCGCTGCCGCATTGGCGCTTACCCCGGTATAGGACAGGAGCACGGGAAGCAGGATCAGGTTGGTGAAGATCAGGATGGCCACGCCGATGCTGGCCTCGAGCGCGAGGGTGCGGATCACCGGGATGTCGACGACCATGAGCACCGCGAAGCCGACCGCATCGGCAAGTAGCGCGGTGAGCCCGGCGAGGAACAGCCGGCGGAACGTGTAGCGCGCGGCCACGTACCGGTGTGTACCGTGGCCGATGTCCTGCATGATGCCGTTCATCTTCTGAGCCCCGTGCGAGACGCCGATGGCGAAGATCAGGAATGGCACGAGCACCGAGTACGGATCGATCACGAAGCCCATCAGCCGCATCACGCCGAGCTGCCAAAGCACCGCAACCGCCGAGCACGTCACCACGATCGCAGTACTGCGCACGCAACGCGTGTACACGTAGATGATCAGCGTGGCGATCAGTGCCGCGATGAAGAAATACATGAACACTTCGATCAACCCGTGGATCAGTTCGCCCACCAGTTGGGCAAAGCCGATCACGTGGATGCGCACGCCCTTCGCCTCGTACTTGTCGCGAATCTCGGACAGGCGGTCGCGAAATGCCTTGTAGTCCAGCGGCTTGCCGGTGGCTGAATCATTGTCCAGCAAGGGCAGAAAGATCATCGAGGAACGCTGGTCATTCGCCACCAGCGAACCCAGAATGCCAGAGCGCTGAACGTTCTGCTGCAGTGTCTGCAGCGCGGCTGGGGACCCGTCGTAGTTGTCCGGCATCACCGAGCCACCCTTGTAGCCCTCCTCGGTGATCTCGGTCCAGCGCACCACGGGCATCCACAGTGACTTCATAAAGGATCGGTCGACGCCCGGGATCAGGAAGACCGCGTCATTGATCTCGCGAAGGACAGCCAGGTAGGCCGGGTCATAGATTCCACCGCTATCGCCAGCCCGCGCGTTCTCCACGACGATTCGCACCGAATTGCCGAGCCCCCGCAGCGAGGCCGCATTGGCGCGATAGTTTTGGATGAATGGATGCGAGGTCGGCATCATCTTCTCGAAGCTGGCATTGACCTCCAGCTTCGTGGCGGACAGCCCCAGCAGCAAGGTGACGATTGCGCACGCCGCCACTAGGATCACGCGGTAGTTGAAGATCAGCCGCTCGAGCAACGTGCCCGAACGCTCGTCGAAGTCGAACCTTTGTGCCACGACGGGCATCGTGTTGGACTGAGCAGAGGCGAGTGCCATGGTCTGGTACGAGGTTGTGTCAGCGCAGCGCCGAAGGCATCCGCTGAATCCTGATGCCGGCCATGCCGGTGGTCAGAACGGCTTGCTTCTCCAGCGATGCGATGCCAGTGAAACGCATGGGCTGAGCGGATGGAACCAGTCGGAACTCGGTCCCCGAGGGGTTCGAGACGATCAGCTGTCCGGCTGCGTTGGCAAGCACGAGACCCGTGTTGTCGGCGTGAGCGGCGCCTCCAGCGATCGAAGCTCCACCCGGAACGGAGACCCGCGCCCATGAGCGCCCCTGGTCCGCGCTGCGGTACACCACGCCACGCAAACCGAATGCGAGGACGGCCTGAGGGTCGCCCACGAAGCCGAAGAAGCTGCCCGTGTAGTCGGATGACACCGGGACGTAGCGGTCCTGGGTGGCCTCATAGCGAAAGACCTTGCCGCGCTCAGCTGCAATCAGGATCTGGCCATGGATGCCGCGCACTGCATTCAGGTTTAGCTGATCGGGGTTGTCGATGCGGTCCAACGCGGGTTGCCAGGATTTGCCAGCATCGCGCGTGGTGGCGAGCATGCCAAATGAGCCCACCACATAGCCCGTCTGCGCGTCGGCGAACCACACGTCCAGGTATGGCAGAGCCGGGCCGACCTTGAAGTTCTGCTCCAGCGTCGCGAGTGCCTTCTGTGCCCTTTCCTGGACAGCAGGATCCCCACTCTGCGCCATCTGTGCGTAGTACTGCTTGAAGGCCACCGCCGCCAAACGCCCGTCGAGCTGCTTCGTCCACGTGTTTCCGCCATCGGGGCTGTGCAGGATGACCCCGTCGTGGCCCACCGCCCACCCTCGCGCAGGCGTGGGGAAGTGCACCGCGAGCAGGTCGCTTTGCACGGGCACTCGACTTTGCTGCCAGCTTTGTCCCTGATCCTTGGATAAGGCGATCATGCCGCGTGAGCCCACCACCACGAGGCTCGTTCCGGCCTGCGTAACGGCCATGAACGGCCGGTTTGAGATGTCGCTGCGCATGACTGCAGGATGGTCTAGCGGATCAGCGAAGGGTGCCGCCCAGACGCAACCCGCCAGCCCCCAGCCGAAGGCGACAAAACCTCGCACCAGGCCTTTCACCAAACAAGGAGTGCTCATGGCGAGACAAGCGAGATGACGCATGGAAAAACGCCTCCTGTGATGTGTCAACGCATGCACGGCAGGTGGGCCGTCAGCGCGCGCTGCCAGCTGCCACGGACTGAGGCGTCAACTTGAGTCCCGGCACGCCTTCAGCGCTGGGGTAGGAACGATAGAACCCGCCGGGATCCTTGCCGCCGATGTCCACGACAAAGTAGTTGCCCTTGATCAGGTCATTGGTGCTCCACGCGATGTCGTTGACGCCACCGATGTCGTAGGTCGGGAAGCTGTAGATGTTGTTGACACGCCAAAGCTTGCCGGCATCGTCGTAGGACTCGCTGGACACAATGCCCCAGCTGTCCTCGTCTACGTAGAAGGTCCGCTTCGAGTAGGCGTGACGCGCGCCTGCCTTGCGGGTTGCTTCAACGACCCAGACGCGGTGCTTTTCCCAACGCAGCACTTCCGGCTTCATGTGCTTGGCGTCAAGTGTGTCCTTCGAGGCCATGCCGTTGGTCACCTTGAACGCGTTGTAGGGAACAATCAAGTCCTTCTTGCCAACGAGTTTGAAATCGAAGCGATCCATGCGACCGACGAATCCATATAGCTCGTCCCAGAGCATCACGCCGCCATAGCTGGCGATGGGGATGTCGTAGTTGAACTCCGGGGCCGACCTCACCCGACGTTGACCTGGGGTGTAGAACCACATCTTCTGCCCACCCTCCGCGGAGTTCGCAAGGTAGTACCCGAGGAAGTGAACCCCCGCCGACGACGGCGGCGAGGTCAGCGGAGACGAGAAGCCGAAGACCGCGTCGAACGTTTCCTTGCGCAGCTTGCCGCTCTGGTCGTACCAAGGGTGCAGGACGGCCGAGGTGGTCGTCGGCAAGGGGCTGGGAGTGCCGGATGCATCGACTAACCAAGCAGCCACTGCGCTGTGCATGACGGCTGGGCCGAACCTCAGCTTGTGGTTCCACATGACTTCATAGCCAGTCTTCGGGATGGGGAACGGAACACCCGGAAACGGCAAGCCGCCAGCGTCCGCGCCGGACATGCTGTCGCCTTCCACATCACCCTCCAGCTTGGCCGAGCTCGCATTTTTCAAGGTGTTCTCGAGCACCCATGGGGCATACCGGACCGATCGGTGAGTCTTGTAGACATCGAGCCGGTAGGAAGGAAGCTGCTTCAACATGGCCTTGGCACCCTCGGTGAGCACCGCGCTGTAGCGCTCCATGTTGCTTGTATCGATCGTGTACAGCGGTTTCTCGTCCTTAAATGGGTCGACGTACAAGTCGTCCCCCTTCTTGTAGCCAGTGGGCGCAGAAATGCCGCCCGTGTAGGCTGGAATGCTGCCGTCGGCATTGCCAGCCTTCTCTGCCCCGAACTCTGTCAACGTGCTGCCCAGCTTCTTTGCTTCTTCTGCCGACACCGCGGCCACGGCCGCTTGAGCCAGTCCCATAACCACGCCTGCCACGCAGGCACGGCCAAACCATCGCTTATTCATTTATCGTCTCCTTGCTGAATCGTTTAGAAGGAAGTCTTGAACGTGAGCTGGATCCAGCCCTTGTCGTTCAGGGCCACGGCGCCGTTGCCGCCGAAGCCCGGGTAGTAGGTTTGGCCGAGCGCCGGGTCGAAAGTGGCCCTGTTGTGGCGCCAGTGATATCCGTTGTATTGAAGCGTGATCGTGCTCTTGGACTGGAAGGTGCCGCGGATGCCGATCGAGTGAATGTTGGCGCCTTGGGCATAGAAACTGCCGGCGGCGTAGGCCGGATTGCCATTGACGCCGAGCGTCAGCGAGATCGGCATGCTCAGGTCCCAGCCCGGAAAAACTTGAAGCCACTGCGGTTCGAACGCGAACCCAAGGGCGAGCGATCGCTTTGTCGCGCAACCTTCCCATTTGCTCCCGGACGGACATCCCGGGTAACCCACTCCGTTGAACAGCCGCGCATTCGACGTCACTGACGTGAGCTGCGTATAGCTCGCCTCCGCGATCAGGGTGCCCGTGTCCCACAAAGGCGTGGTGCCCAGTTGCACGAACGCATTGGCGATCAGGTTCACCAAGTTGCCCTTCGCACCTTCGCTCGTCGTGCTGCCGGGGATCCCATTTGTGAGCGCGCTGTTCAGGCCACTGTTCTTTCGGTACGACGCTTCGAATCCCGTGCTTATCGGGCCGAAAGTGCGCTCGTAGCTAACACCGTAGAGTTTGACCTTCTGAGGGTACGAGAGGTGGAGCGCGCCACCCCCTGCTGCACCCACGTTCACCAACGGCCATGGATGCACCTCGTCCAGCTGCCGGTAGTAAAAGCCCAGATCGCCGCCGGCCCATTGAGGGGACCAAGTGAGCTTGAGGCCGAAATTCTTGTTTTTGTTCTTGGGTTCGTCCCGCACGCCCGCTACGACCGGTCCGCCGAACAGACCGGCCAATGCGCCACCGCTGTTCGGCCCGTAGTACAGGATGTCAAACGGACCTAGGTACGTCCCACCTTCGGGGTACCGGTTGGGCCGGAACTCGAGGAAGTACTGGCCGCTGACCGACAACTCCGGGCTGAGCTCGGCCGTGGCCAGCACCTGGGCTCGCGGCAGGAACAACTCCTTCACCTCCGAGCCGGGCTGCGAAAAGCCTTTGATGAAATCGATCGGGTGCTGGGAGTAGGCGATGTTCGAGAAACCAAACAGGAAGGCATTCCCCCAATGCTGGGTGAAGCGGCCGAGCTTGCCGTAGAGCTTCGTGTCGCCGACAGAGGTGTTGCCGAACACGAAGGCGTCCAGCAATTCGCCGCCACGGAGGTGGTACTTCTTTGTGGTGCTCGAGTATTTGCCTCCCGTGTAGGAGAGAAACGACGAGTACCCCGGCGCCGGGTTCGTCCTCACCTCGTCGTTGTAGGCGGCGTCGTACCAGGCGGATCCCGACAGCCTGAAGCCGGCGTTGTCCTTGTAGACGCCCTGAAATTCAACGATGCCTTGAGCCCGATTTGTCACCAGGTCGCCACGATCGAACTTGTAATCGCCCTCGGCAAAGAACGGGTGATTGCCGATGTTGTTGTTGCGCGACTGCGCACGCGTGCCCAACGTGTACTGCAGAGACGTGTCCAGGTTAACCGCCCAGTCTGGCCCTGCATCGAGCTTCACGGCGTTTGCACCGGTCGTCAGACACAGTAACGAGGCTGCAACGGCTGCAGGAAGCGGATAACCGCTGGTTGTCGAATTCGGTATTTTCATGATCGACGTCACTGGTTGTGTTGGAGCGCCCGCGTCACGACCTGCCGTACCGCTGCACTTCTGATCTGCCGTGTTCCTATATCGTGTTCGATTAGTTCGAAATCGATGCAATCGAACTGGATGAAATGTAGGTGGCGCAAGCGCTGACCGCTATGCGGGAAAACCCGAGCGCCGGGGCGGTCCGAGCTCGCTGGCGTGGTTGTTAGTTCCGGGCGGCTGGCGCAGACCGACCTAAACCCGAATGGCACTTACTTTGGCCTGCACGCGTGACCGTGTCGCTGCACATGTCGACGGGCCTGCTCGCGCGGCGTCTTCAGCCATGGGTACGGTTTGGGCCGTCGCTTTCGCATTCGCGGCTCGATGCGCCCTGGGCGGTGGCCGACTTTGGATTGAGCGATCAATGCGAACAGCCGCTGGTTGTCCTTCGCGGCGCATAGTCCGCGCGTGGTCCACTCCGTCCATAGTTGCACCGTGTGTTTGAAGCTCAGGCCGCGCGGATCGACGCCGGCCTTGCAAGCGGCCTGCGCCATCAGCAGCCGGATCACGTTGTAGGCCAGCAGGTGCACCCACATCTGTTTCTCGTTCATCTGCGGCGTCTGGCAGCTCAGCACCTCCATGCCCGTGGTGGTCTTGAGGTTTCGCAGGTCCAGCTCGACGTTCCAGCGGCGTGCGTAGAGCGCCGACAGATCACTCTTGCTCACCTCTCGAGGCTCCAGCAGCGTGGTGACCAGCACCTGGTGGCCCACCTTGGCTTCGCGCAGCATGATGTCCTCGGGCACGCGCGCGTACTGCTCGTGTGTCATCCACTCGGGACGCGCCGGCCTGGGCCAGCACACGATGTGATCGCGCGTGCCCAACTGCTGGCCGCGGCGGAAGTCCGTGATCCGCGCTCCGTGCTGCTCGAACACGACGTCCACGCCCTTGTCCAGCAGCGCGGCGATCAGGAAGTAGTTGCAGTACAGCGCGTCGGCGAGCATCACATCGCCCGCGCCAAAGCCTTCGAGCAGGCGGCGCACCAGCGCGAGTTCTCCGCTGCCCTTGCCGCTGTACGGGCCAATCGCCGCGTCCAGGGCTGCTCCAGTGGCCAGGCAGATCACCGCCACCAGCCGCGCCAGCGGGAAGCCCACGCCCGGTGCCTGCGTGCTGGGCTGCGGATACACCGCCTGGTTCTCGGGCGTGTCGGGCATCGACAGGCCCGTGCCGTCCACCAACTTGACCGCGCGGCCTCGCCACTTCCAGGGCGCCAACGCCTTTGCGCTCAGCTCGCGCCCCGTTTGCTGTGTGAGCGCCGTGACCATCTCCAAGGGCAAGCGCTGGCGAGCCTTGCAATACGCGCCCGTGCGAACGCTGCACGCGCTCAACCCGTCGGCCGCGCGCTGCGCCGCCCAGCCATTGACCGCCTTCTGGCATGAGCCATCGGCCTCCAGCGTCTGGCGCATGAACATCGACAGCGTCACCGTCGGCGGATACAGCCGCTCGCGATGCTCGGGCAGCAGCGCTTCGGTCGTCTCGAGCAACTGCGGGCTCGTCAGGATGTTGAAGAACTCCACCGCCTCGGTCGTGCGTGCCCGCCGTTGAATGCCTCTGCGGCGTTGATGCAAATCGCTTCGGGCTTTACGATCCATGCTGGCTGGCCTTTGGTGAGATGGTTTGGATGCTTCGTAACCAACCATCCTATCGATCCAGGGTCAGCCACCCTCCCTTTGCAATCAAGCACTTACGCCTCGCCGAAGGCTCAGCGGCCCAAAGTAAGTGCCATTCACCTAAACCCTGGTCTGTTGATTCAAAATTGACCAAGTGGCTTGCTGAATATTCCGCAGCCGGACGGTGATCCCCTCTTGCGGTCCTTCGCGCGGCGCATGCCGGAGTAAGAGAGCGTTCGATTTGGTGGGGTCACGCGGAGAGTGACAGCGTCGAGTCATTGGAAGGGAAGGCGGGATACCAGCGGGCGAAATCTTCGCGCAGTTGGCCATCGACGACGCCCACCCGCATCTGCAGCAGAAGGTGCGCGCTGCGCGGATCCCAGCGCATCTGCTGCGACTTCGACATGCGCTTGTCGATGAGCTGGTTGACCGCGGATTCCACAAAGGCGCTCGAGATGCGTCGGCCTGCTCGATATCGCCGTCCATAGTTGGGCAGCGAGTCCGAGTTGTTGCGCAAGTAGCCGAGCAGTTCGAGGGTGAGCTTTCGGATCTGACGCGCGGCCGGCTTGCGACACACTGTCGACTTGCCCAGGACGTAGAGCATGACGGCCAGGCGCCGCGTCGCTTCCTGTGCTCGACCATGCCAAAGCCGCCACTTCAATCCGCCGGCCAGCCCGGACAACCAGTCGTGGTCAGCAGTTCTGAGCTGGCTGGCCGTTGGCCGACCATGTACCACGGCATTGAGCTTTTCCACCCTTCGTCGCAGGTGGTACCAGTCCAGGATGTGCCTCGCGCGCGGCAGCGTGGACAGTTGCCACTGGCGAAGTTGAATCTCACCGTCGGTGAAGACCTCCATCGAGCTGTCGTGTTGGCCGAAAGCAGCCAAGACACCTCGCACGCGCTCGTGCGAGTTTGGATCCACAGTTCGAACGAACGCCACGCTGCGCTGACCAACGTCCACGCGCATGGCTCGGCCGGCGACGACCTCGAACGATTTCTCCTCGTCGGGGTGGCAAAGCCGCAGGTAGCCGCCGTCCAGACCAACCGTGGTGACGTTCGATTTGCTCGCCATGCTGGCAACCTCTGGCCGGGGCTCGAGCCCCTGAGCATCCAGTCGGCGTCCGATGCGCAGCGTGTGCTCTCGCACCGTGCTTGGCGCGTTGGCTGCGGCCACCGGAAGCAACAGCTCCAGCAACTCGGATGATCTGGCGTAGGGAATCGTGGCGGCCAAGCGGCTCTGAACGTACTCCAGTTCTGCCGACAGCCAGCGCCGGCGGTGAACAGCGATTTCAGCGGGGGCAGAGCACGCCCAGCGCTGCCACCTCGGTACTCGTACGGCAACCCGGCCAAACAGGCTGCGGTAATGGACTTCGTGGTAATCCTTGACCGCGCGATTCAGGCCGCAGGTATCGCATCGGCGCTGGCTTCGACATCAGTTCGATCTGCCGCTTGACAATCTGGGACTGCAACTGCGCGAGGGCCGCTTTGCCATTCGCCAGGCTCAAGCCCAGCGTCTCGATGCTCGGTCGCGAATCCAGTTCCAGCGTGAGCAGCGGCTCCGGATCCGAATCGACCTCTCCTTCACAGACCGCCAGACTGAGCTTTATGCGCATGGCCAAAATCTCCAAGCGAGCAGGGACGACATTCTCTGCCGGCGAAGGCGGCGCCTCTGGCCGTGACACGATGTTAGTGGCTGCCCACCCCACCAAATCGAACGCTCTCATCTGGCTTGCGAAGTCTTCCGATGTTTTAGGGCCTGGCTCAAGGTGCCGGCTGAGGACGCCGGACCCCTTTTCCTTTGCGTATCTCCATGGCGCGACAGCACGTTGCGGATCCACACAGGAAGGTCCGCAAGTGCCGTCAAAGTACGCCAACACACGCCTAGGAGCGTGGGCGGCAGAAGTTTGCCGAGCCCACGAAGTTGATCGAATGGCGGCGCGGTGCGCCGATTCGCGGGGTTGCACGCGTCGGTGCGGTGATCTTGAGTGCCAGAGGCACCGCAGGGCCACTCAGAGGCACAACACTGGGGTCGAGTTGGCTCATCGTGCTGTTCTCATGCCACTTGCATGGCACCCATGCGCCGCAGATTCAGCGCCAGGCACACGAGCTTGAACTCGGCTTGCACGCGGTGCAGTCCTCGTAGGCTGAACTGACGGAACCCCAGCACGCTCTTGATCCAGCCGTTGGGCGGCTCGGCGATCCACTTGCGTCTGCGGTATGCCGCACGGCCTTGGTCGGTCTGCAGCTTGGTGGCCATCGCCACCGTGTGCGGATGGGTGTTGGGATCGATCTGTGCGTGCTGCTTGCCTTCGCGACCCAGTGCCACCACCAGTTCGATGGGCAGGCCCGCCAGCCGCTCGAAGTTGTCTTCGCTGCGGTAACCCGCATCGGCCAGGCCTTGCCGGGGGAACTCGCCGATGTTGGTCTTCACCGCTTGCAGCATCGGCACCAACTGGTGCGTGTCGGCAGCGTTGTTGCTCAGCTCAGCGGCCACGATGATGTGCGCCGTGTCGTCCACGGCCGTCTGCGCGTTGTAGCTGGCATCGAAGCCACCACCGGCGCGCTTCATGATGCGGCTGTCGGGGTCGGTGAAGTTGTCTTGTGCCTTGGCCTCGGGCACGCCGAACTCGCGCTTGTAGCGCCCGCCCTTGGGGTTGCCGTCCTCGTCGCGGGGCTTGCGATCGTCGTCTTGGCTACGCCCGCGCTCGATGTCGGCATCGCGTTGGCGCTGCTCCAAGCGCTCGCGGGCTTCGGCGATGGCCTTCAGGCGGGCCTCGCGCCGCTCGATCTCGGCCGGTATGTCCAGCTCGGGCTCATCGGCCTCTGCGGCGTCGGTGGTCTTGGCACGCTCCAGCAAAGCGTCGATCTGCGCCTTGAGTTCGGCCTCGGTCTGCTGCATGCGCTCGTAGCTCATCGCCTTGTGCCGGCTGGCATTGGCCTTGATCTTGGTGCCGTCGATGGCCACTGTGCCCAGCTTGATCAGCCCCATCTCTCGAGCCAGTTTGACCACCTGCACGAACAGATCGCCCAGCTCCTTCAGGTGCAGCGCGCGGAAGTCACGGATGGTGCGATGCTTGGGGAAGTTGCCTGCACCCAGCATCCGAAACGCCAGGTCCTCGTGCAGCCGGCGCTCGATCTTGCGCGAGCTGAACACGCCCGTGGCGTAGCCGTAGACCAGCACCTTGACCATCATGGCCGGATGGAACGGCTGGTTGCGCGCGCCGCCTCCGGCATAGCGCACGTAGAACGCCTTGAGGTCCAGCGCATCGACCGTGTCACCGATGAAGTACGCCAGGTGCCCCTTTGGCAGCCAGTCTTGCAGCGACGCGGGCAGCAGCATCTCCTGCTGCGGTTCGTAGGGGCGGTAACTGATGGCCATGCCGTTCAACACTCAAGCTTCATGCCAGTTCTTGTCCCACGTCCGGTCTTCTGCCGCCCACGCTCCTAGCTACTTTTGCGCCGGAAAGTAGCTATGCGCCAGTTTACGAGCCATTTTCTTGGTGTATTTTTGGAGTAGTTCCATCGCCAAACCATGCCGATCCACGCCCATAGTGCGCTCCAGAGCAGAGCGGCGTAGAGGACGCGGCACTGCGCGACGGGTGCCCGCATCGTGACAGGCGAGCTTGTCCGTCGACGCCCCGCGGCTGCTTGCGAGCGGTGCGCGCAAGCGCTAGGACTTACCCGCGGATTGTCAGACGGCTTGCAATCAAAGGAGGCCTAAGGTTCCTAAGATGCGCAGCCATTCATTACCAGACGGGTGTATTTCCATGGTGGAGCGCGCAACCTTTCGGAGCTTTCAGGAGAGCACGGCCCAGGATTGGAAAGTAATCGCAGGCGAGTTCCAGTCTTTCTCCAAGGGGCTGGCCGACCGTGTCCTTCATCACCTGAGTCTGCTTCGGGGCGACTTTGGGGGCTTTCCCATCGACCGGCTCGACCACTCCTTGCAAACAGCCACTCGGGCCTTGCGCGACGGTCGCGATGAGGCCTATGTGTGCTGTGCCTTGCTGCACGACATCGGCGACACCCTGGGAACGTTCAATCATCCCGACATCGCAGCGGCGGTGCTGAAGCCATTCGTGAGCGAAGCTGATCACTGGATGGTCCAGAACCACGGAATCTTCCAGGGCTACTACTTCTTCCATCACCTGGGCATGGACCGCGACATGCGCGCGCAGTTCAGCGGACATCCGCACTACGACCGGACGGCGGAGTTCTGCGAGCTGTACGACAGCCCGGCCTTCGACCCGAAGGCCGAGACGCTGCCGCTGTCGGAGTTCGAGCCAATGGTGCGCCGGCTGTTCCTGAGTCCCGTCAACAGCATCTACAAGAAGTCGGCCGCAATGGCCTAAGCCCTGGTGTAACGCGCGCCCAGCACGCTGACCAATCGCCGATAGGCCACGGCCATTCCTATCAAGAAACTTAGCCAAGACATGGAGACAGAAATGAAATTCTTTATCAAAACCACATTGACCTGCGCGATGCTTTTCAGCGCTACGCTTTCTATGGCCCAGCAGGGAGAGACGGTCAAGATTGCCTGGATTGATCCGCTGTCCGGTCTGATGGCCGCGGTGGGAACCAATCAGTTCAAGACGACGCAATTTCTTGCGGAGGAGTTCAACAAGAAGAACCGATCGGGTGTGAAGTTCGAGATCATCGGCCTGGACAACAAGCTAAGCCCCCAGGAGACCGCGAGCGCCCTGCGGTCGGCGCAGGACCAGGGCGCGCGCTACGTCATGCAGGGAAATGGCTCCGGCCCGGCACTGGCGATCATCGATGCGATCGAGAAAAACAATGCGCGCAACCCCGGCAAGGAGATGCTTTTTATGAACTACTCGGCAGTCGACCCCGACCTGACCAATAGCAAGTGCAGCTACTGGCACTTCAGGGTGGAAGCCGACACGTCAATGAAGATGGAAGCGCTTACCACGTGGATGAAGGACCAGCCGGATATCAAGAAGGTCTACATCCTGGGCCAGAACTACTCGCATGGCGTGCAGGTGGTCAAGTACGCCAAGGAGGGCTTGAGGCTAAAGCGGCCAGACGTTCAGATCGTCGGCGAAGATCTGCATCCTTTGGCCCAGGTACGGGACTTCTCCCCGTATATCGCGAAGATCAAGCAATCTGGCGCTGATTCTGTCATTACGGGAAATTGGGGATCCGACCTGTCACTGTTGCTTAAGGCCGCGAACGACGCCGGCCTTAACAATGTGAATTTTCTGACCTACTACGCCTACGCCACTGGCACACCGACGGCCATGGGCAGTGCGTCGGAGGGCAAGGTTTTCAATGTGGCCTATGCCCACCACAACATGGGCGGCGACATTCAGAAGAGCATGGAGGAGTTCAAAAGGAAGATGAACGAGGATCTCTATCAGCCGTCGATCCACCATGTTTTCTCGCTGCTCGATGCCGCCTTTGCGCAAGCGAAGTCGACGGACCCCGTCAAGGTGGCCGCGGTAATGGAGGGCATGAAGCTGAAGAGCTTCAATGGCGAGATCGAGATGCGGAAGTCCGACCACCAGCTGCAACAAAGCCTGTACGTCACACGCTGGGAAAAGAAGAGCGCCAAGTACCCCTACGATGCGGAAAATTCCGGCTACACCCTGGCCCCTGTGAAGCACTACGCGCCATATGTCTCCAGTACGCCGACCTCGTGCCAGATGAAACGGCCAAACTCCTAATCGAGCGCTGACCGGTCGAGGCCCGACGTCGCCGCTCGGGCCTCTTTCTTTTCCCGTATCCGAAAGACCGATGAACATCGAACTCTTCGCCATCTCCGTGCTCAACGGAGTCAGCTACGGATTGCTATTGTTCATGTTGAGCTCCGGCCTGACGCTGATCTTCAGCATGATGGGCGTGCTCAACTTTGCGCATGCCAGTTTTTATATGCTGGGTGCCTACATCGCCTTCACGCTGTCCGAAATCATCGGCTTCTGGCCAGCACTTCTCATTGCGCCGCTGTTGGTCGGCGCGCTGGGCGCTGGCTTCGAGCGTTTCGCGCTGCGGCGCGTGCACAAATTTGGTCATGTGCCCGAACTGCTGGTGACCTTCGGGCTCTCTTATCTTGTTCTGGAACTGGTCCAACTGATCTGGGGGCGTTCGACTGTGCCTTACACCTTGCCGTCGCAACTCCAGGGCCCCCTATTTGGCCTGTATGGCACGCAGTTTCCCAAGTCACGCTCTTTCATCATGCTGGTAGCGGTGCTGATGCTGATATCGGTCTGGCTGCTGCTCACGCGCACACGGATCGGGCTGGTGATCCAGGCGGCGCTCACGCACCCAGACGCTGTCGAGTCACTCGGCCACAACGTGCCGCGGGTGTTCATGATGGTGTTCGGCGGCGGTTCCGCATTGGCGGGCCTCGCCGGAGTGGTGGGAGGCAACACCTACGTCACCGAGCCCGCCATGGCGGCCTCGGTTGGCTCCATCATCTTCGTGGTCGTCGTGGTGGGCGGTATGGGGTCGTTGGGCGGAGCCTTTCTCGCCTCGCTTCTCATCGGAGTCATCCAGACCTTCGCGGTCGCGGTAGATCATTCGCTCGCGAGCGGCCTGCAGGCGCTGGGTGTGACGGTCACTAACCAAACGTTCGGTTACGAAGTTCTCAAACTCACGATTTCTCAGGTGGCTCCGATCCTGCCGTTCCTGTTCCTCGTGCTGATCCTGATCTTCCGGCCTAAGGGTCTTCTCGGGACGAGGGAGAACTGAATCGATGACAACTGCAACCATGTCGTACATCCGCTACAGGCCCTGGAACATCGGCCGCGTGTTGGTTTGGTCGTTGTTCGCTCTGCTCTTGGTAGTTTCGCCGTTGCTGTTTCCCGGTAGCCTGGCATTGACGATGCTCTCGCAGATGGGCTATCTGATCATCATCTGCCTCAGCTACAACATCCTGCTGGGGCAGGGCGGCATGCTGAGCTTCGGCCATGCCGTGTACGTCGGGTTCGGCTCCTTCCTTGCCATCCACGCTATGAACATGGGCGACAAGGGCGGGCTGCAGATTCCGCTGGTGGCCATTCCGCTCGTGGGCGGCCTGGCCGGCATGGTCATCGCCATCCTGCTGGGCTTTGTCACGACGAAGAAATCGGGCACCACCTTCTCAATGATCACCCTGGGCATCGGCGAGCTGGTGGCCTCCATGGCGCTGATGTTCCCGGGCTTCTTCGGCGGCGAGGGCGGCGTCACCACCGACCGCGTCTACGGCACGCCCTTCCTCGGCTTCACCTTCGGCCCACAGATTCAGGTCTACTACCTGATCGCCGTCTACTGCTTCGTCTGCACCGGGTTGATGTACGCCTTCACCGGCACGCCGCTCGGGCGCATCCTCAACGCGGTGCGCGACAACCCGGAGCGGGTGGAGTTCATCGGCTACAACACGCAGCGCGTGCGCTACTTCGCGTTCATCATCGCGGGCTTCTTCGCCGGCGTGGGCGGCGGGCTGGCCGCGATCAACTTCGAGATCGTCAACGCGGCCGACAGCCTGAATGCGATCCGCTCGGGCGGCTACCTGCTGTTCACCTTCCTCGGCGGGGCGGTGTTCTTCTTCGGGCCGATCATCGGCGCGGTGCTGCTGGTGTTCGCCTCGGTGCTGTTGTCCGAACTGTCCAAGGCCTGGCAGCTCTACTTCGGCCTGGTGTTCGTCTTCATGGTGATGTTCGCGCCGGGCGGCATCGCGAGCCTGATCATGATGAACCTCAGGGTCGCGAAGTTCGGCAAGTTCAACCGCTTCTGGGTTCTCTACGGCGGGCTGCTGCTGGCGGCCATTCCGGTGGTGGTGGGCGCTGCCGCCCTGATCGAGATGATCTATCACATCCAGCTCAACTCGGCGCTCGGGCCGGTGCTCAATTTCTTCGGCGTGTCGCTCGACACCTCCGGATTCGGCAGCTGGTTCGGCGCGGTCGCCATTCTTGCCATCGGCCTTGGCATCCTCGAGGTGGTGCGGCGCCGCTTCGTGCGGGTCTGGGGGCAGGCGCAGGAAGAGATCGAAGCCGAGATCAAGCGGATGGAACTCGCATGAGCGCCGTGCAGCAAACCCATGCGCTCGAACTCAGGAGCCTGCGCAAGAACTTCGGCAAGACCGAGATCATCCGCGGCGTCGACCTGGCGGTGGAAGCCGGCGAGCGCATCGCGATCATCGGGCCCAACGGCGCCGGCAAGTCCACGCTGTTCAATCTCATCAGCGGCCGTCTCGAGCCGACCAGCGGCGAGGTGCTGCTGCACGGGCAGCGCATCGACGGCAAGAGGCCTTTCGAGATCAACCGGTTGGGCCTTTCGCGCAGCTTCCAGATCACCAACATCTTCCCCAAGCTCAGCGTGTTCGAGAACCTGCGCTGCGGCGTGCTGTGGAGCCTGGGCTACCGCTACAGCTTCCTGCGCTTCCTCTCGAAGCTCGACGACGCCAACGAGCGCGCCGAGGAACTGCTGCGCCAGGTCGGCCTTGAGAAGAAGCGCGACGTGCATGCGGTGAATCTCACCTATGCCGAACAGCGCGCGCTGGAGATCGGCGTCACCATCGCCGGCGGCGCCAGCGTGATCCTGCTCGACGAGCCCACGGCCGGCATGAGCAAGACCGAGACCGCGCACTTCATCGCGCTGATCAAGCAGGTGACGGTCGGCAAGACCCTGCTCACCGTGGAGCACGACATGGGCGTGGTGTTCGGCCTGGCAGACAAGATCGCGGTGGTCGTCTACGGCGAGGTGATCGCCTTCGACACGCCCGCAGCGGTGCGCGCCAATGCGCGCGTGCAGGAGGCCTACCTGGGCTCTTCGGTCGCGGACGCGCAGAGCGGAGGACACTGAAGAAATGCTCAAGCTCCAGGACATCCACGCCTACTACGGCAAGAGCCATGTGTTGCATGGCGTTTCATTTGCGGTCGGTCCCGGCGAGATCGTGGCCCTGCTGGGCCGCAACGGCTCGGGCCGCTCGACCACGGCCAAGGCCATCATGGGCCTGGTGCATGCCGAAGGCGGCCTGCACTGGAAGGAGCAGGACATCCTGCGCCGCAAGGCCTACGAGATCGCGCACATGGGCATCGGCTACGTGCCAGAGAACCGCGACATCTTCCCCAAGCTCACGGTGCATCAGAACCTGCTGCTCGGGCAGAAGGACAAGGGGCAGGGCAGCCGCTGGCAGTTCGACGACATGTACGGCATGTTCCCGCGGCTCAAGGAGCGCCAGCACACCGAAGCCGGCGTGCTCTCGGGCGGCGAGCAGCAGATGCTGACGCTGTGCCGCACCTTGATGGGCGACCCCGATCTCATCATCATCGACGAGCCGACCGAGGGCCTCGCGCCCAAGATCGTCGAACTGGTGGGCCAGTACCTGCGCACGCTCAAGGACAAGGGCATCTCGGTGCTCTTGATCGAGCAGAAGCTGACGATCGCGATGCAGATCTCCGACCGCGCGCTGGTCATGGGCCATGGCAGCATCGTGTTCGACGGCACGCCGGACAGCCTGCGTGCCGATGCTGCGACCCGCAAGGAGTGGCTCGAGGTCTGAGAGGCGAGCCTCGTTTGGGATCGCAATGAAGCGTATCCGCTCGCGTCGCTATCCCTCCATGCATCACAGTCGTGACACATCCGGAAACTTTTAGGGACAGCGTGTCGGCGCGCCTTGAAGCGATTCGCCAACCCACCCTGGTGGCCAACGGCGAAAACTATGTGATGGTGCCCACCCCGAACACGCACCTGCTGGCCAGGCACATCCCGGACTCGAAGCTGATCATCTATCCGGACGCCGGGCATGCGTTCATATTCCAGTATCCGCTGGAGTTCGCCGCCGAAGTCAACGCCTTTCTGGGAAAGTGAAGACGCGATGAAGAACACGCCCGAAGCCGCCTCCACCGAAGCCGGAGTCAACCGCCGCGATTTCGTGTCCGCCGCGGTCGCTGCTACTGCGTTGCCCTTAGCACGACCGACCGCCGCGCAGATCGCACCACCTCCCACCACAGGAACTGCCATGAGCACGACATCGGACCTCGTAAAGCTGGAAAGGCGCACGCCGCAACTGTGGCAAGTGACCTTCGCCAACCCGCCATTCAACTTGGTTGTTCCGGAGATGGTCACGGCGCTGCATGCGGTGGTAGAGGACATGGACAACGACCCTTTTGTCAAGGTGGTGCTGTTCAAAAGCGCGATCGAAGGCTACTTCGTGAATCACTTCGACCTAAGCAAAGCGCAGAGCTTCCCGATGGAGCCGACCGACCCTCCGCAACCGACCTGGGTCAACTTAGTGTTGCAGTTGAGCAAGTCGCCCGTCATCAGCATCGCTTGCGTCCAGGGTCGTACACGCGGGGGCGGCAACGAGTTCGCGCTGGCGTGCGACTTGCGATACGCCAGTCTCGAGAAGGCGCAGTTCGGGCAGCCCGAGGTGGGTACCGGGATTCTGCCCGGAGGCGGCGGCAGCGAGCGCCTCCCACGACTGATCGGCCGAGACCGTGCGCTGGAAGTTCTGCTGAGCGCCCAGGACTATTCGGCCGATATTGCCGAGCGCTTTGGCTGGGTGACGCGTGCGCTGCCTGATCGCGAACTCGATGCCTTCGTAGAGGCTCTGGCCACGCGATTGAGTGGCTTCGACAAGCAGTCTCTCGCGGGCGCGAAGGCCCAGGTGAACCGCGCGACACTGCCGCCCGATGCGGATTTCTACGCGTCCTATGCCGAGTACAGCCAGTCCCTATCGTGGCCGGGCTTTCATGCGCGGCGTCCGAAGATGGGCAAGTTGGCGGCCGAACATGGCGCGGACATAGAGCGCCCAGGGGTCACTATCTGGGCATCGTCAACTGAAGTAACTGTTGCCGCTCGCGGTTGTTGTCGGCGCGTCGCGATGACGCTCGCACGCCGCCTTTTGACTGTGGTGCACTCCCGGTCAATGTTCTTCGGCCGTGCGGTTCTTTCACTTCGGAGAGTCGGAGAGTCTGCCGCAGTGAAGGGCGCATCATGCCGAAGTGGGCATGCAGATGGATATCTGAGAGGAGGCCGCGCCTTCGCCTCGAGGGGCCGTAAATCGGCTCTTTATCGCTGGATAGAAGGCGAGCAACTCTCGTTTCGTTCTCCTTCGCGCCGCGTTGGTCGTCATCCCCCATGAATATCCAAGCCAAGCCCGAGTTCTGCCATTGCTATCTCGAAGAAGCGGGATGCATCCCTATCTGATTGCGGCACATGATGCCGGTTTCGGCGGCGGGCCCCCGAATGCAATGCGCATCTCGATGGCCCGCCGGGGATCGCCGAACGCTCGAGGCGTGCTGGCGATGTAACAAGTCGCCAGCGAGAGCGCGACAGCCGATCATCAGACGACCTTTGCCTTGCCGGAAGCCTCATCAGGGAAAGTGCTTCTGTGAGTGCTCCAGTGCTCTCTTGGTAGCGGATGCGCAGCGGAATACCCACTTGTCTCCTAGCCTCGGTACCCTGTCATTCGAGTGGGCGCGCGATGTCGGCATTCGCTCGTTGCCTGAGATTCGCTTGTCGATCCGCGCAATGTACGGAGGCCCGCCGTGCCGCAATCAAGCGCGCTCCAGGCACAAGGCAATGCCTTGACCGCCGCCAATGCATAGCGACACCACAGCCTTACTGGCCCCGGTGCGTTGCAGCGCATGGGCCACCTTGGTGATGAGGATCGCCCCGGTTGCGCCGATTGGGTGTCCATGTGCAATCGCGCCGCCGTCGACGTTGAAACGCGACGGGTCGATGTCCAACTCGTCGCGAACAACGATGGCAATAGCAGCGAAGGCCTCATTCACTTCGAAGCGGTCGACCTCGCCTATATTCCAGCCGGCGCTGTCCAAGGCTTGGCGGATCGCGGGCAGGGGACCCAGCCCAAAGAAGCCGGGTTCGACGCCGGCAACACCTACGCCGCGGACGACAAGCGACGGCGCGAGGCCGGCATCGTGTGCCATCGTGCTGTCGCAGACGATCATCGCGGCGGCACCCGCGTTGACACCCGGCGCGTTGCCGGCAGTGATCGTGCCATCGGGACGGAACACGGGCTTCAGACGGGCGAGCGTTTCCAACGTGGTGTCGGGACGGTTCGATTCATCTGCCGCAAATGTGATCGGACCTTTCTTGCCTTTGAGGGGCAGCGGCTCGATCTCGTCCTTGAACCACCCGACTGCTTGAGCGGCGGCAAAGCGCTTCTGACTTTGCGCCGCGAACGCGTCCTGCTCCTCCCGCGTTAGGCCGTGCTTTTGAACGAGATCTTCGGTATGCCATCCTGAATGCCGCGTCGAGAAGGCATCGTGCAAGCCGTCCAACAGCAGCGAGTCAATCGCTTCGGCGTTGCCCATCCGTGCACCGAACCGCATGCCGGGCAGCAGGTATGGTGCACGATCCATGTTCTCGACGCCGCCCGCGATCACCATCCGCGACAGTCCCGCAGCTACCTCCGCATAGGCCGTAGCAACGGCTTGAGCGCCCGAGCCGCACACACGGTTGACCGTCATCGCGGGCACAGCCACCGGAAGCCCGCCGTGGATCGCGACTTGCCGCGCGACATTCATACCGTTGCCGGCTTGTACGACATGCCCATCACCACCGAATCACCGAATCCACCAGCGTGGGATCCAACTTGGAGCGACGCAGGGTAGCGGCGATGGCATGTGCACCTAGTGCGCTCGTCGTGGTATCGTGGTATCTCTCAACGAACCGCCGAAGCTGCCGATTGCTGCGAACGGGCGAACAGATGACGACATCCTTGCTCATGGGAATCCTTCGAGGGGTTACTGACAACTTCCGAAGCTAGGCCGCGTGTACGCTGGGCTTCCCGTACTCGCGCCCGAGCATGGCGCGCGCGAACAGATAGTTCCAGCGCGCGCGCTCGTCGAGTCCATCCAAGTCGACCCGACCGGCTTCATCGCACGGAAAGTCGACGCTGCGACCTTCGCGAGAGAGCGACGGGAAGCAAATCTTGAACGACAAGGCTTGCTGCGATGAGGCGGTAATGGGCAAGGCTGACTCCGTGATCGAGGGGGTACGTCAGGCTCTACGCGTCGCCTGGCTGCGTGAAGCCAGGCGCAATAGATGATGAACGTCATATTATGAGGGGCATCATGGAGTTGTCAAGTCTTCTTGAAAGATCATTGGGACTGAGCGGTCGTGGACTACCCGCGAGCGAGGGCGCATTCAGGTCGTGATTGCCCCCGAAGGGCATCGTCTGTTCAGGTTGCCTGGGATGCCAAGAAGTGGATATGATGAAAGTAATAGTAGCGATTTGCGCCCATGAAACGATCCACACATAGTCGCAAGGAAGCTTCGCATGAACGCATCGTCGAGGCCGCCGCGCGTGCCATTCGGCGCAGCGGCTACGGTGGCACCGGTGTCGCCGACATCATGAAGGCCGCCGGTCTGACTCACGGCGGCTTCTACGCCCACTTCGCGTCGCGCGAGGCGATGCTTGCCGAGGCGGCGGACCGCGCCGGCGCCGAAGCAGTCGCCACGTCGGCGCGCATTGCCGCCGGCGCACCGCCGCAGCGTGCGCTGGAGTCACTGCTGCGCGCGTATCTGTCGAAGGAACACCTTGAAGGCACCGAGAGGGGTTGTCCTGTTGCCGCACTCGGCTCGGAGATGCCTCGCCAAGCGCCCGAGGTGCGGCGAGCCGCCACTCGCCGCATCAAAGAGATGATTGATCTCGTCGGCCGGCAGTCGCCTAAATGGGGAGAGCCGGGTGCCCACGAGCGCGCACTGGTCACAGTTGCCGTGATGGTCGGCGCACTGTCACTGGCGCGCGCCGTCGACGACCCCCGCCTTTCCGATGCGCTGCGCGAGGCGGCGCTCAGCCACCTCATCTCCGTCCTCAACGACTGACTTTACGCGAGCCATGGCGGCGCGGATCTCGACCAAGAATATGATGAATATCATGTCACCGGAGTGCGATGATTGACGCCGCTCCACGCCCGCGTCCCGAACAGGTCGCACACGACTTTCTGACGCCACGACCTCCGTCGCAGCGCCAGCGCCTAGTGCTCGACGGCGGTGAGGCGCTTCTGGCTGCCTTCGCGCCCCCGCTGCTCGACGCCGGCTTCAGCGTGCTCGCGATGGACCTTCCAGCACACGGTGACTCTGCCGGGCGGCAAACGTCGATACCACAGTCAGCCCGGGCGTTGCGCGCGTTGGGCGAAGCGCTGGGACCTTTGCACGCGGTGATCGCGCACTCGATCGGCTCAGCGGTGCTGGTGGAAGCGCTGCACGCCGGCTTGTCGGCGCAGCGTGCGGTGCTAGTTTCTGCACCACCAAGAGCATCCGTGTGTCGGTCATCCGGATCAACGAGCTGATGGCAACTGCTGGACAGCCTGGCGTCGTTGTCAACCTCGTGTTGGAAGCGGCCGCCGTCGCCAAGCCAAAACTCCGTTACATGCCCGGCGGGCTCGCGAACCGTCTGCGATTGCTTCGCAGATTCGCGCGGGCCGAGCTCGTGAGTGCCGACATTCGGTGGGCGGTTCAAGCAAAGGAAGATCGATGAATACGGTTTGCGTACCCGAACATGCCTGCAGCCCCGGGGCCACTTGGAACCGGTGCGTTCGGTCTCATTCTGGACGCGATTGTTTTCCGGTGATCTCGCCGACAGCGCAAGCATCAGATGGCATACGCTGTTTGCGAACTCATCCACCGTGATGCGCAACTGATGGTACTTCCATCGTTTGACATACCAGTCCTGGATAAGAGAAAGGCAATGCGAAGCCAGTAATTCGATCTGAGGCCCTCGCGCGAGTTTGGCGGCACTGATCAGACGCATCAACTCTTGCTGGAAATGAAGATCGGCGGCCTTGGCAACTGACTTCTGAGTACTGGATAGTGCGCGTGTATCCATGAACACGAAGTAAAACCATGGATGAAGCAGTTCCGACAGGAAGATGTGGCCGCGCAGCGTCGCTTCCAGTCTTTCCTTGGGATCCGACCAGGTCGCGAACCACTCCGGAATGGCGGTGCTGCTGTAGCGAACCACGTCCTCGATCATCGCGGCCAGATCGTCCTTGGTCTTGATGTAGCCGTACAAGCCTCCCATTGACAGCCCCGATTCTCGCGACAGGTCGCGCAGCGACATGGCCGCGAAGCCTGTCTTGTTCGCGATCCTGAAGGTCGCTGCCATGATTTTTCGCAGGTTTTCAGTCGTGGCGCCGACCCGCCCGACCGTCATGCGATGCGCATGGCGGATTTGAATCAGGTCGAAGACGCTGTTGGCATCGATTGGCGATGCCTTTCGGAATTCACTGAATGAGAAGCCGGGTGCAAATTCGAACTGCATAGCGGAACGGTACGTTGCCTGGAGGGGGGAGGGTCCGTAGACTTCCTGGAAACCGAGCGAGCGCTCGTTATTTCTGAGACAAGGGCAATCCTAGATCATGACCGGCCTAGTGAGCGAGCGTGAGTTCGACTTTTTAATGAACGAGTTCCTTGATACGCAAGGGCTTGTGCGCCGTAGCTTCTATTCCGAGCACACCGGAGATGTATTCGCCGCGGCACTAGGGGCGGCGAGGCGACTGGCGCTGGAGATCTTTGCGCCCCGCAACGCCAAGGGGGACCAATGCCAGTCGGACTTCCGGAATGGCGCGGCCAGGGTGATATCGGAGACGGGGCATGTGGCGGTGGCTTGGATGTGGGCCCGCATGGCCGCTATTGCTCTCCAGCGACAGAACGAAAGCGACGATCCGCTCTACCGCGTCAAGCTGAGCACTGCGTCATTCTATTTTGAGCGCTTGCTCCCGGAGACGCAGTCACTCGCAGTTGTACTGGGTGCAGACTCATCGCCCTGGACATCAGGAGATGGCTGGCAACTCTAGACAAGCGATTGCGAGGGCGGCCGCACGCACAGGTCCCCGGCTGATTGTGTGCGTCAGCGCCTTGGCAGTTCGAACACTAGGCATGTAGTCGTGGCGTGGGCGTAGAGCGTGCCGTCGGCGTCGAAGAGCCGCGCTTCGGCTGTCGCGAGGTGGGCGGCCACAATGGATAACCTTGCCTTCGGCGCGCACGCGCAGTACTTTCGGCGTGAGGCCCTTGACGTAGTTCACGCTGAGCTCTGCTGTGGTGAAACTGCGGCTCGGCAGCATCATGGTGTGGATCGCGCACCCCAGCGCCGAGTCGAGCAGCGTCGCGATCCAGCCGCCGTGGATAGTGCCCAGCGGATTCAGATGCTGCGCAAGCGGCGTGCCTTGGAAGATGGCCACGCCCCGTTGCATCTCGATCGCGGTGAAGTCCAATGTTTTCGCGATAGCGGCGTAGGGAACCTCTCCGTCGAGCATCGCCTGCATGAATTCCAGGCCCGTCTTGCCTTCGATCTGCGCCAGGGTAGCCACGCCCGGACCAGCGCCGGCTGTCAGTTTCTCGATGATCGCGTTCTCCAGATCGATCCATCGGGAAAGCTCATTCTGCATACAGGTCCATCCTTTTGATTGCAAGTACAGATATTGTAGGTACAATGAATCGTGATGGATGCAATCACGAAACCGCAAGGCTGTACCAACTTCAGGCTGCGCGGGCTAACGCGGCTTGTGTCGCGCCTCTACGACGCGCATATCGCGGCCGCCGGCCTGAAGACCACGCAGTACTCCCTGCTCACGCATGTCATGCGGTACGGCGCGCTGCGAGCCACCGATCTAGCGGATCACCTCAACTTGGATGCCTCCACACTGACGCGCAATCTCAAGCCAATGATCGCGGCGGGCTGGCTTACGCAGGCTGAAGGGCCAGATGCACGCAGCCGTCTCATTCGCATCAACGAAGCCGGCCGTGAAAAATGCGCTGAGGCACAGCGTTGTTGGCGCGCTGCGCAGCGGGAGCTCAACTCGATCCTCGGCTCGGACCGTGTGTTGGAGCTGCATGTGCTTATCGACGAGAGCATCAAGCGTCTGCGTGAGACAGCCGGGGCAAGGATGTGAGAGGCGCGGATGAGCGACATCACAAAGACAGCTGAAGGACTAAGAGCACGGTCCGAGTCCTCAGGCTACGCCCTCTGGCTGGTTCTCCTGGCGGCGGCCGGCACGTTTGCGCTCACGATGGGCGTGCGTCAGGCGATGGGCCTTTACCTCCCGGCAGTGAACACCTCGACAGGTCTGGGCATAGGCAGCGTCAGCCTGGCCTTTGCGTTCGGGCAGCTCTGGTGGGGTCTGACGCAGCCCTTCGCCGGCGCGGTTGCTGACCGTGTCGGCGCTGGGCGGGTGATCTTCATCGGCGTGCTGCTGGTCGTGATCGGCACCGTCATCACGCCACTGATGACGTCAACCGCTGGGCTGATCTTCGCCATCGGCGTATTGGGGGCCGGTGGCGCCGGCATGGCCGGGCCTTCGGTGCTAATGGCGGCGAGCACGCGATTGGTGCCTGTTGACAAGCGTGGTATGGCCACGGGCATCGTCAACGCTGGCGGCTCCGTCGGCCAGTTCGCGATGGCGCCGATCGCCATTGGGCTGACCGCGGCGGTCGGATGGACCGCGTCGATGCAATGGCTTGGCCTGTTGGCACTGTTGGCGCTGCCCGCGGTGTGGGTGCTCAAGGGCAACTCGAAGGTCATAGCCGCGGCCGCTGCGGCTGCTTCAGGGACAAAGACGCTGACGGCCCGAGAGGCCGTGAGTCAGGCGCTCGCGACGCCGAGCTACCGCTATCTCACGATTGGCTTTCTGGTGTGCGGTTTCCACGTCGCCTTCCTTGCAACTCATCTGCCGAGTGTGGTCGCAGCCTGCGGACTTCCGCCGGAGATCGGTGGCTGGTCGCTCGCAATGATCGGCCTTTTCAACATCGTCGGCAGCGTCGGCATGGGCTGGGCGGTGGGACGCTGGCGGATGAAGTCGCTGCTGTCCCTGGTCTACGCCGTGCGCGGGCTCGGGGTCCTCGCATTCCTCGTCGCACCGAAGACACCCGCCGTGATGCTGATCTTCGCCGCACTTGTGGGAGTGACCTTCCTCTCGACCGTGCCAGCCACCGCAGGGCTTGTCGCGAAGATGTTCGGCCCGGCGAATATGGCAATGCTCTTTGGCGTAGCAATGCTTGCGCACCAGATCGGCGGCTTCCTTGGTGCGTTCTTGGGCGGGTATATGTTCGAGGTCACCGGCAGCTACGACTGGGTCTGGTACATCGACATCGCACTGGCCGCTGGCGCAGCTCTCATCAATCTGCCAATTCGTGAGGCGCGCCTGGCACGTCGAGCGACGGCCGCCGTGGTCTGACATGAGCGGCGTCGATGCGCGGACACGGGTGCTGCTGGAAGCCCCCATCGGCCGCACGCTGCTGCGACTGGCTATACCAAACGTGGTCGTGATGGTGGCGCAGGCCGCAGTCGGCCTGATCGAAACTTTCTTTGTCGGCAAGCTTGGAAACGATGCGCTGGCGGGAATGGCGCTCGTGTTTCCGATCGTCATGCTGATGCAGATGACATCGGCCGGTGCGATGGGCGGCGGCATCGCTTCGGCGATTGCACGTGCGCTGGGCGCCGGGCGCCGCGAAGATGCTCAGGCGCTGGTGCTGCATGCTGTCATCGTTGCGTTGTGCTTCGGAACTGCCTTCACGCTCGCGCTGAGCGTCGGCGGCCGCTGGCTCTATGCGCAAATGGGTGGCACCGGCGCCTCGTTGGAAGCAGCCATCAGTTACTCTCACTGGGTCTTCGCGGGCGCCGTTCTGGTGTGGCTTTTCAATTCTCTCGCAGCCGTGATTCGGGGGACCGGCAACATGGCCGTGCCTGCGAAGGTGACCGTCGCCGGCGTGGTGTTGGTAATACCGCTGTCGCCGCTACTTATCTTCGGCTGGGGACCGGTGCCGGGAATGGGTATCGCGGGCGGTGCCACCGCGCTGTTGCTTTACTACCTTTTTGGTTCGGTTGCGCTGGTCGTGTACTTGCGCTCCAGCCGCAGCTTGCTTCTGATTTCATTCAGAAGGGCCCAGCTGCGGTGGCCCATGTTCCGCGACATCCTTCGCGTCGGTCTCGTTTCCGCCATTGCAACCGTCTGCATCAACTTGTCCATCGCGACAGCGACCGCCCTCGCCGGACAGTTCGGGCCGGGTGCCATCGCCGGCTACGGCACGGCTTCACGTCTCGAGTATCTGCTGGTGCCATTGATGTTCGGCTTCGGATCTCCGCTGCTCGCAATGGTCGGCACCTGCATCGGCGCCAATCACAAGGAGCGTGCATTGCGCGCAACCTGGGTTGGTGCCGCGATGGCTTTTGGCTTGGCGGAGGCCATCGGGCTGTTAGCGGCATTGTTCCCTCGTCCATGGCTGCTGCTCTTCGGTAACGATCCCGTGATGCTCGAGACTGGCACGCAATACCTGCGGGCAGTCGGGCCGTTCTACGGGTTCTTCGGCGTCGGACTGGTGTTGTACTTCGCATCACAAGGCGCCGGCCGCCTATACTGGCCTGTCGTCGGAAACCTCGCGCGCCTGGCCGTCGCCGGGATCGGTGGCTGGTTCGTTCTGCGCGGAACTGGTCAGTTGGCGCCGGTATTCGCAGTACAAGGGGTGGGACTGCTTGTGTACGGGGTCGTTATCGCATGCGCCATTGCTGGTGGCGCCTGGTTCGGGCGTGTTGGGTGGCCGCGTACGCCATACGCGCTGCTCCAAAGACTCGAGAAGCTACAGCGGTCATAGTGTGCCGACACGGTGGTGGCCCTTGCGCTGCGACCGCGCACGAACAACGTTCCCATCTGCGTCGGTTAACGGGCTCTTTGCGACCTAGTGGTGGTTGAAGGTGATGACGCCCTTGTTCTTGTGGGTCACCGCGACATTTCCATCTTCATGCGTTCACGTCAACCCCCGGTCCCTCCCATGACTTTCCTCTCGAGGATGCGGATCGCGGCGCATTGACGGCATCGATCTCGCGAGGGTCACGTTGCGCAGAATGAGGGCGGACTGATCCTGGAAGATCCTGCGTTGGGGCGAGGCCGAAGGCATCACCACACCGCGATATCTGTTCTGCGCCAGCACGTTGACCAGCGTGTGACTGCCGACGGTATCGACGGCGCCGGCCCTCCGTTCCTTGGCGATCGGCGCGCGCGCGCCGCCTACAAAGTGGAGCGGAAGAACCCACGTGCGACCAAAGCTTAGATTGCCCGTTCTACCTCGAGGTTGTCGATGAGGCGGGTGGCACCGAGGCGCGCGGCCGCGAGTGCAACCAGCGGCTCGCCGGGGGCTGGCGCCTGCAGGTCGGCCCGGCGGCGCAGCACCAGGTAGTCAGGCTCCCAGCCGCGCGCTTTCAGGGACTGCATGGCGCGCGCTTCGATGGCTCCCAGGTCGCGCTCGCCCGAGCGCAGCGCATCGGCCATCGCCTGCAACGCCTTCGACAACTGGACCGCCTCCATGCGCTCGGCTTCGCTCAAGTAGCCATTGCGCGAGGACAGCGCGAGCCCGTCGTCCGCGCGCCGGGTTTCGCTGCCCACGATCTCGATGGGCAGCGCGAACTGCCGCACCATGTGGCGGATGACCATCAGCTGCTGATAGTCCTTCTTGCCGAACACCGCGACACGCGGCTGCACGCAGCTGAAGAGCTTCATCACCACGGTGCAGACGCCGACGAAGAAGCCGGGCCGGAAATGGCCTTCGAGGATGTCGGCCAGCGCCGGGTCCGGATGCACCTTGCAGGTCTGCGGCTCGGGGTAGAGCGCCTTTTCGTCGGGCGCGAACAGAAGGTCGCAGCCGGCCGAACGCAGCTTCTCGCAGTCGCTGTCCCAGGTGCGCGGATAGGTGTCGAAGTCCTCGTGCGGCAGGAACTGCAGCCGGTTGACGAAGATGCTGGCGACCGTGACGTCGCCCAGCGGCCTGGCCTGCGCCACCAGCGCCAGGTGGCCCTCGTGCGGGTTGCCCATGGTGGGGACGAAGGCCGGGCGCTGGAAGCGGCTCAAGTGTTCGCGCAGTTCGGGGAGGGTGCGGGCGATGTGCATGGTCGTGATCTGCCTACCAGGCGTGGAGTTGGTCGTCGGGGAAGCTGCCGTCCTTCACCGCGCGCACATAGGCTGCAAGAGCCTCTGCGATGCCGGGCGCATCGGCCATGAAGTTGCGCACGAACTTCGGCATCTTGCCGAGGTTGATGCCCAGCATGTCGTGCAGCACGAGCACCTCGCCAGCAGATATTCGCGACGTGTCCGGCGCGAGCAGGTCGTTGGTGGGGCGCGGTGCACCAGTTCGGGAAAGCGCCCGTCGGCCCATGATGAACGGGTGGACGAAATGCACCCTGCTTGCCCAGCTCGCACGCCATGCTCTGCGCTAGCGATCGAAGTCAGTGCTTGGTGCCGGAAAACGCCGAGTAGCCTTCGGCGCCGCTCAGGCTCGCGGTAGCGCCGGTGAAGAAGATGGTGCCGCTCCACGCAGCGAGCTGATCGGCCGTGCATCGCGCGACGCACTCCTTCATTCCCTTGCATGCGAATCGGAGTGCCAAAGCGAGCCCCGAGGTTGTCACCAGCGCCCACGACGAGTGCGGTAGGGGTATCCACGGGGGTTGCCTCCTGGTTAAAGACGTGTGAACACACCTATCATAGATAGATCTTGCAGGCATTGAAATACGGACAGCGATTTTCTCTATAGAGCCTGGCTCTTTTATCTGCAGTACGGAGACGACACATGGGTGCACTATTCGATGAGGGGTTGGCGAAGAACGCAGCGAATTTCCAGGCGCTGTCCCCGATCTCCTTCCTCAAGCGCACGGCGGAGATCTATCCGGAGTACGGCGCTGTCGTGTATCGCGAGAGGAGAATGAGCTATCGGGAACTGCTGCGACGTTGCGAGGACTTCGCCGGGTTCCTCGACATGCGGGGCCTTCGCAAGGGCGACGTGGTCGCCGCCATGCTGCCCAACATTCCCGAGATGCTCGAGCTCAGCCACGCGGGCATCTCGGCCGGGCGAGTGCTCCTCACCATCAATGTGCGACTGGACGCTGCGGTCATCCGCTTCCAGTTGGAGCATGCCGAGGCCAAGGTGCTCGTCTACGATCGCGAGTACGCAGCGACGATCGCTGGCGCACTGGCCGGAATGAAGAGTCCGCCGCTAGCACTCGAAGTCGTGGACACTGGCGTCGCGTACACCACCGTGCCACTCGGGCACATGGGCTACGAGGAAGCCGTGTCGCACGGCCATGGACACGGCCAGCTCGTCGGGCCTGAGGACGAATGGGACGCGATCGCTGTCTCCTACACGTCCGGAACGACTGGCAATCCCAAGGGCGTAGTGACGCATCACCGCGGCGCCTACCTCAACGCCATGGCGAACACCGTCGCCTGGTCCATGGGAGCTCACCCGGCCTACCTCTGGGTACTGCCGATGTTCCACTGCAACGGGTGGTGCTTTCCATGGACTATTACGCTGCTAGCGGGAACCCACCTGTGCCTGCGCAAAGTGGAGGACCAGGCAATTCTGGATATCGCCAATGCGCACCATGCGACTCATTTCTGCGCGGCCCCGGTGGTGCTGTCCATGCTGGCGCGCCGGCCTGCTGATGGGAAAGGCTTCGACACGCCCGTGCGGATACTGACCGCCGGAGCGGCACCGGCTGCGTCAGTGATCGAAGGCGTGGAGGCCCTCAACGCCCATGTTACGCAGGTGTACGGTCTGACCGAGACCTACGCGTCGACCGCCGTCAGCGCCTGGAAAACCAGTTGGAACGACGGTGCCTATGGGAATCGCTACGAGCTGAAGGCGCGCGCCGGCGTTCGATTTCCCGCCTGCGAGGCCCTGGACGTCGTGGATTCCGGATACCAGTCGGTCCCGTGGGACGGCGAAACGATCGGGCAGGTTGTCGTGCGTGGCAACACGGTCATGCGTGGCTACCTCAAGAACGAAGATGCCACGCGGCAGGCCTTCGCAGGCGGCTGGTTCAACACCGGCGACCTGGCCGTGCGCCATCCGGACGGCTACATCTCAATTCGTGACCGGAGCAAGGACATGATCAACTCAGGCGGCGAGAAGATGTCGTCGCTCGAGATCGAGCAGGCCCTCTACACCCATACAGCCATCTTCGAGGCCGTGGTCGTCGCGGCGCCTGACCTCAAGTGGGGCGAGGTGCCCTGGGCCTTCGTCTCCCTCAAGCCCGGCTTCGAGATGAGCGAAGAGGACGTCGTTGCGCATTGCCGTGCCCGGCTCGCGCGCTTCAAGGTTCCAAAGCGCGTCATCTTCGGCGCTATCGAGCACACCGCGACAGGCAAGGTGCAGAAGTTCCGTCTGCGCGAGTTTGCCAAGACGACCGCAGCCACCGATGGCGAATAGACGATCAGGTCACCCTGCGGCGCGCCTAGTGCGCCATCCGATTCCACTACCGAGGAGACATCCCATGAGCAATGCTTTGACATGTGCGGCGTTCGCCGTCGCGGCCCTCATTTCATCCAGTGCACCCGCGCAGGACGCGGCCAGCGAACCCGTGCGGATCGGCGTGCTGACCGACCTGTCCGGCGGCTACTCCGACTTGACCGGCGCCGGCTCGGTGAAGGCGGTGCAGATGGCGGTGGCAGACTTCGGCGGCAAGGTGCTCAGCAGACCGATAGAGGTCTTGTCGGCCGACCACCAGAACAAGGTCGATGTCGCCGCCACCAAGGTGCGGCAGTGGTTCGACGTCGAGAAGGTCAACATGGTCAATGATCTGATGAACTCCGCTGTGGCCATCGCGGTCACCAAGGTCGCCGCGGAGAAGAACCGTATCGCTATCGTCAACGGAGCCGGGACCGATGCGCTCACGAACGAGGAGTGCACACCGGTCACGATTCACTACGCGTGGGACACCTTCGCGATGGCTAGCGGTACGGCTTACGCCGTAGCCAGTCAGGGCGGGAAGTCCTGGTACTTCGTCACCGCCGACTACGCCTTCGGCAAGGCGCTCGAGGCCAATGCCTCCAAGGTCGTGGCCGACAATGGTGGCAAGAGCCTCGGCTCGGCCCGGCATCCGCTTGCGGCGTCCGACTTCTCCTCGTTCATGCTGCAAGCACAGAGTTCGGGCGCGCAGGTGGTGGCGTTGGCCAACGGCGGCCAGGACGTCCAGAACTCGCTGCGATCAGCGTCCGAATTCGGGCTTACGAAGTCGGGCAAGCAACGTCTGGTCGCCCTGGCGGTCTTCAACACAGACATCAGCGCAGTCGGCCTGCGGGCAACCCAAGGCATTCTGGCCACCGAGGCGTTCTACTGGGATCTAAACGACGAAACGCGGGCGTGGTCCCAACGCTTCTTCAAGGAGACCGGTAAGATGCCCACGGCCATGCAGGCCGGCGACTATTCGTCGACCGCACACTATCTGAAGGCCGTAGCGGCTGCCGGCACTACCGAGACCAGCGCGGTGCTCAAGAAGATGCGAGAACTGCCGGTGAACGACTTCTTTGCGAAGAACGGACGCATCCGCGACGATGGGCGCTTCGTTCACGACGTGTACCTGGTCCAGGTCAAGAGACCCGAAGAGTCCAAGAGCAAGTGGGACATCTACAAGGTCATGCAGACGATTCCTGGCGACGCCGCATTCCAACCGATAAGCCGGAGTCGCTGCCCCGCCATGAAGGGCCGTACCTGAGAGCAGCGACGCTGCGCGCGGGTAGCGTTTCCCGCAATGCCAAAACCCGTGCGGGGCGCCGATGGCACCGGGTTGCGTATGGGCGGCGGAGCGTATCACTGTCGTGCGTGTCTTGGCACGAGCCAGTCGAGACGCGGTGGGCCCGATCTGATCGGCGGACAAGCCGATGCGTGCGCCACACGTTAGATCACCCTTAAGTTGCTGGCAGCGAGGTGCAATGGTCGAGACCACGCGCATGTTGTGCTCCACCATCAGAATGGCGCGGCCTGCCGACCCACGCTTTGATGAGTTCCGCCACATGCACGTCCTATTGACCCATGCCCTGCGTCGGGTTCGTCCAGCAGCATCAACTCCGGTGTCATCGCGAGCGTCGGCGAGCTCCAGCGCGCCGTGCGACGACAGGGCAGGTCAGCGGTCAGCTCGTCGGCAATCGCATCCAATCGCACCGCAGCTCGCGAGCGCGGGCATTGAGCGCGCCCAGCGTCTTGTCGCTGCGGCAGAAGTGGTAGCTCTGCTCAGGGCGCGCTGCAGGCCGAGACGCACGTTCTCAAGCACCTCGAGATGGGGAAACATCCATTCCTCGCGAAGCGTTGCGTGGATTGTCCCTAAGGCGCAGCCCTTTGCGCAGAACAGCACTCAGGTCTATACTGCGTGTGTATACACCTAGCAATGCTACCAATGGCCACTATGCTTAAGGAATGCTCCCTGCAGCGCGCGAGCGCAGAGCGCGAATCACGGCTGTCGAAGCGAATTGGGGCCTGCCTTTTCTGTGCGAGCCTTGTGGCTCTTTCAGGCACCCGATGACAGAGAAGAAAGCACTGTGCTCGGGCTGCGACATCTATTGCCAGGTGCTCGCCGAGGTTCCTGCTTCCGGCAAGGTCGGCGACGTACGCGTGAAGGCAGTGGATTCGCGCCCGCTCATGGCAAACATCTGCATGAAAGGGGTTCACGCGCCCTCGGGGTTCGGTCATCCGAAGCGCGTCACTCGGCCCTTGCGCCGCGTGGGAGCACGCGGCGAGGGACGGTGGGCAGAGGTGAGCTGGGACGCGGCGCTTGACGAGATAGCCAATCGACTCTCCGACATCGTTGCAGTTCATGGGTCGGAGGCCCTTGCCGTGTCTACCTCGCAGTGGAACACCCAGACGGACAACGGCGCGGCGCGTCGCTTCATGAATCTGCTCGGTTCCCCGAACTGGATCAGTGGCGTCGCCATCTGTGCCGGCAACACGGCGGCCGTCAACCGGCTCGTGTACGGGTGGTACCCCTATCCCGACTTCCCGAAGACGAACTGCATCGTCCTGTTCGGCCACAACCCCAAGAAGCATTCCTGGACGCCAATCTACAACGCCATTCGGCGTGCGCAGGAGCGAGGTGCGAAACTCATCGTTCTGGATCCGAGGCGCAGCGAGAATGCCGAACTCGCCGACCTCTGGCTTCCGTTGAGGCCCGGATCCGACGCGGCGATGTGCTTCGGCTGGCTCAAGGTCATCCTAGACGAAGAACTCTACGACAAGGCCTTCGTGCAGCGCTGGACCAAGGGCTTCGAGGCGCTGAAGGCTCGTGTCGAAGAGTTCCCGCTGGACAGAGTTGCGCGCCTCACGGGCGTTGCGCCCGAGCTCATCGCGCAGGCAGCGCGCATGTACGCGGCGTCCGGCCCGTCCGTCATTCCTTGGACGCCGATCACGGACCAGCAGCGAAACTCCACTTCCGCCATTCGCCTGATGTGCACGCTGCGCGCGATCTGCGGGTACCTCGACGTTCCGGGAGGTGAGGTCCTGCATGGCTTTCACCGCGACATCATTCACGAGTCCGAACTGGAGATGCACGAGGCTTTGTCCGCAACCCAGCAGGCGAAACAACTAGGCTGCGAGGCGCATCCCGCCTTCACCTATCGAGCGATGGCGCGACTGAGCGGACCAGCCAAGCGGGTGTGGGGCTACGAATGGCCGAACCTCATCACCGGCAGCTACATGGCTAACCCGTCCGCCGTATTCCGTGCAATGGCGGACAGCGATCCATATCCCGTGCGGGCGTTCTTCACCCTGGGGAACAACACTCTGATGAGCTTTGCCAATATGCAACTTATCCAGCGGGCGCTCCTGAAGCAGGATCTGATTGTGGCCGTGGAGCACTTCCGCACGCCAACGGCCCAGCTTGCCGACTTCATCCTCCCGGGCGACGCATGGCTGGAGCGCAACGCTCTTGCGGACGGATTCGGATGGACTTCCATCTACCGGCCCTCTCAGAAAGTCGTCGAGCCTCCCGGGGAATGCAGAGGTGTCTACGACTTCTGGCGCGGTCTCGCAATGCGCATGGGCCTGTCCGAAGCGTTTCCATGGGAGACCAACGAAGATGTTCTGGACTACCGCCTGCAGAGACTAAAGCAGGACTTCGCCAGCTTCGCCGCGGAGCACGCCTATCACATGAACAAGCTGGAGTACCGCAAGTACGAGCGTACTGGCTTTGCTACGCCTTCCGGGCTCGTGGAACTGTCATCCGAACTCCTTGAGGAGCTAGGCTTTGATCCTCTGCCGTACTGGCGCGATGACCCGCCGCACGATCCGGCGTTTCCCTTCAGCATGTTCATGGGGGTCAGGGACGACGAGTTCTTCCAGACAGGGCACAGACACATCGCCAGCCTGAGGGCCCGCAAGCCCGATCCCCTGATGTTCATCACCGTGCGTGACGCTGCAGCTGTTGGACTGGGTGAAGGCGACTGGGCGCAAGTTGTCACCCGCCAAGGCAGGGTCAAACTGAAGGCGAGCCTCCGCGCCGACATGCCCGACGGGGTGATACGGGTCCCCCACGGATGGTGGCTGCCCGAGCGTGAAGAAGGCGACGGCACGTTGTCGGGCGCCTGGGAGTACGCGGACGCGCAGATCTGTCCAGACGACCGTGAGCATCTCGATCGCGAGCAGGGAATTCCGCACCTCAAGGGGATCGCCTGCCGGGTCGAGCGTTTGACTGACGCGGCGACGGTGAAGCAGCCTTCGACGCCGTACGTCGCTTCTTCGGCGTCCGCGGGTGCAGATGATCCGCACGCAGCATGACAAAGCCTTTCTTCGGCAATCGCGGTGGCGGCCACCGACACTCGCCCGCGCTTCCCCCGCAGCACAGGGCCGCCGCACACCGCTTCTAGCCCTCTCTCCAGAGAAACGATCAACACAAGGAAGCGCAATGGATTACGTGAACATCGACCTCTCGGTGCGCAGTGGCGTGGCAACATTGATGCTGAACCGCCCGCACGTTCACAATGCCATCGATTTGGCCACGGCAAAGGAGATGTGCGACGTCGCAAGCAGACTCACGCCAGATCGCAGCGTGCGCGCAATCGTGATCGCCGGCCAGGGAAGCAAGGCCTTCAGCGCCGGTGGAGATGTCGCGTCCTTCGCAAAAGATCCGGACACCGCGGGCCTGTTGATGCGTGACATCACCGGCTATCTTCACCTGGCGATTTCGCGCCTCGCCTGGGGAAACGCGCCGGTGATCGCGGCGATCAACGGCGTGGCTGCCGGCGCAGGGCTGAGTCTGGTCGGAGCCTGCGATCTCGCCATAGCGGCCGAGCACGCGACGTTCACGAGCGCGTACGCGAAGGTTGGGCTGACGCCCGATGGCAGTTCGACATATTTTCTGCCCCGCATTCTTGGTATTCGAAGGACCGCGGAGCTTTACATGGGCGGGCGCGTCCTGTCTGCAGCCGAAGCCCTGGACTGGGGGTTGATCAATCGCGTCGTACCGGCCGCCGATCTTCAGGCCTCGGCGCAGGCCTGGGCCCAGGAACTTGCCAAAGGACCGACGCAGGCTTTCGGCGGCATGAAGAGACTTCTGATGCACGCCTTCAGCGACACACTGGAATCGCAGATGGAACGCGAAACCCGGGAAATTGCGGAAGCGGCAAACAGCGCGGACGGCAAAGAGGGGGTTCGAGCTTTCGTCGAGAAGCGGCCTGCAAACTTCACAGGCCACTAGTGTGCTTGGCAAGTCGTGGGATGCGCTCGGCAGACCTCGCCTGACCATGTGCACCTTGGCAGGCAGGTAGAAGCCGCGTAGCCAGGGTCGCGCGCTTCGGCTTCAGCTTCGGCTACGGCGGCGTTGCGAGGTTCAATCCGAAGAACGTCTACGTTTTCGATCAGCGGCTACGGCCAAACGGGCCTGTGGCGCAATCGACCTGCTTTCGCGCCTACGTCCATGCGGAGACGGTCCTGACATCCTTCAGAAGCACTACGAAAGCGCGATGGTTGAGATGCGCAACGACGCGCAGCCACGCCGCCACGCCGACGTCTACACGGGGTCATCGCCGTCCTGGCCGCGCTGCAGCATCGGGGCACGCACCGCGGGGGCCCATTTATCGGGGCTGGACGTCAATGACGAAGGCCAACCTTGCGAGCTTGATGGCCGAAGTGAAGGCCCTGGATCTTGACCTTTACCGATCTGGACGAGTCCAGGCGCAGGTCAGCGAGGCGGGACTGGCTATCGGCGTCGTGCGCGGACACCGAATGAGCGAAGGGGTTGGGGCGCGGTCGTCGAAGTCGAAGACCGGCAAGGCAGCACCGTGCGCATGCCCGGGCCTCCATGGCGCTTCGCCGCTCCAAGTTGCCGGCCTTGCCCCTACTTCCAGGGGTGAGCAACGCCGAAGTGCTCGGCAGATTGGGCGTTGCTGTCGAGCGAGTCGAGGCGCTGCGCAACCAAGAAGTGCTGCGCAGGCGCCGCAGCCTAACTGGTGTGTTCGATTGAGCAAAGATCGAGGCAAACATGCGCACGATCGACCACACGCATATGCCTCGGCGACTAGCTGGCTGCCGAGCGCGAACGCGGCGAAGACCGACTTCCCGATCGCGATCCAGAACCTGCCCAGAACCTGCACGCGCAGAACGATGAGAGGGCGGCGACGTCCGCTGCGGCTCATTGAATCCGCTAGCGCGGCCTCCACGCGAGTAGCCTCGCCGTCTCGCTGCGTGCTTGCTCGTACTCGCGCGCGGTGGCTGAAACGAGTTGCGCCACTGACGGGATGTTGGTGACGCCTGACACCGAATGGCCGGCGCCCCACACGTCGAGCCAGCGCTTGGGCCCCTGGCTACCAGTCCCGCCGCCGTAGAGGGCTGCGGCGCGCTCTTCGCTGATGTGGGTCGGCAGGTTGTCCGGATCGAGGCCCGCGGCGACAATGGAGGGCCGCAGCATGTTGGTCTCCAGGCCCGTGAATGCGCGCGTGAGCAGCACGTCGTCGAGCCGGCAGGACACCAGCATCTGCTTGTACCCGTCGTCTGCCATGCTCTCCTGGGTGGCGATGAACTTAGTGCCCATGTACGCGAGGTCGCAGCCGAGCGTCTGAGCGGCCCACACGGCTTGCCCGTCGCCCACGCCACCTGCGAGCACCACCGGCCCGTCGAAGATCGAGCGCACCGCGCGCACGAACGAAAAGCCGTTGGCCCAGCCTGTCTGCCCGCCCGCACCGGCGGTGAGCAGGATCAGTCCATCCACGCCCGCCGCCACGGCCTTTTCAGCGTGCCGCACGTTGGCGACGTCCGCGAAGACCAGGCAGCCCGCGTCGTGCAGCGGCTTCACCACGGGTTCGGGCGAGCCGACGCTCGTGATCACCATTTCGACGCGGTGCTTGAGCAGGATGTCGAGTTCCTCCATCACCGTCTTGCGACGCATGATGAGGTTGGGGCACCACGGCGCGTCCGCGGGAGTCAGGCTCTCCTCGATACGAGTCAGCCAGTGATCCCAGTCCTCGATCGTGCGGCAGTTCGCGGTGGGGAACGAGCCAATCACCCCTTGCCTGCACGCGGCGATGATGAGCTCGGGCCCGGAAACTCGGAACATCGGTGCCGCGATCAGTGGCAGCTTCAGTCGCCGAGAGATGGAAGCGGGCAACTGCATGATCTTCAACCTATGTCTCGGCTGCGGCCAGCCCAGTACTTGGCGCGCAGCGCCTTCTTGTCGATCTTGCCCAGGCTCGTGACGGGCAGCGCGTCCACGAACTCCACGCGCTTGGGCGCATGCGCGGCGCCCTTGCTCGCCTTCACTTCCTGGATCAGTGTCTCGGCACTCACGTGTGCGCCAGGGTGGCGCACGACGATGGCCGTGACCGTCTCGCCCCAGCGCGCGTCGGGGGTGGCGATCACCGCCGCCAGTGACACCGCGGAGTTCGACATGAGCACGTCTTCGACAGCGCGCGTGAAGACGTTGAAGCCGCCCGTGATGATCATGTCCTTCTTCCGGTCCACGATGTAGAGGCGTCCCTCGTCGTCGGACCTGGCGATGTCGCCGGTGTGCAGCCAGCCGAATTTCAGCGCCTCGGCGGTCTCTTCGGGCCGGTTCCAATAGCCCGCCATCACGTTCGGTCCGCGCACGCATATCTCGCCCGCTTCACCGGCCGGAATGGGCCGGCCTTCGTCATCCAGAAGGGCGATCGCGTTCTGCGAAACGGGAAAGCCGCACGCCGCGAGCAGGTGCGGAGCCAAGGGATCGTGATCCTCCTTCGGCAGGAAGGCGATGGGGTGACATTCCGTCTGCCCATACAGCTGCGCAAACACGGGGCCGATGCGCTCCACGCCTTCAGCCAGCCGCGCCGGCGAGATCGGCGCGGCGCCGTAGAGAAGCAGTTCCAGCGACGAGACGTCTGCCCGGGCGAGCTTCGGCTCATCCAGCAGCGTGTACAGCATCGTCGGCACGACGAGCATGGCATTGATGCGCCGTTGCTCTATGGTGGCAAGCACTTGGCCGGGGTCGAAGGTGCGCGCCAAGTGAATGCAGCCTCCACGCATGAGCGTGGGCAGAACTTTGGTGCCGGACACGTGGCTGACCGGCGCGACGGCGAGGTAGTACGGACGGCGCGGCAGGTCGAAGTCGGCGAGGATCGCGTTGGCAATCGCTACCGTGCCGTGGTGGCGCCGGACGATGCCCTTGGCCTTTCCGGTCGTGCCGCCGGTGTAGTTCAGCGTCGCGACATCGTCAGGATGCGCGAGGTCCCGTGCAGTTGCCGCGCCCGCCTTCAGGGCGGCAGCATTGAGGTCGATGCCCCAGCCGCTCGCGCCGAGCGTGAAAACCTTCAGATTCTCGCGCGCCGAGAGTTGGCCGCCCACCTCGGAAAAGGTCTGCGCGTCGATCACCAGGGCCGCTGCGCCGCTGTCTTCGAGCTGGTACACATGGTCGCTGAACGATCCCTTGGGATGCAGCGACGTGGTCGTGGCGCCGCAGAGGTGCGCGGCGACGCTGGCGCACCAACTGTCGACGCGATTGGCGCTGAGCACGGCCACGCGCACGCCGCGACCGAGTCCGTGCGCAAGGAACACCTTCTGTATGCGGCCGATGAGTTCCGCGGCTCCGCGGTATGACATCTCCCCGCCATCCCACGTGAACGCGGGACGCCCGGGATGGCGCGCGAGCGCGCGCAGCACCTGTGTGCCCACGGTCAGGCCGCTGTGTTGCATCTGCTGCACCGCCGCCACGTCGATCTCTCTCATTCAGCCCGGATGTTGCCCGCGCGAATGGCACGACCCCACACCTGCGAGTCGGCTCTCATCTCCGCGGCGAACGCGTCTGGCCCGGTGGCCGTCACGAAAAGACCCAGATCCTCGAAGCGCGAGGCCACTTCGGGCGTTCGCACGATGTGGGCAATCTCCGCGGAGAGCTTGTCGATGTTCGCTCGAGGGGTGCCGGCTGGCACGAACACACCGTACCATCCATAGAGTTCGAAGCCCTTGAAGCCCGCTTCGGCGAATGTGGGCACGTTCGCGATTGCCTTGTACCGCTGGTTGCCTGTGATCGCGAGCGCCTTGAGCTTGCCGGCTGCTACCTGCGGCAGTGCCGATGCCGCGTCGGGGAAGCCGGCGCTGAGCTGGCCGCCTATGACGGCCGCCAGCATCTGCGAGCTGCTCTTGAAGGGAACGTGAACGAGGTCCATGCCGGCCTGGCGGTTGAACGAATCACCAAAGATGTGCGCCGTGGTGCCGTTGCCGTAGGTGCCGTAGTTGTGTTTGCCCGGATTGGCTTTGACCATCGAGACGAACTCCTGCAGGGTGTTGACGGGCGAGTCGGCCGGAACGACGACGATGTTGGCGCCGCGTGCAAGCATCAGCACGGGCGAGAGATCCTTGAAGATGTCGTATGGCAACCTCGGTATCAGGTACGGTGTCTGGATCAAGCTTGTGACGCCTACCAAAGCGGTGTAGCCGTCGGCTGACGATTTGGCGACGGCGTCGGCGCCGATTGTCCCGCTGGCGCCCGGGCGGTTTTCCACCACCACCGGCTGCTTCAGCGACGCGCTGAGCTGCGCGCCGATCAGCCGGGTCATCGTGTCCACGGACGCGCCTGCCGAGGAGTTCACGACGAACTTGATGGGGTGCGCCGGGTAGGTCGCCGGGACCTGCGCCCAGGCCGCTGGCCCCGCGCAGAGAAGCAGTGCAAGCACCGGGCGTCGCACGGGGAAAAATTCCTGCATGTCCGTCTCCTGCAATCCCAATGTCGGCGAGTGTCGCGTGCGCGGCTGCGCGGGCTCAATCGCAGAACACGCCAAAAATAGTGGCAAGAAAGATCAGCCGTCGCGAAGGGGTGTTCGCGGAGCGTGACGCCGGAGGCTCATCGGCCCGAGGCCACGCGCCACCCCTTTAGGCGGGCGGGATGGTGCTGGCGTACAGGCGCAGCAGCATTGCGCGAAGTGTCTTCACTTCGGCAGTGGTGAAGTGACGTGGCCCGGTAGTGCCGTGCGATCGGAATGAGCTCGCAGGTGAGGGCCAGTCCGCGCGCCGTGAGTGCGATGCGCAGCGCGCGCTTGTTGCGCGATTGCACCTGCCGCCAGACCGAGGTACCGTCCTTGAGCAGCCGCCTTGCGCATAAGAAAGATTGTTGCCTTCGGCGAAAGAAGACCGATCGCGCAGCGCTCAGTGCAGTGCTGGCCGATGCATGACGCCAAAACGCATGGCAAGGGCGCCAAGACTTTTGTCGAGTGTCCAGAGTTTGGCGGGCCGCATGAGCATTGTGGACGCGAGCAATGAGAGATCCACCAGACCGCAACCGAGCCCGTAGAGCCGTTCCCGCTCGATGAAATCTCTCACTTCGGTGAGAGTCGGCTGCTGAACTTGCTGCAACAGGTCCAGATCGCCCAATGTTCGCAGTCGCGGTTCCGGCGGCGTCCCGCATGCCAGCTCGGCAACGATCATCGGATGTATCAGAACCAGATCTGCCCGCAATAGCGCGATCAGAGCGTTGTTCCGCTGGCGGAAGTGACCCACCCACACGGAGGTGTCGACGAGAACGGGTCCCATCAGGATTGGGTTGCTGGGCGCCGAGGGCGCCGGCGAGGAACGCTTCGCATGTCAGGTGCAGACGAGCCCAGTGCGGCGAGGCGCTTGGCAGCCCGGACCCGAACAAAAGTTTCGATGGCCTCGCGAAACAACTCGGCTTTGTCCATCCCGGGGTCCGCCACCTCAAGGGCTTTGGCGTAGAGCGCATCGTCGAGTGTCACGGTCGTTCGCATGTGAGTCGCCTGTAATGATGCAATTGTGCATCAATTTGGATGCAAGAGCCCTGGGGTTACCTGAGCTCGCAGCCACGGAATGCGGTGGAAATCTTCACTGTTCATCCAGCATCCGGCTAACCTTGCTTCCCAAAGCGCTCTCAGCCCTGAAATACCCCATGACGGTCGCCACGCTCTGATGGCCGGTCATGGCCATCGTCTCGGGCAGCGACATGTTCTGCCGGCCGGCTTCCGTCACGAACCCGGCCCTGAGCGAGTGCGCGCTAAAACTTCCCTCCACCCCTGCCAACGCACATCGCTCCTTCACGATGTCGCGCACGGCCGCTGGCGCGAGCGGCTCCCCCAGATGGCCGCCCTTGCGGATGCGGCGGAAGAGGGCGCCTTCCTGGATGCCTCTTTCCGCTAGCACGGCGAGCCACGCCTGCATGGCCTGCGCCGCACTGCCCGCCAGGGGCTTGACGTCGTCGGGGCGCTGGGCGCCAGCCTGATTGGTCTTGGAGTGCGCGAGCGTGTAGAGATAGGAGTTGGCATCGACACGCTGAAGATTCTTGAGCGTGGCCGAGGCGACCTCGGAGCGCCGTCGCCCGCCGGTCGCCCAGGCGAACAGGAGGAGGGCGCGATCGCGTTTTCCGCGCAGGGTGTCGTCGCAGGTGGCCAGCACCGCTTGCAGCGGGTCCTTGGTGAGCGCGCGCTGCTTGCGCGGCCGCGCGCCGCGCTTGGCGTAGGCGCGGCGCGTCTGGGCCAGCAGCTCGCGCACCAGCGGGTCGGCGCACGGGTTCGGCGCCTTGGCCAGCTGGTGCGCCTTGGACAGCACAGCGATGCGGTGCACCAGCGTGTTGAGCGCCGGCGCCCCGAGGCGCGCCTTGTAGCCGTTGGCGACCAGGGCCTGGTCGATGTCCGCGGGCAACTCGGTGACCAGACAGGCGCGGGACGACGGCGCGCCTTCGGCTGCGGCAGTGCGTGCGGCGTGGTCGACGATGAACTGGATGACCACGGGCACGGAAACCGGCAGCTGCAGCGCATCGCCGTAGCGCGCGGCGTACCAGGCGCACCAGTAGCGCATTGCCGAGGCATAGGAGGCGCGCGTGTTGGTCGATTCGCCTTCGCGCAGCAGTGCGCGGGCTGCGTCCTCGGCGGTTTGCGTCAAACGACCTGGATCAAGGAGCGGCTCCAGCGCCGGGCTGCGCTCGGGCAGGTTGGCCAGGGGGTGCGTTTTGGCTGCTTTCATGTTTTTATCTTACATACGACGTATGATTCGCTACATTATACACCAATAAGTCCCGATAACATTCCCTTATCGAGGTTAAAATAGTACTGCAAGAGGGCGGCGACGTTGGCCAAAGTTCGCCGCCATTTGAAGCCGGAAAAGGAACGATATGCACCAGATCGCCGAACTTCGTAGCCGTGGCATCCAGGAGGTCGACGTCTTCGCGGCCGCGGATGCACTGCTGGCCGAGGGCAAGCGGCCCACGATCGAGCGCGTGCGGCTGAAGATCGGGCGCGGCTCGCCGAATACCGTGAGCCCGATGCTCGAGCGGTGGTTCGCGACGCTTGGTGAACGGCTGGTGGGATCGACGGCAGGTTCAGCTTCCGGGCGTCCGGCCGGCAACGATCCGGACGGCATGCCGGTGGGCGTGCGGAATGCGGCGAAGCTGCTCTGGGAGACGGCGCGGCGCGAGGCCGAGGAAGTTCAGCGCGGCGAGCTGGAATCAGTTCGGGCGGACCTGCAGGCCCGCGAGGATGCCTTGGCCGGGGCGCAGGCGGCGCTGTCGCAGCGCGAGGAAGCCTTCGCTCACGCGCGGGCGAGCCTGGACGCGGCGCTGGCCTCCTCTCAGCAGGCTCGCGAGGCGCTGGAACGGCAACTCAAGGAACACGCGCTCGAGGCGCACCGGGTGCGCACGGGCCTGGATGACGACATCAGGCGGCTGACCACCCTGCTCTCTCAGGCGGGGGAAGCCCAGGAACGAATGCGTCGGGAACACGCCGAGGCGATGGCCGCGCGCGACCAGGACCTGCGCCAAGCCGAAGAGCGGCACGCGGGTCAGGAGCGGCGGATGCTGGCCGAGGTGGATCGGGCCAGGCAAACGGCCAAGGCGCTGGAATCCGAGTTGGCCAGGGAGCAGCAGCGGCGGGCCAAGAGCGAGGAAGCGGCGGCAAAACGGTTGGAGGAAGAGTTGGAGAAGCTCCACCAGGTTCGGGAAGCGGCGCGGCATGCCGAGGCTGGGCTGCGCGAGCAGCTGGCCACCCAAAGCATCGACTTGGCGCAGGCGCGGACCCAAACAGATGCGCTCGCGGCGCGCGCCAAAGCGCTCGAGAGCCGGATCGACGATGAAAAAGCCGCGCACGAGACAACGCGGCGGATGTTGGCCGAGGCTTTGGTCAGCAAGTCAGCTGCGAAGGCTGATACGTCCGCCGCTCGTCGACGGCGGAAGCCTTGAGCGGGGGCTGAGGGAGGTTTTCATCATTGGTCAATTGGGCCCACCGGGCTTCATTGACGGACTGTTAATCCGCAGGTTCCTGGTCCGAGCTCAGGTCGAGGAGCCACTGCAATCCGCAAGGTCTCTGGAGCAACCGCTATCAAGTTGATAGCAAGGCACTTCAGTTTTTGGCGATTTACTTGGCAACTCCCAAATATTCAGTGCGGCCTGTATGCCTGTCCGGCGCCGAACGTCGGGCGCATGCGACTGCCCGAAGATCGACCGGCACGGCGGGCGAGTGAGTCGAGTGAAGGTCGCGTCGCACTCAGCCCTGAATGGCCCGAAGACGCTCGATGTTGGGTTCGCCATGCTCACCATCGGCTTGGTGTAGTGGCGTCGCGACTACGCGCACGAGCCGATGCCACAGGAGCACGGACCGTTCGCAGCAACCGAATCCAGGGCGAAGTGCGTCGGCCTGTGGCGCGAGGCGGAGCTGGTGCCTCCGTGAGAATGGCGGTAGCTGCAGGGGAGCACTGAGCTTTCCTATCGCATCAACATCGTGTAGATTCGTAACCAAACCACGCCCGGAGGAGAGTTCAATAGCAAGCGCTGCGCAAGAGGGAGGCGCCACTCGGCGTCGCAGGCGAAACATATCTCGCGCACCATGCTCGCATGAGGCTCCCGCCTGAGTTCCAGTCATTCAACAGTCTGTAGGGGGCCATGCCGCGCGATCTAAACGCTACGCCGATCTACCACATCACCAACATCACCAATCTGCCCGCGATCATCGCGGAGGGCCGCCTCGTCTCCGATGCAATGCTCGCTGCGCGCAAAGGTGGGCCCGCCGTCGTCATCGGCCACAACCATATGAAGCGCCGACGGCTCCAGGAAACACGAGTCCCGCAGGCTGGCAATCGCTTTGTGGGCGAATTCGTCCCGTTCTACTTTTGCCCTCGCTCGCCCATGCTGTATTCGGTGAACCTTGGCAACACGGGTCTGCCGCCGGGCAGTCAGGGCGAGATCCTGCACCTTGTCAGTTCGGTGGCACTGGGTGTCGGGCTCGGGCGACAATGGGCTATTTCAGACGCTAACGCGGGCGCCGCCTATCCAGATTTCTATACCGACGTGGTGGCGCTGGATTCCGCTCTTGACTGGAACGCGATCAACGCCAAATACTGGTCTCAGTGCGCCTCGCAAAGTCCTCGACGAGACCAAGACGATCGGCGCAACGTCCAGATCGCGCGGGGGAAACTGGCATCACCGCAGACTGCTCAGACGGAGGAAGTGGCCAAACCCAAGGGAAAGACGACCGGCTCTGGTTTCGCCATTGCTGCAACCCGTAGTCACATATGCTCATGTCGTCCAGGGATGCAAGAAGATCGAAGTGGCGGATCGTGGCTCGGCCCGTGTAAAAGCGTCGGATGCAAAGAACGATTTGGCTTTGATCGAAGTGGATGCAATCATGGCACCCACGGCAACCTTGAGCCAGACGCGTTTGCGGCAGGTGACGCAGTGACCGTTGTTGGTTTTCCGTTGCGTGGCCTGCTCGCCGCTGGACCTCAGGTTACGGCGGGCAACGCAACCGCGCTTGCAGGCCTAGCCAACAACACGGCAATCGTTCAGATCTCAGCCCCAGTACAACCTGGCAACAGCGGCGGTCCAGTGCTTGATTCAAGTGGCAACGTCGTTGGGGTCGTGACAAGCAAGCTGAATGTTCTCAAGACCGCGGCTCTGACTGGCGACATTGCCCAGAACGTCAATTTTGCCGTGTCGCCTTCGACGCTGCGCGGTTTTCTTGACGCGAATGACGTGAAATATAGCGCTGCGCCATCGACCAAGATCCTTGGAACCGCCGACGTCGCCGACATCGGCAAAAGGTTCACCGTGCTCCTGGAGTGCACGCCTGAGTGAGAGGCCCAAAGAGGGAATATTGGATCGCGGCGAATTGATTCCCTTTCTGGCGGTTAGCCTTGGTCGGCTGCCGCGAAAAATCTGCCAGAATCGGAATTCATGGGACAGAGTGAACCTCCCGTACAGGCATTGGGTCGCATATGCCTCCCTCCCAAAAGAAAATCCCCGAGAGCAACTAATTGGTGAAGTTTGAATGACTCAAAAGACCTTTTCTATTCTTGAGCTAAAAGTACAACTGCATGGCCTCATCCGCGAAGGTTGTATAGATGATCGTGTAACTGACTTGTTGTTTGAAGATGGAAATCCGCTGCCCTACGAGCGGCAGTTGTGGGATTTCAAGTTGAAACAACCCACACATACACGATCAAAATCCTCAACCAGGGAGGAAAAATACTTCATCGAGCGAGAATGGGCTGAGCTCATAAAGGACATCATCTCTTTCTATAATAGCTACGGAGGGTATATCGTCTTTGGAGTTGCTGATAGCCCTCGATCAATATCTGGATTTGAAGGGGATTTCGACGTTGACGAGCTCAATAGACGTGTCTTGGCCTACAGCAAATGCTCTATTGAATGCACATTTCGAACTCTCGCCATAAAGACGGCCGCGAAAACCATTGGTGTTTTATTGATCCCTCAGCGCCCTGATGTAGAAGGTATAACGTTAGTTCGTAAGGATGGTCCCGCAGACGGATCGGGAAAGGCCCTGTTCACTAAAGGCACTGTGTTTCTTCGGAAAGGAGACAGCTGCGCCCCCGCCGATGAACCAGAAGACTTTCAGTTTCTTGTTTCAATCGGACGGCGCTCGCTTTCGTTCGCCACTGCTCAACCTTCTGGCAGCGCAGCGCTGATTAACAATTTGCCTCCTCGCGACCCTTCCTTCGTTGAGTTTATCGGGAGAGAAGGCGATTTAGTGCGAATCTGGAATTGGTTCTTAGATGAGCATTCGCCAGTGAAACTATTTTCCGGTTTCGGAGGGGTTGGCAAGACGACGCTCGTTAGAGAATTTGTGGAAGACGTTGTTCGAACTTCACCCAGCGGAATTGAAAAGGTAGTCTGGCTAAGCGCCAAGCAAGCTGTTTACACAGCAATTCAAGGACGTTTTCATCAGGCGTCCCGCGTGGATTTCACTGATGTAATCTCGCTTCTCAAGGCGATACTAAATGAGCTTGGTGAGCCAGAAGCAAACTATGCCGACATTGACGATAAAGATGAGTTGGTCGAGTGTTTGGTGACCAATCTTGTGCACTTGCCTGCACTACTCGTTGTAGACGATCTTGATTCGCTGCCCTTAGACCTCCAGCAGGAGGCGTTTCACACGCTCTTGCATTCGTTCATAACCGCGGCGGCGAAGGCGCCCAAGCCGAGCAAATGCATGATTACCGCTCGTCTTGATCTCGGCGCAGCACCCTCCCAATTATTTAAAATTGGAGGTCTTGTATCCCAGGATTTCTTTGAGTACGTATCCCAGTCCGCTGCGACTATTGATTTGCCTTGGAAGTATGCGGCCAATTCTCAATTAATGAAGCAATTCCACTCTGCGACCGAGGGAAGTCCTATATTTGCGGATGCGGTACTTCGGTTGGTGAGTCTTGGGGAGCACATCGAGACTGCCCTCAAGCGATGGAAGGGCGCTGACGGTGAAGAAGTTCGAAAATTTGCATTTGAGCGTGAACTTAAGAATCTGACGGACTCTCAAATTCGAACTCTCTATGCTGCGATTGTGTTGGGAAGTTGTTATCTAGATGAATTGGTGGTCATTCTAAATTCCAACCTTGCAATGCTTAGAGATACAGTATCAGAGCTTCGAAAATATCATTTGGTTTCATCCGGAGAATCTGGTGCGCAAGGTATTGCGCTCGCGGTGCCGTCCAGTTTGCAATTAATGAGGGATGTGGTGCGGAAGCGGGTGCAAGACCCAAAGCGAATAGATGATGAATGTGCGCGTTTGCGCCTCCAGAGCAACAATAAGTCTTTTGTAGCCGAGCGCATCGCTAGGCGGGTCGTCGCGATTTGGCAGGATGATAATCCAAACCTTGCGCTAGATGTTGCTAAGCAGGCGGTTCATGAAAATTCGAAGATCCCAGATCTTTATTGTTTGCTCGGCCGCGCTTATTTGCGAATCATTCCGCCGGACTATAAAAATGCGGAGTTGAATTTTCGGGAGGCAAGCACTCACGGATCTAGTAGGCCGGAGCTATTACAGTTATGGGTGGAGGCTAAGATCGGACTTCTCGATTGGAAAGGTCTCCTGGACATCACCTCTGCGGATATTAACAATAAGGCGGCGCAAAGCGAGGTATATATTCAGCGCGGAACTGCCTACAGGGAGCTGGCGAACACTGCGCTAGCTATTGGAGATACTAGATCTGCGGCAACTTGGTTTAGAGCCGGTGGTCTAGAGATTTTCGGCGCGTTCGAAAAACGAAGAGCGGTCGGAAACGTACTTGAACTGCGCGATTTGAAGAATGAATTTTTCTCTCGCTACGTGCTATTAACTGAAGAGTTAGCCTTGAACGATGGCGATCATCTGGAGGTATGGCTCGCGGTGAAGGAAGCGTTCGACAGTTTTGTGCGTCGCCCAATGCATCTTCGAATGGGCTTTCAAAAATTAAGAACCTGGTGGGACAGTGTGGCGCGCCGGGATTATTTTGATCAAAAGGCGGTGCGCTTGGCTAAAACTCAAGTCAATGCAGCACGAGAGATTTTGGCGTTTCAACGAAAATATGATGCAGCAAATGGGCCTGAATTGTCGTTGTTTATGGAAGATGAGCTCAATTCAGTTGCCAATTCGATTGAGGAATACAGCCACCGGCAGTGAGGCAGCCTTTTTGGAGGCGGCATCGTCATTCAGCGCGTCGTAGTTCTGCGGAACTCGCGAGCCGACAGACGTCGGATGTCCCGCTCGATCTGGAACGGGTGTTCCAAAAAAAAATTTCGAACAAGATCCGCCGCAGGGCCATGTCCTGGCACTCATTTTTCAGCGATCCCGCGTCGCGCACGACGATTGTGTATTTGGTAGGGACTCACCGACCCGTGATGAAGTTGTGCGGCTCGCGAGCGAGAAACTGCCCGTCGTCCAACTCGAATATGAGTTTCCGGCTTCTCCAGTCCTGATGCGCCAACGCCGCCTTGCGACCCTACGGTACCCGCTCCTGGAGCCAAGCGCGCACCATCTCGCCGAACCGTCGCAATCAAGGTGCCGCGGCGAGCCGCTACCCTTACTTTCCGCAGGTCGGCAGACGCATTTGCGCGTAATTTCCTGACGCCCGGGAAGATCAGGGTTGGCGCGGTGCTTCCAGGTCGATGAGGCGCTCGGTCTGCTCCTCCCACGCCCGCATGAGCTTCTTGGCGTGGCGTTGGTTGTCTATGGCCTGCTGCAGCAAACTGGCCTGCTCGGGCGTGACCACGCGGTGCACAAGCTTGCCGTCCCTGAGGTGGCCCCATTCGTAGTACGGACCGTGCCGCGCCGAGGGGTCCTGGGCGCAGCGGCAACTCGGCCTGCCGCACACCTTCGTGCGCTTGTGCAGCGTGCCGGAGCACAGGTATTCGATCTCGGTGAGCGCGGCTCGGATGCGCCCGATCTTCTCGCGGGTTTGCTCAATGCGTTGGGCGACTGAACTCGGCATAGGCTCTTGACGGGTGTGTTGCTGGCGATAATAATATCGCCAGCATGCCGCGCTCGCAAGCCCCCACTTCCACCATGGAGGAGGCAGGCTTCACTCTTCACACCGAGCGCCTGGGCCCGCTGCCCCTGATCAACCACTTCATCGAGCGCATCGGGCTGACCGAGACGCTGTCGCGCTTCGTGGCCTCGGACCGGCGTTGCGCCGTCAGTCACGCCAGCGCGCTGGGCGTGCTGCTGCGCTCCATCATCGTCGAGCGTGAGCCCATCTACCGTCAGCAGGAGACGGTGCACGGCTTCGCCGACGGCATGTTCGGCATCAGCGCCCGGGAGATGGGGCACCTGAGCGACGACCGCCTCGGACGGGCCCTGGACCACCTGTTCGATGCCGACCGCACCGCGTTGCTCACCGAACTCGTCCTGGCCGTCGGGCAGCGCTTCGGTGTGCGTTTCGAGGAGTTCCACAACGACTCCACGACGATCAGCTTCTGTGGCAGCTATCGCGGCGCGGGCGGGCGCCAGATCCGGGGGCGAACCGCCCCGGCGATCACGTACGGGAGGTCCAAAGCGCACCGCCCCGATCTCAAGCAGCTGCTGTTCATCCTCACCATGAGCGCCGATGGCAACGTCCCCGTGGCGTTTCGCTGCACCGACGGCAACACCAGCGACTCAGTCACCCACATCGAGACTTGGAACACGCTACGCGCCATTGCCGGCAGCAGCGACTTCTTGTATTGCGCGGACTCAAAACTTTGTTCCCGCGAGAACATGGATCACATCGACCGCGCGGGCGGCCGCTTCGTCACCGTCATGCCGCGCAACCGGCTGGAGGATGCGCAGTTCCGCGAATGGATCCAGACCCACACGCCCGAATGGACCCTGGTCTGGGACCGGCCCAACCCGCGTTACGGCGACGGGCCGCGCGACTGCTGGTACGTGCACCGCGCCCCTCTGCCCTCCATGGAGGCCTGGTCCATCGTCTGGGTCTGGAGCACGCTGCTGACGCTGCGCCAGCACGCCCGGCGCCTGCGCAACATCGCTGCGGCCATCGAGCAGTTCGAGGATCTGCGCCGGCGCCTGGCCTCCTCCAAGACCCGACTGCGCGGCGCCCCGGAGATCGACCTGCAGATCAAGCTCCTCCTGGAGCAGCACCACGTGGGCCGCTACCTCAAGGTGCGCCGCGTCGTGCGCGAGGAGCATGTATTCAAGCAAGCGCGCCGCGGTCGCCCCGGCCCCGACACCGCCTACCGCAAGATCACCAAGCGGCGCTTTGACGTGCAGTGGGTCATTGACGAGGACGCCATCACCTACGACCGCAGGAGTGATGGCTGCTATCCGTTGATGACCAACGACCGCACGCTCACCGCCGCCCAGGTCCTTGAGGCCCACAAGGGCCAGCCCATGATCGAGAAGCGCTTCGAGCAGGTCAAGACCGTGCACGAAATCGCCCCGGTCTTCCTCAAGAACGAGGGGCGCATCGAAGCGCTGTTCACGCTATACGCCATCGCGCTGTTGGTTCAAGCCCTCATCGAGCGCGAGCTGCGCCAGGCCATGGCGCGCGAGGGCATCGAAGAACTCCCCATCTATCCCGAGCAACGCCAGTGCGCGCACCCCACCACCGAGCAGGTGCTACGGCTGTTCAGCCTCGCCGAGCGCCACCATCTGCTTCAGCACGGACACCCCGTCCAGGTCTTCGACCTCAAGCTCACACAGTTGCAGCGCCAAGTGCTCGCCCTCCTTGGCGTCCCGCCCGGCACGTTCTAGACCCGTCCTTCGCAGTCAGGAAATTACGCGCAAATGCGTCTCCCGACCTGCGGAAAGTAAGGCTACCGACTGCGATGGGCGGATACCGCGTGCCCATCGATGTAGACAACCTCGAGCGAGGGGGCTAGCATATGGATGTTTATACAGTATTCAGCTCTGCCGAGGCTAAGCGATGCCTTGTTCAGCGAGCGGACCTGAACTGGTGGGTTCCACCAGTTCAGGTCCGCTCGCCACTAGAATGCTTTCATGCAAGCCATTTCCAAACTCAGCGGAAGAACGCCCGCCCACTTCTCGGGCCATGAGACGTTTCCCCTGCGCCAAATGTGGCTCAAGAAGGCTTTCGACCAATCCATTAGTGGTGGCATCCGTAAGTCCATCTTCGCCGAGGACGCGGCCATCGCTGAATTTGGCGTAGGCAAGAACATGGTGGCGTCCATCCGTCATTGGGCCTTGGCGTGCGGCGTGATGTACGAGGACGGCGATAGCTTCCGAGTCAGTGGCCTCGCCACGGAAATTCTGCAGGACGGTGGGCTTGACCCATACGCTGAAAGTCCTTCCACGGCTTGGCTCGCCCATTGGCAACTCGCCGGCCATTGTTTCCGGTCGACGACGTGGCAATGGCTGTTCAATCATGTGACGGCGCCCACGTTCACTCGCCAAGAGCTCGAAGAGCCCTTGGCGCGATACGCCCGCGAGCTTGACCCCAAGCATCGACTATCCGCCTCGACGATCTCCCGTGATTTGGAGACGTGCTTGCGCAGCTACGCACCGCGAGCGGCCGGTGGCTCCCCCGAGGACTTCGCCGAACCACTGTTGGGCGAGTTGGGCCTGCTGCAGGAAGTCCACAAGGGCCAATATGCCTTCCGTCGCGGTCCAAAGGCTTCTCTGCACGATGGCGTGTTCGCTTACGCGTTGGCGGATTTCTGGGACCGCGCAGCCAAAGGGCAAAGCTCATTGGCATTCGAGACAGTTGCTTATTCAGAAGGCTCGCCGGGGCGCGTCTTCAAACTCGACGAAGAGTCGATCGCGCAACGGCTGATCGGTCTTGCCGACTTCACCGGCGGCAAGCTCACTTGGACCGATTCGGCGGGCCTGCGCCAAGTGCACCGCAAGGCCATGTCGAAGGAAGACAGCAAAGAACTGATCAGGCGCGCCTATGAGTGAAAATAAAGAAGACGCATTGTCGGACCTCGTCCAAATCTCGCGTCAATACCAACGTTCGATTCGAGTCGACACGGACATCGGCCGCCTCGACGCCCTAGCGGGCTACATCTGCCATGCCACTGCCGCGTCAATTGTTGACGGCATGTGCAGGCAGCTCTCTGACACTAACCAACGCAGCTTCACTTGGACGGGCCCATTCGGCGGGGGTAAGTCTTCATTGGCCGTGGCCCTAGCCAGTGCGCTGCATCCCGACAAGGCCCTCAGAACCCGCGCACGCCACGCCTTGGGGCTGGACTCCAAGCCCGCTTTCGATAGAGCGTTCCCGGTCCGCAAAGGGTGGCTGCTGATGTCCGTGGTGGGCCGGCGCGGTAGCGTCGTAGCCGACCTTGGGGCCGCGATCAGGCGAGCTCAAGGCAAGAGCGTTGACGGACGCAACAAGCCCAATGCCCAAAGCGTCATTGCCGAACTCATTCAAGAGGCCAAGGACCGCCTGCAGGACGGAGTTTTGGTCATCCTCGATGAGATGGGCAAGTTCCTGGAGGCCTCCGCGCTAGGTTCCGGAGATGATGTCTATTTCTTCCAGGAGCTTGCCGAAGCCGCGGCCCGTTCGGACGGCCGCTTGGTGGTCGTGGGTGTGCTGCACCAATCCTTCGCTCAATATTCCGCCCGGCTTGGCATCGACACCCGCGATGATTGGGCCAAAGTCCAAGGTCGATACCTCGACCTTCCGTTCGTGGCGGCCAGCGATGAAGTAGTAGAGCTCATTGGGCGCGCGATTGACGCCAAACGGCGTCCCAACTGGATGATCGACGCATCCAAGGTCATCGCCGACGCCATACGATCGCGCCGCCCCGCAGTCGGGGAGGCCTTTGCCCATTCACTCGCCGCGTGCTGGCCGTTGCACCCAGCCATGGCCGCGCTGCTAGGCCCGATCTCCAAGCGGCAATTCGGCCAGAACGAGCGCAGCACCTTCGGCTTTTTGTCGTCGGTGGAGCCTCATGGCTTCCGCTCTTACCTGAACTCGACCCCGATCAGCCAAGCGACGTGGTACAGGCCGAGCGACTACTGGGACTACCTGCGAGCGAACCTGGAGCCGGCAATCCTGGCCTCGCCCGACGGCCACCGATGGTCGCAAGCCGTGGAAGCGGTCGAACGCGCCGAAGCAAAAACGGGCGATCCGTTGCTAGTTTCCTTGATCAAGAACATCGCCGTCATTGATCTGTTCCGAAATGGATCGGGCTTGGCAGCCGACGCGGCCGTGTTGGGCGCTCTTTTCTACGACAGGTCTCGCGAAGAGCTTGAGGCCGCGCTGCAAAGGCTCGCTGCGCTGAAGGTCGCCCTCTACAAGAGCTTTACCGGCGCCTGGTCAGTCTTCGAAGGCAGTGACTTCGACATCGACGCCGCCATCGCGCAAGCCCTCGCCAGTTCGCCAGGGATCGACTATGGGCGCCTATCGCAGCTCATGGGTTTGCATCCGGTGGTCGCCAAGCGGCATTACCACGAGACGGGATCGATGCGCTGGATGGAGTTGACCCTGTGCAGCATCGAGCAGGCCGAGAAGATCGCCAATGATTATTTCCCTCGCAGGGGCGACTTCGGAGCCTTCATCCTGGCCCTGCCCAGCCGCGGCATGAGCCTGCGCGAGGCACGCAAACGCGCGCAGGCATGCTCAAAGTTGCGCCCTTGGCCGGTGATGGTCGGTATCCCCAGCAACCACTCCCGCATCGCCGAACTCTCGGCCGAGCTGGTGGCGTTGGAGCATGTCAAAGACCGGCATGAGCTCTCAGGCGATGCCGTCGCCCGTCGTGAGGTCTATGCCCGGCTGGCGGCGACCCGAGCCGACTTGGAGGACCAGCTCCAGGCTGCAGTTTCGCTCGCGAAGTGGCACGACGGGAGCGACCAAATCGTCGAGCCAGGCTCGAAGCTGTCTCCAGTCGCCTCCGAGCTCGCCGATGACCTTTTCAGCTCCTCGCCCCCGGTTTGGAGCGAGTTGGTCAACCGGGACAGCGTGTCGAGCAACAGCGTCAAGGCACGTCGGGATCTCCTCCACGCCATGGTCAGCGCCGAGGGCCAAGAGGCCCTCGGCATCGAAGGTTTTCCGGCGGAGCGCGGGCTCTACGAGACGCTGCTAAGGCACACGGAGCTGTACCGGCAAGACGCCTCTGGAGCCTGGCGCTTTCTTCCGCCAGGCGACGGCAAGTCTGAGGGGTTTGAGGACGTTTGGCGGGCAACTCGGAACCTGTTTTCGGACGCCAACACCCGGATCGGGGCCGACGGCATCTACAGCCTATGGAGCGCGCCGCCCTTCGGCATGAAGCAAGGCATTCAGCCTGTCATGCTCTCCGCCTTTATGCTCGCCCACAAGGCCAACATCGGCGTCTACAAGGACGGGATGTTCGTGCCACGATTGACCGACGCTGATATCGACGAGTGCCTGCAAGACCCCAGCCGCTTCTCACTGCGCTGGGTAGCGATCGACGAGGATAAGAACCGCATCCTCGAAGGCATCGCCAAGCTCCTTGCTGAGATCGGCGAAAGCGCCGGCGCTGCGGACCCGCTGGAGGCTGCCCGCGGACTGGTGGCTATGGTCTTCAACTTGCCGGAATGGACCCGGAGGACGCAGCGCCTGGGTGAAGCTGCCAAGGCAATGCGGGACATGCTCTTGAAGGCCAGCGACCCTCACAAGGTTCTGTTTGTCGACCTGGCGTCAGTGCTTAGCGCCGCTGACGGCAAGGCCTACGTGAAGGCCCTGCGGGCGCCGCTTCATGAGCTCGCGGGAGCCTACGGAAAAATGTTGACGATGGTCGAAGCCAAGATGCTCGACGCGCTCGACGCAGGCCGCAATGACATGGACGCTCTGCGTGAGCGCGCCGAAGCCGTAGCCGGCGTGTCGGGAGATCTGCGTATGGATGCGTTCGCGACGCGACTAGCAGGGTTCGATGGAAGCCGCGAATCGCTCGAAGGTATTCTGAGCTTGGCGGCAGAGAAGCCTCCGCGCGAGTGGGTGGATCGGCACATAGACGCGGCGATCTTGGAACTGGCCAAGTTCGCCCGGGGCTTCCGCGAAGCGGAAGCCTACGTGGCCGTCCAGGGTCGGAAGGCCCATAGCGAGGCCATCGCGGTGGTCATCGGGACCGGCTCCGATACCAAGACGATCTCGCGGTCGTTCTCCATCGCCGACCGCCATCGGAAGACCGTTGAAGCGAAAGCCGAAGAAATCGCTTCGATGCTGGAAGGACAAGGTTTGGGAACCGAAGTGCTGCTGGCGATCCTCGCCAAGGCAGGGATGAAGCTGGCATCCAGCGACAAGGAGTTGGCAAATGGTTGAACGGCACGTTCTGGGGCTTTCTGGCGGCAAGGACAGCGCCGCCCTGGCGATCTACATGCGGGACCACCACCCAGACCTGGACATTGACTACTTCTTCACCGACACGGGCGAAGAACTCCCAGAGGTGTACGAGTTCCTCGGCCGCTTGGAAGGCTATGTGGGTAAACCCATCGCCAGACTCAATCCGCGCCGGGACTTCCAGTTTTGGCTTCGCGAATACAACCATTTTCTGCCAAGCCCTCAAACCCGTTGGTGCACCCGCAAGCTCAAGTTGGCGCCCTTCGAGCAATGGGTTAGGCCTTGGCTAGCCGCAGGGGACAAGGTGACCTCCTATGTCGCCATTCGCGCTGACGAGGACTATCGCGAAGGCTATTCGGCCAAGGCCGACAACCTCTTCGTGAAACTGCCTTTCCGCGAAGCCGGCATCGACAAGGCTGGCGTGATGGACATTTTGGAGTCCTCCGGCGTCGGGTACCCGAAGTATTACGAGTGGCGCTCGCGCAGTGGCTGCACCTTCTGCTTCTTCCAACAAAAGATCGAATGGGTCAGGCTGAAAGAGCGCCACCCCGAGTCATTCGAGGCAGCCAAGGCACTGGAGAAAGACGCCTTGGACCACGGCTCGCCTTTCACTTGGTCAAAGGGCGAGTCGCTCAGTGAGTTGGAGCAGCCCGAGCGCGTGACCGCGATAGAGGCTGAGTACGAAGTCCGCCGCGCTCGTCAGCGCAAGAGCATCCCCATCAACCCGCTACGGCCTGTGAAGGCCTGCCCAGAGGACATCGATGATGTCTATGGGGAAGACGAAGGCGGCGGCTCGTGCCTAGTCTGCCATAAATGAGACTGTGGCTTGCATTGCAGCCTTAGAAGGCCCAAAGAAGGCGCCACGTGTGATGCAAGTTTAGCTTGGAGGAGTTGGTTTGGATCTGTCTTCCGTTGTTGACTTTGTCAATCAAGCCGACACAGAAATCGGCAAATACCGATTTGAAATAGCAATCTCCCCTTCAAAACTATCAAACAATGCTTTCGTACTAGCCGGCCTCAATTGGCAAAGCATCAAATATGGTGATGCCGAGATTGATCAAGTGCCGTCAGACAAACGCGGCATCTATGCTTTTTCCATATCGTATCCGAGCCAAATCCTGCCTCCACATGGCTACATCCTCTACATCGGAATCGCCGGAAGAAGATCGGATCGCTCTCTGAAGGCCCGATACAAGGACTATCTAAACCCTCAAAAGATCATCAAGCGTGAACGGATCGCTCGAATGATTGCAAACTGGCAAGACGTACTACGATTTCACTTTGCACCCGTCGAAGACGCTATTACCTCCGACCAACTCGAAGAACTTGAAACCCAACTCAATACAGCTCTACTTCCACCTTTTTCAGAAGGCGACCTAGAGGCTGATACAAAGAGAAAGCGGAGGGCATTCCGATGAGCGGCAGCAACAACAAACAACTCACCCTCCCCGCTCTTCGCGGAGTCATGGGTAATTGGGTCTATTACACCTGCTTAATGAGCGTGCAGGAACTATCTGAGCGAGTTCGTTTCGCCGAAGAAGTCCACAAGAACAAGAACCTGTCGGGAATGATTCAGCGGCAACTTCGATTAACCAGAAGCGCGCAGATCGCGAACTACATCAAGAATCAGCCTGAGCGATTCTTCAACTCACTGGTAGTGGCGACATATGGAGGTCAACCCAATTGGCACGCAATCTCCAGCGTCAAGTCAAAGCCCGGTGGGCCTGAACTTGGCGAGCTCTCAGAAGAGGCGCTGGAATCGGTGGGATTTCTCTCTTTCCGTGGGGATGAGGAGCTCTTCGCCTTGGATGGTCAACATAGATTGGCGGGCATCAAGAAAGCTGTCGCGGAAGGACTTCCGGAAGACCACGCTGACGAGCTATCCGTCATCTTTGTCGCACACAAAACCACTCCGCAAGGACTGGAGCGAACCCGCCGGTTATTCACTACCTTGAACAAGACTGCCCGCCCCGTCTCGAAAGGCGACATCATCGCCCTAGATGAAGATGATGCAATGGCGATTTGCGTCAGAAAACTTATTGAAGAGACGGATTTCTTTTCTGGAGACAAGATTGCCTTCGTTGCCTCTAACAACATGCCGACAAAAAACGCCGTCAGCATAACAACAATCGGCAATCTCTACGACGTGCTCATAACGCTTTTTACACAAATCCCGACGGAAATAAAAGCAAGAAAGGCTGACCTCCAAAGGATTCGACCTTCTGATGATAAGCTTGATGCTTATTTCGAATTGTCAAAAAAATTCTTTGGATTGCTTGATAAGAATTTTTCGGAAGTTCAGAGTTATTTCAAATCGGGTAATCCAGAGACGGTGGTTCAACAGCATCGCGGCCCCCATGGGGGCACTGCATTGTTTCGTCCAATTGGGCTCGACATCTTTGCCAAGGTCATCGCAAAACTTAGCAAACACATGACGCTAGAAAAAGCCGTTGCACTGGCCAGTAAGCTTCCTCGCAACTTGGGCGAGGCGCCTTATAGCGGCCTCATGTGGAGTCCAAGCACGAAGACCATTTCAAACGCCCACACAATAACTGTCCGAGAGGTCCTGATGCACATGGTCGGGGTTTCGAAATACTCGGAGGCAACCTTACTCAGCAGGTATCGAAAGGCCATGGCGGACGAGACGGCGCAGCTTCCACCCAAAGTCACTTAGTCGCGTCTTGCAGATTCGCAGCCCTGCTGAAACTGCAGGACGATCTCATCATCCGATAGGCCACACTGGTACGGGCGCTTAAGCGTTGTCAGCTCGAATCGCCTCGACCGCAGCCTCAATGTCTTGGTCCGACAGAAACGGGGCCTGCGCGAAGACAAGCCCTTGCTCACCGTTAAGCTTAGCGGCTAGATGACCACGCCCGAGCAGGAGCTCTGCCCCAGGGCGGTCCAGGGAAATCTTAGAAGTGGCTTCACTAGAGACCTTCAAGATCAAACGATTGCCCAGGTTCTCGCGAAGCTGCATGGGCATCACGTCCTTGTCGGGGCGCTGCGCAGCGAAGATCAGGTGGATGCCGGCCGCGCGGGCCTTCACGCCAAGGCGTTGCACCGCAGCGCTCACCGCCGCCTTGTAGGCGTCATCGAGCATCCAGTCGGCAAACTCGTCATGAACGACGAAAAGCATGGGCAGGCGCTCCGCTACCTGCGCTTTGGCGTTGTAGGTCGGCAAGTCGCGAGTCCTGGCCTTAGCGAAGGCCCGGTAGCGATCCTCCATCTCCTGAACCAGCACTTCAAGCACCTCAGTCGCGCGCTCCTTGGTGGTGACAATCTCTTCGCGCATATGCGGCAAGTCGGCCAAAGGGGCGTAGTCCACGCCCATCTTGGGATCGATTAAGACGATCTGCGCGAGCTCCTTGGGATTAGTCGCAGCAATGTCCAAGAGTAAGGCTTGGATGAGGACGGACTTGCCGCTGCCGGTGGCCCCAGCCACCAGTGCATGTGGTTCGTGGGATGAGAGGCCGCCAAACTCCGCGCCGAGGTTCAGATATAGCAGCGCGCCGTTGATTTCTTGGAGGCCCAGCAAGAAAGACGTGTTGATGCCGGCGAGGTTGCGGTTGAGCTCGCGGCGAGCCCATAGCTCCCACAGAGACACCGCTTGCCGTTTTGAGCCCGCGACTGTCACCACGATTTCGCCGGGCTTCGGCTGCACGGTGACGAGGTTGATTGCGTGGGTGGTCAAGAGCTGGGTGCGCTTGTTTTCAATATCCTCGACGCGCAGCCTGTCGGAGCCGGCCAGGCGCACTAAGCAGCCGTTGGGCGTCAACCGGGTGCCCAGGATGGCAGCTTGCAGGCCATAGCTGTTGAGCGCGGCTTTGAGTTTCTTGGTGACATCTTGCGACCAGGCTTCTCGCTCGGCGTCCGCCTCCGCGCCGCCTGCGCATTTGGACGCGGCGAGCGCAGCCAGGGAACCGCGAAGGATGGGCTCAGCGGCGGAGGTCACGGCGGTCGAAGGGGCCGCGGAGCCCTGCAACTGCAGCTCTTCTTGCGCGGACCCAGTCGGCTCGACGGCGACGCTGGAGTCAAAATCCGAGACACTCGCCGGCTGCGGCAGCGGAACATCCTCTTCGGCCGGCTCCGAAAGGCCGCTTGCGAGTTGGTCCATTGCCGCCAACCAGGGCACGCGCGCCGCCGGCTTCTTGAAGCCGTGGCCACCCCAGGGGTGATGCGAGCCAAGGCCGGCGCGGGCTTCGAATGCGCCCTCTCCCTTCGCGTAGGCCTCGACGAGCTTGCGCAGCTCCGGCCGGTCGAAGACCTCCTGCCAAGCCTGGACGCCATCCGACTCTTCAAGCAATTCTTGATCGGAGGCCGAAGTCGAACCAGCATCGGAAGTGTGGACGTAGACGTGCGAATAGCCGCGCAGCGAGATCTCGACGTCGCCTTCGCGCAGCTTCGCGCGGGCGCGCTCCATCAAGCCGGTCATGCCAGGCGGAATTTCCGCATCGATGAGCAGGTCGGCCAAGCGCGCAAGCCAAACGTCGCGATCGAGGCGACCGGGATCGCCAAAGAGAGCCTCCCGGAACATACCCAGCGTCGCGAGGAGCTGGTCCTTGGAATCACGGCGCGCCTTCGCCAAGCCATCCGCGCCCACGTATTTGGACTCGACAATCGCGATGACGACGCGAACGCCCTTCTCGCTCTCCTCGACGTTCAAGGCAAGAACGTCGGCGATACGGCTCTCCGGCTGCGAGAGCCAGCTCGCGTAGTCGTCCAGCAGGAAGTAGGCAGTCAAGACCTGCCCGCCACCGGCGGCCTGCTTGAACTCTTCGGCGAGCAAGTGGCGGCTCAGCACAAGGCCAATCATTTCCCCGGCGGAAATGCCGCGCTTGGCCGCGCGCAGGACGATGTCGCCCGAGACTGACAGCGCGTCCCGCTTGGCCTTGTCAGCCGCCGCTTGGATCTCATCGGCGTTAAGCTGCAGGTTCAGCTCGCCCAGGCGTCTGCGCACCAACACACCCAGCAGCCGTAGCTCGGAAGTCGAGCTGACGATCATGTTGCGGCCATTGGTCGAGCCGCGGCGATAGCGGACGACGGTGATGTTGTTGTGCTGGAGCTGGCGCTTATCCAACAGCTCGTCATAGGTCGCGACCCACTCGGCCAAGTCATGCGCGTCCTTAATCATCGTCGCCAATGCCGGGCTTTGCAGCGAGATGCGCCGAGCTGGCAGGAAGCGTTCGTCCGGCAAGGCGTCGGTCTGACGGCAAACGGCTGCCACCGCCGACACATAGGACCAGCCGGAGGCCGTCTGCCAAGGACAGGTGAGGAAAGTCGTCGACTTGAGCTCGTTCTCGCCTGAAACACTGCGATATGACCAGCGTGATGGGGCGTGCTCCAAATTTGGCCTTTCGTTGGTCCAAGCCACGGGCAGCCATTCCGACTGAGCAGCGCGGGCGATCACGTCATGCAGGAATGCCACGTCGAAGGCCTTGAAGCCTTGCGCGCTTTCGCTGGGCGTCGACGAAATCGGTGTCACCGAGATGCGCAGGTTTGAGATGAAGTTGTCGCTGGTCTCGCTGACCACAGGCATATCCGAGTCATCGCCAGCCTTGTTGACCAACTCGCCATAGACGCTGCGAAGCTTCGCGGGGTCGGAGTGGCGCACCGACACGCTGCATTGCAGTTTGCCGTCTTCCTGGATCGACGAGAGCTCACGTACGGTGGCAAGCGGCAGCTCCGCGGCATCGGCGTTGTAAAGCACTACGCTGAGGTTAGAGGCCTCGTGCGGCTGCAACCCGATATAGCGCTCCAAGAGCTCACGGGCCTGCTTGGCGGCTGAGGCCGGGTCCACATCGGTCATGGCGTCCTCGGCACCACGCGTAGGCGACTCCAACAGACTGTAGCCGTTGACCGTGCTGCTTTCGGACACCAGCATCGGCGCGCCGGCCTTGCTAAGGACGGCGATCTCCGGATAAAACGGGTGGGCGATCTCGTCGGAGAGCTCGCGCATGAAAATCTCGCGATCACCATAAAGGATGTTGCCGCTCGAGAGTAAGTGCGTGGCGAAACCCGCGATGCGACGCGACTTGACCGCCAACGCCTTCATGCGCTCCGGGTGCCAGGGCGGGATGATCAGAGCCGGGTTGTCACCGGCCACGCGAGCGGAGCCGATGGAGAGCACTTCCGACACCAGCCTCGACCGGCAGACATCGCCCCGGGCATGGGTCATCAACGTCGACAGCAGGGCCGCGAAGGACTCGGCCTGCCGCATAACCGCCTCGCCGTGCAGGCCGGTTTCGATGAAGTCCGTGATCGCCTGGATATAGCCCTCCTCGAACTTGTCCCAAGCCGAACGGATCTCGTCGCGCTGTTGGCTGGTGAGGCGGCCTTCGTCGGCAAGGTCTTTGATCCGGCCTTTGATCTCCGCTCTGAGGCTGCGCAACTTGTTGCTGGGTGGGACTAGCGATCCGGCGTCGCGGGCGAAGGTCGCCTCCAAGGTACCCGTGTCGAGCAGCGACACGGTTTGCACCCCGCCTTTCTTGCTCACCAGCCGGCGCGGCACTTCCGTGCTGCCCACAGCGCCTTTCTCCAAGAGGCGGCGCATATCGGCAACCATCGACAAGCCGATCGACGTAGGCCGGTAGCTCCACAGGAGCTGCGTCTTGGCCAAAACCGCCTCCTTGCCCTTGGAAATCTGGACCAAGGCTACGTCGAACTTAATTTGGAGCGCGGCCCTCGCCAGGGAAGAGTTGGGCTTGACCTTGTTCTTCTTGTCGTTGCGCAGCTCTTTCTCCGTAACGAAGAACGCCTCGTAGTCGAAGAGCGGATCGGGCAGATTGGCGTTGCCCATGCGCTCGACCTTCCAGTCGGCCTTGGAGCCCATCAGCTCCTTCAAGCCCCGGTACATCGCCGAGAAATAGCTCCCCGCGTCGTAGTTGAAGCGCTCGCGCCACTCCTTGCGGCCCTTGGTGACGGTAAAGCGCAGGATACGCTCGCCTTCGGGCTCGCGCAGCCCCGCGTGCAGGCCGTTAACCACGCGCGCAAAGCCGTCGAAGAAGTCGTTGCACTCGATGGGTTTGCCATAGAGCGCCTTTTCCCACCGCGCGCAGAGCTTGAAGTCTTGCTCCAGGAGCCGACGGTGTTTGGCGAAGAACTCCTCGTCCTCCCCGTTGAAGTCCGCCCGACGCTCGCGTGTCTTCAAGTCCTCCAGGAGCTTGCGGCCCTCGGTATCCAGCGAGTTCTCCGGCTCGCAGTCGTGATCAAAGAACCGAATCGTCGAGTCGGACAGGCCGAGCAGCTTCTCCTTGGGCTTGTCGAAAGCAAGGTAGACGCCGTCGCCCTCCCACTCAAACTTGGCGAGCTCGGTCGCTGCGTCCAAGTCGCCCGCCGGCGCCGCGACGAAGGCGTCCAAGGCTTCGCGTGCGCTGTCCGCGATCTCGGATGCGTGCTCAGCGATACGCTCGCGCAGCTCCTCTGCGTCCAACGGCTGGCCGTTCTGGCGCAGCTTCTTGAGCAGCGGCGCGCGTTGGGCAAAGAGCTTGGCGAAGGCTTTCTGCCAAGGCTTGCTAGAAGCCGCAAAGGTCTTGGTATTGGCGAAGAACGAGCTATCGCGCGGCAGGCCCGCCTTGGGCAGCGCGTGGCCCACTGCGTCGCGGATGGGTAAGCCGCGCGTAGAAATGGCTTCGATGATCTCGGAGCAAAACTCGCCAAGCTGCACGAGCGAGAGCTCGGAGGAAGAGAGCAGGCCGTTGAGGGCCGCTTGGAATACCGCGCGGTCATCCGGGACGGGCGACAAGCCTCCCACATGCAACGCGGCCTCGACCCACGGCTCCGAATCAGCGCGCATCTCCTTGGCACCGATGGCCATCACATGGCCTAGCGTGTCCGCTAGGTTGTGCTCGTTGCCGTTGGCGGTCAGGATCGCCGCCTTGCTGGTCTCGGCGTTGTTACGCACGAAGCCCGCGTTATGCGGGATCAGGATCTCCAGAGGCAGGCCCTGGCCGCCGACCAGCGCCTCCGGAATCATCAAGTCCACCTTGGCCAACAAGTCAGGGCTGGCGAGGATCGCCCGTGCCACGGCTGCGATCTGACCCGATGAAAGCTTGTCGAGCCGGAACAGAGCGACCGAGTCGCCCGGGTGTCCGGGGTTGGAAATGCGCTTGGAAAGGATGTCCGCGCCGACGCGCCCGATGATGCGATCGGTCAGCATGCGGCCTCTCCCTTGAACGTAAACGGGTTTTCAACAAATGAGCAGGAGTCTGAGAGCCTGCGCACGAGGCCTAAGCCGACAAGCCGGGCTTCGAGGTTGCTCCGGTTTTCGCTGAGCTCCTCCTGGTCGACCAGCTTGGCGTCTATCAGGCGCGAGCCCTCGGCGTCTCCGATGACCAGACCATAGCGGCGCTTGGCCTCCGTCAAGAACTCGTCGAACTGCATGCGGTCATCCACGATGGCGACCACGATCGACTTAAGCAGCCGGTCGTTGGGCGCGTAGCGGTTGCGGCGGGAGAGCCTGCGCGAACTCAGCCCGATGGCGCGCGACCAGGACACGTGAATCTTACCTACGTGCTGCTCATGACGAGCGAGCGCGAGATCGACAAGGTCAGCAACCAGCGTATCCGGGCTCTTTCCGGAGAAGTCCTCGTCGTCGTCACCATCGGCGGGCGGCCACTGGAACTGCTCGCGCATGAGCTTGATCCGCTCGGCCTCAGGGAATTCGCCGTATGCGGCCTTGGTCCATTGGGCGCCTTGCCTGATCGACTCGACGTGCGCGCGAACGGCCTTGGCGGGAAGCCCTTGGTTGAACTGGTAGCTGTCGCCCGAGAGCGCACGAACCTTCGTGCGCTCTTTGGAAACGATCTCACAGACTATTTCCACCGGGTCGTCGTCACCGGCCTGCCGCTTGGCCCGCTCCAGGAAGTAGAGGAGCATGTTCAAGCCGGTGACAGCAATCAGGTGTTCCAACGCATCGTAGATCGGCATATCCGTGGCCAGGATCGACAGCCAGTCATCGCAGATTTGATCGAAGCGCGCGTTTTTGGCTTCGGGCAGATAACCTACGGCGCGGGGATCCTCGGCGAGCTGGGCTCCGCCTTGCAGCGTCCTGGCGAGCCGGTTCATCGAAGCTTCGCGGTCGAAGAGCCGCTTGGAAAGGATCTGGCCGAGCATTGCCCCTTTTGCCGACCTGGCGAGCATCAGATAGAGCAGCTCGCCTGTGCGCGCGAAGAAGCGCCGGTCATTGCTCATCTTTCCACGCGCGTCGATCTCCAAGTCCTCATAGAGAGCGTCAGGACCGAACGGGAACGCGAACTTCGAGCTCCAGCGTTTGTTGCTGCGCGATTCGAAGGATGAGGAGCGCAGCAGCTCGATGGCCTTCGCGAAATCATCGAAGCTCGAAAAGGCTCGGCGCAGGTACGCCATATCGCCATCGCCGTTGCCCGTCGCACCCTCAGCGAACTTGGCGAACCATTGCTTCCACTTCTCCTCGTCGGGCAGCGCGATCTCGGCGATGGCTTCGACGTAGGGGTTGTTGAACAGCAGCCCGCGCAGGCGGATTTGGCGTTGAGGCTGAAACTTGACCGATCCGCCCATGCCCGCTTGGGGCAACAACGGCGTGTCGAGGTTGGACCCGAGCACGCCCAGGAATTCCAGCACCGTCAGATGAGGGAGTTGCTCGTCGTAGAGGCGATGACCCCAGATGTTCTCGTCGACGCAAAAATCGACACTCTTGATCTCGGGCCGCTTGATGATGTCGCTCACAGCGGCGCCCTCACGGTCACGGGACGCGCAAACCCGCGGCCTCCAGGTTCAATGTCGATAAAGTTGAGCGTCAACGCCGCGGCTTCGCCGCCGGCTTCTTCATCATCGCCCGCGAAACCCGCCTTGCGGACTAACTCCGCTTTGCGGAGCAGTTTCGCTTTGAAGGCCAACAGATCTTCGAGGCACTCATTGGAGAAGCTCGCTGGCAGCGCGCCCTCTGCGGCGCGCGAAAGAAACTCGTGTCGGATGGGCGTGAGATCGAAACTGACCGAGTTGCCCTGCGCGGGAGCGAGCGACACATCGAGCTGCGGCCGCCCCGTCTCTTCGTCAAGGCGGATCGCCATGCCGACGCCGCCTTGCCTGCGCGAGGGAGTCTCGTGGTCGCAGAGCACGCTCACCCGGCTTTGGGTGAAGCCTCCGGAGCTGGCGATAAAAATGCGGTCGACGTTCTCAATCAGGAGACCCGTCATCACTCGGTTGAGTCCCTTGGCGATGCGACCCCGTGTAGCGTCGCTCACCGGCTTCTTGGTCTTGAGCGCCTCGATGACGTCCAGGTAGTCCCCGGCAAACCGGAAGGCCGTCATCGACCAGCGTGGATAGCCGGCTTCGCCCTCGGGGAGCGTGAAATAGAGTCGGCGCCGCTGCGCCTCCAGCATTTCCAAGAACTCGGAGAAACCGCCTTCGAGCCGCGCGCCTTCGTGCCCTTCCAAGTAAGCGTCCTGCGCCGCACGAAACGTTGCCGTGGCCCCATAAATCGCATCAGACGCGATCAGGCGGTCGAAATCGGACTGCAGCCGCGAGTCGTCCTTGCCATAGACCAGCAGCCCGTCGACGGCATTGGTTGTTTCCGCGCCCACGCCGAAGCTGGCCATGGCCCTGAAGACCGGCCGATCGGAAGTCCTGCGCTTGGGTAGGTTGGCACCGAACGCGTTGGCGTAGATGCTCGCCTTGCCAACGCCCCCGCTCTCCTGAATCCTGGCGACATCTGCGCAGGTCAACAAGTTCTCCTTCGCTTCCTTGGCATCGGAGTAGCCGAGGACTATGTTCGAGCACAGGGCCAGCAGGTCGCGGACGGGAAGATGCAGCCCGTTGAGCCGCGCGATCTCGACCAGATCACCCAAGCGACGCGCGAGCTGCCCGCCATCCGCTTCGCCGAGCAGGCGGCGGCGGTTCTCGTCGATCGGGCAAACTTTCCCATTGGCGATCAGCGAACAGCGCTTACAGTTCTCCCATTCGGGATGGCCCGCCACCGCCTTGGCGACTTCGTCGAGAGTCTTCCGGCTGGTGGTACGGCTGAGGTCGAAGACCGCGAGCCGATCCGGCGCCGGACCGGCTTGGAGGAATCGCTCTTGGAGCGGCTTGCGCAGCGGATGAACGCGGTCCTGGCGCCTTCCCAGATCGCGCAGCCTGTCCAGAAGTTGGCCGTGGTTGGCCGCCAGGATGACTACCTCGGAATCGTCGCCACCGAGCACGGACTTTTCAAGGCGCTCCAGCGGCAAGTCGCTCTCCTCGCCGTTGAACTCGGAAAGATCCTTGATGAAAACCGCCAAACGGCCATCAGCAAGCCGAAGCTCTTTGATGTTGCCCTTGCTGGACCAATCTTTGGAATCGCCACCGATTCGGCTCCACAAAGCGCGGCAGTGGTAGGTCTTTCCGTCACCTGCCGTTCCCGCGATCAGCATGGAGCCCGGGGCATTCGATTCGATGTGCTGCACCATGGCGTCCAGCAGCGGCGTCGACAGGCTGATAGGCCTAACCTTCGCCCGTCCCAACGCGCCGGCCACATACTCGTCAAACATCGTCAAGTTGTTTGGTGTGGGGCCATAGCTGCGCAGGAATCTGACCCATGCGCTGGCCGGCGGGACCCCAAGCTCGCCCTCGCTTTGCGGCGGCGTGTTCATCATGCTGCTCCTCCTAGCGTTTTTCACCGGCCATCGAAGACATTCATCCATGCCGGCAGCGTCACGCCCGATGGCGGCGCTCTCAATGCTACAGAGCGTAACACCAAGGAAGTCGTGGCAGCCTTGTCGTAGCGAATGCGTAGGGGACGGAATTGGTTGGGGCTGCCAAAAAGTTCTCGACCAAACGATGGGCCCGTTGGAGGCAAAGGTGGGGCGCAAGCACGGCGGAGCGCGCCGTGCGAACGGGGCTCAGAAGCTTGATTATCGAGAGGAGCACTTTTCTTGAGCCATGGTGCTGAATCTTTTCATGATGGCCTCCTTTTCGCCGGCGCTCAGCTCCCGCGCTGATTTTGGGCCGATAGCTTTCCCGTCAATACTCTGGACGATGCTTCGTGCAATCTTGTATGGCAACTCACGCCAGGTATCGAGCAAGCACTGCAACTGAAAACGGACCCAACCTTTACCCTTTCTGATGGAGACAATGACCGCTGGTGCATAGACAAAAGCGGTGTTGCCGTCGCCAAAGCGATCTGCATGACAGTTGATCACGAGATCGCCGACACGGGCTTCCTTTGCCGGGCGCCCGCTCTGAGGCCAGCGAATTTGCGATAGGTCCGCATTTCCACCTTTCACCTTCTTTCTCGCCAGGGTTAGGGCTTGTCCGGCTTCCCGCCCTTCTCGCTCCTCAATCGTTCTGGATAGATCCTGAGTCGAAAGCCACCAATAGCGCTGGCCGCGCCGGTCGGTAAAACGCACGCCACGCTTCTTCGTCGGCGTTCCGCGGCGGACAACCGTTACCTTGATCGCTGCGAGCCGTTCCAGTTCGTCCCAGTCCAGGGGTGCTTTCGCGTTCCTCTTTGCAATGGCGATGAAGGCCTCCACTTGGCTGTGCAGGGAGGGATCTCTCATTAGCACAGACGCCTCAGTCAACTTCGACTAAAGAGTTCTCCGAAGCATTCGCAGAGCCGACAACGACATGATCACCAACGCAGATGACCTTGGCATGAAGGCCCGCAAGATGATAGATGGTGACACCCTTCCTCTTCAGTTGACTCAATAGCTTCGCGCTGTTCGAGCCGCTAGCGATGCAGATAGGATGCGTCGACGACGAGCTCATCGCCATGCTGGAGACTAAGCAGGTCTTTGCTGTAGTAGGCGATTGCAGCGCGAAGAGGCTGGTCGTCACGCGGCAAATCGGCAATCTGGGCCCACAACCCCTCACTAAGCAACGTGTTGCTGCTGCGTTTCATCCTGTTCCTTGAATCCGGCGTCAGCGCAGAATAGCAGTCTCTCACATGCAGACAGGAGAGTTCCTGACGGTTTGCAGGTGCGCGTTTGCGGAACTTGCTGACGCCCCACGTGACGCGCACAGATCTGAGTCCTGTTGACTATCGCATTCGTGTCGTCTCGAACAGGTGTGCTGAGGCGCACTGGGAGAAACCACACCTCGCCTCGCCGTAGTAGCGTAGTAGCGGCAAACTGGCCGCAGGCCACGACGGTCCGCGCTGGCTCTACCTATACATTAGTTGGCTAGCCAGTCTGCGTCGCGGAGAGCCGGCTGGACTCCGCCGGGGCCTTCCGAGCAAGCAATGGGAGAACGCCGCGTGCCGAGATCGGTGTGGCTGGCGACTACCGCCCATGTTGGCACTTCGACCTTTGCGCACGAAGTCCACGCCCATTTCCTTCTTCCAAGTGCTCAACGCCTCGAATACCGCCGCGGGACCATCTTCCCGCTCACCGTTGGCGTCATGGCGAAGGCCTCCCGCGATTCCGACGGCGCATAACTGACATGGATTGGCCGGTCCGGAGCGTAGAAGTACAGCCGGTCGAACGGAAGGTTCTCGACGATCCAGTCGGCGACTTCCCTCATGTCCTCGTCGTCGACGACGAAGTCGCAGGCAGCACCACCCCGCGAACAGACCAGCTGACCATTCCGCTTCCTCTCGTGCGCTGCGTGTTGGTCAAGCTCGGGAGCGATTCTGGCATGGATGTGCTTGGCCAGATCGGGAGAACAGAAACCGTAGGTCACGCGTATCGTACCGAAGTAGTCGACAACTGGATCCAGTAGCTTCGTAGCGAGATCATAGAGTGCGTTGAACGACTCTGCCTCGCGTGGCACGTTGAGCAAGGCCAGCGCGGCCTGCGTCTCGCCACATTGGATCAATTGGCGATAGGTGAAGCGGGCTCCGCAAGCATCGTCAAGGTCGGGAATCGAAGTGCCTCTTACAAGCCGCGAACCGCTGATCTCAAGGCGTAGCATGCGCAGCGCTTGCAGGAGGTTGTCAGGTGAAAGGCCGAACTCAGAGTCGCTGAGGACCCCTGTGGTCGCAAGTGCCTCATCGAATGCGAGTTGCTCGGCATATCCTTCCACCTCTTCATGCATGAACCGGCTCTTGTTAAAGAGTAACGGCTTCGGAAACTCCCTGCCGTACTCGAACACCTCATAGTCCGTGTGCCTCATATTGACCTTGATGCGCTTTGTCATAGCGGGCGTCGGGCTTTGGCTGAAGTTTTCGTACTGCATGAGGCTTAACTTACCGGAGCCAATGTGGATCTTGACGAGATCAATGTCTGCGAGGTCTCCGTAGAGCTGCAGGCCGCACGCCACGTACGCGCGCAACACTGACGGCAGGCGCTCGATCGACGACACATGAAGCTGGAGATCGTGATCCCCGTCGAGCCAGCCGAGCCCTCTTGTCGCAGCGTCCTGGCAGGCCTTCAGTACAACCGAGGGATCGGCCGCTTCCTTGAGTAATTGCACCCCGGCGGCCTGTGCATTGGCATAGTCTCCGAAGAACGCCTTGATGTCGCGCTGCAGCCACGCTTCCAGCTCCCGATAGCGCGGCCGCTTCGCGAATTGCTGGAGAGCAAAATACAGGCGCAGATCGTCCGCGCGAGCAGCTCGCGCCTGATCGAGCAACGCATCGTCAAATGACTTCAGGAGATGGCGCAGTGACCTCTGCAGGCTGCCGAACTCTCGGATGACCTCGTTCAGTTCGGGCACCTCGTCTTCGTCCGGCAAGCGGCCGAGATCCAGTGCAAGGCGCCAGAGAGCTTGCAGAAGTGGATGCGGCTGTTCAGGAACATCCACTGTTGGATCGGGGCGCCTCGGCGACCGCTCGCGAGCACGTAATCGGAGGCGAGATTGCATGCTTAAGAGGCGAGTGCCGATGTCTTTGCGGCGGTACCGGCTCGCCAGGAAGCTCTGCTCCCACTCCTTGTTGGCGAATATGAACGCAATGCCCGGCCCTACAAGGAAAGCCTCTTGATGCAACACATGCTCAAGGTAGTCTTTCAGCTCAGCCTGGTTAAAGTACTTTTGAAACGTGCCTCGCAATGTCACAAAGCCGTCTCCCAAAGGACGCCCCGCCGATCCCGGGCCATAGAGCATCACCGCTACGGCCATAACACCCCGCGTGAGTTCGAACGCGCCGTGTAGAACCTCCACTCGTTCCGCGGGATCCTCGATGACATTGATGACAAAGCCAACGTTGACCACTTCGGCCGAGCTCATCGGTTCGTTGGCGGCGAAGTGCGGATCCCAGCCGGAGGCGGCAAATCCATCGGCAACTAGGGCAGCCACGTCATCGCCACGACCGCACCCGTAGTCGAAGAACCGTCGCTCGCGCGCCAGTAGGCCGTGCCGCAGCAGCAACTGAACAGGCGCCGAGATCGCCGTTCTGGAAAGTGCGGTCAAATGTCGCTGGACAGGGCGCGCGGCGGACGAATCCGGCGACTCGATCGCATCGATGGCGTTTGCGATCGGCACGAACTGTTCTCCGACAAGCTGGAAGCCCCTGCTCGCGATCGCACGCTCCCAGTTGAGCTGAAAGCCTATGATCCTGGAATCGTCGAAGAGCCCGAGACTTTCTGCCGTTTCGGTAATTGCTCGCCACTTGGCCCGCCGCGGATGCTTTGGGTGAACGAGCAGTTCCTTCCTGTGAAGCAGCGGCGGATTCAGCGAGTCGCTGTACGTCCGCAACCTGAGGGTCGAGCCGCTACCGCCCTGCCTGCTCCAGCTGCTCGCAAGCGCGGGAAACGGATCGTCTTCAAACGTGGGGTACTCAAGCAACGAGATGCGAGCCGTGCGCAGGTTGATTTTTGCAACGTTCACTCGCTGGCGGACATCGACTGGAAGCGCTGCCAGCGCAGCTTGCAGCTGCGCCTGATGGTCGGCGTTGGGCAGACAGGCGATGGCGGACAGATGCACGTACAGGTCATCGCCAACCTTTTTCCCAACACCAGACATAGCCTACGCCCTCAAACCTGAAGCATCGCACTTTGTTCTGCGAACGTCCCTGCGACGGCGCTGTTCGCGCGAATCGACTATCCGCTTGCGCTCGCCGGCGATCCGATTGAGCCCTGAGGTGTAGTCGGTCATTGGAGGATCGTAGTTCCAAAACCCGGCTGCGCCAACTGTCCAGCGCCCCATCTCATGCTACTTCGCCCGGTAAGGCGAATCACACAGCGCCTAGCCGCTCGATGGCCTACCGGCTGTATTGCTAATGGTTCCTGGGCTGCTTCTGGTTCAGCACGCCGGTTGCGACGGCGATGCGAGGGTCGGCGACTTTCGCCTTGCGCAACACCCATGCGCCGACACCGACGAGGTGCTGGGAGTAGCCAGACTTATTCAGAAGCGCGCGTCGGCCAGCAGCACATCGACACCCTTGGGACGGAACGTGCAGAGGCCCTTCAGAAGAGGCTCACGTCCGTACATGGACGCCATCGTTCTTTGACGGATGGAGCGGTCCGAGTTTCTGTTGCTCATTGCCCCTACAGTGAACTGTGTCGAAAGTCAATCGGCCTGACGAATGATGCCTATTGAACTGATGGAGAACACACTGACTTTGTAAGGCTTAGGTTTGCGGCTTCCCTGGCCGCCGACGACTCTGCCGCACAACATTCCAATGATAAGGAGTCTCAGCATCATGATCCGAACCAATCTGGTCTTGGAGGGCGTGCGCGCGACTGCGTGCCGCCAGGCACTCATAACGGCCGCGGTTGTAGTTGCGGCACTGAGCAGTTCGGGTTGCGGCAGTATTCCTGACGCAGAGGTCTCCTACTACAAGGCGGCCAGCAAGGTAACAGTGCGGGTAGTCCGTACGGTCGTGTGCGACTCAAAGGACTACCTGTATGTCGCCAATACCGTGACGCCGACAGTGACTCACTTCGCAGACACCAAAAGCGGCCAAACACTTCGTCTGGCTGGGTTGCGCGGGACCTTCACTGACTCGGACGTGAAGTTTGAGGTCTACGAGGACGGTCGGCTGAAGTCAGTCAACACCACCATAACAGGCCAGGGGGAAGCGGTACTCAAGGCAGCTACCACGCTCGCGAGCACGCTTGCTGCCTTTGCTGGCCCCATACCGCCCCCCTCGACCTACCAGAAGGAATGTGCGTTCGTGAAGGACTTCGGCGGTGGCAAGCCGGTCACCGTGGCCTACGAGAGCGAGGTCGATCCCACTGCGCCGGAGAGACAGACCATCAATCCGGACGCTTCAAGCAAGGGAAGCGAGAAGATCCTTGGCGGCGCCCTGGGTGGCGTCTGCGCCAAAGCGAGCCGAAAGGAGCCGCCCCCGCCCAAGCCGGTGGTCTACACTCGCTCTGACGGAGACTTAGTGCTGCACGCGCGACAGCCGGCCTGGATCCAGATCGAAGTGGGCGTGGAGACGCCAGGAAATGGGTGCACAGCATCGCTGTGGACAGGGCGGGTTCTGATTGCTCAACTCGGGACCGACTACGTGTTGCCGGTCCCTCGCACCACACTCTTCGGAAAGCAGGTTCTGGCCGTTGGATTCAACGAGTCAGGAGCCATCGCCAACGTTCAATACGTCAGCAATTCGGGAGCTGCCAACGCGGTCGGGGCCGCCAATTCGCTTCTGACGATTGCTCAGGGCGAAACTACGGTTGCAAAGGTCGCTGAGGTGAGGGCCGAGGCTGACCTTATTGCGCAGCAGCAGCGGCTGGCGCAGTGCATGGCCGACCCGAAGAATTGCAAGTAGCAAACTCGTCGTTTCGGCGAATTGGAGGCATTTATGAGTCAACGCACGTCCGTCCTGCTCGTCGTTCTTCTGCTGTTCTCGGGTGCTGCGGCGGCGAGCGAGGTCACCTTGACGCTCGTCCCAGACGGGGCCGTTACTGCCAGGCCTGGCAGTGGCGCTGCCAAGGTCGATGGGGGGAAGGCTGCCGCAAGGGCGCAGGTAGCCGGTGACGAAGACATCAACAGCTGCGAGGTCTATGGAAGGCAAAGCTCAGCCAACGGTCGCGCGTCGGTGACGGCCCTCGCCGGTAAGTCTCCATCCACTCTGACGTATCGACTCGACGCGGCCGCAACCGCGAGCGGTGGCCACTATCGGACGGGCACGTGCCTCGCTGGCCGCCGTATCGGGTTTAGTGGGCACGACACCGAAGCCTCGGTCGACGCCGTCGCTACGGCGGTGGTCCGCATCCACTTCGACGAAGGAAGGCCGGACGTCCCTTACTTCGTCAAAATCTCCCGCTCGCAGAGTGGCTCGAAACAGGACGACGAGTTGATGGGGCCTGACGGTAAAGTAGTAGCGCTGTCGACAACGGGTAGCCCGTTCCCCGTCATCATGAGCCGACCAGGCCAGAGCTACTTCCTTCGCACTGCTGTCGCTGCGGCAGCCAGAAGCAAGGGAGGCTGCTGCAGCGATCAAGGAGCCGCGACTACCGAGATGACTGTTTCGGTTGAGCCCGCGCCGCTTCTGTTTGGGAGCGGACAGCGTGGCTACATCCGAGGCGGTACCCAGACGGAGAGCTACAAGAACGTGGCGGTTGTCATGCTCGACGGTTTGCCTCATTGCACTGCGACGCTCGTGGCGCCCAGCATGCTTGTCACGGCGGCCCATTGCGTGCATGGCCATATGACAAAGGAGAAGCTGGACAGTGGGAAGGTGCAAGCCTCCTTCGGATCCGTGTACTCGCAGGCTCTGTTCGCGCCGATAGAGGTCACGCGTGCGTCTTACCCGGACAGCGGCGATATGGTCTTTGACCCCAAGACACTGCGCCACGACATCGCACTGCTTCGCCTCAAGACGCCGGTCAATCAGGGCGGCATAACCCCAGCCGAGCTGCATGCTGGCACGCCTTCCTGGAAAGAGGTCAAGGCCAAGGGGACGAAGATACTTTTCGTTGGCTTCGGCTTCAACGTGTTAAACAACGAGATGATCGGCCTGGGAATCAAGCGCGAGGCGTCCTGGGCGATTTCAGGTTACGATGATCTCGCGGTGTCTTTCTCTGTCCCTGGCACTAACACCTGCTTCGGCGATTCCGGAGGGCCAGGCTTCATCGAAGGGAGCAGCGCCCTCATGCTGGCCGGTATTACATCTGGAGGTGATGACGCTTGCACCTCGGGGTTCGACACGCGTATTGACGCCTATCTTGGCTGGCTCAAACCACGCATCACTCAGTAGGTCGCGAGCTATTTCCCTTTCCGATAGGATGATTCTGTAATGCCTCATCCGTCTCCCAACAAGCTCCTTGATCTCCTTCGCGGTCGTGGCGCTCGCCTGGCGGGCCCATATCGTTACCTCCTGGAGGAATTTTCCCTCCTGGAGGAGCATCGAAAATCTGCGGATGCTCACTTTCGCTCGGAAGAGGAAGCCATCGACAAGCTATACGAAGCCGAACTAGCGAAACTCACACCGGAACAGAGACAGCAGTTCGACATGGAACACCTGGCGGATGCATAGTGGTTGGTCGCGCGGGAGCTACCACGACTTCAATGGTATGCCCAGTTCCTGGTCGTGTATGGAACGGCAGAGGCAATGCTCAACAAGTTCTGCGGGGTTGTTAAGCGGCGGTCGAAATTGACCGGGGTGTAGCGCCCGAGGTAGTCCAGCACCTGTTGCGGGCCACCAAAGGGCGCCTTGGCGTAGACGATCCACTCGGCATGGGCGATGGGCGCCAGGTAGCGGGCGAAGGCATCGGGGTCCTGTAGCGCCGCCAGGTTGTTGAAGAAGCGCAGTTCTCCCTCGTCGAAGGCCTGCCGCAACTGCGTCAGGAACACACGCCGGAACAGCCGCGACAGCACCCGCACCGGCAGGAAGAAGCCCGGGCGGCAGGCGATCCAGCGCTGGCCATCCGGGGCCAACCCGCCACCGGGCACGACGCAGTGCAGGTGCGGGTGATGCAGCAGGTTCTGGCCCCAGGTGTGCAGGATGGAGATGAAGCCGATCTCGGCGCCCAGGTGCCGGGGATCGGCGGCGATGGTGCGCAAGGTCTCGGCGGTGGCGTGGAACAGGATGTCGTAGACCACGGCCTTGTTCTGGTAGGCGATGGCCGCGATCTCCTGCGGCACCGTGAAGACGACGTGGAAGTACTCGACCGGCAGCAGCTCGGCCTGCCGGTCTTCGAGCCACTGCGCGCGAACCAGCGACTGGCACTTTGGGCAGTGCCTCGAGCGGCAGCTGTTGAACGAGATGCGCTGGTGACCGCAGGCGTCGCACTGCTCAACATGGCCGCCGAGCGCGGCCGTGCGGCAGCGCTCGATGTCGCGCATGACACGGCGCTGCCCACCGCTGAGCGCGTCAGCGTGATCCTGACGGTAGGCAGGCCCGACCTGGCGGAAGATGTCCGCCACTTCGAGCCCGGTGGCTCGCATCGCTGCCGGCTCAATGACGCTTCTGTCAGCAGCTACTCGTCGAGGAAGCGCATGCCGGCCTCGCTGTCGGCCACCATCATTCTTGAGCGCATGGCCACAGAACACCGGAGGCGGCGTCGGCTCAGACGGCTGCGGCGGGGCCTCGGGCAACAGATCCAGCGGGCTGGTCGTCGCGCACACCGTGGGTGGTGGCGATCTTCAGGTAGCGCGAGGTGGTGGCCAAGCTGCGATGACCGAGCAGTAGCTGGATGCGGCGCACATCGGTGCCGGATTCCAGCAGGTGCGTCGCAAACGCATGTCTCAGCGAGTGCGGGGTGATCGGCTTGGGTATTCCGGCGGCGCGATGTGCCTTCTGACAGGCCCGCTCTACGGCAAAGCGCGTGATCGGCTGGCCGGGGATGTCGCCCGGAAACAGCCAGGTCTTGGGGCGCACGACCTTCCAGTATTCGCGCAGCGTCTCCAGCAACCGCGGCGAGAGCATGACGTATCGGTCACGGCGGCCCTTACCTTGATGGATCCGAAGCACCATGCGCTGGCTGTCGACATCGGTCACCTTCAGATGCGTCGCCTCGGACACGCGCAGGCCGGCGGCATAGGCGGTGGTGAGAATCGTGCGCTGCTTGAGGTTGTCGACACACGCCAGGAAATGCATGACCTCCTGCGGGCTCAGCACCACAGGCAGCTTGAACACCTTCTTGGGCATGGGGATGTCGTCCGGCGCCCAGTCGCGCTTGAGCGTCACCTTGTACAGGAAACGCAGCGCCGCCGTCGCGATGCTGACTGTGCTCGGAGCGAGTTTGCGGGTCTTCGTAAGATGCACCTGATAGGCCCGAACCTGCTCCGGTCCGAGCTCCTCAGGCGAGCGGTGGAAGTGTCCCGCATAGAGCGAGACCTGTTGCAGGTAGGACAGCTGGGTGTTCTCGGCAAGGTTGCGAATGCCCATGTCCTCGAGCATCCGCTGGCGTAGCGGTGTCATGGCGAAGCTCCTTTGCAAGTGGAACGGATGAAAGTGCTGCGAACAGCAACTGCATCGTTCCCCATCGGGAACTTCGCGGGCAATGCGCCCCAGGCGGTGGGTTGGCGCTCGGCCTGTGATTAGGCACTACCGCGTCAGCGGTTTAGTCCCAAGGCATGAAATGTGGTCGACCACATTTCATGCCAAAGTGCCAGGCGTTTCCCTTCTTGGTCTGGTGCATCTCGGGATCGCGCGTGTTGCCCGCGTTCTTGGTCGAGCTGGGCGCTGCGATGATGGTCGCGTCCACGATGGTGCCCGCGCGCATCAGAAGGCCCTGCTCGGCAAGATGAGCGTTGATCTCCTCGAACAGGGCCTTGGTGAGGTCGTTGTCCAGCAGCAGTCGCCTGAACTTCAGCAGCGTGGTGGCGTCGGGCACCGCCTCGCGCGACAAGTCAATGCCCACGAAGTCGCGCAGCGCCTGGCTGTCGTACAGCGCATCTTCCAGCGCCTCGTCGGCCAAGCCGTACCACTGCTGCAAACAGTACATGCGCAGCATCCGGGGAACACCGATCGGCTGTCGGCCGACGCGTCCGCTCGTGGGGTACAGCGGCTCGATCACGGCGATCAAACGAGACCACGGCACGACGCGCTCCATGTCAGCCAGAAACTTCTCGTGGCGCGTGCGCTTCTTCTTCATCGCGTACTCGGCTCTTGCAAAACTGCGTTGGTTCATCTCGGTGGTGCTGTGGAGTTGCTCTGTCTTCACGCATGCACGGGCCGTGCCCGTCGCGAACTATTGATCAGCGTTTCCCTAGAGGCTCACGCACTTGGCGGCTTGATCGCGCGCACCGCCAGGGCCGCGTCACGCCACCTCATGTCGCCGTGCAGCAGTGCGACGGCCTCGGTGTGCTCGCGCTGCTCCTGGGTCAATCGGGCAAGTGGCAGCGCGCCCAGCGCGCGCGCCCCCGCCGACACCGCTCGCCACACGGCCGCACCGACGCTGCCCCAGTTCTTGAACAGTTCGAACAGCGGCCCCGTTTCGAGGGTTGGGCGGTGATGTTGCCCGCCACGACCCGTGCCCGCACGGATGATCTGGTCCATCACAACAGCGATGCGATCGAAGCGCAGCGACTCGGCCACGCAGAACACCAGCAGCATCTGAGGCTCGAATCGCTCGCGCACATCGTTCATCCTGGGCACGCCGCGAATCGCGGCGTCGATGCCATGCACGTTGCGCGTCACCTTGTCCAGCGTGCTCGGGTACCGACCCGACGCGTGCCCGCCCACCCTGTGGCAGTAGAGGTCCTGCGGGTCGAACACCAGCTCGATGCCCTCGTCTGCCCTGCTGAAGCTCGGGAATAACTCGACCGTGAACGCCGGACCCAGCCGACAGATGCGGTAGCGCGCGCCGTCGTCCCGGATCAGCCCGCTCTCCTCGGTGACCGAGTCTCGGATCGCGGCGATTTCCTCAAGCCAACGCTCGTCGAGGTGGAGCTTGTGCATGGCGGTCTTTTACGCGCGGCGACCCTGGGCGCACATCCCCAACCCAGTGGAGCCGGCACTCGAGGTCAGCTTTAGAGTGGACGGGCGAACACACGGACTCGGCCAACAGCTGACGTTCGGCAACGTCGACTTCCGTAGCAGAGCGCCTGATGTCCGAGTGGTTCCGGTGGCGGCGGCCGGAGCGTGACGCTTTACGCAAACCCTTGTCGGGGCGACAAGCTGGTTCTCGTCGTCTAGCACGCACCGAAGGCGGCTCCGTTGCGTTTTCGGCAGGAACCGGAACCTGCCACACCTTCAACAGCAACACGATGGTTGTGGTCAGACTGATGGTGATAAGCGCACGTCCGGGCGACGCGGCCAAGGGAGGCCGCGAGATCCGCGGATCATGTGCAGGCCTCGCTAGCGGGCGGCGTGCCTATGCAGCGTGAGCCGGATCGCGCCTGCACCGCCGGGACCGCGAGTGTCCTGCACGCTACCGCGGGCGGTAGCGGACCTGACGCGGCGGCGTCGACAGGTCGACGAGCACCAGCATAGACTCCTTGAAAGCGTCGGTCTCGAATCCCGGCGTCACCTCAAAGGGCTGGTTCGGAAAGACGACGACCTTCAACACGCGCGCGCCCTGCCGCTCAGCTACGGGCATCCATTGCGTGTAGTCGGTGTTCCTGAGGAAGTCCACTGTACCGGGAGGGGCCGCCCTGGTCGGTGCCCGATCCAGTCGGACCTCGAATAGCTTGAACCTGCTCTCGCCGGCGTTGACGGACATCGGCGCCGTCTCCTTGCCGTCCCATGTCGTGACCGCCTGACCCGACGAGTCGTTGAAGGCGACCTTGAGCGTGGCGGGGTTTGCCGAGGGCGCCGCCGCCTCCGCGCAGGATTCGGCTGCCGTGTTCGAGGACACGCTGCAGAAGACGACCCGGTTGACGTCGATGCCGCGTTCCTTCAGGTGACGGATGTCGAACTGCTTCTGACAGCCGCCGGCCATTCTCACGCCTTCCGCGCTGTAGCACTTGCCGTCCGTGACGGTCCAGCGCCACAACCGGGCACCCTCCGGCGACTCATCCGCAGGCGTCGCCGCGGTGCGCACGGGCGCCAGCGACTGCTGCGTCAGCATGTAGTAGTACGGGATCGGGATCGCCGAGCGCATCACCGAATTCCCGATATTGACATCGAAGAAGGACCGCAACTCGATATGGATCGGATCGTTCGCGCTGTCGGGTTTCGCGATCGACAGGTGATCCTTGTTTGGGATGGAAAGTCCGTCGGGGAAGTAGCGCATGGCCGATGTCCTCGAAACGACCATTAGATCCGTCCACATGCAGGTGAACTTGTTGACGAAGGCGCAGGTGATCGGGTTCGTCTCCGCGAACTCCCGGCCGTAGAGCTTCCACCCGCGCGTGACGTCGTCCTTGCCCACGAGGTTCTGGAAGGTCTGCAGGAGCTCGTTGAGGAAGTCGCTGCCGGGCTTAAGCTGTGAGAGCATCTTGTTACTGGGCACCACCGACACCACGGGATTCAGGCGCCATAGTGCCTCGCTGCCCTCGCTCGGCGAGGCCACGAGGAACAGCCCGATCCTCTTGCGACGCAGCTTTGCTTCTCCCTGGCGCTGAGCCAGCATGTAGCGAAGTAACACGCCGCCTGTGCTGTGGGCGACGAACACGATGTTCGTGTGGTCCAGCACCGAACGTCCGATCTGCGGATCGCTGCGTGCGAGCTCGTTCCAGATGCCCTGACTGGCGTCGAAGAGCGAGTAGTCCCCGCTTGTCAGCGCCGTGTAGAACGGAAGCAGGACGATCGAGGCACGATCAAACATCCCGTCGGAGCGCACTAGCTCGGGCCAGTACGTCCCGTTCGCGCTCAGCCAGGCTTCGCGATTGTTCGAGTTGAAGCCGTGGATGAACACGATCACCGTGTCGGTGTTGCGGCAGCGATGCCAGACAAGCGCGCGCGTCCTGTCCTCCGCGGGCGCGCCACCCTGCGTCTGGCAGGGATGGGTGAAGCCCGGGGCGAACTCGGCCGGTTCGGCCGCGAAGGCAGGACGTTGCACGGCCACGAAGGCCGACACGATGACCGCGCCGAGCGCGATCCACAATCTAAACGTCATCGCAACTCCTCCACGGGATGCGCCCTGAATGGGCCACGCTCCACCGGCCGCGAGCTATCGGTTCGCGTCGCATGGCCTTCAGCCCCGACGATAACGTCGCCGCCAGCCACCCGCAACCCTCCCGCAGTCGGCAGGACCCGTCTATTGCCGCGAGGGCGAGGGGTATACCCGCGTGGCGCTGCGGACCATCTGCTGCGCATTGGGGCCCTGTAAGAACTCCCCATCGGGGTGCAACCTGGTCGCGCATCCATGGGTGGTCTGGTGGCACGGGCCTCCTGGATTATCGCAAAGGTCACGCCCAGCAATGTAGCCAACCACTCCCTCGCGCCGGTTGGCCAGCCGCTCACAGCCCACGCTGAACGGCGGCTTACCGGCAGTCCACCGAGGCGGAGCGAACGTCAGCAATGGGTCGAAACCGCCAGCTCGGTTCGCGCCGTCGAACGACCGGAGTCGGTCTTGAAGCGACGCACGATTGGCGCGACCCGAGGACCGCTCATGGCCAACTGCCGTCGGATCGGGCTAGCAGCGGTCTTTCGCTAAACCGGTAACGCGGGGCCATCGTCCGACTGCCGCAGTGCCACCGCCTTGTACAGAGAGGCAAGCGACTCGCGAATTGCCTGTGTTATCCCAGGTAGCCTGGCCATCTCGCCTTCGGTAATATTGGCTCCGAGCAAGGGGATGCTGGCGGACGCCGCTTCGATAATGACAGCCGACATCGTCTTGAGCGTTTCCCGGAGTGCCGAATCGGCGTGATGTGTCCGCGGCGACGCATTGAGCACGGCAACGGGCTTGTTGACGAACGGCTCAAAGCTGACCAGCCAGTCGAGCGCATTTTTGATCGTTCCCGTCACGCCATGCGCGTATTCAGGGCTGGCGATCAGTAGCGCATCGGCTGCTGCAATCTCGGCCCGCAGTCGCGCGACGCTGGATGGCACATGGGACTCAAGATCGGGATTGAAGAGAGGAAGTTCGCCAATCTCGGAACACAACACGACCTCAATATTCGAGGGAGCAAGGCGTGCTGCCGTACGCAGGAGAGCAGAGGCGCGCGCCGCATGTGCCAGGGCGTTTCAAGCCCCCTGTGCCATCTTCAACAACGGCCGCTCCTCAAGTGTATGGAGGCCCTGCTTGGCTTATTCAGGTACAACCACAGGTCTGAGCCGTCAGGTTCGGGCTACGTGGAGGGGCCGAGCCTGTGACTGGACGCAGCCTCAAGAGGCGAAGGATGATCATGACCACCGCAAAGTCCGCCCCCCGCAAGACCGCCGCCAAAAAGACAACGGCCAAGAGGGCAGTGAAGAAAGCTCCTGCCAAGAAGACCGCGGCGAAGCGGCCCACGGCCCAGTTCCGCCAGGGCGCGGTGGCTAGCAACGGACTGAAGAGTTTTGCTCTGCATAGCCTGGATGCCTCCTCCAAGCCCGCCGTGAACGCCATGGCCGCCGCACGGGCCGCGCAACCTGTCTTCGCGTTCGCGGGGGGGGCTGGCCCGCAGGCCATGGACCCCGAGACCGCCGCGCGCGGCTACCTCGAACAAGCCCTTGCGAGTGACGCCACGCCGCAGTTCGCCCTGCCCGTGGCGAACAAGGTGCCCAGCGAGTTCAAGAGCCTGGGCACCGAGGCCATCCCGCTGACAGGCACGACGACCGTCAAGTTCCGCCAGACCTTCGGCAAGATCCCCGTCTACGGCTCGCTGGTGACCGTGGAGCTGGACATGCAGAACCAGCTGATCGGCATCAACTCGGCGCTGGGCACGCCCATAGGCGTGAAGCCCGTCGCGTCGATCTCGGCCGCAAACGCGGTGAGCGCGGTCAAGGCCTACCCCGGTTACAGCAAGAAGCTGGACGGCGTAGTGCCGCGCCTGAACTACTATTACGACAACGGCGCCTCCAAATGGCGGCTGGTGTTCATCCTGGAAGATGTGCCTGTCGTGCCCGACAAGAAGGGCCCATCGCCCGTTCTAATGGACTATGTCGTGGACGCGCACACCGGCAAGGTCGTCACGGCAACCCCTCGCACGCCCACGGCCGCGACCTCGGGCACGGGCATCGACGGGCTGGGCGAGACACGCACCTTCGAGACCGACAAGACGGGCAACGTCAACCTGATGAAGGACTCGACGCTGAACGTGCAGACCTTCGACTTCGGCTTCCGTGACCCGGTGACCGGCGAAGCCCTGCTGCCGGGCAAGCCCATCAAGAATCCGCCGGTCTTCTCGCCCTCGGCCGTCAGCGCGCATGCCAACGCGGAGGCCGTGTCGCTGTTTCTGCGCAACGTGCTCAAGCGCAACAACATTGACAACCAGGGCGGGCTGATGCGATCCAGCATCAACTGTGTGGACCGCAGCGACAGCCCCGACGGCAAGCAATGGGTCAACGCGTTCTGGAACGGCCGCCAGATGGTGTACGGGCAACGCTTGGCCGGCACCACCTTTCTGTCCATGTCCGTGGCGCTGGACGTGGTGGGCCACGAGATGTTCCACGGCGTAACCGACAAGACCTCGCGGCTGGAATATGCCAAGCAGTCCGGCGCGCTGAACGAGTCGTATTCGGATATTTTCGGCATCATCATCGCCAACAACGCGAACCCCAACCCCGTCACTTGGAACTGGCTGATCGGTGCCGGGCTGACGCCTAGTGGTGCCCCGTTCCGCGACATGAGCGACCCGACGCGCTTCAACCAGCCGGACAACATGAAGAGCTTTGTGGTGCTGCCCAACACGCCCAACGGCGACAACGGCGGCGTGCACATCAACAGCGGCATCCACAACAAGGCCGCCTTCAACGTGCTGGTCGCCAAGAAAGCTGGCAAGCTCGCCTTCAAACCCCAGGAGGTCGCGGCCATCTTCTACCTGGCCCTGACGCAGCGCTTGTCGCGCACCTCGCAGTTCGCCGACAGCCGGCGCGCCGTGCTCGACAGCGCGCGCACGCTGTTCCGCGCCCTGCCTGCCGCCGAGCTGGCGAGCCGGATCACGGCCATCGAGGGCGCGTTCTCCGCCGTTGGGATCAACTGATGGCCATTGCCGTCGTGTTCTTCGACCTCGGCGACACGCTGGTCACGTCCGATCGGAAGTGGATTGCCGGCGCCAAAGCGCTGCTGAAGGACCTGCACCAGGCACAACTGCGCCTGGGCATCATCTCCAACACCGAAGGCGTTCCCGACCGGGTGGCCATCCTGAAGCTGCTGCCCACGGACTTCAAGCTGTCGGCCTTCGAGGAGAAGCTGGTGATCTTCTCGTCCGAGGTGGGTGCAGTGAAGCCATCGCGAGCCATCTTCGACAAGGCCGTTGCACAGACCGGGCTGCCGACCAGCCAGTGCCTCTTCTGCGGCGAAAACGTCATCGAGACCCTGATGGCACAGCAGGCGGGGCTGCGCGCGCTGCGCGTGCTGCCGCCGCCTGGCGACCTGCCCGCACTGTCGAAGCAGATCCGGGAGTTCGTGACGCTGAGCGCCTAGATGACCACGAGGGAGAGCGGGCCAAAGTGGGGGCTACACACAATACTGTTCGGATAGAATAATTTGATGCATAATGACTGCCGTCGCAACGACGGAGTCGAGCATGGCGAGAACCAAGGCGGTCCTGGGAAGTGGGGCAAGGCTGGCTGACTTTCTGAGTGCCAGCCTGCTGGCGCGGGTCGTGCCGGCCGAGCTGGTGAATGCGGTGCTCGATGCCCACGGCTGCAACTCGCAGCGCGTGCGCAGCTTTCCGGCGGTGGCAGGGGCGTACTACTGCATGGCCCTGAGCCTGTACCCCGAGGCCGCGTACGAGGAAGTGTTCGCGGCCGTGTCGCAGGGCCTGGCCTGGGCGGCCGGCGCTGCCGAGCCACCCCGGGTGACAAAGTCCTCGATCAGCGGCTTGCGCAGCAAGATCGGCGCGGCGCCGATGCGTGAACTGGTCGAGCGCTGCTGCGTGCCCATGGCTGACGCCCAGGCGCACCCCCACGCGTTCTATGCCGGCCTGAGGCTGGTCGCCATTGACGGCAGCACCTTCGAGCTGCCTGACGAGGCGGAGAACGCGGCGCATTTCGGCTACCCGGGCAGCCGAATCGGCCGCGCTGGCTACCCGCAGGCACGATGCATGGTCCTGGTGGAGTGCGCGACGCACGCGATCCTGTGTGCCAACCTGGGGCCCTACCCTAGCGGCGAGTGGGAGCTGTTCCAGCCGCTGTTGCCCCGGCTGGGGCCGGGCATGCTGTGCCTGGCCGACCGGGGGTTCAACGGCTTCGAGCACTGGCAGCAGGCGCAAGCCACCGGGGCGCAGTTGCTCTGGCGCTGCGTGGGCAACCGCCAGATGCCCGTGCATCGCATGCTCGACGATGGTTCGTACCTCAGTGCCATCCATCCCACCGGTGTGAGCCGCAGCGAGGCGACGAGCCAAGCCATCGTGGTGCGCGTCATCGAGTACGCCTTGCCGGGACTGGCCGATGCAGAACCGCGCTACCGACTGTTGACCACGTTGCTGGACCCGCAGGTCGCCCCGGCGTTGGAGCTGGCAGCGGTGTACCACCAGCGCTGGGAGATCGAGGGCGTATTCGACGAGCTCAAGACGCACCTGCGACAGAGCCGCCGCGTGCTGCGCAGCAAGACCGCGGAGCTCGTGCGCCAGGAGTTCTATGGCTGGGTGCTGGCGCACTACTCGGTGCGCTGGCTGCTGCATCAGGGCGCCACGCGGCATCGAATGGCACATGCCGAGCTGTCCTTCACAGGGCATGTGCAGCTGCTTCGCCGCGCACAGCCCGGCTCCGGGGCCTTTCCCCCCAGCGCGCCCGAGGCGTCGACGACGATGGTTCAATGAACTGCTCGAAGCCTGCACCCGGATCCGCGCCACGCGCACGCTGAACAAGCGCTCGCCGCGGATGGTCAAGCGGCGCCACTCGCCTTACGCATCATTCGACCACCACGCGCCGACGCGCGTGCCCATCGATTGCACCCCCGAGATCATCGGCCCGCCTGGACCCCGGCCCAAGCCAGCCGATTCCCATATACCGCGTCGATTCAGGAGCTTATGCCATAAACGAACAGTATTAGGGCTACACAGCTATCTTGAGCAGCCTGCGCCGTATCGCGAATCCGGACTCGGCTTTGAGGGGCGAAGCGGTATCGGCATTGCCCGCGGTCGGAGTTCGTAGAGGAAAGTAAATCTGGTTCAACAGTAAAGGTAAATGGTTTGCCGCCTGTTGCGAAGCCCTTTTCACAATTAAACAAAACCCAAAGGGCGGGTCAATTGCTTACAGAACTCATCGCGGACTGTGAACGCCCCAGGCAGCCTTCAATCCACTTTCCGGCCTTGGCCTCGAACGCAGCTATGAGTTCCTCCCGAGTTTTGAAGCCATGAGCCAAGGCAAGTCGGCATTTGCAGCCGCCCTCGTAAGCAATGTCACCCGAGCCCCACAGCAAGCCGTCGTTAGCCAGCCGAGCAATGCGAACGGAAACTTGCCAATTGTCCCGCTCGATGTGCTTCACCTCTGTTTCTGGTTGCATGGCTTCCGCCGGCGTCAGAGCTCTCTGCTCAAGCATTTTGCAGGCTGCATAGCCCCTCTCGGTCACCTTTCCGACCACTGCCGGCGCGGCGTACCGCCAACCTTCCCCCTCCACAAGCATCGGAGGAATATCTGCATCCACAAAACCTGTTGACTTTAAAAGACAGCCAACTTCTCGATATCGTCCGCCTCCACAATTTGGAAAGGCAGTTTAGTGTCGCAGAGCGCTGCGAGCAGTTTCATAGGCAATTTCGTGTCCCCCCTCATCCGAGTTGCAGCGGAACTTTATGACAGAGTGAAGGGACGCGGTTAAGAAAAAGAGTGTTTAGGCAAAAGGGTGTATCAATCGGTAGCCGCGCGCACTGCTGTCCGGTTAAAAGTTGAACAGATTCAACTGGTTAGCGAGGTCAGGCGGTTCCGAATGGGACAGATCGGTCTGTAAGGCGCATGAGAGCTGGGTTTTCTCGAATACCGAGACCGACAAGATCTGTAGACAAGTGTAGAGAGAGGCATCGAGTTGAAGCTCCTTCCTGACAATGGCGATGAGCACGTAAGTGGCGACGGCGCACCAGACCTGCGTCTTTACCGCGTTCTCGCTGGTGCCCATGAAGTGTTTGATGCGCAGGTGCTGCTTGATCCACTTGAACAAGGGGGCGACATTCTGCCCGTCAACATCTCTCGCATGACATCGTAGTGCGCTACCGCTTCCACCCTCTTGTGGGTGGGAGCCTCGCGGTGGTCAGGGTGCACGACGTCTGCGGCGAGCCCTGCTACGTCATCCGGCGGCACGATGGCACGACGGTGTCCGTCCCCGCGTGGATGACCGAGCTTTCGGCGGGCGACGTGCAAATCGTCGAGCAATCGCGCTTGCCGCTTGCAACGCTGCTGGAGCTGCGCCGCTGGGTATCGACGTTCCTATCCTCACGGGTTTGCACAAACCCTACAGGAGAGCGCGATGCCGCCACGCCCGATGGCCCAGACAGTGCTGTTCGACGACGCCGAAGAGCAACCTCTGCCACAACTGCCGCAGGACGTTCAGATCCATCTGTTGCAGCAGATGGTGCAGTGGATGCGAGTCGTCGCCGTGGCGATCAACAAGGGAGAACGCGATGAACAAGATCACCGCTGAGCATCTGTCGCGGCGGGCGTGCGTGTATGTTCGCCAATCGACGCCGGACCAAGTTCACAACAACCTCGAGAGCCAGCGTCGGCAGTACGCGCTGGTCGATCGTGCTCGGCAACTGGGATGGGAGCGCGTGGAGGTCATCGACGACGATCTTGGCCGCTCCGGTTCAGGCACGCTGCGTCCGGGCTTCGAGCGTTTGCTGGGGTTGCTGTGCGACGGCGAGGTCGGCGCGGTGCTGAGCATCGAAGCGTCGCGCCTGGCGCGCAACGGGCGCGACTGGCACACGTTGCTGGAGTTCTGCAGCGTCGTGGGGACGTTGCTCATCGATGCGGATGGCATCTATGATCCCGCGCAGATGAACGACCGGCTGCTGCTGGGCATGAAGGGCACGATCAGCGAGATGGAGCTGGCCAGCTTTCGGCAGCGAGCGCACGAAGCAATGAAGCAAAAGGCCAAACGCGGGGAGCTTTTTATGGGCGTACCCATCGGCTACGTGCGCACCTTCGATGACCGCCTCGAGAAGGATCCCGACGAGCGCGTGCGCGCGGCCATCTATCTGGTGTTTCGCAAATTCGCCGAACTCGGCAGCGCCCGGCGCGTGTATTTCTGGCTGGGTAAGCAAGGCATCGAGATGCCGGCTGTGACGAGCGCCGGCGGCGCCGAACGAATCGTGTGGAAGGTCCCACGCTACCACAGCGTGCTGAGCCTGCTGCAGAACCCGATCTACGCAGGTGCTTACGCATACGGTCGCAGCAAGACCAGCGTGCGCATCGAGGATGGACGCAAGCGTGCCGTGCGAACCTCCCATCGCAAGCCCGAGGACTGGTCGGTGCTGATCCTCGATCATCACGAGGGCTACATCGACTGGGACGCGTATCGTGGCAACCAGGAGTTGATGGCTCACAACACCAATGGACGCGGCAGCGCGGTGCGCGGTTCGATCAGGAGCGGCAGCGCGTTGTTGTCGGGACTGCTGCGCTGCGGACATTGCGGGGCCAAGCTGTGCGTAGCCTATCCAGGCCCGACCAGCATCCGCTATCAATGCACCACGCGTATCCTCAGCCGCGACCATGCCTGCTGTGTCATGTTCGGCGGCCTCGGCGCGGATCGACTGGTGGGCGAGCAAGTGCTGCGCTGCCTGCAGCCGCTGGGACTGCAAGCGGCGCTGCAGGCCATCGATCAGCTGCAAAGCGTCGAGGACGAACGGCTGGCCCAGAAGCGTCTGGCGCTGCAGCGGGCCCGCTACGAGGTCGACCGTGCGCAGCGCCAGTACGATGCCGTGGACCCCGCCAACCGTCTTGTCGCTGGGTCATTGGAGCGGCGCTGGAACGACGCTTTGAGCGTGCAATCGCGGCTCGAGGCAGAGGTCGCGGAGTTGATGCAACAGCGCCCTGATGCGCTCAGCGACGAAACCAAGCAAGCCCTCATGTCGTTGGCCGAGGATGTGCCGCGGCTATGGGACCACCCGGACACCACGCCCGATGTCAGGAAGCGCATCGTGCGCACCGTGATCAAGGAGATCGTCGTGACCTCCGAGGGTGACTCGGTGCGCTTCATCGTGCACTGGCAAGGCGGTGATCACACCGAGCTGTGGTTGAAGAAGACGCCCACGGGTGCGCATCGCTACGTGACGAGCGCCGAGACGATCGAGCTGATCGCTTCGCTGGCTCGCCTGCAGCCCGACGAGCGCATAGCCGCCACCATCAATCGACTGGGCCACCGCACGGCGCACGGGCATACCTGGACCGCTACGCGCATCTGTTCGATCCGCAATGGCCACGGCATCGCGCCGTACCGCCAGGGCGAACGTCAGGAACGTGGTGAGCTGACCGTTGATGAGGTCGCCGCCGCTTTGCACGTCACGCCGACCACCGTGCTGCGACTGATCCGCCAGAAGGACCTTGCGGCCAAGCAAGCCTGCCGCAACGCGCCGTGGACCATTCGCCAGGCCGATCTCGATGAATTTCTCGCCGCCCGTGCCGAGCCAGGCCCGTCAACTCACGTCGCGGGCCAGCTGGCCCTTGATATTCAATGACATACGAAGGAGTGCAGTATGAAAGGCAGTCGAAGAACAACTCGACCTGCCAGCGGCTCTTGTAGAGCGCAGCGATCGTCAGCGCCGGCAAAGCCATGTGATTGGTCAGGAAGACGAGAGTCTTGCCCGACTCCGGGTCCTTGAACCGGATGCGTCGCAGGTGCTGCGGATACTTCTTCGCCGAGTAGTGCCCATTGAGCATCACTTGCTGATCGCTGATGATGCCGGTGCTGCGATCGGTGGTAGCCGAGTAGACGCGCCGAGCGTCCATCGGCGATTTGGCGCGCGTGACGAAGTAGGCGCCGGCCTGCTGCAGTGCATGCAGCCTCGCGAAGTCGACGTAGCCGCGATCCATCACATAGAACGCGCCGGCCTCGATGACCAGCATGTCCAGCACGTTCACGTCGTGCAACTTGCCGTCGCTGATGTGGATGAACGCGGGGATGGCCCCGCGCAGGTCCAGCAGGGTGTGCAGCTTGATCGCCGCTTTGGTGGAGCGAAACGGCGCCCAGGAGAACAGGCTCAAGCACAGGTCGATGGTGCTGGAGTCCAGGGCGTAGACCGTGTTGTCCAATTCCACGCCGAGCACCGCATCGCCCACGTAGAGCTTGCGCGCGCGACGGATCAGCACCGCCGCCAGGTCGGACCAGATGCGCCAATCGCGCGACTCGTTCGCATCGGCCAGGGTCGATCGCTTGACCGCCGCGCGAAAACCCATCGCATAGAGCTTGCTGGCATTGGCGGACAGGCTGACCTCGATATCGCGCAGGCTCTCTCGCCACGTCAACTGGGCGAATGCCATGGCGCGGAACTGCTCGGCACAGGTCAGTGTGCGAACGCCCGAGTTGCCACCATAGCGATTCACGATTCGGGCGAAGCTGGTCCATGGAACGAACTCCATGAGTTGAGCGAACAAGGTCTTGCCGACGTACACGCGTGCTCCCCAGGGCTGTCAGACCCCGGAAAGTACGCGGTTCCTCGCGATCGACGTTCAAGTCGGCACCAAACAAAATCGGCCTGCGGCCCGCGCCAGTGCTTGATCTCAGGTTCGGCGCGGGTCATTTAACCGGACAGCAGTGAGCCGCGCGAAAGAATCAGCTGGGCGGCGAGCGTACTGCCGCTGACCTCTATCGCGGCGGCTAACCATACCTGCTCGCACTGGTTGCCGCGCGCGACCAATGCCGCGCACGCCTAACGGCAGCTGGATGCGTTCGGCAAAGTCATGCGGAGCGCCATCTGGCAAGAGCCCGATGAAGGCATCTGGGAAGTTCGCGGCTGCCGCAAGGTTCCCCGCTAGTCGATTACCCGTTGTAGTGAATGACTCGCGCGGAGTGCACTACGGTATCCTCAGGACAGGGTCCCCGGCTGAATGATGTCCGGCCGTTCCCCAAGATGCAGGAAATGCGATGATCAAAGTTGGGGTCGTTGACGACCATGCGATTGTCCGTTCTGGGTTGCGCCATTTTCTCTTGCAACACGTCGACATACGCGTGGCTTGGGAGGCGGCCAGCGGGCGCCAGGCGATCGAACTGGTGCGCTCGGTCGAGCTCGATGTCCTGGTAATGGATCTCTCGATGCCCGGGCAAAGCGGCATCGACGCACTGGCGATGATCCGCGCCAAGGCACCGGATGTCGGCATTCTCATTTTCAGCAGCTACCCCGAGGAGCATTACGCAATGAACCTGATCCGGCAGGGCGTGAGCGGCTACCTCAACAAGGCATGCGATCTGATCGAGATCGTGAACGCGATCCGCGCCATCTCCGTGGGCCGTCGCTACTGACCTGCGCTTCGCGGCGACGTTTGGCATCGCATCGCCGCAAGTCTTGCTGCCGAGGACCTACGGCGATCGGCCAGATCTGGTTGTCGACCAATGCTTGTCCGCGGTAGAGGCCCCTGCGTTCAGCCTGGCGCGCGGGCTCCGCCTAGGGCCGCCCGGATGCAGCGAATCCCGAGGGGCACGGTAATTCTGGAAGGTCAGCCTCCAGCCTCCAAGCAGGAGGGATCAATGTCGCTTCCGGACGAATGCCCAGGGCGGACTATGGCTGCGGAGGACCTTTGTCTCCACTATCCAAAGTACTATGCCTGACTTGAGGATCGCGTTGAAGGGGTCGGTCCCACTAGGCGAGCGCGGAAAGCGGTAGCGAGAAATGACCAGCCAAAAGCGCTGATCGCGGTGCTGCGCTAGGTCATCAAGCCGGAAGCGATGCTGATCCGCGTGCGCTGGTATGTGGCATACCCTGCCTCCGCCTGTTCAAGATACTCCGTCATAGCTGATGTAGCAGTAGTAAGGTTGCGCAAACTTCATTTACAGAGGCTGAGATGAACGGCAAAACTGCATTGCAGATTTTCGCGCTTACGCTTGTCGGAGCATCTCTTCTGTACGCGGGCTTCAACGCACTTTCGAAAAAATGCGATCCATTGAGATACGCAGGGCCATTTCTCAGCCCGACTCTCCCGGAGTGCACCGGGAAGTACAGGGAGGGCGGTCGGCCAACGTCAGAAGAACTTTCAGTGATCCAGCGAGACTTGGAGCCGAAGAATGTTGAATCGATGTTCTTCAACTCTGGCAGTGGGTATCGGTCGGCGCCCGCCGCGATACTATGCGATGCGAACCTCAACGATCTGAATCTGAAGGGGCTAAGGTTCGCACGTGGCAGCAGTTTCCGCAAGGCGCGTCTTGAAAGGGCGAATCTGAAGGGCACCGCGTTGGAACAAGCCGACTTACGTAGCGCAGGATTCGCGGGGGCTGACATGACCGAGACGATCCTTTATGGCGCAGATCTGACTGGCGCAAACTTGACAGGTGCAAACCTCAAGGGCGCGCAGTTCTCCGATGCATTCCTGCATGGCGCACGCTTTCTGATCGAAAAGGAATTTGGAGCACCGGACGCAGAGGGGATAGCATTCGCGAAAGGCCTACCGGACATCATTATTTCGCGCCGTGATTCGCCTTCCACTTTTGCGGCGTTTGTTCGGATCCGGAAGACTCTGAAGGAGAGCGGGCTGAGCGATGGCGAAAGAGGGATCACGGCCGCCCTGAAGCGGGCGGAGGATAGAGAAATGAGTGGCTTCGAGTGTCGGTGGCACTACGTTTTGTTTGATTTGACAACAGAGTATGGCAACTCCCCGTCTCACGCCTTGTGGGGGATCGTATTGATCTGGTTTGGGGCCTCCTTTGCCTATCTTTTCGCCATCGCGCGTACGCCCCTTACTACGGGTGGAGTTGGCTCTCCCTGCAGCGCGATCTGGGCCGTCTGGGCAACGGACCGAGTTAAGCGCGAAGAGGGAACTGACAAGCCCACGCCGATTGCTCTACGCGCCCCTTTTCCAGGCACAGATGCAAATGCTGAACACCGAAATCCGGCTCTTTCCTGGCTTTGGTCGTGGGTAATGGCCTTGTACTTCAGCTTGCAGTCGGCCTTTCATTTTGGCTGGAAGGACCTGAACGTTGGAACATGGATTTCTCGCGTGCAACCACGGGAGTACACGCTGCGCGCGACCGGTTGGGTACGCACGACCGCAGGGGTTCAGTCCTTGCTGAGCGTCTATCTGCTTGCGATTTGGGCTCTCACGTACTTCGGACGGCCGTTCGAGTAGCGAGCGGTAGTCGTCAGGCCGACGACAGGAGGGCGAGGGCACGTTCCGTGGGCACAAGGCGCTGTAGATTCACCCTGCGCCCGGGGGTGTCCGAATTTCTGGTGCGCCGGTCAACACCGGCAGGATGTTGTGAGTCATGCGTCGAAGGCCGAAAGCCACGGCGGCCCCGAGTCATGCGTCCGCGGCCGTGAGGCCTTGGATGAAGCGTTGACAGGGTAAGTGATCTTGGGAAAAGATTTTCTGGGGCAAAGCGCACCGATTCGCACGAACGGTACGACTTCCCCCTTGTCGATGTCCAGGCCCAGCGCCTGGCTTCACGACAACGCTGGAGCCGCTGACTGCGCACTCATCCGAATCGGTCGCTAAACAGATTTGCGCGCGGCTGGATGTACTGCCAGAACCGTGCGCCAACCCACGATCAGCGTGGAGGGCAGCCGCCAGGGATGTCCCTGGACTTTGAAAGTCCGACCTGGTGGCTCGGGCGCAAGGCAGGCTGGGGAATGCCGGTTCGTTTCAACCGAAGAAACGGACAGAAAAATGGTAGCGATCGTCAGCGGCAACAGCCTGGGCTTGAGTTTGACGTCTTTGGCCACGCTCGGGCAGCGTGGCACCCTGGGTTCTTCCGGCCAGGGCCGCAGCGGCGAACAAGCCTTCGTCAACATCGCCAACGGCAACCTGGTCCTGCAGGACCTCGACGACCGACTGGAGGGCCGCGGGCTGGACATTAGCGCCGTGCGCACCTACAACAGCCAGGGCCTGCTGAACGACGACAACGGTGACAACTGGACGGTCGGCGCCTTCGGGCAGCGCATCCAGCTGACGGGCACGGTCGCAACGGCCGGCAGCACGCTCACGCGAGAGCGCGTGATGCCCATTGACCAGGAAGACATCAGCACCGCGAAGTATTCGAAGGCGGAAGTCAGGATCGGAACGGGACGCCGGGTCACGGGATCCACCACCTGCGCCATGCCGAAGCCCAGTTGCACGTCGAGCAACTGGCCGGCAATGGCAAAAGCACCGAAGGCCAGCAGGATCCCGAGGCCCAGCGTTGCACCCAGCGCAAGCTCCGTCTTGGCTGCGGAAAGGAAGGCGTGCCATCCCGTCCATGGCTGCGCGGGCGCGGACAAACCCGCAGCGAGGGCCAGCGACAGGCTCAGCGCCAGCAGCATCCTGACCGAGGTCGGCAGCGGTACCGCGTACAGCACCGGCGTCATGGCGAAGGTCGCGGCAATGCGCAGCGTCAGCAATGCGATGGCTGCGATCTGCGCCGCAGCGAGATCAGGCGCAGCGACCGCGAGCAGCGCGGACGCCGAAGGCAAGGAGGGGGAGGTCACCGTGCGCTCTGGCTCAGAACATCGCAGGGATGCCGCTCCAGAGGTGGACGGTGAATTGCGTGAGCTTGCGCAGCATCCACGGCCCGGCCACGATCATGACCACGCCGGCTGCGAAGAGCTTCGGCACGAAGGTGAGAGACATCTCTTGCACCTGCGTGACAACCTGGACCACGCTGATCACGATAGGTGGCGCCGTAAATCCGAAGACGGCGATAGACAGCGCTTCAAAAGTGCGTGAGGCTACCGGTCAAGGTGCTCGAATCCGAGTTGTCCAGGGAGCAACGGCGGCGGGCCAAGCCCTGGCGCCCGAAGCCCGATCTGATCGCGTTCCTGCAATCGCTCTGAGTAAGTGAATTAATGTGATGACGCGACAGCTCGAATTCCGCGTCGAACGGGACGACGTCGAGGCAATGGCAAGATAAAACGTCCCACAAGATATTGCACCTAATCTGGTGCACCAAATTAGGTGCATGCGCGCCGGCCTCTGATCAGGGCCGAAGAAGCGATCCCGAAGGCGGCTCGCTCACCCGATCAACTCGCCACCCGGTTCATCAGGCTCATCGCCAAGTTGTGCCGCGCCGAGGCGCTGGCCAGGCAATGGGCAGCACAACGCCGGCAGCGGCTGCGTGCTCGCTACAGCGCCGCGGTGCTGCGCGAGATCGAACGACTACTGCTCGAATCTGTACGCTGTCGCGCCAACGAGCTTGCTGGGCGAGGCGCTGCACTACCTGCACGGGCAATGGCCCAAGCTGGTCCGCTTCGTGGACAACGGTGCATGGCCGCTGGGCTCCAACCCGGTGGAGAACGCGATCCGCCCTTCGCGGTCGGAAGAGGGTCATCGTTGTTTGCCGACACCGTGGGCGGCGCCAACGCGAGCGCCAATCTTTATTCGTTGATCGAAACGGCCAGGGCCAACGGCATCGAGCCCTACCGCTACCTCGTCGCGCTGCTCAGAAAGTTGCCGCTGGCCGAATCGGCTGACGACTACGAAGCCCTCCTGGCTCCAAAGATCGATCTCGAGGTTGACGACGACACGTCGCCGTCGATCGGTCCGCTGCGCCTGCTGCCCTTCTCGGCGGGTGACGAACAGCTCCGGCGCGGGGCAGATGACGGCAGGGAATGTGGTGTTGCGACGAAGGCGTCCATCAGCCCTGCCGACCTGCCCGCACTGCGCAAGGCCGGCGCCTTGCGTCCGGTGTTTCGGAGTGACCGCGCGATGCTCGTCCCGCTTCCGGAAGTGCGGGGTGGAAGCCGACAACGCGGGCCAGCGCGACGCCGTCAAGAGCTTCTGTCCAGCTCGCAGCTGTGGTCATTGCCGAAGAGTCCGAAGACAGGCTGGTGCTGAAGCCCGCATCGGGGCGCTCGACTGATGCCTTGAAGGCCGCCAACGAGATCTACGAGCAGGCTCATCCGGCGGCTTCCTCGGTACGCTTTCTTCAGTTCCTGGCGCGTCCTGACCCCAAGCGGTGACGCGCAGCCGTGAGCCGGACCACCCGCCACGCCTTGACGCTGGGCCGGCAGAACTGAAGAATCGTCGCCGTCGGTCCCTGGGCCACTCCCGCCACCGCGCGATGATCGAAAACACCCCCCTAGAAGCTGCCGGCCAGCGCTGGCACCTCACGCTGTTGTTCATGGATCTGTGCGCGTCCAGCCGGCTGGCGGAGCGCCTGGAGGCAGAGCAGTTCGCCGAGGTCCTGGGCACTTTGCGCCGGGTTTGCCATGAAGCGGTCGAGCGGCGCAAGGGACGCGTCGTGCGCACGCAGGGCGATGGCGTGCTGGCCATCTTCGGCCTGCCTGCGCCTGCAGAGGACGATTGCTTTCGGGCCGCGTCGGCCGCCCTCGAGGCGCAGGAAGACATGGACCGCGAATACCCGATGTCGCTGCCCGAGGACCTGCGCCCTCTGCAGATCCATTCGGGCCTGCACGGCGGCGTGGTGCTACTGGCCGACGGCGATATCGAGCGTGGCCGCTACGACGTCGTCGGCGACGCCGCCAACACGGCCGCCAGGCTGGCCCAGTTCGCCCCGGCCGGGTCCGTCCTGGCCGATCTCGATTCGCTGGGCACCTACGTCCGGCACTTTGAAATCGGCGCGCAGGTCGACCTGAAGCTGCCGGGCCGTACCGCACCCGTTCGGGCGGCACCGATCGTTTCGCGGGCCCCTTCGGCGCGAAGCGTCGACGCGGCCGCCGCCGTGCGTCAGGGCTTGACGCCGCTGGCCGGGCGGGCCGACGTGCTGGCGGCGCTGGCCGTGACCATCCAGGCGTCGCAAGGCGCGAGTGCCCGCCGCCGCATCGACCTGGTCGGTCCACCGGGCATCGGCAAGAGCCGCTTGCTAGAAGAGCTGGGCGCCCTGCCGCAGCTAGCCGGCTGGCGGACGCTGCGCGGCAGCTGCGCCGACGAGTCACGCTCGCGCGCGCTGCGCCCCTTTGCCGAGATGATCGAAGGCTGGGTCATGTCGGTATCTCCCGGCGAAGACCTGCATGAATGGCTGCGCGCGGCAGCGACCGAATCGCCGCTTCTCCTGCTCATCGACGACTGGCAATGGGCCGACGACGCCTCGCGCCAGCTGCTGGCGCGACTGCTGGCCGAGGTGACGGGCCTGTGCGCGGTGGTGGCGATGCGGCCATGGCACGACGCCCCCGACACCGAGGATGGCGCCGCGCCCTTTGTGCTGCCACCGCTGGACGAGCCCGCTTCCAGCCAAATCGTCGAGCGCTGGCTGCCGGCGGCCGACCCCTACACGGCGGCGGCCATCTATCGCCAGGCGGGCGGCGTGCCGCTGTACGTCGAGGAGCTGGCGCAATCCCGGCTGGCGCGCCGCGGCCTGGTGCGCGATGCGGACCACCCCGGCTGGCTCACGCAACTGGTGGCCTCGCGCCTGTCGCTGTTGCCGCTGGAGCAGCAGGAGATGATCCGCACGGCCGCCGTGCTGGGCAGTTCCTTCCCGCGCCGCCTGCTGGCCACCGTGGGCGGATGGCGCGAAAGCGATCTTGACTGGGCGGCCCTGGCCGAAGGCGACTTCCTGATTGCGTCCAGCGGTGAAACGGTCCGCTTCAGGCACGGGCTGACGCGCGATGCGGTGTACGAAAGCGTGGCCCTGTACGAGCGGCGCGCATTGCACCGGCGCGCCACGCGGGCACTGGCCGCCTTCGAAGCGGACGCGGCCGCCCTCGAAGCGCTGGCCTACCACGCGAGGGCGGCGGAACTGTGGGGCGAAGCGGCCGACCATGCAGAAAGCGCCGCACGCCAGGCCATGGCAGCGTTCGGCATGGACGTGGCGCGTCGCCACTACCAAGCAGCGCTGGACGCGCTGGAGCGCGACGGGCTGCGCCAGGACGCCCAGGTGCGACGCTGGTGCCTGCTCGCACACGAGCTGGGCCTGACCTGCATCTTCGACCCGCTGGCCCTGCCCGACGTGCTGCCGACCTTCGAGCGCTGCCTGGAGCGAGCGCGCAGCCTGGGCGATCCCGATCTTGTGGCACGCTCGGCCTACTGGCTGGGCCATATCTGCTTCGGGCTAGGCCAGTTGCGTCGCGCCGCCGCCCATCTGCGCGAGGCGCTGCTGATCGCCCGGCAAGCGCGAGACGCGCGTCTGGCTGCGCAGATCGAAGCCACGCTGGGCCAGACTCTGGCAGCCGCAGGCGACTACCCGGCGGCATTGCCCCTGATGGACAGCGCCCTGGCCGCCAAGCGGCGCGGTGTGCGCAAGGGCGACAGTGTGGCCGTCGGCTCGGCCTTCACGCTGGCCAGCAAGGGCGGCATCTGCGGCGACTTGGGCGACTTCATCGAGGCCCAGGCGCAGTTCGACGAGGCGATGGCGTTGGCAGGTGACTCCACGCACCCCATTGCCAACTCAATTCGCAGCTGGGCGATGGTGGTCCTGGTGTGGCAGGGCCGCTGGTCCGAGCTGGCCGCCGTCAGTGCCGAGAGCGCCAGGCGGGCGCACGCCACCGAGGCCCTGCTGCCGCTGGCCATCAGCCGCGCCTGCGAAGGCTATGGCCGCTGGCGCTCCAGCGCGGACGAGGACGGACTGCGCAAGCTGGCGGCGGCCGTGCAGTGGCTGCAGCAGCGCCGGGGGCGCTTCATGACCTCCATCTACCACGGCTGGCTGGTCGAGGCCCTGGCGAGCACCGGCGACATGGCTGGCGCACGGCGGCAGGCGGCAGCGCTTTTCGCACGCGCGCGGCAACTCGACAGCTTCGGCATGGGCGACGGCTGCCGCGCGCTCGCCCTGGCGGCCGCCGGCGAGGCCGACGCGCGACGCGCCGCGCGCCTGATGGCCTATGCGGACCATTGGGCCTCGGTGCGCGGCTCGCGCCGCGAGACCGCGCTCAACACGCTGTGCCGGGCTCGCCTGATGCGCCTGAACGGCCGGGACAGTGAGGCGCTGGCCCATGCCAGCTCAGCGCTCGAAGCCTTCGGCGCCATGCACATGGACTGGCATGCGCAGCTGGCGCGCGCGCTGATCGAAGGCAAGGAGCCGCAGCCCCGCGGCTACGGCGAAACCAGCGCCGTGATGAAGGCGTCGGCCACGGCGCCCAGTGCGTCGTAGCCCGCCTTGGTCGGGTGCAGCTCGTTCAGCCACCACTGCGTGTAATCACCCGGCTGCGCGGCCAGCGTTCCCCGCAGGTCCAGGTGGTGCACCTTCTGCGCGGTGAACGTCTCGGCGACCTCCTTGATCATCTTGTTGAGCTCGTCAATCAGCAGCCTCATGAACTCCTTGCCCTGGGCGGCCGAATAGGGTGAGCCGTTGACGGGATCCAGCCAGGGCCCGCCGATCACGAAGGCGCGCTTGTCCGGAATCGGGTGGTCGTAGCCGTGCACGAAGATCGGGATCGCTCCGCCGGTGACGTCGACCAGATTCGTCAGCACGGTCTGCAGGCGGCCGCGCAACAGCCCGTGCACGAAGTTCGTCACGGCCACCGGGTCCAGTGCCGGGTTGGAGCCCGCAGGCTTGGCCAAGTGGTACAGCGCCGAGGGAAACCATGGGCCCTGGGGGCTGTCTCTTTCGTGCACGTCGTTGCCCCCGCCGTCGATCAGGATTGCCTTGGGCGAGCGTTGCCGCACCAGCCGGTAGAAGCCCTTGCGTGGCGCCACCTCAGCCATCTCGCGCAGGGTGAGCCCGCCGTCGGAGAAGTCGGAGAACTCGCTGGTATTCCATCCCCGCGCGCCGAGCGACCGGGCCAGGTCCCATTCCAGGGTGGTGAACGGATGGTTCAGGTTGAGCCAGGAATCGCCCCAGCCCAGCATCACCCCCTTGTTGGCGGCGGCGGGATGAAACGCAGCCGCGGCCGCGGCGCCGCCCCCCGTTGGCGCCCCCACATACCTGGCCACGTGCTTGAGCCGGGGGCTGCCAGCGGCCACTGGGGCTGCAGGCCCGTCAGGCGGGGTCACAGGGCCCTCGAACGACAACAGCGCGCCGACCGCGGCCGGGCGCAGCGTGTGCGGCGAATCGATGATGGCCGACAGCACGCCGGCGAGGACGCCCATTGCAGAGCGGAACCCGGGGCAGGCATGTCGTGGCGCCGGCGCGGCGGTGCGGTCGCCACCAAAGACCGGCACCTCGCTGCGCTCGCCGCGCTCCAGGCCCTGCTGCGTGGCCGAGATCAGGCCCAGCACCACGAGGTTGTCCTGACGCACCTCGAACGCCTTGCCAGCGGTGTCGGTCAGCACATGGTCCTGCAGCGCAGTGCGCCAGATGAACTCGGGCATGGGCCGCAGCATCATCGCGCGAACGATGGGTTCGCGCAGCGCTGCGTCGCCGGCCTGCGGCTGGGCCAGGCTGTTCGCGGCAACGCGGGCGCGCAGGTCCCACACGGTCTGGTCGCGCAGCCACTCGTCGACGATGCGGCGAAGGTTGTTGTCGGTGGTCGGCACGAAGCCCATGATCGCGCCGGCAATGGTGCGCGCGGCCAGGTCGTAGTCCTTGGTGCCATCGGCCCCCTTCAGCGCCGGGTCGTCGAGCACCGCCCGCGTCACCGGCGCCTGGATGTTGCCGTCCTGGATTTGCAGAAAGCTCGTCATGCGCTGGCGCAGGTGCTGGCCATGCGCCCGCGCGATCTGCTCCACCAGCGGTTTGGGCTGCGGCTGGAAGGTGTAGCGCGACGGCGTGTAGAACGCGCCCGGGTAGCGCGCGGGCTGGTTCGGGTCGAAGGCCCAGCTGAAGCCATCCGGCGTGAGGAAGTTGCCCGCGGTCGACAGGCCGAACCACTCTTCGAGCAGCCGCGCCAGCACGCGCTCTGCCACTTCCCGCATGTCGATGTTGAGCTCCCAGCGCAACTCGCCATAGGTGAGCGAGCGCTTGTCGGCGTCGGCGATCCAGAAATTCAGCAGGTCGCGCGTGTGCCGGCGCGCCTTCTTGTAGCCGTCGTCGAAAGTGAGCTGCTGGATGGCGCCATTGCAAGCCGAGGCCTGGTCGCTGTAGTCCTTGCCATCGTCCAGGCCCAGGAAGATCGGGCCGATGGTGTCCTGCAGGCGCTCCTGGTAGCCCTTGACCGAGTAGCGGCGTTCGACATCGGTCAGCACCTGCCGCACCAACTGGCCGTCTGCCACCAGCACGCCATAAGCGGTGCGCAGCAGGCCGCCGTGCTTGCTGCGAATGGCGGCCCATACCGATGCGGTCTCGAATTCGCGGCGGCTTTCCGGATCTTCAAGCGCTGCCTTCCACTGCTCCAGCGCCTCGTCGCGGAGCTTCTTCGCCTCCTTCCGGTGCTCCTGCGCCTCTTCCGACTCGGCCTGCTGTTCGATCGCCAGGATCCGGCTGATGATCGCCTCGCCTTCGTCCACGCTCCAGGCCACCGGCACCGGCACCGGCTTGGCCGGGGCCGGGGCACCGGCCGCTGCCGTGGCCAGCGTGGCCAGGTGCCCGACGCCGGCCACCGACGGGGCCAGGAAGTAGCTGCCCCAGCACAGGCGCACCAGCGTCTTCGGCTCGGCGCCCAGCTCGTCCTTGCCGTCCAGCGGCATGTGAATGACCTGGTCTGCATGCTCGAATCGGAAGAAGCGTTGGCGGCCCGCCTCGGCCACGCCGCAGATCGGATCGGCCGCGCCCGAGGGCGCGCCCGAGCTGTTGCCGGACGCGAGCCAACGCTGCACGACCTCGAATTGCTCGCCGATGCGCGAGTTGTAGGCCATGAAGAACAGGCCCTTCTCGACATCGCCAGCCGGCAAGCTGTCCGTGTAGGACATGCCGCGCCGGAAGAGCCGCGGTGGCCGCGCTCCGGGCAGGCTCTGCACCTCGGTGGACTGGGCACCGTCGCTCACGCGCGGATTGGCTCGCCGGATGTGCGCTGCAAACGGGCAGGCCGAGCCAGTCAGGTCGCCGTCATAGTTGAAGTCGTTCTTGGGATTGCCGCCCAGAGCGCTGGCCACCAGCGGCGTGCCATCGACCTTGCGGCCCATCAGCTTGGCCTTGACGAGTTCTGCGTCCAGGCCCGGGATCTGCTTGGCCTGGACGGCCTGCACTGCGGCATTGAACGCGTCCACATTCTGTCGCAGCTTGCGCACGACCAGGTAGCTCGCGTCCTGCAGCAAGGGGGCGAGTTCGGCGCTCAGCTGGGGCGCAGCGTCGGCAGCATTGGCATGGCCCACCAGCGCTTCGCCCACATGCACCTGGTTTGGGAAGTCGAACGCGTTGTCGGGGTCGAACACCGGGTCGGAATGACCGTCGGAATAGCCGAAATGATCCGCCGCCTCATTTGTGGCCGGGCTGAAATTGCGGCGCAGCCACTGAACCGACAGGGGCCGCACGCCGGCACCCGCGGCGGCGAAGCGCGTCAACAACTGCTGGCCGAGCTGTGCTTCGGTTTCCGCCACCGTGCGCAGGTGCACCAGGGCGTGAACCGCTTCGAGCGCCACGCCGGGCGCGCCGGTCGGCGCAGGCGCCGCCGGATTGTTGGCGGCAGCAGGCCAGTTGAGCACCGGCAGCGTCCAGCGCCTGGGGTGATTGGTTTGCACATCGCCCAGCAGGCCGGCGCGGCGCTGCATTCCCTGGCGGAACTCGATCGGCAGCTGGTCGAGCACCGGCTCGGGCACGCCGCAAGCCCGCAGGCCCTCGAAGGTCAGGCCCACGTTGAGGCACGGTTGGCCCTTCAAGAGGGCGCTTTCTGCCGTCGGCTTGAACTCGTTCAGGAAGGCCGCCGCGGCGCCTGGCCCATCGAAGGCCACCAGGCAGACGCAGGCACGCGTCGCACCGTCGACGGAGCGCATAATGCCGGCCTGCGCACCCGCCGGCAGGGCAACTGGGGCCGAGGGCAGCGGCGGCGCCACGCGCACCGTCGGCAGCGGGCGGGGCCGTGCCATCCATTGCAGTTGCTTGGCCAGGCGCTCGCCGCCCACGTCGTCGATGATGGTGCTGTAGCGGGTGGACATCCTCATGCGCACGAACTCCGGCAGCAGTTCGCGGGCCGCGTCCAGCAGCACGTCGCCATCGGGCGTGCCTGGGGCATACAGGTCCGTCAGCCGGTATATCCCTGCCAGGCCTTGCAGGCCCTGCCGCACGCCCTCGCGCTCGCCGGCGGCCACGGCTTCGGAAGGGGCCCGCGTGAATGGCCCCGATTGCGGATCGCGGTCGTTGCGGATCAGTTCCCACGCAATGTGCTCGGCATCCGCGATGGCCGTCTTCGTCACGATCAGGTCGGTATCGCCTTCGCGGCGCTGAAAGCGATCCTGCATGCGCAGCGCGGTGTTGTCGCCCTGCGTGTGCGAGGGCGTGCCGTAGTAGAAGGGCGTGTCGACCTGGCGTGACAGCAGCCATCGGCTCCAGTCGTCATACGAATGGTCCCAGCCGGTCACGTGCTTGTCCGTGTTGCAGAAGATCAGGTCGAGCAGCCGTGCGGACTTCTGCCAGATGGTGCGCACATAGGCTTCGTAGGCGCCGTCGAAACTGACGGACAGCAGGATGCTGCCCGCTGGGCTGGCGTCGTTCGGGTCGAGCACTGCCAGGCGCAGGGTGTGGATGACGCCCACGCGCTCCACCGCATCGGAGACGGCGCGGAACAGGTTGTATTCGTGCGCGTTCTTGCGACCCGCATGCAGCGCGCGAAGCAACAGCTTGGAACGCGAGGTGTAGGTCACCGCGTCCAATGCCGGCACGAATCCGGTGATGATCGGCGCGATCACCAGGAGCTCACTGCTGCCCGCCAGGGCGGGCGTATTGACCACAAGATCCTTGTGCATGCTGTGCTCCAGGTATTCGAGAGGGCAGTCATGCTGCCACGCAGAAGTGCGGGGCACCACCTCCAATCTGATGAGCAACCGCGCAAGCCCTGGCGCGGCGCGCGGGCCCTTGCCGCCGATCGATCTCTCCATGCGCCGCATGATGGACGAGGGAAAGGTGCTCATCGTGAACCTTGCAAAGTGCGAACTCGGCGATGACAGCGCAAACTTCCTTGGCGCCCTCCTCGTCTCCACGATCGGGGATGCCGTCTTCAGCCGCGCGGACATACGTGAAGACAAGCGTCGGTCTTTCTTCATCTACATTGACGAGTTCCAGAACTTCACAACGCTCGCGGTGGCGAGCATGGTGTCGGAACTACGCAAGTACCGAGTGGGCCTCGTGCTCGCTCATCAACACCTGCACCAACTCATTCCCGACGTGCGCCATGCGGTGCTCGCGAACGTCGGGACGTTGATCGTCTTCCGTCTCGGGCCTGAGGATGCGCCGATCATGTCCCGAGAGCTGTCGCCCGTCTTCGAAGCGGAAGACCTGCTTCACCTTCCGTCGCACGATATCGCGGTCAAGCTGATGATCGATGGGGCTGCAAGCAAGCCGTTCTCGGCGACGACCCTTCTTCCAAGCGATTGCAACGGCAGACGCTGAACGGGCACTCAGTCCACGCCTCTCGCATCCGTCGCGCTGGGGACGCAATGTGAGAGTTGTGCCGATACGATAGCTAACCCCACTGGGAGGACACCAGATGACCTGCCATCTTCGCGTCGGCCGATTCTTTAGTTCCATCCTGCTGGCGACGACGTTCGCGGCACATGCTGTCGACCCCCATCCAGCTGAATACGCGATCCGATGGGATCCGGCGGACGGAGGCCCAAAGTCGGCGGCGGAGACTTGGGCAAAGCTAGAACTGGCCGATGGCGACAAGGACACCTTCAACATTTGGTACTCCACCGTCTCCGCACCGCCGAATCTTCCGAATGGCTTTAAGGCGATCGTTCGGGAGCGTCAAAAAACGAACAAGAAGAAGTACGAGCTGACGTACAAGCACCGTGGGCAGGTTCCTCTACCGGCCACCCCAAGCCTCGCACAATGGACCTGTCCTGTCGGTGCGACCGACGAAAAGAAGGATGAGGTCGATGTGTCTTTTTATGGCCTCACCAACGTGGTACACGCCTATTCGCGCAGTTGTACGGTCGAATCCAAGGATGCGCCACCGGTCATTCCCAAAGCTTTGAAGACCAAGCGCGCAGACTGCAAGAGCACAGTAACGCGATTGAAGTTGGAAAAACTCACGGTCGAAGAATGGCACGTGCCCGGCCCCGGCAAGCGCACGATCATTGAGGTTTCTCAATCAGGCGCGGACACAAACGTGGACCTCGGAATGTTTCGAGATCGAATCGCGAAGAAACTCGTTGAGGAATACAAGATCAAACCAAGCAAATCCAGTATGACCGAACTGGGTAGTTCCTGCGGGAGCTGATGTGACGAACTGACCTTCTGTGCGCCCGTGGCGTCGGTGGCGATCCAACGCACTAATGAGTTCGCTCGTCTCGGCCCGGAATCAATGTGCGTGAAGCATCGGCCACCCTCACTCATCGCCGCCGGTGAGCAGTTTGCATGCCTCAGAACTGCTACTTTCGTGGCTTGCCAGCGGCTGGGCCGGAAGAGGTATTGCGGGCCATGCGCGTGGCCTTTGCATGCTTTCGGATCGCCTGGACAAGCTCGCGCAGCGCGACGTCCTCGCTAGGGATCAGGATCTTGACTGTGTGACGCCTTCTGTTGTCCTCGACAGTCACAACGTCATGTTGATAGTCGGCCGCGCCCTTCTTCGGCGCGCCTACGGTCGACGGCAGCTCGAAGAAGCGCGCTGCCTCAATGAGCCTCTTCAGTTCATCACCTGCGTCCGGGCTCAAGGCATCAACATCGATTACCACCGGCTTCTGCAAGGCTGGGAGGTAAGCAACACCGCCGATCTGGGAAAACTCAATCTGCACCTAGCACTCCCGGCCAATTTCAAAGCTCGATTCCAACAGCCGCCCAGCCTTGCTGTACAGCCGCTTGCTCCTGTCCGCCAACGCCGAACAATCGGCCGGCGACATCGTAGGTGATGCGAGCATAGCGCCGGAATCCCGTGTTCGGCTTCACGCGGGGATCGCGCAAGGCGTCATACCATATCCGCCCGGCTTTCTCCCACGCATAGCCGCCAAGGCGGGTGGCCACTTGATAGAAGGCGTGGTTCGGAATGCCCGAGTTGATGTGCACGCCACCGTTGTCTTCGAAGGTATGGACAAATTTGCTCATGTGCTTGGGCTGTGGATCCTGTCCCAGCAGCGGATCGTTGAACGCCGATCCGGGGTCCTTCATCGAGCGTAGTGCCACGCCGTTGATGCCAGCGGCGAGGAGTCCATCGCCGATCAGCCAATCCGCTTTATCTGCGGTCTCGTTCTTCGCAAATTGCTTGATCAATGAGCCGAATACATCGGACATCGATTCGTTGAGCGCACCGGACTGATTGAAATACTGGAGCTGCGACTCATCCTCCGTGACGCCGTGCGACAACTCGTGACCGATGATGTCGAGCGCGATCGTAAAGCGATTGAAGATCTCGCCGTCGCCGTCGCCGAACACCATCTGCACCGAGTTCCAGAAGGCGTTGTTGTAGTCCTGGCCGAAATGAACCGTGGCATCGAGCGGCAAGCCCGAATCGTCAATGGAATTGCGATCAAAGACCTTAGCAAAAAAATCGAAAGTGGCGCCGAGACCCTCATAGGCTTCATCAACTGCGGGATCCCCGGTCGCGCCTTGACCTTCACCGCGCACGAGGGTCCCTGGCAAGTTCTGCGTGGCAGCAGCGTTGTAGATCGCACGCTGTTTCTGTACAAGCTCCACCGCGCCGGGAACTGCGCTGCGCTGCGGCGCAAAACGTGATGCCTGACTCGCAACTCGTAACGCGCGGAATGTATTGTCGACGGACTTGGTACGCAGGGCCGCTGCGCGCTGCTTCGGCGTACCCTTCTGCGCGATCTCGTCGAGCACGTATGGGGGAATGACGCAAAAAATCGAATGCCGATGGTGTTGGGTGCACATGCGAATGCTCTTTGGCTGCAGATTGAGCGGCCGAGGGACGCAGATCACGACCAGCGGCCGCTGTTGGCCGGTCGGTACGAGGCTTGAAGCGATTGAATGCGGTGTCCCGTTCTGCCACCGCGATCCCGTTAGCGCCGCTGCTCCTACAGCGCTTGGCATTGACGGTACGCCCGATGGGTGAAGCCCCGCATCCCCAATAGTAGGGATGAGGATGGTGGTCGGACACATGAGTTGCGCGCGTGATCCCGTCCGCGCCTCTTGAATTTCCGCCGCTCTGTTGCTGTATTGGCTAGCGAGATGCAAATGACAATGATCGGAGGTGACCATGGCCACTACTCCCGCGAGCACGATCATTTCACACTGGGACCATATGGTTCCGGCATGCAGCAATTCGCCGCTGAGTTCTACAGCGCCGTTGGCCACTTCCTGAGCGAGCATCACCCTCCCGATGCCAAGACGGAGCGCGTGATCATCCGTGAAGGCGGCCTCCCCTCGGGTCGGCCAGTAGAAACGACAGCGGCGGCACGCGCGCCGCCGGGGGTGAGAGGAAGGGCATAGAGGACCTCCTGCGGGCCGGCGACCGCGCCGGCCCCGGCGGGAGTGTCTTCTCAACGGGTGCGCGCCCTGCCCTGCCCGCTTTCAGGTCCTCAGGACCGCGCGGGCCACTTAACATAACAAGGCATCGAAAAAAAATTGCGTGGGAGCGTGTCGTACATCTGCGGCGACGATCACGATGACCATGCGCGAAACCGATCGACTCCAGACGGTCCAGGCCGTCATGGGTCGCCTGGTACCGGTTGTTCAAGCCGGACAGCGGCTGGGCCTGACCGATGACAGCTTGAGTAGCTCGTCCAACGGAACACGGGCGATGGCGAGACCGACTTCCAGTGACTGCTTTCGGGCGTTGGTGACGTCTGCTGTGAGGCGGCTCTGGGCCCAAACCGGCGGTACGTTCTTCTCCGAAGCGGTCGTTCATTTCCCTGGAGCGGCGCTACCTGAGCAGCTGTGAAATGTGCCCGGCGTAGACCGCGACGACCTTCCAGTAGAAGGCCATCGGGGATTTCGAGAAGTGCCACGAGTGCTGCACCTTCATCTGAGCGCCCCTGCTGCTCGACGTCCGCGCGCTGCGCCAGGATGGGACGCTCCTGCGCATGCGAGGCCCGTTCGCGCCGAAGCGCCGGTCCAAACCCGTGCCGCGCGCATTGACTAGCCCGAAGTTCCCCACCTCTGTAGTCACTCCAACGGCGACAAGTGCTTGTCGCTGCTGATGAATCCTCCTTCTGGGAGGATTTTTTTGGATGCTACATGTAGTCACTAAATATACTTGACAACTGATGGTGCTTGGGCTAGATTGCTGCCCATGGCAGCCCGCACAGGTACCGCTCACGTCGTCACTACGACGCGCACCTACAAGGACCAGGTCTATCGCACCCATCTGCTGCGGCGCAGCTACCGCGAGGACGGCAAAGTCAAGAACGAAACTCTGGGCAACCTGTCGCACCTGCCCGATGAACTCATCGAGATCATCCGGCGTTCGCTGCAGGGCGAGACCTTCGTGCCCGTGGCCTCGGCGTTCCAGATCACGCGCTCGCGCCCCCACGGCCATGTGCAGGCGGCAAGCGCCGCGATGGCCAGCCTGGAGATGGCCTCGCTGCTGGCCTCCAAGCCGTGCCGCGAACGCGACCTGGTGCTGGCGATGGTGGTCGCGCGCATCGTCGCCCCGCACACGAAGCTCGCCACCACCCGCTGGTGGCACACCACGACACTGGCCGAGGACTTCGGCATCGCACAGGCCGACGAGGACGACCTGTATGCGGCGATGGACTGGCTGCTCGAGCGCCAGGATCGCATCCAGAAGAAGCTCGCCTCGCGCCATCTGAGCGCTGGCGCCCTGGTGCTGTACGACCTGTCCTCCAGCTACTTCGAGGGCAGCTGCTGCCCGCTGGCCAAGCTCGGCTACAGCCGCGACGGTAAGAAGGGCATGCTGCAGGTCAACTACGGCCTGCTCACCGATGCGCGCGGCTGCCCGCTAGCCGTGTCGGTGCACGAGGGCAATGTCGCCGACAGCCTGACTTTGCTGCCCGAGGTCCAGCGGCTGCGCGAGGACTTCGGCGTCGAGCAACTGGTGATGGTGGGCGACCGCGGCATGATCTCCAGCAAGGCGATCCAGGAGCTGCGCGAGACCGAAGGCGTGGGATGGATCAGTGCATTGAAGAGCGTCTCGATTCGCGCGCTGGTCGAGCAGGGCCACCTGCAGTTGGGCTTGTTCGACGAGCGCAACCTGCTCGAGCTCAGCTCGCCGGACTATCCCGGCGAGCGCCTGGTGGCGTGCCGCAATCCGGAGCTTGCCAAGCTGCGCACGCACAAGCGTGAGGAACTGCTCGCGGCCACCGAGGCCAACCTCCAGAAGATCAAGGCCCGGGTGGATGGCGGCAAGCTCGCCGGCCAGGACGAGATCGCGCTGCGCGTGGGCAAGGTGGTCAACCAGTACAAGATGGCCAAGCACTTCGAGCTGGCCATCGGCGAGAACGCCTTCACCTTCGCGCGCAAGACAGACGCCATTGCCGCCGAGGCGGCGCTGGATGGCATCTACATCATCCGCACGTCGGTGAGCGCGGCGCAGATGGACTCGGCCGACTGCGTGCGCAACTACAAGTCGCTGGCCAACGTCGAGCGCGCGTTCCGCTCGCTCAAGACCATCGACCTGAAGGTGCGTCCGATCCACCATCGCACCGCCGATCGGGTGCGCGCGCACATCTTCCTGTGCATGCTGGCCTACTACGTCGAGTGGCACATGCGCGAGGCTTGGGCGCCGCTGATGTTCGCCGACACCGAGCAGCTCGCCAAGGCCACGCGTGACCCCGTGGCACCGGCTACGCGCTCCAAGGCGGCGCTGGCCAAGGCAGCGCGCCACACCCTGGACGACGGCACGCCCGTGCACAGCTTCTCTACCCTGATGGCCGAGCTCGCCACCATCGTGCGCAATACCTGCCGAACCCCACAGGCTGGCCCCGAGGCGCCCACCTTCGAGCTCCTCACCAACGCGCAGCCGCTGCACCTGCGCGCGCTCGCGCTCGTGCAAAACATCAAACCGTAGACAGAAAACTTCCTCGCCAACTCAAGCAAGTGCTTGAGTCACAAGGGAATCTCGTCCGCCGCTTCGGGGAACTTCGGACTAGCGATCAATTCAGCCCCGAGAACGACGTGGCGTTGCGCGCGCCCGTCCGCGCGCTGCCCCACGCCAATCCCGCTCAGCTGAAACTTCTCACTAACAACTTGCACTGGGTTGTCCTCGCCGATATGGTCGATAAGGCACTCTGGCAGCAGAGTGACCTGATGACCTTCCTCGCCTTCGATGAATCGCTTCATGTGGCTGCCCTTCAGTGGCGTTGCCACAATCGAGGCGAGCAACCCGTTTTCACACGGCCTCGGCCCTTAGCGGTCGTCTAGTTTCAAGAAAGCAGGCGTTCGCAGGATGCCTCGGAACGGCAACGTCTGTTTCTGCCAGGCGTGTCCCGTGGTCGCTATTAACCCGCACTGAAGCCAGCACGCGCCAAGCGCCGTCGAAGAATGGTTTGCATGTCAGCCCATTGAGTCTTGAGAAAGTCGCCGGCCTCGTCGCAGCCGTGCATGCTTGCCAAAGTGGCAAGGGCCTCAACGATTGCGAGGTTGATGCCGATGTCTTGCTCATGCGCATGACCTAAGAAAACTGAAGCAAGGTCGAATGCAGCACAATCCTCCCCGTTACGGATACGGGCTAGACAGTCGGCGATCAAATCACGAGTTGTATTGTCGATACTCATCCTCTGCCTCCGTCATGAACAATCTTTGCAATTCTGAATACATTGAATGTGAGTGCGACGCGCATTCGAAATGCAAAGACGATACGCGCCCGGGTCTCGTCCGGTAGTCTTCCACCAAGCCTCGCATTTCTGCTGTTCAACATCGTAGTCTGCGTCACAATCGGCTTCACATTGATCTAATGCTGAACTCGGCGTCAACCAGCCGCGCAGCCAACTAGGAATTGCAGCACTCGGTCCGGGCATGTAAGACGGGCCAAGTGGATCGGTCGGATCTAATGGCTTTGGAGCCGATTGCCCACTGCCCGGTGTGCCCAGCGGCACCGAATTGTTGGGCCGTGGCCAAGTCCGCTGCAAGCCCTCGGGATCAACGAAGCTTAGCGGGTTCGCCTCAACGTAGCCGAACCTGTTCCATCCACCCTCCAGCCCGATCGGATCGGGCTGGCTGTATCGGCCGGTCGTCGGGCTGTAGCTCCGAAAGTAGTTGTAGAAGAGCCCACTCTCCTTGTCTGCATACTGTCCGGGATACCGAAGGTTGTAGGTAACTATCGATGCGCCAGTCGTGCCCGTAGATGGAGTGGTAGTCGCGCTGGTGAACCGATTGGCTGCGGTCGTGGGCTGCTCGTCCCCAAAAGACGAATACCGCCACTGCCATAACACCTGCCCGTCCGCCGCCGTGATGCGTCGCGGCGTATTCAGGTGGTCGGCTTGCACCGCGTACAGGATGCCGTCGATGACGGTCGCGACAGGTAACGGGCCATTAACCGTAGGAAGCCAGATGTGCTGAGTCACGCCCCCGCTGTTTGCCCCTCCTGTTCCGACCTCAGCGAACAGCGTTCCCTCTTCGTCGTAGACATAAGAAAAGCCCAACTGCTCGGCTGAATTGGCGGCCGGATTCCACAGTTGAGTGAAGAACGCCACCAGGCTCTGCCAGAAGCCAGGGTCGTTCTCATCGCCTTGGGCTGGCGGATAAAGAGGTTCGGTCTTGAACACTCGCTGGCCCAGCGCGTTATGCGCATAACGCGTGGTCGGGCTGGCGTCGGTCGCACCCGTCGTCACATCGCTCAGTCGCCCTTCGGCGTTGTAGGCGTACGTGCGCAGCCCATCGCTGATCAGATCCCCATTTGCGTTGTAGCCATAGCTGACGTTGGACTAAACCGCTGACGCGGTGGATGTGTGCGACGAGGGCAGATCGCGTTGCGCGGAGGTGAGTTGTACCTTGGTTGCGGGGAATGTTCCCCGGAACTCGGAGACGACGATGACACCACTACGTCAACGCATGATCGATGCGATGGTGCTGCGTGGCTTCAGGCCACGCACGCAAGAGTCCTACCTGAGGGCTGTCGCGCAGATGGCCCGTCACTACCGCCGAACCCCGGAGCTGATCACCGACCAGGAGGTCCAGGCCTATCTGCTGCACCTGGTGCGCGAGCGGCATCTGGCGCGCAGCAGCGTCAATCAGGCTTCCAGCGCCGTGCGGTTTCTGGTGTGCGAGGTGCTCGGCCAGAACGAGCGACGCCAGCGCATCCCCATGGGTCACACCCCGCAGCGGCTGCCCGACGTGTTGTCTCGCGCCGAAGTGGCAGCGGTGCTGGCTGCGCCGATGTCCATGAAGGCGCGCACGCTTCTGATGACGGCCTACGCCAGCGGGCTGCGCGTGAGCGAGCTGTGTCAACTGCGCGGCTGCGACATCGACTCCTCGCCCGACCGCATGTGCATTCACGTCATCGCGGGCAAGGGAGGGCACGACCGCTACAGCCTGCTCAGCCCGGAGTTGCTCGAGCAGTTGCGGCTGTACTGGCGGCAATGCAGACGCACTGCACAGGCCGAGGACTGGTTGTTCCCTGCGCGGCTGAACCCCTCCCAGCACCTGGACACCCGTAGCGCCGGGCGCTACTTCTACGCCGCGCGCAACGCTGCGGGCATCGCCAAGGTCGGCGGCATCCACACGCTGCGCCACTGCTTTGCCACACATCTGCTGGAAGCCGGCGTGGACCTCAACAGCATCAGCCAGTTGCTCGGCCACGCCAAGCTCAGCACCACCAGCCGCTACCTTCGCATGGCCCGCCCCGGCCACAGCGCAGGCGACAGCGCGCTGGCGCTGCTAGCCCATCTGCCCAAGGTCGAGCCAGAGGCGCCGTCGTCACCGCCGACGCCACCGCGACCGCCGCTGCACTGAAGCCGCTGCGCGATGAGCGCCACCCTGGCCGAGGTGCTGCACACCTTCGGGCCGGCCTATCTGCGCCAGCACACGCTGAGCACGCCGCAGGCGCGTGCCTGGCGCGCCATCGTCGCTTGCCGCACACCGGTGCTGGGTGGTCAGTTGCAGCGCTGTGACCAGTGCGGCCAGGAGCAGCGGCTGTTCCACTCGTGTCGCAACCGGCACTGTCCGCAGTGCCAGAACGACGCCCGCGACGCCTGGCGCCAGGCCCAGCTTGCCGAGTTGCTGCCGGTACCGTACTGCCACCTGGTCTTCACGCTGCCGCACGCCCTCAACGCCCTGGCGCAGTTCCACGCGCGCTGGGTGTACCGCACGCTGATGCAATGCGCAGCGGCCACGCTCAGCGAGTTCGCCGCGAACCCGCGCTGGCTCGGTGCAACAGCTGCCTTCACCCTGGTGCTGCATACCTGGACGCAGGACCTGCGCCGCCACATCCATGTGCACGCGCTGATGGCCTGCGGTGGGTTGGACGGCGATGGCCTGTGGTGTGCACCCAAGCGTAGCCCGACGTTCCTGTTCCCGGTGCATGCGCTGTCACGCGTGTTCAGAGGCAAGTTCGTCGACGCGCTGCGCCGCGCGAGTCAGGCCGGCGAGTTGCCCCGCGATCCGGCCAACACGCCGGCGATGCGCCAGGCACGGCTGGCCGAGCTCAAGCGTCACGACTGGGTGGTGTATGCCAAGACGCCGCTCACTGGCCCCGAGACGGTGTTGGACTACCTGTCGCGCTACACGCACCGCGTGGCAGTCTCCAACGAGCGCATCGTCGGCATCGATGCCAACGGGGTGCGACTGCGCGTACGCGCCGACGATCATGGCGGCAAGCGAACGGTCCTCATCGACGGGCCGACCTTCATCGCTCGCTTCCTGCAGCATGTGCTGCCGCCGGGGTTCAAGCGCATCCGCCACTACGGGTTGCTGAGCCCGGCCGTCAAGGCCGAGCGGCTCGCGCAGGCCCGCTTGGCGCTGTCGATGCCCGCGGCCAATGCCCAGGCTCGAGAGGACGCCGCCACGTTCCTGCAGCGCGTCACGGGCATCGAAGTCTCGTGCTGCCCGCACTGCCGCTTGGGGCACTGGCGTACCGTGCAGGTGTTGCCACCACAGCGCGGCTGCGCTGCACCGCAAGCCGTTGCATGCCGGGGTCCGCCGTGATACCCGGCCGGCGCATCACCGTCCAAGAACTTGTCCACCGACATCGCGACGGCGGTGCGGATCGTCCCGACGTGTGTGACCGAACCATCGCTATGCTGCGAACGACCCATCGCTTGCGCCTCGACCGCCCAACGGCCGTCACCAGTCGCCGCCTGAGCACCCACGCTCACCCCTCCACACCCCGCACGTACTACCGTCACCGCGTCTGAACCTTACATTCCCCAACAGCCCCGCACGCCATCGCCGAGCGGCGGTTCAGTCCATCGACGTTTATCTGCCGCCGCAACACCAGCGCGCTCGATCAGCGTCGGCACGGCGTCAGATAAATGCTCTCCGTTGGTGGTCGTTCCACCGGCGGACTGCCCGAAGCCATTCAGGCGGTTGGTGCCGGATATCACCGTATAGCTGCGATTGGTGGACTGCCCGTTGACACTCCGCGTGCTCGCAGTGCGGTTGCCGTTCAAGTCATAGGAGAAGGTGGCACTGTTCGCTGGGCTTGCGCCCGGCACGGAGAACCCCGTAATGCGCCCTAAGCTATCGTAGCTGACGCTCCAAGTCACGTCCCCGCTGGTGATCGTATCGTGCGTAGGGTCCGTGTCGGCAGGCTTGTAGAGGTTCTGCGTCAGGCTAGTGATTCGCCCGGCGGCGTTGTAAACGTAGCTGCTGAACTCGGTCGCGGTCATGCGCCCCGCGGTGTCGTAGCTGCGGCTGGCGCTCAGGGGCGGCGAGGTGGTCGTGAACGCCCAGGTCCAGGCCGTCGGCTGGCCCATCGGGTTCCACTGGATGTTGTTCACTAGCACCTGGCCGTTCCATGTCACCTGCACCAACCGGCCGGTCGAATCGTATTGGTAGCCAAGCACGCCGCCACTCGGGTAGGTGATCGCTGCGATCTGGCCCGCGGCGCCGTAGGCATAGCCGACCTGCTGCGTGATGCCGCTCGCTAGCTGCTGAGATTTGCTCGTGACGCGCCCGAACACGTCCCGCGTGTAGCTGGTGGTGCCGGAGCGATCGGTGATGCTGGCCAGGTAGCCCATGCCGGCCTGGGAACTGTCATAGCTCAGGGTGGTTGTCTTGCCGTCGGCGAAGCTCATCTGCATTGGTCGGCCCAAAGCGTCGCGCTGGATCTGGGTGGCTTGGCCTAGCGCATCAACAATCTGGCTGGGCAGGCCCTGGGCATAGAACTGTGTGCCGCGAGATCCTGTGTCGGCACTGTTTTCAGTTGTCGCATTGCCTTGCGCATCGCGGCCGTAACTGGTGGCGACCCCCTTGAAATCGATGGCGCTGGTCACCGCGTCGAGCGCGTTGTAGCTCAACGAAGCGGCGACATTGACCGCGTTGGTGATGGTCTTAACACGCCGGAGATTGTCCAATCCGTAGCTGGTGCTCTGGTTCAATCCGTTAGTTTCGCGGGTTCGTTCGCCGTTAGCGTCGTAAAGGAAGCTGTATGTCTGATTAGGGCCCTCGGTTAGCGAGGTCACTCGATTGATGTTGTTGATGCTGCGCGCAACCGTCCAGGCCACGGCGGCCGTACTGTCCTTGATCTGCTCGGCGGTGCGATTGCCGATGGCATTGAGCGTGTAGGCGCCTGTCTCGCCACGGTTGTTGCTCCAACCCGTGGGCCGATGCGCCGCGTCGTAGGTGTAGCTCAGCACCAGGCCGCTGGGCAAGGTCAGCGTGCCAACCAAGCCGGTCGGCAGATATGTTAATGCAGTGGTTTGAGCGCCAGGTGATCCGGCTCCAACTGTCGTTGTGAGCATTCGATCACGCGCATCCCAGGTGTAGGTGCTGGCAAGCCCATTGGCTTCGGTCTGGGTGAGCAAGCGGTTGGCACTGTCGTAGGCGTAGAGCGTGGCATGGCCCAGCGCATTGGTCGACTTTGTCAGATTGCCGGATGTGTCGTACTCGAAGGTTGTGACAGTTCCGTTGGGCGCGGCCTCCGTTGTCACCAAGCCCTGGGTGTTATAGGTCCACTGCCAAGTGCGCGTTGTATTGGGTGAGTTGGACGTGTCGGTGACGGCCCTACTCGTGAGATTGCCCTGTCCGTCATAGCTGAGAGCTGTGGTCCGCCCCGTCTCGGTGATCGACACAGGAAGTCCAAAGCTTGCGTGCCATTGCGTCGTGATGGTCTGGGAATCGGGGGTGCCGGCCGCCCGGGTCACAGAGGTCGGCAGACGACGTGCGACATCCCAGACGACATCCGAGCGAACGTTCTTGAAGTCGGTCTCGCTGGTGACCAGGCCGTTTGTGTCCTGGATGCGCGTCCTGGCATCGCGTTCGCCTTCTCCGGACGGCAGGGTCCCCGACGTCACCGCGATCCTGCCGGAATTGTGCCCATACTGATACGTTCGGTTGGTGCTCAATGGATCGGTGACGGTCGCAGTGCCGGGAACCCCATAGCTGACCTGATAGCGCTGGAGACCACCATTGAGTTCGGTCGAGACGGCACGCCCGATGCTGTCGTATGCAAAGGTGCCCCATCGAACTCCGCTCTCGTCGAGGATGCCGGTAAGAGCATGCGGAAAGGACGCGTTCTCGTAGACAAAGCCGCGGCTTTTTCCATCAGAGTATTGGACGGAGGCGAGACGGGCCTGAGTGTCATAGCCGTAGCCGATAGTGCGGGCGCCCGGCGTCGTGACACTGATAAGTTGCCCCCCGCCGTTGTATCCGAAGGTCAAGCCGCGGCCAAATGGATTAGTTACGGTGGCCAGTCGGCCAGAGGCATCGTACGCATAGGCAGTCGCCCAGCCATTGCGTTCCGACCTGCTTTGCAGCTTTCCACCTCCATCGAAATTGAATGTCACATCATCGCTGGCGCGCTTGTAGACCAGCGAGTTTGGGCCGGCCTCCGTAAGCGTATCGGCACTATTGCTAGTGCTCCATGCTGAGGAGCCGGACGGCTTGGTGAAGGTCTGCGCATCCCCGTCGGGGAAAGCAATGACTGCCGTTGCGTCAATGTTGTTTGAAGTGATTGACAGGCTGAAATGATGGCTATGTGACCAAGACTTCCCCATTCCGGCCTGCGGCCCTACAGCGCCTGTCACCCACCTGCTGCGGTGATAGCGCTCGAAGGACAGTGCGGCAGCACCACGATCCGACCAATCTAGCTCGGCTCGATATTTCTCAGCTGTCGCGGGCAAGATTGGATGGCCCTTCTGAAGACCGTCAGCTCTGCATGAAAGCGCGCTATCGAACTTAGGGACGATGCATCCGTTGCCCTCTTGGACATACCCGGCGTTGCAGTCGCAATAGTAAGTGCTAGTGAGTGTGCTGCCTGCGGGGCAAGCAGTTCCACCCGCACGAACTTGCATGCTACCTGGTTGCTTGCTGCCATCTGGTCTTATAGAGTTGTGGTAGCAAATCCATGGCTCCGAATTGCTGAATCCGACGTACTCGACCCCGGCAACAAAGAAGCTTCCAGCTTGAATCTCTGCATTCCACGCGTTGTAGGTTGCAATGCACGCATTGGCGTCGGGCATCGGCCCCGGGCCCCAAACGATGTGAAAAGGGAATGCGAAGCTATATGTGACCCATTGCTGGGTCGAAAAGAAGGCTGCGCTCGCGCTTGAAAGAAGAAAAAGCTGTGAGACTACGACCAGCGCGATACGGTAAGCCCACAAGGCAAGCATGTTGGAGTTGCGCGCACGAAGCGCACCGTGTGCGGACTCTTGATTCTTCATGTTTTCCTCCGCCGCAGTGCGTGCTGTGGCCGCAGCACTCTACTTGCTAGAAGGGGATTGCGTCAATCTCGACTTTTTAGTGGGTGCGACGGGTTATTCCAGATTTAGACGGTAGAGGAAGACCGCTCGACAAGCCAGCTCGCGTGCGGTTTGGAAGCAGTTTGGAGGAAAACTGGGAGGCCGTGACGAACTTCCGCTGTTGGCCGGACGCGGCCGGCGGCCCCACGCATTGTGCAGGGCCGCCAATGGCCGTCAAGCATCCGTTTGCTCCGCCAGTTCCAGCGCGTCCTCGACCTCGATGCCCAAATAGCGAACAGTGCTTTCAAGCTTGCTGTGGCCGAGGAGAAGCTGCACCGCACGCAGGTTCTTCGTACGCCGGTAAATCAACGATGGCTTCGTCCTTCGCATTGAGTGGGTGCCGTAGGCTGAGCTGTCGAGTCCGATTTCCTCAACCCAACTGTCAACGATTCGAGCGTACTGCCGGGTTCCGATGTGCGGCGAGTCATGAAGCCAGCTCGGGAACAGGAAATCTCCCGCCTTCAGATGCGCCGCCGCAATCCACGCCTCCACGGCCAGGCGCGTCGGCCCCGTCAGCTCGAACTGGACAGGCTGCCCGGTCTTCTGCTGCATCACCTTGGCGCGGGCAGCCGCGCGCTCGCCGTTGGAAACATCGCGGACCCGTAGTTGCACCAGGTCGCATGCTCTGAGCTTGCTGTCGATGCCGCGATTGAACAGCGCGAGGTCGCGCATCCGGCCCTGCAGCTCCAGCCGCACCCGGATGGCCCAAATTTCCTTGAGCCTGAAGGGGGCCTTCTGACCGATCAGCTTACCCTTGTTCCACGGCTCGCGGCCACAGGCCGAGGTTGCTGCTTCCATGATGCGCTCATGAAGTGGAATGGAGCGCCAGTCTGCGCCGGCGGCATTTGCGGGTCGAAGCTTCGTGGGCCCGAAGCGGGCGCGTAGGCGGGCCAGCTCGGCCAATCGAAGACCGCAGGTCCTAGTGACCTAGCGCAACTAGTGGCAATGCCGTCCTCCGTTCTTGTGGTCGACGTGGCAACCTTGCCGGTCGGTGCCGCCAGAGTGGGCCCAAACTCCAGCGCTCATCATCAGCACAACGACCGCAACCAGAAATCTCTTCATGTGTTTTTCCTCGCCCAGTAGCGGGCTCAGAGAGCATCGATGAGCGTCGATGGCGGTGCCCTCAGGGTTTGCCTGCACCGAAGAGACATTTGTCGCGGGAGGACGAAGTCTTTCGTTCTTCGAGCCAAATCTGTGGCCCTCGAGGGGCCAGCGGTCAGCGGTCAGCGGCCGGCGGCCTTCCGCCTGCGTCGAAGAAGTCACAATCGCAACCACCTTCGGCCAACCAGTAGTTGCGAAGAGCCTCCTCAAACTCTTGGAGGGTAGATGGTGAAAGGCTACCGTGAATGTCCGGAGCCGGGTCCGGCCGCATGGGGCGGCTGATGGTGCCGCGGCATCGGGCCCGGAGCAGACGTACGCCGACCTTAGTTCGACTCCGCAAAGCGGCCGCAGGCCAACGAAGCATTAGTTAGCAGCTCAGGGCCGCGTCATTGGCGAAGGTAGCGGGCATTCCTCGACCTTCATGCGCCCTATGCTCCCATTCCATAACGCGCCTGTCACCCGAGAAGGCGCAGCAGCGCTTCCCTGGCGCGGAGCCCGACAGTCAGCTCGCTTGAGATGCGCAACCTGCCGGAAGGGGCCGGCGAATGGGCTAATGCCGGCAGCCCGCAAGCCGACACCATAGCCAGCACCCATCTGCGAGACGACGGCTTGGCGTTCGAGCAGCCCCTTGTGCTAAGGCAGCGGCTGGATCTGCGAAGACCACCCCGACCAGCGGAGCGCTCCGTCGTCCCGCACCCGCTTCGCGGTGAGGGCGGTTCGGAGGTAGTCTCAGCGCATGAATCCGCGTCCGGCCGTCGTTGCACGCCGGCTCATCGTCCTCGGTGCGGCCGCCGGCGTCGCGCTTGGCGTCTGGCCAGCCGACCGCCCGCGGCGCATCGGCTACATCTCGTTTTTTCCGCGGCCAAGCTCCGGCGCCGTGCCGGTCTTCGATGCCTTTTTCGCCGGCATGCGGGAGCAGGGCTACGAGGAGGGCCGCGACTATGTGATGGACTGGCGGGACACCGGGGGCAAGCCGGAGGGTCTCGACGCGCACGCCGCCGCACTGGTGGCGGACGGCGTCGACCTCTTCTTCTGTCTTACCACCGGCGCGGCGATGGCCGCGAAGCGTGCGACGAGCGCGATCCCGATCGTGTTCTCAGGGGTGAGCGATCCGGTCATGAGCGGCCTGGTCCCGTCGTTGGCGCGCCCCGGGGGCAACCTCACCGGCATGTCGGCCGTCGACGACGAGCTGCACGGCAAGCGGTTCGAGTTGCTGCGCGAGTTGCTGCCGCAGGCCCGCGAGGTCGCGGTGCTGTGGATGCCCGACTGGGTGGTCAACCGCAACGAGCTGACGCAGATCGAGGCGCTGGCGCCACGGCTCGGCATCCGCATCCGGCGGGTCGAGCTGAATCGTGTCGAGGACATCGCGGCTGTCATCCCGCCACTAGGGCGCACGCGCACCGACGCGTTGTTCATCCTCCCAGCGCCCTGGCATGTCTACTCGAGCGCCGAGCTGGTGACCGCAGCGACGCAGGCACGCCTGCCGACCATCGGCGTGGAGCGCTACCACCATGCCGGTGGCGCCTTGCTGACGTACGGGGCGGACATCGCCGCGCTGGCGCGCCGCGCCGCCGGCTACGTCGACCGGATCTTCAAGGGCGCCAAGCCCGCCGACCTCCCAGTCCAGCAGCCGCAAACGTTCGAACTGCTGATTAACCTGAAGACTGCCCTTGCGGTCGGTGTCGCGGTGCCCAGTAGACTCTTGTTGCGCGCCGACGAGGTCGTACGTTGAGAGGCTGCGGGGCGCTTTGACCGCCGGCCTCTTTGCCTGCAGCCGACTGTTGCGAATGTCGGCTCCTGGCCGACTGCGGTCAGCCCTTGAAAATCATCGCTTCAAGGTCGTTGAGCCGATGGGCGCCACGGGTCTCCTCGCCTGCGCGGTACAGCGCCAAGGCGTCCTCAAGGACGCCCGTCAGTTTGTCAGCGTTTGGAAGGTCGGGAGATTGCGCTTTGACCAGGTCGATTCCGCGGCGGAGTTCCGCGAACGCTTTCTCCAAGGTCATCTGCTCGTCTTCCCGAAGGTAGTCTCGGCGTGGGAAGCGGTCGGGGGCCGTCAGCACCACGTAACCGATGAAGTTGTACAGGCTCTCGATGTCTTTGACGTGTGCCATGCGAGGGTCAATTGAGACGGTCGGTTGAAGGTCCGGTTCTGGCCGACAGACGCCCTAGCCAGGGGACTTCAGGCTTGCCAGCATCTTGTCCAATATTGGGTCGATTTTGAAGGAAGCCCCTCGCCACTTGTCCGGGTTGATGCCACCGCCGCCGAACACGCCAGACGGCAAGGCGTAAGTGGCCTCGCCGACGAGTTCACGGTCGTGATAGAGCGATATTCTTGCGTCCGACATAAACGGCTTCAGGTCCCATCGCCGCGACGCAGCGTAAGTCACGCGGTATGGGCAGGGTGCCGGAGAGGTATCGAACACTCGTGTAGCAATGCCATTTCGCCTGAAGGCATCTTCAATCGCAGGTAACAAGTCCTCCACGTACACGTCAGCGTTGCGTTCTATACAAACGGTCTCAAACTTGGCTCCCGAAACGGGCCTGACCGTTGACGTACTAGCGCACGCCGTCAGGAGTGCGGCAGCACCGAGGATAAAAGGACGCATGGCTCTCATTGATCTCCAAAGCTAAAGGATTGCATGCCAGTTGGCGCCGATGGTCGCCTTCGGTGGCACCTCATTCCGTCTTGCACTCCACGAGCACTGTGAACCTCTTGCCGATGTCCGCGACATCTGCGGTTCCAAGGCTCTTGGTCGATGGCGCAGCGTTGTACCTAACGTCATTCGCCTCGAGAAAACCGCGCAGCGTCGAAGGTGCCACAGCAAAGTTGACATTCTGGGCGATGTCACCCGTAACGGCAGCAGTCTTGAGGACGTTCAACTTGCTCGTCACGACCCCGATGACGTTCCCACTCGAGTCAAGGACCGGGCCTCCACTATTTCCGGGTTGTACCGGCGCCGAGATCTGAATGATCGCCGTGTTGTTGGCCAGACCCGCGAGCGCAGTTGCGTTGCCCGCCGTAACCTGAGGCCCAGCGGCGAGCAGGCCACGCAACGGAAAACCAACGACTGTCACTGCGTCGCCCTGGCGCAGTCGCGTCTGGCTTAAGGTGGCCGCGGGTGCCATGACCGCATCCACTTCGAGCAAGGCCAGGTCGTTCTTCGCGTCCAATGCTTTGACGCGAGCGGAGCCACGATCCGCCACGTCGATCTTCTTGCATCCCTCTACGACATGGGCGTTGGTGACAACTTGAGCCCCAGTAACGGCGAAACCAGATCCGGTCGCCTTCCCTTTCGGTTTGGCGACTTCGTCAGTCTGGGCAGTCGGCGATGATGGGGGACGCCCTTTTGCGATCTGGAGATATGGCTCCGGATCGACTGCCATACCGGCACGCCTTACCTCAAAGTGCAGTTTCGTCGTGTCGGCGTCTGAGTTGCCCATTTCCGCGATCCGTTGGCCGGCATGCACCGCGTCATGCTCACGAACGAGTAGGCGGCTGTTGTGCGCATACGCAGTGAGGAACGTGTCGTCGTGCTTGATGATGATCATGTTGCCGTAGCCCCTCAAACCCGAGCCGGCATAGACGACCCGTCCGGCGGCCGCCGCAACAACCGGGTCTCCGACGTTCCCAGCGATGTCGATGCCCCTGTTGGTACGACCATCAAACCGAGCGATGGTCTTTCCGTACGCCGGCCAGACATACGACCCGAATTGCCCGGAACTTGCCGATGGCACATTTGGCCGCGGTGGGGCGACGCAGGCCGCTAGGCCTATGCAAAGCGCTACCGCTGCACTCAACCGGACGCAAAGCACCGCCGGTACTATCTTCATGGCCGAAGTGGCTCGAGATGTCCTCATCCGTATCCCTCTTTCCTCTTGTGGGTGACGGTGGCGTGGCCGTCGCTGTTCTGCATGTGTCAGTGTCCCATCCTGCCAGCATTCTGCCCTGCGCAGTCCGAGGCACGCCCGGCAAATGTCGGCGTCCAAAGGCACGTACTCGAAGACGGCGAGGGAGCAAGTGGAGGACTTGGTGAGCGCTGTCAGCCGCACTGTAGCCATTGCTAGCGCGGCTTCGAAGCCGGGCGATAGAAAAACTGAAGGCTCGTGACGAATTTCTGCTCTTGGCCACTGCAGGCGAAGCACTTCCGGGAGCGCGGGGCCCACAGCAGACCTCGGCCATGGGCGCTACAGTGCTCTCATGACTGGCACAAACATGCTCCCTCCTGACCTTCAAGCCGCTATGCGTGCACGAGACGAAGCCTTCTATGCCGTCGATTCGGCGCAGTGGGGTAAGTACACCGCGAGCGACTTCACGACTGTCCAGCAGAACGGCCAGTTCATGTCTCGGGCCGAACGGATCGGCAACCTTCAAACGCAAAAGCAGCGGCCCCACGTCCCACGCGAACGCGAGCAACACGAACAGCAAGGCGACCTTGCAGTCACTCGCTTTTTCAGCGGCGGGCTATGGGTAGTGGAAGTTTGGAAGCGCATCGACGGTGCGTGGGCCGCCGTCATGACTCAAGCCACCACGGCGACTTCTAACATGCCCTGACCACGCCCTGACCAAGTGTTCATGGAATGTCCGAATTTGGCTACGGTCGTTTCGATGGGTCTGCAGCTATTTGCCTAAGGTGCTCCCGGTATGCGTTACGTAGGTCTTTGGGGATGTACACGTACTTCAACAGCTCTTCAAGCATGTCCGGGTACAAATACAGCGGCGAGTTTGCGGCATTGAGATTGAGTCGCAGCTTCACGATCGGCCGCCGGCGGTTGCCGAAGAAGGCGTTTTGCCAAAGGAGCGCGCTCCTGGACGGATGCTTCGGGTTGGCGATGACCTTCTCCAAGTACCCGCCATGAAGACGGAACTCATGCGGTGGACGTTTCCTGCTTCCCCTCAACATCGAATGAGCTTCTTCCAGTAGCCGCTTCTCTACCGGCGGCAAGGCCTTTCCGAAAACATCAAGCACTTGGCAATACCTGCGGATGTCCCATACCGTCATGTCGAGTTCAAGAATGGGGTATCCAACCACGAAGTAGGACACGTCCAGGTAGCGATACTCGCCATAGGCGGCGATGTGCTCGAGGAACTTTCGGCTTTGCGGCCGGAGGACTGGCTTCCACGGCAGCTGCTCGACGAGCCGCAAGGCAGCATTGACGTCATGGCGCACATCTGCTGCTGGGATGCGATTCACGAGAAGGATGTACTTCAGGTATTTCTCTAGCGCCTGTTGTGCAGACCACATTGCCTGAGGCATGAGCTCCGCGCGATAGGCAAGCCTGGCGGCGATATAGTCACCATCCGCGATGTCTCGAAACGAGCGCGTAGCAAAATCGTTGATTCTGCGGTCCAACTGATCCTTCTTCTTGTCCATCACGCGCCCTATAGCGGATTGCTCATTCGTGCGGGTTTGCTGTTTGAACGTCCGGTTGCGGCGAATTCTGCCTTGAAGCCGACCGGCCGCTTACGACCACATTTGGGCCGAGGGCCTGAACGTCCGGTGTTGTTTAGGGTTGTGAGATACCTGCCCGGAGACTGGCGCAGCGCGATGATGACGACGACCGGAGGGCAGGTGTCTCACAAGCCTCGAGGGAGGAAACCGCGGACCGAGTCCACAGCGGATGTCCGGGGCGCCGACGTTATGGGGATTTGGGCAGACGCGAGGTGGTTTGGGTTGTCGCGCGAGTGATGCGCGCATGCCGAGCCTGGCTGGAAGCGAGCCTTCGCAGTTCTGCGTCGCGCATGCAGGGGCGCGCTACAGCGGCTGCATTGAACTGATGGCTGCTGCAGACACGCACCGACCCTGCCGATGAGCACATACCGTTTATCGGCACCGAGCGCGGGTGGGATGCACAACCGATCATGACGGTGGAGGTGCGCGGATCGCCGCACTGTGAGTAAAGGTCTGGACGATGGCCATGGCGTGGCCGCAGTGCGACAGATGAAGGTGGGGTGGTCTACTGCGTGAGTCTCGGTGCTGCCGTCGGCGCTGCGAGCCGCAGCGGTCGGCACGGTCGCCGTGATCAAGAACTCGCGCGCGGCAGCCAGACTCGCCTTGCGAGAGCCATTGGCCAGCAGGCCGTAGTGGCGGATTCGATGGAAGCCGTCCGGCAACACATGCAGCAGGAACCGGCGCATGAACTCCTGGGGCGACAGCGTCATGGCCTTGTAGCGCGTCTTGCCCTTGGCGCGGTAGTCCTTCCACCGGAAGCTCACGCCGCGCTCGTCCAGCGCAAGCAGCCGGCTGTTGGAGATCGCCACCCGGTGGGTGTAGCGCGATAGGTAAGCCAGCACGGCCTGCGGGCCGGCGAAGGGTCGCTTGGCGTAGACCACCCACTCGACCTTGCGCAACGGCGCAAGCCAGGCCTTGAAGGCCCGCGCGTCGGCCAGCTGAGCATGTTCGCCGAAGAACTTCAGCTGGCCACCGCCGTGCCGCCGCAGCAGTTCCTCCAGGAAGCGCCGCCGGAACAAGCGCGACAGCACCCGCACCGGCAGGAAGAAGCCCGGACGGCACGCCACCCAGGCCTTCCCATCAGGCGCGAGCCCGCCACCAGGAACGATGCCGTGTACATGCGGGTGGTGGGTCAGCGCCGAGCCCCAGGTGTGCAGGACCAGCGTGGCGCCGATCCTGGCGCCCAGGTGCTTCGGATCGGCGGCGATCGTCATCAACACTTCGGCAGCCAGGTCGAACAGCAGCCCATAGAGGGCGGCCTTGTTCTGGTACGCGATGTCGGCGATGGGCGCCGGCAGCGTGAACACCACGTGGTAGTACTCCACCGGCAGCAGATCGGCCTGGCGCGCGTCGAGCCAACGCTGCGCGGCGGCGCTCTGGCACTTGGGGCAGTGGCGGTTGCGGCAGGTTCTGGAGAGCTCTCCAGAACCTGCCTTATGGAGAGTCTCCCGATACGGGGAGTTCGAGGAAGTCGAAGGCGTGGTGTTGCCCTGGACTCGAGCGTGCGCTTGCCGCGCGCAGCTCACCATTTCTTCAGACCACCCGGGTACGGTCGTCGAGCCATTCATGGCTCAACCCAACCCAGGAGATCTCGATGCTTGACAGCTACTTCTGCGCCCCCAAGACGCTTCGTCGCCTGCGTGCCGGCCCGAGTGCCCCGTACATCGACGGCTTCGCAGACTCGCTCGAACGCGATGGCTACGCTCACGCGAGCGCGGTTCGCTACCTGAGGTCGGCAGCTCACCTGGGCTGGTTCGTCTATGTTGAGGGTGGCGCCTGGCCCGATGTCGATGCTGGCACGCTGGCGGCATTCGGCCGCCACTTTGCTCGCTGTCGCTGTCCGCGATCGAACGGCGGAGCGACCGGGTACCACGCGAGCTTCGGCGCGAAGTTGTTCCACCGACACCTGGTTCGACTCGGAGTCTGCAAGTGCCCTGTGATCGCAGACGCTGAGTTCGCAGAGCCGGCGCTGGTGACCGCCTTTAGGGATTGGCTGCGTGTGCATCGCGGGGCAAGCGACCCGACGCTGAGGCAGTACAGCCGCGGCGCCATCGAATTGATCCACGAACTCGGCGCCGATGTCGCGAGCTGGACTGCGCAGTCAGTACGGGACTTCCTGCTCGGCCGTGCCGCCAGGTGCGGGCCTCCAACCACGCAGAAGCTCATCACCTCGCTGCGGGCGTTCCTGCGCTACGTCAGCTTCGCGGGCGAGTCACGTGACGACCTTGCGCTGGCTGTTCCCGCCGTGGCCAGCTGGCGGTTGGCACGGTTGCCGCGCTGTCTGTCGCAAGACGAACTGGCGCGCGTCATCGCGGCGTGCGATGGGACGACGCGAGGGCGACTGCGCGACCGCGCGATCGTGTTGCTGTTATCGCGGCTGGGCCTGCGCGCGGGCGATGTGGCTCGACTTCGTCTCGGCGACATCGACTGGCGCAACGGCACCTTGCGGGTGACGGGTAAGGGCCGCTATGAGGTGGGGCTGCCCTTGCCCCAAGAAGTCGGCGACGCGCTGCTCGCCTATCTTGCGCGCCGCCCCGCCGGCGGCGATTCGGATCACGTGTTCCTTCGCAGCCGGGCACCGTCCACACCTTTTGCCGACGGCGACGGCGTTTCATCGGTGGTCAAGCACGCCCTGCAGCGTGCCGGCGTGAAGGCCCCGGTCAAGGGCGCCCATCTGCTGCGGCACACGGCGGCCACGCAGATGTTGCGCAGTGGCGTTCCTCTCGACCAGATCGGTTTGGTCCTGCGCCACCGCAGCATCGATATGAGCGCCTACTACGCAAAGGTCGATGTTGCCTTGCTTCGCGGCGTCGCCCAGCCTTGGCCGGGGGCGCATCCATGATCGCCGCCATCGACCGGTACTTGGCCTTGCGACGCAGTGCGGGCTTCGTCTTGAGCAACGCGCAGTACCTGCTGCGTAGCTTTGCTGCGTTCGCCGCCGCCCGTCGGGAACGACACATCCGCACAGCAACGCTGATCGACTGGGCCAGCCGAGCACCGTCATCGGATCAAAGGCAGACCCGCTACCAGACCGTCCGCCAGTTTGCGGAGCACGTGCGCCTGGAAGACCCTCGACACGACCTGCCACCGTCCAATCACTTCGGCCACAGGAAGACCCGCCGTGTCCCTCGCATCTACACAGCCGCAGAGATCGATCGACTGATCCTGGCTGCGACGCAGTTGTCTGCACGTGACGCCCTTCGGCCGCAGACTTATGCGACGCTGATCAGCCTGCTTGCCGCAACCGGTCTGCGGATCTCCGAGGCCTTGCACCTGCGCTACGGCGACGTGACGCCGGACGGTCTGCTGATCCGCAAGACCAAGTTCCAGAAGATCCGGTTGGTGCCGCTGCATGAGACCGCAGTGGCGGGACTCGGCCGGTATCTGGCGCAGCGTAGCACCGTACACCTCGCCACGGACCACGTGTTCGTCGACGACAACGGTCAGCCACTCGAATATGGGACCGTGTACCGAGTCTTCGGCAGGCTGGCTGAGTCTGCGGGTATAGCGCCATTGCGCGGGCATCGCCCACGGCTCCATGAGCTCAGGCACACGTTCGCCCTGCGTGCACTGCAGTCAACGCCTGCCGGCCGCCAACGCATTGGACAGCACATGCTGGCGCTGACCACCTATCTCGGCCACGTCAGCATCGACTCGACCTACTGGTACTTGGAATCGACGCCGGAACTGTTGACCGACATCGCCGCAGCCGGCGAGGCCTATCTGGGCGGAGGTCACTCATGAACTCCCTCGCGCCGCATATCGAGGCCTTTCTGCGCGAGCACCTGGCTCGCCATCGTGCCGCCAGTGCGCATACCTGCGATTCGTACGCCTACAGCTTCCAGTCGCTGTTCGAGTTCGCTGCCCGCAGGCTCAGAACGATGCCATCGGCTCTGATGTTGGAGCAGCTGGACGCGCCTTTGATCGCCGCGTTTCTCGAGCATCTCGAGAGTGCACGCCGCAACTCGGCGCAAACGCGCAACATCCGTCTGGCGGCGATCCGATCGTTCTTCCGCTTTGTGCAACATCGTGAACCCGGCGCGCTCGAGCAGATCCGCCGCATCCTCGCGATCCCATACAAGAAGACCGACACCCGGCTGGTCGCCCACCTGGAAAAAACGGAGCTCCAAGCCTTGCTCGATGCGCCGGACCCGACGACCCGCGAAGGGATTCGCGATCGGGCCTTGCTCCATCTGACGGTCTGCGCCGGGCTGCGGGTTTCGGAATTGACGGGGTTGCGTATGTCCGACGTCGCGGCGCAGTGCAAGAGCATTCACGTGCTTGGTAAGGGCCGTCGCGAGCGAGCCTTGCCCCTTTGGAAGCCGACCGCGTCGGCATTGCGAGCTTGGTTGGCCGTGCGCGGCGAGGTTGCCTCGCCAGAAGTGTTCGTCAACACCCGCGGCGAACCCTTCAGTCGTTGGGGTGTCGCGTACGTCCTACGAAGCCACGCCGATACCGCAAGCCTCGTTTGCCCGTCGCTCCGCAACAAGCAGGTCTCGCCACATGTTCTAAGGCACTATCTACCCTTCCTGACTATGTCTTGTGCATGGCCGGCGGCCTTGTGCTGCGCGGACTTGCGCTCGAGAAGCTCGACATAGTCTGGGACCCCTCAACACAGCCCCGGTGGGGCAAAGGGGTCCACCATGAAGGTCGTCGTCAACAGCCAAGTAGTCCTGTCGCGAGTGCCGGAAGGGCCCATCGCGCCGTATCTGGTCATGTTTGCAGACTCGTTGAGTGCCACGGGGTATTCGGTGGCGTGGATTCACCGCCATGTGCTGCTCGGAGCGTGCTTCAGCCAATGGCTCGGGCGGAAGCCGGTGGCGCTGCAAGACATCACGACCGACCATCTGACGCGATACCTGAGGTATCGCGCTCGACGCCTGCAACCGAGGTGTGGTGACCATGCGGCGCTCGTGCACTTGGTGGAGTTTCTGCGACGAGAGGGGGTTGTTCCCGAGGAGAGACTCGCGGTGCCTGAGCCGTTCTCGGTGGAGCACCGAGTCCGCGCATATGAGGTGTACCTGCGCGAGGAGCGTGCCCTGGCCGCAGCGACGATTGTCTACTACGTTCGGTTCGCCCGCGACTTCCTCAAGTATCGCTTCGGCGCGAAGGCGGCCAAGCTCTCATGCTTGAGCGCCTCCGACGTCGTGCGCTTTGTTCGACACCAGGCGCCGAGGCTGCACAGGAAGTGCGCCAAGCTCATGACCACCGCGCTGCGCTCGTTCCTGCGTTACGTCCGATATTGCGGCGATGTCGATGCGGATCTGGCGGCCGCTGTGCCCGTCGTCCCCAACTGGTCGATGGCGTCAATTCCGCGCGCGATCGCTCCGCAGCAAGTGCGTCAGTTGCTGGCCAGCATCGATCGGCGCACCGCGACCGGGCGTCGCGACTACGCCATCATGCTCCTGCTTGCGCGATTGGGACTGCGTTCCGGCGAAGTGGCGTCCTTGAAGCTCGAGGACATCGACTGGAAGGCGGGACTGCTGAGCGTGCACGGCAAGAGTGGCCATCGCAACGAACTGCCGTTGCCTGCCGACGTCGGTAAGGCAATCGCCGCTTATCTGAAGAGAGACCGACCGCACAGTGCCAGCCGGTACGTCTTTCTGCGCGTGCGAGCGCCGGCGTGCGCCTTCCAAGGGGGCGGTGCAATAACCTCGATCGTGCGGCATCGCCTGCAGCGCAGCGATGTCGATGCCCCTACCTTCGGTGCGCATCAGTTTCGTCATGGACTGGCCACCGAGATGCTGCGCCGCGGCGCTTCGCTCGGCGAGATCGGTGACCTCTTGGGACATCGCCATCTTCAGACAACAATGATCTACACGAAGGTCGATCTCGAGGCGCTGCGCGAACTGGCGCCGCCGTGGCCGGGGAGTGCGCCATGAACACCCTGCATCAAGCCATTCAAGAGTATCTGACGATGCGGCGCGATCTGGGCTTCAAGCTCAGGGAGGCCGGCAAGGGTTTGCACCACTTCGCCGCCTTCATGCGCCAGCGCCACGCGGCCTACATCACCTCAGAGTTGGCTCTCGCCTGGGCGCAGCAGCCCAGAGATGCGACGCCGGCCCATTGGGCGCAACGACTGAGCTTCGTTCGCGGGTTCGCCCGCTACCGCAGTGCGATTGATCCGCGCACGCAGATTCCGCCGCCGGGCTTGCTGCCGTTCCAACCCCGGCGGGCTCGACCTTATCTGTATTCGGACGAAGAGATTCGCCGCTTGCTGCGCGAGGCGCTGGTCATGCCCTGCCGTCACAAGCGCGACGCGATCAGACCGCAGCTGTTCCACTGCCTCTTCGGACTGCTGAGCGTCACGGGCCTGCGATTGAGCGAGGCGCTCAACCTCAAGCTTCCAGACGTCGACCTGCATTCCGCTGTGCTGACCATTCGCGGCGCCAAACTTGGCAAGGACCGCTTGGTGCCTTTGCACACATCCACCTGCCAAGTGCTCAGGCAGTACCTGGCCAAGCGCAGCCACCACTGGGCCGACCGTCCGGTGTCGGCGTATGTATTTGTCTCGAACCGGGGCAATCGCCTAGATGGCGCGGAGGTGCATCGGACCTTCTATGCGCTGTCGCGGCAGATCGGCCTGCGCGGCCTGTCCGACAGCCACGGGCCACGCCTGCATGACATGCGTCATCGCTTCGCGACGAATACGCTCGTGCGCTGGTACCAACGGGACCAGGACCCTGAGCGCCTTCTGCCGGTGCTGTCGGCCTATCTCGGGCATGTCCACGTCGCCGATACGCAGTGGTATCTGAACGCGTCCCCCGAACTGATGCGTGAGGCCATGCGTCGCCTCGAACACTGCTGGGAGGGGCGGCCATGATCCAACCCGCCAGCCTTGCCCCGCTGCTGGAGCGCTTCTTCACACAGCGCTTGATGCTGCAGCGCCAGGCCAGTGCGCACACCATCACTTCCTATCGCGACACCTTCCGCCAGTTCTTGAAGTTCGCGGAGAAGCGGCTGCACAAGCCGCCGTCACGCCTGAACTTCGAGGAGATCGATGCGCCCTTGATTGTGGCGTTCCTCGATGACCTGGAGAAGCGGCGCGGCATCAGTGTTCGCAGCCGCAATCTGCGACTCACCGCGATCCATTCCTTCTTTCGCTTTGCGGCGTTCGAGGCGCCGGCGCACTCGGCACAGATCCAGCGCGTGCTGGCCATTCCCAGCAAGCGCCATACGCGCACCCTGGTCCCGTTCCTGACCCGTGCGGAGGTCGACGCCTTGCTGCTTGCTCCGGATCGGCACACATGGTCCGGGCGGCGCGATCACGCCTTCATGCTGGTGGCGGTACAGACCGGCTTGCGGCTGTCCGAGATGACCGCGCTCACGCGCGACGATCTTGTCCTCGGAACAGGGGCACACCTGCGCGTAATCGGCAAGGGCCGCAAGGAGCGCTGTACGCCGCTGGCCAAGCCCACGCAGGCCGTCTTGACCGCCTGGTTGCGCGAGCGACAGCGCGGCGACGGGCAGGTCCTGTTTCCCAGTGCCAAGGGCGAACGCCTGAGCGTTCATGGTGTGCAGTACCTGCTGAACAAACATCGATCGACGGCATCGAGCGCCTGTCCGTCGCTGCGACAGAAACGCGTTACCGTCCATCGCTTGAGGCACACCATGGCCATGGACCTTCTGCAATCCGGCGTGAGACGCTCCGTGATTGCCCTTTGGCTCGGGCATGAGAGCGTGGAGACCACGCAGATCTATCTCGACGCATCCCTCGCGATGAAGGAACAGGCTCTGGCCAAAGCCACACCCCTTCAGGGGCGACCGAGTCGATATCGGCCCAGCGATCAGCTCATGGAGTTCCTCAACAGCCTATAGGTCGCCGGACTATGTCGGGCAAGCGCGCGGCAGTTGCGCGGCGCAACCACCGAAATCGCGTCATACCGGTCCGTGCGCGTCCTTCACGAGACATAGTCAGGAAGGGTAGATAGTGCCGAAGCGTGTGCGGGGACACGCGCTTGTCGATGCCGGCCGCCTCGGCGGCAGCATGTACAGCGCGGTTGAGTTGGCGCGCGGTGAGAGGGTCCGTCGGGTTCATGCCCGGGAACAGCCAACCACCAGGCAGCATGCGGCCTTGGGCGTGGGCGATGCGCCACCACGTGCGAAGGCGCTGCAGCAGCACCGGGCTGAGCATGGCGTAGCGGTCCTTGCGGCCCTTGCCTTGCTCCACCCGAAGCGTCATGCGCTGACTGTCCACGTCGGTGACCTTCAGGCCGATGACTTCGCTGGCGCGCAGGCCTGCGCCGTAGGCCACTGACAGTGCGGCCTGATGCTTCACGTTGCGCGCCGCGGCGATCAGGCGTGCGACCTCGAGCGGGCTGAGCACCACCGGCAGCGTGCGCGGCAGCTTGACCGGCTGCATCTTGGCCATCAGCTCAAGACGGTGATGTCGAAGAAGAACCGCAGGCCGGTCAGCGTGGCGTTGAGCGTGATGGGTGAAGTGCCCGAGTCGACCAGGTGGAGTTGGAAGTTGCGCAGGTCCTCCACGGTTGCCGTGTCGGGTGGACGATGAAGAAACGCCGCGAGTTTGCGCACGGCGCGCACGTAGGCTTCCTGCGTTCGAGGCTCCAGCTTGCGAATGCGCATGTCCTCGAGCATGCGTTGACGCAGCGGGCTGACCGCCGAGATGATCGTGTCCATGGTTGGTGCTCCGTCGAAGAACGAGGCGGGATTGCCTCGCCGTCAACGGTGGCAGCAACTCAGGAAATGCAACACCTCAGCTTGGCGCGGAGCGCCTACCGCGAGAGCGGTTTAGTCCTTTGGCCGAACCCAGGCATCCGGGCCAGGCGGCTGTACGAGGTTCAACTGCGCGCCCAAGAGCCAGGGCATACGCAACGCCCCATCGACAATCTCACACAACCATGAGCAGTTGAAGCGGAGGCGTCTGGGTTCATCGCTACAACGCAGAGCGGCAGGCTCAGCGAGTTAACCCATACAACCGAAACGTCCCAGGCAAGCCCTTGAGCGTGTGATCTCCCCGGTCGATCAACCCAATACGCGAGCCAGCCACCAGGTCGCGAACGACACTGGAGACCAGTAGCTCACTTGGGCCGGCCAGCCCCATGATCCGCGCACCCACGTGCACCGCCACTCCGACCGCGCTATCACCGCGACGAGTGACTTCACCAGTGTGCACGCCGGCCCGCACCGAGATCTCCAGTTCCTGGACTTCGTTGATGATGCATTCTGCGCATCGGATCGCGCCAGCCGGGCCCGCAAAGGTGGCGAAAAACCCGTCGCCTGCGGTGTCGATCTCGACGCCGCCAAAGTTGTCCAAGGCTCTCCTTACGACAGCACGAAATCGCTCGAGCTTGTCACTCCAGCCCTCGTCACCCATCTCGACGGCCAGCACCGTTGAGTTGACGATGTCGATGAACATCACGCTCAGAATGCGCCGCTCGCTCAGCAGACTGTCCAGAAGCTTGGAAAGTCTGGAGCGCACAATCATGAAGGCCATCGCCATGGGTAGAGCCAGTATCACCAGAACCAGATCCGAGGTCTGGCCGGCAGCGTCCTTGAGCAGCCTTGATGCCACAGCGCTCAAGATGAAGAATGCAGCCAGCACTACTACCGTCAGCGCCGAATAGAAGAGCGTTCGACTGATCCATCGCTCTACATCCAGCAAGCCCTGGCGGAATATCGCGATGAACATGGCCACCGGGACCGCCGCCATGACGGCCGCATGCGTCGCCTGAGAGGCGACCGCGACAAGGAAACCAGAGCCTTCATTGTCGAGGGGAGCGGCTTTGACCAGAAAGAATGCAAGGTAGGTCATTAAGGCAACCAAGCCGCACAGCAGCAGCCATTTCAGTTGATTGCGCTGTACTGCGCTCGAGTCAGCGAAGTACCTAGCAACCAAGGTGCACATGCTGATCACGACGAACGAGACCGCAACCATTTTCATGAGCATCAAGGGTGGCGTCGTACCCATGACGTATAAAAGGAATCGCAGAACGTTCCAGGCAACCCAGGCGCTGGCCGCCCATGCAGCCCAACGTGGCACAAACCTGCCATCTGGAAACACAAATATCCACGTGATCGTCAGCGCGTTGGCGGCAAGGACCACTAGAAACGACAGCGGCGCCGTGGGATCTCGTACATGCTGCCCCACAAACGCTGTGATGTCGGTCGAGTTAAACACTCCGATCGAGACAAAACAGACGACCAAGAGAATTCCGAAACGATCTCGTGAGCGCTTCCAGAGGATGATGAAGGCGATCGCGCACCACGACGACACGCAAACCATCCCCATCACGCCAGCGGCCCAAACGGCGCCAACATAAGGCAGCGCGGATCCCGCTTTCATCTGGGCGGCCAGCGCCTGGGTCAGCCGTCCATCCATCCACTGGGGCAGCCAGCGGAAGTACACATACAGCACCAGGACCACAAAGGCGACAGCTGCGCTGCGCCACACGAACAAAGCTCGCGCCTCGAGCGGCCGCCTCAGCCATGGATCGCCGTCGGCGGCGACGGTCGAAAACCTCGGGCTTCCCAACTGCCTCGACATTCCCTCACCTCGGTGCAGCAAAAGATCGCACATCCTCCGCCGTTCAACGGAGAAAGAAAAGGGGTGGCGGAGTCTAGGGGGGACTGGCGGTAAGGATTTGGCCGATCGGAAGAACTGCTGTTGAGTCCCTTTGCCCTTGTTCGGAACTTGCAGGCAGGAAAACTGGATGGGGGCGACAAAGTTCCGCCTATGGCCGGCGTCCGCCTTACGGATGAGCGGCCTGACCGGCCGCAGGTTGGGTACGGCGCATTACCTGGGTTGCCCCTCCTTTTCCAAATCTAGCGGTCGCCGTTGCTTCTTGGCCGTCGCGAGCAAAGAGCAAATGAAGCGGCACATCCTCAGATTCAAACTGCAACGTTTCGTGCGACGGCTGATTCCCTACTAGCCGAACAAGGTTGGGCAAGCCCACTTGGGCGTAGCACTCGAGGCCTGATTGACCTTCCGCCCCGACGACGTGGAATGAAGGCACCGATGTGCTTCTGACGATCTCGAAAGATCAGATCATGTGCCACAGAACCCTGTGTTTCAGACGCCCACCCTTGCAATTCACACGGCGGCGACCGTATTCTTTTCTCTTCTGATAGACCGTGGTGGCTTGTCCGTGCGCAGGCCCTTGAATGACGGGTGCCGGATGTACCCGTCCGCCGTCCACTCGGTGAAAACCACCTCGGCCACGAGCTTCGGCTCGACCCAGTGCGCGCGGCGGTCGTTCTCCGTCTTGTCTTTGAACGGTCGTTTGTCGGTGCCCAGCGCCTGCATCCGCTTCACCAAATCGCGCAACATCTGCTCGTTGAAGCCGGTGCCGACCTTGCCGGCGTAGATCAGGGCGCCGGCGTCGTCGTAGTAGCCCACCAGCAGACCGCCGAAGCCCGTTCGGGAACCTTGGGGGTCGGTATAGCCGCCGATGACGAACTCCTGCCGCTGGTTGCACTTCAGCTTGATCCAGTCTGGCGACCGCCGTGACGGGTAGCGGCTCGCCTTGCGCTTGCCGATGATTCCCTCGAGGCCGAGCTCGCACGCCGAGGCAATGATGTCCTGCGGCGGTGCATCGAAGGCCTCGCTGAATCGAATCGGAGGCGGAGGCTTGCGCAGGATGGACTGCAGCAGCGCCCGGCGCTCGACCAACGGCACGCCGCGCAGGTCGAACCCGTCATAGAACGGCACGTCGAAGAGGAAGTAGATGATCCGCTGGGTGTGCGAGTTGTCGAAGGCGTTTTGCAGGGCGTTGAAGTCGGTCAGGCCGCGGTCGTTGAGCATCACGACCTCGCCATCGAGCCAGCCAGGCCGCAGCTTCATGCCCTCCAGCGCCCGCACCAGGTGCGGCATCTTCGAGCTCCAGTCCAGTCCGTTACGGCTGATCAGTCGCGCGGCGCCGGCGGCGTCGACCCGCGCCAGCATGCGGTAGCCGTCGAATTTGATCTCTTAAATCCAGTCCTCAGCTCGCGGCGGCGGCCTGTCGACGAGGGTGGCCAGCATGGGGGCAAGCCTTGCCGGCATCTCACCCTCGGCGGCGCCGACTGGCATCCGTAGGGTTTTCCTACCTGGCGATGTCGGCTTGGCAGAAGTCGAGCGGACGGCGCGCTGCACCGACTACCTGGCCGTCGGACCACCAGATGATGAAGCGCCTGCCGCCGTTGGCCCGCCGTCTGGCGGGTTGGTGGTGCCTGGCGGCTCCTTCACCCAGATAAAGAGCGCGGTGACCCCGCCAATGATCAGGATGGCCAGGAACAGCGCCATGCGCCTGAAGGCGCGGCCGGCGGCCAAATCGTTTTGTCTCCGCTTCATGGGGGTCTCCCGAGTGCGGGGGTTAAGGTAGCGATGGACGCACGCTGAAATTGTCGGCCGACGTGACAACAGATCGACGACACAAACCTACAGCGCCTACTCGTTCGGGGCGGCAGATTGCCCCGTGTCGGACCACAAATCGGAGAGACGAATGGCAGACGACAAGACGAAAGTGGGCGGCCAGGATCGCGCCCGCATCAACGTGAACGAGGACTACGAGGTCCGCGACTGGTGCAAGAGCCTGGGCGTGAGCGAAGAAGAACTGCGCAAAGCTGTTGCCGAAGTTGGCGACCAAGCCGACAAGGTGCGCGAGTACCTCGGTAAGAAGTAGCCGCGCCCTCCGCCATGGGCTGCCCAATTTGCGCCTGGTCGGGCTGGGTGTGCGAGAACCACACGGATCGCCCCTCGGAGGTCACGACCAAAGGGGGCTGCGCCTGCGCAGGCGCCGCGGTGCCGTGCACCTGCAACCCTGAGGCTGTCTTCAACGGCTGGGTGGAGATATTCGCCTCCGTCGACCAGGAGCGGGTCAGCAGGTCGCCTCCAGCAGTTGACCCGCTGCGGCCCCAGACGCTGCGGGTTCGCCACTGACCTGTGCGCGATCGACCAGTTCCTTCGCCTTGTCGGCGAGCTTGTCGATAAGGGCCACGAGGCAGTCGCCGTTCCCATCGCCTGCGGTCAAGGCCACACGGGCCACGAGCTTGCCATCAGTGACCACGGCGGCGCCAACGGAGAGCTGATCGCCGACGGCGGTGAGCTCGATACGGATCACCGAGCCGCGATAGTCGAAAATCCGTGGGGAACCGGGTTGTTCATGGCGGCTCCTGGAAGATCCATGAGCCGCAGCGGGGTGGAGCGCTATTCCATGAGTCGCCTCGGCAGGCCGATTCGTAGGCAGGTGCAACCACTAACGCGCGATTAGAGTAGTGCGATTCCAGGCAGCGTGGGTCGACCGGCTCGATGGCCTAGAAGAGCGATGGCTCCTCGGCCAGCGGCGGCTCCTTCGGCCTGGCGCGCTCCGGCGGGCTCGGCTGCCGGGGGATCGGGGCGCCGGGGCGGCGTCGAAGATCTCAACGGGTGCAGTTTGAGCAGCTGCTGCGCCTGCTCCACGGTCCCCTCCAACCACTGGTCGAAGTCCGCCGCCTCGATCGGGATCACCGATCGCTTGTCCTGGAGCTCGAGCGGCAATACCCGCTTCGTCTTCGGGTCGATCTCGGGCTTGTGCATGCGGCGCATGAGGGGATGCTCGTTGGCTCGCAACGTCAGCATCGTGAAGCTGTCGTGCTGGTCGCCCGTGGCCTTGTCCACCCAGACGTTCCATAGGCCAGCCAGGCCCCAGGGCTGCCCGTCGGCGCGTCGGAAGCGCCACCACTCGCACCTTGGGAACGGCTGGTCGTGCGGACCCCAGTCCGGCTCATCGAAGCTGGCGGCCGGGATGATGCAGCGCTGGCCCCGCTTCCACGGATCCTTGTAGCTGGCCTTCTCCGCCAACTCCTCGCTGCGCGCATTGTTCGTCGGGTACTTGAGCTTCGGCTCGGTCGCGAACCAGGGGATCAGGCCCCATTGGCCCACGGCCAGCTCGCGCTCGTAGCCTGCGGCATCGCGCCGGCGGCGGATGAACGGCCCGGGCGACCGGGGGAAGATGTCGCGCACCCACGGTGGCGCCTGTCGCGCACCCACGTGCCAGAAGCGCTCGATCTCCTTGATCTCCGGGGATTCGTAGCGGTTGCACATGTCGGAATGTAGCGGCTCAGAACGGCAACGGAAGCACGGGCCCGAGCCAGGCCACCGCAGCCGCGCCGGGCGGCAGCGATCGCAGCCGCTCATCCTTCCAGAGGTCGGCCGCCACCTCTTCGAGGTGCAGGGGGTCCACGTGCGCCCCTGCTGCTGCAGCCGATGCGCGCAGGCGGCGATCCAGATGTCAGCGGGGACGTTGTCCATGTCATATACTGTACGTTCATACAGACTGTACATCCATCCACTATTTTCGCATGTGTTCGCGATCGTTTACCGCTGCCGCCGAGAGGGGCAACCGCTGCACCGCGATGACATCGAGGCGGAGCCCGCGCATGGCGAGCTGCAGGTCTATCGCAAGGGCATGAAGCGTGTCGCCGTGCTGCTGGGCCGGGACAGGGAGAGCTACGTGCTTCCGCTGCTCGACAAGGTGAAGCTGCTCGCGATCAACGAGCGCGGCGTGCTGCTCACCGGCATCGAGATCTACCCGACCCGCGGCGCCAAAGGCACCGGCCCCATGTTCCCGCAGACCTGGTGGTGCGAGCTGAGTCCGAAGGGACGGCCAGCCGCCGCAGACCCTGCGGAGTCGCGCCGGCGGGAGCGTGAGCGCCAAGCTCGCGACATTGGCAGCGCGCTCGTGCGCCGGCCGACCAGGCGCGGCGGCCCGTACGAGCCACCCGCAGAAATCACATGAGCCAGCTCGACCTGCTGACCGCCTGCCCTAGAAGGCCGCGGCCATCGCACGCGGTGCGTGATGGGAGCGAGGAAGGATGTTGTCGCGTATGACGGCATCTACTGCCCGAGGCACGGCCCGGTCGATGCGGCGAACGCGCCGTCACCCGATTTCGACCACCGCACGAGCGTCGCGTCCGGCGTTGCTTGATAGGGCTTGACCCAGATGGCGTTGTAGCAAGCGGGCAGGTCCTCCGGCTGAAGGTCCAGGACCGTCCGTCCGGCCATCTCGGGTTTCGCCAGGATGGCCGCGATCTGGGGCGGCGACGCCACGCGCTGGAACGCGCCCGTGTTGGCGTGCTTCAGGGTGACCGAGCCACCCTTCATCTCGCCCAGCGACAGGGGCGTCGGCTCGAACGCACTGTGCGTGTGTGCAAACACGTACAGCGCCACCGGCCCCGGCCTGCGCGGGAGGCGGGGCAATTCCTGTGTCAGATACATGACCTCCAGTTTTTCCCTGCCGAGGGCCCAGTTCTTGTAGATGGCGCCGAGCTGTCCGGTGGTGGGGCACTCGGTCGCGCCCTCGATCTTCGACTTCGTGATGCAGATCGCATCGATGTCCTCCTCGCTGAGTGCCTTCGGATCGAATTCCAGCCCACCATTGGCCAGCGCCTCGGTCGCTGCGGCATACAGCTCGGGCTGCTTCTTCAGGGCCTCGACGAAGAACGCAGGCGGCTGCTCCTTCACCTTGGTGTGGTCCCATACCGGGGCCTTGCCCGGGTCTCCCAGGAGGATGCCCGCTTGCCGTGTGGATTGCTGCCAGAGAAGGAACCGGAACAGCTTCCGCATCGCAACCACCTTCTGCGAACGGTTGGCCTGCTCGAGTGCGTAGTTGATGCCGGTCATCTCGTCCGAGAGGTTGTCGACGATCGGGAAGACGAACTCGTACTGGTTGTAGAACTGTTGGACCATGTTCTCGCCCCAGGGCTTGCGCAGGCGCTGGACGCCGTCGTTCGTGACGAAGGGCGCGGGCCAGTCCTTGAACGTGTTCAGGTCGTCGAACTGGTGGCCGTGGTCCGACAAGATCGCCCCGTCCGCACTGATCCAGTAGCCGGCCCGCATCACCGACACGGGCTGGCCTTGGAAGGGGCGCAGCAGGCGCGCGCGCACCTTGGGGAACAGGAGCGCCGCATCGTGGTTCCCGGGAATGAAGAACACGCGATTGCGCCCCTTGCCCGCAAACCGCCGGACAGCATCGACGAAATCCGGATGCGCATTCAGCACGTGCTCGAATCGCGCCAGCGCCTCGTCCTCGGTGCACCCTCTCTCGGAATGGGCTTCATTGCAATCGTCGATCCTGCACTGCGGGTTGGAGAAATCGCCCGAGCAGACCATGGTCGGCGATTGCCACAACTCGAAGGTGTCTCCGACGAAAACCATGTCGGTGCCGGGGCCCGGCTGGCCGCCTGCCCAGTCGAGGAACGAATCGAAGTCCGCCTGCCAGCGGAAGTCCTCGACCTGCTTCCACTTCTTGCCTTCCTTGCCGGCGCCGACGTGCAGATCGCTGACGAAGAACACATGGCGATCGCTCGCCGCCCATGCCGGTGCCAGGCACAGCATCATCGCCAGAAGGGCCAGCCAGCGCAGCAGGTTCGTCATCATGTGGGTTGGTCCTCGTCGTTGTCGATGGGCGTTGCGGTGGCCGGCAGCAGGACCGGCGCGCCTCCCGGGTTGGGCGCGCAGATATGCTGGAACGGGTTGCCGATCAGCAGGTACTTGAGCGCCGAGCCGGTGTAGTTGAAGAGCCCCGGCTTGTCCCCGGTTTTGGCGAACAGGCAGCGCGTGGTCAGCGCATGCGCCTGGCCAATGGTCAGGTCGTCCTGATGCTCCGCGAGCACCGAAGACATGCACACCAAGTAGTCCCCGGCCAGGTCGCCGCCGATGGGTGAGGTCGTCGCCACGATGGCCGCGACGCGGCGTTCTGCCAGCGATCCGATCGGCGTGCCGACGTCGATCTCGTCCATGGCTGTGTCGCACGCATTCAGGATCGCAATCGAAGAGCCCTGGAAGTTGCGCCGGATGCCGCCCGGCCCGATTCCGGCCGTGTTCTTCGCCAGCGAGAGGGAGCCGCTTGCGTGATGACCGAGGTAACTCAGCACGAAGGGCAGGTTCTTCGAACGCTCGTCCGGCGCGAAAAGCCACGTCTTCAGCGGTGAGAGCTCCAGCGTCTGCAGCTGAACGTGCGTTTGCCAGCCCGCTGCCATCGGCTTGAGTCCGTCGAGCGCCTTGATGAGTGCCTCATCCTTGAGCTGCGTCGATGCGGGCAGCGCCAGATACCAGTCGCGCGGGCACGGGCGGCTGGCGCTGTAGTCCTGGTCGGTCAGGCTCAACGACAGCGCGAACCGTTCGCCCAGGTAGATGGGCGTCTGCCCGGGCTCCTTGGCGATGCCCATGGCACCGATCGGCAGGACTGGAGCCGCGTGCTTGCGCTTGAGGCCATCCTTGACGATCTGGACCACCATCGACGGTGGCAGCTTCGCGGCAGGATCGTTGGCGGTGTCGACGATGATCTGCCTGGCCTTCGCCGCCCTTCGACTGTTTTCCTTGGCATCCCGCAGTGTGAACGCGCCTTCTTCGACGTCGTCGAACGGATTGAACAGCGTGCTCCCGAACTCGGCGCCTTTCTCCAGCAGTGCCTGCGCATTGGCGTTGTCGCCGATAGTCTCTCGATAGCCCTTCGAGGCCCTTTGCAGCGCTGTCAGGTCGTATTTGCTGATCCAGGTGGTGACGTCGTAGTCGCCGCCCTCCTTCAACGCAGGCGAACCGGTCTTCCGGTGGTAGAGCTTGGCTGTCAGGCTGGTATAGGCGGTGCCCTCGGCCTCCCCTCCGAGGGCGTCGAGCACCAGCACAAGATCGGCAGGAGGCGCGCCGGCGGGACGAAAGTAGCCTTGTGGGCTTGCATCGACCGCGACGCTGTTCGGCCACGGCACCCCCGACTTGAGGCTGATCACCATCGACTGCACCGGCAGTGCCGTGCGCTTGTCGACGATGGTCACGCTGGCCTGGTGCGTTCCTGCGACCAGGATGCGGAAGTCGAAGCCGAACTCCGCAATCGTGGCTTTCTGGATCTCCGCGTCCGTCACGGTGGTTGTGCCGGCAGCACTGGCGTAGCCCGATGACCGGATGCCGTCGAGGTCGATGGTCATCCCCAGGCGCCTGGCATTCATCGGGATCCGCAGCCGCTGTTCGTCCGACGGCGTGATCAGCACATCCAGCTCGAGCAGCTTGCGCGAGCTTTCGGCCAGCGCAGCCTCGAGCGTTTCCTTCAACGCGGGGGATGCGCTCACCACGGCCACGCCTCCAAGGACAGTCGACAGGTCGAGCGTCGACAACCGCAGATTCAGATGATGAAGGGCTTGCAGGTCGAGTTCGCCCGTTTCAGGCCGCGGCCTGGCTCCCTGGGTCGCTGGCGCGGCAGGTGTCGCAGCAACAGGCGGCGAAGGACGCGTGAGCCAGTAGTTCCACACGACGGGTTCGTTGTCGCTCGCACCGGGCGTTGCGGTGGGTGTCTGCGTTTGATCCTGGGAGGCCACCGATGCCGTGCCGGTGTCTGGCAGCACCAGTGCGGCGGGCGGCGGTGGCGCCACTGCCGCCATCCATGTCTCGCGCTCGTCGGTGGCTGCCGCCCGGGCCACCGCACGCTCTGTCTGGCGGGCACGCGCCTGCTCAAATGCTCTTGCTTGCGCGGCACGCCGCGCCACGGCTTCCGGTGCCGGGCCGACGGCCGCAACAGGCGGCGGCGCGGGCGCGAGGTCCCGCGGCGGCTGGGTGGTAGTGCCAGGAACCGAGGTCGGCGGCGATGGCAGCGTCTGGGTCGCTGGCCCGGTGGGGCGCGGGGCAGTGGAGCCGGTGTCGCGATCGGGCGCGCCGCGCGACGCCAGCTCGGCCTCGTCCTTGTCGCGCTCTGCAACCGGAGGCCCCGCAGTTTCCGGTGGCTTCTGCCCTGGAATGATCTGCGGCACGAACAGAAACAGGCCGATCACCAGCAACGCAACAGCCCCGAGCAAAAGCAGTGCGTTCGGTGGATGCAGATTCTTGACCTTGGGAATTGCGATGGACATTCTTTTCCCCCTCGGCAGCGACGTCCCGCGTCGCTGCCCGATGCTAGCAAGCAAGCGGGCCCGTGTCCTCCTTCGTTTGAAGGGGTGAGCCGCGTTCCAGCTATCCCGCCGCTACGATCACATGCGCCTGGCTCTTGCCGGCCACTGGACCTTCGCCATGACGGCTGGCGATCGCCTCCGTCGCGAGGTCCGTCGCGAACTGAAGCAGGCTGGCATCGCGCGCCTCGATCTCGCGGAGCGCCACTTCCCGCCTTCAACAGCGGTCATTGCGTAGGTTGAGTTCTGAGCTAGTTCGGCCACGACAACTGCGATGTCCGCAATCCGATCCAGTCCGGTCGTTCGCGCCACGCGAGCGACAGAGATTCAATGACCGCGAATCGGCTTAGACCGTGCGCATGACGTTCCCGTGCCAGCGGCGGCAATCGCTGCGAAGCAGGCTGTCGCGCGCCATCATTCACGGGCAACTGCCCTCCCCACATACTGCATTGCCAACCCCTCACGCTGGGAGCCGCAGACCCGCATCACCGGTCATCTCACAATGGGCGGGCATGTTCACGATGACGGCGGGCGGTCGTGGCGTGGCGGTGGTGGCGGTGGCAGCGGGGCCTGCACCCGCACCTCCCAGCCGAGCTCCGCGCCCCTGCTAACGCCCTGTCCGGCTTAGAACGCGCTAAACACCGCCGAGTTGGCCGCAGCCTGCCCCTGAGCGTTTTCGAGCGCCCGGATCATGCCGCGCAGGCGCTCGCACTCGCGCTCGAGCGAGGTGATCCAGGCGCGGGCGTGCTGGGCTTCGTTGACGGCCTGCGCGTTGAGGGTGGAGAGCCCCCAGCGGCTCTCGAACCACAGCGTTAGATAAACCGCGCGCGGGGCGTTGCCGCTGGCCGCGTAGCGCTGCAGGGTGCGCAGGCTCACGCCCAGATGGTGGGCGATCTTCTTGCGCGGCTCGGTTTGGTCGGCCAGCAGAAAGTCCAATGGCGGCAGTCGTGCAGTCGTGCGAACGAGGGCGCGAGGAAGGGCATGGCAAGGCTCCAGCGAGGGGTGACGTGCGCGAAGGCCGGCGGCGCCGGCCTTGCAAGGCCATGTCAGTTTGTCGCGGTGAGGTGGCGCCCTCTTCTGCCCTGCCGTTCGGGCTTTTCAGGCTCCATGGGGCCATTGACATAACGGCGAATGGCGGGCCCGCGATCTGTCGCTGTTGAGACAATACGGCCGTCATGCCGAAAACCCCAGCGGAGTCCCTCGAAGCCTTTGTGCATCGCCAGCCGGCTTTGAAGCTGGCGGCTGTTCTGCTCGAACTGGCAGAGGTCGACGAAGCGGTCAAGGAACGTCTGCTTCGGCTTCAGCTGGCCGACCGACCGGACAAGCTGGCCGCAGGCTTCCGCAAGACGTTGATGGCCTGGCAACGCTCGACCCAGTACTACAGCTACCGCGACGCGCCCGCGTATGGCCAGATGCTCCAGGCGTGGCTGGACCAAGTGGGACGTGAATTGGTCCCAAAGGATCCCGCGGCCGGCCTGGCCCTGTTCGAGGCCTTCATTAAGACGGACGAGGTGTGGTTCGAACATGCCGACGATTCCGCAGCCGACATCGGGAACACGATGCGCTCAGCATGCCGCCACTGGCTGCAGGCCGCAGCACTTTGCGAAACGCCCCCGGATGCCTGGCCCGAACGGCTCATGGGGTTGTACCTCGCAGATGACTACGGAGCTCGGGAAGAATTGCTGCGAAGCGCAAACCTGCTTCTTCCGGAGCCGGGGCTTCGCACATTGATTGCTCGCTTCGAATCACGGCTGACCGATGTTCTCAGCGGTGCACCCAAGTCGCGCGGCCTGCCTCACGAGGTGTACACGATCTCTGCGGCGTTGTCGCTGTTGTCTGAGGCACTCGGCGATCCGGATGTCATAGTCCGCGCGGTCTTGCGGTACAGCCCCGAGCCCAATGCCCTGCAGCGGGAGTCCTTTGTTCAGGCCTATTTGCGCGCCGAGCGTCCGGATGACGCACTGACATGGTTGCGGGAACCCTGGAACGACAGGGAAGACGACCGCCGGAGTCTGCTCGCGCACGTGCTGGAGCGACTGGGCCGCTTCAAGGAAAGCGTCCCAGTTCGGCGACAGGTGTTCGAGCGCAGCCCCTCGTTCTTCTACCTGCAGTGCTGGTTTGCGCATATGCCGGACGGCGATCGCGCCGAAGCGGAGGAATGCGTCCGGCGACTCGCGGTGAAACACGAGGATCTGGTAACGGCCGCGAGCCTGTTGATCGAACTGGGGGACGTCGAAGCGGCCGAAATAAGGGTGGTGGCGGACGCGGACCGTCTCAGTGGCGAGTACTACGGCTCGCTGGAATCATTGAGTAAGGCGTTTCGGACACACGCGTGCTGGCTCGGCGAGACAGTCGTATATCGCGCACTGCTGCTGGGAATCCTCGATCGCGCGTACGCGAAGGCCTATCGCCACGGCGCCCGCTACTGGGCGCGGCTGGGCGAGATCGCCGCCTCGAGCCCAAACCTGGGATTGCTGAAATCGCATGAGAGCTTCGTCACGGAGGTCCGATTGCGGCACGGACGCAAGCACGCGTTCTGGGCGCAGGTGGACGCCAGCGGCGACGGCGTCTCCGACATGGAAGATGGTCGCGACGAAGGGTTAGAGTTCTGAAGGCAGAGTTCCTCATCTCTAGATCCGCCGCGCGATCGTGGCGTGCCTGCCGAGCACCCTATCGCGGGGCCCGCACTCAACCCCGTCTTCGGGCCAACGGTGAGTACGTCGCATTGACGGTAGCAAAGCAGTACGGCGTAAGGGCTAATCCGGAACGAACTTCGCCTTGAACTTCGCAATGTCATCCGCCTCTTCCAGGGTCACGAGTTGGCCCATCTTGCCGTCGGAGAGTCGGCAGGCGGCGAACAGGCTGTAGCGGCCCCTTAGGGCATAGCTTGGGAGGTCGATCAGCGCGTACGGCTGCGGCACGAACACTTGATGTTCAAACACGACCCGGTGCACGTTGCGCGGCGAGGGGAAGAGCTTGTAGTCGGTGGTCTCGAAAGACCTTGCAGTAGCCATCTTGCAATTCTCGCTCCAATGTTCGCTATGGCGGTCTTCCGCCCACGGCGGTCGATGCGGGGGGGTGCAGAATGTCCCCATGCAAGACGCCTCTCCCCATCCAGCCCAGCCGCGGAACCACCTGCACGGCGTGACGCTCGAGGCCATTGTTCTCGCCCTGCAAGCCCGCTACGGATGGGACGATCTCGCGGTGCGAATACCGGTGCGCTGCTTCTCGCACGACCCCAGCGTCAAATCGAGCCTGAAATTTCTGCGCAAGACGCCGTGGGCACGAGAGAAGGTGGAAGGGCTTTATTTGTACATGCTTCGGGAAGACAGGCGCAGGCAGCGGCTTCCTGACTGAGAGCGCATTTCAGACGCAGCGCGCGGTCATGCCGCCGCCGACCACCAACTCGGTGCCAGTGATGAAGCGAGCATCGTCGCTCGCCGGGAACAGCGCCGCGCTGGCGGTGTCGCGGCCATACGTCTCTCGTGCCTGGACTTGGCAGTAAGTGGCACTTGCGCGCGGCGCCGACCTGACTCGCTCGACGCTGGCGGCGCGGCACGCAGAAGGCGCAGATGCCGGGCAGTTCCACGACCGCGATTTCGCGGTCCCCTGCACGTCGACAGGAACGAGGGCCTGGTGTTGCCCGCGCGGAACACAAGGCCGCGAAGGCCAAGGCAAGGGACATCCTGCGCCTGTGATGGTCTGACGGGCCGCCGAGAGGAGCCAGCAAAATGTGTAAAGTAACTCGTTGATTTCATTGCGATTTTCTCCACCCGACGGATTCAGATGTGATACGGCGCCCCGATGGGCGGCGAGAGCGGTCGATTTGGTGGGGTCACGCCAAGAGTGACAGTGTTGGGTCATTCGAGGGAAATGCTGGATACCAGCGGGCGAAATCATCGCGCAGTTGGCCATCGACGACGCGCACCCGCACCTGCAGCAGGAGGTGCGCGCTGCGCTGATCCCACCGCATCTGCTGCGACTTCGACATGCGCTTGTCGATGATCTGGTTGACCGCAGACTCCACAAAGGCGCTCGAGATGCGTCGGCCTGCTCGATATCGCCGTCCATAGTTGGGCAGCGAGTCCGAGTTGTTGCGCAGGTAGCCGAGCAGTTCGAGGGTGAGCTTTCGGATCTGACGCGCGGCCGGCTTGCGACACGCTGTCGACTTGCCCAGGACGTAGAGCATGACGGCGAGGCGCCGCGTCGCTTCCTGTGCTCGACCATGCCACAGCCGCCATTTCAATCCGCCGACCAGCCCGGACAACCAGTCGTGGTCAGCAGTTCTGAGCTGGCTGGCCGTTGGCCGACCATGTACCAGGGCATTGAGCTTTTCCACCCTTCGTCGCAGGTGGTACCAGTCCAGGATGTGCCTCGCGCGCGGCAGCGTCGACAGTTGCCACTGGCGAAGTTGAATCTCACCGTCGGTGAAGACCTCCATCGAGCTGTCGTGTTGGCCGAAAGCAGCCAAGACACCTCGCACGCGCTCGTGCGAGTTTGGATCCACGGTTCGAACGAACGCCACGCTGCGCTGACCAACGTCCACGCGCATGGCTCGGCCGGCTACGACCTCGAACGATTTCTCCTCGTCGGGGTGGCAGAGCCGCAGGTATCCGCCGTCCAGACCAACCGTGGTGACGTTCGATTTGCTCGCCATGCTGGCAACCTCTGGCCGGGGCTTGAGCCCCTGGGCATCCAGTCGGCGTCCGATGCGCAGCGTGTGCTCTCGCACCGTGCTTGGCGCGTTGGCTGCGGCCACCGGAAGCAACAGCTCCAGCAACTCGGATGATCTGGCGTAGGGAATCGTGGCGGCCAAGCGGCTCTGGACGTACTCCAGTTCTGCCGACAGCCAGGGCCGGCGGTGAATAGCGATTTCAGCGGGGGCAGAGCATGCGCAGCGCTGCCACCTCGGTACTCGTACGGCAACCCGGCCAAACAAGCTGCGGTAATGGACTTCGTGGTAATCCTTGACGGCGCGATTCAGGCCGCAGGCGTCGCATCGCCGCTGGCTCTTCGAGATCAGTTCGATCTGCCGCTTGACAATCTGGGACTGCAACTGCGCGAGGGCCGCTTTGCCATTCGCCAGGCTCAAGCCCAGCGTCTCGATGCTCGGTCGCGAATCCAGTTCCAGCGTGAGCAGCGGCTCCGGATCCGAATCGACCTCTCCTTCACAGACCGCCAGACTGAGCTTTATGCGCATGGCCAAAATCTCCAAGCGAGCAGGGACGACATTCTCTGCCGGCGAGGGCGGCGCCTCTGGCCGTGACACAATGTTAGTGGCTGCCCACCCCACCAAATCGAACGCTCTCGTCGTAGTTGTCGCCGACGCCCGCACGCTTTCGACGGGGTGACAGGAACCCGCAGCCACAACGCGCGCCGAAGGAGTAGATTGGCGGGCCCCATCCCTATGGAGGATCCTGCCGTGACGTTCGCCCAGCGCTTCATTGGCGCGGAGACCCTTCCCGCCAGGATGTCCGAGCTCGATGTCCAACAGTTCTTCAGCCTGAGCAAGCACGACATCTCCGGGGTCTGCGAACGTTTCCGCGACGACCGCCGCGTCGCAGCAGCCATCCAGTTGCTCTTTCTGCGGGCGAGCGGCCGCCCGATGGACCGATTCGCCACGGTACCGAAGGTCCTGCTGCGTTCAGTGTGCGAAGCGTCGGGGTCGCTCAGCGTGAGCATCGCCAGCCTGCGATCACTCTATGAACGTCGCCAGACGTTGTACGAGCACCAGGCCTGGGCCCGCATGTATCTTGGCCTGGGCGACTTGGATGAGGTCCAGTTGCAGAAGCTCGAACAGGTTCTCGCGGTCGCTGCCCTCGAGGCCGCTCACCCCGACGACCTGGTGCGAACCGCACGCATCTGGCTGTACAGCAGGCGAATCATCATTCCGGGCTCACGCCGAATTGCCGACTGGGCCCGCAAGGCATTCGACGCCACGGAGGCGGCTATGGCCGCAACGATCGAGGCGGCGATTGGGAAGGCGGCGCTGCGCCAAGCCATCGACTGGGCCTATGCACCCTCCCCCGCGACCTCGGGCAGCCATCTGGAGTGGCTCAAGACGCCACCCCAGCGCAACGCCCCGAGCACGACCGTGGATACACTGGAGAAGATCCGCGCTCTCAAGACCTTGGGGGTGCACAACTGGGCAATGGATTCCATCGCATTGGAACAATGTGATCGCATATTTTGGACGGTAGCTTTGTAGCCGTAAAAGTGAGCCCGCCCGCCAAGTGATTCGGGACATTGCAACCCTGCACGTCATGACAAAACGCCTATAGGACCATGCATGCCTAACGCTTACTCTAGGTAGCAAACTACCTGAGGAGCTCTAATGAATCTTCGTCCGTACCTTGCACTTGCCGCATTGACTCAAGTGGTCGGTTGTGCCTCTATCGTCAGTGGCGCCAACCAAAGCGTGACAGTCGAGACACGATCTGGCGGTAGCTCTGTCGCTGGAGCGACCTGCAAGCTGGTGAACGACAAAGGAACGTGGTACGTCACCACTCCGGGTTCAACGACGGTTCATCGCAGCTACGAGAACCTCGGGATCAGTTGCCAAAAAGCTGCTTATGAGCCTGGCACCACCTCGGCTACGTCGAGCACAAAAGGCATGGCATTCGGAAACATCCTCTTTGGCGGGCTCATCGGAGTCGGCGTCGACGTGGCGACCGGCTCAGCCTACGACTATCCAGCGCTCATTACGGTAGCGCTGGAGCCGGGACCCCAGCCTGCTGGCACGCTGGATCAAATCCTTGGCGCGCGCAGCACTGTCCCTTCGCAGGTCGCGCCGACGGCGTCTTTCGTCATTCCCGACAGATCTCCCGTTCCCCATTCCACGTTGATGGGTACTGCAGGCGGCGCTGCAGGTGCAGAACGCCTGGCAAAGGATCATCGTTGCGCCGAAACGCCATACGCCACGCTGTTCTCAAAGAGCACCATCTTCGAGACGTACACCGTTCCGTGTGCCAACGGCACACTGATGGCGGTGCGATGCGAGTTCGGCAAGTGCGTTCTTTTGCAATAGCAACCGCAGCACTTTAATAATATTGAGGCAATCGGCTAGATGACTGGCCTGCTCTATGGTGTAGAAGACACCAATCGCCTGAAGACTCGCATAGATGCTAGGTCTCCGGCGGAGAGGGTTGGGTTCGAATACGCGGCACGATGCCCACCAGCGGACTATTTCTTTCGCGCGACCTTGTCGATCACCTGCCCCAGCTTGGCGAAATACGCACGGGCCTGAGCCGTCGGAACGATGTACTTGATGCGACTGTCGCCGTGATCGTCGGCGAAGGTGATGAGGCCTTTCTCGCGCAGGGACCGCAGCCGGCGGTGCACCGTCGTTGGTGACGACGCGACATCCAGGTCCATGGCCTCGAGGACTCGCACGCTCTCGCCTGCTGCCCATTTCGCCGCCAAGCCATTGAGAATCCGTTCTTCCATCGCGTCCATCGACGGGATGTCGCGAAGGGCGCGAGCCAGGCGGACGAATTGCAGATACGTTGCGGCGGATCCTGCGGTCTTGAGCATGGCGGCGCGACGAGCGGGTTCGGTTGAAACCATCCGAGCCAAACCTTGAAGGAAGCAGGCCGAACGACAGCGCCTGCACTGCGAGCAGGCGCGGGAGATCATGCGCGCTGGCTGCCCCGAAATCAAGGCAGCAGCCGGCCGCGGGCTCTTCCAGTCGCCCCCTCGCGGGGCGCCCAGGCCGCTGCAAAAGGCAGGGCCGCGGGCCCCGCCATGCTCACCACTTGTCGTCGTTCTTCGCGGGTGCCGCGGCCGGCGCGGGACGGGGTTGCACGACCTTGCCCGTGGACGCCGCCGCGCCCACCACGGCTGCCGCTGCCTGGGGAGCCGTGCCCTGCGGCTCTCCAGCCGCAGGGGCTGCGGTCGGCTGCGCCTTGGCAACTGCGACGTTCTTGAGTTCGTCGCGCAGCTGCAGCCCGCCCACCGGGAGTTGCTCCAGGTTCGAGCGCACGTTCTCCAGCCGGCCATAGGACAGGTTCGGTGTCACGCGTTCAATCACGAGCTCGCAGCACGGCTGCTCGACGCGTCCCAGGCTTTGGCCGGTCTGCGGGTCTTTCATCTCCGCACCCATGGCGACCATCTGGTAGCGGCTGCCCTCCTTCAACGCCTGGCCGCCCTGGCTCAGCACCACGTTCGTGCCATCGCGCGAGACGACGGTCACGGGGAAGGTGCGTCGCAGGACCGAGGTCACCACCTGGTTCACCATGTCGGTGGTCATGTCCTCGAGGATCTTGTGAGAGTCCACGCCGGCGCTCAGCGTGGTGGGCGCCACGGAGGGGGCCTGGCCTCGCAGCGAGTCCGAGGCCATCACCTGGCGGGTGGCCACGTTCACCAGCTTCTCCGTGAGGGCCCAGCCCCCGGAATAGCTCACGAGCTCGCGGTCGCTGGTCTTGAGCTGGCGCGCATGGCGGTTGTACGCCAGGCTGCTGACGCGCCCACTCCAGATGATGTCGGCGCTGGCGGCCTGCGACAGCTTGGCCAGCTCGGCACTGGGCGCCTGGCCGGTCTTGATCATGTCCAGCTCGCCCTCGATGTCGGCGCTGAACTCGCGGTCCAGGACTGCGAAGCGGCCGGTCTGCACCAGCGCGTCACTGATGCGCTGGCGAATCGTGGCGCCGACCTCGGCCGAGGACACGGTGCGGTCCCCCATGGGCAAGCTGGGACCGTCGAAACGAATCTGCCCGATGACGACCTTCAGCTTCTGCATCTCCGCAGAAGGGGTGAATTTGGCGATCTGGGCCTCGATGGTCGCCTTGTAGCGCTTGCCCCCCAACACGGAAGGCTCCTGCAGTTCGACCAGCTTGAAGTTCTGGATGACGCCGCCGGAGCGCTGGGCGACGACTTCGGCGAAGGCGTTGGCGCGCAGCGATGCGGCGTCCTGATCCAGGCTCACGTCCAGGCCGTACTTGGCCGAGACGCTGGCGGATTGAAGGGCTGCGCCGTTGACCTGGAGCAGCGCGAGCTTCATCGCTTCGGCCACGGCCTCCCCGGCTGTGGAGCCGAAGCCTTGCGCGGTCGCGGCGACGTTGCCGACCTTCCCTGCATCGGGCACGGGCGCAGCCACGTTGGTGGCTGCCGGTGCCGCCGGCGCCTTTTCGGGCTCCTGCTTGCCGCACGCGGCCAGGAGGGCTGCCGCGGCGACCGCGGTCACGCACAGGAGTTGGCGCATCGGGAGATGGTTCCTGGCCACTTACAGAGCGGCCGCTGCGGCGCTGGCGTCAGAGGGCACTGGCACGCCGCTGGACTGAGCGAAGGACACGGCGTTCCTCATGGCGCCGGAGACGCTCGTCATCGCGTCGGGAAACTTCGTGACCACATAGACGGCCGATTGCAGCTTGGGCAGTTGCAGGGGCGAAGCGCCCTTGAGGCCGTTGCCCATGTTCGTCACGTCCTTGCCGACCGCCACGTACTTGGTCACGCCGGTGGCCAGCAGCACCAGGCCCTGGCTGTACACGGCCTTGGACTGGGCATCCATGGCGGGCTGCGTCGCAATTTTCTTGGCAACGAGGTCCGTGGAAGTCGCCACTGCCTTGTTGGCGGCCTCGGCGTTGTCCTTGGTCGCGCCTTCCTGGAAGCTGTCTGCTTCTGCCTTGACCTTGGCCGCCTCGTCCTTCAGACCGAGTGCCTCGGCCAGCTTGGCGTTGGCATACAGGACGTCCTTGCTGGCTGCCACGTAGCCGCGCACCAGGGCGTCCTGCTGGCTCGGCAGGTCGGCAGCGGGTGCTGCCGCGCCGCTGGACTTGCTCACGCCCGGGATCGAGGGCATCGAAAACTGGGCATGTGCCGCGCTAGTCAGGGCAGTGGCCAGGATGGCGGCTGCAGCGATGGTGGTGTGAGTTCTGTTCATGAGCTGGAATCCGTTCGAATGCTTGTTGTTGATAGGAAAAAATGCGTCTGACACCCAGATCTACTGCACGCGCAGGGCCGTGATCTGGCTGGTCAGTTCGCGAGCGGCGTTGTTGGCCGCCAGCTTGAGTGCGTTGCCGCGTGCTTCGTCTTCCGAAGGGCCGATCCCGGCGTACTGCACCGGGCCGACGGCGGCCTTGGTTTCAGGGAAGGCTTGCGTCACATCGAGCAGCTTGGCATTGACCGTGACCGACACACGCACCAGGCCGGTCGCGGGATCCTTGTCGGCGGCGCCTACGTCCAGCGTGCCGTAGGCGAGGTACGGAATCTTGGCATTGCGCATGCCCGTGACCATGGACTGCAGCGTCGCCGACTGGAGGTCGTTGCCCGACTGGTAGTCGTTCTCGACATTGGCGACCTTGAACGCGCCGCCGGACATCGGTTCGATGTAGGCGGCTTCGGCGACCCGGAAGCCCGCCTTGCTGAACAGGCCGGTGAAGACCTGGTTCAGGTTGGCACTGGGAATCAGCCGAAAGGTCGCCTCGCTGGCGCGCTTGACCGTGCTGCCGCCGGTCTCGATCGTGCGCGTGCGGTTGGCGGCGATGTCCGTCTTGCTGGAGGTCGACTCGTTCGTGCGGATCTGGCCGCCGCGGATGGACTCGCCTTCGGCGCCCGTCCTGACGTTCGACTCGGATCGGCCGCCGCTCACGCTGTCGTCGACGCGCTTGTAGACGCGGTCGTCGAAGGACTTCACGGAGGCGACCTGCCGAGAGACGAACAGGAAGGCCAAGGGCGACTTCTCGGTGGCACCGGCCTTGGCCACCGCCGAGTTCGACTTCACCAGGTTGCGCAGGTTGGCCACGTTCAGCGCCACGCGCACGGCCACCGTGTATTGCTTCTTGTCGGCGCTGTCTTCCTCTCCGAGGACCGTGGACTCCAGGATGTACCGGTCCGGGCTGGAGATGATCTTCTCGCGCACGGCGTCGAAGTTCTCGGACTCGGACTCCCCGGCCTCGGCGTAGTAGAACTCCACCGCCTTGAGCTGGGCGGCCTGGGTGGCCTTGGCCTTGTCCTCGGCCGTTGCACTCCTGCCTTGGTAGGTCACGGTGGCCTTGCCGCGCGCCTGCTGGACCTGGGCCATCGAAGTGATGGCGAAGCACGCCAACACGGCCAACGTGAGATTGCGGATTACTTGCATTGCTGGATCATTTCCTTGGTTTTCAGGAGCTGGGAGGTGATATCGGGCGCAGACGCTGCGGCCTTGAGCCAGGAAGCCTGGTCCTTGCCGGCCATGGCTTCGGCCACGCGCCGGAAGAGCGCGTTCCAAGAGTCGTAGTACGCCGGGAAGTCGTCCACGTAGGTCTGGGTAGCCGGCACGACCTTGGTCTCGCCGTTCTTGAACGAAGAGTCCAGGTAGCGGGTGCCCATGCCCGGCAACTCGATCTTCACCGTGGCAAAGGTGCCGTAGATGAAGCTGCTGCCTGCGGGGACCTGGCCGAACTGGACCTTCTTCACGTTGGTCAGGTCCACCGAGATCGCGTAGTCGGGTTCCGGCAGCTTGAGGTTAAAGACCGTGCCGTCGGAGACGCGCATCGGAAACACATTCCCGACCGCATAGCCCTTGGTGTACGGGATGATCGGAACGCCGGCGCGGGTCGAGATCGCCTCGCTCACCATGTCCGCTGCCCAGGTCTGCGCGACGCCGGGACTTTCCTTCAGGTAGGCGGGCAGGCTCGCCGAGACGGCGTCGCTTACAGTAACGTCGGTCACCTTGAGGAAGCGCGACACCTGGGAGGGAATCGTGGCGTTGGCCAGAACTTCGGCATAGCGCGCGAAGATGCCGGGTTTGCCCGCTGCCCCTTCGTAGACGCTGCGCACCCGCGCAAGCATGTCGTCTTGCGTCGGCTGACGGTCGAAGACGTCGATGTAGGCAAAGCTGAGCGGATACGAGCGGATGACCGTTTGCGTCTTGAAATCGAAGAACAGTGCCTGCCCGCGAATGAGCACGAACAGCTTGTGCAGCTCGCCGAAGGTCTCGACGGACACGGTCTCGGAGTTCACCACGAGGGAGGTCACGATCGCCTGGTCGCGGCCCTTCAGTTCATCGATGAGGCCGGGAAGAACTTCGAAATTGCGTGGCGCGGCCCTGGCGATCGCGGCGCGGATCTGGGCATCCACGCGAGCGTCGGCCGCCTCCAGGCGCTTTTCGTATTCGCGTGAAAAGGGAAAGCGCTTTTCGAGGGATGCTGCGTCACCCGCGTAGGCCAAGCCGGCGAACGCAACCTGGGTGACCTGTGCAGACGAGATGATCGGCAGCAGCGCAGCAGCCGAGAGCAAGCATGCGCAAAGCGCGCGAACAAAACTTTTCAAACAGAGGTCTCCAGTCACTATCGAGATTTCGCCGTCCGCGCAAGCCTTGACTGGAAGGACCCATCGAAAACGAAGGTTCCGGATTCAGCGCTCACCGCATCGATGTTCGTAACGCCGATGTTACATGCCATTTTGGCAATCATTGCCAAAATGACGAGCGAATTCACATCCCGATGGTGACGTGCGGCATTTGTCACGGAAACTTGGAGATTGGTGCTCCAGCACAAGCGCTTGATATCGAAGACCTTTCGAATTTTCGGCGGTTGACCGTGTCAATCTCCGCCGAAAGGACCATCACCCCTGTGGCGACGTCGTTGGCGCTGGCCGTCAGATGGCGTTGCCCCTGTTCATCGCGGAGAACGGCAGCTTAAACTCCTCGAATTTTGGCCATCGACCGTCGTCTGTGGGGCTGCGGATTCAACCGGTCGTCTTCATTGTTCTCGATGCCACAAAAGCGGCCTTTGCCGACACTGATCCCGCTGCATGTAACACGCTTACGCGGATGCAGCCATATAAGTTCGATGTGATACCAAGCGCCTTCACCAGCGGACCAATGTGACCCAGTCGGACGGCATTCTCCACGTGGTCGACAAGATGCTGTTGCCGAAGTGAGGCACAACGACGGGCGCGGCGCGGTTCCGTGCGGCGCGGTCACTACACTCTTCGGTGTCGTCAAAGCACGCAACGCCTGCCGCGCGCCACTGGCGCATGAACCCCAACACGCCGCCCCACGAAAGGCAACGCCATGTCCCTGACCGACAAGCTCCAGATCCCCACGGCGAACGCGGACGGCAGCTTTGCCGCGCCGGTGCCGCCGCCGGCGGATAGCGCGGCCGACGCGCTGCGCGACGCGCAGGCGCAGCACGCGGTGCTGGCCGAGCAACTCGACGCGGTCAACGAGTTGCTGGCCAAGCCGCTCAACGAGATTCTGGCAGACCGCGAACACTTCAAGGAATCGGCCGCTGCGTGGGACGCCTTCGGCGCCATGTGGATGCTGTCGCAGCGCGCGATGAAGCGCGTGGCGCTCGACCTCGCTGCGCAGCTCGGCGTGAGCGAGGACGAGGTGGTGGCCCGTGCGCTGGTGCACGCCAACGAGGTGCTGAACGGCGACGGCGTGGATCTGGGCGGCCTCCTTGCCGAGGCTCAGCTCGCGCACATCGCCAGGCACAAACCCCTGCTGCGCAAGCAGTTCCGCTGAACATCGCGGAGAGCCCCGCCGCCTGCGCGGCGACGCCGGCCGCCGTATGCTCGGTTGCCATGGACGCCTCCACCTCGCTCGCCGATTTCGCCGCGCGCCATCCGCGCCTCTTCGTGCTGACCGGCGCCGGCTGCAGCACCGACTCGGGCATCCCCGACTACCGCGACGTCAACGGCGACTGGAAGCGGCCGTCGCCGGTCACCCTCCAAGCTTTCACCGGCGACGAGCTCACGCGCCGCCGCTACTGGGCACGCAGCCTCGTCGGCTGGCCGACCATGGCGACAGCCCAGCCTGGCGCCTCGCACCGCGCGCTGGCCCGCCTCGAGGCCTCGGGCCGCGTGGGACTACTGCTCACGCAGAACGTCGACGGCCTGCACGCCGCCGCAGGCAGCCGCCAGACCATCGACCTGCACGGCCGCATCGACACCGTACGCTGTCTCGGCTGCGAGACGCGCACGCCGCGTGCCGTAATGCAGCAGTCGCTGCGTGCGCGCAACCCCGCGTGGGCCGCACTGGAAGCCCGTGCCGCGCCGGACGGCGATGCAGACGTCGAAGACCAGGATTTCGCCACCTTCGACGTGCCGACCTGTCCGGTCTGCGGCGGCATGCTTAAGCCCGACGTGGTGTTCTTCGGCGAGAGCGTGCCGCGCGAGCGCGTGCAAGCCGCCTATGCGGCACTGAGTGAAGCCGATGCCGTGTTGGTCGCCGGCTCGTCGCTGATGGTGTATTCGGGCTTACGGTTCGTGCAGGCGGCCGTGGCCGCAGGCAAGCCGGTGGCGGCGATCAACCTCGGACGCACGCGTGCCGACGATCTGTTGGCGTTGAAGGTCGCGCAGCCGGTGGGCGAGGCATTGACGGCCCTGGCGGAGCAGTTGGTGGCATGAGCGTCAAGGCTCAGCGATCGACGTGGCGACCGCTGCCACTGGTGCGGCATGGTTCACATCGATAAGTGGTTGTCGCGCATTGGGCTTTTCAAGATGACCGAATGAAGGGGGCTCTCCCCTCGCATTACTCATAGGTCAGAAATATAGGAGACAGATGGATGCCTGAAAAAGGAACGAACCAAGGCGCTGTCTTCGGCGATGGCCTGCAGTTGACCGTCAACTCGGCACTGCAGCTTCTCGCCCGCTTTCAAAGGCGAGCGAGCAACTCCTGTGCGCTTGGCATGGCTCCAGACCAACTCGTCGGGATTCAGGTCAGGCGCATAGCCGGGCAAGAAGTGCAGCGTGAGTTTGCCGGCGGTGCTGGCTACGTATTCCTTCACGATGGCCTTCTTGTGCGCGGGAAGTCCATCCACAATCAGGCGCACCGGCTTTCTGCGCTTTCGCATCAACTGTTTGAGCAATTCGACAAACAACTCACCAGTCAACGCGCCGGAATAAGTCGCAAACCAGAAAGCGCCCTTTGCGGTGACGGCGGACGCCGCGCTGATGCTCTGACGCTGCCCCGGCCGATCAATGACGGGGGTCTGTCCTTTCTTGGCCCACGTCTTGCCATGCACCGAGTCGGCTCGGAATCCGGATTCATCCCAGAACAAGATTTCCGCCTCACTGGCTTGCGCCTCGGTGGCAATCGCGGGAAAGATCTCGCTTTTCCATCGAGCAACCGCAGCGGGGTCGCGCTGATAGGCGCGTTGCAGTGGCTTTTGCGTGGTCAGCCCCAAGCGTGCAAGCAGCGCGCCAATCGAGGCGAGCGACAGGCTCACTTCAAAGCGCGCGAGCAGAAGTTCTTGGACGATCTGCCGGGTCCACAGTCCAAAGTCAAAGCCGTACTGATCGGGGCGCTTGCCATTGACCCATCGAAAGACTTGCCGCTCCTGGGCGCTGGTGAGCTTTCGAGGCCGCCCCGTCCCTTTGGTCGACCGCAGAGCCTTCAGTCCACGGCCACGTCCGCGCGCCGCCGCTTTGCACTTGTACGCCCACGATCGGTTCATGCCAAAGGATGCGGCCACAGCCGCGGGGTGCTCTCCCTCGTTCATGCGCTGAACAGCCACAACACGCATTTCCTCAAGCGTGTTGTGGGCCAGAGTGCGACCGTCTCGTTTCATCAGCCATTGGACTCTATGAGGCCGAGCAAGTTTCACAATCGTCCGCTAAATTACTGACTCATGAGTAAGCCGCTGCGTATTGCGGCCCCGGCGTCCTGTCCGGCGCCTGCTGCCCACCGTTGGCGCACCTGTTCGGGACGGACACTTTCCCTGTGAGAAAACCATCCACATCCACTGTCTGCGGGTGCGGCCGTGAGCACCTGGGTCCGCATACAGATAGAGGACCCTGGCGGCTACTGGCCAAACCAGGCTACAACTGGTTCGGCGGCAGCTGAGTCCCCATGGCGGACTCGGCGTTGTTGAAACGCGCGGCCGCGTTCGCTTGAACCATGCCATTTGAAACCTGACCCTAGAGGACACAGAAATGAACAGGCTCACCGCAACCCTGTTGGCCGCCTGCATGGCCGTCGGCTCCGTCTCGGCCTTCGCCGCAGACGAGATGAAGAAGGATGGTATGGCCAAGGACGGTATGAAGAAAGACAGCATGGCGAAAGGCGGCATGAAGAAGGACGAGATGAAGAAGTAGCGGCCACGCGCGCCCGGGGAGATCAATCGTGATCCTGTTCACCCTCCTGACCGGCGTCACGGCGGTCGCGCTCGGAGTCGACACCGGCCTGCTCGCGCGGGTGTCATCGGGCAGCGGCGGCGCGTCGGTCGAGAAGAGCCTGTTCCAGCGACCTCGCCCCCTCCCATGGAGAACGCGCCGGCTGCCCCGCTGCGCACGGCGGCGCCCGTGCGAAGCGGCTTCATGACCGTCTAGGCCAATGCCGTCGGCGCTCAGCTCCCAACGCTTCCGATCGAGGGGCCGATGCCACCGCTCACCGGCGCCGTCGAATGGCTCAACTCGCCACCGCTCACTGCCGAGGCGCTGCGCGGCAAGGTGGTGCTGGTCGACTTCTGGCCTACTCGTGCATCAACCGCCTGAATGCGCTGCCTCACGTGCGCGAGTGGCACCGCAAGTACAAAGACCAGGGCCTGGTCGTGGTCGGCGTGCTTCACCCGAGTTCGCCTTCGAGAAAAGCATCAACAATGCGAATCGCGCGGTGGAAAGGCTCGAGGTCGCTTTTCCGGTGGCGATCGACAACAACTACACCATCTGGCGCGCCTTGGGCAACAACTATTGGCCGGCGCACTACTTCGTCGACGCCAAGGGGCCGCATCCGCTTTCATCACTTGGGCGAAGGCGAGTACGAAAAATCGGAGCAGGTGATCCAGCAACTCCTGGAAGAATCACGCAAGGCCGATATGAAGAATCCATCGAACCCCGGTTCGCCGCGACGTCTCGCAATTGTCGCGCTCGCGCTCCTCGGCGGCGCGGCGGTGTGGCATGCCATGCCCTCGCTCGCAGCGGAGGCGGCCGTGGTCATTCCGGCGCCGGCGGAGGATCTGGCCGCCGCGCCAGGCGCTGCATCGGAGACGGCCGTGATCGCCGGCGGCTGCTTCTGGGGCGTGCAGGGCGTTTTCCAGCACGTGAAGGGCGTGACCAGCGCCGTGTCGGGCTATGCCGGCGGCGATGCAGCCACGGCGAGGTACGGGGCGATCGGCTCGGGACGGACCGGCCACGCGGAGGCCGTTCGCATCACCTACGATCCGCGGCAGATCAGTTATGGACAACTGCTACAGATCTACTTTTCCGTCGCGCACAACCCGACCGAGCTGAACCGCCAGGGGCCGGACAGCGGCACGCAGTACCGCTCGGCGATTTTTCCGGCGAATGCCGACCAGGCGAGGGTGGCCAAGACCTACATTGCGCAGCTTGACAAGGCCAAGGTGTTCGGCAGGTCGATCGCCACCACTGTCGAGCCGACGAAGGCTTTCTACCCGGCGGAGGCGTATCACCAGGACTACATGACGCGCAACCCGCGGCAGCCCTACATCGTGATCAACGACCTGCCCAAAGTCGACAACCTGAAACGCGTATTTCCCGACCGCTATCGCGCCGAGCCTGTGCTGGTGGGTGCCACCGGCACCTTGCAGTAGCGCAATCGACGCGTGAAGAGGATTCTCCTTCTTATCGTCTCGCATGCGGTCATGGCGGGCCTGGGCTTTGGCGCGGGCATCTATGCCTTGCCCATCCTTACGGCGCCGCGCGCACCCGCGCAGGCCGATGTCACTGCACTGGCCGCACAAGCGCAGTTCACCGGCCGATTCAGGCGCGACTTGACAGACAGCGATGCCCTTCACTGGGGTGAAGGCACGGTGGCTGTGAGCCGCAGCGCGGTGTCACTGCAAGGCAGGGTTGCGCCCGGGCCCGACTACAAGCTCTACCTCGCGCCGGAGTTCGTCCAGACCGAGGCCGACTTCCTGCGGCTCAAGCCGAAGATGCTGCGCGTGGGCGACGTGAAAACCTTCGAGAACTTCATCGTGCCGATGCCGGCATCGGCCGATCCGGCGGCCTACAACACGGTCATCGTCTGGTGCGAATCGTTCGGTCAGTTCATCACCGCGGCTCAGTATCGATGATGGCGTTGTTGGAGGTCGCGCGTTAAGTGCAAGCGGATGGGCGGCGCTACTGGCCCAGAAACCTTGTTCACGTCTGGAGCAGCGCGACGCGGGCCCTGCCTCCTGCACACAGGCGACTCGACGCCTAAGGTCTGGCGCGTACCCACGGAAGTCCACTCAAGGAATCGGCCAGTACAGCGACGGCTCCAACGCGGTGCAGCCCTTGGCTGGGGCGTGCAAATTCGCTGTCGGCTGGCGTCCCGGCCACTGTTCTGCAGCAGCGGGCCAATTCCGTGTGTTCGGTTTCCTCCGAAGCGGCCGCTCAGTCAAAGGCAATGGACTCGATGATTGCACGCGCCTCTGCGAGCTTCCAATACACTGGACTCGCGGCCGCCGCTCCTATGCAATTCACGAGGGCCACGTCCTGCCCGTTGCTTGGGTAGTGTTGGCGTACGCCGTCCACCGGTCGGCGGCGGGGTAACTTTGTCGCTTTGCAGTTGCGCAACTTGCGAACGAGCGCTAGCGTGCGGCTTGTGGCCCACCTCGACCAAGAGCAAGTTACGCGCGCCGCAGCCTACGTTTGCATGTCCAGTGACCGACAAGAGCTGTCCATCGGCACGCAGTTGGCCGCGATTCATGCCTATGCCGAGGCGCACCACATGGAAGTGATCCGGATCTACGAAGATGCCGCCAAGAGTGGGCTGCAAATCTCGAACCGGGAGGGCATGAAGCGCCTCTTGAGAGACGTGCTGGACGAGCCTCGGCCTTTCGACGTGGTCCTGGTCTACGACGTGAGCCGCTGGGGACGCTTCCAGGACATCGATGCGGCCGCCTACTACGAATACACCTGTCGGCTGCACGGGGCCAAGGTGATCTACGTCCAGGAGGCCTTTGGCTCGGACGAGGAACCCATGACCGCGCTCCTGAAGACGCTCAAGCGCGCCATGGCGGCGGAGTATGCCCGTGACCTGGGCGTGAAGAGTCGTGCCGGCCAGGACCGCGCAGTTCACCTCGGCTACCAGATGGGACCTCTCCCCTGCATTGGCCTGACACGCGTCGCCATTGACCGATTCGGCAATAGGCGGCCGCTGGCTCGCGGACAGTCCAAGGCCATGCAGAGTGAGCGGATCGCGTGGGTGCCTGGTCCGCCGACGGAAGTCGCGTTGACCCGCCGGATCTTCGGCATGTACGCCGACACGAACGCCACGATCAGGGGCGTTGCCCGTCAGCTGCGTGCGCAGGGGCTGGTCGCACAAAACGGGCGGCCGTTCACAGAATCCAGGGTCCATCGACTCCTGCGCTGCGAGGCGCTGGCCGGCAATTTTGTGTGGGGCAGCGAGCGCTACACCGCAGCCCCGGCCATGAAGAAGCGTCCCGCCACGCGCGCGAACCATGTGATCGAGCCGGTGGTCTCGGCAGACCTGTGGAAACGGGTGCAGGACAAGCTGTGGACCCGCCGCCGACTTCGACGAGACAAGGAGCAGTTGATCCAAGTGCTTCGCGACAGGCTGGCTGAGCACCCCGAGCTGAACGCGCTCGATCTCGAAGCGTTGGGTCTCCGTTCGAAGAAGGCCTATACCAACGCATTTGGGTCCGTGTCACGCGCGCTGGAGCTGGCTGGCCGTGACCCCGTGGCAGTCCGAGCCCTCCACGAGCGAAGAAAGCTGATCGGCAGAAAGGTGGGCGACCGCATGACCTCCGACATCGCGAACTTGCTGCGGCAGCTTGGAATGGACTGCCGGGTACACCCCCGAAGCCGGGTGCTGGTGTTGGGAGAGACCGTGAAGATCCGCCTGCAGGTGCTCTGGCCACGAACTTACCGGGGCGTTCAGCGGTGGCATGTACTGAAGTCGCGGCGGCCGATCGCGCACCTGGTGCTGCTCGCCCAGATGGATAACAGCGAGAGCGCGATCCGGTTCGTACTGCTCGATCCCAAGGAGTATCGGGACACGGCGCCGTGGCTCGATGAAGAACTACCTCCGTACCTCGAGCCGATTGCCACGGGCGTGGAGCTTGCCCAGGCCGTGCGCGTCAGACTGGCTGGCGTGATGCTGCCGGCCATTTTCTCTGGCGGCGTCGAGACTTATGCGGAACCTCAAGTCACGGCGAACCGGTAGATCGATCATCGGGCCTGATCTGCGACTGAAGTGCGCGAGGTTCATGGCGGCAGTTGGTCCAGTTGATCGATCGTGTCGCGCAGGCGCTCGTACGCAATCAGCGTCGCCGCGAAGGCTTCCTTGCCGATGCTGTGCTCGGCCAGCACGTGAAAGACGAACGCCTCGAATCGGTCGCCGACCTCGCTTTCAAGCAGACTGTGGTCCTCCAGGATCACATTGCCCCGGACCAGCAGCTCGGCCATCGCGCGCGCGAGGGACGGATGCGCCTGGTCGTACGCATCCACGAGGGTCTTCAATTCTTCAGGTGTCGCGGGCACATTTCGCTCCTTGCTCAGAGGCGCACCGAGGCCGGCCTGTCAGAATCGGCGCGATGAATCATATCGGCCCCGCCCACGAAATCACCGTCGCCCCGGACCGCGCAACGGTATGGGTCAACGCTGGCGATGGATCGTGCGTGGGCCGCTTCAGCAAGCGATTCGGTGTCGATGTTCATACGACTGCGACCGAGCAGTTGGCTGGCACACCGGAGTGCCTCATGTGCACGCACGGGCCTGCAGATCGAACTGCCTGGCTGCTCTTTGTGGATGCGATGCGCCAGCATCATGGCATCCACATTCCCGACCAGCTGATTGTCTGGTCCTAAAAATCGGTCGCACCTTTGGCGAGGGCTTCGCGGCACGGATATCACGAAGTTCTACAAGCCGGCCGGCTGCACTGCAATTCGGACGGCCGCCGGTAGCGCCTTCGCCCGAGTCGGCGACCGGGGCCGCGCTCGCGCTGACGCCGGCGATCAGCGGCGAGGTTGGCAAGCTGTGGGCCTTGGGTGACGATACTCGCGTCAAGAACAACGCACAGGGCAGCGTGCGCGTGCTCTGGTGAAGTGAGGCAGGCGTGCGAGTGTGAGGGGGCGCGGCGATGCCCTGATGACTGCGCCAGCAGAACACACGCAAGCAGCGATCGCACATACGTCCCGCGGTACAGGCTGTTGTCACCTGGTGCTGCTGAGCTTTCTCGGCTGCCGGACGCCAAAACTTGCCGATCGCCTTTCCTCAAACTCTTCATTGCTGCGGATGGCCTTCGTTCCCGCCGCTGGATAATCGCGCGTTGTTGCCAATCTCCACTTCCAAGCCCGATGCCGTGCCCCACTCCCCTCTTCCACGTTCGCACCAGCGAGATCCATGGCGTCGGGCTCTTTGCAGCGCTGCCACTGCAGGCAAACACCAGGCTGGGCGCGTATGAGGGACGGAGCATGTCTCCGGCCGAGGTGGAGGCGACGGATTGGGAAAGCCATTTGACGTACCTGTTCGGTCTGTCCGATGGCACCGTGATCGATGGTGCCCAGGGCGGCAACGCATTGCGTCACCTCAACCACAGCTGCAGCCCGAACTGCGAAGCGGTGGAGGCATGGGCGCTCGACGGGACGCTGCGGTTGGACATCATCACCTTGTGCGACGTGCGCGCCGGCGAAGAACTGTGCCTCGACTACGCGTTGACCATCGACACGACCCATGCGCCGGAGGCCTATCCCTGCGCCTGCTCATCTGTCGAATGCCGGGGAACGATGGCGGCGTCGGCCTGACTGGCGTTGCCTGCCTTCACGCGGAAGGGCACGCTATTCCAGCATTGCCGTCCTTCTGGCTGCACAAACATGCTCCAGGCGAGGTGATGCATGCAAGCGCCCGTCGCAGGACGCGTGGCATCTAGACGCTCCTCTCACCGCATGGCGAGGCCGCTCAACCGCCAGCTAGACCTAAGACACCCCGGGGAAAAACTCTCGGATGTCCGCATACTGCGTACCGGGCTGTGCCATCAATGCAAAGGCCTTGAGCTTCGTGGCGTCGGCATAGGGCACATCGGCCGGCGCTCCTTCCGCATGGCGGCACAGGAGGTCGTCGTCATCCAGGTTCAGCAGGGTGCGGCACGCCATCGGTCGGAGCTCGTAGACCGAGCAGCGCCCTGCCCGCAGGAACGGACAAGGCGCGAGCGGCCCCGCCTGGAGCTGACGTTCCATCGCGGCCAGGGCCTCCATCGAGCTCTCGTCGGTGACGCGAATGCTGTGCCGTGGCGCGCTCGGCACCCGGCCGGCGGTCCGGCCCAGCAGCTGTGCCTCGACGAGCGAGATCGTCACCGGGATGTGGCAGCAGTGGCTGCAGCTGGTCCGGCATGCCGAGACCGCTTCCATCGGCTTGGCCCAGGCCGAGGCCGCCCGCTGCAGCCAGATCACCCGCTGTGCCACTGTCTTTGCCTTCTGGGAGGCCTTGAGCAACGGCCCGGCACTGGCATCGACAGCGAGGCTGGCCAGCTTGGCCTGGGCGCGCTGCATGGCAAGCGGCAGGCGCTCGCGCTGCTGTTGAGACAGGTTCGTTGAAGCAATGTCGGCCGTCATGCCGGGAGCTTACCGTCAGCCGCTGCAAGGATTTGCAAAGCGCAGCGCGGCGAATCACAAGGAGGCCCACGGGGGCGCCAATCCATTGCGAGTGCTGGAACGATCGTGCACGTGCGCACCTCGGTGGTTGGGGCGCCGACGTCGCGCGCGATGCCGTCACGCAAGGCCGCGCGCAATGCCACCCACCGGCACGACATTCAGCCGCCACTTCGAAAACCAAGTGTCTTCATGGCGGCCCCGATGGCCTGCGCGGCGCCGGCGTAGTCCTTCCACGGCGCATTGCCCTGGTCCAAGCGGGTGTGGATGTTCTGTATGCGGGCAATAAACCACGACCTTCCTTCGAGCGCGACGAAGTGTGAGGCTTCGTGCCCATTTACAACGTGGGCACGGAATGTCAGAGTTGATTTCGGATTCGGCCAGGCGCCTGGTAGTCGGGCACAAGCGCGATGGTCGCAGTATCTATGACGAGCAGGCCAAGCAGGCGGTCATGCTCACGATGACCGCGGGCGGTGGCGGCGGTGGTGGCGGTGGCTGCGGGGCCTGCACCCGCACCTCCCAGCCGAGCTCCCGCGCCCCTGCCCCAACGCCCTGCCCGGCCTAGGTCACGTAAACACCGCCGAGTTGGCCGCGGCCTGCCCCTGAGCGTTTTCGAGCGCCCGGATCACGCCGCGCAGGCGCTCGCGCTCGAGCGAGGCGACCCAGGCGCGGGCGTGCTGGGCTTCGTTGAACGCTGCGCGTGCAGGGCGGCCATGCCCCATCTGCTTTCGAACCAGAGGGCGTAGACCGCGCGGGGCGCGTTGCCGCTGGCCTGGTATCTCTGCAGGGTACGCAGGCTCACGCCCAGATGGCGGGCGATGTTCTTGCGCGACTCCATCTGGTCGGCGAGCAGACAGGTCAGGGTCGGCAGCCGTGCGAATGAGGAGGCGAGGAATGGCATGGAGGACCTCCTGCGAACGGCGAGACGTCGGTGTGCCGGCTCTGCCAGGCCATGTCAGTTTGTCGCGATGTGGTGGCGCCCTCTTCTCCCCTGCGCGGGCGGCCTTTCAGGGGGGAGAGAATGAAAAAACATAACAAGGCATCCAACACAAAAATTGTGGGAGTAAAGTAATGTCGCCTTTCAGCATTGAGATGGCGTAGTAACTCCGGGCGCACTTTTGCAGCGGTTCCGTAGTTCGAGACTCTTTGCGTCGGCTAAGGGGAGTTCACGGGGGCACCGGACAAAACGGCCTGTAGTGCGGAAGGCGCCGAGGAAAAAGTCAATGCAGGGTTACGTGCATTTCTGCACAGTTGCTTCCCCGCCGTGACCAAAGAGCGAATCTTGGCTGGAGGGCTCGCGCTTTAAGATGAATTGATCAACAGCTTGTGCCATGAAACACAAAAAGATTCATCTGCTGGCTTCGGCCGTGACCGTCTTCGTACTGGGATTCTCGCCGGCGGCACAGGCGCAGACCCAGCCGCTCGTGATCGGGCAAACCTTCGTGCAGACCGGCCCCCTGGCGTCTTTGTCGACCGAGCCCCTGGTCGGCATTCGTGCCATGTTGACGACGCTGAATGCGAACGGCGGCGTCAACGGCCGGCCGGTCGAACTGCGCCAGCTCGACGACGCCTACGACCCCGCCAAGGGCTCCGAGAACGTCAAGACCTTCGTCAAGGATGGCGCCGTTGGCATCCTCATGCCCATTGGCACATCGTCGGCGGTCGGCGTCCTGAAGGCGGCCAACGAACTCAAGGTTCCCGTTATCGGCCCTTACACCGGCGCGGGGCCGGTGGCGAAGTTCTCCGAATATGGTTTCCCGGTGCGCATCAGCTTCGACGAGGAGTACAGCCGCATCGTCAACCACCTGTTCACGGTCGGCATCTCAAGCATCGCGTTCGCGCACAACGACAACCCCGGCGCACGCTCGGCGAAGGAGAGCACGGAAAAGTTCATTGCCGAGCGTGGCGAGAAAATGGTCGGCAGCGTGGCAATCAAGAACGATGGCTCCGACGCCGCCGAGCGTGCCGCGGAGTTGGCCAAGCTCAAGCCCAAAGCGGTGGTGCTGGCGGCGACCAACGAAGTGGCGGCGAAGTTCATCACGGCATACCGCGCGGCTGGCGGCCAGACGGCGTTCTATTCGTTCTCGTTCCTGAACGGTCAGAAGCTGTTCCAGGACATCCAGAAGGACGTGGCCGGCGTGGTCATCTCCCAGGTCGTGCCTTCCCCGTGGAACAGCGCGATGCCGGTGATTGCCGAGTACCAAGCGGCCATGAAGAAGATCGGCGCAATCGAGTTCAGCTATGCCAGCCTCGAGGGCTATGTGGCGGCCAAGGTCATGGTCGAGGGGCTGAAGCGGGCCGGACCGAAACCAACGGCAGAGTCGCTGCAGAAGGGCCTCGAGTCGTTCAAGACGCTCGACATCGGCGGCATTGCGGTGTCGTACCGGCCGGGCGAGCACCGCGGCCTGACATTCTCCGAGTTGTCGATGCTCAAGGCCGACGGGCGATACCTTCGCTGAGCTTTTCGGTTGGAGGTGACGCTCATTGAGCCTCCGGCCGGCTCCAGCACCTCGCCCCTTCAGCCGGCGAGCTCAATCGCCGGCACCATTCGCTCCTGCTCCCCGGGGACGATCGGGGGCGGGCTGCTCGTGCGCGATTCCACGGGGCTTGCTCGCAGCGAGGGCATCCGAGCCGGAGACCTCGTTCTTGCGATCAACTCGCAGCGTCTCGACAGTGTGGAGGATTTTCGGCACACCTTATCGCGCTTGCCGACCGGCCACACGGTCGCACTGCTGGTCATGCGCGACCTGCGGCTGGCCTACGTGCCGGTGAGAATTACTGCAAGGCCCGCTTCGCCTTGAAGGCCGCGCTTTCAAACGCCCTCATCTCCCACCTCACGAAAGCCGGCTACGCCATGCCGTTGGGCCCTCTCATCGAATCGCCAGCGCATTCTGAACATGTGCAAAGGCGACGAACCTGGGGATGCTGCGCTTCGATTCGCGCACGCAGTGTGCGACGAGGACCGGCCATCTGCTGGACGGCGCAGATGGTCTTGCGCCATCGATTTCGTGAGTTCCTGCTGACCCAGCAACCCGGTCGCCATCACCCTGCTGCGCAATCAGGCGCGCCTCGTCCTCATTGTGGCTGCGAATCACTCTCGCCGCCCACAGCTTCTACGGGCCGTTCGCCGCACTGATACTTGACCTTGCGAGTTCAGTGCCGGAATAGGATCTCTATCTGGCAAACCGTGTGTGGCTTCTGTTGAAGGTTTACCGATGTCGCCTTACACTCGATGCATGCAAGTCACGGCTTACATCCCCGGCAAGAATCTCACAGCTCTCGATCGCTTGTCATCGGCAGGCAGCGACATGGGCGCGCTTTTGCTCGTGGTGATGACGGCAGGGTCTCAGCAGACCCTCGCACATTCTTAAGCCCGGCGGTCAACCTTTCTTTTTGCGCAAACCCTCGACCGTCGGGCACCAGACCCGCGCGGTAGCGACCCCCTGACATGCGGCCGGTCGCGTTCGAGTGGAGTGCGACATGCATGCAACGATTCGCGGGGAGTCCACACTCCTTGCAAGAGCTTTCGCTCAGCCCCAAAAGACATCCAACCGTCAACGCGTACCGCCCGCGTATGCGAGGCACGCAGCCCAGGCAGTAAGGCGCAGCGCTCTTGAGGCGCCACCCGATCGGCCAGATGTGCAACTTCCCATTGGGCAGTTCCACCTTCGCCAGGAACTGAACGCCTGCCCGGCCAGAACCGGCGGCATGGCTGGACGGTGCGGCATGTCCGTCTCCACCATGAGCGTCGCCGGTTCGCCCGCCCACGCGGGAGCGATGAACAGCGGGAAGCTGCTTCGGCGGCGCAGTCCCAGCCTGAGGGCGCCGACCTGTACCGCCCCAGCGAAGAACCGCCCTCCCCTCCCCGGCTTGCTGCCATTCGCATGGCGGTTGGCCAGCCCTTCTCACGCAGGAAGAGATAACGATGAACATTCGATCAATCCTTGCCGTGACCGACCTGTCGGCGCGTGGCAATCGAACAGTGGAGCGGGCCGCCTTGCTCGCAGTGGAGCACGACGCGCTCCTCAAAATCATGTACGCACCCGCCGCCCGAAGCCTTCGCGTCGACGCAGCCAGCAGCCTCGCCAAGCTTTCCTCGGAAATAGCCGCCAGGCATGGCGTGCTGGTCAAGAAGGTGACGGAAGCGGCCGGTCGCCTGGAAGACGTTGCAGACGAGGCCCGCTGGGTCGACCTCGTCGTCCTGGAGCATGCGTACGAACGCACCGCCACGGCGTTCTTTCACGGTCAACCGGTCGAACGCCTGCTGCGGCTGGTCGGCTGCCCCGTGCTCGTGACCAGGCTCCCGGCCCGCGCAAAGTACAGGCGCATCCTCGTGGCCGTCAACTTCACGCCGGCAGCCAAGGACCTTGTCAAGCTTGCATCGTCGCTGGACAGCGCCGCCGAGGTGGAAGTTTTCCATGCCCTCGTCAGCGCGCTCACTGAAGGCAAGCTGCGCTACGCAAGCGTTTCGGAAGACATCATCAAGGCCTATCGACAGGATTGCGTACGCCAAGCCATCGACGGGATGCGCTGGCTTACCGATTCATGGGACGCGCGGCGCGACCACCTGCGTTCCACGATCAGACACGGCGACCCGGCGCGCCAGGCCGCCACCCAGCAGCAGTGCACGATGGCCGAGCTCCTGGTGGTCGGCAAGCGCAAAAGCTCGGCGCTACAGGACTTCATCTTCGGGAGCATGGCCAAGCGCGTCCTGGAGCGGTCCACGGGTGACGTTCTCATCGTGCCTCACGATGCCCGCGCTTCAACGCGCGCCATCGACACGCCAGGCTCGTCCCTCGCGAAAGAGCGGATGCGAGAAGCGCCCTTGCACATCGGAAAGGAAGCACTATGAGCGCTGCACGTCAGGGTCACCGAGCGACCTTTCTGGGGAACGCTGCCGAGGGGTGGCGGCAGCGCACCGGGGGTCTGCAAAAACGCCGTCCGGGGAGCTCGCCCCGCAGCTACCCTTCCCGGGCGTCTCCGAGGCCAGCCAGGGCGCGGGTGCGCCGCGGATCGGACACTGGCCTGTCGTCCCAGGGGGAGCGGACAACTTTTCCGCCGAGACGACTCGACGCCGAATTCATTAGGCCCGAGTCGTCGGGTGTGTTGTCGGCGCCGTAGTGCGAGTTGCGCTCGCGACGGCGCCATCGATCTCCGCAAGCTGGCCACCAGGAGGCGTGCGTGTGCGGAGATTCCGCAATGAGAACGTCAGGAGGTTCAGGATGTTTGCTGAGTATCAAGAGAAGTTCGATATCTACCCGTTGCGGCAACAGCTGCTGCCGGGGGCAAAAGGCCTGGCGATCTTTGCCACGCGCGGCTTGGTCGAGTGGCTTTCCCGGCCAGACCGGTATGAGATCGTTTGCGAAGGCAGGGGCGGGAAGATCTACGCCGCCAATGAGGCCTCGCTGGAAGAAGCGCAGCAGGTAGTCAAGGCTGCGTACGGAAATCAGGTCATCTCACGCGCGCCGGAGATCCATACGTTCGTCGATCCGCAACTGAATGCAATGGTCGAGCCCATCATGTTTCTGCGCCTGAAGAGCCCAAGGGGCTATACCACGGCGCTGCTGGAGGAACTCGACAGACGACGCGCAAGCATCAAGGAAACATACGTTCAAAACTCCGACATCGTGATCCGGGCTGAAGCCCGGCTCGCCGACCTCATGGGCTATTCAGAGGCGACGCAGGCGATGACCAACGCATCGGCGGTCATCTGGAGCTGGCTGCTGCGCTACGGCATCAGCGACGCCTAGTGCACGAGCCAGCGCCATCCGGCCTGTCTCACAAAGGAATCATCAAGCTCGAGCGCAGGCCGGCGTACCCGTGGCGAGGCTGGAGAGCATGCGCCTCTGGCCTCAGCCGTGTCTACCGAAAGGAAAAGACACGCTGCGCACGACGGCATCGACCTTGACCACCCGTTGTCACGTCGGCCTGCTCGGGGCGTTTGACCTCCGGCCCCTACTTCAGCAGCTCAGTACGGTATGGAGAGACCGTTGACATTTGTATTGCCGAACCTTTTCGCTTCTTGGGTCAGACGCCCCATGGCACTGCGTATCGACGTTGATCCGGCAGCGACGAGTACGAGCGGCGCACTGGCCCCTGTCTACGAACGCATCAACACCCCGGGCGACCGCCTTCACGGCATTCCCTCCATCCGGCTGGAGGATCCAGAACTACGGATCCGGTTTCGTGAGGCAGACGGAGAGTTCTATGTGTATGTCGAAGACGTCCGTCGTGGGTGCTTGGCCGGCTACACCGTCTTCAATCGATTGGTCGAGCTGGGCCGCCAGGCGGACCGCTACGTGAGAGCACCGCATTCCCGGTACGAACCGAACTACCAGCGACGCGGGTTGGCTTCCGGCATCTATCGATGGGCCCTGGATTCCGGACTATGCCTGATGACAGGCGCGCGGCAGTCACACGCAGCACATGCCCTTTGGCGGAGCCTGGCCCATCACTACGAATCGGGCTTCGTTGACCTTCGCCATAAGCATCTGACGTACCTGGGACGCAAGGTGTCAGATTCGACGCTCGCCCAATTCGAGACGCGCATGTTCCTGCTTGGGGGTGGATGGACGCAGCGCCAGTTCAAGGAAGCGGTGAGAATGTCGTAGCAGCTCACTTGTCCGGGCCGCTACTGCGCGCAATCCACAATGCTGCCCGGCGGCTTCCGCCAAACGACGCCCGCGTGATTCGTTGGACTTCTCATTGGCTGTCTGGGGGAGGCAGCGAACAAGTGCCCATCGACCTGTTGCGCTGCCTGCCTCGCGCGCCCCCGCCCACTCGCTTCGAATATGTCACAGCGTCTTTCGCTGGACGACGGAGAATGCGCCCCGTCCGTCACCCAGCTCGGCCTTGATACGAAGGTTCGCCGCGGCTCGAGAGGAGGTGCGATGGTCATGGGGCACGACCAACACGTCGCTTGTCGCCCAACTCAGGAGCCGCTGCGCAAACCCGCCGAACAGAAAGTCAGCCAACGTCGAAACCCTGTTCTTGCCGACAACAACCAGGTCCGCGCCCGTCGCCTGTTGCTGGACGAAGGTTTGGCGCGAGGGGTCCCCGTGCCCGACGGAGGTCCTCACCCGATACCTGGTCGGGCCGAGCGACTCAGAGAGCCGGACTAGCCGTTCCTCGGCATGGCGCCGAGACTCCATGGTTTCGTGCAGCGTGCTTTGAGAGTGGAAGAGCTCCAGCTCCGATTCGACGTCGAAGGCGCAGGCGTACCGCACCAGCTCCCTCGACTCATCGCTGACGTCGACGGCGACAAGCACGCGACGATATCGCGAGGATGGTTCCCGCGTGACCACCAGCACCGGGCATTGGCAGCGGCGCACCAACTGGTCAAACGTTGACCCCTGCCAGAACCTCATCAAGATGCGATGGTGTCGATGATCGATGACGAGCAAATCGGCGCAGGCGCTTTCCTCGACCACTCGATCGACGGTGTCGCTCGGCCTGGAGACAGCTTCTACGGAAATCCCGTGGCGCCGAGCCAACTGTTGTGCACGCTGCGCCAGGCGTTCGAAAGGATCTCTGAGATTCGGATTCGGCACATCGACGAAATACATGATGCGAAGTTCAGCACCATGCTCAACGGCAACCAGCGCAGCGCGGTCAAGTGCTTGCTCCCCCTGCGCCGAGAAGTCCGTGAGTGCAAGTACTGATCTGATGGTCATGATGATTCCTTGGCAAACAGATACCACCCCCTCGCAGCACGCGCGGGGGAAGGCATGACAAAAACTGAGGCCAGTGGCCTTAGGGTGTGCAGTTGACGCCGGTTTCGCGCGGCCATTGCCCGCCGTGCGGCTTCATCGGCTGTTCGAGATCAGCCAAGTGAGCATCCGCATATCGTCAGAAGCGGCATGCACGGGCACTCCCACGAATGCGGCCGAACCGCGGAAAGCGGTGGCCGCCGCGGCGCGGGGGCTTGGGCCCGGCGATTGGTGGATTGCGCTAAAGAGGAAGAAAGCCTATCGCCGGGCTGAGGAATGTGCGGCCAGCTGGCGAGATCTCGCCCTGCTTGCCGCCGTGAGCACCAGCACGGCCGTCCCCGTCAGAAAGATCAGGACGGTTGCAAGAGTGCCGAGAGGGACAGCCAGGAAGCTCATGCAAGTATGTTAAGAAGTCCGCTCACAATAGGCAACCAAGCCCCCACCTTCCTTGCCAGATAGAGAACCAGCCTCGACGTAGTGCCAGACATGTGCATTGGCCAGCGACGGGCATCAGGAATGCCAGTACCCGGCAATGTCGACCATCCGGGCTTCGGACTGAACTTCGGGGGGGAGTTCCAGCTGGTCGAGTCGGGCGCTACCGGGGCCGGACACCTCACCAAGCCGCGGGCTGGTCACCCGGCAAGAGCGGCACAAGAGCACATCGCTTCGTGCGTCAATGACCACCCGCTCCGTCACGCTGCCGAGAATGATGTCCTCGAGCTTTGACCGGCTTCGCTTGCTCATGACAATCAGATCGGCGTCGATCCGCGTCGCGCGAGCCAGGATTGAGCGGCCCGCCTGGCCGCGCTCAAGATGCGGATGAAAACGTGGCGTGCCAAGCTCATGACGCGCCAGCATCGCCCGCAGGCGGGTCCATACCCTGGCTGTGGCCCCTTGCCGGTACGCACGGATGCTCGACTCGCTGAGGCCCGCCAGCCGCAGCTGTCCCTCGTATCCAAGCTCGTAGGCGTGTAGCACATGGACCTCGGCCTCTGGGGCCAGGGCGAGGACGGCTTGCAGGGTCGCATCGGCGTTGTCGTTGAGGTCGACCGGCACCAGGATCCGCCGGTACGCGGCCGCGGGATCTTGCCTGACCACCAGGATGGGGCGATCGCATTTGGTCAGCAGACGGCGCGCTGTCGTGCCCAGCAGCGCGCGCCGGACCAGACCTGAGCCACGGGCACCCAGCACGAGGAGATCACCTGCCGCCGATTCGCGAAGAATCTCGTCGAGCAGCGAGCCAGCCAGGACCTGGGTGTTCACCCGGATCGAATGATGCGCCGTTGCGTGCGCGGCGAGCGTCGCGAGTGTGATTTTGGCATGGGCAGGCAACGCCCGCCTGAAGCCGGCCGCCGGAGGGTCGTGCGCTGCGACCTGCGCGAAGGCCTCACGCGCGATGCGTCGCCGCCCTCAGATCCTCCGGTGCGCAACCCGCACCAAGCCGAGCGGTGCCCTTATGACGCGAAGAACCGCCGGAGGTAGCGATCCTCCTCTCCGCGTGATTCACAGTGGTACGTGGCGGAAATCATCTCCCGGATCGTCTCCCCATTTGGCCCCGACTTCTCCTCCGCATAGCTCAGATCCACGGCGGCAAGTTTCTCAGGGTCGACCCCACCCTTCGGCATGGGGTGGATGGTCCAGATATCAGCAAAGTCAAGTGTCTGTCCGTTTGACAACTTGATCTGCGACAGCATCTCCCGTACATCCTGCGCGCCAGCGCCATACCTCAGTGCATAACTGAACTTTGGCTCAATGGTGACGTCGATGTGGGGCTTCCCGCTCTTGAGAGTGATATCGCAAACAATCCCTTTGAGGGCCATCCATTCAAGCTGATGAATGAGAAACGACGCTCGAAACCCAAACCCCGTCTCAATCATCTTCTCATTCCGCGCGCCATCGAATCTGCTCATGAGTCCACCAATCTGAGTTTCATTGCGACCGGACACTCTCCAACCCAGCGACGCTTCGAACCATCGTCGTCCCCGGTCGAAATGCGACCCAGTGTACGAGCGGTCGTGCAGCCATTCGAACAATGGCCTCACGGTGCATGCCAATTAGGTACCTCCGAAAGACCAACCACTCGACACAGACTACGCGTTCGCATTCGGCGCAGCCGCGGGTCCATGACTGGACCTGCGACTGCCTTTCGAATCTAAGCAGCGCGTGGTAGCAAGAATATTGGATCGAAGGTGCAATAAAAGTCATTCGTCATTCTCCTCAAGCCATCCGAACATTCGCGTGCGAAAGCATGCCTCCTGCAGGGCTCCAAGTTCGGACCGCAGGGGCGCAATCGTTCGACCGGCTGCTGCGAACCTGAGATGCAGTGACATTGCCGGTAGAGAACACTGAACCGCAGACGATCCAAAGGAGAAGCTCATGGAGCCCGCAACGATTCTTCGCACAGCAACGATCCTGTTCGCCATCGCGGCCGTGGGCGGGCTCATCATGGCGGGCATTCGCTTTGCGGGAGACCGGCAGCCACCCGTCGCGTTGGCCATGCTTCACGGATTTCTGGCCGCCGCAGCCGTGACCCTGCTGCTCTACGGTGCCGTGACCATCGGGCTGCCGTCCATGGCGCTTGGCGCGCTGGCTCTCTTTCTTCTGGCGGCAGCGGGGGGTGCCATCCTCAACCTCAACTACCACTGGAAGCAACGGCCACTGCCGAAGTGGCTTGTCCTCGTTCATGGGTTGATCGCCGTGGCCGGCTTCCTGCTGCTGCTGAGCGCGACCTGGGCGACCCGCCCCGCATGAAAGGACCCGTCGCACGAGCTCCAACGCGGGGAGAGATGGAGCCATAAGGATGGTTCCTCAGCTCGTACCGAGCGCTGCCCCGGAGCAAGAGCTTCAGCCCACTCGCAAAACACGTTTGCTCAGGTCCGCGTCCAGCAACGGGCGTGGCTGATCCTGCAGGCATCCGTACAGCCCGGGCTCGGACGCAAACCAAGCATGCCAAAGCTCGTCCTTGAAGCATGGGGCCCCGCGAGAGCTTGAAGGTGCCCCCGGATAGAGCTTCAGGCCGTTGTGCGGTCACACGCCCGCCGTCGGTCGTGCCGCTCAGCGTCAGTCATGTGGCCAATGTGTGCGTCCTCGACTTCGAGGCCGCGATCGAGCTCACACGCTGCACTGGTTCGCGCGGCTCGACAGGCTCGGAAATGGATACCTTGAGCCATGTGAGATCGCGAAATCTTCTGGCGCCCCTGTACGCTTACCCATTTCGGCAGAACATGGACTCCGAATGGATCACAGCGTCACGTTGATCACCACCATCGCGGCCGGCTTCGGTCTTGCATTGATTCTCGGCTTCATCGCAGAGCGAATCAAGATTCCGGCGCTGGTGGGCTATTTGCTGGCGGGAATCGTGCTCGGCCCGGCAACGCCTGGCTTTGTCGCCGACGCATCGATCGCCCGTCAACTGTCCGAGATTGGCGTGATGCTGCTGATGTTCGGCGTCGTCTTGCACTTCTCCCTTGACGATCTTCTGGCCGTAAAGCGCATCGCCCTGCCTGGCGCCGTCGTGCAGATGAGCCTGGCCACGGCCCTGGGCATGGCTCTGGCCTGGTGGTGGGATTGGAGCGTCGGAGCCGGACTTGTGTTTGGACTGTCGCTCTCATGTGCCAGCACCGTGGTGCTACTCAAGGCGCTCGAAACCCGCCAAATCCTGGATACCATGAACGGACGCATTGCCGTGGGTTGGCTGGTCGTCGAGGACCTGGTGACGGTGCTGCTCCTCGTGCTCCTGCCGCCGCTTTCGAGCATGCTGGGTGGAACGCCTGGAGTGATGGAAAACGCACTGCCTTTGTGGCGCACGATCGTGCAGACGCTTCTTCAGGTGGCGGCCTTCATCGCCCTGATGCTGATCGCCGGTCGGCGCATACTGCCTTGGCTGCTGTGGGAAGTCGCCCGCACGGGCTCGCGTGAACTGTTCACCCTGTCGGTTGTTGCGGCCGCGATCGGCATCGCCTACGGCGCTTCAGCGCTGTTCGGGGTTTCATTCGCGCTTGGCGCCTTTTTCGCCGGGATGGTGATGCGCGAGTCTGAGTTCAGCCATCGCGCGGCCCGAGAGTCGCTGCCGCTGCGCGATGCGTTCGCGGTACTTTTCTTCGTTGCCGTCGGCATGCTGTTTGAGCCGGCGGTGCTGATGGAGGAGCCGCTCCATGTCCTGGCGGTTGTCGCCATCATCATCGTCGGCAAGTCGATTGCGGCGATGGGGCTGGTGCTCGCTTTTCGCTATCCGCTCAATACGGCGCTCATCGTCGCGGCCAGCTTGGCCCAGATCGGTGAGTTCTCCTTCATCCTCGCCGGGCTGGGAATGTCGCTCGGCTTGTTCGCATCTGAAGGTGTGAGCCTGATTCTGGCGGGTGCCCTGATCTCCATCGCGCTCAATCCCTTCGTGTTCGCGGGCATCGCACCGGCCAGCAGGTGGCTACTCCAGCGCTCAGAGCTGGCGCGGCGTCTCGACCGCCGGGAGGATCCCTTCGCCGAGTTGCCCATGAGTACGGAGCGAAAGTACCTCGAGGGTCAGGTCGTGCTGGTCGGGTACGGGAGGGTCGGGCGGCGTATCGCCAACGCGTTGACCGAGCGCGGTATCCCCTACGTCGTCGTTGAGGAGAACCGCGAACTTGTGGAAGCGCTTCGCAAGCAGGGTTACGCTGCCGTTTCGGGCAATGCGGTGGAACCGGAGGTTCTGATCCAGGCGCACATTGCGACTGCAGCGATGCTGGTCGCCGCCACGCCGGACGCCCCCGGCGTGCGTCAGATGGCGCAGATCGCTCGCACGCTCAACCCGTCCATCGAAGTCGTGGTGCGCACTCACAATGAAGACGAGTCGCAACTGCTGCGCAAGGACGCTGTCGGCACCGTCTTCTTTGGCGAAGAAGAGCTTGCCAAAGGAATGACAAGCCATGTGCTGCAGCGCTTTGCTCAACAGCATGAAGTCTAGGCCCATTGGGCAGCGCATCACGGCTGATCCCATTGGCCAGCCAGGATCCGGGCCGCGCCACGGTGACAACGTCTTGCTCGATCAGATCGCAGCGTCACCACACTCATCGTCGTAACAAGCGCGACACGGGTCCCATGTGACAGCGCGGGCCATCGTGGGGACGGCATGTCCACCGCGCGATACCAAAAGTATTGCACTGAAGGGCCAATAAAAGTCACTGGCCTTCTTGCCGAGGCGGGCTGAACATTCCCCTCTTTGAACGCCACCTGAGAGCTGCCGGGAATGCCGATCCGAACTGCCGACCGTCATCCATGCTCACGAAGTGCTCAAGGGCGCTTGGGTGGGCAGCGTGTTGCACCCCGACCCAGGGGTCCGGCCTGCGAGCGAGAGCCGCAATCCTCGTCATGTCATTGGGCGTTCGTGAGCGATAGGAGGTTGAAATGTGCATGGACATGTTGCGTAAGCTCGTGAACTCGGAGCTCCCGCTGTGCGTAGCCGATACGTACCAGATCGACCTGGTACGCGTGCTTGACGCCGCCGGCTGCATCGTAGCCGTCATTCCGGCAGCAGATGTCGCCACCGAGGATGGCGAAGGGCAGGATCCCGCCACCGTCCTGAAGATCACCGCGCATGGCCGAAGAAAACTGATCCGTGAAGCTTCGCGCCGCACGGGCTTGGACAGCACGGCCCTGGCCGGACGATATGCCAAAGCAGATGTCACTGAGCTTCCGTCGCAGGAATGAGCCCAATTCAGCTACTACACGGCGATCGCCCAAGCCTCACTGGGTGGGTAGCCCAGCAAGCCTCGTGCACCAGCTGGCCAATGCGCCAAGCCTTCCTCCGATGAAGCGGCTGATCTCGTTCAACTGATTCGGCCTTCTCCGCCATCTGCAGTGCCGCGGAAAGCTTTGCGCCATCAGCTCAATGCCCGCTGGCATTTCCATACCCAGTGATATCAAGAATACTGCATTGAAGGGCCAATATATGTCGTTTTACTTTCTTGCGGGGCCCGCCGAGCATTCAATCAGCTGAAGCGTGGTCCTGATGATGGAGCAAACAGGCGCATCAAGGGGGTGCCCAGCCCGGCTCATCTGGCCGGCAAGCGCCCCACGCCACCAGAGCATGACAGAAGTAGGGCTTTGCTCGTTCGCTCCATCAACGCTTTCGGCTACCTCAGGAAGGCCGGGAGTCCAGGGTTCGCGCTCGTCGCGCACTTGCGACCCGCTGCCCAGGAGCCAAAGGAGATCGACCATGCGACTGCCTACTGCCAAGCACCCTGCCGACGCCGACACCGCAACACATGCGAGCAGAGGCCGCAGCCCTTGCCCAGTTTTTGTGAAACGCGTTCGTGAGGGTGCAGCTACCGACGATGGTGTGCGCGTGCTCGTTGATCGGCTTTGGCCGCGCGGCCTGACAAAGAAGATGGTCGTGGCGGATCTTTGGCTGAAGGACATTGCTCCGAGTAGTGCGTTGCGCCGGTGGTACGGACACGATCCACGACGTTGGACGGTCTTCGAAGAGAAGTACCGGTCCGAGCTCGAGCAGCATCCTGACCTGCTGCGCCGTCTCGACGCTCTTTGCCAGGATGGTCGGGTGACGCTCGTCTACGACGCCGGCGACGAGTCGCGCAACAACGCCATCGTCCTGCGAGACGTCCTGATCGAAAGACGCTTTGACTGAACACACAGCCTGCGAGAGGAGCCTGGCGATGAATGCAGCGGACATCATGACCACTCCGGTTGTCACCATTGGACCGGACGCCCAGATACGCGAGATCGCTGCGCTGCTGCTCGAGAAGCGCATCAGCGGAGTTCCGGTCGTCGACGGCGGCCGCGTGATCGGGTTTGTCAACGAAGCCGACCTACTTCGCCGGCATGAAATCGGAACCGACGCCGCCACGCCCGAGCGTTCCTGGTGGGCACAACTGATCAGGCCGGAACGCCTCTCGTTCGACTATGTCAAAACCCACGCCGGCCGGGCTCGAGACATCATGACGCGGGACGTCGTTGCCGTCGCTGAAGACACGCCGCTTCAACGCATCGCCACCATCCTGGCGGCACGTCACGTGCGGCGTGTGCCCGTACTGCGCAGCCATCAACTGGTCGGCATCGTCACCCGTGCCGATCTGGTGCGGGCCATTGCAAGGAAGCCGAGGAATTCCGAAGCGCCCGCGCAGACCGACGAAGACATCAGGCAGCGTCTCCTGGCCGAACTCGAGAAGCAGCCGTGGTGGCATCCTGACTGGTCAGCCGTGGATGTCCTCGGCGGCATCGTGACCTATCGCGGCCTGCTCGAGAGCGAAGGTGAGAGACAAGCGGCCCGTGTCGCTGCGGAAAACGTGCCGGGCGTTCGTGGCGTGGAAGACAACCGCACGCCCTGGGCAGCTTGGCAGTCGTTCACCTGACGTGGCACGCGGATCCGCCCCCTCTACGACCGGCCAGCTCGGCAGCCGGGTCATGGACAGCATCCCGGCTGCGCAACACCCTGCGCTCCCGAATGGTTGGAGGCGCTGGGTGCAGGCGACCAATCACAAGGACATCGGCACGCTCTACCTGCTGTTCTCATTCGCCATGCTGATCACCGGCGGCTTGCTGGCCATGGGCATCCGGCTCGAACTGTTTGAGCCGGGGCTCCAGTTCGTGAACCCGGAGCTGTTCAATCAGCTCACCACGATGCACGGCATCATCATGATCTTCGGGGCGATCATGCCGGCCTTCGTCGGCTTCGCGAACTGGATGCTTCCACTGCAGATCGGCGCCTCCGACATGGCCTTCGCGCGAATGAACAACTTCAGCTTCTGGTTGCTGATCCCGGCGGCACTGATGCTGGTGGGCTCGTTCTTCATGCCCGGCGGCGCACCGGCGGGAGGCTGGACGATGTACCCGCCGCTGTCCCTGCAGATGGGACCGTCGATGGACATGCTCATCTTCTCGGTTCACCTCCTCGGCGTCAGTTCGATCATGGGTTCGATCAACATCATCGTGACCATCCTCAACATGCGCGCCCCCGGCATGACCCTGATGAAGATGCCGATGTTCTGCTGGACGTGGCTGATTACTGCCTACCTGCTGATCGCCGTGATGCCGGTGCTCGCCGGTGCTATCACGATGACGCTGACCGATCGTCACTTCGGCACGGCATTCTTCGTCCCATCTGCCGGCGGCGATCCGGTGATGTACCAGCACATCTTCTGGTTCTTCGGCCATCCCGAGGTCTACATCATGATCTTGCCGGCCTTCGGAATGATCAGCAGCATTGTCTCGACCTTTGCGCGCAAGAAGCTGTTCGGCTACAAGTCCATGGTGTATGCCACCGCTTCCATCGCGATCCTGTCGTTCATCGTATGGGCGCATCACATGTTCACCACGGGCATGCCGGTGACGGGGCAGTTGTTCTTCATGTATGCGTCGATGCTGATCGCGGTTCCGACAGGCGTGAAGATCTTCAACTGGCTCGCGACGATGTGGAAAGGCTCGATGACTTTCGAAACGCCCATGCTCTTCGCCGTGGGCTTCATCTTCGTGTTCACCATGGGCGGTTTCACCGGGCTGATCGTGGCGGTGGTGCCGATCGACACCCAGGTTCAGGATACCTACTACGTGGTGGCGCACTTCCACTATGTTCTGGTCGCAGGCTCCCTGTTTGCGATGTTTGGTGGCTTCTACTACTGGGGCCCGAAGTGGACCGGCGTGATGTACCGTGAGCTGCATGGCCAGGTTCATTTCTGGGGCTCCATGATCTTTTTCAACCTCACCTTCTTTCCGATGCACTTCCTCGGGTTGGCCGGAATGCCGCGCCGCTACGCGGACTACCCGATGCAGTTTGCCGACTTCAATGCCGTTTCATCCGTGGGTGCACTCGGCTTCGGTCTCATACAGATCTACTTCTTCGTCTTCGTAGTGCTCCCCATGCTGCGGGGCAAGGGCGCGCCTGCGCCACAGAAGCCTTGGGAAGGCGCAGAAGGCCTGGAGTGGGAGATCCCGTCTCCGGCGCCTTGGCATACCTTCGAGAATCCACCGAGGCTGGATGCGACCGCCACCCGCATCGTTGCCAGGACGGCATGAAGGGCTGTCTACCTACGTGGCGGCGCCGCTCACTTGGCTTTCAGGGGGATGCGCCGTCCAGGTTCACCTTGCCTCTCAGCAGCACGGAGAATACCGCGCCGCGCGCGCCGTCGCAGCGATTGGCGGCGCGGATGTCGCCGCCATATCTCTCAATAATGCTGCGACTGATCCACAGGCCCAGTCCGGTTCCGCCTGACTTGCGGGTGACGAAGGGCTCGAACACTTCCGCGATCAGTTCCTCGCTCATACCGGGGCCACTGTCCGCAATCGATATCTCGATTCCGTCTTCTTCCCAGTCGCGAGTGGACAGCGTCAGCGTTCCCCCATCCGGCATCGCGTGGATCGCATTGGTCAGTACGTTCACGAGCACCTGGTTTAGCTCCTTTCGGTTTATAGCGGCCGTGCGGTCACTGGTGAAGTCGCGCTCTACTCTCATGCCCGCCGCGGCGCGGAGATGGCCCACCAGCATGAGACTCTCCTCGAGCACCTCCGACACATCCACATTGGCGACGTAGCCAGCAAACTCAGTAGGACGGGCGAACTGGAGCAGCTGAGTCACGATCAAGCGCATCCGCTCGATCTGCTCATCTGCAAGCTGCAGTTCTGCGCCCACTCTGCTGGCATCAGCGCCGAGGAGTTCGCGCACCAGGTCCAGATTGCCCTGAATCACCGCGATCGGGTTGTTCAGCTCGTGGGCGATACCGGCGGTGAGGCGGCCTACTGCGGCGAGCTTTTCCGCACGAACGAGCCTCTGCTGCGCGGACTTCAGAGAAACATGGCTGGCTTCGAGCTCGCGCGTGCGCTCGGCGACCTTGACATCGATCGCATCGAGAAGGTGATCCAGATGACCAGCGAGCTGGCCGATTTCATCGTGGTTAACTACCGCACCCACACGGACGTCGACTGCCCCGGCCTCCACCTGCTGCATCGTGCGCGCCATCTGTTCAAGCGGGCGGAAAATGCTCCGCGCCCAGCGCAGCGAAACGAGAGCGGCGACGATCATTACCGAAACGAAAATGGCTGAAACGCCGGCCAGCACACCGTACTTGAACCTTGTGAAAGGTCGCTCAAGGTAGCCGATGGACAGCATTCCGACGCGTTGATCCGCGCCGTCCATCAGCGGTTGGTACCCCGAGATGTACCAGTCATCGACGACGAAAGCGCGATCGAGCCAGGTGCGACCGTTTTGGAGCACCGTATCGCGGACAGACGGCGATACGCGCGTGCCGACCGCGCGCTCGCTGCCAAGAAGTCGCACGTTGGTGCTGACGCGCAGGTCTCCGAGGAAAAGACTCGCAGTACCTTGGCTGCCGAAAGGAAGTGAACCTTCGGGGTAGACGATTCCAGTGATGTGATCGATCAGCGAAAGGTTCTGGTTCAGCAGCACGCCTCCCTGCACGTAGCCGAGCAAACGACCTTCGGGCGCTCTGATCGGGGCCAGCGCAAGCATGACCATCGCACGGTCTTCCGTCGCACGGGCGCCCGGCTCGGCGCCACGAGCGGGTACGATCGGCACCGCGACGCGCGACTGGAGCGAGGGCGCCAGTGCGGCGAACGTGGCCGGCGACAGCACTTCGATGCTGGCGGTCGGGTCGGCGTCTCTCTCCCGGCTATCCGGGCGTTGCTCCAGCCTTGATGCAGCGTCGAGCTGTGGTACGCGGGACGGCACACCCCAGTCGGTGACCAGCAGTGTGCCATCGGCAGCGCGCAGGTTCAGGAAGTCCAGCCCTCCCCTCCTCTTGGCCTGCTGAAGCAAGACGTGAATCTCCGACATCGATCGCGCCAGGTGCAAGCCATGAGAGTCGGCCACGGCGGCCGTTTCAGTTTCGACACCAGCGAGCATGCGCTCGAAGTAGCCGTTCGCCACCGCGAGGTCACTACGTACCTTGGTGATCAGCATGCGTTCGAACGCCGTATTGCCCCAGACGAGCAAGAGCAGAGCGAGCAGCGGTAGCACCACCAGCAGAGGCAGGAGCGACAAAGCCAGCAGCTTGTTGCGGATCGAGAATTGTTCGAAGCGCTTCAGTGGCATGGCGCAGCGCAGATCAGCCCGAACCCCACTCGGCGACGCGACGCTCAAGTGTTCGGCGGGAAATGCCGAGAAGTTGCGCTGCTCGTGACTTGTCGCCCCCCACCGACTCCAGCACGGCCAGGATGTGCTGCTTTTCCAGGGTCTGCAAGTCGGTGGGCAGTTCTAGCGGCGGGGGTGCGCCCCGCATCTCATCGATACGCTGATAGAGCGCCGAGACGTTGAGTCCCCCCAGGATCAGCGAGCGCTCGATCAGGTTGCGTAGCTCCCGTACATTGCCCGGCCAGTCGTACTGACGGAGATAGGCCAGTTCTTCAGCGGTCACCCGGAACGGCGGCAAACCAAGTTGCGGTGCCAGCGTTGCAATGAAATGCTCGACCAACTCGCTGATGTCTTCCTTGTGCGCGCGCAGCGGCGGCAGGGTGATCTCGACCACCTGGAGCCGATAGTACAGATCCTTGCGGAAGCGCCCCGCGTCCACCTCGGGCGCAAGCGGCCGATTGGTGGCGGCGACGATGCGCACATCCACCGGAATCTCCTGTTCACTCCCGACGGGGCGGATGCGCCGATCTTCGAGTGCGCGCAGCAACGTGGACTGCAACGCCAGCGGCAGCTCGCCGATCTCGTCGAGGAACAAGGTGCCACCTTGGGCATAGACGAACAGGCCGTCGCGGCTGGCACCCGCACCGGCGAAGGCTCCCTGCGCATGGCCAAACAGCTCGCTCTCGATGAGCTCGGGCGACATCGTCGCACAACTCACAGGAACAAACGGGGCATGGGCACGCGCACTGTGGCGATGCAGCGCGAGTGCGGCGAGCTCCTTGCCCGTACCCGACTCACCGGTCAGCAGGACAGTACTTCCGACCCCGGCCACCCGGTGCAATGCCGCCTTCAGTCCTTTGATCTGCAACGATCCCCCCACAAGGCCATCGGCTGGGGGCGTCCGTTGGGAGATGCTGCGTCGCAGGACCCAGTTCTCGCGCTCGAGCGACGCGCGCTCCAGGCATTGTCGGACCGCATTGAGGATCTGTGCCACGCGAAACGGCTTGAGGATGAAATCACTGGCACCGACGCGAAGTGCCTCGATCGCTGTGTCAAGATCGGCGAATGCGGTGATCAGCACCACCTCCCCTGCATAGCCTTGCTGGCGCAGTTCGCGCAACCATGCGATGCCGCTCTTGCCGGGCAGATTGACGTCGAGGATCACGAGGTCGAACCGGTGACGCCTGACCAGTTCGTCTGCCTCCTCGGCGCTACCGGCGCCCTGCACATGACCGACCCGAGCCCGGAGCGTCTTCTCGAGGAAGTTGCGCATTCCCGGCTCGTCGTCGACGACCAGCACGCCCGCGAGAGGCCAGCTTCCTTCGTGCGGAGCGCAGGGGTTGGGTCGGTCGATCATGGCTGGATGTCGTTGTACCCCATTCCGGATAACCGGGCTCGCGACAACTTGTCGTGGCCATTGCGACAACCTGTCGCCCTTTCATGGGCTCTGCACCCGATTGTCCACATCCCGCGGCTGACCGGTAATGGACGCAACCCCCCACAGGAGATCCCCGATGAGCGAGCTCAGCGATTCGCCCCAGCCTCGATTCAGGCGCCGCCAATGGCTCGCCGCGGGTGGCGCGATCGGCGCGGCCGCGGCGACCGTAGCGGCTTTGCCGGTGATCCGCGACGCCGCGCCGCCACCGACCAGCCCACAGCCCTCGTCGGGAAAGCGGGGCGGCTACGAGCTCACGCAGCACGTGTTGCGGTACTACCAGACCACACGCGTCTGATCCACATCCTCGAGGCGCATCATGCTTTTGACCCGCAAGAATCCTTCCGTCGGCGGCGTGCCATGCTCACCCCTGGTCTCCAGCCTGGCCCGCGGTATGTCACGAACCCTCCCGACGATGGACCGGCGCGCGTTCCTGCGACGCTCAGGCCTCGGCATCGGCGTCGGCATGGCGGCCTCACAACTGACGCTCGTCCGGAAGGCGAAAGCCGCTGACGCGCCGGCCGCAGCCCCGGACGACAGCAAGATCGAGGTCAGGCGCACCGTCTGCGGCCACTGTGCTGTCGGGTGCGCGGTCGACGCGGTCGTCGAGAACGGCGTCTGGGTTCGCCAGGAACCGGTGTTCGATTCACCCATCAATCTGGGCGCCCACTGCGCCAAGGGCGCGTCGTTGCGCGAACACGGCCACGGCGAGTACCGCCTGCGCTATCCCATGAAGCTTGTGGACGGCAAGTACCAGCGCATCACCTGGGACCAGGCGCTCGAGGAGATCAGCGCCAGGATGCTCGAGCTCAAGAAGCAAAGCGGCCCGGACTCGGTGTTTGTCGTCGGCTCGTCGAAGCACAACAACGAGCAGTCCTACCTGTTGCGCAAGTGGATGAGCCTCTGGGGCAGCAACAACACCGACCACCAGGCCCGCATCTGCCACTCGACCACGGTCGCAGGTGTAGCAAACACCTGGGGCTACGGCGCGATGACCAACTCGTTCAACGACATGCAGAACTCGAAGGCGGCGCTGTACATCGGCTCGAACGCAGCTGAAGCGCACCCGGTGTCGATGCTCCACATGCTGCATGCCAAGGAGAACGGCGCCAAGATGATCGTGGTCGACCCGCGCTTCACGCGCACGGCCGCCAAGGCGGACCAATACATCCGCATCCGCTCGGGTTCCGACATTCCGTTCCTGTTCGGCCTGTTGCATCACATCTTCAAGAACGGTTGGGAAGACAAGAAATTCATCAACGAACGCGTCTATGGCATGGACAAGGTCCGCGAGGACGTACTGTCCAAATGGACCCCCGACAAGGTCCTCGAGGCCAGTGGCGTCGATGAGGCCGCCTGCTACCTGGCCGCCAAGACCATGGCCGAGAACCGACCGAGCACCTTGGTCTGGTGCATGGGCCAAACGCAGCACTCGATCGGAAACGCCATGGTGCGGGCGTCATGCATCGTGCAGCTCGCACTTGGCAACGTCGGTGTGTCCGGAGGCGGCGCCAACATCTTCCGAGGGCACGACAACGTCCAAGGTGCGACCGACATCGGCCCCAACCCGGATTCGCTCCCGGGCTACTACGGCCTTTCCGAAGGCGCATGGAAGCACTTCGCCGGGGTCTGGGGCGTGGACCTCGAGTGGATAAGAAGGCAGTACGCACCCGGCATGATGACCAAGGCCGGCATGACTGTGTCCCGCTGGATCGACGGTGTGCTCGAAAAGAATGAGCTCATCGACCAGGACTCCAACCTGCGCGGCCTGTTCTTCTGGGGCCACTCGCCCAACTCGCAGTCACGGGGTGTCGAGATGAAGAAGGCGATGGACAAGCTCGACCTGCTCGTCGTCGTCGATCCTTATCCGTCGGCCACGGCGGCCATGGCGGCCATGCCCGGCAACCCCGAGGACCACAATCTGAACCGCGCGGTCTACCTGCTGCCGGCGTGCACGCAGTTCGAGACCAGTGGCTCCGTGACGGCGTCGAACCGATCGCTGCAGTGGCGCGAGAAGGTCATCGAACCGTTGTGGGAGAGCCGCAGCGACCAGATGATCATGCATCAGCTCGCCGAGAAACTCGGCTTCGCCCGGGAACTGAACAAGAACTACAAGATGGTGCCGGGCAAGGCGGGATTGCTGGAGCCCGAGGTCGAGTCGATCCTGCGCGAGATTAACAAGTCGTGCTGGACCGTCGGATACACCGGTCAGAGCCCGGAGCGGCTGAAAGCCCACATGCGCAACATGCACGTCTTCGACGTGAAGACACTGCAGGCGCGCGGCGGCATTGACAAGGCAACGGGGTACAAGCTCGATGGTGACTATTTTGGCTTGCCATGGCCTTGCTACGGCGCGCCCGAACTCAAGCACCCGGGATCGCCGAATCTCTACGACACCTCCAAGTCACTCATGGAAGGCGGCGGCAACTTCCGAGCCAACTTTGGTGTCGAACGAGACGGCGTCAGCCTGCTCGCGGAAGACGGGTCCTTCTCGAAAGGCGCTGAGATCGCGACCGGATATCCGGAGTTCGACCACACACTGCTGAAGAAGCTTGGCTGGTGGAACGATCTGACCGCGGTCGAAAGAATGGCTGCCGAAGGTAAGAACTGGAAGACCGACGTCTCCGGCGGCATCCAACGCGTCGTCATGGCGCACGGCTGCCACCCGTGGGGCAACGCCAAGGCGCGTGCCGTGGTGTGGAACTTCCCCGACGCGATTCCGCAGCATCGCGAGCCGCTCTACTCCACACGACCCGATCTGATCGACAAGTATCCGACACACGAGGACAAGCTGGTGTTCTGGCGCCTGCCGACCCTGTACAAGAGCCTGCAGCAGAAGAATCGTGATATCGGTAAGAGCTTCCCCTTGATCATGACCAGCGGCCGTCTCGTCGAGTACGAAGGCGGGGGCGAAGAGACGCGCTCGAACCCCTGGTTGGCCGAACTGCAGCAAGACATGTTCGTCGAGATCAATCCCCGGGCGGCGAATGACCGCGGCATCCGCGACGGAGATGACGTCTGGGTCAGGACCCCGGTCATGGCCGCAGTGCCGGGATTCCAGGGCTTGCGAGTCAAGGCACAGGTCACCGAAAGAGTGGATGCCGAGACGGTCTTCCTGCCATTCCACTTCTCGGGCCGATGGGGTGGTGTTGACCTGGCGCAGTACTACCCTGACGGTGCCAGGCCGGTCATCCTGGGCGAAGCAGCGAACACGGCCACCACCTACGGCTACGACAGTGTGACGATGATGCAAGAGACCAAGACCACGGTGTGCCAGATCGTGCGGGCAGTTTAAGGAGCTTCAGACATGGCCAGAATGAAATTCATCTGTGACGCCGAGCGTTGCATCGAATGCAACGGTTGCGTCACTGCCTGCAAGGCAGAGCACGACGTGCCATGGGGTGTCAATCGACGCCGGGTGGTCACGCTCAACGACGGCGTCCCGGGAGAGAAGTCCATCTCGGTCGCGTGCATGCATTGCTCCGATGCCCCCTGCATGGCGGTGTGTCCGGTCGACTGCTTCTACCGGACCGACGACGGTGTCGTTCTGCATGACAAGGATGTCTGCATCGGCTGCGGCTACTGCGCCTACGCCTGCCCATTCGGCGCGCCGCAGTTCCCCTCGCAGGGCGCTTTCGGCGCACGCGGCAAGATGGACAAGTGCACCTTCTGCGCCGGTGGCCCCGAAGCCAACGGCTCCGAGGCCGAGTACGAAAAGTATGGCCGCAATCGCTTGGCCGAGGGCAAGCTCCCCGCCTGCGCCGAGATGTGCTCGACCAAGGCGCTGCTCGGGGGGGACGGCGACGTGGTCGCCGACATTTTCCGCACGCGCGTCCTGGCGCGCGGCAAGGGCAGCGAGATCTGGGGATGGGGTACCGCCTACGGCATCCCATCGAATGGGTCCGGCAACGCGCCACAGCAACCGAAGGCGGGGCCAACGAAATGACGAAAGCTCGCCTGTCGATCCTGTTGTGCGCCGCCGCGATGGTCACAGCCTGCGGCGAGAGGGCGCAGACCACAGGCGAAGAGTCGGTGACGTATGACGTTCCATCCTGGCAAGGCGCCGAGAACCGCTACGTCGCGCCAGGCTGGCAGCAAGGCGACCGCGCCAGCTGGGAAAAGCAACTGAGAAGGCGCACCCAGTCACAGAATGAGCACGTCAGGATCAGCCACTGAGCTGTTTGATCGCATTGAACTGAAGGAATCCCCATGCAACGCTCCATTCGTAGTGCATTGTTGAGCGCTTTTGCGGCGCTCGCACTGACAGGCGCTGCACTGGCCGAGCGCGCTGCGCCGCCCGTGGACCAGGTCCCACAGGCCATCGTACCGGTCGTAGCGGAGGTGGAGGAGGCGGCACCAGCCGAAAGCAATGCCGAGCGAGCCAAGACCCAGCCCGGCAACAACGCGCCATTCTGGCGGGCCGTGCGCGACTGGAGCCCGCAATCAGATACCACCAGTGCCGTACGGGGCATCGAGAGCACCGTATTGATCCAACCCTTCGTGCAGTATCCGGGCTCGCGCTTCGCCACCGCGGGCGAAGCCTGGCGGCAGGTGCGCAACCAGTGGATCATTCCATACGGCAGCGCGCTGCTCGGTATCGTCGTGCTGGCGATTGCGCTTTTCCACTGGCGCAAGGGTCCGATCGGGCAAGAGGCAAACAGCGGCCACGCCATCGAGCGCTTCACCTACTTCGAACGTGCCGCGCATTGGGCCAATGCCTTCGCCTTCTGCGTCCTCGCCATCTCCGGCATCGTGATGGCGTTCGGCAAGTTCTTTCTTCTGCCACTCATCGGGGGCGCCGCGTTCGGCTGGCTGAGCTATGCGCTGAAAACTGGGCACAACATTGTCGGACCCCTGTTCGCAGTATCGCTACTCATCGTGTTCTTCACTTTCATCCGATCCAATTGGCCGCGTCGCGAGGACATCACCTGGTTGCGCAGGGCCGGAGGCTTGTTCGGCGGAAAGGAAGTGCCATCACATCGTTTCAACGCCGGCGAGAAAGTGGTGTTCTGGGGCGGCGTACTGCTGCTCGGCAGCATTGTCGTCGGCAGTGGCCTGGTCCTCGATCGGCTCATCCCGAGCGTGGCGCTGCTGCGCAGCGACATGCAGGTTGCCCACATGATCCATGCGGTCGCGGCAGTGCTGATGATGGCGCTGTTCGCCGGCCACATCTACATCGGCACGATTGGCATGCGTGGCGCCTACCGCGCGATGCGTGACGGTGAGGTAGACGAAGGCTGGGCCAGGGAGCACCACGCGCTTTGGTACGAAGACATCTGCAAAGGCAAGATTTCCGCGCGTCGTACCGAGCGGCCGCCCTCCAGAGAAACCGTCGTTCGGGGCTGACAAATGGACGGCCGAGCTCTCCCCATCGCCCGCGCAAGCATCACCATGCACGTGCTTCGTCTATCGCCTCTCGGCGCGGCCCTGTACGCTGCATCTGCTGCAGCACCGCTGCCCGCGCCGAGTGAAGACGCCACGGCCCAGGCGGCCGAGGCCGCGACATCGCGCAACGCCAAGCTCGCCGCCTTCCAGCTGTGCCAGGCCCAGGACCAGGCCGGCGCTGACGGCCTGAAGAAGACCGGACGGACCGCCGCTCCCGTGGGTGCAACGTCGGGGCCCTGCGTTGACCCGGGCAGCCCTGTCGTGCCAATCTCTCCTGCTACGCCCGCTCCATCGCCGGGCAAATCGTCTTGACGATCGCCACGGCATCGCCGCCACTTAGCGTCACGGCCGATGGCCTGCGCGTGACGAGGGCAGGGTTGCCGTTGACGCAAGAGGTCGAGGTGCTCGATGAGTTCGGCGAGCGCCGCAGCATCCACATTCCCGTCGAACGACCTCTGACCGTCTTTGTTGACAAGTGCGAGCTGGTCACGCTGATGACATTGGGTGCCTCACCCGAACTGCTCGTGTTGGGCTACCTGCGCAACCAGCGGTTGATCGCCAGCGCTTCAGAGATCGATTCAATCACAGTCGATTGGGAAGTGCATAGCGCAGCGGTCAGGACACGCGCAGGCATTCACTCCTTCGCCCAGAAGACGGCGAGGCGTGTTGTGACCACCGGTTGCGGTCAAGGCACGGTGTTCGGCGACTTGATGTCGCAGGTGGCAACACTGCGTCTGCCGGAGCCGCCAGCGGCGCGCATCCGCCAGTCGACGCTGCAAGGCATCCTGGAGGTCATGCGCCAGCGCGACAGCATTCACCGCAAGGCTGGCTCCGTGCACGGCTGCGCGTTGTTTCGTGGTGCAGAGATGCTGGTGACTTTCGAGGACGTCGGCCGTCACAACGCGATCGACACGATCGCTGGCTGGATGTGGACCCATGGCAATGTTTCGCACTGCGTGCGCGGCGCCGACAAGATTTTCTACACCACAGGTCGACTGACCAGCGAGATGGTGATGAAAGCGGCGTTGATGGGTGTTCCCATCATCGTCTCGCGCAACGGCGTGACGCAGATGGGCCTCGACATGGCGCGTCAACTGGGTATGGCGCTCTTCGGCCGAGCGGCCAACCGTCATTTCATCTGCTACACCGGCTTCGACCGGTTCGACTCAGAGCCCGATTCACGGCTTGGTCCGCAGCCCATGGCCGCGAACTGAGAGGATCGAAGTGAGGTCGCGCTCTCCCACACCATGGCGGCGTTCCCCGGAGCCCAACACCTCATTCAGGGAGCTCGATTCCCCGGCGCTCCCGCATCGAGCGTCCGATTCGCTCCAGCTCGTCCTCGCTCAACAGGCGCGCGGCCATCGGCAGGAGCTCTTGCTCCTCACGCTCCATGTGCCTCGCGTACAAGCCGACCAGCGCTTGCACATCCTCGAAGCTCAGCGCCACGCCATGGCCCGCGACAATCTGCTCGAGCTTGGCGCGCACATGGCGCCAACGTGCTTCGAGCTCCCGGTGCTCGTCCGCGAGGCCTTGTGTCATCTCGCGCAGGCACACCGGGTCCGAGCCAGCCATCGATTCGATGAGCGCAGGGAAGAGATCCTTCTCCTCATCTTCATGATGATGCTTCGCCGCGGTATCGAAGTAGCGCATGACGTTGGCCGCTGCGGCACGCGCGTCCTCGTCTGCGCCGTGGCTTGCCAGGTGCGGCACGAGCCGCTGCAACGTCGCGCACTGGCGCTCGATGCGGCCGTGGCAAGCGGACAGCATCTCCAGTGGCGCCTCGAAGCCGCCAACCGGCAGCGAACGGCCTCGGCGGCCTGCAATGTCGATGCTCATGGTGCCTGTTCCCCCAATGCTGCGATCTGCGCTCGAAGCGCCCGCTCTGATTCGTACCGCTCGCAGCAATCACGGCCCACCGCTACCGCACCGACGACCGCCCCCTTCGCATCGGCGACGAGACCGAAGCTGAGGTCGACGTACAACTTGCGGCCATCCTTGTGGATCGACCGGGTTGTGCGCACCTGGTTCCCGTACCGCGTCTTGCCGGTGTCGATGGCACGGCGGAAGCCCTCCCAGTGGCCGGCGCGCAATCGCTCCGGGATGATGACATCAAGACTGCGGCCGAGAACTTCACCGGCTGCAAACCCGAAAACAGCCTCGGCGCCGGGGTTCCAGACCCGAATCACACCCTCGCGGTCCGCGAAGATCACCGCGTCCGGGATCTTTTCGACGATGGCTTCGAACAGGGCATGGCCCATGAGGTGATTCGGATGCATCGATGTTCTCCTGATCATTCGCCTATGGCGTTCCGTCGCCGACGCCGGGGACGGCGAATCCGTCCATCACCGACAGAAGCTCGTCTCGATGAAGTCGCGCCAGTTGATTCAGACGCCGCTCGCCTGCCGGCGTCAACCGAATCTCCACCCGCCGCTGGTCATCCCGGCCCACGTTGCGCCTCACCAAGCCAGCCTCTTCACATCTCGAGATCAGTGCCACGACGCCATGGTGCTTGGCCTGCAGTCGCTCGGCCAGCTCCCCCACAGTCGCCCACTCTCGGCCAGGAAACCCCTTGATCTGGAGCATCAGTTGGTACTGCAGCGGAGTGACTCCGTTCAGGCGTGTCACCTCCTCACTGAACCTTAGAAAACGTCGCAGTTGATAGCGAAACCGGGCCAGCGTCTCGAAATCCACCTTCGACATCTTGTGTGTACTCATGCGCAATTGCCCTTTCGAAACCCAAACATATCACGCCGTGATATGTTTGCACGAAACCCCAGTGAGCTCACCCTTCACTGGCTATGGATGAGCAGGGCACCAGGCCCTTCGCATCTGAGTGATTCGCTGTCACACAGAGACGACGGGGGCGACATCATCGGCGGTTCACACCGCGGCGATCAACGGGAGATCAGTATGACCAGCTATCGATCGACACTCCAGGGACGCGAACAGATTGCGCACGGCACGGTGGCGTTTCAATTCGAGAAGCCCTTCGATTTCAGCTTCAAGCCAGGTCAGGCGATTGACGTTGTGCTCGCTGATGCCAGGACGGTCGACGCCCAGAGCGGACGCCACACCTTTTCGATCGTCAGCGCACCTTTCGAAAGCGAACTCACCATTGCCACACGCATGCGCGACAGCACCTTCAAGCGCGCGCTCGCCAGGCTGCCCGTCGGCTCGCTCATTGAGATCGAAGGTCCTTTCGGTTCACTGACCCTGCACAACGATTTTGCACGCGCGGCCGTCTTTATTGCAGGCGGCATCGGCATCACTCCTTTCATGAGCATCCTGCGGCAAGCGATGCACGACCAGCGTAAGCAGCGTCTGGTACTGCTCTACTCAAACCGCCGACCCGAGGACACCGCATTCCTTTCCGAACTGCAAAGTTTTGAAGAGCGCAACCTCAGCTTCCGACTGGTCGCGACGATGACGCTGATGAGCGCCTCCGTCCAACCGTGGGAAGGGCAGACAGGCATGGTCAACGAAGCGCTGTTGAAGGCTGCCGCTGAGGGTCTATCGAATCCCATCTACTACGTCGCCGGCCCTCCGGGCCTGGTTGCAGGGATGCGGCAGACCTTGCATGACTCAGGCGTCGATGACGACGACATTCGCAGCGAAGAGTTCTACGGCTACTGATCAACGGGAACGTGGCGACGCGTCACCCCATCTAACGATAGAGAGTAGACATGCAAGCCTTCCCGCTTTCCCCGAGTTTCCCCCCGCCAAAAACCATCTCGGCTGCATCGACGGATTTCGACCTCACCGAGCGTGCCGCCGACGGCGACGAGTTCGCCTTCGAATGCATCATGCGACGCCACAACCGGCTGCTGTTTCGCACCGCGCGCAGTATCCTGAAGAGCGACGCAGACACCGAAGATGCGCTGCAGGAAGCGTACCTGCGGGCCTGGCGCGCACTGCCTACCTTTCGCGCCGGCGCGAAGCTTTCGACTTGGCTGGTGCGCATCGTCATCAACGAAGCGCTCGGGCGCCTGCGCCGCAGCCGCGCGGAGGTGATTCCTCTTGAGTCCGCCATGGCGTGCGCCGATCCGCTGACGCAGAGATCGTTCGAGGAAGACGCCGACCTCCAGCCCGAGCTATGCGCAATGCGCTCAGAAGTGCGACGACTGATGGAAGCCCGCATCGACAGCCTTCCCGAGGCCTTTCGCACGGTATTCGTGCTGCGCGCAGTGGAAGAGCTGAGTGTCGAGGAGATCTCTGCGGCATTGGACGTTCCCGAAGCCACCGTACGCACGCGATTCTTCCGAGCACGCGGTCTGCTGCGTGAAGGCCTGTCGCACGACGTCGATCTCGCGATCGACGACGCGTTCGCCTTCGCCGGCGCGCGCTGCGACCGTATCGTCGCTGGCGTTATGGCCAGTGTCGCGGAGCACCGGGACATCTCCCGGTCAAGTTTCTAACCCACCTGGAGATTGCCATGTCTTTTCTGCTAATGCCCAACCCTCACTCCGCCCGCCGCCTCTTCCTGGGCCAATCGAGCCTGGTGCTGTCCGGCGCTGCGGTAGCGTTGCTCGCCGGCAAACATGCGCTTGCCGCCAAGTCGGATGATGCCGCAGCCAAGGATACGCAGATTCTCAACACTGCTCTCGCCGCAGAGCTCGAGGCGATTGCGGCATACCAGCTCGGGGCCGAGAGCAATCTCCTGCAGAAACCGACGCTCGACCTCGCCCTGACCTTCCAAGGACACCACAAAGAGCATGCCGACCTGCTGGCCAAGACGGTCGAGAAACTCGGTGGCAAACCCGTGGCGGCCAAGGCGAAGTACAGCTTCCCCGCTGAGAAGCTGAAGTCGCAAGCCGACGTGCTGCAGTTCGCCGCCACGCTGGAGCAAGGAGCCGTGAGCGCGTACCTCGGGGCTGTGCCTCTGTTCGGTAACCGCGACTTGTCCAAGGCTGCCGCCAGCATCCTCGGCGATGAGGCCATGCACTGGGCCATCCTGCGGCAAGCATTGGGTCAAGTGCCAGTTCCTTCGGCCTACGTGGCGTGACGATGCGCTGGGCCCTTGCGGGGGTGCTCGCGCTTTGCGCCAGTGCGCCCCTCGCGGCTGCACCGGACGTGGTGCGTGGCGAGTTGGTCTACGCCCGTTGCCTTGCCTGCCACGCCCTTGCGTACGACCGTGTCGGACCGCGCCACTGCGGTCTTCTCGGTCGGCTGGCTGGCAGTGTTCCCGGTTTCAACTACTCAGCGGCAATGAAGAACTCCAAGATCCGCTGGGACGAGAGGACACTGGACCTCTTCCTGACCAAGCCATTGAAGCTGGTGCCCGGCAGCTCAATGACCTACGACGGCGTTGCGAACCCAGAGGACCGCGCCAATCTGATTGCCTACCTCAAGCACGTCAACGAGGCACCCGAATGCAGCAAGCAAGCATCATCGACCCGATAACACCCCAAAGCGCGCGCGCAGGGACGGGTGCGCCGCATAGACGTTGGATGCTGCGTTCTGACACGCCCACGACGCGGCCTGGTGGGGCGCCGCCCACGGCAGGTGCGCCGCCTTGCGGAGGCTCGACGTGACGTCGCCAAGCTCACCGCACCCGGTCGTTGGCATTAGGCGCCTGCTCAGCGACGTGCGGGCGTGCACGATCTGTTCTGCGCATCTACCGCAGAACCCGAGGCCAGTCTTCCAAGTGAGTTCGAAGGCGCGCATCTTGGTAGCCGGGCAGGCTCCCGGAAGAAAAGTGGCCCAAAGCGGAATTCCGTTCGACGATCCCAGCGGCGACCGCCTTCGGCTCTGGATGGGGTTGGACAAGGATGTGTTCTACGACCCGAGCATCGTTGCGATCCTGCCGATGGGGTTCTGCTATCCGGGACGCGGCGGCGGGGGCGATCTGCCACCGCGGCCAGAGTGCGCAGCGACATGGCGCGCTCGCCTGCTTGATCGCCTGCCCCATCTTCAACTCACGCTGGCGATTGGACAGTACGCTCAGACGTGGCACCTCAAGCAGCCACGAGCCCAGGCAACGCTGACCGAAACGGTCCATGCCTGGCGCGACTACTGGCCCAGCGTGGTGCCCCTCCCCCACCCGAGCCCACGCAACAACATCTGGTTTCGCCGAAATCCGTGGTTCGAGCAAGAGGTGCTTCCGCCGCTGCAGGCCCGGGTGAAGGCGTTGCGAAAAAGGACGCGGCCATGAACGCCGAGATTCATGAGGTATCCCATTCCATGCGGCCATCCTCGCGTGCCCTGCAGGGAGAAGCCCCGACACAGGGCGATGCAGAAGAAGGCGGCGCGGTCAGACTTCCACGGACGCACTCAATCGCCATGAGGAACGGCGGAGAAGTTGCCGATCGCAGATCAACAGCAGTCGATCCATCAACTGACCTTCAAGCGCCATGGATCGCCATGGACAAGGGATCCGACGCGCTAGGCCGTACGCTGAATGCCGCAAGGGCTCAACTGACAGCGGGCCTTTCACCAGTAGCGCTGGCGCTGGCCTGGTCAGACTGGGCCATCCACCTTGCTGCCCAGCCGGTGCGCAGCGCGCAGGCATGGACGGTCCACCCGTTGCGCCTGGCGATGGACATGGCCAGCCATGGGCTTCAGCCGCTGCCCGTCCACACCGCGTCGACGCTCGGTCCCCGCGAGCGCGACAGGCGCCTCGCGGGCCCGCAATGGGATAAGTGGCCATTCAACCTGTATCGGCAGGCCTTCAATGTGCGTGGGCGGTGGTTGCGCGAGCTGACCCAGAATGTGCCTGGCGTCGACCACCACCATGCGCAGATCGTGGCCTTCGCGGCGCAGCAATTGCAAGACATGTTCTCGCCCGCGAACTGGCCCGCCACGAATCCGCTGGTGCTGCAAAGGACCGCGGCAACCTGCGGTCTGAACCTCCTGCAAGGCGCCTGCAACTGGGCAGAAGACCTACGGCGAGCCCTCCTCCACCAGCCGCCAAAGGGTGCCGAGGCCTTCGTGCCCGGACACGACGTGGCTGTCACGTCCGGCAAGGTCGTCTTTCGCAACGATCTGATCGAACTGATCCAGTACGCGCCGACCACACCGACCGTGCACGCCGAGCCGGTATTGGTCATGAGCGCCTGGATCATGAAGTACTACATCCTCGACCTGTCGCCCCGCAACTCGTTGATCCGCTACCTGGTTGACAGTGGGTTTACGGTGTTCGCGATCTCGTGGAAGAATCCGAGCGAAAAGGATTGCGACTTCGGCGTCAACGACTATCTGGCGCTCGGGTTGATGGCAAGCCTCGACGCCATCAATGCCATCGTGCCCGGGCAGCGCGTGCATGCACTGGGGTACTGCCTGGGCGGTACGCTGATGGCGATCGGCGCTGCGGCCATGGCGCGCGATCATGACGAGCGCCTCGCGACCCTGACGCTGCTGGCTGCGCAAACCGACTTCACGGAGCCTGGCGAGCTGAGTCTCTTCATCGACGAGAGCCAGCTCGCATTTCTGGAAGACCTGATGGCGCGTCAGGGGTACCTCGATGCGGGCCAGATGGCAGGCGCCTTTCAGCTGTTGCGCCCTATCGACCTGATCTGGTCGCCGATGGTGAAGAAATACGTCCTTGGCGAACGCACGCCAATGACGGACCTTATGGCTTGGAACGCTGACGGCACACGCATGCCCCAAAGGATGCACACCGAATATCTCCGCCGCCTGTTCCTCGACAACGCACTTGCACGGGGACACTACCGGATGAATGGGGACCCGGTCTCGCTGGGCGACATCGACGTTCCGATATTTGCCGTCGGCACGCGAACGGATCATGTCGCGCCCTGGCGCTCCGTTTACAAACTGAATCTGCTGTGCGATACCGACATCAGCTTTGTCCTCACGGACGGCGGTCACAACGGCGGCATCCTGAGCCGGCCCGGCAATTCTGCTCGCCACTACCAGATCCTCCACCGCGCCAGGAATGACGCCTACGTACCGCCGGACACGTACACGGCTCGTGCAGACAAGGTCGACGGCTCCTGGTGGCCGGCGCTGAAATCCTGGCTGGCAGCCCATTCCGGACCACGTCGCGAACCGCCGCTCATGGGTGCGCGACAACTCGGCCTCGCGCCTGTCTGCGACGCACCGGGAACGTATGTGTTGGCCCGGTAGAAATGCTGATGCTCCTCGAATCTCTCCGGAACCAGGGCAAGGCGGCACGAGGCCTGCGGGCTTTCAAGGTAACGCTGCAGGCATCGAGGTCACGCATCACTGCCCCCACTTGTCAATGAAAGGAAAATTCATGAAAACCGACACCCAACTGCAAATGACGTTCTGGCCGAGCTTCACTGGGATCCGGCGATCGAGGCCGCCGCTGTCGGCGTGATTGCCAAGGACGGTGTCGTGACCCTGACGGGGCACCTTTCGAGCCTTGCGGAAAAATACGCCGTCGAACGCGCGGTCCGACGGGTCAAGGGCGTGAAGGCGATGGCGATCGAACTGTCGGTCCGGCTGGCTGCGGGCTACGAACGGACCGATGCCGACATTGCCATGGCCGCCGAGCGTGCCCTCGAATGGAATGCGCTTGTACCCGCCAACAAGATCTCGCCAATGACGGAGAAGGGCTGGGTCACCCTGAATGGCGAAGTCGAATGGCAGTATCAGCGCCGGGCTGCGGAAAGTGCTGTTCGAAATCTGCTTGGCGTGACTGGCGTGTCGAATCTTGTCGCAGTCAACCCGAAGATCGTGCCCGTCGATGTGGAAAGGAAAATCCATGATGCGCTGGTACGCCAGGGTGATCGGGAGGCCAAGCAGATCGGCGTTGTCGTCGATGGCCCGCAGGTGACCTTGAAGGGAAAGGTCCATTCTTGGGCCGAGCGCCTCGCCGCGCAAGGCGCCGCTTGGTCGGCCCCGGGTGTGACCAGGGTCGTGAACAATCTGCACGTGGAGTCTTGAATATGCGTGTCGCATTGGTCACCGGCGGCACAGCCGGCATCGGAGCCGCCACGGCGGAAGCCCTGCTTGCCGCAGGCTATCGCGTTGCCTCGAACTATGGCACTCACGCACAGGCCGCGGAG